>NZ_CANMEU010000004.1 GCF_947497045.1 uncultured Tateyamaria sp. | reverse complement strand
GCCATCGCACGTTCACATTAGCGACTGATATCGACGTCTTCCTCTGCGAACCACATTCGCCGTGGCAACGTGGGTCACCGTCAGTTTGACCAGGTTGCAACCGCGCAGCTTGCTGTCGATGGCTACGTTGAACAATGTAAGGTCGCGCAGGTTGCAGGCTAATTCGAGCCGTGCCCGTATTGCCCAGACCTGTTTAGGCAACAGGGGCCGCTTCTGGCCGATGATGCGCCCTTTATTCCAGGCTTTGCGCTTGGGGGTGACTGCGGGAAGTTGGACTCTTGGCATGATTTGCCCTCCGATCCTCCCTACGCACCCAATCATCAGCACCGCGCTGACTGGACGATTTTAAAGTTTGAGGGAATGGCCGCTGTCAGAGATGCATGAAGCTGGTCATCGCTGTGCGAGCAATCGGCAGTAGAGAGCCCGTTTTTGCTGATGTTGCCTGCAACGCAAAGGTCAAATCCGCAGCAAAGCCTTGAACAAGACTTGCTCCACTGAAGCGCCTGCGATGGACCTGCCGGCAAGGCTGGCAGGTCCACAATGTTTGACGGCTTTCACTCTGCCGCGACCACTGGATTACCGTCCAGGTTGGACAGCTTGCCCCGTTTGGCGAAGAACATATACGCCAAAGCCATCAGATAGATGCCGATGACAATTGTGCCGACCCATTGGATTTGCAGCCATTGGCTTTGAAAGAGCAACGTGAGCACAAAGAGGCCGACCGCATTTGCCAGCACGTAGGATACGGTGCCAAAGCGTTCCGTGGTCAGGTTCAGGTTGTCGGTATAGAGCCGGATCAGTGAGTCAAACGAGTTGATCACAAACACGATCCCTACGACTGTCATCGCCCAGTTTGGCAAACCTGCCGTGCCGATCCCATTGAGGTGATAGAAATACAGGACCGAGAACCAAAGCGCCAAAGGGATAGAGGGGAAAACCAGCAGAGCGCCCAACAGTTGCCATGTTTTCAGGCCGCCGACAAAGCGACTAACAAACTGCCCAATCATGATTGACCAAGCAAACCACCAGAAGAGATAGAATTCGTGGTAGTCGGTCAGTGGGATGATGAACTTGTGAATATTCACAAAATAGCCGCCGATGTTACTGGATGTTGATGCCAAATCGCCCACGCTCATCCCTGCGTTCATGAACATGTAGAGAATCAAAAAGAGAAACAGGACGGTGGAACTGACCGAAAGAAGCTTCACGAATTTCAAGTCGGTCGAGCTGAATGCTGCGATGAGGATGACAAGGAAGCAGATCAGGTAGAACACTGGCAGAATGGTCTCACCATCGCCAACTTCCGCGATGTAATACGGCATGTAGATCAGGAACAATGCTCCGGTGAAGGCACAGGTTGTAATGATCACAATGTTATTGAGTAGCTTGACTGCCGGAATCTTGAAGAAGCCCACGCGCGGTTCAATCGCGCAGAAATAGAAGGTCGTCAGGAAATAAAACGCCCAGATCAAGAAGCCCCAGAACCCGAACTCAAGCGCGAGTGGGTTGGTGAACGCGTAGGCCGGCTCGGCCACCGTATCTGCGTAGAGCGGATAGTCGAACGCCAGAGGGAACATGATCAGTCCAACATCCAGACCTGACGTGAACAAGATTGCGATAAAAGTGAACAGTGGCACAGGCGTGACGCCAGTCAGCGGAAGGTTCCACCACTTGATGACGCAAAAGATCACCAGCGCAAATGCCAGAATGACCCCAAATGAGATGATTGAAGTTAACATATAGCCCCCCTTGGTCTTCTTGCGTTGTAAGGGTTGGCCCAACATTTCTCTAGAACTTTTGTGCGGGTGGCATTTTGCCGACCAATCCATAAGGATCATATTGCGGCCCCGGCTCGTCTAAATCGCGGGGCAACTGTTGCCGATTGTCATTGGACACATCCCAGAAGATCACAAGCAGCCATAGGCGCACGTGCGGCGAAAAGGTGGTTTCGTCCGCTTCCTACTCATTGCCTGACGAAGTCTCGCTGCGCCCGACACGAACGGCCGCTCTTTACGCCCCATTGCCGTGCTCAAGATGATGCGTACGCCGCAAAATCTGTACTGCGTGCGCACGCAGCACGATAATCGAATTCACAGGTTGGGCTCAATCCCGCCATTCGCCGTCTCCCGCAACGAGTATGACGGCGATCTAGTGCCCCAAAATTCCCGAGGCTTTCGCACGACCCTTCCCATCACCCCCAACCCCTGCCAAACTCACCGAAACGGATACATCCACACCTTGTAATCAGCGACCAGAATATGCGCCCGATTGATCTCTGCTTTCGTCATCTTCTTGACCACTTCCTCAAGCGAGATGGCCGCGTCCGGGTCGCCGCCGATGGCCGACAGCGTGTACCACATGTAGGCGCGCACGAGGTCCGGGGCGGGCATGCCGCGCCCGACCTCATAGTACCACCCGACACCGGATTGTGCGCCGGGATGGCCCTTCATGGACGAGCGCAGATACCACTCAAACGCCCGCTCGTCGTCACGCGGCACGCCGAGTCCAAGGGCGTACATCACCCCAATCAATTCTTCGGCGTCGGCATTGCCCGATCGGGCGGCGGGCCAAAGCGCCTCATAGGCTGCGGTATATTCGCCCGCCTCCATCAGATCGCGCGCCTCTTCGATTTCGGCCACCGCGGGAAGGGCCAGAAAAACAAGGGCTATGGCAAGGTTGCGCATGTGATCATCCTTTGTGCGTCGCCTGCGTTTGCGACCGATCTGCCGCGCCCGCTAGGCGTGGATGATTTCATCCAGCCCGATCCGGCGCAAGCCCGCCTGGGCCAGTTGTTGTTCTATGATCCGATCCTGTCGGGCAATCGCAACATCGCCTGTTCGAGCTGCCACCATCCTGATCTGGGCACGGGCGACGGCCTCAGCCTTGGGATAGGTGAGGGCGGGCAGGGCCTCGGCAAAAACCGCACCGCCGGGATGGGTGAGGATCGCATACGCAAACGTATCCCGCGCAATGCGTCGGGGCTGTGGAACCTTGGGGCCAAGGCGCTGGATGTGATGTTCCATGACGGGCGGCTGAGTGTGGCGGACACTTATGAAAACGGCTTCAACTCCCCGGCTGAGGAATGGCTGCCCGAGGGCCTCGACAATCTGCTGGCGGCTCAGGCGATTTTTCCACTGGTGGCGCAGTTCGAAATGGCCGGGAACCCCAAGGAGAACGAGATCGCAGGTGCTGTGCATCAGCGCATTGATTATGCTTGGCCAATCATCGCGGACCGTGTGCGTCATGTTCCGGCCTATGCCGCAGCCTTTGTCAGGGCGGTGCCCCATATCGAGACGTCCGAAGACATCACCATTGCCGATATCGGAAATGCGCTGAGTGCGTTCATGGTCTGGGAATGGACCAGTTTTGACAGCCCCTTTGATGCCTATCTGGCGGGGGACATCACCGCGCTTGGCCCCGATCAGCGCGCCGGGCTCAAGCTGTTTTATGGCAAGGCGGATTGCGTGTCCTGTCACGCGGGATCCCTGATGTCGGACCAGGGCTTTCATGCCCTTGGCCTGCCCCCGTTCGGCCCTGGACGCACCCGCCGTTTTGATCCGATGGTGCGCGATGTGGGGCGGATGGGTGAAAGCGACGATCTGGCCGATGCCTATGCCTTTCGCACGCCGATGCTGCGCAACGTGGCCCTGACCGCGCCCTATGGGCACAATGGGGCCTATCCCACGCTTGAGGGGATGGTGCGCCATCACCTCGACCCACTTGCTGCGCTTGACGCGTGGACGCCCGAGATGGCGGCCTTGCCCGAAGTGCCGTGGCTGGCGGGCATCGACTTCATGGTCCGGCAAGATACGCGCGAGATGGCGCGCCAGCGGGCTGCGGTCACACTTGCACCGATATCATTGACGGATATCGAGGTGGATCAGATCGTCGCGTTTCTGGACAGTCTGACGGGGGCAGGGGCCAAGATGGGCCGGCTCGGCGTGCCCAAGACGGTGCCAAGTGGGCTGCCCGTCGATCCGCGGGTAACGGACTAGCGGCCCTTCCACACCGGATCACGCTTTTCGGCAAAGGCGCGTGCGCCCTCAAGCTGATCTTCGGAGCGATAGAGCGTCTCGACGGTCGGCAACTGGCTTTTGGTGATCCGGTTCATCGCGTCCTGAAATTTGGCATCCTCGGCGTCGCGCACAATTTCCTTGATCGCGGCATAGACCAGCGGCGGACCCGAGGCGAGTAGACGGGCCAACTCCCAGGCCCGGTCCATCAGCGCGGCACCGGGCAGGATCTCATTCACCAGACCCCACCGATGCGCCTCTTCAGCGTCGAACCAGCGCCCTGTCAGCAGCAATTCCATCGCGATGTGATAGGGGATGCGTTTGGGCAACTTGACCGAGGCTGCGTCCGCCACGGTGCCAGAATGGATCTCTGGCAAGGCAAAGGTCGCGTGATCGGCCGCCAGGATCATGTCCGCGCTCAGCGCCAGTTCCAGCCCGCCGCCACAGGCGATCCCGTTCACCGCCGTGATGACCGGCTTGTTGAGACGCGGCAGTTCCTGCAAACCGCCAAAGCCGCCCACACCGTAGTCGCCGTCAACGGCGTCCCCGTCTGCGGCGGCCTTCAGGTCCCAACCGGGGCAAAAGAACTTTTCGCCGCCCCCGGTGATGATCGCCACCCGCAACTCCGGGTCATCGCGAAAGGCGGCAAAGGTCTCGCCCATGATTTTCGAGGTTGCCAGATCAATGGCGTTGGCCTTGGGCCGGTCCAATGTCACCTCAAGGATGGCACCGTCACGTTCGGTCTTGATGGGGCTCATGGGGTGGGGCCTTTCTGTATCAGGGCGTCAACGGCGACGGCGCGGGTGGGGGTGCAGATCAAGGGGTTCACCTCAACTTCGCTGAGGGTGGTGCAGTGTGCAAGGACATAGGATTGCAGGCCCATGACCGCAGTGACGATGGCGTCGATATTGGCCGCCGGTTTGCCACGATAGCCGTTGATAAGGGGCGCGCAGGTCAGGGCGTGCAGGGCCTCCACGACGTCCACCTCGCGCACGGGCAGCAACAGCGCACGCGTGTCGCGCAGAAGCTCTGTCAAAACGCCGCCCGCGCCGAGGGTCAGGACAAAGCCGTGCGCGGGATCGCGGGTGATCCCGATCAGCAGTTCGACGACAGCGTCACCCACCATCTCTTCGATAAGGATCTGGGGTGTTGCGATCTGTCGGGCCACATTCGGCACATCCTCAACGGCGACGTTGAGGTGCACGGCCCCCATTTCAGTCTTGTGGGCCAGCCCGACCCCCTTGATCGCGAAGGGTCCGGTCATGTTGCGTGCCGCGACGGTGACCTCGACGGCGGTCCCGACGTGATGGCGCGGGATCACGATGCCAAAATCCGTCAATGCTGCCTTCGCGTCCGCCTCGGTCAGTGCCGCCGTCGCCATATCGGGACCCGGCGGACACAGGGGTAGGGGATGTGGCGCGCCGACCTGTCCGGCCGCTTCGACCGCAACCAACGCTTCGCGTAAACCGCAAAACGGCACCACACCGCCATCCATCAGCTGGCGGGCCGTGGCGGGTGGCATCAGTTCGGGCAAGGTGGACACAACGCCAAAGGGCCGGCCCGTTTCGGCGCGCACCTGCAAGGCAGCCTGGGTCGCGCAGGCCCAATCGGACGGGTCGGCCACCGGGTAGTCCACCACCGACAGGGTCATGGCGATGTGATCTCCGGTCATTGCGCCCCATGCCTGCGCCATCGCATCCGCGGCGCGCCAGATATAGGTGTGATAGTCCAACGGATTGCTCAGTGCGACCATCGGACCAAGGGCTGCGCGCAGGATGTCACGCTGATCCGTATCCAAAGCAGGAAAATGCAGGGACGTCCCGACTGCCATATCCGCCATCAGGCTCGCTTCGCCCCCCGAACAACTGATCGATGCGATGCCCGTGCCCTCAAGCTGCCCATACATGTGCAGCAGTTTCAACGTCTCGACAAAGTCGGGCAGGGTGTGGACGCGGGCAATACCCAAACGCTCCAGCAAGGCCTGTGCGCCGGCATCACTTCCCGCCAGCGAGGCAGTGTGGGACACGGTGGCCCGGCGCGCCTGATCCGATGCGCCAACCTTCAAGGCGACCAACGCCACGCCCTTGGCATGGGCTTTGGCGGCCAAGGCCTCCCATTCGGGAACATTGCCAAACCCTTCGATATGCAGACCAATCGCGGTTACGCGCGCATCATCCAGCAACGCCATCGCAATCTGCGCTTGCGAGGTCTGGGCCATGTTTCCGCACGTCACCGCATAGGCGACAGGCAAGGCGCGCTGCTGCATGGTCAGATTGATGGCGATGTTCGAACTCTGGGTCAGGATGGCGACACCATCAGGGACGGACGCGCACCCATGCTGGTCGGGCCACAACAACGCGCGATCCAGCGCATTGATAAACCCATAGCAGTTGGGGCCCAGAATGGGCATGTCGCCTGCCGCCGCGATCAACTGATCCTGTAAGCCAGCCCCCGAAGCATCCTCGGCACGGGCTTCGGCAAAGCCGGATGCAAAGCACACGGCACCCCCCGCCCCCATGCGCGCCAGATCCCCAACGATCTTGACGGTGGCATGGCGATTGACCCCGATGAACACGGCATCAGGCGGCTCGGGCAGATGCTCCAGACGCGGGAAGGCACCATGACCGGCCACCATTGCAGCAGAGGGGTGCACAGGCCACACAGGCCCATCAAAACCAAAGCGCCCAAGCTGATCAATAACGGCAGCACACCACGCGCCACCGCCAACAACCGCAACAGACCGGGGACGCAACAAACGGTTCAGATCACCCACGCGCGTATTCCCCTTTCAGCGTTCCATAAATATGCCGGGGAGCGCGAGGGGCTGGCCCCTCGCTCCTGTCGGATGGGTCCGGCCCATTCGAAATTGGGTCCGTTACAGCCACGTCAAGCACCCAAAGGACGCAACATATCGCGGCTGATGATGTGGCGCTGAATCTCACTGGTCCCGTCCCAGATACGCTCTACCCGCGCATCGCGCCAGAACCGCTCAATCGGGAAATCATCCATCAATCCCATGCCGCCAAAGATCTGCAAGGTGGTGTCGGTGACACGGGCCAATGCTTCGGAGGCATAGAGTTTGGCCGACGCAATCTCGCGATTGGACGGCAGGCCCTGATCGAGCCGCCAGGCCGCAGCCAGAGTCAGCCAGTCTGCCGCGTCAATCTCTGTGATCATGTCTGCGATCTGGAACCCGACACCCTGAAACTTGCCGATGGGCTGGCCGAACTGCTTGCGCTCGGCGGCGTAGTGCAGTGCATAATCGAAACAGCGCCGCGCCCGGCCGACGGAAAACGCAGCGACCGTGATGCGGGTCGCATAAAGCCACTCGTTCATCACCGCAAAGCCGCCATCAACCTCGCCCAACACTTGGGCGTCGGGCAGGCGGCAGTCGTCAAAATCAAGGATGCAATTCTTGTACCCCTTGTGGCTGACTGACGCGTAACCATCGCGCACCTCGAACCCCGGCGTGCCGCGATCCACCAGAAATGTGGTGATCCGTTTCTTGGGCCCCTTGGGGGTGTCATCCACGCCCGTGGCGATGAACACGATGAAAAAGTCGGCGTGATCCGCGCCCGAGATAAAGTGTTTCGAGCCGTTGATCACCCAATCCCCGCCATCGCGTATGGCGGTGCATTTCATGCCCCTTACATCTGACCCCGCGTCCGGTTCGGTCATCGCAAGCGCATCCATCCGCTCGCCCCGCACGGCGGGCAGCAGATAGCGTTCGCGCTGATCGCCCGCGCAGGCCATGAGGATATTTTGCGGACGGCCAAAGAAATGGGTCAGCGCCATGGAGCCGCGGCCCAACTCGCGCTCGACCAGTGTGAAATCAAGATGGCTCAGGCCCGCACCGCCGACATCTTGAGGGAAATTGCAGGCATAAAACCCAAGATCAATGACCTTGCGCTTGATCTCCTGACCCAATTCGAGGGGCACGTGGCCGGTGCGCTCGACCTCGGCCTCATGGGGGTAAATCTCCTTTTCTACGAAGCTGCGCACGGTCGAGACGATCATCTCTTGTTCATCGCTAAGGCCGAAATGCATTGGACTGTTCCTTTTCACAGGGGTGCGCCGATCAAAGCGTATCTTGTGCGAATAGGATGTGCGGAGTTATCCATCGATCATGCCAGATTCGCCAAAATCCCAAGCTGCGCCGCAGCAATTCGATATTCTGCTGTTTGATCAATTCTCCAACCATTGTCTGGCCAACACAGTCGAGCCGCTGCGCGCCGCCAACACCCTGTCACAGCGCACGCTTTATACATGGCGGTTTTGCACAATGGATGGGCAGACGGTGCGCAGTTCCAGCGGGATGGAGGTGACGCCACATGGTGCGCTTGGGGACACGTGGGGGGGCAGCTTGGTTGTCATGCCGTCCTATGGCGTGCGGGCCCTGGACCATGGGGATGTGATCCGGCCCTTGGCGCGCGCGCTGAAACGGTATGACACGCTGATCGGAATGGACACGGGCAGTTGGCTGTTGGCGCGCGCAGGTGCGCTGAACGGGCGGCGCGCCACGATCCATTGGGATGTGCTGGACAGCTTTGCCGAGGCGTTTCCGGACATCGACACGGTACGTAACCGCTTTGTAGTGGACGGTGCGCGGCTGACCTGCTCGGGGGCGATGGCGGCATTTGACCTTGTGGCGCATCTCATTTCCGAACATCACGGGCCCCTGCTGGCGCTTGAGGTTGGGCAACTGTTCATGTCGCCCGAGGCCACATCACGTCCGCTGAACACGCCGATACGGGCCGGGCGGACGGTGACCCGCGCCATCGCGATCATGCAGGCCCATCTGGATCAGCCCATCGCCATATCGACCCTCGCCCACAGCCTTGGGTGCACCCAAAAGACACTTGAGGCGCGAGTGCGTGACGCCATGCAGATGACACCACAGGCATTGTATCGGCGGCTGCGCCTGAACCACGCGTTGGCGCTGTTGCAGGACACGGATCAACCCATCTCGGAAATTGCCGGGCGCTGCGGCTATGAGACGCCAAGCGCGCTCAGCCGCGCCTTTCGGGCGACCTTTGATCAAACCCCAAGCGCTGTGCGCGGGGCCGCCTGATTACCTGGCGTTGAAGGTGAACAGGGCCTCGCCCGCGATGGTGTAACCGTTGATCAGCGCCGCCGCTCTGTCCGAGGTCAGCCATCCCTCAAGGGTGGCCGCAAGGTCCGCTTTGACATGGGGGTGGCGGGCCGGGTTCACCGGCAGAAACGCGTATTGATTGAACAGTTCCGGGTCGCCCTCGAACAAGACGGCCAGCCCGCCCTTATTGCCAAAGTTCAGCCAACTCGCCCGGTCCGACATGATATACGCGTCCATCCCCGAGGCGGTGTTAAGTGCTGCACCCATGCCCGCGCCGACTGCGTTATACCATCCCTCAAACGTCGCCGCATCGCGCCCCGCCGTGGCCCACAGCGCGCGTTCCTTGTTGTGCGTGCCGCTGTCGTCCCCGCGGCTGACAAAGGGCGCTTGCGCCTCTGCGATCAAGGTAAGGGCCGTGGTTGCATCAGGTGCCGCGCCGATGCCTGCGGGATCAGTGACGGGGCCAAGCAGCACAAAATCGTTATACATGATCTTGCGGCGATGTGTGCCTGCACCGCTTTCCACAAACGCCTCTTCAGCGGCGCGGGCATGGACAAGGATCGCGTCCACGTCGCCTGCGCGGCCCAGCCTCAGGGCCTGCCCCGTGCCCACGACCAACAACTGCACCTCGATCCCCGTATCTGCGGCGATCTCGGGCAACAGGACATCGGACAGGCCCGAGTTGTGAAATGATGTGGTCACGGCCATGCGCAGCGTGTCAGCGCTGACGACGGGGGCCCAGACAAGTAACGCAAGCAGGCCAAGGAGGTGTTTCATATCTGTGCCTATGACAGTCGAAGGGGCAGGGGTGGGTTCCCCCGAACATATCCGGCCTTGGCGCACACGCAACGCTAGGCATGGGTCAAATCTGACAAAATCAAGGCGGGCAAAACCACCTTAGGTTCGCAACTGTTGCGTTTGGGCACTAGGCAAATCATTGCCCAACCCCTATGCAGTTCAGGCTCGGGGGGGCACACTTGATCGGGATATCCTGATGCTTCGGATTTTGATGGCGGCACTGGCTGCTTCGGCGTGTTTGATGACGCCCGCACAGGCGCAAGAGCGCGAGCGGTTGGGTTATGGGCGACTGATCAGCAACGACTTTTTCGGCGATGGCGAAGATCGCTGGCGCACCGGCGGGTTTCAATCCTCGCGTGTGTGGGGGCCTGCATGGGGTGGGGTCGCACCCGAAGGGTTCGGACAGCTGCTTGAGCTGCGCTTGGGGGCTGAAATCCTTGCGCCCGACGACATCCGCACCCCGGTCGAAAGTGATCGCGAATATGCCGGCGCTTTGACCGTCGGGCTGCACACCCATTTTCAACGCGGGCAAACCGAGTTCTCGGTGGGTGGGGATCTTGTGTTCATCGGGCCACAAACCCGGCTGGACGAATTTCAGGATGCATTTCACGACACGTTCAACATCCGCACACCCTCGGACGCGATCCGCGATCTTCAGGTCGGCAACGCGATCAACCCGACACTGGTGGCGGAAACGGGGCAACGCTTTGGGCTGAGCGACCGGACCTCTGTGCGCCCCTTTATCGAGGCGCGCGTAGGCAATGAAACGCTGGTGCGGGCGGGGCTTGATCTGACCTTTGGTGAGCTTGGGCAGGACGAGCTGTTGGTGCGCGACAACACCAGCGGGCATCGCTATCGTGCGATCACCGGGGACTGGACCGGGTACAGTTTCGTGCTCGGGGCTGATGTGGCTTACGTCGATGACAGCGAATTTTTCACCTCTGCCAGCACGGTCACGATGGAAGACAGCCGCGAGCGGTTGCGCGCGGGCGTGATGTGGCAGGGCGGTTCGGGTTTGTCGGGCTTTTACGGGGTCACCTACCTGAGCGAAGAGTTTGAGGAACAAGACGAAGGTCAGGTTATCGGATCCATTCGTTTTCGAGTGTCGTTTTGACGCCACCAATATCCGGCGATGTGTGGTTGTAAAGCAACTACCTGAAGTACATCGCGCAAGCTGCTGGAATCTGACACAAATTCAATCTTCCCTGCGCGAGCGCAGTTTGCTAACGTTTTCTCAATAAAAAAAGACGAGGCAGACAGAGCAGTGATGAAAACGGGCTTTCGAGGCACGTTCGTCATATCTTGGTCGCAAACAGAAGTAGACGGGCTTGAGGGCGCGCCATTGCCGTCCCTGACGGTGGGTGCAGCATGGGCATGGCGTGGGGACGCTGTGCGCGTTGATGGTCCGCGTGATGTTTTGCGTTTGGATGGGGCAGACGGAAGTGAAGCGATGCGGCGGCGTGCCGCGCGCATGGTGCACCGGCTGGTGGGGGCGGCGCTCGACAACGCGCCGATCACACCGCTGGATACCGACGATGACACGATGATGAGCGACAACAGTTTTGTCGTCACGGACGGTGCCAAAAGTTACACAGTGACGTTGATTGATGTGGGATCGCGCGGGCAGCCGCTGTTGATGTTCCTTGATCATATTCCGCCGCGCAATGTGGATTTGTGGGTCGTGCATCACACGCTCAACACCTCGCCGGGTGACAGCACCGGGGACGGTTCGGGCGGGGTAATCTGCTTTACGCCGGGGACGTGGATCGACACGCCCGAAGGGCCGCGCCTGATCGAAGATTTGCGGCCCGGCGATCAGGTCCAGACCAAGGACAGCGGCGCACAGACCATCGAATGGGCGGGGTTCCGGCGGATGACCGGTGCGCGCCTCTTTGCGATGCCGCGCCTGCGCCCCGTGCGCTTTGCCGCCGGTGCTTTGGGCATCGAGAAGCCGGATGAGGAATTGCTGGTCTCGCCCGAACACCGGATGCTGATCAAGGGCGACGTGGCCCGCGATCTGTTCAACACGCCCGAGGTTCTGGTCGCGGCCAAAGACCTGATCAACGGCACCACGATCACCGTCGATTTGCAGGTGCGCGAGGTCACATATGTGCACGTGCTGTTGCCGCGCCACGAAATCATCCGCGCCAACGGCGTCGAAACCGAGAGCTTCCATCCCGCCAATACTGCGCTTTCAACCTTGGGTGATGAAGACCGCGTCCGGTTGCTGGAGCAACTCCCGAACCTCGAATATGACCCGCATACCTATGGCACCTATGCCCGGCGCAATATCAGCGCGAGCGAGGCTGCGATCCTGATGCACGCCGCCTGAGAGAGATGCTCAGCTTGATCCGGCGATCAGCGCGCCCAACACCGCCTTGGCACTGTCACTGGACCAATCCGCATCGCCGCGCAGACGTGCGATTTCCTTGCCGTCCGGGTTGATGATCACCGTGATCGGCAGCCCGAAAATCCCCATTTGTGCAGCCAGCTTTTGCTTGGGGTCCTGATGGCGCGGCAAGTTGTCGATGCCTGTGTCGGCGAAAAACTTGGTGATCCCGGCGGGTGAATTGCGCCCCGTTGCGATGGTGACCACCTCGAACTTGTCGCCCCCCAACTCGGCCTGCAACTCGGACAGCATCGGCATTTCATGCCGACAGGGTGCGCACCATGTGGCCCAGAAGTTCAGCAGGATATACTTGCCCTCAAAATCGTCGAGCGTGGCCGTCCCTGCACCATCGGCCAGATCAAATGACGCATTCGACACCGCCTCGGGGGTCGTATGAAACACGAGCTTTTTCATATCTCCCGTACGCAGGCCCGCCGCTGTCGCCACATCGCTGTGGGCGGGAATTGCGCCCAGGCTCAGGGCGATGTAGAGGGCGGCAGCAACAAATCTTTTCATCTTCACTCCTCAAGGTGGGCGAACCCATGACCGACAAACCTGCAAACGCCCCCTCTGACCACCAAGACGGGGCAAACCAAATGTGGGGGGGCCGTTTCGCGGCAGGGCCAGATGCGATCATGGAGGCAATCAATGCCTCGATCGGATTTGACCAGCGCATGGCGTCCCAGGACATCGCAGGCTCGCGTGCCCATGCCGCCATGTTGGGCACCACGGGCATCCTGAACGATAAGGATGTCGAGGTGATCCGGAAAGGCCTGCTCACGGTCTTGTCAGAGATCGAAGGGGGTACGTTCCGGTTTTCCACCGCGCTCGAAGACATCCATATGAACGTCGAGGCGCGACTCAAGGAGATTATCGGCGAACCGGCAGGCCGCCTGCACACGGGTCGCTCGCGCAACGATCAAGTGGCGACCGATTTCAAACTCTGGGTCCGTGATCAGTTTGATGCCGCTGAAGGGGCGCTTGTGTCGCTGATCCATGCCTTGCTGGAACAGGCCGAGACGGGGGCCGATTGGGTGATGCCCGGCTTTACCCACCTGCAAACCGCGCAACCCGTCACGTGGGGCCATCACATGATGGCCTATGTCGAGATGTTCGGGCGCGACCTGAACCGGGTGCGCGACGCACGTGCGCGGATGAACGAAAGCCCGCTTGGGGCGGCGGCGCTGGCGGGCACGTCCTTTCCCATTGATCGGGACGTGACGGCAAAGGCCCTCGGCTTTGACCGCCCGTCCGCCAATTCGCTTGATGCGGTCAGCGACCGGGACTTTGCGCTCGATTTCCTGAGTACGGCCAGCATTTGCGCAATGCACCTCAGCCGCTTTGCCGAAGAATTGGTGATCTGGTCCTCCGCCCAGTTCCGGTTCGTGACCTTGTCGGATCGGTTCTCGACCGGGTCCTCCATCATGCCGCAAAAGAAAAACCCCGATGCCGCCGAGTTGATCCGCGCCAAGGTGGGCCGCATTTTCGGGGCCAACACGGCGCTGATGATGGTGATGAAGGGGCTGCCGCTGGCCTATTCCAAGGACATGCAGGAAGACAAGGAACAGGTCTTTGATGCGGCCGACAACTGGATGCTGGCTCTTGCGGCGATGGATGGGATGGTGCGCGACATGAGCGCAAACCGTGAGAGCCTCGCCGCTGCCGCCGGGTCCGGCTTTTCCACCGCGACCGATCTGGCTGACTGGCTGGTGCGCGTGCTGGGTCTGCCCTTCCGTGATGCGCATCACATTACCGGGTCTCTTGTGGCAATGGCCGAAGCGGCGGGCTGTGATCTGCCCGATCTGACCCTTGATCAGATGAAATCGGTACATTCTGACATCACCGCAGATGTTTTCGATGTTTTGAGCGTGGAAAATTCGGTCGCATCGCGTACATCCTATGGGGGGACGGCACCCGCGCAGGTGCGCGCCCAGATCGCCCGCTGGCAGGAGATGTTGACATGATCCGAACCCTTCTTGTTCTTGCGTGCCTCGCTTTGGCGGCATGTGGCGCAGACGGAGACCCGATCGAACCCGCAGGATCGGTTGCGATTGGGATCGGATCCGAAGGTCTGAGCGCTGGTGGGTCCATCGGCGTGCGCCGTGGGCCGCTGCAAGTTGGCGTCGGCATTTTCTGATCATGGCCCCGATGCGCATGATCTACCTTACCCTTGCCATCTGGGGTGCGATTCATCCGATGTATTATTTCATCAGTTGGTTCAATGCCAACGGCTATGATCTCATGGCGATGGTCGATGCGTGGCACGTAAACGCAGCGACCAGCGGTCTGGTCTGGGACCTGACCATCGCTGCCGTAACCCTGGCGATCTGGATCATTTCCGAGGTGGCGGTGCGCCGCAACTGGCTGGCACTGATCGCGATCCCGGCCACGTTCTGCATCGGGGTCAGCTGCGGTTTGCCGCTGTACCTGTTCCTGCGGTCGCGCCCGGTCACCTGACCCGCGTCAATCTGTGAATTGAACTGCCGCGCGTTCCGCCCTAAAGGCGTGTGATGGATCATTTTCTCTATCGCGATGGCGCTTTGTACGCCGAAGATGTGCCGCTGGCCGAGATTGCCGCCAGTGTCGGCACGCCCTGCTATGTCTACTCGACGGCCACGTTGCTGCGCCACTTCACCCTGTTTGACGAGGCCCTTGCAGGCATGGATCACCTTGTCTGCTACGCGATGAAGGCGGCCAGCAATCAGGCAATCCTCAAGACGCTCGCACAGGCCGGGGCTGGTATGGATGTGGTGTCGGGCGGTGAATATATGCGCGCCAAGGCCGCAGGCGTGCCGGGTGAGAAGATCGTGTTTTCGGGCGTCGGCAAGACGGCGGATGAAATTCACCTCGCACTGACAGGGGGTATCCGCCAGTTCAACGTCGAATCCGAACCCGAGATGGAGGTGCTGAACCGCGTTGCGGGCGAGATGGGCGTGCGCGCGCCCATTACCATCCGGGTGAACCCGGATGTGGATGCAAAAACCCACGCCAAGATCGCGACCGGCAAATCCGAAAACAAGTTCGGCATTCCGATCGCGCGCGCCCGCGAGGTCTATGCGCTGGCGGCCTCGCTTGAAAACCTCGATGTGATCGGGATCGATGTGCATATCGGATCGCAACTGACCGATCTGGCCCCGTTTGAGCAGGCCTATCAAAAAGTGGCTGAATTGACCGAGGCGCTGCGCGCGGATGGGCACACGATCAAGCGGCTCGATCTGGGTGGCGGTCTGGGTATCCCCTACGCGCGCAGCAATGAGGCACCGCCGTTGCCCACGGATTATGGCAAGCTGATCGAACGCACCGTGGGCCATCTTGGCTGCGAGATCGAGATTGAGCCGGGCCGCCTGATTGCGGGCAATGCTGGGGTGATGGTGAGTGAAGTCATCTATGTGAAGTCGGGTGAGGGGCGCGATTTCCTGATCCTTGATGGGGCGATGAACGATCTGATCCGCCCGGCCATGTATGAGGCCTATCACGATATCATACCCGTCATCGAACCCGCACCCGCGACCGAACAGGTGCCCTACGACATCGTCGGCCCAGTCTGTGAATCCGGGGATACATTTGCCAAGCAGCGGATGATGCCGCCACTGAATGCGGGGGACCTCGTCGCCTTCCGCTCGGCGGGTGCCTATGGCGCGGTGATGAGCAGTGAGTACAACACCCGGCCCCTCATTCCGGAGGTTTTGGTGCACGGCGATCAATACGCGGTGATCCGCGCACGTCCGACCTTTGACGAAATGATAAATCGAGATACCATTCCGGAGTGGCTGTAATCCGTTTGCGGCCACCACAGGCATAGGGTGCTATGGTGCGCCCTGCCGCCGGCAAGGGATACGGGCAGATGGCCAATTTCTCACGACATGACGTGCGCCGCGGGCTGAGTGGTTTGCGCTGGCCGCTGGCGCTGACCCGCGCGGGCATGGTGGCCGAGAACCTGTGGCAGGCCACGTGGCCGCTTGTGACCGTTGTGCTGGCTGTTTTGGCGGTTCTGATGCTGGGTCTGCAAGACAGCGTTGTGGTCGAGGTTGTGTGGGGTGGCGCGGTCGTTGGGGCTGTGGCCGTTTTGGCGGCGCTGATCTATGCCTTTGTCCGTTTTCGCCTGCCCACGCGCATGGCTGCGCTGGTGCGTTTGGACGAAACACTGCCCGGACGGCCCATTCAGGCGCTGATGGACACCCAAGCCATTGGTGATCAGGATGCGGCATCAACTGCCGTTTGGCGCGCACATCAGGCACGCATGGCCGAACGGGCTGCGGCGGCTCAGGCTGTTCCGGCGGATATGCGCATCGCGCAGCGGGACCCTTATGCGCTGCGCTATGTGGCGGCGTTGCTGTTTGGGGTCGCCCTTATCTTTGGCTCGATCTGGCGGGTTGGGTCGGTGAACACGATGACGCCCGGTGCAGGTACTGGGTTGGCGTCGGGGCCGGTGTGGGAAGGCTGGGCCGAAAGCCCACGCTATACCGGACGGCCCACCATCTACCTCAATGACATCCCCGCAGGTACGCTTGATGTGCCAGCAGGCAGCCTGATTACCTTGCGCCTTTACGGCGAGGTTGGTGCGCTGACGGTGGCTGAAACCGTATCGGGCCGCGCGGGCGAAGTGCCCCCGGCCTCGGCCTCTGAACAGGATTTCACCGTCATCCAGTCCGGCGAGATCGCGATCAATGGACCGGGTGGGCGCACATGGTCTGTGGCTGTCCTTCCGGACAAAGCCCCCAATGTCGCAATTTTGGACGCGCCCGAGGCAAGCGCGTTGGGTGAAATGACCCTGCCTTATGAGGCCTCGGATGATTATGGCGTTGAAGCGGGCGAGGCGCGCATCACCCTTGATCTGGACGCGGTGGACCGGCGTCACGGGCTGGCGATTGCGCCCGAGGATCGACCCGAGTTGACCGTGTCGCTGCCCATGCCCATCACCGGGGATCGCACCGATTTCGAAGAGGCCCTGATAGAAGATTTCTCGGAACACCCATGGGCGAACCTACCCGTTAGCATGGTGCTGAATGTGCTGGATGCCGCCGAACAACAAGGTGAAAGTGCACCGCGCACGATGATCCTGCCCGGTCGGCGCTTCTTTGATCCGGTGGCGGCGGCTGTGATCGAACAGCGCCGCGACCTGCTGTGGTCGCGTGAGAACGCGACACGGGTTGCCCAAATCCTGCGCGCCGTGGCGCACCGCCCCGACGATGTGTTCCGCAAGGAAGTGGACCGTCTGCGTCTGTCGGGCGCAATCACCCGGATGGAAACGCTGGCCCGTTACGGGCTGACGGATGAACACCAGGAGGATCTGGCGCAAGACCTGTGGGATCTGGCTTTGTCGCTGGAAGAGGGCGACCTGGCGGATGCGCTTGAGCGGTTGCGCCGGGCCAAGGAACGGCTGGATCAGGCGATGCGTGACGGGGCCAGCCCCGCAGAAATCGCGGAATTGATGCGCGAGTTGCGCCGCGCCACCGAGGACTACATGCAGCAACTGTCTCGTCAGGCCCAACAGGAAAATCAAAACGGTGAACAGAACCCGCAATCCGGTGACCAGCAGAACCAGATGCAGATGACGCAGGACGATCTGCAACGGATGATGGACCGTATTCAGGAATTGATGGAACAGGGCCGCATGGCCGAAGCCGAACAGGCGCTGCAGGAATTGCAGGAAATGCTCGAAAACATGCGCGTGACCCAAGGCGAAGGCCAGGGCAACCAGTCCGCCGGTGAACAGGCGATGGAGGGGCTGTCCGAGACATTGCGCGAACAGCAGGGCCTGAGCGATCAGGCGTTCCGCGACCTTCAGGAACAGTTCAACCCCAACGCGCAAGCCGGTGAAAGCCAAGGCAACGAGGGGCGCAATGGCGGTCAGGGCCAAGGCAATCAGCATAGCCAGGGTGGTGAAGGCCAAGGCGAAGAGGGTGATGGCCAAGAGGGCGGCGAAGGCGGCGAACAGGCTGACGGGCAAGGGCAGGGCGATGGCTCGCTCGCCGACCGACAGCAAGCGCTGCGCGATGAACTTAGCCGCCAGCAGGGCAACCTGCCGGGCGCGGGCACGCCGGAAGGGGACGCCGCACGCGACGCCCTTGATCGCGCGGGCCGTGCCATGGACGGGGCCGAAGAGGCGCTGCGCCAAGAGGACTTTGCCGAAGCCATCGACAATCAATCCCAAGCCATGGAGGCGCTGCGCGAAGGGATGCGCGCACTTGGCGAGGCGATGCAGCAAGAGGCACAGAACGGTCAGCAAGGCCAGGGCATGAGCGACTCTGATCGGCGCGCCGAGGCGCAGGACCCATTGGGTCGCGAGCCAGGGTCAAACGGGTCCGTGGGCACCGAAGAGGGGCTGTTGCAGGGCGAGGACGTCTATCGCCGGGCACGTGATCTGCTGGATGAAATCCGCCGCCGCTCGGGTGACGGGGAACGCCCCGATGTCGAACTGGATTATCTCAAGCGGTTGCTCGACCGGTTCTGAGGTCCACGCTTGGCGCGGTTCGTCAGCTATCCTGGGCGGCGGTTGTGTCCAGCCATGTCAGCAGTCCGGTCACTTGACCATCCAGCCACATGCGGGCCTGATCGACCTGTGCGACATAGGCGCTGAGGTAGGGATCGACCTGCGGGACGGCCCGCGCAATTTGCGGCGCAAAGACATAGATCGCTCCGCCCACCAGCGCGAGAACCACCATCAGCGTGAACCCGCGCCGAAAACCGGACTTGGGCGGCGGCGTGACGTTGGCAACCATGTCCGACGTCTCCGGGGTGACACCGGATTGACGGTCTGTGGTCGAGCGCAGGGTGGAATTGATCTCTTCGATATCGGGCAGCAGATCGCGGCGCGACCCGAGGGCGGCCGCGGTGGCGGCGGCTTCGGAGACCTGCGCGGTCGTTGTCTCTTCGCCGCGCATGCGGGCCATCCGCTCGCGTGCTTCGCGGGCCCGGCGGTCACCGTCACTTTCGGTGGCATCATCCAACCCCAGATCAGGCTGACTTTCGAGGCTCTCGGCGGCGCGCTCGCGGGCCTGCGCCTCAAGCTCGGCTTCCTGACGCAGGATATCCGCGACGGACGGGTCCAATTCGCGCCGCCTGGGCGTGGTGGCGGGGGCCGTTTCCTCGTCTTCGGCAGGGGGGGCATCCGGCGGTGCCAGATCGTCCGGGATATCCTCTGCGGGGGTGTCGGGAACATGGTCGGCATGATGCTGAAACCAGGTTTGCCCACAATTGGAACACTGCACATCCCGCCCTTCGGTCGGAATGACATCATCCACAACCTCATATTGCGCATCGCAATTGGGACAAATCAGCCGCATTTCAATCCTGCCTCATTCTTGAGGGTCAGCTTATGTTGTCGCGGGCACTCAGAAAAGTCATAACTGCATCGGCAGAGCTCGGGCATTGCGATTGAAACCGGCATGATGCTGAGGCACAACAGGTGCCAAGGGGCGAGGGCGGACGTGATTGATCTGGAAAATGTGGCCTACAGTTATGGCGGCGGCGAATTGCTGTCGGATATTTCTGTCAAATTGGCACCGGGATCGTTCCACTTTCTGACAGGGCCGTCGGGGGCGGGCAAGACCACATTGCTCAAGCTGTGTTACGGCGCGCTGTTGCCGACCGCAGGTCATGTGCGCCTGTTCGAGGCGGATGTGCGCACGCTGGAACGCGATGACATTGCCATGATCCGGCGCAAGGTGGGGGTTGTGCATCAGGATGTACAGTTCCTTGATCACCTGCCGGTGCGGGACAATGTGGCGCTGCCATTGACGGTCTCGGGGCGTCATGCCGAGGCCGCGGGCGATGATCTGGGCGAGTTGATGGCGTGGGTCGGCTTGACCAACCGGGCCGATGCGTTGCCACCAGAGCTGTCGGGGGGCGAACGCCAGCGCGCGGCCCTTGCGCGCGCGGTGATCATGTCGCCGGAGGTCGTTTTGGCGGATGAACCCACCGGCAACGTCGATTGGGAAATGTCGCAGCGCCTGCTCAAGCTGCTCGTGGAATTGAACCGCATGGGCAAAACCGTGCTGATCGCCACCCACGACCTGAGCCTGATCCGCGCCGCCAAGGCGCAGGTGCAGGCCCGCGTGCTGCGCATTTCCAACCGCCGCGTTCAACTGGCGGGGGCCGATCTGTGAGGTTCGATCTGCAAACGCTGCGCGCCTTGCTGGCCGGGGATCGGCACGCGGACCGGGTTGTGCCGCCCACGGGCTTTACCGCGCAACTGACGGTCTTTGCATCCGGGGCGATGGCGTTTCTGGCCGTGTTCGCGCTGGCCCTGTCGCTGGCCAGCGGGCGGCTGGCCGAGACGTGGGGGGACGAGTTGGCGCGCACCGCGACCATTCGCATCGTGGCCCCCGAAGACCAACGCGCGATACAGACCACCGCCGCGCTTGAGGTTCTGTCGACCACTCCGGGTATCGCCAGCGCGCGCGCGCTGACGGATGCGGAACAGCAAGCACTGTTGGCCCCGTGGTTCGGTCAGGATCTGCCGCTTGATACCTTGCCCGTGCCGCGCCTGATCGAAATTGTCGCCGCAGATCAAGGGTTTGACGCGACGGGCCTGCGCTTGCGACTGGCGGCCGAAGTGCCGGGCGCGGTCCTGGATGATCACGTGCGCTGGCGCGAACCGCTGGTGTCGGCGGCCAATCGGTTGCGGCTGCTCGGGTGGACGGCGGCCTTGCTGATCCTTGGCGCGGTGGCAGCGATGGTGACGCTTGCGGCCAATGCCGCCCTTGCCGCCAACGCGCAGGTTGTTGCGGTGCTGCGTCTTGTTGGGGCCACCGACGGCTACATCGCGCAAGCCTTTGTGCGGCGGTTCACGCTGCGCGCTTTTGCAGGGTCGGCGGTGGGGGTCATCATTGGCCTGACTGCGGTCTGGTTCATGCCATCGGGCGGAGACACACCCGGTTTTTTAACGGGCATCGGGTTTCAGGGCATCGGCTGGCTGGTGCCCCTGTTGCTGCCGTTCATTTCGGCCCTCGTTGCATTGCTTGCGACTGCTTATGCGGCGGGCCGCGCGCTTAGGACACTGACATGATACAATATATCCGTTCCGTTCTGTTCATCCTGCAAATGTATGTGATGTTTGTGGTGATCGGCCTTGGCTACGCGCCCTATGCGCTGGTCAGCCGCGAAGGTGCGCGGGCAGGGTGCAAGGCGTTCAGCCGATGGGTGTTCTGGACGATGAGGTGGATGGTAGGTATCCGGGCCGAGGTGCGCGGGCAGGTGCCCGAAGGCGAAGTGCTGATCGCAGCCAAGCACCAGTCATTCCTTGACATTATGATGATCTTTACCGCGTTGCCGTCGGCCAAGTTCATTATGAAACGGGATATCCTGTGGACCCCAATTATCGGGCTTTATGCGCGCCGTCTGGACTGTGTCGCGGTCGAGCGGGGTAAGCGGGGCGCAGCCATTGCCAAGATGGTGGCCGATGTCGAGGCCGGGCGCGCCAACCCGGGTCAGTTGATCATCTATTCCCAGGGCACCCGCGTCGCACCGGGGGTCAAGGCCCCCTACAAGGTGGGTACGGGCGTGCTTTACGAACAGTTGGGCCAGCCTTGCGCGCCGGTGGCCACCAATGTGGGTGTCATGTGGCCACGCAAGGGGATCTTGCGCAAACCGGGGGTGGCGGTGGTGGAATTTCTGCCACTGATCCAGCCGGGAATGGAGCGGGACGCCTTTTTAGAGCAGCTTGCCGAAACGGTCGAGACGCGCTCGGATGCGCTGATGCGTGAGGGAGGGTTTGACCCCGATGGAGTACATTGAGGATATCGAAACGCTCGAAGCGCTCTATGGATCACCGGGCGCGCCCGCCTTGCGCAAGGTGCTGGACCATCTCAGCCCGCTTTATTCACATTGGATTGCTACGTCCCGCTTTGTGGTTCTGACAACTGTGGGGCCGGGCGGCACCGATGGCAGTCCGCGCGGCGATGATGGCCCGGTGGTGACCCAACTGGATGCGCGCACCTTGGCCCTGCCCGACTGGCGGGGGAATAACCGATTGGATTCGTTGCGCAATATCGTGGCGGATGGGCGTGTGTCGTTGATGTTCATGGTGTCCGGTTCGAACACGGTTGTGCGGGTCAACGGGCAGGCGCGGCTGACGGCGGACGAGGATTTGCGTGCCCGGTTCGAGCAGAAGGGGCGACATCCGGCAACGGTGATCGTGATCCGCGTGGCCGAGGTCTATACCCAATGCGCGCGCGCCCTGATCCGGGCCGGGTTGTGGTCACGCGATGATGCAGCAGGTCTGCCAAGCGTGGGTGAGATCCTGGCCGAAGCATCACGGGGCGAAGAAGGTGGCACAGCCTATGATGAGGCATGGTCCGAGCGCGCGGCCCGGACCATGTGGTAGCGATCTGTCCCCATGGGGAGAGGTAGGCTGGTTTATGGCAGCAGAACGCTGTCGATGGCGTGGATGACACCGTTTGTGGCAAAGATGTCCGCCTGGATCACATTGGCTCCGTTGACCTGAACGCCGGTGCCGAACTTGCCGACCTGCCCGTTCACGTCCAATGTTCCGCCTTGCACAGTGGCCACGGATCGGCGATCGCCCAGAAGGTCACCGGCTGAAATCTGACCGGGTACGACGTGGTATGTCAGGATGTCCACCAACTGGTCTTTGTTCTCGGGCAGCAACAGCGATTCAACTGTGCCTGCGGGCAATGCTGCGAAGGCATCATTTGTCGGTGCAAAGAGCGTGAAGGGGCCGGGACCTTTCAATGTGTCAACCAGACCGGCGGCTTCCACGGCCGCGACAAGGGTCGAGAAGTTGGGGTTGCCCGCAGCGATATCGATAATGTCATCGCCTTGCGGTTCGGAGGCGCAGGCGCCCAATGCGACAAGTGCGGTGGCACCCGCGAGAATTTTGAATGTGCTGCGGCGGTTCATAAAATGGTCCTTTGCGTTGGTCATGTTTGCCCGAGCGCGATGTTTCGTCCCGGTGCCAGTTTCGAAAAGGGATCAAATTGCCGTGTATTGGAATAGGTCGTCATGTCCCGCCGAGCGATAAACCGGCGCGCGCGCGGGAAAGTTCCGATGCGTATGGGGCAAACTGGCGAAGAGTTGCCAAAATGGCCGCGCGTCCGCAGGTAACGGGACGCGCGGTGGAGGCAGGTCAGCTGTGGATTGGGCCAAGACCGCAGGCCAGTGCCGCCTCGCGGACTGCTTCGGAATAGGTGGGGTGGGCATGACAGGTCATCGCCAGATCCTCGGCAGAGGCCCCGAATTCCATCGCCACACAGATCTCGTGGATCAGGTCACCTGCACCGGGGCCAACGATATGCGCCCCCAGAATCCGGTCTGTTTCGGCATCGGCAAGGATTTTGACAAACCCATCGACGGCGAAGTTCGCCTTGGCCCGCCCATTGCCCATAAAGCTGAATTTGCCCACCTTGTACTTGTGACCTGCCTCTTTCAGGGTTTCTTCGGTTGCGCCCACATTGGCAACTTCGGGGTGGGTGTAGATCACACCCGGGATCACGCCGTAATTCACATGCCCATGTTTGCCTGCGATCGTGTCGGCGATAGCCATGCCTTCGTCTTCGGCTTTGTGAGCAAGCATTGGCCCTTCGATCACATCACCGATGGCATAGATGCCCGGCACGTTGGTTTGCCAATGGGCATCAACCTTGATCTGGCCGCGTTTGGTCATCTCGATCCCGAGCCCGTCAAGCCCGAGCCCATCGACGAAGGGTTTACGCCCCGTGGCCACCAGCACCACGTCCGCGTCCGTGAGATGTTCGCTGTCATCGCTGCGCATTTTGTAGTGCACCTTGGCCTTCGTCTTGGTTGTTTCGACCTTTTGCACCGCAGCGCCCATGATGAAGGTCAGCCCTTGTTTGGTCAGCAGCTTCTGAAACTGGCGCTGGACCTCGGCGTCCATGCCGGGGGTGACGGCATCAAGAAATTCGATCACCTCAACCTCGGTCCCGAGCCGTTTGTAGACGGACCCAAGCTCAAGCCCAATAACGCCTGCGCCAATCACCACCATCTTTTTCGGGATCTTGCTCAGCTCCAATGCGCCGGTGGAGGTCACGACGACCTTTTCATCGACCTCGACCCCGGGCAGGCTGGCCGCTTCGGAGCCGGAGGCGATGATGATCGATTTTGCCTCGTGAACGTCGTCGCCGACCTTGACCTTGCCTGTTTCGGGTATGGATCCCCAGCCTTTCAGCCAGTCGATCTTGTTCTTTTTGAACAGGAATTCGACACCTTTGGTGTTTTGCCCAACGGTGTCATCCTTGTAGGTCAGCATTTGTTTCCAATCGACCGAAGGGCTTTTCCCCTTGAGGCCCATGGTGGCAAAGTTGTGTTCCGCCTCGTGCAGCATGTGCGAGGCATGCAGCAGCGCCTTGGACGGGATGCAGCCCACGTTGAGGCAGGTGCCACCAAGAGTGTCGCGCCCTTCGACCACGGCCGTTTTGAGGCCTTGTTGTGCGCAGCGGATCGCGCAGACATAGCCGCCGGGACCGGAGCCGATGATGATTACGTCGTAAGAAGCCATAGGTTTGGTCCTTTGTTTTAGATCGGGTTGGGGCTCTGCCCTCCCGCCAGAGGCGGGTATTTATCTATTTGGGGGGCTCTGCCTCCGGCCTCGCGGCCGGATTATCTGAAGTTAGGGGGCTCTGCCCCCGGCCTTGTGGCCTCCCCCGCGGTATTTTTGGTCAAAAGAAACTTATAACAGTGTTGAGACAAGCATGGATGTGGTAGCGAGCAGCCCGACAAACCAGATGTAACTGCGCCACGGGCTAAGTCCGAACGCATAAGCCGGTACATAGGCGATCCGCGCGATCAGGTAGGCATAACCGCAAAAGGCTGTGAAGGGGGTGGATTGATCCGTCAGCGTGACGACCACGCAGGCTATGGTGAACAGGATCAACCCCTCGAAGTGGTTGTTGAGCGCGCGGTAAAGGCGGGCGGTGCGGGTGCTCAGTTGATCTTCGAGGCTGCCGCCCAGGCGTTCGCGGTCGCGTGGGGACACCGTCTTGCCCGGTCCCAATTCCAGATTGGCGGGGACGGCCATCAGCACGAATTGCACCACTTGCAAGAGCGCCGCGAGGGTGAGGGCGGTCAGTTCGGGAGTCATGCAGCCTCCATCGCATTGGCTATCTGGTGGGGCCGTTTGTCGTAGCTGGTGGTGTGCGCCGACAAATACAGGGCAGTTACGTGGTTGATGTCGAAGGGACGCCGCGCCCGCGCGTGGTACGGTGGTATGATCGAGGATCGTTCTGGCATCAGCCGGTTGAAGATCGGCGTGACACAGATGTTTGTTCGGGTCAGTCCGAGCAGCGCCAGCACTTTGTCGATGACCTTGTTGTAGGGCATGTGGTGCAGATAGTGCGCGCGTTTCGGATGTGCCGCATTGGCGCGGACCAAAGATGGGTCGAGCCTGCCCCCGGAGATCTGCGAGCCATATGACGCGTCAAAACCAGCCTGCGCCAAGGTGCGAGAGCTCGGCAAGCTGACGGCCCGCCGGGTCAGGATGGCCATTTGATATCTGGCGATCAGCTTCATGCGCCAAGCAGGGGCAGGATCATCATGGCGAGCCCCGCCAGGGAGACGAACCATGCGATTGAGCGCACCACCGGGATGCCCGATGCGTAAGCCGGCACATAGGCCACGCGCGCCCAGAACCAGATTGCCGCGCCAAGGGCGGTGGCTTCGGTGTTGAGGTTCGTGACCGTGAGCGCCAGTGCCAGTGCGATAAAGGCGGGTAGGGTTTCGAGGTAGTTTTTCAGGGCACGCTGGATTCGGGCGGCCATTGCGGGTTGGTCGCGGTGTTCGTCCTGAGGGCCGAGTGCCCATCCGAGCCCTTTGGACAGGTCCGAGAAGGTGGCCTGGATGATCGCATGGGCGATCAGGAGGATGACGGCATAGGTGAGGTAGGTGAGTTCTGGGGTCATTGAGGAGAAACTCCACTAATAATTATCAGTACGGCGCACACGAAACATGCTATCGAGCCAAGCACAGAAATGAAATAACCCGGCTCCACCCACTTGTTTCCAAGAACTGGGATTTCAGTCTCACCAGTAAACGGGTTTGAATACAACGCGACAGCATATGCTGACGTCGCCGTGACCAACGCAAACACAATACCTAAGAGAAACCCAAGCGCGGATTGTTGCATTGCTGAGACAGCGACCACAAATGCTGCTTCGCTCGTCGCAGCACTTAGAAGTGTCAGCAAAAGAACAATTCCCGCACCATTCAGTAGAATAAGCGTCTTAACAATATAGAGCCCTATTTCGCGCTGATTTTGAACATTGGCATTGTGCCAAGTCCTAGTCGTCTCATCGATATTCGTCATGGATTACCGCCAACTACGCCAAGTGACTTCGGGTTATGTACGATCTATGATGATCAAAACCCAATTCCTCTACAAATCCATCAACAACCGCCGCGGATCTTCCAGCGCCTCCTTGACCCGCACAAGGAACGTCACCGCCCCTTTGCCATCCACGATCCGGTGGTCGTAGGACAGGGCCAGATACATCATGGGCCGGATCACGACCTGTCCGCCGATGGCCATGGGCCGGTCCTGGATCTTGTGCATCCCCAGGATGCCCGATTGCGGCGGGTTCAGGATGGGCGAACTCATCAGCGACCCATAGACCCCACCGTTCGAGATCGTGAAGGTGCCGCCCTGCATTTCGGCCATGCTCAGCTTGCCATCACGGGCGCGCGCACCCTTTTCGGCAATCGCCTTTTCGATAGCGGCAAAAGACATGGAATCCGCGTCGCGAATGACCGGGACGACCAACCCTTGGGGGGTGCCCGCCGCGATGCCCATATGCACGAAATTCTTGTAGACGACGTCCGTGCCGTCGATCTCGGCATTGACCTCGGGCACCTCGCGCAACGCATGTACGCAGGCCTTGGTGAAGAAGGACATGAAGCCCAGCTTGACCCCGTGTTTCTTGAGGAACAGGTCCTTGTACTCGCTGCGCAGGGCCATCACCTCGGTCATGTCGACCTCGTTATAGGTGGTGAGCATGGCAGCGGTGTTCTGGCTGTCCTTGAGCCGCTTGGCGATGGTCTGGCGCAGGCGGGTCATCTTGACGCGTTCCTCGCGGGCGGCATCATCAGCGGCCACAGGCGCACGTGGTGCAGCAGCCACTGGGGCCGGAGCGGGTGCGCTGGCAGCGGCGGCGACGGCCTTGGCGACATCGTCCTTCATAATGCGCCCATCGCGGCCAGAGCCGGTGACCTGATCGGCGCTCAGCCCCGCTTCTGCCATCGCCTTTTTCGCAGCGGGGGCATCTTCGGTGTCCGAACGGGCGGTGCCCTGGGCGGCCGGTGGGGGCGGGGCGTTGCTCTCGGCCGCCTTGGCAGGCGCACCGGATGACGAGATCACGGCCAGTTTCGCGCTGGCATCGACGGTTGCCCCCTCGGGGGCAGTGATTTCGGCCAGCACGCCGGCAGCGGGAGAAGGCACCTCGACGCTGACCTTGTCGGTTTCAAGTTCGCACAGCATCTCGTCCTGCGCCACGCTGTCGCCCACGGCCTTGAACCATGTGCTGACGGTGGCTTCGGTAACGCTTTCGCCCAATGTGGGCACCATCACATCGATGCTGTCCCCACCCGACGATGCGGGGGCGGCGGGTGCTTTATCCTCGGCAACGGCGGTGTGGGCCGCATTGTTTTCGCCGGTGTCCTGGCTCGCTTCCTTGTCTTTGGGGGCCGCAGCATTGCCAGCGTCACCTTGCGCGATTGTGGCAAGCAAGGCATCAACGCCGACGGTTTCGCCCTCGGCAGCAATGATATCGCCCAAAGTCCCGGCCACGGGGCTGGGCACTTCGACGGTCACCTTGTCGGTTTCCAGCTCACATAGCATTTCATCGACTGCGACGGTGTCGCCGGGTTTTTTGAACCAGGTGGCAACGGTGGCTTCGGTGACGCTTTCGCCCAATGTGGGCACGCGGACTTCGGTGGTCATGGGCATTATCCTTTGATGGTCAGCGCTTCGTCGATGAGAGCGGCTTGTTGTGCTTTATGCTGGCTGGCCAGACCCGTCGCGGGCGAGGCAGAGGTGGCGCGGCCTGCGTAAACGGGGCGGGTGTGCTTGGCTTTGATCCGGCCCAGGACCCATTCAAGGTTGGGTTCGATAAAGGTCCAGGCCCCCTGGTTCTTGGGCTCTTCCTGACACCAGACTATTTCGGCCTTTTTGAACCTTTCCAGTTCCTTGACGGCCGATTGCGCGGGGAAGGGATAGAACTGTTCGAACCGCAACAGATAGACATCGTCGATCCCGCGCGCATCACGTTCCTCGAGCAGATCGAAATAGACCTTGCCCGAACACATGACCACGCGCTTGATCTTGTCATCGGCCACCAGCTTGGTGGTGGAGTTGCCCTGTTGGGCATCATCCCAAAGCACGCGGTGGAAGGACGATCCGGTCGTGAATTCTTCGGCCTTGGATACGGCCAGCTTGTGGCGCAGCAACGACTTGGGCGTCATCAGGATCAGCGGCTTGCGGAAATCGCGGTGGATCTGGCGGCGCAGGATGTGGAAATAGTTGGCAGGCGTCGTGCAGTTGGCCACGATCCAATTGTCCTGTCCGCACATCTGCAGGAACCGTTCCAGCCGGGCGGAGGAGTGTTCGGGCCCTTGCCCCTCATAACCATGGGGCAGCAGACACACGAGACCGGACATGCGCAGCCATTTGCTTTCGCCCGAGCTGATGAACTGGTCGAACATGATCTGCGCGCCGTTGGCAAAGTCGCCGAACTGGGCCTCCCACATGGTGAGCGCATTGGGTTCGGCAAGGCTGTAGCCATACTCGAACCCGAGCACCGCATATTCCGACAACATCGAGTCGATGACCTCGTAATGGGCCTGACCGGGGCGCAGGGTGTTGAGCGGATAATACCGTTCCTCTGTGTCCTGATTGATCAGACCCGAATGGCGCTGGCTGAAGGTGCCGCGGGTGCTGTCCTGACCCGACAGGCGCACAGGGAACCCCTCGGTCAGCAGCGAGCCAAAGGCCAATGCCTCGCCGGTGGCCCAATCGAACCCTTCGCCGCTGTCAAACATCGCTTTCTTGGCATCAAGCAAGCGGCCAACCGTCTTGTGCAGTGGGAATCCTTCGGGGGCGGTGCTGATCGCCTTGCCGATCTGTTCCAACGTTTCGGGCGCGATTGCCGTCTCGCCGCGCACATAGTCTTCCTTGTTCTTGTCCAGATGCGACCATTTGCCGTCCAGCCAATCGGCCTTGTTGGGTTTGTAGTCTTTCCCGGCCTCGAATTCATCGTTCATGCGGGCCTGAAACGCGGCCTTCATGTCTTCGATTTCGCCCTCTGGGATCAGCCCGTCGCGCACCAGCCGTTCGGTATAGAGGGTCAGCGTGGTTTTGTGCTTCTTGATGCGCTTGTACATCATCGGGTTGGTGAACATGGGCTCATCGCCCTCGTTATGGCCAAACCGGCGATAGCAGAAGATGTCGATGACCACGTCTTTGTGGAACTTCTGGCGGAACTCGGTCGCAACCTTGGCAGCGTGCACGACCGCTTCGGGGTCATCTCCGTTGACGTGGAAAATCGGGGCCTCGACCACCAATGCGTTGTCGGTGGGGTAGGGAGAGGAGCGCGAAAAGTGGGGCGCGGTTGTGAACCCGATCTGGTTGTTGACCACGATGTGCATGGTGCCGCCCGCGCGATGGCCGCGCAGACCTGACAGTGCGAAACATTCGGCCACGACCCCCTGGCCCGCAAAGGCTGCATCGCCGTGCAGCAGGATTGGCATGACGGTGGTGCGGTCGGTGTCGTTGTGCTGGTCCTGCTTGGCGCGGACCTTGCCCAGAACGACAGGGTTTACAGCCTCAAGGTGGCTGGGGTTGGCCGTCAGGGACAGGTGGACGGTGTTGTCGTCAAATTCGCGGTCACTGGACGCGCCAAGGTGGTATTTCACATCGCCCGAGCCATCCACATCCTCGGGCTTGAACGAGCCGCCCTGAAATTCGTTGAAGATCGCCTTGTAGGGCTTCTGCATCACGTTCGCGAGGACGGATAATCGGCCCCGGTGCGGCATCCCGATCACCACATCGCGCACGCCCAAGGCGCCGCCGCGTTTGATGATTTGTTCCATCGCAGGGATTAGGGATTCACCCCCATCAAGGCCGAACCGCTTGGTGCCCATGTATTTGACATGCAGGAATTTTTCGAACCCTTCCGCCTCGACCATCTTGTTCAGGATGGCCTTGCGGCCCTCGCGAGTGAACTGGATTTCCTTGCCTAGTCCCTCGATCCTTTCCTTGAGCCAACCGGCTTGTTCGGGGTCGGAAATGTGCATGTATTGCAGCGCGAAGGTGCCGCAATAGGTGCGCTTGACGATGTCGATAATCTCGCGCATCGAGGCGACCTCAAGGCCCAGTACCTTGTCGATAAAGATCGGGCGATCCATGTCCGCTTCGGAAAAACCGTAGGATTTCGGGTCAAGTTCCGGATGCGGGGTCTGATCGCGCATGCCAAGCGGATCGAGGTCGGCGACCAGATGACCCCGGATACGGTAGGCGCGGATGATCATCAGGGCGCGGATCGAATCCAGCACGGCGCGTTTCACCTGATCGTTGCTGACCGAGATGCCGGTTTCGGCGGCCTTGGCCTTGATCTTGTCCCCGGCGCCTTTGACTTCGGCCTCCGGGGCCCATTCGCCTGTCAGGGCTGCGGTCAGATCATCGCCGGGCATGGGCGGCCAGTCTGTGCGCGCCCAGCTTGGGCCATGAGCCTCGCGTTTTACGCTGACCTCATCATCGCCCATCGCCTTGAAAAACGCCTGCCAGGCCTCATCGACTGCGCCTGGGTCATTGGCGTATCGCGCATACATCTGTTCGAGATATTCTGCATTGTGCCCCTGCATGAAGCTTGAGGCGTGAAACTGGTCGTTCTGGGGATAATCGGTCATGGGGCTATCTCAAGTCCTTCTGCACGAGAATAAGGTCAGAGTAGATGGGCACGTTCGGCGGGGCGACGCCAAAGGTCTGCGCGTCCGCGGGGTCCATTGCCCCGACCATCACGGAATAGGCCCTACCCGGGGCACCGGAAAAGATCGGCACGCTGGCTGTCCTGAAACTCTGGTATCCGGGGATGTCCGCGGTGACATCGTTCAACGTGATGGGGCGTTTCGAGGCGGGCAGCAGGCCGCTGTCATCGCCCGAGGCAAAGCGCATCTGCACACAGCCCTCGGCCGAACGGTTGGGAATGCCGATCGTGATCAGCGGCAGCACGTCGGGGTCCCATTTGAAAAAGACCACCGCATCCGAAGCGGTCACGCCGTCGCCTTGCAACTCGTAGATGGTCCACTCGGCGTATTGGCTGTCGAGATAAGCCTCACTCGCGGCAAGGTTCGAGGCGACGCTGGCAATCAGGCGGGTGGGGGGCTGGCGGACCTGCCCGGAAAAGATGTTGGGCCGCAAGGCAGTGACCCAGACAAAGCCGCGCACGATCTCGAGCCGACGATCATGGGACGGGATCGAGATCGACAGCGGGTCGATCCCTTTCTGCATCTCCGCACCGTCCAGCGTCACCATCGCGCAGGCTGCCGCCGCACCTGTCAGGGCGACAGATGCGAGGGCCGTTGCGAGGGACATGCGCAGCGCGGTGAACATCAGCCCTTGATCGCCTCCATCACCGCTTCGCCCAATGTGGCAGGGCTGTCGGCGACAACGATACCGGCGGCACGCATGGCGTCGATCTTGTCCTCGGCCCCGCCTTTGCCACCGGCCACGATGGCACCCGCATGGCCCATACGGCGGCCCGGAGGGGCGGTGCGGCCTGCGATGAAACCGGCGGTCGGTTTCCAGCGGCCCGCTTTCTTTTCATCTGCGAGGAACTGGGCGGCGTCCTCTTCGGCGCTGCCGCCGATCTCGCCGATCATAATGATGCTTTCGGTCTCCGGATCGGCGAGGAACATCTCAAGCACGTCGATATGTTCGGTGCCCTTGATAGGATCGCCCCCGATGCCGACGGCGCTGGACTGACCAAGGCCCATATCGGTTGTCTGTTTCACAGCCTCATATGTGAGGGTGCCCGAGCGGCTTACGACACCCACGCTCCCGCGCTTGTGAATGTGGCCTGGCATGATGCCGATCTTGCAGGCATCGGGCGTGATGACACCGGGGCAGTTGGGGCCGATCAGGCGGGATTTCGACCCCTCCAGCGCACGCTGCACCCGCATCATGTCCAGAACCGGGATGCCTTCGGTGATGCACACGATCAGGGGCATCTCGGCATCAATCGCTTCGAGGATCGAGTCGGCTGCAAAGGGTGGCGGCACGTAGATGACGCTGGCGTTGGCTTCGGTGATGTCCATCGCCTCGTGGACCGAGTTGAACACCGGCAGATCGAGGTGTTTCATCCCGCCCTTGCCGGGCGTGACCCCGCCAACCATCTTTGTGCCATAGGCGATGGCCTGTTCGGTGTGGAACGTCCCTTGGGACCCGGTAAGGCCCTGGCAGATCACTTTGGTGTTTTCGTCAATCAATACGGCCATTTGGGGCGTCTCCTTGAAAGGGTGTCTGTGTGTTGGGGGCGTCGTGTCATGCGGGCACCTCGGCCTTGCGCAACAGCGCCTTGATATTGTCATCGATTGCAACGGTTGCACGGTTGACCACCTCAAGGGTGAAACCGGCCCGGCGCGCCACATCGCGTAACGTGGGCACTGTGAAATACGTGACGTGATCGGGATAGCGAAAGCCGCACCATTTGCGACCAATTACATGGCGATTGATGGAGCCAAAATTGGGCACCCGCACATACATCGGGGCCGCTGGTTTCAGGACGCGCCACGCGCCGTTGAGAACGCGCATCAGGTCCACCTCGTGTTCGAGATAGGATTGCATCACCACCCCATCGAACATCTCGGGCTCAAAATCCCAGATCGCTTCGGCACCTGCGCCGTGGACGCAGTAGCCCCCGCGCGCACGCATTTTCCGGTCTGCAATGGAATGCAGCTTGCGGCTCAACTCGATCCCGTATGGGGTCATTGGCTCGGGCACGTTCGTCTTGGCACCGCATCCGATATCAAGCACATGGCCGTTGTTGAACCACTGACCCATGCGTGACCCGTGGCCGCGATGGGTCAGCCCGGTTTTTGTACGCATTTTTTTCAGTGATGGGCTGAGTGCGGTTGACCCGCCCGCTTGGGTCTTGGTCTCGTAGGTTTTTTCCCAAGCGAACTCTTCTTCCAGTGCCTCATAAGCGACCGGGTTGCGCAGATAGGTCAGGTTGCAGCTGACACATCGTGCCACGTGCCACTCTTTGCGCGAATACTTGGCGAGTTTGGCCGCGTCGGACGCATCGCAGGCCGGGCAGGGGCGCAGATCAGCCATCGGCCACCCCCATGCTCGCAGGCAGACGATCCACCGCGATAAAGGTCCGGGTGCCGCGTGTGCCGATATGGACGACAGCCACGCGTTTGCGCAGCAATTCACGCCCTTCAATCAGGGCGGTGCCTGCTTCGCGGACGTAAGGGGCGGGCAAGGCAATTTGGGTGCCGAACACGGGCGGGCTGGCCATCTTGGCGCGGACCGCCTCGACGGCCGTGGCGGCATGGTCGCCCTCAAACGAGACTTCGCAGCGGCGTTCGGCATGGTCAGGTGTGCCGGGGGCAGGGGCCAGCGACTTGTCCCAGAATGACAGCGCAAAGGGCAGTGGAACCCCGGTCAGCTGCTCCATGTTCGCACGGGCGACGTCAGGCGTTTGCCCCGCCTTGAAACAGAACGCGGTAAAGGCGTCGATGGCCGGGTGCGCGGCGGGCATGCAGGCGGTTACCACGAGCCAGATCGCAACCGCTAGTGGTGTATGGCATGAAATGCGGTTCATCTGATCAACGCCAAGTAATCCAGACGCCGGTCAGGGACTGGCCGAGCGCATTGCGCCGCGTATTGACCTTGAGCTGTGTTCCTGCGGGCGCGCCAACAATCGCCCATGCTTGGCTTGCGTTTTCTGCGGGAACGGCTTGCAAGGCGTAACCGGCGTTGGTGACCGTGTCGACAAGCGCATTGGCGGTTATGGCCGGATCCTGCCGCCGCACTGAAATGAGGCAATGATTGGTGCCTGACCGCCCGGCATCCACGGCTGTTTCCAACTGGATATTTCCGGGGCGCTGGCCGGTGATCAACAGCTTTCCACCAATATCACTCGGGGTCACGCCAAAATCACGCACGCTGACCTGTCGAAGCCGATCAGGCGCAGCAGTCATGGAGGGTAGAGACGCGACGCATGTGTCGCTAAAGGCCTGAGCAGCCAACGCCACCGTCGAGGATGGGCGCGGACGATCAGGAATACCGGTTGTTGAGATGGGTTGCGCAGCGGGCGTTACAAATCGCGTCGTCGTAGGGCCGCTGACGGTTTCTCGAATTTGCGATGTAGGAATATCAGAAGCAGCGCGGGTCTGAGGCGCGCGAACCTGTCGTGCGTCAAGCCACGCAGCCGTAGGGGCCAGCCCCAGGGGAGGCAGACCCGGCTGATTGTGCGGCAGGGTCCGGTCAGGGCGATCAGCGCAGGCGGCAAGCATCCCCGCGAGGGCCAGACATAGAAACACACGCATCATATCTTAGCCCTTAACGGCGGCCACGATCTTTTGCGCCCCATCCTTGAGGTCATCAGCGGCGATCACGTCCACGTCGGAGTTGTTGATGATATCCTTGCCCTGCTGCACATTGGTGCCTTCAAGGCGGACAACCAGCGGCACTTTCAGGCCCACTTCCTTGACGGCGGCCACGACGCCTTCGGCAATCACATCGCAGCGCATGATGCCGCCAAAGATGTTCACGAGGATGCCTTTGACTTGCTCGTCCGAGGTGATGATCTTGAACGCTTCGGTCACCTTTTCCTTGGTCGCCCCACCGCCCACATCGAGGAAGTTGGCCGGCTCGGCCCCGTAAAGCTTGATGATGTCCATGGTGGCCATCGCAAGTCCCGCGCCGTTGACCATGCACCCGATTTCGCCATCAAGTGCGATGTAGTTCAGATCGTATTTGGAGGCGGCGAGTTCCTTGGGGTCTTCCTCGGTCTCGTCGCGTAACTCGTTTATGTCGGCGTGGCGATAGATCGCGTTGCCGTCAAAGGATACCTTGGCATCAAGCACCTTCATATCACCGCTGTCGGTGACGATGAGCGGGTTGATCTCAAGCATCTCCATGTCTTTTTCGACGAACGCTTTGTAAAGCAGCCCCATCAGGCCCACGCATTGCTTGACCTGTTTTCCGGTCAGCCCGAGCGAGAAGGCGATGCGGCGCCCGTGATAGGGCTGATAGCCGGTGGCGGGATCGACGCTGAAGCTGAGGATCTTGTCGGGGGTGCTGGCGGCCACCTCTTCGATATCCATGCCGCCCTCGGTCGAGCAGACGAAGGAAATGCGTGAGGTCTGTCGATCAACCAGCAGGGCAAGGTACAGTTCGGTCTCGATGCCTGAGCCGTCCTCGATATAGATGCGGTTGACCTGTTTGCCCGCCGGGCCGGTCTGGTGGGTCACAAGGGTGCGGCCCAGCATCTTTTTGGCTTCCTCGGCGGCCTCTTCAACCGACTTGGTCAGGCGTACGCCGCCCTTGTCACCGGCGTCTGCCTCTTTGAACTTGCCCTTGCCGCGCCCACCTGCGTGGATCTGCGCCTTGACCACCCACAACGGTCCGTCAAGCGCGCCCGCTGCCGTCTTTGCGTCCTCGGCGCGCAACACGACACGTCCGTCCGAGACAGGTGCCCCATAGCTGCGCAAAAGGGCCTTGGCTTGGTATTCATGGATGTTCATGGCAGATCGGTCCCGTAATTATGCATCTCGTTCAGCCCTATACGACCAACCCTGAACGCCGCGTAAACGGGTAATATGCCGCAGTCGCGATTTTTTGAGTGGAAAAGCGACATTTGTGATCACTGCATAAAAAAGTGTGATCACAAAATTGCAGATGCGGAAAATTTAGAATCAAAACCCAATGGGTGCAGGCGGATGGATGGATCCGGTGGTTCGCGTCAGAGGGCTGCTTTTTCCACCGCCTTCAGTGCGCGCCACCGTTTGTAAAGGACGTAGATCAGGATCAGCGTCGGGATCATCGTCACGACAAACGGCAGGCCCGTTGCGATATCGACGACCGCGAGGGCGAGAATCGCACCACCAATGCGCATCCGGTCCTTGACGAATTTGGCGCGCATCTCGGTTATCGGGGCGGGCAGGGCGGGTTCGGGCATCTCCGTGGGTGGACCCACCTTGGGGCCCAGATTGTCAAGCAGACGCGGTGCGCTCACGCCATCAGCCACCACGGCATAAAGCCCGACCTCATCGCGCAGATGTTTGGGTGTGGCGGGGCCAAGCGGGCGCAGTTCCACACCGCTGAGCTTGCCGCGGACATGGTCATGCACCTGCTGGGAAATCAGCACGCCGCCAATGTCGGCCATTTCCTGCAAACGGGCCGCCAGATTGACCCCATCGCCCAGCAAATCCTGCCCTTCGACAATCACATCATCCAGATGCAGCCCAAGGCGGAAGGGCAGCATGTGATCGGCCTGATTGAGGGTCGTCTGGATATGGATCGCACAGCGCACCGCCCCCACAACGGACGGAAACTCCGCGATCAGACCATCACCAGAGGTGTTTGCAATCCGTCCGCCCGCATCTGTGATGGCCGTGTCGATCACATCGCGCGCCGCGCGCAAGGCCCGTACGGTGCCTTCCTCGTCATGCGACATGCGACCCGAATAATTGGCCGCGTCCGCTGCGAGGATTGTGGTCAGTTTACGTTCAATGGGGCGCGACTGGGGCATATCAGGGGATATAAACGCAAAACGGGCCAGATGCGACGGCATCCGGCCCGATATTTTTCAGTGGCGGTGGTTTTACGCCAAGCTGTCGTCGATGCCTTTGCAGGCTTCAACCAAGCCTTTGACGGCCGCGACAGAGCTGTCAAACATCGCCTGCTCGTCCTTGGTCATCTTGATATCGATCACCCGTTCGATGCCATCCGCACCGATCACCGTGGGCACGCCGACATACATCCCCTTGAGCCCAAGGGCATTGTCCACATAGGCCGCACAAGGCAGCACACGCTTTTGGTCCTTTAGGTAGGCTTCGGCCATTTCAATGGCAGAGGTGGCGGGGGCATAGAAGGCCGACCCGGTTTTCAGCAGACCGACGATCTCGGCACCGCCATCACGGGTGCGCTGGACGATCGCGTCCAGTTTTTCCTGCGTGGTCCAGCCCATATTGACCAGATCGGGCAATGGAATCCCGGCCACGGTCGAATATCGCGTCAGCGGCACCATTGTATCGCCGTGTCCGCCCAGAACAAAGGCGGTGACATCGCGCATGGACACACCGAATTCTTCGGCAAGGAAGTGGCGGAAGCGGGCGCTGTCCAGCACACCGGCCATCCCGCAGACTTTCTCATGGGGCAGGCCCGAGAACTCGCGCAGGGCCCAGACCATCGCATCGAGCGGGTTTGTAATACAGATCACAAAGGCGTTCGGGGCGTGGTCGCGGATGCCTTCGCCCACGGATTTCATCACTTTGAGATTGATCCCCAGGAGGTCATCGCGACTCATCCCCGGTTTGCGCGGGACACCCGCTGTGACGATGCACACGTCTGCACCCGCGATGTCGGCATAGGACTGCGTCCCGCTCATCTTGGCATCGAACCCTTCGGAAGGGCCGGACTCAGCGATATCAAGGGCTTTGCCTTCGGGTGTGCCCTCGGAAATGTCGAATAGAACAACATCGCCCAGCTCTTTTATCGCTGCGAGATGGGCAAGTGTGCCGCCGATCTGACCGGCGCCGATAAGGGCAATCTTTGGTCTGGCCATGGGGGGAAGTCTCCGAAATTTGGGGTTCTGATTGTTGGGATGGGTAGCGCGCCAAAGGCGATGGCGCAAGTGCGCTGCACTGCGGCACAGACTCTGATCGGCGCTGGCAGGCCCGGGGCAAGCCCGCTAAGAGGAGGGATTGCAACGGTTTTGGAGCGCCCGCCCCTCGTGTTGGTTCTGGATGTCTGGTTTTTCGCAATCGCCGCCCCTGCCGTGGTGTTTGCGGGTATTTCCAAAGGCGGGTTTGGGTCGGGTGCATCTTTTGCGTCAGCGTCCGTTCTGGCGCTGGTGATTGAACCCGGGCTGGCGCTTGGGGTGGTCCTGCCGCTGTTGATGTTGGTGGATGCGGCAACCTTGCGCCCCTATTGGGGCAAATGGGATTGGCGGGTCTGTGTGCTGATGATGGCGGGTGGACTGCCGGGCGTGGTCTTGGGGGCGTTGTTGTTTGCGCGCACGGATGCAGACGTATTCCGGGTACTGATCGGGGCGATTTCCGTGGGTTTTGTGATCTGGCAGGTGGGCCGGGCGCAGGGCTGGATCCGACTGGCGCAGGCTGCGTTGCCGCAATGGGTGGGCGTTGTAGCGGGCACGGTTGCGGGGTTCACCAGTTTTGTCAGCCACGCCGGTGGCCCCCCGGCGGCGGTGTACCTGTTGTCGTTGAAACCGGGCAAGACCGAGTATCAGGCCAATACGGTTCTGATTTTCACGGCCATCAACATCTTCAAATTCGTGCCTTATGCGTTTCTGGGCATGTTCACGCTGCAAACGGGAGTGGCCAATCTGGCGTTGGCCCCCTTTGCATTGCTTGGTGCGTGGCTGGGCGTCAAGGCGCATCATCTCATGCCCGAGCGGGCGTTTTTCGTGCTGACCTATGCGTTGTTGATCCTGACGGGCACCAAACTGATCTGGGACGGGTTGACGTGAGCATGGCGCACGACACGTGCGCCTTACGGCATGCCGGATAGGAAAAAGGGCGCAACCAGCGGCGCGCCCTTTGGAACAGCTTGTAAGGTTCGTGATCAGGCGTCGTTGCCTTTGGCGGGCAGTGCTTCGACCAGTGCCTCATAGGCTTGACCGCTGGCCACGAGGCAGGTCATCCCGTTGGCTGCCGTGACCGTAATCGTCCACGAGCCCGACTCGGATGAGGCGAAGACCTCGATCACCGCGTTATTGGCCGCCAGCCCCATGGATTGACGTGTTTCGCCATATCCTTCGGCCAGGCGGGCCACCACCAGGTCGCGCGGGCCGCAATTGCGGTTTTGCTGTGCGGTTGCGGCCCCCGTCGCGATTGTTTGCAGCGCGCCTGCCAGTATCAGTGCACTCAATGTCACACTTTTTGTCATCCGTTTCATATCGTTCAGCCCCTTTGCAAAAACGGTGCCTGCGCTGGTCATCTGGCCCACCCGGCAAGGTCCGGTGATGACCGGGCAGCCCCGGTTCAAGTCATCTCCGTGCTTTCTGTCCGCAAACGGTTCAGCGGCCCTGCTGAAACGGCCCTCCCGGAAAGATCGGAGTGGCCACAGGCTGCGCCCGGGACCTGAAAAAGTGGTTAACGCCGCGCGCGGTACGGCGGTCTGCGCGTTTTTGCTGCGCTGCGGCGCAATGGGCCTTGAATTATCACGCAAAAAATGCCCCTGTCTGCGCAACTTTATAACGCAGCCTAGGATGCTCTGATGTCTATTGCCCGCCCGCTCCGCTCGGTTCTGTATATTCCCGGTTCAAAATCCCGTGCGCTGGACAAGGCGCGCGGGCTGCCTGTGGATGCCATCATCTTTGATCTCGAAGATGCGGTGTCGGTGGATGAAAAGGAGGCGGCGCGCGCCGCGTTGGCCCAGGCGCTGAGTGACGGCGGCTATGGCGCGCGGATGAGGATTGTCCGTATCAACGCGCTCGACACCTCCTGGGGCGCGCAGGATGCACAGGCGGCCAGGGATATGGGGGCGGATGCCATCCTACTTCCCAAAGTGTCCAGCACAGCGGACCTTGATGCGCTGGCGGCTATCACGGGTGAGGCCCGGCTGTGGGCCATGATGGAAACGCCCTTGGGTATGCTGAACGCCGCAGCTATCGCGGCCCATCCAATGCTGGACGGCATGGTCATGGGCACCAACGACCTGGCCAAAGAGTTGCAAACCCGGTTCCGTCCCGACCGTCTGCCCTTGCAAACCAGTCTGGGGCTGTGCCTGCTTGCGGCCAAGGCCCATGGGCTGGCCATCATTGATGGTGTGTATAATGCGTTCAAGGACGACGCCGGGCTTGAGGCGGAATGCGCGCAGGGCCGCGACATGGGCTTTGACGGTAAAACGCTGATCCATCCGGCGCAGGTCGATGTCGCCAATGCGGCCTTTTCCCCTTCTGAGGCGGACATTGATCTGGCCCGTCGCCAGATCGCGGCCTTCGAGGAAATCGAGGCCAGTGGCCAGGGCGTCGCCGTTGTCGATGGACGGATCGTCGAAAATCTGCACATCGTGACTGCGCGCGAAACATTGGCCAAAGCCGATGCCATCGCTGAAATGGAAAAGGGATAGGCCATGGACTGGATCGTTCTGATTGCGGGTGTCGCATTGTGGTGGGGGGCGCATTTGTTCAAACGGGTCGCGCCCGAGCGGCGGGCAGGCATGGGCGATCGCGGCAAGGGGGTGATTGCGGCGGCGTTGGGCGTGTCCATCGTGCTGATGGTCATTGGATATCGAGGGACGCCGTTTATCCCCGTCTGGACCCCGCCCAGCTTCATGGTCCATATCAATAACCTCCTGATGCTGGTTGCGATTTATATGCTCAGCCCGGCACCCAAGCGCGGCAAGCTGTTGCAGGGTATGCGCCACCCGATGCTGACGGGATTTGCGATCTGGGCCACCGCACACTTGCTGGTGAACGGGGATGCGGCGTCGCTTGTGATGTTCGGAGGGCTTCTGATCTGGGCTATCGTCACCGGGCGGATCATCAACACGGCACAGCCCGAGTGGACACCCAATACCGGCGGCAGCTATGCCAAGGATGCGATGTTCCTTGTGGGATCCGCCGTGTTGCTGGGGGTGATCGGATTTGTGCACAATTGGCTCGGCGTCTGGCCGTTCCCGGGGTAAACCCATGAAACTTTATCGCTTTTTGTCCGCAGAGGACACATCGGCCTTTTGTCACAAGGTAACGGATGCGCTGAACAAGGGTTGGGAGCTGCATGGCAGCCCGACCCAAACATGGGACCATGCGGCGGGCGTCATGCGCTGTGGGCAGGCGGTCACCAAAGAGGTGGAGGGCACCTACACACCCGAGACCAAGCTGGGGGCGCAGTGATGGCCAAGACGAATGCGGGCCGGTTTTTCGAGGACTATGACGTGGGTCAGGTGCTGACCCATTCGATGCCACGAACCCTGTCGGGCGGGGAACGGGCACTTTATCATGCGCTTTATCCGGCACGCCATGCGCTCTATTCTTCCGACAGCTTCGCGCAGGGCTGCGGTTTGGCCGCCGCGCCGCTGGATGATATGATCGCGTTCCACACGGTATTTGGCAAAACGGTGCCCGATGTGTCGCTGAATGCGGTGGCCAATCTGGGTTACGCCGAAGGGCGTTGGCTGGCCCCGGTCTGGCCGGGGGACACACTGACCGCGCAGTCCGAGGTGATCGGGCTGAAGCAGAACTCGAACGGCAAGACGGGTGTGGTCTGGGTCCGCACCACCGGGCGCAATCAGCATGGCGCGGATGTCCTGACTTATGTGCGGTGGGTGATGGTGCGCAAAGGGGATTTGGACGCGGCCGCCCCCGAGACCGTCGTGCCGGAACTGACGCAGGTCGTGGCCCCCGACACTTTGATGATCCCCGAGGACCTGACCTTTGAAGGCTACGATTTCGCGCTGGCCGGAGAACCGCATCGGTGGGGCGACTACCAGATTGGCGAGTTGATCGACCATGTGGACGGTGTCACCATCGAGGAGGCCGAACATATGATGGCCACCCGGTTGTGGCAGAACACGGCCAAGGTCCATTTTGACACTTCTGCCCGTCCCGATGGCAGCCGCTTGATCTATGGCGGGCATGTGATTTCGATGGCGCGGGCGCTGTCGTTCAATGGCTTGGCCAACGCGCAGATGATCGTGGGGCTGAATGCGGGGGCGCATGCGAACCCTTGTGTTGCAGGTGATACGGTGCGGGCGTGGTCCGAGGTTCTGGACAAGGCCGAGACCTCTGCCCCCGGTGTGGGGGCGATCCGGCTGCGATTGGTGGCGACCAAAGGGGGCGATCCGTTCATGTTGCGCGGGGCGGATGGGAAATATGACCCCAATGTGCTGCTTGATCTGGATTATTGGGCCTTGATGCCGATCTGAGGGCCGGGGGGTTACGCGCATTGACCGCTTGCGCGGCAATGACGCCCCACCCGCCGTCCCTTTGGCTAGCCCCTTGTCGCAAATGTCAGGTGCACATGGCGATGGAGCGGGTAGAGTGCGGGCATGAAACCGCTGATATTTGCGATATGTCTGGTGCTTGCGCCGCTTGGTGCCCGAGCCTGTGATCTGGCCCTTTTGCTGGCCGTGGATGTCTCGGGATCTGTCGACCCCGATGAATACCGCATTCAGATGGACGGGCTGGCAGCCGCCTTGCGTGATGGGATCGTGGCGGACGCGCTGGTTGAACAACGCGCGCAGGTGGCGTTGCTGCAATGGACCGGATCATCGCGCCAGAAACAGACCGTTGCGTGGACCGCGATGCACAGCCATGCGGATGTGCTGGCCCTTGCGGATACTGTGGCCCGGGACCCGCGCATATGGCGCAATTTCTCGACCGCGATTGGGGAGGCGTTGATTGTCGGGCAGCGCGCCTTTGATGCCGTAAGTCATTGCACAAAATGGGTGATTGATGTGTCCGGTGACGGCATATCGAATGAAGGGGTGGAGCCAAGCGCGCAACGCACATCGCTGACACGCGCGCAGATTACGGTGAATGCCATCGCTATCGAGACGGATCAGACCGACCTGACAGGCTATTTCTACGAAAACCTGATCACGGGGCCGGGCGCTTTTGTGGTCACAGCGGATGGATTCGAGGATTATCCTGCACAAATTCTGCGTAAACTTCAGCGGGAAACCACCAAGCAGGTCACGGTCTTGTCAGAATGACGCATCTTGTGATCACAGCGTTTTCCTGTGTGATCACGAATGGGGGTATTCTCGCCAATGCGCCAAATAACCGCGCGAAATGTGACCTTGCGGCACGTGACTTGCGCGTAAAATCCGGTATCAAGAGATCAGGAACCAAAAAGGACCCACCATGGCTGACGTCAACCGGGGCAATAGACCCCTCTCACCGCATCTACAGATCTACCGCCCGCAGTTGACGTCAATGACGTCGATCCTCACGCGGATCACGGGCAATGCGCTGCTGATTTCGGCGCTTTTGGTGGTGTGGTGGCTGCTGGCGGCGTCCACCTCGTCCGAGGCGTTCGCGACGGCCAACGGATTTATCACAAGCATCTTCGGCAAGCTGATCCTGCTCTTTTCGCTGTGGGGGCTGTGGTATCACACGCTGGCAGGCGTGCGGCACATGATCTGGGACAACGCCATCGGGCTTGACCTTGAAACAGCTGAAAAGATGGGGTGGGCGGTCGTTGCAGGTTCGTTCATCCTGACCATTCTTACCATCATTATCCTGTAGCGGAGGGCATCATGCGTTATCTTACAGACCGCAAACGGGCCGTCGGAATGGGATCGGCAAAATCGGGCACCGCACATTTCTGGGCGATGAAAGTGTCGAGCTTTGCACTGCTGCTGCTTATCCCGCTGTTCGTGTTCACATTCGGGTCCATCCTTGGCGCGCCTTACGAAGAGGTCACCGCCTATTTCGCGCGCCCCTTCCCGGCGATCGTTGCGGCCCTCACAATCGTGGTCACGTTCATGCACTTCAAGGACGGTGTGCAGGTGCTGATCGAAGACTACGTGCACGGAACAATGCAAAAGGTCCTCATTCTCGCGATGATCTGCCTGAGTTATGCTGCCGCCGCGACGGGCCTGTTTGCCGTCGCGCGTCTGGCGCTTTGAAATAGGAGGTCACAAGATGGCTGCTTACGAATACGAGACGCATGAATATGACGTGGTTGTCGTGGGGGCTGGTGGCGCTGGCCTGCGCGCAACCCTTGGGATGGCCGAGCAGGGTTTGCGCACGGCCTGTGTGACCAAGGTGTTCCCGACCCGCTCTCACACGGTTGCCGCCCAAGGTGGTATTGCCGCGTCGCTGTCCAACATGGGCCCCGACAACTGGCAGTGGCATATGTATGACACGGTCAAAGGCTCTGACTGGCTCGGCGATACGGACGCGATGGAATATCTGGCGCGCGAGGCCCCCAAGGCCGTTTACGAGCTGGAACATTACGGCGTCCCGTTTTCGCGCACCGAGCAGGGCAAGATCTATCAGCGCCCCTTTGGCGGGCACACCACGGAATTCGGCGAAGGCCCCCCGGTGCAGCGTACCTGCGCCGCCGCCGACCGGACCGGCCACGCGATCCTGCATACGCTCTATGGCCAATCGCTCAAGAACAACGCCGAATTCTATATCGAGTATTTCGCCATTGATCTGATCATGTCGGATGATGGTGTCTGTCAGGGTGTCCTGTGCTGGAAGCTGGATGACGGCACCATGCACCTGTTCAGCGCCAAGATGGTCGTGCTGGCCACGGGCGGCTACGGGCGCGCGTACTTCTCGGCCACATCGGCGCACACCTGCACAGGTGATGGCGGCGGCATGACGGCCCGGGCCGGTCTGCCGCTTCAGGATATGGAGTTTGTACAGTTCCACCCGACTGGCATCTACGGTGCCGGGTGTCTCATCACCGAAGGCGCACGGGGCGAGGGCGGCTACCTTACCAACTCCGAAGGCGAGCGGTTCATGGAACGCTATGCGCCGACCTACAAAGATCTGGCGAGCCGCGATGTGGTGTCGCGCTGCATGACTATGGAAATCCGCGAAGGACGCGGCGTGGGCGATCAGTCCGATCACATCCACCTGCACCTCAACCACCTGCCCAAGGAAACGCTGGACCTGCGCCTGCCCGGCATTTCGGAAAGCGCGCGCATCTTTGCAGGCGTTGACCTGACCAAGGAACCGATCCCGGTTCTGCCCACGGTTCACTATAACATGGGCGGTATTCCGACGAACTATTGGGGTGAGGTGCTGGCACCGACCGCCGACAAGCCTGACAACGTGTCGCCGGGTCTGATGGCGGTGGGCGAGGCGGGCTGCGCCTCGGTCCACGGGGCCAACCGCTTGGGTTCAAATTCGCTGATCGACCTTGTCGTCTTTGGTCGGGCGGCGGCAATCCGGGCAGGTGAAATCATCGATCCCTCCACGCCTGTGCCCACGCCCAATCAACGCTCGGTTGATGCGGCATTCTCGCGCTTTGACGGGTTGCGCTATGCCAAGGGCCATGTGCCCACGGCCGAGCTGCGTCTTGAGATGCAGAAAACCATGCAGGCTGATGCGGCCGTGTTCCGCACCGACGCGACGCTGGCCGAAGGTCAGGCCAAGATGGAGGACGTGTCGGCCAAGCAATCCGACCTCAAGGTGTCGGACACATCGCTGGTCTGGAACTCGGACCTGATGGAGACGCTGGAGCTGACCAACCTGATGCCGAACGCGGTCGCCACCATCACTGCCGCTGCTGCGCGCAAGGAAAGCCGGGGCGCGCATGCGCACGAGGATTACCCGGACCGTGACGACGAGAACTGGCGCAAGCACAGCCTCGTCTGGTTCAAGGGCAACGCGGCCTCTCTGGGGTATCGCGGGGTGCATCTGCAACCGCTGACCAGCCATAATGATGGCGGGATCGACCTGAAAAAGATCGCGCCGAAAGCACGGGTGTACTGACCCTATGCTGGCGGATATGCGGCGCACATTGCGGGCTGAGGGGATGGCGGTTCATCCTCTCAAAACGCGTGCGTTTTATGTGCGCGGCTATGGGTTTACGCCAGACGTGGTGGTGGATGTGGGCGTGCATGACGGCACGCCGTGGCTCTACAAATCCTTCCCCGATGCGCGCTTTGTGCTGGTGGATCCGCAACCGGATTGCGGCGACTCCGTGCGGGCAAGCGGGCATCTGAGCGTGTTTGACTTTCACGCCGTGGCCCTTGGGGCGGAAACGGGACAGGCGACACTTCATGTACCCGAAACCGCACCGGGCAAAGGTGGGGCCATGGCGAGCCTGATGGAGCGGACGGATGTCCTTGTCGATACCTTTACACAGGTTGACAGGATGGATGTGCCCGTCATGCGGCTTGATGATCTGATGGCGGATTATCCGGGGCGCGTTGGCCTCAAGATCGACACTGAAGGATTTGAAACAGCGGTACTGCAAGGCGGCGGTGAGACGCTGAAACGCTGCGACTTCGTGATCCTTGAACTCAGCGTCAGCAAACGGTTTGCGGGCGTCGCCCCTCCTTCAAGGGCAATAACACTACTGGCACAGGCAGGACTTGAAATGCGTGACATTATGGCAATCGCAGACGGACCCGGCAAAAGGGCGCGACCGCGGCATATGGATGTGTTGTTCACACGGTGGGCGGCATGATCCGGGGCGCGGTATTGATCGCCGTTCTGGCCCTGGTGGGCTGTGACGAGGCGACGCGCGCGGCAGATGATGTCGGACGGCGCAGTGCCAAGGTGGCGGTGAACGAGGCGATTGTCACCCGCTTTCCGGCCGTTCCCAAACAGGCTGTCGCCCCCTTTACGGATTGCGTGATTGACAATGCGGACGCCCTTGAAATCCGCGAATTTGCGCGGGCTGCGGTGATCGGTGTCACTGATGCCACCGCAACCCTCGTGCGCACCGTCATCGCGCGTCCCGAAACACAACAGTGCATCGTCCGGGCCGGCAGCGCCGCCCTGACGCTATAACCACAGGAGTACCTGACATGGTCCAACTGACGCTTCCCAAGAATTCGCGGATGACGACGGGCAAGACGTGGCCAAAACCCGAAGGCGCAACCAACCTGCGCAAGTTCCAGATCTATCGTTGGAACCCGGATGATGGCAAAAACCCGCAGCTCGACACCTATTGGGTTGATATGGACACCTGCGGGCCGATGATGCTGGACGCGCTGATCAAGATCAAAAACGAGATTGACCCGACGCTGACCTTCCGCCGGTCCTGCCGAGAGGGTATCTGCGGGTCTTGCGCGATGAATATCGACGGGATCAACACGCTGGCCTGTATCTATGGCATGGACGAGGTGAAGGGCGATGTCAAAATCTACCCCTTGCCGCACATGCCCGTGGTCAAGGACCTGATCCCGGATCTGACGCATTTTTATGCGCAGCACGCCTCGATCATGCCCTGGCTTGAAACCAAGACGAACCGGCCCGCCAAGGAATGGAAGCAATCCATCGAGGATCGCAAAAAGCTGGATGGGCTTTATGAATGCGTGATGTGTGCGTCCTGCTCCACCGCGTGCCCCTCCTATTGGTGGAACGGTGACCGCTATCTTGGGCCCGCCGCGTTGCTGCATGCCTACCGTTGGATCATCGACAGCCGGGATGAAGCCACGGGCGAGCGGCTTGATGACCTTGAGGACCCGTTCAAACTGTACCGCTGCCATACGATTATGAACTGCGCCAAGACCTGCCCCAAAGGTCTGAATCCGGCAGAGGCGATTGCGAACATCAAGAAGATGATGGTCGACCGCACGGTGTGATCTCATGCTCGACCCGTTTTGGGCGGCTCTGATCCTTACGGCGCTTGCGGGGGCATCTATCCCTGCGGGCGCTGCATTGTCCCTGTGCCGGATTTCCCGGCTGTCCCAGATGGCAAGGACCGAAGCCCGCCATGGAGTCGTCGCCTTCGGAGCCGGGGCGCTGCTTGCGGCCATTGCGCTTGTGCTGATCCCCGAGGGCGTTGACCGGCTTGCCCCCATGCCCGCCTTGATCTGGTTCGCGGTGGGTGGGGGCCTGTTCGCGTTGATTGATCGCGCGTTGAAGGCCAGCGGATCGAACGCGGCCCAGTTTCTTGCGATGATGATGGATTATCTGCCCGAAGCGATGGCCCTTGGTGCGCTTGCCGCTGCCGATATGACCACAGCCGTGCTGGTGGCGATCCTGATGGTGCTGCAAAACCTGCCTGAAGGGTTCAATGCGATGGAGGAGATCCGCGCCTCCAGCGACCGCGGCGTGCTGATGTTGATGGCGCTGTTTGTTGCGATGGTGCCCCTTGGGCCACTGGCCGCCCTTGGTGGGATCGCCGCCGGACCGGATGCACCGCTGATCGGGGCGGTGATGATGCTTGCATCGGGGGGTATTCTGTATTTGATGTTTCAGGATATCGCCCCCGAAGTGCCCCTTGAAAATGCGTGGCTGCCCCCGCTTGGGGCTGTGTTCGGGTTCCTGTTGGGGCTTGCAGGGCATGTGCTGATCTGATCCGCAGGACGTCAGGCAGAAACCCCTCCATTTTTCGCAATGCAGCCATGCAAAAATAACAGCTTCCCATGATGTACCTTTGAGCAGATATGGCGAACATAGACGCCAACGCACGCGCCTCTGTCCGGGGTCCGGTATGTAGCGACGGTAACGTCTCCTCTTGGAACTACGCGGCCTTGAACGGCCCATGTCTATTGGAGATGACCCATGAACGCATATGTCGCCGATTTCGCGGCCCTCACGCCCATCCGCCCGAACCGTGCCGAGATCTATATCACCCGCCATCAGTTTGATCGCCCCACCCTCGTTTTGGATATTGATGCGGTCGAGGCGCAGTACCGCGCGCTTGCTCTGGGTCTGGGCCGTGCGCGTATCCACTACGCCGTCAAGGCGAACCCACAGCGCGAAGTCATCGAACGGCTGGTACAATTGGGCTCGCATTTTGATGCAGCCTCGCGCGGTGAGATTGAATTGTGCCTGTCCCAGGGGGCCGATGCCGGGCATATCTCCTTTGGCAACACGATCAAGCGGGCCTCTGACATCGCATTTGCCCATCAGGCCGGGCTGACACTGTTTGCCGCCGATGCCGAGGAAGAGCTGGAAAAGATCGCAGAGCATGCGCCAGGTGCTGAAGTCTATATCCGCTTGATTGTCGAAACATCGCAGGCCGATTGGCCGCTTAGCCGTAAATTTGGCTGCACGCGCGACAAGGCGCTTGCCCTGCTTGGTTTGGCGGTTGCATTGGGTCTGCGCCCGCGTGGGTTCAGCTTTCATGTGGGCAGCCAGACGCGTCAGGCGGCGATGTGGGGTGATACGCTGGATCAGATTGCAGCCATCTGGGCCAAGGCAAAGGACGCGGGCTTCGACCTTGATCTTCTCAACATCGGGGGTGGGTTCCCCGCATTCTATGGCGAGGCCATCGAGGCACCCACCGCCTATGCCGCAGCAGTTATGGCCCAGATCGATGCACGCTTTGGCGATGTGGCACATGTCATGGCCGAACCCGGTCGTGGCCTCGTGGCCGAAGCAGGGGCGATCGCCGCCGAAGTGCTGCTGGTGTCGCGTAAATCAAACAGCGATCTGCACCGTTGGGTGTACCTTGATATCGGCAAATTCTCGGGCCTTGCCGAAACCATGGACGAGGCGATCCGCTATCAGTTCGTGACACCCACGGCATCGGGTCCGGCAGCGCCTTGCATCGTCGCGGGCCCGTCCTGTGACAGCGCCGACGTGCTTTATGAGAAAAAGATGGTTGACCTGCCGCAAAGCCTGTCTGCGGGGGATCGTATGATCATCCGCAACTGCGGGGCCTATACGACCACATATGCCACTATCGGGTTCAATGGGTTTCCGCCGCTGGACGTGGTTGTCATATAACCCTTGCCGATCCGGGCAAGGATTGGTCCAATGGCGCACCTGATATCAAATCACACGAGGTGCGCCATTGGATATTCCGACAGATGCTGATGATCGGCGCGCGATTGCGCCGGTGATTTGTTACCCAAACGACACGCTGCCCGCACCTGATATGGTGCGCTACGGCGCGGCGCGTGAAGGGATGACCAAGATTGATGAGGTGATCGCGGCACCCCGCGATGCTGTCTGTTTCAACGTCCCTGCCGGGCATATCTTCCGCATCTCAAGCGTTGAAGGGCCGCAGGTGGGTGACCTGAACCTGTGGAATGCGAATGATCTGTCCGAGCGGTTCTATTCGGGCAAGACGCGTGCGCTGCATGGCACCCACATCACCACTGGTGAGCGGACGTGGAGCAGTTTTCCACATTTGCGCCCCATGGCGACAGTTATCCACGACAGCCTCGCATGGTACGGCATTGATCAATATGGAGGATCCGTGCACGACGTGATCGGCACCCGCTGCGATCCCTATACCGGCAACCTGTTGCAGGGGGATCATTATCATCATTGCTGTCATTCCAACCTGACCCGGGCTCTGGCCGACCACCTCGGGGTCCCGTTGGCAGAGGCCGAGCCGCATGTGCATGATGTGCTGAACGTGTTCATGTGCACGGGCTTTACCCGCGATACGGGACAGTACTTTATGAAAGCATCGCCCGTCCGACCCGGCGATCATATCGATTTTCTGGCCGAGATTGACCTGCTTGGTGGACTCAGCGCCTGTCCGGGTGGGGATTGCAGCGCCGAACATTCTTCGGATGCGGCCGCCTGCTATCCGCTCAAGATCGAAGTGTTCGCGCCCGCGAAGGGATCGCTTAACGGTTGGACCAGTCCGTATCCAAATGGATACGACCGGTCACACGGACGCTGATATCCCATTCATTGTTCCATAAAGTACTCCCGCCGGAGGCATCCGCATTTTCATCAGGCGGATCAGCTGGAGAATGCAGCCTCAAGCGCGATCTCGACCATGTCGCCAAACGTCTTTTCGCGATCTTCGGAGGGCAGCGCCTCGCCCGTTTGCAGATGGTCCGATACGGTCAGCACAGCCAGGGCACGGCGACCATGACGGGCGGCCAGCGTGTAAAGCTCCGCCGCTTCCATCTCGACGCCCAGAATACCGTGGCGCACCATCTGTTCGTCCAGATCAGGGCGTTCGGCATAGAACACGTCCGAGGAATAGATGCCGCCGACATGGGTCTTGGTGCCCTTGGCCTGAGCTGCCGCAACCGCCGCTGACAGCAATCCGTAATCCGCACATGGCGCGTAATTCACTTCGCGGAAAATGCCGGAGGAGGGGGAAGTGATGGTGCTGGCCGTCATCGCAAGGATCACGTCGCGAATGCCGACATGCGTCTGCATCCCGCCACAGGATCCGATGCGGATCAGGGTTTGGGCGTTGTATTCCGCCATCAATTCGTTGGCATAGATTGACAGCGACGGCATGCCCATGCCCGATCCTTGGATTGTCACGCGGTTGCCGCGCCACGTACCGGTAAAGCCCAGCATGCCGCGGACTTCATTCACAAGTTCAGCGTTCTCAAGAAAGGTCTCGGTCGCCCATTTGGCGCGGTAGGGGTCGCCGGGCATCAGCACGGTTTCTGCAATTTGGCCGGGCTTGGCACCGATATGGACGGTCATAAAAAATGCTCCGATCTGAGATAAGGTCAGACCCAGGCTAGCGCAAAACGCGGGCTGGATACGAGGGCGAAAACGCCCCCGTACAGGCGTTTCTCAGATCATCAGATCGTCGGCTTTCTTACCGTTTTCCAACGCGGACTTGAACCAGTTCGGCTGGCGGCCTTTTCCGGTCCATGTTTGTGTCGGGTTTTCGGGGTTCATGTATTTGGGTTCAGCACTGGCACCTTTTGCGCCCGCTTTTCCACCCCGTTTCGATGTCAGTTCATCAAGCGAAAAACCAAACTCGGCTGCGGCTTTCTGGGCTGCGGCCAATGCGTCTGATTTTTCTTTTTTGCGCAGGTCAATGATCGCCTTGTCCACGTCAGACCGCAACGCTTCCAGCTCTTTGCGGCTCATCTTGTCGAGTTTGATCGCCATTTTCATCTCCAGTATTTATCGTGTAATTTGACCGTATTTTTCAATTTGCAAAAAAATGCAATGGTGTGGGTGCATCAATTTGTGTCAGCAGCATATCCCCGCTCGTTATGCGTGCTTTTTGCGACCGGGAGTGGGAATACCGGAAATAACCGAGATGGTTCCAAATTCGGAAAATTGCTGACCATTATTGACGATGCAATCCCTCTTGCGAGGGATCGTGCTATTGCGCGGCCACGGCCTGGGGATCAGCGAGTGTCACGATATCGGACATGATGGTATTCAATTCGAAATCCTTGGGCGTATAGACGCGGGCAACGCCCATGGTGCGCAACCGCTCTGCGTCGTCATCAGGAATGATCCCGCCCACAATCACCGGAATATCCGTCAGGTTTTCGGCATGCAGGCGCTGCATCAGATCCTCGACCAATGGGATGTGGCTGCCGGACAGGATCGACAATCCAATCACATGTGCACCGTCTTCGCGCGCCGCGCGCACGATCTCTTCTGGGGTTAGCCGGATGCCTTCATAGGTGATGTCCATGCCGCAGTCGCGGGCCCGTACGGCGATCTGTTCCGCACCGTTGGAATGCCCATCAAGACCCGGCTTGCCCACAAGAAACTTGAGCCGCCGCCCAAGCCTGTCGCTGACCACGTCCACCGCGTCGCGCAATGCGTCCAACCCTTCGGTCATATTTGATTGAGAGGTCGAAACCCCTGTCGGTCCACGATATTCCCCGTGAACGGTGCGCATCTGTGCGGCCCATTCTCCGGTCGTGACACCGACTTTGGCCGCCTGGATCGAGGCGGGCATGACATTCTCACCCGCCGCAGCCGAAGCCCGCAAATCAGCCAGCGCCGCAGCCACCGCATCTGTGTCACGCGCATCGCGCCAGGCCGTCAGCCGATCAATCTGTTCCTGTTCGACCGCAGGGTCGACCACCATGATCCCGCCGTCTCCGGTCATCAGGGGCGAAGGTTCTCCGGCTTGATATTTGTTCACGCCGACCACAACCGTTTCACCCTTTTCGATCCGGTTGAGCCGTTCCGCATTGGATTGAACCAATTGCGCTTTCATGTAGTCAATCGTCGCAATTGCGCCGCCCATGGCATCCAATTGCTCCAATTCCGCGCGTGCACCGGTCTTGAGCGCATCGACTTTTGCATCAACCGCCGGGTTGCCGTCAAAGAGATCATCAAATTCCAAAAGGTCCGTTTCATAGGCCATGATCTGCTGCATCCGCATCGACCATTGCTGATCCCAGGGGCGGGGCAGGCCAAGCGCCTCATTCCAGGCGGGCAATTGGACAGCGCGTGCGCGGGCCTTTTTCGACAGGGTCACGGCCAGCATTTCGATCAGAATACGATAGACGTTGTTTTCGGGCTGCTGTTCGGTCAGCCCAAGCGAATTGACCTGCACCCCATAGCGGAAACGGCGAAACTTCGGATCGCTCACCCCATAGCGTTTCTCGCAAATCTCGTCCCAAAGATCGACAAAGGCGCGCATTTTGCACATCTCGGTCACAAACCGAATGCCTGCATTCACAAAGAATGAAATGCGGCCCACAACGGCTGGAAAATCCTGTGGTGCGATGCGGGGTTTCAGTGCGTCCAGCACCGCCGTCGCGGTAGCCAATGCAAAGGCCAATTCCTGTTCGGGCGTCGCGCCCGCTTCTTGCAGATGATAGGAACACACATTCATCGGGTTCCATTTCGGCACATGCGTATAGCAGTATTCAGCCACATCCGCGATCATTCGCAATGAGGGCTCGGGCGGGCAGATATACGTGCCCCGGCTCAGATATTCCTTGATCAGATCATTTTGTACGGTGCCTTGCAGCGTCGCCACATCCGCTCCCTGTTCTTCGGCCACCGAAATGTAAAGCGCCAGCAGCCAGGGAGCCGTCGCGTTGATCGTCATGGACGTGTTCATCTGTTCCAGCGGGATGTCGGCGAACAGCGTGCGCATGTCACCAAGATGCGAGACGGGCACGCCGACCTTGCCCACCTCGCCCCGCGCCAGAACATGATCGCTGTCATAGCCTGTCTGGGTGGGCAGATCGAAGGCGACAGACAGGCCGGTCTGCCCCTTGGCAAGGTTTGCACGGTAAAGCGCGTTGGATGCCGCAGCGGTCGAGTGGCCCGCATATGTTCGGATCAACCACGGGCGATCTTTTTGAACGGCATCAGTCATGGTGCACCCCTTGTGAACTAGGCAAGCAAGATAATTACGTTTGATGTGATCTATAGGTAATTATGTGGCGCAGTCAATCCGCTGCGTTGCGGCATTTCTTGCGGTACGGCAAAAGCGCGACGACCAACATCAGCCATCCAAGAATGCCTATGCTGTGGGCCGACAGGTTGCTTTTGCCGCTAAAGGTCAACAGGGCCATGATTTCCTGAGGGGGTGGCGGCGGACCAATCACTGATTGCGCGGGCAGGCCGTCAATGATGAGCCGATAGTAGGTGTAATACCCCTGCGGTGACGCCCACACGAATGTGATGAACACCACGATCCAGATCGGAATCCGCAGATAGATGGGCCGTGTGAAGGTCATCAGGCGGGTCATACCAAGTGCGATGGCCGCAAACATCAGCGACACAAGGACCAGCCCAATTCGGCCCATCATGCTGAGCGTGTAGAATGAATCGCCATCATACATTCGCGCAGTGTCGACCAGAGAAGGGCAGAGCGCCACCCCGAAACACCGCTTTACCCCGGCCCGTCGCCCTGCGAGATTGGCCGCGATGATGCGAACTGTTGAACTTCCGCTGTGGTTTTTTGTGTTGATCGTGCTGTTCGCAGCGGTGACGTTCGCCTCGCATTTTCTGTTTCCGTCCGTGCGCTGGTTCTTTCGTCGTCGCCTTGAAAGGGCGGTCACCCGCCTTAACCAACGCCTGACCCGCCCGATTGAGCCGTTCAAGCTGGCGCGCCGCTATGACATGATCCAGCGCCTGATCTATGATCCCGAAGTGTCCGAGGCGATTGCCGCCCATGCCCAAAAGGAAGGCGTGCCCGAAAACGTCGCCTTTGAGCAGGCCCGCCGTTACGCGCGTGAGATCGTGCCAAGTTTTTCCGCCTTTGCTTATTTCAGCTTTGGCGCTCGGGCGGCGCGGTGGCTGGCCAATGCCCTTTATGATGTGCGTACTGGCGTGAACAACGATTCCCAACTGGCCAAAGTCAGCCCGGATGCCACGGTGATCTTTGTGATGAACCACCGCAGCAACATGGATTATGTGTTGGTGACATATCTCGCCGCCCAGGCCTCAGCGCTGAGCTATGCAGTTGGGGAATGGGCGCGGGTCTGGCCGCTGTCGCGTTTGATCAAGTCGATGGGTGCGTATTTCATTCGCCGCCGTGCGCGGGGGCAGCTTTATCGCAAGGTGCTGGCCCGTTATGTGCAGATGGCGACGCAAGGTGGCGTGACCCAGGCCATCTTTCCCGAAGGCGGGTTGACCGTAAATGGCAAGCTGATGCCGCTGAAGATGGGCCTGCTGTCCTATGTGGTCGAAGGGTTTGATGCCGACGGGCGGGACGTCGTGTTCGTCCCCGTGGCGATCAACTATGATCGCATACTCGAAGATCGGGTCCTAATCGCTGCGGACAAACGTGGGGATCGCCGGTTTGGGGCGCGGATTTCGGTCATTATGAAGTTCATCCTCCACAACATCTGGCAGCGCGTTTTGCGCCGCGATGCCCGGTTTGGGATGGCGTCGGTGATGTTCGGGCAGCCGCTGTCCTTGCGCCAGTTTGGACCGGATGGCCCGATTGAACGGTTGGCGGACAAGTTGAAGACGCGGATCGAGGATGTGATGCCGGTGACGTTTGTGCCTTTGCTGTCGCATGTGATGCTGAACGCGCCCGCGCCACTGAGCGAAGCGCAGATGGTGCAGGCGGTGCGTGATCTGTTGCCGCGCACGCGGGGAGCGGTTCCGGCCATCGAAGAAGGAGATGTTGCAAGCTACGTTATCCGCGCCCGCGCGTTGATGGCAAAACGGCGTGTTTTCCTGTTGTCGGATGATGGCTGGCAGATGTCAGAAGAGGAGCGAGCCCTGGCCCAATACTACGCGAACTCTCTTGGTGTCGTTGAAGGTGCGCAGGTGGATGCACCTCTGGATGCTGCGTGTGCAAAGTCATAAAGTTACAAAATAGACGCATCATGTGTTGCAATGTTGCGTTTGAGGTCATATTCAGCCTGAACACGCTGCGATTCTGCGCTGCGGCACAGAAATTCCAAACGGAGGCTGACATGGCACTCGACCTTGCAACTGACACGGGCATTGCATCCTACGACGCGCCCGAAAAAGATCTGTACGAGATGGGTGAGATACCCCCGATGGGCTATGTTCCCAAACAAATGTACGCATGGGCGATCCGCCGCGAGCGCCATGGCGAACCTGACAGCGCCATGTTGCAAGAGGTGGTCGAGGTGCCGGAACTTGACAGCAATGACGTGCTCGTCCTCGTGATGGCGGCGGGCGTGAACTATAACGGGGTGTGGGCCGCGCTTGGTCAGCCGATCAGCCCCTTTGACGGGCACAAGCACCCCTATCATATCGCAGGCTCCGATGCGTCGGGTATCGTGTGGGCCGTGGGCGACCGGGTCAAACGCTGGAAAGTCGGGGACGAGGTGGTAATCCACTGCAACCAGGATGATGGCGATGATGAATTCTGCAACGGCGGCGATCCGATGTATTCGCCAACGCAACGGATTTGGGGTTATGAGACACCGGACGGGTCCTTCAGCCAGTTCACCCGTGTGCAAAGCCAGCAATTGATGCCCCGCCCCAAGCACCTGACCTGGGAAGAAAGTGCGTGTTACACGCTGACGCTTGCGACCGCCTACCGGATGCTGTTCGGGCACGAACCTCACGATCTGAAACCCGGTCAGAACGTCCTGGTCTGGGGGGCTTCGGGTGGTTTGGGATCCTATGCGATCCAGTTGATCAACACCGCCGGGGCCAATGCGATTGGGGTCATTTCGGATGAATCCAAGCGCGACTTCGTGATGGAGCTGGGCGCAAAGGGCGTCCTGAACCGCAAGGATTTCAATTGCTGGGGGCAGATGCCTACGGTGAACACGCCGGAATATAACGACTGGTTCAAGGAAGCGCGCAAGTTTGGCAAAGCGATCTGGGACATTACCGGCAAGGGCGTCAATGTGGATATGGTGTTTGAACACCCCGGCGAATCCACGTTCCCGGTGTCGACATTCGTGTGCAAGAAGGGCGGCATGGTCGTGATCTGCGCGGGCACCACCGGGTTCAACTGTACCTTTGATGTCCGGTATATGTGGATGCACCAAAAGCGTTTGCAGGGCAGCCACTTTGCGCACCTCAAGCAAGCCTCGGCCGCCAACCATCTGATGGTCGAACGCCGTCTGGACCCGTGCATGTCCGAAGTGTTCGAATGGAACGACCTGCCTGCCGCGCACATGAAGATGCTGCGTAACGAACACAAGCCCGGCAATATGTCGGTGCTGGTGCAAGCGCCTAAAACCGGGCTGCGCACCCTCGAAGACGCGCTGGAGGCCCGCGCTTAATCCCTACACGCTGTGGATGTGCCTTCAACGCCCGCGAATCACCTCTGGTTGTCGCGGGCGTTTTCGTATTCTCGGGGGCTTCAACAGGTTCAGTGGGTTAAAAAAAGCGCCCTCACCATTTCTGGGGAGTAGAAATAGGTGAATTTTCAGCGTGAGAATGCTCATGCTATAGTTGTGTTAATGATTCATTAACCACTTCAGGGAGAGTCTGGGAATGAGAAGTGATTGGATACTGGACGTTCTTACGGACCTCAAGACCTTTGCACGGGCCAACAACATGCCAAACTTGGCAGAACAGTTGGATGACACCGCAATCGTTGCCATGGCCGAGATCGCCGCGATGAAGGATACAGCAGATGGTCAGCGTCACGACGGCGAGGCAGCCGTTGGAAGTCATTTTGGGGGATTTGGAAACAGCTGAGGGGCTGGACGCATTACAGGCCGCAACCGAGGCGATCCAAAGCCACTATTCGGTTGGTCATGTCATCTATCATTGGGTCGATTCCGCCGGGGCGCAGTACGGATGCGGGACATATTCAGACACATGGCGTGATCGCTATCTTGAGCAAAACTACCTCCGCGTCGATCCAGTTATTCTTGGTTGTTTTCAAAGGTTTCACCCCGTTGATTGGAAGCGGCTCGATTGGTCCAGCAAAGCCGCCCGCGCCTTTCAGGCAGAGGCTATATCACACGGCGTCGGGAACCAGGGGTTCTCGGTGCCTATCCGGGGGCCCAACGGCCAGTTCGCACTTTTCACCGTCAGCCACTCCTGCGACGACGACATCTGGGCCGCCTGGACAGATGCGCACCGCCGCGACCTGATCCTGATCGCCCACTACTTCAACGAAAAGGCTCTTGATTTCGAACCAGAGAGGACGCCCGATCAACCCCAGTCCCTCAGCCCGCGAGAGGTCGATGCGATGACGTTCCTTGCGATGGGATACAGCCGCGCTCAGGTGGCCGATACGCTCGCCATTTCCGAGCATACCCTGCGCGTCTACATCGAAAGCGCCCGGTTTAAACTGGGTGCTATGAACACGACCCACGCGGTCGCACGGGCAATGAGTCGGGGGCTGATTGTCGTCTGACACCCCCCGTTGCCACGCGCGGCAACACATCGTACGCGAGAATGTCTAGACGTTAACGCACGTTTAAGTAGTGTTTCGGTCATACCTGCTCTGGTCTGACAAGGAATCCTGAAATGCTGCGCTATCTTTATGCCTCCGACTTGGTTGATCACCCCAAACTTGCCCGCACCATGTTTCGCGACCGTGCGGATCAGTTCAAAACCCGACTTGGCTGGGATGTCAGCATTGATGCTGATGGGTGCGAGCGTGACGAATATGATGACCTGAACCCGCTTTATGTGATCTGGGAAGAACCTGACGGCAGCCATGGCGGGTCCATGCGGTTTCTGCCGACGACCGGGCGCACTATGGTGAACGAGCACTTTGGCGATCTGATCTCTGGCCCCATTACCAGCCCGGTCATTTGGGAATGCACCCGGTTTTGCCTGACCCGTGGCGCTGGTAGCCACGTGGCCGCTGCGCTGATGCTGGGCGGGGGTGAGATCATGCAGAATTTTGGTGTCGAACACTTCGTCGGGGTCTTTGATGCGCGCATGGTCCGCATTTACCGTATGATCGGCTCCTCCCCAGAGGTGCTGGGCAGCGCAGGCACGGGCCGCGATCAGATCAGCGTCGGGCTGTGGCATTTCGAGCAAGGTGCCGCCGCCAAGGTGGCAGAACGTGCGGGCGTGCCGCTTGAGCGTTCGCGCCAGTGGTTTGATCGCGCCTTCGGGACAATCGCCCCCGAACCTTTCGCACGCACAGCCTAATTCCCGCCGCGCGGCGAAACGCGCTGGCCCCTGTCGCGACCCAACTGTAGGGTCGCGACATGACGACGACCCTCTCCCTTTCTGACGATCAGGCGAGCGCCTTTGATGCCGTAACGGACATGTTGCGCGGCGCGGGGGTTGATCTGGACGACGCGCTTTTGATGCCGCCCAAGTCCTCCAAAACCTCCGTCATGGCGATCACGGGCAAGGCCGGGTCGGGCAAGACACTGCTGTTGGCCGAGCTTTACAAGGCGCTTGAGGCGGCAGGAGTCGAGATCGTGTCGGGCGACTATGAATCACGCAAGCGTAAAGACAAACGCACCCTCGCCATCCTCGCGCCCACCAACAAGGCGGCAAGTGTCTTGCGCTTTCGCGGGGTGCCCGCGACCACGATCCACCGTATTCTTTATACGCCGGTCTATGACCCGGAATACGAGCGGATTGCCGAGTGGCTCGCAGGCAATGGTGACCGCCCCGAGGTCGAAGGGCTGACCGACCAAGCCCTCGACCGGGCCTATGCGTTCTATCAGGGCAACAAGTCGATCCCCGGCGCATTGGCGGCGGCGGGCCTGCGCGGTTCGGACTTTATCACAGGTTGGAAACGCCGCGAGGAACCGCTGGATATCGGGTTCATCGACGAGGCGTCGATGCTGGATGACAAGCAGTTCGGGGATCTCAAGGAAATCTTTCCCACTCTGTTGATGTTTGGTGATCCGGCGCAGCTTGCCCCGGTCAATCAATCCGGTGCGATGGTGTTTGAAAAACTGCCCGCCCCCCGCGTGCTGAACCTCAATCGCATCCACCGGCAAGAGGCGGACAACCCGATCCTTGACCTTGCGCACGCTTTGGCGGACCCCGAGGTGGACTTTTACCGCTTTGAAAAGATGGTGGAAGAGGCTGCCGCTCGTGACGAACGCGTTGTCTGGGGTCAGCGGGTGGAGGTTGATCTGATGGCGCGCAGCCCCGTTCTGGTCTGGCGCAACGCCACACGCATCCGGCTGATCAACGCATTCCGCGATGTCTATGGCGCGCCGCAGGATGCGCTGATCGAAGGGGAGCCGCTGATTTGCGACGGCCTCGAACTTCCGCTGAAACATCGCAAGAAACGGCTGGACCTCGAGGCGCGCGGCCTGATCAAGGGGGCGCAGGTGATCTATCTGGGGGAGGGGCGCAAGCCGGGCTTTTCGCGTTTGCATGTGATGGGGGCGGAGGACCCTCAAGTGTCGGCGGCCTCCATTGTGAAAATCGAAAAACCGGATGAAGAAGAACCGTTCATCCCCTACGCCGCGCGCATGGGGGCGACGTTCCTGCACGGGGCGGCGGTGACGATCCACAAAGCACAAGGCAGCCAGTGGGACACGGTGCAGGTCTTTGCGCCAGACCTATACGGCGCGGCGCGGATGGGACGATCCGAGGCCGGGCAGCCACTGTGGAAACGGCTGGCCTATGTGGCGATCACACGGGCGCAGGATCGGCTGATCTGGGTGGTGCGCAACCGGCTGTCAAAGCCGACAAACCCGCTCACCATTGATGATCTGCGCAGCACACCTGCCGCACCGCTCACCCTGGATGCAACCGAGCCCGAAATCTGACGGGGTCCGGTTTCTTTCGACCAAAAATACCGCGGGGAGTTTGAGGGGCTGGCCTCTCGCGCCCTCGACCGGGCGCTAGTTGCGCAACAGGGAAAATGCCGCTGATGCACTCCAGCCTGCAAAGATCGCAATCGCCAGAGACATAAGCCCATACACCACGGGCTGGTTGCGGCTCAGGCTGTGCAGCCATCGCTCCAGCCCGACTTTGCGCACATCAATGGCCGTTTCGTATTGCGACACGATATTGCCATCGCGGGTCAGAAAAATGCGGGTCTCATAGGCCCCTTCGGTCAGCGCCGCGGGCAGGCGAATACGTGTGCGAAACAGGGTCTCATCATCCACGACGACCTTGCCTTCAAGCAGTTGGAAATTGCCCGAGTTTTCGCGAATGCGGATCAGCGCACTGACATAGGCACTGGCATCCAGCACCGTGTTGGGCGCGCTGACAGACTGGATCATGCTGGGCACCGACACCTTGTGGCGCAGGTTTTCGCGTACACTCAATACCTCGTCCAGATTGGCACTGGTGGCGACAGCATAATAGCTGGGTGCGGACTCGATCTCGACCCCATCGGTGTTGACCCAGATCCCGAAACGGCGCTCCTTGCGGCGCACGGTCACGGGCACGGATGGGCCTGCAATGGTAACGATCACGCCCAACTCGCCTTCGGGAATCGGGGCTTCGCGTTTGACCGCACCGAACACGAATATCTCGGAGCCATCAAAGCTGGTGGTGATGGCGATTTCATCCTGGCTCAGACCCAAAACCACCTCTTCGGCAGCAACGGGGAATGCGAGCAGCAGCAGGGCGATCAGCCAGCGCATCAGTGTCCCCCTTCGGCTGCGATCGAGAACAACTCGGAGGGCATCACCAGCAGATCAAAGGCCAGCTTGCCACAGACCAGCAACACCATGATCGCCAGCAGGATGCGCAGCTGTTCGGCCTTCATCTTGACCCCGATCCGGGTGCCGACCTGTGCGCCAACGACGCCCCCGACAAGCAGCAAAACCGCGAGCACCACGTCGACGGTAAAGTTGGTCGTCGCATGTAGCATCGTGGTGAAGGCGGTCACGAAAATGATCTGAAACAGCGACGTGCCCACAACGACCTTGGTCGGCATCCCCAACAGGTAGATCATGGCAGGCACCATGATGAACCCGCCGCCAACGCCCATGATTGCGGCCAGAACACCGACACACAGCCCCACCAGAACGGGTGGGATCACGCTGATATAAAGGCCCGACACCCGAAACCGCATCTTGAACGGCAGCTTGTGGATCCAGTTGTGTTTCTTGCGTGTGGGGACCGCGCCGCCTTTGGCGGTCTTGCGGATCGCATTCAGGCTTTCGATGAACATCAGCCCGCCGATCACGCCCAGAAAAACGACGTAGCACAGCTTGACCAGCAGATCGACCTGCCCCTGCGCCTTGAGATAGTTGAACAGCACCACCCCAAGTGCGGCCCCGATCAATCCCCCGATCAACAGCACGACCCCCATCCTGAGGTCCACCGTCTTTCGCTTGAAATGCGCCAGAACCCCCGAAAAGGACGACGCCACGATCTGATTGGCTTCGGTTGCAACGGCCACGGCGGGGGGGATGCCGATAAAGAACAGCAGCGGGGTCATCAAAAACCCGCCGCCCACGCCGAACATGCCCGACAAAATACCCACCATTCCGCCAAGTCCCAGCAAAAGGAAGGCGTTGACCGATACCTCGGCGATGGGCAGGTAAATTTGCATGAACCCTGTTAGGACGGGTTCTGCGCCAAATCAAGGTGTCTCGCCGCCGCGCAGCAAACTGGTTTGATGAGTGTGTATAAACTGGCCTTAGCGGGTGGGCTGTTAACGTTCCTTGACGTAGGGCTCACCGCCGGCGCGCGGCGGGATCGCCTTGCCCACGAATCCGGCCAAGATTACCACCGTCAGGATGTAGGGCATTGCGTCCAGCAGTTGCACCTGTACCTTGAACCCAAGCGCCCCTTCGATAATGTCCGGACGCAGGGCAATGGCCTGAAGATATCCAAACAGCAGCGTTGCCCACAATGCGTGCCAGGGCCGCCATTTGGCAAAGATCAGTGCGGCGAGCGCAATGAACCCACGCCCCGCAGTCATGTCTTTGACGAAGCCTGCCTGCAGGCCGGTGGCAAGGTAGGCCCCCGCGATCCCGCACAGAATCCCGCAGATGCCGACGGCCGCGAACCGCAGGCCGACAACCGACACGCCCGCCGTGTCCACTGCTGCCGGGTTTTCGCCCACGGCCCGCAGCCGCAGCCCAAAGCGCGTGCGGAACAGGATGTACCATGTACCGGGCACACAAAGCAGCGCCACATAAACAAGGATCGAGTGGCCCGAGATCAGTTCGGAATACAGCGGCCCGAAGAATGGCACCGTGGTGAGCGCATCTGCGAATGGCAGCGTGATCGGCTCGAACCGCCCGCCGCCGATCAGGGATGGCGTGCGCCCGCCTTGCCGAAACCAGCTTTGGGCAATGAGAACGGTCAGCCCGGCGGCCAGAAAGTTGATGGCAACGCCCGAGATCAGCTGATTGCCACGGAAGGTGATCGAGGCGACCCCGTGCACTGCGGACAGCGTCAGCGAGGCACCGATCCCGGCCAGCAAGCCGATCCAGACCGACCCGGTTGTGGCGGCGATGGCAGCCGAGAAGAAGGCGGCGGCCAGCATTTTGCCTTCAAGCCCGATATCAAAGATGCCCCCGCGTTCCGAAAACAGGCCGGCAAGACAGGCCAGCAACAAGGGCACGGCAAGCCGGACGGTGGAGTCCAGAACCGACAGATCAAAGAGTGCGAGAAAGTTCATGTCGTGCCCCCCCGACGAATGGCCAGGAATATGCGTTCAAGTGGCATCCGGACCATGTTGTCGAGCGCGCCCGTGAACAGGATCACAAGGGCCTGGATGACCACGATCAACTCACGCGGGATCGACGTCCAGAGCGCAAGTTCCGCCCCGCCCTGGTAGAGGAACCCAAAGAGGATTGCGGCGAGAAACACCCCAAACGGGTGGCTGCGCCCCATGAGCGCCACGGCGATGCCGATGAACCCGGCCCCTTCGACCGCGTTCAGAACCAGCCGTTCTGCCTCTCCCATGACATTGTTGATTGCCATCATGCCCGCAAGCCCGCCCGAGATCAGCATGGCGATCATGGTGATGCGCACCGCGCCGATGCCCGCATAGCTCGCCGCGCGGTGGGATTTGCCATAGGACCGGATCTCAAGCCCCAAAGGCGTGCGCCAGATGAGGACCCAGACAAGCACGCAGGCAATGACCGCAATGACCAGAGAGACGTTGGCGGGTGCCGCCTTGGAAAAGGCGATCCCGAAGGGGGTAAGCAGATCATGGAGTGAGGGCAGGTGGACCGCCTCGGGAAAACGCTCGGTTGCGGGGTCCATGCTGCCCGCGGGACGCAGGATGTTGACCAGCATGTAGTTCAGCACGGCTGCGGCGATGAAGTTGAACATGATCGTGGTGATCACGATATGGCTGCCGCGTCTGGCCTGTAGATAGGCCGGAATAGCGGCCCAGAGCGCGCCAAAAACCGCCGCACCAACGGTGGCGGCCAAGACTGCAATGGTCCAGTGGGGCCAAGGGATGAACAGGCATACAAGGGCGACACCAAGCCCGCCGAGCATCGCCTGCCCCTCGCCCCCGATGTTGAACAGACCCGCGTGGAAGGCGACTGCGACTGCAAGCCCTGTGAACATGAAGTTGGTCGCGTAATAAAGCGTGTAGCCCCACCCATAGGTCGACCCGAGCGCGCCCGTGACCATCAGGTTGACAGCCGCTATGGGGTCTTCGCCGATGGCGAGGATGACGAGTGCGGACAGGATCGCTGCCAGCAGCAGTGAGATGAGCGGAACAAGGACCACCTCGGCCCATTTGGGCATCACGTCCATGAGTGGTCTCCGATGTTATCTGATTGAGTGCTGCGCACGCGCGATGTTTTAGGGGGTTTTACCCCCGTCGCTTGCGCGACTCCCCCAGAGTTTATTTTGCAAGATGAAGGGATCATGCACCCACCCCGGCCATGAGCAGGCCCAGTTCTTTTTCGTCGGTGTCTTGCGAGAGCCGTTCGCCCATGATCTGTCCGTCGAACATGACTGCCACCCGGTCTGCGAGGCTGAGGATTTCTTCGAGTTCGACCGAGACGAGCAGGATCGCCTTGCCCTGATCGCGTAGCGCCACGATCTGTTGGTGGATGAATTCGATGGCCCCAATATCGACCCCCCGTGTGGGTTGGCCCACGAGCAGCAGGTCGGGGTTGCGTTCGATTTCGCGCGCCAGCACGATCTTTTGCTGGTTGCCGCCCGAGAAGTTCTTGGCAGCAAGCTGCGGGTTCGGGGGGCGCACATCGAACCGGTTCATCTTGGCCTGGGTTTCGGCCTTGATCGCGGCGTTGTTGCTGAGCAGGCCGGAGGTGTAGGCCGGGTCGTGGTGATAGCCAAAGGCGGTGTTTTCCCAGGCTGCAAAGTCCATGATCAACCCTTCGCGTTGGCGGTCTTCGGGCACGTGCGCAATCCCGTTGGTCCGCCGTGAGCGCCCGTCCGAGTATTTGCCCGTCAGGTCAATGGGCTGGCCGTTCAACGTGACCGTCCCGGTCCCATCCGCGTAGCCGCCCAACACTTCGAGCAGTTCGGATTGCCCGTTGCCAGCCACCCCCGCGATCCCGAGAATTTCACCGGCACGCACTTGCAGGTCGATCCCGCGCAGCCGTTCGACTTTTTGTTCGTCCACGACGCGCAGGTTCTGGATGTCGAGCACGACGGGACCCGGCGCGGCAGGTGTTTTGTCCACCCGCAGCAGCACCTTGCGCCCCACCATCAGTTCAGCCAATTGCTCGGGCGACGTTTCGGAGGTTTTGACGGTGGCCGTCATTTCGCCCCGCCGCATGACGGATACGGTATCGGTCGTGTCCATGATCTCGCGCAGCTTGTGGGTGATCAGGATGATCGTCTTGCCCTCTTCGCGCAGCCGCCCGAGGATGCGGAACAGCTGGTCCGCTTCGGCGGGGGTCAGCACCCCTGTGGGTTCGTCCAGGATCAGGATATCGGCCTGTCGGTAGAGTGCCTTGAGGATTTCGACCCGCTGCTGCATGCCCACGCCGATCTCTTCGATGCGCGCATCCGGGTCCACGTTCAACTCGTATTCCGCGGCCAGATCGACCAGCGATTTGCGTGCTTTGGCCAGCGAGGGTTTCAGAAAACCCCCGTCTTCGGCCCCGAGGATGATGTTTTCGAGGACCGTGAAGTTTTCAACCAGTTTGAAATGCTGGAACACCATGCCGATGCCTGCCGCAATGGCGGCCTGACTGTCGGGAATGTCGGTCTTTTGGCCGGCGATGAACACCTCGCCTGCGTCGGCCTTGTAGAACCCATAGAGGATCGACATCAGCGTGGACTTGCCCGCCCCGTTTTCCCCGATGATCCCGTGGATCGTGCCGGGCATCACCCGGATCGAGATATCCTTGTTCGCCTGCACAGGCCCGAACGCTTTGGAAATGCCCTTGAGTTCGATGGCGGGATGGGTGGCGGTCATGTCGGTGATGTTCCCCGATTGGAAAAGGGCCGCGCCGCAACCCGTGCGCAGCGCGACCCTTGTGTCAGTGATGCCGGATCAGAAGTTCAGCGCAGGGCAGCTGTCGTCGGACATGTAATCATGCACGACCAGTTCACCGCTGGCGATCTGAGCGGAGGCTGCGTCAACGGCGGCCTGCATTTCTGCGCTCACGAGGCTGGCGTTGTTGTCGTCCAGCGCGTAGCCGACGCCGCCATTGGCCAGACCCATCACGTTGAACCCGGTTTCCATGTCGGACCCATCGGTAAAGGCCTGATAGACCGCGTTGTCCACCCGCTTCATCATCGAGGTCAGGACTTTGCCCGGGTGCAGATAGTTCTGGTTGCTGTCCACGCCGATCGACAGGATGTTTTCATCCGCTGCGGTTTGCAGAACGCCCACGCCGGTGCCACCCGCCGCGGCATAGACAACATCAGCGCCCTGACTGATCTGCGCTTTGGTCAACTCAGACCCTTTGACGGGGTCGTTCCAGGCCGCAGGCGTCGTGCCGGTCATGTTGGCCACGACGGTCGCGTCGGGATTGGCTGCCTTGACGCCCTGGGCATAGCCACAGGCGAATTTGCGGATCAGCGGGATGTCCATGCCGCCGATGAAGCCGACGGTGCCTGATTCAGAGGCTTTGGCCGCCATCATGCCAACCAGATACGAGCCCTCATGTTCGTTGAACACGACCGAGCGGACATTTGGCGCATCCACGACCATGTCGATGATGGTGAATTTCGTCTCTGGATAATCAGCTGCCACCTGGCCCAATGCGTCGGCAAAGGCAAAGCCGGCCATGACGATCGGGTTTGCGCCTGCTTCGGCAAAGCGGCGCAGGGCCTGCTCGCGTTGGGCTTCGGATTGCAGTTCGATTTCGCGGAACGAGTTGCCGGTTTCTTCGGACCAGCGTTGTGCGCCGTTGAAGGCTGCTTCGTTGAAGGACTTGTCGAATTTGCCGCCAAGGTCAAAAATCAGTGCTGGTTCGGCCAGTGCAGCGCCTGCGGACAGGGCCAGCCCGGCGGTCGCGCCGAGGAATTTCTGCATCAGGGTCATTATGGTATTACTCCCGGTTTTTGTTTGTGGGGGCAGGAACAGCGGGGCCACGCCTGCCCGGGATCGCAGCGATCATGCCGGATTAGGCCGCAGGGGCGGGGTGGGGTCAACCGCTTTTTGCTGATTTGGCGCAGGTGCAAGGCCCATGACCTAAGGGGAAGCTGAACTGTTGGGCGGGACGTGCTTGCGTTGCAGCACGAAGGGCGGTTGGTGTCTTGAGCGGATTTCAGGTCCGGGTGATGGGCAGCGATGCGCGCATCACCAACGCATCCGTGCGCGTCGGTCCGCTTTGGTAATAGGCGGGGCGGCGGGCCATCACCTTAAACCCCAAACGATCATAGAGTGCGCAGGCGGCAGCGTTGTCCTGCGCCACTTCAAGAAATACCGTATCTGCGATTGTTGCGGCCTGTTGCATGCCTTGCTGCATCAGGGTGTGCCCGATCCCCTGCCCTTGACGGGCGGGGTCAACGGCGATGGTCAACAGCTCCGCTTCGCCCGCAACGGCCCGCCACAGCGCAAAGCCGTGCGCATGCGCGGTTAGAAAAACATGTTCACTGTCAATGAGTTGTGCAAACTCACCCGCACTCCATGCGCGTTGATCTTGAAAGGCGGCGGCGTGCAGGCGCGCAAGGGTCTCGGGTGTCATGTCAGGATCGCGGGCGGTGCGTCCCGCGCAGGGGCGGCGTCGGGGGCGCGCAGATAATAGGGCGCGGGTGGGGCCGTCGGGGCAGGCCACAGTGTCGTGGCGTGGGCCGCAATCGCGTGGGCCATCTCATGTGGCGCGGGCGGAGGGGCCGGGTTTGCAATGTCGGCAAGTGGCCCAAGCTGTGGTCCGTTTTGGGTCATGGAATAGGCCATGTCGCGCGGTGCCGGGATCGCCACTATATGTCCGGCAGGCGCAAGCCGTGCGCGCGCTTCGAACCCGGTGACGCCATAGGCCGGGATGCCAAGCCCAAGGGCCAGCCCGCGCGCCGCCGACACCCCGATGCGGATGCCTGTGAAGTTGCCGGGGCCTGTTCCCACGGCCAGTGCATTCAGATCTCTCCAGCCCGTGTCGTGGTCTTTGAGCAGGTCTTGGAGCAAGTCCATCAATCGCTCGGCCTGACCCTTTGCCATATCCTCGGACACGGCACCCAATAGGTGCCCCCCGCGCATCAGCGCGGCGGCGCAATATGCGCCCGAGGTGTCAAATCCGAGGATCAGTGGAGGCGATGCCATCGTCATGCGGTTGTCCGGTTCAGGGCGTCGCGGGCGGTTCCGGTTGCGCGGGGCAAATCATCGTCAATATGCAGCCATGTCAGGGCATTGTGGGCATGTGAATGCAGCTTGGGTGCCAGCGTTTCGATCTGATCGAACAGACCGACGGGAACGTAAATCTGGTTTGGCAGATAGGGAAAGCGGGCGGCAAGCGGTGATCCGCAGCTGGCGCATGACCATCGCTCGACCCCGCTGTCCGCGACATAGGGTGTGCCCATAGTGCCGGTCAGTGCTGTGTGTTCAAAGGCGGCAAATGCCGTCACGGGCGCGCCTGTCCAACGACGGCAATCCGTGCAGTGGCAATAGGCGACCGTGGCGGGAGATCGGGCAAAGCCAAGCTGGGACGCGCCACAATAGCAGCGCGCACTCAGCTCGGCATCAGACGGCGACAGGACGCACCTCTGTCACTTCGGGAATGTAGTGACGCAGCAGGTTCTCGATCCCCATCTTGAGGGTCAGCGTCGAGGACGGACAGCCCGCGCAGGCCCCCTGCATGTGCAGGTAGACCACACCGCGATCAAAGCCGTGGAAGGTGATATCACCGCCATCCTGTGCCACCGCCGGACGCACGCGACTGTCCAGCAGCTCCTTGATCTGACCCACGACAACGCCGTCTTCGCCGGTATGTTCAGCGTGGCCCGATGCGGGGGCGTGATCATCGTCCATCACAGGCTGACCGGATTGGAAATGTTCCATGATCGCGCCAAGCAGGGCGGGTTTGATGTGATCCCAGTCCACGGCATCTGCCTTGGTCACGGTGACGAAATCCGCGCCAAAGAATACGCCCGTGACGCCGTCGACCCCGAATACCCGCTGCGCCAGCGGCGATTTGGTGGCGGCCTCAGCCGTGGGAAAGTCTGCTGTGCCCATTTCAAGCACGGTTTGGCCGGGCAGGAACTTCAGCGTGGCGGGGTTGGGCGTGGATTCGGTCTGGATGAACATCGGCACCTCCTGAGGGTTACTCTTGGATATGCGGATCGTGGGGAGGTCTGTCAAGGTTTGGAATGATTCTAAAAATGAGATGCCAATGTAGGTTTCGCTAAAAATGTCCCTTTAACCGGGCGTTTGGGGTTGGCGGGTAGAGGCTGTGGGACCCAAAGCAGCAGAAAGCCAGATCCATGGCCAACTATACCGTCGGGGGCTACGCCCAAAACGCCTTTTTCATCACGCCTGAGGGCAAGTTGATGTTGGACCCCAATTTTGACGCCAGCGAGGACGCGCTGCGCTATGAGATTGAGGAATCCGATGGCGGCGTGCGGTTCAACGGGGACAACGCCGACGACGAGGTCGGTGACGGCGATCAATATGCCCGCAAGTTCGATGCAAATGGCAATCAGATTGCCGAAGGTGAGGTTTATCTCGAGGAAAGTTGGACGCTGACGGATGGGCAGGGCAACACCGTCACCCTTTATAAAGTCGAAAGCGGCGGAATACATTCAGGTTGGGTCGCGGATGGAGAGATCACTCCCGGTAAGGCATGGACGTATTCGGGGCCGAACGATGTCGTCGCGGGTAACGCGCCGCGCTATGACAGTTTGGTTGCGCCGACCGACGATCCTGACGATGCCAACCACTATACAGGCAGCGACTACGAAGACAGCTTTGTTACCGGCGCGGATGCCGACACGGTCGAGTCGGGGGATGGCGCGGATTACGTCAGCAGTGGCGACGGCGACGACGCAGTTTATGGCGGGTCGGGTGATGACACGCTGGTGGGGGGTGCAGGCCATGACACCCTTCATGGTGACGAGGGCAACGACAACATCTCGGGTGGGTCGGGTGACGATTCGATCCGGGGTGGTGCGGGTGATGACACGCTGAATGGCGGCATCGGTAACGATACGATCTACGGCGATGATGGCGATGACCGTATCGACGGTGGGTCGGGCAGTAATACGGTTACGGGTGGCGCGGGCGACGACACCTTTGTCCAAAGCCAGGACGGACACACCTATGTCACGGATTTCGACACAGGTGATGCGGATGCAGACGGCAATTACAATGACCAGTTGGATGTCACCGAACTGCGCACGTTGGATGGCAAGCCGGTGCGTACGCAGGATGTCGTTGTGTCCGATGATGGCAGTGGAAACGCTGTTCTGATGTTTCCCGAAGGGGAAACGATCACGCTGCAAGGTGTCAGTCCCGAGCAGATGTCGTCGGCTCAACAACTGAACGCGGCGGGCATTCCCTGCTTTGCCGCGGGTACATTTGTGCAGACTGCGCGCGGGCGGGTGCCTGTCGAAACGCTGCGCGTTGGCGACCTTGTGCAGACCCGCGACAACGGTCTGCGCAAGGTACGATGGGTTGGCCAACGCCATTTGGGCGCACGCGCGCTGAACGCCAACCCGAAGCTGCGGCCAGTTCACATTGCGGCAGGAGCCTTTGGGAACACGGTTGATATCCGGGTGTCGGCGCAACATGCCCTGGCGCTTGGCCACCGTGACGAGGCCGGGTCATGTGTGTTGGTGCGTGCCGGTCATCTGGCCCGTCTGCAAGGCGGTCAGGTGCGCACGGCAAACGGGGCGCGATCGGTTACCTATGTCCATCTCCTTCTGGACAGCCACGACCTGATTATGACCGATGGCCTCGCCAGCGAGAGCTTTTATCCCGGTGCGTGGGGGTTGATGTCAGTCGGGACGGACAATATGCGGGCGCTTGGGCGCCTGCTGCCTGATCTTGGCAAACACGGCGTTGTGCAGGCCTATGGACCGACTGTGCATCCGGTCGCACGTTTTTGCATGCTGCCTGACACGCTCAAGGCATTGGAGGCGGTGGCGTAAGCCGCATTACGTGATCGCCTCGAGCCTTTCTTTGCTCAGATCACCGGGTACGATGGTGATGGGGATCGGCAGATTGCCGGCGTTCCGGGTCAATTGGGTGACAAGTGGGCCGGGCCCTTTTTTGTCGGTCCCGGCCCCCAGAACAAGCACGCCAATTTCGGAATCGTCATGCACTTGAGACATGATTTCGTCCACGGGCTGCCCCTCGCGAATGATCAACTCGGGGTCAATGTTCTGCTTGTCGCGCATCCATTTGGCAAAGACTTCGAAATGGGCATGGATGCGCTCGCGCGCCTCTTCCCGCATAACGGCACCCACGCCGATCCAGTGGTTGAACTCATCCGGGGGGATCACCGACAAAATCGCCACACCACCACCCGTGTTTGCAGCGCGCATCGCGGCAAAACGCATCGCGTTAAGACACTCGCGGGTATCGTCCAAAACGACCAGAAATTTGCGCATCAGGTGTCCTTATACTCAGCGGCCCTGATCATGACGCCGCGCGCACAACCTTGCAATCGAAACTTAGGCAGACGCGGCCCAGTCCCAATACATCTCGCGCACCCGGCGCGTGACCGGCCCGATCTGATAGGATGTGTCCTCAAACCCGGTCACGGGGGTGACTTTCATCATGTTGCCCGACAGAAACACCTCGTCTGCATCGGCAAAGTCAGCAAAGGACAGAACCGTTTCGTGCACCTTCATCCCATCCGCGCGCATGTTGGACATGTGCCGGGCGCGGGTGATTCCAGCCAGAAAAGTGCCATTGGGAATGGGCGTAAACGCCTCGCCATCCTTGATCATAAAGACATTGGCGGTCGCACTTTCGGCGACATTGCCCATCGCATCGGCCACAAGTGCGTTGCCAAAGCCACGCTTGCGCACCTCGGCCAGCATCCGCGCATTGTTGGGGTAAAGGCAGCCTGCCTTGGCGTTCACCACGTTGTCTTCCAACACAGGTCGGCGGAACTGGGTGCGTCCCAGAGTGGTCGATGCGCCTTGATCAGCCATTGGCACCGTCTCAAGGCAGATCGCAAAGCCGGTCGATTGCGGTTTGGGCACGATGCCCGAGGTGCCGCCATCGATGGCCCAATACATTGGGCGGATATAGACCGCATCGTCGCGTGTGAACGCAGAAAGCCCTTCGCGCACCGCTGCCACGATGTCTTCGGGGGCCATGGTCGGCGTGATCATCAAGGCCTCGGCCGATCGGTTCACACGGGCGCAATGTGCCTCCAGATCGGGGGCGCGTCCGTCGAAAAAACGTGCGCCGTCAAAGACCGTGCTGCCCACCCAGGACCCGTGATCCGCCGCCCGCATGATCGCGACATCCTCGTCATGCCAGGTCCCATTGTAAAACGTGCGGATCTTTGAGCCGATGGCCATGCGCTGTCCTCCCTTGAGCAGCGCCACGCTATCAGAGACAGGTCATAGGTCCAGACCTTTCAGTGGTTGGAATCCGGAGCCAATTGGTAGACCCCTTCGGGCAGGTCCAGCGCGGCAGCCAGATCACGCACCTGTTCGGGCGACAGGGTGATCTTGACGACGCGATCTGTGCGCGGGTCGAATTGCTCGACCGTGATCACTTCGGCAAAGCTGTTGACCACCACGTCTTCCTGCAGGGGGGTGGCCCCCTCGTCGACCAACGTGATCACCGTGGCGTCGAATTCGTGTTCAATCGTAAACATACGGCCACGCTAGGACATCGGCAGAGCGTTGCAAAGAGGGCCACAAGCGCTTGATCAGGGCTGGCAGCCGATTATGTCCGTGGTAAGTTAGTCATTGTTGATAGTGATAAGGAACCGCACATGACCCGCTTGATGGCCGCGCTGACGCTGCTGATCTTTGCCGCCGCCTGTGATGAGGTCACGACGACGTCGGCACCCTCCGGGCCTCCGTTGCAGGTCCAAAACGTGCAGGATGAGTTGCGTACGGGCAACCAGACGGCGCGTGCGTTTTCGGCCGTGGTGGCCCGGGTCGAGCCCGTGGCCGAGCAGGAATGTCGCCGCCGCACCAGCAATGTGAACTGCGATTTTCGTATTCTGGTCGATGATCGCCCGAACCAGCCGCCCAACGCCTTTCAAACGCTGGATGATAACAACCGTCCCATCATCGTGTTTACCCTTGCCCTGCTGAACGAGGCGCGCAACGCGGATGAGATCGCCTTCGTTCTGGGTCACGAGGCCGCACACCATGTTGAGGGGCACATCGCCCGCCAGAAACAGAACGCCGCTGCGGGCGCTGTCATCTTTGCCGGGCTTGCCACCTTGACCGGTGGTGATCAGGGGGCTGTGGAGTCTGCACAACGTATCGGTGCGCAGGTGGGCGCGCGCAGCTACTCCAAGGATTTCGAGCTTGAGGCCGACGCCCTTGGCACCATCATTACGTCCCGCGCGGGGTTCGATCCGATCGCGGGTGCGCAGTTCTTTAACCGAATTCCGGATCCCGGCGACCGGTTCCTTGGCACGCACCCGCCCAACGCCCAACGGATCGAGACGGTGCGGCGCACGGCGGCGGGCCTTTAGAACATCGTGGGGCTGCGCCGCAACCGCAGCATCAGCCCCACGCTCGACATCACCACCCAGAAAATCTGTATCAGTGCTGATGCCAGATTGAAGCTGACGGCCAGCCCGCTCAGAACACATAAGGCGGCCACGATGTTGATCGCAAAATACATCCGGCTGTGACTGCTGAGCCAGTGGAAGGTCAAAAACCCGTAATTCATCACGTAAAGTGCAAATCCCACGACTCCTACAGCTTCAAAGACGTGCGGCGGCATGGTTGTAAAAAAATTCATTGGAAAAATCCGATGCAAAAATGCGGTCTTAAATCTCAATACCCTTTGCCTATCACGCCAATCCGTAGCTGTCGGGTGGGGGATTCCCGACCTTGAGGCGGCTTGGCCATATATTGACCGACAAAGGGTCGAAATATGCGGTGTCGGGCTGTCCTGTGACGGATCGGGCCGGGATTGATGCCGCCCTCAAGATGCTCAAGGCGGACCGCGCCTATGCAAAGGCGACCCACAATACTTGGGGTGCGTGGTTGCGCGATGGAGGGCCGATCAAGGGGGATGACGGCGAAAGCGGGGCGGGCATGGTCATCTTGCGGATGCTCGAGCGGGACGCCGTGCAAGACCACTTGATCGTGGTCACTCGGTGGTATGGCGGCAAACATCTGGGCGGAGACCGGTTTCGTCACGTGCAGACCTGTGTGCGAGCCTATCTGGACGCGATTTGATCTGCGTCAAGGCGCGTAGGCGGGATCTGCGCCACCGTCGGGCCATACCGATGCAACTGCACAAGGATGATCTGATGACCTCGCTTTTGCTGAAACGCCACGCCACTCTTGTTGATCGTATGGCCACTGCGCGCGGACTCGACCTCGAAGAGGCGACTTTGCGCGGGGCTGTTGCCCCGTCTGAGTTGCCGGATATGGTGCTGCGCTGTGTGGGATGTACCCGGACAGTGATGTGTGAAACATGGCTTGATGCCCAGATCGGTACCGTGTCTGCGGCACCGCATTACTGCCGCAATGCGCACGCATTGAGCGACATCGCCAAGCGTCTAGGCTGAGACGCCCAAAGACACCGCACCAAAGAAACAGGCCGATGCGGCCAGCACGAAACTGTGCCAGATCGCGTTCTGAAACCGCAGACCGTCGCGTGCAAAAAATGCGGTTCCCACGGTGTAAAGCAGCCCGCCCGCTGCGATCAACGCGACGGCGGATGCAGGCAGCGCCTGCCACATTGGCCAGATCAGCAGCACGCTCGCCCATCCCATCGCGAGGTAAAGGGCCAGCGAGCCGCGGGCGTCCGTGGCCCAAAAGCTGAGCTTGGCCAGCGCCCCGAACAGCGCCACCAACCACACCCCGGCCAGCACCGCGTAGGCAAAGGCCGACCCGATCAACACCACCAGAGGCGTGTAGGTCCCCGCGATTTTGAGGTAAATTGCGGCATGATCGATCCGGTGAAAGACCGGGCGACTGCAATCCCAAGGCAGCAGGTGATAGGCCGTCGAGGCCAGCAACGAGAAAATCAGAAAGGTCGCATAGATGCTGGTGGCCGCAATCTGCGGCACGCCATGCGTCTGACTGACATACAGGATCAGCAGCACGCCTGCGCCAATGGCGGCCGCGAGGCTGATCAGATGCACGCCGGCATCCGCCAGCGTTTCACGCGTGGAATAGGGATATGCCATGATCTCAAGCGTGCCGGGGCAGGCCCGCCGCGTCCAGTCTCATTCGCGCGAGGGGGCTGGTGACGTTGCGCGAGCCTGTCGACGCAGATGCCAGCGATAGATCAGCGGTGCGGCCATGTGATCGTAGAGCTTTGTGGCCGCCCAATGCGCCCCCGGCAATGACACCAGCCAGGCCAGCCAGCGATATCGCGGCATATCCCGCCAAAGCACGATAAAGGCCGGGATGCCTGAATAGGTTTGCCCACCTTTGCGCACGTATAGGCGTCGTGCAGCTTCGTCCGGTGTCATGCCCCAGGCTGTGGTGTCCTCGGTGTTGAGATCCTCGAACGCGATGGGCAGCCCGGTTTCGTCACTATACTTGGCATAGTGGTCAATCTCGAAACTGCATACGGGGCAGTCGGCATTGTAAAGAACGCGGGTTTCATCGGTCATGTGCGAAAGATAGCGGTATGTGGCCTCGTCCACAGGAGGCAAACCGCCGCACCTCAGCGGGGTTTGTTCCCGTCGATCCAGCGCGACATCATCACCTTGTCCTTGAAACACTCCGCTGGAATGTCACGGCGTTTGAGACGGGCAATCCGTTCGGCAAACTGCACCTGTTTCGCGCTTGGATAATTGGAGAACCGCGAGGTGGGCACCGCCGCTTTCGTCTGATCGATCCACACCGACAGCCCCGTCTTGTTACGCAACAGATGGGTGGGCAGTTTGGTCCCCGTTTTGGCCGCCAGACTGTGTGCGAAAGCGATCTGTTTTTCCGTGGCGGGCGTTGTGTCGGGCACGTCGATGGGCAGCGCCCCTTGGGCAGGGTCGAAAAGGCCGGGCTGATACGAGTGGTAGGACATATGCGTGCTCCGTTCTCTTGCGGGAGAACAAATATAGAACACGAGGTGCGTGTTTGCAAGGGTTTGGTTGGCGTGTCCCTGAAAATATATTAATATCAAAGGATTGATGGGTGGCGGAGGGCGCCTCCGCCTTACGCCATCACACCAGTCGGCCCCATAGGTCGTAGTCGCCCGCTTCGTCCACTTGGACCGTCGCGATGTCACCGGGGTTAAGTGCTTCGAACCCTTCGTCGATGAACAGGTTGCCGTCGATTTCGGGCGCGTCGGCTTTGGTGCGGCAGGTTGCGGCCTCGCCGTCGACCTCGTCCACGATCACCTGACAGGTTTGGCCGACTTTGGCCGCCAGTTTGGCTTCGGAAATGGCGGCGGCTTTCTCCATGAACCGTTCCCACCGCTCTTGTTTGACCTCCGGGGCGACGTGATCTGGCAGCGCGTTTGAGCGCGCCCCGTCCACGTTTTCGTATTGAAAGCAGCCCACCCGGTCGAGTTGCGCCTCGTCCATCCAGTCGAGCAGGGTCTGAAATTCCGCCTCCGTCTCACCGGGATAGCCCACGATAAAGGTCGAGCGTAGGGTAAGCTCCGGGCAGATATCGCGCCAGGCGGCGATCTCGTCCAGCGTTTTGGCCGCTGCAGCGGGCCGCGCCATGCGTTTGAGCACATCCGGGTGCGCATGCTGGAACGGGATATCGAGATAGGGCAGCACCAGCCCGTCCGCCATCAGCGGGATCAACTGGCGCACATGCGGGTAGGGATAGACGTAGTGCAGCCGCACCCACGCCCCAAGCGATCCCAGATCACGGGCCAGATCGGTGATATGGGCACGGTGGTCGCGATCTGTCGCATGTTTGATGTCAATGCCATATGCCGAGGTATCCTGCGAGATCACCAGCAGTTCGCGCACGCCCGCCTCAACCAGTTTTTCGGCCTCGCGCATCACCGCGTGGGCGGGGCGCGATTGCAGCCGTCCGCGCATGTCGGGAATGATGCAGAACTTGCACTTGTGATTGCAGCCTTCGGAGATTTTCAGATAGCTGAAATGGCGCGGTGTCAGGCTGATTCCGCGCGCAGGCAGCAGATCGACAAAAGGGTTGGGGTCGGGGGGCACGGCGGCATGCACCGCATCGAGCACCTGTTCGTATTGGTGTGGCCCGGTCACGGCGAGGACTTTGGGGTGGGCCCCGGTGATATAGTCCGGTTCAGCACCAAGGCATCCTGTCACGATGACCCGCCCGTTTTCTGTCAGCGCCTCGCCAATCGCTTCAAGACTTTCGGCCTTGGCACTGTCGAGGAATCCGCAGGTGTTCACGATCACCGCATCTGCCCCGCTATAGTCGGGCGAAATCCCATACCCTTCGGCGCGCAGTCGGGTGAGGATGCGTTCGCTGTCCACAAGCGCCTTGGGACAGCCCAGGCTGACCATTCCGATGGTCGGCTGGCCGGGGCGGTCATTGCGTTTCAGCTGGGCCTTGGGGGCAAGGTCGGGGCGAAGGTCTGGTGGGTTGGTGCTCATAAGGTGCCTCATAGGCGATGAAACCCTGCGCGAAAAGGGTTGGGGTTGATTGGGATGCTGCGTTAAGCTGATTTCAATACGTCGCAAGAACGGAGCAGTGGTTATGAGATGGATTGTTCGCCTGATTGGGTTTGTGATCGTGCTGGTCCTTGTGGCGGGCGTGTCGGTCCTGTTCCTGCCTGCCGAACGGATTGCAAAGCTGGCCACCGACCAGATCCGCAACGCAACGGGGCGCGATGTCACTATCACCGGCGACGTGTCGATCACGGTGTGGCCTGTGTTGGGCGTGAAAGCGGGGCAACTTGAGGTCGCCAACCCTGAATGGTCGGATATCGGGCCCATGTTGTGGGCCGAAAATGTTGCCATCGGAGTGGACGCGATGGCGTTGATCTCTGGCAACATTCTGATCACCAATATCGAAGCGACGCGTCCTACCATTCGCCTTGAAAGCCGCGCGGATGGGCGTGCAAGCTGGGCATTCACCACCGCAGGTGACACGACCCAGATCGAGGCAGAGGCCCCGGTCGAGGCCACAGCCCCCGCTGACATGGCCGAGGCCAGCACATCGCAAACCGTTTCAATTCAACGCCTTGAGGTTACGGACGCCACCTTGATCTATGATGCGGAGGGGGCTGACCTCGTGTCATATGCGGGGGTCGACCTGACACTGGACTGGCCTGAACGTCTGGGTGCGGCCGAGATTGCAATGACCTTGCGCCCCGCAGGCAGTGAGGTGGACGTGCGCGCCTTGGTCGGTGGGTTTGCGGGCTTTATCGATGGGCAGGTTCAACCGATCGAGGTGACGGTGAACGCGGGGGGCGGCACGGCCACCCTCAAAGGACGGGCGAGCACGGCCGGAGATGTGGCAGGCCAACTCGCACTGGCGATGCCCGACACGGATGCGTTTTTTGCCGCCCTTGATCTGCCGCAACCGGGGCTGCCGGCCAAATTGGGGCAGTCGGTTGACATGTCGACGGATATGACGCTGACCTCGGATCGGCGGCTTGCGTTGCGGGACCTGCGTGTGGATCTGGGGGGCAATGCGCTGAACGGGGCGGCGGACATCAACCTGAACGACACACCCCAGATCAACGCACAACTGAGCGCGGGGGCGCTTGATCTGCGCGGTGCGACCGGGGGTTCTACCTCGTCTGGCGGCAGCGTCGGAGCGGGCGGGTCCTCGTCTTCGTCCTCTTCTGGTGATGCGGACGCAGACAGTGGCTGGCCAAAAGACCGGATTGATGCGAGCGGATTGGCCGCCTTTAACGGGGAAATCGCGCTCAGCGCATCGTCTATTGATCTGGGCCAGTTCAAGCTGGGCCCGACGCGGACATTATTGCGCAACGATCGTTCGCGGATGGTGTTCGAGTTGCGCGATGTGGTGGCTTACGGCGGTAATGTCACGGGTCAGTTCGTGATGAACAACCGATCGGGATTGTCGGTGGGTGGGCAATTGGATGCGAGTTCGATCGACATCCAGTCTTTCCTGCGCGATGCAGCCGAGGTCGAGCGGCTGACTGGCACGGCCAATGCCAGCGTTTCGTTCTTGGGCGTGGGGCAAAGCGTGGATGCGATTGTGAAATCCCTATCCGGGGACGGGCAGGTCAAGTTTGGCAAAGGCACCATTCTGGGCATCGATCTGGATCGCCTGATGCGGTCGGGTCAGACCGGGGGTGGCACAACCGTCTTTGACAGCCTGACTGCGACATGGACGATGAATGCGGGCGTGATGGATAATCGCGATCTGCTGCTCAAGCTCAAGAATTACGAAGCGCGTGGCGAAGGGCGGGTGGGCCTTGGTGCGCAAACCATTGATTATACGTTTACCCCCGTGGCGTTGCGCGCCAACGAAGGCAACGGCATTGCCATCCCGGTGCGCATTCGTGGGCCGTGGGCCAGCCCCTCTATCCGCCCCGATCTGGATGCGGCTATCGATCTGAACCTCGACAAGAAGATCGAAGAGGAAAAGGCCAGGGCGCAGGCCAAGGCGAAGGCGGCTGTACGTGAAAAGGTGACCGAAGAATTGGGTGTTGCAGATCAAGGGCAGGATCTGGAAGAGGCGGCCAAGGACAAGTTGGAAGGCGAGTTGAAAAAGAGCCTGCGCAGCCTGTTTGACTGACCGCGGCGTACAGGAAAAAGACACCCCATCCCGGTCCAGCCCGATTGATGTGATCTCAAAACCTTGATGTCTGATCAGGTTGACGGGGTGCCTTGCCGGATGGTTTTCTGCCGAAAGTGGTATCGGATCGGTTTGCACCTGCCTTTACCTGCAAGAACGCGCCACGTTCCAGGCTTGGGACGATGCGCAATTTGTTCTGGTGCGCGGCCTTCGGGTGATGTGCGACGGGTAGTTTAAGAGAAAGAGAACCACATGATGCTGACCAAACCATTTTTTTACGCACTTGCCATCACCACATTCGGCACGGGCGCGACCCTCGCGAAAGACGGCGCCCAGGTTGGTGACGATGTGATCGCCGCTCAGCGTGCCGCGTTGGCGCAAAGCACGGACGGCGAAGGGTTCGGGCCACAAGCCCCGCGCGATCTGGGCACGGTTGAGGGTGCAAATGCACGTGTTTTTGGTGCGGCCCCCGCGGCCGGGCTGATGAACCTGTGCAACATTCATTTCCACAAGAATGCGGAACATAAGGGCGGCGAATTCACGACATATGCGGGCAATGGCAACGGCAAGGGGATCAACACCGGCTTTCGCTATGATGGGGAGTTGAGCGAGGCCGAACTTGCGCCGCTCGGGCGCGATGTGGGAACCGGTACATACGGCAACCTTGCCCCCGGCGACACAATCGAGGTGCATTACGTGCACACCACAGCGCAAGTGACGCCCGGTCCGACGCTTGGGGCTTGTCTGGACGACTCCATCGGCAACCCCCAATTGCGGGTCGAGGCGCAGGTGTTCGTACTGGTCAATGACACAGAGGCGGCGGATTTCGTCGCCTTCAATGCGGTCGAAGAGGTCGATGGGCTGTATCAGGCTTCGGGACGGCCAACCGACACAGGCAAACCGATTGAATACAGCGGCTCGACAACAGGACCGAGTTATAACAGCGTCGGGTCGCCTTTTCAGGTGACCTGGAGCGTGCGTCCCGAAGTTCTGAAGGTGTCGATCACCAGCGTCGAAACATGGCTGGCGGATAATATTTTCAAAGAAGATCACGCACATGGGGTGCGCAATCTGGTGATTAACCCCGCGCTGATTTCACCGATCAACTGAGTTGGAGGCGGGCGACACGCCCGCCTTATCCTACAAGCCGAGTGGCGTAAGGCGGGCGTGCCGCCCGCCTGCGTCTTCAGATGGTCTGGTCGTAGTCGCCGACCGACGGCTCGGTGCGTATCACCGCGTCAATATCGGCAAAGATCGCACGCATCTCGGCCTCGGACTCCGGGCTTTCACACACCACCACCAGATTGGGCGTGTTGGACGAGGCGCGCACCAGCCCCCAGCCTCCGTTGTTCAGGATCACGCGCGCGCCGTTGACGGTCACGATCTCTTTGATGGTCTGGCCTGCGATCTGTTCGCCGGCGTCGCGCATTGCAACCAATCTGCCAACGATGCGTTCGAGTGCCTCGTATTTCTTAATATCTGGGCAATAGGGTGACATGGTCGGGGTGGCGTAGGTCGTGGGCAGGGCCTTGCGCAGATCGGACATTTGCATATCCGGGTTTCGATCCATCAACTTGCAGATTTCGACAGCCACCCGCATGCCGCAATCATATCCGCGCCCGATGGGTTCGGCCAGAAAGTAGTGCCCCGACTTTTCAAACCCCGCCAGCGCGCCAAGCTCCTTAACCCGCCGTTTCATGTGGCTGTGCCCGGTTTTCCAGAAATCCGCCCTGGCCCCGTGTTTTTGCAACTCGGGGTCTGATACAAACAGCCCTGTCGATTTCACGTCAGCCACAAAGGTGGCGTTGGGGTGCAGTCTGGCCAGATCGCGGGCCAGAATGACCCCGACCTTGTCTGCGAAAATCTCTTCGCCCTCATCATCGACCACGCCGCAGCGGTCCCCGTCGCCGTCAAACCCAAGCGCGAAATCCGCACCAGACGTCTGCACGGCATCCGCCATGTCGTGCAGCATTTCCAGTGCTTCGGGGTTCGGGTTGTAGTGGGGGAAGGTGTAGTCGAGGCTGTTGTGGCTATCGACCACCTCCACCCCAAGTCGGCGAAACAGATCCGGCGCGAAAGCGGACGCGGTACCGTTGCCCGTGGCGCACACAACCTTCAGCTTGCGCGTCATTTTGAAATCGCCCACGAGGTCGTCCAGATACGCCTCCCGTACCCCCGGAACAAACTCATAGCCGCCGCCCGCGCGCGCAACACCCTCACCGTTCAACACGATATCGCGCAATTCGCGCATCTCGTCGGGGCCGTGGGTGAGGGGCCGTTCAAAGCCCATTTTGACGCCTGTCCAACCATTTGGATTGTGGCTGGCGGTGACCATGGCCACCGCAGGTGCATCAAGGTGAAACTGGCTGAAATAGGCCATGGGCGACAGGGCCGGGCCGATGTCACGCACCTGAATACCGGCCTGCATCAGCCCCAACATCAGCGCGTTCTTGATCGACAGCGAATAGTCGCGATAATCGTTGCCCACTGCGATTTCAGGCTTGATCCCGCGCCGATATATCTGGGTCCCAAGACCCAGACCAAGAGCGGTGATACCGGGCAGGTTGATATCGTCGGGGTATTTCCAGCGGGCATCATATTCGCGAAACCCCGTCGGCGCGATCATCGGGTCGCGCAGAAACGCCCACGTGTTCTGCGTCACGGTGGGTGCGGGTTTCATCATGTCGGGGCCATTCACAATGTGATCGGATGGGCCTTTGCGAGCGCATCAAGCTGCATCAGCATCTCGATCAGCACAGGCATGTCGCGCAGATAGATCATGTTGGGCCCGTCGCAGGGGGCGGTGTCAGGATCCTGATGCGTTTCCATAAAGATACCTGCAACCCCGATAGCCGCCGCGGCGCGTGCCATGACGGGGGCCAACTCGCGCTGCCCGCCCGATGATCCGCCCAATCCCCCCGGTTGCTGCACTGAATGGGTGGCGTCCATGATCACGGGGTATCCGGTTTGCGCCATCTGCGGTAGGCTGCGCATGTCCGTCACGAGGGTGTTGTAACCAAAGGATGCGCCGCGTTCGGTCAGCATGATCTTGTCATTGCCCGTACTTGCGATTTTGGCAGCCACGTTGGCCATATCCCAGGGTGCCAGGAACTGGCCCTTTTTCACGTTGATTGCGGCACCGGACTCTCCGGCGGCGATCAGCAGATCGGTTTGGCGACACAGGTAGGCCGGGATTTGCAGCACATCGACCGCGGCGGCGGCGGGGGCGCATTGGCTTTCCTTGTGGATGTCGGTCAGTACGGGCACGCCTATCGTCTTGCGCAGATCGGCCAACACGGCGAGGCCCTTGTCCATACCCAGCCCGCGCGATGCGTCCGCTGACGTGCGGTTGGCCTTGTCAAAGGAGGCCTTGAAAATATACTGCGCCCCGGCAGCCGCACACGCCTCTTTCATGGTGCCTGCGATCATCTGGGCATGATCGGCAGATTCCAGTTGGCACGGCCCCGCAATCACTGTGAGAGGCTGATCATTGCCAACCACAAGGTTGCCGATTGAGATGTGTTTCATACTAGCTGGTGACCTGTTCTCTGAGGATCGACGCGGTGATCGAGATCATCAGATAGATGCCTGCAAAGACAAGGAATGCCAAGATCGTGTTTTCGAACGAGCGGGGGAAAGAGGGTTCCTGGCTGGCAATGGGTTCGACCGCGACCGTCAGATAGCGGACCTGACGCGTGGCCTCGACACGGGCCTGTTCCATCTGTTGCAACGCGGATTGCATCATCATATCGCGCGCCGCCAGGTCGGCTTGGGCAATCTGAATCCGTGCGGCCAGTTCAGCCAGCGAATTTTCACCCTTGCTCACATCCGTCATCTTGTCGTTCAGGATGTCCAACTGGGTGTTGAGGATGTCGAGTGTCCCACGTGCCCCGTCGACCCGGCTTTGATTGGGGCGTGCGTTGTTCAAAAGGCTCGCCAGTTCGATCTCTTTCTCGATGATCTGGGTTTCGATATTCGAGATCTGAGTGCGATAGCTGGCGATGACGTTTTCAGGATCAAGGGTGGAGCCGTCGATCTGTAACCTCACCAGCGCCTCCTGCGCGCTGCGCCGTTCCTCGTCCGCGCGCTCAAACCCTTCGCGCGCGTCCTTCATCTGGTCTTCGCGCTTTTGCTGGCTGAGATTGTTGACCCGCTCTTCGGCATAGGAAATCAACTGCCGCGAAAAGTCCGCAGCGACTTCGGGATCGGCAGCGGCGACTTCCATGCGGATCATGCCCTCGGTCGGGTCATATCCGATTTTGATGTTCTTTTTGAATGTCTTGTAGGCTTCTTCGTTCGTCGGATCGGGGCTGAGGCGTTGGATCGGGTCGATCCAGTCCTGTATGAAATGGGATTTGAAGCCCACGTCACGATCCAGGCGCAACATTGCGTCCTTGGACTGCAAGAAGCCCTGCACCGCGATACTGTCAGAATTGGTTGCGAACTGTGTCGGCAACAGGCCACCCAAGGGCCCCGTGCCGCCTGACCCTTCGTTCTGGATGATCAGAAACTCGGATTTCGTGGCGTACATGGGCGTCGCGATCACATAGAAATAGTACCCTGCAAAGAAGGTCGGCAGCATCACAAAGAACGCAAGCCGGACCAGCAGCAGACCCATCTTTTTGCGTCGCCTGCGCCGGATATCCATCTGCATGTTCTGAATTTCGGTCGCGCGCCGATCCGCGGGGCTGATCTCGGTCGAAGGCAACTGCTGTCGCCTGACCGGGACGGTTTGTGGCAATTGGACCTTTTCGCCGGCGTCTCTTGATCCGGCCCCGGCACCGCCGGGCGCGGCGGCCAGACCCGCAAACGCGTCGGGTGCGCCACCTTCGTGGGGTTCGGCACCGGCCTGTGGCACCACAAGTTCCAGCATGTTGGAGCGTTGGAACGGATCGATCCCCTGGGCGCGCAGCAACCGCACCGCATCAAAGTCCGAGGTCGGTGCAAGGTTGTGCCGTTGGGCGACCCGGCGGGCCATGCGCAACTGGCGCCCGGTCAACCCTTCCTGACGGATGGCGTCAATCGAGTTCTCGCTGTCGACCTGACGGGGGGTGGCAACATCCCCCTGACCTGCGCTTGGGGGCACGGGCACTGCACGCCGCGATGTGGAGGAGGCAGGTTGCGCGCCGTCTTGCTCGGACGGTTCCACAGCTTCGGGGCGGCGTGCCTGCCCTGAACCCAACGCCGGAGGCGTCCGTTTTATGCGAAATTTTCTAGCCTTGGGTTTCGTAGTCATAGAGCCGTTTCGCTTCTTCGAGTGTGTCGAACATGTGCAGTTTGCCGTCCAGCAGGACCGCCGCAGAGCGTGCGAATTTTTCGAGCGTCGCGGCCTGATGCGACACGATGATGATGGTGGTCGTGCGCAGCCGTTCCTGCAACACTTCGCCCGCTTTGCGGTTGAATTCAACGTCGGTGGAGGCGGGCATCCCTTCGTCGATCAGATAGATATCAAAGTCGAGCGCAAGCATCAGCGCGAACGAAAACCGCGCCCGCATGCCGGACGAGTAAGTCCCGATGGGCTGGTCAAAATATTCGCCCAGGTTGCACAGCCAGCGGCAGAAACTTTCGACATAGTCCGGATCAAGCGTATAGAGCCGCGCGATGTAGCGCGCATTTTCCATGGCCGACACCTTGGCCACGACCCCGCCCATGAACCCAAGCGGAAAGGACACGTTGCAGGTGCGCCGAATTTCCCCTTCGTCCGGTTTTTCAAGGCCCGCCATCATGTTGATCAGCGTCGTCTTGCCTGTCCCGTTCGGGGCCAAGACCCCAAAGGACTGACCCAATTCCACTCGGAAAGACACACGGTCAAGGATCACCTTGCGCTGTGTGCCTGTCCAAAAGGACTTCGATACGTTTTCGAACTCAAGCATCCCGGTGCTCCGCCGTGTGCTGCTGCGTCCCCCTCATTATGTGGGAGACCTCGACCCTCCTTACCAGAGGTGTGTTAACGATGTAGTCACCGATTTAGGCGACATTATGTCGTTATTACCAACAAATCTAGAGGATTGCACCGGCACTGTTGCGTCAATCGCGACAACGCACACGGGCCGATTTGGCGTCCGTGACCGGCGTTTGGGCCTGTTTTTATGGGCTTTGGCGCGGATCGGCCTGCGGGGCCTGTCACGCGTGCTTCAAGGTTTTGTGCGCTAGCCCGTGATCTGCCACACCATCCCGGCCAGCACCGATCCACTCAGCGCAAAGCCGAGATAGGCCGCGAAGACCCGTGGTTTGACCAGCGCCCACACGGCGATGGCAGCAGGGATGGAGCTGACGCCGCCTGCGATCATAAACGACATGGCGGCCCCGTTTGACATCCCCTGATCCAGAAGTTCGGCGACCAGGGGGGCTGCTGCATACCCGTTCAGGTAGGCTGGCATACCCACCACCGCACCCAGAATGACCGTTCCCAACCCATTCCCGCCCAGCACGTTCGCAATCAGGTTGGCCGGGATGTAGTTCACCATCAGCGCCTCGACCACATAGGCCAATGTGAGCCATTTCAGCAGGAACACCCCGTTTTCCAGTGCTGTCGATTTGAAGGTCGCGATGCGTACGGGGTCTTGCCAGAACGTCCAGACCGGCCTGGCCGAGAAAGGCTGTTTGACGCCGCAACACCCGCCCACCTGTGGCTTGTCCCGCAACGGGTTGGCGAAGACGGGCGTGTTGGCCAGCAACAAGGTCCCAAACCCGCCAAACATGCCCAAACCCACGGCGGCAACCGTCTTGGCCAGCGCGAATTCCGGGCTGATTGCGCCTGTGGTGATCGCAAACATCGCCGGATCCATCAGCGGCGAGGCCAGCCAAAACGCCATCACGGCCCCCAACGGCGCGCCGACTGCCAGCAAGGCGGCGATGAAGGGAATGACCTCGCATGAACAAAAAGGCGACAGCCCGCCAAGCAATGCCGCCATCACGATCATCCGCGCCGGGTTGCCCTCGAACGCGCGGGCCAGCAGGTTTTCCGCCCCCGTCGCCTTGAGATAGGCAACCGCAAACACCGCAAACAGGATGAAAGGGGCAGTGCCTGCCAGTGCCTTGGCTGCAAAAGATAATGTGGGGATCAACTGGCCCCGGTCAAACAGCGCAACGAGTACGACCAAGCTGACTGAAAAGAGCCATGCTCCATCGATCCGGTTGCGCCATGTGGGGATCGCCTGAGTGGTTGTGTCAGCCATGGTGGTGATCCTCGGCAGGGGCGGCGCCGTCAGCGCAACATTCGGTCAGCAAGAAACGCGACAGGCTCTCGACCTCATCAAAGGCAACGGCGGCACAGATGATCGAACGCCCCTGACGGGCTTGGGTGACAAGCCCCGCCGTTGACAGGATTTTGACGTGATGGGTCAGGGTGGAGCCGGTGATGCCGGTGCGATCCGCAAGCGCGCCGATGCTCAGCCCTTCGGGCCCGGCGCGCACGAGGGTGCGCAATACCGACAGACGTTGTTCCGATCCAAGGGCGGCAAAGGCGCTGGCAGCGCGGGTCAGATCGAGCGGGATGGGTGATTCCATTTTCATGTTTCTAGAATTATAGAAATATTTGTAACGCGCCAAGACATATTTCGAAGAATATCGAAATGATTGCGCTTTGCAGGGCAACGCTTTAGCTGGACGTTATGCCCGTGGCCTCTGATATCCGTGCCTGCACCATCTGCGCTGATCGCTTTGCGGCGACGGAAACCGGGCATGCGCCACGGCCCGTTGTCTGGTTCAAGGAAGGCGCACGCATTCTTGTGGCAGGGCAGGCCCCCGGCGCGCGGGTCCATGAAAGCGGACAGCCGTTCACCGATCCCTCCGGGGACCGGTTGCGCGACTGGATGGGCGTGGATGAGGCCACATTCTATGACCGCGACAAGCTTGCCATCGTGCCCATGGCATTCTGTTTTCCGGGCTATGACGCCAAGGGGTCCGACCGACCGCCGCCGCGCATTTGTGCGCAGACATGGCGCGCGGCAGCGATGGAGGAGGTGGGCGATGTCCCTCTTGTCCTGCTGATCGGAGGCTATGCGCAAAGCTGGCATTTGGGCACCAAGACAAATGTGACCGACACAGTGGCGGCATGGCGTGACCATGCGCCCCGCGCCTTTCCCTTGCCTCATCCCTCGTGGCGCAATACCGGTTGGATCAGAAAAAATCCGTGGTTCGAAGCCGAGGTGCTGCCCGCCCTGCGCGCCCGCGTCAAAGAGGTTCTCGCATGACAGACACCCCGCTTGATCTTGCGCATGCCGCCATGCAGGCCGCGCCAGAGGATAACACCGCACGTCTGCGGTTCTTTGAGCGGCTTGCCGATGCGGAGTTGTTCCTGCTGCTTGAGGTCGAGGCGGAGGGGGATCAGATCACCCCGCAGGTCTTTGATCCCGGTACCGGTGCGATGGTTCTGGCCTTTGATCGCGAGGAACGGTTGGCGGCCTTTGTGGGTGGGCCTGCCCCCTATGCCGCGCTGTCGGGTCGGGTGACTGCGGAGTTGTTGAGCGCGCAAGGCATCGGACTGGGTCTGAACCTTGATGTGGCCCCGTCTTCGTTCCTGCTGGATGCGGACGGCGTGCGCTGGCTGGCGGCCACATTGGGCCATGGACCCGATGAGGTCGAGGCGCGCCTGGCCGAAGTCTCTGCCCCTGCGGGACTGCCCGCTGCGTTGATCTCGGCGCTTGATACGAAACTTGCCACTGCAACGGGGCTGGCCCAGATGGCCTATCTTGTGGGCACCACAGATGGGGATGGCAAACGGGGGCATCTGCTGGCGGTGGTGGGGGCCGCACCGGGGGCGGAAACGGCGCTTGCGCGGGCCGCATCCGAAGCGCTGACATTCTCGGGGATTGAGGCGGGGGCGATGGATGTGGGGTTCTTCGATGCGCGTGACCCGGTGACAGAACGGTTTGCGCGGGTGGGTTTGCGCTTTGATCTGCCCCAACCGGCACCCGTGCGTGCGCCCGACACCGCAGCACCCGGATCAGACCCCGACCGCCCCCCGCGTCTGCGTTGATCCTGCGCGGATTGATCACGGCAACATTGCGCGCAGTCACAACGGCGCGAGGGTGCCTGCAATGATAGACACACACCCCTTATTGTCTCATCATCACCAAGGCAGGACACGCCTTGCGCCCAATAATGAGCTGCCAATAGGACGATCCTGATGATGAACCGTTTCACCCTGACCATAGCCGCTGCCGTCAGCGCGCTGACCCTTGCCACAGCCGCATTTGCCGGGGATCAGTACATCGATGAGACCGGATTTGCGGTGTCAGGCTATGATGTGGTGGCCTATTTCAGCCTTGATCAGGCCCCTGTGGGTCAATCCCAACCGACCGCTGTGCCCGGCAAGGCGGACATCACGGCCGAATACAACGGCTCGACCTTCGCGTTCTCGACCAAGGAAAACCGTGATCTGTTCGTCGCAGACCCGGCCAGATACGCGCCCCAATATGACGGTCACTGCGCCTATGGCGTCGCCCAGGGTGGCAAGGTGCCGGCCAACCCGGAACTGTGGCGCATCGTGGATGGCAAGCTGTACCTGAACATCACGCAGAACGTGGCGGGCTTCTGGGAGGCGGACATTCCCGGTAACCTCGACAAGTCCGAAGGCAACTGGGTGTCGCTTGAACCCGGCCCCGCCTCCGACCGGACCGTACCCCAGTTCACAAGCGAGGCACCCAGGTCCTGATATGACGGCTGAGCACAACACCCCCGATGGTCAAGGGGCCGGGCGCATAACGCGCCGGGCCTTCGGACTTGGCGTGGGCGCGATGATCGTGGGCGGCGCCGTGTTTGCCTCGCGTTGGTACAACATCTCGGCCCAGGCCGGGGTAGAAGGCACGCTGAGCACGCCGGACGCCCATAGCGCGGCGGTGTCGGGCGATGTTGTACTGATCGACATCCGCCGCCCTGACGAATGGCAAACCACTGGCGTGGGCGAGGGGGCTATCCCCATCGATATGCGCCGCGATGATTTCACCGATGTGCTGCTTGTGCATACGGCGGGGCGCACAGATACGCCTGTGGCACTGATTTGCGCCCGTGGGGTGCGGTCCCGCCGCATGTCGCGCCAGCTCAGCGAGGCGGGGTTCACAACGATCATTGACGTGCCGGAAGGGATGCTTGGCTCGGGTGCTGGTCCCGGCTGGCTGAAACGTGGCCTGCCCACTGTGACTTGGGTCGCTGAATGATCCGTGCGGGTGTTGCGGGCGCAGTGTTTGCGGCCAGCGCCACGATGGCTGCGGCCGATTGTGGTCCAGAGCCGGGTGCGTGTGAAATCGAGGGCGGCACCTATCACATCGCCTTGCCCGAGAGCCCGCCTACGGGCGCGATCATGTTCATCCATGGCTTTGGGGGCAGCGGCGCGGGCAGCTTGCGCAGCGCGTGGGTGGCTGACGCGCTGGAGGCTGGCTATGCGGTCATCGCGCCTGACGGGATGCCGCGAGAGGGCGCGAACGGTCGACGTTGGTCCTTCCATCCCGATTGGCCCCCACAACGCGATGAAATCCCTTTTCTGACAGCGGTGCGCGATGATGCTGCCGCCCGCTTTAGCCTTGATGCCGAGGCAATGGTGCTGGGCGGGTTTTCGATTGGCGGCTCCATGACCCACTATCTGGCCTGTGCCGCGCCCGAGGCTTTTGCGGCCTATGTGCCTGTGGCGGGCGCGCTATGGCGGCCACACCCTGAAACCTGCGCAGGCCCCGTGCGGATGCTGCACACCCATGGCTGGCGGGATACGACGGTCCCGCTTGAGGGCCGCGTGGTGCGCGGGCAAGACGTGAACGATCCTGACGCATGGGTGCAGGGGGACGTGTTCTATGCCATGTCGCTGTGGCGCGAGATGAATGACTGCGTGCAGCTGCGGGGCGATCGCTTTGATGTGTCGAATGCGTTCTGGGTCCGATCCTGGGATCGGTGCGCACCCGGCACGGCACTGGAACTGGCGCTTTATCCCGGGGGGCACACGATGCCGGACGGTTGGGCGGCGCTGATGCTCAGCTGGTTGGACGGATTGCAGCCGCTCCCGAATTAGGCGCAGATCATTCGGCAGGCACGTTCGCGGCCTCGATCCGGGCGCGCATGTCGGCGCGGGCCGCACGTGCGTTGCCCACGATGGTGGGTTCGCGTAAGGTCAGCGGATTGTCGAGGCGCAGGGGCAGACCCGCCACGCTGCGTGCGCTGAGTGCAGAAAGGGGCACGGCCAGCACGAGGCTCGCCATGATCGGGACAAGCCACCACGACACAAGGCCCGCGACCAGACCGGCCAGTAACAATAGCCCAACAATCGTTTCAACCCAGTGAAAGGCCAGCAACGCGCGCAGCGGATAGGCCCGCCCACCCCGTTGTTGCGGCTGCCATCCCGTGCCATGTCCGAAGATGGCGCGCAGAACAGCCCGCGTCTGCTGAATCATCATAATTGGCGCGTAGGCGATGGACAGGGCCAGTTCAAGCAGGACCGCGCCTGCAAAGGCGCGCCGCCCACCAAAGAGTTTCACTGCCTTTGCATGGGTCGCAATCACGATCCCGCTTGTCAGCTTTGGCGTCAGCAACATCACATACATCACCACCAGAAAGATGGCGCTGTCGATATGGGTCATGGCCGGGGGCCAGTTTGGGAACAACGGGTTTGCTTCGTTGAAATACGAGATAACGTTGGTGTTTTCATCGCGCCCAAGCAACGCCCAGAACACCAGTAGCACAAACCACGCAGGCGACATCAGGTACGCCGCTGCCCCCTGAAACAGGTGGAACCGACTGACCGGGTGCAGCCCGCGTGTGGTCAGCAGGCGCAGGTGTTGCAGGTTGCCCCGGCACCAGCGCTGGTCACGCACCACATAGTCGATGAGGGTGCCCGGCGTTTCCTCGAAACTACCTGCCATGCGCGGCAGGAAACGCACCCGCCACCCCGAGCGCCGCAGCAGCGAGGCTTCGATAAAATCATGGCTCAGGATCAGATCAGAGCGCCCGGTAAGGCTGCGCAGATGGGGCAATCCGGCCGAGGACGCAAAGGCGCGGGTGCGGATGATCGCGTTGTGGCCCCAATAGTTGCCCTCGGTGCGCGCCCAATGCGCCAACCCCTCGGCCAGTAGCCAGCCATAGGCGACGTTTGAAAACTGCTGCATGCGCGCAAACAGGGTGTCAGCGCCGATAAGCTGCGGAAAGCTCTGGATCAGGCCCGCCTTGGGGTCGGCGGCCAATTCACAGGCCAGTCGATCAATGGCGCGGCCCGTCATCAGGCTGTCGGCGTCCAGCACCAGCATCGCCTCGTAATCCGCCCCCCACCCGGTGATCCAGTCGAGCAGATTGCCGACCTTTTTGTCTGTATTTTCGGCGCGACGGCGGTAATGGACGGTGATGGGCGCGCTGGCCTGCAGACTGGTGAAAGCCTGCCATTCCTGCATCGCAATCTCGTCATCCTGCGTGTCGCTCAGCACGAACAGCGTATAGCGGTGCCCGCCGCGCTGGCGCGTCAGATCCTGCAACATGGCGGCGGCATTGCCGAATACATCCCACGGGGTCTCGTTGTAGATCGGGACCAAAAGCGCCACGTCGAGCGGTTCGGCCTCGGGCAGCTTTTTCACAGTATCAAAACGCCCCGCCAGGCCCACACCCACAGTGGATACGGCCAGCGTGACCCAGACAAAGGTCATGCCGATCAGCGTCAGAAGCACATATTCGAGCGTGGTCATGCCTGCCGTTGCAAACAACCCGTGCAGCGCCCAGATCATCAGGCCCGTCAGGATCAGCGCGGGCAGGAACACCGCGATCCGCCAGATCGGGTCAGGGGCTTCGGTGCCGGGCATGTCCACTGCGGGGGCCGTGCCGAAATCCTGTGCAGGCATGGCCAGTGGCGCACGCGGGGGCATGGCATGGGGCTGGTTCACGACTTGGTCCACCGATAGAGCCAGACTTCGCTCAGCGCTTCGCCGTCAAGACGCAGTTGCGCCCGGAATTCAGCCCATGTGGCCTCGCCCGGCATGAAGGTGAAAGCCAGGCGCGGGCCACCCGTGGCCGGATTGCGCTGGATGATGCCCTCGGTCACTTCGCCCGCCGAGCTGCGCACAAGCCGGTCCAGCCGCGACAGGTCCTCTGGTACGTGATCGGCGTTTTCAAAGTCGATGGCAAAGATGCGCCCGCCTTCGGGGCGCCCGCCTGCGGCCGTGTTGGTGACACGCAGGGGCATGGCGGTGCGTGGTGCCGGGTCTTCGCCCCAATCAAGGCGATAGGTCATGCGGCGTGACTGGCCTGCCTCGATATCCGCCGAGGGACGCCAGTAAGCGACGATGTTGTCGTAAATTTCGAGGTCGGCCGGGATCTCGACCAGCTGCACATTGCCGCGCCCCCAGCCTTCACCGGGTGTGACCCACAGACCGGGACGGCGGTGATAAAGCGCCTCAAGGTCGTTGAAATGTTCGAAACTGCGCGCCCGCTGCATAAGGCCAAAGCCGCGTGGGTCGGTGTCACCGAAGGCGCTGATCTGCAATGTCAGCGGGTTGGCAAGCGGGCGCCAGATCACCTCGCCCGCGCCGTTGTGGATCATCAGCCCGTCGCTGTCATAAACGGCGGGGCGGAAGTCATCAAAGCGCTGTCGATCCGTGTCATCGAACAGGAACATCGAGGTCAGCGGCGCAATCCCCACATGGGTCAGGGTCGTGCGCGCAAAAATCTCGGCCTCGACCTGCATGGTGAGTGGTTGGCCGGGCGTGATCTCGAACCGGTAAGCACCCGTGCAGGATGGGCTGTCGAGCAACGCGTGCAGAACGATTGTGGTTGCCCCATCGTCGGGGCGTTCCAGCCAGAAGCGGGTGAAATCGGGGAACTCCTCCCCCATCGGATCACCTGTCTTGAGCGCGAGGCCACGGGCCGACAGCCCATAGATATCGCCGGTGCCGATGCCGCGGAAATAGCTTGCGCCCTGAAACACCGCGTATTCTTCGTAAATGCCGGGCTGGCGCAATTCAGCGCGCAGGCGCAGGCCACTATAACCAAGCGTGTCATCGATAGGCACGTCCGGGAACTTGTCGGTCGTGTCAAAGACGTTCAGGTCGAACAGCATGGGGCGGGCCTGACCGTCCTCGACCACATAGGTTTTGATCGCTTGCGGAAAATACAGACCCGGCGGGAACACATCGACCCGTTGCGGGGCGTCCGACCCCTCCCACAGCGCATTGCGGGAATCGAACCAGATCTTGCGATACTGATCATAGGTCAGGTTGCGCCACTCTTCGGGGATGAGAGGGCGAGGTTCGTAGTCGCGCGTTGCCATCTCGCGCGCCATATCCGCCACATCAGTGGCGCTGAACGGGGTGCGGGCCCCCAGTTGCAGACCCGGCTCAGCTGTTTGGGCCCACGACGCACGCGGGGCGGCGGCAAGAGCCGCAAGGCTGGCAAGAAATTCTCGGCGCAACATCAGGCAGGCACCTTTTTCCACGGATTGCTTTTGAACCACCCTGCTAGGTAGGCTGTTGCGATCAACACACAAGCGCCCGCAAGGTTCACCAGCAAGACTGTGCCAGTCTCGCGACCCATCACGTCCATGGCAAATCCCATCAGGCGGGCAGTGAACATCGACACCACAAAGACGGCGAGTGATTGCTGGCCAACCTTGAGGATGATCTGCAATAGCCGACCCCATGCACGGCCAAGCGCGGAGGTGCCTGCGCGGATGCGGTTTCCCTTGTCGCCTGCCAGCACCCACATGAGATAGGCAAGTGCGAGGAACTGAACAAAGCGCAGGATGCCGAAATCGGATTTGGTGATCCATGCGCGGTTCTCGATCCGCCATTCGCGCGCCCAGTCAAAGCCGAACTCGCGCACGCCGATATTGGAGAGCGGCACATTGGCCAGTACGATCACCAGCGCGATCCCGATCAGCAGGGGGGTGACGGGTGGCTTGGGAATCCAGCCGCGCATGAAGGCGAACCCGGTAAAAAAGACCAGTTGCCACCCAAAGGGGTTGAAGAACCACTCGCGTTGGCTGCCATCGTCTTTCACCCACGGCTCGGCGATAAAGTTGAAATGGGACAGGCCCAGCATGTCCGTCAGCGCCTGCTGACCCATCAGCCAGACGATTCCAATAAAGCCCGCCACAAGCCCGAGGTGGATGCGCGACAACCCCATGATGATAGGCATCATCAGCAGGATCACCATGTACATCGGCAGAATGTCGAAATAGTTCGGCACGTATTGCAGGGTCACAAAGCTGAACCAGATGTCCGCATTGGCCCACCGTTCGCTTTCGACAAACAAGGGCCAAAGGTTCAACTGACCCCAGTAGTTGCGGGTACCCAGCTCGGAATCGGTGAGGAACACAACCAGCGCGACTGTGGCCATGAACAGCCCCACATGCGCCCAATAGACCTGCCAGACCCGAAACCCGACGCGGGCCGCGCCCATGCGCCAGCCTGCGCGGTCAAAGGTGGTGCCGAAGGCGATGGCGCTGGCCATGCCCGAACAGAACACAAAGATTTCCGTCGCATCGGAAAAACCCCACCGCGCCGGAATCCACGACGTCAGGAAGTTGCCGGGGGTGTGTGCGATGAGGATGATGAACATCGCAATCCCGCGGAAGAAATCCAGACGAATATCACGCACCCGCGCCGGATTGGCAGGTGTCGCAGCCGCGGGGGGCGCGCTCGTTTGGATGGGGTCGGCAAATGTCATGGCCGCTCTCTCGTCTTCTTTACCCGATAGGTCGAGGGGTCGCCTGCGCTTATTGTGCGGGGATGCGCCGCTCTTCGCTGATGGTGGCAAGGCGGGTTGCGGCAAAGCGGTCGACTGCGCCATCACGGCGTGCGATGCGATCCTCGATCAGGGCTTCGGTTGCATCGACCATGCCTGCACGCAGGCCCGCGTCAATTGTCATACGCTCAAACACGTCACGTTGGGCGTGGCTGCCGCCGATGGTCTGCATCGTGGGACGTGCCGCGACGAGGTTCTGGAAGGCGGCGTCATAGCGCCCTTCGGCAAAGGCGTTGAGGCCCGCAAGCGCGGCCTTGCCCGGATCGGCAACACGGGCCGGCATTTCGCCCTGTCGCGTGGCATCCAGCGCAAAGCGGGTGGCCAGCGCGGATTGCGCATCATCGCGACCCGCCGCGCCAAGCGCCAGTTGATAATGTAGATCCGCAAACACGACACATCCGTCATCGGTGCGGTGTTGCGCGAAATCAGCCAGTTCAGTCCAGCGCGCGCCCACATCTGTGCCCTCAAGCTCAAGCCGCATCAGCAGCGAGGTTGCATTGGCGATGTCACGGTAGTCGTCAGTCTTTTCGGCCCGGATCTTGTGGTCATAAAGCGCCAGAACGATCTCGTTCTCGCCCCGGTCAAGATGCAGCAGCGCCTTGTGCCACCACACGTGGTAGCGGAAATTGTTACAGTGATCCCAGGCGGATACGTTGTTCTCGATCAATGCGATCCCGTGATCGGGGCGCGCGGTCATATCATAGACGTGGGCAACCGCATGCAGCCCCCAAGCATCATCGCCGGCCAGTTGCAGGCCGCGCAGGCCCGTCGCCTCGGCGGCGGCATAATCGCCCGTCTCTTCCAGTGTGAAGGCGTGACAGCCCAGTACGTAGCCTTCCAACTCGTGGCCTTTATGGGCCTCCAGTACGTTTTCGATCGAGGCGCGCATGCCCACGCCGTCGCCCAGAATAAAACGGATCGCATGGCTCACCTTGGCCGACAGCGTATCGGTCGGGTGGTCGGCCAAAACACGCTCCATCGCGGCAATCGCGCCAGATGGACGGCCCGCGAGCCATTCCCCGAGGGCGCGGACCCATAGACGTTCGCGTGTGGTGCCACCGGCGACTGCCAGCGCAGCCACGGCGGCTTGTCCGGCCTCATGTGCGACGGCATTCAATTCCTTGCGCCCCATCATCAGCGAAAACAGCCCCTTGGCGGCATGTCCCATCGCAAATTGCGGCGCTCCCGACAAAACGGCACCCAAATGGGTTGGAGTCGCTGTCCCATGCGCCAGAAACGCACGGATCAGTCCGTTCCACTCGGCCACGAGGGCGGGGTCATCCAGACTGACCGGGGCTTGGCAAATATCATGCATCATGGGTGCGGTACCTCTTACCGTATGCGTGTCGTGTTGGGTTTAAAGTAACTTATGCGCCAATGGCATCGATTGCGGGGGGAAAACACGTAACCGTGAAGCGTATATGAAGCCCCGTGAGTAAAATGTCAGCAGCGCCCTCGATTTACGGCGGAATCCGGCCAAAGCGCTTGGGATTACGGAGTTTTATTGCTTTTTCGCAATCTTCAATGTTGCAAGAATCGCATCTGTATCCTGCCCGAACCGAGGTGGGGGCCGACGATACTGCACAGGGGTTGCTGAAAATTTGAGCGGATTCGCCAGCAGCCGAACGTGCCCGTCTGCGACATCGCCGCGGGCCACATTCACCACCGTACCGCGGGCCTGCGCCTGATCTGACCCAAGCGCCTCTGCAACGTCATGGATCGGACCGCCGGGCACTTTGGCCGCGCGCAGGCGGTTCAGCACATCGTCCTTGCTTAGCGTCTTCAGCACTTGAGACAACGCATCGGTCAATGCCACGCGATGTTCGATCCGCAGCAGGTTTGTGGTAAATCGCGCATCCTGACCAAGCTTTGGGGCATCAATGGCGTCACAGAACCGCACGAATTGCGCATCATTGCCCACCGCGATCAGGATATGCCCGTCGCTGCATGCAAACGCGTCATAGGGTACGATGTTGGGGTGCGCATTGCCGCGTCGTTCCGGCACCTGCCCGCTGGTCAGGAAATTGCCCCCTTCATTGATCAGCCACGCCATTTGCGCATCCACCAGCGACAGGTCGATATGCTGGCCTTGCCCGGTCGCATCGCGGTGACGCAGGGCCGCCAGAATGCCGATGGTCGCATACATCCCGCACATCACGTCCGCGATGCCCACACCCACCTTCATGGGCGCGCCGTCCGGTTCTCCGGTCAGGGACATGATCCCGCCATAGCCTTGGGCCATCAGATCATAACCGGGCTGCGCGCGGTTCGGCCCGGTCTGGCCAAAGCCCGAGATCGAGCAATAGACAAGCCCTGGATGCGCCTTGAGCAGCGTTTCGTGATCCAGCCCGTATTTGACCAGACCGTCGGGTTTGTAGTTCTCGATCACCACATCCGCACGGGCAGCCAGCTGGCGCACAATGTCCTGGCCTTCGGGGGTTGAGATATCGACCGCGATGGATTGCTTGTTGCGATTGGCCGACATGAAATAGGCCGACAGGTCGGTGGCGTTACCCTCGGCATCACGGGCATAGTTCGGCCCCCATCCGCGCGTGTCATCCCCGCCCGTCTTGGGGTTTTCGACCTTGATCACGGTCGCGCCCAGATCGCCCAGCATTTGCGTGGCGGTCGGTCCGGCCAGAATACGGCTCAGATCAAGGACATAAAGCCCGTCCAGTGCGCCCGGCGTCTCAGATACGTCCGTCATAGGCCCCTCGTTCGATCACGGCTGCGATAACCGTAAAGGTATCGCCGTTTTGGGCGGCATCCAGTGCGGCTTTCAACGCGGTGCGCGAGGTGACCGTATGGCCCGCCCCGCCAAAGGCTTTGCCCATCGCCGCAAAGTCGTGCTTGGCAAAGTCCACGCCCGCATTGGTCAGTTGCCGCTGGCGTTGTTTCAACTCGATCAGCGACAGGGAGGCATCGACAAAGACGACAAAGATCGTGCGCAGGCCCAATTCGGCAGCCGTCGACAACTCGCCCGCCACCATCAGGAACCCGGCATCGCCTGAAAAGCTGACGACGGGGCGGTCGGGTTCAACCACTTGCGCGCCCATGGCAAGCGGGATGGCGCAGCCCATCGTACACAGGGCCGAGGACTGCATGAGGCCGCGCGGCTCATAGCATTCCCACATGTGGCTCAGCAGAATGCGGTGCGCGCCACTGTCGGCGGTGGCCAATGTGTTGCGTGGCAGGACAGTGCGGCAAGTGTCGATAACGGCGGCTGGCCCCCACGTATCGTCACGTGGGAAGGTGTCGGCAAGGTTGCCTTTGGCGGCCGCAATCTCGCCGCTGGTCCACGTGTCGCGCGGTGCGACCCCGTCGGACATGGCGATCAGCGTGGCCGCGCAGTCGCCCACGATGTTGGTTGTGGCCTGATGCATGTAGTGGTGGTTCGGCTCGGCAGTGATGTCGATCATCTCCTGAATGCCGGGGAAGTAGAAATCACGCCAGCCCGTGCGCATCTCGATCGGATCATAGCCAAGGCCGATGATCAAATCGGCCCGTTGCACCATCGGCAGCAACACCTGATCCGCCTTGGGCGAGAGGCCCGCACCACCAAGGGCAAGCGGGTGATCCTCGGGCAGCAACCCCTTGGCTTTGTAGGTGGTGATGACCGGTACGTTGAACGTCTCGACAAAGTCGCGCAACGTGTCGGCCATATCTGTACGGCGCGTATCAAATCCCTGGTTCAGCGCATCAACGCCCACAATCAGGATGGGCCGTTCCGCGCGCGCAAGGCTCGCGCGCATGGCTTCAAGCGTGGTCGGATCTGGGGTCAAAGGCGCAGCAAGGGCCCGCCGTGACGGGATTTCGGGGGTCACGGGCGTGACAGCCACCGTGATGGGAACGTCAATGTGCACCGGTCCGGGGCGCCCCTCAAGCGCGATGCCGACGGCCTTGTCCGCAATCACATGGGCCGCCCCCGTATTGAGGGTGAATGTGGCCTTGGTGATCGGACGAAACACCTGGGTCTGATCCAGCACCTGATGGGTATAGGTCTGGGCCTCGTCCGCATCAACGCAGCCAGACAGGACGATCAGCGGCACTCGGTCCTGATGGGCGTTGGCTACAGCGTTCACACCATTGAGCGCGCCGGGGCCGACGGTGGCCACAAGAATACCGGGCGCGCCAGTGCGATGCCATGCGCCTTCGGCCATGAAGGCGGCTGCATTCTCGTGTTTGCACAGGATGAACCGGATGCCCGCGCGCTCAAGTGCGTCCACCAGTGTCAGCACCTCGCCCCCCGGCATCCCAAAGGCCAGACGACAGCCCGCATCATACAAACGTGCCGCCAAGACATCGGCAGCGCGCGGCGGGGAAGGGGGCAAGTCTCTCATTTGGCGGTCTTTCTCAACAGTATCAGCGCGTCGCGCCTTCCTGTCATGGGTCGACCTCGCGTACAACTCACACCTGCGTTGTGCATTGTTTCAGCGCCCTCTTGACCTCAGCGGCCTGCGCCGCCTTATGTGAAGGATCATGGGCAACAGCACACTCCGTTTCGATATCACAGGTTTGCACTGCGCATCTTGCGTGGGCCGCGCAGAGGGGGCGCTGGCCGCAGTGCCCGGTGCGCGTGATGTGCAGGTCAATCTGGCTGATCACAGCGCGCGCGTCACCGGCGGCGATCCGCATGCAGTGCTCAGTGCATTGTCCGGCGCGGGGTATGAGGGGCGGGTGATCACCACACAGCTCGCCATTCCGGCCATGTCGTGTGCGTCTTGCGTGGCCCGGGTCGAGGCGGCGGCTAAGGCGGTGCCGGGGGTGCTGACGGTCAGCGCACAACTGCCGACCCAAAGCCTTTTGGTCGAGGTGTTGGGCGATCTTGAGCCCGTAAAGAATGCCCTGGCCGCAGCAGGATATCCCGCATCCGCGCCTCAGATGGACACACCATCCGATACGACCCGACCGCTCTTGCAACGCTTTGTCGTGGCGGCTGTGCTGACTCTTCCGGTGTTTGTGCTCGAGATGGGTAGTCATGCCATCCCGGCCATGCATCACTGGATCATGCGCACCATCGGTCTCGACACCAGCCATCTGATCCAACTGTCTTTGACCACCCTTGTGCTGATGGGGCCGGGGGCCGGGTTCTTTCGGCGTGGCATCCCCGGCTTGCTGCGCGCACGGCCCGATATGGACGCGCTTGTGGCCTTGGGGGCGGGGGCGGCCTTTGGGTTTTCGGCACTTGCGGTGTTGCTGCCCGTGCTGTTGCCCCCCTCGGGTGTCTATTTCGAGGCGGCGGCGGTCATTGTCACTCTGATCCTGCTGGGCCGCTGGCTTGAGGCGCGGGCCAAGGGGCGCACGGGCGATGCGGTGCGGCGGTTGCTGGAGTTGCGCCCCGACACAGCCGAAGTCGAACGCCATGGCAGCTTTGCCCATGTTCCGTTTGATGATGTGCAGGTTGGGGAGGTGGTGCGGGTGCGCCCGGGGGGGCGGATCGCAGTGGACGGCGTGGTGGTGTCCGGAACCACCTATGTGGACGAGGCGATGCTGACGGGCGAGCCGATCCCCGTTCTGAAGCGCGAAGGCGACGAGCTGAGTGCCGGAACACTGACGACAACCGGCACCCTCACATATCGCGCAACCCGCGTGGGGCGCGATACGGTGCTCGCGCGGATCACTGCGCTTACGCAAGCGGCCCAGGCCGCGCGGCTGCCGGTCGAGGCGCTGGTCAATCGGATCACCGCGTGGTTCGTGCCGGTTGTGCTGCTGATCGCGGCGGTCACTTTTGCGATCTGGTGGGGGGTGGTGGGCCTTGGCCCTGCTGTCGTGGCCGGGGTGTCGGTGCTGATCATCGCCTGTCCCTGCGCCATGGGGCTGGCCACGCCCATGTCGATCATGGTTGGCACAGGCCGCGCGGCCGAACAGGGCGTTTTGTTCCACAAAGGGGCTGCGCTTCAACATTTGCAGGACGCGCGTGTGATTGCCTTCGACAAGACCGGGACGCTGACGGTTGGGGCGCCCGTGGTGACAGATGTGGCAGGCAGCGTTGATCGGGACATCCTGCTGGTACGCGCCGCCGCGGTCGAAAGCCACTCCGAACACCCGCTTGGCCGCGCCATCGTGGCAGCAGCACCCGAGGTGGCGCAGGAGGTCAGCGATTTCAACGCCGCGCCGGGGCAGGGCGCAAGCGCGCAGGCGGGTGGTGAACACGTGATCGTGGGCAATCGGGATATGCTGAGCGCCCATCAGATCACCCCCGAAGCCGCTTGGGTTGCCCAAGCAACTGCATGGGCACGCCAGGGGATGACGTCGGTGCACGTCGCCATCAATGGGGCACATCTCGGAGTGATCGCCATCAGCGATCAAATACGCGATGGCAGCGCCGAGGTGGTGGCGGACCTGCATGCCACGGGACGGACCGTCGCGATGATCTCGGGCGACAATGAGGCGACCGCGCAGCATGTGGGCGCGGCCTTGGGGATCCGGCATATCGTGGCGGGCGTGCGACCGGATGGGAAAGTCGCAGCCATCGCCGAGCTGCGCGCGGCGCACGGGGCGGTTGCCTTTGTCGGCGATGGGATCAACGACGCGCCTGCACTGGCCGCCGCCGAGGTCGGGCTTGCGGTAAATGGGGCAAGCGACGTGGCGATTGAAGCAGCGGATGTGGTGCTGATGTCGCCCGAACCAGGAGCCGTCCTGCGTGCGGTGCGCATCAGCACGGCAACATTGCGCAACATCAAACAAAACCTCGCCTGGGCCTTTGGCTACAATATGCTGCTGATCCCGGTGGCGGCAGGGGTGCTTGTGCCCTTCGGGGGGCCACAACTCTCCCCCGCACTGGCGGCGCTGGCCATGGCACTCTCGTCCGTCTTTGTCGTCACGAATGCACTCAGACTGCGCAGAGTGGGCACCCCCTAGCCTCTTCCTTTCGCCAGAAATACCTTGGGGGAGACGCGAACAGCGTCGGGGGCAAAGCCCCCTGAATATCGCGTGGCGCAGCCCCCTTCAGATCAAGGGACGGTTCTGCTAGCGGCGACGATCCCGCCGCGATGACATTGGCTGAAACGCCACACCCACATGGGCCTCGCAATAGGGCTTGCCCTGCTGCACCGGTAAACCACAAAACCAGAAATTGTCGGTGGCAGGGTCGCCCACGGGCCACTTGCAGGTCCGTTCGGTCAACTCCATCAGGCCGATCTTCTTGGCCTTCTTCTCGATCTCGTTGACCTTGGCGAGGGCCTCTGGGCTGATCTCATTGGCCGACGGTTGGGGGGGCAACGGCTGACCAGCGGGAATGATCTGCTTGCGGGCGGGCAGGTTGGGCTTGGTACCCGGGGGCACGGGCTTGATCGCGGGTTCGGTCTTGGGTTGAGGTTTGGGCTCGACCTTGGCCTTGGGCGCAGGCTTGGCCTTGGCCTCTGTCTTGGGGGCCGCCGCCCCGCTGCCTGCACGGTTGGACAGGCCAAGGCGATGCACCTTGCCAATGACCGCATTGCGGGTCACGCCGCCAAGCTCCTTGGCGATCTGGCTGGCCGACTGGCCCTCGCCCCACATCTTTTTCAGCAGTTCAACGCGTTCGTCGGTCCATGACATGGGCAGGCTTTCCAAGCTAAAAGGCGGCCCGCGCGCGCGGCCGCCCTGAATTTCGTCTTAGCGCCCTATACTAATGGGCCAAGCCAAAGTTACAAGGGACGACTGTCAGGCAGCCTGCGCGCACGCCGTCCTTCGCGCCAGGCCAGCAGCAAAGCCCCCGCAATGATGATCCCGGCCCCCAGAATTGTGACCCCATCCGGGATCACATCGTAAAATACGATATCATAAATCGCGGCAAAGATCAGGGTTCCATAGCTGAAAGGAGCCACAAAACTCGCATCCGCGCGCGCCATCGCATTCACGAAACAGGTCTGGGCCACCGCCATCGCACAGCCAATGGCGGCCATCAAACCCCATTGGGCGAGGGTCGGGGATTGCCAGACCCAGACAACGGCAAGCGTGGCAACACCCACACCAATCGCATTGTTCACGATCAAAATGGAAAACGGGCTTTCGCGCCGGGTCAGACGTTTGATGATGTTCAACTCAAAGCCAAGGATGACAGCCGCCGCGAAGGCCAACAGGGCGGCAGGCTGAAAACTCTCCGGTGTCGGGCGCAGCAAAACCACTGCACCGATCAATGCAATGACCGCCGCCAGCCACCGCCACTTGCCCACTCTCTCGCCCAACAAGGGAATCGCAAACATCATCCCGAAGACCGGGTTCAGAAAGGATATGGCGGTGGCATCCGCCAAGGGGATGTAGGCAACGGAGGCGAACATCAAAACCAGCCCCGCCCAGCCTCCAACGGTGCGGGTGAGGTGCAGACCCAGATGCGGGCGCTGCAATTCAGGGCGCAGGATCAGGGCGGCAACACCAATGCACATGAACGCAAACAGGAATCGGCCAAACACGATCTGAAACGGGTGCATCGGCGGGCCAAACTGATCGGTGCCCAAGGCTTTGGCAAACAGGGTGGTCGCGGCGATAAACGCACAGGCCAAACAGATCAGTGTCGCGGCCAGCGCGGGGTTGTGAGCCTTGGCAGTATACATACGTGATCAGTGCGCCCGCCTGATCCCAAGCGCAAGCGGATTTCATCTGGCATCCACGCGGCGACTGCGCTAGGAGGGCAACATGATCACCGACACGCGCCTCCGACGACCCTTGCGCCGCAGCTAAGGCTGCCACTGATCCCGCGTGCCTGATCGCAAGGCACGACCCTTCCACATCTTCAAATCTGTTGACCCCGTCATGCGGCTCATGCACCAACGCAAGTGCCCTCATGGCTTTTCCAAAGGATGATCCCGATGATCGCTTCCGTTCTTCCGACCTATTCGCGTGCCCCTATGACGTTCGTCAAAGGCGAAGGCTCCTGGCTGATCGAGGCGGATGGGCGACGCTTTCTGGATCTGGGCGCAGGGATCGCGGTCAACGCACTCGGGCACGCACATCCAGGACTGACCAAGGCGCTGACGGATCAGGCGGGCACGCTCTGGCACACCTCGAACCTTTACCACATCCCCCAGCAACAGGCGCTGGCAGACAAGCTGGTCGATGCGACATTCGCCGACACGGTCTTTTTCACCAATTCGGGCACCGAGGCGTGCGAATTGGCCGTCAAGATGGCGCGCAAGTCCTTTTACGACAAAGGCCTGCCCGACAAGGTCGATATCATCACCTTCTCGGGCAGCTTCCATGGCCGGTCCTCGGCGGGCATCGCCGCTGCGGGGTCCGAAAAAATGACCAAGGGCTTTGGTCCGCTGCTGCCCGGTTTTACCCATCTGACATTTGGCGATCACGACTCCATCGCGCCTGCAATCACGGACACCACAGCCGCCATCCTGATCGAACCCGTACAGGGCGAGGGCGGGATCATCCCGGTGCCCGACCAATGCCTCAAGGGCCTGCGCGATCTGTGCGACGAAAAAGGCATCCTGCTGATTCTCGACGAAGTACAATGCGGGGTGGGCCGGACAGGCAAGCTGTTTGCGCATGAATGGGCAGGGATCGAACCTGACATTATGATGGTTGCCAAAGGCATCGGGGGAGGCTTCCCTCTTGGTGCGGTATTGGCAACCGAACAGGCGGCGAGCGGGATGACCGCAGGCACGCATGGGTCCACCTATGGCGGCAACCCACTGGGCTGCGCCGTGGGCTGCGCGGTTATGGACATCGTGAGCGATCCCGATTTTCTGGCCGAGGTGAACCGCAAGGCAAGCCTGCTGCGCCAAAAACTGGAGGGGCTGGTGGCAAGCCACCCCGACGTCTTCGACTTCGTGCGCGGGGCGGGGCTGATGATGGGGATCAAATGCAAGGCACCCAACGCCGATATCGTGAACGCTGGCTATGCGAACGAGGTGATCACGGTTCCGGCGGCGGACAACACAATCCGTCTGCTGCCGCCGCTCACGATCACGGATGGCGAAATCGACACCGCCATTGCCCGTCTTGATGCAGCCGCCGCAACGATCACCGCCTGACCTCCCGCTTCATCTTGCGAAATAAACTCCGGGGGATTGTCCATTTTTCGCCATTGGTTCAAGAACAATGGACGATGGGCTGGCCTCCGGCGCTCTGCACCAAAGAGATATTGATATGACCCACTTTCTCGACATCCATACGACTGCACCAGACGACTTGCGCCAGATCATCGACGCGGCTCAAACCATGAAGCAGGCGCGGGCCGGACGACCCAAAGGGACACCCGATGACGATCAGCCGCTCGCCGGGCATATGGTGGCGCTGATCTTTGAAAAGCCCTCGACCCGGACACGTGTGTCGTTCGACGTGGGCGTGCGCCAGATGGGGGGGCAAACCATGGTGCTGTCGGGCAGCGACATGCAGCTTGGCCATGGCGAGACAATTGCAGATACGGCCCGCGTGCTCAGCCGTTATGTCGATCTGATTATGATCCGCACATTCGAAGAGGCGACGCTGCTTGAAATGGCGGAATATGCCACTGTGCCCGTGATAAACGGGCTGACAAACCGCACGCATCCCTGCCAGATCATGGCGGACATTATGACTTTTGAAGAACATCGCGGGCCGATCAAAGGCAAAAAGGTTGTCTGGTCGGGGGACGGCAATAACGTGTTTGCGAGTTTTGCGCACGCGGCCAAGCAGTTCGGGTTTGAACTGGTGTTCACAGGGCCCGAACCGCTTGATCCGGAACGGGCGCTGGATGGGCTTTACAAGACGCAGCGCAACCCACAGACGGCCGTTGAAGGCGCGGATCTGGTGGTGACGGACACATGGGTGTCGATGCACGACCCTCAATCCGCGCGCGAGCGGCGCCACAACCAGTTGCGCGGCTATCAGGTCAACGATGCGCTGATGTCCTTGGCCAAACCTGACAGCCTGTTCATGCACTGCCTGCCGGCCCATCGCGATGACGAAGCCACGTCCGCTGTGATGGACGGCCCCCATTCGGTGATCTTTGACGAGGCGGAAAACCGTCTGCATGCGCAAAAGTCGATCATGCGCTGGTGTCTGGGCGTCTAGGATGGTCAAGCGCCCCTCCATTGCAATTGCGGGGGCGGGCAGCATCGGCTGCTTTGTGGGCGGGGTGTTGGCGGATGCGGGGCACGATGTGCGCTTTCTGGCGCGCGCCGGCATGGTCGCGGCCTGCGCGGAACATGGGCTGCGTCTGACGGATTACACCGGCTTTGATATCCATCTGACAGATCTGGTGATGAACGATGATCCCGCAGTCGCATTTGGCGGTGCGGGCCTGATCCTTGTTTGTGTCAAGGTCGGAGACACGCAGGATATGGCGCGCCATATTGCGCGACATGCGCCCGAGGCGCAGGTGGTCAGCCTGCAAAACGGCGTCGGTAACGCACCTGCGTTGCGGGCTGTCCTGACGGGGGCGGATGTGCGGGCGGGCATGGTACCCTTCAACGTGGTCACCGAGGGGCCTTGCCATATGCACCGCGCCTCTTCGGGCGATATTCTGGTTGAGGCCGGACCGATCCCCGACCTGAGCGCGGATCCTTTGCAATGGCTGTCCGTCGACAATATCGAGGCGGTGCAATGGGGCAAGTTGCTGATCAATCTGGGCAATGCGATCAATGCGCTGTCTGACATGCCGCTACTTGATCAGCTTCACGACCGGGCGTGGCGTGCGCTGATGGCGGACCAGATGGCCGAAGCGCTGAAGGTGCTGAAAGTGGCCGGAATCCGGCCCGCGAAACCCACTGCGGTCTCACCGCGCCTGATCCCTGCGATTCTGCGCCTGCCCACACCGCTGTTTCGCCGGGTGGCCGCACAGATGCTGACGATTGATGCGCACGCCCGTTCGTCCATGTGGGACGATCTGAAACGGGGGCGCAAGACCGAGATCGACGCGCTTCAGGGCGCGATCCTGCACCTTGCAGAGCACCATGGGCGTCAGGCACCGCTCAACGCCCGGATGCGGACCCTGATCCGCGCAGCCGAGGCTGAGGGGTACGGTCCGCCCGGCCTGAGCGTGTCCCAAATCCGCCAATTGGCGTGATGGCCTTGTGCACCCATCTGATGGCTCTATGGTTCGAGCGAACGAGCAATCAAAGGGGGCACACATGCGTGCAGATATCGGTGTTTACGGGTTGGGGACGATGGGGTCGGCGCTGGCGCTGAACATGATCGACAACGGGTTCATCGTGGCCGTGTCGAACCGGAGCGAGGACAAGATCGCCCCTTTCCTCAAAGAGGCGGAAGGCCTGTCGGGATCTGCTGAAGGTTACCCTGATCTGGGTGCCTTAGTTGCGGCCCTCAAGACCCCGCGCACTGTGCTGTTGATGGTCCCCTCGGGCAAGGCGACCGATGCGACGATTGACGCCTTGCGCCCGCTGCTGAGTGATGGGGATACGATCATTGATGGCGGTAATGCGGATTTCAACGACACCCGCGCGCGCCATGCAGCAATGGACGGCACGGGCGTGCATTTTGTTGGCATGGGCGTGTCGGGCGGCGAAGAGGGCGCGCGGCGCGGGCCATCGATGATGGTGGGGGGCTCAGCCCATTCCTGGACCCAGTTCCGCCCCATGGCCGAGGCGATTGCCGCTGATTTTCAGGGTGCGCCATGTGTGGCCCATGTGGGTCCGGACGGGGCGGGGCATTTCGTCAAGACGGTGCATAACGGGATCGAATATGCCGATATGCAGATGATCGCGGAAATCTATGGTATTCAGCGCGACATGGCCAAACGCCCCGTGGCCGAGATTGGCGTGATGTTTGCGCGCTGGAGGGATGGCCCGCTGAGCTCATACCTCATTGAAAGTGCCGCTGATGTTCTCGCCGCCACCGACAGTCAGACCGGCAAGCCGATGATCGAGGTCATTCGCGACAGTGCGGGTCAAAAGGGCACAGGCCGCTGGACGGTGATCGAGGCGCTGAAGCTGGGTCAATCGGCGTCGGCTATCGAGGCTGCGGTGGGTGCGCGGGGCTGGTCGTCCGAAAAGGCGGCGCGCATGGCTGGGCAGGGCACGCTTGCCCTTGGTGCACAGGCCTTTGAAACACCGGGTGAGGCTGATCTGGAGGCGGCGATGCTGGCGGGTCGCATTCTGGCCCATGCGCAGGGGTTTCGGGTGCTGGCGGTGGCATCCGAGGCGTTTGAGTGGTCGCTGGATATGGCACAGATCGCCGAAATCTGGCGCGCGGGCTGTATCATCCGCTCGGCTCTGCTGGATGTGTTTGCCGACGCGTTTCGTGGCACCTTGCCCCATGACCATATGATCCTCGCGCCTGCCATGGTGTCGCGTCTGGCTGGGACGTTACCGGGTCTGCGCCGTGTGGTTGTTGCGGCCAATCTGGCGGGCCAGCCTGTTCCGGCCCTGTCGGCGGCCTTGGCCTGGCATGACAGTATGGCGGCGGCGCGTGGGACGGCGGATATGATCCAGGGGTTGCGTGATTATTTTGGCGCACACGGGTTTGAGCGCATCGATGCTGATGGTGCCCATCACGGCGATTGGGGCTGATCCAAAGGACGCTGACGCGACACGATGTTTCAGGGGGCGCTGCCCCCATCGCTTGCGCGATTCCCCCGCGGTATTTTTGGTCAAAAGAAGATGCGGGTCCTGTCAGCGTCTTGGTTTGGCGCGCAGCGTCGGGTCGGCTTGGGTGGGGTCTTCGGGCCAGGGGTGTTTGGGGTATTGGCCGCGCATGTCCTTGCGCACATCGGCATAGGAGGTTGCCCAGAACCCCGGCAGGTCTGATGTCACCTGTACCGGGCGCTGTGCGGGCGAGAGCAGCGTGATTTGCAGCGGGGTATGTCCGACCATCGGGTGCTGCGTGACTCCGAACATTTCTTGCAGCCGGACTTTGATGCCTGGAGTTGCCTCGTCATAGTCGATTGCGATTTTGCGCCCCAGTGGCGTTTGGAAGTGGCCCGGCACCGCGCGGTCGAGCCGGTTTTGAGCGTCCCAGCCCAGATGCGCTTGCAGGGCAGGCAGGATATCGAACGCTTTCCAGTCGGCAGCACTGCGCAGGCCACCGATATGTCCGAGCAGCCAGTTCTCGGCGTGATCGAGCAGGTGATCTTCGCTGAGGTCTGGGAAGTCATTTCCCATCAGTGCGGCGCGTGCCATCAGCCGTCGCGCCCCTTTGGAGGGTTTCAGTCCGAGTGTCCGGATGCCGTCGAGCATGGCGCGCGCGATCTGGTCCTCGGGCGCGTCGTGCCAGGGCTTGTCCTCCAGCACCAGCGCGCCAAAGCGGCGCTGGACGCGCGCCTCGACTGCGCGGTCGCGTCTGGACCATGCGCAGACATGCGCCTTGGTGATCTGATCGCCATAGAGTGCTTCGAGCGCGTCTTGCGACAGTGTAACGGCCTGGCGGATGCGGGCCTCGCGCGGGTCGCCGTCAAGGTCTGTGGCCACGATCAGCCGGTGCCCTGCAAGCCCGTCCCCGAGGGGCAGCAGCGCCCCTTTGCCCCCTGACAACACATAGCGGGGCGCGTCCCCTGTCCGCCGCAACCCGATCCGGTCGGGGTAGGCGAGTGCGGCCATTTCTCCGGTGTCGAGGGCGGGGCCCTTGGTTTCGCCACGTCTCAGCCGTTTGGCTTCGTCCCTGACCCGCGCGATGGCACCGCGATGGGCGTCGGGAAAGGCGTTCGAGTCCTGAATGGCGCGCAGGCGCAGGGTCAGGTCGGTGCCACGGTTTCGCAGCGGGTCGCGTTCAGCCAGCAGGGCGGCGAGCGTGGCGGCCTGTGGTCCTGCGCTGACCAGCATGTGCGCAAGGCGGGGATGCAGGGGGCGTTTGGCCAGTGCCCGCCCGTGCGGTGTGATGCGGTGATCCGCGTCCAGCGCGCCCAGCATGTGCAGCAGCGCGCGCGCTTCGGCCAGTCGCCCTGCGTGGGGCGGGGTCACAAAGCGCAACGTGTCCTCGCCCCCGCCCCACAGGCTGAGTTCGAGAGCAAAGGCGGCGAGGTCTCCGGCCTCGATCTCGGGTGGGGGGAACTGGGCAAGCGCGCCGTCTTCTCCTCGCGTCCACAGCTTGTAGGCGACCCCCGGTGCGACCCGGCCTGCGCGTCCTGCCCGTTGAGTGGCTTCGGCCCGTGTCACCCGTTCCGTTACCAGCCGCGACATCCCCGATGATGGATCAAACCGTGCCCGCCGCGATTTGCCGCCATCGACCACGATCCGAATGTCCGGAATCGTGAGCGAGGTTTCCGCAATCGAGGTAGCCAGTACGACCTTGCGTGTGTCCGAGGGCGTTATGGCGGCTCGCTGCGCCTTGAAGTCCATCGCGCCGAACAAAGGGTGGATGGCGATCCCTTGGGGGGCTTGGCGTTCCAGCAGGGCCTGAGTGCGGCGGATTTCGCCCTCGCCCGGCAGGAAGGTCAGAAGGGAGCCGGGGGCGCTGCCAAGGGCATGCAGGATTAGATCGCTTATCTGCGTCTCGAACCGCTGATCCTTGGGCAGGGGTTTGGGCAGCCAGTGCCGCGTGACCTCAAAACTGCGCCCCTCAGAGGTGAGGATGGGTGCGCGCATCACATCCGCCACGGGGGCGGCGTCAAGCGTGGCCGACATTGCCAGCAGGATCAGGTCAGCGCGCAGCGCCTCGGCCACCTCAAGGCACAGTGCAAGCCCAAGGTCCGCATTGAGCGAGCGTTCGTGAAATTCATCAAAGATCACCGCGCCGATCCCCGGCAGGTCGGGGGCGTCCTGCAACATGCGCGTCAGGATGCCTTCGGTGACGACTTCGATGCGGGTGTCAGGGCCGATAGCGGCGTCGCCCCGGATCCGGTAGCCGACGGTCTGGCCGGTTCTCTCGCCCAATGTCGCGGCCATGCGATCCGCAGCGGCACGCGCGGCCAGGCGGCGGGGTTCCAGCATCAGGATTTTGCCCGGCGCCAACCCGGCCTCAAGCATGGCTAAAGGCACCCGCGTCGTCTTGCCAGCGCCGGGGGGCGCTTGCAGCACGGCCCGCCCGGCGCGCCGCAACGCGTCGATCAGGTCTGGCAGGATGGCGTCAATGGGCAAGGCTTCGGTCATGGGCCGCCTTATGGCCCAAGCAGCCGCGCGCGCCAACTCTGGACATTTGGGGGCGGGTTGCGGACAAACGGGCAGATTTACGGAGCAGCCCATGGACACCACCGATCTGGCCCACCGCATCGCCGCTGCCGAGCGTCGCGCGCTGGCCCGTGGCATCACGCTGGTGGAAAGCGCGCGGCCCGATCACCGCGCACAGGCGCTTGAGGTGTTGGCCGCCTTGCCGCGCGACCGCCAAGCCTTGCGCATCGGATTGTCGGGCACGCCCGGGGTGGGCAAATCGACATTTATCGAGGCATTTGGGATGATGCTGGTGCGCTTGGGGCTGCGGGTGGCGGTGCTGGCGATCGATCCGTCCTCGGCCCGGTCGGGCGGGTCGATCCTGGGGGACAAGACCCGGATGGATCTGCTCAGCCGTGAGCCGAACGCTTTTATCCGTCCCTCGCCCAGTCAGACCCATCTGGGTGGTGTCGCCCGGCGCACCCGCGAGGCCGTGGCGTTGTGCGAGGGGGCCGGATTCGATGTGGTGCTGATTGAAACGGTCGGGGTGGGGCAGTCCGAAACGGTTGTGGCCCAAATGGCCGATCTGTTCCTGCTGTTGCTCGCCCCGGCGGGCGGGGATGAATTGCAGGGGGTCAAACGCGGCATCATGGAAATGGCGGACATGATCCTGATCAACAAGGCGGATGGTGATCTGAAACCGGCGGCGACACGCACCTGTGCCGACTATGCGGGTGCCCTTCGCCTCTTGCGCAAACGCCCGCAGGACCCTGCCGGGTATCCCCGTGCGATGATGGTGTCTGCACTGCACGAGGAGGGGCTGGAGGCCGCGTGGGCCGACATGCAAACCCTTGCAGATTGGCGCAGGCAGGCTGGGTTTTTTGATGGGACGCGTGCTGCGCAGGCCCGTTACTGGTTCGAGGAGGAAGTCCGGTCCGCACTGTTGGCGCAACTCAAGGCGGATCCGGTGCGTGCGGCAATGGATGCGCTGGCCGGGCAGGTCGAGGCCGGAGAGATCAGCCCCGGCGATGCAGCGCGGGATCTGATTTCGCATCATCTGAGCCGCTAGATGGACGCGCCGCTGTCGATCTTTGTCGGGGATCGGCTGCGGGTCGATTTGTTCACCCCACAGGGCGACGGTTGCGGGTGACGTTTCGTCACCGGGTGCACACGGATGGCAGCTTTGACGCGCCGCGCGCCAGTCAGGGCTATGTCGAGGCGGGCCATGTCCAACTGCATATCCAGGCGCGGCTGAACGACTGGTACATCAATGATGAGACGACCGCGTTGGAAGGCGTGCTGGCGCAGGCGACCTCGGGCTATGGATGGCGTGTCGCCTTTGGCTTTTGATGGGCGGCTACGGCGCGCTGCGGTTTTCGTCCGCGTCGGATTTACGGCACGTGGTGTTGGTCACACCGTAGTTTTCGATCCATCCGCAAGTGGTGCCGTTTGACAAACGGTTTCGCACTTGCGCGGGCGAATTTGGTGCAGTGCCATGTCCGGCGGCTCAGTGTGGCGCGCACGCCCGGAGCCGGGCATCAGGCGGTACAGGTTTTGAAGCCCGGAGGCAATTTCGGGCACTTTCAACGGGCCTTGCTGGACCTGCGGGTGCGCGCGTGCGACGTGATTGCGTGGTACAAGGCCGGGCGGCGGGGCTTGGGCGATGCGGCGCAGAAACACGGGCATGTCGCACTGGCGGACACAGCGCACAGCCGGGCGGCCTCTTTGATCGGTTCCAAGGCACCATCTGGGGGTTGACGCGCCGGAGCCTTGGGCCTAATCACGCCCAAACCAGATTCCCGGGGTCCGCCGCGGCGGAGCCCTTTTATATTTGCCGAAGGCCAGCCTTTTGCAATCTCACTAGACGAGGATGACCCCATGTCGCGCGTATGCGAATTGACCGGTAAGGGCCCCATGGTTGGCAACAATGTCAGCCACGCGAAAAACAGAACCCGTCGGCGGTTTTTGCCGAACCTGAACGATGTGACCTTGCAGTCCGAAACACTGGGCCGCGGTATCAAGCTGCGCATTTCGGCAGCGGCGTTGCGGTCGGTCGACCACCGTGGCGGGCTTGACGCGTATCTGGCCAAAGCCAAGGACACAGAGCTGTCGGCCACCGCGATGAAGGTCAAGAAAGAGATCGCCAAGGCGCAAGCTGCGTTGGCCTGATCTGACCACTGTCCCTTGGGGGATCGAGAAATTTAACCCCGCCTGCGATCGCGCAGGCGGGGTTGTTTCGTTTTGACGTGGTTGAGTGTCGGGGCTTGTGGGGCTAAAACTGAGCCTATGATACGCGCGCTCCTCTCTATCCTGTTCAGCCTGATGCTGGTGGCGACAAGCCACGCGATGGGGGCGGCGCGCCACAGCACGATGGCTGTGGACAGCATGGTGATCTGTGCGGGCGACACAACCTATGTGGTCTATGTCGACGGGCAGGGTGATCCGACCATGGCCCCGCATATGTGTCCGGACTGCGCGCTGTATGTCAGTGGCGCGCTTGGGCCGCCCCTGTTTTTGGTTGAGCGCCCCCTGACGCGTGCGGCCAACACGCGCCTGTCGCATGCGGTGGCCGGGAATGCCGATACATTCGCCAATGCGCGCGCGCGTGCCCCACCGATCCGGGGCTGAGGTCTTTTCCCTTCGTTTCACCACCACACATCACTCAAAAAAGGGGGCTTTCATGTCCTTTCGTTCGTTTGTCGCGGCCAGCTTGGCTGCAACTCTTTTGGCCGTGCCCGCATGGGCTGACGGCATTATGATTATGGACCCATATGCGCGCGCGGCCAGCCCGGCCGCGAAATCCGGTGCGGCGTTCATGGTGATCCACAACACCTCGGACCAAGATGATCGGCTGATTGCGGCCCGTACAGACGTGGCCAAGCGGGTTGAGTTGCACACTCATATCGAGACCGGCGACGGGGTCATGCAGATGACCGAGATCGAGGGCGGCATCGACCTGCCCGCCGGGGCGACGCACCACATGATGCGCGGTGCGGATCACGTGATGCTGATGGGCCTGAACGGGTCGCTGGAGCAGGACGCCGAAATCGAGGTCACGCTGGTGTTTGAAAAGGCCGGCGACGTTGTTGTAACCATCCCGGTCGACAATGCGCGCAAGCCCGAAGCCGGGGCGCATGGGGGGCATGCCGATCACTCCAACCATTCAAACTGATCAGCCCTCGGGCGCAGGACACCTGCGCCTTACAGGCCAATCCTGCGGGGCCTTGCATCTATCGCGATGCGGGGCCCCCTTTTTCTATCGGGACATCCGCGTGCAAAGGCGGGCGACACGTGCGCCAAATCGCTGGCCGGTATCCAGATCGCCGGGCCGCACTGCGCCGCGTGGTGTGCTAATACTGCTTCCCATCAGGCCGAGCCATCCACCATCGGCATTGATCCCGGCCTCTGCCGGAAAGACAGGTGCGCCGATGTCATTTGGCCCCACCCAGATCATCCCCATCTGTGCTGCGAACACCGACAGCCGCTGCAAGGTTGCCAGTTTGTCACCCGATCCAAAGGTCGCGACGGTGAAGCCGCCAGCGACCTTGTCGGCCCACGTCTGGTCCATCCAGCGCCCCCCGGCCTCTTCCAGGAAGGCAGCATAGGCAGCAGCAACCGACCCCATATAGGTCGGCGCGCCGAACAGGATCGCATCCGCGCGGTCCAGGTTGGCCCAGTCCCGCGCCGTGATCTGTTCGATATCAATGATATGGGAGGTCGCGCCTTGCCGATCTGCGCCTTTGGCGATGGCCGTGGCAATCTGGGCGGTGTGACCCGCGCCCGAGTAGTAGGGCAAGGCAATGATGCAGGCTGATTTGGACATGGTGCGCACCTTGCCGTTTGGTGCATCTCTGTGCAAGCGCGGGCGTGTTTACGCGGATGGTACGGTCCGGAGGCAAGTGACCCCGACCCATGACCACGCCTGATCACGCGCAAAGGGCAATCAGACTGCGCGCGTGTTGCGCGCCGCCCGATTGCCGCTGTGCGATGTCACGAAGTGGAGACGAAACGCGTTTTGGGATTGGGTCGCGGGTTTTACCCGGTCAGCCCAACAAAATCCAAGGCGCAGTGGGTTCCTTAGTCGTTGTCAGACTCATCGGCGCTTGGCGGGTTGAAATCAACCATGCCTGCGATGATGAGGTCGCCGTCGTCATCCGTGACGAGTTTGCTGTAGAACTCGCGGGGTTTGTCTTCATCAAAGACAACTACAACGATGTCGTCAGCCTCAATAGGGTCGGTCGCCCATTCGTCGCCAGCCGATCCGATTGTGTGAGTGATACCGGATACGTTTTCGAACCGGACGCTGTCACCTTCGTTCATATAGGTGATTTGCGGAAAGAATTCGCCGTCCAGAATCATAACATCATGGACTTCGCCCACAGCCGTTGTGGCGGTGGTCAGGGTGGCTACGGTTGCCACAAGGGTAATCATGCGCTTCATGCCAGCATTCCTTGTCAAGTCTCGGCCCCACCCGGTCAACAGAATCATATGGCGTAGTGATCCCGCAAAATTGGGGCGGAAATACGGCAGGCTTGCGTCAGGGATTGGGCAGTTGTGTCGATACCCATGTTTGAAAGGCTTGCAATGACGGGGGCACGGGGCGCTCGGCAGGCCAGACCAGATAATAGTCGCCCACGCTTTGTTCGGCATTGGGGGATACGGCACGCAGCGCGCCGCTGTCCAGATGCACCTGTGCCACAAAGGTCGGCAACAAGGCCACGCCAAGCCCGTGGATTGCCCCCTGCGCCATGGTTGAAAACTGATCAAACATCATGCCAGAGGCGTCCGGGGCAGGCAGGTCCTGTGCTGCAAACCACCGCGCCCAAGCGCGGGGACGGGTTTCAAGGTGTAACAGCGGCAGGGTGCGCAAACTGGCCGCGTCGCTGGCCTTTGCAGCCATGTCGGGTGCGGCAACCGCAACAACGGTTTCGGGCATCAGAGGCAGATAATCAGCCCCCGGCCAGTCCCGCCGCCCGAAATGGATCGCCGCGTCAAAGGGCTGTGTGCGAAAGTCGAACGGGGCCAGCCGGGTCGACAGGTTCACCGTGACCTGCGGGTGGGCGTGCGCGAAATCCGCCAAACGGGGGGCCAACCAATGCATCCCGAATGCGGGCAATATCGCAAGGTTCAGCGCGCCACCTTCGGCGTTGGCCCCCGCCGCGACCGAAGCGGAGCCAAGACGGTTGAGTACATCGCGCACCTGCGCGACATAGCTGCGCCCGGCGGGTGTCAGAACAAGCGCGCGGCCCTGGCGGGCCAGCAACTCAGCGCCGATTTGCGCCTCGAGGGTCTTCAATTGGCGACTGATCGCGCTTTGGGTCACAGACAAATCCTGAGCCGCGGCGGTGGCTGATCCCAGTCGGGCCACTGCCTCAAAGGCCAGTAAGGCCGGGATTGACGGCAGGAAGCGGCGATGCATCAACATATGCGTTTTTCTCATGGGTTGCAGAACAAGGCATCGTTAGATGTTGCGTCGTTTTCCTGCAATACTGGGATGACCCCGCGCGCAGCCAAGGAGAGACGAGATGAACGCCCCAAGCAAAATCCTGAAGGCCAAGGATGCCCCCGATCTGGGCACGTTCGATTGGGCCGATCCGTTTCGACTGTCCGCCCAACTGAGCGAGGATGAACGGATGATCCAATCCTCTGCTGCCGCATATGCCCAGGAAAAACTGGCCCCGCGTGTGGTCCAGGCCTTTGAGAATGAGACCTCCGCGCCCGAGATCTTTACCGAAATGGGTGAGATGGGATTGCTGGGTGTGACGCTGCCCGAAGAGTATGGGGGGCTGGGGGGATCCTACGTGTCCTATGGCCTCGTCGCGCGCGAAGTGGAGCGGATCGATTCGGGGTACCGGTCGATGATGTCGGTGCAGTCGAGCCTCGTGATGTACCCGATCTATGCCTATGGCTCAGAAGAACAGCGGCGCAAATACCTGCCGAAACTGGCAAGTGGGGAATATATCGGCTGCTTCGGCCTCACCGAACCGGATGCCGGATCGGACCCGGCGGGGATGAAGACGACAGCGAAAAAGGTCGATGGCGGCTACGTGCTGAATGGGGCCAAGATGTGGATTTCCAACGCGCCAATCGCCGATGTGTTCGTGGTCTGGGCCAAGTCCGATGCCCATGACGGCAAAATCCGCGGCTTTGTGTTGGAAAAAGGGGCCAAGGGGCTTTCGGCCCCCAAGATCCAGAACAAGCTGTCACTGCGCGCCTCGATCACGGGTGAGATCGTGATGGACGGCGTTGAGGTTGGCGAGGACGCACTATTGCCGGATGTGCAGGGCCTCAAGGGGCCGTTCGGGTGTCTGAATCGCGCCCGCTATGGAATCTCGTGGGGTGCCATGGGCGCGGCCGAGTTCTGCTGGCATGCGGCGCGCCAATATGGGCTGGATCGCAAGCAGTTCGGCAAACCGCTGGCCCAGACCCAATTGTTCCAGAAGAAGCTGGCCGATATGCAGACCGAGATTGCGCTGGGTCTGCAAGGGGCACTGCAAGTGGGTCGGTTGATGGATGCCGCTCAGGCCGCGCCCGAAATGGTGTCAATCGTCAAACGCAACAACTGCGGCAAGGCGCTTGATATCGCGCGCCATGCCCGTGACATGCACGGTGGCAACGGGATTTCGGGTGAGTTTCAGGTCATGCGACACATGATGAACCTTGAGACGGTGAACACATATGAGGGCACCCATGACGTCCATGCACTCATTCTGGGGCGCGCCCAAACCGGCCTGCAGGCCTTTTTCTGAGGACAGGACCGTGGGGCTGTCTGCCCCCCGGACCCCCCGACGGTATTTCTGGTCAAAAGAAGGGGCGGGCACCCTGTTTCTTTTGACCGAAAATACCGCCGCCGGAGGCACTTAAATCCCCTTTTTAACGGATGTTTCATGGACCGCGTTTCGATTGTTCACGACAATTTTCTCTCTCGCCTGGCTGCGGGTGATCTGCCGCATGTTGAGGTGGGGGGGCTTGGCCTGCCTGCGTCAAAGGGGCTGTTTGACCACCAGTGTCTGACCCGCGCCCTCGATATCGTCAGTCGCGAGATGCAGAAGGCGGGCCGTGGATTTTATACCATTGGGTCGTCGGGGCACGAAGGCATGGCTGCGGTGGCTCATGCGCTGCGCGTTGACGATATCGCGTTCCTGCATTACCGCGATGCGGCCTTTCAGATCGCCCGGGGCGCGCAGGTTGGCCATGAGATGTGCCGCGATATGCTGCTGTCCTTTGCCTGTGCGGCGGATGATCCGACCAGCGGTGGGCGTCACAAGGTCTTGGGCAGCCGGGATCTGTTCATTCCGCCGCAAACTTCGACCATTGCCAGCCATCTGCCCAAGGCGCTTGGTGCGGCCTATGGCCTGGGTCTCGCCCGCCGTGCGCGCCCCGAGCGCGCCATCCTGCCCCGTGACGGTATTGCAGTTGCCAGTTTCGGGGACGCATCCCTGAACCACTCGACGGCACAGGGGACCATCAATGCGACCGGGTGGACGTCCGTTCAGGGTGTCCCCTTGCCGTTGCTGTTGATTTGTGAGGATAACGGCATTGGCATTTCGACCAAAACGCCCAGGGGCTGGGTTCGTGCCAGCCTCGAGCATCGCCCCGGCCTCGTTTACTTTTCGGGTGATGGCCTGGATCTGTGGGATACCTATCGTGCTGCGGCCGAGGCGGCGGCCTATGTGCGCACCCATCGCAAGCCGGCGGTCCTCCATTTGCGCACAGTCCGCCTTTATGGCCATGCGGGTGCGGATGTCGCCACCAGCTATTTGCCGCGCGCCGAGGTTGAGGCGGACGAGGCGAACGACCCACTGTTGCGCAGTGCGGCGGGGCTGATTGCGCTTGGCCTGCCCGCGCAGGACGTGCTTGCCACCTATACCGATGCCCTTGCGCGCACCCGCACGGAGGCTGCGCGCATCTCGGATGCCCCCGCGCTTGAGGACGCCGAGGCGGTGATGTCCGCGATTGTTCCACCCGCCAGCGGTGCCCCCGTTCCAAACGGCCCGAGTGCGCAGGCGCGCGCCGAGATCTTCGGCTCGGATCTGGCGTTGATGGCGCAGCCGCAGCCCATGTCCCGCCTGATCAACTGGGCACTGAGCGATCTGATGCTGACCCATGGCGAAACCGTCGTCATGGGCGAGGATGTGGGGCGCAAGGGTGGGGTTTACGGTGTCACCCGCAAGCTCCACAGCCGCTTTGGGCCCTCGCGGGTCATTGACACGCTGCTCGATGAACAATCTATTCTCGGGCTTGCCATCGGTATGGCCCATAACGGGTTCGTGCCCATGCCCGAAATCCAGTTTCTGGCCTATTTGCACAATGCCGAGGATCAGTTGCGCGGCGAGGCGGCTACGTTGCCGTTTTTCTCGAACGGGCAATGGGCAAACCCGATGGTGCTGCGCATCGCGGGGCTGGGGTATCAAAAGGGGTTCGGCGGCCACTTTCACAACGACAATGCGCTGGCTGTGTTGCGCGACATTCCGGGGCTGATTGTAGCCTGCCCGTCCGATGGGGCGGAGGCAGCGATGATGTTGCGTGAGTGCCACCGTCTTGCGCGCGAGGAAAACCGGGTTTGCGTCTTTGTGGAGCCGATTGCGCTTTATAACACTGCGGATGTTCATGCGGGCGATGGCGCATGGTTGCGGGCCTATCCCGCCCCTGATCGGCGCATCGCATTGGGCGAGGTCGGTGTCCATGGCACCGGCGATCTTGGAATTGTGACCTTTGGCAATGGGCGTTATCTGGCCGAACAGGCGGGAGTTGCAAACGCCCGCATCGTTGATCTGCGCTGGATCTCGCCCCTGCCGGGTGGGGCGATGTTGGAGGCTCTCAATGGGTGCAGCCACGTTTTGGTCGTCGATGAAACGCGTCGCTCGGGCGGGGTGGCCGAGGCGGTGATGACCGCCCTGTATGAGGCGGGTCATCGCCATATTGCGCGCTATACGGCGCAGGACAGCTTTATCGCGACGGGCCGCGCCTATGCCGCCACCTTGCCGTCGGCGCAGGGTATTGCAGATGCCGCACAGGCGCTACGGAACGGCGTTTGAACGCGCGATCAGGTCCACGCCCATTTGCGCCATCAGATCCATATAGTCGAGGCAGACCCAGTTTTCGGCAATCTGCCCATCCGCGCAACGGTAGAAGTCCATCACGCGCAAGGTGAGTGCTTTGCCCGTTGCGGGCACGCCCAGATAGGGCCCTGCATGGGTCATGGTCATCGACGGCCAACCCGAGATTGCGGCGTAGTTGCCCTGACCGATACGGGCATAGTGATTGCCGCCCTTGCGGTCAGGGAAGGCCGCCAGAAACGGCGTGCGGTGGTCGCGGGTGAACCCATCCCACCGGTGGTTCGATCCGATCCCGCCGGGGCCATACCACAGCATATCGTCCGCCCAATATCCGCCCACGCCCGTCTGCCCCTTGGAGGTGCCTGTGTCGGGATCATAGACGTGCAGATCGCCCAGCATTGCCTCGATCAGATCAAGACTGGCGGTGCCATCGCCGCCGGGCAGAATACCGTCATGGGTGGCCGGGCCGGGAAACAGCATTTCGGTGCCCAAGAGTCCTCCAAACGGGTCGCGTCCCGCCTGCCGCATCAGGTCGGGCAGGTCCAGGATGATGCGGGTTTCCACAATGTGATCACCTTCGATCCGGTAGAATTCGCCAGAACGCAGAAAGGCGAGGCGATTCGACGCGGCGATCCCCCAAAGCGGTCCCGCAAAGGTGCCGACGTAATGCGTGAGGGCCGCAATCCATGTGCCACCCACGCTGCGCCGGTTCGGACCGGCGACAAAGACCTCATCCCGGCGGCGGGCGTGCCGCAGCGCGGCGCGCAGCGGGAGATAGACCGCCTCCCACGCCCCCTCCCGACCTGCAATATCGTTCACGGGATGCGAGAAATGAAAGGCGCAGTCCGCCGCAAAGACTGCATCAAACGCTTGCCGCGCCGCAGCAATATCGTCTCCCCACAACGCCTCCAATTTCGACTTGATGCCCAGTTCTCTTTCGGTGCTCATGGCTTTGCCTCCAGTTTTTGCACACGTGTGCAAAAAACAGTTGCCAATGTGTGAACCAGTTGTCTAGCCTCAATCAACTTGCCGGGACGGGGGACTCCGATGGCTGAAATCCAATTGCGCAACATCAACAAGCGGTGGGGCTCCTTTGTGGGGGTCGACAATTTTGATCTCACCATCGCCGATCAGGAGTTTCTGGTGCTTCTGGGGCCGTCGGGCTGTGGCAAGACCACGACGATGCGTATGATTGCCGGGCTTGAGGACGCGACCGAGGGGGACATCATCATCGACGGCAATCGGGTCAACGATCTGGACCCCAAGGACCGCGATGTGGCGATGGTGTTCCAGTCCTATGGGCTGTACCCGCACCTCAATGTCTATGAGAACATCCGCTTTCCGCTGAAGGTGCGCAAGGCTGACCCCGCGACCCATGATGAACGGGTGCGCCGCGCCAGCGCAATGGTCGAGTTGGATGAGTTTTTGCATCGCAAGCCTGCGGAGCTGTCGGGCGGTCAACGCCAAAGGGTTGCCTTGGCGCGTGCCATCGTGCGTGAACCCAACGTGTTCCTGATGGATGAGCCGCTGTCGAACCTTGACGCCAAGCTGCGCGTCAGCACGCGCGCGCAGATCAAGAACCTGAGCCACGAGTTGAAAGTCACCACGGTCTACGTCACCCATGACCAGATCGAGGCAATGACACTGGCCGACCGGGTTGTGGTGATGAAACAGGGCAAGGTGCAGCAGGTCGGCACGCCCACCGAAATCTATGACAACCCGGCCAACACCTTCGTGGCCAGCTTTATCGGCTCGCCTGCGATGAACCTGATGGACGGGACGATGGCGGGGGGCACCTTCACGGGCGACAAGGTCTCTATCTCGGGGATCAGCGCGCCGGACGGCCCCGTCACACTGGGCTTTCGGGCCGAAGATGCGGCCTTGGCCGACACTGACGGACAGATCACCGCGCCAATCTATACGATCGAACTGCTTGGAGACGCGACCATGCTGACGGTCCGCGCAGGTGGCCAGCTGGTGTCTGTCAAAGCACATAAGGAATTCCGGGCCGAGATTGGTGACACTGTGTCGTTCTCGATCCCGGCGGGCATTTGTCATGCCTTCTCATCCTCGTCGGGCGAACGCATCGCCTGAGGACAACCGCCCGCGCCGGGGGCACCCGGACGGGCCATAATGGCCGGTGCAGGCTTGCAAGATGCACTGGCACCCAACGCAACAGGGAGTTTGCATATGTATTTGAAGAAACTGGCATTGGCGGGCGTCGTCTCGCTTATGGGCACATCGGCTTTCGCGGCCTGCGCCTATGAAAACGACGTGCCACTGAAATCGCTGAGCGCGGGTTTTGAAGCGTGGAAAGCTGTCACGGACGCGATGGCCGAGTGCGGCAATTTCCAGGCCGAACTGGATCAGGAATTTCGCACCAAACAACCTGCTGCCTTCGAGGCCAACCCGTCGCTTTACCACATCGGTGGCGTATCCAATGGTACGATTACGCCCCTGCTGAATGCAGGCACAATCCGTCCTCTGGACGATCTGGTTGCCAAATATGGTCAGAATCTCGCGCCCAACCAGTTGATCAAGGTCGATGGCAAGATCATGGCTGTTGCCATGATGGTGAACACCCAGCATCTGATGTACCGCGCGGATATCTTTGATGAGCTGGGCCTCGAAGTTCCCACATCATGGGACGAAGTGTTCGCAGCTGCCGCAACCATCAAGGAAGCGGGCGTTGTCGATCACGCCATTGGTGCCACAATGAAGTCCGGCTGGAATCTGGCTCAGGAATTCGTGAACATGTATCCCGGCTTTGGTGGTCAGCTCTTTAACGCTGACAACACCACGGCGGTGAACTCGGATGCGGGCATGAAGGCGCTGGAAACCATGGCGCGCACGCTGGACTACACCGATCCCGAGGTGCTGGTGAGCGACTCGACCTATGTGCAGCAGCAGTTCCAGCAGGGCAAAATCGCCATGTCGAACCTGTGGGCCAGCCGTGGTGGTGCGATGGATGATGCCGCCGAAAGCTCGGTTGTGGGCAAGGTCAAAATGGCCGCAGCGCCCCTCGCGATGGAAGGTGGTGCGCCTGCCACGACCCTGTGGTGGGACGGTATCGTGATCGCTGCCAACATCACCGACGAAGAGGCCGACGCCGCCTTCCGTCTGGCGATGGAAGGTCTGGACGAAGAGATGGTCAAAGCCAACAACGAGGCGGCGATCTGGCTGGTCAAAGGCTACGAGCCGGGCCCGCTTGCCAAAGGTGCCATCGATACTGCCACCGCATCGCCTGCAGCCCCCGCCTATCCTTCGACCACGCAGATGGGCCTGTTGCACACTGCCTTGGGCAACGAGCTGCCCGCCTTCCTGACGGGTGAGCGTGACGCCGCAGCCACATTGGTGGCGGTCGAAGAAGCCTACACGACCTCGGCCAAAGAGGCGGGCGTGCTGGAATAAGCACCATTCACGCGGCTGGCCGGGGGTACCCTTGGCCAGCCGAATTTCACCGGGGGACAAATGCAGACTGAGTTCGATCATATTGTTGTGGGCGGTGGCTCTGCTGGATGCGCGGTGGCTGCGCGTCTTGCCGAACAACCGGGCGCACGCGTCTGCGTGATCGAGGCGGGGCCATCGGACCGCAATATCCGGGTCAAGGTGCCCTTTGGGCTGGTGAATCTGCTTGGCTCCGACCGGCGCAACTGGAAGCGCAAGACCATGCCGATGGCATCGGCGGGCGGGCGGCAGGTGTCCGTTCCACGCGGTAAGATGCTTGGCGGATCGGGGTCGATCAACTCGATGGTATGGTTTCGTGGCACCCGTGCGGATTTTGACGCATGGGGTCTGCCGGGATGGGACGCCGATACGGTCTGGGCCGCCTATGACGAGATCGAGGCGCGCATGACACCTACCCGTTTGCCACATCCGCATCCGCTGTCCGAAGCCTTTGGCGCGATGTTCGCGGCCAATGATCCACATGCCCCGCCCACGCCTGAGCGTGAAAGCGCGGGCGTCTTTCACACCAATATGCGCCGTGGGGCGCGCTGGTCAGCCGCAGACGGGTTCCTGCGTCCCTCCGGGGCGACCGTCATCACGGATGCCGAAGTGGACCACGTGACCTTCGAGGGTATCCGGGCAACCGGGGTGGCCTTGCGCAGTGGGCGGCACCTTACCGCGCGTTCCGGGGTGATCCTTTCGGCGGGCAGTATCGAAAGCCCGATGATCCTGATGCGCTCGGGCATCGGGCCTGCGGATGATCTGCGTAGGGCAGGAATCGAGGTGCGCATTGATGCTCCGGGTGTGGGCGCGAACCTGCACGATCATCCCGGCTTTGGGCTGCACTTCAAGGGGCAGGGATCGGGTTATGGTTTGACGCTTGGACAACTGCCTGCATGGGCGCTGTCGCCGTTCAAATGGATGTTGGCGCGGTCGGGGCGGCTGTCGTCGAACACAGTCGAGGCGGGCGCGTTCTATGCGCTGGATGGCGACACGCCGGAAATCCAGACGCATTTCATGCCCTTCCTGATGGGCTGGCAAGGCCGCGCTATCATCTGGGGTTCGGGCTATTTCGCGGATGTGTGCCTGTGCCAGCCACGCTCGCGCGGACGCCTGCGGATCGGGGCGGATCGCTACGCTCCGCTGATCGACCTCAACCTGTTCGGGGATGAAAGCGATCTGGATCAAATGACCCAGGCGGTTGGCAAGTTGCGCAGCTTGCTTGATGCGGCTGATTTCGGCACGCGCCGCGCGCCCGAGGCTTTTCCGGGCACCCATGTGACAGGTGAGGCACTGCGCGAGGTGATCAAAACCCGTGCGGGCACCGCCTACCACCCGGTAGGGACGGTGGCCCTAGGAGGTCCACTGGATGCCACCGGGGCGCTCAAAGGTGCACAGAACCTCTGGGCGGCGGATGCCAGCGTCATGCCGCGCATCACGTCCGCCAACACCAACGCCCCCTCGATGATGATTGGCTGGCAGATCGGCGGCTTTGTCGCCCAGGCCACCTGGTCCGACCAAAGGAATATCGCATGAAGTTCAAGACCTTCTTCTGGTTCGTCGGGCCATCGCTTTTTATGATGCTGCTGTTCATCGCGGCCCCGCTGATCTCGGTGTTCATTCAATCCTTCCAGATCACCCAACCGGTCATGCAACAGATCGAGGTCGAGACCTGCACCCCCGGTTTCCTGACGCAGACCTGCACGACCGAGATCAAGACCGTGCCCATCATCGACGAAGAAACGGGCAAAACCCGGACCACCACGGCCTGGGTCGGCTTTCAAAGCTACAAGAACGTGTTGCAAATGGACAAGGTCTGGGCGGCCATCGGGTCGGGTAATGTCTCGGACATCCTGCAAATCGACTTCTGGAAGGCGCTGCGGTTCACGCTGATGTTCACGCTGGTGACGCTGCCGCTGGTGGTTGGGGTGGGCCTTGCCATCGCGCTGGCGGTGAACAATGCCGCAAAGTGGCTGCGTGGGCCGGTGATCTTTGTGTCGCTTCTGCCCTTCATCATCACACCGGTGATCGGGTCGCTATCGATCTATTGGCTGTTTGTCGGCGACGGTATCCTGACGGCCACGCTGGAACGCTGGACAGGGCAGGACATCGCGATGTTTGCCCAAGCCTGGACCATCGAGTTGCTGATGTATTTCTACCGGGTCTGGCACGTGGCCCCCTTCGCCTTCGTGATCTTCTATGCGGGTTTACAGACGGTCAACATGGACACGCTTGAGTCCGCGATCATCGACGGCGCGTCCCGGTTCGAGCGACTGCGCTATGTGATCGTGCCACACCTGATGCCGCTGATCATCTTCATCGCGCTGATCCACCTGATGGATTGCTACCGCGTCTTTGACGAGATCATTGGCTTCCGCTCTCAGGCGCATGTGATTTCGCTGCAATGGCTGACCTTCGATTTCCTGACGCCGGACGATGCGGGTAACCGGGCGATCAGCCGGGCCGCGGCCAGTGCGATGCTGACCATGATCGGGATCGTGATCCTGCTGATCCTGCCATTGCGCCGCACATGGCGTGACCACAAGGGGGGGGCGCACTGATGTCAAAAGCCACCGCACAACCGCTGTCACTCAAGATTTTTTCCGGTGCCTTCCTCGCCTTCTGGTGCCTGATTGCCGCCTTCCCCATTGTGTGGATCGCGGTGATGAGCGTGAAATCCCCGCGCGACGCCTTCGCCGCAAGTGCGTGGGATGTGATCACCGGGCCTGCCACCCGGGCGGCGGGCAATGGGCTGAGCCTCATTGACATCGTGCTGGGGCTGGCCGTGCTTTATTTTGCGATCCGGTGGGCCTTTACCCGGTTGCCGGGGATGGTGGAACAGTTCTCGCCTCCGGGCTTTATCGCATTGGGCTGGCTCGTGGGGGCCGCGGCCTATGGTCTGCTGTTCGTGCTGATCTTTTTCGGGGCACTTCCTAATGTCTCTGGCGCGCTCAACGGCATCACCGGGCCGCTTGGTGCGCCGATCCTTGGGCTGACGACCGAGCATTACGTGGCGGTCTGGGGGGAAAACCAGTTCTACCGAAACTTTATGAATTCAATGATCGTGACCGCAGGGGTCGTGACGATTTCACTGACAGTGGGCACGCTGGCAGGCTATGGGCTGGCGCGGTCCGGCTCTGATCTTGCGTTTTGGCTGCTGATCATCGCGCTGGTGTTTCGTGCGCTGCCGCATTCGGTGCTGGTGGCGGGCTATCTGCCCTGGTTCATCAACTCGGCGGAACTCCTGCGCCCGATCCTCGGCGATCTGAGCCCGACGCTCTATGGTCAACCCTGGGCAATCATCGCGGTGCTCGTGGCCATCAACCAACCCTTCACGATCTGGATGCTGCGCTCGTTCTTCCAGAACATCCCGGCCGAGCTGGACGAGGCGGCGCGGGTGGATGGATGCAGCCACTTTCAGGCGTTTCGCCGGGTGATCATGCCGGTCATGTGGCCGGGGGTCATCACGACGGGGCTGTTCAGCTTCCTTCTGGGATACAACGACTTCCTGGTGACTGCCCTGCTGCTGGATGCGCAGAACCAGACGATGGTTCCGGCCATCGCAGGCTATTTCAACCGCGAGACCACCACGACCGATCAGGTCGAGGCGGTTGCGGCGGCGGTGTCGATCACAGCACCCCTGTTCCTGCTGGTCATGGTCTTCCAACGCCAGATCGTGTCGGGTCTTACAGCCGGAGCGGTCAAAGGATGACCCTGCCTTTCATTGTTCCCAAAATATGCCCGCCGGAGGCGTCTGCCCCATGAAAGGATCACGACCCGAACAGGCAATCCTGACCCGCGACACCGACATGTCCAAGACGGACGAAACCCGCGCGGTGATCGAAGGGATGGTCGATGGCCTCAACGACCACCGGATCGATGATATCGGGCAGTTCTTTGCCCAGTCCTTTCGGTGGATGGGCAATCAAGGCTGCGGCACCAAGCACGGCTTGCAGGAGTTTCAGGACAACTGGCAGCGCCCCTTTCAGGCCGCGTTCTCGGACAAGGTCTGTGTGGATGAGGCCCGCCTGTACATGGGTGAATGGGCGGCGGCCTTCGGGCGGCAGGAGGCGACCCATTCCGGTGATTTCATGGGTGTGGCCCCGACCGGCAAGCGGATCGAAATCCGGTACATGGACTTCTGGAAGGTCGAAGATCAGCGCATCACCGACAATTACGTGATGGTCGATTTTCCGCATGTTCTGGCCCAACTGGGCGTGGATGTTTTCAACGGGGAAGGCTGGGAGGCCTTTGATCGCGGCGACAAGACCCCGCCGCGCCCCGACAACAACAGGTGACGACATGACAATTGAATATCTCAAACGCGGCAAACCCGAAACCGAACGGGATGAGGACGATGCCAAGACCCGCAAGATCGTGGAGGACACGCTGGCCGATATTGCGGCCAATGGTGACGCCGCCGTGCGCCGCCTGAGCGAAAAGTTCGACAATTACGCGCCCGAAAATTTCAGGCTGTCGCAGGTCGAGATTGACGATCTGATCGCGCAACTGACCCCGCGCGAGCTGGCCGATATCGAGTTTGCGCAGGAACAAGTGCGCAACTTTGCCCAGGCCCAACGGGACTCGATGCTGGATATCGAGGTCGAGACGATGCCGGGTGTGATCCTGGGCCACAAGAATATCCCTGTCCAATCGGTGGGCTGCTATGTGCCCGGCGGCAAGTTCCCCATGGTGGCCTCGGCACACATGTCGGTGGCCACGGCTTCGGTCGCTGGCGTGCCCCGCATCATCGCCTGCACCCCGCCCTTCAAGGGCAAGCCCAACCCGGCGGTGATTGCGGCGATGCACATGGGCGGTGCGCACGAAATCTATGTGATGGGCGGCATTCAGGCGATTGGGGCCATGGCTTTGGGGACCGAAACCATTGACCCGGTCCACATGCTTGTCGGACCGGGCAACGCCTTTGTGGCCGAGGCCAAGCGGCAACTGTTCGGCAAGGTCGGTATTGACCTGTTCGCAGGCCCGACCGAAACCATGGTGATTGCCGACGACACGGTAGATGCCGAATTGTGTGCAACCGATTTGCTCGGGCAGGCCGAACATGGGTACAACTCCCCCGCAGTCCTGCTGACCAACTCGCGCAAGCTGGCCGAGGCCACCATGAGCGAGATCGAGCGCATCCTGATGATCCTGCCCACCGCCGACACAGCCCGCACCAGTTGGCAGGACTACGGCGAGGTGATCCTGTGCGACACCTATGACGAGATGCTGGCGGTGGCCGACGACATCGCGTCAGAACACGTGCAGGTGATGACCGACCGCGATGACTGGTTTCTTGAGAACATGACCTGCTACGGCGCGTTGTTTTTGGGCGCGCGCACCAACGTGGCCAATGGTGACAAGGTGATCGGCACCAACCACACCCTGCCGACCAAGAAGGCGGGCCGCTACACGGGCGGATTGTGGGTCGGCAAGTACCTCAAGACCCATTCCTATCAGAAGGTCACCACGGACGAGGCTGCGGCTGAAATCGGAGCCTATGGCTCGCGTCTGTGCATGCTCGAAGGGTTCGTGGGACACGCTGAGCAATGCAACCTGAGGGTCCGGCGCTATGGCGGTATCAATGTGCCCTACGGCACCGGGGCACCCGCCCGCGACGCCGCTGAATAGCGGCGGCACCGCCCCCAGGATTTTTGGGAACAGGGACGAAAAACCCGTATGGGTGAGGACATCAATCAACGCAACAAGCAGACGGCACTGGCCCTTTGGGCGGTGCTGGATCGTGACCCGCGCGGAGCAAGCGAGATGTTGCGTGATGTGCAATCGTGGCACGCGCCCGCGGCAGTCGGTGTCCAGACCAGCGGCAAGGCGGTGATTGATGCCTTGTTCGCCCCACTGCACCACGGGCTGTCAGGGTTTATGCGGCAGACCCACATTCTGATGGCCGGCCAATCGCAGGCTCACGAGGGTAGGGGCCGTGATGACACCCACTGGGTGGGGGCGACAGGCTATCTGACAGGCCGGGCCAGTGCGCCGATCTTTGGTATTCCGCCCACGGATCACGACCTGCGCATCCGGTGGGGCGAATTCCTGCGCTTTGATGATGCAGGGCGCATCACCCATGCTCAGACCATCTGGGATTTTGTCGATTGGTTTGATCAGATTGATCTGCCGGTTCTGCCCCGCCCGCGCGGTGCGCGGCATGTCTATCCCGCGCCGACAGGCTATGACGGTGTGCTGGTTGATCCACAGGATCAGCAGGCCACTGCGCGCACCTTGGCCTTTGGGCGGGATTTTATCTTTGGCGGGCTCAATGGCTTTGACGAAAGCGATTTGTCGAGCATGGGCATGGCTCGTTATTTCCACCCGAACCTCAAGTGGTACGGCCCCGGCGGGATTGGGGCCTGCCTGTCTCTGTCCGAGTTCGAGACGTTCCACCAGCACCCCTGGCTGATGGCCTTTCCCGATCGCAAGGTGATGCATCTGGAAAGCCTGTTTGCCGAAGGCGAGATGCTGGCCGCGTCCGGCCCCATGGGTGTGGTGGGCACCCATAGCGGCCCCTATCTGGGCCATGCCGCCACGGGTGCGCCGATCGAGGTTTCGGGGTTGGACTTCTGGCGGCGCGAGGGGGACCGGTTCACCGAAAACTGGGTATTCGTTGATATGATCCACTTGTTTTCGCAAATGGGTGTCGACCTGTTTGCGCGGATGCGGGAGCAGGCGGGATGAGCCATGTACATGATCGCAACAAGGCCCTGATCGCGCCGTTGCGCGCAGCGATGTATGATTTTGATCTTAATGCGCTGCGCACCGTCCTGCGTGAGGTCTGCGCGCCCGATGTCGTATTCAACCTCGCGTTTCCGTTCGAGACGATATCGGGCGTGGATGCCTATCTGGACGCAACCTATGGCCCGCTGATCCGGGCCATTCCCGACCTTGAGCGGCGCGATCATATCGTGATGGCGGGGCCGACGCTGCAAGGGGGTGATTGGGTCGGCTGTGGGGGGTATTATACTGGCACCTTCACGGCCCCATGGCTGGACATTCCGCCCACAGGTCACATCGTTCACATGCGGTTTCACGAATTTTACCGCCTCCAAGAGGGCAAGATCGTCGAGATGCAGGCGCTGTGGGACATTCCAGAGGTGATGATGCAGGCGGGCGCATGGCCCATGGTGCCCAGTCTGGGCCGTGAGTGGCATGTGCCGGGGCCTGCGACGTGTGATGGGATGGTGCCCGGCCCCTATGACCCCGCGGCGGGCCAGACCACCTGCGAGCACATCATCGACATGCTCACGCACCTCAAAAAGCACCCCAGCCAGGGCGGCCCCGAGGTGATGGAGATGGCGCGGTTCTGGCATCCGAAGATGATGTGGTACGGCCCTTCGGGCATTGGATCGGGGCGCGGGATCGCGGGCTTTCGCAACTGGCACCAGATCCCGTTCCTGAACGGGATGCCGGATCGGGGTCAATATGTGGGCGAGATCGTGTATCACTTCTTTGGCGACCGGAATTACGCAGCGGTGACCGGCTGGCCCGATATGTACCAGACGATCACACATGGCGGCTGGCTGGGCCTGCCGCCAACGCATAAGAGGATCGCGATGCGCAGCCTCGACTTCTGGCGGCTTGAACATGGATTGATACGGGAGAATTGGGTGATGGTGGATTTGCTGCATATGTATGACCAGATCGGGGTCGATGTGCTGGGACGCATGCGCGAGTTCAACAAGGCGCGGGCGGGTTTTGATGCCCAGACCGGGTGTGCGCTGTGAGCGATCTGCCCCGCACTCCGTCCTTTGATCTGGCTGGCAAACGCGCACTGGTGACGGGGGCGTCCTCTGGCATCGGGCTCGGCTGCGCCGTGGCGCTGGCCGAGGCGGGCGCGCATGTTGTCTGCGCGGCGCGGCGCGCAGACGCGCTGGCCGATGTGGTCGAGGCGATGACCGCACAGGGGTGGAGCGCCGAGGCGATGCCGCTGGACCAAAGCGATATCGCGGCGGTCGATGCGGCTTTTGATACGCCATTCGATATCGTGCTGAATTCTGCCGGGTTGGCGCGCCATGGCCCGTCCATGGACACGGCACCGGATGATTTCGATGCGGTGGTCGCCATCAACCTCAAGGGCGCGTATTTCTTGTCGACGGCAGCGGCGCGCGCCCTCACGGCCGCAGGCAAGCCGGGCAGCATCATCCATATCTCGTCCCAGATGGGCCACGTGGGCGGCATTGACCGGGCCGTCTATTGCGCGACCAAACATGGGGTTGAGGGCATGGTAAAGGCCATGGCCATCGAGTGGGGCAAGGCCAATATCCGTATCAACACGATCTGCCCGACCTTCATACGCACTGCATTTACCGAAAAGTCGTTTCAGGACCCGGACCGATTTGCGTGGATCATGGACAAGATCAAGCTGCCCCGCGTTGGCGAGGTCGAGGATATCATGGGTGCGGTTCTGTTCCTGGCCTCGGATGCTTCGGCGATGGTCACCGGGACCTCGATGTTGATTGACGGAGGTTGGACAGCCGACTGATGCCCGACAAGGTGACAGCACTGGATGTGGCCGAACAGGCGGGGGTTTCCCGCTCGGCGGTGAGCCGCGTATTCACGCCCGGTGCGTCCGTGTCAAAACGCACGGCGGACAAGGTGCGCAGTGCCGCTGACGCGCTTGGCTATCGCCCCAACGTGCTGGCGCGCAGCCTGATCACCGGGCGCAGTCGGATCATCGGGCTGTTGGTTGCCTATCTGGAAAACCACTTCTACCCCGAGGCGATCGAGCGCCTGAGCCGCTCCCTGCAACAGCGCGGCTATCACGTGTTGGTCTTCATGGCCTCCAACTCGGGTGAAGAGGCTGACGAGGTGATGAAAGAGCTGCTGGATTATCAGGTGGACGGGATCATTGCGGCGTCCGTGGGCATGTCCAACGATCTGACCATGCGCTGTGAGGCGGCGGGCATTCCCATCGTTCTGTTCAACCGGGCACAGGATGATGATCGGCTGTCGTCTGTCACTTCGGACAATTATCATGGCGGTCACAAGCTGGCCGAATTTCTGATCGCGGGTGGGCACAAGCGGATCGCGCATATCGCGGGGTGGGAGGGGGCCTCGACCCAACGTGACCGGGAGGCGGGGTTTGTGGCGGGCCTTGAGAGGGCAGGCCATAACCTGTGTGCGCGCGGCGTGAGCGACTTTGACTTTGAAAAGGCCAAGGTGGCGGCGCGCGCCATGTTTGACCGGCCCGACCAACCCGATGCCGTGTTTTGCGCCAATGATCACATGGCTTTTGCGGTCATGGATGTGCTGCGTTTTGAGCTGGGGCTGTCGGTACCGGGGGACGTGTCGGTTGTGGGCTATGACGATGTGACGCTGGCCGCCTGGCCAAGCTATGATCTGACCACCGTGCGCCAGCCGGCGGGCCAGATGGCTCAAGCCACCGTCGATATTCTGCTGGATCGCCTGGCCGATCCCGAAACCAAACCCCGTCGTGTCGCACTGGATGGCCCGCTCATCCTGCGCGGCTCGGCCCGCATACCCAAAGGATACACCCCATGAAGGGCTTTTCGAACCGGTGGAAGGACTTCCCCGATTATATCATCGGCATCACCAAGGAAATCTGGGAGGATCGCGGCATCGCGACCCTGCATCACTATTACAGCCCCGATATCGTGGTGCGCTCGCCCGCCTCCGTGGTGATTGGCAATGAAAAGGTGATCGGGGCGACGATGGCCACGCTTGCCGAGTTCCCCGACCGGACGTTGCTGGGCGAGGATGTGATCTGGTCCGGTACCCCCGAAGAGGGGATGTTGTCCTCGCATCGGCTTTTGTCCACGGCGACCCATCTGGCGGACGGGATGTATGGCAAGGCGAGCGGCAAGAAGCTGACCTATCGCATCATCGCCGATTGTCACGCGATCAACGACCAGATCAATGACGAATGGCTGATCCGCGACCAGACCGCCATCGTCAACCAGATCGGGTGGGAGGCCAAGGCCTTTGCCGCCGACCTGATCGAGCGCGAAGGCGGCATGGAACGGGCGCGCATGCCGCTGACCCCCGCCACCGACAAGCCCGGCCCCTATGAGGGGCGTGGCAACGACAACGCTTGGGGTGCGAAATATGCGGATATCCTAACCCGGATCATGGGGGCTGACATGGCAGTCATTCCGGCCGAATATGATCGGGCGGTGCAGTCCGAATATCCCGGCGGCCTGACGGGTCACAGCCACGGCCCCGTCGATCGGTTCTGGATGGGGCTGCGCGCCTCGTTTCCTGATGCAAAATTCACCATCGACCATCAGATCGGGCGCGATGACGACCTGATGCCGCCCCGCGCCGCGATCCGGTGGGCGCTGCATGGCAAGCATGACGGGTGGGGGTATTTCGGCGCGCCCACGGGGGCCGAAGTCTATGTCCTTGGGATTTCCCATGCCGAGTTCGGCCCATGGGGGTTGCGCCGCGAATATGCGCTGTTTGATGAAACCGCGATCTGGAAACAGATCCTGATGCAGACGGGCTGAGTGTCGGATTTGAGTATTTTCGGAACAATGAAAGGGCAGGAATGTGCAACGATATGACGAGGTGATGTTCACCGATGCGGTCAAGGCCTTGCAAGAGGCCGAAGGTTCGGCGGATATGTACGCGCGCAGCTATGGCGCGCGCACCCATAGTCTGACCGAGGACGAGGTCGCATTCATCGCCAACCGCACGTCGTTCTACATGGCCACTGTGTCCGAAACCGGCTGGCCCTATATCCAGCATCGCGGCGGGCCGGCGGGGTTCCTGCATGTGCTCGATGACCACACGCTCGCCTTTGCAGACTACCGCGGGAACATGCAGCACATATCCGAAGGGAACCTCGCGGGTGATGATCGGGTGTCGCTGTTTCTGATGGAGTATCCGCGCAAGGCCCGGATGAAGTTGCAGGGTCATGCGACCTTTCAGGCGGCGGAGGCGGACCCCGACCTTGCTGCACGTGTCGCGGTCGAGGGGCAGGGCCGGGTCGAACGCCTCGTGACCATCAAGCTGGTGGCCTTCGACTGGAACTGCCCGCAATTCATCACCCCCCGGTTCGATGTCAGCGAGATTGCACAGCTTGTGACCCCCGAGATGGACAAGCTGACCGCGCGCATTGCCGAACTTGAAAAGGCCCTGGCCGCTGCAAAGGGGCAGGGATGAGCGACATCTACCGCGCCGCCGAACGCCTGATGGGGATGGAGGATGCCGACTGGTGCCGCCATGCCAACCCGCTCAGCGTCTGGACGCGGTTCACTTGCCTGCCTGTGTTGGTTTTGGCGATCTACGCGCGGGTCTGGATCGGCTGGTGGGCGCTGCCTGCCGTTATCGGCGCTGCGGCGTGGACATGGTTCAACCCGCGCGCCTTTCCACCCCCGAACGATTATGGTACATGGGCCGCACGTGCCACGCTTGGTGAACGGGTATTTCTGGCCCGTGACCGGCACGACATCCCCGCCCATCACATCCGTGCCGCCCATATCCTGACCGGGCTGTCGGCCCTTGGTGCTGTGCCTCTGATCTATGGAATTGCGGTGCTGAATCCATGGGCGACGGTTCTTGGAGTGATTGCCACCATCCTTCCCAAAGTCTGGTTCTGCGACCGCATGGTCTGGATCCACGCCGACCTCACCCAAACCACGCCGGGCACGCCGTTGCCCACCCCGTTTTTACCACCCGAAAGGACGACACCATGACCCCCGCCGAGATGGAGCCGCGCATCGTGCGTTATGGCGACCTGATGCCTTGCAAGACCGCATTTATCGACGCCCACACGCCCGGTTCGGACCAGAAAGAGAACTTTACCATCATCGGCGGTGGGGTTTCGGAATCTCCCGACCAGCACGTGCATATCGCGGTGCCGCACGGGTTCAATATCGGAGCAGCCGGGCAACCGCCCAAATGCCGCAATTCGCTGCACAGCCACCGCACGGCCGAGGTGTTCTTTGTCCTGTCGGGGCGCTGGCGGTTCTTTTGGGGCCGCCACGGCACCGCCGGAGAGGTCGTGCTGGAAGAGGGGGATATCATCAACATCCCCACCGGCATTTTTCGCGGGTTCGAGAATATCGGCACGGACTACGGGATGATCATGGCGATCCTTGGGGGCGACGATGCGGGGGGCGGTGTGATCTGGGCCCCACAGGTGATCGAGGATGCGCGTGATCACGGGCTGGTGCTGGGCGAGAACGGCAAGCTCTATGACAGCAAGAAGGGTGACGATCTGCCCGAGGGTGTAAGGCCCATGCCGCTGCTGAACGAAGAGGAACTGAAAACCTACCCCGAAATGACCCCGATGCAGGTCGTGGGCATGGGCGTGCGCCGCTATCACGATATGATGGCGTTGGCGCAGCATGATCCTTGCAAAGTGATCGGCGAGAGAGGGATCATCCGCGACAAGCCGGGCTTTGAGGTTGATTTCATCACCCGTGGCAGCGCGACCGACGCGATGCACGCACATGACCGGCCGTCGGTCCTGATGCCGATGCGGGGCCATTGGCGGGTCACATGGGAGGGCGGCGCGACCACGCTTGCGCCCGGCGACACCATGAGCGTGCCCGAAAATCTGGCCCACAGCGCGGTACCCTCGATGACGGGTGAGGCGTCACTTTATCATATCGTGGGCACGGACGATCCGGCGGGGCCGACATGGCAAGGCCAGTGACACGGACACCCAACGCCTCCTCCGAAGATACGCGCGAGGTCTATGAACGTCAGGCCGCCGCCTATGACGCGACGCGCTCGCGCGCGTTGTTCGAGGCGCGGTGGCTGGCGCGGTTCACCAACGGGCTGCCAGCAGGGGCGCGGGTGCTTGATCTGGGCTGCGGCGCTGGCGAGCCGATTGCGCGCTGGTTCATCGCCGAGGGGTTCGCGGTCACGGGCGTTGATTTTGCGACCTCCATGCTGAATATCGCGCGTGCCCGCTGGCCGGATGGTGACTGGCGACAGGGCGATATGCGCACCCTCGACCTGGGCGAAACATTCGATGGGATCGTGGCATGGGACAGCTTTTTCCACCTGCGCCCGGAAGAACAGCGCAGCTGCATCGCGCACATGGCCCGCCACCTTGCCCCGGGTGGTTCGCTGCTGATAACCGTGGGGCCACGCGCGGGCGAGGTCAGCGGCACCGTGGGCGGCGAGGCGGTCTATCACGCCTCTCTTTCGCCTGCCGAATACGCGACATGCCTTGAAAACAACGACCTGCGCATGACCGGGTTTCTGGCTGAAGACCCGGAGACGCAAAACCACAGCGTGCTGATGGCACGCAAGGACTAGGACAGAACGATGGCAATTCTCACGACCCACACCGGCAGCCTGCCCCGCACCCAAGAGGTGGTCGATTTCATCTTTGCACGTGAACGCGAAGAACCTTACGACCCGGCCGCCTTTGATGCGGCGATGGCCAAGGCGGTGGATGCCACGGTGGCGCGGCAAGTTGCTGCCGGGGTCGATATCGTCAGCGATGGCGAGACGTCCAAGATCAGCTATGCGACCTATGTCAAGGATCGCTACACCGGCTTTTCCGGTGACAGCCCGCGCAACGCGCCCGCCGACCTCAAGCAATTCCCCAGCTTTCTCAAGCGTCTCGCAGAGGGTGGCGGCACGCCCCAATATGCTCGGCCCATGTGCACAGGCGCGGTCAAGAGCCGTGGGCAAGGCGAATTGCAAAAGGATATCGACAACCTCAAGGCGGCCATGGCCAAGCACGGGGTGAGGCGCGGGTTTATGAACGCCGCCTCACCCGGTGTTATTTCGCTGTTCCTGCAGAACGATTTCTATCCGACGCGGGATGCCTACCTTGCTGCCCTCGCCGATGCGATGAAGGCGGAATACGAGACCATTGTGGCCGCCGGTTTGGATGTGCAACTGGACTGCCCGGATCTGGCCCTCAGCCGCCACATGCTGTTCGCTGATCTGAGCGACAAGGAGTTCCTCAAGATCGCTGACAGTCACGTCGAGGCGCTGAACCATGCGCTCTCGGATGTGCCCGCCGACAAGGTGCGGGTGCATATCTGCTGGGGCAACTACGAGGGGCCCCACACCTGCGACATCGACATGGACACGGTGTTTCCGACGCTCATGTCGACCAAGTCGCGCTATGTGCTGTTTGAGACGTCGAACCCCCGCCATGCCCATGAATGGACGGTCTTCCGGGATCGCAAATCCGAGATTCCGGACGACAAGGTGCTGGTTCCGGGCGTCGTGGACACCACCACCAATTTCGTCGAGCACCCCGAGGTCGTGACCCAACGTATCGAACGCTTCACCGATATCGTCGGTGGAGACCGGGTGATCGCGGGCAGCGATTGCGGTTTTGGCACCTTTGCCGGGTTCGGCTCGGTCGATCCGGAAATCGCCTATGCCAAGCTCGACGCACTCAGTACCGGTGCGGCCAAGGCAAAGGGGTAGGGCGATGGACGGCACACTCCATGACCTGCTCAGATCGGTCGATACCCCCACGGTCTGTAACGCCATCGAGGTGGCGCAGGGCAAGCGTGGGTTCAACGCCTTCACGCGGGGCACGATGCTGGCCTCGGACCCTGCGGGCGTCATGGTTGGCTATGCGCGCACGGCCCGCATCCGCGCGCTGGCCCCGCCGACCGAACCGGCGGATGTGATCAAGGCGCGACGCATGGCCTACTACAAGTACATGGCCGAGGGCACGCGCCCGTCGGTCTGCGTGGTGCAGGATCTGGACGTGCCCAACGCCATCGGGGCCTATTGGGGCGAGGTCAACACCAACATTCACAAGGCGCTCGGGCTGTCGGGCACGTTGACAGACGGGGTCATGCGTGACCTTGGCGATCTGGCGGACGGTTATCCGGTTGTGGCGGGCTCTATCGGACCAAGCCATGGCTATGTGCATGTGATTGATTACGACCAGCCGGTGCGCATCCATGGGCTCGACATCCGGCCCGGCGATCTGGTCCATGCGGACCGGCATGGGGCCGTAGTGATCCCCGAAGAGGTGGTCGAGGACCTGTCGGATGCCATCGCAACGCTGATGCGCGCTGAAGGGATCGTGTTTGATGCGGTCAAAGGCAAGCAAATCAGCTTTGCCGAGTTCGAGACTGCCTGGGCGGCATTCGAAGCTGCGCGCACGTGATCGCGCGGGCGTTCGGTGCACTGCTGATGCTGGGCACCGCGTCATGGGCGCAGGAGAGCGTGATGGAATTGACCCCCACTTGGGAATATGTGGCCGATACGGTCATGGGCGGTGTCTCGACCGGGCAACTCGATTTGGGTCCCGTCGAGGGACGCGACGCTGCACGGCTGACCGGTACGGTGTTGCTGGACAACAATGGCGGCTTTGTGCAGATGGCCTTTGACACCGGGACAGTGGGGGCTGACCGCTATACCGGACTTGAAATCGACGTGCTTGGCAACGGCGAACCCTACGAGGTGCGGCTGCGTACTAACGATCTGACGCGGCCCTGGCAGGCGTATCGCGCGGTCTTCACAGCACCGCCCGCGTGGACCACGATCAGGCTGCCCTTTGACAGCTTTGCCACACACCGAACCGAGGCCCCATTGGACCTGGCGCAACTGCGCCGGATCGGGGTGCTTGCCATCGGGCGGGCCTTTGAGGCCGACATTGCCATCGCGCAGATGCGGTTCTATCGCTAAGCGACATTGGATCACAGATTGGGGACCTGCCACCAAATATAGTGACGGGGCGGCGACGGGCGTGTAATCATAGAGGCGTTAAAGCAAACGATTTGAAAACACAGATGGCCATATTGAACGCGGCCGCATTTCTGGGGGATGCAGTGGCATGAGTATTGAGCGCGCGATCCTGCTCGCTGATGTGTCGGGCAGCACGCCTTTGTATCAACGCTATGGTGACGCCGAAGCCAGCCGGATGGTGTTTGAATGCGTCGAGGGGATGCAGCGGATCGCCACTGAAACGGGGGGCGAATTTGTGCGCTCCAAAGGCGACGATGTGCTGTGCCTTTTCGAATCTGCCGATCACGCCATGGCCGCCGCACGCGGGATCCTTGAACAAGGGGCACGGGGCGAAGTGTCGGTGCATGCGGGCCTGCATTGGGGCACCGTATTGTGGCGGGGTGAAGAGCTGTTTGGAAATGCCGTCAACGTCGCGGCCCGCCTGGGCGGGCAGGCCAAAGAGAACGAAGTGCTGATGAGCCGCGAGTTGGTCGAACATGCGTCCGCCAGTGAAACATCCGATTTGCGGTCGATGGGCGAAATCACCTTGCGGGGGACGGATGCGCCGACCGAGATCTTTGCGATGTTGGCCGAGATTGACGATGATGAGGACGGCGTGACCAGTTTCATGTCGCAATCGACTGTCTTTACTGCCCGTCAGCGCGAACACGTGGCCAAAACCACCCTGCGCCTGTCCTTTGAAGACTGGGCGCAGGACATTCCCGAGGGGCGCGAGCTGAAAATCGGACGCTCGACCCAGTGTGATCTGGTCATGTCCTATGCCTGGGTGTCGCGGGTGCATGCGGCCATCTCGGTGCGTGGTGGCATCGTGGAATTCAAGGACAGCTCGTCAGCGGGCTGCACCCTGACCATCGGGACCCACCCCGAGTTTTTCATCCGCCGTCAAACGGTCGCTCTGACCGGCAGCGGTGTGATCGAATTGGGAAGCAACGCGGCAGGCGACAACCGCCCCCGGATCAGATTTGAGGTCACCGGCTAGTCCCTTGGTGCGGGTGCACCCCCTTCGAAATTGTTGCCATCGGCATAGTTACAGGGGTCTTCCTGCATCTGCAAATGCAACCCGTCGCCGGTATAGGGATGCGCACGGGCGAGGCCTTCGTCCACCTCGATCCCCAAACCGGGGGTTGTCGGCGGTGTGATGAACCCATCCTCGACCCGGATTGTGCCCCCGATCAGCTGGTCGTGGAATGGCGTTTCAATCGTTTCGCACATCAGAATGTTCGGGATGGAGGCGGCCAGATGTATGTTGGCCGCCCACTCAATGGGGCCCGCATAAAAGTGCGGCGCGATCTGCGCGTTGTAGACTTCGGCGATGGCGGCGACCTTTTTCATCTCCCAGATGCCCCCGGCCCGACCCAGGGCAGGTTGCAGAATGCTCGCAGCTCCGGACCGCAGGATGGGCGCGAATTCAGCCTTGGTTGTCAGCCGCTCGCCCGTGGCCACGGGGATGCGCACGGCGCGGGCAACCTTGGCCATTTCCTCGACCGCATCGGGTGGGATCGGCTCTTCGAACCAGAGGGGGGAGTAGGGCTCAAGCGCCTGACCCAGACGGATCGCACCTGCGGTGGTGAACTGCCCGTGGGTGCCGAACAGCAGGTCCGCACGATCCCCGACCGCAGCGCGGATCGCCTTGCAGAACGCGACCGACATCGAAATGTCGCGCATCCCCGGCATGTGCCCGCCGCGCATCGTATATGGGCCTGCGGGGTCGAACTTTACGGCCGTAAAGCCACGTTCCACGCAATCAAGTGCCGATTCTGCCGCCATCTCGGGCGAGGTCCAGAACGCGTCCAGCCCGTGATGGGGCAGGGGATAGAGGTAGGTGTAGGCGCGGATGCGGTCATTCATGCGGCCCCCGAGCAGTGCATGCACGGGGCGGTTTCGGGCTTTGCCAAGGATGTCCCAGCACGCAATCTCAAGGCCCGAAAACGCGCCCATCACCGTCAAATCGGGGCGTTGGGTAAAGCCCGAGGAATAGGCGCGGCGAAACATCAACTCGATATTTTCGGGGTTCTCCCCAGCCATATGCCGGGCGAACACGTCTTCGATGACGGCCCGCATCGCGTCCGGCCCGACGGAGGAGGCATAGCATTCGCCCCAACCCACGATCCCGTCGTCTGTCGTCAACTTGACCAAGATCCAATAGCGCCCACCCCATCCGGGTGCTGGTGGTGCGGTGACTATGATGTCGAGATCACGCAATTTCATGGGCTGGGGTCTTTCATTCTCTGGTTCAACAGCTGGGCCTCTGAGCGTTTCTAGCGGTCAAACATGATGACGTTCCGGCGGGCTTTGCCACCTTTGGTATCCGCAATCGCCTCGTTGATCTGATCCAGCGACCAGCGGCCCGAGATCAGGCTGTCCAGTTGCAAGCGCCCCTGTTGGTAGAGATCAACCATCCATGGAATATCGCGCTGGATGACCACATCACCCATCTTGGAGCCGATCATGCCCTGCCCGATGGCGGCCAGCACCGCAGGCTCGTACGATGCCTCCGCACCGGATGGAGGCATGCCGACCATCACGACCTTGCCGCCGCGCCCCATGAACCGGGGGGCCTGTTCATAGGCGGGGATCGCGCCAACGGTGACAATCACCGCCTCGGCACCCTTGCCGCCAAGCGCCTTGTAGCTGGCGCGCCACGGGGCGTTTTGAGTGGCGAGCACGCCGTGGGTTGCGCCGAATGCCTTGGCGTCCTCCAGCTTGTCCTCGGTCATGTCCACGGCCACGATGCGTCGCGCCCCTGCGATACGCGCGCCCTGAATGGCGTTCAGGCCCACGCCGCCTGCGCCGATCACGACCACGTCCTGGCCTGCGCGCAGGCCTGCCGCGTTCACCACCGCGCCGACGCCTGTGATCACACCGCAAGCGATCAGGCTGGCCGCATCCTTGGCGATCTCGCCCGAGATTTTGACCAGTTGGCGTTGGTCCACGACCACCTTTTCGGCAAAGGCCCCGCAGGCCATCGCCTGATGCAGTTTGCCGTCATCTGCGGTGCGGATCGGCCCCTTGTCCCCGTCATAGGGGGTTTCGCAAATCGTCGGCTTCCCACCCGCGCAAGACGGGCAGGTGCCGCAGGACCGGATCAGGGTGACAACGACGCTGTCGCCGGGGGCGAGGTCCACGACGCCGGGGCCAACCGCGCTTACGATCCCCGCCGCCTCGTGGCCATAGACCGCAGGCAGCGATCCCCCCCAGATCCCTTCCGCATAGGAAATGTCGGAATGACAGATCGCCACGGCGTCAAGGCAGACCTCGACCTCACCCGTTTCGGGCGCGCGCAGCAGGATGTCTTCGATCACAAGGGGGGCGCCAAAGGCGTGGCATACGGCGGCTTTGATGGTCTGCATGGGCGATCCTTGCTGGCGCTGTCAGTGTTGTCTTTCAAGGACGGTGGCGCAGCCTGTGCGCCCTCGCAAGACCGAATGCGACTTATTGTGACGCAGGCGGCTCGGGAATGGGTGTCTTGTAGGTGATTTTCCCGGCGCGCAGGAAGATGAACAGCCCAATTGCGATCAGAACGCCGGACAAAAAGAACGACGATCCCGGCGCATAGATCGGTGCGCCCGGTTCGGTGAAGGCATAAAACACGTAAGTCATCACCATGGGCGATATGATCATCGCGAGGGCCGACACCGAGGTCAGCGCCCCCTGCAATTCGCCTTGTTGATTGTCATCGACCGCCTTGGACATGATCCCCTGCAAGGCGGGTGTGATCACGGCCGGCAGGGCGGCGAGCGGTGTCAGGATCAGCAGCCATGTCCCCGAACTGACCACTCCGATCAGCAGGAACACGATCACATCCGCGCCGTGCCCGTAGATCACCGCGCCCCGCTCGCCAAGGGCGCGCAGGATGGGCCGGATCAAGCCGCCTTGAACGACTGCCATGGCAATGCCGAACAATCCCAGGGACAGCCCGCGCATGCCCGGTGACCAGTCAAAGCGTTCGAGGGTGTAGTAGCTCCAGATCGCGGGGTAGACGCCAAAGGCCACCTGATAGAAGAAGAACACGACCAGCAGCGGACCCAGACCGGGCAGTCGTGCGAGGTATTTGAACAGCCCGAACGGGTTCGCGCGCCGCCACTCAAAGGGTCGGCGAATGCGATCATCCACGGTTTCCTTGAGCACGAAATACCCAAATACCGCGTTGGCCGCCGCCAATCCTGCCGCTGCATAAAACGGCGCGCGCGTGCCGTATTCGGCGAGTGCACCCCCGATCATGGGACCAAAGACAAAGCCCATCCCGAACGCCGCCCCGATCAGTCCAAAATTCGCGGCCTTTTCGCCGGGTTTCGAAATGTCAGCCATGTAGGCATTGGCGGTGGACTGTGTGGCGGCGGTGATCCCGCCCACGACCCGCCCCGCGAGCAGCAGCCAGATCGATCCGGCCACAGCCATCACCAGATAGTCGGCCGTCATCACCACAAGCGACACCAACAGGATGGGCCGCCGACCGAACCGATCCGACAGCGCCCCGATCACCGGGCCGAACAGGAATTGCATGGCCGCAAATGTCGCTGACAGAATCCCGCCCCAGACGGCTGCTGACCCGATGCCTGCGCCGCGCACCTCCTGCACGAGATCGGGCATGACCGGCACGATCAGCCCAATGCCCATCGCATCCAGCATCACGGTGAACAGGATAAAGAGGACAGGCAGTTTCAAAGCTGTGCCACCCGGTCCGCAAAGCGGCGTGCATCGTCGGGGGCGTGGCCCATCTGGGCGCTTGGCTCGAACAGATCAGAGGAGAGATCGGGATATGCGGCCTGCGCCACCGCTTCGAGTGTATCGCCTGTTTCGATGGCGGCTGCGACCAGTCGTTTGGTTTCGCTTTGGGCCTCCGGGCGGGTCATGCGCGCGGTCAGCACAAAACTCAGGGCTTCGGCATGCACAAACCCTTGCCCTGTCACATTGCCCGTCATTTGGCCCGGTACGGGCGCGGCGCTGTCCATGACCTGCACAGCGGTTTCAATGGCAGATGCCGTTGTCAAAGCGATCTGGGGCAGCACCATCCATTCCGTGAACCACGCCGCCCCGTCCCGTTGGTATTGATGTGCGGCGGCCATCTGCAAACTGGTGCGCAGGCCTGCGATTTGATTTTGGCACGCCACCAGAAGGGAGGGACCGACCGGGTTCTGTTTTTGGGGCATGGTTGATGACCCACCCGCCCCGCCAAGCGTCACCTCGGCTGTGTCTGATCCGGCCAGCCCGATCAGGCTGTGCCCCATCCCGCCAAGGGTTGCGACCACATCTGCCATCCAGTCGGTGATGCGCAAGATTGGCCCGCGATCCGTGTGCCAACCGCGCCCCGGATCGCCCAGACGCAACGCTTCGGCCAAGGCTGCTCGGGTGGCGGGCGCGTTAGGGCCAAGGGCGGATGCAGTGCCCGATGCACCACTGAGCGAGACCCAAAGGGCGCTTGCGCGCACCGCCTCCAACCGCTCGACCGCCTCCAGCAGCGGATTGCCCCATTGCGCCAGCACAGCCCCCCAAGAGGTCACAGTCGCATGTTGCCCATAGGTGCGCGCGGCCATGGGCAGGCCGGCATGTGCGTGGGCCTCGGACCCCAAATGGGTCAGTAGCGCGCGCAGACGATCCTCCATCACGGCCAGGGTTTGACGCAGGCGCAGCATCAGGGCGGTGTCGATAATGTCCTGACTTGTGGCCCCCCAATGGGCGTATTGGGCGTGCTCGGGCGCCTCCATCGCGGTACGAAACGCGGCAACAAGCGCCGGCACGCTGACGCCGTTGGTGCCCGTTGCCTCGGCCAACCCGGCGGGGTCAATCTGCACCTCAAGGCTTGAGCGGTGCACGAATGCGGCGCTGGTCTCGGGGATGATGCCCTGGGCCCCTTGCACCTTGGCCAATGCCCCCTCAACCACCAGCATTGCACGCACTTCGGCGCTGTTTGACCAGAGGCGGCCCACCTCTCCGGTCGGAAAAAGGCCGCTGTAAAGAGGAGATGAAAACACACTCGCCGCCATGGATCAGATATGCCCCGTGGCGCGCATGAAATCGGTCAGGACCTGCGCGTATTCCTCGGGCTGCTCGACACAGGGCAAATGGCCTGCGCGGCGGATGAGGTGGAATTGGCTGCCGGGCACCAGATTGACGGTTTCGCGCACCAGATCGGGCGGCGTTGCGCCATCCTCGCTGCCCGCAATCCCGAGGGTGGGCAGGCGCAGCGTCGCGGTGGCTGCATAGAAATCCGTGCCGGAAATTGCGGCTGAACACCCCGTGTACCCCGCATCTGGCTGACGGACGAGCAGGTTGCGCCACAGCTCCAGTTCGGGTGTCGCAAGGAAGGCGCGGGAAAACCACCGCTCCATCGTGGCATCCGCAAGTGCCTCGATCCCGCCGGCCTCGACCGCTGCAATCCGGTCGCCCCACATGTCCTTGGTGCCGATCTTGGCCCCGGTGTTGGACAACACCATGGCACGGACCAGATCAAGGCGCTTGACGGCCAGACCTTGGGCAATCAACCCGCCGATGGACAGGCCGACAAACAGCGCATCGCGAAAGCCCAAGCGATCCATCAACCGCTCCACATCGCCCACAAGGCTGCCCATCGCATAAGGTGCCGCAGGGCAGGCGGACAGGCCATGCCCGCGCTTGTCATAGCGCAGGATGCGCAGACCGTGAGGCAGCAGCGGCAGGATCGGGTCCCACAGGCGCATGTCGGTCCCAAGCGAGTTGGCAAAGACCACCGGCGCGCCATCGTCGGGGCCATCAATGCGGTAGTGCAGGGTAACATCGCCCAGATCAGCCATATGCATTTGGTTTCAGTCCTTTAGACGGATGTGGGCGATGATCTGGCCATGATCCGAGGCCAGCTTGTTATAGGGGGCCTCGGCGTGGCTGCCATCGGTCAGATGATCGTTCAGCACGCTGAAATATTCCATATGCCCGATGCTATCGGGGGTATCGGCGAGAAAGTGGCGGGACATATAGATCTGGTCAATGCTCTCATACACCCCGCCAAATGCCGCCGTATAGACCATGTCGCGGGCCGAGCTGCGCACGAATTGTTTTTCGGCTGAATGCAGGCGGACCTTTTCAATGGCCTCGCGGATATAGGCATCTTCGTCCTCGGAATAGCGGTCGCGCGGGGTTTGGGCGTCGTGGCGCAGCATCCAGGCGTAGTTTTTGAACGGATGTTCACCGCTGATAATCTCGGAACTGACCGCATGTTCGCCGTCGTTGAAATCGCCCATGACCATGACAGGGTGGCCCTGATCCAACTCCGCGACAATGGCACGGCGCAGCACCCAGGCCTCGGCCATACGGCGCAGTGCGGCGCGCGCACCACCAAGGGCGCGCCCCACGGGGTCATATTGGGTGAGGTCGACTTCGGGCGGGAAAGGCGCGCCTTCGGGGCGGACAAATTCGCCCAGTTTGGATTTGAGATGGCAGTTGAACACGGTGATCACATGGCCCGCGACGGGTACCCGCACCTTGAGGATCGGGCGGCTGAGCCGTGTAAGGCGGAAATGTCCGCCTCCCCCTGCGTCACCCATGGAACCAAAGTCGATATCGACAGGTTCGGACAGATCTTGGATCACCTCAGGTGCGCCCACAAAGCCAAAGCGGGACAGGATCGCAACGCCAGGGCGGCGCTGACCGGGGCCGCCATCATTGACGTTGGGGGCAACGGCCAAAGCGGCGTCAGTGTAGGGGCGATAGGCCAGTTTGCGAAAGATGGCCTTGCGCCGATAACGTTTGTTGGGGCCGGGGATGTGGGCGTCGTTTCCGGCAATCCCGTCGGCATCCGCCATGTCGATCACGTCGCGCAGCGCGCTTTCCTCAAAGACTTCCTGAAAGCCGACGATATCGGCGTCCATGGTCTGAAGCTGTTCGGCCAGCCAATCGGCTTTCCATGCGTATTCTTCGGGCGTGTAACTTTGAAATTTGTAATATTCCTGATCCGCCCCGATCAGGTTTTTGACGTTGAAACTGGCGATAGTGAAATGGGTCATGCAAGGCTCCGGAGTGCGCGGGCGAACAGGTCAGGATCAACATTGCCGCCCGAGATTGTGATGATCACGTCCTCGCCTTCTATCTGGTCCGCGCGACACAAAGCGGCAGCAAGTGCGACGGCCCCACCCGGTTCGGCCACCAGTTTGAGGCGCAGGAACGCGTGGGCCATGGCGGCCAGCGCCTCATCTTCGCTCACCACCAGACCGGGGCCGCACAGCCGCTGCATGATTGGGAATGTGATGTCGCCGGGTTGCGGGGTGATGATCGCGTCACAGATATTGCCCGAGACGGCGTTGTTGCGTTCGATCCCGCCCGAACGCAGGGACCGCGCCACATCATCAAACCTTTCAGGCTCGACCGGGCGCACGCGCAAGCCGGGCGCTTCGGCCTCAAGCGCCAGGGCGATGCCGCTGGTCAGCCCGCCGCCGCCACAACACACCAACACGTCGGCTACTGTGACGCCGAGGGCCTCGGCCTGGGCTGCGATTTCCAGCCCCGTCGTGCCCTGGCCTGCGATGACTTGCGGTTCATCAAAGGGTTTGATCAGCGTCAGGTCCCGTTCTGCTGCGAGCTGTGCGCCGATGATATCGCGATCCTCGCTGCCACGTTCGTACAGGACCACCTCAGCGCCCAGAGCTTGCGTGTTCTCGATCTTGAGCGCGGGGGCGTCACGGGGCATCACGATCACCGCTGGCACGTCGTGCATGTTTGCCGCCAGTGCAACGCCTTGGGCGTGATTGCCGCTGGAAAAGGCGATCACCCCCGCCGTGCGGATTGCAGGATCGAGCGCGGACAGGGCCGACCACGCGCCGCGAAACTTGAAGCTGCCGGTGTGTTGCAGACATTCCGGTTTGATCCACACCCGCCGCCCCGCGATCTTGTCGATAAAGGGCGAATTCAGCAGCGGGGTGTGGCGCGCATGCCCGTTCAGGCGGGTGGCCGCAGCGCGGATCATCTCGATATTCATGTGAGGGCTTCTATCCATCTGTGCAGGGCCGCGAGGGCTTCGGGTTCGTCCAGAAACGGCACGTGGCCGCGCCCAGGGACCTCGGCAGCGATTATGTCGGGGCGACGATCCTGCATCTTGCGGACCGTGTCTGCGCTCAGCAGATCGGAGCCTGTGCCGCGGATCACGCAGATTGGTTTGCCCGCAAGCGAGTCGAAAAAGGGCCACAGGTCTGGCATGTCCCCACCTGCCTCGACCGCATCGCGCAGGTGGGGGTCATAGGTGATGTCAAGCCCCTGATCCGTCTCGACAAAATGAGTTTGGGCCTCTTGCATCCAGCGGGTTTGGGGGACCCCTTCGAACCCTTTGAGGATATATGGCAACGCAGCGGCCACTTCGGCATGGGTGCGGGCGGCAGGGCGGCGGCCAAGGTAGGTCATTATGCCTTCAAGACCTGCGGGGTCGAGTTCGGGACCCACATCATTGAGAGCGGCACCGAGCAGCCGATCAGGGGCGGCAGCGGCCAGGCCCATGGCGTTCAATCCGCCGCGTGAGGTGCCAAGGATCGCGCAGGATGCAAGCGACAGATGGTCCATCAGCTCCATCACGTCGCGGATTTCGATAGGCAACACGTAGTGGGCCCATATGTCGTCCCATTGCGATTGGCCCCGCCCGCGATAGTCCATCTTGATCAGGCGACAGAGGGGCAGGTGGGGGGTGACGTATTGGAAATCCTCGGTGGTGCGGGTGAGGCCCGGCAGGCACAGCAGCGGCAGCCCCGCCCCCTCGTCGGTGTAAAACAGTGACAGGCCGTCCGAGGTGGTGAAGGTTGCCATCAAACACCTGCCAGTTCTGGAATGCCGGTGAGGTCGTCGAGGCGATGTCTGGGTGTCCATGGCAGGCGATCGACAGGATCACCTGCGCGGTTGACCCAAGCGGTTTCAAAGCCGTACCCGGTGGCTGCCGCCGCATCCCAGCCATTTGAGGACACGAACAGAACCTCATCCTTGGCGCATCCAAAGCGTTGCCCGACCAGATCATAGACCCGCGCGCCGGGTTTGAAGATGCCAACCGATTGCACAGACAGGCTGTCGTCGAGAACATCCGCGATGCCCGCGGATTGCACAGCACCGTCGAGCATGTCGGGTGACCCATTGGACAGGATCGCAGTGTTCAACCCTGCCGATTTTAGGGCGCGCAACATCGCGGGCACTTCGGGATAGGCCTGCAATTCCCAATAAAGCGCCAGCAGCCGGTCCCGCAGGGCAGCGTCATCGCCGTGCCCGACCTTTTCAAGCGCCCAGTCCAGCCCTTCTTGGGTGACTTGCCAGAAATCGGTATGCGCCCCGGTGACGGCCCGCAGCCAGGTGTATTGCAACTGCTTGAGCCGCCAATGTTCGGCGAGGGTTGGCCATGTGTCCCTGATCGATGCAAAGGCGGGTTCGGTGGCGGCCTGCCGGGCGGCGGCGGCCACATCAAACAGGGTGCCATAGGCGTCAAAGATACAGGTGGTGATGGGCATGGGCGGTCTTCCTTTTTGAGGCAGAGTGGCACGGAGCGGCGCGCGCGAAAAGGGGGCAGGTGGGGTTTACCCGACTGGTATGCGTGCGCGCAGTGTGGCACGCTGCTGATCGGACGGAATATGTTGGGAGACAAGGCATGGCCGAGATCAAAGACGGCGACACGGTGCGCATTCACTATACCGGGACATTGGTGGACGGCACTGTGTTTGACAGCTCGGAGGGGCGCGACCCACTCGAGTTCGTGGCCGGGTCTGGTCAGATCATCTCGGGCCTTGATGTGGCGCTGATCGGGATGCAGCCGGGGGAAAAGAAGGTTGTGAACATCGCCTGCGATCAAGCCTATGGCCCGCTGAACCCGGCCCTGCGTCAGGGGGTGCCGCGGGATGCGATCCCCGAAGAGATTCCGCTGGAGCTGGGTTTGCAGTTGCAGATGCAGACACCACAGGGTCAGCCCATGCCGGTCACGGTTGTGGATATCGGCACCGAAGAGGTCATGCTGGATGCCAACCACCCGCTTGCGGGCAAGGACCTGACCTTTGATTTCGAAGTGGTGTCTGTTGATCCCAAGTGACGCTGTGCAGACGTTGTTTGCCGTATGGGGAAAGACGTCCCGCCCATCATCCCATGCGCCAAGCCGCCCAGATTATCCGCCGGGATCAAACGTGCTCAGGGTGTGCCCGATCGCGTCCGCTTGCGCCTGGGTGTCATTGCCGGGCGGCGACGTACCATGACCGGGCAAGGTATTGCCCCGTCGCACCGGCACCTTGTCGGTCAGCATGATGCGTGTCTGAACCTCACTGGGTTTGGCAAAGACCCGGTCAGGTGACCCGGCCCGAGGTGTGTCATGCGCCCAGGCGATCACATCCTCGACCACATTGGGATAGGCACGCAGTCCCAGCATCAAAACCACACCCATCAGCGAAAAGATCAGCCGCCCCAACCACTTGGAGAGTTGCGTCCGCCGCGCGCGCCGCTTGAGCACACGTGCGTGTTTGTCTGATGAATGTGTCTCTACCGCTGTCATGGGGCCGAGCCTAGCCTCAAGACGTGACCAAACTATGAACTAATTTTGGAGAATTAGAGGTGGTCCGGCTGTGGCATCCCAAGCACGTGGAAGCCGCCATCGACGCGGATGATCTCTCCGGTTGTGCAAGCCCCGGCTTCGGAACACAGGTAAACGGCGGTGCCGCCGACCGCCTCAAGCGTCGCGTTCGAGCGTAGGGGGGCGTTGAGGTCGGTGTGTTTGTAGGTCTTGCGCGCCCCGCCAATGGCGGCACCCGCCAGCGTTTTCATCGGCCCCGGCGAAATTGCATTCACCCGGATCCCCTCGGGCCCAAGGTCGTTGGCCAGATAGCGTGTAGCAGATTCCAGTGCGGCCTTGGCCACGCCCATCACGTTGTAATTCGGCACGACCCGGTTGGACCCCTGATAGGTCAGCGTCAGCAAGGTGCCGCCGTTTTCGATCATCAGCGGATGGGCGCGCCGGGCCACTTCGATGAAGGAATAGGCCGAGATGTCCATCGAGTGTTTGAAATTGGCGCGGCTGGTGTTCAGGAACCGGCCTGTGAGCTCGGATTTATCTGAAAACGCAATGGCATGGATCACAAAGTCAATCGTGGGCCAACGCGCCTCAAGCGCATCAAATGCGGCATCGAGTGAGGCATCATCCGTCACATCCACGTCCACCATGAAGTCCGAACCGACGCTGGCTGCCAGTGGCTCAAGTCGCTTGCCAAATGCCTCGCCCTGATAGGTGAACGCCAATTCGGCCCCGGCCTCGGCCATGGCCTTGGCAATGCCCCATGCAATGGATCGATCATTGGCGACGCCCATCACAAGGCCGCGTTTTCCTGAGAGCATTCCAGCCATATTCAATACTTACCCGTGAAATTTCGAAAGGATCATCGACCCGTTGGTGCCACCAAATCCGAATGAATTGGTCATAACGGAATCAAGCCCCGCTGCCGCCTTCATCTGCGTCGCAATCTCGGCCGGGTCCAGGCCGGGGTCGAGCGTCTCGACGTTGATCGAAGGCGTGATAAAATCGTTGTCCAGCATCAAGAGGCTAAAGATTGCCTCAAGTGCGCCTGCGGCCCCCTGGGCGTGCCCCGTCATCGATTTGGTTGAACTGACAGGCGGCGTGGTGCCTTGGCCAAAGACGCGGCGCACGGCCTCGATCTCGCCCACATCACCGACCGGGGTCGAGGTGCCATGGGCGTTGATATAGCTGACCTTGCGGTCCTCAGGCAGGGTCGACAGCGCCACACGCATCGCCCGCTCGCCGCCTTCGCCTGAAGGGGCCACCATATCGTGCCCGTCGGATGTGGCAGCGTAGCCTGTGACTTCGGCGTAGATCTTGGCCCCGCGTGCGCGGGCGTGTTCCAATTCCTCAAGCACGACGATCCCGCCGCCGCCCGAGATCACGAACCCGTCGCGATCTGCGTCAAAGGCGCGGCTCGCCCGTGCGGGGGTGTCGTTGTATTTCGAGGACATCGCGCCCATCGCGTCAAAGAGGCAGGACAGCGTCCAGTCCAGCTCCTCGGCACCGCCTGCGAACATAACGTCCTGCTTGCCCAGCATGATCTGTTCGGCGGCATTGCCGATGCAGTGCAGCGAGGTCGAACAGGCCGAGGTGATCGAATAGTTGATGCCCTTGATCTTGAAACCCGTGGCCAGGTTCGCGCTGATGGTCGAGGACATGCACTTGGGCACGGCAAAGGGGCCGATGCGTTTGGTGGCACCGGTTTTCAACACAGTCTGATGTGCCGCCAGCATGGCCGAGGTCGATGGGCCGCCCGAGCCTGCCACAAGACCGGTGCGCGGGTTCACGATGTCGCTTTCTTCGAGCCCCGCATCCGCAATCGCCTGGGTCATGGCGATATGGGCATAGGCCGCACCGGGCCCCATGAAGCGCAAGGTGCGTTTTTCCACGTGATCAGCCACGTCCAGCTTGAGCGTGCCTGCGATCTGGCTGCGAAAGCCGTGTTCGGCCATCTCTTCGCTGGCTTCAATCCCGCTGGCGCCTGCCTTGAGAGAGGCCAAAACCTCGTCCACGTTCGTGCCGATAGACGACACAATCCCCAATCCGGTGACGACGACGCGACGCATGTTCATGGTCCTTTTGTTGCTTTGGTGACGGGCACGCTTAACTTTCGGACAGCGCGACCTTCATGTCCTTGACCTGATAGATCACTTCGCCGTCGGCTTCCACCCGCCCGTCGGCGACACCCATCGTCAGGCGGCGGGTTTGGACGGCCTTGGTGAAATCCACATGGTAGGTCAGCATCTTGCGATCCGGGCGGACCATGCCGGTCAATTTGACCTCGCCCACCCCAAGCGCATAGCCGCGCCCCTGCCAGCCGCGCCAGCCGAGGTTGAAGCCGGTCAGCTGCCACAACCCGTCAAGACCCAGACAACCGGGCATGATCGGATTGCCCGGGAAATGGCAGTCAAAGAACCACAGATCAGGGGTGATATCAAACTCGGCCACGATGTGCCCCTTGCCGTGTTCACCGCTATCGCCGGACACGTCCGTGATCCGGTCCATCATCAACATGGGCGGTTCGGGCAATTGCGCATTGCCGGGGCCAAACAGCTCGCCACGGGCGCACTTGAGCAGGGCGTCTTTGTCGAAACTCGTTGGATATTCTGCCATTCTGGCCTCGTTTATTTGCGCACATGTCCCGCGTGGCGGGGTCAGGCCCGTCTAGCACTGGGAACGCAAAAAGCGCAAGAGCAGGGGCCATGAGGCACACTTGCCATCCCGCACATTCTTCAGGCACTCTCGGAACATGGATGATATTGTTGACCTTGAACGGTACCCGCTGGATCGCCCCCACACCGCCACGTGGCAGGCCCTTGTGGACGGGGCCAAAGCTGGCTTGGCGCGGGATGGGTTGTTCAACTTTGACGGGTTCATGCGGCCTGCTGCACTGGCCCAGGTGCTGGAGCATGTCCACCCGCGTATGGCAAGCGACTCCTTTCATCATAGCCGCTGGCACAACATCCATTTCAAGGACACCGTGGAGGGGGTGGCCGCGGATGATCCGGCCCTCAAGAAGGTCGAAACCTCGAACCACACGCTGTGTCACGACCAGTTGCGGGGCACGCCGCTGGATCGGCTTTACAACTGGCCCGAATTCGTAATCTTTCTGGCGGCGGTGATGGATCGCCCGCAGCTTTACGTGATGGATGACGCGCTGGCGGGTCTCAATGTGCTGGAATACCGCGATGGCGAGGCGCTGAACTGGCACTTTGATCGCTCGATTTTTACCACGACCCTGTTGCTGCAAGAACCCGAAAAGGGCGGGGTGTTTGAATACGCTCAGGATTTGCGCGGCGAGGACGATCCGAACCACGCAGGTATCGCCGCGCTGCTGGACGGTCAGATCACGCCAATTCAACTGCCTCAAGGGGCAGGCACGCTGAATGTCTTTCTTGGGGTGAATACGGCGCACAGGGTCAGCATCGTGCAGGGGGCAAAATCGCGCATTGTGGCGGTGCTGTCCCATTACGATACGCCGGGCCGGACCTTTAGCGCGTCCGAGCAAATGGGCTTTTTCGGACGTGTGGCATAATGCACGCCTGCGTGTTTGCAATTGATTTGCAAAAGTTTGACCCTTTATATGTAAGGGGAGAGCGCACGGGGACATAATGACACAAGATCAGCACCAAGTTGGAACCACATGGCTGTCCGGGGCAGGTTTGCGCCCGACGCGGCAACGCGTGACGCTGGCGGCTTTGCTGGTCGGCGATGGGCAAAACCGTCACGTCACTGCCGAAAGCCTGTTCGAGGCAGCCAAGGATCAGGGCGAGGCGGTGTCGCTGGCCACGGTCTACAACACTTTGCGCGCGTTTTGCGATGCGGGCCTCATGCAAGAGGTCACGGTGGACGGCTCCAAAAGCTATTTTGATACCAACACCCACGACCACCCCCACTTTTTCTGGGAGGATGACGCCAAGCTGACGGATGCCCCATCTGATCAGTTGGTGATCGCGCAACTGCCGGATGCCCCTCAGGGGGCCGAGATTGCGTCGGTGGATGTGGTGATCCGACTGCGCCGTAAGTCGTAAATGACGGCTGCTACGGCCTTGGGTGCGCAAACCTATCGCGCGGATGGGGTTGTCCTGATCCGCGGGCTGTTCGCACCTCACGTCGAAACCCTGCGTGCCGGTGTGGCGCGCAACATGGCTGATCCCGGCCCTTACGCCTCGACCAATGATCGGGCGGGTGAGACGGGGCTGTTTTTTGATGACTACTGCAATTGGCAGCGTATTCCCGAATTTCAGGAAGTGGTGCGGGACCCTGCGGTGATCGATGCTGCGGCGACCCTGATGGGGTCTAAATCCGTGCAGCTGTTCCACGATCACGTACTGGTCAAGGAACCGGGCACATCCATGGCAACCCCATGGCATCAGGACGCGCCCTATTATTTTGTGCAGGGTCAGCAGACGATCAGCTTTTGGTCCCCGCTTGATCCGGTGCGGGAGGCGACGCTGCGCTGCGTGGCAGGCTCGCACCTGTGGCCCAAGGATGTGGTGCCAACGCGGTGGGTGTCAGAGACGGCGTTTTTTGAGGGCGACTACATCCCCGTGCCGGACCCCGAGGCCGAGGGCATGCGGATTGTCGAGTTCGAGATGGAGCCGGGCGATGCGGTCGCCTTTCATTACCGCACCCTGCATGGCGCGCGCGGCAACACCGCCACGACCCGGCGGCGCGCGTTCTCGCTGCGGCTGGTCGGGGATGATGCGTGTTATGTCACGCGACCCGGCCCCACATCGCCCCCGTTTCCAGGGCACGACATGGTCGAAGGACAACGCCTGCGCGAGGACTGGTTCCCGGTCTTGCGCTAGGCCGACGGCGTCGCACCTTGCATGAACACAGGTTGGAACCCGCCATAGATCATGCGTTTGCCGTCAAAGGGCATCTCGCCCATTTTCTGTTCCATCTCGGGGTCGCTCATCATCCGCTCCCAACTGGCATCGCGGGTGGCGCGGTCTGGCCATATCACCCAGGAAAACACGACGGTCTCGCCTTCTTTGGCTTTCACAGCCATGGGGAATGACGTCATCTCGCCATCTGGCACTTCATCGCCCCAGCATTCCCACTGCGCCAGCGCACCCATTTCTTGAAAGATCGGCCAAGACTGTTTGGCATGGGCGATGAATGCCGCCTTTTTGTCCGTGGGCACGGCGGCCACAAAGCCATCTACATAACTCATCTCAGCACTCCCATCTGCGATTGGTGATGGGTCCAAGACTACCCCAAATCGCTCAATCTCTCAAATGCGGGAGGCTTGGTGCGCTAAAACCACTGTCCCGGCTCCATCAGCCCCAGATCGAGGAGCTGGCGGGAATGCCACTCGAATGGAGCCGAATTATGCCATTTGAAGGTATGGATATCGTAGGTGCTGCCGGGGTTCTGCTTCAGCGCCTTGGCGGTGCGGAAGGAACAGATGGCGGCCGTGAGGTTGTGATGCCATTTGCAGGCATAGGTGTTGTATTCCTCGTCATTCAGCGTGTGATCGGGGCGTAGTTTCAGCCCCGGCTTGGTCTTGAACAAAGAAATCCGGTCGATCTTGCGACGGGCTTCGGGCACGTGTTCCTCATAGCGCCAGCGCAGCCCCCCGAAAAAATCCAACTGGCGTTCCTTGGGATGACCCTGCGCATCAGGCCGCGCCAACGCATAATAACCGGAGCGATCCAGATGCGCCCGATCAAGGGACACCGCGTCAGGATGCTCCCAAAGGTCGTCGGAATACAGGTCCACCACATAGGTCAGCATGCCGTCGCGCCGTTCTTCGGTATGAAAGGCGAGCATTTCGCCCACCGACCGCGTTTCGCAAAACGGGTGAAACAGAAATTCGGCGTTGTAACAGTAATAAAGCCACGTGCCCGCAGGAACAGCGGCGATGATCGGATTGATCGCGCCCTCCAGCGCGCCCTCGACGGACATGTCATAGTCGATGCGGATCACATCCTCGACCAGATCGCGCGGCATGTCGAAATCGGTGGGCATACAGGCGATGACGTGGGCAAAACCGGCCTGCAAGTGGTGGCGCAAAGTGGTGGCCACCTCGATATTGTCCTCGACCAGAACCACGGCAACCGGACCCTTGGCAGGCACCGCTTCGGGGGTTTTTACGAACTGGGTCAGACTGTCAAAACGCATATGTGCTCCGGGATATGCACCGCTTAACCCTTTCATTCGGTTAAACCGCGCTCCATTGCAAGATCGGCGAGGCACTGTTACATCGCCAGCCTGATTTTCCTCAACCCCGGATACGCCCCATGTCGACGCCTAAAAAGCTCTTTATCAAGACCTATGGCTGTCAGATGAACGTCTATGACAGTGAGCGCATGGCCGAAGCACTGGGCGGGCAGGGCTATGTGGAAACCACGTCTGCGGATGAGGCGGATATGATCCTGCTCAACACCTGCCACATCCGCGAAAAGGCCGCCGAGAAAACCTATTCCGAATTGGGGCGGCTCAAGGCGCTGAAAAAGGGCAAACCGGACCTCAAGATCGGTGTGGCCGGATGTGTGGCCCAGGCCGAAGGGGCCGAGATCATGCGTCGCCAGCCTGCCGTCGATCTGGTTGTCGGCCCCCAAAGCTATCACCGCCTGCCCGAGATGGAGGCCAAGACCCGCACAGGGGCCACCGCCCTCGATACGGACTTCCCCGAGGAAGACAAGTTCGAAAAGCTGACATCGCGCCCCAAGGCCAAGCGCGGCCCAAGTGCGTTTCTGACCGTGCAGGAAGGGTGCGACAAGTTTTGTGCGTTCTGTGTGGTGCCCTATACCCGCGGGGCCGAGGTGTCGCGCCCGGTGTCGCGCATCATGGACGAGGCGCGCAATCTGGTCGAACGCGGCGTGCGTGAAATCACGTTGCTGGGCCAGAATGTGAATGCCTATCACGGGGCGGGGCCGGATGGATCGGACTATACGCTCGCCAAGCTGATCTGGGATCTGGACCGTGTGGACGGGCTGGAACGCATCCGCTTTACCACCAGTCATCCCAACGACATGACCGACGACCTGATCGAGGCGCACGGTACCTGCGCCAAACTGATGCCCTATCTGCATCTGCCGGTGCAGTCGGGCAGCGACAAGATCCTCAAACGGATGAACCGCAGCCACACCGCCGACAGCTACCTGCGACTGATCGAACGGATTCGGGCGGCGCGGCCAGATATCGTGATGTCGGGCGATTTCATCGTGGGCTTCCCCGAAGAAACCGAGGCGGACTTTCAGGCCACCCTCGATCTGGTTGAGGAGGTAAATTACGGCTACGCCTATTCGTTCAAATACTCGACCCGGCCCGGCACCCCTGCGGCTGAGCGGGCGCAAGTGGATGTGGCCGTAGCCGACGACCGGCTGCAACGGCTTCAGGCGCTGATCACCCAGCAACAGCGCGCCATTCAGAACGGTATGGTGGGGCGCACCGTCAATGTGCTGTTCGAAAAGCCGGGGCGGCTGGTCGGGCAGATGGGCGGCAAAAGCGAGTATCTGCATGCCGTCCACGTGGATAATGCCGCTGTTGAGATCGGGCAAATCGCCCCGGTGAGAATCACCAGCGCCTCAACCAATTCGCTGGCAGGAATACTGGTTTAAACGCCCGTATGGGATGAATTCGACCGCGAAATTGCGCGGTCTTATGGTAAGTGTGCCGATTTAAGGCACAATATCTGGTAATACCGGGTTCACAGAACGTTAATAATTGCATACGGTTTTGCGCAGTATTGCAGAGGTCGGTCTGGCATTCAGACGTGTTGATGGTCTTTGCGGGGGACCAACAAAAAGGGACAGGGCTGTGGCGAATTTGTATTCCCAAACAGTAAAAAAGCTTTTGACCATGGCGGCTGCCACCGCTGTGGTTCTGACATTGGCAATGGCAGTGCCGGTATCGGCGCAAAACTTTAGCACGGACACGCGCTCGCAAAATGGGCGCGACAAGGGCCAGTACATACCGACGATCTGGGTGGACCCGGACGGGTGCGAGCATTGGGTGATGGACGACGGGGCCGAAGGCTACATGACGCCCCACACCAACCGCAAAGGGATCCCGGTCTGCCGCCGTGGGAACGTCTGCGGTGTGATGCAGTCCGATCAGTTCTTTAAAACGGACAGCTTCCGCATCCACGCCGCTGGCAAACAGCGTCTGACAGAGTTCTTTAACAGTTCGACCGCGACCAGCTTCATCATCACCGGTCACACTGACAGCCGGGCGAGCGATGCCTATAACCTGCGCTTGTCGCTGAACCGGGCCAATGCGGTCGCGGCTGTGGCCCAGGCCTCGGGGGCGCGGATCGCGGATGTGCGCGGTTACGGTGAACGGCAGCCCGCGGCGGCCAACAACACTGCACAAGGCATGGCCAAGAACCGCCGTGTCGAAATCATCTGCATTCAGTAAGGGACGCTTATAATGACAAAGTATAAACTCGTTCCCGCCCTGATCGCAGCCCTCGCTCTTGCCGCGTGTGGCGATGGCCTGCCGCCGGACAAAACGGTGGACCGGGGGACGGATCGCAAAGACCTCAGCCAGCTTCAGGCGGGCATCTGGGTCGATCCCAACGGCTGTGATCACTGGATCATCGACGACGGTGTCGAAGGGTACCTGTCAGCCCGGCTCGACCAATACGGCAAACCGGTCTGTTCGGGCGTGGCCGAACCCACCCGCACCGCAGGCGACTTCAAAGGTGGCTCGCGCATTCGGGACCCCAACTGATCCGCGCCACATTCCACATCAAGGCCGGAGCGTTGCAGACGCCCCGGCCTTTTTTGTTTCAAATCCATGAAATGACGGGTCACGGCGTTGCACCCGCGACGGGAACTTGTCACGCTTGACCCAAACAGACTCGCAAATCTCGCAAACAAGGAGCAGGCCTTGACCCTGGATCAACCCTCCAAAGAAGTGGTTCTGGAATTTCCCGACAATCGGCTGCTGATTGATCTGTGCGGCCCCTATGACAGCCACCTGACGGCCATCGAAACCGCGCTTGAGGTGCAGATCGTGCGCCGCGGCAATGTGATTGGCGTCATGGGTGAAGAGGGCGTGCAGAACCGCGCAGCAGCTGTGCTGAACGCGCTCTACCTACGCCTTGAGGCGGGCAAAGAGGTGGCACCGGCGGATGTGGACCGCGAATTGCGGATGGGCCCCTCCGAGGCGGGCACCGGCACGCGGCAGGGTGACCAGCTTGAAATGCCAGTGGGCAACCGGATCGAGATCAAGACACGCAAGAAACTGGTCGAGCCGCGCACAGATGCGCAAAAGGCCTATGTGCAGTCGCTCTTTGACAATGAACTGGCCTTCGGGATCGGACCTGCGGGCACGGGCAAGACGTATCTGGCCGTCGCGGTCGGCGTGTCGATGTTTATCTCGGGCCATGTGGACAAGATCATCCTGTGCCGCCCGGCGGTCGAGGCAGGTGAGCGGCTGGGTTTTCTGCCCGGCACCCAGGAGGAGAAAGTCGATCCCTATATGCAGCCGCTTTACGATGCGCTGAACGACTTTCTGCCGGGCAAGCAACTGGCGAAACTGAAGGAGGAAAAAACCATCGAGATCGCGCCACTGGCTTTCATGCGTGGGCGCACGCTGTCGCGCGCCTTTGTCGTGCTGGACGAAGCACAGAACGCGACCACCATGCAGATGAAGATGTTCCTGACCCGGCTTGGCGAAGGCTCGCGCATGGTGATCACCGGGGACCGCACACAAATCGACCTGCCGCGCGGTGTCCCATCAGGGCTCTCGGACGCGGAACGGCTGCTGAAATCCGTGCCCAAGATCAGCTTCAATTACTTCACCTCCAAGGACGTTGTGCGCCACCCGCTTGTGGCCGCGATCATCGAAGCCTACGAGGCCGACACCGAAGCGGGCTGATCCTTCATCTTGCCATACAAACTCCACGGGGGTTCCGGGGGTGTGAAACCCCCGGTCCGACATATGATACATGACATCGACATCCTGATCGAAGACGAGCGCTGGCACCACACGGATCTTGCGGCGGTGGTCACGCGCGCGATCAACGCCACCCTGGATCATCTCGACATACCCACAGCCGAACTCTCGGTGCTGGGCTGTGACGATGCGCATATCGCTGCGCTGAACGATACATTCCGCGAAAAGTCGACCCCCACAAACGTCCTCAGCTGGCCCGAAACGGCGCTTGGCCCGGATGGGGATGGGGATGTGCCGCGCGTGCCGCAGGCGGACCCGGACGGCACGCTCAGTCTCGGGGATATCGCCATCGCCTATGAGACCTGCACGCGCGAGGCGCAAGCGCAGGGCAAACGCTTTTCGGACCATGTGACGCATCTGATCGTGCATGGAACGCTGCACTTATTGGGATATGACCATATCCGTGATGCGGATGCGTCACGGATGGAAGCGCTCGAAGTCGAAATACTTGGCATTCTGGGCATAGCTGACCCATATTGAGGTGGATCAAAGCAGCCCCGGATGTTCGGGGCTGCCACAATTGGACAGGAGCCAATGGGCGAAAACGACGGATCGTCTGACGCGGCGCAGCGCGCGCAGTCAGACAATGACATCACCGAAACTGCCGCATCGGGTGGATTTCTGGCGCGGGTGATTGGCGCACTCAGTCCGGCTGATACCTCGGAATCCCCCCCCGAAATCGCACCCCCTCGACCTCAAAGCCATGGCATGATCAACCTGCGCCGCATGCGCGTTGAAGATGTGGCTGTGCCATCCGCGGACATTACGGCGGTGCCCGACACCATCACCCTTGATGAACTGGTTGGGGTCTTCAAGGACAGCGGCATGACGCGCCTGCCTGTGTTTGAGGGCACGCTGGACACCCCTCTTGGATTTGCGCATCTCAAGGACATCGCGCTCAATCACGGGTTCAACGGCGATGCGCGGGATTTCGATTTGCGGGCCCAGTTGCGGCCGCTGCTCTATGTGCCCCCATCGATGACCATCGGGGTCTTGCTGACCAAGATGCAGACCGAACGGCGTCACATGGCGCTGGTGATTGACGAATATGGCGGGGTTGACGGGCTGGTCACCATCGAAGACCTGATCGAACAGGTCATTGGCGAGATCGAAGATGAACACGACGTCGACGAAGGCGTTTTGTTCAGCCGTGAAAAACCCGGCTGCTATCTGGCACTGGCCAAGACACCGCTGGACGATTTTGAGGCCGAGACGGGCACGTCACTGACCACCCACGATGATGTGGACGAAGAAGAGATCGACACCCTTGGCGGGCTGGTCTTCATGCTGGCGGGTCGTGTGCCCGCACGCGGCGAGGTCGTACCACACCCTGATGGTGCCGAATTCGAAGTGATCGATGCTGACCCGCGGCGCATCAAACGATTGCGCGTGCGTCTTAACGGGTCGGAGCCTGCTGCGTGACACCCCAGGTTGCGCGGTTTGGGGCTTGGCCCTCGTGGGTGCAGCTTTGCCTCGCCCTGTGCGGTGGGGCGGCGGGGGCGCTGGCCCATGCTCCATTTGATCTGGCACCGTTCATCCTGTTGCCCATGTTGGCCGGATTTGCGCTGCTGCGTGCAGCCCGGTCGACCCTGCGCGCGCTGACGTTCGGGTGGGCCTTGGGCTGGGCGTACTTTGCACTGACGCTCAACTGGATCACAGAGCCCTTTCAGGTCGATGCGGCCACAACCGGCTGGATGGCCCCGTTTGCACTGGTGCTGCTTGCACTGTTGCTGGGCGCGTTCTGGGCGCTCGCGCTGGCCTTTGCCAAATGGGCGGGGGGGCGCACGTGGATGTTGGTTTTGGCGTGGACGGGGGCCGAGATGCTGCGCGCCTATTTGTTCACGGGCTTTCCCTGGGCCATGCTGCCACAAACGCTGATTGATGTGCATATCGGGCAATCCCTGGCGTGGGCCGGACCGCACGGGGTGACGGCCGCACTTTTGGGGGTCGCAGGGCTCATCATGTCAGCGCAACGCCTGATTTTGAGTGGGGCAGGGGCCATTGTGGCCACGATTGCGTTGCTGATCCCGGTGGTCCAGCCCCCTGACACTCTGACGGGCCACACGGTTCGGCTGGTCCAACCCAATGCCCCCCAAACTGAAAAGTGGGACCCGGCCCTGATCCCGGTCTTTGTGGACCGCCAGATCGACGCAACAGCCGCCGGGCCTGCGCCGGACCTTGTGGTATGGCCTGAAACCGCGCTGCCCTACCTTTTGGAAAACGCCACCCCTGTGCTTGAGGCCGCAGCCCAGGCGGCGCGGGGCGCGCCTGTGGTGCTCGGGATCCAACGGCGCGACGACCGGGGTGCGTATTACAACAGCCTGGCGGTGCTGGGTGCGGGGGGGCGGGTCGCCCAGACCTATGACAAGCACCACCTTGTGCCGTTCGGAGAGTACATGCCCTTCAAGTGGCTGTTTCGCAATATGGGCATCCGCGCATTGGCCGAACGCTCCGACACCGGGTATGCCGCCGGGCCAGGGCCACGGCTGCTGGATTTCGGACCGCTTGGTGCCGGGCTGCCGCTGATCTGCTACGAGGCGGTCTTTGCCCATGATGTTGGCGGCACGCCTAGTCGGCCCGCGTTTTTGATGCAGCTTACAAATGATGCGTGGTTTGGGGCGCGATCCGGCCCGCAACAGCATTTGGCGCAAGCCCGGATGCGCGCCATTGAACAGGGACTGCCGATGATGCGCGCCGCCAATACCGGGATATCCGCAATGATCGACACGCGGGGGCGGATCACCAAGGCGCTGCCCTTGAACACGGCGGGCTATATTGACGCGCCATTGCCTGCCCCGGGCGCGCAGACGCTCTATGCGCGGATGGGTGATCTACCTTGGGTGGTGCTGGTGCTGGCCGGGTTGATCGTGGCCGTGTTGCATCGCGCCCGTACCCGGCGCACGCAGCACATTGACGGCACCCCACCTTCCGCGTAACGGGGTCCATGCCCGTCGCAACGGCTTCCTGACGCGACGGGGTCACATTGAATGGAGCATATATGTCCCGCCAAAACTATACTTTCACCTCGGAATCCGTTTCCGAAGGTCACCCGGACAAGGTCTGTGACCGGATTTCGGATGCCGTTCTCGACGCATTTCTGTCGCAAGAACCCGAAGCGAGGGTCGCTTGTGAAACCTTCGCCACCACCAACCGTGTCGTGATCGGGGGCGAGGTTGGCCTGAGCGATCAGGACAAGCTGCACACCTATATGGGCAAGATCGACGAGATCGCGCGCGCCTGTATCAAGGATATCGGGTACGAACAGGACAAGTTCCACTGGAACACCTGCGAAGTCACAAACCTGTTGCACGAACAATCCGCCCATATCGCCCAAGGCGTGGATGCGCGCGCAGACAAGGAAGAGGGGGCCGGCGATCAGGGCATCATGTTTGGCTACGCCACCAATGAAACGCCCGAGTTGATGCCCGCGCCGATCCACTATGCCCACGCCATGCTGCGCCGTCTGGCCGAAGTGCGCAAGGACGGGACCGAGCCTGCTCTGGGTCCGGATGCGAAATCCCAGCTTTCAGTGCGCTATGAAGATGGCAAGCCGGTCGGTGTCAGCTCGCTCGTGCTGTCAACGCAGCACCTGGATGAGGCCCTGACCAGCGCCGATATCCGCGCCATTGTCGAACCCTACATCACGCAAGTGCTGCCTGACGGTTGGCTAACGGATGCAACGGAATGGCACGTGAACCCCACGGGCAAGTTCGTGATCGGCGGCCCTGACGGGGATGCGGGCCTGACCGGGCGCAAGATCATCGTGGACACATATGGCGGGGCGGCTCCGCACGGCGGCGGCGCGTTCTCTGGCAAGGACCCGACCAAAGTGGACCGTTCCGCCGCCTATGCCGCACGCTATCTGGCGAAAAATGTGGTCGCCGCAGGGCTGGCTGAAAAATGCACGATCCAGCTGTCCTATGCGATCGGGGTGTCCAAGCCGTTGTCTATTTACTGCGATACATTTGGCACAGGCCAGGCCCCTGACGATGCCATCGAAAAGGCTGTGGCAAAGGCGATGGATCTCACACCACGCGGCATTCGCGAACATCTGTCGCTGAACAAGCCGGTTTATGAACGTACGGCGGCCTATGGGCATTTCGGACGCGCACCCGATGCGGATGGGGGGTTCAGCTGGGAACGTACCGACTTGGGCGAAGTCTTGAAAGAAGGCCTCTGAGCCACGGGCGCAGGACACCTGCGCCTTACGTATTGCATCCGATCACCAAAGGGTGCTTGGAAATTGAGGTGGGGCTGGCATAGCTTTTCATCATATTGATGAAAGGTCCCGCCATGCCCCGCCTCTTTTCTGTCCGTGCCCTGCTGATTGCCGCGTTGATAGGGGCAGGCACGTATGGTCTGTCCCAAACCGCAACACCTGATGCGCCGACCCCCGAACCCGAGGTCGTGCTGGAACCGCCCATGACCATGGCGCGCATGGCCGAGATCATCCAGGCCATAGACCCAGAGGTTGCCGCGGCGGGCAATGCGATCCAGTTCACACTCGACGACATTCCGGTCATCGTGATCGCTGACCCGCGCGCGAACCGGATGCGGGCCATGGTGCCGATCCGCTCGGCCGAGGGGCTCAAGGCGGAGGAGTTGATGCGGCTGATGCAGGCCAATTTCGACAGTGCGCTCGATGCCCGATACGCCGTGGCGCAAGGCCGGCTCTGGGGCGTGTTCATCCACCCGCTGTCCTCGCTGGAAAAGGATCAGCTACTGTCGGCTTTCATCCAGACGATCAATGTGGCACGCACTTACGGTCAGACCTATTCGGGGGGCGCGACCGTGTTCGGGGGTGGCGACAGCAACGGAATCTATCAAGAGCTGCTGAAGGAATTGCAGGAGCTGGGCGAAGAGATCTAGGCCAATACTGATCCCTTCATCTTGCCGGGTAAACTCCGGGGGAGGCCGCAAGGCCGGGGGCGGAGCCCCCTAAACAATAAATCCGGCCGAAGGCTGAAAACCGGGGGCAACGCCCCCAATTCCGCCGAACGATGGGCACAGGCACTCTGACCCTTGCCCTGCCACGCGACTCCGGCTATACGCCCGCACGTCGCCAAGGTGTAAACACCAACAATGACATTGAGACGCGCAGGGTCGGACTTCATCCGGCCCTCTTTGTTTTGTTTGGGCCCGACCGACACCTTCGCCCCTTGGGCATCAACTAAGACCGGCGGAGACAACCGCACGGCCCGATAAAAACAGATATAGTTAGGAAAACGACGCCACATGGCTGATAAAATGATGGAGGAATTCGAAGCCCTCCTGCAAGAAAGCTTCGAAATGGACACACCCGAAGAAGGGTCTGTCGTCAAAGGCAAAGTGCTCGCAATCGAAGCGGGCCAGGCCATCATCGACGTCGGCTACAAGATGGAAGGCCGTGTCGAACTCAAAGAATTCGCAAACCCCGGTGAAGCCCCTGAAATCGCTGTTGGCGACGAAGTGGAAGTCTTCCTGCGCTCGGCTGAAAACGCCAAGGGCGAGGCGGTTATCTCGCGCGAGATGGCGCGCCGCGAAGAAGCATGGGATCGCCTCGAAACCGCCTATGCAGGCGAAGCCCGCGTCGAAGGCGCGATCTTTGGCCGCGTCAAGGGTGGCTTTACCGTCGATCTGGGCGGTGCCGTTGCGTTCCTGCCCGGCTCTCAGGTTGATGTGCGCCCCGTGCGCGATGCAGGCCCGCTTATGGGTCTGAAACAACCCTTCCAGATCCTCAAGATGGACCGCCGCCGGGGCAACATCGTGGTGTCGCGTCGTGCGATCCTCGAGGAATCCCGTGCCGAACAGCGCGCCGAAGTGATCGGCAACCTGACCGAAGGCCAGACGGTTGACGGCGTGGTCAAGAACATCACCGAATACGGGGCCTTTGTGGACCTCGGCGGTGTGGACGGGCTGTTGCACGTCACCGACATGGCATGGCGCCGTGTGAACCACCCGTCGGAAATCCTGACGATTGGCGAGACGATCAAGGTGCAGGTCATCAAGATCAACAAAGAGACGCACCGCATCTCGCTCGGCATGAAGCAGTTGCAGGAAGATCCATGGGATCTGGTGGCCGCCAAGTACCCACTGGAATCCAGCCACACAGGCCGCGTGACCAACATCACCGATTATGGTGCCTTTGTTGAGCTTGAGCCCGGTGTCGAGGGCCTTGTCCACGTCTCCGAAATGTCGTGGACCAAGAAGAACGTGCATCCTGGCAAGATCGTATCGACCAGCCAGGAAGTCGAAGTCATGGTTCTGGAAATCGACGGTGCCAAGCGCCGCGTGTCTCTGGGCCTGAAACAGACCATGCGTAACCCATGGGAAGTGTTTGCAGAAACGCACCCCGAGGGCACCGAAGTCGAAGGCGAAGTCAAGAACATCACCGAATTCGGTCTGTTCGTCGGCCTTGAGGGCGACATCGACGGCATGGTTCACCTCTCCGACCTCAGCTGGGATCAGCGCGGCGAAGAGGCGATCCAGGACTACCGCAAGGGCGACGTCGTGCAGGCGGTCGTGTCCGAAGTGGATGTCGAGAAAGAGCGCATCTCGCTCTCGATCAAGGCCATCGGTGGCGACAAGTTCGCCGAAGCGGTGGGCGGCGTGAAGCGCGGCTCGATCGTGACGGTTGAAGTGACGGCCATCGAAGATGGTGGGGTCGAAGTGGAATATGAGGGCATGAAGTCCTTCATCCGCCGCTCGGACCTCAGCCGTGACCGTGCCGAACAGCGCCCCGAGCGTTTCTCGGTTGGTGACAAGGTTGACGTGCGCATCACCAATATCGACGGCAAGACCCGTCGCTTGGGTGTGTCGATCAAAGCCCGCGAGATCGCCGAAGAGAAAGAGGCCGTCGAGCAGTATGGCTCTTCGGACTCCGGTGCATCGCTTGGTGATATCCTTGGTGCGGCTCTGAAAACCGAAGACTAAGGGTCAGGCACCGCGTACTGATTTAGGAAAGGGGCCCAATGCGGGCCCCTTTTTCCGTCTCTGCACAGCCCGTCCAGTGCCCCGAATCACGCAACCGTGAGGGGGCTCGCGTGGTCTTGGTCATTGCCGCCTGACGTGCTCCTGACGCTGAAATGGGGGTTTTCATCGCGATCTGCATGACATTGGAGGTGTAAAAACCCGCTTAGACCAAAGGCTTCCTATTCACGGGGGCCATTATTCTTCCTATAGTCCCCTCCACAGATACGAGAATTCAGACCTGCCCACGCGGGGCGTCCTATGGGGGTATTGCCATGATCCGGTCCGAGCTGATCCAAAAGATCGCTGACGAAAATCCACATTTGTATCAACGGGATGTGGAGCGGATTGTGAATACCATCTTTGATGAAGTGACCGATGCCATGGCGCGCGGTGATCGTGTCGAGCTGCGCGGCTTTGGTGCCTTCTCGGTGAAGAAGCGTGATGCGCGGGTGGGACGGAACCCAAGAACGGGTGAAACGGTTTCCGTAGAAGAAAAGCATGTGCCGTTCTTCAAGACCGGCAAACTGTTGCGGGATCGTCTGAACGGGAAAGCCTGATGCGCTACATTCGTTACGCCTGCATCGCTGTATTTGCGGTGGCCCTTATTGCTGTTGCTCTGGCCAATCGCGGCCCGGTGGCGCTCAAGCTGTTGCCCGATGAAATCGCTGGCCTCTTTGCAGTCACCCCGACCATGGAACTGCCGCTGTTTGTGGTGATCTTTGGTGGCATCGTCACTGGCCTGCTGGTTGGATTCGTGTGGGAATGGATGCGCGAATATGCGGTGCGCGCTGAAAACGCCCGCAACGCGCGCGAAGTGCGTCGCCTTGAGCGTGAGGTCAAGCGCCTCAAGGCTGAAAAGCACGAAGGGCAGGACGATGTTCTGGCCCTGCTTGACGAAGCAAGCTGATCCAAATGCCCCCCGTTTCGGTCAAGATTTGCGGCCTCAGCCGTCCTGAGCACGTAGCTGCGGCTGCGGATGCCGGTGCGAAATATGTGGGCTTTGTGTTCTTTGAAAAATCGCCGCGCAATGTGTCCCTTGAGGATGCCCGCGCCCTTGCCCTTGATGTTCCTGTGGGCGTCGCGAAGGTCGCGCTTGTCGTTAATGCCGATGATGCGTTTCTGGATCAGCTGACCGGGACCGTCCCGCTCGACATGCTGCAACTCCATGGGTCCGAAACCCCCGAGCGCGTGACCGAGATCAAGGTCCGCTATGGCTTGCCGGTGATGAAGGCAGTGGGGGTGGCCGATGCCTCGGACTTGCCCAGGCTGGACGCCTATGCCCGTGTTGCGGATCAAATCCTTGTGGATGCCAAACCGCCCAAGGGTGCGGATTTGCCTGGTGGTAATGGGTTGGCCTTTGACTGGACCCTGATTGCGGGTCGCCGCTGGCCTGTGCCCTGGATGCTGGCCGGAGGTCTTCGGGCGGAAAACGCCGCCGAGGCGGTGCGCCTGACAGGGGCCAATCAGCTCGATGTTTCATCCGGTGTCGAAACCGCGCCGGGCGTCAAGGACACCGACATGATCCGCGCCTTTGTCGGGGTCGCAAACACGCTTTGATGCACGTGCGCCGTCTTTACCCGCTGACCAGTGGGGTATAGACGCAAACGCACCGACACCGGGGAGGCCCAAGATGGCAAACGACCTTTTCAACTCATTTATGACCGGCCCTGACGAAAACGGGCGCTTTGGCGACTTTGGCGGGCGGTTCGTGTCCGAGACGCTGATGCCGTTGATCCTGTCGCTTGAGGAAGAGTATGAAAAGGCGAAGACCGACGAGTCCTTCTGGGCCGAGATGGACTTTCTGTGGAAGCACTATGTCGGTCGCCCCAGCCCCCTCTATCATGCCGAGCGGCTGACCGAACATCTGGGCGGTGCCAAGATTTACATGAAGCGGGACGAGTTGAACCACACTGGCGCGCACAAGATCAACAACGTACTCGGTCAGATCATTCTGGCGCGCCGCATGGGCAAAAGCCGCATCATCGCCGAGACGGGCGCGGGCCAGCACGGGGTCGCGACGGCCACGGTCTGTGCCAAGTTCGGACTGAAATGCGTCGTCTACATGGGCGCGCATGATGTCGAACGCCAGGCCCCCAATGTGTTTCGCATGCGCCTTCTGGGGGCGGAGGTTGTGCCTGTCACCTCCGGGCGCGGCACGCTCAAGGACGCGATGAACGATGCGTTGCGCGACTGGGTCACCAATGTGCGTGATACGTTCTACTGCATCGGCACGGTCGCAGGGCCGCACCCCTATCCGGCCATGGTGCGCGATTTCCAGAGTATCATCGGCAAGGAAGTCCGCGACCAGATGGAAGAGGCCGAAGGGCGGCTGCCCGACACGCTGATCGCTGCCATCGGTGGTGGGTCGAATGCAATGGGGCTTTTCTATCCGTTCCTTGACGACAAGGACGTGGGGATCATCGGGGTCGAGGCAGGCGGCAAGGGCGTCAACGCCAAGATGGAGCACTGCGCCTCGCTGACCGGGGGGCGCCCCGGCGTGCTGCACGGTAATCGCACCTATCTGTTGCAGGATGAGGATGGGCAGATCCTCGAAGGGTTCTCGATTTCCGCCGGTTTGGACTATCCGGGCATCGGCCCTGAACACGCGTGGCTGCACGATATCGGGCGCGCGCAATATGTGTCGATCACCGACAAGGAGGCGCTTGGGGCGTTCCAACTGTGTTGCACGCTTGAGGGGATCATTCCCGCGCTCGAACCGTCGCACGCGCTGGCCCACGTGATGAAGATCGCGCCCGATCTGCCATCCGATCATATCATCTGCATGAACATGTGCGGGCGGGGCGACAAGGATATCTTTACCGTCGCGCGCGCGCTTGGGTTTGACATGTCGGGCCCCGAGGGGCGCAACGTCGAATAGGGCCTAGACCGCGTATTGGCGCAGCACCTCAAGGGATACGATATCTAGGGCACGTTTATGCGTCGCCTCAAGTGACACTTTGGGCGCGCACCCTTCGTCATGGGCCTGCAAAAAGCGTGCGGCGCACAGGCACCAGTGATTGCCGGGGTTCAGGCCCTGAAACCGGAACTCGGGGCGCGGGGTGCTGAGATCGTTGCCCACATATTTCGAGAACGCCAAAAACTCGGCCGTCATAATCGCACAGACCGTGTGGCTGCCCTGATCGGCGGCGCAGGTGTTGCAGTGCCCGTCGCGAAAGAAGCCGGTGACGGGGTCCATGCCGCACATCGTCAAAGCCGTGCCAAGCACGTTTATACTGTCCTCAGGCTCCATGTGCCTTACCCCTTGGTCGCTGCGACAATCCGGCGGAACATCTCGATATTGGCCTCGCTCACGCCGGGTTCGCGAAATTTGCGATCCGCGCCGGTGGTCACGATGACGACGCCCGCTTGCTGATCAATATAGATGTACTGCCCATAGATGCCACGACCCATGAACTGCCCGATGCCGGCACCCACGGGAATCCACCACTGATAGCCATAGCCGATATTGCCGGACGCAGTGGGCGCGCTTGGGCGGGTCGAGGCCTCAATCCAGTCCGCAGGGACGATCTGCTGACCCTGCCATTGCCCGTTTTGCAGGATCATTTGCCCGAAACGGGCATAATCGCGCGTGGTGATGTTGAGACCCCCGAGTACAAAGGCCACGCCGACCCCGTCCGTCAGGTAGAGTGGTGATTGTTCGAGGCCGAGGGGTGCGATGAGCTTTTCGCCCATCAGGTCGGGCACGCTGCGCCCCGTTGCACCCCGGATCACCATGCCAACCACGTGGGTGTCGATTGAGGTGTATTTCCATTCCTCCCCCGGCGCGGTGAAGCGATCCGTCAGCCCTGCTGCGAACTCGTCCATCTTGCCCCCAAGGGCAAGAACGCGACCCATCCGGTTGATATCGCTGTTCTTATCCAGATAGTCCTCGTCAAAGGTCACCCCGCTCGACATCTGCAACACGTTGCGGATGCTGGCCCCGTCATAGGCCCCACCCGCGAGCATGGGCGCATAATCAGTCACAGGCGTATCCAGCGAGGTGATCGCGCCCTCTTCAACCAGAATACCAAACAGGGCGGAGAGATAGCTTTTGGCGACCGACCAGCTGATGCGCAGATCGTCGGGCTGTGTGTCATGGTAATAGGCTTCGTGCACGATAACGCCGTCGTGCAGAACAAGCGTCGAGGTGACAGTGCGGTCCGTCACCCAATCCGCATAGCTTGGGGGCATCGACAAGCTGCTCCCCTGTGGCAGGGGGCTGATTGGGCCATCCCCTCTGGGGATAACCTGGTGGAGAAATGCGCTCTCCATATTGGAGAAATTGGACACGATGCGATCTGCGTCAAACAACGAGTTGACGGCGAGCAGGCGGGTGATCTCTTCGCGTTTCCAGAATCCGACTACAAGAGCGGCGATTATCAACGCGAGCCCGGCTCTGAGTGTCCATTTTAGGATTTTGCGCATATTTTACCCCCTGGCTGGCCCGAGTAATCCACAGACCTATCGCTTGCGCAATCCATCCCTAGGGTCAGCCTGTCCAATTGATCCAACGGCCATGGAAATCAGCGCGCCCCAGGTTGAGCGTTATGTCGCCTGGCCACAATCGCAGGGTCAGGGCAGCACCCACTGCACCCGTTTTGTCACCATCCGTTTCCATCTGCATCCATGCAAGCGGTGTTTCGGGCGTCGCGCGCGCGCCTGCGGCCTCGATCATTGCGGTGCCGCGTGCCTGTGCGTCCGCGGGGAAATACTGCCATGCGACTGTGTGCTGGAGGATGTGCATATGCCCTTCAGGTGCCGCCTCAAGACGATCTGCCAACCATTTGATCGCATCGCCTTTTTCGATCCGAGCGGTGAAGATTGAGGCCGCCGCACGCGTCAGTTCAAGGCGGTGGGGTTGATCTGCCCACAGATAGGCGCTGAGCCGTAACAAGTCGTCGTTATGGCGTGGATTCAATGGGTTAAGGTCCACACCTAACCTGTCCACAATCACAGGGGACGCGGCGGGCGGCAACGCACCCTCCCATTCCGGTGTCAGTGTCAATACTGGGTCATCCGACCCGAAAGATCCCAGTGGTGTTGACACCCCAAAGTGGTCCCACATCAGGTTCAGCCCGCCGCTCGCGCCCAATTCGGACAACACAACCGGTCTGTCAAAATGGGTACAGGCCACATGTGCCATCGCGATCAGGGCTGCACTGCGGCGCACCTCGTTCGTTTGCGGTGGCAGTTGGGTCCAATCCAGCAAGAAATCCTGATGTGTTTTCAAGGCAGATAGAACCGCAGCTTCGAGCGTTTCATCATTGACGGTGTTGGGCGGATAGGCGGCGATCAAACGGTCGTCCGTCCCTTGCAATACCAGTGCGTGCAACCCCCCCGCGATGCGCAGCGGCAGAGAGTGACCTGAGGGGCCAATATCGCCGGAATAGGCGGCCATCGCGTGGCCGAGCGCGGTCGTGGCGTCCCAATGCTCGGCCATGATCGATAGGACACGGCCCATCAGGGGCGACCCCATCCGCGCGCATGTGCCAGCCTGATCGCGAAAGGCCTGGGTCAGACTCATGTGAACCGGTCCATCAGCTTTTGCAGGGCCGAGCGATCATCGGGTTTCTGCGCTGGTCCTGGTGTCGGGGTGGCAGGTGCGGCCATGCCCTTGTTCCCCGTGCCCGAGCGGGGCGGCGAGACGCGCAAACCAACCGCGTTCATAAATTTCGCACCATCCCCGACCGCCAGATAGGGTGCCCCGTCCGAACAGCCGCGCATCACATCATCAAGCCATCCCGCATCCGCCTTGGGAAAGTCGCGCAGCACATATCCGGGCACCGCATCCTTGTGCCCCGGATGGCCCACACCGAGGCGCACCCGCGCATAATCAGCCCCGATATGGGCATGGATGGAGCGCAATCCGTTATGGCCCGCGTGGCCGCCACCGATCTTCCATTTTACCTTGGCCGGGGCGAGGTCGATTTCATCATGCAAGACCACTACATTCGCGGGCTCCAGCTTGTAAAACCGCATGGCGGCACCTACGCTGTCGCCTGACTTGTTCATAAAGGTTTCGGGTTTCAGCAAGACCGCACGGTCCGAACCAAAGCGCCCTTCGGACACAACACCCTGATGCTTGGATTTCCACGCCGGAAAGCCGTGATCGGCGGCGATCCGGTCCAGCGCCATAAACCCGATATTGTGCCGATTGTGCGCGTATTTCGCACCCGGATTTCCGAGACCGACAATGAGTTTCATAAGGCGCTCCACCACTTTGCTGCCACGCAGCATAAAGCGGGGGGCAGGGCACAACAAGGACCACGCGCCTTGCCCGGGTAAATCTGACCCGCCGGGGACCTGATCTGTGGCATGCTGCGGATTGCCAGAAAGAACCGGATGTCACCGTGAACGCGAGGGCAAAGACCGTGGCGGTAAGGCTGATCTGCCCACACGGATCCCCGTTGGACCGCCCAGCATCAAGTTGGTTGCGCAGGCCATGACTTTCATCACCTGCCATGAACCCATGGCCGCGACCTCGCCCGTGCAGAGCGGCCGAACCACGGGCCGGCGCCATGAAAAAGGCCGCCCCGGACAAGGGCGGCCTTGATGTCTTGCATCTCTGTCGGCGTTGCTTATGCGTCGTCAGCCTGCTCGGTTGCGGGCACTTCATCGGCCTCGGTCTCATCCGCTTCGGCGTCCTCGGCCGAGCGCAGGCCCGATGGGGCAGAGATCGTGGCGATCACAAAGTCGCGGTCGATGGTCGGCTTGGACCCTGTGGGCAGGTTGACGGACGAGATCGTGATGCTGTCGCCGATTTCCGCTTCGGAGACATCGATTGTGATGCTCTCGGGGATGTCGGCTGCGGTCACGATCAACTCGACCTCGGGGCGCACCAGCGACAGCACGCCGCCTTTTTTCAGGCCGGGCGACACCTCTTCGCCAGCCACGTCCACACCGATGAACAGGTTGATCTTGGTGGTGCGCTTGAGGCGCATGAAGTCCACATGTGTGGGCAGATCCTTGACCACGTGGCGCTGCACGTCGCGGCAGATGACGCGGACGTCATCGTGGCCTTCGACCTTCATGTTGAACAGGGTCGACTTGAACCGACCAGCTTTCAGCATTTTCAGCAGCTTGTTAAAGGGCAGATTGATTGGCAGCGGATCTGCGTCGCCACCAAAAACAATCCCTGGAACCATGCCGTCACGGCGGGCCTGACGAGCGGCGCCCTTGCCTGTCCCCGTGCGTTCCAGGGCTTCGAGATCAGGAATCTCTCCAGCCATCGTATTTCTCCAAATGTAAGGGCGGAGTGCCTCCAAGGCTGTCACCCCGCGTGAAGTGCGCGCTATAGACCGGTTTGACCCACATGAAAAGTGCAAAAAACCTATGCTTTGTGCTGGACGGTTGGGGGATCTCATGCGACCGCTTGAGGCATGCAACTTCTCCATGATCTTCACGCATCGCGCCGTGCGCTTGCAGGCTTTATCGTCGTCGGCTTTGGTTGGGCCAGTTTCTCGGCTCAGATGCCGGTGATCAAGGCCCAGGTGGGGGTCGGCGACGGGCTGTGGGGCACGCTTGTGCTGATGGGCAGCACGGGTGCGCTGATGGCGATGTGGCTGGCCCCGCTGGTGTTTCGCCTGATGGGCACGTGGGCGTTGATGACCGGGGTCGTTGGCATGATCGCGGGTTTCCTGCTCAGCGGAACGGCGCAAGGACCGGTGATGATCGGGTTCGCGCTGTTTCTGGCGGCAGGCGGATCTGGGGTGGCTGATGTGCTCGCCAATGCCGAGGTCAGCGAGGCGGAGGCCGAAACGGGGCGCAGTCTTATGAATTTGAACCACGGGATGTTTTCGGTCGCTTACGCGGTGGCGGCGGTATCTGTCGGTGCAGCGCGTGGGGCCGGGTTTGGGCCAGTGACGATCTTTGCGGGTATGGCGGTGGCCGTTGGCGTCCTGATGATATGGATGCGCCTGCCGGATCGCATTACCCCCGAAGATGACCCCACCGCGCCCGTGGCCGGCATGCCCCGCGCGCTGGTCTGGGTCGGCGGCCTCGTCGTCCTGTCCGCCTTTCTGGGAGAGGCCGCCTCCGAAGGCTGGTCCGCGCTCCACATCGAACGCATGTTGGGCGGAGGCCCGGCCCAAGGCGCCCTTGGCCCGGCATTGCTGGCGGGCGGCATGGCGGTGGGCCGTCTGGGAGCACATCTGTTCGGGGCAGGGTGGCCGCCGATCCGCGTGATGGTGATCGCATCGCTGATTGCGGGTGTGGGCCTCGCACTCGCAGGTGCCGCACCGAGCCTGCCAGTCGCCTATGCCGGGTTCCTGCTCGGTGGACTGGGCGTGTCAGTGGTCGGCCCACTCGCCCTTGGTCTTGTGGGGCAGGCGGTGCCGCGCAAATACCGGCTGGCGGCGATCAGTCAGGCGGCGGCCTTGGGCTACGCGGCCTTCTTCCTTGGGCCCGTGGTCATGGGCTACGTGGCCGAAGGGTTCGGCCTGCGCGCTTCATTCTATGTCATTGCCGCCGTCATGTGCGTCGTCGCCGCTGTGCTCGTGCCGTGGTGGGCGCGACTATTGGCGGTGCGTCCCGCCTGATTTCTTTTGACCGAAAATACCGCGGGGGGTCTGGGGGGCTGGCCCCCCAGACGGTCGCTGCGTGGAATACGCAGCGAAATTGCTAATCCTGCCAGCGCCCCTCGAACCCTTCTGGTACCAGCAGATTGTGGTGCCCCAGATTGTTCACGTTCGTCTCACCACACAGGGCCATGGTCGTGTCCAGCTCGCGGTGAATAATATTGAGCGCCTCGGTCACGCCCTGCTGGCCCATCGCGCCAAGGCCATAGATGAAAGCGCGGCCGATATAGGTGCCCTTTGCCCCCATCGCGAGGGCCTTGAGCACGTCCTGACCCGACCGGATACCACTGTCGAGATGCACTTCGACCTGATCCCCGACTGCATCCAAAATCGCGGGCAGGGCGCGGATCGAACTCAGCGCCCCGTCGAGCTGCCGCCCGCCATGGTTGGAAACGACAATCGCGTCCGCCCCCACCTTGAGCGCCATCTTGGCATCCTCGGCATCCAGAATACCCTTGAGGATCACCTTGCCGCCCCATTGCTCTTTCAGCTTGGCGACCTTGTTCCAATCCAGCGAGGGGTCGAACTGCTCTGCCGTCCACGCGCCCAGTTGCGACGTGTCCGAGATGCCCTCGACATGGCCGACGATATTGCCGAAGTCGCGGCGCTTGGCCGACAGCATCTCGATCCCCCAGCCCCATTTGGTGGCGAGGTTCGCGATGGTCTTGGCCGTCAGTTTGGGCGGGGCGGAGAGGCCGTTTTTGATGTCCTTGTGGCGCTGCCCGAGGATTTGCAGATCAAGTGTGATCACGAGGGCCGAACAGTTGGCGTCCTTGGCCCGTTGGATCAGGCGCGAGACGTAATCCTGATCGCGCATCGTATAAAGCTGGAACCAAAAGGGGGCGTCAGTAAAGCCTGCCACATCCTCGATCGAGTTGATCGACATGGTGGACAGGGTAAAGGGCACCCCGAACTTTTCGGCGGCGCGGGCGGCTTTCATCTCGCCATCGGCGTGTTGCATGCCGGTAAGGCCGACGGGGGCCAGCGCGACGGGCATTGCCACATCCTGCCCGATCATCTGGGACGCAGTGCTGCGCCCGGACATATCGACAGCGACGCGCTGGCGCAGGCGGATGTCATCAAAGTCCGAGGAATTGTCACGGAAGGTCTGTTCGGTCCAACTGCCCGACTCGCAGTAGTCGAAGAACATGCGGGGCACGCGGCGCTCATAGATCCGCTTGAGGTCGTCGATGTTGGTGATGGCGGCCATGATAACCCTCTGGATTGGTCATATTTACTTACCAATGCTCGGTTTTCATGGCAATATGAAACTTCCTTGCCCGCATCTAGTGCAATATAGGACTTTATTTAGATCGATATTGCATTATAATGGTGGGATATCGTACTAAATAGGAGGATCCTCCCCGTGACCCTTTCACGCCGCAAGACACTTGCCCTTTTGGGTGGCGGGTTCATCGTGGCCGCTGGCGGTGCGGCTGGTTTGGCAGTCACCCGAACGCCTCACAGCGCGCTGGCACCTTGGGCTGCCGCTGGTGGCTATGCTGATCCCCGCATGAATGCGCTGTCCTATGCAATCCTCGCCCCCAATCCGCACAACCGCCAACCCTGGCTCGTTGATCTGCGCCGCGCTGGCGAAGTCACGCTGCATGTCGATACGGACAGGCTGTTGCCCTACACTGACCCGTTCAACCGCCAAATCGTTGTGGGGCTGGGCTGTTTTCTGGAGCTGATGACACTCGCGGCCGCGGCGCAGGGATACGGTGTCGAACTTGATCTGTTCCCGGACGGAGAGGACCCGGGCGGGCTTGATACGCGCCGCGTGGCTGTGGCGCGGTTTGCACAAGGGGCTGGCGTGCCCGCACCTGATCTGTTTGCACATGTCATGCAGCGCCGCTCGCTCAAGGAACCTTATGACATTACGCGCCCCGTTGATCCGACCGTATTGGAGGACGTGATCGCCGCCGCCGAGCGGACCAAGGTCGAAGGCACAGTCGCCCCGGACGACATTGCCACGTTGCGCAAAATCAGCCATGCGGCCCTGCGTATCGAGATCGAGACCCCGCACACCTACAAGGAAAGCGTCGATCTGTTCCGCATCGGCAGCCGCGAGGTTGAGGTCAACCCGGACGGCATCGACTTTTCCGGCCCTGCCTTCGAGGCGATGGCGCTGACCGGGGTATTCTCGCGCGAGGCGGCGCTTGATCAGTCGTCGATGGCCTATCGTGGCGGGTTGAAGGCGGTCTTTGAGAACACCGATACGGCCATGGGCCACATCTGGCAGGTCACGCCGACCAACACCCGCACCGATCAGATCAATGCCGGACGCGACTGGCTGCGGCTGAACCTTGCGACCACGCGCGCGGGGCTGGGGATGCAGCCGCTGAGCCAGGGCTTGCAGGAGTACCCTGAAATGTCGGACATATATCGGGAACTGCATGCCCGGTTCGCGCCGGATGGTGGTGCCGTGCAGATGTTTGCCCGCATTGGTTATGGCCCCCAGGTGGGTCAAAGCCCGCGCTGGCCGCTGGAGCGCAAGATCTTGGAAGGATAGTCGCGATGGGGACGGCGTATGGATGACGGGCAAGGCGGACAGGATGTTGGCTTGATCTTTGATGTGTTCAAGGAAATCGGTATCATCGAACAGCTCAGCCGCGCCATTCTTGAGGCGCGGTTGCCGGGTGATCTCATCGCGCCGCATTTTTCGGTGTTGAGCCATCTGAGCCGCCGTGAAGACGGCCAGACCCCGATCGATATGGCCCGCGCGTTTCAGGTCCCCAAGACCTCGATGACCCACACCCTGAAGGGGCTGGAAGGTTTGGGATTGATCGAGATGCGCCCGAACCCGAAGGATGGCCGCTCCAAACGTGTGTGGCTGACGGATGACGGGCGCGCGCTGTTTGCCCGTGTGATCGTCGATCTTGGCCCTGACTTTGTCGCGCTTGCCCGAGGGTTCGACACCACCCGTCTGGCGGAAATTCAGCCTGTGCTGACGGATTTGCGTATCTTTCTGGATGCCGCGCGTGATGTCTGATGCCGGGGCGCAGGAAACCTGCGCCTTACCTCCCCATTGCCCCCGCGGGGCCTGCGCGCTAAACGCCCGCCCATGACCAAACGCCCCCATCGTAATTTCTATGGCCGCCTGAAGGGCAAGACCCTTAAGAAGAGCCAGCGCGCCTATATCGCCGAGGATCTGGAGGCGCTGTCTCCGGGTGCCGTCAGTTGGGAGGACAATCCCGACCGGGCACCGCTTGATCTTGAGACGCTGTTTGGCGGCAAACCGGTCTGGCTTGAGGTCGGATTCGGGGGTGGCGAACATCTGGTGCATCAGGCTGCCGCCAATCCGGACGCCGGCATCATCGGGGCGGAACCCTATATCAATGGTGTTGCGATGTTGCTGGGCAAGATCCGCCGTGCGGATGTGTCAAACCTTGCGGTGCATCCCGGTGATGCGCGCGATTTGATGGATGTTTTGCCTGCCGCCAGTATTTCCCGTGCCTTTCTGCTTTATCCTGACCCATGGCCCAAGGCGCGCCATCACCGCCGCCGTTTTGTGACGCAAGAGCATCTTGTGCCGCTGGCCCGCGCAATGCAGCCCGGTGCCATGTTGCGGGTTGCGACGGACATTCCGGACTATGTGCGCCAGACCCTTGAGGAAGTACCACAGGCAGGCTTTGAGTGGTTGGCCGAGAGCCCTGCCGATTGGCGGGCGCCGTGGGAGGACTGGATCAGCACCCGTTATGAGCAAAAGGCGCTGCGCGAGGGCCGCGTGCCGCATTATCTTACGTTTCGCAGGCTCTAGTGCGATGAAGGGGCGCTGCCCCCGGCTGCGCCTCCCCCGCGGTATTTCTGGTCAAAAGAAGCTGGTCTGGACGCCGTCCATCGCGTTCGTTAGGTGTCGCTCCGAAGTTTCCAGACGTGAGAGTTTGCAATGTCCAGCCACGGTGATCCGATCCCCATGCAATCTGGTGCCAGCGCGCCGCTTTCGGGGGTTGCCGATGTGCCGGGCGACAAGTCGATTTCGCATCGCGCGTTGATCCTTGGGGCCTTGTCCGTGGGCGAGACGACCATTACCGGGTTGCTGGAAGGGCAGGATGTTCTGGACACCGGCCGTGCGATGGAGGCCTTTGGCGCTGAGGTCATTGATCATGGTGGCGGCAAGTGGTCGGTTCACGGCGTGGGTGTCGGCGGATTTGCGGAGCCGGATCAGGTGATTGATTGCGGCAATTCCGGCACCGGTGTGCGCCTGATCATGGGCGCGATGGCGACCTCGCCCATTTCGGCGACGTTTACGGGGGATGCGAGCCTCAACAAGCGGCCCATGGCCCGGGTGACCGATCCGCTGGCGCTGTTTGGCTGTCAGGCTGTGGGCCGCACGGGCGGGCGTTTGCCCATGACCCTGGTGGGTGCCGCTGACCCTGTGCCTGTGCGCTATGTGGTGCCGGTGCCTTCGGCGCAGGTGAAGTCGGCGGTGTTGCTGGCGGGGCTGAACGCACCCGGTGAGACGGTTGTGATGGAGGCCGAGGCCACGCGTGATCATACCGAGCGGATGCTGGCAGGTTTCGGTGCCGAGATCAGCACCGAGGTCACGAATGAAGGGCGGGTGATCACCCTCAAGGGCCGTCCCGAGTTGAAATCGCAGCATATCGATGTGCCGCGCGATCCGTCCTCGGCGGCCTTTCCCGTCTGTGCCGCGCTGATTGTGCCCGGATCGGACGTGTTGGTGCCCACGATCGGGCTTAACCCGACCCGTGCCGGTCTGTTTGCCACCCTGCGCGAGATGGGGGCCGATCTGACTTATGAAAACGAGCGCACCGAAGGCGGGGAGCCTGTGGCCGATTTGCGCGCCCGGTTCTCGCCCGACCTCAGGGGCATCGAGGTGCCCGCCCACCGCGCAGCCAGCATGATTGATGAATACCCGGTCCTGTCTGTGGTTGCGGCATTTGCCAAGGGCGACACGCATATGCCCGGTGTCAAGGAACTGCGCGTCAAGGAAAGCGACCGGATCGCGGCCATGGCCGATGGGTTGCGCGCAGCCGGTGTCGGGGTTGAGGATGGTCCGGACTGGTGGACCGTTATCGGGCAGGGTCACGGCAATGTCCGCGGCGGTGTGACCTGCGCCAGCCATCTGGATCACCGCATTGCGATGTCCTTTCTGGTGATGGGCATGGCGACCCAGAACCCCATGTCCGTCGATGATGGTGGGCCGATTGCGACCTCTTTCCCGATATTTGAGCCGTTGATGGCAGGCCTTGGCGCGAGCCTGAGCCGGTTGTGATGAACCCACCCCAACCTTTCACCGTGGCTATTGATGGCCCTGCTGCGGCGGGCAAGGGCACGATCAGCCGTGCGGTGGCGGAGCATTTCGGGCTGGCGCATCTGGATACCGGTTTGCTTTACCGTGCGGTCGGGGCGCAGGTTCTGGACGGGGTCGATCCGGTTGCCGCGGCCCGCACACTGGACCACGCCGCGCTGGAAAACCCGCGTTTGCGCACCGCTGATGTGGCCCAGGCCGCCAGCAAGATCGCGGTGATTCAGGAGGTGCGGGATGCCTTGTTCGATTTCCAACGCGCCTTTGCGCGCCGGGCCGGGGGCGCAGTGCTGGACGGGCGCGATATCGGCACGGTGATCTGCCCTCAGGCCGAAGCCAAATTATTTGTCACCGCCAGTGCGCCCGTGCGCGCGGCACGCCGGTGGAAAGAGCTACAGGCGCGCGGTGATCACAGCCCCTTTGAGGATGTGCTGGCCGATGTCGAAGCACGTGATGCGCGCGACAGCGCGCGTGCAGCCGCCCCCTTGCGTGCAGCAGAAGGGGCCTTGGTGCTTGATACCTCTGAGTTGACGATCAAGGCGGCGGTTTCGGCTGCTGTCGATTATGTGGCTGCGTTGCGCGCGGCCTGAGTATGCGCTGCCAGCGCCGCGTTCAGCGGATCGGAATCCACGATCACATAAGATGAGGACGAAATGCGCCATCGCTTGTCCCACCCACGCCGGATCACGGAGAACGTCGGGTAGGGCTGCTGCACCATCACTCCGCGGCTGATCAGCCGGGTTTCATGTGTTGCCGCCACTTCGGTCTCGCTGCGAAAGCTGGCGCTGACGCAATGGCGCGCCATGAGGGTAATCTCGTGCTTGTTCAGATGTGCGCGAACGGCCTGAAATGTCGTCTCCATACCCGGTGCCGTTGAAATAAGCCGTGAGCTTTCAAGCGTTTCCATGTGGTATGGCAACACAAAGCAGGCCAGAAAATCAGTAAACCTGTCCGACATGATCGCATTTCCGGTTCGATCCAGCAAATGCTCGGATATCTCATGTGCGCTTTGGGTCGGCTCTTGCATCGGGGGTCCACATCAGTTGACCGACTTTGTGTCAAGCCAGACCCCAAAAGCAACGAATTTTGCAATCTCTCGCTATGCGTGTGGGGTTTGAGCGGTTTTTTGCGCGGAACAATCTGCTCAGGCGGCGTGTGCCCCGTCGGCCAGCAATTTTACAAAGGCCAATACGTCATCCACGTTTTCACCTGCTGCGATCTTGCTCACGATGGCGGACCCGACCACGGCCCCGTCGGCCACGGATGCGATGGCGCGCGACTTGTCCGGTGTGTTGATCCCGAACCCGACGATCACAGGCAGATCGGTGGCCGCCTTGATGCGCGCCACTTCGGGGCCAACATTGGTCGCCTCGGCCTCGGCCGCGCCCGTGATCCCGGTGATCGAGACGTAATAGACAAAGCCCGACGTGTTTTGCAGCACACGTGGCAGGCGTTTGTCATCCGTCGTAGGGGTCGCAAGCCGGATAAAGTTCAATCCCGCCTTTTGGGCCGGAATGCACAATTCGCTGTCTTCTTCGGGGGGCAGGTCAACCACGATCAACCCGTCAATCCCGGCCTCTTTCGCATCCGTCAGAAAAGCATCCACGCCGCGCGAATAGATCGGATTGTAATACCCCATCAAAACGATGGGCGTGGTGTCGTCGGTTTGACGAAAGGCACGCGCCAGATCAAGGGTGCGTTGCAGTGTCATGCCGGCCCCAAGCGCGCGTTGCCCGGCCAGTTGAATCGTGGGCCCGTCTGCCATCGGATCGGTGAAGGGCAGGCCAAGTTCGATGATATCCACGCCCGCGCCCGGCAAGCCCTTTACGACCTCAAGCGAACGGTCGTAGTCAGGGTCGCCCGCCATGATGTAGGACACAAATGCTTTGCGCCCCTCCGCTTTGAGGGCCGCGAATTTGGCGTCGATCCGGCTTGTCATCACACTCTCCGAGTTGGTCACCCTGACCTGCCCCAGAGGGCAGGAAAAGGCAAGCGCCCTCAGAATTTGACGTGATAACGGATGGAGTAGGAGTTCATGCCCGGATTATCGTCGGCAAGGCTTGCGTTCGACTTGTGCGAAATCGCTGCCGAAACGGCGCGCCCATTGTCGAATTGGTAGCCAAGACCCAGAAGCGAGCGGAACTCGAAAGAGGAGCCAAGATCGTTGCCATCTGTGCCTTCCTCGAAGAGGCCCGGCATGAGCGAGCTGTCGATGAACCAGCCATTGTCCCACTGCCAGCGGGTCCAAAGGCCCGCACCGATGAACACATCCCCTTCACCCGATACGCTGGCGTTGGCCCCGAACGCGTGCGAACGGACCCGTTTCTGCACAAAGGGTGTGTGGCGGTATTCGAAGTCGAACACGGCGCTGTCTTCGCCGCCTTCTCCAAAATCCGTTGCTCCAAGCGCAAATGTGAGTTCCTGCGCAGAAGCCGGAGCTGAAAGTGCCAGAAGGGATGAAACGACGGCAACACAAAAACGAGTCATGCGGTTGCTCCTGCATGTAATGAGATGAAAGAATCGCATGGAAGGATGCGTGTACCCGGCAGTGATAATGGTTTTTATCGTTTGGTTCCAAGCGTCTCTTCCAGATTTTTGCTGACCTGTCACCGTCTTGCACCTATTGGCACGCCTGCTAGAAGCAGGCCAACCTGATCAGTGAGGACGCTATGGGCTTTAAGATGGGAATCGTGGGGCTGCCCAATGTGGGCAAATCGACCCTGTTCAATGCGTTGACCAAGACGGCTGCGGCGCAGGCGGCCAACTTTCCGTTCTGCACCATTGAGCCCAATGTGGGCGAAGTGGCTGTGCCTGATGATCGCCTAGATAAACTCGCTGCGATTGCCTCGTCCAAATCCATCATTCCCACCCGTATGACCTTTGTAGATATCGCAGGGCTGGTCAAAGGGGCCTCCAAAGGGGAGGGCCTTGGCAACCAGTTCCTTGCCAACATCCGCGAGGTTGACGCCATCGCCCATGTGTTGCGCTGTTTCGAGGACGGCGATGTGACCCATGTCGAGGGCCGCGTGGATCCCGTGGCGGACGCGGAAACCATCGAGACCGAGTTGATGCTGGCCGATATCGAAAGTATCGAAAAGCGGTTGCAGAACATCGTGCGCAAGGTGCGCGGCGGTGACAAGGAAGCGGTGCAACAGGAACGCCTGATGCGTCTGGCTCTGGCGGCCTTGGAAGAGGGCAAACCCGCCCGTCTGGTCGAGGTGGACGCGGATGATCTGCGCGCCTGGAACATGCTGCAATTGTTGACTACGAAACCTGTGCTTTATGTCTGCAACGTGGGCGAGGCTGAAGCGGCCGAGGGCAATGCCCATTCCGCAGCGGTGGCTGAAATGGCTGCCGCGCAGGGCAACGCCCATGTCATCATCTCCGCCCAGATCGAAGAAGAGATCAGCCAGCTTGAGGCTGACGAGGCGGTGATGTTTCTGGACGAGATGGGCCTGTCGGAGGCTGGATTGGATCGCCTGATCCGCGCAGGGTACGCATTGCTGCATCTTGAGACCTACTTCACCGTTGGCCCCAAAGAGGCGCGCGCGTGGACGATTGCGTCGGGCACCTCTGCGCCCAAGGCCGCTGGCGTGATCCACGGCGACTTTGAAAAGGGCTTTATCCGGGCCGAAACCATCGCCTACGATGATTTTGTGACCCTTGGCGGTGAGGGTCCGGCCAAAGAGGCGGGCAAGATGCGTGCCGAGGGCAAAGGGTATATCGTCAAGGACGGCGATGTGCTGCACTTCCTGTTCAACACCTAACCCGCAATGGCGATGCGGTGGTGGTTGCATGGTACGACTGGAATGATCCATCCATCTCAGGGGAGAAACGGTTTGATTATCTGCTGGCCGCGACAGGGCGCAAACCCAATCTGGACAATATCGCGCTGGAACACACATTGTTTGTCCTGAACGATGGGGGTATCCCTGATATCACAGACTGGATCGGTCAATGTCTTGACCGCCTTAGCGCCGCATTTGAACACGTGCTGGGCCATGATGGTGGGCTGCCAGGCGATGTCAGCGCCGACGCCAGACAATTTGCGCATCATTAGGTGGGCATGCCCGTGCATCAACTTGCCGCTGTCGGTCAAACCCAAACGCAGTGATGCCTTGCGGTTTGACACACCGCCTTTTCCAGGTATCCGGCGTTACTCGGCCATCTGGCGATCAACCTGCTGTTCTTCGTTGATCATGGCCTGTAGCTGGCGGCGGAACCGCAATTGCCCGCCATCAATGGGCAGGTCGATGTGGGGTGAGGTCTTGTTGCTCATGCCCTTTTGCACTTCGTTCAGAACGGCACGGTCTTCCTCAAAGGCGTGCTGCACGTCCTCCGACATCATTTTGGACAGGTCCTCATCCTCTGGGCGGATGTTGCGCAGCTGGAACCAGTAGTAGCGCGTCCTTCCCTCATCGGTGGGTGTCATAAAGTTGTAGCTGTCCATAATGAAGGTCTGGTCATGCAACGGTCCATCGGGACCACCCGTGCCCGCAGGGGTGAACACGGCCTTGATTAACGCATGAGAGGGGTAACGGACCTCGTAGTGCTGCAAGCGGTCGCAGTTGCCCTCAAATTCCACCACTTTTTTGTAAAAAGGGGCTGGTTCGTGATCCATCATCCAGCGGTGCACGATCACGCCTTCCTCGGTTTTCTTGATCCGCAGGGGGGTATCTTTGGTCGCATCAGCGGCAAAGCTGCTTTGGTGGACCCATGCCACATGTGTCGGGTCCAGCAGGTTGTCGCACATCAGCAGATAGTTGCAGTCCAGTTCCATCGCGGCACCGCGATTGATGCCCCAGTCCGGGTTGTCGTAGTTTTCGATCTCGAAGATGTCCGACGGGTCGGCCAACGCAGCGTTGCCCATCCAGATCCAGACCAGCCCGTATTTCTCGTGCAAGGGATAGGCGCGGACCTTGGCGTTTGATGGAATGCTACCCGTTCCCGGTGCCCAGACACATTGGCCTGCGCAATTGAACGTTAGACCGTGATAGCCACATTCCACTGTGTCGCCCTTGATGCGCCCCTTGGACAGGGGGAGTTTACGGTGCGGGCAGGCGTCTTCCAGCCCAACCAGTTCTCCGGCCTCGGAGCGGAACACGCAGATCTTTTCGCCAAGCACCATGATCTGCTGCAATTCGCGGGTGATCTCGTGATCCCAGGCGGCGACGTACCAAGCGTTTTTCAAGAATATGAGTTATCTCCCCAGAATTCCGGGCAGATTCAGCCCTTTTTCCCGTGCGCAGTCCAGTGCGATATCGTAACCCGCGTCTGCGTGGCGCATCACGCCCGTGGCAGGATCGTTCCACAAGACGTTGGCGATCCGGCGGTCCGCGTCTTCGGTGCCGTCACAACAGATCACCATGCCGGAGTGCTGCGAGAAACCCATGCCCACGCCGCCACCGTGGTGCAGGGATACCCATGTCGCGCCGCCTGCGACGTTCAGCATCGCATTCAGGAGTGGCCAATCTGATACTGCGTCGGAGCCGTCCTTCATCGCCTCGGTTTCGCGGTTGGGCGAAGCGACCGATCCGCTGTCGAGGTGATCGCGACCGATCACAACCGGGGCGCTCAGCTCGCCGTTCCGCACCATTTCATTGAAGGCCAGACCAAGTTTATCGCGCAGGCCCAAACCGACCCAGCAGATGCGCGCAGGCAGGCCCTGAAATTCGATCCGCTCACGCGCCATATCCAGCCAATTGTGCAAATGCGGGTCGTCGATCAGCTCTTTGACCTTCGCGTCCGTCTTGTAGATGTCCTCTGGATCGCCAGACAGCGCGCACCAGCGGAACGGCCCAACCCCCCGGCAAAAAAGCGGGCGGATATAGGCCGGAACAAAGCCAGGGAAGGCAAAGGCGTTTTCCAGCCCTTCCTCCTGCGCGACCTGCCGGATGTTGTTACCATAATCCAGCGTTGGCACGCCTTGGTTCCAGAAGTCGACCATTGCCGCGACTTGCGTTTTCATCGAGGCGCGTGCGGCGTTCTCGACAGCCGCCGGATCGCTTTCCTGCTTGGCGCGCCATTCCGCGACGCTCCAGCCTTGTGGCAGGTAGCCGTGGATCGGATCGTGTGCCGAGGTCTGATCGGTGACTATATCCGGCTTGATGCCGCGTTTGACCAGTTCGGGAAAGACATCGGCCGCATTGCCGATCAGGGCCACAGATTTGGCTTCGCCCGCTGCCGTCCAGCGGTCGATCATGGCCAAGGCATTATCCAGATCGTGCGTTTTCTCATCCACATAGCGCGTGCGCAGGCGGAAATCAGCGCGGGTCTCGTCACATTCCACGGCCAGACAGCAGGCACCTGCCATGACAGCTGCCAAGGGTTGCGCGCCACCCATACCGCCAAGGCCGCCTGTCAAAATCCAGCGGCCTTTAAGGTTCCCGTCATAGTGCTGGCGACCGGCTTCCATGAAGGTCTCGTAAGTGCCCTGTACGATGCCTTGCGTGCCGATGTAGATCCACGACCCGGCGGTCATCTGGCCGTACATCGCAAGGCCCTTCTTATCCAGCTCGTTGAAGTGGTCCCAGTTGGCCCAATGCGGCACGAGGTTGGAGTTTGCAATCAACACGCGCGGTGCGTCTTTGTGCGTGTTGAAAACGCCCACGGGTTTGCCAGATTGGACCAGCAGAGTTTGCGTGTCCTCAAGGTCTTTTAGCGCAGCCACGATGGCATCAAAATCCTCCCAGGTCCGCGCGGCGCGGCCAATACCGCCGTACACGACCAGCTCGTGCGGGTTCTCGGCCACGTCAGGGTGCAGGTTGTTCATCAGCATCCGCATGGGTGCTTCGGTCAGCCAGCTTTTGGCTGTGATGTCGGTGCCGGTCGGGGGATAGATATCACGGAGGTTGTGGCGCGGATTGGTCATGTCTTCTCTCTCAAGCTAGGGGCGACACCTTCCAAAGCCATCAGGACATGGCTCAGGCGGTAGCGCAGTGCGGTCGCTTTTTCCTCGTCGTAGTCCCAAGGTGGGGTTTCAGTCGCCAGATACGTGGATTGGGCCAGTTCCATCTGGATCGCATGGATGCTTTGGTCAGGCCGGCCATACTGCCGCGTCGTCCAGCCCCCTTTGAACCGGCCATTGGTGATCTGGCTATAGGTGGGGTCTCTCGGATCGGCGACTGCGGAACAAGCGCGCTCCACGAGGTGTTCGATGGTCGAAGCGCAGGTCGTCCCATCATTGGTCCCGATATTGAAATCGGGCAGGGTTCCTTCAAACAAAAAAGGGATGCTTGATCTGATCGAGTGGCAATCATAGAGGATCGCGACGCCGTGAACCTCACGAACGCGGTCCAATTCTGCCTTCAATGCTGCGTGATAGGGCGCGTGAAACGCAGTACGGCGTGCGTCGATCTCCACGGGCGTGGGAGGCGCATTCCAAATCTCTGAACCATCAAAATCCGTGAGCGGTACAAGCGTTGTTGTGTTCTGACCGGGATAGAGGCTCACGCCGCTTGGATCGCGGTTGGCGTCGATGACGTAGCGATGGAAATTTGCCCTCACCGTTGTCGCACTGTCCAGCACTCCGTCATAGAGCTGGTCGATGTGCCAGTCCGTATCCGCAAGCTTGCGGCCATTCTCGTTAAGTTTGCACATGATGCCGTCAGGGACAAAGGTGCCCGTGTGCGGCAGCCCCAAAACGATAGGACTGTTGCCTTGGCTAACAGAAACCGGGTTCATTCAACCTGCCCTTTGACAAAAGCGGGCAGGTCTACGGCGGCGGCCAACGCACCGCTTTCCACCAGGCCCGCAGCCGCCTCGATTGCGGGCGCCATGTAGCGGTCTTCTGCAATGGTGGGCACGTCCGCGCGCAAGGTTGCCATGGCGGCCTGCAACGGCGCGCTGGTCTGCAACGGCGCGCGGAACTCAATGCCTTGCGCGCCGCACATGGCCTCGACCCCGAGGATTACGTTCAGGTTCGCGTTCATCCGCAACAGGCGACGCGCGGCGTGTGCGGCCATGCTCACGTGGTCTTCCTGATTGGCAGACGTGGGCGTGCTGTCGGTGGTGCAGGGGTTCGCCAAATGCTTGTTCTCGCTCATCAACGCGGCGGTGGTCACTTCGGCGATCATCAAACCAGAGTTGAGCCCCGGATCAGGGGTCAGGAAAGGCGGCAGGTCGAATGACAGGGTCGGGTCCACCATAAGCGCCACGCGTCGCTGTGCGATCGCGCCGATTTCGGACACCGCAACCGCGATCTGATCTGCCGCAAAACCCACGGGTTCGGCATGAAAATTCCCGCCCGAGACAATCAGGTCGTTATCCACCAGCACCAGCGGGTTGTCGGTCACGGCGTTTGCCTCAATCTCCAGCGTGCGGCCCGCAAAATGCAGCAGGTCCATCGCGGCACCGGTCACCTGTGGCTGGCAGCGGATGCAATAGGGGTCTTGCACGCGGGTGTCGCCGTCGCGGTGGCTTTCGCGGATTTGCGAGCCTTCCATGAGTGCCCGTTGCGCTCGTGCCACCGCGATCTGCCCGGCGTGCCCGCGCAGAGTGTGGATGGCGTCCTGCAAGGGCGCGGTTGATCCCATGATGGCATCGGTAGAGAGCGCGCACGTGACGACCGACGTGGCCGCATTGCGCCATGCGCCCCAAAGACCGACCAAGGCACACGCGGTTGAAAACTGCGTGCCATTGATGAGCGCCAAGCCTTCTTTTGGGCCCAACACGATAGGTGTGACGCCGGCCTTCGCAAGCGCATCCGCAGCAGTCATGCGCGTGCCTTCGAACACCGCTTCGCCTTCCCCGATCATGGCTGCGGCCATATGGGCAAGGGGGGCCAAGTCGCCGGATGCCCCGACCGAGCCTTGGCTGGGGATCACGGGGGTCACGCCGCGCGCCAGCATATCCTGAATGAGCTCAACCGTTGTCATTGCAACCCCGGAGGCACCACGTCCGAGCGACAGCAGCTTCAGGACCATCATCAGCCGGGTGGTGGCTTCATCCAACGCCTCACCCATGCCGCAGCAATGAGACAGGATCAGATTGCGCTGGAGGGTCGCCACATCCTTGGCCGCGATCTTGACGCTTGCGAGTTTGCCAAAGCCCGTATTGACGCCGTAAACCGCAGCCTCGCCATTGGCGGCCTTTGTCACCAACTCTTGCGCCGCCGAAATGCCCGCGTGCGAAGAAGGCTCAAGAACGACCGCGTGGCTATTGGTCCAAATGTCTTGCAGTTGGGCCAGAGTTGCCGCACCCGGCGTCAGAGTGACAGTCATAGCGACCCCTTGAAAATACGTTTGTGCAGCGGGTTGAAACCGATCCGATAAGCAAGCTCTGCCGGATGGGTCACGTCCCAGACGCACAGATCGGCGCGCGCGCCGGCCGCAATGCGCCCACGATCGGCAAGACCCAACGCGGTGGCGGCATGTGCTGTCAGGCCAAGCAAGGCCTCAAGCGGGGTCATGCGGAACAACGTGCAGGCCATGTTCATGGTCAAGAGCGGCGAGGCCAGCGGGGACGATCCGGGGTTGCAATCGGTGGCCAGCGCCATCGGCACACCATGGGTGCGGAAGGACTGGACCCGCGGCGCTTGCGTTTCGCGCAGGGTGTAGAACGCGCCGGGCAGAAGAACAGCGACCGTGCCTGACTTTGCCAATGCCTGCGCATCCGCGTCATTGGCATATTCCACATGGTCCGCACTCAGCGCGCCGTATTTTGCAGCCAACTGGGTGCCCCCAATATTCGACAACTGCTCGGCGTGCAGTTTGACGGGCAGCCCAAGCTCGACCGCCACGTCGAAAACACGGGCAATCTGGGCGGTGTCGAAGGCGATCCCTTCGCAAAAACCGTCCACGGCGTCCACCAGCCCTTCGGCATGGGCGGCACGTAATGTCGGAATGCAGATATCGTCGATATAGGTGTCTGGCTTTTCCTTGAACTCCGGAGGCACGGCATGCGCCCCCAGAAAACTGGTGCGAATGTCGACAGGACGGCGCGATGCGATCTGACGCGTGACGCGGAGCATTTTTAATTCTGTGTCGTGGTCGAGACCGTAGCCGGATTTCACCTCGATCAGAGTGACACCTTCGGCGATCAGGGCGTCCACACGAGTCAGCGCGTCCTCCAGAAGTTCATCCTCGGACGCGGTGCGCGTTGCGGATACCGTCGACACGATCCCACCACCAGCGCGCGCAACTTCTTCATAGCTAGCCCCGTTCAGCCGCAGCTCGAACTCTGCGGCGCGATTGCCGCCAAAGACCACGTGGGTGTGGCAGTCAATCAGGGCAGGGGTCACCAGCCTGCCACCAAGATTATGCGCCGACTCGTTCCGGTAGGTCGTTGGAATCGCGTCCACGCCACCGACCCAGGCGATTTGCGCGTCCCGCACGGCGATGACGCCGTCTTTGATCAGGCCGTAGTCGGTATCATTTTGCAGGGTGACGATCTGGGCATTTGTGAGAAGCATAAGCCGACTCGCTTGCTAAAGCTCATATTTATCGCTTTTATGTGTGCACATAATAACCCTGTCAAGCGGAGGTGTCATGCAAACGATTTGGGCCGAAACGGCCTTGCTGCCCACGGGATGGGCCTCTGATGTTGCCATCGACATTGATGCCAAAGGACACATCGCTGCAGTTCAGACGGATGCGCCGGAACGCGCGACGCGTATCGCCATGCTGCTGCCTGCACCGGTCAACGTACACAGCCATGCGTTCCAGCGTGCAATGGCCGGGCTGACAGAGCGGCGCGGCCCTGATCCAACCGACAGTTTCTGGACCTGGCGCCAGCTCATGTTCCGTTTTCTGGACCGCATGACGCCTGAGCATATCGAGGCAATCACGGCCTTTGTGCAGATGGAGATGCTGGAGGCGGGATACGGTTCGTCTGTCGAATTTCACTACCTGCATCACCAGCCCGGCGGCATTCCCTACGACAACATTTCAGAAATGTCGGAGCGAATCGTGGCCGCGTCTGATCAGTCTGGGTTGGGTCTATGTCTTTTGCCGGTGCACTATCAGTATGGCGGGTGCGACGGGCGTACCCTGACGGCGGGGCAGGTCCGGTTCGGCAATACGTTGGAGCAGTTTCAGAACCTTCATGCCGCGGCATCGTCCTGCATCAAAACGGGTGCACCCGATGCAGGCATTGGCGTTGCCCCGCACTCGCTGCGCGCGGTGGGGAGGGAGGACCTGAAGCGATACGCCCTGCTGTTTCCCAATGGCCCGATCCACATGCATCTGGCGGAGCAACAGGCCGAAGTTGCGGAGGTCGAACAGGCGTGGGGTGCGCGCCCTGTGGACTGGGTGCTGGAGCACATGGGGCTCGACCCGCGCTGGTGCCTTATTCACTGCACGCAGATGACCGCGCAAGAAACGGTCGCGCTTGTACGGTCCGGGGCCGTCGCGGGACTGTGTCCGATCACGGAAAGCAGCCTGGGTGATGGAATTTTCGATGGGGTGCGCTGGATGGACAACTCAGGTGCTATCTCCATCGGCTCTGACAGTAACATCCGTATCTCACTCAATGAAGAATTGCGGACCTTGGATTATTCGCAGCGTTTGCGAGATAACAGCCGGGCCGCTTTGGCGTCTCGCGACAAATCCACTGGTCGCCGCCTGTTTGACGAAGTTGTCAAGGGCGGCGCTCAGGCGTCGGGCCGCAAAACCGGGCGCATTGAAGTGGGGTACTGGGCCGACCTGTTCTCACTTGATACGTCGTCCGAGCATCTTTGGGGGCGTGACAAGGATACAGTTCTCGATTCTTGGATTTTCGCGGGCGATGACCGACTTGTTACGGATGTTTGGTCAGCGGGCCGACATATGGTTGCAAACGGCAAACACCTCCACCGTTCGCAGATTGTGGCAGCTTACAAGCGGACAATCGATGCGTTAAGGGATGCGATATGAACACACAGACCTTTCGCAATTGGCAGAGAGTTCAGGAAGAAGTGCTTCGGCGGATCCATGCTCGCGAATGGCTCCCGGGCGATCTGATCCCCAATGAGGCTGACCTGGCGATTGAGTTCGGTTGCGCGCGATCAACCGTGAACCGTGCATTGCGGTCATTGGCAGACAGCGGACTATTGGACCGCAGGCGAAAGGCCGGTACGCGTGTGGCTGCCGAACCGGTGGCCAAGGCAACGCTGAATATTGCCGTAATCCGACACGAGATCGAAGAGCATGGCGCAAGATACGGCTATATGCTGATCGCAAGATCGCTTGTTGCGCCTCCGCTCCATATCAGCGGCGCGATGCAGACCCAGCCAATGCAGGAGATGCTGCATGTACGAGCGCTGCACCTTGCAGACGAGACCCCGTATGCGTTTGAAGAAAGATGGGTCAATCCAAGCGTCGTCCCCGATGCGTTGTCCGAAGGGTTTGAAAAACTGAGCGCAAACGAATGGCTGTTGAAACATGCGCCCTATACCCACGGGGATATCGCATTTTCGTCTGTCCAGGCGGAGCCGGAGGTCGCTGAAATCCTAGATGTTCCCCCGCATAGTGCTTTGTTCGCTATTGACCGACTGACCTGGGACAATCAGGCATCTGTCACAAAGGTTTGCCTGCTGTTCGCACCCGGCTATAAACTGCGTACACAGATTTAGCGGCAGATGGGTGCCTGACGATGTGAGGCATCAGGTTCAACGGACGACTTGACCCAAGCTCGGCCCCTGCACCAAAAACGGGCAGGGTACTGAAAGGCTACACATGAAACGCGACAGCGATGCCAGCGGCCAACTGTGCATTGTTTTTGACCGGAGCAATGTTGGCTTTGAGGCTTTGCCCCTCTGAAAGCTCGAAGATGCGTTGCAGCCGGAAGGGTGTGATCGCCTTGCTGGAAATCCCCTGCGCGTCCATTTCTGATTGCGCGCGTTCTATGTAACCGTTGATGATATCGGACGGGATTTCATCCTGTGTCGGGATCGGGTTCCGGGGCGACGACATTGAGTGTTCAGATCACCCAAAGCAGTGTCTCGGCCTCAGAAAAAAAGCCCACTCTCCGAAGAGGGCGGGCATTCTGTTTTGTACCTGTGGCGAGCGTCGGTTGGCTTAGTCGAGGATCGGTGCCGGACGCAACGTGCCAGCACAGTCACCGAACCCTATTTTGTATCCGTCCCCTTTGGCCGCGCCGCGCAGGGTCAGGGTATCGCCGTCTTCAAGGAAGGTGCGCGTTTCGCCCGTGTCCAGTGTCAGCGGTTCCTTTCCGGCCCAACTGAGTTCCAGCAAGCTGCCACGGTTTTCCTTTTCGGGTCCGGAAATCGTGCCGGAGCCCAGCAAATCACCCACCCGCATCGGGCATCCGCTGGTGGTGTGATGCGTCAGCTGTTGGGCGGCCGAATAATACATCACGTTGTAATTCGTGCGCGACAGGATCGTCTCGACCTTGCCGTCGGGGGCCAGACCGACCTCAAGATCAATGTCATATAGCATCGGACCGGGTTCGGTGAGGTATGGCAGCAGTTCTTTCTCGCGCGGCGGGGTCGAGGCGCGGAACGGTTCGAGCGCGGCCTTGGTGACAATCCACGGGCTGATCGTGGTCGCCGTTGCCTTGGCCTGAAACGGGCCGAGCGGCTGGTATTCCCAGGCTTGGATGTCACGTGCAGACCAGTCGTTCAGCAGGACATAGCCGAAGATCATGTCATCGGCTTCTTGCACGCCCACGCGGCCTTTGGATGGTGTGCCGACAATTGCGCCCATCTCAAGCTCAAGGTCAAAACGCTTGGAGGCCTCAAAAACCGGCATGTCCATGTCGGGTGCTTTCAACTGGCCATTGGGGCGCGTGATGTTTGTGCCGCTGACCACGACCGACGATGCGCGCCCGTTATAGCCAATGGGTATGTGCAACCAGTTCGGCGGTAGGGCGTTGGCCGGATCGCGAAACAGCGAGCCGACGTTGAAGGCGTGATGCCGGCCCGCGTAGAAGTCGGTGAACTCCGTCACGATAAAGGGCATTTCTAGCGTAGCATTATTCATGGGAACCAGATGCGGCTCAAGCTCGGATTGCTCAGCGGCACCCTCTGCCAGCACCGACGTCAAATGAGCGCGAAAGCTGTTCCACACATCCGAGCCAAGAGCCATGAAATCATTCCACGTCCCGCGTGCAAAAACGCCGGTCTCGGGCAAGTCGAGCAATCCGATCTGTTCCAACGCGGTCACATCAAGAATTTGATCCCCGATGGCAACACCAGCATGCAGGCCGCTGCCTGACGTGTGAAACGCACCATAAGGCAAGTTGTTAAGCGGGAAGTCGGTATCGGGCGAATTGGCGCTTTCGACCCAGGAGCGGAGTAGCTGTGTCATTGGATGTCCTTCAGTTCGAATCTGGCTGTTTTTCGGGGCGCGCGACGTCAAAGGCCGGCAGCTTGAGGGCTTGCTCTTCTATTTTGAGCAGGCGGGCAAAGGGTGTCATGTCAACGCCCCAGCGATGTGCATTGTAAAGCTGCGCGACGAGGCAGATGTCGCACAGCAGCGGTGTCTCCGCGAAGCTGAAGGCAGGGCCATCCGGCAGCAGCGCCTGATAGGCGTGAAACCCTTCGGTCATCCAGTTGCGCATCCAGGCGATGCCTTGATCGGCGCTCAATCCGTGTTCGGACTTCAGGCGGTTCACGACCTTGAGGTTGTTCACCGGATGGATGTCCAGCGCGATGGCCTGCGCTGCGGCCAGAACCCGCGCCCGTAACAGTGGGTCTTCCGGCAAAAGCGCGGGATCGGGGGCGACGTGATCCAGATAGTCGAGGATCGCCAGCGATTGCGTCAGCACGGTGCCGTCCTCCAGCACCAGCGTCGGCACACCCTTGCTCGGGTTCTTGGCCACATATTCCGCCGCGCGCTGATCGCCCGCGACGAGATCCACTGGGACTGTCTCGTAAGACAGTCCCTTGAGGTTGAGCGCCACCCGCACCCGGTAGGATGTGGTGGAGCGCCAATAGGAATAAAGCGTCAGCGTGCCCATCACTTCTTGCCCGGCGTGCCGTCAAACTTCTTCTCCATATCCGCCCAGCAATCGATGTAGTCGTCCTGCAACGGGGCTTCCTTGCCTGCGAACGGGGTCAGTTGCTGCGGAAAACGTGTCTCGAACATGAAGGACATGGTGTTGTCCAGTTTGTCCGGGCCGAGGTTGGCATTGGATGCTTTCTCGAATGCTTCACGATCAGGCCCGTGGGGCAGCATCATGTTGTGCAGACTGACGCCACCGGGGACAAAGCCCTGCGGCTTGGCATCATATTGACCGTAAATGTTGCCCATCATCTCTGACATAATGTTCTTGTGGTACCACGGCGGGCGGAACGTATCTTCCATCACCATCCAGCGTTCGCGGAACAGCACGAAGTCGATGTTTGCAGTGCCCGGCTGGCCGGATGGCGCAGTCAGAACGGTGAAGATCGATGGGTCTGGATGGTCGAACAGGATCGCGCCGACAGGGCAGTAGTTGCGCAGATCGTATTTGTAGGGCGCATAGTTGCCGTGCCATGCCACAACGTCGAGCGGGCTTTGACCGATCTTGGTTTCATGGAACTGGCCGCACCATTTGACCGTCACGGTGGAAGGCACTTCGCGGTCCTCGAACGCCGCAACAGGCGCTTTGAAATCACGTGGGTTGGCCATGCAGTTGGCCCCGATGGGCCCGCGGCCCGGCAGTTCGAATTTCTGACCGTAATTTTCGCAGACAAAGCCGCGCGCTGGCCCTTCGAGAACCTCGACGCGGTACACAAGGCCGCGCGGCAGGATGGCGATTTCCTTGGGTTCAAGGTCGATGATCCCAAGCTCGGTCGCAAAGCGCAGCCGGCCTTCCTGTGGAACCACCAGCATCTCGCTGTCGGCGGAAAAGAAATAGGCGTCCTGCATGGATTCCGTCACCAGATAGACGTGAGACGCCATACCCACCTGCGTGTTTACGTCCCCTGCGGTGGTCATTGTGCGCATGCCTGTCAGCCATGTCAGCGGCGTGTCCGTATGCGGGATTGGATCCCAACGGTACTGGCCCAAAGAGGTCACATCGGGGTGAATGTCGGGCGCAGAACGCCAATATGGCAGGTCAGTTTTTTCATAGCGATGGCTGTGTTTCACCGACGGGCGGATACGGTAGCACCACGTGCGTTCAGGGCGCACATCGGTGAAAGCGGTGCCGGAAAGCTGCTCTCCGTAAAGGCCATAGTTGCACTTTTGCGGGCTGTTCATGCCTTGGGGAAGGGCATCGGGCAGGGCTTCGGTCTCGAAATCATTGCCGAACCCCGGCATGTACCCCGGTGTGGTGGTGGTGCCGTCGGCCTGAACCAAAGGGCTGATAACTGCGTCTTTCATGGCATGTCTCCTTGCGTTTCAACGGATCGGCACTGCGGCAACGTGTGGTGCGTTCAAACCCGTTTTAACGGGCGGCTGAAAATTCGTTTCACTTGCAACGATTAACATTTTGTGGAAAAGTGAGTCAAGATCATTTCATGTGCAACGAAATCAAAGGCACTAGATTCACATGACATCAAGCGGTTTCAATCTGTCCGAATTTCTGCCCTACAAACTGTCGGTGCTGTCGTCGCGCGTCACCAAAATGCTTTCGAAAGTCTATAGCGAAGAATACGGTTTTTCGACGCCTGAATGGCGCGTCCTCGTGCACGTCGCGCGCCGCGAAAAAATGTCTGTTCGTGAAATCCACGACAGCGTTTATCTTGAAAAGCCAAGCGTCAGCCGAGCCGTTGCCAAGCTTGAACAAGCGGGGCTGTTGGCAAAGTCGACCTGCGATGCGGATCATCGCCTTGTTGAGATCGAGATTACCGATGCCGGGCTAAAAGTCTTTAACGCGATTGTCCCGGACGCACTGTCTTTTGAAGCTGCGCTGCTTGAGGCCTTTACCCTCAAGGAAAGGCAGGACCTGCATCATCTGCTCTTGCGTCTGCAAGATGCCTTGGATCGGCAAGCGGAGCCTGTGGTGCAGCAAAGTCCAAAATCGAGGGCAGATACATGAAGGCAAGCAAGGTCGTTTCCCCATCTGAGGCCGCCGCCCTGATCAAGGACGGTGACACGATCACGACGTCTGGTTTTGTGGGTATCGGTGTCCAGGACGAACTGCTGGCTGCCGTTGAAGATCGATTTGTCCAGACCGGGCATCCGCGTGACCTGTCCTTGGTTTTTGCAGCAGGGCAGGGCGACGGCAAGGAACGTGGCCTGAACCGGCTTGGCCATGAAGGCCTGTTGAAACGGGTTGTCGGCGGTCATTGGGGTCTGATCCCCAAGGTCGCAAAACTGGCAACGGAGGGCAAGATCGAGGGTTGGAACCTGCCGCAGGGCGTGATCAGCCAACTTTATCGCGATATCGCGGCGGGCAAGCCGGGGCTGCTGTCGAAAATGGGGTTGGAGACCTTTGTTGATCCGCGAAATGGTGGCGGGGCCGTCAACGACATCTCAACCGGACCCTAGGTTGAACTGATGGAATTGGGCGGCGAAGAGATTCTCTTCTACCCGTCGCAAAAACTGACCGTCGCCTTGCTGCGCGGCACGACAGCGGATGAGGCAGGTAATGTGACAATGGAGCGCGAGGCGCTGACCATCGACAACCTGGCCCAGGCCATGGCCGTGCATAACGCGGGCGGTGTGGTGATCGTGCAGGTGGAACGCGTGGCGCGTGCCGGGTCGCTGCCTGGTCGGGATGTGCACATTCCGGGCATTCTTGTGGACGCCATCATAGTCGCGAAACCGGAGAACCACGTGCAGACTTACAGGACCGTTTTCAGTCAGGCCTTCACCAACCGGATCAAACCACCTCTGGGCGAGATGCCCGTCATGCCGCTGGATGCGCGCAAGGTGATTGCGCGACGGTGCGCGTTTGAGCTGCCGGTCAATGGCGTCGTCAATCTGGGAATCGGGATGCCGGAAGGGGTTGCATCCGTCGCGGCTGAAGAGGGATTGCTGGAGCATCTGACGCTCACCGCAGAACCCGGCGTAATCGGAGGCCAGCCTGCCTCTGGCCTTGATTTTGGCGCGGCGGTCAACACCGATGCGGTGATCCCGCAGAACAACCAGTTTGATTTTTACGATGGCGGTGGCCTCGACATGACGTGCCTTGGGCTTGCGCAGGCGGATGCGGCAGGCAATGTGAATGTGTCGCGCTTTGGGTCCCGTCTGGCCGGGGCCGGCGGATTCATCAATATCAGCCAGAATGCCCGCGCCGTGGTCTTTGCGGGTACGTTTACCACGCAAGGGCTAGAGGTAGAGGTGCGTGAGGACGGTGTTGAGGTCCGCCAAGAGGGCAAGGCCCGGAAATTCTTGAACCATGTCGAGCAAATTTCCTTCTCCGGAGCGCGCGCGGCGCGTTTGGGTCAGCCGGTCCTGTATGTGACAGAGCGGTGCGTGTTTGAACTGACGCCAGACGGATTGAAACTGATTGAAGTCGCGCCCGGCATTGATCTGGAACGCGATATTCTACGCCTGATGGATGTGGACCCGATCATGGACGAGATCCGCCCAATGGATCCGCGCATCTTCCGCGCGGAGGAGATGGGTCTGCGCACCGATCTTCTGCACCTCGACTTGCCTGATCGCGTTGCAATCGACAGTAAAGTCGGGCAGCTGTTCCTGAATTTCGAGAAGATGCGCATTAGGACACAAGAAGAAATCCACCTTGTGCGCGATACTGTCGCCCGAACCTGCGAAGCGCATGGAAAGCGGGTTGATGTCATCGTGAACCGTCCAAATACAAGGATCATCTGAAGGCCCAAGGACATGAGGGGCACAATCCCTGGCACTCGGCCGCGAATTCGGGGCGAAGTGACGATGGCGATATCCTCTCAGGTTGGCTGTTAAAACACAGCAGTGAACCGGCTGCGGTGGCGGAAGAAGATTCCGAGACCCCCTACACCACAACCCGCGCAATCGAGTTCATGGAGCAGGCCAAAGAAGACAGCTGGTGTCTGCATCTGAGCTATATCAAGCCGCACTGGCCCTACATAGTGCCAGCCCCCTACCACGATATGTACAGTGAGGAGGACGTGCTGTCGGTGAAGCGATCTGAGGTTGAACTGGAGGACCCGCATCCCTTGATGGAGGCGTACTATGGCTATCGGTATTCGCAGGCCTTCAGCCGTGACGAGGTGCGCAAGGCTGTGATCCCTGCTTACATGGGGCTAATCACCCAGATTGATGACCAGATCGGACGGCTGATGACCTATTTGAAAGACAGCGGGCAGGCGCATGACACATTGATCGTGTTTACTTCGGATCACGGAGACTACCTTGGCGATCAGTGGATGGGCGAAAAAGGACCTCTTTTACGATCCATCCGCCCGTATCCCGATGATCATTGTGGATCCCAGCAAAGATGCGGAGGCGACGCGGGGGCAGGTCATCACAGACCTCACTGAGGCGATTGATCTTGCGCCAACGTTTGTGGAGTATTTTGGTGGCAAAGTGCCCGATCATATTCTGGAGGGGCGTTCGCTTTTGCCGTCCTTGCATGGCAAAACGATCCCACCCCGCGCCTACGCTATTTCTGAATATGACTATTCCACACGCGCGCATCTCAGGCACCTCAGCCCCAATGCCAAATCCTGCCTGTTGACGATGGTGTTTGACGGGCGGTGGAAGATGATTTGGGTCGAAGGGCATCGCCCGATGCTGTTTGATCTGGAAACTGACCCCGACGAGTTTGTCGATCTTGGCGCAAACGAAAAATACGCAAATGAAATTACGCGCCTCTCATCTGCGATGTTCGACTGGTCCCGCAGACAGCATAACCGCGTCACGCTGTCAGACGAAAAGATCGACACCCACATGTGCCATGATGATGCGGTTGAGGGTGTGTATCTTGGATTTTGGGACGAAGACGAACTCGCCGCCTGGAAGGCCGAACAAGAGCCGAAGCCAGAATGATCGAGGTACCCCCGCGCCCATAATCGCGTGGGGAGCGCCTGTTGGTGTTAAGTGACGGCGCGGCGCTCTTTGAACTCGGCGCGGTCCCATTCGCCTGTTTCCATGACCTCGCGCAGGTGCGACACCGAATCCCAGATGTCGACATAACGGACATAAGGTGCCGCAAACCCAAAGCGCAGGATGTCTGGCGCACGGAAGTCACCGACCACGCCACGCGCGATGACGGCCTGCATGATTGCATACCCGTTCTCATGGGTCAGCGACACCTGCGAGCCGCGCTGCTCTGCGTCTTTGGGGCTGGCCAGTGCGAAGCCCATGCCGCCAAGCTCTTGCTCGACCAGTGCGATGAACAAATCCCCGAGCGCCATATTTTTCTGGCGCAGCACGTTCATATCGACGTCCTCGAACACTTCCATCGCAGTTTCCAGCGCCAATGTGGCAAGTTGGGAGGCGGTGCCCGTCAACATCTGGTCGATGGTGGGATGTGGTTTGTAGTTCTGGGTAAAGGCGAACGGTTCGGCGTGTCCGTGCCAGCCGCGCAGGGGTTGGTTCATGGCTTCAAAGTGACGTTGGGCTACGAACACAAACGCAGGCGCACCTGGACCGCCATTGAGGTATTTGTAGCCACAGCCGACGGCAAAATCAGCGTTACAGGCGTTCAACTGCACAGGCAGGCATCCCGCAGAGTGGGCCAGATCCCAGATCACCAGCCCGCCAAGGTCTTGGGCGCGCTTGGTGATGCCAGTCATGTCATAGATGCGACCCGATTTGTAATGCACATGTGTCAGCTGCACGAGCGCGAGGTCCTGCCCTGCATCGTCAATGGCCTGCTCAACATCTTCGGGCATGACGCAACGCAACTCGCAGCCCATCATCTCGGCCACTTCGGTGTTGATATAGACATCCGTGGGGAAGTTCCCGATCTCGGACACGATGACCTTGCGGTCGGGGCGCATGCGCAGCGCGCCCACCAGCAGCTTGAACAGGTTGACGGAGATGGAGTCGCAAACGATCACCTCATCATCATCGGCCCCCAGAATACGTGCAATCGCAGTACCTGCGCGCTGTGGGGCAGGGTACCAATCGGTGTCGTTCCAGCTGCGGATTAACCCTTGTCCCCATTCCTTTTTGACCGCGACTTCCAGCCGCTCCATCACGCCACGTGGAAGAGCACCAAGGGAATTGCCATCCAGATAGATGTCATTGGCGGGTAATTCGAAGCGGTCGCGCAGGTGGGCGATGGGATCATCGCCATCCATTTTGATCGTATCAGCGCGGGTGATTTGTCCTGTCTGGGCGTTCAATGTGCTCTTCCTGATATGTGGTGTTTTTGTGGAGGTCAGACGATCTGCGACGAATGCCACACGTTCTTGACTGTCATGTAATTGTCCAAACCTTCCGAACCACCTTCGCGGCCATAACCGCTGGACTTCACGCCGCCAAAAGGGGTTTCGGGCATGGATGCTTCGAGTGTGTTGATCGACAGATTGCCGACCTCTACCTCGTCAATCAGGCGGTCGATGTAGTCTGCACGATTGGTGAAAGCATAGCCCGCCAACCCGTAGGGCACTGAATTGGCCCGCGCGATTGCGTCATCCAGAGAGCTCACAGGGTTAATAACGGCAATCGGTCCAAACGGTTCTTCCTGCATGATGCGCGCGTCATCGGGGACGTTGACTAACACGGTGGGCTGAAAGAAATAGCCGGTGTCGCCGTGACGTGCGCCGCCTGTCGCAACAGTCGCACCCTTGGTGCGTGCATCCTCGACCAGTGCCGTCAGGACAGGGACCCGGCGGTCATTTGCGAGAGGCCCCATCTCAATGCCTGCCTCCATGCCATTACCCACAACGGTCTGCGTGGCGCGGGCGATAAACTTCTCAACGAACCCATCAAAGATCGTGTCGTGCACGAAGAACCGTGTCGGTGATGTGCAAACCTGACCCGCATTGCGCATCTTGCGGATCGCACCCGAGACTGCGGCAACCTGCACGTTGGTGTCTTCGCAGACGATGACGGGCGCATGCCCCCCGAGTTCCATAAGCACAGAAGTCATGTTCTCGGAAGCCAGCGTTGTCAGATGCCGACCAACAGGCGTCGAGCCGGTGAAGGCGACAAGGCGCACAGGATCCTGCGGTATCAAATGGCCGGAGATTTCGGCAGGATCGCCAAAAACGAGGTTCAAGACACCTGCGGGCAGGCCTGCATCCTGAAAGGCGCGCGCGATATGGATGGCACCTGCGGGGGTCTCCTCGGCAGCCTTGAGTATGATCGAGCAGCCAGAGGCCAGGGCACCGGCGATCTTGCGCGCGGGCTGGCTCATCGGGAAATTCCATGGAGAGAAAGCCGCGACTACGCCGATGGGTTGATGGTGGACCGAGAACTTGTGCCCCCGTGCGGCAGGAATAACCCGGCCATAGGTGCGCATGGCCTCGCCCGCGTCCCATTCAAAGAATTCGGCACCCCGGATCACTTCCAGACGGGCCTGCGCAAGTGGCTTGCCGTGCTCCAATGTGATGGACTGCGCAATCTCTTCCTGACGTTCACGCATCAGGGCCGCAGCCCGCAGGATCGTATCACCACGCGCGCGGGGGGAGGTTGCGGCCCAGATGCGGAAACCCTCTTGGGCAGCGGCAAGTGCATCATCAAGGTCGCTGATATCGGCGCAAGGCAGACGCCCGATTTCTTGCTCTGTCGCGGGGTTCACCACGGCCATATCGCGGCGGGTTGTGCGCCATTTGCCTGCAATGAACAGTTTCAGCTCAGGATACATCGATCTCGCGCTCCATCGTTTCTTTCGCCCAGATCATTCAGGATTGGGGGGCGTTTCAAGTGAATTGCTTGGATACTGATATCACTTTCCTGAATATCAAAGCTCATCGCTGTTTTGCCGGGATGTGCAGCGCGTCTTTGAAAATATGGGCGACAGGCTGTTGTCATTGCGATAGGTCAGACCGATGGGGCTTTGACCGAAAGGAACATTCCAATCAAGCGTGGTGAGATATCCCGCTCTCGATGTCCTGGCGCACCACCTCGGCAGGCATCAGTCCGATAGTCGTTGGATTGCAGCATCGCCCTGTCGGCCAGATGCGAGACGGGTTCGATGGCGAATTGGGGTGCGTACTGATGTTGTTTGATCAAGAGCTGGTTAATCTGACGGCGAAGGGTCGTTTCCACCTTAGGCAAAATCCATCCAGGGGGTTTGATCCGATCAAACGGCAGCGACTTGATCCGCGCCAAGGGAGGATCGTGGCCAACAACAGCTTTGACACGATCCTCGAGCAGCCTCTCCTGTCGCAACTTGTCTCCATGACGGTGTGCAGGCCGCCGATCCACAACAAGATCAGTCTCACCCGACAGCAATGCTGGCATCAGAATTTCATTGGTGGTCTCAACGATCTTTATCGCGATCTTGGGCCGGTCGCGCAGCACCGTGGCGATTGCGGTTGTGGCAAGGGCCGCGTGGCCTGCACAATAATACACTCGATGCTATGGAGGCGGTGTTTCAGCGCGCTTCGCACATGGCTTGCGATTGCATCGTTGCCGACCAAGCCTATTTTCGTCGCGCCGCGCTTCGATTTGCCTTAGCCCATGTGAAATTGAGGTGGCCTGGATATTCAAATTATCAATGTCTAGTTCCAGCGTTTGAAATTGGCAAAGTCGGCAGGATACGGCTTTCGGGTTGGAAACCAGAGCGACACAAACGGGTCCGCCCCATGAAATACAGCAAACATGACGCCAAAGCGTACGCGTGTGACGCGATGAAGGCATCAGGATCCGGCGACGAACTGACCGCTTTCGGAGAATACCGGCAGGAGCTTTTGGGGCGGACGCGTGCGGCGACCGATGCTGGAGCTATCGGAAGACAGGAAGCCGGCGACGCACCTTGGGCAATGAACATGATCACGCACAACAGCTATGGCCGGTTCGATGAAGAGATCGCCTTGGTTGGGGAATTCCAGCCCGATCTGGTGATTACAGCACTCGGCGGTCCTTATCGGGTGACAGAACCGGTTCACCGATAGGGCGGGCTGGTATTTGCAGATGTGATTTCGCCAAAGTTTGCGCGCAAGACCCTGGACAAAGGCGCGGACGGTTTGGTGTTGGTGCGTTCAGGCGCAGGTGGGCATACGGGCGAATACGCCATGTTGCCGTTCATTGACGAAGTGCGCAGGTTTTTCGAAGGGCCACTGATTGTCGGCGGCGGCATCGGATCTGGCCGTGCCATCCGAGCGGTCGAAAACCTTGGTGCGGATTTTGCGTATCTGGGGACCCGTTTTCTGGCCGGTCGCGAAACCATGATCTCTCAGGAATACCGCGAGATGGTATGGACCAGTGCCATGGAAGGCCTGATCGCGCTCGCGCGCCATCACCGGTGCATTGGGAAACTGGATGCGCGCCAATGTCGAGGCTGCGGGTATTCAATCGAGGACATGAAAGATGCGGCCAAGCTCGACTTCTCCGGCGACATGGGCGCCGGATCAAAGGCATGGAAACACGTCTGGAGCGCCGGGCAGGGCGTCGGCGGTATCACCAAGCCCGAAGCCGTCGCAGACGTCGTCGCGACGCCGGTCGCAGAATACCATCAAGCCGTCACAGATCAAAGCCAAGGGAGTCGTTTCGGCACGGTCCCAAGCCAAAAAGACGGAGCGTAAGATTATGGGCCTGAGCACCGAAGAAACACAGATCATCAAAGATATTTTGCAGCACACCGAAGACCGTACAACCGACATGGAACCTGCGTTGATGCGCAACCCAGTCACGAACTAAACCGACCCGGACGTGCTTGCGCGCGAGGTTGAAACCCTGTTCCGCAAGTTCCCGATCATCATGGAGCATGCCGAGCAATTGCCCGAACTGGCGTCCTATTTCACCAACGGCGAACTGGGCGTACCGATCCTGATCACGCGCAACAACGACGGCGTGGTCAAAGCCTTTATGAACGTCTGCTGCCACCGTGGTGCACGGCTAACCAGTGGCGAATGCGGTAAGGCGAAAACCTTTGCGTGCCCCTATCACAAATGGACCTATGACCTGAACGGCAACCTACGCGGACTGCCTCATGCTTCCGGCTTTGGGGACATCGATAAGAAAGCTTTGGGGCTGGTCGAACTGCCAGCGTTCGAACGGTTTGGCCTGATCTGGGCGCGGCCCTCGGCCGGCGAGGGTGAACTGGACCCTGATGCTTGGATTGCACCAATGGCGGAGCAACTGGCTTCGCGGGGTCTGGAAAACCACGTGGTCTTCCGTGCGTGGTCTTTGGACCGCAAAATGAACTGGCACCTTGCCCTTGAGGGCTTTCAAGAGTCCTACCACTTCTGCGGCGCGCATGAGCATACCGCATGCGCGGCCTATCTCGGCAATCAATCCAGCTGGATCGACAAATGTCCGCATGTGCGTCACTCCGTGCCGCTTCCAAGTATCGTTGACCTCAAGGATACCCCACAGGAAGAGTGGCAGCATCGTCAGCACTTCATGACGCCGAAATACATCTTTCCCCTCAATTATGTGCGGGTTATGACCGATTACGTCTATATCTACCCCATCAAACCGCGGGATCAAACACCAGCAAGCAGGTCTGAAAAAGCCTGCCGTCTGAATGACGACCAAATCTCGCGATGCGTTGATTGTACTGGTCCATCATACGCTTCAACCGAAAAGATGTAGCCAAAGATATCTGCTGTGATCCACGCACTCGCTAATCCGTAGATGTTTTCATCCGGGTTTCTTCGCGACAATCATAATTGCGGATAGATGCGTTTCGTATTTTTTGAAGATACGGTGCATCTGTAAGACACGTTGTCTGGCGGTACGATCGAACAGCAGGTTCTTGACGATCCGAAGCGCCCCGAGCAGTCCTTCGTCCTGAATTAGACGCATAGGCTGCAAGAGGTGCATTGGGGCATGTTGAACGATCTCAACTTCGAACCCCGCGGCTTCAAGAAGTTTGCGCCAGTCAGACTCCGCCAGTGGTCTCGCTCCCACGTTAATCGCGTCAGACAATGCGGCTTCGATCTCTTGTTTTATCTCGATCGGTATCTGATCGGGCGTGATACTCAGCTCATGGATGCCGTAGCGCCCACCCGGTCCCAATAATCGAAAAGCCTCGTGCGCAATCAGTTCTTTCTGCCACTGCGTTTGCATGCTCAACATCGCTTCGCCAACCACGACCGATGCTTCGCCATCCCCCAAGTTGCAGTTGCTTGCGGTCCCCTGGATCACCTTTGCAATATCAGTGCCCTCGAGCTGGCGGGCGGTGAATTGGACCGCATTCTTGTCTCGCTCGATGCCGATATAGCTTGATGGCTTCATCGTAATAATCTGATGTGCCGTCGCCGCAAGTCCGGGTGCGAACTCGACAACATTGTCTGACCCGTTGATCTTCAGAGAGTCGAGGAGAGAATGCGTCATGCTCAGGCCGCCCGGCCTGAGCACCCGTTTTCCAACCCGCGCGAGCAACCAATGGCCGGGCATCTTGGACGCATCCAGTTGCGCACCTGGCACTGTTTCGTTTTTGGAGCCCCGTCCGGTCATATCCGCTTTCCTCTTTTCAGTGTTGCGAGCAGGGTCATAGTTTGCATCCACGAGCGGTCGCTTCGTCAGTATCCGGACCGGCAAAACAGGCTGCACGCGGTGTGATGGGAAGGTCACATCATTCCAGCTGTTCTTGGATGCCTGGAACCGGGGTGTCACGCGCAAGTGTGACGAGTTGCAGTTGGAGGGCACCGTCGCGTGCGGCGAGCCAATGGGGATCTTGCTCGGACACCACAAGGACACTCCCGGCCGGGAAGACCCTCTCCTGCTCCTGGTCCATTTCGGTGCCATCTCCCCAGTGAAGGTTTCCACTGATCACGGTCAAAAGGCGCAAACCGCTCTCGCTCTCGGTCGCGTGTGGCGGAACGACCCCACCGGCGGGAAGGTCGAGCAGCAGGACCATCGGCTTTCCGTCAACGATTGCGAGAGGGGTTATTTTAGCGACATCATGGACCTGTCGCGATTCCAGAATATCAACGTCAATGAGCTTAGTGTCGGCAAACACTATGAGCGGGGAAAAACCGAGCACGAGGGCTGGCAAAAGGAGCTTTATCATCATGGATTCTCATCAGTTTGAGAGTCGCAGCCAACGACCGTTTGTTGGCTCGCTCACGAAGACGCTTGCTCGGCAGGAAATATATGATCGATTTGATATATTTCATCTGCATCTTATAGTGTTTGGGCAGATCGCACAAGTGTCGTCTGGCGCATAATTGCAGCCCGTCTCACCTTGTGCGGTGATGATAGCGAAAGCTCATTCCGTATGCGTTGCCAAAGTTGCGATAACGCCCCGGCTCACAGCGCCAACCAGATACCGTAATCCAGTCAAGTTGCTGCTGTGTTTTTCGCAGATCGGTGTTGTAGCGTTTCAAATCGTTCTGCTTGTAGCCTTCGGCTGGAAAGAACACCGTTTTCCCGGCCTTGTCGTATTTATGCCAGCCAAGGAACAGGTGACCCAATGGGTACGATGACCAATTACATCCTTGATCACTACATCTGCCTGCCTGAACTCTGAGGACCCTTGGTTCAACGACGCTATCGGCTCTTGCAACTTGCCATATTCCTTTTCCACTAGCGCGACCAATTCGGCCTTGTTGCCGCAAGCCAATCCGATGCTCTCAATGCGCCAGCAAGAGTGGGAGATTTGTCTGTTCAATCATGGTGCGGGTGGTGCCACCAAGGACGGTCTGGATCATCCGGGCGTGGCCATAGGCGCCCATGACAACCAAATCCGCACCGAACTCGGTTGCCCGGTCCTGAATGGCGCTGCCGATTTCGTGGCCGCCACTGGGGAACTGAGAAACAGTGACCTGGCACCCATGATGGTTAAGCCATTCGGCGACATCCACACCGGGGTCCTGACCATCATGTGCGGCAGTCATCACCGGATCAAAGCACGCAATGACGACCTCCTTTGCCTCTTTGAGATATGGCAGTGCCGCATGCACCGCGGCGGACGACGCCTCGCTGCTGTTCCACGCAACAAACACACGATCCGCTTTCTGTTCAACTGATCCGTTCAGGCGCAAACCGATCGGAGAGTGAAACAGCACACCCGCAGCCGCTTCACGCATCACATCCGGAGAATCCCGCAGATTTGCTGCGAAAAAGGCCTCATCGGTGACACGGGCCAGCCTGAAAACAAGATGCTTGACGTCCGTCGTCACACACAGGGCCGAATGGACATCGCCTGAGGTGTTGCTTTTGGCGAGCAGATCTTCGAGGGCATCAACGCGATCCTGTTGGGCTTGCTGCGCTGCCGCAACCGTTTCATTCTAATTGTCGGGGATATTCATTCCGCCGTATGGGGGTACGCCGTAGGCATATATCGGCAGCGCAGGGGCGTGCCCAATCAGCAAACAGACCAGATTGGTTTCATCCTGCCTGGCAGCGTCTGCGGCAGCGCTGACTTCGGCGTCGGGCGTTTTGGAATCCAGGACAAAGAGTATCGTGCGGTGCTGCATTGCATCGTCCTTCAGCAAGGTTGCCGGCTGATGGGCCGGATCAATTGCAGGCATGATGTCACGCCGTGCAGCGGGCCAACTGACAAAGATCAAATCAGCAGTACCTGACGGATGGCATGATCCGACCAGATGAATGGATGCGAACGGCAGGCAAATGGAATTCAAGGACTACTACAAGGCGTTGGGTGTTGCGCGAAGTGCGGACGCGAGCGAGATCAAAAAAGCCTTCCACAAGGCGGTGCGCAAGTATCACCCGGACATCAATCCCGGTGCCGAAGCCGAGGCACGGTTCAAGGACGTGAATGAAGCCTACGAGGTGCTCAAGGATCCTGAGCGCCGCGCGGCTTATGATCAGCTTGGACATGAGCCGCCGCGCAATCGGGGGGCGTACCGTCCGCCCCCCGATTGGGACATTGGCTTTTCGTTCTCTGATGTCGGGCCGCAGGATGGTGCGACGTTCAGCGACTTTTTTGAGACACTCTTTCGGCATGGGGGTGGTTCACCAGGTGACATGAAAACCGACCGTGGCGGCGACAGCCATGGCCGGATTGAGATCACAATCGAGGAGTCCTACACTGGCGTTGCGCGAACACTGAGCCTGAGATCACCGGTTGTGGAAGCAGGTGGGAGTGTCACTCTACAGGAACGCACCATTGCGGTGAATGTACCCAAGGGTGTCGTCGAAGGTCAGCACATCCGGCTCGCGGGTCAAGGTATGCCGGGGCTGAGGGGGGCGGGCGATCTCTTTCTTGAGATCACGTTCGCCGCGCACCCGGTTTATCGGGTTGATGGCAGGAACCTGCACCTCGATTTGCCGGTTACTCCGTGGGAGGCCGCGCTTGGTGGGCATGTGACGATGCCGACACCGGAAGGCAAGGTTGATCTGCGCATCCCCCAGAACTCCCGCGCGGGTCAGAAATTAAGACTCAGAGGCAAAGGGCTGCCCGGCCAGCCGAAGGGGGGACATCTATGCGACCTTGAAAATCGTCAATCCAAGGGTCGAAAGGGCCGAGGCCCGCGCGTTTTTTGAAAAGATGGCACGGGAGATGCCCTTTGATCCGCGCGCCAATCCAGGAGGTTAGATTATGAAAAGGACCACCTTGCGCAGCGAAGTTGTGGACACGCTTACCTTGCAGGACCTTTGCCGCTTTTGCCATGCGGATGAGGCATGGGTGATCGAATTGGTCGAGCACGGCGTGCTCGACCCTGTCGGTGAAACCAGAAGTGACTGGCGTTTTGTCGGCACCAGTATCGTGCGGGCCAAAAAGGCACATCGCCTGAACCGGGACCTGGGGGTCAATACCGCTGGTGTCGCATTGGTCCTGGACTTGCTGGAAGAACGGGATGCGGTGCTGCGTCGGCTGGCGCAATACGAGATGCTCTAGGCAGGTTCAGGCCCCGCGGCTGATGCGCGTGCCGGCGCTGCCGTTCACCAGTGCGCTACAATCGGTCAGCCGACCGACCGCGGCGAAACCACCGGTTGCCGTCACAAAGTCACATGCGGCTTCAACCTTTGGACCCATTGAACCTGGCGGGAACGACATTGATGCCAGTTCCATCGGCGTTGCGTGGTGGATATACGATGGCCGACCGTTTTGGATATCGCGTTGCTGGAAGCAGCCATAGAGCAAGAAGGTGCATGCATGCTGATCCTCCAATTTAGGGGGTATTCCATCCCAGTTGGTGGACACCTTTCGGCGGACCACTCCAGTAGCCGATCACGGATGGTATCGATGCTCTGTCCACGGCAAACCCATCAGCAGATGTCGAGCACACGCAGCCGGAATTTACACATCAGGACCCGATAGCGATACTGCGTTGCCAGACGATATGATAACGAAGTGGCTATCGGCGTCATGGTAGGTGACCTTACCCACCGGAAAATAAGCCCTCGACCGGGCCGCGGCTTATTTTCCAGTGCATAAGGGCACATGATCATCCATTCATGCCAAGGTGAAACCGATCGGACATGAATTGGTTCGCTGCCAAAAGCGTATCCGCAACCGACCACACTCACCGCCCGACAAACTGACGCCAAGCCCATTTGTGGCCCCCCCGAACGTCGGATAAAAACCAGACCCGAAATAGGCTCAGCTTCGCTTTGTCGAGCGGCCAGATGGCTTGCCGCCTTAGAGAAACGCTTCCTCATAGGTGAACTCACGACCAGTCACATTTTCGAAAATCAGCGTCGTGTCACCGTACTGGGCGGTCACTTCAAAGATGTCCGTCCGATCCCATTCAAATTCGCTATCCCCCAACAGCAGGATCGCATCCATTTCTTCCAACGAGAAGTCTGTCACGAGATGGGTGCCACCTTTGTCATCAAATACAAAAGTGTCGCTCCCCTCACCTCCATTTGACTTTGTAACCCCTCCGTCCGTGATTTCGAGCCTGTCGTCTCCTGGTCCGGCAAGTATCCTGGCGTTGCCGCCACCAGTGATGATGGTATCGTCTCCTGCCTTTGCCTTCAAAATGGAAAACAATGTGCTGAACATCGTGTCGTCGCCGCTGGTGCCGACGTCGACAAACGGTTCTGGCAAAGCAGAAAACAAGTCTCTGAACGTCGTAGATTCATCACTGGTACCCATGTCGTCAGATGGTTCCGATATGGTATTCATCGCATTGTTCTCCTTATGGATTTCGTCACCACTTATGATTGTAATCGACGTCTCTCTCTATCCAAGATGACGCATTGCGACAGCGAATAAACCAGCAGATAGCTGCTTAACTTCGGTGGTGCGTGGCGATTTAATGCTGAACTGAACTGGTTTTCATTGAGACCATTTAAGGCCGTACAAAATTGCGGCCTCGTGTCTCATGGTGCTTTGATAATCGGTTGAACGTCTGCAATAATGTCGTTTCTGCAGTTCGCATTGTTTTCGAGTGGCAATGGACAAACCACATGCCCGCGCCTCTAATGTGCCGCATGTTCGACCGGATCAAAGATATAGAGCGCTTCCTCGCGATTGTGGACGCAGGCAGCTTGCATGAAGCTGCTGCGCGTCTCGATGTCAGTCAACCGGGGCTGTCACGTGTGCTCAAACGCATGGAGGAACAGTGCGAAGGACAACTCTTTGACCGGCTGCCAAGAGGGATCGCCTTAACGCCGTTGGGTGAGGTCGTAACGGAAAAGTGCCGACACCTTTTGCGGGAAAGTGAATTGGCCGGAGACGATATTCGTTCGGCCGTAAGCGGACGCACCGGGCAACTCCGTCTGTCAGTCGGGCCGGTCTGGATTTTCGCGATCCTGCCCCAGGTTTTACCGGCACTGAATGACAGTTTTCCGGGCGTGCGTTTGAAACTCAGTGCGCGTGGCTTCCACGAAGCAGTCACCCTTCTGGAGCAAGGACACCTGGATGCCCATGTTGGCGGGTTCGACTCGGAAGCCACGTTGCCATCACACCTGACACGCATTCCTCTTATGGATGTTGAGCTTGGCGTTGTTGCCGTCGCGAGCCACCCAATATTCAAAGGTGATCTGTCGCTTGAACGTCTCTGCGACTTTCCATGGATCGACTACGGCGCTGGCCGTCCGTCCGGCTCTCAGGTTTGGCCGGGCGCACAGGATATTCAAAGCGAGGTATTTCGGAAAACAGGGCGGCGCTTTCGCACGATTGTGGAATGTGACGCGTCAGGTCTCGCGTTGATGCGCGCCGAACCCTACCTCGCTTACCTTCCCACGACAATCGCAGAGAATATTCCGGGGCTACCACTTCGGCAGGTTCCGGTCCAGCTGGACGAGCGCAAGTTTCGGGCCGGGCTCGTTGTGCGCAAATCCCTCCTCGCCAATCCCATTGTCGAGATGCTCACGGATCTGCATCGACGTATTCTGCGTGACCGATAACAAATTGGCATCAATAAAGTCATTCCTGATCATGTCTCGAATGTGTCTGTTGTTCTAGGCTTCCTCGTAACGCCGCGACATGTGGCGAGAACCGGGAGGAAGATATGTCATTCAAACTCACACGCCGTCAGGCGATCCTTTCGTCCGCTGCTATGGCAACCATCGCTTCAACACCAAGCGCTGTCTGGGCGGATGGACATGGTCAGGCAGCCACGGGCGTTCCTTATGTTCGCAAGGATCAGATCAATAATGGCGAGCCGATCAAGCTTGAATATTGGGAATGGTCCGGCCAGCGCGCTGACTATCAGCGCCAATGGGCCGCCGCCTATATGGAGATGTATCCCAACGTCGAAATCGAAGTCGTCTTGCAGCCTTGGGCAAGCTACTGGCCGTCGCTCATCACAAATGTGCCTGCGGGCGCAGGCCCGGCCATGTGGCACATGCACGCCTCAAAACAGGCCGAATTCTGTGGCGGCAATCTGATGGACCCGATTCCCGCAAGTGCCGCTGACCCGGCCTATCTTAACGAAAACTGGATTGGGTATTCCGAGGGTGCGATGCAATGTGCAGCAACCGGGAGCATCCATACCGTTCCCATGGGTGCGATGATGCCGCTTCTGTTCGTGAACCTCGACAAGTGGGAAGCCGCAGGTCTGACCGAAGCAGACGTGCCCAATACGTGGGAAGAGTTGCGCGCCGTCGCGGTAAAGCTGACTGAACGCGATGCCAGAGGCCGGATCACCGTTGCAGGCTTGTCGATGGACGGTCAGGAATGGCTGCAAAATGCGGTCTATCAACAGGGCCGTTTCCTGTTCAATGAGGATGCGACAGCGGTTCAGGTCAACAATCCTGAATATCGCACGGCACTCCAGTTCATTGCCGACCTCGTGCACTCCGACAAGGCGCTCGACAACGAGATCGCCTCCACGCGACACGAAGCTTTGCCTGCGGGGCAGGCGGCCATGTATGTCGGCTTTTCCTGGATCGCTGGTTTCATGCGTGCAAATGCGCCTGACATCAACTGGTCAGCGTTCCTTCTTCCGACGCCCGATGGTGAGCTGGCTCCGGCCTACGGCAATATCCGCTTTGCAATCGAAGCTGCGATCAACCCCTTTGCTGATGAGGCAACCAAGGCCGTTGCCTGGGACTTCTGGCACTTCAACTACAGCCGCGAAGACGTGATTGTCGAAGATCTGGCACTTTTCAACGGCTTCCTGCCGCCCTATTCCAAGGTGTTGGACGACCCGCGTGTGACAGGTGATCCTTTGGCATCAACAATGGCCAAAGCCGGTTCATTAGGTGTGATCAACGACCTGCCCAACGTCATCCGCGATGAACAACTCGAACTCGTGACTGCGGTGATCCTTGGCCAAGGCGATCTCGATGACTTGCTGGCTCAATCGGAAGAGGCGCAAAACCGTCTGCTGGCGGAACGGGCCGACTGGAACATTATCGAGCGGAACTACGCAAACGCCTCGTTGATGTTGGCCGGGCAATAGGAATTGGGCATCCTCCCTGGGGTGGCGGGCTTCGGCCTGCCCCCCGAATTAGGTAAGCTGAAATTATGACCTCAAAGAACGCCTTTATATACGGCGCTCCCATTCTGGCGGGCGCGTTCTTTCTGATTTGGTATGTCCTGCCGATCGGGTGGGTGTTGTGGGTCTCTTTTTGGGACTACTCGCCCATCAGCCCGAACAATGCACCGGTCGGGTTGGAAAACTACCGCGAGGCACTCTTTCAGGATCACGTCTTTTGGGCAGCCGTCAAAAACACGGCCTACTTCACTTTTGGCAATGTCGTCCTTGGCACGATAATGGCCTTGCTGATCGCCAACGGATTGTCCCGCCTCGGCACACTTCGTCGCCTGGCGCAGACCGCGTATTTCATGCCGACATTGTTTTCAATCGTGGCCGCTGCCGTCGTCTGGGAAGAGATTTTTCAACCGCGCTTTGGCATATTGAACAACGGGCTTTACTATCTCACCGACAGTCTGGGGTTGCCGCCTTTCCCTGAAATCGGCTGGACGACAACAACCGACTGGTCGATGCCGACTGTCATCCTGTTCGGTCTGTGGAAATTCCTCGGCATCAGGATCATCATTCTTCTTGCCGCCATCGAAGCGGTCCCGCGCGACCTTTATGAAGCCGCTTCCATAGATGGTGTCACAAAACGCCAGCAGTTCTTCCATGTCACCATCCCGCTGATCAAACCTGCGCTTTGGTTCGTGGTGATCGCAGGCATCATCAATTCGTTTCAGGTGTTTGAACCGATGTATGTCATCACAGATGGCGGACCGCTGCGTTCTTCGGTTTCGATGGTCATGCTGGTTGCCGAGACCGCCTTTGAACGCCAGCGATTTGGTTATTCCGCTGCAATCTCAATTCTGCTCTTCGGGATGATCCTGGCGCTGACTGCGGTCCTGTTTTGGTTGCGCGGCCGGTCGGAGGAGCGCTGATGGACCATGTGACCAACCAAAGCCGCCTTGCCACAGGTCTGATCTGGATGGGTGCCGCAATCATGTTCTTTCCGGTTGTCTGGATGTTGCTCTCGGCGTTCAAATCCCCACAGGAGCTGTTGGACTATCCGCCTCGATTGCTGCCGGACAGATGGTCCACGGAATTCCTTGTCTATATCTGGACCGAGCGGAACTTTGGCCGGATGATGCTGAATTCGGTCTTCGTTTCCAGCACGGTTACCCTGCTGACGGTCTTCTCAAGCGCATACATCGCCTACGTGTTTCGAGAGTTTCAGTTCCGTTTCCGAATACCACTTTTGTATCTGGTGATCGCCACGACAATGATCCCCTTGCCGGTTCTTGTCCTGCCACATTTCCAGATTGTGCTTTGGCTCGGATGGCTCAACACCTATCAGGCCTTGATCATGCCCTATGCCCTTTGGGGGTTCGGCGTCTTTTTGATGTATCAGTTTCTGGCGGGCTTCCCGCATGATCTGATCGAAGCGGCACGCCTTGATGGGGTGAGCGAGCGCCAGATATTCCAGCACATCGTACTGCCATTGATGAAGAGCCCATGCGTGGCCCTCGGGATCATCACTTTCCTGCATCAATGGGAAAGCCTGCTCTGGCCTCTGGTGGCAGCCAATTCGCCCGAAATGCAGATGTTGCCAGCGGGTCTGGCCACGTTCTCGGGCGATGCGGTGGAATCCGCCGACCTCTTCAATCCTTATTCCGCCGCGCTCATTGCAGCGTTCCCACTCCTCATCGCCTTTCTGATTTTCCAGCGGATGATCGTGAAGGGGATCGCCATGACGGGTATGAAGTGATGAAGCGCCCCAATATTCTTGTCATCTGCACCGACCAGCAGCGCACCGACACATTGTCATGCTATGGGGCAAAGCATGTGGCTACGCCCGGTTTTGACCGGATCGCCCAAGAAGGCACGATGTTCACCCGTGCCTATGCGCCCTCGGCGGTGTGCACGCCAAGCCGCGTATCACTTCTGTCGGGACAATATCCGGGGCGGCACGGTGTGTGGAGCATCGGGGTCAACACCGGCGATGATGTACGCATGATCCAGCACGGTTTGCGGGATGCGGGTTACCGGACGGGGCTGATTGGGAAGGCCCATCTGGAGGCCTATCTGGCCCCACCTGAAGTGAGTCAGGAATCCGTCGCTGGCTATGAGGCGGGCTATGGCGACTGGACTGGACCATATTATGGATTTGACGAGGTGCAGCTGGCCCTGGGACATGTCAACTACGGTATGACAGGTCATTATGGTGCCTGGTTGAGACAGAGGTTCAGTGCGGATCAGATCGAACAGTTCAAATCCCTGAAACCCCGACGCAACCACAAGCCCTTCGGTGGTGAAGGCTATGATTGGGACCTGCCTCTTGAGGCACATAATTCGGTATGGACGGGTGACCGCGCCGTCGAGTTCATCGAAACCCACGAAAGCGATCAGCCCTTCTTTCTCTTTGCGAGTTTCCAGGACCCGCATCATCCTCATGCGCTGCCAGCAGATTTTGAGAATCCCGTCGATCCAAAGAAGATCCCGAAACCCGTCTATTGCGAGGGCGAACTGGACGATCGACCACCGCATTTTCAGCTCGCCCGCGAAGGGAAACTCAGCGGATCGCGATATGTCGGAAAGACCTATCCGATGTCCGGTCAAGGCAAGGGTGCAGACTTCCGGCAGGTCACGGAAGACGCCGCACGGGATGGACGGCACCAGTACTACGGGATGGTATCCCTCATCGATCAACAAATCCAAAGAATCTGGTCGGCTCTCGAAGCATCCGGTCAGCTCGAAAACACACTCATTATCGTGACATCGGATCATGGCGAACTCTTGGGAGATCACGGGCTCTGGATGAAGGGCCCTTTCCATTATGAGCAAGTGATCCGGGTTCCCCTCTTGATGCGCGCCCCGCAGTGGCTGAAGCCCAAGCTGAGTTCCCGATGGGACAGCCCGGTCTCTCTGGTCGACATCGCACCGACCTGTCTGGCCGCTGCCAAAGTGTCTTCTGCCTTGAAGACCGATGGCGTGGACCTCTTTGCGCCCGATAAAGATCGCCATGTTTTCGTTGAGACGGTGCAGGATTGGCACGCACTCAACTGCGTGACCGTTGTGTCCAGCCGGCACAAGTTGACCTGCTATCCCGGCGAAGCGTTTGGTGAACTGACGGACCTTGGGGACGACCCAGACGAACGCGTGAACCTATTCGGGAATGCGCCTGATATCGAGGCCCGACACATGCGAGCCATCCTGAATGTTCAGTACAGCTACAATCAATCTGCAAAGCAGAGACTTAGTTACGCTTGAACACTTGTGAACGGTTGTTTCCAATTCCAAACGAGTGTTCGAAAGATCATGGCGAAGGTCTGCTAAGTCCCTAAAATCGTGAACCTATCGAGGATCAGACGCCCGGATCATTTGCTGACATGTTTGGGGGTATTTATCGGGTTCATGCGGACCCGGACGACAGTGGTTCATCCTGAGGGAATATTTCGAGGCCACTTTTACCGAGTTGGAATGTCGCACCTGCCCGGATGTCGGCCTGAACACATTCAGACAGCATGTCGAGTGCGCCTTCCGGCCCGTCCTCCCACGCATCCGGACAAATTGCCGTCAGCCGGGACAGCACCAACTCCTGACGCATTTCTTCAATATCAGTTGTGATATCCGACCACAGCTTGCGCCCGTCCCGGGTATAGCTGTCACCTGACCCGATTCCGGTCCACCATCTGATGTCCTGGACAAGCTGCGCCACAAAGGCCGGGTCGTCGCCTCTGAGCGTTATAAGATCATGTGCGCCGCGCTTTAGTACCTTGGTGTCCATGTTCAGAACGCTCGGGTCCCAAGCATCAAAGACACGTCTGTACATTGTGAAATATGCAGCATCGCCGGCCGCCGTCGTTGTCCGCACCGCGGCCTTTTGCGCTTCGATCTCAAGGGTTTCCTGCGTGCCAAACCAGCGTGGTAGCATCATAATCGCATGTTTTTCGTGTGGTTCCTGATCCTTTGGATCAAGCGCACTCCATTCCTCATAAAATCGTCCAACATGTTTGTCGGCGTCCGGCATGAAACCCAAAAGGCGATGCCGCGCTGCCGCCAACAACGGTGCATTCATTTCGACAACGTCATACTTTTCAAGAAGCCATGCAGCTTTGGCAAAGTGCTGTCCCATCCCGAACCAGCCGTTATCGCTGACATATTCAGCGTAGTCTGCCCCGCGTGAAGACCACCCCTGATAGCACCGCATTTCCGCCGCCAAAGCGAGCAATGGGTACTTTTCGGGGTGCATTGCCGAAAGCGTCTCCATCCGCTGGACAACCTCATCAGAGAATATTGCAATCGGGTCAGGGTGACAGTCGTGCCCCTCGACAACAGCATCGGCCAGATCGAACAGGACGGCCTGTCTGCCGATCTGCGCAAGCGGAATGCCAGCGTTGCATGCCGCGCGCGATTGATCCCATTGGATCAGGTGATCTGACAGTTCTGTCCAGTTTCTGGCGGAGACCAGTGCCCGGCACTTGTCTTCCGTGGCGGCCCTGCGTTCCATGGCAGGCGTTGCCTTCACCGTGTCGAATGCGATCCGCGCGCGATGTTCCGGCTCGGACAAAGAAATGTCCGTCAACCCAGAGAACAGGCTCTTCAAGAGGGCACCCATCGTCCTGAACCTGAGAACCACAAGAAAAGGCAGAGCCAAAAGCCCCGCGGACAGGTGAACAAAACTGCGAAGAACGATCATTGTGACCCTCCCTTGGATACCTGTCATCTTCTTCTAGTACAGGTTGGGCCAGAGTAAGTCCTGATTGTGGCAGATGGAGGAGGCATTCAACGAAGCTGCCAGACGGGTCTTCCTCTCAGCAGTCGTGCGCATAGCTTTCGTCATCTATAGGTAGTGCGGCCTGACACTAATCAGCCTTATGGACGACTGCAAAACTCTGGGTGTCTGATGACCATTTCAGATTGCGATGCTTTTCCATCTCGGAGAACCGGTAATCCAGATGCCTTTGGTTCAACCATGTGAGCCACGACCGGATCGGGATCAGCGTCTTGTCTCCATACCCATCGATCACGACGAACCGGCGGTTCACCTCATCCAGCGCGATATTTGAAGGCCGCAAGTCCGGGACGTTTACATTCAGCGCAAAAATGTTGGTGACAAAGTCATTCAGCCATTTCAGCCGTTCCTCATTCAGCGGACCCTCTCTCAGGATGTCCTCCAACGTCCGGGCCACATTGCCTGACGCATCGGCTATCTTTTCGCAGACCTGCGCGAGGCCGCGGTCGGTAATGACGAGCCCGCCCATTTCCGCAATGGGGAGGGGACGTTCTTGCTGCGCACAGCGATAGGCCGTCTTCAGATAGCAGCGATATTCAATCCTGAATGTCCCGTAAGGTCCCATGCGAAAATAGTCGAGCGTACGGCGCAATCCCCGGCGGCGCTCATATTTTTCGCGTTTGTAGGTGCGTATCGTCTTGAGAAGCTGATCGGGGTGGCCGGGGCGATGCCAGACGTCACGGACTTCGCCATTGGCGATGGGTTCATAATCCTTGAGGATCGTCAGACCGGGGGGGGTGTCAGTTTTCGTCATAAATATCGTGCACTTTTATTCTATGGCAAAGGGTGCCCGGGGGTTGCAGGTTTACGCAAGGCAAGCCGCTCAAACATCATGGTAAATGATGACATCTGCCTTGTCAGCCAGACACCAGATCGCTTGATTTGACAACGGTGTACGTGCTGCAAACATGTCTTTTTCCGGGTCTTCGGCATGGATCGTCTCGCATCTGCCTCCAGTGCCCAATCATTTCAGCCTGCTTGCGGCGTACAGAACAAGTGATGCGACACCATCTGATGCAGTTGCAAAACTGCCGAACCAAAAGAGTGCGGAAACTGAACAACATGCGTGACGAGGTAACGACAGACGGCGTTGCGGATCAGGCGGAAATCTTGCCTCCCGATGGAAAGATGGCGTGCTGCATCACCGCGTTAACCTGAGGGGGCTGCTGACCGACCTTTGGGCCTGCAAAATCGATGATGGTTTCAGGACACGTCGCCCTTTCCCGTCCTCGACGGGTTGGCAAAGGTCGGCTTGCCGGATGATCTTGAGACAGCCAACCGACCGATTATCTGAAAGCCCCCGCGGTGGCGGGCTCCTACTACAGCCTGACCCATGCCGCATTGCGCGCGGACGAGCGCACACAGGCATCGACAAAGGTAACCCCACGCACGCCATCCTCAATCGACGGATACATGACGTCGGCAGGGATTGGTGCGCCCGCGCGATGCGCTTCAATCGCGGTGGCGGCTTCGGAATAGATGTTGGCGAACCCTTCCAGATATCCTTCGGGGTGACCAGGTGGCACGCGACTGACGCGCGCCGCCGCGTCGCCCGCACCCGCACCATTGCGGGTGATCAGCCGCTTGGGCTCCCCGAACGGGGTGTGCCACAGATAGTTTGGATCCTCCTGGGCCCATTCCAGACCGCCGGTTTCACCATAGACCCTAAGGCGCAGCGCATTCTCATTGCCGGGTGCGACCTGACTGCACCACAGCATGCCCTTGGCCCCGCCTTTGAAGCGCAACATGACGTGCCCATTGTCGTCCACCTGCCGACCGGGCACAAAAGCGTCAAGATCAGCGGCCAGTGCCTCGACCTCAAGTCCGGTGACGAAACAGGCCAGATTGTGGGCATGGGTGCCGATATCGCCGGTTGATCCACCCGCGCCCGAACGGGCGGGGTCAGTGCGCCACTCGGCCTGTTTGAAATCCTGCTGCGTGGTCAGCCAATCCTGCGGATATTCGACCTGCACCACCCGCACCTTGCCAATATCGCCCCGTGCGATCATCTCACGGGCTTGGCGAACCATCGGGTAGCCTGTGTAATTGTGAGTGAGAACAAACAGTGCATCGGATTTCTCGACCGCCCTGGCAAACTTCCTGGCGTCCGCCAGGGTCGAGGTCAGCGGCTTGTCGCAAATCACATGGATACCACGCTTGAGAAACTCGTTGGCGGCGGCATAGTGCATGTGATTGGGGGTGACGATGCTGACGGCCTCAATCCCGTTCTTGAGGCGGGCCTCGCGGATCGCCATCGACTTGAAATCGTCATAGACACGATCCAAACCAAGCGCGGCACCCGAGGCCTGCGATTTCTCGGGCGTCGACGACAACGCACCCGCCACCAGCTCAAACCGGTCATCAATACGCGCCGCAATCCGGTGCACCCCACCGATAAAAGCGTCATTGCCGCCGCCAACCATTCCCAACTTGATCCGTGTCATCTCACTCTCCCTGCGGCGCACCGCGATCCGATCTTCATCTTGCCAAATAAACTCCCCCCGGAGGGCCGGATTGCCATCTGCTCCGACGTCCGGGGGAAAGTGCTTAATCGATGCCCAACAACTTGCGGTTCGCCGCCTCGTCAGTGCCGCCATCGGCAAAGTCATCAAAGGCGCGTTCGGTCACCCGGATGATATGATCGCTGACGAAAGCCGCCCCTTCACGGGCACCGTCTTCGGGATGTTTGAGGCAACATTCCCACTCGACCACGGCCCATCCGTCAAAATCATTGGCGGCCATCTTGGAAAAGATCGATGCGAAATCGACTTGCCCATCCCCCAGGGACCGGAAACGGCCCGCGCGATCCACCCAAGGCTGATAACCGGAATAGACACCTTGCCGCCCCGTTGGATTGAATTCGGCGTCCTTGACGTGGAACATCTTGATGCGATCCTTGTAGATGTCGATGTTGTCAATGTAATCAAGGCATTGCAGCACGTAGTGGCTGGGATCATACAGCATGTTGCAGCGTGCATGGTTGTCCACCCGCTCCAAGAACATCTCAAAGGTGACCCCGTCGTGCAGGTCTTCGCCAGGGTGGATTTCATAGCAAATGTCGACGCCATTGTCCTCGGCATGATCCAGAATAGGTCGCCAGCGGGCGGCCAACTCATCAAAGGCGGTCTCGATCAGACCTGCGGGCCGCTGCGGCCATGGATAGATGTAGGGCCAGGCCAGTGCGCCTGAAAATGTCGCGTGCGCCCCGATGCCCATATTGGCGGACGCGCTGATGGCCATTTTGACCTGATCGACGGCCCAGGCTTGGCGCGCCTTGGGATTGCCCCGTACCGATGGATCGGCAAAGCCGTCAAAGGCAGCGTCATAGGCCGGGTTCACCGCAACCAGCTGGCCTTGCAGGTGGGTGGACAATTCGGTGACTTCGACTCCGTTGGCCACCGCCTGACCCATGAAGTCATCGCAGTACCCTTTGCTGGTCGCTGCGGCGGCCAGATCAAACAGGCGTGCATCCCAACTGGGCACCTGCACACCTTTATATCCGCAACCGGCCGCCCATTTGGTGATCGCGCCCCACGAATTGAACGGTGCCTCATCGCCTGCGAATTGCGCCAGAAACAGCGCCGGGCCCTTGATGGTTCTCATGTGTAGTCCTCCCGAATTGGACCGCCCTCAAAGCGGCATGTTTTCTTTCAAGTAGATGTCGATACGAATGCGCTCCTGGGCGGCGTGAATGGGGGTGCGGTCGCGCTCGGCGCGCATGATGCGCACGGCACTGCGTACCAGATGGCCGGTGTCCTGACTTATGACTGCATCGAAAAGCCCCTCTTGCAGGGCATTGCGAGACAGTTGTGTCAGCTCGTGGGCGACCACGACGGGGCGGGACGTGTTTTGCTGCGTGCTCAGGAAGCGCAGCAAGCCTTCGTTGCCGGCAGCGGATGAATAGATGCCGATGACGCCCGCATTGTCGTGCAGCGCGCCGGGCATAAGTCGGGCGATCAGGTCGGGGTCATCGCGCCCCTCAAGCGAGGCCAGAATGTCGAGATGCGGAAAATCACGGCCCATTACCTCGTCAAAGCCAAGGCGGCGTTCCAGATGATCCCGCGCCAGCATGGAGCCTGTCAGGACCAGAATTTTACCGCGCTGAGGCCCGACAAAGCGGCCCAGCAAATGCGCCGCGGTGCGCCCCGCGGCGATGTTGTCCACGCCGACATAGTGGTCGCGATCAGAACTCGGGATGTCAGCGACCAGCGACACGACGGTGACCCCGTGCGCCTTGAGATGGGCGATGCTGTCACGCACTGATGGGGTTTCGGGTCCGAAAATGGCCACCCCGTCCACGGCGGTCACATCAATGGCGGCAATTGCATCCGCCAATGCGACAGGATCAAACGCGGCCACCCGCACAAAGCTGAGCTGCGTGCGGTCCCGCCGGATATCGTTGCCAAGCGCTTCGATTTGCGCCTCGAGCGAGGTCAGAAATTCGTTGCTGTTGGAGGGCAGGATGAACACGAACCGATAGACCCGCCCCCGCGCCAGATTGGCTGCTGCCGTGTCACGCACATAGCCCAGTTCGGCGATGGCCTGATTGACTTTTTTCACGGTTTTTTCGCGCACTCCGGGGCGCGCGTTCAGGACGCGATCCACGGTCGCAAGGCTGACTTCGGCAACGCGGGCGATGTCGTTGACGGTGGGGGTGGAGTGGGGGGTAAGTCCTTGTTTCATTGCGCCCTTATGCGTGGTTACGTGTGCTTGGCCAACCCTTCAAAAAGGCGGGTAACCGCTTCGGCACCGGGATCATTGTGACCGATCAAATTTTCGGATGGCACGTAGCTGGCGCGCCCGGCATTTGCGCGCCCCATTTGTGCCGTTGCGTCCGCCCCTTGGCGCGCCGCCGCCGCCGCCGCATCAAGCCCGTCGGGCAGGGCTTTCAATGCAGGTTCCAGCGCGTCGATCATGGTGCGATCGCCCTTGGTGGCTCCGCCCACCTGCGTGATCCGCTCAAGGCCGGCCAGCAATGCCTTGGTCGTGGGTTTGCCGCTCGCGCAGGCATCCCCCGTCGCCCCGAAAAAGATCGCCATGATCACGCCTGATGATCCGCCCATGGTTTGGCTCAGCTCATTGCCAACCGCCCGAAACAGTTGCGTCGGATCGGCCAGCGGCAGCCGATCCAGCGCCCCTTTGAGCGCACGTGATGCGGTGGCGAGCGTGCTGCCCGTGTCCCCATCACCCGATTTTGCGTCCAGCAGGTTCAGATCCGTTTCGGCAGCCAGCAAAAGATCGCAGCACCGTTCGATCAGCGCGCGGGTTTCGGCTTTCTCCGATGGCACGGGGCGGATCGGGGACAGCCCATCGGGCAAAGGGCGCACCGATACCTGCGTCACATCCTTCACACCGGGCCATGCAGGCAGGTCCACGGCCCGACGCAGATGCGGCACGGTGTTGGCATCCACAGGCAAAACCGACACCGAAAACCCGTGCATGTCCAGCGATGTCATCAGTGGTGCAGGTCCGATGATGTGCTTGATATGCCGGGCTTTCACCGAGGTGGCCAGCGCATGGGCCAGAATACTCATCTCAAGTGGGGTGGTGGACCCCAGGTTGTTGAGGATCGCGACATGCGGGGTGTCCCCGATATGGGGGGCAAGTTTTTCCAGCACCAGATCCATTGCATTCCGGGCATCCTTGAAGACCACCTGTTGCACGCCTGCCTCGCCGTGGATGCCAAGCCCGAGTTCGGCCATGCCGGGCGCGATCCGGTCCTCCTTGGCCGAGCCGGGCACGGTGCAGGTGTCGAGAGATGTGCCTATGGACGCCATCCCATTGATCGCGGTATTGGCGGCGTCGGTGATGGCCGCAAGGTCGGCCCCGTCCTCGGCCATGGACCCGGCGATCTTGTGAACAAACAACGTGCCCGCCACGCCGCGGGCCTGGGGCAGATCGGGCAGGGCGATGTCATCATCGACCACCACCATCGACACGTCCAGCCCGAAGGCCCGCGCCCGTTCTGCCGCCAGCCCGTAATTCAACCGGTCGCCCGTGTAGTTCTTGACGATCAGCAAACAGCCCGCAGGCCCCGTGACCGCGAGGATACCCGCAAGCACCGCATCGACCGAGGGCGAGGCGAACACCTCGCCGCAGACCGCCGCCGTCAGCATGCCTTTGCCCACGAATCCCGCATGGGCCGGTTCATGCCCCGATCCGCCCCCCGAAATCAGTGCGACGCGTGATTTGTCCCAATCCGCGCGACATACCACCTTGATGTGGGGATAACCGTCCAGCCGGGTCAGCATGCCGCTGGATGTGGCCAGCAACCCATCGATGGCGTCGGTCACAAGGGTTTCTTTTGCGTTGATGAATTGGGTCATGGGCGGGCTCCTGATATCAGCGGATGCGGTGGCCTTGGGCGTCAAAGCAAAGCGGGCTGCGGGGTGAGATTTTGAGCATGGTGCCGGGCGCATAATCGGTCGATGGATCGGCAATCGTAGTGATCGCGTGACCCTTCAGTATCAGGTGCAGCCGGTTCTGATCACCCAGATGTTCGACGCGCTGCACTTCAGCCTCTTGCCCCTCACCCTGGGCAATATGTTCGGGGCGCAGGCCGATCTGCGTGGTGCCCTCAGGTACGCCGCCGAAGATGTCGGCGGGCAGCACGTTGATGCGGGGCAAACCGAGGCGCGAGGCGACGTAAAGCGAGTTGGGGTTTTCGTAGATTTCGCGGGGCGTGCCGTATTGTACGAGCCGACCATGATCGAGCACACCCACATGGGTCGCCATGGTCATCGCCTCGATCTGGTCATGGGTCACGTATAGCAGAGTCGCGCCAAGGCTCGCATGGATGCGTTTCAACTCGACCCGCAGGTCGGTGCGCAGTTTGGCGTCAAGCGAACTCAGCGGTTCATCCATGAGGTAGATCGCCGGGTCCCGCACCAGCGCGCGCCCGATGGATACCCGCTGCATCTCGCCCCCCGACAGGGCCGTGGCCTTGTTGTCGAGCTTGTGGCTGATCTGGAGCACATTTGCGACCTCGTTCACCTTGCGCTCAATCTCTTCCGGTGGTGTGTTCAGGATCGGGGATTTCAGTGGAAAGGCGAGATTGTCGCGCACTGTCAAATGCGGATAGAGCGAGTATTGCTGGAACACCATCGCCACATCGCGCTGTGCGGGCATCTCGTCCGCCACATTGCGCCCGCCGATCCACACCTCGCCCGCATCTGCCTTTTCCAACCCCGAGATCAGGCGCAATGTGGTCGTCTTTCCCGCCCCAGTGGGGCCGAGCAATACGACGAAAGCCCCGTCGGGAATGGTCATCGAGATGTCCGCGACCCCGACATCGTCCCCAAAGGACTTGCTGAGTGATTTCAGGACAACCTCAGCCATGGGCCAGCACCTTTTCGTTGAGTTCGGAGCGCAGGGCCTGCCCACTGGCCTTGTCGAACAGCGTGATTTTCGGCCCCTCGAAACTCAGCCCCACGGTTTCGCCAACGGTCGCGATCTGGGCGCTGTCGGTGCGCGCCTTCAACTCGCCATTGGGCGTATCAAGTGTGATGATTTGCGTCGTGCCCAGATATTCGGTGGCCAGAACCTCGCCCCGATACGCCCCGGTATCTGACAGTTTCACATGTTCGGGGCGCACCCCAAAGACCAGATCGCCGGATGCGCCTTCGCGTTGGGTCGGCACCGCGTGGTGCTGTCCGCCCAGATCGACGGTGCCCGCACCGGGGGCGAGCGATCCGCTGAAGTCGAGGAAGTTCATGGAAGGCGAGCCGATGAAATCGGCCACGAACATGGTCGCGGGCGTGTCATAGATGTCCTGTGGCGTACCGAACTGTTCGACTACGGCGTTGTTCATCACCACGATCTTGTCGCCCATCTGCATCGCCTCAAGCTGGTCATGGGTCACGTAGACGGTTGTCGCCCCCATCCGGTCATGCAGGGCGCGCAGTTCTTCGGACATGTGTTCGCGAAACTCGGCATCGAGCGCCCCAAGGGGTTCATCCATCATAAAGGCTTTGGGATCGCGCACGATGGCGCGCCCGAGGGCCACGCGCTGGCGATCCCCACCCGACAACCCACCGACGGGCCGGTTCAGGATGTCACGGATGCCAAGAATGCCTGCCACCTCGTCCACCTTGGCCCGCACATCGCGCCGCGCCATGCCTTGGCTCACCAGCGGATAGCTGAGGTTCTTGCGCACGTTCATATGCGGGTAAAGCGCAAACATCTGGAAGACGAAGGCGATGTCGCGCTGGCTCGGGGGCTTTTGGCTGATCTCCTCACCATCAAGGTAGATTTCGCCGGATGTGGGCAGTTCGAGGCCCGCAATCATGCGCAAAGTCGTCGTCTTGCCGCAGCCCGAGGGGCCGAGCAGCATGAAGAATTCGCCGTCCTCGATGGTGAAGCTGCTTTCCTTTACGGCGGTGAAGTCACCGAATTCCTTGCGCACGTTCTTGATGATGATCTGGGCCATGGCGCTACTCTTTGAAATGGGAGACGATGATGAACATCACGGTCCCCACCAGCGTGGTGATGAAGGAATAGGTGTAAGCCCACAGCACGAAGGGCTGCATCAGCATGAACACCCCCAGACCGATGAGGATGGTTGCCACCATCTCCCAGGGGCCACGTTTCAGGGCAAGCAGGCCAGAGAAGAAGTTGCTCATTTGCGCACCGCTCCGAATGTGATCCCGCGCAGCAGGTGTTTGCGCAGCAGGATGGTGAAGAACATGACCGGCAGCAGGAAGATCGTGGCGCCGGCCGCGACTGCGGGCCAGTCAAGACCTCCGACCCCGATGATGGTCGGGATGAAGGGCGGTGCAGTCTGGGCGGTGCCGGACGTTAGGAGCACGGCAAAGGCATATTCGTTCCAGGCAAAGATCAGACAGAAGATGGCGGTCGAGGCGATGCCCGTCGCCGCCTGAGGCAGCACGACTTTGTAGAACGCCTGAAACCTTGTGTAGCCATCGATCAGCGCCGCCTCCTCGTATTCGCGGGGGATTTCGTCGATAAACCCCTTGAGCAGCCAGACAGCGAGCGAGATATTCACGGCCGTGTAAAGCAGGATCATGCCCAGATGCGTGTCCGACAGGCCCAGTTGCCGGTACATCAGGAAAATGGGGATTGCGACGGCGATGGGGGGCATCATTCGGGTGGAGAGAATGAAGAAGAGCAGGTCATCCGCGAGCGGAATCTTGAACCTTGAGAACGCATAAGCGGCAAGCGTGCCCAGAACGATGCTGAGGAACGTGGAGCCAAACCCGATAATGACCGAGTTCAGGAACCGTTCGCCGAATTTCGAAGGGCCTGCGATGACCATGTCATATTCGCGCACGATCTCTTCGTACCAGGTCTCGGGCGGGTTGGCGGCGAGGAATGCGTCCGTTTGCCGTGTACGGGTGGTGAACAGGTTCACGTAACCTTCAAGCGTGGGATCAAAGATCACCTTGGGCGGATAGCTGATCGCATCGGCGGGGGATTTGAACCCGGTCAGCATGATCCACGCCAAGGGCAGCATCGTGACCAGCGCATAGACGATCACGAGCGTGCCCGAGACCCATTTGGTGCGCTGCGTCGGTTCAGTGACGGAAAAGCTGCTCATGGTTTGGGCTTTCGTTGCGAGGGTCGGAGGGGGGCGGTCGGCCCCCCGCGCTGACGCGCCCCCCCGAAGGTATTTGGGGCGAAAGGAAGGAGGGTGTTGCTCATCGTTCTTTCACCTTGTTCAGGGCTTTGACGTAGATGCTGGCGAGGCCGAACACGGTGACAAAGAGGATGATCGCGTAGGCGCTGGCATAGCCTGTGCGCCATTTTTCGAAGGCTTCACGCTTGAGGTTGATCGAGGTGAGTTCAGTGGTCGAGCCGGGGCCGCCGCCTGTCAGCTGCACCACGAGGTCGAACATCTTGAAGTTTTCGATCCCCCGGAACAGCACCGCCAGCATCAGGAAGGGCAGCACCATCGGAACGGTGATGGTAAAGAACTGCCGCAGCTTGGAAGCGCGATCGACCTCTGCCGCCTCGTAGATGTAATCGGGGATGGAGCGCAGCCCGGCCAGACAGATCAGCATCACGAAAGGCGTCCACATCCACGTGTCCACGATGACGATGGACCATGGGGCCAGCTGGACGGAGCCGAGCATCTCAAAGCTTGACGGGTCCTTGCCCGTAAAGAAGGCAACGATGTAATTGAACAGGCCGATCTGCGGCTGGTAAAGAAACTTCCAGAAGTTTCCGACCACTGCGGGCGAGAGCATCATGGGCAGCACGATGATCGTGGTCCACAGGTCATTGCCCTTGAATTTCTTGTTGATCAGATAGGCCAGTGTGAACCCGATCAGCACCTGAAAGAAGATCGTCCAGAACAGGAAATGCGCGGTGGCCTGCATGTTCAGCCAGATGTCGCTGTCGGTCAGGATGCGTTCATAATTGCGCGTACCCACCCATTCGATCTCTCGGTTCCGGTTCGCTTTGAAGTTGGTGAAGGACAGTCGGATCGTCCAGATCAACGGAAAGATGTTGATCGCCAGCAGTAGGAAAATGGTGGGGCCGACAAAGATCCACGCAATCGCCCGGTCACTGAGACCGCGGATCTTGCGTGCGACACGGGACGGTGTGGCTGAGGCAGCGCGGGTGACGGGCGTGTCGGTCATCGGGCATGTCTTTCGAAAGGGGTGGTTGGACCCACCCGGCACGGTTTGGAAAAGTGAGGGGTAGGGTGGGCGTTACGCCCACCCCGGGGAGGGATCAGAGCTTGCCCTCATCCTCGAACACTTCGGTCCAGTCCTCGACCAGCTTGTCGAGTGCGTCCTGAGCGGTGCCTTGATCGGCCACCACATAGTCGTGCAGCCGTTTCTGCATGGCCAGCAGCAGTTCGGCGTATGCCGGTTCCTGCCAAAAATCCTGCACCGAACCCATCGCCTCAAGGAAATCACCCGCAAAAGGCGCGCTGTCTTTGAAACCGGGATCGTTCAGCACTGCGTTATGCGCTGAATAGCCGCCCAGATCCCACCACTTGGCCTGAACCTCGGGGTTGGCAAACCACTTGATGTACTCAAGTGCTGCGTCCTGCTTGTCGGAATAGGCGACGACACTGATCCCCTGACCGCCAAGGGTCGATCCGGCCACGTTTTGGGGTGGATTGACGAAAAAGTCGATCTTGTCCCCGCCGGTGTTTGGATCCGCATAAAGGCCGGGGAAGAACGCAAACCAGTTCATCGCCATGGCGACCTGTCCGGATTTGAACGCGTCCAGTGATTCACCCATGTAGGAGTTGGTGTAGCCGGGTGGTGTCGCGGTCTCGTAGAACTCCTTATAGAATTCAAGTGCTTCGACCGCTTCAGGTGAGTTTACAGCGCCGTCCATGTCGTACGAGCCGGGCGTGTTTTCGTATTTGAACCCCCACGGGTAAAGCGCAGAGGTGACCCCCATCGTGATCCCTTCGGATCCGCGCTCGGTAAAGATCGATGCGCCATAAACGGTTTGTCCGTCAATCTCGCGGCCCTGGAAGAATTGCGCGATCTCAAGCAGTTCTTTCTGCGATTTGGGCTCTGCCAGATCGCGGCCCGTGGCCTCTTTGAAGGCGGCCTGAATGTCCTCGCGTGCGAACCAGTCCTTGCGATAGAACCACCCGTTCGCATCCCCCATGGCAGGCAGGGCATAGTAGTTTTCGGTGCCTTTGGGCCATGTGGAATAGGCATAAACGGTGGCGTCCGCAAAGTCGGACATCGAAATGCCCTCTGCGTCAAAGAAATCGTTCAATTTGACATAGTGACCGTTTTCCGCACCGCCCCCGATCCACTGGCTGTCGCCGATCAGAAGGTCGCAGAGTTTGCCGCCCGAGTTCAGCTCGTTGAGCATCCGGTCGGCGAAATTGGGCCACGGAATGAACTCAAAGCTCATGGTGTGGCCGGATTGGGTTTCAAATTCCTTGCTGAGTTCGACCAGCGCGTTCGCGGGATCCCAAGCGGCCCAGCACAGCGTCAAATCCTCGGCTTGTGCGGTGTTGGCAAGGGATGCAGCGGCGATACTGAGCGCACTGACAGATGCCAGTTTCAAAGTCTTCATTGGTAGTCCTCCCAGTTAAAAATCGGCGTTTGGTTTTTATGGGCCGAATCGTCTTAGTGACATCTTCAACGCTATTTGAGGTACGCACCTCACGTCCACTGTTGATTTGAGGTGCGTACCTCAGAACCATCAGATATTTCTATAAGACACTGTTTTCAAATGATAGAATTTCGAGAAAAAGCATTGCGCCGATTGTGCGCAGGCCGGTTCCAATTCGCCGCGGTGGGGCTATTGTGGTGAACGGTACCGATGATGTGTGCCATGCGAAATCTCAGGGACGGAGAGGATATGACGGCACGTGTCGAAGGTTTGTTTTGCTATCCGGTCAAAGGCCTCAGCGCGCATGATTTGGACGCGTTGACTTTGGCGGTGGACGAAGGCGTTCCGGGGGATCGCGCCTATGGGTTTGCGCGCCATGACAGTGGGTTTGATCCGCAAGACCCCAAGCCATTGCCGAAATCCCGTTTTGTTGTTTTGGCGCGTGATCCGGCGCTGGCCCTGATCAAAGCCCGTTTTGATCCGGACACACGGTACCTGACCTTGTCGGTTGCGGATGAGGTGCGGACCTTTGATGTGACCGGGGATGCGGGTCGGGCGGGTGTCGCAGATTTCCTTGCCACTTTCCTTGGCTATCCGGAGGCGGAAACACCTACACTGGTTTCGGCGGCACCACACAAGTTCACGGATGTGTCGGTTGTGTCCAAGGCGATGATGAACGCGGTGTCATTGATCAATGCTGATACGGTCGAGGCGTTTGGCACACAGGTGGGGCACGCCATTGATCCGGCCCGTTTCCGGGGCAATATCGTGTTTTCAGGCGCGCCGGCGTGGTCCGAACTGGACTGGATCGGGCGCGAGATAGAAGTGGGCGAGGTGCGCCTCGAGATCGTCAAGCGCACCAAGCGGTGCCCCGCCACCGAGGTAAACCTCGACACGGGCATGCGTGATCTGGACGTGCCGGGTCTGATCCGTACCCATCATGGGCATTCGGATATGGGTATCTACGCCGAAGTGCGCAGGGGCGGTCGGATTTTGCCCGGCGATCAGGTGCGCCTCATTTGAGAAGCGCGCGGGCGGCGTCTGCGGGCAGCGGATCGGGGCGCGTGCAGGTTGTCGACAGTGTCACCATTTCGCCGGTTTCGCCGGATTTGAGAACGGATGTCATCACATCAACCGCATGAATCGCCAGATCAAGTGAGCAGCGATGCGCCCGCCCCTCATTCAAGGCCGCTGCCATGTCGGCCAACCCGGCGGTGCGGTAGTTGGCCTTGGGCGTGGCCTGATCATGCTGGTTTGGAACACCAAAGGGGTGGTCGCCAGGTTCAAGCACATGCGCTTGACCATCTTTGCCCGCGACCTCGACTGTGCCGGAAAACCAGTTCGGATCAGGCAGGAACATTGTTCCATCTGCGCCATATAGTTCCATGTTTCCATGGCGATGCGCCCATACGTCCCATGAGGTCGACAATGTGATCGTCGCACCCGAATGGAATTCGAGCAGGGCATGAATGTTCGTTGGTGTTTTGACCGGGATGAGTTCGCCACGGCGCGGTTCAGACAGGATTGTGCGGGTGGTCTGAGGGGTCGAGGTCAACGCCGCCACTTTTTTGACGGGCCCGATCAGCTGAACCAGGTTGGTCACATAGTAGGGACCGATATCCAGCATCGGCCCAGCCCCCGGCAGAAAGAAAAAATCGGGGTTCGGATGCCAGTGTTCCAGCCCGTGGGACATCACATGTGCCGTGCCCGAGATGACCCGCCCGATGGCACCTGCATCAATCGCCGCACGTGCGGCCTGATGCGCACCACCCAGAAACGTGTCGGGGGCCGATCCGATCCGCAGGTTTTGTGCCGTGGCAAGCGCACGCAGCTCTTCGCCTTCGGCCAGCGACAAAACGATGGGTTTTTCGCAATAGGCGTGCTTGCCCGCGCGCAAAATCTCGCGCGTGACCATGAAATGCGCATTCGGGATTGTCAGGTTCACGATGATGTCGATATCGGGGGCATTCAGCAGTCCGTCGACCGTCTCAGCGCGCACGTCGAACTCGGTCGCGCGTGCGCGGGCTGTGTCCGTGTTGATATCGGCAACGGCCCGTATTTCCAGCCCCTTGAACAGGGGGGCAAGCCGTAAATATGCCGACGAGATGTTGCCGCAACCGATGATGCCGATGCCTTGCATGGGGTGTTCTCCTGTTTTCAGAACCGTTTGGCAGCGGCGAGTGCGCGCGCGGCAAAGCGGTGGTGATCGTTTGGTTTGTCATGTTCCATGATAAAGTGGCGTGTGCCTGCCGTTTTGAGCGCACTGAACAGGTTCGGCCAATCCATGGTGCCATGGCCGACATCGGCCCAGCCATCTTCGTCCTCTGCCTCGCCTTTGGGTGCGATGTCCTTGAGGTGGGCGCATAGAATGCGGCCCCCGTATCTGGTGATCGTGTCGACAGGATCAGCGCCTGCGCGCACGGCCCACGCCAGATCGTATTCCAGATGCACGGACGGTGCCGCATCAAGGATCAGATCAATGGGCATCGTCCCATCTGCCAGCGTCGCATATTCAAAGTCGTGGTTGTGATAGGCAAGGGTGATCCCGGCCTCCGCCAGCCGCTTTTGCACCTGCTCAAGCCCGGTCCCATAGGCGCGCCATCCGGCGGCATCTGTCGGGCGATCATCGGGATGAATATACGGGATGACAGCCGTTTTGATCCCCAGTTGCGCTGCGATCTCTACCACGCGGGCGGGGTCCTGTTGGCACATCGTGAGCGCGACATGGCAGGTGGGCATGATCAATCCGGTGGCCTTCAGCCCGTCTGCTAGGGCTGCGATCATGGCCGGATCATCCAGCAATGCGCCATACCCTTCGACCTCGCCGTAGCCGAGATCGGCGAGCATTTGCAGCGTGTCGCCGAGGGGCGGGAACATGCGGGAGCTATAAAGCTGATAGGAAAATGCAGTCATGTCAGGACCTTTCAGGCAGGATATGTGGCGGAATGCAGATCGCGGATGGTAAAGACCGGGTCGTCGCTTGGTGCGATGGGCGTGAAGTGGATGGTGACCGGATGGCCGGGCCACAGGGTCACGGCATTGTCCGAAAAGCGGCCCGGCTGATCCGCTTCGACAGCGACAAAGAGCGCGAGGGCCTGAGCGGTCAGGGTCACGTCCCAGCCTGTGTCGTTTTGGGTCGCTCTGCTCGAGATCATGGGCGCGCGCAGGTCGTAGCCCTTGAACGGTTTGGGTGCGAATGTGTCAGATGCGGTGTCGCCAGTGGTGGTATCAGTCCATGAAAACTCAATCATTTCAAAGCTGCGTAGGTCGCCCAATGCAACCTTCAGCACCATTTGGGCGGCATCCGGACCGACAGTCATGCTGTGCCGCCCGAGCGGGCGCGTGCTCCCATCAATCGATATGGCCCGAACCTTCACCGCCAGCATGACGTCATGGTCCAGATCATTGATCGCGCGCAACTCGATACCGTCGGTGACGGGCACGGCGCTGACCAAGACGGGCGCATAAAACCGGCGCGCCATATGGTGCATCAATTTCCACCCGCCGCCGTGATCCAGACTGGCCCATGAACAGACAGGCCATGTGTCATTGAGCTGCCAATAGAGCGTGCCCATGCAATGCGGTTTCAGGCTGCGCCAATGGGTGACCGCCGTTTTGATGGCAAGGCCCTGCTGGATTTGGGACAGATAGACGAAATTTTCGAAATCGTTTGGAAAGCGGAAATACCGAAACATCGTCTCGGCAATCCGCGCATTGCCGCCTGCGTTTTTCTGATGGCTCTCCATCACGGGCGAGGCGATGTTGAAATCAAGCGGATCAGCGAATTTTCGAATGACGTCGATGGACGGATAGGATTGGAACCCGAATTCCGAACAAAAACGGGGGGCCACATCGCGGTAATGATCAAAGTCGCACCCCTCGTGCCAGACCGACCAGAAATGCATGTCGCCCGAGCGGTCATCGTGCCAGGCATCTCCGAAATTCATCAGCCCCGGCGATGGGCTTGATGGCCACCAGTTTGCACCGGGGGCGGTGGCTTTCAACGCCGTCTCGATCGTGCGGTTCAGCCGGTCATAGGCCACCAGATATCGGTCGCGATTGGTCCGGCTTTCTTCGAACCAGGTGAGCGCGCCAAGCAACTCATTGTCCCCGCACCACAGCGCGATGCAGGCGTGGTGGTTCAGCCGGGCGACCTGTTCGCGCACCTCGGTGTCGATGCTGGCCAAAAACGTATCGGTGGAGGGGTAAAGGTGGCAGGCAAACATGAAATCCTGCCACACCAGCAGCCCCAACTCGTCGCAGATGTCATAAAACCAATCAGGCTCATATCGCCCACCGCCCCAGATGCGGATCATGTTCATGTGGGCGTCTTTTGCCGATTGCAGCAGGTTGCGGCAGACCTCAGGCGTGATGTTGGAACCAAGCGCGTCGGCCGGGATCCAGTTGGCCCCTTTCATAAAGGTGGGCCGTCCATTGACGTGGAAGGCGAACCCGGCTCCGGTATCATCCGTCGTGGTGACCAGATCGATTTGACGCAACCCGATTTTGCGGGTCATGCTGTGATCGGCGAGGCGAACATGCAGGTCATGCAGTGTCTGCGCGCCATGTCCCGCGGGCCACCACAGCGCGGGCATGGTCAGAGTGATCTCTGCGGTTGCGGCGTTGTCGGCGATCGTGGTGCGCACCACCTGATCCGCGATTGCAAAGGTGACCTCGGCCCCGTCCTGTGCACCGCTTGTCCGCACGATGACAGCCAACGTGACATCCCCATCGCGATGGGTCTGATCCACGCTCAGGCTGTCGATGCGCGCGCCCGCAGGCTCAAGCCGGATATCACCATAAAGCCCGAAGGGTGCGAGCGCGATGTTCCAGTCCCAACCGAAATCGCATTGCGGTTTGCGCAGCATATTGCCGTGTGGAATTGGGCAGTTGGACTTTTGATAGGGCACCGGGAACGGCTGTCTGGCCGCGCGTGCAACCGCTTCGCGCGGGGCGGAGTGGAAGTGAATGGTAATGACATTTGTACCAATCTGCACCGCATCCGCCACATCAACCCGATGGGTGCGAAACATGCTGTCGGTGCGCAACAGTACCTGCCCGTTGATCGAGACATCGGCAACCGTATCCAGCATGGTGATATGCAACACCTGATCGCGATCCGTGATTTCAAACTCCCGACTTAGCAGCCAGTCACGATCCGCAATCCAGCGCAGATCGTATTCGTTACGGCCGAAATAGGGGTCAGGTATCAACCCCGCAGCATGCAGCGCCGAAATGCCATCGCCGGGCACGGCCATGGGCGCGCTGAACTGTCCGGTTTCATCGGCCAGCTGCCAAAAACCCGCAAGATCGTATGTCAAAGCCTCAACTCGCTTGCGGCGTCAAAAAAGGAGCCGCGGGCGGGGTCGAACCCGATCAGAATGCGCGTGCCGGACGCCACGGCGGCCTGCCCGTCCATGCGAATGCGAAGCGGGCACCCGGCAAGGGTGGTCCAGGCCAGGGTGTCCGAACCCATAGGCTCCACAATCTCGATCTCGACTTCTTGAGAAAACGGAAGATCACGGGCCATGTCGCCTGATTGAATATGCTCGGGGCGGATGCCAAAGGATGCCATAACATCCCGACGCGCGCCTTGAAACGCGTATGCGCCAAGCGGGATGTGCAGATCGTCGGCCACGAAATGATCGCCCTCAATGCGCCCCTCAAAGAAGTTGATTTCGGGCGAGCCGATGAACCCGGCCACGTATTTGTTGATGGGCCGGTTGTAGATCTCGGTGGGTGTATCGAGCTGCTGGATCACACCGCCTTTCATAATGGCGATGCGGTCGGCCAGCGTCATCGCTTCGACCTGATCATGGGTGACGTAGATCATGGTGTTCTTGAGGTTGTGATGCAGGCGCTTGATCTCGACCCGCAGGTCAGCGCGCAGCTTGGCATCAAGGTTCGACAGCGGTTCGTCAAACAGAAACACGTCGACGTCGCGCACCAGTGCCCGGCCAATGGCCACCCGTTGGCGCTGCCCGCCGGACAGGGCCGCAGGTTTGCGATCCAGCAAAGGTTCGATTTGCAGCACTTCGGCGGCACGGGCCACGCGGGCGGCGATTTCGTCCTTTGGCATCCGCGCATTCCTGAGGCCAAAGGACAGGTTCCCCGCCACCGTCATTTGTGGATAGAGCGCGTAGGATTGGAACACCATTCCGATCCCCCGCTCGGATGGTTCGGCCCAGGTGACGTTCTGGTCGTTGATGTGGATTTCACCATCCGTCACATCCAGCAATCCCGCGATACAGTTCAGCAGTGTGGACTTGCCGCAACCCGACGCGCCGAGCAGCACGAGGAATTCACCTTCGGGGATGTCGATGTTAAGCGTGTCGAGCACGGTCAGCGCGCCGAACTTGAGCGTGAGGTCTTTGACGAGAACGGAAGTCATGGATCAGCCCTTTACTGCGCCAGCCGCGATGCCGCGGACAAACAGTTTGCCGGAAACGAAATAGATAGTGAGGGGGACAAGGCCCGTGAGCAGGGTCGCAGCCATATTGACGTTGTATTCCTTGACCCCCTGCACCGAGTTGACGATGTTGTTGAGTTGCACCGTCATGGGGTAGATTTCGGGACGGGTATAAATCACCCCGAACAGGAAATCGTTCCAGATACCGGTCACTTGCAGGATCATCGCGACCACGAAGATCGGCAGTGACATGGGCAGCATGATGCGGAAATAGATGCCCCAGAACCCGGCCCCATCAACGCGGGCGGCCTTGAACAGTTCTTCGGGGATGGCGCTGAAATAGTTGCGAAACAGCAGGGTCAGGATCGGCATGCCAAAGACCGTATGCACCAGAACCAGACCCCAAAGGCTGCCATAAAGCCCCATCTCGCGCAGGATGATCACGATGGGGTACAGCATGACTTGATAGGGGATGAACGCGCCGAGGATCAAGATGGTAAAGAACACATCCGCCCCCTTGAACCGCCAGTTGGCCAGCGCATAGCCGTTGATCGAGGCGATGATGATCGACAGGAACACCGACGGGATCAGGATTTGAACCGAGTTCCAGAACCCCCGGCTTAGCCCGTCGCAATTGATGCCCGTACAGGCTTCGGACCAGGCTTTGACCCAGGGCTGAAAGGTGATCTCGACCGGGGGTGAAAACACATTGCCCATACGGATTTCGGGCATGCCCTTGAGTGAGGTGACGATCATCACGTAAAGCGGCAGCGCGTAGTACATCGCCACCACAATCAGGGTGCCGTAAAGCATGATATTGCCGCGCGACAGGCGCCTGCGGGGTTTGGGGCCGCGGGGGTGGGCTGCATCAACCACGTTTCTTACCTCCGAATTCGAGGTAGGCCCACGGGATCAGAATGATGATCACGCTCACCAGCATCATGGTCGAGGCGGCAAAGCCCTGCGCCAGATTTTGCGACGCGAACATCTTGTCATAGACGTATTTGGCGGGCACTTCGGAGGCGATCCCGGGCCCGCCGGAGGTTTGCGCCACAACCAGATCATAGACTTTCACGATACCCGAGGCGATCAGCACGAGGGCGGTTACGAACACGGGGCGCATCATCGGGATGATCACCACCACATAGGTTTTCCATGTCGGGATGCCGTCAACGCGGGCGGCTTTCCATATGTCTTCGTCGATACCGCGCAGACCCGCCAGCATGATCACCATGATCAGCCCCGAGCCTTGCCAGATGCCCGCGATCAGAATCCCGAAGATCACGATGTCAGGGTTATAAAGGGGGTCGAAGGTGAACCCCTCCCAACCCCAGTTGCGCACGACCTGTTGCACGCCAAAATCAGGGTTCAAAATCCATTGCCACACCAGTCCGGTCACGATGAAGGACAGCGCGAACGGGTACAGAAGGATGGTTCGAAAGGTGTTCTCAAAGCGCACCTTGCGGTCAAGCAGGGCGGCCAGTGTGAAGCCGATCACCAGCGTCAGAACCAGTGAACACACTCCGTACCATGCGAGGTTTTCGATGGAGACAAGCCAGCGTCGCGTGCCCCACAGCCGGTCATATTGTTCGAAGCCCACAAAGTTCAGCCGGGGCAACAGCTTGGAATCGGTAAAGGAATAGAGGATGGTCCACGCGGTGCAGCCGATGAAGATCACCAGCGCCGTGGCGACCATGGGGATCGATGCGATCTTGGCATTCAGATTGCGCAACAGGCGCACAGGCCGCTTGGATGTGCCGGACGATGTGGCCATGAGACTCCCCCCTTTGGCGAAAAGTGCCAGCCCCGGAACGACGCACCGGGGCTGGCCTTGTGCCTATCAGTCAGCGTCAGCGATGATGGCCGCATAAGCCGCCTGCGCATCCGCCGCCGAATAGGAGGGATCGTTCCAGAACTCGACCATCAGGTCTTCGATCTGGCCTTGGGTGTCTGCGGACAGGACCTCGTCCCCGCTCAGCATGACGTTGCCGGCAGCAAGGATTTCGAGCCCTTTTTTCATGCAGTCATTGGCCGAGCTAAGGTCGATGTCGCCACGCACAGGCAGGGACCCTTTCTTGAGATTGAAGGCAACCTGCACCTCCTGGCTGATCATCAGCTTGGCGAGCTCTTTCTGGGCGGCGGTGATGTCAGGATCATCGCTCTTGGGGAAATAGAAGGCATCGCCCCCTGTCGAAATGACTTCGTTGACGCCGAGGCCGGGCAGGCATTCATATTCTTCACCCGCAGTTTGACCGGCGATCTGGAATTCGCCTTGGGCCCAATCGCCCATGATTTGACCGCCCGCTTCGCCGGTGATGACCATATTCGTGGCCTGGTTCCAGTCCTGAACGCGCGAGTTGGCGGCCATCTCCCGGGCTGTCACAGCCGCCTCGAAGACCTTGGCCATCTCGGGGCCAGCGGCCGCGTCCGAATCCTTGTCCACGTTGATCTTATTCCAGAGGTCCTGGCCTCCGATTGCGATGGCCATCACGCCAAACGCACCGTTGGATTGCCAAGGCTGCTGACCCATCGCGAGAGGCACCTTGCCTGCGGCCTCAAGCGCGGGGGCGGCAGCCACGAATTCATCCCAGTTGGTCGGGGTGTTGACGCCTGCATCCGCATAGGCCTTGTTGCTCAGCCAGATCCACTGCCACGAGTGGATATTGACGGGTACACAATAGATTTTGCCATCCAGCGTGCAGGCATCCAGCAAAGAGGTCGGGTTCACCACATTGGCCCAATCGCCTTCGGTCGCAATGTCGGTGAGGTCAAGCATCAGGCCCGCTTCGACCAGTTCTTCGGCCTGGCGACCATGGTTGAGCTGGGTCGCCCCCATGGGATCACCACCCAAAATACGGCTGATGATGATGGGGCGGGCGGTGCCGCCCGAGCCTGCAATGGCCCCATCGATCCACGTGTTGCCGGTCGCGTTGAAGGCGTTGGCAAATTCGGTGACGGCGGCGGCTTCGCCACCCGATGTCCACCAGTGCGTGACCTCAAGTTCGGTCGCGTGCGTCGCCCCTGCCGTTAGGAACGCGGCGGTGGTCAGCAGCTTTGAAAAAGTCTTCATTATGTGTCCTCCCTGACTACTAAATCGTTATAGAAATTGCTACAACGATTTAGATTTCGCAATCAAGCTGGAATAATGCTGTGGGTCGAATTAACGAGGTGAACAGAGACAACGGTTTGATTCCGTTGAAATACTTTATGGCGCTTGTCGCGTCGATTTATGCAATTTGTGTACGAAAGGCGCTGTGATGACCAAGTCTGGGCCGCCGGATTCGCCTGAACCCATCGCCTTGCAACCGGGCGAACGCCCCACACTCAAAACCATTGCGCGGCTGTCGGGGATGGCGGTGCCCACTGTGTCCCGCGCGCTGGCAGATGCGCCGGATATCGGGAAAGAGACCAAGGCGCGGGTGCGTGATATCGCCCGCCAGATCGGGTATCGACCCAACCGTGCGGGCGTGCGTCTGCGCACCGGGCGCACCAATGTGATCTCGCTGGTGATGTCCACCGAACATGACATGATGAACCACACCGCCCGCCTGATTTCGTCCGTGACCTCGGCGCTGCGGGGCACGCCCTATCACATGATCATCACCCCCTATTTCCCGGACGAGGACCCTATGGTTCCGATCCGGTATATCGTCGAAACCGGGTCGGCGGATGGATTGATTATCAACCAGATCGAACCCGATGATGCGCGGGTCCGGTATCTGATGGACCACAAGTTTCCCTTTGTGACTCACGGGCGCACCCAAATGGGGGCGGAGCATGCCTATTTCGACTACGACAATATGGCGTTCGGGGATCTGGCGCTGCGCGCCTTGGCCGAACGGGGGCGTCGGCACATTGCGATGCTGGCACCGCCCCGGTCGCAGACCTATGCGCAGGACATGATTGCGGGCGCGCAGGCGGCAGCCGTTGAATTGGGTGTGGACTTTCACGTGATCGAAGGGGTCGACGCCCATTGCGACAACCCTGTGATCGAGCGTGCCGTACTGCCCATGTTTCAAAACGGGCAGGTGCCTGACGGGTTGATCACGACCAGTATCGGCGCCTGCGTGACCATTGTGGCGGCTGTCGAAAGCATGGGACTGACGGTCGAGCAGGATTTTGATGTGGTTGCCAAAGAGGCGATCACCTTTCTGCGCCGGTTTCGTCCGGGCATCATCGTGGTCAAAGAGGATATTGACCGCGCCGGCACCTTTCTGGCCCGCGCCCTGATGCACCGGATTGCGCAGGGGGATGACCCGCCCATGCAGGAACTGGACGTACCGGATGCGGGAACGGTGTCCTAAGTCCCTGATTTGACGGGGCGCATTTTCGACCTGTGCTGGCGGCAAACAGACAAAGTCAGTTTTTGAATGCAACCGGTTGCAAAATGCAGCGACTCGCCTAAGATCGGCGCAGTTGCCAACCGGATATGTGCGATGGATGCGCAGATGCGGCGGGCGGCCCGGCCAAAAGAAGGGCGTGATCCGGGCACGCATTCCAGGGAGGAAACCATGAAAAAGATACTAGTCGCGAGCCTGCTCGCAACGCTGATGGGTGGCACAGCCATGGCACAGCAAATTGGTGTGTCCGTTGCACGTTTTGACGACAACGGCCTGACCGTCATGCGCAACGGCATGACCGCGCACGAGGCGACGCTGGACGGTGTCAGCCTCCAGATCGAGGACGCCACAGATGATGTGGCCAAGCAGCTTGACCAGATCAACAACTTCATCGCCAGCGGTGTGGATGCGATCATCGTGAACGCGGTTGACACCAACGCGACCGAAGCGATGAGCAATGCCGCCGCCGCTGCGGGTGTGCCCATGGTTTACGTGAACCGCCAGCCGATCAATATGGACACGCTGCCCGACGGGCAGGCCTTTGTTGCCTCCAACGAGATTGAGTCGGGCACGCTGAAAGCCTTCGAGATCTGCAAAAACCTGCGCGCCGAAGGCAAATCGGGCGGGGCGACCGCCTATCTGATGATGGGCCAGCTTTCGAACCAGGCTGCCGTGCAACGCACCAAGGATGTCGAAGACGTCATCGGTATGGACATGTGCAATTTCATCACAATCATCGACAAGCAGACGGCTGAATGGTCGCGCGACAAGGCGTCGGATCTGATGACCAACTGGCTGTCCTCGGGCGAGCCGTTCGACGCCGTGTTTGCCAATAACGACGAAATGGCAATCGGGGCCATCAACGCGATGAAGGCGGCGGGCATGTCCATGGACGAAGTGCAGGTCGGTGGCGTGGATGCTACGGCGGACGCTTTGCAAGCGATGCAGGCCGGTGATCTGGATGTTACAGTATTCCAGGACCTTGCAGGTCAGGGTGCGGGTTCCATCGACACGGCGCTCAAGCTGATTGCGGGTGAAGAGGTCGACAAGACCGTGTTCATCCCCTTCAAGCTGGTGACGCCTGATAACATTGACGAATTTGTCAACTAAGCCGCTCACGGCCAAGACACACAAGGGCGGCGGGACCGCCCTTGTGCCACGGTTTTTTCAAAGACAGATGCGGGGGATCTGACGATGTCAGACACGAGCCACGGCACCGGCGGACTGATGTTCGACAAATCCAAACGTCAATGGCCCAACGAACTCAACGTGCTTGCTGCACTGATCCTGATTATCCTAATTTTCGAGGCACTGGGTGCTTATTTCATGGGCCAGAGCCTGCTGTTTGACACCCGCGACCGGTTCGACAGCATCTTCAACGAGGCGCGCCTGCGCATCATCATCATCCAGGTTGCCATTGTCGGGATCATCGCCCTTGGGGTGACACAAGTGATCATCACGGCGGGCATCGACTTGTCCTCCGGCTCGGTTCTTGGGGCAACGGCCATGATCTGCATGAGCTTTGCGCAAGTGGGCGAAGTGAACGGCAGCCCCAATCCCAAAGCGATCTTTGGCCCGGCTTTTCTCGATCTGCCGGTGATTGTGCCGCTTTTGGTGGGGCTTGGCTGCGGCATTGCGGCCGGGATCGTCAACGGTATATTTGTCGCCTTCTTCCGCATTCCGCCCTTCATTGCGACGCTCGGCATGATGCTGTTTGCGCGCGGTGTGGCGCAGTGGTGGTCGAGCGGCAATCCGGTATCCTTTCCGACCGAAGCCTATGCGGTGATCGGGCAGGGGATGAACCCGGTGATCATCTTTCTTGGCCTGGCAGTCCTGTTTCACCTGATTATGAACTACACGATCTATGGCAAGCACACCTATGCCATCGGTTCAAACGAGGCGGCGGCGCGGATGTCGGGCATCAACGTGCCGCGCCATCTGGTGCTGGTCTATGCGATTGCGGGGATGCTGGCGGGGCTGTCCGCGGTGATCCTGACATCCAAGAACCTGACGGCGCAGTCGGGCATGGGGCTGTCTTACGAACTGGACGCCATTGCCATGGCGGTGATTGGGGGCGTGTCGCTGTTTGGCGGGCGCGGATCGATCATCGGCACCGTTATCGGGGCGCTGATCATTGGCGTCATTACCTCGGGCTTTACCTTCCTGCGCCTCGGGGCGTTCTATCAGGAAATGGTGCTGGGCTGTATCATCGTGGGTGCGGTCGCGCTTGATCAATGGCAGCAAAAGCGTGCTGCGGCGCGGGCTTGAGGGGGATTTACGATGTCGGACATCATTCTGGAAACCAGGGGCCTGACCAAACATTACGGTGGGGTGCACGCGCTTGAAAATGCGAATTTCACGCTGAACAAGGGCGAACATGTCGCGATCATGGGCGATAACGGGGCCGGCAAGTCGACCTTTGTGCGCCAGATCACCGGGGTTGAACAGCGCACCCGTGGCACCGTCATGTTCGATGGGCAAGAGGTGCATTTTGCAGGCCCGCTTGATGCGCGCGAGGCGGGGATTGAAACAGTGTTCCAGACCCTCGCGCTGGCCGATGATCTGAATGTGCCTGACAATCTGTTTCTGGGGCGGGAAAAGACCAAGCTCAACTTTCTGGGGCCTTTCCGCTTGCTGGACTACAAGGGGATGCGTGAGGAAACACTCGCGGGCCTCGACAAGACGGGCGTGAAAATTCCCAACATCAAGAACACCATTGCCCATATGTCGGGCGGTCAACGCCAATGCGTCGCCATCGCGCGCACTGCCACGTTTGCCTCCAAACTGACCATCATGGACGAACCGACCGCCGCCCTTGGCGTGCAGGAAACGGCGCAGGTTGAAAACATCATCCGCACCCTCAAGGATCAGGGTGAACCACTGATCCTTGTCAGCCACAACATGCGCCAAGTGTTTGACTTGGTCGACCGGATCGTGGTTTTCCGACGCGGGCGCATTTGTGCGAACCTGAGGAAAGAGGACACCGATGGGCAAGACGTTGTCGCCTATATCACCGGCGCAAAAACCCAAGAGGGGTACGAGGACGCCGCCTGAGGTCCCATGCGCCCGCTGATCAACTTTGACCACGCGTTCTTTGCGCGTCCCAGTCGCCGCTATCTGACGGTGGCCGTTTGCGCGGCGTGGGGGCTGTTTGAACTGTCAACGGGGGCGGTGTTCTGGGCTGTGATCTTTCTGGGGCTGGCGGGGCTGGCGCAGTGGCGGTTCATGCAGATCGACTGGACCAAATACGACGGCGGGTCCTGAGCCATGGCGGTGACTCTCAAGGATGTGGCCACCCGTGCGGGCGTATCCCGCTCGGCGGTGTCGCGCTGTTTCACGCCGGGGGCCTCCATCAGCGGCAAAACCCGACAAAAGGTCGAAAAGGCCGCGACCGAGTTGGGCTACAGCCCCAATGCGCTCGCCTCGTCCCTCACCACCGGGCGCACCAAGCTGGTGGGCGTTGTGTCCAACAACTTCCATAACCCGATTTTCCTCGAAGTCTTTGATCTGGTCACCCGCGAATTGCAAAAACGCGGCCTGCGCCCGCTTTTGGTGAACCTGTCGGATGAAACCGATCCCTCGCAGTCAATGCGGATGTTGCAACAATATTCTGTGGATGCGGTCATCGTCGCATCCTCGACCCTGCCGGTCAGCTTTGCGGAGAGTTTCCAGGAGGCAGGCATGCGAGTGGTCCACTCCTTTGGGCGGCTCACCGACACGCCCCGTATCAATGTGCTGGGGATCGACAATTGCGAGGCCGGTCGGATTGCGGCGCGCGAGTTGCTCAAGCGTGGCTATCGCCGGGTCGGGTTTCTGGCGGGGCCGCTGTCAGCCACATCAACGCGCGACCGTCACACCGGCTTTGCCGAAGAGTTGGGGCGGCATGCGGACGTGTCCCTGTCGGTGTCCTATGCCACTGCCTATTCCTTTGATGCGGGCCGGGCCGAGATGACGCGCCTGCTCGCCATGGGTCCGGCAGAGGCGTATTTCTGCGGCGATGATGTTCTGTCGATCGGTGCATTGTCGGCCATTCGCGACGCCGGCCTGTCGGTGCCGGATGACGTGGGGATCATCGGGCTCAACAACATGGAAATGGCCGGGTGGGAGCTGATCAACCTCACCACCATTCACAACCCCATCGACGATATCGTGCGCGCCTCGGTCGATCTGGTCGAGGCGATGTTGGACGGAACCGAAACGACTGCCCAGTCTCTGAGCTTTGAGTGCCACGTGGTCGAGCGGGGGACGTTGCGTGCGCTTTAACCCCTCTGCGGATGGGTGATAACAGACACCATGTCGATCACATCCATCGCCTTGTTTCCGATCTATGTACCGCAAGCCTTTTGGGTTGCGGCGCGTGCGTCCCGCCTGCCCGAAGCGCCCGGTGCGCGACGGGGCCAGTGCGGACAGGGTGATCTGAAACGCCTGATGGTGCTGGGGGACAGTTCGGCGGCAGGGGTGGGCGTGAGTGACCAAAGCCTCGCTCTTGGTGGGCAATTAAGTTCGGAATTGGCCCACCATCACCGCGTTGACTGGCAGGTGGTGGCCAGGTCGGGGGGCACCACGGCCAGCACATTGCAGATGATCAAGGATGTGCCCGCACAACAGCTGGATTTCGTGGTCATCGCGCTCGGGGTTAACGACGTCAAGAATGGGGTGTCTCTGCGCGCATGGGCGGATCGCTATGCCCGGCTGCTGGACCTCATCGACGACAAATTCGCGCCACAGCGTGTCTGCGTGTCAGGGGTGCCGCCCATCCGGGACTTCCCGATCCTGCCTTGGCCCTTGAACGCGGTATTGGGCGCGCGTGCGGAAGCCTTTGATGCCAAACTGCGTGCCCTGTGCACAGCGCGGGCAACCGCGCATCATCTGCCATCGGATTTCATGCTTGATGCGGCGGAGATGGCACCAGACAATTTTCATCCGGGTCCTAGACTACATCGGGCCTGGGCGGTTGAAGTGGCCAAAACACTTCGTGCGGATTCCTAGCGGAACATCGGCGGTCGTGCATCCAGCCACACGCCATTCTGCTTGCCTGACTCCGCCACCGCAAACACCGCCGCCATCGACCGCACCCCATCCTCGGCGCGCGGATAAAGGTTGGCAGCCGGGTTCATCAACCGCCCCTCCTTGCGCGCGCTGATCGCTTCGGCGAGATCGGTGTAGATATTGGCAAAGGCCAGCGGCATCCCTTCGGCGTGTCCAATGGTGACGCGGGTGGTGCGGTCGGCTTCGGGTGACAGGCTCGCCTCGCCCCGTTCGATCACCTGCAAGCGCTCATTCAATGGCATGTAATACAGCTGATTGGGGTGTTCCTGGGACCAGCGCAGCCCACCTATCTCGCCAAAGACCTGAATGCCAAGCCCATGTTGCCGCCCTATGGCCACCGACGAGGTCCAGAGCCGCCCGACCGCGCCGCCATCCATGCGGAAGTTGACCATCGCATCATCCTCAAGCGTGCGCACATCGATGCAAGATACGGTATCAGCGGACAGTTTTTCGACCTCTTGGCCGGTCACAAAAGACGCCATGTGCAAGGCATGGATGCCGCAATCAGCGAATTGGGCTGACACCCCCGCCTGCGCGGGATCGTAGCGCCAACGCACGCGCGGATTGTCCGCATCTGTGGCATCCGCGTGATGCCCGTGGGCAAATTCGGCCACGACAAGGCGCACCTTGCCGATGTCCCCCCGCGCCACCATCGCGCGCATGTGACGCACGAGGGAGTAACCGGAATAGCCGTAATTCACCGCGCAGATATTGCCGGTTTTCCTGGCGATTTCGACAATTTCCTGCCCTTCCTCGACCGTCATGGTCATCGGCTTTTCGCACAGCACGTGGAACCCTTTTTCAAGGAAGGCTTTCGTGATCTCGAAGTGGGTCGCGTTGGGGGTGGCGACGGTGACCAGATCGACGCGGTCATCGCGCTTGGCCTCGCCTTCAAGCATGTCCTGCCACGCGCCATAGGCACGATCCCCAAGGCCAAGGCGACGACCATAGTCGCGCCCCTGATCGGCGCGGTGATCCAGTGCACCGGCAGAAAATTCGAACAACCCGTCAAGGCCCGCCCCAAGGCGGTGCGCCGGTCCGATCTGGCTGCCTTGACCGCCGCCGATCATGCCCCATTTCAACTTTGCCATATCAGGTCCCCTCAAAACCGATGGATTGCAGGTAGGTGCGGTTCAGCTTTGCATCATCGATGGGCGAAGTGTCGCCCGCAGGATCGCAATCCTGTTCGACCGTGCACCAGCCCTGAAACCCATTGTCGAGCAACGCCTGACGCACCGCCGGAAAATCCACGTCTCCGTCGCCCAGATTGCAGAAAATGCCATCGCCGCAGGCTTCGTAGAAGTCGGTGCGGTTCGCAACGACTTTGGCTTTGACGGTTGGGTCGATATCCTTGAAATGCATGTAGCTGATGCGGCTTATGTGGCGCTGCATGAAGGCGACGGGGTCAAACCCGGCATAGGAATGGTGTCCGGTATCAAAGCAGATTTTCAGGATGCTTTCGTCCACCTCATCCAGCAGCCGCTCAAGTTCCGGTTCAAAGTCCATAAAGCCCGCGGCATGGGCGTGGATGCCGACTGTCAGCCCGTATTCTTCAGCGCCCAAGCGCGCGATGGTGGCGATCCGGTCGCGAAAACCGGCCCATTCGGCTGCGTCCATCTGCTCGGCCTCAGAGGCGCGGCCCGCGGTGGGTGCGCGGCGGGGCGAGATGCTGTCGATCAGCACCATATGCTGTGCGCCGTGGGCCTTGAGGGCGCGGGCCGTGCGCACGCTTGCGTCCATCACCTCGTCCCATTTGGACGCATCGTGGAAGGGGCGAAAAACGACGCCACCGACCAGTTCCTGCCCGTATTCCTCAAGCGCGTCACCAAGCACGGCAGGGTCCTCGGGCATGAATCCGATGGGGCCAAGTTCGATCCCTCCATAGCCTGCATCCGCATTTTCCTGCAGCACCTTGCGCCAGCTTGGATTGCGCGGATCATCTGCAAATTCCACACCCCAGGAACAGGGGGCATTGCCGATCTTGATCATAGTGATTTGCCTTATCTTTCAGTAATCTGCAACGGACACCCACGCACTCGCGCGGGAAGAGGCGAGGGCCGCGGCGACCACCTGATTGACGGCCAGCCCTTCCTCGAATGTGGGCCAGACAGGGGCACCTGAGTGTATCGCGGTCAGGAAATCCTTGGCCTCGATGATGATCTGATCCTGATAGCCGGTGCCGTGCCCGGGGCCCTGACAAAAGGGCAGATAATCGGGATGGGCGGGCCCGGTCAGGATCTTGCGAAAGCCGCGTTCGGCTTCGGGCACATCGGTGGTATAAAGCCAAAGCGCGTTCTGGTCTTCGCCATCAAAACGGATCGCACCATGGGTGCCGTAGATGTCATAGGCATAGCCCATCTTGCGCCCTGTCGCGACACGGCTGATGAACATGCTGCCCCGTACACCAGAGGTAAATTCCAGTTGCAAATGGGCCTGGTCGTCATTGGTCACCGCCACGCCGCCACGGGTCGCATGCACCGTCTCGACAACCGCGTGCAGGCGCGCAATCGGCCCCATCAGCGCGTGTGCACAATTGATTGGGTGCGGGGCCAGATCGCCCATGCAGCCATTTGCATCACCCGCGGTGCGCCACGAGGCGGGGGCCTCTGGATCAGCGAGAAAATCCTCGGTCATTTCACCCCGAAAGGAGGTCACGGTGCCAATCCGCCCCTCGGCCAGCAATTGACGGGCGAACTGCGTGGCGGGGGTGCGCACATAGTTGAACCCGATCATGTTTGCGACCCCGGCCTTTGCGGCGGCCGCCACCATTTCGCGGGCCGCATCGGGCGTTTCAGCCAGTGGTTTTTCGCAGAACACGGGTTTGCCAAGCGCGAAGGCCGCCAGCGCGATGTCGCGATGTGTGTCCTGCGGAGAGGCGATGACAACCGCCTCGACCTTCGGATCATTGACCAATGCCTGCCAGTCATCGGTGCAGCGGGCAAATCCATATCCGGTGCGGTAGCGTTCGGCCGATGCGCTACTGGTCGCACAGACCATCTCAAGCCGGGGGCGCAGGGCCGTGTCAAACAGGGTCGCAACCACGCTGTAGGCCGCAGCATGGGCCTTGCCCATATAGCCGCCTCCGACGATTCCAATCCCGATGTCCGTTCCCGTTTCGGGCATCTGCGATCCTTCCTGAAAAAGTATTTGCAACCGGTTGCAAGATTGGTATCGTCATTGCAACACAGCGGTCAATACAGAATCGTCGTTACAGCAATTCGCGTGATCTTGGGAGGGATAGAATGACTGATGTGGGCACCGTGCGCCTGACAACGGCGCAGGCAATCATCCGCTATCTTGACGCGCAATTCATCGAGATTGACGGGGTTGAATGGCGGCTGTGTGGCGGGGGTTTTGGCATCTTTGGCCATGGCAACGTCACCTGTCTGGGTGAGGCGCTTTATGATCACCGTGATACGCTGCCTTTATATCGCGGCCAGAACGAGCAGGGGATGGGGTTTGCCGCTGCCGGTTATGCCAAACAGTGGTTGCGCCGCCGATTCATGTTCTGCACCGCCTCTGCGGGGCCGGGCACGGCGAACCTGCTGACGGCTGCGGCTCTTGCTCATGCCAACCGCCTGCCCATGCTGATGCTGTGTGGCGATACGTTCATCACCCGGTTGCCGGACCCGGTCTTGCAACAGCTTGAACATTTTGGCGATCCAACCTTCGGGGTGAACGACGCGTTCAAACCCGTCAGCCGTTATTGGGACCGGATCACGCACCCGGCCCAGATCATCCAGTCGCTGCCAAATGCGATTGCGACGATGCTGGACCCTGCCGATTGCGGGCCAGCCTTTCTGGGGCTGCCACAGGATGTGCAGGGCTGGGCCTATGACTATCCGACCGCCATGTTCGAGCGCAAAGTACACCGCATCCGCCGTCAGGCCCCCGATATCGCCGAAGTTGCCGAGGCAGTTGCCGCCCTGCGCACCGCCAGACGCCCCATGATCATCGCAGGCGGTGGCGTGCAGTATTCGGGGGCCGTTGCCGAACTCACGGCCTTTGCCGAAGCACATAATATCCCCGTCGTGGAGACCATCGCGGGCCGGGCCAATATGCTCGACACCCATCCGCTGAACATCGGGCCGATCGGGGTCACAGGATCTGACAGCGCCAATGCGGTTGCCGAGAAGGCGGATGTGATCCTGTCGGTGGGCTGCCGCTTGCAGGATTTTACCACCGGGTCCTGGACGGCCTTCGCGCGGGATGCGCAGATCATTGGCCTCAATGCAGGTCGGCACGATGCGGGCAAGCACCGCTCGCTACCCGTGGTGGGGGACGCCAGGCTGGGGCTGGCCGCGTTGACCGATGCGATGACCGGCTATGCGGCACCACCGGACTGGACGAAGTTTGCCCAGGACGTGCGCGCAAAATGGACGGCATACGTGGCCGGGAATGTAGCACCCGGCAATCGCCCTAACTCTTATGCGCAAGCCATCGGGGCGGTAAACGCCGCCTGCGATCCGCGCGATCGGGTGGTGGCAGCGGCAGGGGGATTGCCTGCCGAAGTGACCGCGAACTGGCGCACGCTGGACGTCGGAACCGTGGATGTGGAATTCGGCTTTTCCTGTATGGGCTACGAGATCGCGGGCGCGTGGGGCGCGCGCATCGCCCAGGCCGAACGGGAACCGGACGCAGACACCATCACGTTCTGCGGTGACGGATCGTACCTCTTGATGAACTCCGACATCTATTCCTCGGTCCTGACACGCAAGAAGCTGATCGTGCTGGTGCTCGACAATGGTGGCTTTGCGGTGATCAACAAGTTGCAGAACAACACCGGCAACGAGAGCTTCAACAACCTGCTGAGCGATGCGCCCACCATCCCCAAAGCCTTTGCCATCGATTTCGAAGCGCATGCGGCGGCCATGGGTGCCACCGCCGAGACGGTCGAGAATGCGGCCGACTTGGGCGCAGCATTTCAGCGGGCCAAGGCCAGCGACAAGACCTATGTGATCTGCATGAAGGTCGATGCGTTCGAGGGTTGGACGACCGAAGGCCACACATGGTGGGAGGTCGGCACGCCTCACATCACCGACAACGCCAGGGTCGCCGCCGCCCACACCGATCAGGAAGCCTCCCGATCCAAGCAGCGTAAGGGGGTCTGAGACCATGTTGAGCGTGCCCCATGATGCGATTGATGCAGATGCGATCTGCGCCGAGTTGATGGAGGGTGGCGGGGCCGTGCGGATCACCGGCCTGTTCACGCCGGACCAGATCGCAGAGGCGCGCCGCATCATCATGGCCCATTCGGATCGTGAGGGCGACAAGGTCACCCATTTTCAGGGTGCCGCGATGGAAGACGGCCGGGCAGACCTGCAACGCCGGGTCTGGAACCTGCTGGCCAAGGGCGATGTGTTTTCTGACATGGCCACCCATCCGGCAATCATGGGCATCCTGCGCAAATGGCTGGGGTCCGAGTTCATCATGGGTTCGATTGCGGCCAATCGAATCTTGCCCGGCGGACCGGGGCAGGAGCCGCATATCGATTTTCCCTACTGGGATTTTCACTTGCCCGAGACGCATCCCATGGGTCTGAACGCCTCGTTCCCGCTGAATGCGCAAGTGACCATCGCACTTGATCCTTTCACGGAAAAGTCGGGCGCGACCGCCTATCTTCCCGGATCGCAAAAGCATCTTCGCTATCCGACACCGAACGACCACGCGCAATTCTACGACACCTGCGCGCGCATGACCGGGGTGCCGGGCGATGTGGTTCTGTTCTTTGGGGCGGCGTGGCATTGCGCCATGCCCAACCATGCCGATCACGACCGCAATGCCGTGCTGATCAACTACATCCCCAAATGGGTCAAACCGCTTGAGGATATGCCCGCCGCCCTGCCGCCGGGCTTCATCGACAATGCCAGCGTCGACATGCGCCAGCTTCTGGGTCTCGACTACCGTTATCCCGAAGTGCTGGACACCGCCGACGCCATCAACGCGGAGGGGATCAGATGAGCGCCCTTCTGGACGGTATCAAAGCCAACAATTTCGTCATCGTGGGCCGCGCGGGCATCGACTTTTTCACCGATGTGGGGGTGCGCGCCGAGGATGCAGCATCGGTCACCGTCGATCTGGGTGGCTCGGCAGCCAATATCGGCGCAGGCATCTGCAAACTGGGAGGGCAGGCGGCGCTGGTCACGTCCGTCTCTGACGATTCCGTGGGCAGTTATTGCATCAACCGGCTTGGCCATTACGGGGTGGACACCACCCATGTGCGCCGGGTCGGTGGGGAATACCGCAACTCACTGGCGTTTTATGAGAGCGTGCTTGAGGGGCACCGCAACGTGATCTATCGCAACGGGGCGGCGGACTTTCAGATGGAGGTCGCAGATGTCGAGGCCGTGGATTACAGCCGCTACGGTGCGCTGATCACCGCAGGCACCGTGTTTGCCGCCGAACCATCGCGCAGCGCCACGTTCCGTGCCTTTGAGCTTGCCAAGGCCGCTGGCCTGCCGATCATTTTCGATGTCGATTACCGCCCCTATAGCTGGCCCTCGTCCGAAGTTGCCGCCGATGTGCTGAGCCGCGCAGCAGACGCCTCGGACATGATCGTGGGCAATGACGAGGAATTTGGGTTCATGGCCGGGGGGATGGGCAAGGGGCAGGCCAAGGCGCGCGTGCTGTCGGAAACCTCAGCCGAGATTGTCGTCTACAAGATGGGTGAAAACGGGGCTGTCACATATGCCGGGGGCGACGAGATCACGACCGGCATCTATCCCGTCACTGCCGTCAAACCCAACGGGGCGGGCGATGCGTTTATGGCTGGGCTGATGACGTCCATCGCAGACGATCACGACCTGGAAACGGCAATTCTGCGCGGTTCGGCCTGTGCGTCGATCACCGTGTCCCAACCGGGCTGCGCGCCCGCCATGCCGACCCCGGACTTGCTTGACGATTTTCTGACCAATCATCCCGGTCCCACTCAAACCTAAGGAGGCCGCAGATGCACATCGCGCCCTATGACAACCAGAACAAACCTATCGTGGACGTGGATGACGAGACGGTTCCGCTCAACTATTTCAACATCGTGAAGCTGAAAAAGGGGCAGGCGTTTGAATATGCCGTGCCGGGGTTTGAAACCTGCATTGTGCCTGCCACGGGCAGCATTGATGTGGATATCGAGGGTTTCAAGGTCGCTGATCTGGGCGGGCGTGGTGTTGACGTATGGGATGGCGAACCAGAAGGCGTCTATGTCCCCACTGCCGCGCGCGCCCAGATGGTCTGCACGTCGGACGCAGCCGAAGTGTTCGTGGCAGGTGCCAAATACGACAAGGTGCTTGAGGCCTTCGCTGTGCGCAATAACGAGCTGGATCTGGTGCAATACGGCTCTGACGACACCAAGACCCACCGCAAGATCAAGCATATTCTTGGCACCAGATATCACGACAAGGTGGGCCGCCTGCTGGTGTCGGAGTTGTTCACGGTCGGGCAGGGTGGCTGGTCGGGCTTTCCCAGCCACAAGCACGATACTGACCGGCGTGACGGTGATCAGATCATCGAAACCCGCCATGACGAGACATATAATTTCCGCTTCCGGCCCAATCACGGGTCAGGCGTACAGATGCTGCAACGCAAAGAGGGGAAGTCGGGGGATGCCTACCACCTTGTTGATGGGTCCACCATTTGTCTCGACAGCGGGTATCACCCCTGCGCGGTGTTGCCGGGCTACGAGATGTATTACTTCACCATTCTGGGCGGTCTGAGCCAGCGCAGTCTGGTGCAGTATTTCCAGCCCTCCCATGCCGATCAGATCGAGACCATTCCCGGCATCAAAGACATGATCGCCAAGTTCAAATGAGCCTCGCCACTCTGTCCGAGGTACTGGTCCCGGCCAAGACTGAAGGCTACGCGGTGGCGGGTCTGGTCTGTTTGGGATGGGAAGACATGCGCGCCTATGTGGCCGCCGCCGAGGCCGAAGGCTGCCCCGTGATCCTGCAAGCGGGCCCATCCTGTCGGGCACACACCCCGCTGCCCATTCTGGGCAAGATGTTCCGCCATCTGGCTGAAGAGGCCAGCGTGCCGGTCGTCGCCCATTTGGATCACGGATATACCTTTGAGGAATGCAAAGAGGCGTTGGAGGCGGGCTTTACCTCGCTGATGTTCGACGGCTCGCGCAAGCCGCTGCAACAGAACATCGACGAGACGGCAGTGATTGCCGAAATGGCGCATAAGGCCGGCATTTCCTGCGAGGGCGAGATCGGGTTCGTGGGCTATGACAATGGCGAAGCCTCGGCCGGGACCAACCCGCAGGAGGCGGCACAGTTCGCCCGCGAGACGGGCGTGGATGCGATGGCGATTTCGGTGGGCAACGTGCATTTGCAGACCGATCAATCCGGTGGCCTTGACGAAGGGCGCATCGCTGCGATCCAGGGGCTGACGGATGTGGCGCTGGTGATCCACGGCGGGTCGGGCGTGCCGGGCGTACAGCGGCGCGCGCTCGCGCGGGGCACTAACATCTGCAAATTCAACGTCGGGACCGAGTTGCGCCAAGCCTTTGGGCACGCCTTGCGGGATGCGGTGAACCGCGATCCAGATCGCTTTGACCGGGTGCGAATCCTCGGTGAAACGCACGATCCGGTGGTTGCTGCGGCGCGCAGGGTATTCCAAACGATGAGAGGTTAGACCCATGATAAACATCGCACTTCTGGGCTGTGGCCGTATCGGGCAGGTCCATGCGCGCAGCCTGATGGGCATGGAAGGTGCGCAGGTCGCAGCCGTGGCAGACGCGATGCCCGCAGCGGCCGAAGCACTTGCCAAACGCACTGGCGCGCCCGTCATGTCGGTCGCGGATATCATGGCCGCTGCGGACATCGATGCCGTGGTCATCGGGACCCCCACAACGACGCATTATGACCTGATCCACACCGCCGCCCGCGCCCAAAAGGCGATATTCTGCGAAAAGCCCATTGATCTGAATTCAGAGCGGATCAAGGACTGTCTGGCGGTGGTCGACACGAACGCTGTCCCGTTTTTTGTCGCCTTCAACCGCCGCTTCGATCCGAATTTCCAGACCCTTCAAGCCCAGATCGCCGCCGGTAAGATTGGTGAGGTGGAAATGGTCACGATCCTGTCGCGCGATCCATCCCCGCCGCCCATCGACTATATCAAGACCTCGGGTGGGTTGTTTCGCGACATGATGATCCACGATCTGGACATGGCCCGCTTTCTTCTGGGCGAAGACCCGGTGGAGGTGTTCACCCACGCCGCGTGCCTCGTGGACCCCGCGATTGGCGCGGCGGGCGATGTGGATACGGCGATGGTGTCGCTGCGCACGGCCAGCGGCAAGCTGTGCCAGATTTCGAACTCGCGCCGCGCGACCTATGGCTATGATCAGCGCATCGAGGTGCATGGGCAAACGGGGATGCTGCGGGCGGACAATGTGCTGACCTCCACCGTCGAGATATCGAACGCGGACGGATTCCGCCGCGCCCCGACCGAGCCGTTCTTTCTGGAGCGTTACGCCGATGCCTACCGCGCCGAGATGGCCCATTTTGTCGACGTGCTGACCACCGGAAAACCCGCAAACCCAAGCGGTGTCGACGGATTCAAGGCGCAAGTCATGGCCGATGCCGCGCAAGCCTCGCATGACAGTGGGACACCGCAGAAACTGGTGTTTGACTGACGCTCAGATTGCTGCGCTATAGGTCCGTTCAGCTGTCAATGGCGTGCTCGGGGTGACCAGTTGTACTGCGATCAGCCGCACCAGCGGATGGGCCCACCGCCTGATCTCCAATGTCCGCCCGTCCCATGTAACAGCACCGTCAAAGTCCTGCGCGATCTGGTTCATCGCTTTGACAATCAAGGGCTTTGCTGCCTGCGCGTCGCTGAGGGTGGCGACGTAATAACACATCAACTGCTCGACCAGATTGGACTTCAGCCTGTCTGCCTCGCTCAGTGCATAGCCACGCCAGATCGCGGATACGCCCGCATCAATCTGGGTCGCATATTTGCCGGTGACCGGAATGTTCTGGGCGAACCCCTGCGGAAAGGTCGAAATCGCCGACGCCCCCAGACCGACGAGATACCCGATTGCATCGTCCGTGTACCCTTGAAAGGACCGTTTGAGGCGCTGATCAAAGAAGGCGTGCGCCAGCGCATCCTCGGGCCGCGCAAAGTGGTCAATCCCGATCTGGACATAGCCCTGACCCAATAACGTCTTGCGCGCTTGTTCAAACAGGGCCAGCCGCGCCTCGGGTTTGGGCAAGGCATCCGCGGGGATCAACGACTGGCGTTTGGACATCCATGGCACATGCGCATAGCCAAAAAGCGCGATCCGTCCGGGCTGCATTGCAAGTGCGGCCTCCAGCGTGGCCGCCAATGTGCCGGGGGTCTGGAAAGGCAGCCCATAGAGCAGGTCAAAGTTCAGTGAACTGACCCCGAGGCTGCGCAGATCATCGACCACCGATTGCGTAAGATCGCGCGACTGGGTACGTCCGATGGCGGCCTGAACCTGCCGGTCAAAGTCCTGAATGCCAAGGCTGGCGCGGCTTAACCCTTGCTGTTTGAGCATGGCAAGCCGGGCCGGGCCAACATCAGTCGGGTCCACCTCGACCGAAAACTCATCCAGGTCCGACAGGCCCCAGATATCATCAAGACCGCGCAGCAACCTGTCCAGCAACGACGCAGACAGGATCGTCGGCGTGCCACCCCCAAGATGCAGGCGTTTGGGGGTGACGCCATTTATGAAACCGCGGCGTTGATCCGCAGCCTCGCGCAAAACCCGATCCACATAGGGCGCAAGCGGGGCCGCGTTGCGGGTGCCCTGGGTTCGGCAGGCACAAAACCAGCACAATCTGCGGCAAAACGGAATGTGGACATACAGCGAAATCTCTGCATCCTTGGGTGCGTTCGATTGCCAGGTGCGCACGTGATCCGCGCTTATCCCTTCGGTGAACCAGTTCGCAGGTGGGTAGCTTGTAAAGCGTGGCACCTTGGCGTTGAACAGGCCAAAGTGACGGAGGTCGGACAAGTGTTTCATACCCAAAACCTGCACGCATTTTGCGTGGCCTGCTTTGACACAGATCAACAGGGCACATGATGGCGCATTCCTTGGCGACAGCCCCGACCTGTTCGAATTGTCCGATCCGTCACCGGGCCCTTTGCGCGCGCTGTGATGATGACGAATTGGAAGACCTGAACAGGATCAAGTTTTACAGAACCTATAAGGCGGGCCAGACGATTGCGATGCGCGGTGATGCGCTGGATGTGGTTGCATCGGTCGTGAGCGGCACGGCAACGCTGGAGCGTGGGATCGAAGATGGGCGCACCCAGATGGTCGGCCTGCTGCTGCCATCTGACTTTATCGGGCGTCCGGGTCGCACGACCTTGCAATATGATGTGACGGCGGTGTCGGAGCTAACTCTGTGCTGCTTCGCGCGCAAACCCTTTGAGGCGTTGCTGATCCAGATCCCCCACCTTCAGGAGCGGCTGCTGGAAATGGCGCTGGATGAGTTGGATGCCGCGCGGGACTGGATGCTGCTGTTGGGTCGCAAGACGGCCCGCGAAAAGATCGCGAGCCTGTTGATGCTGATGGCCAAGCGTACGATGAATCCCGATGGCGAGGCGATGGGGACCACGTCGCGCCTTGAGTTGCCAATCAGCCGCGAAACCATGGCGAACTTTCTGGGCCTTACCATCGAAACCGTCAGCCGCCAGTTCACAGGTCTGCGCAAGGACGGAGTGATCGGATTGGATGGCAACCGGGTCGTGCTGATCCCCGATCTACAGGACTTGCTGGTTGAAAGCGGGGATGACGGTGATGGCGGTCCGTTGATCTAGGCGCAGGCTTGATCCACATCAACGCGGGGGATCTGCGAGGTCCCTATCCTCTGTTCTGCAAATCAGAACGGAAGGAACGACGATGTACAAGAATATCCTTATTCCCGTCGCATTCGAGGAAGAGCGGGATGTCGCGGGTGCCATGGAGGTGGCCGCGCGTCTGTCAGGGCCGGACGCACATACGACGTTCCTGCATGTGATGGAGCAATTGCCGGTCTATGCGGCTGAATACATGCCTGCGGATATGCTGGCCGGCACCCGTTCACGTGCCAAAGAGCGTTTGTCGGACCTGGCCGACAAAGTGCCCGGCGGGCGCATGGCCGTAATCGATGGGCCCACCGGACGATCCATCACCGAATGGGCCTCTGATAACAGCGCGGACCTGATCGTGATCCCTTCGCACCGGCCCGTATTTTCCGACATCCTGCTTGGATCGACAGCCGCATGGGTTGTGCGTCACGCGCAATGTGCGGTGCATGTGATCCGCTAAATTACCGGTCTTGATCCAGATCAACGCGCGCGTTTTTCCGCGTCTCTATCACACCATCGAGAACAGGTGCGCCGCCCGTCCGTGGCGGCGCAGAAGTGCAAAGGAAAACTCATGTGGGATTACGTCAAACTCATCTTGCTTGGCCTTGTCGCCCTGATGGCCGCAATTGGGTCGGACTGGGGATATGATCTGGCCTACAAGGTTCATGCCGCGCTGATCATGTTTGTCGCGGGCGGCATGTTCATCTGGCAACTGCGTCAGATGGGCGATGTCAAACCGGTCGTGGATAGGTCCGGGTATATGGACGGCGTGATCCGGGCAGGGGTCATTGCCACCGGGTTCTGGGGCGTGGTCGGCTTTCTGGTGGGGGTGTTGATCGCCTTCCAACTGGCCTTTCCTGTGCTGAATTTCGACTGGGGCCAGCCTTTCACCAATTTCGGACGGCTGCGCCCGCTGCACACCAGTGCGGTGATCTTTGCGTTCGGAGGCAACGCGCTGATCATGTCCTCGTTCTATATCGTGCAGCGTACCTGTGGCGCGCGGCTCTGGGGCGGCAACCTCGCGTGGTTCGTGTTCTGGGGCTATCAGTCGTTCATCGTGCTGGCCGCCACTGGCTATCTGCTGGGTGCGACCCAATCCAAGGAATATGCCGAACCCGAGTGGTATGTGGATATCTGGTTGACCTTCGTGTGGGTCGCGTTTCTGGCCGTCTATCTGGGGACGATCTTCCGCCGCCGCGAAAAGCACATCTATGTGGCCAACTGGTTTTTGCTGAGCTTCATCATCACCGTCGCGATGCTGCACATCGTCAACAACCTGAGCATTCCTGTCTCCCTGCTTGGGTCAAAATCGGTGCAGGTCTTTTCGGGCGTGCAGGATGCAATGACGCAGTGGTGGTACGGGCACAACGCGGTCGGCTTCTTTCTCACCGCCGGGTTTCTGGGGATGATGTACTATTTCGTGCCCAAGCAGGCCGAACGCCCCGTTTACAGCTACAAGTTGAGCATCATCCACTTCTGGGCGCTGATCTTTCTCTATATCTGGGCGGGTCCGCACCACTTGCACTACACCGCGCTGCCCGATTGGGCCTCGACCCTGGGCATGGTGTTCTCGATTATCCTGTGGATGCCAAGTTGGGGGGGCATGATCAACGGACTGATGACGCTGCAAGGGGCCTGGGACAAGCTGCGCACCGATCCGATCATTCGTATGATGGTGATCAGCCTTGCCTTTTACGGCATGTCCACGTTCGAAGGGCCGATGATGTCGATCCGGGCGGTCAATGCGCTGTCGCACTACACCGACTGGACCATCGGACACGTGCACTCCGGTGCCTTGGGCTGGAACGGGATGATCACCTTTGGCGCGCTCTATTTCCTGACGCCGCGCCTGTGGGGGCGCAAGCGGATGTATTCGATGGCCGCTATCGACTGGCACTTCTGGCTCGCGACCATCGGGATCGTTCTTTACGCCGCCTCGATGTGGGTCACCGGCATCATGGAAGGGCTGATGTGGCGCGAAGTTGATGCGCAAGGGTTCCTCGTCAATTCATTCGCCGACACCGTTGATGCCAAATTCCCGATGTATGTGGTGCGTGGCCTTGGCGGGGTCCTTTACCTCAGTGGCGGGCTGATCATGGTCTGGAACATGTGGATGACCATTCGGGGAGGCGCACGTGTCGCCGCGCCCGTTGGTGTCCCGGCAGAATAAGGGAGGCCGAGAACAATGGCTGACAATCCAAAGAACTTCGGTTCCGCCAAGGGTGGCAATCTTGCGGCTGCGGCGGGCAACCCCGCCGGGGCAACCGCACAGGGCGCATTCCTTAATCGTCACGCGATGATCGAACGCAGCCCCACATTGCTGTTCATCCTGTCGCTGCTGGTCGTGAGCATCGGAGGCATCGTCGAAATCGCCCCTCTGTTCTACCTCGAGAATACCATCGAAGAGGTCGAGGGCATGCGCCCCTACAGCCCCCTCGAACTGGCGGGGCGCGACATCTATGTCCGTGAGGGCTGCTATGTGTGCCACTCCCAGATGATCCGGCCCATGCGGGATGAGGTCGAACGCTATGGCCACTATTCGCTGGCGGCGGAGTCGATGTATGACCACCCCCACCAGTGGGGGTCCAAGCGCACAGGGCCTGATCTGGCGCGCGTGGGGGGGCGGTATTCTGATGCCTGGCATGTGGATCACCTCAACGATCCGCAATCGGTGGTGCCCGAGTCGATCATGCCCAAATACGCGTTTCTGGGACGCACCCCGATCCAGGGCAAACGTATCGAAGATCTGTTGCGCACCCACCGCTTTGTCGGGGTGCCCTACACCGAAGACATGATCGAAAACGCGGTCTCTGACTTTAGGGCTCAGGGTGACCCGGAGTCCGATTGGGACGCATTGGTCGAACGCTATCCCGGTGCGGTTGTGGCGAACTTTGATGGCCAGCCCGAACTGACCGAGATGGACGCGCTGATCGCCTACCTTCAGATGCTGGGCACGTTGGTCGATTTCTCGACCTTCACCCCAGATGCAAACCGATAAGAGGGCGCGGACATGGACACCTATTCCACCTTGCGCGAACTGGCGGACAGTTGGGTGCTGCTGGCGATGATGGTCTTTTACATCGTGGCCTGCGTCTGGGCGTTTCGTCCGGGCGCGCGCAGCGCCAATGACGAGGCCGCAAGCATCCCATTTCGCCATGACGATGGGGCCCTCTCCAATCCCAAGAACCGGAGGCCAAGTGATGGCTGACCACAAAGAAAAAGACGAGATCACCGGGATCGACACCACCGGCCATGATTGGGACGGGATCAAGGAACTCAACAACCCGCTGCCGCGCTGGTGGCTGTGGACGCTTTACGCCACTATCGTTTGGGCTATCGCCTATACGATTGCATATCCGGCTTGGCCGCTGATAAATTCGGCCACGGGCGGGGTCCTGGGGTACTCCACACGCGGCGAGGTGGCCGATCAGATCGCAGCCGTTGATGCGCAGAATGCCGAGGTGGCGCAGCGCCTTGCCTCGGCGGATCTGTCAACCCTTGCACCGGACGATCCGGCCCACCGCTACGGCGTGGCCGGGGGCGCGTCGGTCTTTCTGTCCCATTGTTCGCAATGCCATGGGTCGGGTGCGGCGGGGGCTGTGGGATACCCGAACCTGCTGGATGATGACTGGCTATGGGGTGGCACACTCGAAGACATCGAATACACCGTGCGCCACGGTATCCGAAATGAAGCGGACCCGGACGCGCGCTGGTCGCAGATGCCCGCCTTTGGCGAGTTGCTCGAAGGCGAGGAAATTGCGGCCACGGTCGAACACGTGTTGACCCTGTCGGGCAAGGATCACGACGCGGCGCTGGCGGCGCAGGGGGCCATTCTGTTCGAAGAGCAATGCGCGGCCTGCCACGGCGAGGCAGGCGAGGGGATGCGCGATCAGGGTGCGCCCCGCCTGTCGGATGCGATCTGGCTTTATGGTGGGGATCGGGACACGCTCACTAAGACAATCACCTATTCCCGTTTCGGCGTGATGCCCCCGTGGGGCCCGCGTCTGGACGAGGCAGAGATCAAGGCCGTCACCTTGTATCTGCACCAATTGGGTGGGGGCGAATAACGCGCCCCGACCCTACATCGATGTTGCGCGCCTCAGGTTGTCCATCCTTCGGCGGGCGCGTGGCACCTCCGGCCCCTGTCCTGTTCGCACTCAATGGGGGTCGGGGGCTTTTTCGTACACCCTTGATCCAGATCAAGGCTGGCTGGTGGGCGGATCGCGCAGAGTGAGGTCACGAACAGGACAATCAACATGACCCAACCCCAAGGCGCGCCCCCGTCACTTTATGCCGCGCGCGAACCGATCTTTCCCCGGCGCGTCAAGGGCACCTTCCGCACACTCAAGTGGTGGATCATGGGCGGGACGCTGGCGGTCTATTACCTGACCCCCTTTATCCGGTGGGATCGCGGCCCGAACCTGCCCGATCAGGCTGTGCTGATCGACCTTGCGGGGCGGCGCTTCTATTTCTTCTGGATTGAAATCTGGCCGCACGAGTTCTACTTTGTGGCCGGGCTGTTGATCATGGCCGGGCTGGGGCTGTTCCTGTTCACCTCCGCCCTTGGCCGGGTCTGGTGTGGCTATACCTGCCCGCAGACTGTGTGGACCGACTTGTTCATTCTGGTCGAGCGCTGGATCGAGGGCGACCGCAACGCCCGCGTGCGGCTGTGGAATGCGGACTGGAGCTTGCGCAAACTCCGGTTGCGGCTGACCAAGTGGGTGGTCTGGTTCTTTATCGCTTTGGTCACGGGTGGGGCGTGGGTCTTCTATTTCGCGGACGCTCCCACATTGGCACGCGATCTGGTTACCGTGCAGGCGCCCTTCATCGCCTATTCGACCATCCTCGTGCTGACCGCGACCACCTTCGTCTTTGGTGGGTTCATGCGCGAACAGGTCTGCAACTACATGTGCCCGTGGCCCCGCATTCAGGCCGCAATGATGGACAATGACACGCTGACCGTCGCCTATCGCCACTGGCGGGGTGAGCCACGCGGCAAGCACCGCAAGGCGGCGGATGCGGGTAAATTGGGCGACTGTATCGACTGCATGGCTTGCGTGAACGTCTGCCCGGCAGGCATCGACATTCGTGACGGTCAACAGATGGAGTGCATCACCTGCGCGCTGTGCATTGATGCCTGCGACGATGTGATGGCGCGCATTGGCAAGCCGCGCGGGCTGATCGGCTATCTCGCCCTTGCCGATGAGGAACGCGAGACCGCGGGTGCCCCGCCGCGCCCCATCTGGCAGCATGTGCTGCGCCCCCGCACGATCCTTTATACCGTGCTGTGGTCGCTGATCGGGGTGGTGCTGGTCTATGCGCTGTTCATCCGGTCCGACATTGGGCTGACGGTCGAGCCGGTGCGCAATCCGCAATTTGTGACCCTGTCGGATGGGGCCGTGCGCAACACCTACACCGTGCGTATCCGAAATCTGACGGCCCAGGACCGCACTTTCCGGCTCATGCTCACCTCGGACGAGATATTGCGGATCGAGGTTGAAACAGACGGACCGCATGAAGGCCACGTGACCGTGCCCGCCAACGAGACGATGCAGGCCCGCGTCTACGTTACCGCGCGTCCTCAGGACCCGGCGGCAGAGGCCGAAATCACCGACCTGCGTTTGTGGGTCGAAGACGTGGGCAGCGACGACCGCGCGGGTGTCGCCACCATTTTCAACGGAAGGGGATAGCCATGTTTTCACGCGAACTCACAGGCTGGCATGTGGCCGCGATCTTTGGCGGGGCCTTTGCGGTTATCATCGGGGTGAACCTCACCTTGGCGTTCAAGGCGGTATCGACCTTTCCGGGCCTTGAGACGCGCAATTCCTATGTGGCCAGTCAGACCTTTGATCGCGACCGCGCGACCCAAGAGGCCTTGGGTTGGAATGTAAGTGCCGATCTCGTGGATGGTATGCTGTTTCTGCGGATCGATGATGAGGTGGGGGCAGTTGTGCCACGCGTTACCGCCGCCACCCTGGGTCGTGCCACCCATGTCGCCGACGACCTCAGCCCCGTGTTTCGCCATGATGGCACCCGGTTTGTGGCCGAGGTCGGCACCCTGGCGCGGGGCAACTGGAACCTGCGGGTGGAGGCCGAAGCGGCGGACGGCACGGCCTTTCGTCAGCGCGTGATCGTGCGGGTTGCGCCATGACGATGGCCGCCTGTCCGGGCTGCGTCGCTGCTGGCCCTGCGGCAGAGCGTGCAGCGAGGCGCGCAGGCCTGCCCACCCATGAGTTGATCCTGCCCACCATCCACTGTTCCGCCTGCATCAGCGCGGTCGAGCGGCTTTTGAATGCGCGCCCCGAAATTGCCGCCGCCCGCGTCAACCTCAGCCGCAAGCGGGTGGCCATCACGGCACAGGTGGGTCTGGACCCGACCCCATGGATCACCGCGCTGACGGCCATCGGGTTTGAGGCGCACGAGGCACGCGCCACGATCGCTGCGCAGGGCAATGACGGGCTGACCTTGCGCCTTGGCATTGCGGGTTTCGCGATGATGAACGTCATGCTGCTGTCGATCGCCGTCTGGTCGGGGGCCAGCGACTCGACCCGCGATTTCTTTCACTGGATCGCGGCGACCATATCGCTGCCTGCCGCCATCTACTGCGCCGACCCGTTCTTTCGTTCGGCCTGGAGTGCTTTGAAAGCTGCGCGCCTGAACATGGATGTGCCCATTGCGCTGGCGATCATTCTGGCCTGCGGATTGTCGCTTTATGAGACGATGACCGGGGGCGCGCACGCTTATTTCGATGCGGCGCTGTCGTTGACGTTTTTCCTGCTGGTGGGCCGGGTGCTTGAAACACGAATGCGCAGTGCTGCACGCTCGGCGGCGGCGGACCTGGCCGCGCTTGAACCCAACCGGGTTACGCGGATCGATGGTGACACCCGCGTCAGTTGCCCGGTGGATGAGATCGTGACCGGTGATATGCTGTGGCTCGCCGCAGGCTGCCGCGTTCCGGTTGACGGTGTGTTGACCAGCCCCGTCGCACAGGTGGACCGCAGCGCGTTGACGGGGGAAAGCGACGCGACTGAAGTGCGCGCGGGTGCGGTACTGACAGCTGGCGATGTGCTCCTGAGCGGCCCCGTGACCCTGCGCACCAGCGTGGATGCCAAAGGGTCAACCCTGCGCCGTCTGGTTTATCTGGCCGCCCTCGCCGAAGGGGCGCGCAGCCGCTACACCAGCCTCGCCACCAAAGCTGCGGGCATCTATGCGCCGCTGGTCCATGGGTTGGCGCTGGCCGCGTTTCTGGGCTGGTCCTTTGCGACCGCTGACCTCTACCACGCCCTCACCATCGCCATCGCAACGCTGATCATCACATGCCCTTGCGCCCTCGGGCTGGCGGTGCCTGCGGTCGCGACCGTGGCGACGGGGCGGTTGTTCCGCATGGGTATTCTGGTCAAATCCGAAACCGCGCTCGAACGATTGGCCGAGGTCGACACGGTCGTCTTTGACAAGACAGGAACGCTCAGCGACAGTGGTCTGGTGCCACCAGCCGAGATGCCTGATGGCCCGCGCCGTGTGCTCAAGGCACTGGCCCAAGCCTCGCAACACCCGCTCAGCCGGAGCGTTTTGGGTGCGTTGGCGGATGTGCAAGCCACGGATCTTGACGGGATCCAAGAGCATCGGGGCAAGGGCGTGTGCGCCTGCTGTGCGGGTCGTCCGGTTGCTTTGGGAAACGGGGCATGGCTTGGCTTGGGCACAGGAACATGGGTGCAGGTCGGCGATGCGGCCTATCTGCTGGAGCGGCGCGAGCGCGCGGTTCCAGATGCGATGCCTGCGCTGAGTGCGCTTCATGCCATGGGGCTCGACATCCATATGTTGACAGGGGACACCCATGCCCATGCCACACGGATGGCGGCGGACCTGCCAGTTGATCATGTCCATGCCGAGGTCGACCCGGAGGCGAAACAAAAGCTGATCCGCGACTTGCAGGCCCAAGGGCGGCGGGTTGTGATGGTGGGCGATGGGCTGAACGATACGCTGGCGCTGACGCAAGCCTGGGCCTCGATCGCACCGGGCACTGCGCTTGAGGCAAGCCAGAATGCTGCGGATGTCGTTCTGCTGGGCCAGCAACTGTCGGGCATTCCGACGGTCCTGCGCATCGCGCGCAGTGCGCGGCGGCGGATCCTTGAGAATTTTGCCCTCGCGGCGGGGTACAACTGTACCGCGATCCCGCTCGCGCTGATGGGGTTTGCGACCCCCTTGATGGCCGCGCTGGCCATGTCGAGCAGTTCGATCACCGTGACACTCAACGCGTTGAGGACCAAGTAAGCCCATGAACATTCTTGTTATTCTTGTTCCGTGTTCGCTGATCCTTGGCCTGGGGGCGCTGGTCGCCTTCATCTGGACGTTGCGGCACGATCAATATTCAGACCCCGCAGGCGATGCGCAGCGTATCCTGCTGGAGGAGGACGACGCCCCACGGCCCTGATACGTTTTTTGTTTGACCTGACCTCGGGCTTGGTTCCACAGTTGCGGCGCGCCATTGCGGCGCATGGGTTGCATACGAATGCGTATTGTCGGGATCAGATCATTGTCGCGCCGAGCCACGGGCTGCGATCTTGTGCCCTGTCTATAAGGATGTCGGGCCGATAGGCTCGATCGCTTTGACGGCGCACTGCGCGGTCACCCCCCGCCCTTGTGACGACGACGTGATCCATGACCCACACACTTGCCACGCAACAGCCTGAAAAAAGGCGCGACGCATGTTCTGACACCGTTTCATCGGACATAACGCAGCAGATGGCGGTCCCGGTCCGTATACTGACGATACGGCCCGACTTGTGCATCTCCCGATTCGTTACCGGAGGCAGACCATGACCCGCGCCTTGCCCCATATCGCGGCAATGTCGCCCTATGCGCTTGCGGACATGCAGGCACCGGATGGGGTTGACCTGATTTCACTGTCCCAAAACGAAAGCCTGCGCGCACCAAGCCCTTTGGCGGTCGAGGCGGCGCAGGCAACACTGGCGCAGGGGATGCTGTATCCTGACCCCGATTGGACCAACTTGCGCGCGGCGATTGCGTCGGTGCATGGCGTCGATTCCGCGAACATCCTGTGCGGGAATGGGTCGCTGGACTTGATCGGCTGCCTTGTGCGTGCCTTTGCGGGACCGGCGCAGGCGGTGCTGGCCCCCGCCCATGCCTATCCGTTTTTCCGCACCGTTGCGCAGATGGCGCAGGCCCGGTTCGACACCGCACCCGAGGATGGCACGACAGTCTCCGTCGACGCCCTTTTGGCAGCCGCGCAGCCCGACACCGGCATCGTGTTCGTGGCCAATCCGGGCAATCCGACCGGAACCCACATTCCGCGCGCTGATCTCGACAGATTGCGCGCAGGCTTGCGGGACGATATCCTGTTGGTGATTGACGAAGCCTATGGCGAGTTCGCGGATCATCAGGCGGTGGCCTGTTTTGACATGATCACCGCAGGCAACACGGTGGTGCTGCGCACATTTTCCAAGGCCTATGGGATGGCAGGTTTCCGGGTTGGATGGGGGCTGTTTCCACCGCATATTGCAGCTGAGATGCGCAAGGTTATGAACCCCAACAATATCTCCGCAGCGGCGCAGGCGGGGGCGGCAGCGGCGATGCGGGATCAGACCTATATGCGTCAGACCTGCGTGATGACCGCACAGATCCGCGAAGAGGCCGCAACCGCCTTGTGCGCGCTTGGATTTATGGTCGACCCGAGCTTCACCAACTTTGTTCTGATGGATATGGGCGATGCAGAGCGCGCCGCCCGTGCGGATGCGTTTTTGCGCAAGCGGGGCATGTTCCTGCGCGCCCAGGGCGGCGCGGGTCTGCCGCATATGCTGCGCATGACAGTCGGGTCGCTGGCTGACACGCAAAGGGCCATTGCCCTGTTGGACCAGTGGCAGCAGGAGGGCAGTACATGAGCGCATCCCGTGGAAAGGCGCGATTTGGCGTGCTGGTCCCTTTTACCAATTCGAACCTTGAGCCGGACATGGCGTTGTTGCGCCCGGATGGTGTGTCGGTGCACTTTGCCCGCATGGGGGGCTATGACGAGGATGAAATACCGGACGCCGACCAGATGCATGCCTTGGGGTCTGCGAACCTCGAAGAACCCTTGCGGCTGCTGACGGGGGTCAAACCGGATGTCGTGTTTTATGGTTGCACCTCGGCGACACTCACCCATGGATCAGCCTTTGATCGCGATCTGGCCGCGCGCATTGCGCAAGCCAGCGGGGCCAGGACGGTCACGGCCGCAGGGGCGCTGGTTGCTGCGTTGACAGCGCAGGAAGCAAAACGGATCGCGTTTGCATCGCCTTATGTGCCCGCAATCAATGACATGGCGATCAACTTCCTCGGCCAAATGGGGTTCGACACCGTACACTGCGCTGACTTTAAGGGCACGCTGGACAATGAAGGGCAGGGCGCGTTGACCCCGCGCGAGGTTTATGCCCTTGGGCAGCGCGCCGATCATCCGGACGCTCAGGTCGTGGTGTTGTCGTGTACGGACATGCGCAGCGTCGAGGTTCTGGATGATCTTGAGCGGGCCTTGGGCAAACCCGTCATCAGTTCAAATCAGGCGATGGTGTTTCAGGCGATGCGCCTGCTTGGGCTGCGCGCCCCGATCACCGGCTTTGGCCAATTGCTGGCATCGGAGCGTCCATGACCTTTGAAGATATCGCTGCCTTCACATTGGGACCATGTGCCGTGCCGGACGCTGCCGTCGACATGGCCGCGACCTTGTTGATCGACACGTTGGGCGTGGCCGCAGGGGCAGATGGGATGCAGGCCGGACAGATCGCGTGCGATCATGCGGTGCGCTTTCACGCTGCATCAAACCCGAGCGATCAGGCCACGCTCATGTTTGATGGCCGCCGTGCCTCACTGTCTGGGGCCGCCTTTGCGGCGGCCACACAGATCGACAATCTGGATGCCCATGATGGATATAACCCGACGCTTGGGCATATCGGCTGTGCGGTTGTGCCCGCGTTGTGTGCGTTTGGAGAGCACCTGCCCGACCTTTCGGCGCGGGATGCGTTGCGCGCAATGGCAATGGCCTATGAGGTGTCGGCAAGGGCCGCCATCGCGCTGCATGCCAGCGTTGCGGATTATCACACCTCGGGGGCATGGAATGCGCTTGGGGTTGCGGCCCTTGGCTGTCGGCTGCGCGGGGCCACGACGGACCAGTTGCGGCATGCCCTGGGGATTGCCGAGTATCACGGGCCGCGCAGTCAGATGATGCGGGAAATCGCCAATCCCACCATGCTGCATGACGGGTCGGGCATGGGCGCTTTGGTGGGGACAATGGCGGTGCTGATGGCTGAAGCCGGGTTTGAGGGTGCCCCGGCCATCACAGTCGAAGCCGCTGATATTGCACAGCATTGGGCTGATCTGGGCCAACGCTGGACGATCACGCAGAACTACATCAAACCCTATCCGATTTGCCGATGGGCCCATGCTGCACTTGATGGGTTCGGGGACTTGATCGACGGGCACAGCCTGACTGCGGGCGACATTGCAGCCATTGATGTGCGCACCTTTGACAAGGCCGCCGCCCTGTTTCCCGGCATGCCAGAGACGACCTCGCAGGCACAGTATTCGCTGGCTTTCGCATTGGGGGCGCGATTGGTGCATGGGCGGATCAATGCGGACCATATCTCGGGTGCGGAACTGAGGAACGCGCAGGTCGCCGCCGTCGTGAACAAAATCACAGTGCAGGAAGACGCACGGCATACATCGCGCTTTCCGGCCGGGCGGTGGTCGGATGTGACGGTGCGCTTGCAGGATGGGCGCACACTCAGCTCGGGGGATGTGCATGCGCGCGGCGGACCTGAGGCCCCGATGGCGCTTGGCGATGTTGAGGCCAAATTCCACGCCATCTCTGGCGCGATGCCACAACAGCGCAAGGCTGTGATCTGGGAGATGCGGGCCAAAATGCAGGAGCCGGACACAAAATTCAGCGATCTGCTGGCCCTGATCCACCCCCCGGCAGGAGAGACCACATGACGGATCCGGTCCGTGTCGTGCTGCATACCGATGCGCCCGAAGGGTTGGTCGACAGGCTGATGGCGGCCAGCCCACAGGCGCAGGTGCGCGTCTGTGACAGCTATGACGGGTTGCCTGAGATGCTGACAGGTTTTGCGCCTCAGGTGGTATACACCGTGCGGTTCAACGGCACGCCCGGCTTTCCGAGGGCGGCCCTTTTCGGCCCCAATGGCCCGCGATGGATCGCAAATGGGGGTGTGGGGACGGACCACTTCGGGCAGTGGGACGCGCGAGCCACAACCGTGACAAATGCCGCCGGGGTCGCAGCGGACATGATGGCCGAATACGTGATTGGCGGGTTTTTGCATTTCATGCTGGACGTGCCGGGGTTGCAGGCGGACAAGGGCGCGCAGGTCTGGGCCGCGCGCACGGTGCGTCCGCTCAAGGGCAAGACGCTGTTGATTGTTGGTCTGGGCCACACCGGTCAGGCGACCGCGCAGCGTGCCAAAGCGTTCGGGATGCACGTGATCGGCACCCGCGCCACCCCGCGCGACATGGACAACGTGGACGAGGTGCACGGTGCAGACGCTTTGAACAGCCTGCTGGCGCGGGCTGATTTCATTGCGATATCAACACCTTTGACGGCACGGACGCGCGGGTTGATCGGGGCCTCTCAGCTCAAGGCGATGAAACCCGGCGTGATCCTTGCGGATGTGTCACGGGGTGGGGTCGTTGATCAGGGCGCGTTGGCGGATGCGCTGGCCGAGGGGCATGTCGCAGGGGCCGCTTTGGATGTGTTCGAGGTCGAGCCGCTGCCGCAGGGCAGTCCGCTTTGGGCCTTGGACAACGTGCTGATCTCCCCCCATTGTTCGTCGGTGCATGACGGGTGGGAGGATGCGTCCTTTGACCTGTTCCTTGCCAACTTCGGGCGCTGGATTGCGGGTGAGGCGCTGGTCAATGTGGTTGATCCGGTGCGCGGGTACTAAGGCGGCACCCCGCCATATCGCGGCCCTCGTCCCGCTTGACCCCGCATCCGCGATGCCGTATCCGAGGCTTCGGTCTTGCGGGCGTTGTGTAGTGGTAAGACCTTAGCCTTCCAAGCTAATGACGCGGGTTCGATTCCCGCCGCCCGCTCCAATTTTCCACCGATTTCGACCTGCGCTGTGCTGTCCACTTGACGCGACATGGATGTTGCGGCCATCTGCGGTGCACGGACGCCTGGAGAGAGCATGACCGACAAGACCACGACAGATTTGCCGCCTCAATCAGCCACACAAGAGCGTGAAAAATCCAGAGAGCTTGGGTCGTTACGCGCATTGGTGCCGTTTCTGATCCCCTATTGGCCGCTGATGATCGCCGCCATTCTGGCCCTTGTTCTGACGGCTGTGGTGTCCCTGACACTGCCCTTGGCGGTGCGCCGTGTCGTGGACAACTTCGGCAGCGAAGACCCCGCTGTCCTCGATCTTTATTTCCTCGCGGCCATCGGCATTGCGGGCCTGCTCGCCTTTGGCACGGGGCTGCGATACGCCTTGGTCACACGCCTTGGCGAACGGGTGGTGGCGGATATCCGAAAGGCGGTGTTTGACCGGGTCATCGGCATGTCGCCCAGTTTTTACGAAAATGTCCTGACGGGTGAGGTGCTGAGCCGGATCACTACTGACACCACCTTGATCCTGAGCGTCATTGGGTCCTCCGTCTCGATTGCCTTGCGCAACATTCTGATCTTTTTCGGCGGTCTGGTCCTGATGCTGCTGACCTCGGCCAAACTTGCCGGGCTGGTGCTGTTGATCGTACCCGCCGTCGTGGTGCCGATCCTTGTACTGGGGCGCAAGCTGCGCGGGCTGAGCCGTGAAAACCAGGATTGGATTGCTGCGTCTTCGGGGCGCGCCTCCGAGCAACTGAGTGCGGTGCAAACGGTGCAGGCCTTTACCCACGAGGCCGCCAGCCGGATGATGTTTGCGGATGTGACAGAGGCCAGCTATGGGTCGGCCAAGCGGCGCATCACCATCCGTGCACTGATGACGGTCATTGTGATCTTTCTGGTCTTTGCGGGGATTGTCGGGGTGCTGTGGATCGGGGCCAATGACGTGCGTGCCGGTGTGATGACGATGGGTGCGCTCATCCAGTTCGTGATCTATGCGGTGATGGTTGCTGGGGGCGTGGCGGCCCTGTCCGAGATCATCGGCGAATTGCAGCGCGCGGCGGGCGCGACCGAGCGGTTGGTCGAGTTGTTGCAAACCGAAGATGCGGTGCAGGACGTCGCCCGGCCCAAGATCTTGCCCACCCCGGTGCAGGGGCACATCGCCTTTGAAAACGTGCGTTTTGCCTATCCCGCCCGCCCTGCACTCAATGCGCTGGACGGTGTGACACTCGAGATTACGCCGGGTGAGACGGTGGCGTTTGTCGGCCCTTCGGGCGCGGGCAAGACCACGATCATCCATATGCTTTTGCGCTTTTACGACCCGCAAGAGGGGCAGATCAGGATCGATGGTGTCGATGTGGCCGAAATGGACCGAGAGGCGTTCCGCCAGCATATCGCGCTGGTCCCGCAGGACCCGGTGATCTTTGCGGCGTCCGCGGCGGAAAACATTGCCTTTGGCCGCCCCGATGCCTCGCAAGCCGAGATCGAAGCCGCTGCCCGTGCTGCCGAAGCGCATGACTTTATCACCAGCCTGCCCGAAGGATATCACAGCCCCCTTGGTGAGCGCGGCGTGATGCTGTCTGGTGGTCAAAAGCAACGGATCGCCATTGCGCGCGCGATCCTGCGCGACGCACCGTTGCTGTTGCTGGACGAGGCGACAAGCGCGCTGGATGCCGAAAGTGAGCGCGCTGTGCAGGACGCGGTGGACAGCTTGGCGCAAGGGCGTACAACCCTGATCGTGGCGCACCGGCTGGCCACGGTGAAAAAGGCAGACCGCATCGTGGTGCTGGATCAGGGACGCGTTGTGGCGCAAGGTCCGCATGATCAACTGGTCAGCGAAGGTGGGCTTTATGCCCGCCTGGCCCGCCTGCAATTTACAGATGGCATCGCGGCGGAATAATTCCCATGCCCCTGCGAGGGGGCACGGCCTCGCGTCCCTGACGCATTCTGTAAAAGTGGAGCAGTCAGGTTCCGCGCATTCCACAGGGCTGATCCAGTACACCGAATGGCGGTGGAGGGTGACCGGTTGCTATGGCCCGTCGCCTTTCTTGTTGTGACCTAGCGTTACGTTTTTTGACGCCGCGTATTGTGGTCTCGCGGGGCCCCACACTCCTTGAATATTGCGGCAATCCACCGCATCCTTGACCATCAGGTACGCGCGCTGCGCCCCAAAGAATCAAAAGACGCATCAGGGAGGATGACGATGACATTTGCAGGGATCGCGGACCGCGACGCCATTCAAAATGAAATGCCATGGGAAGAGCGCGACGTTGCCAAGACCCTTTACGGCATGCTCAGCGCCACTGCCGAGAAATTCCCGAACCACAATGCGGTCAGCTACCAGATCTTTTCGGATCCCACCTCCAAGGCGGAGACGCTGACCTATTCCGCCCTCAAGGATCGCACAACACAATGCGCCAACATGTTGCGTGCCATGGGTATCGGCCCGACGGACGTGGTCGCCTATATTCTGCCCAATGCGACCGAAACCGTGCTGACGCTTTTGGGTGGCGCAACCGCGGGCATCGTGGCCCCGATCAACCCGTTGCTTGATGCTGAACAAATCGGCTCGATCCTGCGCGAGACAAATGCCAAGATCGTCGTGACCCTGCGCGCCTTTCCCAAAACAGACGTGGCCCAGAAGACCGCCCAGGCGGTGTCCCTTGCCCCCAACGTCAAGACGGTGCTTGAGGTTGATCTGCTGACCCATGTGTCCGGCCTCAAGTCGTTCATCATCCCGCTGATCCGCCCGAAGTCCGAACAGGCCCCCGGTGTGGTGTACAAGAATTTCAACGCCGAAGCCGCCAAGCAGCCCAAAACCCTCAGCTTTGAGGACGTGCAGGACGACCGCGTCGCCTGCTATTTCCACACAGGTGGGACGACCGGCATGCCCAAGGTCGCACAGCACAAATATTCCGGCATGATCTACAATGGCTGGGTGGGCGCAACCGTGTTGCTGGGCCCGGACGACAATATCCTCGCGCCCTTGCCATTGTTCCACGTCATGGCAGCCCATGTCTTGCTGATGGGTGCTGTGGCGTCGGGTGCTCATTGCATCTTCCCGACGCCGCAAGGTTATCGCGGTGAAGGCGTGTTCGACAACATCTGGAAACTGACGGAACGCTGGAAGATCACCTTTATCGCATCGGTGCCCACGGCCATTGCGGCCATGATGCAGCGCGGGATCGATGCCGATATCTCGACGGTGAAGTCGACCTTCTCCGGCTCCGCGCCGTTGCCCCAGGAACTGTTCAAACGTTACGAGGCTGCCGCAGGGGTCGAAATCGTCGAAGGCTATGGCATGACCGAGGCGACCTGCCTTGTGTCGGGCAACCCGATTGATGGCGAGAAAAAGATTGGGTCGGTCGGCATCCCGTTCCCCTATACAGACGTCAAGATCTTCAAGGGCACGCCCGAGGGTGCTGCCGAGGCTGCGATCGAGGAGGTGGGCGAGATTTGCGTGTCCAATCCCGGTGTGTGGCCCGGCAATACCTACACCGAAGCCGAGAAGAACAAGGACCTGTACTATCAGGAAAAATACCTGCGCACCGGCGATCTGGGCCGCTTTGATGCGGATGGATATCTGTGGATCACGGGCCGCGCCAAGGATCTGATCATTCGCGGCGGGCACAACATTGACCCTGCCGAAATCGAAGAAGCGTTGCTGGGCCACAAAGCCATCGCCTTTGCCGGTGCCATCGGCCAGCCGGACGCCCATTCGGGCGAAGTGCCCTGCGCCTATGTGGAATTGGTCGAGGGGGCGTCCGTCACCCCGGATGAGTTGATCGAGTTCTGCAAGACCCACGTGCGTGAACGGGCCGCACAGCCCAAGCACATGGTGATTATGGATGAATTGCCCAAAACCGCTGTCGGCAAGATCTTCAAGCCTGACCTGCGCAAGGAGGCGATCACGCGCACCTATAACGAAGCACTGTCAAAGGCTGGTCTGGACGCGCGCGTTGTGTCGGTGATTGACGACAAGAAACGCGGGCTTGTGGCCCAGGTCGATGCCAAGGGCGCAAGTGATCAGGCATTGCAGACGGTTCTGGGCGCATTTATCGCGCCATGGGAACCAGCACCCGCAGCCATCGCGGCGGAGTGAGATACGTCTGAAGACGACACGAGAAGGGCGTGCGGGCATTTGCCTGTGCACCCCTTTTTTGTCGGGCTGCGATGACGTGATTGTCAGGTGCGTCTCGGCGGTTCGGGAGTAAAGTACGGACGTCAATTCGTTTCACAGGCCCTTTATATGTCCAAGTCCAAATCCAGGCACCGCAAATCCACGCCCACCGCAGCCCCGACACCGTCGCGCCGCGACGTGCTGAAACTGGGCCGCAGCGGGGCCATTGGCCTCGCGGCACTGGCGGGTGCGGGCTATTGGGGGTTCGGATCGTTCCGGGCCTATGCCGCCGAGCATGACCTGACCCGCGTGGGCGAAGGTGCCATGACAATCGTGCAAATCCATGATCCGCAATGCCCCACCTGTACCGCCTTGCAAAAGCAGACCCGCGCGGCCTTGCGGGACTTTGATGAGTGCGGGGTGACCTATCTGGTGGCGGATATCAAAACGCCCGAGGGTGCCGCATTCGCGCGCAAATACCGCGTGCCGCATGTGACCCTTTTGATGTTTGACGGGCAGGGTGACTTACACCGCACCGTTCGGGGCCTCCAGACAAGCACGCATCTGGCTGAGGTGTTCGCGGCGCACAAGGCGGCGGTGACCTAGGTCAGGAACGGCTTGGCTTTCATCGTGTCGGGAATCGGCGCGCCAAGGCGGCTGAGGATGGTCGGTGCAAGCTGTACCTGATCAATGATCATGTCCGCATCGGGGCCGTCTGCATCCCCGAAATAATAGAGCGCCGCATCCTGTTGCAAATCGCCCCGTCCACCGTGATGGCCGCGTGCGTCCTGCCCATGATCTGCCGTCACGATCACCTCATAGCCCATCGCCCGCCAGCGCGGGATGAACGGGGCCAACATCTCGTCCATGACGAAACAGGCTTGATCCATTTCCTGACTCTCGTGAAAAAACCGATGCCCCATGCTGTCCAGCGTGCAGGTGTGCAGCATGCCGTAGTTCAGATCGAAACGCGCACAGAGGTTGGTGAGCGTACCGAACAGGTCCAGATCAGATGGCGTCATTTGGTTGTCGCGCCCATAGCCTGTCATCGTGTGAAAGCGCCCGTGGTTGATCGTGTCGCTGTCGGGTTCGTCATATTCGATGTCACGCACCACGTCGAAAGGCGCGCGGTTGAAAAACTCGGACCAGAACGAGTGTGCCACCGCACCTGTCGTCCCGCCCGCGATGCGGGTTTGCGAAAACACGTCCGGGTGGGACAGGCGAAACACGTTTCCGTTGCCCGTGCAGCCATGCTGCGCCGGGGTGACCCCGGTGTGGATCGACGCATAGCAACTGGCCGAGATCGAGGGCAGCACTGCGCGGTGCATCCAGACGCGGGCCGTGCCCGCATCGACCCAGCCTTCGAGATTGCCGAACAGGCGGCGCCAATTGCGGTAGGGCACCCCGTCGAGAATAATCAGCAGCAGTTTGTTTTCCATCCCAGCCCCCTTGGGGCTTTGCCCCAAACCCCACGGTATTTTTGGTCAAAAGAAGAGGGAAGGCGCGGGCCTTAGTTACCTGCGCTTTCCATTTTGCGATGTGCGATCACTTCTTCGAGCCAGCCCAATTTCATTTCCGGCACCGAACTCAGCAGGAGGTCGGTGTAGTCGTCAAAGGGCGGGGTGAGCACTTCGGATTTGCTGCCGTAACGTTGCACCCGTCCTTGGTACATCACCGCGATACTGTCCGCGATCGCGCGCACTGTGGCCAGATCGTGCGTGATGAAGAGATAGGCGACGTCCTCGACCTTTTGCAGGTTCAGGAGCAGTTTGAGGATGCCGTCCGCCACCAGCGGGTCGAGGGCCGAGGTGACCTCGTCACAGATGATCAGCTTGGGCTTGGCCGCCAGCGCGCGTGCGATGCAGACCCGCTGTTTCTGCCCGCCCGAGAGTTCCGCCGGATAGCGATCCTGAAACCCTTCACCCAGTTCGATTTCGTCCAACAGTTCCTGAATACGTTCCTGTTTTTCTTTGCCTTTGAGGCCGAAGTAAAATTCCAGAGGGCGCCCGATGATCGTGCCCACCGTCTGCCGGGGGTTCATCGCGGTGTCAGCCATCTGATAGATCATCTGCAATTCACGCAGATCTTCGAGGCTGCGTGACGGCTGGTCGGGCGACAGCCTGCGCCCGGCGAAGGTGATCGTGCCATCGCCTGGAGGCAGGAGGCCGGTGATCACCCGCGCCAGTGTGGATTTGCCGGACCCGGATTCGCCCACCACGGCCAGCGTTTGACCGGGGCTGAGATCGACCGACACATTGTGCAGCACATTGAACTTGGTGCCGGCATAGCGCGCGGTGATGTTTTCGACCCGCAGCACAGGCTCGGTCGGTTGCTTTTCCTCATGCGTGATCGAGCGGACCGAGACGAGGGCTTGCGTGTACTCTTCGCGCGGCGCGTTGATGATCTGATCGGTGGTGCCGTATTCGACCATCTCGCCCTGACGCAGCACCATGATGTGATCGGCCACCTGCGCCACAACCGCGAGGTCGTGGGTGATGTAGAGCGCGGCTACCCCGGTGTCGCGGATTGCGTCCTTGATCGCCTTGAGCACATCGATTTGTGTGGTCACATCCAGCGCCGTGGTCGGTTCGTCAAAGACCACAAGGTCGGGTTCGGGGCACAGCGCCAGTGCCGTCATGCACCTCTGCAATTGCCCGCCCGAGACCTGATGGGGATAGCGGTTTCCAATACTGTCCGGGTCGGGCAGGCCGAGTTTTTCAAACAGCGCGCGTGCCCGGTCTTCGGCATCGGATCTGGAGAACTTGCCTTGGAGCACGGCTGCCTCGATCACCTGTTCCATGATCCGTTTGGCCGGGTTGAACGAGGCGGCGGCGGATTGAGACACATAAGTGACTTCGGCCCCGCGCAACCGGCGGATATCGCGCAAGCTTGATTGCAGCACATCGCGCCCGTTCACCATGACCTCACCGCCTGTCAGTTCGACGCCGCCGCGCCCATAGGCCATGGAGGCGAGACCAATGGTGGATTTCCCGGCTCCGGATTCACCGATCAAGCCGAGAACCTTGCCCGCTTCAACGTCAAAGTCGACGCCGTGCACGATTTCGATATCGTGTGGTTTTTCGCCGGGCGGATAGACGGTTGCGCCGATTTTTAGGCCACGGACCTGAAGGAGAGGCGTTGTCATTGTGAGGTCTCCGTCAGGTAAATTTTGAGCATTTTAGGAACAATGAAGATCATCCGCGGCCCCCTTTCAGCGAGGTGGTGCGTGTCAGGATCCAGTCTGCAATCAAGTTCACGCTGATCGACAGGGTCGCAATGGCGACCGCCGGATAAAGGGCGGCACCGATGCCGAAGTTGATCCCCTCCTTGTTCTCTTTCACGATCCCGCCCCAGTCGGCCAGAGGCGGCTGCACTCCGATCCCGAGAAAGGACAGCGTCGAGATGAACAGCACCATGAAGATGAAGCGCAGGCCCATTTCGGCCACCAATGGCGACAGTGCGTTGGGCAGAATTTCCCGAAAGATGATCCATTTCAGTTTTTCGCCGCGCAGTCGCGCCGCCTCGACATAGTCCATGACCGTGATGTCCACGGCCACCGCGCGCGCCAGTCGGTACACCCGCGTGCTGTCCAGCAGCCCCATGATCACGATCAGCGTCACCACTGTCGCCTCGATCGAAGACAGGATCACGAGCGCGAGGATCAGGGACGGGATCGACATGAACAGATCGACAAGCCGGCTCATCAACTGGTCGACCCATCCCCCCGAAACGGCGGCGATAAAGCCAAGGACAGAGCCGGTGGTGAAGCTGAGGATTGTGGCGGCGGTGGCGATAAAGATCGTGGTTTGCCCGCCATAGATCATGCGGGTGAGCAGATCGCGCCCGATCTGGTCGGTGCCAAGCCAGTGCGCGGCCGAGGACGGCTCCCACACATCGCCGACGGTTTCGGCCATGCCGTAGGGCGCGATGACGCCCGCAAAGATGGCCGCCAGAAAGTAGGTGCCGGTGATGATCAGGCCGATCGCGGCTGAGAGGGGGATGTTCTTTAGCATTGGTTTTGGTCTCTCAGTGTCGGGCAGGTCATTGTTGCACCCGGAATGGCGAATGGATGTCTCCCTGCGCCTTTGCTTTGCAAAGACGCTTGGTCGCACGAGATAAATTTTCTCGGTGAAAAATTCATTTTGGATGCCTCAGGCGCGGATTGGCGAGAATGGACACTACATCCGCCACAATATTGAGGATGATGTAGACGGCGGCAAAGATCACCCCGCAGGCCAGCACCACGGGCACATCGCGTTTGACCACCGCATCCACCAGATATTGGCCCATACCCGGATAGGCGAACACGACTTCGACCACGACGACGCCCACCACCAGATAGGCAAGGTTGATCATCACCACGTTCACGATGGGGGCGATGGCGTTTGGGAATGCGTGCTTGCGGATGACGGTAAAGGTCGTCAACCCCTTGAGTTCAGCCGTTTCAATATAGGCTGACTGCATCACATTCAGAATGGCCGCGCGCGTCATCCGCATCATATGTGCCAACACCACCATGGTCAGCACCGCAACCGGCAGCGAGATCGCGTGGAGTTGTTCCAGCAGCGGCATTCCCGGCGAAACGGATGCAAAGGACGGGGCCCAGAACAGTTTGACCGCAAAGAAGAACACCAGAATGTAGGCAATCATGAACTCGGGTAGCGAGATTGAGGCGAGGGTCACCCCAGAGATCAGCTTGTCCGGCCACCGGTTTTGATAACGCACCGCGATCAGGCCCAGCAGGATCGCCAGCGGGACCGAGATGATGGCGGCCCAGAACGCAAGGAACAGCGTGGCCGACATCCGGCGCGAAATTTGATCCGCAATGGGCAGTTTGTTGGTCAGCGCATTGCCCAGATCACCTGTCATGATCCCCCCCAGCCACTCGAAGTAGCGGGTGAAGGCAGGCCGGTCGAGGCCCATTTCTGCCCGCAGGTTGGCGAGGTTTTCTGGGGTTGCGGTCTGTCCCAAAATGGCCTGTGCCGCGTCACCGGGCAGTATTTCGGTCAAGCCAAAGATCAAGGCGGAGGCTGCGAACAGCAGGATCAGGCCAAGCCCAAGGCGTTGGGCGACCAATGTTACAACTGGATGCATGAGGGCGCGCGCGCCTCCGTCGTTAGGGATGGCCGCAACGGGGCCGGGGCGATGAATGAACAGGCGGGGTGCCGCGTGGGCGCAGGCACAAGGATATCAAACGTTTGGGGGATGTGGACCAAACACGTGGACCGCGGCAATCGGGATGCGGCGCTGTGGATCAGGTCAGCAACGGGCCCCGAGGGGCGGACGTTGCCCGGCGATGTCTGCCGGGCAACGGGATTATTGAAAGCGAACACTGGACTGCTTTACGCTTTCCAAGTGTACTTGCCGACCTTCCAGTACATCAGAGCGCCGTTGGGGTTTGCTTCCCAGCCTTGCACTTTGTCTGAAACCGCATCCACGAAGTCGTTGAACATCGGGACCATCAGGCCGCCCTCTTCGTTCAACAGGCGACCCATCTGGGAATAGATTTCCTTACGCTTGCCCTCGTCGATCTCGGCACGCGCTTCCAGCAGCATCTCGTCAAACTCAGGACGCTTCCAGCGGGTGTCATTCCAGTCGGCAGTGGACAGATATGCCGTGGTATACATCTGATCCTGCACCGGTCGTCCGCTCCAGTAGGAACAGCAGAATGGTTGAACGTTCCACACTTCCGACCAGTATCCGTCATCTGGTTCACGCTTGATTTCCAGTGGAATACCAGCCGCTTGGCACGATTGCTGGTACAAGGATGCAGCGTCAACCGCGCCTGGAAACGCACCATTGGCGGTCCGCAGGATGATGGGCGACCCATCGTGGCCGGACTTCTTGTAATGCTCGGCCGCTTTTTCCAGATCGAATTCACGCTGTGGGATCGTTTCATCGAAAAACGGATATGCTGCATTGATCGGAATATCGTTTCCGATCGAGCCATAGCCTTGCAGGATCTTGTCGACCATTTCCTGACGGTTCAGCGCATGCTTGAGGGCAAGGCGCAGTTCGAGGTTGTCGAACGGTGCTGTGTCAACATGGGCGATGAACACATAGTGGCCACGGCCTTGGGTCGACAACACGTTCAGCGTCGGCGCGCGGTCCAGCAGCTTGGCGATCTTGGGTTCAACCCGGCTGATCGCATCCACCTGACCCGATTGCAGGGCGGCGGTGCGCGCTGTGGCGTCGTTCAGAACGATAACCTCGATGGTGTCGTAGTGCGCCACAACGGTTTGATCACCTTCCCAGTAGTCCGGGCGACGCTTGAAGACCATGCGCACGCCGGGCTCATCGCTTTCGAGCGTGTAGGGGCCGGTGCCGATGGCCGCAGCCGGGTCATCAAAGCCGCCATTGGGCTGGATCATCAAGTGGTAGTCTGCCATCAGATAGGGCAGGTCAGCGTTGCCCACATCAAGGGTCACTTCGAACACGTCACCATCGGTGCGCATGGATTTGATACCCTGCACGATGCCCAAAGCGCCGGACTTGGAGTCTTCGTTCGAGTGGCGCGCCATGGTCTGCATGACGTCGTCGGCTGTGACATCTGCGCCGTTGGAGAATTTGATCCCCTGACGGACCTTGAAGCGCCAGACCGTCGCATCGTCCGAGCCTTCCCAGCTTTCGGCAACCTGGCCCTTGAGACTACCATCCGCGTTGAGTTCTACGAGCGCTTCGCCCCACAGGAACCCTCCCGCGATTGGTACGTCCGAGGCCCAGGCAGCGGGGTCTTGGGTGTTGGTGGATTCACCACCCTGCACGCCCATCTTGAACGTCCCACCCGCGACAGGCGCCGCCTGTGCAACTTGCGCCAGCATGGAGGTTGCGACCGCAGCCGTCACGCCCAATGCGGCAGCCTTGGTCATAAATTCGCGGCGTGTCAGTGTGCCTGCCGCCACGCGTGCGGACAGGTGTTTCAGGTCATGTAACATTGTCGTCTCCCGGTTGGATTCCTGCATCTTTGCGCAGATTATAAGTGATTATGCTGCGACGTTAAGCATTTGAGCCAAGGTCGCAAGGGCTAAAGGAGGCGCAGTGTTCACGATCGCTTCCTGCGCTCGCTAGATTTGGTCGCGGCGAATTTGGTCTTCGAGGCTGCGTTCAAATACACGCTCGTTGTTTTCAAAGGCTTCAATGTCGGCGCGCAGATGGAAATGGGTCAAGTCCGACCACATTTCGCACTTGGCCTCGGTGCGCAGAACGATGTCACCCCGTTGCATTTCGTCCGTCCAATGGCAGGTGCCGCGCGCCGAAAGGGGGTCGTCGGGGTGAATGTCCCACCGTTCGCGCGCCACCGAGCCGTTGATCAACCCGTGCTCCAGATCGCGGACCTTGCCGAAATCATCCTCGATCAACAGACTTGTAACGCCGGTCACAAGGTCGGTCTGGGTCACGCGGCTGTGGGCCTCTTCGCGCAGGGTTTCGGTGCGCCATGGCTGCGCCGCGTCGGGTGGGGCAAAGGCCGGGCAATCGGTGGCACCGCTTGGGGCGGGCAGGTCAACGCGGCCGCTTGTGATGTGCAAGATGGCGGGTCTGGGTGCAGGCCAGATCAGAGGCCAATAGGCGGTGCTGATGGCGATGCGCAAGCGGTGTCCCGCAGGCACGTTATAGCCGATATGGTCAAGGTTCAGGGTTACCTCGACCTTTTGGCCCGGCTCCATCGGTGCGGGCGCTGCGGCACTGTTGCGATGGGTCAGGTTGAGCACACCATAGGTAATCCGCGTGCTGGCGCCGTCCGGGTGTACGTGGTTCAGCCGCGCCGCGATTTGGGCGGTGGGTTGGTCGGTTGACAACGTAAGGCGCACCTGTGGTGCGCCAAGGATCGCCGTGTCCTTCTCCAGTGGCGCGCTTGTCCAACAGGCCGAAAGCGCATCGTCGCGCCGCTGGTCACCGGGCATCTCCGGGCCCAGCCAGATCGCGCAGTATTCGCCCCCCTGTGTCCCCGCATCCGCCGGAGAGGACACAGCGGTATCCGTGCATGTCTCTTTGTTCACAAGGGTGCCGTCGCCCAACCACCAGCTTTGCGATATCGGGCCGGGATGCACGTTGCCGCGCCTCTGGCCGACCCAAGTACCGGGGCGATCCGTGTACCACGTCGCCGGGCGTACCCCGTCCATGATGTAGGCACGCAAATCCGGGTCTTTCTCGACCCCGGTGGGGATGTCCTTCAACCACCGATCCCACCAGCGCAGGGCCTCTTGCAGGAACCCGATGCGCGGCTCGGGCACCGCAAAGTGGGGATATTTGTGAACCCAGGGGCCGATGATCCCCTTGGCATCGGGCAAGGCGTCCACCAGTTGCGGCACCGCGTTCTTATAGGCATCACCCCATCCGCCGACGGCCAGCACCTTGGCCGAAATATTGTCATAGTGATCAATCACCGATCCATGGGCCCAATAGGCATCGCGGCATTGGTGACGCAGCCATGCGCCGGGCAGAAAGGGTTCGTTCTCCAGCCGGTCCAGCCACATCTCGCGCCAGTCCGGGCGCAGGGCCGGATCGGGCGCGCGCGACGAATAGCTCCACATCGTCGCGCCCCAGCCAAGGTTTTCGTTCAGCAGGCAGCCGCCCTTGTAATGGATGTCATCGGCAAAGCGGTCCACGGTCGAACAGAGGGTGATGATCGCCTTGAGGGGGGCAGGGGACATGGCCGCCACCTGTAGGGCGTTAAATCCGCCCCAACTGATGCCCATCATCCCCACGCGCCCATTGCACCAGGGCTGGGCAGCGGCCCACTGGATCACCTCGACCGCATCATCCAGTTCCTGCTGCGTATACTCATCGCGCATCAACCCATGGCTGTCACCGTTGCCCCGGATGTCCACGCGGAGGCAGGCATAGCCGCGCTGCGCGAAATAGGGGTGGGTCAGCGCATCACGCGCGCAGGTCCCGTCGCGTTTGCGATAGGGCAGGTATTCAAGGATCACCGGGACCGGATCGTCTGATGCGTCCACGGGGCACCATACGCGGGCGGACAGGCGCGTCCCGTCCGAGAGCGTAATTCCAAGATCAGGGGTTTCTTCAATATCGCGTAGGGTATTTTTCATGTGCTCGACGGTTGCGCGCGAAGATGAACCTGTCAAGCGAAGCAGGTTAAGTCACCGAGCCGCATCCTTATGCGCAATCAGCAGGTCCATCACATTGGTGCCCGTAGGGCCAGTCTTGACCAATGCGTCGCGCGCCTCCAGCCATGGATAGGCATCCGCGCGGGCCAGTGCGTCTGCGCCACTGTCATCCCAGGTGGTGCCGTCAACGCAAGCGCCTGCCGCATCCGTGGGCCCGTCCGTCCCGTCCGTCCCTGCCACCAGAATGCGGATATCGTCGCGCCCGGCAATCTCGCGGGCAAGGCCAAGGGCCAGCGCCATGTTGCGCCCGCCCGTACCGGGGGCAGCTGGCAACTGAACAACCGGCTCTCCTCCATAGATATGCAACCCCGCAGGTCCTGAGGTCAGCGTCGCCGCAAGGCGCGGAGCCAACGCAACCACATCATCATAGAGCGCCTCACTGTTGTTTTGAACGGGCAGCGGGCTTGCGGCGGCGATGGCACTGCGCGCGATGGCGTTGCTGGCGATAACCTCGGAGTGGAACGCAAAAGCAGGGTTCGGCGGGGCGGCCCCGATGCCGGATCCGATGGTCATCAGCGCGTCACCTTCAACATCCGACAGGGCCAGCGTGGTGACCCGTGCCCCTTGAAATCCGGCCAGCAACTTGCCGCCCTTGATCTGGGATTGTGCGGTGCGATGCGCGTTCATCTGCCCGATCTGGGCACCCGAAGCGAGCAGGTCTTGGGTGCTGGCCATCAAGGTTTCGAGGTTTTGAGCGTCGGTTGGCACTTCGACCAGCGATGAGGCCCCGCCTGAGACGAGCATCAATACCTCAGACCTCGCCGGACAGGCCCTTATTGCGACTTGCAACGCTTGACCCGCGGCCAGGGATGCAGCATCCGGGACCGGGTGCGCGGCCTCGATCACCTCGGCATGGGCGGGGGCATGGGCGGCGTGCCCGTATTTGGTGATGATCAGGCAAGGCACATCAGGCCATGCGGTCGCGGCTGGTGCAGCCATGGCCGCCGCCGCCTTGCCAACGGCGACAATACGGTCAGGTTTGGTAATGTGCCCTTGGGCCAGAACGCGCGCCACAGCCGCGTCCCCGCGCACCGCATCGACCCCAATTTGCCAAAGCGCCACCAATTCTTCCACAGTTTTCATCGCACGTCCTTCCCGCGTATTCGCCTGACTGAGTCCGAATCGCCACAATTTCTCTTAGTAATTACGGTAAATTAAGGTTGTTTGCGAAAAAGACTCTAGCCGTCGAATCATGATTCGCTTATCACTGGCCAGATAAGTGAATGTCAGCACGGCGATCCAACGTCAGCGGCATCTAGATTATTGGACCGCAAAAATGCGGCCAGAGGCGAGAGTGGTGGTGTTATGAAGGCGATTGATTTCGTCGTTCGCGATGGTGCGGGCGCGTTGCAGCGTGGGGTTGTTCCACAAGACGGAAATACGACGGTTGCGCTGACAAGCGGACAGGAAGTTTCCCTAAATCTTCGACAGATCGATATGATCTCCCAACAGCGGGTTGGTGAGGATCTCTTGATCACTCTGGTGGATGGACGCCAGATCACCCTCGAAAACTACTTTAACGATATTGGCGAGACGAACCGCCTGTTTATTTCGGCGGATGGCTATCTGAACGAGGTGGCTTTCGTCGAAACCACCGACGGGGAATTGATTGCCCAATTCGGCCCGACCGAGCAGTGGGGCAAGTGGAGCCCGTCCGATGACCTGATCTATCTGGGTCGAACCGAGATTGCAGACGCAGGCGTATATGCCGATCAGGACGATGACGTATCCATGCTTGGTGCGGGTCTGTTGGGCGCGGGCCTGTTGGGTGGCGGTGGCGCTGCGGCGGCGGGCGCGGCCGTTTTGGGCGGTGCTGCGGTCCTTGGCGGCGGTGGTGGTGGTGGTGGTGGCGATGATGGCGACGACACGACCACAACCGGCGGCACATCCGACCCGGATCCGGCAACACCTACGGTCGATAATGTCGGCACATCCACCAATATCGGTGGCGATGACACAACGACCCACACCTTTGTGGTGTCCGGCACGGGCGAACCGGGCGATACCGTTTCGGTAAACGCGGGCGGTTCCGTTCAAACCACAACTATTGCAACTGACGGGACATGGTCGGTCACCTATGAGGGCGCAAGCTTTCCCGGTGATGGTACTGTCACGCCCGTGGTTGATTTCAGCCACGCGGGCGGCGGCACAACCGTAATCAATGGCCCTGAATTCGTGATCGATACGGTCGGGCCTGCCGTTGCGTTCAGCACAGGTGTGCAAAGCGTGGGCCACACGGTCAACGATGCCGAGCTTTCAAGCGGTGTGACGCTCACTGGCACCGGCGAGCCGGGTGCGACGTTGTCGATCACCATTGACAGCGTGACGCGGACGGCCACCGTAGATGACACTGGTGCGTGGTCTGCGACATGGCAGGCAGGCACGTTGGCGGATGGTGAATATGACAGCACCATCACGATCATTGCCTCGGATGCGTTCGGCAACACAACAACCGTGACCGACACCCTCGTGGTCGACACCATCGCAGAGGTGTCCATCGCCACAGCCACAGTCGAAACCGATGGGGTCGTCAATGCCGCCGAGGCCGCCGACGGGATCACTCTCACCGGGACCGCGCAGCCAGGCTCGAGCGTGAATGTGACATTCAACGGCATCACACGGGCCGCAACGGTTGACGGATCAGGCAACTGGACGGTGGACTACACCGCCGGCGAGGTGCCCGCAGGCGAGCAGACCGCGACCATCAGTGCCACAGCCACGGACACGGCGGGCAACACCTCGACCGCGACGGGCACGATTGAGATCGACACGCTGGTCAATGCGCTCAGCTATACTTCGACCACAGGCGGTGCGGATGGCGTGATCAACGCAGCCGAAGCCACATCAGGGCTGGTGGTTACAGGCGTGACTGAGCCGGGATCGAGCGTTTCCGTGCAGCTTGGCACCGCAACAGCCGCTGCGGTGGTGGCGGCAGATGGAACATGGACCGCAACCTTTGCGGCCAGCGATATCGCGCCTGGCACCTACACGTCACAAATGGTTGCGACGGCGACAGACGCCGCTGGCAACACCCGCAGCATCAATCAGATCGTCAATGTGGATACCGAGGCCGGGTTGCTGACCCTGAACGGCCCGATTGAAACAGATGACGTCATCAACTTTGTCGAAGCCAGCGATGGGGTGATCCTGTCCGGGCGGGCCGATCCGGGCGCGATTGTGAACGTAAGCCTGCACGGTGTGACCCATCAGGCTGTCGCGAACCAGGCCGGGGTGTGGCAGACGCTTTATACATCGTCCGAGATTACGGCGGGCACATATGACGCCAATATTTCGGCAACGACCACCGATGCGGCTGGCAACTCGATCACCGTGACGGACACCGTGCTCGTTGACACACAGGTCGACAACCTGTCGGTCGCCGCGGATGTGATCGAAGGCGACAACGTGATTTCCGAGGCCGAGCGGTCTGACGGCACGATCCTGACGGGCACGACCGAGCCGGGCTCAACCGTGGCTGTCACCTTGGGTGCGGTCACCGTGCAGGCGATTGTGGACGTGAACGGCAACTGGCAGGCCCCCTTCACCGCCGCCCAGATCCCGACCGGGGAATACACCACTGGCGTGTCCGTGACGGCGACCGATGTGGCTGGCAACGTGGCAACTGTGACCGATACGGTGCGGGTCGACACATTGGTCAATCAACTGACCATTCAGGACACCATCGCAACGGATGATATCATCAACGGTGCAGAAGCGCGCGAAGGCATCTCGCTTGGCGGGCAGGTCGAGCCGGGCTCGACCGTGATGGTCGATTTCCATGGGACGGTTCTGGCCGCCACGGTGGACAGCGCGGGCAACTGGTCGCTGAATATTCCGCCAAGCGCCATTGCGCCGGGCACCTACACCGCGGACATCACCGTCATGGCCACGGATGCGGTGGGCAACACCGACACCTTGTCCGACACCGTCAGCATCGACACCGAGGCACCTGACGGCCCCGTCGTTGCCAGTGTGAACCAGGGCGTGTCCAGCATTCGCGGCATCTCGACCGAGCAAAGCGATGGCGATCTCTCCGTGGCGCAGGTCGACAGCAGCGGCTCGATCAGCGATGTGTCGGTCATTGCAACGGATATCAATGCGATCAACGAGACGAACTTTACCTTCACCTCGAACGTGCCCAACGGCTCGCACCTTATCGTCGATTCGGCAGATGTAGCGGGCAACACATCGGGCACCTATGTGGTGCTGGATGATGGCGACGCCAACTCCACCGTCGACTTGTCGAACCCAGGCTTGGGCGACCACGAAGTCGAGGCCGTCGATCTGCAATTCGCGGAAGAGGCGAACCTGACGATCACCGAGGCCCAGCTTGTGGCGCTCTCGGATGCGACAAACACCGTTACCATCCACGGCGGTAGCGACGATACCGTCACCATCGCAGGTGCCAGCCGCACCGGATCGGTACAGGTCGATGGATCGACATATGATGTCTATTCGCTTGGTACTGAAGGCACCGTCATTTTGGATGACGACATCAACGTGAACACGGCTATCGCGTAAACGAAACTTCACTGGGCAAGAACAACAAAAACAATTTCGAGCATTCCAGCAAGACATGAGGCGCGGACCGGACCCCCGCAACCGCGCCCAACCTCAAAAACGATAAAAACCCGAAACGGGAACTGACTATGGGGCAAGGTGGTATTAAGGGTGTGGCAATGTGTGCCGCGATCTCGCTGACAGCGGGGTGTCTGGCAGATATGGGGGAGACCCCGTTTGTTTCGCGGCTGAGCACGGGTGCTCAAACCTCTGTCGAGCCCCCAAGCGACACGGTCGCCTTGCGCGAAACCCCGACCAAGAATGACGAGACACTGAACGCCGACAGCGCGGTGATCCAAGGGCTGCTGGCTCGCCAGACGGTGTTGCCGGCAAACAGCGCCTATGACGAAGTGGCAACGGCCGTTTTGGCCGCAAATGCACGCGCTGCCGAAACGGAACTACGCGCCGCACGGCTGCGCGCCGAGGCGGCCTCAAAGAATTGGCTGCCCACGGTCGGCCCCCGTATCTCATTGAATTCGCTTGGTGATATCATCAGCCAGATCGTTGTTGATCAGGTCCTGTTCGACAATGGGCGCAAAAAGGGTGAACGTGCCTTTGCCAAGGCTGATGTCGAGGTCGCCGCCGTGGCCTTGGCCGAAGACACAAATGACCGGGTTGCCACGGGCCTTGGGCTGTACCTTGACGCAGCCGAGGCGCGCGAGGCCACGGCCCTGCACCGCGTTACCCTGCGCGAGATGGAACATTTTGACTACATCATGTCCGAGCGCGTGCGGGGCGGGGTGTCGGACATGTCTGATTTGAACGTCATTCGCCAAAAGCTTGCCGAAATTCGCGCCAGTATCGCGTCCGGCCAAGAGGCGGCAGCCACCGCCATTGCCGAATTGAATGCGATGGCGATCCAGCCCTTGGACGATGTGCGTGGCCAACAAACGCTGATGATCAGTGCCGCCGCCGCCCAACCGCTGGCCGTGACCCGTGCCGAGGCGGAAAAAGAGCGCAACATCGCGCAGTTCCAGATCGACCGTGCCAATCAGTTGCCGGGCGTCAGTGCACAGGCGACCCTGGGTGAAAACAGCGGGGCTGGCATCACGGCGGGCGGCATGGGCATTGGTCTGGGCACCGGTGCGCGGCTGCGCGCACTTGAGGCCGCCAAAGAGGCGGCGGGGCGCGATGTGGCGCAGGCGACCGAGGATTCAAACCGCACATTGCGTCGGCTTGAAGGCCGTGTTGCGGCCACCGAGCGTCAGGCCGGTGAGGCGCGCACCCTGACGGCGCAGGCCAAGGCGAACCTGGACCTGTTTCAGGACCAATACGAGGCAGGGCGCCGTCAGGTCATGGATGTTGTCGGCGTCTACGAAACCTTCGCCGCTCGCCAAGCCGCTGAAGTCACTGTGAAATACGAAGCCTTGCGTGTGCAGATCGAATTGGCGCGCGTACAGGGCGTTCTGGCGGATGGAGACAAGATTTGACCCTAGCGCGGCCCTTTACCCTCACCATCACCAACGGCAACCGGGCCAGCATCAAGGCGGCCCCGACCACCGAACGCCCTGTCGCTGACAACGCCAACCGGTTCGAGGACCGCTTGCGCACCCGCGCAGACCTGTCGGTGGCTTTTGCGCGTATCCTTGGGGTGAACACCGCCCGCTCTGACGTGTTTGACGCCTTGCGCCTGTCCACCTCCAAAGGGGCCAGTGACGCGGTTGAGGCTGCGGCCATTGCCAAGGGGCTTGAGGCCGCGGGCCTGATCGCCCAAGTGCGCACGATTGAGGCATTGAGCGCCGACCAATGGCCCGCACTGGCCTATATGACAAGCGGGCAAGTGGTGTTGGTGCTGGGCCAGACGCGTGGCGATCTGGTGATTTACGACAAGACCTGCACCGACAATCGCGCGCAGGTGCCTGTCACCGAATTTGCGCCCTTCTTTGCGGGCATGACCGTGCGGGCCGAAGCGCCGCTGGAACGCGTGGCCGAAATCCACCAGACCAAAAATGTGGCAACCCACTGGTTCTGGGGCGAATTTCACCGCTTCCGCAAATCGCTGGCCGAGATCGCGCTTGGCTCTTTCGTGGCCAATCTGCTGGCGGTCGCCGTGGCGCTGTTTTCGCTGCAAGTCTATGACCGGGTGATCCCGCACCAGTCCGAAGCGACTCTGTGGGTGCTGGCCGCCGGGGCCTGTCTGGCCTTGCTGATGGAGGCGTTCATCAAGGTGGCCCGTGCTCGGCTGATGGACGGGGCAGGGCGGCAGATCGAATTGTCGGTGCTGCAACTCTTGATGCAGCGAGTGATCGGCATGCGCTCGGATGTGCGCGGTCAGTCGCCTTCCATGACGTTTTCGGCAATGCGCGAGTTCGGGTCGGTGCGCGAATTCTTTACCGCCTCGACCATCGGTACGATTGCCGACATCCCGTTTATCTTTGTGTTCCTGCTGCTTGTGGCCTCCATCGCAGGTCCGGTGGTGTGGGTGCTGATCCTTGGGGGCATTCTGATGGTCGTGCCCGGATTTTTCCTGCAAAAGCGGATGTTGCAGCTGACGCAGGAAACCCAAGGCGCATCCGCCAAGTCGTCGCGGCTCTTGCACGAGGCCATCTTTGAGCGCGACACCGTCAAGACGCAGCGCGGTGAGGACCGGGTGATGCGGCTGTGGCAGGAATTGACCACGCTCAGCGCGATGAAGTCGTCCGACCAACGTCGCCTCGCCTCGGCCCTGACATTCTGGAGCCAGGGCATCCAGCAGATGACTTATGTGGCGGCGGTGATCGCGGGCACCTATCTGGTTTTTGCCGGGCAATTCACCGTGGGCTCGATCATCGCGGTCGGTATCCTGACCTCGCGCACGCTTGCCCCGCTGACCCAATTGGCGGGGACCATGGCGCGGTGGGGCAATGTGAAGGCGGCGCTTGATGGTCTCGAAGGGATCGCCCATGCCGCGCAAGACACTGACGCCACGCGCACCTATCTGCGCCGCGAAGAGCTGAAGGGGCAGTTTGAGCTGCGCGAGGTGCAGTTCCAATATGACGATGAGGGTGCGCCGACGCTGGACATTCCGGGCGTGCAGATCATGCCGGGCCAGCGGGTGGCAGTGCTAGGCTCAAACGGCGCGGGCAAGTCCTCATTGTTGAAAATTCTGTCGGGGCTTTATGCGCCGACCAAGGGCCGCGTGCTGATCGACGGCACCGACATGAGCCAGATCGAACCACGCGATCTGCGCCGGCTCGTGGGCTATCTGGGGCAGGATGTGCGCCTGTTTTCGGGCACGCTGCGCGACAACCTGAACCTGACGATGCTCGAACAAGATGATGATCGCCTGTACGCAGCCCTCGATTTCGCGGGGCTTGGGCCGTTTGTGAAAGGCCACCACAAGGGGCTTGATCTGGATATTCTGGACGGCGGCCAAGGTCTCAGCATCGGGCAACGCCAGTCGATCGGATGGGCACGGCTGTGGCTGCAGGACCCGGCGATTTGCCTGCTGGATGAGCCGACGGCGGCGCTGGATCAGACGTTGGAAACCACGCTGGTCAGCCGTCTTGAGAAATGGATGGAAGGGCGCACCGCGATCATCGCGACCCACCGTGTCCCGATTCTGTCGCTGACCACCCGCACGCTGATCCTGCAAAACGGACGGCTGACCATCGACGGGCCGCGCGACGAGGTGTTGGCGCATATCGGCAAGTCCGTTCCCATGAAGGGCAAAATCGCATGAGTGTCGCCCCCACAAACCTTGGTGCGCAGCTTGAAAGCGACATGCGGGGCCCCTCGCTGTTGATCTGGCTGTGTGGCGGGGCCGTGTTGGTGTTCGTGCTCTGGGCGGCCTTTGCGTGGGTTGATGAGATCGTGCGCGGCTCGGGCGAGATGATTTCGTCCTCGCGTCCGCAAATCATCCAGAACCTCGAAGGGGGTATTCTGGCCGAACTGGCTGTGGCCGAAGGTGATATCGTCAACACCGGCGACGTTCTGGCGCGGCTGCAAGGCACCCAGTTTCAAAGCCAGGCAGATGATTTGCAGGATCAGACCACCGCACTGGCCGTGCGTCAGTTGCGGCTTGAGGCCGAGTTGGCGGGTCAGTTCGACTTTGCGGTGCCGGGGGCATTGGAACAGCAAATGCCGGGATTGATCGCCTCGGAACGTGCGCTGTTGCAGGCGCGCCAGACCGACTACCTTAGTCGTCGCGAGGGGGCGCAGCGGGTGCTGGAACAGGCGGCCAAGGAAAAGGCGCTGCTTGAGGATTTGCTTGAGCGCAAGATCGTGGCCCTGATCGAGGTGACACGGGCCCGCAAGGCGCACGCGGATGCGCGCATCAAACTGGACGAGATCGAAACCCAAACCGAGCTGGAGCGCGCACAGGCCTATTCCGACACGCTCAAGGAACTGGGCACATTGCGCCAGACCTACAAGGCAGCACAGGACCAGTTGAACCGCACCGTTCTGGTCAGCCCCATGCGCGGGATCGTGAACAACCTGAGCGTGACCACCATTGGCGGCGTCGTGCGTCCGGGCGAAGAAATCCTTCAGATCATACCGCTAGACGAAGAACTGTTTGTCGAGGCCCGCATTGCACCCAAGGATATCGCCGGCGTGCGTCCCGGACAGGATGCGACGATCAAGCTAAGCGCTTATGATTACACGATCTATGGCTCTCTCAAGGGGGAGGTCAAACTGATCTCGGCTGACACGTTCAAGGACGAACGCAAGCCCGACGGCGACCCGCATTACAAGGTGACGTTGCGGGTGGACACATCCGGGCTGACGGACCGGCAACGCGACATCTCGATCCGCCCCGGTATGCAGGCCGAGGTCGAGTTGCACACCGGGTCCAAGACGGTTTTGCAATACCTGATGAAGCCGCTCTACAAGTCACGCGAGGCGTTTCGCGAGCCTTAGTTGGGCGATGGGCGGGTTGAGCCAATCAGCTCCCTTCAATTGTGTTGTTCTGATTGGATGCTAGGTTGCCGTCATGTCAGATAGCAAACTCAAACTTTCCATACGCGGCTGGGACAACCCCTCTTATCAGCGTTTTGTCCAAGCAGACGGAGAAGTGGGAATAGCACTTGGTGAGAACAGTGAAGATACGATAAGCCACCACGCAGCAGTACTTGCTTATGCTATCCGAAGTTATGGTATCGGCGATGTCGACCAAGAACGCCTGCGGATAGTAGATCCCTTTGAAGTTGATATTCAAACATTTCATGGATCATGGTTCGATTGTGACAAAGGGCAGTTGATTAGCAAAGGAGTTGTGACAACAAAGGCAGGTTTTTCGACCGTCGACCCCTATTTTGTTGACATTGTCGATTATTCTAGTCGCTCTTCAAACGTCCCAAATCTATGGCACCCTGGCGGCTTCGCCTACGCCTTTTGCGATCCTCCTTATGGGTTGCGCATTGAGAGGTCAGAGACACAGAAACTTTATACTGCGATTACTTCCCAACTAATCCCCGACAAAGATGTTAAGATCTACAATTGGCACTGTAAGAAACTACTTGAAGCGGTGCCTGAACTGGGGTCTGGAACCGAATGGTGGGGTGTTTTTGCCTTTACAATATTTGTTCCTAAGTCGGGCCGTATTTTTGGAATTGTCGCCTCTACGACCGATTGATCAAAATCTGTGCCAACGACAGATAAGTCCGCCTTGCGCCCGTGTGAACATGTTGCAGCTCAGGTCTGCTTTGAGCCCGCTGCGGTCATTGTGACTCGTGGTCGTGGCTCTTAGGGATCAACATCCTACACGTCGCTCAATTTGTGCGCCCAATAACATAAAGCCAAATATCGAGGTCGGTATCCTCACGAGTTCCGTCAACAGGCTTCCAATGAGGTTTTTTGTGCGGCGCAACAATTATTTCTTGCACGCAATACGCCCCACTGCCCCACTCTAGAACAAGATATGGCATGATCAGTGGGTGCGCGCCGAATGGATCGGATTTGCTTGCGCCTTCAGGACCATGGAGCATTGTGTGCTCAATAATTATTCGCCCCCCTGGGGCTAACTGTTCTACCCAGCAATCCAATGCCTTTTTGGGCTCATAAGAGTGGTCGAGAGCATTAGTGTAAATAAGGGATGCGCGCCCGTTCCAATCGGCGCGTCGTTCGTGAAAGTCCCATTCTTCCACCCCTTCGGCGTGTTCGGGAGGAGCGATATCTGTACCAAGCCCTTCGCATCCCAATTTATCTGCAAGATATGAGGATTCCATCCCGGATTTGCTTCCGTGGCACAAAACGAAAGAGATGTCAGGAACCTTTTTCAGCACATATGTTGCGATGATATCCAACGTTTTTGGATCTGCCCAAACGTCACCCGTATCGGCGTTTGCTTTGCGAATTTGCACATCGCGATAAGCTTCGTAGTCCAACTCGCCGTCCCGCAAGAAGTCGTGAAGTCTGACAAGTGACTCTTCGGGTGATTGCTGTGGCTCCGATATAAGTGGCACAATCGGTTCCGGTGCCGGTGGTTCAAGGAATGCTGCAATTCTTCGTCTGAGTGACACTTCTACAGCCCTTCAAGATTATTCCAAACCATCGTGTCACAACTTGGCTGAACAATTAAGAAACTTCAATGCAGTTTAAGCAAGCTAGGGTCGCTAAAGTTGTTTCATGTCACAGACGTTACCAAGCTATATGAACAAGTCATCTGGCCAAATATCGTTGTTCAAGATGACCTCAGTAAATAACCAGTGTGCATGGTTCGAAGCACAGATATCTTCATATTGTCCATCACTGAATTTCCACTTCGTCCGGCAAACCCACACTCCCCCTCATCCCTCGGTGTCCAGCCAAACTGTCACCGGTCCGTCATTGGTCAGCGACACTGCCATGTCTGCCCCGAACTTTCCGGTCTCGCATGGCACCCCCAATTTGCGCAGGCTCTGCGTGAAATGCAGATAGAGCGCTTCGGCCTCGCCCGGACCGGCGGCCCCGGAGAACCCCGGCCTGTTCCCGCGTGAGGTGTCGGCGGCGAGGGTGAATTGGCTTACCACCAGTGCGCCGCCCCCTGTTTGCAGGATCGAGAGGTTCATTTTGCCGCCCTCGTCCTTGAACAACCGCAGTTTGGAAACCTTGGTCGCCAGCGTTTCGGCCGTATCGGTGGTATCACCCGGCATCGCGCAGACAAGGATCAGCAGACCAGGCCCGCTTTGCCCAATGACAGCCCCGTCGACGGTGACCTGCGCCGTGCTGATGCGTTGCAACAGTGCCCTCATGTATCGCGCCAGTCGATGATGTCGCTGACCTCGGCGCGTTCGGTTCGAAAACCGTTGGCGGAGTGGTCCATGTCCGCATACCCGAACGAAATCGCGCACAGGATCATGCGATCCTGCGCGATATCGAAATGCTGGCGCACGAAGGGGGCCTGGGCGGCGATGGCGGCCTGGGGGATTGTGGCGACCCCCTTGGCCTGGGCAGCAAGACAAAAGGCGGTGACAAAGCCGCCTGTGTCCATCGCTCCGTAAGGTCCAAGGGCGGTGGGTGCCGTCACGATGGCCACATGGGGCGCGCCGAACAGACGGTAGTTCTCCATCATTTGCACGGCAGAGGCGGCGCGGTCGCCTTTTTCGATCCCGATCGCATCATAAAGCTGAAAGCCGCAGGCGCGGCGGCGGTCCCCGTAGATGCCGGGATAGCCTTCGGGCCATGGCAGATCAGGGGCGGGGACGGTAGATTGTGCCGTGGCACAGAGCGCGTCGCGGAACGTATCCGTTGCGTCCCCACGGGTGATGACCAACTGCCAAGGCTGGGCATTGCACCAGCTTGGGACGTGCCGTGCGGCGTCCACGATGGCGCAGATCACCTCATCCGGAACCGGATCGGGGCGGTAGGCGCGGCAGGAAAACCGGGCCTCAAGCAGGGCCTGCAAGGTCTCAAGATCGCTCATTGCTGCATTGCCATGACAAAGCCGACGGCCCCCGCCACAAGAAGCCCGCACAGGACCGCAATTGCGATCTTGCCCTTGGACCATGGCCGTTCGCCCTGTACCCGGCCTGTGCGCCCGTTGACCACAAAGCGATAGGTCTCACCGCGATATTTGTAGGCGGCAAGCCATACGGGCAGCAGCACGTGCTTGAAGGTGATCGTCCCCAATTTGGTGTCGACCGAATGGATGCGCTGGCGGTCGCCGCCAATGTCGAACTTGATGTCGCGGGCAATGGTGCGGTCCATGATGGCGCGGGCCTCTTCAAACCCGGCCTCCAGCGCGACCGAATACCCTTCGGCACGGAACCCGGCAAGGAATTCGGGGGTGTAAGGCTCCATCGCGCTGAGGTCCCAGGGTTCCAACGCGTCGGTAAAGTGTTTGGGAAGCGAGGTGGAAGCCAGCACCAGCACATCATCAAAGAACCGGGCCACGCGACCCCGCACGCCGCGCCAGCGGACCTTGGCGACCTGCACCTGCTGGCGTTTTCCGTCGCGCGTGACGGTGCGGGTCTCGTAATAGACCGTGCCGCGTTCGCCGGTATAGGTGCTGCGGGTGTCTGCATCAAAGGTCCAGTAAGGCACATAGATGCCTTGCATCACACGCCCCTTGCGCGCGTACTCCTGAAGGCCCGAGGGCGCAAACCACAAGCTGCCCAGCCACCCCGTCATGGCTGCGCGGGCGTCTCGTTCTGCCAAGGCAAAGGGCAGCACACCGCGCGGTTTGATGTGGCGGTGCGCGCCGGTGTCGGTGACGACGGGTGTGGCGCAGAAGGGGCATTTGGTTGCGTGGATGTCCGCGTCAAATTCAACCTGTGCGGCGCAATTTGGGCAGGTCGAAACGCGCGTTTCCTCGATATCCGCCTTGGGCAGTTCGGCGTTGAGGGCCGCGCGGTAGTCCAGTTCGGCGATGGCCGGCTCGGCTTGCGTTGCCGCACCGTCGATCATGCTGGTGTTGCCGCAATGATCGCAGGTCAGTGTGCCGGTTCCCGGTTCGAACCGAAAATCAGCCCCGCAATTGTCACAGGGAAATCGGTGGTCGGCGGGCGTGGTGCGTTGATCAAGGTCAGGCAAGTCGGTCATAGCAGTCCGTGCAGTGATTTGGGCGTGATACGGCGCAGAGCCCCATCACCGAGGGCCGTATGCCGCCACAGATGAAAAATGGCGTGTAAGGCCGAGGCAGACAGCAGGTAAAAGTAAAGCGCAGGCAGCGGAGGGCCATCCCAGCTTTGCCCGATTTGCACCCACAACGTGACCCCGGCCACCAGTCCAAGGCCCGTGTACATCCCCCAACTGAGCCATGGATGCGCGCGGCGCAGCCCGCCTTCCAGCTTCGGACCGGGGCCGTTCAGAAGTCCGCCCGTGATGGCCGTGGCACACATCGCCAAACCGCTCAGCCCAAAGGCCCACGCAAGCACCGGCATCGGGCCGCCCGCAAAGACCAGCACCAGCAACAGCAATGTCAGCCAATGCAATGTGATCGTGACGGTGCGACGCATGAAACCCCTTTGGCATATCAGATGCGCAGTATGGCCCAGGGCGGGTCCCAATGGAAAGCCACCTGCATCACCCTGTCTGCTCACAAGTGTTTGTGCAGACCTTTGGGCACCATGATCCGCAAGGCGTTGTCCTGTAATTTGTAATGTCGCCAGATATGGAATGCCGCGTGCGCGCCTGCCACAACCCCAAGCGCGTAGAATTCGATGATGTGAACCTGCCCGACAAGATGATTGAGGCGCGGCCAGCCCATGGGTGGCGCAATCGGCAAGACCCCTCCGGCTTTCAGCAGCACCGCAGAGCTGAGCCCCAGCAAAAACCCGGTAAGGGCCACAAAGAACAGCCCCCAGATCAGCGTCAGGTGCATGATCCGGTGCAGCGGGCGCAAGATACCGCGCAATTTCGGCCCCGGACGGCTTGCCAGCCCGCGCCGCATCAGGTCTGCGAACCACATCATCGACAGGGACACGAAAATCAGCGCAAGGACCGAATGTGCTTGAAAGGCGGCGGGGCCAAAGGGCGTCACATCCTTGGGCTGGACCAGAAGAAACCAGATGAACAGGGGCACTATCAGCCAATGCAGCCATTTCAGGGCGGCACGACGGGTCGGCAGATGGTGGCGCAAGGTCATGGTTCAAACGTGGTTATGAGACGCGTCCTGTCAAGTGCCACCGTCGTTGGGCACACGCCTTACGTCAATGCCCACCACCAATGCGATGCAGGCAGATCGGACGGGGTACGATCCGGGTTCGGCATCGCTTCGAACTCGGCTTTGGCGCGGATATCGTCATCCAGCTCTTCGGTGTCGATCAGTTTGTCATCAGCTACGTGATCTGCAAAAAGATCGTTGAAGGCCTCGATGTTCGAGCGGCGCTGGCAGATTGTGATCCAGTCGTTGCCGGTAAGTTCCTGCTGCATCCAGACACGCAGGGCCTCGCCCCCATCCACGTCGAATGCGGACCAGGCCGTTTCAATGGACGGGGCGCTTTGGGCCAAATGGTCTTGCAGAACTGCCGCGTCAGCGTCGTCCAACCCCGCCCGTCGCGCGGTATCCAGCGTGAAACAGTGACCCAGATAGGCCTGCACATCGGCAAGGTGATCTGCGGCGGGCGTGGCGGATATGGTCGCAAGGCGGGTTGTCATGTCGGACAGACAATTGCTCAGAGTAGGGTCCATGAAATGTCCGATCTGTGAAGGTTAAAAGAACGAGGCCAATTCGGCATTTGCGCCTTTTACGGGGACGTAAGTCGTAAAGCCGCCTTTTGAAAAGGCAAAGGAGGTCGATCCGGTCTGCCCTTTCGAATTGGTGCAACTGTCGCTGGTGGCTACGGCGTTACGGGCTTGGGTCGTGTAGTGGGTCGCTTGTGCGTCCAGGTCTCCATCATGGAGGGCTCCATACATATCCGTAAAGTGCTTTAGCAGATGGTAGCCGGCACTGACCTGACTGGTGAAAAGCAGGGTCGTGGCGAGATGTTCGAGTTCGTCTTGCATGCCGCTTTCGCTCACCCCGTCCAATGCCTGGCTCGTCACGGCCGCTCCGCAAAAGGTGGCCATGGCGTTGGTATAGTCGTCGATGATCTGGCGTGCGTGGTCCAGTCGATCCTGAGACAGGGTATCGGCCCCCATGAAATCGCGCAGCCGGGCGGTGACCTGATCCTTGCGCCATTGTCTGTTCTGTTGTCGGGTGTTTGGCGGATCGTTCACGGGCAGTGGCAGTTGGTTGACCTCCGCTTTGATGCGCCGCTGGTCCGGTTCGATGATCTTGTAGAAGAACTCGACATAGGCCACGACGTCGCCGCAGCTTTGCGCGTTCATCTGCAAGGCCAGTTCGACGCCTCGGGTATTGATGGCGGCCTCTTCCGGGGATTTGTGGCTGATCTGTATCTGTGCCATCCGGTTTTTCGCTGCGGGTGAGGCATTGTCGAGAATGCCCTGCAAGCCCGCCAGATTGCCCTGCACCGCTTCGAGCTCTGTGATGGTCTTTTGAAACGTTTCATCAAAGCGGTAGCGTTCATTGGTTGAGCGTTGAAAGCTTGCCAGCGCCGCCATCCGCAGGTCTTCATCGGGTTCATTCAGACCGGCCATCAGGTCGGCGAACCTGCCATTCGCCATCAACTCATCCACGGTGTCGGGATGGATATCTATCCCACCTTGGCGCGACTCTGTGTCAGGGGCACCATCGCCACCGATCCGCAACAGGGTCTTGTCCGCCCGGCAGACGCCAAATGTCACGTTCGGATAGGCGGTTTTGTTGCGCACGGTCAGGTTTTGCACCGCCAAAGTGGTGCGATCCGGAACCCGGTCGAGGTAGTTCGCAAGAAATGCAGTTTGCGCGGTGGACAGCGGCATGCCAGGTGTGACCTTAAATGTTGGACCGCCCCGGTCGTCCGGTGCTGGTTCCCTTTATCCGAGCATAGGCAGGTCGCACCAACTTGTCGAGACGGATGCGTATCGCCTCAGATGCCGGGGGGCGGGGGCGGGGGCATGACCGTGAACAACTGCGCCAGCTCCACCACGTCCTCGGCCTTGAGCCATCCGTCCTGTCCGGCGGTCCAAACGTAGCTGTCGCGCGTCAGATCGCCGCTTGCAGCCATGCGGCCCAATTGGGCCTTGGAAAACGGGCCCTTGGTCGCGCCGTTCTCGGCAACGTGCCACACATGCTCGACCGGGGGCGGCGGAGGGGCGGCGGCCCCGCCGCGCTGGCCGCCCCATGGGCCTGCTGCCATCTGGCCCATCTGCAAGCCCATCGCGGCCCCGATCCCGGCCTGCATGGCATCACCCGCACCGCCACCTTCGCGGCCCAAAGCCTCGGCGGCCTGGAACTGCATATATTCGTTCAGATTGCCGATCACCCCCATGGAGGATCGCTTGTCCATCACCGCCTCGACTGCCGGAGGCAAAGAGATGTTTTCGATGTAAAGTTCTGGCAGGATCAACCCATAGTCTGCAATCTGGTTGCTGATTTCCTTGGCGACGATCTGGCCCAATTCGCGGGTGTTGGCGGCCATGTCCATGACCGGGATACCAGACTTGGCCAGACTACGCGACATTTCCTGCACGATGATGTTGCGAATCTGATAACTGATCTCGTCCATGGTGAACTCACCGTCGGTGCCGACGATTTCGACGAGAAATTTGGCCGGATCGGCGACCTTGACTGAATAGGTGCCAAAGGCGCGCAGGCGCACGGGGCCAAATTCGGGATCGCGGCAGATGATCGGATTCTTGGTGCCCCATTTGAGGTCGTTGAACCGGGTGGTGTTGACGAAATAGACCTCGGATTTGAACGGGCTTTTAAAGCCATGATCCCAATGTTGAAGGGTCGTCATAATGGGCATGTTGTTGGTTTCAAGCATGTAAAGGCCGGGGGTGAACACGTCCGCCAACTGACCTTCATGGATAAACACCGCCGCCTGCCCTTCACGCACCGTCAGCTTGGCCCCGTACTTGATCTCGTGACCCTCACGCTCGAACCGCCAAACCATCGTGTCACGGCTGTCATCGACCCAGTGGATGACGTCAATAAATTCGCCGGAGAGGAAATCGAAAATACCCATGTTGGGGTCTCCTTTTGGATGTCAAAGCGGCCCGTTCAGGGCTTCGCGTGCGAGAATGCGGACAACGGGGGCGGCGTCAGCCAAGGACACGCCGGGCGCAAGCCTGTTGTCATAAAGCATGGCCAGAAGGGCCTCGTCATGGTCCGTGAGCAGCGCAAATTCGTCGTCATCATTGAAGATCGAAGGGCGCGCGCCCGGGCTGTCATTGGCCAGACCCAGCCCCTGGGCCAGTTCCTCGTGAATGCAGGACAGGCGCAACAGGTCCGGGTTTTCAGCGCGGATCACGGCCACGGCGGCGGTATAGGTCGATCGGTTGGAACCGGAGGCATAGGCAGCCACGGCGCAATAGGCATCCGTGGGCAAATCACGCACCGCAGTGACGTTCGAGATGTTTACGCCGGGCAGGCGCGGTGCGATCTTGTTGATGGTATCGGCCCGGTCATCTTCGCTGACGAAAAAGATCAGGAAGTTGGGAGGGTCGCTCACGGATACAGGATGGCCCGTGACCCGTGCAAGGCGGCGGGCATAGTTTCGAACATCGGCGGTATCGCGGGTACGTTGGCTGGGTGGCACCGAAGGGCCAAAGGCGACGCCCATGCGCACAGGCTCCGACCAGCGCCGCAACTCACCCGGTACGCCGGCGCGCAATTCCCCCCCCGCATATTCGTTGAAAAATACGATCTGTTCGAAATTGCGCGCCAGCATGTCCGAAGTAAACGGCGTATCTGGCCCGCCTCCGTCCTGACGCAACAACCCAGCTGTCAGCTGGCTTGACTGCACTTGGGTCAGATAACTGCGCAAGGCCGCACTTTTTTCCGAGGTCGGTTGAACCCGGGGCACAGGCGGCGGCACCAATCCAGCCGGGCGCACGCGCGGGGTCAGCACCGGTTCGATGGGGATAAACATCTCGCAGGCCGCAACAAGGGCGAGGACGGCAAGCCCCCCCCAAACACGTGCTGTTGATGTGGCCTGTGCCCTCAATGGATATTCCTTAACCCGGGACGGCGGTGCCGGCGTTGTCGCCGACCCCGTCCTTGCGCGCCTTGGCAGAGGCCAGCGTGTCGCGCAGATCGGTTTCCATCTTCTTGAGGTCCTCTTCGGCGGCGGCGCGTTTGGCCTTGCCTTCGTCTGCGATCTTCAGGCTGTCCTCGATGGTACCGATCAGGTCCGCATTCGCCTTTTTCACCGCTTCGATATCGAAGACGCCCCGCTCCATTTCCTCGCGGATCATCTTGTTGCTGTCGCGCAGGTTTGCCGCGTTCGAGGTCAAAAGCTCGTTGGTCAGGTCATTGGCGTCACGCACGGCAGCAGCCGCTTCTGCACTGCGCTGGATGGTGACGGCTTGCGCCAGTTGGGTTTCCCAAAGTGGGACGGTATTCACCAGCGTCGAGTTGATCTTGGTCACAAGGGATTTGTCATTTTCCTGCACCAACCGGATCGAGGGCAGGGACTGCATCGTCACCTGACGGGTCAGTTTCAGGTCATGCACCCGGCGTTCCAGATCATCGCGCGCCGCACGCAGATCACGTAACTCCTGCGCCACCATGACCTGATCATCCTCTGCGGCGGCGGCCACGGCAGCCTCCTTGGCCGGAATGTCGTTCTCATCCAGCTCTTTTATCTTTTCCTCGCCCGCAGCGATATAAAGTGCCAACTCATCATAGAATTGCAGCGTCTTTTCATAAAGCAGATCGAGCGACTTGATGTCCTTGAGCAGCGTGTGTTCATGCGCCAGCAGGTTGTCGGTGATCTTGTCGATCTGGCCCTGTACGGTCTCGAATTTGGCGGTAAATTTGGCGAAAGGTGCTGCGCGCCCGATCAGTTTTTCCCACCATGACCGATCCCGACGCACGTCCAGTTCCGAGATGGAAAACCCCCGAATGGTGGTCACGATATTGCGCAGTGAGTCCCCGGCAGGGCCCACATCCTTGTTGCGCACATCCGCCAACATCGCCTGAGAGATCTCCTGCAATTCCGCCTGTGCCGCTGATCCGAACGAGACGATGGAGTTCGTATCGCCCATGTCGATCTCGCCCATTCGTGCCCGAATTTCAGCACCCACAGGGGCGTCGGCCTGCGCCAGTGGCACAATCGCGTTGGCATCCGCAGGTTCGGGCAGCACAACGGCTGTGACCTCGTTCACTTCGGCAAGGGCGGTTTCGGCTTTCTGGCGGACGATCTCGGACATGGGTTTGGCTACCTTATTGTTATCTATGTGTCTTGTTCGGGGGCGATACGCACCCCTTCGCGCTGCAAGCGGTCGCGCAGCACGTCGATTTCGATGTTGAGGTCGCTGCGATCCTCGATCAGCAGCTTGCGGGTGCGGGCCGAAAAGTTCTCGCCCAGATCATCCAGTAACGCGCTGTAATCTGCCCGGGCCTGCGCGTCCTGAGTGCGCGCGTAAATATCTGCAAACTTGATTGTCGCATCGCGCGCGCCCATCAAATAGACGCCCAGATATTTGCGCGCAGCCGTCAGATCACGCGGATCTTCTTCGACCGTGCGGATCAGGTCGCGTGCCACTGACTTGAAGGTCTCGAACTTGACCTCCATCTTGCGGTCCTGTGCGCGTTTGAGTGCGTCGGTCATGGCGGCGAGATACGCGTCAGCCTCGTCCACTACCCGTGCGACGCGGTCTTGTTGGAAGGTGTCGATCCCCTCCATCCCCTTGTCGCGCATCGGGTCCAGCCCGAATGCGGCCATGTGCAACCCGCCCGCTGCGATCCCGTAAAGGATCGGGGCAACAAGTCCGGGTTCCGAGCGATAGGCGGCAAAGGCAATGCCAACCCCTGTCAGAACGGACGAAAACAGCTTGCGTGGAATGGCGGGGCGTTTGGCGATCTTGCGTGCATGATACGCTGCCTCAGCCAGCAAGCCACCGCGCAAAAGCCATGCCGCCAGGGTCAGAACAGCGGCAGAGATCAGTGCGATCATCAGCCCAAAGGCCCCATCGTTCAGGGCCAGAAACACCATCGGAATGGCCGGCAGAAACAGCAGGTTTGACCGCGCGCCAACGGGATCAACCGTCGCACCGCGAAAGGCGGGGCGCTCAGGCGTGTCTCCCTTGACCCCATCGGGGCTGTATTTGCCGCCAAAGCGTTGCGCCATTGGGTTATAGCCCCCCCAACACGCCGGTCGTCACGCCAAACATCAGCGCGATAAGCACCGCATATGCGATCTTTTGAAAGCCCGTCGTTTCCATCATGCCCCTTACTCCGATACCCGATATATAATCGTTTTGCAGATGCAGCACTAGTGGTGTGCGCCGGGGCGCGCACCCGTGCGCCGCTCGGCGTTCAGTTTGCGGGTATAACCCGATTGAATGACCTCAACCGCAACCAGCACGAGGACCGAGAAGTAGAAGGTCGTCTTGGACATCGGGATCACCTCGTAACCGAAGATGCGCAAGGCAAGGCTGTCATCATGCATTGCGTGCGCCGCCGCCTGTCCGGCCTCGCCCAAAAGAACGACGCCCACGATCAGCAGGATGAACAGGCCCAGCACTTCGTACATCCGGTTCTTTTCCAGAAAGCGCGTGACCCCGTCCGCCAGCACCAGCATCGCCAGCCCCGACAGCAGAATGGCTGTGGCCAGAATGATGAAGACATCCGTGATGGCCAGCGCTGACAGCACGGAATCAAAGGAAAAGATCAGGTTCATCAGCACGATCAGCATCACCACCTGGGTGGCGGACTTGCCTGATTTCGCCGCAACATCCGTACTCAGATCATGGACCGTCAGCATGTGCCCGATTTCCTTGACGGCTGTGTACATGATGAAAATACCACCAAAGACGAACACGCAGGTGGCAAAATTGACCCCGCCGGTGATGACACCTTCCCAATTCAGGATGGCGAAGGGTTCGGCCATTGCATCGATCAGCTGGATCATCGTGAACAGCAGAATGACCCGCAAAACAACGGCCAGAATGATCCCCCACCGCCGCACGGCCGCCTGTTGGGCGACCGGTGCGCGCTGACTTTCGATGGAAATATAGAGCAGATTGTCAAAGCCCAGCACGGCCTGCAAAAAGCACAGCATCACCAGGTTGCCCAGATTTTCAATCGTCAGAAGGTCGGCCATAGTCATGTCCCCGTTACGTCATTGCGCGATGTTTTTGGTTCTGTCCCAAGGATTTAGACTTGAGGCGGCGAGAACAAGGGGAAATGTCGCACCGCGCGCGCAGATCTGGGCACACGCTGTATTTGGCGGGCGGGCCTGTGGTGCCTATTTGGGTTTGCGCGTGCGCGCTTTGGCCTGTGCTGCCTTGGCGCGGGCCTGGGGGCCGGGGCGTGGCGCGCTTGGTTTCGAAATCGGCTTGCGCGGCCCACGGCTGACCTTTGGGGTCTTGCGTGCGGTGCCCACATTGTCCTCGTCCGTGTCCAGCCCCACCTGATCGCGCAGAATGCGGCGGCGGACTTCTTCGATGGCACCGGGTTTCAGATCCCCAAGCTGGAAGGGGCCATAGCTGATGCGGATCAGCCGATTGACCACCAGCCCGATGCTCTCCATGGCGCGGCGAATTTCGCGGTTCTTGCCCTCGCGCAGACCCACGGTCAGCCACGCATTTGCGCCTTGCTGGCGGTCCAGCGTGATTTGCATCGGCTGAAACCGCTCGCCGTCAACCGTGACGCCCCTGCGCAGCGGCTCAAGGCTGTCATCGGTGGGCCGCCCGTTGATGCGCACGCGGTACCGGCGCATCCACCCGGTCGAGGGCAATTCCAGCTTGCGCTTGATCCCGCCATCATTGGTCAGCAGCAACAACCCTTCGGAATTGATGTCGAGCCGTCCGACCGACATCACGCGCGGCATGTCCTCGGGCAACGCGTCATAGATCGTGCGCCGCCCCTTTTCGTCCGCATCCGACGTCACGAGCCCAATCGGCTTGTGATAAAGCCACAACCGCTCGGGTTCGGGCTCGGCCAGCGGTTTGCCGTCCACCGTGATCTGGTCGCGATCCGTGACGTTCAGCGCGGGGCTGTCGATCTGCTTGCCGTTCACGCTGACGCGACCTGCGGCGATGATCTCTTCGGCACCGCGCCGACTGGCGATGCCTGCACGTGCCAGCACCTTGGCGATGCGACTGCCTTTTGGGGGTTCTTTGTCCATGGCCTCGCTTTAGCGCGCCTCCCTCACTTGCGAAAGGGGCAAGGGGCATGGCAGGGACAACAGATGGAGTTTCGATCATTCATGGATATCGCCCTGGCCGAGGCGCGCGCAGCGGATGCGCGCGGCGAAGTCCCGGTGGGCGCGGTGGTGGTGCGCGAGGGCGAGGTGCTGGCCAAGGCCGGGAACCGGACCCGAGAACTCAGCGATCCCACCGCCCATGCCGAACTGCTGGCGATCCGCGCCGCTTGCGCCGCGCTTGGCTCGGAGCGTTTGGTGGGCTGCGATCTTTACGTCACCCTTGAGCCTTGCGCGATGTGTGCAGCGGCCATTGCGGGGGCGCGCGTGGCGCGGCTCTATTATGGCGCATCCGATCCGAAATCAGGCGGTGTTGCCCAAGGCGCGCGGGTGTTTGTCCATCCTCAGGCCCATCATGTACCCGAGATTTATGATGGCATCGGGGCGCGCGAGGCAGAGGAGATATTGCGCGCGTTTTTTGCTGCGCGCCGGTAGGGGTGGGACTCGTTGAGCCTGCGGATATGCATATTTGGGGAACAATGAAAGGCAAGTGGGCACTTGGAGTTGTTGCGCGAAATTGATGGTTATTGCGAGCGGATGGGGCCGGAATACTGGGCCGAGCCGGTCAATGCGGTGACCAATGCGGCCTTTGTCATTGCCGCCGTGATCATGTGGCGGCGCAGCGCGGGTGTGCCGCTGGCGCGCGCGTTGTCGGTGATTTTGGGGTTGATCGGGCTGGGTAGCTATCTGCTTCACACCCATGCGCAAGTGTGGGCAGCCATCGCCGACACCACGCCTATTGTGGTGTTCATCCTTGTCTATCTGTTTGCGATCAACCGCGATGTGTGGGGGATGCGCCCGTGGGTGGCGGCATTGGGGACGGCGGCGTTCATCCCCTATGCGATCCTAACGGTGCCTGTGTGGCAAATGGTGCCCGTGCTCGGCGTCTCGGCAGGGTATGTTGCGGTCCCGGTGTTGATCCTGATCTACGCCGCTTTGCTGCGGCGGCGGGCCCCGATTGTGGCGCGTGGTTTCGTGATCGGTGCGGCGATCCTGTTTGCCTCGCTTACGGCGCGATCCATTGATGAGGCATCTTGTGTGCACATCCCGCATGGCACCCATTTCCTGTGGCATATCCTGAATGGCATCATGCTGGGCTGGATGATCGAGGTTTATCGCCGTTATGTGTCGGCCATCTGATGCACCTCGATCACATTGCCATCCGGGTCGTAGAAAAAGATCTGGTCCCATCCGGCCACCGCCCGGTTGCCCCAATCGGCATACGGCACGCCGTGGGCCTCAAGCCGGGCCTTGAAGGCGGGCAGATCGTCGGTGCGATAGGCGATATGCCCATGACTGACGGGGTTCACCAACTGACCCGCATTGAAGCCGGCCAGCGGGTCCTTTTGGGCCAGATGGGTCTGGATCGTGCCATCGGTGACAAAGGCCACGTCGCCTGCATATCCCTTGTTCTTTTCCAGCTTGGGCAGCCCATCGGTTTCTGAGGCAAGGCCGAGCACATCCCGGTAAAACGCATCCAGCCGGCCCACATCGTCTGTCACAAGGTTCACATGGTGCAGCTTCAGCGTCATTTTCGCCCCCTCTTTGGCGCAAATCTGCGCCAAAGGATGTGATGGGGCAAGGGCACAGGCTTGAAGGCGCATCACGCCCGCGCTAAAGCCCATCCCAGACACAACACCGAGGGTTTTCATGTCCATCGACGAAAACACAGCCGCGCGCGTGGCGAAACTGGCCCGGATCAAGGTCGAGCCGGAGCATCTGCCCGCTCTAGCGGCTGAATTCAACACCATCCTCGGCTTTATCGAACAACTGAGCGAGGTGGATGTGGATGGGGTCGAACCGATGACCTCTGTAACACCGCAGCGCCTCAAACGCCGCGTGGATGAGGTGACGGACGGGGCGCAACAAGAGCGCGTTCTTGCCAATGCGCCGGACGCGCGTGAAGGATTTTTTGCCGTGCCGAAGGTGGTGGAATAATGACTGCGCTGAACACATTGGGTCTGGCCGAGGCGCGCGATGCGCTGCGCAAGGGTGACGTCACAAGTGTCGAGTTGACCGACGCGTGCCTGACGGAAATCGAGGGTGCGGGCACGCTCAACGCCTTTGTCCACAACACGCCTGACATTGCGCGCGCCCAAGCCCGAGCCGCCGATGCCCGCATCAAGGCGGGCGACGCCCCGGCCATGTGCGGCCTGCCCATCGGGATCAAGGATCTGTTTTGCACCAAGGGCGTGCCATCCCAAGCCGGGTCGCGTATCCTTGAAGGCTTCCTGCCCGAATACGAAAGCACGATCACGCAGCAGTTGTTCTCCTCTGGTGCCGTGATGCTGGGCAAGCTGAACATGGACGAATTCGCCATGGGTTCGTCCAACGAAACCTCCGTCTATGGCAATGCGGTGAACCCGTGGAAGGTGGATGAGCGCAAGCTGACACCCGGCGGCTCTTCGGGCGGGTCCGCCTCTGCTGTGGCCGCCGATTTGTGTCTGGCCGCGACGGGCACCGACACGGGCGGGTCGATCCGACAGCCCGCCGCATTTGTCGGCATCACGGGGATCAAGCCGACCTACGGGCGCTGTTCACGGTGGGGCGTTGTGGCCTTTGCGTCCTCTCTTGACCAGGCCGGGCCAATGACCAAATCCGTGCGCGATGCGGCCATCATGCTTGAGGCGATGTGCGGGCATGACCCCAAGGATTCAACCTCGGCCGATCTGGCCGTGCCCAACTTTGAGGCGGCACTGACAGGCGATATCAAGGGCAAGAAAATCGGCATCCCGCGTGAATACCGCATGGACGGGATGCCGGAAGAGATCGAGGCACTCTGGACGCAGGGCCGCGAAATGCTGGCCGATGCAGGGGCCGAGATTGTCGATATCTCGCTGCCCCACACAAAATACGCGCTGCCTGCCTATTACGTGATCGCCCCGGCCGAGGCGTCGAGCAATCTCGCCCGCTATGACGGCGTGCGCTATGGGCACCGCGCCACATTGACGCAAGGCGACGGCATTACCGAGATGTACGAAAAGACCCGCGCCGAAGGGTTCGGGGCCGAAGTGCAGCGCCGGGTGATGATCGGGACCTATGTGCTCTCTGCCGGGTTTTATGACGCTTATTACAACCGGGCGCGCAAGGTGCGCACACTGATCAAGAAGGACTTTGAGGATGTGTTTGCCCAAGGGGTCGATGCGATCCTGACGCCTGCGACGCCCTCGGCGGCCTTCGGGTTGGGAGAGGCGTCGGATGATCCGGTGCAGATGTACCTTAACGATGTGTTTACCGTGACGGTCAACATGGCCGGATTGCCGGGCATCGCCGTGCCTGCGGGGCTGGACGCCAACGGATTGCCCCTGGGGCTGCAACTGATCGGGCGGCCTTGGGAAGAGGGCGATTTGCTGAACACCGCTTACGCTCTTGAGGCCCGCGCCGGGTTTGTGGCCAAGCCGCAGAAATGGTGGTAAACCGACGCAAACAACACCCAAACAGGGTTGAGCAGATGACAGTTTTTCGTAAATTCCTGATGGCGGGCGCGTGCCTTGCGGCGACCGCATGCCAGCCCATCTTGCCTGAAAGCGGGGCGGGTGTGGGTGATCCGGGGCGGGGCGTTGGGTTCGACAATCCAAGCACGTTGACCGCTCGCGAAGCCCGTGATGCAGAGCTGCGCCGCACAGCGGGGCAAACGCCCCTGCCTGCAACGCCACGTGTTGGGGCAGAAACGTTGCCACCCGTCCGCACGAGCGCGAATGGGACAGCCGCACAACCACGCAGCACAGCCCGCGCGGTCAGTGACCCGGGCGGGCTCGATGCCGAACTGGCCCAGATCGCGGCCCAAAACGACGCCTCGGCGGCGCGCAACAACTCCGGGCAGGGGGTGGTGAATGCAAGCCCCTCCAATGCGGCACCCGTCTTGCTGAACAATCCCGGTATATCGGACGAGAACAATTTTGATGCGGTTGCGTCACGCGAATCCATCGAAAGCGATGCGGCACGTATCGCGGCCAATCGGCAGCAATATGAGGTGGTCCAGCCCACGGCACTTCCGTCGCGCACGGGCACGGATCAGCCCAATGTGGTGCAATACGCCTTGCAGACGCGCCACCCCAAGGGGACGAAAGTGCACCGCCGCTTTGGCAGCAGTGCGGCCAAGGCCCAACGCAACTGTGCGACCTATAATTCGGCCGATGAGGCGCAGATCGACTTTCTCGCCCGTGGTGGCCCCGCGCGCGACCGGCGTGGCATCGACCCTGATGGGGATGGCTATGCCTGTGCATGGGACCCCGCCCCGTTCCGGCGCGCCTCTGGTGGCTGATACGGGTGGCACTCCACCAACACCCATCCCCCAATTGCGGACCGCGACGTGACGCGCTGACGCCGCGCTTTGTGGTGCTGCACTATACGGCGATGGGATCGGCACAAGCCGCGATTGAACGGCTGAGCGATCCGGCTTGTGAAGTCTCAGCGCATTATGTGATTTGCAAGACGGGGGCGATTACGCAGCTGGTGGGCGAGGGCGCACGGGCCTGGCACGCAGGGGCGGGGGAATGGCGCGGGCTTGATGATATGAACTCCCGCTCGATCGGAATTGAACTCGACAATGACGGGCAGGGGCCCTTTCCCGAGGCGCTGATGCACAGCCTTGAGACGCTGCTGAAGCCGATGCTGCGCGCGTGGGATATCCCGCCGGATCACGTGATCGGCCATTCGGATATGGCACCGGGGCGCAAGCTTGATCCGGGGCCGTGGTTCGACTGGGACCGGCTTGCGCGTCAGAGGCTTGCGGCACCCACCCCCCGATCACGAGAGGTCCGCGCGCCGGACTGGGACCAGTTTCGCGCACAGGCAAAATCGCTCGGCTACACCGCCGATGCGCTGGACATGGATCTGCTGAACGCCGTTCGCCTGCGCCACCGTCCCCAAGGCTCCGGCCCACTTTGTGCCGAGGACATGGCCATCAGCCACTCCTTTTAGGCTTCTTTTGACCAGAAATACCGCCGCCGGAGGCACCCTGACCCTCCACAAGCGCAGACGGGCCATTGACGCGCAACGCTTCCACCGCGTAAGGCGCAGCTGCGCGGAGGGGTGGATGGCCGCGGCGGCAACGTCGAGGAAAGTCCGGACTCCAAAAGGCAACGGTGCCGGGTAACACCCGGGCGGGGCAACCCGACGGACAGCGCCACAGAAAAGAAACCGCCCTCGCGCCCGCTTGCGGACGCTGGGGTAAGGGTGAAACGGTGGGGTAAGAGCCCACCGCGCGCCGGGCAACCGGGGCGGCATGGCAAGCCCCACCGGGAGCAATGCCAAATAGGGACCGCGTGTTGCGCAGGCAACGGGGCTGCCTTTGCCCCAGCAGGTCCGGGTTGGCAGCTAGAGGGGTGATGGCAACATCATCCCAAGAGGAATGGTCATCTCGGGCGGGGCAACCCGCCTATGACAGAATCCGGCTTATAGCCCCTCCGCGCATCTACCAGCCTTTGACGGTCCGGCGGACGATCTCTCCATGGGGCTGCAAGCCTTGTCTGCGGTTGGCTTCAGATGATTGAACACGTCCCGCAATGACCTCATCCGAAAAAGTACGCACGGGTGTCAGCGTCCCGAACACCGTCCACGCAAGAGTGTCGTGGAACATTGCACGTCAACAGGCGCGCCGGGCCGTGACCAGAGCGGGAATGGCCACATCCGTCCGCTCAAGTTCGCAAGCCGTGCTCACCATCATGCTGCCGGCATGTTCGATTGGCTACGACGGCCCCGGTTGAGAGAAGCTGGAAAAGAACATGTCGACGGAACCAGAGCCGGGCGGCACACCTGCCGATTTATGCGTGCGGGATTGTTACAACCGTGGTGATGGGCTGGTCGCTGGTTGGTTGACGGGGCAGATCACAACAGGCCGATACCGGAATTCAGCCACCGGGTTCGCAAACCCGTCAGACGAGGGTTGACTCGGGGTGCGGTCCGGGTACAAGCGGCGCTCAATACGAATTTCCCGCTGCCGCGCGGTTTCATGCGTGTCTGCGATGTAGGAGAACACCGATGGCGAAGCCAACCACAATCAAGATCCGCCTGAACTCGACCGCAGGCACCGGGCACTTCTATGTGACCAAGAAAAACGCACGCACCATGACTGAAAAGATGGTCGTCAAGAAATATGACCCCGTTGTGCGCAAACACGTTGAATACAAAGAAGGCAAGATCAAGTAAGATCGCCTGACTTTGACGTTTCAAGAGGCCGCGCCGCAAGGACGCGGCCTTTTTCGTTTTCAGGAGGGGTTTCATGCCCTGTTTCCAGCTGATCCGTCGCCACGACGGTTTGACCTATCATTTTGCAGCGCACCCCGCGCGTGCACGTTGTTATGTGCGCTCCGATCTGGAGATCACGTGGGAGGATGATCTGGGCTGGGTCATGCGTGACCCCCATGACGGGGCGCTGACGGGACGGGTCTGGCACATCGCAGTGTCCGATCAGGATGCCATTCCACCCGCCACGTGCTGGGTCACCGCCAAGGCGGGCAAAAGCTATGTCTATGATTTGCGCTATGGTGCACATGGGAGCCCGCCATGAAACGGGTGATGATCGTGGGTGGCGCAGGGTCCGGCAAAAGCACCCTCGCACGGATCATCGGCCAGCGGACCAGGTTGCCGGTTCATCATATGGATCATATCCACTGGATGCCGGGATGGGTGGCGCGCCCGCGTGATCTGCGCCGCGAGATGGCGCTGGAGGTCGAGCGTGGGCCGCGTTGGATATTTGAGGGCGGGTTTTCGACCACCTATCAACACCGCATGTCGCGTGCGGACACGGTTGTGTGGCTGGACCTTCCGGTCACGTTGCGGATGTGGCGGGTGACCAAGCGCCTGTTGATCAATTGGGGCCAGCGCCGTCCCGACATGGCCGAGGGCTGCCACGAAGGGCTGCACAGCGAAACATGGGCCTTTTATCGCTGGATTTGGGACACCCGCACTACAGGTCGGGTCCGGCTGACAGAACTGATTGACACTGCGCCCGAGGGTGTTGCGGTGCACCATCTCATGTCGCGCGCCGATGTGCGCACTTTTCTGAGGGCTTTGTGATGGACATTCGCCCCTCGACCATGGCGGACCTTGCCACAGTGGATGCGCTGCTGGCGCGGACCTATCCCAAGTTGCTGAAGGCGGATTATCCCGCGTCAGTTCTGGTCACGGCGCTGCCCATCATCAGTCGCGCCCGCCCCGAGTTGTTGTCCTGCGGGTCCTATTATGTTGCCGAGATCGCGGGACAGGTGGTGGGGGCCGGCGGCTGGACACGAGACCGGAGCAACCCGCAATTGGGCCACATCCGCCACGTGGTGACCGATGACCGCGTGTTGCGCCAAGGGGTGGGGCGCGCGCTGATGCGGCACAGCTTTGAGATCCCGCGCGCCGCCGGGGTCACACAGATGGAATGCTGGGCGACGCGCACGGCCGAGCCGTTCTACCGCGCGGTTGGGTTCAAGACGGTCGGCCCGTTTGATGTGATGCTGGATGATTGCATCCCGTTCCCCTCTATTCGCATGACCTGCACGCTGTAAGGGTGGCGCACCAACAGGTGCGCCTTACGCTGTGTCCGGATGCGTTGCGGGTGTCCCATCAAGTGTTGTGTAGGATCGGGTGTTTGTGACGCGGTCATAGTGCAGGATCCGGTTGAGTGTCGGATAGGTGATCACATCGCGCGCCGCCCGTGTGCCGATCACCACATAGCGCACCGGGGTGCCTGACCGGTTTTCAAGACTATGCCCGACAGGATCACCGGCTTTCCAGCAGGCGGCGTCGCCTGCGCCCAACTCGGTCTTGACCGCACCTTCGATCAATGTGGCGGTGCCTGACAGGATCAGGATCATCTCGTCCTCAGCCGCGTGCCAATGGGTGTGCGAAGAGCGCGAGCCCGGTGGCAACTCTTCGATGAATGCACCGAACTGGGTCAGCCCGCCAGTGTCGCTGATTAACTCGGCACGGTAGGGGCCAAGGGGGCTGTCCGTATCCCCTGTTTCACCTTGGGCATCGCCTGATTTGATCACTGTCATCATCCACCTCCCGCGAACGAAAAAGGGCCGGTCGATGTGACCGGCCCTTGGGATTTCAACGCTCTGGGCGCTGTTATTCTTGTTGACCCATGAACATCAGCAGGAACTGGAACATGTTCAGGAACGAGATATAGAGGCTGAGCGAGCCGTCGATGGCGGCCTTATCCAGCCATTCCTGATCCCCATGGGCGGCGTGCGCCACATAGGTGTTCTTAATGTCCTGTGTGTAATAGGCGGTGAGACCCGCAAAAATCAGGATACCGATCATCGAAATCGCATACATCATCGCAGGGGACTGTAGGAAGATGTTGATGACCATCGCCACGATCAGGCCGATCACACCCATCATCAGGAATGTGCCCATGCCGCCCAGGTCTTTCTTGGTGGTGTACCCCCACAGGCTCAGGCCTGCGAACGCGATCGCCGTGACCAGGAAGGTCTGGGTGATCGAGTGGGAGGTGTAGACCAGGAAGATCGAGCTCATCGAGACGCCCATGACGGCCGCAAAGATGAAGAATCCCAACTGCACTGTTGCTGCCGACCCGCGACGCATCAAAGCGCCCCAGCCAAACAGGATGAACGCGAGCGGTGCAAACATCACGACCCACCGCAGCGGCGTGGTGTAAAGCAGCTCACCCAAGCCCGTCAGGTATTGCCCTTCGCGCAAGGCGACGGTTGCACCTGTCGGGTCGGATGTGACCGCAAGGCCCGCAATCGCCCAGGCGGCAGCCGCCGTGATAAGCATGCCCACGGACATTGTGCCGTAGACTTTATTCATATGGGCGCGCAGGCCCGCGTCGATCTGGGCGGCTTGTGTTCCAGCCGCTGACCGGATCGTATTCAACTCAGCCATAATGACCTCCAAATTGATACTTAGGGTCCGGTGAAGGTTCACCGGTCGCGGATTTCCGCCCGCATTGCCTTGAATATCGGGTCATACCCCCTGTATTTCAAGGGATTTTCACAGCCCAGAGCGCCATTATCTGCGACATTCCGACCGTTTTTGTCATAAATGTCGCGGAAACGGTCGTGCAGGAGGAAATCCGGGCTGTCGCGGGGGTCAGGCGCGCCAGTTTGTGGGCACATCCCAGATCGGCTTTGTCGCCTCTGCCGCAGCGCGGTTTGCGGTGACGCCGATGTCATCCAAAGCGCGGGGATCAAGCTGCGCCAATGCGCGCCGGGACCGCCAAACCGCCAGCATCGTCAAAAGTGAGCGACGGGGCGCGCGGGGGTGTTTTGCGAATGTGGCGCGGGCTGTGAACTCTGTGAGGGCCATGTCTGTCTCCTTGGGTATCTGTGATGCGTCTGTGTCGTTGCATCAAATCTGTTGATGTGTATGGCATCCCATGTCATATTTGAAAAACGAATGGTTGTGATTTGATGTATCAAGGATGGTGATGTGAGGAATCTGGACATAACAACGCTGCGCTCGTTCGTGGCTGTGGCCGAAAGCGGGGGGGTCACGCGGGCCGCCGGATTTCTGCATCTGACACAGTCGGCGGTGTCCATGCAGTTGAAACGGCTTGAGGAATTGCTGGGCCTGGCCTTGTTTGACCGATCCGGACGTACCATCGCATTGACCGCATCGGGTGAGCAGTTGTTGGTCTATGCGCGCCGGATGGTGGCCCTTAATGACGAGGTGATTACCCGGCTGACCGATCAGGCCTATGAGGGTGAAATCTCGCTCGGGGTGCCCCATGACATTGTCTATCCGGCGATCCCGCGCGTGCTGAAACAGTTTCACACCGCCTTCCCCCGTGTCAAAGTGCAATTGGACAGCTCCTACACCCGGCGGCTCAAAAGCGAATTTGCCAAGGGGGCGTGCGATATCATCCTGACGACCGAAACGGGGATGGACGCAGGTGGCGAAGAGTTGTGCCGCAAACCGCTGTGCTGGGTCGGAGCACCTGGCGGGTCGGCGTGGCGGCAGCGTCCGCTCAAACTGGCCTTTGGACGGCAATGCACGTTCCGTCCGCGCGTGGTCGAGCATCTGGATGAGGCTGATATCCCGTGGGACGTGGTTGTTGAGACCGAAAGTGACCGGACAATCGAGGCCACAGTCAGCGCGGACCTGGCTATCCATACAATGATCGAGGGGACGGAGCCGCCGCATCTGGACCGGATTGATCACGGGGGCGCGCTGCCTGAGTTGCCGGTGCATCGCATCAACCTTTATGGTGCGACAGGGGCCTCAAACGAGGTGCAAGACGCGCTCGTGTCGCTGCTGCGCCGCGCGTTTCAGGGGTCGGATGCGGTGCAACTGCGGGCGGTCCCCTCGGTGTGATGCAGGCTCGATTCGCGTCAAACTGCCTGAAATTGATCTCAAACAGCGTATTTTTGCTGAATGTGACGTGGGGTATGCCATGTGTTCTCGTGGCGACATATAGCGGTCTGGGCAGGTGCGCTCCCGCGGGGGTTGAAAGGAGTCGCAACTGAGCTAAGGCGTTGATTGTAACGCAACAAAGACCATTAACCTTTTACTTTCAAAGCACTGGCTGCATCCAACTTTGGACGCCGCCACGATTTGGTTAACAAAAGGTTAACGCGATCAGGGTGGCGGATTTCATCCGGAACTCGCCTATGGCGGGTGGTTTGCGTTGATAAAAGCACGCGCTGCGACTAGGGTGGTGATCAATGGTCCACATTGTGCATGAGCATGCGTTTTGCCGTCGGTGAGATGCCTCAGGAGTGCCGCAGTGTATGAACCCAACCAGAATCGGACACGGCATGGCACATATGGTTGACGCACACGTGGGCAAACGCATTCGCCAGCGCCGATGGTTGATCGGGATGACCCAACAGAAGCTGGCCGATATGGTTGGCATCAAATTCCAGCAAATCCAGAAGTACGAAACCGGCGCAAACCGCGTCAGTGCCTCGCGTCTTTGGGATATTGGCGAGGCGATGGGCGTGCCGGTTGCATTCTTTTTCGAGGGCATAAAAGAGGGTGACGCCACCTTTGAGTCGGTCAGCGGCGATGTGCCCCCTGACATGCTCAGCGACAAAGAGGCGATGGAACTGGTGCGCACCTATTATGCGATTCCCGAAAACCAGCGCCGCCGCTTGTTCGAACTGGCCCGTGTCCTCAGCGACGTGGCCTGAACACTGAGGGCTTGCGCTGTGCTGCCTGGTCTGGCACCGCAGACCCATGACTTACGATATCCATGACCTGACCGATGTAGCGCATGCGCTGGCGGATGCCGCACGCGACGCCATTCTGCCCCATTTTCGCGCCACTGATCTGAAGGACGACAACAAGCGCGCAGATGGCTACGACCCCGTCACCATCGCCGACCGCGCCGCCGAAAAGGCGATGCGTGCCGTGCTGGCCCAAAGGCGTCCGCGGGATGCCATTCTGGGCGAGGAGTTTGGGGCGCAGGAGGGCACAAGCGGTCTGACATGGGTCCTTGATCCGATTGATGGCACGCGTGGGTTCGTTGCGGGCGCGCCCACATGGGGCGTCCTGATTGCGGTCGGACCCGACAGCGGCCCCGTTCTTGGGCTCATCGACCAACCCTATATCGGGGAGCGGTTTTTGGGGGTGGGTGGCAAAGCGACTCTCATCGGTCCACACGAAACCACATCCATCTCCACTCGCCCGCCCCGCTCTTTGCAAGAGGCGGTGTTGTTCACCACCTTCCCCGAGGTCGGCACCACTGCCGAGCGGGCCGCCTTCGAGGCCGTGGGCGCGCAGGTCAAACTGGTCCGCTATGGTATGGATTGTTACGCCTACGCACTGATTGCCGCGGGGCAGGCGGACCTCGTGATCGAGGCGGGATTGAACAGCTATGACATTCAGGCCCCCATCGCCTTGATCGAGGCCGCAGGCGGTATCGTGACCGATTGGGACGGCGGCCCGGTACACAACGGCGGGCGTGCGCTGGCGGCTGCCAATGCCGAAATCCACGCCGCAGCACTTGCGATATTGCGGGACGTGGCATGAGTGAATGGCTGATCCGCAATGCGGCCCATCTGGTCACAATGGATGATGCGCGCCGTGTGCTGCGCGATGCGGATATCCGGCTGCGCGATGGGGTGATTGTCGAGATTGGCGCGGGCCTTGCCACCACCGGAGAGGTTGTGGACGGTGCTGGCTGCGTCGTGACGCCCGGCCTGGTCAATACCCATCACCACCTTTACCAGACACTGACGCGGGCGGTCCCTGCGGCCCAAAACGCGCTGCTGTTTGGCTGGTTGCAATCGCTCTATCCGATCTGGGCGCGGTTCAGTCCGGATCACATGCACGTCTCGACCCAAATTGGGTTGGCGGAACTTGCGCTGTCGGGCTGCACGCTGACCTCTGATCACCTCTATCTTTATCCCAACGGTGCGCGGCTGGACGACACGATTGCGGCGGCGGTCGAGGTCGGTCTGCGCTTTCATCCCACGCGCGGTGCGATGAGCATTGGGCAAAGCGCGGGGGGGCTGCCCCCCGACACGCTGGTCGAGGACGAGGCCGCGATTCTTGAGGATTGTATCCGCGTCATCGACACCTTCCACGACGCGGACGCGGGGTCGATGTGCCGCGTGGGTGTTGCGCCTTGCTCGCCCTTTTCAGTCAGCCGTGAATTGATGCGGGACGCCGCCATATTGGCGCGCGACAAGGGCGTGATGATGCACACGCATCTGGCCGAAAATGACGAGGACATCGCCTATTCCCTTGCGCAATTTGGCTGCCGTCCGGGGCAATATGCGCAGGATTTGGGCTGGGTCGGATCGGACGTGTGGCATGCCCATTGCGTCAAGCTGGATGCGTCCGAGATCGCGCTTTTTGCCGAAACCGGCACGGGTGTGGCCCATTGCCCCTGTTCGAATTGCCGCCTTGGATCGGGCATTGCGCCGGTGCGTGCAATGCGGGATGCGGGCGTGCCGGTGGGCCTTGGCGTTGATGGGTCAGCCAGCAATGATGCGGGCAATCTGGTGGCCGAGGCGCGTCAGGCGATGTTGCTGCAACGGGTTGCGCGCGGTGCGGATGCGATGTCGGCCCATGAGGCGCTTGAGATCGCGACACGCGGCGGGGCGGATATTCTGGGGCGGCCTGATTGTGGGCGTATTGCGGTGGGCAAACGGGCTGATCTGGCGATCTGGGATGTGTCCGGCGTGGCCTCTGCGGGCAGTTGGGACCCTGCGGCGCTGTTGTTGGCAGGCCCAACCACGGTGCGCGACTTGTTTGTCGAGGGGCGGCAGATCGTGCGCGACGGGCATATGCTGACCTTGGATCTGGGGGCGGTGATAGCACGCCAGAATGCGTTGACACAGAGTTTGAGCGAGGGCATGTGATGCGGTGTTTGGCACTGGTGGTGACATTGGTTCTGAGTGCAAGTGCGGGGCAGGCTGACCCGGCGGTCCTTGCTGCGGTGAACGCGGAACGCGCGGCCAAAGGGCGCAGTGCCCTTATCTATGACGCACAGCTTGAGGCGGCAGCGGTCGCGCATGCGCAGGACATGGCGCGCGCGGGGTTCTTTTCGCACACAGGCTCGGACGGGTCCAACATCGGTGTGCGCCTGAAACGGGTCGGATACCCGTTCTGTTTTGGGGCAGAGAATATCGCGGCAGGGCAACGCTCGCTCAATCAGGTGATGGCGGCGTGGATGGGCTCAACCGGACACCGCAAGAACATTCTGCACCGCAAGGCCGAAGCGGTCGGGGTGGCGCAGGGGCCGGGCAATCGTTGGGTGATGGTGCTGGGCGCGCGCTGCTAGCTTTGCCGCAGACAGCGCCCCGCAACCCATGTCTGGATCACGGCGCGGTCGTCGCCCATCATAATGGTGGGAAAAACAGCGTCCCAGATCGCATCGGCCTCGTGCGTGCGCTGCGCAATCGCGGGGGTCGAGGCCAGATCTAGCACGCAAATGTCGGCTATCATGCCCGGTGCAAGCGTCCCGATCTCGTCCGATCGGTGCAGTACGGCAGCCGATCCGGCTGTGGCAGCCCACAAAAGCTGGCTGGCGTGAATGGTCTCGCCCCGCAGCTGCGCAATCTCGTAAGCCGCAGCCATGGTGCGCAACATCGAAAAGGACGAACCACCCCCGGTGTCGGTGGCCAGACCCACGGCCTGACCCGCACGGCTGAGCCCCATCATGTCGCACAGGCCTGATCCGATAAACGCGTTGGACGTGGGGCAGTGGGCGAGGCCCGCACCCACATCACGCAGACGGTCAATCTCTCGGGGCTTGAGGTGGATGGCATGGCCGTAAACGCCGTGCGCGCCCAGCAATCCATGCGCCTCATAGGTGTCGAGATAATCGCGCGCTTCGGGATAAAGACCTTGGACCCAGTCGATTTCGTCCACCTGTTCGCTCAGATGGGTCTGCATCAGCACATCGGGATGCTCGGCCCACAATGCGCCAAGGGCGGACAACTGATCCGGGGTCGAGGTGGGCGAAAATCGCGGCGTGATGGCATAGCGGGCGCGGCCCTTGCGATCCCATTGCGCGAGCAGCGCCTTGCTGTGGTCATAGGCGCTTTGGGCGGTGTCGCGCAGACCCTCGGGCGCGTTGCGATCCATGCAGGTCTTGCCTGCGACTACGGCCATATTGCGCGCGGCAGCCGCCTCGAACAGGGCATCCACGCTGGTGGGGTGAATGGTGCAGAAGCTGGCCACGCTGGTGGTGCCGTGATCCAGCGCCAGATCGAGGTATCGGTTGGCGATCTCTGCTGCATAGGCGGGGTCACCAAACCGCATCTCTTCGGGGAAGGTATAGGTGTTGAGCCAGTCAATCAGCCGCTTGCCCCACGAGGCGATGATGGCGGTCTGGGGATAATGCACATGTGCATCGACAAATCCGGGACAGATCAGCCGCCCTGTGTGATCGTGACGCACGACGTCCGGGCCGCTGACGCGGGCGTCCTCGCCAATGGCTGCAATCTGGCCGTTCTCGATCAATACGGCGCTGTTTTCGGCGATATGGACCGCGTCGGCCCACGGTTGCACCAGTGGGTTGCCCGTATAGCGCAGCACGTGGCCGGTCAAAAGATGGCGTGATGTCATGGGCGTGATTATGGCCGTGCGCGGGGCGGGGCGCAAAGCGAAAGTCGCGCCGTGCGCTGTGTGCAGATGCGGGGCATTGTCACCGAGTTGGGCGCACCCTATGGTCTGGGCGACACCACCTTTCGTAACGGGGATCGGCGCGCCATGGCAGAGCAGATTGACGCAACAGACCCCGGTGAAGCGGGCGGCGATGACAACGCCTATGTGCTTGAGCGCAAAAACGTATCTGCGATCCTCTATGCGGTTGATATCGAAGATCGTGACCAGCTGACCAAGCTGATGGAGCCGCTGCACGCGGCTGATATTGCGGACCTGCTCGAACAGATCAACGCCTTTGATCGCTCGCGTCTGATCCGGCTTTATGATCGCGAATTTGACGGCGAAATTCTGACCGAACTGGACGAGTCGATCCGCGAAGAGGTGATCGGTGTTCTGAAACCGGCCGTGCTTGCGGACGCGGTGCGCGACCTTGACAGCGATGACGTGGTCGACCTGATCGAGGATCTGGACGATGCGCAGCAAGAGGTGATCCTTGAGGCGCTGGAAGAGGGTGACCGCGCCCTTGTCGAGCAGTCGATGAGCTTCCCCGAATACTCAGCGGGCCGCTTGATGCAGCGCGAGGTCGTGATGGCCCCCGAGCATTGGACGGTCGGCGAGGCCATCGATCGTTTGCGCAGTGCGGACGAAGACGAGTTGCCCGGTCAGTTCTATCACATCGTGCTGGTCGATCCGCGTTTGCACCCCGTGGGCAATGTGACCCTTGGCAAGTTGATGCGCTCGCGCCGCGAGGTGCGCCTTGTGGACCTGCTGGAAGAGACGTTTCGCGTGATACCAGCCAGTCAGGACGAAAGCGATGTGGCCTATGCGTTCAATCAGTATCACCTGATTTCAGCCCCCGTTGTGGACGATGAGGGCCGCCTGATCGGCCTGATTACCATTGATGACGCGATGGCTGTGCTGGATGAGGAACACGAAGAGGATATTCTGCGTCTCGCCGGTGTGGGCGAAGAGTCTGCCTTGTCCGACAATGTGCGCGAGACGACGCGCCAGCGCCTTCCGTGGTTGGCGGTGAACCTCGTGACCTCGATTCTGGCATCTTTGGTGATTGCCCAGTTCGAAATGGCGATCGCACAGATCGTGGCACTGGCCGTGTTGATGCCCATCGTGGCGTCCATGGGAGGCAATGCGGGAACCCAATCGCTGACGGTGGCTGTGCGTGCGCTCGCCACCAAGGATTTGACCGGGGCCAATGTGTGGCGCGTCATTCGTCGCGAGGTGCTTGTGGGGTTGATCAACGGTGTCGTGTTCGCCGTTGTGATGGGGGTTGTGGGCGTGATCTGGTTCGGCTCGCCCGCCCTTGGTTATGTGATTGCAGCGGCAATGGTGGTGAACATGGTGGTGGCCGGTCTGGCGGGCACGGTGATCCCTGTGGTTCTGGACCGTTTGGGGGTGGACCCGGCGCTTGCTTCGGGTGCGTTCGTGACCACGGTGACGGATGTGGTTGGTTTCTTTGCCTTTTTGGGCCTAGCCGCCCTAGTGCTGTTGTGATGGATCGTCGGGCGGACGCTGTTTGTGCGTTGCACAAAGACGCCCCGCCCACCGACCCATGGGACGCGCGCGCATGGATGTGACGGGCAAAAAAGCCACGGTGCGCAAGGCCGCATTGGCGCGGCGCAAGGCGGCCTTTGATCTGGATGGGGGTGGGGCGTCGGGTCTCTTGTCCTCGGTCCTGGCGGGGTATCGCGGCGTTCCGCTGGCGGGCTATATGCCGATCCGATCCGAGATTGATCCGTTGCCTGCGATGGCCGAAGCGGCGGCGCATGGCTCTGTCTGCGTCCCGGTGATTGAGGTGCAAGGTGCGCCCTTGCGCTTTTCGCGGTGGGAGCCGGATGGGCCGATGCGCGCGGGACCATTTGGAGCCTCCGTGCCTTTGGTCGATGACTTCTTTGACCCTGAGATTGTGATTGTCCCCCTCGTGGCCTTTACCCGCGCCGGTGCCCGGTTGGGGTATGGTGGCGGCTTTTATGATCGCACCCTTGCGCAGTTGCGCGCGCGCCGGGCGACTTTGGCGATTGGCTTTGCTTATGGGGTGCAATGTTTTGACGCGTTGCCTCTTGAGGTGACTGACGAGCCGTTGGACCTGATTGTGACCGAGCGCGATGTGATCGAGGTCAGAGGGGGCGCTGCCCCCCGACCCTGACGGGCCGTCCCCCGAGGTATTTACGGCGAAAGGAAGGGGATGTTCCTTTCGTCGTTTTCGGTGTTTTTCTGGGTTTGGGCAGTTGCGGGTCGGTGTCGTTTGTCGGCCTGTGCAGTTCAGTATATGTCAGCGATGCCGGTACAGATTGCGATCAGCTGACAGCTGCGGGGCAGCAGTGTTTCCAGACCCACCAGCGCATTGGTCCTGGAGCAGCCAGGTTGTTGTCACGCGCATTTATGCTTGCCGTGCGCCCGCAACGGGGCATATGGGGCGGATATGAAGATATTGTTTTTGGGTGACGTGATGGGCCGGGCAGGCCGCCAGGCGATTGCGACGCGCCTGCCGCAGATGCGCACCGACTGGGATCTCGATTTTGTGGTGGTCAACGGCGAGAATGCGACCGCTGGAATGGGCCTGTCCGGGGTCCATGCCAAGGGGTTGTTTGAGGCCGGTGCGGATTGCGTGACCCTTGGCGATCATGCGTTCGATCAAAAGGACATGTTGCAGTTCTGTGAGGCCGAGCCGCGCATTGTGCGCCCGCTGAATTTTTCCAAAGCTTCGCCCGGCAAAGGCGCGCGCCTGTTCACGGCGCGGGGGGGTAAAAAGGTGCTGGTGGCCCAGGCCCTGGGTCAGGTGTTTATGAAGCGTCCCTTTGACGATCCGTTTTCGGCGCTGGAGGCGGTGTTCCGCGCGCACCCTCTTGGTGGGCAGGCGGATGCGATCATCGTGGATTTTCATTGTGAGGCGACGTCGGAAAAGATGGCTATGGGTCATTGGTGCGACGGGCGCGCAAGCCTGATGGTGGGCACGCACACCCATGTGCCCACATCCGATGCGATGATCCTGCCCAAGGGTTGCGCGTATCTCAGCGATGCGGGCATGTGCGGCGACTACAACTCGGTCATCGGGATGCAGCGCGACGAACCGCTGCGCCGCTTTATCACCGGCATGCCCAAGGATCGGTTCACACCCGCCTTGGGCGAGGCAACCCTGTCGGGCGTCTATGTCGAGACCGACGCGAGCGGCAAAGCTACCCGGATCGAGATGGTGCGCCAAGGCGGATTGTTGCAGCAAAGCGGCCCATGACCCGACGGGATCTGTGGTTTCATGGTGGCACCTTGGTGCTGTTTGGCGCGGGCTGGGGTCTCACCATGCCGCTGACCAAGATTGCGGTCAGCACAGGATACGGGCATTTCGGCCTGATTTTCTGGCAGCTGGTGATTGGGGCCTTTGTGATGTCGGCCATCGCGTCGGTCACACGCAAGCGCCTGCCACTGGGGCGTGCGCAGGTGCGGGTCTATGTGGTCATCGCACTGATCGGGTCGGTGCTGCCCAATTCAGCAAGCTATCAGGCGGCGGTGCATCTGCCGTCGGGGGTGATGTCGCTGTTGTTGTCGATGATCCCGATTTTTGCGTTTCCGGTTGCGCTGCTGCTGGCGCTGGATCGGTTCGAATGGCGTCGCTTTGGCGGTCTGGTGACGGGGCTGATAGCGGTGATGCTGCTGGTCCTGCCCGGCGCTGACATGTCGGGCGCGATCCCGGTGATGTGGGTGCTGATCGGGTTGGTGTCGGGGCTGTTTTATGCCTGCGAAGGCAATGTGGTGGCCAAGTGGGGGACCGCCGGCCTTGATCCGATACAGGTCTTGTGGGGCGCGTCGATTGTGGGGGCGGTGATCACCTTGCCGCTGGCGCTTGGGTCGGGGCAATGGATCGACCCGCGCCCTCCTTACGGCGTGGCGGAACGCGCGCAGATCATCAGCTCGGTTCTGCATGTGCTGTCCTATGCCGGTTATGTGTGGCTGGTGGGCCGGGCCGGGCCCGTCTTTGCCGTGCAGATCAGCTATCTTGTGACCCTGTTTGGTATCTTCTGGGCGTGGCTGGTCCTGGGCGAAGCTTATTCCCCCGTGATCTGGGGCGCTTTGGGCCTGATGTTGCTGGGCATGTATCTGGTGCAACCGCGCAAAGCACCGCTTGATGCGGGCGCGGCGATGGGGGAAACTGATCCGACGCACTGAGGGAGACGAAGTGGCACATGGGTCTGATTGAACTTTCGCAGACAGGCTATGCCATTTTGACGCTGACGGTGGTGGGCCTCATGTTCATCCTGTTTCTGCGCGAAAGTTTCCCAACCGAGGTCGTGGCGATCACTGGCGTGGGTGTCATGCTGGCCTCGGGTGCGTTGCCTTACGAGGATGCGCTCGCGGTTCTGTCCAACCCTGCCCCCTGGACCATCGCGGCGATGTTCATCATCATGGGCGCGCTGGTGCGCACCGGCGCACTGGATGCGTTCACGGCCATGGCCGACAAGAGGGCGCGCACGAGCCCTGTGATTGCGATTGCGCTGTTGCTGGGGTTTGTCATTTTCAGCTCGGCCATCGTGTCCAACACCCCGGTGGTCGTGGTGATGATCCCGGTCTTTATCCAACTGGCGAAAACCATGGGGCTGGCTCCGTCCAAGATGTTGATACCGCTTAGTTATGCGGCCATCCTTGGAGGGACATTGACGTTGATCGGGACCTCCACCAATCTGCTGGTGGATGGGGTTGCGCGCGCGCAGGGACTTGCGCCGTTTACCATCTTTGAGGTGACGCCCCTTGGTATCATTCTGGTGATCTGGGGCATGATCTATCTGCGGTTTTTTGGGCCAATGCTGCTGCCGGACCGCGACAGCATGGCGAGCCTGCTGAGTGATCGCAGCCGGATGAAGTTTTTCACCGAGGCTGTTATTCCGCCGGAGTCCAACCTGATTGGCCGAGAGGTGTCGGGGGTGCAACTTTTCAAGCGCGATGGGGTGCGTCTGGTTGACCTGATCCGTGGGGATCAATCGTTGCGGCGTAATTTGGCCGGCGTTGAATTGCAGGTCGGCGACCGTGTGGTGTTGCGCACGCAGATGACCGAATTGCTCAGCCTGCAACGCAACAAGGAACTCAAGCGGCTCGATCAGGTGGGCGCGGTTGAGACCACGACCGTCGAGGTGTTGATCACCCCCGGGTGCAAGATGATCGGGCGATCGCTCGGGGCGTTGCGCCTGCGTCGGCGCTATGGGGTCTATCCGTTGGCGGTGCATCGACGCAACACGAATATCGGTCGCCAACTGGATGAATTGGTTGTCAAAGTCGGCGACACGCTGCTGCTGGAAGGCGCGCCCGAGGACATTCAGCGCCTTGCCAATGACATGGATATGGTGGACGTCTCCCAACCCTCGCAACGCGCGTTCCGCCGCAGTCACGCGCCCATCGTTTTGACGGTGCTGATCGGTCTTGTGGTGCTGGCCGCGCTTGGCGTTGCGCCGATTTTCATGCTGTCGGTATTGGCGGTGGCCATCGTGCTGGTGACGCGCTGCATCGACGCGGATGAGGCGTTTTCCTTTGTGGATGGCCGCCTGCTTGCCCTGATCTTTGCGATGCTTGGGATCGGTGCCGCGCTTGAGGCATCCGGGGCCGTTGCGCTGATCGTGGATGCGCTCGCGCCGGGGTTGGCCATGCTGCCCCCGTTCCTGATCGTGTGGGCGATTTACCTGCTGACCTCTGTTCTGACCGAGCTGGTCAGCAACAATGCGGTGGCCGTGGTGGTTACGCCCATCGCCATCGGGCTGGCAAGTGCGATGGGGATTGACCCGCGCCCGCTTGTCGTGGCGGTGATGGTGGCGGCCTCGGCCTCGTTCGCGACGCCTATCGGCTATCAGACCAACATGCTGGTCTATGGCCCCGGCGGGTACAAATTCACCGATTTCATGCGTGTGGGCATTCCGCTGAACCTGAGCGTCGGTATCCTTGCCTCAGCGGTTATTCCGTTTATTTGGCCACTTTAGCAGACGGTGAGGGGGCGGGTCGGGTCGCTGGTGCGCCGTGAGACCGCGATGAATTCGCTTAGGCTTCCGTCATCACCAAAAATCGCCTGCACCGTCACGTCCCACCGGGCAGAGGTGCCCTTGGCCGTGGGGCAATCGGCAATGAAATGCGCGGTCTTTCCGTTGCGGGCCTGCACCATGGATTGTTCGATCAGCGCGCTTGCATCCGAAGGCCACAGCGCGCTCCATCTTTGGCCATAGACTTGGGAAAAATCGTCGATTTCCATCGCGCACATGCCATTCTGGCTCATGTAGGCGACGGTGCCATCGGGCCTGAGCAATTTAACGCAATCGGCTGTGCAGGCCATCATCGCGGCCGTCCGTTCCGTATTCTCATATCTAAGCGTGCGCATTGCATCTGCGTCACTGACGGGTGGTTCTAATTCCTGGGTTATTGTCATCGTACCTCCGACCGGGCCTGACGAATGCCCGAACTGGCAGTACTTTCACCTTATGTTCCTTAATAAACTGTTTATGCGGTTTATGCGGTCCGCGCCGGAGTGGTTGTTGGTGAGGATATTCTCAGGCAATCACGTCCGAGCGTCCTGCGTTCCGCCCCGAAAAGATGCACCCGCCCAGAAACGTGCCCTCAAGCGCATTATATCCGTGATAGCCACCCCCGCCAAAGCCTGCGACCTCTCCGGCGGCAAACAGGCCCGGCACCGTCGCGCCATCCGCGCCGATCATCTGACTGTCGAGATTGGTTTGCAGCCCGCCAAGGGTCTTGCGCGTGAGGATATGCAGCTTGACCGCAATCAGAGGGCCGTTGGCTGGATCAAGGAACTTGTGCGGCTTGGCCGTGCGGATCAGCCGATCCCCGCGATAGTTGCGCGCGGCGTGGATCGCCATCATCTGCGCATCCTTGGAAAACGGATTGTCGACTTGGCGGTCGCGCGCCTCGATCTGGGGTCGCAAGCGGGCCTCGGTGATCAGATTGCCGCCCGCAATCTGGTTCATGCCGTTGACGAGGGCTGTCAGATCATTGGCAACCACGAAATCCTCGCCCCGTTCCTTGAACGCCTCAACGGGGGCGGTGGCCTTGGATCCCGACAGGATGCGTTGACGGATCACCTCGCTCCACTTTTTCGAGGTGAAATCAGGGTTCTGTTCGGAGCCTGACAGCGCAAACTCTTTCTTGATGATCTTCTGGGTCAGCACGAACCAGCTGTAGTCATACCCCGTTTTCAATATCTCGCGCAGAGTGCCCATGCTGTCAAAGCCGGGCAGGGCAGGGGGTGCGAACCGATTGCCGGTCGCGTCAAACCACATCGAGGACGGCCCCGGCAGAATGCGGATACCGTGCGCAGGCCAGATTGGGTTCCAGTTCCTGACTCCTTCGGTGTAGTGCCACATCCGGTCCCCGTTGATGACATGGCCGCCGGCATCCTCGGAAATCGAGATCATCCGCCCGTCCACATGGGCCGGAACCCCTGCGACCATCTCCTTGGGTGCGGGACCCAGGTGGTCGGTGGGCCAGACCTTGCGCACCATCTCGAAATTGCCGCCGATGCCGCCCGAGGTCACGATGACCGAAGGGGCGCGCATCGCGAAATCCCCGACTGCGTCCCGGTTGGTTTTCTGGCCCCGCTCGGCGCTGTCATCGGCCAGAACCGTGCCACTGATGCCTTTGGCCGCCCCGTTTTCCATATCGATCCGGTCAACCTGGTGGCGGAATTTGAAGGTGATCCGCCCGGCTTTTTCATGCTCCAGACAGCGGCGCACGAACTGTTCGATGATGCCGGGGCCGGTGCCCCATGTGATGTGGAAACGCGGCACCGAATTGCCATGCCCATCCGCAAAGCCGCCACCGCGTTCGGCCCAACCCACCACCGGGAACCAACGGTGGCCCATGGCGTGCAGCCAGGGACGCATCTCTCCGGCCGCGAAATCCAGGTAGGCTTCGGCCCATTTGCGCGGCCATGCGTCCTCGTCCCGGTCAAACTGGGCGCTGCCCATCCAGTCGCTCAGTGCCAGTTCGCGGCTGTCGCGGATGCCCATGCGGCGCTGCTCGGGGGTGTCGATCATAAAGAGACCCCCGAGGCTCCAGAACGCCTGACCACCAAGGAAGCTGCGCGGTTCCTGATCGACCACGATCACCTGTTTGCCGCGATCCCCAAGTTCGGCCGCAGCGGCCAATCCGGCAAGGCCCGATCCGATGATGATGGCGTCAACACTGTCCATGGACGTGATCCTTTAACGATTGCGATAAAAGGCGACGAAGGGCAGGGCGACCAGATACATCGTGATCCCGTAGACCGCCGAGGGCAGGGCCATGACGCTGAAGCCCTCGGTCTGACCCGATATCAGAGCCGCCAGTGTGATTCCGAGGGTTGCGTTCTGGATGCCGGCCTCGATCGAGATGGTTTTGGATTGATGCCACGCGAGGGCGGCTGCGCGCGCAACTCCAAGCCCCACCAGCAGCAATGCGGCGGTCAACCCGATCAGCGCAGGCCCAAGTGTCGCCAGATTGGCCGTGAAGCTGTCCCAGTTGCCGATGAGCGCCGCAATCACGATCAGGATTAACAGCAGGGTTGCCAAGCGGGTAAGAAGGGGTTCGATGCCGGTTGCGAAACCCGGCGCAAAGTGGCGGATCGTGACCCCGATCAGTACGGGCAACGTGGTGATCAGGAACATCGCGACCGCAAGCGAGGTGACGGAAACCTCGGGTGCGGCATCGCCCATGAAATGCGCAACGGCCCATGCGGCAAGCACCGGCACGGTCACGATACTGAGCAGGCTGATGACGGCTGTGAGAGAGACCGACAGCGCCACATCTCCGCGTGCCAGCCGGGACACCATGTTTGATGTAACCCCTCCGGGACAAAAGCTGAGCAGCATGAACCCCACCGCCAGTTCGGTGCCAAACCCAAACGCCAAAACAGTGATGTAGGTGATCAGGGGCAGCAGAATGACCTGCGCCAGCGCGCCGATGGCAAAGGCCCTGGGCTGGCGCAGCACCCGCGCAAAATCGCTCAAGTTCAGCCCGATACCCAGGCTCAGCATGATGATCGCCAGCGACAGTGGCAGCACCACGTTGATCAATATGTCCATATGTCCGTCTCCCTGTGGGGCAGGTTACGCGGGACGCGCGCGGTGGTGCAATGTTTACGCACCGGCAGGGCATCGGGTCAAAGCGGCCAGACCACCAGGATCGTCGGGATTGATACGGCAATCACAATAACTTCAAGCGGCAGACCCATGCGCCAATAGTCGCCAAAGTGATAGCCACCGGGTCCGAGGATCAGCGTGTTGTTCTTGTGCCCGATAGGGGTCAGGAACGCCGAGGAGGCCGCGACCGCCACCGCCATCAGGAACGGGTCGGGCGAGACCCCGAGCGTATGCGCCATCTGGATGCCCACCGGAGCCGCCACAATCGTGGTGGCCGTGTTGTTCAGCACATCCGACAGCGACATGGTCACGACCATCAGCACGGTCAGCACCGCCCATGCGGGCATCCCCTGGGTGAGGGTGATCAGCCAGCCTGCGATCAGTTCGGTGCCTCCCGAGGTCTGAAGTGCCGCCCCGAGCGGGATCATGGACCCGAGTAACACCACCACGGGCCATTCGATATGGGTGTAGAGTTCGGACAGCGGCACGATCCGCGCCAGCACATATGCGATCACCACAAGGCCAAGGGCAATCGGCAGATACAGCAAACCGACGCTGGCCCCCAGAACGGCCGCCCCGAAAAGGCCAATGGCAAGCCAGACCTTGCTGTCTTCGGTCACGGCAAGGCCCCGGCTTTCAAGTGGCAGACAGCCGAGCCATTGGGTCACGTCCGCGCCCGTGTCGCGCGGCACAAGCAGCAACAGGATGTCGCCCGTCTGGATCTCGGTCTTGCGGATCTGGCTGGTGATACGCACACCGCGCCGTGACAGGCCCAACAGGACAGTGTTGCGCCGCCAGGCCAGTCCGACCATTTGCGCGGTGCGCCCGACAAGGCGGCTGTTTTCGGTCACAACGACTTCGACGATTTCAACACCTTCGCCGGCGGCGTTCAGTTTCTCTTCCCGTTTGGCGTCGGCCACGGCCAGCCCGGTGGCAGCGCGAAATTCGTCCAGCGCATCGGGCGTGGCCTCAATGATCAGCGCGTCACCCGCCCGCAATACAGAGTTGCGCGCGCGCCCGTAGCGGCGCTTGCCGTCGCGCAGCAGGCCCAGAATGGCGACATCCGCCTTGTCCGCGTCCTCCTCCAGCTGGCCAAGGCGCTTGCCGATCTGTTTGCTGTCGTCGGGCACGACAAGTTCGGCCATATAGCTTGCCAAATCTTCGAGTTCGGCGTTGGCGTCATTGCGCGCAGGGATCATCCGCCAGCCCACAAGGGCGACAAAGATCAAACCCGCGATGGCCGCAACGCCCCCGACGGGCGCAAAGTCGAACATCCGGAAAGGTTCGCCCAACGCATCCTCGCGGATGGTGGCGATGATGATATTGGGCGGGGTGCCGATCAGCGTGACCATCCCCCCAAGGATCGTCGCAAAGCTGAGCGGCATGAGGCTGAGGCCCGGGCTGCGCCCCGCCTTGCGCGCGGTTTGCACATCGACCGGCATCAGCAGGGCGAGGGCTGCGACGTTGTTCATAAAGGCCGACAGCACTCCCCCGATTGCTCCCATCAGTGCGATATGCCCCCCGAGCGCGCGGCTGGAATCCACCAGCGTGCGGGTGATCAGGAACACCGCGCCCGAGCGCACAAGCCCGGCCGAGACCACAAGCACCAGGGCCACGACCAGTGTGGCAGGATGCCCAAAGCCCGAGAACGCCTCTGCACTGGGCACCACCCCAAGCACAACCCCGATCATCAGCGCCGAAAAGGCCACGATATCATAGCGGAACTTGCCCCACAGCAGCATCCCGAACACGGTGCCGAACAGGGTGAAGAGAATGATTTGATCTGTTGTCATGGCCGCACCCTAGGGAGCGGATGCGGGGCGTGCCAGTGTTTTTGCATTTGATATGCGGGGCTTTACCGTGATCCAGAGGGCGCTGACGCGACACGATGTTTCAGGGGGCGCTGCCCCCGTCGCTTGCGCGACTCCCCCGCGGTATTTGTGGTCAAAAGAAGGTTGGGGGTCAGAGCGGTGGGATGTCGCGCCGGGGCCGTTGTGCCCAGTCCACATGGGGCCCCTTGGGGATGATCCCGAGTGGGTTGCGTAATTCGGAGCGCGAGAAGTAGCCTGCTTTGTAGATGTCGGGCTTGACGGTCTCTGCGACGCCCGGCACTGCGTAGATGGCGCGGGCGTAATCCCAGAGATTTGGGTAGTCCGATAGTTTTTTCAGGTTGCACTTGAAGGCGTAGTGATAGGCCACGTCGAAGCGTGCGAGGGTGGGGAACAGTCTGAGGTCCGCCTCGGTCAGTGTGTCGCTCACCAGGGTTGTGCGGGTTTTAAGGTGATCCTCAATCTGGTCGAGTGCCGCAAAGAGGTCGGTCACAGCGCTGTCATAGGCCGCTTGGGTCCGAGCAAATCCGGCGCGGTAGACCCCGTTGTTGATGCGTGAATGAACAAGCGTGTTCCAGCGATCGATCTCGGTCTCGTGTGCTTTGGGGACCAGTCGGCGGGCAGGGTCGAAGGCGAGGCCAAGCATCCGCGTGATGTCCGCGCTTTCGTTCGAGACGATCTGTTCGGTGTGTTTGTCCCATAAGACCGGCACCGTGATCCGCCCGGTATAGCCGGGGGTTTGACGGGCATAGATCTCATGCACCGCATGCGCGCCCAGTTCGGGGTCGCAATAGGCCCCGCTTGTGTCAAAGACCCAGCCCTGATCGGTGCGGCGGGGTTTGGCGATGCTGATCGAGATGGTGTCCGCGAGGTTCAGCACCGCGCGCGCCAGCAAGGTGCGGTGCGCCCACGGGCAGTTCCACGCGACAAAGAGATGGTAGCGACCCGCCTCGGGGTGGTGGGGCCCGTCCGTCGTGATCCAGTTGCGCAGGGTGCTTTTGGTGCGTTCATATGCGCCGCTGGCATCCGTGTTCGGAGCCGGATCATTGATGTCATATATCCCGTTGATCATCACGCCCATGTGCTGTCGCCTTTCGCTTTTGTGCGCAGACTATCGGCATCGTCGCGATTGGCCACGCGCATCTGCCCTGCGTGGGTGCACAGGGCGGGCTTGCCCCGGCCCGCGCCCTTGCCCTATAGCATCGCGGAACGATTTTTCGCCACATACCGCCACGGGCGGCAGACAGGAGGCAGAGATGGCAGGCCACTCAAAATGGGCAAATATCCAGCACCGCAAAGGTCGGCAGGACAAGATCCGCGCCAAGTTGTTCTCAAAAATGTCCAAGGAAATCACCGTGGCCGCCAAGATGGGTGACCCGGACCCCGAAAAGAACCCGCGCCTGCGTCTTGCGGTGAAAGAGGCCAAGTCAAATTCGGTCCCCAAGGACGTCATCGATCGCGCCATCAAGAAGTCGCAGGCCGGGGATGGGGACGATTACGAGGAAATCCGCTATGAGGGTTATGGCCCCAATGGCGTGGCGGTGATTGTCGAGGCGATGACAGACAACCGTAATCGCACCGCTTCGACGGTGCGGTCCACTTTCACCAAGAACGGCGGCAATCTGGGCGAGACAGGCAGTGTCGGGTTCATGTTCGATCGCAAGGGGGCGGTCAGCTATCCTGCGGATGCGGGTGATGCGGACACGATTATGATGGCCGCCATCGAAGCTGGGGCTGAGGATGTGGAATCCGGTGAGGATGGCCATGTGGTCTGGTGCGCGGATACTGACCTCAATGAGGTGTCCACTGCGCTGGAGGCGGAGCTGGGCGAGTCGGAGTCGACCAAGCTGATCTGGCGTCCGACCACCACCACCGAGATGGATCTTGAGGGCATGCAAAAGCTGATGAAGCTGGTGGATGCGCTGGAAGATGATGATGACGTGCAACTGGTCACCACCAACTTCGAGGCCAGCGACGAGGTGATGGCGCAGCTTGACGACACCTAGGCAGCACGGGATTGGCTGAGCGGGGGCTGCACTGCGGCCATGGATGGATATTTGGGATCTCTGCCCTCTCGCCGTGGGCGGGGATTTTTTCATTTAGGGGGCTCTGCCCTCCCGCCACAGGCGGGGACCTATTATTTTAGGGGGCTCCGCCCCCGGCCTGCGGCCTCCCCCGCGGTATTTCTGGTCAAAGAAGGCGAGGGTTCGTTGTTGGGGCGGGCTGAAACGCAAAACGCCGCACTGTCTCCAGTGGCGGCGTATCATCCATTCAGAGCGGTGCGGCGTCTAGAAGAACAGCTGTCGAGCAACCTGACTCCAGCTTGATCCGGCCACGGCGTGCGGGGCAGGGGTTTGGCGGCGCAGGCGGCGCATCAGACCCTTGAGGTCGTTCAGCCTTGTACGCGCGGCATCTCCTCCGGCGCGGCTTTGGACCGACAGAATTTTCTCCTGCGTTTGCAGGGCCGCTTCGATCAGCTCAAGGTCCTGTTTGGTCAGGTCCACCGAATGTGTGTCATCAAGCATCTGCATGCTTCCTCATTGTCGTAGTCCATCATATGTGGACTATTGGGTTATACGCCAATCATCAAAGATCAGATCAACGTGATACCCCCGTTACTTGTCAGTTTCTGGCCGCAGGCGTGATCCTGATGAGATCCGATTTGGCCAGAGGAGTGGTCTTTCAGATAGATGGGGGGTGCTCAACCCGATTGCGCTGTTTAATTGTGCAACCCTGCTGTGCAAAAAACGTATAGCTTAGTGTGCCTTGCCGCCCGGTCTTCATCCCTCTAGTCAGGGATGTGGTGTTTTTGGAGGCGCTTTTGTGGCCAGTTTCGTTCCCGGTTTCTTTTTGTCGCTGTCCCTTATTTTGGCGATTGGGGCGCAGAATGCGTTTGTGTTGCGGCAGGGTTTGCGCCGGGCACATGTGTTTTGGGTGTGCCTGACCTGTGCGGCATGCGACGCGGTTCTGATCGCGGCAGGTGTTGCGGGTTTTGGCGCGCTGTCAGAAGCGGTGCCGTGGTTCGAACCTGTGATGCGGTATGGAGGTGCGGCGTTTTTGATGTGGTATGGCTGGCAAAACGCCCGTTCGGCGTGGCGGGGCACGGCGGGTTTGCAAACCACAGGAGAAGACACTCAAAGCCTGCGTGCGGCCGTTGGCACTGTGTTGGCGCTGACATGGCTGAACCCGCATGTCTATCTGGACACGGTGGTTTTGATCGGCTCGATTTCGTCGCAATATCCGGATCGTTTGATGTTTGGAATTGGCGCGACCCTGGCCAGTTTCGTGTTCTTTTTTAGCCTTGGATACGGTGCGCGCCTGCTTGCTCCTCTATTTGCCAATCCGCGTGCATGGCGGGTGCTTGATGCGGTCATTGCGCTGACCATGTGGGCCATCGCCTTGAAACTGCTGTTTTTGTGACCTTGCGCGCGCGCAGGCTTTGCGCCTTGATACGCGCATGAGCCCCACCCCCTCACGCCCGATGCTTGGCATCTTTTGGATGCTTGTCACCGGCTTGTGCTTTGTCGCAGTCACCGCACTGGTCAAATATATGGGGCCACGTGTACCCCCCGCCGAGGCGGCGTTCCTGCGTTATGTGCTGGGCCTTGTGTTCCTGCTGCCGATGCTGCCCGCGGTGCGTGCGGCACATTTGACCCGCCGTCAGTGGGGGTTGTTCACCTTGCGCGGTCTGTTCCACTCGGGCGGGGTGATCCTTTGGTTTTACGCAATGACCCGCATTCCGATCGCCGAGGTAACGGCGATGAACTACCTTGCGCCCGTCTATGTCAGCATTGGTGCGGCCCTGTTTCTGGGCGAGCGATTGGCGATGCGCCGGATTGCAGCCATCACCGTGGCGTTGATCGGCACCGCCGTCATCCTGCGGCCCGGTTTCCGTGAGGTCGAACCGGGGCATTTGGCGATGCTGTTTTGCGCAGTGACGTTTGCGGGGTCTTATCTGTTGGCCAAGATCCTGGCGGACGAGATGACACCAGCTGTCGTTGTGGCCATGCTATCGATCTTTGTGACACTTGGACTGGCCCCGTTTGCCTTGGCCGAATGGGTGACCCCCAGTTGGAACGATCTTGGATTGTTGTTTGCGGTCGCCTGTTTCGCCACGGCGGGGCATTATACAATGACGATGGCCTTTGCGGTGGCACCGGTGACCGTGACTCAACCGATCACCTTCTTGCAGTTGGTCTGGGCGGTCCTGCTCGGGGCAGTTTTCTTTGCGGAACCTGTTGATATCTGGGTAATTTTGGGTGGGTCACTGATCCTGAGCGCGGTGACCTTCATCACATGGCGCGAGCATGTGCTCAAGCGTCGCCCGATCACGCCTGTGAGCTCTGCCACCAAGTTGTAGTTTTTTCTTGATTGACGGATCAATAAAAAACCCACAGATTGCGCTCCAGTCTGATCGCAGGGGGCATCAATGCCAAAAGTGGGAATGGAACCGATCCGCCGCGCGGCGCTGGTGGAGGCGACGATTGCCGAAATCGGGGCCGCAGGATCGCTGGACATCACCGTCGGGCAGATTGCCAAACGCGCCGGCATGTCGAGCGCGCTGGCCCATCATTACTTTGGCGGCAAGGATCAGATTTTTCTGGCCGCAATGCGCCAGATCCTGCGTGATTTCGGGGTTGAGGTGGTCGCAGGCCTGCGGAGGGCACCAACGCCGCGCGCCCGAGCCGAAGCACTGATTACGGCCAGTTTTGCGCCCTCCTGCTTTGCGCCTGCCACGATCAGCGCCTGGATGACGCTCTATGCCCAGGCCGCCACCCATCCCCAAACCCGCCGTCTGCTGACCCTTTATCAACGTCGCCTGCGCGCAAACCTGACCCATGCGCTGCGCCCGCTGAGCGCGACACCGGGGACGGATGCCGAGATGCTGGGCGCGCTGATCGACGGGCTTTACCTGCGCGCAGCCCTCGCGCCCGACACCATTCTGGCAGATGCCAGGACAACCGCCCTGCGCGCCCTCGACACCTTGATCGGACAGCCCACATGAGCAAGCCCAACATCCTCATCTTCATGGTTGATCAGTTGAATGGCACGCTGTTCCCGGATGGCCCCGCCGACTGGTTGCACGCGCCCAACCTCAAGAAACTGGCGGCCCGTTCGACCCGCTTTGCCAATTGCTACACCGCCTCTCCGCTTTGTGCGCCGGGCCGGGCCGCATTCATGTCGGGCCAACTGCCGAGCGCGACGGGCGTTTATGACAACGCCGCCGAGTTCGCCTCCTCTATCCCCACCTACGCCCACCACCTGCGCCGCGCGGGCTACCAGACCTGCCTTGCGGGCAAGATGCACTTTGTCGGCCCTGACCAGTTGCACGGGTTCGAGGAACGACTGACCACCGACATCTATCCGCCCGACTTTGGCTGGACGCCGGACTATCGCAAACCCGGCGAGCGGATCGACTGGTGGTATCACAACATGGGGTCGGTGACCGGTTCGGGCGTGGCCGAGATTTCCAACCAGATGGAGTATGACGACGAGGTTGCCTATCACGCCACGCGCAAGATCTACGATCTGGGGCGGGGCCACGATGCGCGGCCCTGGTGCCTGACGGTCAGCTTCACGCACCCGCACGACCCTTACGTGGCGCGCAAGAAATACTGGGACCTCTACGAGGGGTGCGACCACCTGATGCCCGAGGTCGGTCCGATCGCTTACGAAGATCAGGACCCCCATTCGCAACGCATTCTAGATGCCAACGACCGAGACAATTTCAACATCACAGACAAGGATATCCGCCGCTCGCGCCGGGCCTACTTCGCCAATATCTCCTACCTCGACGACAAGATCGGCGAGGTGATGGAGGCGCTGGAAGGCACGCGCCAGGAGGCGATCATCATGTTCGTCTCCGATCACGGCGATATGCTGGGCGCGCGGGGGTTATGGTTCAAGATGTCCTTTTTTGAAGGTTCCGCGCGGGTTCCGATGATGATCAGCGCCCCCTCGATGACGCCGGGCCTCGTGACCGACCCGGTAAGCAATATCGACGTCTGCCCGACGCTATGCGATCTGGCCGGGGTCGACATGTCCGAAATCAGCCCATGGACCACCGGCCAGTCGGTTGTGCCACAAGGGCAGGGGGTGGAACGCACCGAACCCGTGGCGATGGAATACGCCGCCGAAGGCTCCTATGCGCCCATGGTCTCGCTGCGCTATGGCAAGTGGAAATACAACCGCTGCGCGCTGGATCCGGACCAGCTCTTTGATCTTGAGGCCGATCCCCACGAACTCAACAACCTCGCTGACACCCCCGTCCATCAAGGTACCCTGACCCAACTTCAAGCCAAGGCTGACGCGCGTTGGGACCTCGACCGCTTTGACGCAGAGGTGCGCGCCAGCCAGGCGCGGCGATGGGTGGTCTACGAGGCGCTGCGCGAAGGGGGGTACTTCCCATGGGACTACCAGCCGCTGCAAAATGCATCCGAGCGGTATATGCGCAACCACATGGACCTCAACGTCCTCGAAGAAAACCAACGCTTTCCAAGGGGCGAATGATCCGCCCTTCATCTTGCCAGAAAAACTCCCGCCGGAGGCTCCATGACCTATCCAACCCAACCCACCGCCAGCCATTTTATCAACGGACAGTATGTCGAGGACACGGATGGCACACCCATCGACGTGATCTATCCCGCCACCGGTGAGGTGATCGGGCGGGTGCATTCTGCCACCCCTGCAATCATCGAACGGGCGCTTGATGCGGCACGAAATGCGCAAGCGGCATGGGCGGCAATGACCGGCACCGAACGGGGCCGTATTCTGCGCCGGGCCGCAGACATCATGCGCGAACGCAACCATGACCTGTCGGTGCTGGAAACCTACGATACGGGCAAACCCTATCAGGAAACCAGCGTGGTTGATGCCACGTCGGGGGCCGATGCGCTGGAATATTTCGGTGGCATGGCGGCCACGCTCACCGGTGAGCATATCCAACTGGGCGAAGACTGGGTCTATACCCGCCGCGAACCTCTGGGCGTCTGCGTCGGCATCGGGGCGTGGAATTACCCCACCCAGATCGCAAGCTGGAAGGGCGCGCCCGCGCTCGCCTGCGGCAACACGATGGTGTTCAAACCGTCCGAAACCACACCGCTCTGCGCGCTGAAGGTCGCGGAAATCCTGTACGAGGCGGGGGCACCGGCGGGCGTCTACAATGTGGTGCAGGGACTTGGCGATGTGGGCGCGGCCCTCGTGACGGACGCCCGCGTCGACAAGGTTTCGCTGACGGGTTCCGTGCCGACGGGACGCAAGGTCTACGCGGCGGCTGCGGCGGGCATCAAACACGTCACGATGGAACTTGGCGGCAAATCCCCCATGATCGTCTTTGACGACGCGGATATTGAAAACGCGGTCTCGGGCGCGATCCTCGGTAACTTCTATTCCTCGGGGCAGGTCTGTTCGAACGGCACCCGGGTCTTCGTGCACAGGGACATCAAAGAGGCGTTTCTGTCCCGCCTCTCCGAACGTCTGGCGCATGCCGTCATCGGCGACCCACAAGACCCCGACACCTCCTTCGGGCCGATGGTCAGCGAACGGCAAATGAATATCGTCCTGGGCTACATCGCCAAAGGGCAGGCGGAAGGTGCGCGGCTGGTCTATGGCGGCAAACGTCTGGACAAAAACGGTTTTTACCTCGAACCCACCGTTTTTGCGGATGTGCGCGACGACATGAGCATCGCGCGTGAAGAGATTTTCGGCCCCGTCATGGCGGTGCTGGATTTCGAGGACGAGGGGGATGTTATGGTGCGCGCCAACGACACTGAATTTGGCCTTGCCGCAGGCGTGTTCACCCGCGATCTGGCCCGCGCGCACCGAGTGGCGGCCGGGTTCCAGGCGGGCACATGCTATATCAACACCTATAACGACGCCCCGGTCGAGGCCCCTTTTGGTGGGTCCAAGCAATCCGGCGTGGGGCGTGAGAACTCCAAGACAGCGATTGAGCATTACAGCCAGCTGAAATCGATCTACGTCCGCATGGGCGATCTCGAGGCGCCGTTCTGATGGAAGCCGACTATGTGATCGTCGGCGCGGGCAGCGCCGGGTGCGCGGTGGCCTTCCGACTGGCCGAGGCGGGCAAATCCGTGCTCGTGATTGAACATGGCGGGACGGATGCGGGGCCTTTCATACAGATGCCGGGCGCGCTGTCTTACCCGATGAATATGGCGCGCTATGACTGGGGATACAAAACCGAACCCGAACCACACCTGGGGGGGCGTCGCCTTGCCTGTCCGCGGGGCAAGGTGATCGGCGGCTCATCCTCGATCAACGGCATGGTCTATGTGCGCGGACACGCGATGGATTTCGACCATTGGGACGAAAGCGGCGCGCACGGCTGGTCCTTTGCCGACGTGCTGCCCTATTTCAAGCGGATGGAAAATTGGGACGACGCAGGTCACGGTGGTGACCCGGCCTGGCGGGGCACGAACGGGCCGATGCATGTGCGGCGTGGCCCGCGGGACAACCCGCTGTTTTCGGCCTTCGTGGCGGCAGGCCAGCAGGCGGGGTATCAGGTCACGGACGACTATAACGGGCATCGGCAAGAGGGCTTTGGCCCGATGGAACAGACGGTGCACAACGGCACCCGCTGGTCTGCGGCCAACGCCTATCTGCGCCCCGCGCTCAAGCGGCGCAATTGCGATCTGATGCGCGGGCTGGTGGAGCGGGTGCTGATCGAAGAGGGCCGCGCGGTCGGAGTGGTGCTGCAAGGTGGGCAGATCGTGCGGGCGCGGGCAGAAGTGATTTTGGCCGCCTCGTCCATCAACTCGCCCAAGATCCTGATGCTGTCGGGGATCGGCCCCGCTGCACATCTGGCGGAGCATGGTGTCGACGTGGTCGTGGATCGCCCCGGTGTGGGCGCGAACCTGCAAGACCATCTTGAGATGTATATCCAGATGGCCTCCAAACAGCCTATCACCTTGTACAAACACTGGAATTTGATCTCCAAAGCGATGATTGGGGCACAGTGGCTGTTCACGCGCACGGGCCTCGGGGCTTCCAATCAGTTCGAAAGCGCGGCCTTTATCCGCAGCAAGGCGGGCGTGGCCTACCCGGATATCCAATATCATTTCCTGCCAATCGCCGTGCGCTATGACGGGCAGGCGGCGGCCGAAGGACACGGCTTTCAGGCCCATACCGGTCCGATGCGCTCGCCTTCGCGCGGGGCGGTCACCTTGCGCTCAGCCAACCCTGCCGATGACCCCGTGATCCGGTTCAACTATATGAGCACCGAACAGGATTGGGAGGATTTCCGCACCTGCATCCGGCTCACCCGCGAGATTTTTGCCCAGGACGCCTTTGCACCTTTTGTTAAGCATGAAATCCAACCTGGCGCGGACTATCAAAGCGACGAAGAGCTGAACGATGTGATCCGTGAACACGCCGAAAGCGCCTATCATCCGTGCGGCACATGTCGGATGGGTGCGCGCGATGACGCGATGTCGGTGGTCGACCCGGAGGGGCGGGTGATTGGTGTGGATGCCTTGCGGGTCGTGGACAGCTCGGTGTTTCCGCGTATCACCAACGGCAATCTGAACGGGCCTTCCATTATGACCGGCGAAAAGATGAGCGACCATATCTTGGGCCGTGACCCGCTTGCGCGCAGCAATGATGAACCCTGGATACACCCCGCGTGGGTAACAATGCAGCGTTAAGCATTTCGCAAGATGATCGGTTGATCTCTTAACACAAAGCCTCCAATTGAGGGGTATGTTAAGGATTTATTCTATATTTGTTCTGGCCCTTTGGCCAGTGATGTCAGGCGCGGATGTGTCGGGGGTGGTCCGTGTGATTGATGCCGACACCATTGATGTGGGGGGCACGCGGGTGCGTCTTCATGCGATTGATGCACCCGAACAGGACCAGGCCTGTTTGACGGAACAGGGGCTGCCCTTTGCCTGCGGGATATGGGCCAGTGCGCAGGTCGATGCAGCCTTTGGCGGTCGCATCGCGACCTGCGCACGTGTTGATACGGACAAATACGGGCGGATGGTGGCACGCTGCCATGTGGCGGGTCTCGATATTGGGCAAGAGGCGGTGGCGCAGGGATGGGCCTTTGCCTATCGCCGCTATGGGATGGATTATGATCTGGAAGAAAAGGCGGCCTACGTGGCCGACCGCGGCCTGCACGGATTTCGAGTGCAATCGCCTGCGCAGTTCCGGGTGACGCGCGCCAGGGGACGTATCCCGCCTGATCCAGCATGTCGGATCAAGGGCAATATCTCCAAGAACGGACAGATCTATCATCTGCCGGGGCAGGCGTTTTATGAACGCACCGGGATCAACGAAGCGCGCGGCGAGCGCTGGTTCTGTGCAGAAGCCGAGGCCCGCGCGGCAGGCTGGCGACGTGCGCGGCGCTGAAGGGGGCGCAGGACACCTGCGCCTTACGGGGTAAGGCGGATCCTGATCCGCCTAGTTCACCGCATAGGGCAGCACGCCGCGGGTGTCGGGATCGACCGACAATTGCCGCTCAAGCGGCGGAACGGAGCGTTGATGGCACTGCTTGCGCTCGCAAATCCGGCAGGAAATGCCAATGGGTTCAAAGGCGTCGGCCCGCCCCACGTCCAACCCATCCGCAAAGACCAGATCCGGCGCATGTTTCACCTCGCACCCGAGCGCGATGGCATAGCGGCGCACAGGGGCCCCGAACCGACCGCCTGTCTTGGAAACATCCCGCGCCAGACTGACATAGCGCACTCCGTCCGGCGTTTCGGCCAGTTGCCGCAGGAATTGCCCCGGTTGCTCAAAGGCGCGGTGGACGTTCCACAAGGGGCACGCCCCGCCGAACCGCGCAAATTGCAGACGTGTGGCCGAATGTCGTTTGGTGATCGTGCCCGCCTGATCCACACGCACAAAGAAGAAGGGGATGCCCTTGGCCCCGGGGCGCTGGAGTGTTGACAGGCGATGGCACACCTGCTCGATCGAGGCCCCGAAACCGGTGGCCAGCTGCTCAAGATCGTGGCGTGTTTCCTGTGCGGCCCGCTGGAATGCGGCATAGGGCATGAGGGCGGCTCCCGCGAAGTAGTTGGCCAGCCCGATCTTGGCGATATCGCGTGCCTCGGTTGTCTGGAACCGTGCCAGATCAAGAGTCGCATCCAGCAAGGCGTTCTGGCGCAACAATGCCACTTGCAGCAATATTTGAAAGGTCTGGCTTTGATGCGTGGCGCGGGTCGAAATATGCAGCACCCGGGCCGCACTATCGTAGCGCCGCAGCATGTCGGCATCCTCAAACGCCACCTTGATCCCCGCATGGGACAGGGCCGAAACGGCGGCCACGCGGATGTTGCCATGACGCCCCTGGGCTGTGGCAAAGTGTTCTGCGGCGCGGTCCACCGCATCGATGTAGTTGTCGCAATAGTGGAAAAAGTCGCGCACCTCTTCCCAGGGTGAGGGGTGAGCGCGGGCGTCCTCGCGCCCCAGTGCCTCGTCCAATGAGGCAAGCCGTTCATGGGTTTGCCGGTAGGCCCTGTGCAGGTCAATGAACGCATGCGCCAGCGCAGGGGCGTTGGAGGCCGCCAATCGCAAATCCGCCAGCGGGGGCATGTCGCCGGAAAACACCGGATCCGCCAGCGCCTCGCGCATGTCTGATACCAACCGCTCTCCGTCGCCCGAGCTGAGTTCGGTCACATCCAGCCCGAATTCCTGCGCAAGGCTCAGCACCACCGATGTGCTGACGGGCCGGTTGTTGTTTTCCATCTGGTTGAGGTAGGGCAGGGACACGCCCAGTTTCGCGGCAAAGTCCTTTTGCGTCAGCGCCACGCGGGTGCGGACCTCGCGCAATTTGGCTCCGGCATAGAGTTTGGGAGCGGCCATGTTACGCGTCCTTTGCAAGTTTGCACTTAGCACATGCTAGATTTGCAAAGTGGGGTGTGCAACCCTCAGGCCAGCGCCAGTTTGCGTTCCCGCCGATAGACAGCGCCGATGGCAAGCAAGGCGCAGACACTGGTGCTGAACATGATGTAGAGCAGCGGGAAGGCCCCCGTATCCGGCGTCAGCAACAGCCCGGCAAGCGCGGACAAGGCTGCGCCGCCCCCGATCATAATCGCCCCGCCAAGGCCGGACGCCGTGCCTGCCAGATGTGGGCGCACCGACAACATCCCCGCCGTGGCGTTCGGGATCACCAGCCCGTTGCCGAGGCCCACAAAGGTCATCATCCCAAAGAAGCTCAGCGGCGTGCCCATCCCGAGTGCAAAGATCACCAGCGACACGAATGTCCCGAACGCATTGGCCAGTGATCCCCACAACACAAGGCGGTTCACACCGAACGTGGTTGCATATCGCCCGCTGATCCAGTTGCCAAAAAAGTACCCGATGGCCGGGGCGCCGAAGTAGAACCCAAGCACGGAGGGGCTCATCCCGAACACTTCGGTGCCCACAAAGGGTGCCCCTCCGAGATAGGCAAAGAACGATCCCGAGCAGAAAGCCGAGGCCAGTGAGTATCCCCAAAAACGTGGCGAGCGCAGGAGTTCCGGATATTCCTTGAACTGCCCGATCAGCGATTTTGACGACGCAACCGCCGTCTCGCCAAGGTCCGTGTAAACCAGCCAGAGCAGCAAGCCACCCGTCAGGAAAAACAGCCAGAACACGGATTTCCATCCAAATGTTTCTTCCAGCATGCCCCCAAGGAAGGGCGAGATCATTGGCACCACGGCCATGCCCATGGTCACGTACCCAATCATCGAGGCCGAATGATCCTGATCGTAAAGGTCGCGGATAACCGCGCGGCTCAGCACCATGGCGACAGCCACAACCGCCTGACACATCCGAAAGACCAGAAAGACTTCTGCATTGGGCGCATAGATGCAGCCAAGGGTCGCCACCATGAACAACCCAATGCCCCACATCAGCACTTTGCGCCGCCCAAGGTTGTCCGAAATTGGCCCGATCACCGTCTGCATCACCGCCGACATCGCCAGGTAAAGCGCGACCGAAAGCTGCATTTTGCTGTAGTCTGTCTCGAAATATGCGGTCATGTTCGGCAGGGACGGCAGGAACATGTTCATCACCATCGCCGACACCCCGGCCAACAGGATCAGGGTCGAGATGTGGGGCGGTGTTGTGCGGTCCAGATACCGGACCTTTGGCGGTGACTGCATATCTGCCGAGGTAGATCGGCTCATCTGAACTGTCCAGTGCAGTTGTGCACGCGTGCCTGTGCTGATCTGCGGGATTTGCAGATTTGCAGTTTGCAGTCGCGCGCGTGAATACACTTTGCAAATATGCCAGTTCGCCCATTCACCCGGTGCGATGCCTCATGTATACAAAGGTCAAACCACCAGCGGAGACGGCATGACAGATATATTGACCGAATTGGGAGCGCGGCGTGAACAGGCTCGTTTGGGTGGTGGTCAAAGCCGGATCGATGCCCAACATGCCCGCGGCAAACTCACGGCCCGAGAGCGGATTGATCTGTTGGTCGACGAAGGCTCGTTCGAAGAGTTCGACATGTTCGTCACGCACCGATGCATTGATTTCGGGATGGACGCGCAAAAGCCTGCGGGTGATGGCGTCGTGACGGGCTGGGGCACCATCAACGGGCGCATGGTCTATGTGTTCAGTCAGGACTTCACCGTGCTTGGTGGGTCGGTGTCGGCCACCCATGCCGCCAAGATTTGCAAGATCATGGACATGGCGGTTGAAAACGGCGCACCGATCATTGGCATCAACGATTCCGGGGGCGCGCGCATTCAGGAAGGCGTTGACAGTCTGGCGGGCTACGGCGAAGTGTTTCAGCGCAACGTGCTGGCCTCGGGTGTGGTGCCGCAGATCAGCGTGATCATGGGCCCATGCGCCGGTGGCGCGGTTTATAGCCCCGCGATGACCGACTTTATCTTTATGGTCAAGGACAGCGCTTACATGTTCGTGACGGGCCCTGATGTGGTCAAAACCGTCACCAACGAACAGGTCACCGCCGAAGAACTGGGCGGGGCCACGACCCACACCAAGAAATCGTCCGTTGCCGATGCCGCCTTTGAAAACGATGTGGAGGCATTGGCCGAAGTGCGCCGCCTTGTCGATTTTCTGCCGCTGCACAACCGCGAAAAGCCGCCCGTGCGCCCGTTCTTTGATGATCCGGCCCGTGCCGAGGCGAGCCTTGACACGCTGGTGCCCGCCAACCCTAACACGCCCTACGATATGAAAGAGCTGATCGAAAAGCTCGCGGATGAGGGCGACTTTTACGAGCTTCAGGAAGAGTTCGCCAAGAACATCATCACCGGGTTCATCCGGCTTGAGGGACAAACCGTTGGCGTGGTTGCGAACCAGCCGATGGTGCTGGCAGGCGTTCTGGATATCGACAGTGCGCGCAAGGCCGCCCGGTTTGTCCGTTTCTGTGACTGTTTCGGCATTCCGATCCTGACCCTGATCGATGTGCCCGGTTTTCTGCCCGGCACCACGCAGGAATACGGCGGTGTGATCAAACACGGGGCCAAGCTGCTGTTTGCCTATGGCGAGGCGACGGTGCCCAAGGTCACGCTGATCACGCGCAAGGCCTATGGTGGGGCCTATGTGGTGATGTCTTCGAAACATCTGCGCGGTGATTTCAACTATGCCTGGCCCACGGCCGAGATTGCGGTGATGGGCGCGAAGGGGGCGACCGAGATTATCCACCGTGGAGACCTTGGCGATGCGGACAAGATCGCGGGGCACACGGCAGATTACGAGGCGCGCTTTGCCAATCCCTTTGTTGCCGCCGAACGCGGGTTCATCGACGAGGTGATCCTGCCCCGCAACACCCGCAAACGGGTAAGCCGCGCCTTTGCCTCGTTGCGCAACAAGTCGGTTCAGACCCCATGGAAGAAGCATGACAACATTCCGCTGTGATCCGATGATGCGGGCGGGAACGCTTTGGGCACCCTTTGCGTTCGCTTTCAAAGGAGAGCGACATGGCCAAGGACAGACCCAGCATCAAGGACGAAGAGACATAAGAAAAGGCGCTGTGCAACACCGGATCGAGGCTTATGTCTGAGCCGCTGTTTCATATGATTGCTGACGGCCCCCGCCCCGTCGCCCCGTTCTCCCATGCGGTCGAAACCGACGGTTGGGTGATCCTGACCGGGCAAATGCCTACCGATCCTGCCGCGCCAGACGCGTCCTTGTCCGAGGGCATAGAGGCGCAGACCCGCCGCGTTGTGGAAAACCTCAGGATCGTCCTTGAGGGGGTTGGTCTTGATCTGTCCCACGTGGTGCAATGCCGTTGTTATCTGACCGCATTCGAGCGTGACTATGCGGCCTTCAACGACACCTATCAGTCCTACTTTCCTGAGGATCGCCGCCCGGCCCGCACCACCGTTGGCGTTACCGCCCTTGCGGTGGGTGCGTTGGTCGAAATCGATTGCCTCGCGCGGCGCCCCGCGTGAGCGCGGCTTGGCATATCTTGCGGGATGGTGAGGGAGTGACCCTGTGTCGCCACCTGCCGCCGCGGTTTGACGTGGCCGCTCACACAACGCTTAAGGCGGGGCATCCGATCCGTCTGGCGCACCAGATCCGGCAGGACATGTGGCGCGCATTGCAAAAGGTGCGCGGGTTCTCTCCGGTGGTGGAACTGCGCCCGACCGAGGCCGGGTGGGCTGTCACCGCCGGTGGGCGCATATCCGGGACTGCCAGCGCGCGCGATGTAAGGCGCATCCATGACACCCTCGCAAACCCCGAGAACAGGACGCGCTGGATGCGCCATGCAGGGGGTACAGGATGAGCGGCTGGCCCAGACGAACGCACAGATGCAGCACAGTGCGGTGGCCCATGGCCCCACGCACAGCAACCCCGGAGGGAGGAGCCTTGCGCCAGAGATGGTCACGGGTCCGGGGTTGCGTTGCTGCGTGTTTGATGGCGTCCCCTCTGGTTGCGCAGGACCAGTCCCAAGCCATACGGGATGTCCCGTCGGGGCAGTCATTGCGCCTCAGCGAGGTGCTGATTGACACGGTGGGCAGCGACAGCTGGTTGCGGTTTCGTTTTCTTGCACCCCAGATCGCGCGGGATGGCGGCGATATGACCTACAGCGCGGCCGAGGCCGATTTCCTCTATCTGTGTGATCGCTTTGCGCGACAATATATCGATGAATTCGAGCTTGAGACCGATGTGATCGCGATCTCGATGATGGACCGGCCCGTTCCTTTCGGACAGTCGGATGCCCAAGCCACCCAGTTCTTCGAAGTGTTCCGTATTGCGGACGACAGCTGCGTCTGGGAGGGACTTTGAGCATGGACACCTGTGGCATGATTCCACCGTTATATGCGGCATTGCGGCCACAACCTGCGCAACCGTGTGCGGGGGCGTATCTTTTGTGTGTCAAATCACGTATATCAGCCCCGAGGGATCCCCAAGGCTCCCTTACCTCGCATATGGTTCGCACGTCTGCGGGCCAAAACGTTGACTACAGGAGAGACAGATGTCGAAGAACATCAAAGTGTTGGGCATGGTTAGCCTCATGGTTCTGGTTGCCGCTTGCGGGCGCAACAACAATGATGAAGAATTTGTGGTTGTGGAGCCTGAGCCCATCAGCCAGGAACCTGTTCAAACAGGTAAATTCAAGTAATAATCGAGCAGGGCAGGCGGTTGCGTCTGCCCTCGCCCCCCTCTCCGCGGAGGGCAGCATATGCTGAAACATCGCGGCTTTCCCGGTCGGCTGACCGGCACCGATTTCCAATTCACAATCCGCAGACCGAACCCCAAGGGCGTCACCCCGTTGACCCGCCGCGAGCGGTTTCCGGACCGTCGCCCTGCGGACAAACGCGCGGACGCTGCCTTTATGGCGGCGTTGTGGGCGCAGTTCGGCGATGAACCGTTCGAACGCGGCAATCTGGATGCAGGCCGCCTGTCATGGCTGTTTGGACGCGAGGTTCTGCCGGCCACGGATCCGTTTGACGCCGCCGACTACGAGGCGCTGTTGGTGATCAACGAAGCTGTGGCCCGCGCGGCCTTCCCGGACGCCTTTGATACGGAGTGGGGCGCGTGATCTCACTCCAAAGCGGCGCATTTTCGCTGAAAGATTCCCGTATGCGGCGAAACTCGGCTTATTCTTGCCTGCGCAAAAAGGCAGGCTTGGCGCAGTGCGTCGCCGCGTGCAAACGTGAATTCACAGTGGCGGTTCCCCAGTTTTATCCCGTCGCTGTGTACCATTTCCGTACCCCTTCCCCTGGCGGGCAGCATCCGTTTCACAACGACATGCTGCCCGCCTTTTTTTATGGCCCTCCTTGGAAGTGTTTCAGCGGTTCACGCAAACGCGTTGCTATGTGTCAGCCTAGGGGGTTTATTTTGAACCAAATGGTTTCTAACTCTGTTGCAGAGAATAGAAAGGAACCAGACCCATGTCGTTCAAACTCGTATCCGTCGCTCTTGCCGCCACTCTTGGACTTGCCGCTTGCGGTGACACAATCGGCGAACAGGCCCTGTCAGGTGCCGTCGTTGGCGCAGCAGGCACAGCCATCTTCAATGGCAATGCCGGGACGGGTGCCGTTGTGGGCGCTGTCGGCGGTGTGGCCTATTGCCAGATTTCGGATCGCTGCAACTAAACGATCCAGCGCGGGCGCGGCACATCTTTCGAATGTCCGGGGACCATATCGACGTCCCCGGGTTCAATCTATAAGACTGCCATCAGACACGGGAACGCACCCATGTCTTTCAGACCGTTCACCCTTGCCGCAGTCGCAACCTTCGGTACAGGCACAGACCCGCTGCATTGCCACCAAAGCCCTGTACGGTGCTAATGTACTGACGCGCGTTCCGCCCCCCGTTTTCATTCACACCCAAACGTCGTTGTGCCCCCCGGCACGGCGGCGTTTTCCGTTTCCATGCCCTGAATTACGTCCAACAAGTGAGGCCCCATGTTCAACAAGCTGCTGATTGCCAACCGGGGCGAAATCGCCTGTCGCGTCATCAAAACCGCACGCAAGATGGGGATCACCACGGTTGCCATCTATTCCGATGCGGACGCCAAGGCGCTGCATGTCCAAATGGCGGATGAGGCAATCCATATCGGCCCGCCCCCGGCCAACCAGTCCTATATCGTCATCGACAAGGTGATGGAGGCGATCAAGGCATCCGGGGCCCAGGCGGTTCACCCCGGCTATGGCTTTCTGTCCGAGAATGCCAAATTCGCGGAGGCCCTTGAAGCGGCAGGCGTTGCCTTTGTCGGTCCGCCTGTGGGCGCGATTGAAAAGATGGGCGACAAGATCACCTCCAAGAAGATCGCCAAGGAGGCCGGGGTCAGCACTGTGCCCGGATATATGGGCCTGATCGCGGATGCCGATGAGGCGGTCAAGATTTCCAATGATGTGGGCTATCCCGTGATGCTCAAGGCCAGCGCGGGCGGCGGCGGCAAGGGCATGCGCATCGCCTGGAGTGACGAAGAGGCGCGTGAGGGTTTTCAGTCTTCCAAGAACGAGGCGGCCAGTTCCTTTGGCGATGATCGCATTTTCATTGAAAAATTCGTGACCCAGCCTCGCCACATCGAAATTCAGGTGCTGTGTGATGCACATGGCAACGGTATTTATCTGGGCGAACGCGAGTGTTCGATCCAGCGCCGCAATCAGAAAGTCGTTGAAGAGGCCCCAAGCCCGTTTCTGGACGAGGCGACCCGCAAGGCGATGGGCGAACAATCCGTGGCCTTGGCCAAGGCCGTGGGCTATGCCAGCGCGGGCACTGTCGAATTCATCGTGGATGGGGACAAAAACTTCTACTTCCTCGAAATGAACACCCGTTTGCAGGTGGAACACCCCGTAACCGAGTTGATCACCGGCGTTGATCTGGTCGAACAGATGATCCGGGTTGCGAACGGCGAACCGCTCAGTATCACGCAAGATGATGTGACGCTGACCGGGTGGGCCATCGAAAACCGGCTTTATGCCGAAGATCCCTATCGCGGTTTCCTGCCCTCGATTGGGCGGCTGACCCGCTATCGCCCGCCCATGGAAGTGGCGGCTGGCCCGCTGCTTGAGACCGGGAAATGGCAAGGGGATGCGCCGTCTGGCACCACCGCCGTGCGCAATGACACCGGCGTCTATGAGGGCGGTGAGATCAGTATGTATTACGACCCCATGATTGCCAAACTGTGCACATGGGGACCTGATCGCGCCACTGCGATTGAGGCGATGCGCGTCGCATTGGACAGTTTCGAAGTCGAAGGGATCGGGCACAACCTGCCGTTCCTGAGTGCGGTCATGGATCACCAGATCTTTGTCGACGGCACCATGACCACCGCCTTTATCGAAGAGCAATATCCCGATGGTTTCCAAGGGGTTGAACTGTCCGAGGTTGATCTTCGCCGGGTCGCTGCCGCCTGCGCGGCCATGCACCGTGTCGCCGAAATCCGGCGCGCTCGCGTGTCCGGGCGCATGGACAACCACGAACGCAAAGTGGGTGCAGATTGGAACGTGGCGGTGCAGGGGCAGTCCTATGATGTGATAATCGATGCCGATCACGACGGGGCCACTGTGACCTTTGATGGCGGTGCGGCCTTGCGCGTGTCTGGCCCATGGACCCCCGGTGATCAACTGGCCGAGATGATCGTGGACGGCACACCCTTGGTGCTGAAGGTCGGCAAGGTGTCGGGGGGCTTCCGCATCCGCACTCGCGGGGCCGACCTCAAGGTGCATGTGCGCACCCCGCGTCAGGCTGAACTTGCGCGGCTCATGCCCGAGAAAACGCCGCCCGATACCTCCAAGATGCTGCTGTGCCCAATGCCCGGTTTGATCGTCAAAATTGATGTGGCCGAAGGGGACGAAGTGCAGGAAGGTCAGGCGCTGTGCACCATCGAGGCGATGAAGATGGAAAACATCCTGCGTGCCGAGAAAAAGGGGATCGTGTCCAAAATCAATGCGTCCGGTGGCGACAGTCTGGCCGTGGACGACGTGATCATGGAGTTCGAATAGGGTTCAGATGGTCGCGTGCGCTGACATATCGGGATTTGGGCGCGCTCAGGAATCGCTGGCGCGCCGTTCGCGGATTTCGCGCTGGCGCGCCGGCATCTTGTCGATGGTCCGCGTGATCTCGCGCACATCCCATGGGAACGGTTTGCGCAGTTTAACTCCGCCATCCTTGCCGATCAGCACCAGCATAAAGCCCCGCGGGCGCAGTTTTTCGCGCAACGCGCTGGCCACTGACGGGTCCGTATCGGTGAGCACGACGACATCACGATCTTCCAGATCCTGCTCGCGGTTCTCAAGATATTCCATCTGCAACCGAAAGTTCGGATCGTTCGGACTGTCGGCAAAGACGATGATGGGCCGCTTTTCCCAGACAAATTCATTCAAATCTTTCATAGGTTCTTCCAGAAAGATGGAGGATTCTTGGGATGTCTCGCCCTCGGCGGCTGCAAGCGAACCCCCTAAAAGGCTTGCAAAAACAATGGGTAGTACGTGTTTCATGCGGTCTCCTGTTGAGACCAATGTAGCGGCTTTTTCCCCGATTGCGACGTCTGGTACGATCAATTTTAGCTTTAATCGCTCCTCAAGCCCTTTGCGGGCACGCTCTGGCCATATCCGCGGCACATGTCGTCGCCGTGGACGCGCCACAGCATGTAAAGGGATCGCGATGAAAGTTATTTTGCACATCGGCGCACACCGCACCGGGACCACCAGCTTTCAGTCTTTCATGCGCAAGCGGTGTCGATCTGGCGTTGATCCGCGTGTCGGGTTCTGGGGACCGATGCGTACCCGAAGGGGTCTGTTTACCGGCATTCAACCCACACCGGGTCTGGGTAAATCTGCGGCACATCGTGCACGTGGCCGTATCCTGTTGCAGATGGACAAAGCCAGGCAGGCAGGCGTGAAAACCCTGATTGTCAGTGACGAGAATATGTTGGGCATGCCCCGTATGAACCTGCGGACGGGGCATCTGTATTCGGATGTGGGCGAACGGTTGGCGCGCCACGTTGCCGCCTTTGACGGTCATGTGGATAAGGTAGTGATGTCCGTGCGCGCGCAGGATCACTATTGGACGTCGCTGGCGGCCTTTGTAATCACGCGCGGTCACAATGTGCCCGATGCAGCGCAAGCCGGACGCATGGTGCACAGCCCGCGCACGTGGCGTGATGTGATCGCAGATGTGGCATGCGCGGCACCCGATGCGGAAATCGAGGTGATCCCGTTTGAAACGACAATGGGTCGTGCTGCCACCATGCTGGGTGTCTGCCTTGGCCACCGCGTTGACGATGCCGGTGCGGATGAATGGCTGAACCGCCGCCCCGAGACGGGCACGTTGCGCAGTATTCTGGCGGACCGTGGCGAGGATCCGGATCAGATTCCCGCCGATGCTCTCAGGTGGAGCCCGTTTGACGAAGCGGCGCGTGCGACCCTGCGCGAGGCTTACGCCGACGACATGCACTGGCTGGTGGCTGGCGCAAACGGATTGGCAACCCTGACAGAGGAATTGGACCACACACGCGCGGGGCAAACCCCGCCAATCGGTCCGCTGAACAGAGGACAAGAACATGACATCGAAGAAAGACGCATGGCGCACCCTCGCTGAGGCGGAACTGCGCGGCAAACCCGTTGACGATCTGACATGGAACACGCTTGAGGGGATCGACGTCGCCCCCCTATACACCGCTGATGATCTGGCGGATGTGACCCATCTGGACTCCACCCCGGGCGAGGCCCCCTTTACCCGTGGCGTGAAGGCCACGATGTATGCGGGCCGCCCGTGGACCATCCGCCAATATGCGGGCTTTTCCACCGCCGAGGAGTCCAACGCCTTTTACCGCCGTGCACTGGATGCCGGTCAGCAGGGCGTGTCGGTCGCTTTCGATCTGGCGACCCATCGGGGCTATGACAGCGACCATGACCGGGTGCAGGGTGATGTGGGCAAGGCGGGCGTGGCCATCGACAGCGTAGAGGACATGAAGATCCTGTTTGACGGTATCCCGCTCGACAAGGTGTCGGTTTCTATGACCATGAACGGGGCCGTGATCCCGATCCTCGCCAGTTTCATCGTGGCCGGCCAAGAGCAAGGCGTTGATACCGAAGCCCTTTCCGGTACGATCCAGAATGACATCCTCAAGGAATTCATGGTGCGCAACACCTATATCTATCCGCCCGAACCGAGTATGCGCATCATCGCCGACATCATTGATTACACCTCAAACGAGATGCCGAAATTCAACTCGATCAGCATCTCGGGCTATCACATGCAAGAGGCGGGCGCGAACCTTGTCCAGGAACTCGCCTTCACCCTCGCCGATGGGCGTGAATATGTGCGCGCCGCCATCGCACGCGGCATGGATGTGGACAAATTCGCGGGCCGTCTGTCGTTCTTTTTCGCCATCGGCATGAATTTCTTTATGGAGGCGTCCAAATTGCGCGCTGCCCGCCTGCTATGGCATCGCATCATGGCTGAATTCGAGCCCAAGAACCCCAAATCCTCGATGCTGCGCACCCATTGCCAGACATCCGGGGTCAGTTTGCAGGAACAGGACCCCTACAATAATGTAGTGCGCACCGCATTCGAGGCGATGAGCGCGGTCTTGGGCGGCACTCAATCGCTGCACACCAATTCGTTCGATGAGGCCATTGCGCTGCCCACGCAATTTTCGTCCCGCATTGCGCGCAATACCCAGTTGATCCTGCAAAACGAGACGGGTGTGACCAATGTGGTCGACCCGCTTGCCGGGTCCTATTACGTTGAAAAGCTGACCCATGATCTGGCCGAAGCCGCCTGGGTCCTGATCGAAGAGGTCGAAGAGATGGGCGGCATGACCAAGGCCGTCGCCTCTGGCATGCCTAAGCTGCGCATAGAAGAAGCTGCCGCCACCCGGCAGGCCCTGATCGACAAGGGCGAAGAGGTGATCGTAGGCGTCAACAAATTCCGCCTCGATAAAGAAGACCCCATCGACATTCTGGATATCGACAACGCCGCCGTGCGCGACAGCCAGATCGCCCGGCTGGACCGTATCCGCGCCGCGCGTGACGAGGGTGCCTGCGCGGCGGCCCTCGCGGCGTTGACCGAAGCCGCCAAATCAGATGGCAACCTGTTGGAAATGGCGGTCGAGGCCGCCCGCGCCCGCGCCACTGTCGGAGAAATCAGTATGGCTATGGAAGAGGTCTTTGGCCGTCACCGCGCCGAGGTCAAAACCCTCGCAGGTGTTTACGGGGCCGCCTATGAGGGCGACGCAGGCTTTGCCGCAATCCAGAAATCGGTCGAGGATTTTGCCGAAGCCGAAGGCCGCCGCCCACGCATGCTTGTCGTCAAGATGGGCCAGGACGGGCATGATCGCGGCGCGAAGGTGATCGCCACCGCCTTTGCCGATATCGGTTTTGATGTGGACGTGGGCCCCCTGTTTCAGACCCCGGCGGAGGCCGCGCAGGATGCGGTCGATAACGATGTGCATGTGGTTGGTATCTCGTCTCAGGCCGCAGGACACAAGACGCTCGCGCCGCAATTGGTACAGGCCCTCAAGGATGCGGGCGCGGATGATATCATCGTCATCTGTGGCGGCGTGATCCCGCAACAGGACTACCAGTTTCTTTATGATGCGGGGGTCAAGGCGATCTTTGGGCCGGGCACGAACATTCCCGATGCGGCACAGGAAATCCTGACAATTCTGCGCACCCCCTGACTGACAGGAGGGCGGCCCGGCCTGATGCATAAGCATTCAGCACGGCATCCGCGCGCCCGCGATCTCGGCCCACATGCCTCTTCTGTTTGGTGAAATGACCTGCAATAACAGGCGCAGACGGCAGCGCGCGCTGTCCAATGACCCCATGACAGGAGACGCCGGTGCAATTTGATCATCTTGTGGTGGGCGCAACTGCGCTGGATGAGGCGCAGGCTCATGTTGAGGATGCGTTGGGCGTCAGGATGCAGCCCGGCGGTGCGCACGGCGTCTTTCAGACCCACAACGCGTTGTTGGGATTGGAAGAGGGGCTTTATCTCGAAGCGATTGCGCCCAATCCGGCGGTCACCGCCCCGCCGCGTCCACGCTGGTATGACCTTGACCGGTTTGAAGGGCCTGCGCGGCTGTCAAACTGGGCCTGTGCAGTCAAAGACATGCAAAGTGCGCTCGAGCAGATGCCCGATGGCGTCGGTGCCCCCGTGGATGTCAGCCGCAGCGCGCTGACGTGGAAAATGGCTGTGAGCGGGGATGGCACCACGCCTTACGACAACCTGTGGCCTGCGTTGATCGAATGGCCCGAGGGTGTGCATCCGGCCCGCCAACTTGAGCCGACAGGCATCCGCCTCAAACGCTTTACCTTGGTGCACCCGGATGGCGATGCGCTGGCCCACGCGCTGGGCGTGCATCTGACGGACGATCGCGTGACGGTCGAGGTGGGTGCGTTGGACATGCAGGCCGAGTTCGACACGCCGGATGGGGTCCGCGTGCTGTGATCAAGCCTGCGACGTCAGACGATGCCCAATGGATCGCTGATCTGTGGAACACCATCATCACCGACACACTTGCGACGTTTACCACGACCCCCAAAACCCGTGTCGAGATGGCCGCCATGATCACCAAGGGCCCTGTTCTGGTCCTGCCGGACGCGCAGGGCTTTGCCACCTTCGGCCCGTTCCGGCCCGGTCCCGGCTATGCTCACACCGTCGAGCACAGCATTTTTCTGGCCCCAGATGCGCGCGGCAAAGGGCAGGGGCGGGCCTTGATGCAGGCGCTGATCGACACGGCCCGAACCCAGGGTGTGCATGTCATGGTCGCAGCCATCAGCGGGGCCAACCCCCGCGCTGCGGACTTTCACGCCCGTTCCGGTTTTGAACAGGTTGCGTGCATGCCGCAGGTCGGGCGCAAGGCGGGGCAGTGGCTTGACCTGATCCTGATGCAAAAGATGCTGGGGCGTTCCACGGACGCTACAACATCGCCGGCCAATACCGTATAGTTGACGCCGATGTCTCTTTGGTCCCGCATATCCGATGCCATTGCCGCCTTGTCTATGGGCGAGGGGCTGGCGGCCGTGTTCGACAAATTGCGCGCGCCGCCCGAACGCAGCGTGGCCTTTGCGATTGCGGTGATCGCGCTTGGGGCCAAGATGGCCAAGGCTGACGGGCAGGTCACCCGCGACGAGGTGACCGCCTTTCGCGAGGTGTTTCATATCGCAGCCCAGGACGAGGCAGGCGCGGCCCGTGTGTTCAACCTCGCCCGACAGGATGTGGCGGGGTTTGAGGAATACGCAACCCGCATCCACGCCATGTTTTCCGCCGAACCCGAGACCCTGACTGATCTTTTGGAGGGGCTGTTTCATATCGCGATGGCGGACGGGTTTTATCACCCGAACGAGGATGCCTTCCTTGAGGAAGTGGCGCATATATTTGCGATTTCCGACACGGACTTTCAGGGATTGCGGGCGCGGTTTGTGCCTGACGCGGTGCCTGATCCCTACACGGTTCTGGGCGTCCAGCCCGACATGTCGCTGGAGGATATGCGCGCCACATGGCGCAAGCTGGTGCGCGAAAACCACCCCGATGCGATGATGGCGCGGGGCGTTCCCGAAGAGGCGGTGCGTCTGGCCGAAAAACGTATGATCGACATCAACCGCGCATGGGAAGACATCCGCGCCAGTTACGGCTGATGCGGATCGCCACCTACAATATCGAGTGGATGAATGCCCTGTTCGATGATGCGGGCGCGTTGCTGGATGATGATGGCTGGTCGGCGCGCTATGAGGTGACGCGGGCGGCGCAAACAGCCGCGTTGGTGAGCGTCTTTCGTGCGCTTGATGCGGATGCCGTAATGGTGATCGAAGCCCCGGATGGCAGCCGCAAACGCGACACATGTGCTGCACTGGAACGGTTCGCGGCCCATGCCGGTATCCGGGCGCGGCGCGCGGTGGTCGGGTTTGTGAATGAGACGCAGCAGGAGATTGCGTTGCTTTATGACCCTGACCACCTCAACGCGCGCCATGACCCGCAGGATCACACTGGTGCCCCCCGCTTTGATGCCACGTACAAAATCGATCTGGATGTGGATGCAACCGAGGATTCGGTGGTCTTTTCCAAACCGCCGCTGGAGCTGGCGATCAAAACGGCCTCGGGCGTTGACCTGCATATCATTGGCGCGCATCTGAAATCCAAGGCCCCGCATGGCGCGCGCAATCGTGATGAGGTCATGCGCATTTCCATCGCCAATCGGCGCAAGCAATTGGCTCAGGCGATCTGGCTGCGGGCGCGGGTGGAGGCTCATCTGGTGGCGGGTACGCCGCTCATGGTGATGGGGGACCTGAATGATGGCCCCGGTCTGGATGAATATGAGGACCTGTTTGGCCGCTCGTCGGTCGAGATCATTCTGGGCCATGAGGATCGTGCGCTGTTTGATCCGCACGCACGTCTTGGCTTGCAGCGCCGCCTTGGGGCCACACCCACGACAGCGCGGTTCTGGATCAGGCCGGAACAGCGGTTTTTGCAGGCCTTGCTTGACTACATCATGGTGTCCCCCGATCTGGCGGCGCGCGGACCCTGCTGGCGCATCTGGCACCCGCTTGATGATCCGGAGTGCTGGGCGCAGCCCGCATTGCGCGACGCGCTTGTTCTGGCCTCGGACCACTTTCCCGTCAGCTTGGATATTGATCTGTGAGACCCCATATTGGGTGTATGAAACACGTGATCCTTTCCCTTTGCCTGATCGGTGCCACCCCTGCGATGGCGCAGGACGCGGAGTCTGGCCCCTCCCTGATGGAGCGGGGCGCGCAGATGCTTATGGAAGGGCTCAGGCGCGAGATGGAGCCTGCGCTTGAGGACCTGCAAGGGCTGGCCGAGGAATTTGGCCCGTCCCTGCAAGGTTTCATGCGGCAAATGGGCCCGGGTTTGCGCGATTTGCTTGAGGATGTGCAGGACTGGAGCGTTTATGAGGTGCCCGAAATGCTCGACAACGGAGACATCATCATTCGGCGCAAACCGCCCGTCGAGCCTCCGGTTGACCCAGAAGAACAGATCGAAATCTAGCGGCGGCGCTGTTTGATCAGCACCTGTGCCTCAAGCGAAGCTGCAAGTGAATTGAGCCGCGCCTCGGCAACCTCACCAAAGAGCGGCATGGCCTCGGCTGTCAGGTGCAGTTCGAGGATTTTCTTTTTCGGGAACCAGCGGAATTCACCCCGCTCTGCGTCCTTCTCCATCCACAGCATCGCGCCGAACCGCATGGCCTTGCCCATGATTTCGGCGTCTTTCTGGGTCTTTTCGTCGATCAGATCATAGAGGTTTTCAAAATGGGTTCCCTCGCGCTTGTTGGTATATCGATGCAGCAGCGACAGGCCCAGAAAGATACGTTCGGAGTGTTTCAACCCGCCCAGATTGGCCCGCGTGGCGTTGTCGAAACAAACCTCCGCGCGGTAATCGGGATGGGCGCGCCAGCTGACGTCATGCAGCAGGCAGGCGGCCTTGATCAGCCGTTTGCGGTGGAAGGGTGCTGATTTGAACAGCGGTTCGATGAATTGATAAAGCAGCTTGCCAAAGCCGGGCACGCGCGCGTCCTTGGCCTCGGCAAAGCGGCAGGCTTCGATCAGGGGGTCGCGGTCGCGCAGGCGTTGGGGCATTTGTTCGTAAAGCATCCCCTCGCGGATGCCGTAGCTGGAGACGGCAATGTCCTTGGGGCTGAAGGATTTGACCAGTCGCGTCAGCACCTCGGCAGCGAGGGGCACGAGCGCCATGCGCGTCGATGAAATACCGCAGATGCCGCGCAGGGATTCGTGGTCTGGATGTGCGGCGATGAATTTCGCGGTTTGGCGCACGGATTTGGGGGACATGCGGTACTCGTGCAGCACGTGCAGCGGATAGCCGCGCCTGTGCATGTCGACCCGCGCAATGGCGCGCCATGATCCACCCACCAGAAACAAACGGTCGCGTTGCACACCCATCTCGGTCTGAAGCCGTTGCATCGTCGCCTTGATATGCGCGGTGCGGGCCTTTTTACCGCCTTTCAGGGTTTGCAGCTTGAGCGGACCAAGGTCAGAAGTTTCGCGCCGCCCCACGATCCCGCCCGAGATTTCGGCCAGTTCCATGGACGATCCACCAATGTCGCAGACAAGCCCATAAGACCCCGGCCAGCCCAGAAGCACGCCCTGGGCCGACAGCCGTGCCTCTTCGCGCCCGTCGATGGTGCGCACATACAGTCCGGTTTCGCGCATCACGTCAGCGCAGAATGCGGGTCCGTCGCTGGCGTCACGCACGGCAGCGGTGGCCACCACGGTGAGGTCGGGCAGGCCCATCCCTTCGGCGAGGCGTTGAAAGCGGCGCAAGGCGTTCAGCGCCCGCACGCGCCCTTCGGGATTGAGGTGCCCGGTGTCGGACAGGCCCGCACCCAGGGCGCACATGATCTTTTCGTTGTAGAAGTAGGCAGGCGACCGCGCTGCGCCGTTGAATACCACCAGCCGGACCGAGTTTGATCCGACATCGACCACCCCGACGCGGGCCAATGCGCGCGCAGACGGGTCTTCGAACAGGGCGCGCCCAAAGAGGCCCCCCTCGGCATGTGTCTCGACCAAAGCGTTCATGGACCCCCCGTGGTGCATGTCCTTGCGTCAGTGATGGACCAGCGGTGGGTGTGCGTCAATGCGGCTTCGTGCCGGCAGGTGGCTCTGTTTCGGCGTTGCCGAAAGACGCGCACCCACCGACCCTTGGGGCTGCGCCCTTAATCTTCGGTATGGGTGAGTTTGGGCACGTCCGACGCCCCCGCCGATCCACGGCCCGAAAGCGACGGATTTTCCATAAAGAAACGGTGACAGTTGAACGCGAATGTACCCTCGGGCACGTCTGGCCGGGTGAAGGTGCCATCCGGGGCCATCACCCAGCTTTGGGCCACATCCGCGAGGTTTGCGGCCATGACTTGGCTCACAATCTGTGCCTTGACGGTCGCGTTTTCGATCTCGATCAGCGTCTCGACGCGCCGGTTCAGGTTGCGCCCCATCCAGTCGGCAGACGAAATGAACACCCGCGCCTTTTTTGAGGGCAGGTCGTGCCCGTTGCCGAAACACACGATGCGCGAGTGTTCGAGGAAACGACCGACGATGGATTTCACCCGGATGTTGTCCGAAAACCCCTTGATCCCGGGGCGAAGCCCGCAAATACCGCGTACCACGAGGCTGATTTTCACGCCCGCCTGTCCGGCGGCATAAAGGGCGTCGATCACCTCATCGTCGATGATCGAGTTCATCTTGGCCCAGATCACTGCGGGTTTGCCTGCGCGTGCATGGTCCGCCTCGGCGGCGATCATTTCCAGCAGGCGCGGTTTGAGTGTGGTGGGCGAAATGGCGAGGTTGTTCAGCCCCTCGGGCGGGGCATAGCCCGACAGATAGTTGAACACTTTGGTCGCGTCACGCCCAAGTTTTGCGTCACATGTGAACAGCGACACGTCCGTGTAGATGCGCGCGGTGATCGGGTGATAATTGCCGGTGCCGTAATGGGTGTAGGTCACCAGCGTCTTGCCCTCGCGGCGCACCACAGTGCTGATCTTGGCATGGGTTTTGAGGTCCAGAAAGCCGTAGACCACATGCGCGCCCGCGCGTTCCAGACGGCGGGATTGGCGGATATTTGCGGCCTCGTCAAAGCGGGCCTTGAGCTCGACAAGTGCGGTGACGGATTTGCCGTCTTCGGCGGCTTCGCACAGTGCCTCGACGATGGGGGATTTCTTCGAGGTGCGATAAAGCGTCTGTTTGATCGCCACGACCTTGGGGTCGCGCGCGGCCTGTTGCAGAAAGCGCACCACCATATCGAACGTCTCGTAAGGGTGGTGCAGCAGCATGTCCTTTTGGCGGATGGCGGCCAGCATGTCGCCGTCAAAGTCGGTGACCCGTTCTGGCACGCGCGGTGTGAACGAGGGCCACAGCAGGTCGGGGCGGTCATCCAGCACCAACTCGCTGAGGTCAGACAGGCCGATCATACCGTCGACTTCGACCACTTCGGCCAAGCTGACGCCGAGTTCTTCCATGATCACGGCCTTGAGCGCTTCGGGTGCGCCTGCGGAATGGGTCAGCCGCACAACCTCGCCGCGCCGTCGCCGTTTCAGGGCGACTTCGAATTCGCGCACAAGGTCTTCGGCCTCTTCCTCGACCTCAAGATCGCTGTCGCGCAGCACCCGGAACTCAAAGTGATCCTTGAGTTTGTAGCCGGGGAACAGGCTGGGGATGTTGAGGATCAGCAATTCCTCAAGTGGCAGAAAGCGGTGGCCGGGGCCGGGCAATGCGATGAACCGGTCGATCTGGGCGGGGATCGGCAGCAGCGCCTGAAGCGAGCGTTTATCTGACGTCCGCTCCATCTGGAGGGCGAGCGCGTAGCCGGTGTTGGGGATGAACGGGAACGGGTGTGCAGGGTCGATGGCCAGCGGAGAGAGGACCGCAAACACTTGCGACAGAAACACATCTTCGAGAAAGGCGATGTCTTCGTCGGTCAGTTCATTGCGGCGCAGAACCGAAATCTCGTGCGCCTCCATCGCGTCGTGCAAGGTAACCAGCGCGCGTTGCTGCGCCATCAGCAGGTTGCGCGCGTTCTCGTTGATGAGCACAAGTTGTTCGGCAGGGGTCAGCCCGTCAGCGGCAGGGGTGGTGTTGCCCGCAATCGCCAATTCGCGCAGACCCGCGACCCGGACGGTGTAAAATTCGTCGAGGTTTCCAGCTGAAATCGACAGGAACCGCAGCCGTTCCAGCAGCGGCACGCGGGGGTTTTCCGCCTCTTCCAGCACCCGCCAGTTGAAGCTGAGCCAGCTCAGTTCCCGGTTGAAGAACCGCCCCGGTCCATCGGTGTCGATGTCAGGCAGCTCAATGGGGTCGGGGAACGGCGAGGACAGGAAATCTGCGTTTGTCATGCGGGGCTTATGCCGATCGGGTGTGAAGATTGAGTGACGGTTATCCCTCAGACTCCGCCGCTTTGTCCAGCAACTCAGCCGCGAGGGCTCGTGTGACGGCCTTTTTGCGCGCAAGGCTCGTGGCATCTAGGCGGGCCACGATATCGCGCGCGGCGTCAAAGCTGCGCTCCATATGGGTGACGAGATAGGGGATCACGTCGGGGCGCGGGTTCAATTGCCGATCCGCGAATAGCTTGGCCGTCACCGCCGCAAGCAGGCGATCATCGGGTGCGTCAAGGACGGCATGGCCCGCGGCATCCACCCGGCTTTGCAGGTCAGGCAAGGTCAGCTGCCACAGGGCAGGAGCCAGTTTACCGGTCATCAACAGGGGCTGGCCCGCACTTTGCAGCGCGTTGTGCAGGTGGAACAGGGCGGTTTGGGCGTCCGGGTTCGTGGCAATCTCGTCCACGTCCTCGACCGCGAGGGGGGCGTCCGCGAGGCTGAGCACGGAAGTGTCGGTCAGGTCGCGTGCTGCGATGATCTGCGCGCCTGCATCGGACGCCCAGACATGGGTCAGGTGGGTTTTGCCTGACCCGGCTGGCCCGGTGAGCACCAGTTTGGGTGGGGCCCATGCGGCCCATCTGTCGATCATGGCGACCGCCACCGCGTTGGAGGGCGCGACCATAAAGTCGTCCCGCCCAAGGGCTGTGCGCGCGGGCAGGTTCAGTCCAAGCTGTTCGGCCACGTGTCAATCCTCGGGCGGTGTGTCGGTCTGCGCCGAGGTGCCCTGATAGAGGCGGCTCTCTCTGTACTGCTCGATCACAAAGCGCACGATGACCCCCAAAGAGGCAGCGACCGGCACGGCCACCAGCATCCCCACAAAACCAAAGAGCGCACCAAAAACCGACAGCGCAAGGATCAGCCAGACAGGGTGTAAGCCGACGCTTTCCCCCACCAGTTTGGGGGTCAGCACGTTGCCTTCGATCACTTGCCCCACCATGAAAACCCCTGCGACGGCGGCAATCCATTGCCATTCGCCCCAGAACTGGAACATGGCCAGACCAATGGCGAGCGCCCCGCCCACAAGCGCGCCGACATACGGAATAAAGGTCAGCAGCCCGGCGACAAAGCCCACGACCAGCCCGAATTGCAGCCCCACCAGCATCAGGGCAATGGCGTAATAGCTGCCCAGGATCAGGCAGACTGTGCCCATGCCCCGGATGAACCCGGCAAGTGTCGCGTCGACATCCGAGGCGAGGCGGCGCACGGTCGGGGCGTGATCCAGTGGCAGCAAGGTGTCGACCCGTGCAATCATCCGGTCCCAATCCAGCAGCAGGTAAACGGCGACCACAGGGACGATCACAAACAGCACGACCATGTTGAACAGTCCGGCGGCCGACGTGAGCGCCGAGTTGAGCAATTGCCCGCCGCGTTCCGAAATGGTCTGTCCGATGGAGTTCAGTGATTGGCGCACGGTCGAGCCTTCATCGAGAAGGCTGGGGAATTGCTCGGACAGGAAAGTGCCAAAGTTGCGCGCAAGGGTAGGTGCGGCATTGAAAAGTTGCACCGCCTGCTGCACCAGCGTCGGGATCACCAGCAAGGCCAGCACCACAAAGACGATGATGGCCGAGATGGTGATGATGGCCGTGGCCAGCGCCCTGCTGCATCCCCGGCTTTCGAGCCAATCCGCGACAGGATCGAGGAAATAGGCAATCGCCGCCCCCAGAAAGAACGGCAAAAGCTGGTCGCCAAGCGCATAAAGCAGGACGAAAAAGATCGCAGCCGCGATCCCCCAATATTTGAACTGATCACTGACGGGCAGGGACATGGACGCCTCGAATGGTTGGTTGATGTGACAGATGCGGTGTTTTGTCCCGCGCTGCAAGTCCCCTGCGCGGTCGGGCGTGACCTTGCGGGGCACTGACGCGCACGCTTTTGGTTTGGGGCTTCGCCCCGTCGCTGCCGCGTCTCCGCCTGGATTCATTTGGAACGGGGACAGGGCCGTTGCCCATGCCCGTGCTTTGTCCTAATCAGGGGCTCAAACCTGTTTGGGAGTGCATCACTTGCGATTGAGCCGTTATTTTCTGCCCGTTTTGAAGGAAAACCCAAGCGAGGCGCAGATTGTCAGCCATCGCCTGATGCTGCGTGCGGGCATGATCAAGCAATCGAGTGCGGGGATCTATTCCTGGCTGCCTTTGGGTTTCAAAGTGCTGCGCAAGGTCGAGAATATCGTGCACGAAGAGCAACAGCGCGCAGGCCATATGCCCATGTTGATGCCCACGATCCAGTCCGCCGACCTTTGGCGCGAGAGTGGGCGTTATGACGCTTACGGTGCCGAGATGCTGCGGTTCAAGGATCGCCATGACCGCGACATGCTGTTCACCCCCACAGCCGAAGAGTTGATCACAGATATCTTCCGCGCCCATGTCGGCAGTTACAAGGATCTGCCCCTGACCATGTACCAGATCCAGTGGAAGTTCCGCGACGAGATCCGCCCCCGTTTCGGCGTGATGCGCGGCCGCGAGTTTTTTATGAAGGACGGCTATAATTTCGACCTGACCAAGGAGGATGCGCTGCACGCCTATAACCGCCATCTGGTCAGTTATCTGCGCACCTACGAGCGCATGGGTTTGCAAGCCATCCCGATGCGCGCGGATTCCGGCCCCATTGGTGGCGATGACACCCACGAGTTCCTCGTTTTGGCCGAAACGGGCGAGAGCGAGGTGTTTTATGACAGTGCCGTCACCGATCTGACCTTTGGGGATCGCGAGATCGACTATGATGATCACGCCCAATGTGCAGGTGTGATGGAGGAGTTCACGAACCTCTATGCCCGGACGGACGAAACCCATGATGAGGCGTTGTTCAACGCCATCCCCGAAGAACGTCGCCGCGTGGCGCGCGGCATCGAGGTTGGGCAGATCTTCTATTTCGGTACCAAGTATTCCGACGCTTTGAACGCCGTTGTGCAGGGCCCCGATGGCAAGCAGGTGCCGGTCCATATGGGCAGTCACGGGATTGGTGTGTCCCGCCTGCTTGGTGCCATCATCGAAGCCAGCCATGACGACAAGGGCATCATCTGGCCCGAGGGCGTGACCCCCTATCATTGCGGGATCGTGAACCTCAAACAGGGGGATGCGGAGGCAGATGGCGCGTGCGATGCGCTTTATCAAAGCCTCACCGCCCTTGGTCTTGAACCGCTTTATGATGATCGCAATGAGCGGGCGGGCGGTAAATTCGCCACTATGGACCTGATTGGTTTGCCATGGCGCATTACGGTGGGGCCGCGCGGGCTGAAGAACGGCGTGGTCGAGTTGACCTCGCGCCGTACGGGGCAAAGCGAAGAGTTGCCCCCCGAAGAGGCCGTGAAGCGCGTGGCCGGGATTTACGCCGCCCTATGATGGGGCGCGCGCAATGATATTGCGTGTTTTGGCCCTGATCGGTGGTCTGTTGGGCGGGGCCTCCGCCTCGCAATTCCCTGAGTTTTCGCAGCAATATACGCAGCGTCTGGGTGGGGCGGTGGACGCCCTGGCCGAAGTTGTGAAAGATTTTGATGCCTCTGCCACTGCGGCGGGGCTCAGCCGGGCCGAGGCACTGGCGCAGATGCAAGGCACGCCGTTTCTGGAACGGCGGCAGGCGGATATGACCCGCACCTTCCAGCGGTATGACCAGTTGCGCGCCGATTTGAAGGTGCTGACGGATGCGGGGCCCTTCATGCGGGCCTATTACGGGGCGCGGATGACGGACGGGGATGTGGCGCGGGCCGCGATGCAGGCCTATCAACCGGCGCTGCCCCTGAATTTCGCGGGTGCGGTCTTTGCACTGACGGGGTTTTTCGCAGGTCTGATCGGGGTGTCGATCCTGTTGCGCCTGCTGGCGTGGCCCTTTTCCCGCCGATCCCGACCCCCTCGCAGGGCTTGACGCCGACCGCAGGTGCCGCCACTTGTGGCCAAAACCCCGAGCAGGAACCGAGAATGGCCAGCCAAACCACCCCATTTGCCCCGTTTGAATGGATGATCGCGTGGCGCTATCTGCGCGCGCGCCGGGCCGAGGGCGGTGTCAGCACGATGACGTGGATCAGCCTGATTGGGATCACGCTGGCGGTTTTTGCGCTGATTGCGACGTTGGCCGTGCGCTCGGGCTTTCGTGCGGAGTTTGTCGATACGATCCTTGGGGCCAACGCCCACGTGACCGTCTACCAGATCGGCGAAGTGACCGAAACAGGGCGCATTGATCGCACCATCGCGGATTACGAGGCGCGTGCCGCCGCGCTGCGCGATGTACCGGGCGTCACGCGGTCCGCCCCGCTGGTGCGCGGTCAGGTCATGGCAAACCTGCGCTCCAGCAATGCGGGTGTGCAGGTCTTTGGAATGAGCGCGCAGGACCTCGCCGGATTGCCCAGGATCGCTGATCCCGAGACATCTCAGGGTGACATTGCAAGGTTCGAGCAGGGGGTGGCCATCGGGTCGGGCGTGGCGCGCGAACTGGGCGCGCAGGTGGGGGACCGGATCAAGCTGATCTCGCCGAACGGGGTGCGCACCGCCTTTGGCACCAGCCCGCGCATCAACGCCTATGAGGTCACCTATATCTTTTCCGCGGGCCGCTACGACATCGACCGGGTGCGGGTCTATCTGCCGCTGGCCGAGGCGCAGTCGTTCTTTAACCGCGAAGGTGTGGTGGACGAGATCGAGGTCATGGTGGAAGAGCCCGAAGAGGTCGCCCGCTACCTCGACGATATCCTGATGGTGGCCGGAGAGCGGGCGCAGGTCTGGACCTGGCGTGACGCTTCGGGCGGGTTCCTGCGCGCGCTTGAGGTGGAGGACAATGTGATGTTCATTATCCTGTCGATCCTCGTACTGATCGCGGCGATGAATATCGTGTCGGGCCTGATCATGCTGGTCAAGAACAAGGGCCGCGACATTGGAATCCTGCGCACCATGGGTCTGACCGAAGGGTCGATCCTGCGGGTCTTTTTCATCTGCGGCGCGTTCACGGGTATCATTGGTACGGCGATGGGAGTGATCCTTGGTTGCCTGTTTGCCATATATATCGATCCGCTGTTTTCCTTTGTGAACTACGTGATGGGGGGCGGGGTGTGGGACCCGTCCATTCGCGGCATCTATGCGCTGCCTGCTGAGTTGCACTTGGATGATGTGCTGAGTGCGGTGGCGCTGTCCCTGGGGTTGTCGTTCGTGGTGACCATCTTTCCGGCGCGGCGTGCGGCCCGGATGAACCCGGTCGAGGCGTTGCGCTATGAGTGATCCGGTTCTGGCGCTGAGCGACATCACCAAGACTTACAACAAGGGCGCGCCCAATGCGGTGGATGTGCTGCGCGGGATCACGCTGGACGTGACCGCGGGCGAGGTCGTGGCGCTGGTGGCACCCTCGGGGGCGGGCAAATCCACGTTGCTGCACATCGCAGGGCTGCTGGACACGCCGGACACTGGCACAGTGGCACTGTCGGGTCAGAACCTGACCGGGCAGTCAGATCGGCGGCGCACCTTGGCGCGGCGTGCGGATGTTGGGTTTATTTACCAATTCCACCACCTGCTGCCCGAGTTCTCTGCGCTGGAAAACATCGTCTTGCCGCAGCTGAGTGCAGGTGTGTCCAAAACGGATGCCGAGGCCCGAGCCACGGCCCTGCTCGACCAGGTCGGGGTTGCCCATCGCGCCGATCATCGCCCGGCAGAGCTGTCGGGGGGCGAACAACAGCGGGTCGCGTTCTGCCGCGCATTGGCCAATGCGCCCAAGTTGCTGCTGGCGGATGAGCCAACGGGCAACCTTGATCCAACCACGTCCGATCAGGTGTTTGGCGCGCTTATGACCTTGGTGCGTGACACGGGGCTGTCGGCGCTGATTGCGACCCACAACCTTGAACTCGCAAATCGGATGGACCGGATCGTGCGCCTTGATGCGGGGCGACTCAGCACGGGCCCCGCCTGATTTTTCGCGTTCTGAAAACACGGGGTTTTAGGGGTGCGGTTCGCTTGCGCGCATGTGTCGTGTTAAAGCGCCGTGGCAAGTCCTGCCGCCAAAGATTTGTTATACCTGTACTTTTGATGTGACTGCGGGTTCGCCACAATTGCTGATAAGGCGGATCCTTCGGATGATCCCGAGCAAGACGCAACGGATGCATATCCACCCGAACGTGAAGCGCCTGACACCGAGCCGCCAACCCCGGACATGCCAATTATCTGTGTAGCCCCGACCGGCGGCGAAGAAAACGAGATGCCGATTGGCACTGCGCTGAAGGATAAGCGGAGTGGCCTTGGCGGTGCGGATACGCAGGTGGGCCATGCAGGGGCGGAGACGTTCGTGTTGTAACAGGATGTGGGCGACACCGTTACCAGAGGTGATTTTCATCCGACCCTTGATGCGTTGCTGGTGGGGGGATGATCCCGGCACCGTCACGATGATCGGCCAGGAACTGCTCGCAGTCGATGTGCCGATCACGCGTGACATGGGGGCGTGACCGAGTTGTGAGGTCGGGCAAAGGCATCCGACCCGGCCTGACATAGGGATAGAGCGCCCGGAACGTCCAGCGCGGCTTGACGGGTGCGCATCGTTTTGCTCTGACTGTGGGCCGCGGCCATCGCCGCCAGGGATGAGCAGAGCATGACACATATCACTTCGGCAGAGATTGAACGGACCGTGCAGGCCGCTTTGATGGGGCACGGGGCCGGGGCCTTTGCCGCGGCCGAGGTGGCGCGTGCCGTGGCGTGCGCCGAAGCCGTGGGCAACCGCATCTGCGGCCTCTATTACCTCGAAAGTTACTGCCAACAGCTTGAGACGGGGCGGGTGCAGGGTGATGTGGTCCCTGTCGTGACCGCACCCCGCCCGGCAACGGTTCACGTGGATGCGCTGATGGGCTTTGCCCAACCGGCCTTTGCCTACGGGCTGGCTCCGGCCCTTGATGCGGCGCGCCAGTTCGGGGTGGCCACGCTGGCGGTGGGGCATGCGCATACCTGCACGTCCTTGGGCTATTTCACGGAACAGATTGCACGGGCAGGCATGATCGGGTTGGGGATGACCAACGCCTCGCCCATTGTGGCCCCGCCGGGGGGCAAGACCCGCATGATCGGGACCAATCCCATCGCCTTTTCCGTGCCTGACGGAGAGGGTGGCCTTGCCATGCAGTTCGATCAATCCACAACGACCGTGGCCTTGGGCAAGATCACGATGGCCAAGGCGGCGGGCCAGCCCATCCCCCTTGGGTGGGCACTGGACAAGGATGGCGCGCCCACAACCGATCCCGAGGCGGCACTGGCCGGATCGTTGGTGTCAATGGGGGGCTATAAGGGCTGGGGCTTTGGGCTGATGGCTGAATTGTTGACCGCAGGGCTGACAGGTGGTGTGCTGAGCTGCGATGTCAAACCGCTCAAAGCGCCCGAAGGGCCGCCCCATGATCTGGGCCAGTTCTATATCCTGATCGACCCAAGCACGTCCGGTGTGTTCACAGACCGGCTTGCGCAGTTGACGGAGATGGTCGGCGAGGACGAAGGCGCACGCCTGCCCGGTCAGAACCGGGTCCTGGCTGATCCGATCGAGGTTGATCCTGCCGCATGGGCACAGGCGCAGGCATTGGCAGCCAGGAACGCCTGAGGCGCTAGGTCTGCTGCGTCAGCCAGACCCCGGCGGCCATCATCGCGATACCTGCGACCCGCGCGGTGCCAAGAGCGGCTGCCTGCGCGCCGAACAGCCCGAAATGATCAATGGCGGCGGCACTGATCAACTGCCCGAGCAGCACAAAGAACACCGCATTGCCGATCCCGAAATGGGGCGCGATATAGGTGATCGACAACACGTAAAACGCGATCAGGAGGCCCGCCAGAAACAGGTGTCTGGGGGCCTCTGCCAGCCGCGCGAGACCCTGCGCCCCGGTGGCCGCAAACACGATGCCCGATGTGGCCAGCGCCACCAGAAAAAGCACGGTTGCGGCGGCCGCAGGGCTGCCAAGGCGCACGCCAAGGGCCGCGTTCAACGCCGCCAGGATCGGAATGCCGATCCCGGCCAGCAGCATGATCATCGCATAATGCGCCATCGTTCCCCTTTCTTCGCTTTGGCGGACGACACGTCCGCCTTACGACCTCTATCCGCAGATGCCGTCCAGTTCGACCCCGTCCCAGGGCAGGCGTACGTCTTGCTGGCGCGATTGGGGCAGGGGGGCGACGGGCATGGCCCTCGCGATCAGGGCGTGCAGCCGTTTGGTCCGTGGTGCCTGCGGGGCCAGTGCGCGGCAGCAGACGAACTCTTCGACGATGGAGCCTTGCTGCTCGAAGCCGAAATCGCCAAATACCCGGTCGTCCGCGATATCAAAGAGGTAGGGATCCGCCCCGATCTGATGTTCGCGCGCGGCCTTGAGGGGGGAGTATCCGGTGGTTGCCCGGTTCTGCCACTGCCACACATGGGTCAGTTCGTGGGCAAGCAACATCGCAGCGATCAGATTGATCTCGTCCGGGTAGTCGGGCACGTAGTCGTCCAGATACCAGTCCTCGTCGAACAGCACCGTGCGCCACAAGGCGACCGCGGCGGGCTTGGCCGTGACGATCTCGGTTGTGGGCGGGGGTAGGATCAACTCGCGGCAGGTCGTGCGGGGGCGGGCCTTGCGCCGAAAGGTAACAGCGCGTGTGGGGGCACCGTCCACGATCCGCACCTTGTCCACATCCAGCGCGTCGCCGTGGATGGTTGCCGAGAAGGCCCGCTCGGTCTCGGTCAGGGGGCGGCCACAGCTGGCCAGCAATGTGAGGATCAGAAACGCACGCAAAAACATGGCCCCAGTAGGGGGCAGATCGGGGCGGGGATCAAGCCGCGAATGCGTGTTTCTAGTCGGGCACTGCAAAGGTGGCCGTGGCCAGCGCCACCGCCTTGCCCATTGGCAGGGCGCTGAGGGTGCAGCGCGCAAAGATCAACGCACGGCCCGCGCGCGTGATCTCGGCCTCGGCCAGGATCGTGTCGCCCGTCGCAGGGCGCAGGAACTGGGTGTCGAGCGTGACGGTCGCCACCGGGGCCAACCGCCCCAGATGCACCGCCGTGGCCAGGACCATCGCCGTATCCGCCATCGCGGTGAGCGCCTGACCCGACACGATCCCGCCCACCCGGGCGATATCGGGCGTAATCGGCATATCCAGCGTGACCCCATCGGGCCCTGCATCATGCACTGTCGGAGCCAGCGCGAGGACCCACGGCGCAAAGTTGTCATCAAGAAAGTGTTGTATATCAGGGACGTCCATCATGGAGGCACCATGACGACAAGCAGCGGCGCTGACAAGATGTCGCGACCCCGTGAACAGAGGTGAAGACACAGGGGTTTATGTGTCAGAGCGCCACGCCCACCTGTTCTACATGATCGCGGGATGGCCCTTGCGCCATACCCTGCAGGCCCCCACTCACGGAACCATGGCCTGTCTGGTGACAAATAGAAGGATGAAAGAAGCAATCGAGCCGAGCGTGTTTGGATGTGCGCCCATGATGAGCCTGCGGGCCGTGGTGGGCGGTATGGCCCAAGGCTCGGGCAAAGGTTTCGCGCTGCTGGTATCTGGACGTCCCGGCAGGCGAAAACAGCGGCGGCGGAGGTTCGTTCCGGGTCCCCCAATCTGAATTGGACCTCCGCCGCCATACTGTTGCCTTTGGATTGCCCCGCTTTGGTAAACGATTGTTAACCTTGATGGTGGCATATGACGATGGAGAGAGGCCGACAGATGGCCTTTGTGTTTTGGTAGTGAGTACGGGCGGGGGCGAGAGCCTCCGTTTTTTTGTTATTTGGTCGACCTTTCATAGAACGCGCAGTGCGATGGAGACAGACGGAATATCTCTAGAGGCAATTCCCTCGATGCTTCGATAGAGCCTTGCGTAACTGGGATGGGGCGATGCCATGGAACAGTGGGACTGCCGTACTGAGGTCCAGGCATTCAGTAGCTATCGGCAGGCTGCTTACTCTTTATCCAACCATCTTCTGAATTTTTCATCATCGCTGGCATGTGGCTCTAGATCGTGGAGAAATCCCCACCGTATGGACCTGGTGTTCTTACGCATCGGGATAGGTATATGGAAAAATAACATATTTAATAGAGCAGAGATAGCCATGAGGAGACCAAGATACGCCGCAGTTGCTTCATACCAAGTAACACTGGGAGTCGCTGACAAGTCCAGTAGTTGGATGCCTGTATAGAAACCGATAGCTATCAAAGGTATCAAAAAGCAACCTATTCCAAATAGAAGGAGAAATGATAATATCTGTGGAATAGGCAAAACTGGCTTAAAGAAACGACCCTGATACGCTGGTACGCCGAGGCCGCCCTCTTGATCGTGTACCATTACGTCAAACGCGTTAATCGAAAAACCGTGTAAAAGCATTTTTCCACTCAATTCTGCCTTTATTTGGAAGGCTATTGTCAAATGATTGAAGGAAAAGGAACAAAGTAGAAGCGCGAATGCAAGTATGGAGAGGAAATAAACAGCAGGAGTCGAAACGGAAAAGTTTAAAATCGTAAACTCGACATCTGTACCTGACCGCAACGAAGATGCAACAAGGTAGCTTAGCCCGACATTACCGAGAAGTTTACCGAAGGCTACTATGGCTTTATTCTGTATCTTCGTGAAAAGGTGGGATTTACTAAGCTAACTTTGATCATCTTGTGGTAAAAGTCGCAGAGTAGTGATCAATTCGTGTGCTTTAAGCCTGCGCAACGAAATCCACCAAACAGATCTAGTCAAACATCCAACTCCTCCACAAACCGCGCGTTCTCCTGGATGTACTGAAACCGCATCTCCGGTTTCTTACCCATCAGCCGCTCGACCAGATCACCCGTCTCGCCTGGTTCGTCCTCATCAATAGACACCCGGATCAGCTTGCGGGTGGCGGGGTTCATGGTGGTGTCTTTCAGGTCCTTCGCGTCCATCTCGCCCAGACCCTTGAAGCGTGACACGTCGATGCGCCCCTTGCCGCCCAAACCGGTCTCCATCAGCGCGTTCTTTTCGGCCTCGTCGATGCAATAGACCCGCCGCGCGCCTTGTGTCAGGCGGAACAGGGGCGGGCAGGCCAGATAGAGGTGCCCGGCGTCAATCATGGGCCGCATCTGCGTGAAAAAGAACGTCATCAGCAGTGCCGCGATATGTGCGCCGTCCACGTCCGCGTCGGTCATTATGATGACCTTATCGTAGCGCAGGTCATCGACGTTGAATTTCGCCCCCAGACCAACGCCAAGCGCCTGGGTCAGATCGGAAATCTCGGCGTTCGAGCCGAGTTTCGAGGACGCGGCCCCAAGCACGTTCAGGATCTTGCCGCGCAGGGGCAGCAGGGCTTGGGTTTTGCGGTCGCGTGCCATCTTGGCCGACCCGCCCGCGCTGTCGCCCTCGACGATGAACAATTCGGTCCCTTCGCGAGTCTTGGACGAACAATCGGTCAGCTTGCCGGGCAGGCGCAGCTTTTGCGTGGCCGTCTTGCGCGAGGTTTCCTTTTCCTGACGCCGCCGCAGCCGTTCCTCGGCCCGCAGCACCAGAAAATCGAGGATGGCCCCGGCGGATTTCGTGTCCGCCGCCAGCCAGTTGTCAAAGTGGTCGCGCACCGAGTTCTCGACCATGCGTTGGGCATCGACCGTGGCCAGCCGATCCTTGGTCTGGCCGACAAATTCGGGCTCGCGGATAAAGCAGGACACCAGCGCGCCCGCGCCCGTTGTCAGGTCTTCGCGCGTGATCGTGCCCGCCTTCTTGTTGTTCACCAACTCGCCGTAAGCCTTGATCCCCTTGAGGATTGCGGCCCAGAACCCGGCCTCGTGCGTGCCGCCCTCGGGCGTGGGCACGGTGTTGCAATAGGACTGGATGAAGCCGTCGCGCGCGGGTGTCCAGTTGATCGCCCATTCGACTTTGCCCGGCACTTTGAACTTTTCGAAACTGACCGCCCCGGCAAAGGGGGCATCGGCATAGGTGGTTGCGCCCGCCATGACTTCGCTGAGGTAATCCGCAAGGCCGCCGGGGAAGTGGAATGTCGCCTCTTGCGGGGTGTCGCCGTCGTTGATCGCCGTTTTCCAGCGGATTTCGACGCCCGAGAACAGGTAGGCTTTGGAGCGTGCCATTTTGAACAGCCGCGCCGGTTTCAGCTTGAGCGAGCCGAAAATGTCGGCATCGGGGTGAAAGGTCACAGCCGTGCCGCGTCGGTTGGGGGCCGCACCGATCTTGGCCAGCGCGCCCTGGGGCACGCCGCGCGAAAACTCCATCGCGTAAAGCTCGCGGTTGCGCGCCACCTCGACCCGCAGGTGGTCCGACAGCGCGTTCACGACCGATGATCCGACGCCATGCAGGCCGCCGGATGTTTCGTATGAATCGCCCGAGAACTTGCCGCCCGCATTCAGTGTGCAAAAGATGATTTCGAGCGCGGATTTGGACGGGTCCTTGGGGTGCGGATCGGTGGGAATACCCCGCCCATTGTCACGCACGGATACGTGCCCGTTCTCGTGCAGCTCGACCTCGATCCACGTGGCGTGCCCTGCGACCGCCTCGTCCATCGAGTTGTCGATGATCTCGGCGACCATATGGTGCAGTGCGCGGTCGTCTTTGCCCCCGATATACATGCCGGGGCGCAGGCGCACGTGCTCCATATCCTCGAGCACCTGGATCGAAGATGCGTCGTAGTCCGAAGGGCCCGGTGCCCCGCTCAACAGGTCAGTCATGGCAGCTGCTCGTTTTTGATTGGTTGGCGTGACTATGCCAGAGCAGCGGGGCCGGGGGAAGTGGCCATGGGCGTCTGTTCTTACCCCTCGGGCCAGCGTTTGCCCAACAGCCCACTGGTTTGTTGCTCGTCGATGACGCGCTGATAGTGGGGCATGCTATGATCCGGGCCGAACACCGATGTGCGGGCGCGGGCGCGGTGCACCTTGCCCATGTGGTGAAACGAGCCGGGCAGGTTGCACACGTTGTCGTCGTCCCGGTTGATGCAAAGGCACAGATGCGAGTGTTTGATCGGGCCCTTGCTGCGTCGCGGCCGGGGGGCTGCAAATCCGATCCCCGGCACGCCGTAAGTGCGTACGAGGATTTGCGTGGCTGCCGCGCCAAGCGAGTGCCCGATGATATATTTGGGCCGCAGCCGTTCGCGTTCGAGCCATGCAAAGATGACCTGGGCGTGGCGCAGGAACCCTTGATGCCAGATGGTCCCCGATGCCCCTTGTGCCGTATCCGCGTCGTTCAGCCGGTATTTTTTGCCCCCGATATTAAGGACCCGCAGGTTGAACTTGAGGTAATCGGCGACCGAATTGGAGCCGGGGATCAACAAGATGTCCCCCTTGAGGAACAGCGCCTGCACATCGTCCTCGTCCAGTTCCCGGCGCAGGGCGGTCGCGATGGATGCGTGGTTGCGCCCGTCATAGGAGGCGCGCGCCATTTGTGCGGCCAGACCGATATCGTAACTGTGTGCCATGTGAATATATCCGTTTGAAATGCGCGACCACTATGGCGCGAAACGGACGATTGGCAAAGCGAAAGCCTCAAGGGTGCCAGTCGCGCACCATTTGGGCGACCTGATCGGGATGTTGATGCAGTACCCAGTGATCTGCGCCCGGGATTGTTTTGCGAGTGAGATCGGGCGCAAACTCTTCCAGCCCTTCGGTCGAGACGGGCAGAAGTGCGGTGTCTCCATCGCCCCAGATCAACAGATGCGGGCACTGTACGCGCAGCCGGTCCAGCGGCAGAGGCGGCATGTCGGCGGGCTTTCCCGGATCGGCCACGATAAGTGGCGAGGCGCGATACCAGTTGATCATGCCGCGCAGGCCCGATTGGGTCCAAACCGCCTTTTGCCGGGCAAGCTGATCTCCTGCCAGCCATGACATGTCCATCTTGGCCGAAAACAGTTGCAACAACTTGGCATAATCGTTGGCGGCCAGCGCGTCTTCGGATCCCGGCGCGCGCAGGTAGTTGATATATTGCGAAGCTTCGGACTGTGCTCCACCCGCAGCCATCGCCCGTTGAAAGGGCACGGGGTGCACCCCGTTGGCGATAATCAGGCGATCTACAAGTTCGGGGCGGAACATCGCCAACCCGTAAGCAACCGATGCCCCCCAATCGTGCCCCATCACGGTGATCGGGCCATCAGACCCGATCAGGGCCGCCATGTCCTCGACCAGTTTCGAGGTGGCATAGGCGGCCACATTGTCCGGCGCATAGCTCGCCCCATAGCCGCGTTGGTCGGGCGCGATGCAATGAAACCGATCCGACAAGCGCATCGCCAAACCCTCCCAAGCGCCGCCATATTCGGGAAAGCCGTGCAGCATCAATAGCTTGGGAAAGTCTGGCGATCCCCATTCGCGAATGGTGAAGGTGTTGCCATCAAGAATCCGCTGCGAGACCCGCATCACTCGTCACGTTGCTTGGTTTCAAAGTGCAACCCTTTGGCGGTGCGTGGCGCAAACCCGGTCCAGTAGGTGTGGTCCTCGGTCTCCTGATCGTTGTCATCAAGGGCGACCACCCCATCGTCTGCATTCGGGACAAGATCAAAGAACGCGGCCTTGTCCGTGTCGCCCTTGAGGTGCAGATCCATGAAGGCTGTCGCAAAGTGTTGGGCGATATTGTTCATCCGCGTCGTGTCCCAGACCGCATCGCCGTAGTGATCGAAGGTGGGCGATCCTGTTGTCTCTGACACCTCCCAGCTTTCGGCGGGGGCGGGCATCGGGGCCGCGGCATTGTGGTTGGCATGATCAAAGGTCAGCAAGTGCCGCTCGGTGCCCACGGCCCCGTCGAAAATCCCGCGGATCGCGTCATAGATCGACACGTCATCCGCACCACCCGCCATCAGCATCGTGGGAACACGCAGGCCAGCCAGCCCGTCTGCGTCCCAGAAGCCCGCATTGTTGCCCCATGGCCCGATGGCGATTATGGCCTTGATGCGCGGGTCCATCAGCGCCTCGTGGGTGTCGGACATCGCGACGTGCTGTTCCAGCAGGCCCGCAGGCGTGCCCCAACTCAATTCGGTCGAGGCCTGGGTGACGCCCGCCCCGCCAAAGATCAGTGCGCCGTACCCCCCCATCGAATATCCGATTACGCCTGTGGAGGAGGCGTCGATGATCGCCCCAAGCGGTCCCTCAAGCGTGGCCATGTGCTCTACCACAAATGCCTGATCCAGCGGGCGGTTCAGCAAGGTCGACCCGAATGCGCCCTGATCGGCATAGGTGCTGTCGGTGTGGTCGATCGAGACGGTGACATAGCCCTTGGAGGCGAGGTTTTCGCCCAGATGGCTCATCAGGTAGCGGTTGCCGGGATATCCGTGACTGATCACGATCAGCGGAAATTGTGCATCTTCGGCGGGGGCTGCGTCGCGCGCGGCCCGGCCCGTCAGGGTCACTTGGGTGACGCCATCGCGCAGATTGGCCGTATATGTGCCCCCTTGGGCGGTGCCGAGCGCTGCCGGATACCAGACCTCAAGCGTCATAGGACGGTCATAGCGCGGCACGTTCTTGCCATCGACATTCAACACATCGATCGTGTCCGGTATGGTGGCGCGCAGCGTTTGCACGCCAATCGGAAACAGTCCAAAGGCCGCAAGCTCAGGCGCATCGGGCCGGATCTGGTCAATGGGGTTGGCCAGTGCGGCAGGGGCCACAAGAGACAATGTGGCAGCAACGGCGAGGGCGGATTTGCGGGTCATGTCGGAGGTCCTTTTGGTCGGCATTTTGAGATCGGGAGGACAGGCACAATGCGAGACAACAAGTTTACACGGCCACTGTGACAGAGCAGCGGGCGGGATCAAGCGGTTACGGATCATCCCTTGGGTTGCGGGCAAATTCCGCCGCTGCGTCAATCAGGGGCTTGAGCGTGGCGGGCCTGCCGCCTACATCTTGCCCATGCGCATGCTTCCCAGTTTCACCTTGGCCGCGGCCCTTGGCGCGGTGCCCGTGGTGGCCCCCGCCCATCCCCATGTCTTTGTGGACACGACCTTGCGTGTTGTGACGAATGCGGAGGGCATGCTTGAAGGGATCGAGGTCAGCTGGACCTATGATGATTTCTACTCGCTCTTGCTGTTTGCGGATCTGGGGCTCGATCAGGATGGCGACAGCCGGTTGCGCCCGGACGAGGTGCGCCGATTGGATGGGTTCGATCTGCAATGGATCGACGGGTTCGAGGGTGATGCCTACCTGTTGCGTGATGGCACGCCGATTGAACTTGGCCGCCCCGAGGGGCGCGGCACGACCGTGGCGGAGGGTCGCATCACGAGCACGCACTTTCGCCCCGTTTCGGGGCGCGCGGATGGTGTGGTGATCCGGGCCTATGATCCGACATTCTACACCGCCTACACGCTGGTCGGCCCGGTGGTGGTCGATGGCCCCTGCAAGGCGGAGGTGATCCCCGTTGACCTCGATGCGGCCTATTCGCTGGCCGAAGAGTTGCTCTATGGCGGTGATTACGATCCCGAGACCGAAGACTACCCGGCGGTGGGCGAGGCCTTTGCCGACACTGTGACCTTGTCATGCACGGGCTAAAGACCGGGGTCCTGGTGGTCGGCGCGACCCTGTCGATCTGGCTGTTTGCATTTGGCGGGATGAGTGACATTGCATCATGGGCCGCTGCGCAGCAGCGCGAAACCCAGAATGCATTGGCAGGTGGATTGCGCGCCGTCCGGGCGGGTGAGCCGGGGGCATGGATCGCATTGATGGGCCTGTGTGCCGCTTACGGGTTCTTCCATGCGGCGGGGCCCGGTCACGGCAAGCTGGTGATTGGTGGATATGGGGCTGCGGCGCGGGTGACGGCGTGGCGGCTTTCAGGTTTGGCGCTGGCGTCCTCGCTTGCGCAGGCGGTTACCGCCATCGTTCTGGTCGCACTCGGGGCGTCGGTGCTGGGATGGGGCCGGGTCGAGATGACCGAGACGACCGAACTGGTCCTTGCGCCCGCCAGTTATGCCGCCATCGCGCTGGTGGGGGTCTGGTTGTTTGTGCGCGGGCTGCGCCGTGTGGTTGCGACCAGGCCCCCGTCCCATGACATTGATGATCACGGCCACTGTCACACCTGCGGTCACGCCCACGCCCCTACACCGGATGAGGCGGCTGCCGTGAGGTCGGTGCGTGATGCGCTGGCCATTGTCGGCTCCATCGCCATTCGACCCTGCACGGGGGCGGTGTTCCTGCTGATCCTGTGTTTTGGTCTTGGCATCCCGTGGGCGGGCATTGCGGGGGCCTTTGTGATGGGGCTGGGCACGGCCAGCGTCACCGTGCTTGTCGCGGTGGCCGCTGTCGGTGCGCGTCAGTCCGTCCTTGCTGACTGGAATGGGCCGGGTGCTGCGCGGGCGATGGCGATGATCGAGGTGGTCGCTGGTGGTCTGATCGCGCTGGTTGCCACCATGCTGTTGCTGCCCCTGATCTAGCTGCGGGTGGTTCAGGGCGGCGTCCTGTCACCCTTGGACAGACAGGGGCTTTCTTTGCGCAAAAAGCAGGCGTAAGGGTGGGCCATGTCCACCCGTTTCATGCCATATCCCGCCCATGCGCGGGCCGTTCTTGTCCTTGGGCTGCCGCTGATTGGCGGGCATCTGGGGCAGGTCGCTATCGGTGTGACCGACACGGTTATGCTGGGGTGGTACGGGGTGGACGAGCTGGCCGCCCAGACCATGGCGGGGTCGTGGTTTTTTGTGCTGTATCTGATGGGGTCGGGCTTTGCCTGGGCGGTGATGCCCATGGTGGCGTCCTATCATGCCGAGGACGACGAGGTGAACCTGCGCCGTGCCACCCGCATGGGCCTGTGGCTGAGCCTTGGCTTTGCAGCACTGGCGATGCCGTTGATGATCTGGTCTGAACCGGTCCTGCTGGCCCTTGGGCAGACCGGGCAGGTGGCCCGCGACGGGGCCGCATACCTGATGATCGCCGGGTGGGGGATCATCCCGGCCCTGATCATTATGACCTTCAAAAGCTATCTGGCCGCCCTTGAGCGCACCCAGATCGTGTTGTGGATCACGCTGGTGGGGGCGGTGGCCAATGCGCTGGCCAATTACGCATTTATCTTTGGCAACTGGGGTGCACCCGAGATGGGGATCGCGGGTGCGGCTGTCGCCTCGCTCGTGACCCAAGCGGTGATGCTGGTTGGGATCGTGGGCTATGCAGTCGTGATCCTGCCCGAACATGGCATTCTCAATCGGCTGTGGCGCCCTGATTGGGATATGCTGGGCCGTGTGTTCCGCCTTGGCTGGCCCATTGGTCTGACGAACCTGAGCGAGGTGGGGCTGTTTGCCGCCTCGGCCATGATGATGGGCTGGCTCGGGACCATTCCGCTGGCGGCGCACGGGATTGCGCTGCAACTCGCCTCGATCACCTTCATGGTGCATCTGGGGCTTTCCAATGTGGCCACGATCCGGGCGGGCAATGCCTATGGGCATGGGGATCTTGCCCATATGGTGCGCGGTGCACGTATGGTGATCGCGATGAGCCTCGCGATGGCGCTGATGACCATTGTGCTGTTCGTGGTGGCACCCGAACCGCTGATTGCGCTGTTTATGAAAGATGATGAACCGGCCAAGGCCCAGATTTTGGCCATTGGTGTGGTGCTGATGGCGCTCGCCGCCCTGTTCCAGCTTGTGGACGGGGCGCAGGTGGTTGCCTTGGGCCTGCTGCGCGGGGTGCAGGACACCAAAGTGCCGATGATCATTGCGGGCCTGTCCTATTGGGGGGTGGGCATGCCTGCGTCCTATGTGCTTGGCTTTGTGCTGGGCTGGGACGGGGTTGGCGTGTGGCTGGGCCTTGTTGTGGGGCTGGCCTGCGCGGGGGTGGCCTTGATGCACCGCTTTTGGCGGGTGTCCTTGCCCCGGCTTGAGCGGAGCGTCGGGACGAACGCTGTTTCCGTCCCCTGAACGGGGCCGTAAAGACACCCCGCCCGCCGTCCCATGCGGGCTACTCTTTCGAGGCGCTTATCAGCCGGTCGGCTTTCTTGCGTACCAAAACTGAGCGCAAGTCGTGCATCGCCAACAGCAGCGCATCGGTGACGCTTTCAAGTTGCGCATCGCTGGCCTTGGACTGTGCCCATTGGGTGGTCAGATTAAGGTAATCCACCGCCCGGTGAATGTCGTCGATATCGCGGTGCGCCAGTACCTCTGAACGTTCGGCCATCCACCCCTTGATCCGGTCCAGATCCGCTTCGGACAGGGTCCGATCCCCATGCGGTTTGATCTCTCCGTTGCGGATGTTGATGACCGCGATCTGGTCCATCTCGATCCGGCGTTGTCGGTTTTCGGTGTCGACCCGAAACACCGCCGCGCCGTTTTCGCGCACGCGAAAGTAATATTCCGGAAGCTCAGCGCCCATATTGTCCCCCGTTACGTCAGACCCGCACAGAATGTCTGGATGCGGGTGCAGGCCTCTTTCAGGGCCTCGTCGGACGTAGCGTAACTGACGCGAAAGTTTGGCGATACCCCGAATGCCGCGCCAAAAACCACAGCCACACCGGTTTCCTCAAGCAGGGCCGTGGCGAACACCTCGTCATTGTCGATGGCCGTGCCTGCGGCAGAGGTCTTGCCGATCAGCCCCTTGATCGAGGGGTAGACGTAGAATGCGCCCTCGGGCACCGGGCACTCCATGCCTTCGATGGCGTTCAGCATCCCGACCACCAGATTGCGGCGGCGTACGAATATTTCGTTGTTGGGTGCAAGGAAGTCCTGCGGTCCGTTCAATGCTTCGACAGCGGCATGTTGGCTGATCGAACAGGGGTTCGAGGTCGACTGTGACTGTACCTTGCGCATCGCCTTGATCAACGCTTCGGGTCCCGCCGCGTAGCCAATCCGCCAGCCGGTCATCGCATAGGCCTTGGAGACCCCGTTGACGGTCAATGTACGCTCATATAGCCCCGGTTCGACCTGCGCGGGCGTGCAGAATTCAAAGTCATCATAGGCCAGATGTTCATACATATCATCCGTCATTACCCACACATGCGGGTGGCGCATCAACACGTCTGTCAGTGCCTTGAGTTCGCTGCGTGTGTATCCCGCACCTGTGGGGTTGGAAGGGGAGTTGAAGATCAGCCACTTGGTCTTGGGGGTGATCGCCGCTTCCAACTGATCTGCGGTCATTTTGAACGCGCTTTCGATGCCGCATTCGACGGTCACAGGTGTGCCGCCGGCTAGCAGCACCATGTCGGGGTAACTCACCCAATAGGGTGCGGGCACAATCACCTCGTCACCCGCGTTCAGGGTCGCCATCAGGGCGTTATACAGCACCTGCTTGCCACCTGTGCCCACGGTCACCTGGGCCGCAGTATAGGTCAGATCATTGTCGCGCTTGAATTTGTCGACAATCGCCTGCTTGAGCTCTGGAATACCATCAACGGCGGTATACTTTGTTTTTCCCAGGGCGATGGCAACGACGGCCGCATCCTTGATGTTCTGTGGCGTGTCGAAATCCGGCTCGCCCGCGCCAAGGCCGATTACATCGCGACCTGCGGCCTTCAGCTCGGCGGCCTTTGTGGTGACAGCGATGGTCGGGGACGGTTTGACGCGGTCGAGTGTCGCGGAAAGGAATGTCATTTTGGCCTCGGGGCGTTAGAAGGGTCGCGACCCTCATAGGGGGCCAAATCGCGCCGATCAAGCGCTGGTCACCCTTATTGGAACACGGGAAACGGAGATTTGGGCATGGGCATGGACGATACGCAAGACTGGTACAGCGCCGAGGCGGCAACCTTTGGGGATCGGGTGTCAGGGGCACGCGAGCAGGCGGGCATGACCCAAAAACAACTGGCCAAACGCCTGGGCGTGCGGGTTGCGACCCTGCGCGCATGGGAAGACGATCTGAGCGAGCCACGTGCCAACCGGCTGTCGATCATGGCCGGTTTGCTCAACGTGTCGATGATGTGGCTGATCAATGGTGAGGGCGAGGGTCTGGATGGCCCGGCCGAAGCTGAACCGCTCAGCAACGAGTTGCGCGATATTCTGACCGAACTGCGGGATCTGCGTGCAGATCTGTTGGCCCGCGCCGAACAGGTGGGACGCCTTGAAAAACGTCTGCGTTCGGCCGGGGTGGTGGGCAGTGCCCGTGACTGAAGAACTGCATGAACACCGGCTCAAGCGGCTGCACATGCGCTCGATGCGGCGCGGGATCAAGGAGATGGACTTGATCCTGACCGAATATGCGGCGCGCAACCTGAAGGACATGGACGATGCGGCGCTGCACACCTATGACGCGATGCTGAACGAGAATGATCAGGATCTTTACCGTTGGGTGACAGGTCAGGAAGCTGCCCCCGACGAGTTTTCTGATTTGATTTCAGATATTTCCAAGACGTTCCAAAGCTAAGTGCTGCGCTCAATTCACGCTTAACTGAATATTTCCGAATCACCGTCATCTTCTGGTCCCGAGCAGTCCAAGTCGGAGAAGGCGGATGAGCATTCAGGACCCGATCAGCCAGATGTCTGGCATGGTCGACACACCAAAGAAAGACGCCGGTTTTATGATCGGCTACCTTGAGGCGCTGTCGCTTGTCGAACGCCTTCATCGGCTGTTGCTGGATGTGATCAAGGATGAATTCGAACGCGTTGGCGTGCTGGAAATCAACGCGGTGCAAGCGCTGTTGCTGTTCAATATTGGCGATAACGAGGTTACCGCGGGCGAATTGAAAAGCCGTGGGTACTATCAAGGCTCCAATGTCAGCTACAATCTGAAAAAGCTGGTCGAGATGGGGTATATGCACCATCAGCGATGCGAGATTGATCGTCGGTCGGTACGTGTGAAGTTGACTGAGAAGGGGCGGCATATCCGCGATGTGGTGGCGGAGTTGTTCGAGCGCCACGCCGAAGGGCTGCAATCGAAGGGCGTGCTTGGTCCTGAAGGTATCATCGACATCACCGCCTCCCTCAAACGGATGGAACGGTATTGGACGGACCAGATCCGCTACATCTACTAAGGGGTCACCTGGCCAAGGATAATCGTTTCCAGCTCTCGTTCGAGTTTGCGTGCCATGGCGAGGCCGTAGTCCTCAAACCCAAGAGCGGTCTCGACAAAGCTGTCAGAGCCGACGATCACATTGGACTGGAAATAGGCCGACAGTCCGGAAATTTCCGCTTGGCGCGTGTCCCCCAAGGATGGCGCGTCTACCCCGATCACAAGCGCATTGATTGTGATGCCAGTGGGTTCGATCTCGGGTTTCACATCAACCGGGCGTGGGCCAAGGTTGGATTTTCCGTCTCCTGACAAATCAAGGGTGCGTTTCCAGCACTCGGGGCGCTCATTCAGATGCGCAACGCCTTCACGCATTGCCAGACCAAGGGCTGTGCCAGGTGTCGCCTGCCGTCGTTCGGTGGCCCTCAAGGCCCCGATTATCGTATTCAACGCAGGTTCATTCACCACCGCCGTCCATGGCAGAATGACCGTCGGATCCTCCGGGCCGCTCCACTCATAGACAAGCAACTCAACGGGCGTGTCGGGCATGATCAACAGGGCCTGGCGCACTCTGGCGCTGTCCAGAGCGGCTGCCAGCCCATCCATCTGCAATCTGTATTCACGCGCATCAACCGACCCTGACACATCCAGCCCCAAGGCAAGCGCTTGGCGGCATGCCGCATCCGCAACTCCCGCGCTCAGGCACAAGGCGACGACAGGGATCAGACGGGCCCTCACCCTTTGATCCGGGCGGTTGGCAGTGTGCCGATCACGGGCGGGGTCAGTTCCCGCTCCAACTTGCGGCGCATCGCACGCTCATAATCCTCAAACCCCTGCGCCACTTCCAGAAACGCGCCTGGTCCCCAGAGCACTTCGCGCTTGTAGAACTCGATCAGCATGGTTTCCGAGGTAAATTCAGCCGCATTCACCACCAGCCCGTTCACGGTGATGTCGCGAAAGGCAAACTCCCGATAAGCCAGCTGTGGGCCAAAGCCTTCGTTGTTCTGACCGTCTCCGGCCATGTCGATGGTCTGGTAGAGACAGGACGGTGCCCGTTCGAGCATCTGCGCGCCAAAGCCCAACGCATAGCCCATGGCCGTCGGAAATTCGTTGTGCGACCGGGTGCTGGCTGCGATCTGTTCAGCGGCTGTCACCAAGGCCGCCTCGCTGTCGATCACGACCCAGTCCAGCACCACCTCCTGATTGTAGCGACCGGACCATTCGTAGACGCCCAAGGCGACGGGCGAGTCGTTCGCAAAGAAAGCGGCCTGCACCTCGGGGGCGATCAGCGCAGCCACCAAGCCGCCGCGCTGCAATTGATCTTCGGCAGCATCCACTGACGACGACACGTCCAGCGCAAGCAAAAGCGCCAAACGACAGGCCGTCGCTGGTGATGCCGCAACACATGCGGCCAAAATGGCCGCCGCCCTTACCAATGGCCTGTGTTTTCCATGCTGGCCCAAGGCTCGGCCGGTGCAAGGCTGTCGCCGTCCTGCAACAACTCGATCGAGATATTGTCGGGCGAGCGGACAAAGGCCATGTGCCCGTCGCGGGGCGGGCGATTGATGGTGACGCCATTGTCCATCAGCGTCTGGCATACTTCATAGATATTATCGACACTGTAGGCGAGGTGCCCGAAATGGCGGCTGTCAGAGGGCAATCCCTCATCGCCGTCCCAGTTATAGGTCAGCTCAACCGGGCATTCAGGCTGATCCGGCGGTGCCATGAAAATCAGGCTAAACCGCCCGCCTTCGTGATCCATGCGCCGCGTTTCCTCAAGCCCAAGCAGCTTGAAAAAAGCTATCGTTGCGTCAAGGTCTTTGACACGCACCATCGTGTGTAAGTATTTGAGGGGCATTGATATTCCTTTGATGTTAACGACTGTGCGCTGGGTGGATCCCGATCCCGACTTGCGCAAACCGGCCCGAGAAAGAGGTAAGATCCGGCGCATACTTGCCCCAACCTTAAGGTCAAATACGCGACTGTCAAAACCCACGACGCCAACGCGGCATCAAAACACAGATTTGTCATTGCTGGTGGGGTGGGATGCCCTGATCCGGAGCATACACCGACCAAAAAACCGCTCGGTTCATCCGCATATGGTGGTTCCCGTATGCTGATCCACCATATAAGGTGGAGACCTGAGAGATTCTGTGGATAAAAGGACGCGCCCAATGCCGCTTAGCCCTGAACAGCTTGCCGAAATCGACGCGTTGCGCGCACATCCCCAACCGACATTGCGCGCGACCGTGCCCGGAATGGAGGCGCATCTGTACAAGGCGCAGCCCGTTCTGGACCACGGCTTTGTCCGCGTCATTGATTATATGGGTGATGATTCCGCAATCTGCCAGGCGGCGCGTGTGTCCTATGGCAAGGGCACGAAATCCGTCCAGAACGACGAAGGATTGATCCGCTACCTGATGCGCCATTGGCACTCGACCCCGTTCGAGATGTGCGAGATCAAGCTTCATGTGAAACTGCCGGTGTTTGTGGCGCGCCAATGGATCAGGCACCGTACCGCGAACGTGAATGAATACTCGGCGCGCTATTCCATTCTGGATCGCGAATTCTATATCCCCGAACCGGATGCGCTGGCGGCGCAATCTGTGATTAACAATCAGGGGCGCGGCGAGACACTGCAAGGGGCCGAAGCGGCCCGTGTTCTTGAGATATTGAAGTCCGACAGCAACCGCGCCTATGACCATTACGAGGCGATGATTTTGGACGAGGGCCAGTTGGGCCTTGCACGGGAATTGGCGCGCATGAACCTGCCCGCCAACATCTACACGCAGTGGTATTGGAAGGTGGACCTGCACAACCTGTTCCACTTTTTGCGACTGCGCGCGGACGCCCACGCGCAATATGAAATCCGCGTCTACGCTGATGCGATTTGCGAGATGATCAAGGACTGGGTGCCTGCCGCCTATGCCGCATTCGAGGATTACCGCATGACCGGGGCGCAACTGTCCGGTAAAGGCGTGGAGTGTCTGCGCCGTATGCTGAAAGGCGAAAAGGTCACCCAAGAGACGTCGGGGATGAGCAAGGGTGAGTGGCGCGAATTTATGAGTGTGATTGACTGACGGCGTCGCAAGGCGCGGGGGCATTCACTGTTTCCGATGCCGATCTAAACAGCGCAATGCGCCCCCAAATGGTTCCAAGTCGCCAGTTTTATGCAAATTTTCTGGACTTGTGCGCGCCTCAAAGGCAGGGTGCCCCCATAGATATCGTGGTGAGTTGATAAAACGAGGGAAGATATGCGTTTCACACAGGTGGTCACAGCCGCAGCCGTCTTGACCGTGATGGGCACAGTGTCTGCGCTGGCCCAGCAAACGGCAGGGCCAAAAATTTACGCCTACCATAGCAGCCACAACTTTTGCCCCGCTGGATTGCAGCCGGTGACAATGGACGGCACGATTTGTTGCGGCAAACCCAATCAGGGCATCAGCTACCAGCAGGCCTTGGCGCATCCGATTGCCAAAAAGCGCCACGTGCACCGCGCGCGCAAACAGTCAAGCTGCCCTGTGGGCACCAAGGGCTGCACCTTCGACTAAGCTCGGGCGGTGCAGGGCATCTGCCCTGCGCCACTTGCCGCGCTCAAAGCAGTTTCAGATCGCCAGCCATCTGACGCCCGTCGCGCCCTTCCAGCATCTCAAAATCGACCTTTTGGTTGTCCGCGAGTCCGGTCAGACCGGATTTCTCGACGGCTGAAATATGTACAAAAACGTCCTTCCCACCCTCATCCGGTGCGATAAATCCGTAGCCTTTTGTGGTGTTGAACCACTTCACGGTGCCAGTTGGCATGGTCCGTGCCTCCTTTTGCCTTGTCGTGCTGCCCCCGTTGTCTGCGCGGGCCGTGTGACACCCAAGTTGACGTAGGGGCCACACTGTAAAACATTGCCTGTTTACACGGAAATTCAAGGTTTAGGGGGTGCAATCGCGACGGCCTGCCGCATAATTAAACGTAAATGTGAGGGTGAGTTATGGAAATATACGGTCTGAAAACCTGTGATACGTGCCGCAAGGCGATCAAGGCGCTACCGGACGCGCAGTTTGTGGATGTGCGCGCGGAGGGTGTGCCGGGTGATGTGATGAAGGCGGCGCATGCCCAGTTCGGTGCGGCGCTCGTCAACACCCGCTCAACCACGTGGCGCGGGCTGAGCGAGAGTGAACGCGCCGACGCGCCAGAGGCATTGCTGGCGCAGCACCCAACCCTGATGAAACGCCCCCTGATTGCGGAGGGATCCAGGCTTTACCTCGGTTGGACCACAGACGTGCAGGCCGCCTTGGGCGTTTAGTCCACCGCTTTGGGCCGAGCCAAGGCCCGATCAAATGACAGCGGCCCGGCCCCTTTGACCACCAGCACGATCAGCAGGAAAACCCAAAGCGAACGCTGGTCCATGATCAGGCTGTTTGAGGGCGCATCAAACCATGCGCCCATCACCAGCCCGTCGCCCCATCTGCCATGCCCGTTCAGATCGGTCAGCGATTGCAAAACGATGAAGCCGATCATGCCCAAGGACGCAAGCCGCGTGAACAGCCCTGCGATGATCAGCAAGGGCAGTACAAATTCGGCGACTGTTCCAAGTGTCACGACCGCCCAGTGATAGGTGCCGAGTTGGCTCACATCATAGCCGATGGCCTCCATTATGCGGGGAAAGATCTGCGCGTAGGCCCCGAGCGAGGGTTGGAAAATTCCAAATATGCCGTCCCCCAGTTTGGTCATTCCCGAAATCCAGAAATAGACGGCCAGGACGGCTGCGAACAGGAACCGCGCGAGCGTCGGCAAAATCCAATCAGCGCGGTCAAGTGGTCCGAAAATCGCGTCATGCAAACGGGTCAGGGCAGTCATGGGTCAGTCCTTTGGGGTCGTGAAATTGGCAATTGCGTTGTTCTGGATCAAAAGCGTCAGCAGCGTAAACAGATCAAAACCGGGGTCGATGGCCATGGCGCTGTCCTGCGCCGCCCCCAGGGTTGCGCCGCCCGTGACATGGCTCAGCCACGCCGCCTGAGCAGGGGTCAACGCGTGCGGTTCGGGGTCAAATTCAACTCGTGTGATCAGGATCGGTTGGGCTATGGCGCGTGGTTTGGGCGCGCCGCTTTGAGTGGTGTAGCGCCAGATGTCAAACAGTGGCCAGACGGTCGGGATCACGGTGGCCGCAGGGGCCAAAGTGAGGGTTGAGGCCACGATCTGGTGGGCCTCAAACGTACCAAGTTTGCGCCCGTCAAATGGGGTCACGTCGGCGGCGTGATAGGATTGGCGCAGCGCCAGCTCAAGCCGGGCCACGTCGCTGAGATATTTGATGTGTGAGAGGGGGGCAAAACCGCTCAGAAATGCAGGCATGTGTGCGCCGTAATGTATCATCAACGGTGATGTGGGCGGATGCGCCCGCACAAACAGCCGGGCCAGTTGATCAAAATTTTGACGTCCCAACAGGCTCACAAGCACCGGGAATGCGGTCTTCAGCGCCTCGGTCAACGCGACGGTGACATTGTTGCGATAGACGGCAAAGCGTTTGGTTGTAGGCTGGCCTGCCCCGTCGGTCAGCCCATCCGGCACAGGCTGGGTCGGGTCCAGCAGGGCGGTGCGGAACTGGGTTTGATCGGTTGGCATATCAGGGTGCGGCTGCGGTTGCCAACGCATGCGCGGCCCGTTCGGCTTCGGCCCGCAACGTCGCCCAATCGGGCACGTCATTGTCCCATTCAACCAGTACCGGGGCAGGGCCCGTCGCCGCAAGCGCATGATCCAAAAGTGCCCAAACCGGATCCGCTGTGGCGCGTCCATGGCTGTCAATAAGCAGCGGTGCGCCTGCATCGTCGGTGTCTGCATCGTGTCCACCGACATGGATTTCGCCGACCGCATGGGTGGGGTAGGCATCAAGGTAGCCCTCTGGCGTGTCGTTCAGGTTTGTTGCCGAGATGAAGACGTTGTTCACATCCAGCAGCAAACCGCAGCCGGTACGCCGGACCAGTTCACTCAGAAAGGCGGTCTCGGACATGGTGCTGTCGGCAAACGCCAGATAGCTGGAGGGGTTTTCGAGCAGCATCTGCCGCCCCAATACGTCCTGAACCTGATCAATATGGCTCGCGACACGGGTCAGTGTCGCCTCGGTGTAGGGCAGGGGCAGCAGGTCATCCAGAAACTCGGCCCCGTGGGTCGACCACGCCAGATGTTCGGAAAAACTGGCGGGTTCCAGCCACGTTATCAGCGACTTGAGGCGCTCAAGATGAGCCTTGTCCAGCGGCCCTTCGCCCCCGATCGACAAGCCAACCCCGTGGACCGAAATCGCAAAGTCATCCCGCAGTGCGCGCAGTTGCGCGTGTGGGCGACCCCCGTCACCCATGTAGTTCTCGGCATGGACCTCCAGCCAGGTCACCGGACCCGGTGCAGCGCGCAAGTCATGGAAATGTTGGGATTTGTAACCAACTCCGGGGGCAGATGGCAGGCGGGGCGGTGTGCGTGTCGCATCCAGCATGTCGAAGCCTCCGGCGTCAGATGTGTCGCGCACCGCTCAAACCTGAGCCGTGCGCTGTCACGTGTTATGCGGGCAGGTCGCGGTCCAATTCTTCGAGCGAGCCTGTGCGCGCTGATCCATCCGCCAGATCAGGCAGTTCAATTTCGGCGCAGGTGCCCACATCCACAAGCGTCCATGCGTTGCCCTGATAATCGACGGTCGATGTGCCCGCGCAGGTCGTGCCCGGACCAGCCGCGCAGTCATTTTCGCCCGCAAGCGAGATGCCGTAGCACTTTTCCTTGGCTGCGGCGTCGGCCGGGGTCGCGGTCTGACTGGCAAACGCGGCGGCAACTGCGCCCATGATGGCGACGGATTTCATTGTGTTCGACATATCTAAGGTCCCTTTGGTTCGATTGCATAGACGGCCTTGGCGTCTAAATAAGGGGTGACAATCCGATTTTAACACTCACAAGCCGGTATGTCACAGAGCCGTTATCCGATGTCAGACATTGCGCCGGAGTTTTGGGCGTTCCGGCGCATTTGTTGCAAAAGCCCGCGTGGCATATTGCGACATCTGTGGCTCAAAGCTGATCCGGCGGAGTGGCCTCAATCCGCAAGGTTTCCACGACGGTTGCCAGGTCCTGCACGCTGGTTTGCTTTTCGCCCAGGCGGCGGACAGATACGGTCCGTTCCTCGACCTCGCGTGCGCCCACCGCAAGGATCACAGGCACTTTGCCGACCGAATGTTCACGCACCTTGTAGTTGATCTTTTCATTGCGAATGTCGGCTTCGGCGCGCACGCCTGCGGCCCGCAAAGCGGCAACGACCTCGGCGATGTAATCATCCGCGTCGGAAATGATCGAGGCCACAACCACCTGACGCGGTGCCAGCCAGAACGGCAATTTGCCTGCGGAGTTTTCGATCAGAATGCCGATGAATCGCTCGAATGAGCCGAGACAGGCCCGGTGCAACATGTAGGGGCGGTGTTTGGCACCATCCTCGGCGATATACGTCGCGCCAAGGCGTTCGGGCAGGTTTGGATCTACCTGAAAGGTGCCGCACTGCCATTCACGCCCGATAGCATCCGTCAGTTTGAAGTCCAGTTTGGGGCCATAAAACGCGCCCTCACCCTCATCCAGAGTGTAGGGGTGACCAGTCGCCTTGATCGCATTCTCAAGCGCGTTTTCCACGTGATCCCAGCTTTCTTCGGAACCGACCCGCTTTTCGGGTCGCGTGGCAAACATGATCTCAAAGCTCTCAAAGCCGAGGTCTTTATAAACCGAGGACAGGTAGGTGATGAACGCAGCACATTCGGCCTCGATTTGATCCTCGCGGCAAAAGATGTGTCCGTCATCCTGTGTAAATCCACGCACACGCATGATCCCGTGCAGCGCGCCAGAGGGTTCATAACGATTGCACGATCCGAATTCGGCCATGCGCAATGGCAGGTCGCGATAGGACTTGAGGCCCTGATTGAAAATCTGGACGTGGCAGGGGCAATTCATGGGTTTCAGTGCATTGATCGCCTTTTCACGGGCGTGATCCTCGTCCACTTCGACGATGAACATATGTTCCTGGTATTTGTCCCAATGGCCCGATGCTTCCCACAATTTGCGGTCAACGACCTGTGGGGTGTTCACCTCGACATAGCCCGCGGCACGCTGTTTGCGCCGCATATAGTCCTGAAGCGTGGTGTAGACGGACCAGCCGTTGGGGTGCCAGAAGATCTGGCCCGGGGCCTCTTCCTGCATGTGAAACAGGTCCATCTCGCGGCCCAGTTTGCGGTGATCGCGCTTGGCCGCCTCTTCAAGCATGTTGAGATGGGCGCGCAGCTTTTCCTTGCCAGTGAAGGCGACGCCGTAAATGCGTTGCAGCATCGCGCGACTGGAATCGCCGCGCCAATAGGCCCCCGCAATCGACATCAGCTTGAACGCATCGCCCGGCACCTGGCCGGTGTGTTGCAGGTGCGGCCCACGGCACAGATCCTGCCAGTCGCCGTGCCAGTACATGCGCAGCGGCTCGTCGCCTGGAATGCCTTCGATCAGCTCGACCTTATAAGGCTCGCCGCGGTCCTCGTAATATTTGATCGCCACATCGCGGTCCCACACTTCGGTGCGGACAGGGTCGCGTTTGTTGATGATCTCGCGCATCTTCTTCTCGATCGCGCCGAGGTCTTCGGGAGTGAACGGCTCGGCCCGGTCGAAATCGTAATACCAGCCGTCCTTGATGACGGGGCCGATTGTGACCTTGGTGTCGGGCCAGATTTCCTGCACGGCGCGGGCCATGATGTGGGCCAGATCGTGGCGCACCAGCTCATTGGCCTGCTCTTCGTCGGTCATGGTGTGGATCGCGATTTGGGCGTTGGCGTCGATGGGCCATGCGAGGTCCCAGTGTTCGCCATTTACACTGGCGCTGATCGCCTTCTTCGACAGGGATTTCGAGATGCTTTCGGCGACACCGGCAGGGGTGATCCCGGCCTCGTATTCGCGTGCATTGCCATCAGGAAAGGTCAGGGAAATTGGGGCCATATCGGCACTCCTCGTCAGTTCGGCGCCCACGGAACGCCCGATTGCGGGTAAATCTGTGCGGCCCGTGTCGCAGGCGACGCCCAAGGCGTCAAGTCTGCGGTGCGTATCTGAATGCGCTTGATAAAGGTTATGCGTATAATGCGACAAAACGCGCGGTTTTTGCGACAGTTTCCGCTGGACGTCGCGCCCCTGATCCCTATTTTAAAGGGTAGTTCACTATCGGAAACTTTTGATCTCAGAGGGAACGCCGTGCCAAAGTACAACACCAATTTCGAGTTGAGTGTCGAGGATCTGGACCTGATCGAAACGGCGTTGCGCGCCACCAAGCTCGCCAAAACCCAAAACGACATCAAGGCCCGCGCGGCGGACCCGGATGTGATGCAGATCCATGATCTTCTGGGGCGACTCCACAATCAAAAGACTTTTTTCCGCCCCGCTGATGGCACTTACGTCGGTGGCTGATCCAGCCTGATCGAAAATCGAGGTCCCGGACCTGACCGGGCTTCAAAGCCGCGCCGTTTATAGAACAGCGCGGCTTTTGCGTTTTCGGGATGTGTGCCGACTGTGAGGACAGTGCATCCGATGCTTACACAATGTGCCTGACAGGCTGCAATCAATGCGGCTCCAGCCCCTTGTCCCCGCATGGGTTTGCGCACGAAGAGGTGGTGCAGATCCATGCCCCGAGCCCCGAATTGCAGTTGCCCAAGGGGTAACAGGGCGGCATATCCGATCAGCGCTGCATTCTGTTCGGCTACCAACACAGTGTACCATGGACATGGGCCCAACACGTCGCGCCGCAGATGTGTCGGGTTGATGTCGGGGGTGTCGCCGTGATGTGCGGCCAGCGCACAGATCATCATGTGCAGGGCCGGGATGTCGGCAGGTTCAACAGGTCGGATCGTAAAGGTCATGTGATGTCTCCTGTGCCGGCAGCAGGCCAGAGATCAGATCAGCATAGGACCACCGCGGGGCGCGGCGGGTGTGGGCATGGGGTCAGACACGGCCACAGGCGCGCGGGATATGCGCCTGCGTATAATACTCTTGGTGAACTGCATGTGTCATGGTGGGGAGATTGGCCCGGTCCGGCCAGTTGGTCAAGCGCGATCAGTCGATCCGCCGATCAGCAGTCAGACGGCGATGGCCAGCATGCACCCCCAACTGAGCGTGAAAAGGACTGGCCGTGCGGGAAACCAGCCCCCTCGACACCATCCCGGTGACATGCGCAAGTCGTAGCCTGAAGAAGGTGGCGCTTGCGCAGATCGTGACGAGCCCCCGGATATCTCAAGATTGTGTGCGACCAGCATGATCAACCTGAACGGCATCGCGGCCTCGATCAGGTTCAGGTGCGCGCGGTGGGATCGGTGCACCCAGGCCGGAAACCTCATAGGTGGGGGCGGCCGTTCAACGTTATCGGCCCCGGTTTGGGGGCATGTTGACGCCCACGATGTAAGAAATCCACATGGACATCGCGAGGATGGCCGTCAGGGTGAGATAGGTCAGTTCCGGTGTCATGGGGCACCTTTTTGTGAGCGGGGAGGGGGCCAGCCCCCGTCGCATCCGCGACTCCCCCGGAGTTTATCTGGCAAGATGAAGGTGGGATCAGGCGCTTGCGCGGCTGCCGAAGTGGGCGGGCTCTCCGGTTTCGAGCCATGTTTTCAGGCCTGCCGCCCAACGCGCCCATCCATCGGCCACCCCTTCGCCGGGCACAACCGCAAAGGTCAGATCGTAATGTTCAACCGTCAGTTTGACGAAGTCCCCTTCGACCTCGATGAGGTAGACCACCCGACTGGGGGCACCGCCGCCGTCCCAATTGGGCTCGAAGGTGCATTCGATCCGGGATTTGGGATCGCTGGTCAAAAGGACGTTTGACATCAGTTCAGTGCCATCGGGCAGAAACATCGTGGTGCGTGCGCCGTCCCGCGTCGCGTGGCTGGCCATGAAGTGGTAATGCGCCACGTTCGTCTCGTCCGACAAGGCGTCCCACAGTCGGTCCTGTGTGGTTTTGATATAGGTCTGCATGACAAAATCGGGTTTGGGCATGGGTGAGTTTCCTTCCAGTTGAGATTTCAGGTCGAGAACTGCTTGGGCCGCCGGTTTGACGAGCAAGGGCTCCATCCAGCGATCTATTGCTTCCTGCAACGGCAGGGCGTTGAGGTAGTGATGTTTGAAGCGACCCACCTTCTTGGTGGTGATCAACCCCGCGTCTTCGAGCACGCCAAGGTGCTTCATCACCCCAAAGCGGGACATGTCCAGATAGGGCTGCAATTGCTGCAACGTCTGGCCGTCCTGACGGCGCAACGCATCCAGCAGCGTACGACGGGCGGGGTCCGCGAGAGATTTGAACAAGGCATCCATTATGTTATATATGTGAGCAAATAATCACGTGACAATATGGTAACCTAATAAATCTGACCCGTGCAGGATGGACAGCGCGGTGCCGTCTGCCCATGATCCGCGCAAACTGCAAAAGGACTGCCATGACCACCGCTGAATTCATCGACACAGCCCAAGGGCGCCGCCTTGCCTATCACCGCAGCGAAGGGACGGGCCCGTGGGTTGTCTTCCTTGGTGGGTTGAAATCAGACATGGAGGGCACCAAAGCCATCCATCTTGAGGCGTGGTGTCGCGCGCAGGGCCGCGGGTTCCTGCGTTTTGACTATTCCGGGCATGGCGAAAGTTCGGGGGCCTTTGAAGATGGCTGCATCGGGGACTGGGCCGAGGACACCGCCTTTGCGCTTGAGGCCTTGACGACGGGGCCGCTGGTGATTGTGGGCAGTTCGATGGGCGGCTGGCAGGCGCTGCTGTTTGCGCGCGATCATCCGGGCCGCGTGGCCGGGCTGGTGACCATCGCGGCCGCACCTGATTTTACCGAGGACGGCTATTGGGCCTCGTTCACCGACGCCCAAAAACAAGCCCTGGCGCGGGATGGGCGGGTCGAAATGCCTTCGGACTACATGGAGCCCTACATCATCACGCAGCGCCTGATCGAGGATGGGCGCAACCGGCTGGTGCTGCGCGCGCCGCTGCCGCTGCCCTTTGCGGTGCGCTGTCTGCAAGGCACCGACGATACCGCCGTCAGCACCGAAACCGCCGTGCGGTTGCTGAACCACGCAGACAGTCCCGACATGCGTCTGTTGCTGGTGCGTGGTGCGGATCACAGGTTTTCGGACGGGCCCTGTCTGGGGCTGATTGAGGATGCGGTCGAGCAGGTTCTGGAGACTGTGGCATGAGGCGATTTGGCAAGATATTGGGGCGGGTCATGCTGGGCCTGATCGTCTTGATGGGTGCCTTGTGGCTGTTTGGCCCCTACGAGGATGCGACGCTGACGCCGCGCCCGGAGGCTGCCACGATCACAAGCGATCTGGATGCGCATTTTGCGGCTGTCGAGGCGGCATATGATGACATCACCCCCGGCGTCGAAAAACGGGTGATCTGGGCCGGGCAGGTGGAGGCCAAGACGCCTTGGTCGATCCTTTATGTGCACGGGTTTTCCGCGACCTCCGAAGAAATCCGCCCGGTGCCGGACGCGGTGGCCGAGGCCTTGGGGGCCAACGTTGTCTACACCCGTTTGCAAGGGCACGGGCGCGGCCCCGAGGCGATGGCCGAAGGCACGGTGCAGGGTTGGGTCGATGATCTGGCCGAAGGGATTGCCGCGGCCCGGGTCGCGGGCGAAAAAGTGTTGATCATCTCGACCTCGACAGGGGGCACTTTGGTAGCCGCCACAGCGCAGAACGCGACCCTGATGGAGGACGTGGCGGGCCTTGTCTTTGTCTCGCCCAACTTCGGGATCAACAACCCGGTTGCGGCTTTGCTGACATGGCCCGCGGCGCGGTATTGGCTGCCCTCCCTTGCCGGTGAGCGGCGCAGTTTTGAACCCTCAAACGAAGCGCATGGGCGGTACTGGACGACGGAATATGCCAGTGTCGCCGTCCTGCCGATGGCGGTTCTGATCCAGACCACAATGGCGATGGATCATGGTGCACAGACCCTTCCGGCGCTGTTCTGGTATGCGACGAATGATCAGGTGGTGCGCCCCGATATCACTGCCGAGGTTGCGGCCGCCTGGGGTGGCGCAGCGCAGGTTATCAATCCGGTCATGGGTGATGGCGACGACCCGCTCGCCCATGTGGCGACGGGCGATATCATGTCTCCGGGACAGACAGACGGGGCCGTCAGCGATATGCTCGCCTTTGTGCGGGGGCTGGATCAATGATGGAACAACGGGTGTCGCTGATCACGCTTGGGGCGCGGGATATGGAGGCGCTGGCCGCCTTTTACGAGGCCATGGGCTGGGCGCGGGTGGACAGCCCCGACGGGGTGATTGCCTTTGATTTGATCGGGCAGACACTTGGCCTTTATCCCCTCGCCGCGCTGGCCGAAGACATTGGTGTTGCGGTCGCGGATTTGCGGGGTGGGGCCATGACCCTTGGGCACAACGTGTCCAAAAAAGCGGATGTCGCCCTGCTGCTGGACCAGGCCGAGAGTGCCGGGGCCAAGATCCTGAAGCCTGCGCAGGACGTTTTCTGGGGCGGGCATCACGGCTATTTTGCCGATCCCGAAGGGCACATATGGGAAGTGGCGTGGAACCCGTTTTCGCCGCTCGGACCCGAGGGGCAATTTCAGTGGAACGGGGCCGCGTGATGCGCCGTCCGGCCAGCATGTGGAGCCTTGAGAACTTGGGTCGCGTGCGGTTGTCCAAACACTTTTACATGCGGGATTTCCTTTATTCGGAAATTGGAAACTTCCATGAGATCAGGAACCTGCCACGCGATCCTGATCTTGCGATTGAACATGGGCGGATGCTGTGCACCCAATTGCTTGACCCGCTTGAGGAGACATTTGGGCGGGTTGCGATCCGGTCAGGCTACCGCTCGCCCGAACTGAACAGATATGGTAACGAGAACAAGCTGAACTGCGCGCGCAATGACAACCCGATCGAATGCCATATCTGGGATTTGGGTGCTGGAGAGGTGGCGATTGCGGGCACGTCCCTCGCAATCCCGTGGTTCACTGATCAATACGAGCAGGGCCGTGATTGGCGCGATCTGGCATGGTGGATCCATGATCATCTGCCCTATTCGGCCATGTGGTTTTTCCCGAAACTCTGCGCCTTCAATCTGGATTGGCGGCCCACGCCACACCGTATGATCGGCAGCTATATTGCGCCCAAGGGGCTGCTGTTGCGTCGGGGTGCGCAGCCTGCCGAACCGCCAGAAGCACGCGCCAGACGATATGCCGATTTCCCTTCGTTTAGGGGAATCGCCTATCCATGATGCGACATGCGTCCGCCGCGCAGTGTCAACATATATACTTGTCCACCACATCTCGTTTTGGCGTTGACGAAACCCCGCAAAATAAGGGATTTTGCTACCATACTCAGACTGGGGGATGAGGAATGAAGCGATTCTTGGGGCTTGCGGCCGCGATCTGTGTCGCGTCGAGCGTTTCAGCGGCAGCCCAGACCTGTGGCGGCAGCTATACGGTGAAGCGCGGCGACAGCCTGTCGGTCATCGCGGACGCACAGTACAAGAACGCCTCTGCCTGGACCGCAGTGCACCGCAACAACCTGTCTGTGATCGGCGAAAACCCCAACGCGCTACGGGTCGGGATGCGGTTGCAACTGGGGTGCATCGCTGGCTTGCCTGTGGGTCTGGACGCGGGAACCCCTGCGACGCAAACGGCTGGCGTGGCACCTGCGCGGGCCACCCCGCGCCGCAAGTTGGAACAGACAATCAATCTGGTGACGGCGGGTGACTTCGCCCCGTTCACCGATCAGGCCTTGGACAATCAGGGCCTGATCACGGACGTGGTCAACACTGCGATGGGGCGCACGGCGTCGCGTGATGGGTACAAGGTGCACTGGATCAATGACTGGTCCGCCCACCTTGATCCACTGATGACCAGTGCGATGATGGACATGGGCTTTCCCTGGTACAAACCCGATTGCGCCGGATCGCCCGACAATTTCCGCTGCGCCAATTTCCACTTCTCGGACCCGATGTTCGAGATGCTGATCCTTCTGTTTGTGGACAGGTCCCGCCCTGTGCCCTTTGCACGGGACACCGATATCGAAGGGCGCACCCTGTGCCGCCCTGCGGGTTACTTTACCCATGATCTGGACCGGGCGGACCGGCGTTGGATCACGGATGCAAAGATCACGCTGAAACAGCCCGCGACGGTGGCTGCATGCTTTGACATGCTGGTGTCGGGCGAGGTGGATGCGGTTGCGATGAACGAATTCACAGGCCGCGCGGCAATCAAGGACATGGGCCTCAAGGATCAGGTCGAAGTGGTGCAGGGCCGCCCCATTTCCATTGAAGGGCTGCATGTGCTGGTGCACAAGGACCATCCTGATGCCGCCACGCTGATGGAGACCATCAATGGCGGTCTGGATGCGATCAAGGCCTCGGGCGAGTACCAGCAGGTGATTGACCGGCACATGACCAAAATCTGGGCTGATTTCTGAGAATGAGACGCGCGTGGGCTCAACTCGCAGTGAGCACGGCTGCGGTCCTTGGATGGGCCGGAACGGCTGTTGCCTGTGCGCCGTCCCATGTTGTGGGGCCCGGTGAGACACTGTTTTCCATTGCCGAAGAACAGCTTGGCGATCTGTCCCGCTGGTCGCTCATCTTCTACAACAATCCGGACATTCAGGGTGGCAGCCTTCTAGAGTTGCCTGTGGGCACCGTTCTGGCCATTCCGTGCCCTGACGCCACGGCCAGCACCCCGGTCGCCAAGCCAGAGCCGGTAGTCGTGCCCGAGACATTCACGCCTGACCCGACGCCATTGTTGCAGGACGAGGCGGAGCTGCGCCTGATCACGGCGTCAAATTACGCGCCGTTTACGGATCTGGATTGGCCGGGGCAGGGGATGCTGACCGAGTTGGTGAATGCGGCCCTTGAGGAAACGCCAAACCCGCTCACCTATTCGATCACATGGGAAAACGATTGGTCCAAGCACCTGTTTCCGATGCTCGATTCCAAAGAGTTCGATATGGGCTTTCCGTGGTACAAGCCGGATTGCGCAGGCAACCCGACCCATGAGCGTTGCGCCAATTTTCACTTTTCCGAACCGCTGGTTGATCTGGTGATCCTGCTGTTTTCCCGCAGTGACGCGCTGTTGCCGTTTGAGAGTGATGCGGATCTGATGGGCAAGACGCTGTGCCGTCCTGCGGGTTACTTCACCCACGATCTGGACCGGGCGGACCGCCAATGGCTGTCGCAGGGGTTGATCACGCTTGCACAGCCCGACTCTCCGGATGCGTGTTTCGAAATGCTGATGGCGGGCGAGGTCGACGCGGTGGCTCTGAACGAATTTCTGGGCGTTCAGAAGATGTTTGAATTGGGTCTTACGGACAAAGTCGCCCCTTTGTCGCGCCCTTTGTCGGTCGAAGGGCTGCATGTACTGATCTCCAAGAAACACTGGCGCGGAACGGCGCATCTCTATCGCTTCAATGCGGGGTTGGCCAAGCTCAAGCAGACTGACCGCTATAACGAGATCGTCAGCCGTCATCTGGCGCTGTTCTGGGATCAGATCAAACAGTGACCGGGGGCTTGTGGCGCGCGGGCGCAAGGGTCATTGTGTGTCATACAGGCAAATCAGCAGGCAGCAGATGGCGTTAGAGACAAGGCGGGTACATGGCTGAGCCGTTGGTATTCCTTCCCGGTATGATGTGCGATGCGCGCCTGTTCGGGCCGCAGATCGCGGAGCTGTCGTCGGAGTTTTCCGTGATGGTGTCGCCGGTGACCCGCGGCGAGCGGATCGAGGAAATCGCAAGCGGTTTGCTGGACGAGTTGCCTCAGCGCTTTGCGCTGGCGGGCCTGTCCATGGGCGGGATCGTTGCGATGGAGATCTTGCGCCGCGCGCCCGACCGGATCACGCGGCTGGCCCTGATGGACACCAATCCACTGGCCGAGACGCCGCCGGTGGCTGCGGCGCGCGAGCCACAGATCGTCAAGGCGCGCACGGGCCGGATGGCCGAAGTGATGCGTGAGGAAATGAAACCGAATTATTTGGCACCGGGCCCCTATCGCAGTGAAATTTTGGATTTGGTGATGGATATGGCCGAAGCGCTTGGCCCGGAGGTGTTTATTCGCCAGTCGCGGGCCTTGCAGCGGCGCCGGGACCAACAGGGTACGTTGCGCAAATGCCGGGTGCCGACCTTGGTGCTTTGCGGAGCGCATGATGCGTTGTGCCCCGTCAAACGGCACACTTTTATGGCCGAGTTGATCCATGGCGCTGAATTGCGGGTGCTTGAGGATGCAGGCCATTTGCCGACGCTCGAAGCGCCAGCCGAGACGACGGCTGCGCTGCGCGACTGGCTGAAGCAGCCGTTGATTTTGCGTTAAGCCGGGCTGATCCAAAGGCCGCTGACGCGACACGATGTTTTGGGGGGCTCTGCCCCCGTCGCTTGCGCGACTCCCCCGCGGTATTTTTGGTCAAAAGAAGTCTGTAAGGCGGACGTGTCGTCCGCCCCTCAGTATTTCGGCAAGTGCAGGTTTTCGCGCTCGGCCGGGCTCACCAGATAGATATCGCGCACGGGTGTGTTTGTGGCTGCATCAAAGAACGGCGTTTGCTTCCACTTTCCGTTCAGGCGGCGCGGCAGCACCCGTGTGAGCATCCCGAGGATGAACACCGTAGCCCCTTCATGGCCACGTTTGCCATTGGCCTTGCGCACAAAGGCGCGCGCCTTGATCGGGCCAAGCGGGCTGTCATCCGCCAGACGGTCCGTGCGCAGCGATGTGAACGGGATCTTGGCTGAGCGTGTCGTCAGAAACATCATCGCGCCGCAGCATTGGGCCTGCCAGCGCAATGTGCCCTTTTTTGAGAGTGAGAACACCGCCAGTTGCTCAAGCCCGTCGTCGAACCGCACCCGATCCGGCGTCGTCTGGTAGAGTTGGACCGCGCCCGGTGCCGGGTCGGGTTGGCCTGCAAAGACTTCCGCGGCGCGGCAATCGTGGCAGAAGCACTCGGCCCGTGTTCCGTTATCCGGCGACACCCCAAGCAGCGTGCCGCGCAGTTTGTTGCAATCACAGGCGAAGGGAAGATCGACGCCTGCCATGGGTTACGCCGCCCGGTTCTTGTTGGCGGCTTTCTTGGGGGGCTTGGGCGAATTGGCGTCGATGAAGTCGAGCACCAGAGGCCGGATGTTTGTCCGCCAGCTGCGCCCTGCAAAGATGCCGTAATGGCCTGCGCCCGGCTCGACATGGCTTGCCTTTTTGCTGTCAGGCAGGCCGGTGCACAGATCAAGGGCGGCAACGCATTGGCCCGGAGCTGAAATATCATCATTCGCACCTTCGACCGTTTTCACAGCTACGGTTGTGATCTTGCCGATATCGACCTGTTTGCCCGCCACCGTGAACAGGTTCTTGGCAATCTCGGCCCGTTTGAAAATCCGGTCCACGGTCGAGAGGTAGAATTCAGCCGTCATATCCATTACAGCCAGATATTCGTCGTAGAACTTGTTGTGTTTGTCGTGATCTGCTGCATCGCCGCGCGCCACGGCGCTGATCTGGTCCTGAAATGCTTTGGAGTGCTTTTCGCCGTTCATCGACATGAAGGAGGCCAGTTGCAGCAGGCCGGGATAGACCATCCGTCCGACGCCCGGGTATTTGAACCCGACGCGCTGGATCATCATTTCCTCAAGCTGACCCATGGTGACCCGGCGCCCGAAGTCTGTCACATCCGTGGCGTTTGCATTGGGGTCGATCGGCCCACCGATCAGCGTGAGCGACCGGGGTTGGGCCTTGGGATCTTCTTCCGCCAGATAGGCGGTGGCCGCCAGTGTCAGCGGGGCAGGTTGGCACACAGCGATCACATGGGTTTCGGGGCCCATATGGCGCATGTAGTCTACAAGGTAGAGCGTATAGTCCTCGATATCGAACTTGCCGGCGCTGACCGGGATATCGCGCGCATTGTGCCAGTCGGTAATGTAGACTTCGCAATCGGGCATCAGCGAGATCACGGTCGAGCGCAGCAATGTGGAATAATGCCCTGACATGGGCGCAACAAGCAGAACCTTGCGCTTGCGCGCCTTACGGCCGACCACGTTGAAATGCAGCAGGTCTCCGAAGGCACCGGCCACTTCGATATCGACACTCACCAGATGGTCCTTGCCATCCTCGGCTGTGAAAGAGGGGATGTTCCAGTCGGGTTTGACCACCATGCGCTGGAAGGTGCGTTCCGTGACCTCGCCCCAGGCGCGCATCATTTCCATTGCCGGGTTGGGAACCAAAGCGAATGCGGGATAGGCTCCGATGGCCTGTGCCGTGGCCCCGAGCCACTGGTTCGTGTTCCGCATGGTTTCCATGAAGTCGTAGCTGGCCATATAGCGCATAACGTTTCCTTCGTACCCTAGGGGCCGGTGTATGATGTGCACATACATCGGACGGTTTGTCGCTTTGCCCCCTGAAACATGCGACCGTACATACAGCCGATGTGTTTCCAAACACATATGCTGCATGTGCAAACATTACGAGGAAGACATTAATATGACAACCAACGACACAACAGATGGTGTCGTCTCTGGCGAAAACCTCGACAAATTGAACACAAACCTTCGCAAAGTTGAGGAGTTGACGCAGCGACTCACTCAGATTTTGACGCACCGCAGCACGCATAACGCGGCCCTTGATGGTCCGAATCAGGAATTGTTCAGCAAGGCGGCCACCGCCTATTGGCATGAAGCCTTCCGCGATCCGGCCAAGGTGCTTGAGCATCAATTGCAATTCTGGTCAAAATCCGTGACCCATTTCGTCGAGGCCCAACAGGTGCTTGCCAGCGGCAAGCTGGCCGCCCCCGCCGACCCCGGCCCCAAGGACCGCCGCTTTGCCAATCCGCTGTGGGACACCCACCCCTATTTCAACTACGTCAAACAGCAGTACCTGATCAACGCAGCCGCTGTGACCCAAGCGGTTGAGGATGTCAGCGACATGGAGCCTGCCGAAAAGCAGCGTCTTGCGTATTTCTCCCGCCAGATTGTCGATATGATGTCCCCGACCAACTTCTTGGCCACCAACCCGGACGCCTTGGAAAAGGCGGTTGCCACCGAGGGGCATTCGCTGGTCAAGGGGCTTGAGAACCTGATTTCCGATCTTGAGGCCAACAATGGTGAGTTGATCGTGAAACTGGCCGATGACACCGCGTTCGAGTTGGGCCGCAATATCGCCACCACACCGGGCAAGGTCATATTCCGCAACCGCATGATGGAGCTGATCCAATACACCCCCACCACCGAAAAGGTGCACAAGACGCCTGTCGTTCTGTTTCCGCCCTGGATCAACAAGTACTACATCCTCGACCTCAAAGAGCAGAACAGCCTTGTGAAATGGATCGTCGAACAAGGGCACACCTTGTTTGTGGTCTCTTGGGTGAATCCGGATGCGGCCTATGCCGGGGTCGGCCTTGAGGACTATATCAAGGACGGGTATCTGGCCGCCATCGGCGAGGCCAAGGCGATCACCGGCGAAAAGCAGGTCAACGCCATCGGCTACTGCATTGCGGGGACCACGCTGTCGCTGACGCTGTCCCTGCTGAAACAGCGCAAGGACAAGTCGATCAAGTCTGCCACCTTCTTTACGGCGCTGACGGATTTTGGCGATCAGGGTGAATTTGCACCATTCCTGACGGACGACTTCATCGACGGGATCGAAGCGGAATGTGCGGAGAAGGGGATATTGCCCTCGGTCATCATGGCGCGCACCTTTACCTATCTGCGCTCGAATGACCTCGTCTATACGCCTGCCATCAAGAGTTACATGATGGGCGAAACCCCACCCGCATTTGATCTGCTGTATTGGAACGGCGACGGGGCGAACCTGCCCGCCAAGATGGCGATGCAGTATTTGCGGGGCTTATGTCAGCGCAATGAGTTGGCCGAAGGTGGCTTTGATCTGATGGGCCATCACCTGACGCTGGACGATATCGATGTTCCGCTTTGTGCGATTGCCTGCGAGACGGACCATATCGCGCCATGGAAAGACAGCTATCGCGGGATTCAGGCGATGGGATCCAAGGACAAGACGTTCATCATGACCCAATCAGGCCACATCGCGGGCATCGTGAACCCGCCCGCCAAGAACAAATACGGGCACTATACGAACCCGGACCTGACCCTTGACCATGAGGATTGGCTCGCTTCGGCAGATTTCAACGAAGGATCATGGTGGCCCCGGTGGGGTGCGTGGCTGAACAAGCGGGCAGGGGCCATGGTCAAGGCGCGCAAGCCGGGTGATTCTGAGCACCCGATCCTCGGAGATGCGCCCGGCACTTATGTAGGCGTCAAGGCAAGGCCCTGATTTCGCACATTCTTTCCCTTAGGTAAATCTTTTTTGCCGCAGCGCAGCATTTTTACTTGAAATGCCGCGTTGCAGCATGCATATTCTTCTCAGACGCAGGAAACACGAGAATGATCTCGCAGCGACAAGAGGAAGAGTACCATGGCTAAGACAACTACACCTGACATGACCGCAATGTTCAAAGACGTGATGGGCTCGTTCCCAGTCGACACAGCGGCAATGGAAGACGCATTCAAAACAGCGACATCGCTGAACGAAAAACTGAGCACCGTCGCCATCGACGCGGCCGAAAAATCGACAGAAATCTCGTCCAAATGGACCAAGGAAACTTTGGCGAAACTGGCCGACATCTCCAAAGCGAAAACCGAGCCAGCTGACTACGCCAAAGCGATGACCGATTTCGCTTCTGCCTACGCCGAAGTGACATCCGAGCACATGGCGGCGTTCGCTGAAGTTGCGAAAAAAGTCCAGATGGACACAGTCGAGCTGATGATGGCCGCTGGCAAAGACATGAGCGAAGACGCGCAAGCCGCTGTGACCAAAGCGACTGGCGACATGACAGCTGCTGCGAAAAAAGCGACTGCTGGCAAGTAAGCTCCATCGAGATATCGCGCCTGATTTCCTCCCTGAAATGGTGCGATGACTTTGGCGGGTCCCCGTGTGGGATCCGCCTTTTTCATGTCCGGGCTACCTTTTGAGATGCTCGGCCAGCCAATCATAGACCCGGCGCACGCGCGGCGTGCTGCGTAAATCGGGATGGGCCGTCAGCCACATGGGCATGATGGCCAGCGCCTCGTCGCCTGACACGCATGCAAGGTTCGGGTCCGCATCGCCGATGCTGCGCTGCATGAACCCGATGCCTGCCCCTGCCTGCACCAGCGCCCAACACACGACCTGATCATCGCTGCGAAACGCAAAGAAGTCGCGATTGACCTCGTGCCCGGCGGCCCGGAACCCATCAATGATCAGTGTCGAGCGGTCGTAGCCGATCACCTCATGGTTCAACACATCTGCAATGTCCTTGGGGGCCCCGCGCCGCGTGATGTAACTGTGCGCGGCATAGGCGGCGATGGGCATGTCGCGCAGATGTTGTGTGATCACGTCGTTTTGGGTGGGGCGGTACATGCGCAACGCGATATCTGCCTCGCGCCGTAGCAGGTTGTCGGTGGTGTCCGAGGCGACAACCTCGATGCTGATGTCCGGATGGGCGACCCGCAATGCGCTGATGGCGTCGGGCAGCACATAGGCCGCGACAACCTGGCTGGCGGTGATCCGGACCGTACCGCTCAGGTCGCTGTGGGTGCTGTTGGTGTGAAAACGTGCAGCGGCATCGGCCATCTGCGTCGCATGCGCCATCAATTCGGTGCCTGCCAAGGTGGGGCTCATCCCCCCGAGGCTGCGGTCAAACAACCGCGTGCCCAGATCGCTTTCGAGCGCTGCGATGTGGCGTGACAGCGTGGGCTGGCTGGTGCCAACCGCACGCGCCGCGGCTGACAAAGACCCATGTTCGGCTACCGCGGCAAAGGATTGGATGTGGGACCAGTCGGTTTGGGACATAGAGTATATCCATATTTGAATAGACAATGTTGAATTTCGCGGAATGCTATTCGATTTTGACTTGTTTATCCATCCCCCGGAGCAACCCAACAAGGAGAAATGACATGGAATCGGTGATCGTTTTAGGTGCAAAGGGACGGTTCGGACGGGCGGCAGTGGCCGGATTTCGCGCGGCAGGGTGGCGCGTGACAGAATTGGCGCGCGCCTGGCCCGAAGAAGCGACGGGCCGTGTGACAGCGGATGTCGCGGACACAGCGGCTGTCGTGCAGGCTTGCATGGGCCATGACGTGATCGTCAACGCGGTGCATCCCCCTTATCCAAAGTGGGCCGAGATGGTGCCAAAGATCACCTCCACCGTGATTGCAGCCGCCAAGGCAAGTGGTGCGACGGTGCTGATCCCCGGCAATGTCTACAATTACGGCACGGGGATGCCGGAACGGCTGTCGGAAACCTCTCCGTGGGTCAGCGATACAAAGAAGGGCGCAATTCGTATCCGTATGGAAAATACTTTCCGTGACAGCGGCGTGCGCACCATCGTGCTGCGCGGCGGCGATTTCATCGAAGGGGTCGAAACTGGAAATTGGTTTGAGACCTACATTGCTGCCAAGGCCGACAAAGGCAAGCTGACCTATCCGGGCAAGTGCGACCGGGTGCATGCCTGGGCCTATCTGCCGGATATGGGCCGCGCGGCGGCGGCGCTGGCAGGCAAGCGCGCCGAGTTCAGCAACTTTGAGGAGTTCGGGTTTGGAGGCTATGCCCTCACGGGCGACGCGCTCGTCACTTTGACCGAAGCCGCTTTGGGCCGCCCCATGAAAGTGTCAGGCTTTCCCTGGTTTGCCATCAAGATCATGGCGCTGTGGTCGCCGCTGATGCGCGAAGTGCTCGAGATGCGCTATCTGTGGAGTACGCCGCATCAGCTGGATGGATCGAAACTGCGCGCAGCCCTGCCCGACTTTGTGGAGACACCTGTCGAGGAGGCCTTTGCGCAGATATTGTCAAAACATACGGATGTGAATGTTTCAGAGGCAGTTCTGGCGTGATGGATGGCTAATTTTCCCCAAATGCGCGCAACGCTTTCTTTTTGCGAAACCTGCGCCTAAGCTGCGATGCAGCGAACCCGGGGAGAGCGGCACGTGACAGACAAACCAGCACCATTGTTGATCAAACGCTATGCGAGCCGGCGTCTCTATAACACCGAGACCAGCGACTATGTGACGCTCGAAGATATCTCGGGCTTTATCCGGGATGGGCGCGAGGTGCAGATCGTGGACCTCAAGACCGGCGATGATCTGACGCGCCAATACCTGCTTCAGATCATTGCCGAACACGAAAGCCGGGGGGAAAGCGTGCTGCCGGTGGATGTGCTGAACGATCTGGTGCGCAGCTATATGGGGGGCAGGGTGTCTGTTGTGCCCCAATTCCTGCAAGCCTCGTTCGAGATGCTGCGCGATGGTCAAAGCAAGGTGGTCGAGAACATGAGCGCCATCAATCCGATGACCAAGATGCCCGGTTTCGAGGCGATGCAGGCGCAGCAAAAAGCCTTTATGAAGGCGATGACCGGGGGCATGCCAACGCCCTGGAGCGGTGCGGCGACATCCGCGCCTGAAGCCTCTGATGGGTCCGAAGATCTGGACGCCATCAAGAAGCAGTTGGCCGAGTTGCAGGAAAAACTGTCCAAGATGAGTTGACGGTCGGGCGCACCACAGGTGCACCTTACGTGATTGGCGTGCGGTATGTGTCTTGGCCGATCCAGTCAAAGTATCGCTGTCTGAGATCGGTCGCCACCGGTCCCGCCGCCCCGTTCGAAAAGTGGTGTTGGTCGACCCGCGCCACCGGAATGACCCCACCACCCGATGATGACAGGAACACTTCGTTGGCGCGCCAGAGTTCTTCGAGGGGCAGGGGCCGCGTTTGTGTCTTGAGGCCCGCCTCTGCGCACATTTCCAGCACTGTGGCACGGGTGATCCCGTGCAGAACGCCGTGGTCTGAGGTCACAACCGTGTCTCCAAATACCCCGAACACATTGAATCCCGGCCCTTCGGTCACATTGCTCGCATGATCCAGCAGCATGGTGGTTTCAAACCCTTGATCCTTGGCTTCGAATAGACCGGATGTGAAGTCGCCCCAGTGATAGTTCTTGACCCGTGGGTTCACACTGTCGGCGGGGATGCGGCGGACGGATTTCGCGATCCAGACCGAGGTGCCCTTGGCCGCAGCCTCCGGTCTCACGATATGCACATAGGGCACGCACCATGCGTAAAAGTGGTTGGTACAGTCGCGCGGGTCCCGGCTGCCTGCCACCGGGTTGCGTCCGCGTGCGGCCACCATCGCCACATAGGCGTCGCGTAGCCCCGAGGCCTTGACCATGGCGGTAAGTGCGCCGCAGATTTCGCCCCGATCCATGCCGATGTCGTACCTGCCGGCGGTGAGCGAGGCGATGAACCGCGCCACATAATCATCCAGCCGGAAAAACGCGCCCTCCCAGACCGGGACCACATCATAGGCGATGTCGGAATGGGTCAGCCCCCAGTCCGTGACCGGAATTGCGGCTTGGTCAATCGGGATGATCTGGCCGCCCATCCAGGCGGCCCCTTTGGCGAGGTCTGTCATGGACCGCAGCGTAGTGGATCGTGTGATGAGGTAAAGAGGCTCCGGCCTCCCGCCAAGAGACGGGGATGTATCATTAGGGGGCTCTGCCCTCCCGCCGGAGGCGGGGATGTATCATTAGGGGGCTCTGCCCTCCCGCCGGAGGCGGGGATGTATCATTAGGGGGCTCTGCCCCCGGGCATACGCCCTCCCCCGAGGTATTTGGGGCGAAAGGAAGATGTAGGGTTAGGTACCGTAGTTGCGCCGTGGTTCGGTTGCGTGGCTGATGGCCGTCAGGACGACGTTTGCCACATCGTTGAGCGTGTCGGTGGGCAGGTGTACCGGCAAGCGCACATCGCAGGCCCGCATCAGCATCGCCCGCGTTTGCGGCAGGTCCGGCAGATCAGGGATGAATTGCCAGTTCCAGAATGCGCGCGCGTTGTCCGCGCTGGCACCGAACACCTGCACCTTGACCCCGTTTTGTGCGGCGTGTGCGACAAACTCTGTGACCTGCTCATCGCTCATGTCGATCAGGTTGAACTGGATGGAGTCCGGCGCGCGCACTTCCCCCGGCAGGGGCGCGGGCACGTGAATATGGGCGCTTTGGTCGAGCAGCCGGGCGACATGGTCGTGATTGCGCCGCCCGTCCGTCACCCGCCGCGCAAGGTGTGGAAGTTGCGGGCGGATCACGGCGGCGCTGAGGTTCGATAGCCGCAGATTGTAGAGCGGCAGCTGGTTCTGGTGCGTGGCAAAGGCGTCTTGCAGCACCGGGTGTTTCTTCCAATTGTGCTCGTAGGCACCGGACATGATAATCGCCCGCGCAATCAGGTCCGCATCGTCTGTCACCATGATCCCGCCTTCGCCTGCGTTGATCATCTTGTAGGACTGGAACGAAAAGCAGCCCACGCGCCCCATCGTTCCGATCCTGGCCCCGTTCCAAGTGGTGCCAAGCGAGTGGGCCGCATCTTCGATTACCGGGGTGCCGGCGGCCTGACACAGCGCCATGATCGCGTCCATGTCCGAGGTATGCCCGCGCATGTGGCTGACAATCACGGCTGACACCTCCGGCAGTTTTGCGATGAAATCGTCGATGTCGATGCGGTAATTGTCACCGACCTCGCACAGCACGGGCAGGCAGTCGGCGTGGATCACCGCCGAGGGCACTGCCGCAAAGGTGAAACCCGGGATCAGCACGCGTGCGTCGCGCGGCAGGTCGAGCGCCTTGAGCGACAGGAACAGGGCCGCAGAGCAGGAGGACACCGCCAATGCGAACCTGCTACCCATCATCTGCGCAAATTCAGCCTCAAGCAGGCTGACCGGCGCGTCACTTGCGGCGGTGTAGCGGAACAGATCCCCCGAGGCGAGCAGGCGGTCGATTTCGGTGCGGGCTGCGGGGGGGATCGCTTCGGCGCTGTGCATATCCGGCAAGAGCATATTCCAGAATCCTTATTCCTTACTTTCGGATTTATTAAATCAGAGGCGGCGCGAAAGAAACAGTTTTGTGGGCGGCAGGGTCAAACTGGCGGATTATGTTCAGAGGCCCAAGCGGTCGCGCAGGCTGTACCACGTCATAGCAAGTGCCAGCAGGGGTGCGCGCAGCACCGTGCCACCCGGAAAGGCGGGGGCAGGGATTGCAGCCATGGTGTCGAACCCGTCGCTTTGTCCTTCAATCGCATCGGCCATCAGCTTGCCCGCATGTGTTGCCGTGCCCACCCCGTGCCCGGAATAGCCCGATGCCGACAGAATGTTGGGCCCAAGCCGGGCGACGTAAGGCAGCCGTTTCATCGTGATTGCGAGGGTGCCACCCCATGCGTAGTCAATGGGTGTGCCTGCCAGGTGTGGGAAAACCTGGGTCATGGGTTTGCGCACTTTGGCCGCGATATCGGTGGGAAAGCGGTAGCCATAGCTTTCCCCACCCCCGAACAACAATCGGTTGTCATGGCTGAGCCGAAAGTAGTTCACCACGAAGCGGCTGTCTGACACCGCGATGTCCTTGGCCAGGATGCGCGCGACGTCAGGGCCAAGAGGCGCTGTGGCCGCGATAAAGTTGTTGATCGGCATGACGCGTGCCGCAATCTGTTGGCTGAGCCCGCCAAGATACCCGTTGCAGGCCAGAACCACATGATCGGCATTTATGCTGCCAGACGCAGTGCGCAATCGGGTGGGTGTCCCTTCGGTGATCTGCGCGACGGCACTGCGTTCATAGATCGTGACGCCTGCCGCCTCGGCGGCGCGCGCCAGCCCAAGCGCAAAGCGCAGCGGGTGCAGGTGGGCGGCATCCCAGTCAACAATGCCCCCTTTGTAGGCGGGCGAGGGGCAGACGGCGTGAAAGGCGGCCTCGTCCAGCATCTCAACCGGATAGTCATATTGCGCGCCCATATGATCGGCATAGGCGCGCAAGTCGTCCACGTCCGCCGCGCTCTCTGCCGTCCATGCGACCCCGGGGCGCAGGTAACAGTCAATGGCGTGATCCGCGATCAGGGATTTGACCAGCGTCTTGGCTTCCTGCCCAAGCGCCCACAACTTGGCCGCATCCGCGTGGCCCAGCATCTTTTCCAGATAGGGTTGTTCGACCCGCTGGCCCGATCCCAACTGGCCGCCATTGCGACCCGATGCGCCAAATCCGATACGCTGCGCCTCAAGGATCGCCACGGAAAACCCGCGCTGCGCCAGATGGAGGGCGGCGGACAGCCCGGTATAGCCCGCACCGACCACGCAAACATCGACACGGGCCTCGCCATCAAGCGCCGGGCGCGGGTTCGCTATATCTGCCGTCGCCGCGTACCAGCTGTCGGGATAGGCACCCGCGCGGTCATTTGCGTAAAGCAGGTTCACCTTCGTTGTTCCCCAAAAATCCCCCCGGACGGGTGGGTGGTGATTTACACATTCAGCAGCAGATGTTCCCGCTCCCAAGGCGAAATTACTTGCAGGAACTCGTCATATTCGGCCCGTTTCACGATGGAATAGACGCGCGCGAATTCAGGGCCAAGAACCTCGTGCAGATCAGTGGCTGCGTCAAACAGGTCCAGTGCCGAGCCGAGCACGCGGGGGATATCACCATCCCCCTCATAGGCATCGCCCCTGAACTGCGCCGAGGGGCGTTGTTCGTTCACAAGCCCCAGATAACCGCAGGCCAGCGAAGCGGCGATCCCAAGATAGGGGTTGCAATCCATGCCCGCGATCCGGTTTTCGACGCGCCGGGCTTGCGGCTCGGAAAGCGGGATGCGGATGCCCGTGGTGCGGTTGTCGCGTCCCCAGGCCAGATTGATCGGGGCCGCGTGGTCTTTGACATAACGGCGATAGCTGTTCACGAAGGGGGCCATCACGGCCAGTGCGGCGGGCATATGGGTCTGCAAACCGGCAATGAAATGAAAGAACGCGTCGGTGTCCCCGCCTTGCTTGCCGACAAAGATGTTCTGCCCCGTATCTGCGTCCAGCACCGAGTGGTGGATGTGCATGGCCGATCCGGGCTCGGCTTCGATCGGCTTGGCCATGAAGGTTGCAAAGCAGTCGTGGCGCAGCGCGGCTTCACGGATCAGCCGTTTGAAATAGAACACCTCATCTGCCAGCTTGACCGGATCGCCATGGCGCAGGTTGATCTCAAGCTGGCCCGCACCGCCTTCCTGCGTGATGCCGTCGATCTCGAACCCCTGGGCCTCGGCGAAATCATAGATGTCGTCGATCACCGGGCCGAATTCGTCCACCGCCGTCATGGAATAGGCCTGGCGGGCTGCCGCCGGGCGCCCCGAACGCCCCGTCATGGGTTTAATCTCTTGCGCGGGGTCGAGGTTGCGCGCGATCAGAAAGAACTCCATTTCCGGGGCCACAATGGGTGTCCAGCCCTTGTCGTGATAGAGTTGGACGACGCGTTTGAGCACATTGCGCGGGCTGAAAGGGACGGGCACGCCCTTGCGGTCAAAGGCGTCGTGGATCACCTGTAACGTCCAGTCGCCCGTCCACGGAGCGGCGGTGGCGGTGCTCATGTCGGGGCGCAGGATCATGTCCTTTTCGATGAAACCGTCCTCGTCTGCGGCTTCGCCCCAGTCCCCGGTGATGGTTTGGTAAAAGATACTGTCGGGCAGGTGGAAATAGTCCTGCTTGGCGAATTTCGAGGCAGGCACAGCCTTGCCCCGCGCGATGCCGGGCAGGTCCGAGATGATACATTCCACTTCGTCCAGCCGCCTGCCTTCGAGGTATTGCTGTGCCGCTTCGGGCAGGTCCGGGATACGGGTGTCGGGAATGGCAGTCCTATCAGGGATGCTGGTCACGGCTCAGGCTCCTCGCTTGAGAAAGGCGGCCATGTCATCGGCAATGGCGGTTTGATCTATGGGCGCATCAAGGGTGGCGCGGGCGGTGTCGAGATGCGCAGTGGGCACCACGCCGGGGCCGCGATGGGTGGCAAGGGCCTCGACCATGGGGGAGCCGAATTCCGGGTGGGGCTGGATCGTCCAGATGCGATCCCCATAGACAAGGGCCGCATTGGCGCAAAAGTCGTTCGAGGCGATCACTTCGGCCCCTTCGGGCACTTCGACCACCTGGTCCTGATGCCAGGCATTCAAAGTGATGTTGCGGCCCCGATAGGAATACCCTTTGCGCCCCACGGACCAGCCGCCGCCGAATTTGACGACCTTGCCGCCCATGGCCTGCGCGATGATCTGATGGCCGAAACAAACCCCGATCATGGGTCGGTCTGCGGCATGGATGCCGCGGATCAGGTCCTCAAGCGGCGGGATAAAGGGGTGATCCTCATAGGCCCCGTGTTTTGACCCCGTCACAAGCCACCCCTCGCACGCCTCGGGGTTGTCGGGAAACTCCATATCGACAACGTTGAAGGTCTGAAAGTCAAAGCCGTGCCCGCCCAGAAGGCGCGCAAACATCGCGTCATAGTCCCCGAGATCGCCCAACACTTCGTCAGGGGCGTGGCCGGTTTGCAGAATGCCGATTTTCATGGATCACCTGAGGTTTACACCTCGTTGATAATGCGCGACTTAAACCGTGTCGAGGTAGATTTCAGTTTGCTCGTCCGTGCTCAACGCTGCCATTTCACGCGCCTCCTGCCGTTTGGTCATCACCATGTTGCGGATCAACTCGGCATCAAAGATACGCGCGGTTTCAGGGCTGGTCTCGAAGGCGTCGATGGCGGTGTCCCACGTGCCGGGCACCTGTGGCAGGTCCTGGGCATAGGCGTTGCCGGTGATGGGCGCGGGCGGATCCGTGGCATCCTCGATCCCGTTGAGTGCGGCCCCCAGGACGGCAGCGATGGAGAGATACGGGTTCACATCCCCCCCTGCGAGGCGATGCTCGATCCGGCGTGCTGCTGGCGGGCCAGAGGGCACGCGGATCGCGGCGGTGCGGTTCTCGTAAGCCCATGCGATACCGGTGGGGGCGTGTGCTCCGGGCACGAACCGGGCATAGGAATTGGCGTGCGGCGCAAAGATCAATGTCGATCCGGGCATGCCCGTGAGGCAGCCCTGAATGGCGTGGCGCAACATGTCGCTGCCCCGATCGGTGCCATTGTCAAAGATGTTTCGCCCCGCATGGTCCAGCACGGAAAAGTGCATGTGCAGGCCAGAACCCGCGTAATCCTCATACGGTTTGGCCATGAACGAGGCTGCAAAGCCGTGCTTGCGGGCCATCCCCTTGACGAGCATCTTGAACAGCCACGCGTCATCCGCCGCCTTGAGCGCATCGTCCTGGTGCATCAGATTGATCTCGAACTGCCCCAGACCGGCTTCGGAAATGGCGGTGTCGGCGGGAATGTCCATCGCCTCGCAGGCATCATAAAGCTCGGTAAAGAAGTCATCGAACTGATCAAGGGCGCGCAGGGACAGGATCTCGCCCGCGACGCGGCGCTTGCCGGACCGGGGTGAGGGAGGCACGCGCAGCCGCGCACCCGCATCGTCGATCAGGAAAAACTCAAGCTCCACCGCAACAACGGGCGTCAGCCCCTTGTCCTTGAACCGCTTTTCCACGGCGGCGAGTGCGTGCCGGGGATCGCCCATATAGGGGCGGCCATCCTCATGTGACATCCAGATCGGCAACAATCCGGTGGGTGTCGCAAGCCAAGGCATCGGAACAAATCCACGTTCGGTGGGATGCAAAATACCGTCGCGATCTCCGGACTCCATGACCAGCGGACTGTTATCGATGTCCTCGCCCCAGATGTCGAGGTTAAGGACAGACATGGGAAAACGGGTGCCCTCCACGCTCACCTTGTCGGCAAAGCGGACGGGCACGCGCTTACCCCGCGCCACTCCGTTCAGATCAGCCGCCGCCACGCGAATGGCGCGGATTTCGGGGTTCTCAACCAGCCAGTCGTGCATTTTTGTCTTTCATTGTTCTTAAAATACTCTCGCTGAAGGCGTCTTGGGGTTTAGCGGATCAGGTTGGGCCGCAGTTTTATTTTCTGGCGCGTATTGGCGGGCAAATGGCGATTGAGATGTGTGTTCACAAGGCCAAAGCAGCCGATAATCACCAGGGTCAGCAAGATAAAATACATCGCGAGGATCGGGTAGGGGATGAACGGATTGAATGTCTTGTCCGCAAAATAGCTTGCATAATAAAGCGCGTCGCCGCGTTGCTGCCAGGCCGGAAAGCCCGAGAAATAGACCAGCGTGGTGGCGTGAAACAGAAAGATCGCCTCGTTCGTGTAGGCGGGCCAGGCAAGCCGCAACATCGTGGGCCACACCACGCGGCGAAACCGCGACCAGCCGGACAGGCCGTAGGCGTCGGCGGCCTCGATTTCGCCTTTCGGGATGGATTGCAGCGCGCCATAAAAAATTTCGGCAGAGTAGGCGGCGGTGTTCAGAAACAGCACGATCAGCGCGCCAAGCCAGGCGGCGGTAAAGGGCGAAAAGAACGGATAGACACCCTTGAGGTTCAGGAACACGAAATAGGCAAAGAAGAACTGGATGAACAGCGGCGAGCCGCGAAACAGAAAAATGAACCACTCGGCGGGCTTGCGAAAGACGGTGCGGTGCGACGCCTTGCCCATCGCCAGTGCGGTCGCAAAGAAAAAGCCCAAGATCAGCGCGAACAACCCGAAATACACGTTCCAGATCATGCCCGATCCGATCAGCGTAAATTGCTGACAGAGCGTGAAATCCTCGCGCGGCAGCAGCCGCTCTCCGATCCCGATGGCGCGCAGGCCGTAATCGGCGATGGTCTGGAGGCAGCTCATGCCGCTTTCCTTTGCGCTTCACCGCCCGTGGTCGCCTGCCCAAGGGTCAGCCGGGCCATGATCCGGCCCAACACCACTTCGGAGGCACGGGTGAACAAAAGGTAAAACACCAGCAGTGCCAGGAAATACCACATCCGCCAATCGCCGTGCGGATATTCGGTAAAGCGTTCGGTCTTGGTGCCCCCCAACTCGCGCGCCCAATAGACGATGTCCTCGACCCCAAGCAGGAACAGAAGCGGTGTGGCCTTGATCAGTACCATCCATAGGTTCGACAGGCCCGGTAGCGCATAGACCCACATTTGCGGCACGAGTACGCGCAGGAAGGTCTGGCGCGGGCTCATGCCATAGGCCTCGGCCGTTTCAAGCTGTGCGCGCGGTACGGCCCGCATTGCCCCGAACAGCACGTTGGCGGCAAAGGCCCCGAAGACGATGGCGAATGTAAAGACGGCCGTAAAAAAACCGTAGGTCTCGTGGACCCATTGCGGGGCCGTACCAAGCGGCATTTTGGCCGCTGCACAAACCACGAAATCATTGCCCTGCCGGATCGGCTCGCTCCAGTCGGGGCAGAGCGCCCGGTGGCGCACATATTCAATCATCTGATCAAGCGCGATAACAAAGAACAGGAAAAAGGCGATATCAGGCACGCCGCGCACAATCGCGATATAGCCCTTGCCCAGCCACGAGAGCGGCGCAATGCGCGAGCGCGCAGCGGACGCCCCGGCAAAGCCGAAGGCCAGTGCCGCAGGGGCCGTAATCGCCAGCAAAAGCAGGACCGTCAGCACTGACGTATAGATCGACATGTGCTTGCCCGTCGTCAGATAACACGCCATCCACTGCCAGTCGGGCAGGAGGCTGGGATCTGTGCAAAAGCTGAAAATGGCGGGCCTCGTATCAGGCGTGGTCAGTGCATATTTTTAGAACAATGAAAGGGAGGGTGCATGACCCTCCCCCCTATCTTTGCTTTAGAAGCCGTCACCGATTTCCCATTTGGCGATCAACTCGTTCAGCGAGCCGTCTTCCTTCATCGAGGTGATGGCCGCGTTGAACTTGTCTTTCAGCTCGGTGTCGCTTTCGCGCAGGCCAAGGCCGATACCGCCACCGATCAGCTCTTCCTGTTCGAGCATGACCAGATCCGCGTCGGAGTCGGCGATGGGCGTCAGGAACGCCTTGTCGGCCAGAATCGCGTCGGCTTCGCCGTTTTTGACAGCCGCCACAGTTTCTTCGGGGGTGGCGAACTCAACGAGCGTGGCACCGCTTTCAGCGATGAAAGCGGCCTGGATCGTGTTGGCTTGGGCCGCCAGAACGCCATTTTCCAGATCCACGTCAGCCGAGGCCGCGACATAGGCGGATGGGTCGGGCAAAGTGTAGTTTTGCGTGAAATCAATCACTTCGTCGCGCTCATCCGTGATGGACATGCCCGCGATGATGGTGTCGTAGTTGCCCGAAACGAGATTGGGAATGATGCTGTCCCACTCGTTTGTGACCCATTCACAGGTCAGTTCGGCGCGCGCGCACAGCTCGTCGCCCAAGTCGCGTTCAAAGCCTGCGACTTCGCCGGCGTCGTTTATGAAGTTGTAGGGAGGGTAGGCACCCTCGGTGCCCATGCGCACGACCGCGTGGCCGTCTGCAAGTGCGAATGTGGCTGTCACGGCGACCGCAACAGTGCTGAGAAGAATGGATTTCATGGTTAGGTACTCCCGGTTTCTTGTTTTTGGGTTACGCGGCATGGGTGGATGATAGGAACCCACGCAGACGTTCGGATTTGGGTGCGCCAAACAGCTGGTCTGGCACCCCTTGTTCTTCGATCAGGCCCTGATGCAGGAACACGACATGGTCGCTCACGTCGGCGGCCAGTTTCATGTCGTGGGTCACGATCAGCATGGTGCGCCCTTCGGCGGCCAGATCCTTGATCACCCGGACGACTTCCTGTTCGAGTTCGGGGTCAAGCGCGCTTGTCGGTTCGTCAAACAGCAAGGCCTCGGGCTCCATGCACAAACCGCGCGCGATGGCGGCGCGCTGCTGTTGCCCCCCCGACAGTTGTGCGGGGTAAACATCGCATTTGTCCCCGATCCCCACCTTGTCGAGATAGCCGCGCGCGGCACTCTCGACCTCGGCCGGGTCGCGGCGCAGCACGGTCACGGGCGCTTCCATCACGTTTTGCAGGATGGTCATGTGGGCCCACAGGTTGAACTGCTGAAACACCATGGACAGGTTCGTACGGATGCGCAGTACCTGTTTGGGATCAGAGGGGCGGCGCGCGTGTGCGATGCCTTTCCAGGCCACGGGCTCGCCCTTGAACAGGACGTCGCCTTGCTGGCTGTCCTCAAGCAGATTGCAGCAACGTAAAAGCGTGGACTTACCCGACCCTGACGAGCCGATCAGTGACACCACATCGCCCCGCCTGGCCACGATATCGACACCCTTGAGCACTTCGAGCGCGCCATAGGCCTTGTGGAGATTTTTGATCTCGATAACGGGTTGGTCGGTCAAGGGGCAGGCCCATATTGGTTTTGTCAGCGGGTATATGGGCGCAGAATCAGTGCCAAGTCCACGGCCAAATACCGGAGAGTGCGCATGGATTGTACCACCTGACGCAAGGTGAGGCCCGAATGATCAGGGCATTGGAGGGATGGGCTGGGCACGGTAGGTCGCCTCGCTGATGTCGATCAACCCTTTGAGGTAAAGGATCGCGCGGTCCGCCTCTGACATGGCCTTGATCGCACGGGTCACGGCGCGGGCGATGGGTTTTGGGTCGCGGTTCAGCGCGGTGATCAGCGGCAGGCCGGGTGTGGGGGTGGTGCGCATGAATGTCTCCAGCCCTGCCGCTGCGTCGGGGTGCGCTGCGCTCCACATCAGATAGGTGACCGCATCGATGCCTGCATAGTCCGCGCGATCATCCAGAACCGCCTGGATCGAGGCGACGTGACCGCCTGTTTCCAACCTGTTTTCAGGGGTTTGGCCGATGGATGCTATCTGTGCAAAGGGGGCCGCCCATCCCGATTGGGATAACGGATCATTATAGGCCAGCCGCCCGGTGCGGGTGAGTTCACGCAGGTTGCGCCGATCTCCGCGGCGGCGGACCATGTAGCTGTAGTAATACCCAGGCGGGCAGTCACGCAGCCCGTAATCGGGCGTACCAACCAGTGTGACCTGCCCAAACAGGCGCGCCCGATATGGCAACCCACAGGTCTGGGAGATCAGCAGATCCGGCGATTGCCAGCCAGCCCACATGTCCGTGGTGCGGTCCAGCTCATCCGGCCCATAGCCCACCTCGGCCCGGATGGCGGTCCAAAGGCGATCATGTGCGGCATTGGTGTGCGGCATGTCGTACATGCGAAGGGATGCGATCACCCACCGACCCTCTGTCGGGCAAGGGCGCTGTCGCGGTCGGTGATGCCAAGCAGGTTTGAGACCAGACGCAACAACGCATCCTCTTCTTGCGCGCGTTGCCCATCGGCCAGCACGACCTTCCACAGCGCCTCGATCACGCCAAGGCGGTCCTCATAGGCGACCGCATCCTTGATTGCGCGGGTAAAGCGGACAGTGTCGGGGGCTTCGGCCTCCATCGCTTCGGCCTCGGTGCGCAAGTCACTGGCATCACTGGCCGAAAGCCCATAGCGATCTTGGGTGATCGTGTCGATCAGCCGCTGTTCATCGCCGGAATAGTCGTTGTCTGAGCGTGCAACACGCACAAGCAGTGCGGTCAGAGCCAAACGCGCATCAGCATCGGTGATGGGCGCAGGTTCAGGCTGGATCAGCCGTTTGAGAAGGTCTTGGAACATGGGTGCTACATAAGGCAGCCCGCGCGATTAACCAAGCGCGCGCGTCTTGATATCCGCGCTATCCGTCGGGGTGATGCCCATCGCGGCCTCAATCTGGTGCAGGCTGTCTTCTTCGATGGCGGCGTGTTCGCCATCGGCCAGCAAGACCTGCCACATCGACAGTGCAAGCCCCAGTCGGTCCGCGTAAGGTACTGTATCGCGAAGGATTTCGGCAAATTCGGGCGTGCCGGGCGCATGGCGTTCAAGTGCTTCGCAGGTGGCGCGCAGCTTGGCCGCCTCAAGCGGTTTCAGCTCGAACGTGCCTGATAGGATCTTGTCGATCGCGCCCACTTCGGCGGCCTGATAGTCGCTATCGGCCATCGCGATGCGCACCAGCAAGGCACCAAGAGCAAGTTGGGGCGTGGGTTCGGGCAAGGGCTGGGTTGTACGTGGGCGTTTGGGAAAGAGGCGTTCGAACACGGGGGCGGGACCCTTTAGCTGAGAGTGTCGAACCGAGTTTTCAGAATTGCAGCCTGCTCGGCAAGCCCAAAGGGCGGGCGAATGACGAACAGGCCTGATCCAATCATCCCGTGCCCGGGGCGTGCGGGTGGAAACGAGACCTCGTATCGCGCCCCGTCCGGATGATCGTTTTCCAGCGTTGTCAGCATCTTATGGTGCACACCTGATGTCAGGACCGGATACCACAAGGCTATGGTCCCGACGTTCCATGCGCGGGCGTATTTTTTGATATGGCCGGGGATAGTGTCGTAGTCGCCCTTGATTTCGAAACTGGGGTCGATCAGCATCAACCCCCGGCGCGGTGTGGGCGGCAGCATCGCGTGGCCCAATGCGAACCCGTCGGTGCGTCGGCAGGTTACGGTGGGCAGTGCCAGTTCGAGGGCGCTATGCTCGGTGGGATGCAGTTCGGCGATGGTGATCTGATCAGTATCACGCAAGCGTTGCACCGCGATCATGGGTGAGCCCGGATAGGCATTTTCCCCAGCTTCTTCAGTGGTTTGTCGCAGGGAGTGCATGTAGGGATGATCGCTGTCGAACCAGTGTTTGATGCGCGCAATCCCTTGTGCCGCCTCGCCGGTTTTCAACGCCTCATCCGCGTTCAGATCATACAGTGCGCGGCCCCCATGCGTTTCGATATAGCTGACTGGTTTGTCCTTGCGCGTGAGGTAATCCAGCATCCAGGCCAGCAGGCTGTGCTTGTGAACATCCGCCAGATTCCCGGCATGGTAGCTGTGTTGATAACTGAGCATATGGCGGGGTGTAGCGGAAAGTGCGGGCAGCGCAATGCTGATCGCTTTGGTCGCGAATCATATGATCGGTTACATCAGCCGCGGCGCGGCAGCTTGAGGTAGACCATCCGGGCCGTGGCCGCCCCCACCAGAACGCTCAGACCGATCTTGGTCACGATCTCCATTGTGCCGTCGATCAGCGCCACGTGGGCGACGGTGGTGGCCACGATAAGGACCGCCAGACTTATGTGCAGCGCGCGCCAGATCGCAAGCCGAAGGTGCCGCCGGACCACCGCCAGAGCGGCTGCACAGAACACCGCCCACATCGCCGTCACACCCCAGATCGAAAAGGGTGTGGGCGAGGACAACAGCAGTGCGTCGATCACATCCGGCGGGCTGGTGATCCACAACCCGATCACATGGGCAACCACAGCCCCCACCAGCAGCGCACCAACCCCACGATGGCTCTGTCGGGCGCGTATTGGATGCAGCCCCGGCAGCGCGTTTGTTGCCAAAAGCGGTTGGAGTAATAAAAGGCCCATTGCGAAAATACCGGCAAAGCCCGAGGCGATGTAGATCCCGCTGCGCCACGCCAGCAGAGGGCTGGCCGCCGCCGCAATCAGGGGCAAGGTCACGCCAAGCCCGACCCCGGCCCAGATTAGCGCGGGGCGCAGGCGCGTGGGTCCCTGACGCACCGCAGGTTCAGGCTGGTTGCAGCACGAAGGCAACATCCAGCGTCGTCTCGGACGCACTGCTCATCACGGGGCGCAGAAAAACGGTCTGAAAGCCGTTGTCGTCAAAATCGGCGTCATAGGCGAGGTGGCCATGGGCCTGCCCGAAGGCGGGTACGATCTGTGGCATGTCCATGGTGAAGACGCCGTTGGCATCTGTCAGGGTCGCGCCGTGGCTGCGCTGGTCGCGTTCGTGCCCTTCGGTGGTATGCGCCCACATCTGAATGCGGGCACCCGCGATGGGTGCGCCGTCGCCTGCGCGGCGGACGGTGCCGGTCATCGGGAAACCGCCACCGCCGATGCGTTCGACGATTGGAGCGCCGGGCAGATAGTTGTTCGCGCCACCGCGCATGGTCGGCGTGGGCGCGACCCCTTGGGCGCGGGCAGGGATGCCAAGGCCGGTGGTCAGCAGGGCAGCGGTGCCGGCCGCAAGGACCGTGCGACGGGGGAGGGGGATCATGGCGGGTCTCCTCGATGTGTGGCGGTTCTTCTTGAGGTAAGCGGATATCACGCCGGATAAACCGGGGTCACGGGGTCGTGAATGCGCAAAGAAAGCTTTATGGCGGATGTGACTTTACTCTAACTCGCGAACTCAAGGACACCAGCACAGTTGCAGAAGACTATCGACCAGCATTTAGATTCATTGACTAAATTCGCTACGCCAATTTATGCGACAACACATCCCTACGTCCCCAAAATCGACCATAGAACCACGTCTGCCACCCTGACCTTTATCCGTTTCAAAGGTCAAGTCTGGGGTGTAACATGCAAGCATGTCGCGCAAGAACGATTTGAACAATTAGAATCTAGAACGGGTCAATGGTGCATTGCCTCGGGGCGTCTCATTCAAAATTTTTCCTATATAGCTTCGGGCGAATTTCGTGATTCGTTCCTATATCCCAAGAACGGATCAGCTGATGTTGCTCTTTGCCCATTGGGTCACGTTTGGGATTTCTTCGAGAAAGAGGGATGTCAGGCAGCAGTAGTTCTAGACACCAAAGAGTTGCAGGACATGTTGAATGCTTCTACTCAATTTGAAACTGGAATTGCTATCGGTTTTCCTGATCGGGCCAAAGAGCTGAGGATAGGGAAAGAGGGGTTGAGATTGATAAAAAAGTGCACTCGACTTACCGGGCCCATTGCACCGAAAAGATATTCCAGACAGTGGATCTTTTGGGTTCTCAGCACCGAATAATCAAAGCATTTCACAGGATTTAAGTGGGATGAGTGGGGGACCAGTATTTGGTTTGCCCAAGATAGAAGGACCGTTCCAAGAATGGCAGCCGTTCTTTCTAGGCATTACGAAAATGCAGCCGTATCCTCGCGAAACTGACCCAATTCTACCGCTGGAATTTTGCGTTGTTGTGGAAACGATAACTCAAGAATTGATGTCCAGTTGGCTCGACTGATTTGGATCAGACGAGGCGGCTGACGTCCCGCGCTGCGCGCACAAAGTCCTGAAACAGCGGGTGCGGTTCAAACGGTTTGGATTTCAGTTCGGGGTGGAATTGCACACCAATGAACCACGGATGATCCGACCATTCCACGATCTCGGGCAATTTGCCGTCGGGTGACATGCCAGAGAAACAAAGCCCTGCCTTTTCAAGCTGTTCGCGGTAGGCGATGTCCACCTCATAGCGGTGACGGTGGCGTTCATCAATTGCCGTGCGCCCATAGACCTGCGCCACGCGCGACCCTTCAGCGAGCGTTGCATCATAGGCCCCTAGGCGCATGGTGCCACCCTTGTCGTCGCCCACCTTGCGTTCGACCTTGTGGTTGCCCTGCACCCATTCCTTGAGGTGATAGACCACAGGTTCAAACCGCTTTTTGCCCGCCTCGTGGTCAAATTCTTCGGAGCCAGCGGCCTTGAGGCCCGCGACATTGCGCGCGGCCTCGATCACGGCCATTTGCATGCCCAGACAAATCCCCAGATAGGGCACCTTGTGCGTGCGCGCGAACTCGGCCGCCTTGATCTTGCCCTCGGTGCCGCGTTCGCCAAAGCCACCGGGCACGACGATGGCGTGGAACCCGTCAAGGTGAGGGGCGGCATCCGCATTGTCGAACAGTTCGGCATCCACCCACTCGATCTTGACGCGGACCCGGTTGGCCATACCGCCATGGGTCAGCGCCTCGGCGATGGATTTGTATGCATCCTCAAGCTGGGTGTACTTGCCCACGATCGCGACTTTCACCTCACCCTCGGCGTTGTGGATGCGGTCGCTCACGTCTTCCCATTTGGTAAGGTCGGGCTTGGGGGCGGGGCTGATCTGGAACGCATCAAGCACTGCCTGATCCATTCCCTCGCGGTGATAGGCGAGGGGGGCGTCATAGATGGTCGACAGGTCCTGCGCGGCAATGACCGCTTCGGGGCGCACATTGCAAAACAGGGCCAGTTTCTCGCGTTCCTTGACGGGGATCGGCCCTTCCGAGCGGCAGACCAGAATGTCAGGCGCGATGCCGATGGAGCGGAGTTCCTTAACCGAGTGCTGGGTGGGCTTGGTCTTCAACTCGCCGGATGCCTTGATATAGGGCAACAGGGTCAGGTGCATGAAAATACACTGCCCACGCGGCTTGTCCTGGCTGAACTGGCGGATCGCTTCAAAGAACGGCAGGCCTTCGATGTCACCGACGGTGCCGCCAATCTCGCAGAGCATGAAATCGACCTCATCATCGCCGATATTGATGAAATCCTTGATCTCGTTCGTGACGTGGGGGATCACCTGAATGGTCTTGCCGAGGTAGTCTCCGCGCCGCTCTTTTTCGAGGACGGTGGAATAGACCCGACCCGAGGACACGGAATCAGTCTTGCGCGCGGCTACCCCTGTGAAGCGTTCGTAATGGCCAAGATCCAGATCGGTCTCGGCCCCGTCATCGGTCACGAACACTTCGCCGTGCTCAAAGGGCGACATCGTGCCGGGATCGACGTTCAGATAGGGGTCAAGCTTGCGCAACCGGACGGAAAATCCACGGGCCTGCAAAAGTGCGCCCAATGCGGCCGAGGCCAACCCCTTGCCAAGCGATGACACAACGCCGCCGGTGATGAAAATGTAGCGTGCCATAAGGTGGTGGTCTCCCGTGGTTCATGCAGGCAAAGGCCAGATGCGGGCGGCGCAAATGAACGCTCCCCACGGGGCCTCAGTATAACAGGATTCGCGTTCAGGGGGCAAGGCGTGCGCTAGATGATGTTATAGCGCGTTGATTGCCCTCAAGATTTCGTCAATCGGCGCTTGGCACCAGCGGGGCGTCGTCACCTGCGGTCGGCGGCAACAGATCGCCACCGGGCGGGGCAAGGTCCGCGTCGGGCGCGTTTTGTGCAGGCGGCGTGATGCCCAACTGGTCAATCACGGAGGTGCCGGATGCGTTGCGCGCAGCGATGATCGTCAGCGTGATCGACGTGATGATAAAGCAGATCGCCAGCACCCAGGTCACCTTGGACAGGGCCGACGCTGCCGAACGGCCCGTCATGGCACCACCACCGCCGCCGCCACCCATGCCCAGACCGCCCCCTTCGGAGCGCTGCATCAGCACCACGGCAATCAGGCCGAGCGCGAGGATCAGATGGACGATGAGAACGACGTTTTCCATGTGGGGGAATTGCCCTTTCAAGCTGCGCGATGGGCGGTATCTATGCAAGATCGCCCCCTCCCGCAAGTCGCCTTTTGCCTGTGGGCCCGTGCGGCTGGATATGGTCGGTCGGGGTGCGTGCAAAAACGGGTGGATATTTGGGTTCGACTGCCGCAAAGTTGGCACTATGCCCCATGACCATTCTGACCACGCTCACCCGCACAGCCTGTTGCCGTCCGACCCTGCGTTGCGGGTCAAGGCGCTTGAAACCATCCTGACGCAGAAGGGGCTGATCGATCCCGCCGCGCTGGACGAAATCATCGACACCTATGAAAACCAGATCGGGCCGCACAACGGTGCTCATGTGGTGGCGCGCGCCTGGACGGACCCGGACTTCAAGGCGGCGCTGCTGGCAGACGCGGATGCCGTCGTGTCCGAGATGGGATATTACGGCCGCCAGGGCGAACATATGGTGGTGGTCGAAAACACGGCGCAGGTGCACAACATGGTCGTGTGTACCTTGTGTTCCTGTTACCCGTGGCCGCTGCTTGGCATTCCGCCGGGATGGTACAAGTCCGACGCCTACAGGGCGCGGGCCGTGCGCGAACCGCGCAAGGTGCTTGCCGATTTCGGAGTGACTCTGCCCGAGGACACCGCCGTGCGGGTCTGGGATTCGACAGCCGAGGTGCGCTATCTGGTGTTGCCCATGCGGCCCGAAGGGGCTGAGGGGCTGGATGAGGCGGGTCTGATGGATTTGGTCTCGCGCGATGCGATGATCGGCTGCGCGCTGGCGGGCACTCCATGAGCCGGGTGCATGATATGGGCGGACGCTTTGGCGACGGGGCCGTGGTGCCCGAACCCGAGGGCGAGATATTCCACGCCGACTGGCATCCCCGTGCATTGGCCGTGACCGTTGCGTGCGGCACGCTTGGTCTGTGGAACATCGATGTGTCGCGCCATGCCCGCGAGTCGCTGGCCCCGATGGATTATGCGCGGTTTTCCTATTACGAAAAGTGGATGGCGGCGCTGGCTGATTTGCTGGTGGAAAGGGGCGCGCTGAGTGCTGACGAGTTGGCGCAAGGCAAGGCATTGGGGGACAGCCCCTTGGCCGCCAAACGGCTGAAACGCGATGCGGTTGCGGCCATGTTGGCAAAAGGAGGCCCTGCGGATCGACCAAGCACGGTGCCTGCGCGGTTTGTGCCCGGCGATACTGTCCAGATCAGAGCGCTGGCCGAAAACGTAACCGTGCCCGGTGGCCACACCCGCTTGCCCGGATACGCGGCAGGGGCCAAGGGGACCATCGTGCGGATGCATGGCAGCCACGTCTTGCCCGACAGCAACGCGCACCGCTTGGGCGAGGCCCCCGAGCCGCTTTATGCGGTGGCTGTGCGCGCGGTTGATATCTGGGCGCATCCCGAACATCCCCAGGACGAGGTAATCCTTGATCTGTGGGACAGCTATCTGGCTCCCGCATGATCCCCGAGCCCGTATTTGAGGCCCCCTGGCATGCGCAGGTCTTTGCCCTGACGGTGCATCTGAATGAGGCGGGCGTCTTCGCATGGCCGGACTGGGCCGCGCGGCTCGGGGCCACACTCAAGACGCACGGGCTCAGCAAAGACCTCAATGGGGGCGATGACTATTTTGCTGCATGGCTGGAAACGCTTGAAGCCTATCTTGCCGAATTGGGGGCGGCGTCGCCAGACAAGGTGAGCGAAGCGCACGCGGCATGGAAGGCGGCCTATCTGGCCACACCCCACGGCCAACCCGTCACGCTGGACTGAAAGACACCTTGCCGTTCATTGTTCAACAAATATGCCGGGGGAGGCCGCAGGCCGGGGGCAGCGCCCCTACTTAGGCCGTGATATGGCGCGTCTTACTCGTCCACGTCGTCCATATCTGCCTGACCCGACAGATAGCGGCGCACATGGCTCCAACTCAGACCAACCCCAAGGACAAGAGACAGCGCCAAGAGTGCCAACCACACGTTTAGCCCGGGATTGTCGAGCTTGAGCACGCCCAGATCATAAAGCACCCACAGGCCCGCCCCGACCACGGCCAGCACAAGGGTCATGCCGAACCCGCCAATCGAGCGCAGCGTGGCGCGCAGGTAGATGATGTATCCAATCAGCAAGAGCAGCCCCGCCAGCACCGCGATCGACAGGTTTCGCTGACCGAAGTCTCGGATCCACGCCACATAATTGTAGGGTGTTGGATTGTAGGTTGCGGCCAACAGCCCAAAGGCAAACAGCCAGCGCCAGAGAAAGCCCATATCGGTGATCCGTGCGTTGTTATGGGCGTGCTCATGCCGCGAAGTCGGGTGTGTTGCAACTGCGGGATGCCTCCGGCGGCGGTATTTTTGGTCAAAAGAAACATGCGCGCGGGCTTTGCGTCAGATACCGGTTTCGCATGCCGCACAGCCTCGCTATACGGGCGCGGGTTTGCATGAAAGGGATCAGCATGGCCAATGTGGTGGTTGTCGGCGCGCAGTGGGGCGACGAGGGCAAGGGCAAGATTGTCGATTGGCTGAGCGAACGCGCCGATGTGATCGCGCGCTTTCAGGGGGGCCACAATGCCGGTCACACGCTGGTCATTGACGGGGCCGTCTACAAGCTGCATGCGCTGCCATCAGGGGTCGTGCGCGGCGGCAAGCTGAGCGTGATTGGCAACGGTGTGGTGCTTGATCCCTGGCACCTGATCTCGGAGATTGAAACGCTGCGCGGTCAAGGCGTTGATATCTCGCCCAAAACCTTGATGATTGCCGAAAATACGCCGCTGATCCTGCCCATTCATGGTGAGTTGGACCGGGCTCGCGAATCCCAGAATTCCGTCGCCAAGATCGGCACGACGGGCCGCGGCATTGGGCCCGCTTATGAGGACAAAGTGGGCCGCCGTGTCGTGCGTGTGGCGGATCTGGCGGACACGGCAACGCTTGAATTGCGGGTGGATCGCGCGTTGATCCACCACGACGCCTTGCGTCGCGGTCTGGGGCTGGACCCTGTCGACCGCGATGGCCTGATCGCCAGGTTGAAAGAGGTGGCACCCGCCATCCTCGAATATGCCGCCCCCGTGTGGAAGGTGATGACCGAGGCGCGCAAAGCGGGCAAGCGTATCCTGTTTGAGGGCGCACAGGGGGCATTGCTGGATATTGATTTTGGCACATACCCCTTTGTGACGTCCTCCAACGTGATTGCAGGGCAGGCGGCCACCGGTGTCGGGGTCGGTCCCGGCGCAATTGATTTCGTGCTGGGCATCGTCAAAGCCTACACTACCCGTGTCGGCGAAGGGCCATTCCCGACCGAGCTTGAGGATGCGGACGGCCAGCGCCTTGGCGAGCGTGGCCATGAGTTCGGCACCACCACGGGGCGCAAGCGTCGTTGCGGCTGGTTTGATGCCTGCCTTGTGCGCCAAACCTGCGCGACCAGCGGGGTGAACGGCATTTCGCTGACCAAGCTTGATGTGCTGGATGGGTTCGAGACCCTCAAGATTTGTGTCGGCTATGAATTGGACGGCAAGCAGTTGGACTATCTGCCCACAGCCGCCGATCAGCAGGCCCGCTGCACTCCCGTCTACGAAGAGATGCCCGGCTGGTCGGAATCCACCGAAGGCGCGCGCAGTTGGGCCGAATTGCCTGCCAATGCGATCAAATATGTGCGCCGCGTCGAAGAGTTGATCGACTGCCCCGTTGCCCTACTTTCCACCTCACCCGAGCGGGAGGACACCATTCTCGTCCGGGACCCATTTGCGGACTGAAGGGGTGCACATGGCACTGTCGTACAAGACCCGAAAGCGGCTGGCTTTGGCAATTCTGATGCTGGGCGTGCCGCTTTACATCGTGGTGGCCGTGACGGTCGTGGGCTGGTTCGAGCGGCCCGGCTTTCTGGTTGAGTTGTTGATCTACATCATCCTCGGGGTGATCTGGGCCTTTCCGCTGAAAGCGGTGTTCAAGGGGATCGGTCAGCCTGATCCTGACGCCTGAGCAGCCTGCCACACTGATTTTTCCAACGCGTAGCACATCCACATCCCCGGTGATTTACCGAGGGAGCGTTCACGCGTTTCGATGTATTTTGCGCCCAGTTTGGCCGTCGCTTTTTGCGAGCGGATGTTGCTGGGGCCGATGTGGAACCACAGGCGGTCCACGTGGCGAAATGCGTGGTCCAGCATCAGGGTCTTAAGTTCGCGGTTGGTGGTGCCACCCCAATGCGCGGTGGTCAGAAAAGTGAAGCCGATCCCGATTTCGCCTGCACCTTCGGGGGCGGGGTAGTAGCGTGAGCAGCCGATTACCGCACCGCTACCCCCTTCCGTGATCACAAGGGTGCCGCCCGCATCAAGCAACATGTCGAAATAGGGGGTAAAGACGTCTGGCTTGTGACGATCCCGTGCGGGATGGCCGGCCCAGATCGCCGGGTCGCTGGCGGCTGCGGCGAGGGCTGCGTGGTCGTCAACACTCAGCGGGCGCAGACGCAGCGTCGGGCCTGTCAGAGTGGGTTGATCAGGAAATGCCATGCCGGTCACAGAGCATAAAAAAAGGCGCTCCGACAAGAGCGCCTTTTTTGTGGTTCTCGCGGTGGCCTGGGTCAGCCAGCGGCGCGTTGATCAGGGCGGTAGCCGATATCACCTGTCACGGTAAAGCGGCCCCCTTTGATCTTTTCGATCTTGCCGGCCCGGAGCAGTTGACCGAACGAGCGCAGCCCGTCTTCGCGGCTGAAATCGCGTTCCTCGACCTGACGCACCTTGCTCATCAACTGGGGACGCGAGAATTGGTCGCGACCCTCGACAAAGCTGAGGTAGCTTGCCGCCGCCTCAAGCAGGTCGGGCAGGGTGTGTGCGCCCATGTCCGAGGCGTAGTCGGCAAAGTTGCCTTCGTCCTCGGTGTCGTGGGTCACCTCTTGCACGGCGGCGACGCGGCGTGGGCGCACGGGGCCTTTGGGTGCGGTCTCAACATCGACGCGCTGTTCCGCCACGAGTTTCAGAGGGGCGGGACGTTCGGCAGAAGGCCGTTCGCCGCGGGTGCTGGGTGCGGTGGGCCGGCGGGGTTTGACCACCGAGGCCAGATCAGAGCGGAACGCCCCTTCTTCCTCGTCGTCCTTGCTGCCAATCCCGGCATCCGCCTTTTTGGCGGCCACAGCAGCTTTGAGATGGGCAAAGGCGTTGCGGCGGCTTGAGCCTTCGGGCTCGTCCATCTGGTTGTCCGCTTCGGCCATCAGACGCGAGACATCATCGTCGTTGACTTTGGTGTCTTCTGCCTCTGCCTCGGCTGCGACTTCGATGTCTTCGGCGATGCCGTCCTTTGCGATGTCATCCTCTGCAATGACGTCTTCCGCAACATCATCCGTCAGATCATCTTCCAGGTCATCTTCGAATGTGGCGTCCTGAGCGTCGGTGGGCAATTCCGCTTCGACCTGTGCAAGCTCGGCCAGCAATTCCGCTTCCTCATCCTCGGACAAGGTTGAGGTGGTGGTCGTGTCTTCGTCTGCGACTTCCTCGATCTGACCTTTGGCAATGGCGGCGTCGATTTCGGCGCGTTTGACCTTGATCACACGGGCGCGGCGCGCGGCGGGTGCGGCCATGTCCGCGTCTTCGTCGGTATCAGCAGCCTCAACACTGTCCTCAAACAGGTTTTCGTCATCCTCGGCGGTGTCCACCTCGTCCTCTGCATCGCGCGCCATCAATGCGGCCAGCGAGTCGAGATCCAGATCATCGTCGTCGTCCTGCGATGTCTCTTCTGTTTCCTCGGACAAGATATCGTCCGGCAGGTCAGATTGCTCAGCCACGGCATCGTCATCTGTGTCGAAACGCGCGAGGATCGACGAGATGTCATTATCGCCTTCTTCATCAGCGACATCCGCCTCAGCCGTATCTTCATCCGACTGCGCAGCCTCAATCGCCTGCGCCGTTTCGGCGACAAAGGCGGATTGGTCTGTGTCCGCGTCAATCGCGTCATCCACGTCATGGGACGGTGCGAGGTCTTCGGCGTGCTCGTCTTCGAACATCGCGTGCTCGTCTTCATCGTCCTGATGCTGAGACACCACGGCACGGATGCGTTGCAGCTTGGCTGCGATGCTGTCGGGCGCAAGGGCGGCGGCATTTTCCACGGCATTGCTGGCGTCTTGAGCACGCAACTCCGGGACCGCGTCTTCGGTGACATCGGCAAAGAATGCCTCGGCACTATCTTCGATGTCGGTGATGTCAGTGGTGTCATCGGCATCAATGACCGTGTCGGACAACACGGGCTCGGGTGTGATTTCTTCGACGGCGGGCGTGGCCGCTTCAACGATGTCCTCTTGAACCGGTTCCTCGACGTCGGCGTCGATCGCGTCCTCGGTGGTTTCAGTTTCTGCTTCCTGGACCTCGGCGATGTCCGGGGCCTGCTCCGGTTCGGGTGTGGCAACAGGGGCAAGCACGGCTGCGGGCGGCGCTTGGGCCACCTCTGCCTCACCCGCGCTCAGTACGATCCGGCCCTCGTCTTCGCGTGCTTCAACGCGGCGCGAAATCTCGCGTTCGGCGATTCGCGCCAGCATTTCGGCGTCGGGTTGCGGTGGCTCGGCCCCGAAATATCGATCATCAGAGGCCAGATCGCGGAAATATTCTGCAATCGCCTTCATCGTGCCGAAACTATCGTCAAAGCCTTCCAGCGTGCACGAAAACGTGCCGTAGGAGACTGTCAAAATCTTATTGTTATTTATCATCGGATGCTCGTCCTCTGCCGATTTGCGGAGGTTTCTATAGGGCGCAATGCCGGACCAAAGCGGCCCGAATCTGTGCCGAAGAGGGTATCATTTCGCGGCGACATTGTGATCTGTTTCCGAAAAATGCATTAAAAACCCATGACCAAGCGGATTGTTCACAGTTTTGACCCTATCACCCTGTTGGGCGGCGGTGAGGCGTCTGTCGCGGATGTCATGGACGCCGTGGCCTTGGCCCCCACTTGCGTCGCGGCTGATGGAGGTGCTGAGCTGGCGGACAGGGCCGACGTCGCATTGGCGGCCATCATCGGTGATTTTGACAGTGTGTCGCCCCAGACCCTTGCCCGCATTCCGCCTGACCGTCAGATCAAGGTCAGCGAACAGGACAGTACGGATTTCGACAAGGCCCTGCGCCACATCGAGGCCCCTGTGGTCGTCGCCGTCGGTTTTACGGGGGGCCGTGTTGACCATCACCTCGCCGTTCTTCATGGGCTGGCCGCGCGCCCGGAGCGCCCTTGTCTTGTGCTGGGGCCGAGCGAAATCACGTTCCTTTGCCCGTCTGACGTGACGCTGCCGACCGAGGACGGGGATACCGTGTCCTTGTTTCCCCTTGGGCCGGTGGGCGGTGTGTCAGAGGGATTGCATTGGCCGATCAAGGGATTGCGCTTTGATCCTGCCACGCGGATCGGGACGTCGAATATGGCCACAGGCCCGGTGATCTTGCAGATGGATGCGCCCGGCATGTTGGTGATCCTGCCCCGTGCGCGGCTGGCGGGGGTCATACGGGCGCTGGCGTGCGTGCCTCAAGCTGCGCGATGGCCCGCTCGCGAAACACGATATACAGACCCGCCCCAACCGTGATGCAGATCCCGATGGCCGCCAGCCCATTTGGCAGATCGCCAAAGATGGCAAGGCCGATGATCGTGGCCACCGGAATTTCGAGGTATTGCATCGGTGCAAGGGTCGCCGAGGGCGCATAGCGCAGCGACCATGTCATCAGCAGATGCGCCAGTGTGCCAAGCACCCCGATCGCGATCAGCTGGAACAGGGGCATTGTGAACAGGGATGTCCACTGATCTGCGGGCAGCGAGGTGTCGAGCGCCACGAGTTGCAATGCGGGCAGGTCAGCGCCTTGGGTCAGCCACAGTATGGGTCCCATGATCACCAGCGCCATGACCCCGCTGACCGCTTGCAGACCCACGGGGTCGGTATCCTTCGCGATCTGCCGGGTGACCAGCATGAAGAAGGCAAAGTTGATCGCCACGGCCAGCGGCAGCAGGGCAGGCCAGCCGACTTCGGCAAAGCTGGGCTGAACCACCAGCAGCGTGCCTGCGAACCCGACCACGCAGGCCCAAAGGCGGCGGCTGCCCACCTCTTCGTCCAGCACGTATTTGCCAAGGAGCATCATAATGAAGGGCATCACAAAGGCGATGGCGACGGCATCCGCCAGAGGCAGGAATTTGAGGGCCGTGAACATTGCCCCGATGCCGACGATGTGCAGCACCGTGCGCAGCAGGGTCAGCCATAACACCCGCCCCCGCATCCGCCAGGCCCGTCCCGTCACCCAGATCAGCGGGATCAACAGTACGACCTGAATGCCAAAGCGCACAAACAGCAACTGCCCAAGCGGGATGGACCCGCCCAACAGTTTTGCAAACGCGTCGCCCATCGGAGCCACGGTGCAAAAGCCCAGCATAAGCATGATGCCGAGGAAGGGACGATCCTGTGTCATTGCCGCACGGTAGCAGCGGATCGTACGAACACAATGTGGGAGTTGCTGCGGACGTGATGCGGGTTGGCGTCAGAACGTACGGGTGCGGGGCGGTGCGTGGGACTGTTTCGCGGTCGCGAAAGGCGCCCACCCACCGACCCCGCCGCGCGTGTGCCTCAGCAGTTGGGGACGTTGACGGCCAATCCACCCAAGGAGGTTTCCTTGTATTTCTCGCTCATATCTGCGCCGGTCTGGCGCATGGTTTCGATGCACGCATCCAGCGGCACAAGGTGGGTTCCATCCCCGCGCAGGGCCAGCGAGGCGGCACTGACCGCCTTGATGGCCCCCAATCCGTTGCGCTCGATACAGGGCACTTGCACAAGTCCGCGCACCGGATCGCACGTCATCCCCAGATGGTGTTCCAACGCAATTTCTGCCGCGTTTTCGATTTGCTGAGGGGAGCCGCCCATAACCGCACATAGCCCCGCCGCGGCCATGGCCGCTGCACTGCCCACTTCGGCCTGACATCCCGCTTCGGCCCCTGAGATGGAGGCGTTGAATTTGACCAGCCCGCCGATGGCGGCGGCCGTCAGCAGAAAGTCCTGCACATGCGCTTGCGAGGCCCCCGGCACATGGTCGAGGTAGTAGCGCAATGTGGCCGGCAGCACCCCCGCCGCCCCGTTGGTGGGGGCGGTCACGACCTGACCGCCTGCCGCGTTCTCCTCGTTGACGGCCATGGCATAGACGCTCATCCAGTCGTTAATCGTATGCGGCGCGCTTTGGTTCATTCCGCGCTCGGCGATCAGGGCGTCATGGATGCCTTTGGCCCGGCGTTTGACCGATAGCCCGCCCGGCAGGGTTCCTTCGGTCTCAAGCCCGCGGTCGATGCAGTCGCTCATCACCTGCCACAACCGCTTGGTCCCGGACTTGAGGTTTTCGGCCCCGCCGCGGGATTCTTCGTTGGCCTGTTTCATCTGTGCGATGGTTTTACCCGATTGGGCGGTCATCTCCAGCATCTCGGCGGCGGACTTGAACGGGTAGGGGACGGGCGCGCCCTCATCCGTGGCCTTGCCTGCGGCGAGTTCTTCTTCGGTCATCACGAAGCCGCCGCCGATGGAGTAGAACACTTGGCGCAAGGTGACGTCCCCTTGTGCATCTGTGGCCATCAGGATCATCCCATTGGCATGCCCCGCAAGCTGCGTGTCGTAGTCAAAGATCAGGTCGGTTTTGGCATCAAACCGCAAAGGTCCGAGGCCGTCAGGGTGCAGGGTTTGCGTAGTGTGCAGATCCACAAGCACCTGTTCGGCGCGGTCATGGTCGTAGGTGTCGGGCACAAACCCCGCAAGGCCCAGGATCGTGGCCCGGTCTGTCGCGTGTCCGACCCCGGTAAAGGCAAGGCTGCCGTGCAGGGACGCCCTGAGCCCTGAAAACTGGAAGGGTGAGGCGCGCATCATCTCCAGAAACCGTGCGGCAGCCACCATAGGCCCCATCGTGTGGGACGAGGATGGGCCAATACCGACCTTGAACATCTCGAATACGGACAAAAACATCAGAGTGCAGATCCTTCCGGGGGATTGGGTCGTGTGGGCGCGGTGAATGGGGTGGGGCCAAGCCCCTCGGCCATCTGGGCGCGGCGTGTGGCGGGCAGAACCTCAACGCGCGCACAAATGCGCGCCAGCGCCGGTGTGTCGGCAAGCGAAAACCACGTGCGATCCTGGGGGCCGTAAATCGCGCACCAGCGGAGCATCGTTGCGACATAAAGGTCGATCACGGTGATGTCCCGTTGCCCGAAGGCCTCGGTCTGCGTGGTCTCCAATGTCGAAAAATGGTTGCGCAACAGCCGCTTGGCCCCGGTCGTGACGATCTTGCAGGCCTGCGGCGCGTCGCCTGCCAGTTTGTGCGGATAGAATAGCAGTTGCAGGGCCGGATGTACGGTGTTGGAACAGAAGAACAGCCATTTGAGGAAGTCGGCACGGTGGGTGTCCTGAGGGCCGGGGCCCAGATCATCATGCCTGTCCACCAGCCACAACAGTATCGCGCCGGTTTCAAAGACGGGTCCCTGCGGGCTGATCAGCGTCGGGATCAATCCGTTGGGGTTGACCGCAAGGTAGGTTGGGCTGCGTTGGCTGCGGGCCGCGCGATCCACCAACGCCGTCTCAAAGGGCACGTTCAGAGTGTCGAGTGCCAGTCGCACGATCAGCGATGCGTTGTCCGGGGCGTAGTGCAGCACGTAAGTCATGGGCCAGTGATAGCGCGGGTGTGGACCCCGTGCACCGCCCTAAAACGACCGTTTGGTCTGTGATTTGGTCAGGCTTAACCCAGACTTAACCCTGATGGGATTGGATCGGGGCAGGAGGATGTCACGATGCGATGGATTATTGCGGTTTTTGCGTTGATCGCGTGTTTGATGCCCTGGCGTGTTGCCTTGGCGCAGGAGCTTTCGGGGCAGGCGTTGGTGGATGTGCTGGTGGCGCGCACACCGGGTACGACACTGGATCGGATGCGCACCCGCCCCGAAGCCTTCGTGGAAGAGGCGGCGGGGCTGATTCTTGGCTATGGGGGCGGCGATGGTTTGCGGGCGTCCCATATCGAACAGGCGATTGCGGCGGAACTGGCCCGGCTGCGGGCCCGCGAGATGCGCCGCCTGCTTGAGGCGGATCTGAACGGAGATCTGGGGGTGACCCAATCCGAGCTGAACGTGTTGCTGCGGGCGGCGAGCGCGACGATGCGTGGTCGGTTGCTGGTCTGGTTTCGGGCGGCCGATGTGAATGGCGACCACGTTGTCGCGTGGAGCGAGATGCGCGCGCATGCCAGCCGCAAGGCACATGTCGCGATGGGCCCGCATGCTGCGGATGCGATGCGCGCCATGATGACCTTTGATCTGGATCACGACGGCGCGGTGGAGATGTCCGAGGTGCTGGATGCAATGAACGCCCTCAAAACGCCGAGCTGAGCGGGGCGCGACTCGACCGGGTGCCTGACGGCGTACATGATGGTTCGCGTACAGGACGCGCCCGTGTCGTCTGGTTGTGCCGCGCCCCTCTGGCTGCCAAGGTGAACGCCAAACGCCTTGGGGGGTCGCAACGCACCGCGTGGGATCGTATAAGCGCCTCAACACATGGGGAGTCGTCACAACATGACCGGAGAATTGTCACCCATCGACAAGGCGAAGTTCGTCGCCGCCAAACGGGCGGCAGACTATGTCGAGGATGGAATGCGCGTCGGCCTTGGCACCGGATCAACCGCCGCATGGCTGGTACGTTGTCTGGGCGAACAGGTGCGCGATGCAGGCTTGCGGTTCAAGGGTGTGCCGACCTCGACCCGCACGGCGGATCTGGCGCGCGAGGTGGGGATCGAGGTGATCTCGCTGGATGAGGCGAAGTGGCTGGATGTCACGATTGATGGCGCGGACGAGTTTGATGGGGACCTGAACCTGATCAAAGGGGGCGGAGGCGCGCTGTTGCAGGAAAAGATAGTAGCCACCGCCTCTGATCAAATGGTGGTGATCGCCGATATCGGCAAAGAGGTCGAACATCTGGGCGCGTTCCCCCTGCCGATCGAGGTGATTCCGTTCGGCTGGCAGACCACCCAGGCCCTCGTTGAGGAAACCCTTATTTCCATGGACGTTCTGGGCCGCCAGTCCAGCTTGCGGATGAACGGGGATCACCCGTTCGTCACGGACGAGGGCAACTATATCATGGACCTGCATTTGCAACGCATCGGCAACCCGCGCCAACTCAGCCTTGTCATCAACCAGATGCCGGGCGTGGTTGAAAACGGGCTGTTTATCGATATTTGTGATGCGGTCGTGATCGGCTATGGCGATGGCCGGGTCGAGGTGCGAGATATCAATGAAGGTACGGTAGAGCAGGAGCGGCTCGATTTCCTTGAGACGGACAACCTGTTCACGGACCTTGCAGACTAAAGACCAAAGGCGGCTGACATGGCGGAATATGACTACGATCTGTTTGTAATCGGTGGCGGATCGGGGGGGGTGCGCGCCGCGCGCGTGGCCGCCAGCGACGCCGGTGCCCGGGTCGCACTGGCCGAAGAAGACCGCTATGGCGGGACATGTGTGATCCGGGGCTGTGTGCCCAAAAAGCTGATGGTGTTTGCCAGTGAATTTTCCGGCATGCCGGCCCTCGCCCGCGGCTATGGCTGGGACATGGGCGAGGGCACATTCCACTGGGACAGGTTTCAGGGCCACATGGCGAGCGAACTTGACCGGCTTGAAGGGATCTACCGCAATCTGCTGAAGTCATCGGGTGTCGAAACCTTTGATGCCCGCGCCCGGCTCAAGGACGCCCACACAGTGGAACTGTCCACCGGGGAAACCAAAACAGCCAAGACGATCCTGATCGCAACCGGCGGTCACCCGGTCCGCCCGGACATCCCCAACGCCGATCTGGGGATCGTGAGCGACGACATCTTTCACCTGGAAACGCTGCCAAAATCCATTCTGATTATCGGGGGCGGGTATATCGCCTGCGAATTTGCCTGCATCTTCAACGGGCTCGGGGTCGAGGTGACACAGTTCTACCGCGGTGCCCAGATTTTGCGCGGCTTTGATGACGAAGCCCGCGGTCTGATCGCCGAGGCCATGCGCGAAAACGGGATCAAGCTGCATTTGGGCACCAACATTGTCGAAATGGCCCCCGGCGGTGGTGATTATGATGCGGTCAGCGGACCCACGGCCACCGACGCGGCCATGGGGGCCGATGCCAAACAATCCGCCACCTTGATGGCAACGCGCACGGGGGATGGGTCGCAATCGGTCTGGGTCAAACCCACCAGTGGCGACGCCCGGGAATATGATATCGTCCTGTTTGCGACCGGTCGCGATCCCAACAGTGCGGATCTGGGTCTGGAAGACCTCGGCATTCAGATCGGGCGCCGCAAGGAAATTGTTGTGGACGCTTATTCCAAAACAGCCGTCGACAGCGTCTATGCCATCGGGGACGTGACCAATCGCGTGAACCTCACCCCTGTCGCCATTCGCGAGGGCATGGCCTTTGTTCAGACGGTGTTTCAGGACAATCCAACGGCTGTAGATCACGAGCTGATCCCATCGGCCATCTTTACTCAACCCGAGATGGGCACCGTGGGGCTCAGCGAAGAGGACGCGCGCGAACAGGAAGAGGTCGAAGTCTACTGCACCTCGTTCCGCCCGATGAAGACGGCCTTTGGCGGCCAAAACAATCGGGTTCTGATGAAGCTGGTTGTCAGCAAGGCGACCCGCAAGGTTCTGGGCTGTCACATCGTCGCGCCGGATGCGGGTGAAATGATCCAACTGGCGGGTGTCGCTATCAAAATGGGCGCAACCAAGGAAGATTTCGACCAGACCGTGGCCGTTCATCCCACCATGTCCGAAGAGATCGTGACCATGAAGACGCCCATGCGCACCGCTTGAATTTTCGATATCTAGACACAAGTGACAAGACAAGATGCGGCACCTGTCGCACGACAAGAGGAGAACTACACCATATGGCTGGCAATACAGGCGGCCCCTGGGGGGGTGGCGGAAATTCGAACGACGGGGATGACGGGCGCAAAAACGGCTCGCGTGACCCTGGTCGTGGCAACGGCGGGCGTCGGCCCGGTGATGACGGTCCGCAAATCCCCGAGATCGACGAACTGGTCAAGAAAGGCCAGGAACAACTGCGCGTCCTGATGGGCGGTCGCGGTGGCGGCGGCACCGGTGGGGGGCGTGGCAATGGCGGCGGCTCCGGCCCGTTTCTGACCAAAGGTACGCTTGGCCTTGGCGCTTTGGCCGCGGTCGTGCTGTGGGGGATGGCCAGTTTTTACACGGTCCGACCCGAAGAACAATCCGTCGAATTGTTCCTTGGCGAGTTCTCGGCGATCGGAAATCCGGGTCTGAATTTTGCGCCCTGGCCTGTGGTCACCGCCGAAGTCATTCCCGTCACCCGCGAACAAACCGAAGAGATCGGTGTGGGCGGCCGTGGCGGCGACGCGGGCCTGATGCTGACCGGTGACGAAAATATCGTCGACATTGATTTCCAGGTCGTCTGGAACATCAATGATCCGGCCAAATACCTGTTCAACCTGCGTGATCCACGCCCCACCATCCGCGCCGTTGCGGAATCGGCGATGCGTGAGATTATCGCCCAGTCTGATCTGGCCCCGATCCTCAACCGGGACCGTGGTGCGATCGCGGTGCAGTTGCTTGACCTCATCCAAAACACGCTCGACAGCTATGACAGCGGTGTCACGGTCATCCGCGTGAACTTTGACAAGGCCGACCCGCCACAATCCGTGATCGACGCCTTCCGCGACGTTCAGGCCGCTGAACAGGAACGGGATCGTTTGCAAAACGTGGCGGATGCCTATGCCAACCGCGTTTTGGCCGAAGCCCGTGGTCAGGCCGCGCAGCTTCTGGAAGAGGCCGAAGGCTACCGTGCCCAACAGGTCAACCAGGCCGAGGGTGAAGCGTCTCGTTTCTCGGCCGTTTTGGAAGAATATGCCAAGGCCCCCGACGTCACCCGCAAACGTCTTTATCTTGAAACGATGGAGCGTGTGCTGGGCCGTGTCGACAAGGTCATTATCGACGAGAATGGGGGCGACAGCCAGGGCGTGGTGCCTTACCTGCCGCTCAACGAATTGCGTCGCAACACTACTGAAGGGACAAACTGATGCGTAAATCTGCGTTTCTGATCCCCGTTATCGTGGTGGCTGCGGCCATCGCATTGTCGTCCCTGTTCATCGTGGATGAACGTGAAAAGGTGCTTGTCCTGCAATTTGGCCGGGTCGTCGACATCAAGGAAGTGCCCGGATTGGGCGTGAAAATCCCCCTGATCCAAGAGGTTGTGCGCTATGACGACCGTATCCTGAGCCGCGATGTCGAACCGCTTGAAGTCACCCCGCTGGATGATCGTCGTCTGGTTGTGGATGCCTTTGCCCGCTACCGGATTGCTGATCTGAACCAGTTCCGCCAAGCGGTTGGTACAGGCGGTGAAGGGGCCGCCGAACGTCGCATCGACGGTATTTTGCGCAACGAGCTGCGCGAAGTGCTGGGCTCCGTGTCGTCCAACGATATCCTGAGTTCGGACCGGGCGGCGCTGATGCTGCGCATTCGAAATGGTGCGATTGCCGAAGCGCGCGCCCTGGGTATTGAGGTTGTCGACGTGCGTCTCAAGCGCACGGACCTGCCAACCGAAAACCTTGACGCGACCTTCCAGCGGATGCGCGCCGAACGTGAGCGTGAGGCAACCGACGAACGCGCCCGCGGTAACGAGGCTGCCCAACGGGTGCGCGCTCAGGCGGACCGGACGGTGGTTGAATTGACCTCTGATGCGGAACGTCAGGCCGAGATTATTCGCGGTGAAGCGGATGCGCGCCGCAACGCCATCTTCGCCGATGCGTTCGGGGCCGACCCGGAGTTCTTTGAATTCTACCGCTCGCTCACCGCTTATGATCGTGCACTTGGGGCGAACAACTCGACTATGGTGATGTCGCCGGACAGCGAGTTCTTCAACTACCTCAAATCCGATCAGGGTGCCCGCGGTCTGGCGGCGGAGTGACCTGATGGCCTGGGTGCTTCTTGCCCTTGGACTTGTGATGATTGTGGAGGGGCTGGCCTATGTGCTGGCCCCTTCGCTTATTGAACGCGTGCTTGAGGTTTTGCGCAGCCTGCCTGAAGCCGTGCGACGTCAATTGGGGGCCTTGGTGATGGTGTCGGGCCTGATCTGTGTGTGGCTCGCATTTTATATCGGGATTTGACCACCCAACCGGCTGTGCGTTGACACATTGGTAACGTGATATTGAAACCATGCGGGACAGGGCCATCTTTAATGTTGCAAGGATGCAACCCTACATGCACCCTGTATGCAAACGCGCATCCGTGTGTGTTATCCGGCCAGCCCGGCCATCAAGACGAAGCAGGAGAGACCTGATGCAGCGACAGGCAATTGCCCTTTCGAGACAGCTTACCGATGTGAACTACATCCGCGCCCTCTGGATAGGCGCGCTCGCGCTGGCCTTTGTGCTGGTGCAAACCCTGATGGCCACGGCCCGCCCCGAAAGCCTTGCGCCGCTGGCAGAACAGATCAGCCCATCAGTGGTCAACATCACCACATCCACCGTGATTGAAGGACGCACAGGGCCGCAAGGTGTTGTGCCCGAAGGCTCCCCCTTCGAGGACTTCTTTCGGGAGTTTCAGGACCGCAACGGGCAGGGCGACCGCCCCCGCCGCTCATCGGCTCTGGGCTCGGGCTTTGTGATTTCCGAGGACGGGTTCATCGTCACCAACAACCACGTGATTGAAGGTGCCGACGAGATCCTGATCGAGTTCTTCAACGGCGACGAACTAGAGGCCGAATTGATCGGCACCGATCCAAACACCGACATCGCCTTGCTCAAGGTCAGCGCGGATGGCCCATTGCCCTTTGTGCCCTTCGGCAACAGCGACGACTCCCGCGTGGGTGACTGGGTGATTGCGATGGGCAACCCGCTTGGTCAGGGCTTTTCCGTTTCGGCCGGGATCGTGTCCGCGCGCAACCGCGCCCTCAGCGGCACCTATGACGACTACATCCAGACTGACGCGGCCATCAACCGGGGCAACTCGGGCGGTCCTCTGTTCAACATGGACGGTCAGGTGATCGGCGTGAACACAGCGATCCTGTCGCCCAATGGTGGCTCTATCGGCATCGGCTTTTCCATGGCATCCAACGTCGTGACCCGCGTGGTGGACCAATTGCAGGAGTTCGGCGAAACCCGCCGTGGCTGGTTGGGCGTGCGCATTCAGGACGTGACCGAGGACATCGCCGAGGCCATTGGCCTTGAGGAAGTTGCGGGTGCGTTGGTCACCTCTGTGCCCGAAGGTCCTGCGCTGGAATCCGGCATGCAGGACGGTGATGTGATCCTCAGCTTTGCAGGCGTGGACGTGGCCGACACCCGTGGCCTGGTACGTCAGGTCGGCAACAGCCCGATTGGTGAAACCGTGCGCGTGGTTGTGTTCCGTGACGGGGAAACCGTGACATTACGCGTGACCCTTGGTCGCCGTGAAGAGGCCGAAGGTGCGACCCCTGCGGTGGCGGACACGCCCTCCGAACCCGAAGGCGCCGAAACCAAAGAGGTGCTTGGCCTGACTCTCAGCACGCTGACGGACGAGTTGATCGAACAGCTGAGCGTGGGCGAAGGCCAGCAGGGTCTGGCTGTGACGGATGTGGATGAAACCAGCGAAGCCTATGAAAAAGGGCTGCGCGCGGGTGACGTCATCACCGAAGCCGGGCAGCAAAAGATCGCGAGCATCGCGGATTTTGAGACCCGTCTGAGCGAAGTCAAAGAGGCGGGGCGCAAGTCGCTGCTGCTGCTTGTCCGCCGTGCAGGTGATCCACGCTTTGTGGCGCTCAGCCTTCCAGAGTAAATCTACCCCTGAAGAAATGACAAAAGGCATCCCTTGATCGGGGTGCCTTTTTCGTTGGGCCGTTTGGTTTGGCTCAGCCGAGTTCCTGAAGCCGGGCGAGCGCCTCTTGCAACTTGCCCTCTTCTTCGGCGCGCGCGTCCAGATTGGCCTGGGTTTCGGCCACAACCTCGGGCGGTGCGCTTTGCGCGAATTTGGGGTTCTTGAGCCGGCCGCGCAGCCCGCCCACTTCCTTGGCCAATTTTCCGAGTGTCTTTTCCAGTCGCGCAATTTCTTCGGCGACATCGATCACCCCGTCCAGCGGCAGGCCAAAGCGCCCCCCCGCAAGCCCAAGGGTCACGGTGCCTTTGGGGAAGTCGTCCACCACGTTCAATTCGGTGATCCGGGCCAATGCGTTGAACGCGCTTTCGTTGGCGTCCCACGCGGCGCGCGCGCCTTCCTCAAGACCCACAACCACCATCGGTATACGCGCACCTGCGGGCACGTGCATCTGCGCGCGGGCCGACCGGATCGCGTCAATCGCGCCTGTCACCCAGCCCAACTCCGCATCTGCGCTTGGGTCGGCCAGATCAGCCGCGCTGTAGGTCGGCCAGTCGCCATGCACCAAGGGTTTGGGCCGCGCCTTCTGGCCCCACAACTCTTCGGTGATGAAGGGCATGATCGGGTGCAGCATGAGCAGGCATTGATCAAGGCCCCAGGCATAGACGGCGCGGGTTTCGGCGATCTCGGCCTCGGTGCCGCCCTCGAAAATGGGTTTGCTCAGCTCGATATACCAGTCGCAGAAAGTGCCCCAAGTGAACGCATAAAGCGCACTGGCCGCATCATTGAAGCGATATTCGGCCAATGCGGCATCGACCGCCTCGCGGGTGCGTGCGATCTCTCCCTTGATCCAGCGGTTCGGTGTCAGGGTCGCCTCTGGCATGGTGCCCGAATGGGGCACGTCAAACGTGCCGTTACGCTCACCAAAGGAGGCGGCGTTCCACAGCTTTGTGCCGAAGTTCCTGTAGCCTGCGATGCGTTGGGTGTCGAGTTTCAGCGCCCCGCCAAGCGAGGCCATGGCCGCATTGGTGAACCGCAGCGCGTCTGCCCCGAATTCGTCGATCAGGTCCAGCGGGTCGATGACGTTGCCGGTCGATTTCGACATCTTCTTGCCCTTTGCATCGCGCACGAGCCCATGGAGGTAGACGTTCTTGAACGGCACCTCGTCCACGATGGCCAGTTGCATCATCATCATCCGCGCGACCCAGAAGAACAGGATATCCTGCCCTGTGATCAGATCAGAGGTCGGGAAATAGCGGGCCAGTTCGTCCGTCTTTTCGGGCCAGCCGAGGGTCCCGATGGGCCAGAGGCCGGAGGAGAACCACGTGTCGAGCACATCCGCGTCCCGCCACAACCGCACGGGCTGACCATCTTCGTGATAGGTCAATGTCAGCGCTTCGTCCGCGTTGGCCGCCTCCTCATCGACAAGGAAGCCCATCGCGCCGCTGTTCATGTAGTAGTTGACCGCCAATTCCAGCGCTTCGGCATGGGTGGGCGCGCAGAAATGCTGCGGGTTCTGGATGTCCCATTCATCCGAGGCGGTCCCGTCTTCGTTTTCGGTGTGCGTGACGCTTGGGCCGTACCAGACCGGAATCTGATGCCCCCACCAAAGCTGGCGCGAGATGCACCATGGCTCGATGTTTTCAAGCCAGTGGAAATACACCTTCTCCCCGCTTTCGGGCATGATCTTCACGTCGCCGCTGCGCACCGCATCCAGCGCGGGCCCGACGATCTTGTCAGTGTCCACGAACCACTGGTCCGTCAGCAGCGGCTCGATCACCACTTTGGAACGATCACCAAAGGGCTGCATGATCGGCTTGTTTTCGACCAGCGGCACGGCCTCGACGCTTTCGTTTCCGTCCGCGTCCGTTACCGGTACCATGTGCATCACGGCCAGCCCTTCGGCGGTGATGTCGGCCACCACTTTCTTGCGCGCCTCGAACCGGTCCAGCCCACGATAGTCGTCCGGTACGAGGTTCATTGCCGAGATCATCGCCTCGTCGAAATTGCGCTCTCCATTGGCGATCTCCTGGGCAATCGCGGCCTCGATCGCGTAAGGCTGCCCATCGCTGCGCATCCGCGCCTTGGTGTCCATCAGGTTGTACATCGGGATGCCGCCCCGTTTGGCCACCTGATAGTCGTTAAAATCATGCGCGCCGGTGATCTTGACCGCGCCCGAGCCAAAATCCTTGTCCGGGTACTCGTCGGTGATGATCGGGATCAGGCGGCGATGTGCCTTGGGACCGACCGGGATCTCGCACAGCTTGCCCACGATGGGTGCGTAACGCTCGTCGGATGGATGCACCGCCACAGCCCCGTCGCCCAGCATCGTCTCGGGCCGGGTGGTCGCGATCGAGATATAGTCGCGGACCTCTTCCAGCGTGACATTTCCGTCCTCGTCCTTTTCGACATAGGTATAGGTCTGCCCCTCTGCGAGCGGGTATTTGAAGTGCCACATGTGGCCCGGTGTTTCGATGTTCTCGACCTCAAGGTCCGAGATCGCCGTCTCGAAATGCGGGTCCCAGTTGACCAGCCGCTTTCCGCGATAGATCAGGCCCTTGTTGTACATCTCGACAAAGACTTTGATGACTGCATCGTGAAAGTTCCCCTTGGCCACGTCCTGCGGTGCGCCGGGCGCGCCGGACATGGTGAACGCCTCGCGCGACCAGTCACAGGAGGCCCCGAGCCGTTTGAGTTGGGACACGATGGTGCCCCCGCTTTCGGCTTTCCACTCCCACACCTTGGCGGTGAAGGCGTCGCGGCCAAGTTCGGTCCGTGAGGGTTGCTGGTGTTCGGCAAGGCGGCGTTCCACCACCATTTGCGTGGCGATGCCCGCATGGTCCGTGCCCGGCTGCCAGAGCGTGTCGAACCCGCGCATGCGGTGCCAGCGCACCATGATATCCTGCAACGTGTTGTTGAAGGCATGACCCATATGCAGCACGCCCGTGACGTTGGGCGGCGGGATCATAATGGCATAGGCCGACGCGCCATCGCGGGCATTGGCACCTGCCTTGAAACAGCCTCGTGTCTCCCACTGCTCGTAAATGCGCGCCTCGACTTCTGCGGCGTTGAATTTTCCAAGGGCCATGGCGCGTATCCTCTGTGTTCGTTGGCCCGTGAGATAGCTGCGCGGGCCTATGAAGGAAAGGGGGTTTTGGCGATGTTGGCCCGCGCCAACGGGCGACAAACGTGCCGTCCGTGTCCAAATCCTGGTCGCTTACGGCTCTGGACACTGGCCGCGCAACCGCTAGGTTCGCACTCAACTGACACCACTCCAGCCACAGGAGCGTTCCCCATGGAAAAGTTCGGAAAAAGCCAATCTGTCAGGCGCCGCGAAGATGTGCGGTTCTTGACCGGCGAGGGGCGCTATGTTGACGACATTGCACCTGCAAATGCGTTGCAGTCTTTTGTGTTCCGCTCGCCCGTTGCGCATGCGGTGATCACGGATCTGGATGTGACCGAGGCCCGCGCGGCGGAGGGTGTGCACGCAGTCTACGTGCTGGCCGATCTTGAAGCGGCGGGCATGAAGGTCGGCATGCGCGGTGCGACGATGCCCAACCGTGATGGCACTCAGGGGGCTGCCCCCGAACGCCCCATTCTGGCGCGCGACCGCCTGCGCTTTGTGGGCGAACCTGTGGCCATGATTGTGGCTGACACCATGGCTCAGGCCCGCGATGCGGCAGAACTGATCATGCTCGACTATGACGATCTGCCAGCCAAGATGGACATGGATGCAGGGGGCGAGATGCTGCACCCCGAGGCGGCGGACAATGTGGCCTATGATTGGGAAATGGGCGATGCGGCGACGGCCGAGGCTGTGTTTGCATCGGCGCATCGCGTCATCAGTCTGGATGTGGGTGACAACCGCGTCATCGTCAACTCGATGGAGCCGCGCGGGTGTTACGCCGAGATGGAGGGCGCGCGTTTTCACGTCGCCATCAATGGTCAAGGCGTGTGGGGCCCCAAGGAACAGTTGGCCGAGGCGTTGAATGTGGACCCGGACATGATCCGTGTCACCAATCCCGATACCGGCGGTGGCTTTGGGATGAAGGGGATGATGTACCCCGAATATTTTGTGCTCGCCCATGCCGCGCGCGATCTGGGCCGCCCGGTGCGCTGGATGTCCGAACGCACCGAAGCGATGCTGAGCGACAATGCGGGCCGCGATCTGACGTCGCTGACCGAGCTGGCCTTTGACGAAAATCACCGCATCATCGGCTACCGCGTCCATACGAAGGCGAATATGGGGGCCTATAACTCGCAATTTGCCCAAGCCATCCAGACGCAATTGTTCAGCCGCGTCTTGATGGGGGTCTATGACGTGCAGACGACCTATCTGCGCTCGGTCGGGTACTACACCAACACCACGCAGGTCGATGCCTATCGCGGGGCGGGTCGCCCCGAGGCGATCTATATTCTTGAGCGGGCCATGGACCGCGCCGCCCGAGAGCTTGGCGTTGATCCGCTGGAATTGCGCCGCATCAACTTCATCAAACCCGACCAGTTTCCCTATGCCACGACTGTGGGCGAAACCTATGACGTGGGCGATTTCAACAAGGTGCTGAGCCGGGCCGAGGTCGAGGCCGACCTCGCCGGGTTCGCCGCGCGCAAGGCCGCAGATGCAGGCCGGGGCCTGCTGCGTGGGGTCGGGGTGTGTTACTACATCGAAAGTATCCTTGGCGATCCGACCGAAAGCACGAAGGTGGAATTCACCGACGAGGGCCGGGTCAACATCTATGTGGGCACGCAATCGAACGGGCAGGGGCACGAAACGGTCTATGCCAAATTCCTGTCCGACCAGACCGGCATCCCGGTCGACATGATCGATGTCGTGCAGGGCGACAGCGACCGGATCAAGGTGGGTGGTGGCACCGGGGGGTCCCGGTCGGTGACAGTGCAGAACAATGCGACGCTTTATACCGTCTCGGCCATGACCGAAGCCTTTGCCGTGTTCCTGTCCGAGGAGATTGGCGTGCCTGCGGCCGAGATCACCTTTGATGATGAACGGTTCCGGGCCGAGGGGTCGAATATGACCCCCACCATGCTTGAGGTGGCCGAGATGGCCCGCGGCAAGGGGCGCGATGATCTGATGGTGCATGAACGCCGCGTTAAACTGGAGGCGCGCAGCTTTCCAAACGGGTGTCATATTACAGAGGTTCAGATCGACCCGGACACTGGGGTCACGACTGTTGAACGCTATACCGTTGTCGATGATTTTGGCAATCTTATCAATCCGATGCTGGCCGAAGGGCAGGTGCATGGCGGTGTCGTCCAAGGCATCGGACAGGCCCTGACCGAGCATGTTCAATTTGACGAAGACGGCCAACTTCTCACGGCAACGTTCATGGATTATGCCTTGCCGCGCGCCGATGATGTTCCCTACATCGGGTTCACGTCAGAACCGGTTCCGTCAACGGCCAACATCATGGGAATGAAGGGCTGTGGCGAGGCGGGTACGGTCGGAGCATTGGCAGCGGTGGCCAATGCGGTGCAGGATGCGCTGTGGGATCACGGTGTGCGCCAGGCTGATATGCCTTTCACACCGATGAAAGTGTGGGAATTGCTCAGGGATGATCCTATCGCGGCTGAATAAATCGATTGCAGGCTGGCTTCAGAGCAAGTTTGGAAAAGGTTTGCCGGAGGTCACGCCTCCGACCCGTGGACAGACGACGCACGTGATCATCATTGACGGCACGATGTCGTCGCTGGACGAATGTGATGAAACCAATGCCGGGCTGACCAATAAGCTGCTGGCCCAGATGGGCAGTGCGGTGTCCCTGTACTACGAACCCGGTTTGCAATGGTCCCATTGGCGGCGCGGTGGAGATGTCATTTTCGGGCGCGGTATCAATCGTCAGATCCGCGGGGCGTATGGCTATCTGGCCTCGCGATATCACCCCGGCGACAAGGTATTTCTGTTTGGCTATTCGCGCGGGGCCTATGCGGTCCGCTCGCTTGCGGGGATCATCGACCGGGTCGGTCTGCTGAAACCCGAGGCGGCGACTGAACGCAATATTCGCGACGTCTACCGCTATTACGAATGCAATCCCGACGGGGCGACCGCGAAGGTCTTTGCCGCAAACAATTGCCATGACACGGTCGAAATCGAGATGATTGGCGCGTGGGACACGGTGAAATCCCTGGGCCTCAACATGCCCTTGCTGTGGCGTCTGAGCGCGCCGCGTCATGCTTTTCACAACCATCAGCTTGGTAAATCCGTCAAACGCGGCTTTCACGCGCTGGCCCGCAATGAGACCCGCGTCGCCTATGCGCCCGTGATGTGGGACACGTCCGACGATTGGGACGGCCATCTGGTGCAGATGTGGTTTCGCGGGGTCCATGGCGATATTGGCGGGCATTTGTCCGGTAAATATGGCTCGCGCCCCCTGGCCAATATCCCATTGGTCTGGATGCTGGAAATGGCCGAATCCTGTGGACTGTCATTGCCAGCGGGATGGGCAGATCGCTTCCCTCAGGACCCGACTGCGCCCTCCATGGGGTCGTTCGTGGGCTTCGGGCGGTGGCTGGTGACCCGCAGGCCACGCAAAGTGGGGCTTGACCCGTCCGAGCGGGTGCATCCCTCGGTCGCTCAGGCCCCGCCGCCCAAAGGGTGGGGCGAATGGGTCGCGGACCTGCGCGGATCGACCGCCAAAGACGTGCCGTAAGCGGCTGTCAGGGCGTCAATTCCATGATGATGCAGGTGGTTGATCCGGTCGCATAAAGCTTGCCGTCCTCAACCCCACGTATCTCGCCCGACGCCACCCCGGTGGAGCGCCCGGCATGATCGATGACGCCCACGCAGTCAATTTCCATATCAAGGGGGATCGTGCGGGTGATGTTGATCTTGTATTCAAGCGTGGTGTAGACCGCGCCACGCGGCACTTTGGTCATCACAGCGCACGCCATCGCGCTGTCAAGCAAGGTGCCGTACCAGCCCCCATGCACCGTGCCCATTGGATTGGTCACGTTGAACGCGGGTGCGCCGCGAAAGGTGACCCGCCCGTCCTCGACCGCGTGCAGCGCATATCCCATCGTTTGTGCGATGGGTGGCCCCGGCAAGGTGCCCTCCAGCATCCCGCGCATGAACTCATAACCGGACATGGACAACAATTCGTCCTGACTGAGCAACTCGGCGGGAGAGGTGGCGACAAGGGGCATGGGGTAGGGTCCGGTGACTGTTACACCGGCGAGGTTAGGCGAGCCAGACCGATCGGTCTAGTCCCTCCTTACGCCACATTCCGAATTTGTGAGGGGCGGACCAAACCAAGTGCGCGGCAGACCTTGAGGGTCAGGTCGGGGCGGTTCAGCGTGTAGAAATGCAGTGCATCGACCCCTTCATCCGTCAGCGTGTCACACAGGTCAGCGCAGTGCGTCAGCGCGAACAACTCGGCGCGGTCATCGCGCTCGGCCCGGTCAAAGGCGGTGCGCGTCACCGCCGATATCGGCGTGCCGCAACGCTGTGCGAATGACTGCGTGCGGGCCCAATTGCTGACCGGCAGGATACCCGGCGTGATGGGTGCGCCGATGCCTGCATCCGCACAGGCATCGCGGAAGCGCAGAAAGGTGTCCGCTTCAAAGAAGAATTGCGTGATCGCTTCGGTCGCGCCTGCGTCCAGCTTGGCTTTGAGGAAGTCGATGTTTTGCGCCATCGAGACCGCATCGGGGTGGCCGTCGGGATAGGCCCCCACACGGATCGTGAAAGTGCCGGTATCCGCCAGCGCCTTGATCAGTGCGATGCTGTCGGCAAAGCCATCTGGGTGGGGTTCAAAGGCGCGTCCATCCGGGGCATCCCCGCGCAGGGCCACGATATCCGTCACACCGGAAGCGGCATAGTTGCGCGCGGTGCGCATCACGTCATCACGGCTTTGCCCGGTGCAGGTCAGGTGCGCTGCGACCCGCAGGCCGGAGGTCTTGCGCAACGTCTGTGCGGCCTCTTGCGTGAGGGATTGGGTCGAACCGCCCGCCCCGTAGGTCACCGACACAAACCGCGGCGCAAGGGGGGTCAGCGTCTGCACCGTGTCCCAGAGGTGAAACGAAGCGTCCAGCGATTTTGGCGGAAAGGTCTCAAACGACAGCGCGGTCATGGTGGGGCTCCTTTGGGCTTGTGTCGAGTATGTGGCAGCGCGTATCTTGAAGCAAATTCATAACTCTCAAGATAAACATGAGGATCACATGCATATCGAGTTTCGCCATCTGCGCACGATCAAGGCCATCCATGAGGCGGGGGGGCTCGCGAAGGCGGCGGATCAGTTGCACATCACCCAATCTGCCCTCAGTCATCAGGTGAAGGGCCTTGAGGAGCAGGCGGGGGTGGAGCTGTTCGTGCGCCGCTCAAAACCATTGAAACTCTCGGCGGCGGGGATGCGCCTGTTGCGTCTCGCCAATCAGATCCTGCCGCAGGTCGAGGCAATGCAGGCCGAGTTCACGGGCCTGCGTGACGGATCATCGGGGCGGATGCATATCGCCATTGAATGCCATGCCTGTTTTGAGTGGCTGTTTCCGGTGCTTGAAGTGTTTCGCCGCTCGTGGCCGGATGTGGATGTGGATATCCGCCCCGGTCTTGCCTTTGACGCGCTGCCCGCCTTGATGAAGGAAGAGGTGGATCTGGTCGTGTCCTCGGATCCGGAGGATTTGGCGGGGGTCGCCTTTGTCGAGTTGTTTGACTACGCGCCCGTCTTTGTCGCGGCCAGCACGCATCCACTGGCCCAGAAAGAGTATATCGAGGCGGCGGATTTTCGCGATCAGACCCTGATCACCTATCCGGTGGAACGAGCCCGGCTGGATGTGTTCAGCCAGTTGTTGATCCCTGCCAAGGTGGAGCCCGCGGCTGTGCGTCAGGCGGAGTTGACGGCAGTGATTTTGCTGCTGGTTGCGTCCAATCGCGGTGTGTCTGTCTTGCCCGATTGGGTGGTGCGCGAGGTGAAGTATTCCAGTGATTATGTGACCCGCCCGCTGACCAGGGACGGGCTGACCCGTCGTCTTTATGCTGCGGTGCGCGAGGATGATCTGGGCAAGCCCTATATGGACAAATTGATCGAGCTGGCCCGCGTTGAGGCGCGCAAGTTGCAATCTGTTTGAGGGCCTGCGGGTGGCACTGTTTGCCGGCGCAAAGGTACCCACCCACCGACCCCAGGCACACCCTAGATCAGCTTGACGATCTGCTTGCCCCGATTGCGCCCCTCAAGCAGGCCGATGAACGCCTCTGGTGCGGACTCAAGCCCTTGCGCGATGTCTTCGACGACCCTGATGTCGCCGGATTGGACTTTGGGTCCAACCTCGCTCAGGAACTTGGGAAATTGATCCCAGTGGTTGGAGATGATGAACCCGTTCACGCTCAGGAATTTGACCAGAATGGGACGCCACAGGGCCGGGGCTGACATTGCCGCATCTGCCCCTGCACCCAAACCGCCTGCATTGTACCACGAGATCATGCCGCAGATCGGGATGCGCCCGTGCGGGTTCATCAGCGGCATGACCGCCTCGAGCACTTTGCCGCCCACATTTTCGAAATAGATGTCGATGCCCTTGGGGCAGGCCTTTTTCAGGGCGGTGCGCAGGCTGCGCGCGTCCGCATGGGCGCGGTGATCAAGGCAGACATCAAAGCCGAACGTATCAGTCGCCAGCGCGCATTTGTCCGCGCCCCCCGCGATGCCGATCACCCGCAGCCCTGCTGATTTCGCCAGTTGCCCGACCATGGACCCGACCGGCCCAGTGGCTGCGGCCACCACAAGCGTTTCACCGGATTTGGGCCGCCCATATGCGTTCAGCCCATGCCAGCCGGTAAAGCCGGGCATGCCCAGAACGCCAAGAGCCGCGGTGACCGGGCCGCGTGTGGGGTCGAGTTTGCGCAAAGTGTTCGCCGCCGCGACCGCGTGCGTTGTCCAGCCGAACATCCCGAACACCATGTCACCCGTTTCAAACCCATCGTCGTGCGAGATGAGAACCTCGCCAACGCCACCGCCCTCCATCGTGCCGCCCAGAGGAACGGGTGCGGCATAGGATTTGGCATCATCCATGCGCCCGCGCATATAGGGATCAAGCGACACGTAGTGAACGCGCACCAGCACCTCGCCCTTGCCGGGGATTGGTACATCGCTGGTCTGCATTTCGAAATTGGCGGGCGTGGGGGCACCCTTGGGGCGGCTTTTGAGGGTGATGTGGCGCATATGGTCGGACATTGAACGCTCCTGTTATGTGTCTGCCAGACTGCACACCCCATGCCCCCCTTGGCAAGGGCATCCATGGGGCGTATAGCGCGGCTTTGGCCCCCTCATCCCTCGGAGAGACCTCATGCAAGGCAGCGCAAATCTGAACATTATGATGAAGGCCGCGCGCAAGGCGGGCCGGTCGCTGGTCAAGGACTTTCGCGAGGTTGAAAACCTTCAAGTGTCGATGAAGGGTGCAGGTGACTTCGTCTCCAAAGCCGATATCGCCGCCGAAGAGATCATCCGTGACGAGTTGCGCACCGCTCGGCCCACCTATGGCTGGCTGGCCGAAGAGGGGGGTGAAGCCGACGGCGAGGATCCCACCCGCCGCTGGATCGTCGACCCCCTGGACGGAACCACCAACTTTCTGCACGGGCTGCCCCATTGGGCGGTGTCCATCGCGCTCGAACACAAAGGGCAGGTGGTTGCGGGCGTCGTTTACGACCCGGCCAAGGACGAGATGTTCTTTGCCGAAAAAGGGCAGGGCGCCTTTATGAACGACACCCGGCTACGTGTGTCGGGACGCAACAAGATGATCGAGGGGCTGTTTTCGACGGGCCTGCCATTTGGCGGGCGCTCCGATCTGCCTGAGACGCTTAAGGAGCTTGCCCGCGTCATGCCGGCCTGTTCGGGGGTGCGTCGGTTTGGGGCGGCGGCGTTGGATTTGGCCTATGTGGCCGCGGGCCGCTATGATGGCTATTGGGAACGCCGTCTGAATGCGTGGGATATCGCCGCTGGCTTGTTGATCGTGCGCGAAGCGGGCGGGCTGGTCGAGCCGCTGACGCCCGGCAAGGATATTCTGGAAGATGGCGAGATCATCTGTGCCAATGAGGGGCTGTTTGCCCAGTTGGCCAAGCTTGTCCGCCTCTAGGGCTTGCGATCGGACGGGTGGTTGATCCCGTCTGCCCATGGGATGGGTTCAAAGCGGGCCGGGTTCACCCCCTCGAGCGTGCCCATGTTCACCCCGATCTCGTCCGGGTTCGAGCGGCGATTGTGGTACATGTAAATCCCGCAGATTTTGCAGAAATGGTGTTTGGCGGTCTTGGTGCCCCATGTGTAGGTCGTCAGCGCATCGCCACCTTGGATGATCTGCACGCCGTCCTTTGGGGCCGTGACCGCAGGGGCAGCGCGCCGGGCACAGAACGAACAATCACAGCGCCCCGCCGTGCCAAGCCCCTCGCTCAGCGTGACCTCAAGCACAACTGCGCCACAGTGGCAGGACGCTTTCATCGGCGCACCCTGGGAATGCTGGAGCGGGCATAGACCGCCTCGGGATGGGGTGGCCGCCCGTGGGTGCGCTCCCAGAATGTGGACCCGCCAAGGCGCAGCCAGAGCGGTGCGGTCAGGATCAGCCCTGCAACAAAGCCACCCGCATGCGCCCAATAGGCGACCCCGCCCGCCTGCGGATCAGAACCAAGCCCGCCCATGAATTGCATCGCAAACCACACGGCAAGCATGATCCACGCGGGGATCGGGAAAACCCTGAAATACACGACCAAAAACAGCAAGATATCCACCCGTGCGCGCGGAAACAGCAGCAGGTAGGCCCCCATGACCCCTGCAATCGCACCCGATGCCCCGACGGTGGGAACAAGCGAATAGGGGGCCGACACCACGTGGATCAGCCCTGCGGCAATGCCTGTGGCAAGATAAAAGCCAAGGAAGGGCAGATGCCCCATCTCGTCCTCCACGTTGTCGCCGAAAATCCATAAAAACAGCATATTGCCGATCAGGTGCATCCAGCCGCCATGCAGGAACATGGATGTGACAAGCGTCTGAAATCCGTCTCCGGTCGAGATGCGTGCAGGCAGGATCGCATAGGCGTTGAAGAAGGCGTTGATCGCGCGCGCATCGTCAAACAGGCCGACATAGGAAATGAACATGCCAATATTGGCCGCAAGCAGCATGTAGGTGACGTAGGGCGTGCGCCCGGATGGATTGTGATCACGGATGGGAAACATGTGCGCAGGCTGTGTCAGTCACACGGGCGGGTCAAGTGGTTGCGTCATGTAGTTCAGAATTGATATGGTGCGTTATCCGTACTATATGGTGTGTGTCTGACAAGGAAAGCCGTGCATGAAACCTGGACTATAGATCGTCGTGGGGGTGCTGAGCCTGATACCCGTTTTTACGGGGTCCTGAACCATCGAGTGGGGCGCGCGTTTTTGCCGCCCGAGGCGATAAACGCCGCCATAGACAGCCAGTTTCGGTATCAATCGGGTATCTATTTCGGGCTGGCGGTGATGGTCTGGTATGCGATCCCGCGGATTGATCGCGAGGTCGCGTTGTTTCGCATGATCGCGCTTGCCATCTTCGTGGGCGGGTTGGGGCGCGTGTTGTCCTGGGTCACCGTGGGTCAGCCGGATGCGATCATGTCAGGGGCGATGGCGCTGGAACTGGCCGTGCCCCTGTTAATCATCTGGCAGAATGCGATCCGGCAGAGCGCGGCCTAGCTGGCCGCCCCCAACAGTGCCGCGTTGCCACCCGAGGCGGTTGTGTCCACGCAGATATGCCGCTCGACTGTGGCATGTGCGCGGTCCGGCATGGTTGTGATCAGCGGAATGATGGCACTCTGCCGGGCGGCAAGGGCACAGGCCATGGCGCGCCCCGTTTCGGCGTCTCCCCACCACAGGACACCGCCATAGGCCGGGCCGTCCGTCAGGTTTGCGGGATTGATCTGACCGGTGGCTTGCACCGCCTGACCGCCCAATTTGGTGATCGCCTCTGCCTGCTTTGCGGCAGCATCGGGACCCGGGCCGGCGCACAGGATGGCCGGGCGGACGCGGTGGCTCAATACATTGGATTCGCCCGTTGGCCCGGGCAAAGGCGTGTCGCCAAAGCTGGAGTGCGGTGGCGTTGGCAGTGTGGGTAGGGCGGCGTCGTTTGCCCATGTGTCTGCCTGTGATGTGATGCGGCCTTGGCGGAACCGCGAAAGATAGTCTGGCCCGCCCGCTTTCGGCCCTGTGCCGGAAAGTCCAACTCCGCCAAAAGGTTGGCTGCCAACAATCGCGCCGATCTGGTTGCGGTTCACATAGATGTTCCCCGCCAGGATCCGATCTGACACGTGCTGCACGCGGTCGTCGATGCGGGTGTGCAACCCGAATGTCAGCCCATAGCCCGTCGCGTTGATATCATCGATCACCCGATTCAGATCGCGGGATTTGAAGGTACACAGGTGCAAAACGGGGCCAAAGACTTCGCGTTCAATATCACCGATGCCATCCACCTTGATCAGAGTGGGCGCGACAAACACGCCGTCAGTGGGTGTTTTGAGGCGGTGCAGTACACGGCCCTCAGTTTGGGCAGCGGCGATGTGCGCATCGATGCCTTGGCGGGCCTCGGAGTCGATCACGGGCCCCACATCGGTAGGCAAGTCCCACGGGTTGCCGATGGCCAGTGCGTCCATCGCCCCCATCAGCATCTCGGTGAAGGCGGGCGCGATATCGTCCTGCACATAGAGGCAGCGCAGCGCGGAACATCGCTGGCCTGCGGACTGAAACGCGCTTTCCACGATGCTGCGCACCGCCTGTTCGGGCAGGGCGGTGCTGTCCACGATCATCGCGTTCAACCCGCCGGTCTCGGCGATCAGCGGGGTGCCGGGGGCCGCGTGTTTGGCAAGGCTTGCGCGGATGCGCAAGGCGGTGGCTGTCGACCCGGTAAAGGCCACGCCATTGGTGCGCCCATCCGCCGTGAGGGCCGCACCCACATCGCCGTCGCCGGGCAAAAGTTGCAGCGCGCTGAGCGGGACGCCCGCCTCATGCAGGATCGAGATCGCGCGGTGCGCGATCAGCGGTGTTTGGGCGGCGGGTTTGGCCAGTACCGCGTTGCCTGCCGCGAGGGCGGCTGCAATTTGACCCGTGAAAATCGCCAGTGGAAAGTTCCAGGGCGAGATGCACACAAAAGTACCTGCGGGCGCGTCATCTGTGGCTTGGGTCGCGTAATAGCGCAGGAAATCAACCGCTTCACGCAGTTCGGCAACGGCGTCTGGAAGGGTTTTGCCTGCCTCGCGCGCCAACAGGGCAAAGATTTCGCCAAACTGCGCCTCATAAAGGTCCGCCGCTGCATTCAATACCGCATGTCGTTCGCGCAGTGGTACAGCCCATGGCTGGGCGTCGGCATAAGCGCGCGTGACCGTCTCGGCGGTTGCAGACGTGGCATGGCCCACGATGTCATCGGGATTGGCGGGGTTTATGACCGGGTGTGCCGCTCCGTCGGTTGGGTGCACGGTCAGTGGCGCTGCTGTCCACCGATGCGCGCGGAACGGGTCACGGGCCGCCTCAATGTGCGCCAATGTGGGCGTATGCGTCAGATCAAAGCCGATGGAATTGGGGCGCTCAGGCGCAAACAGGGCCGGGCCGGTGGGGATAGTGATGCTCGCCTCTGCCAGGGCCGCAAATGGGTCCGCTGCAACGACTTCGGGGGGCACGTCCTCATCCACGATTTGGTTCACAAAGCTGGAATTGGCCCCGTTTTCCAACAAGCGCCGCACCAGATAGGCCAACAGATCCTTGTGCGCCCCGACAGGTGCATAGATCCGGCAGCGCGTGCTATGCTTGCGCAACACGATGGTGTGCAGCGCCTCGCCCATCCCGTGAAGACGTTGAAATTCGTAAGGCTGCCCGTCGGCCATATGCAGGATCGCAGCCACTGTGTGCGCATTGTGCGTGGCGAATTGCGGATAGATGCGGTCGGTCATGCCAAGCAAGCGCCGCGCGTTGGCGATGTAGGACACGTCGGTGGCGGGCTTGCGGGTGAAGACGGGAAACCCGTCCATTCCCTCGACCTGCGCACGTTTGATCTCGGTGTCCCAATAGGCCCCCTTGACCAGCCGGACCATGATCTTGCGGTCATGGCGGCTGGCCATGTCATAGACAGCCTTGATTGCGGCACCTGCGCGCGGGCTATAGGCCTGCACGACGATGCCGAACCCATCCCATCCTTCAAGCGCGTCATCGCCCATCACCGCGTCGATCACCTCAAGGGACAGGGACAGCCGATCCGCCTCTTCGGCATCGACGTTCAGCCCCATGCCTGCGGATTTCGCCAGCATCGCAAGCGAGCGCAGGCGTGGCACCAGATCGCGCAGCACGCGGGTCTCTTGGGCGCGCTCGTAGCGGGGGTGCAGGGCCGAGAGTTTGACCGAAATGCCTGGATTTTCGCGAATATCGGCACTTGTGCAGGCCCGTGCAATCGCTGAGATCGCGCGCGAATAGCTGAGATGATAACGGCGTGCATCCGCATCCGTCAGCGCCGCCTCGCCAAGCATGTCGTAGGAATAGGTGAAGCCCTTGGCCTCCATCCCCGCCGCGCGGTCCATGGCGCGGTCAATGTCTTCGCCCAGCACAAACTGGCGGCCCATTTCCTTCATCGCGCGGCTGACGGCGGCCCGGATAACAGGTTCGCCCAAGCGCTTGACTGCGCCGCGCAAGTGCTTGATCGGCCCGGGTTGGTCATCATCCAATACGCGTCCGGTCAGCATCAGTGCCCAGGTCGAGGCGTTCACAAGGCTTGAGGTCGAGTGCCCCATATGCCTGCCCCAGTTCGAGGGGGCGATCTTGTCTTCGATCAGCGCATCAATCGTGTCCGCATCCGGCACCCGCAACAACGCCTCGGCCAGACACATCAGCGCAATACCTTCGTCGGTGGACAGGCCGTATTCGGCCAGAAACACCTCCATCAAACCCGGAGCGGCGCTGGTGCGGATGCCGGTCACAAGGTCGGCGGCCTGAGTGCAGATTTCGGCGCGATCCCGCGGTGACAGATCGGCAAGCTGGATCAGATCAGACAACGTAGCGTTAGGGTCGCCATACATGCCCGTATCCAATGCGGTTGCCAAGTCTTCAGCTGTATCACGTGCCATTGTGCATTCCCTTTTCCACTTTGATCAGTGTAACAGGGTCTGGAAAGTGAATTTCGTCGAAATTGTCAGTCAATGCAGATCATATGGATGAAAATAAGATGAAATCAAAGTCATCCCGCCTGTCTGGGCTTGATGCGTTTGATCAGGCGATTCTGGTCGCCTTGGCCGAGGATGGGCGGATGAGCGTCACCGACCTTGCCGCCCGCATCGGTTTGTCCAAATCCCCGACCCAGGCCCGGGTGCGACGGCTTGAGGCAACGGGCGTCATTATGGGCTATCGCGCCCTGCTGGACCCGATCCTGTTGGGGCTTGATCACGTCGCTTTTGTCGAAGTACGCCTCAGTGATACCCGCGAGGCGGCGTTGAAGGCATTTAACGAGGCCGTTCAACAGGTTGCCGAGATTGAACAGGCCCATATGATCGCGGGTAATTTCGACTATCTGCTCAAGATACGCACCCGGAACATGGCGCAGTATCGCGCCTTTCTGGGGGATGTGATTTCGACGTTGCCCTTTGTGGCCTCCACCTCAACCTTCGTGGCAATGGAAGCGGTGAAGGAGGTCATGTTGCCCGGCATTGATTGACCCTAGCGGGTATGTACTTGACCTGCGGCCTATGTGGCGCATCATTCAGGGCATGAAACACATTTTGCTTTCGCTGGCCTTTGCCGCCCCCGCCTTGGCCGAGACGTGCCCTGATGTGCCTGACTATTCCGATGAATTGTCCAGCTTGATCGAAGCCGCGCGAGCCGCGCCGGATGAACAGGCAGGGCGTCCGATTTCGGATCAGATGTGGCAAGTGTGGCTGCGTGCACCGGATGCTGCGGCCCAGGAGGTGCTGGACCGGGGCATGCGCCAGCGCAACAATTTTGATCTGACGGGGGCTGTCGCTACGTTCGACCAGCTTGTCACCTACTGTCCCGACTATGCCGAAGGGTACAACCAACGCGCCTTCAGCAACTTTTTGGGTGGAAATTTCGAGGCTGCGTTGACGGATCTGGATGCGGCCCTTGCCCTGTCGCCGCGTCATGTGGCGGCTCAATCAGGGCGCGCGCTGACGCTGATGAACTTGGGCCGAAGAGCCGAAGCACGCCTTCAGCTTTTGGCAGCCGTGGAAAACAATCCGTGGCTGTCGGAGCGGGGATTGCTGGCCAAGGGGGCTGCGTTGGGGCCAAACGGCGAAGATATCTGAGACACCCTTGAGGTGTACCGCCCGATTGCCTAACAAGGGCGCATGCGGGCGTGATGGAATGGTAGACATACCAGACTTAAAATCTGTTGGGGCCTCGCCCCGTGTGGGTTCGAGTCCCACCGCCCGCACCAGCTTCTAGTGATCGACCACCTGCGGCGACTTGAGGCCGTGTAGGTTCTGGGGTTTTCCTCTCACCTGCACCACTCTTTCTTGACCTGCCGCTCCGTGCGCCAATTGATGCCGATTTTGACAACCCTCAGTGGCAATAACGCGCGCACTCTTTGCGACAGATGCAGCCCAAGTGGCAGAGGCCGCCGGGTTTGCGGTTATATGAAATAGTAAGTCGCCTGCACTGGGGCGGGTGGAAAATACGGCGATTCCAAAGTGGTGAGCTTCGGCGATCAGTTGTGGTATGTGTGGTGGGTACATGATGTCTAAGCGCTTTATATCGCTGGCGTTCTTTATATTGAGCTGGCCCTTTCATGCGCTTGCCCAGGACACGGTTGATTGGTCCGTTCCGCAAGAGTTCGAAGACTGGCGCGTGACCTGCACTGCGCAAGCTTCTGAAACCTGCCGCGTCTGGCAGCGTGTCCAAATTGCGCACGAGGGCAAGACCCAAGACGTCATGGCCGTGTCTGTTGCGCCATCGGATGAGGGTCTTGTCTTGCTTGTTCAGGTCCCCATCGATGTTTTCCTTCCTGCGGATTTCGGGCTGCGGATTGATGGTCAGAACGAAAGGCGGGTTCGGTATCGCAACTGCAATCAGGCCGGATGCTGGGTGCTGATTGTGCTGAATGATCGGCTTTTGCGTCAGCTCCAAAGCGGTCTGACTGCCGAAACCGCAATGAGCCTTGTCGAGGGCGAAACGGTCAGGGTCAGCTTTTCCCTGCGCGGATTTACCGCCGCGATGGCGGCCTTTGAAAAGGCGCGGGCGTCTTATGAATAGTGCCACGTTTCAGAAGGTGGCGGGACGCGCAGCTTTTGCCGTGCTCTTGTCCGGTGGACCGGCTGCGGCGCAGATCTGCATCGATATCGAGCGGGTGGATTTCAGCGGTCTCACTTTGATCGACGAGGCGGCGTTGCAAAGCGAGATCGCGCCAACGCTTGGGTGCCTGGGGCTTGAGGGGCTGAACGACATTCTGGAAACCGTCACGCTTGCGTATATCGACGCAGGTTACGTGGCGGCCCGGGCCTTTTTGCCCGAACAGGATCTGTCAGACGGCGTTCTTGATATTGCGGTCATCGAAGGTCAGGTCTCGGACGTGGTCGTGTTGCAGAACGGCACCCCGGTCAAAGGGCGCCAGATCACTGCATTTCCGGGCCTTGCGGGCGAACCGCTGAGACTGCCGCAGCTGGAGCAAGGGCTGGCGCAGATAAACCGCTTGGGCTCAAGCGATGCCGTCAGTGAACTCAGCCCTGGCGATGCACCGGGTGATACCGTTGTGACGGTGAATGTCGCGCAGGACAAACAATGGAGCGGGACAATCGCGCTGGACAATCGCGGCACCAGCGTCACCGGCAAGTTCAATTTCGGGCTGACCCTCGGTTATGAAAACCTGCTTGGGCTGAACGACAGCTGGTTGTTTTCGTTGCAGCGCAGCATGGAGTCCTCTCCGCTGTCCTTTGGTGTATCAAGTCCCGTTGGCAATGCCTACAGCCTGTCCGGGTCCATTCCGTTCGGATTCTGGACCTTTGGAGGTTCGATCAGCGCGTCAGATTACGTGATCGATATCCTTGGCCTGACAACGCCGATCGAGGCGTCTGGCGAAAATCTGACCATACAACTGTCAGCGGAACGGCTGCTGTCAATTTCAGAGTCCGGGCGTTGGGACGCGGGTGTGACCTTGCGCTGGAACGACAATGAGAACCTTATTCTTGGCACTGTGATTGATACGGCCTCGCGACGGCTGAGCGTTCTGGACGCCTATGTGCGTCGCTCTCAAGCTGCCTTTGGCGGGCAGTTGGACGCGGTTGTAACCTTGCGCCAAGGGCTTGATATCTTTGATGCCTTTGATGATGATACCGCGCCACCCGGCTCACCCAAAGCGCAATATACCGCCTTGCTGATCGAGGCGTCTTACCGGCGCAATTGGGACATTGGTGGGCAATCCGTCTTTCTGTCATCGCGGTTTTCGGGGCAATATTCGGGCGACAGCCTGTTTGGCTCGGAACAGTTTTCGAGTGGTGGATTTTCGAGTGTGCGCGGCAGCCGCGACAGTTTGTTGTTTGGCAATAGCGGTGTTCAGCTTATCAATACAATCAGTCTTCCCAACGCCGTAGAACTCGGCGAAAATGTCTTTTTGACACCGTATGTCGGTTTCGACTTTGGCCATGCCTTTGGCGAAACCGAGTTCGGGATAGATGATGAGACGTTGATTTCCTATGCGGTTGGAACAACGCTGACGGGGCCGAATTTCAGCATTGATGCGCTCTATGGTCGTATCATTGACGGGCCTGATCCGGCGGAGTTTTCCAAGAGCGGTTTGTTTACGATTCAAGCACGGTGGAGTTTTTAGGCTATGGCTATTCGAAATCCCCTCAAATCGCCAAAGATCGGCCTGCGCAAATCCATTGCACGCGCGGTGCACCGCGTTACCTCAGTGCTGTCGATTGCGGTTCTGACCGTTCAGCCGTTGCTGGCCCAAACCGTGCCATCCGCCGGCGCGGCGGGGGGGCTGAATGTGGATACGGCCCCCAATGGGGTCCCCCTTGCCAATATCGCGACCCCCAATGCCCAAGGGCTGTCGCACAACACCTACGAAGACTTCAACGTCGATGCCCAAGGCCTCATTCTCAACAACCAGGCGGGCAATTTTGGCTCATCCCAGCTTGGCGGGGTCATTCCTGGCAACGCAAACCTTGCAGGCTCGGGCCCGGCGCGTGTCATCCTCAACGAGGTTGTCAGTGCGAACCGGTCTGACCTGTCAGGGGTCATTGAGGTGGCGGGGCAGTCTGCCGATGTCATCGTCGCGAACCCGAACGGCATTTCGTGCAATGGCTGCGGGTTCATCCGCACCCCACGCGTCACGCTCACAACAGGTACACCCGATATCAGTGGCGGCGTCTTGCAAGGGTTCACCGTCGATCAGGGGCAGATCACCTTTGGGCCGGACGGTGCTGATCTGGGCAGTGTGCGCCTGTTCGATATCATCTCGCGCGGGGTGACCTTTGACGGTCCCGTAGTTGGGCAAAACGTGCGTGTCACCGCAGGGCGCAATGCGTTTAATTATCAAAGTGGGGAGGCCACGGCGCTGACTGATGATGGCAGCGCCGCCTCTGCCTTTGCAATTGATAGCACCGCAGTGGGCGGGCTTTATGCCGGTCGCATTTCGTTGCTGTCGACCGAGACTGGCGTGGGCGTTCGCGCCCCGCGTGAGATGAGCGCAAACGCTGGCGGCATGACCTTGACGGCCGACGGGCGGTTGATCATCGGACAGGCCCAGTCCAGCGGGGCGGTCCGTGTACGGTCCAACACCGCTCAGGTGCAGGTCCAAACATCGCTGTTCTCCGAAGACGCCATTGAGCTGACCGGCATATCTGCTGATCTGGCGGATGATGCGCTGGTGATTGCAGGTCGCGATCTGAGCATTGACGCGAGTACCGTCAGCTTGGGGACGGGTGCTGTTGCGGCGGCTGGTCTGACGGCGGATGGCACATTCGGTGCCCCCGGCGCGTTGGACATCACGACAACCAATTTGGCGGCCGTTGATGCGCAACTGCTGGCCTCCAGTGATGCGCGCCTGAATGCGGCAACCATAGATATCAGCCAGTCCAGTGATGGCGAGGCCCTGAATGTCGGCGGCAATCTGGATATCGAGACCGAAGACTTTTCGGCGGATCGCGGGACCCTCACCGTGGGCGGCGATGTTACCCTGTCGAGCCCGGATGCGCTTGCGATCACGGGCGGTACGGTGCGCGCGGGCGGAGAAGTCAGTGTTGATGCCACCACTCTTGCCACCACTGGCAACATTGAAGCGGTCGGCCCGGTTAACGTCATAGCCCGTTCGGGGGATCTGACTCAGGACGGTGATATTTCGACGCAAGGCGCATTGGCGCTGAGCGCGGCGTTGGGGCTGGATATCAGCGGCGCATTGGACGCGGGCACAACCGTTGATCTGCGCGCCGGTACGGCATTGGTCAACACCGGGTCTGTTGTTGCCTCCACCGGCCTGACGGCCACAGCAACTGACATGGTGAACGAGGGGCCTTTGGGTGCATCCGATGGAGCGGTCACCTTGTCGGTGGGCAATGACATCACAAACACTGGCTTGCTCTACTCCGGTACCGACCTGAACATCGGCCTCGACGGTGTGCTGTCCAACGTCTTTGCGGACATCCTCGCCGAGGACAGCATCGCAATCCGTGGATTGAGCACGGCGCGTGCGGCAGCGGTTGCAAACCGGTCTGCGAATATCGAGGCCATTGTGGGCAGCATCATCATTGCGGCCGTCAGCGTCGAAAACACCCAGCCTTTGCCCACGCTGATACCAGAGGTCACTGTCGCAACCCGCGAAGGCACCGTCGCCGATTTCCCAGATATCAGTCACCCAGGCGGCACCTACCGCGTAGTTGAGACCATCACGACGACACGGATGATGGCGGATACCAGCACCGACGCCCCGGCCCGCATTCTGGCCGGCACGGACGTTACCATCGACGCGGATACAATCACCAACCAATACAGTGAAATTTCGGCCAATGGCGATGTGACCCTGACGGCGGGGACGGTCGCCAATACCGGGCAGGACCTCCTCGAAGTTGTCCAGACCAGCACCGTATCCTATTACAGCCAGCGTTACTGCGCGCGGCGGATCTTTGGCTTCTGCCTCAACCGCAAGACGCGCTATCTGACCCGCACGAATGACCGCTCAGAAACGGCGACCAACGGCGCGATCTTTGCCTCTATCGAAGCGGGTGGCCGCGTGAATGCCACAGTCAGTGGATATCTGAGCAACGATGCGGTGCGCTCCGGTGCAAGTCAGGTGGGGCTGGCCTCGGGTGGTCGTGCCCTTGCGGCGCCCCCGCTGATCGGTCAGGTCAATCCCAACGTGATCCTTGGCCGGTCCGCCCTGTTTCAACCCTCGCGCAGCCCCGACAGCCCGTTTCTGATCGAAACGCGTTCGGAGTTCATCGACATCAGTCGGTTTGTGTCCTCTGCATCCTTCCTTGAACGCCTCGGGGGGTTCGACGCTGACCTCACGCAGCGTCTGTTTGGCGATGCCTATGTCGAAGCGCGCCTGATCCAGGAACAGTTGTTTGCCCTCACAGGACGGCGTGCCGCGCAGGACCCGGAGGCGCTGGCTGCGCTGATCAAACAGCTCTATTCCAACGCCTTGGCTGCTGAGGGACAGCTTGAGCTTTCCCCCGGCATCGCGTTGACACCAGATCAGGTGGCGGCCCTGTCCGACACAATCATCTGGCCCGAAGAGCGTGTGATCGACGGGCAGACCGTTTTGGTGCCCGTGGTCTATCTGGGCGCAAATGATACCGGGGCCGTGTCGCTTGCCAGCGCGCAAATCAATGCACCTGACGTCGATCTGTCCGCAGACACGCTGCTGAACGCGGGGCGCATTTCCGGCACTGATGAGGTGCGCATCGCGGCGTCGTCAGACCTGCTTAATATCGGGGGGCAAATCACCTCTGACGGTGATGTGGCGCTGGAGGCGGACGGGCGCTTTGCCAACGTCTCGGGGCAGGTTTCGGGGCGCAACGTGGATATCGCCGCAACCGATGTCGAAAATTCGACCGCGGTGATCCGGGACGAGACCGAATTTGGGATCCGCGATCGCGCCCAGGACAGAGCGCAGATCGAGGCCGATCAAGACGTGACCGTGGAAGCGAGCAATGACGTCACTTCCGAGGCGGGGGATTTTGATGCAGGGCGTGATGTCACGATTGCTGCCGGGGGCGATGTTTCCATCGGGGCCGGAACCCGCGAGACGCGCCGCGAACAGTCCTTTGACGACGGGTTTGACAACAGCTTTAGCCGCGACTCTGATCTGGGTCGCGTGACCGCGGGCCAGAATGTCAACGTGGACGCGGGGCGCGATTTGCGGATTGAAGGTGCCGAAATCGCTGCGGGATCGGATGTGACGTTCGGGGCCGAACGCGACATCATCGTCTCATCCGTGCAGAACACGCGACAGGATGACTTCCGCCTTGATATCGAAACGGGCGGCCTGTTCGGCAACGATACGGAAATTGATCGTAACAACCAGCAGATCACGACCCTGGACACCACCATCTCAGCAGGCGGCGACGTTACTGTCCTTGCACGGCGCGGGGACGTTGATGTTGTCGCTCCCGAGATCACCAGTGGGGGCACGGTGTCACTGTCTGCCGAGAACGGTCAGGTCTCGATCCTGACGACGCAAGACAGCACCTTCGAGCGCGACCAGCTCAAGGAAAAGGACATCTTCTGGTGGAACGAGGCCGACGAGGGCACGCACGAGACGACCCGCACCTTCACGCGGATCACCGCCACCGGCGATGTGCAGATCATGTCGGGCCAGAACGTCATCGTGGAATACACCACGACCGGTGATCTGGATGCGGGCATTGCGCAATTGGCCGCTGCGCCGGGCCTGGAATGGATGGCGAATGTCCGGGACCTCGACAATGTCGAATGGCAACGGGTCGAGACGTCGTTTCAGGAATGGGATTACGAATCTCAGGGGCTGACCGAAGCAGGCGCACTGGTCATTACCGCCGTCACCACATGGGCTTTGGGTCCGGGGATCGATGCGCTTGCATCGACCTTGGCGTCCAACCTCGCAGGGGGGGCTGTTCTTGAGACGGCCATTCATGCCGGTCTGACAAGCCTGTCAAATCAGGCGGCAGTGTCTTTGGTCAACAATCAGGGTGACATCGGGGCCGTACTGCGCGACCTCGGTTCGGAACAAAGCCTGCGCGGGTTGGTCACAGCCATCGTGTCGGCAGGGTTGACGACCGAGCTGACGGGCGCGTTGGGCATCAATGGGGTTTCGCCCACGGCGCCGCTTGCGGATCGCCTTGCCTATCACCTCCAGTTCGAAGTGCTTCAGGCCAGCGTCGATACGGCCCTTGAGGTTGTCGTTCTGGGCGCAGAGTTGGACGACGCGCTGGTCAACAACCTGCGCTATGCGGCGTCCGGGGTATTGGGCACTGTGGTGGCCCAGAACATCGGTCAGGCCGCAGCCAGCGGAGACATTGATCGCACAACCCAGTTGATCGCCCATGCGGCCCTTGGATGCGCAGCGGGGGCCGTTGCGGCGAATGAATGTGCGTCCGGTGCGGTTGGGGCCTTTGCCGGTGAGTTGACGGCGCTGTTTTATACGGACGCCGGGCTGGCGAACCCTGAATTGATCGGCTCAAACGCTGAGCGGTGGGAAGAAACCGGGATCTCCCTGTCTCAACTTGCCGGGGGGCTGGCCGCCGCAGCGATCGATGGCAGCGCAAATATCGGGGCAAACGCGGGTGTGAACGCGGCGGAGAACAACGCGTTCTGGATTCCGATCCTGATCGCCGCGGCCTATTTGACGGCCGAAGGCAACGGGAACCCGATTGACGGCTTGATCGAGGTCGGGCGCGGTGATGACCTGCTATCCTCGGTTGCAGCCGCCGGGAGTGAGCAGGCCCTGGCCTTTGCCTCGTCGCAGTTTCCGGACCAGACCGCCGCGGTTCTGAATGCTGTCGAAGCCGTGGGTGAGGGTGCAAATGTCGCTATCAGCTATGTTGACAATGCGACAGGGAATCGGATCAGCACGACCTGGGATCGCATTCCGCCCGATGTGCAGGATGCCATCAAAGGGGCTACCGTTGTTGCAAGCGTCGTCGTGCCCGCAGGCAGTGTGTCGCGGTTGCGGGGCGTGGCACCTGACGTGGACGCACCGTCACGTCCGGGGACCGGCGTTGATGACGGTTTTGGGGCTGGCGCTACAAATAACGTAGTTAAACCGATAACGGTTTCGACTGATGTGAAAACGTGGAACCAATTTCAGTCTGCTACAAAAGGCCAGTTTGTTTCACGCGCTGATGCTGCCAAAGGTTGGGACCTATACAAACAAGCACACGGAATTCAAACAGGTACTGTTCGAAGTCAAGCTGCAAAATCGTTCTTTTTGAAACAGCTTGGTGCTAGCGGAAAAGCACCAAAGTGGATGAACCAGTATTTGGCGAATGGAAAAGTGCCGCCAGGTTATCATGTTGATCACTTGACGCCAATTTCGGTTGGTGGTGCGGATAGTCCAGTAAACATGCGACTAAAAGACATTGCTACTCATGTTACTCGCCACAAATATTACCGACCATGGGAGTGAGAAATTGACGAAGAAGATGCTGGTTCCATATTCAATGGCCCAAGGTAAGGCGGTTGGAAAATCTTTTGTAGTGCCAATCAATGACGGTGTGCAGAACCGCTTTGTTGCGGTTAACAACGGGTCTAAAGTGGATTTTGCGACAGTGGTGTTTGTAGGCAAAACCATTTTTGTTGAAGACATCTTTAAGAAGATCGTTGATGCAGGTTTTACTGTACTGCCAAGCACAGATGATATGGTTAACTCACTGTCGAGTTACATTGATCTCGTGTCAAATATGAAGGTTGGCGATGTTGTGAAAGTTAGTTTCAATGAAGCTGGACAACAGCAAATTGAAAAGCAACAGAAACCGAAACCTGCTCAAAAGAGCCGATATTTGCCATAGGATTCTGCACCTTAATCACCGTTCCAAATTCTCGACCACGCACCCGATATCCAGCTGGACGGAAACCTGTTCGACGATGGCTTCTAGCTCTTCGTAAGCGTGATTTAGGTTCACCGCGTATGGTTTGCCAAAATGCGGATTTCCCAAGAACGTGGCGAGTATGGTCTTCGTCACTGACAAAAGCGTTTGCAGCATATGGCGCGATGGTTTGCGGTTACGGGCGATCATGCTGGAATAGTAAGATGGTGGTTTGCCCAATATGCGGCGGGAAAAGCTACGCTGCGAGATCACCAAGTTGTTGCGTCGGTAGCAGTGGTAGGCGTCTTGTAGCAGCCCAGTTTGGTTGATCTCGCTGTATCGCATTTTGTGGCTCCATTGGCGTATTAGGCAGCTGCGAAACAACTGCTCTGCATAAATATATTTATCGAAGACGGGCAGTTGGATGGCGCTGATTACGGCGTCACGTTCGGCGCATTTAAATTTAGGGATTGGGGTGCAAAATGGCGTATACTGAGGTCATGCAGAAACGAATTTACACGGATTTTAACACGCTACGGCGTGCGCATCAGCTTATGGCGGTGCAGATGGACACACAGCTGTTTTTGACTTTGGCGACGAACAGGTCGATGAGCTTGGCGTTTATGAAGCATAAGACGCATGCGTTTTTGGCGCGGATGGCCGAACATATGCTGGGGCGGAATTGGTCGAAAAAACCGATGACGCAGCGCATGGATGGTCTGCTTTATGTGGAACACGAACACAGCAACATACACGTGCATGGTTTGATGACGAAACCTTATTGCAACTTGGTTGGTCTGCAACTGAAGGCGGATGAGACTTGGGCTGACCTTTGCGAAAGTGGTTCGGTTGTCATTAAAGACATTGGTGATGTCGAAAAGCGTTCGGAATATGTGACGAAGGAAGCTGGGATATATGGCTTCTTTGAGCGGCAATTTTTTATGGCGGCGGCTTAAAACGCGGGCTTGGTTGGACGTACTGGGTTTGGGCGAAAGGCGCAAACTCGGTTTGAATGCAGGGCGCGACGCGCATGTGTTTGACGGGCTAGGCGACATTGATGGTGCTGGATATTTGCGTGGGCTGCGGGCTACGTAAATGTTACTCATGCAAAGTTCACAGATCATGAACACAGTCAGTTCAAAGCGTCATAGAGTTAAAGAACTCAAGAACCGCTGAACATGATAATCAAGCATTTACAGCAGCTTGGACATCACAGCACATCAACAACTGTAACCCGTCACGGCCTTTGAGACAGACAGCATTGTTTTGCTAAGGGAGTGTCTTTCGCTCATCGTAACCCTTGG
>NZ_CANMEU010000003.1 GCF_947497045.1 uncultured Tateyamaria sp. | reverse complement strand
TTCATCAATGTGAACGAAACCACCCGGCATCGCCCAACCCGCAACGTCATCTTCGGGACGATTGACCAGCAAAACATACAGGTTCCCGCCCATCACAGTGATGATCGCAAGGTCGACTGCGACACTGGGTTTCGCGTATTTATCGAGGTTGCTCATCATATATCCATTTCAGTTATTACTTAACTGTATATAAGAAGCAATGATGTCAACCCCTGTTCGAGAAATTCCGGGGTTTAGCGTATCCGGGAAAATGTCATTTGGTTTGGCACGTCGCGGCATAGGTCCTTCAAGGGACGTACCCTGCCCTGGCAGCGGTGCCGCGTTCTGGCAGATCAAAGGTCTCAATCGCGGGACGAACCGACCAAGGGAAACCTGATCCCGAACATCAGGCTTTGAGGAAAGCGGTGCCTGCGCTAGACACGCGCTCAGAACTTCATCGGAGCGGATTGTGCTGGAAGTTGATGAACAGATTGAAAGTGTTGAACGATTAAGGGAACTCCTTCCAACCGACGGTTTTTCCAATACGTTCCTCAAGGTCAGTGATTACCTCAATGAAACGGCGCGAAAGTTCATTCGACTTTCACCATTCGTAGTCGTTGCGACAAAAGCGTCAGAAGGTCTGATTGATGTTTCGCCCAAAGGCGATCCCGCGGGCTTCGTCGAAGTCTATGACGAAAAGACGCTGATCATTCCCGACAGGCTCGGCAATCACCGGATCGATAGCTTTCAAAATTTGCTGGAAGACCCGAACATTGCACTCCTTTTTGTCGTTCCCGGCCACGGTGACACGCTGCGTATCGCAGGAAAGGCCCGTATCGTTCGGGATTCAGCAATCAGCAAGCGGCATGCGATCACTGGCAAAGAGCCCTTGCTCGCTCTTGTGATTGAGGTTGAGGAGGCATTCATGCACTGCTCAAAATCGTTCATTCGGTCCCGATTGTGGCATCCGGATCACTGGCCGGATAGGAAGTCCGCCCCGACCCTCGCTGAATGGGTGATCTCCACAGTGGACAAAGAGCAGACGCTTGAAGAGGTCGAGGGTGACCATACGGCCGATGAGAAGTCTCGGCTGTACTGAACATGGAAGGTCTACATTGGCTCAGAGCGCGACATTGTCGACCTTTGGGCTAAACCAAAGGCTGTAACGCGGACGAGATGTGAGTTCGCTGTCATCGCACTCATGGTTGCATCGGAGAAGACAGACGTTGTTCATAAATCAGCGCTATCGACTGATTGCGGGTCGCTGTCATCCAAAGGTGATCAAGGGGCGGGTTACCATCAGCCAGAGCAAAACAACGATTGCAGAGAATGCAGGAACACCACATGCGAACCATATTCGGTAGAGGCGATCATATCGGCTGGTCAAGCCAATACCTTGCTGGACCGAAATCTGGGCCTCATCCCTCATTTTGGCCTGAATGTAGACAACCGGCAACCAGAACAGCCCGATGAAAACATAAAGCGCAAGTGAAATCAGCACCCACCCCTCCGAGAAGCTCCATCCCAGGTTCCGCATCAAAAGATAGCCTGTGATGGGTTGCGCAAACGCAGCTGTGGCGGTGAAAAGCATGTCCGCAACAACAACCACGGATGCGGTTTTAGCAACAAAGGACGGATCTGCGGTGCGGTGCGCCATCAGCATAAAGAATGCGATTCCCGTGCCCGTCCCGATCAGGACACATGCGCCAAGAACATGCGCGATCCGAAGAAGGTCAGCCCAGTCCATTAACGTGTATCCAACACAGCACGCGCCACCAGTGCGAGTACAATTGCAGGCACCACCTTGACCAATGGGCCAAGCGGGTCAATCCAGAGTGATGGGACGGTAAATGTCGATGCAACGAGATAGAACACACTCACGCCAACAGCCGCCCAACAGGCAGCATATGCGTATTTTCGAAAGGCGAATGCGATCCCTATTGCGATATCGACCAGTGCCCAGAAGAGAACACTTGCAACTGCCATACCCGTGGGCCAGCCCACGTTTTCGAGAACATCTGCGGCCTCTCTTACTCGGGCAATACCGACAATGCCCGAAGTCAGCCAAAACAGACACAGGCAGACCAGGATGATCGGCGCAAGCAACGCCATGCGTGCAAACAGGCGATCTTGTACCCCCACAGACATATTGCTCAAACTCTGGTCCAGAGAAGACACCGGGGCCAACCCAAACCCGCCAAGGTCTACAGGCGTCCCCCGAACACCATCGGTCAGTACGTTCAAGGCTGTCGAACGCAAGGGGGACCGCCAACCAAACCAGGACAAACCATCGGCCAGCGTCGAAACCGCGGCAACGCAGAAGTCTGGCAATGTGACGTCAAACAGTGCGGGGCGAAACCCAAGCCAAGCCCGTATCTGTTCAACAATGTCGCGCAGGGAATGCACGGGCGTCTCAACCAAATCAGCCTCGAACCCGTCTGGTATCTGCCCTTTCGTTGCGGCCACAACAGCGGTGGCGACATCGTCAAGCGAAACTGTTTGTATCTTCGCTTGCGGCGCGGCAATGGGCTGAACCCAAGGAAATGCTGCCAGCATACGCAGCATGGTCGTACCACCGTAGGCATTTGGTGCAAGCACAAGACCCGGACGGAATATGTGCCACCTCCCTCCAGCGGCTCTGATTGCTGCATCCCCACGGCCCTTGGATGCCATGAAGGGCGTCGATGCCTCCGGTCCGGCACCAACTGCCGAAATCTGGATCAGTGCAATGTCTTTGGCAGCGCATGCTGCTGCAAGTGCAGCGACCGCATGGTGGTGCAGTGCCTCAAGATCATCGTCAGGGCCATCTTGCAATGCGCCCGAACAGTTCACCACGGTCGAAAAACCGCCTAAAATGGGGTGCCACGCACCATCGTCTACGAGTGCCCTCATGTCTCGCTTGATCCATGGAACACCCGGCAGCACCCGCTGTGCCGTTTGAACGTTCCGACCTAGACCAGTGACATTGTAACCCTCCAAGATCAGCTTCGCCGAAACGCCTTGTCCGATAAGACCATAGGCACCGATAACAAGGATATTATTCGCAGGAGCGTTCACTTTGATCATTCCATGACTGCACCGCCAGCCAAATCAGGGCCATACAATGCGGACACTAGCTGCACTGCAGAAATCCAGCAAGAAGGACTCACCACGAACCTCATCCGCAGTGATCTTACGGTCGCCAGCAAGATCAGCAAGTTGCAGCACTGCGCACCCCAGTCCCGCCAAGAGGATCGCACCGAAATTCGGGTTGCTTGTATATCCAGAGAGCCTGCGCAGCAGAATGTCGTAGCCTTCGCTGCGATTGGCCATACCGCATCCACTGCCATTAACGATGGGCACGATGCCATCAACATTCGGATAGGCGTCCAGCATGCCCGACTTTTCCGCAGCTTCCGCCATGAAGCGCGCAATGGAGCCAGAGCAATTCACCGAAGTAAGCACGCCGACATGGTTTCAGACCCCAACGCGACCGTCTTGCCTGTGGTATCCCTGAAACGTCGGGGGCCGATCCGGCACGGGAAAAGGGACCACCTCCGACGAAAAGGCGTGATCGCTGGAATGATCAGTCATGCTTAGGTTGTGGCCGTGGCGCAGCACATGGGCACCAGTCGCGATATCGACCACAGCAACTTTGTGCGAACGGGGAATGGGCGTCGTCGCGATACTCTCGCCCGCCGCCAAGCGTTCAGTGCAATTTCTACGTTGTCGATGTCGTTCAAGCGCAGCGTCCGGGCTACAGCGTTCTCAGTCATGTAACTTTACAACTGCCTTGATCAAACCCGCGCGATCTGCGGCCAGCTTACCCAAAGCAGTCGTCAACGCATCCAGAGACAGGACATCGGAGCAAAGCGCGTCCGCATCAATCAGATTGTCCCGAAAGCTCGACATCACCCAGTCAAAGTCCGCCTTGAGTGCATTGCGGCTGCCGATCAGGCGCATCTCGCGTTTGTGGAACTCAGGGTCGTTGAACGTAATGTCATCCTTGACCACACTTACCAAAACATAAGTGCCACCATGGGCCACGGCAGGAAAACCCGCCTCAATCGCGCCACCATGTCCAGTCGCATCAAAAACCACGTCAAAGCCTTCGCCATCGGTGGACGCAAGAGCGGCTTCCAAACGGGTGTAACCACTATCAAAGCCAAACCTGTCGGCCGCCATCGCCAAACGCTCGGTGCTGAGGTCAAGCAAGGTGACATGTGCCCCCATGAGGCGTGCAAAAAGCGCGGTCCCGATGCCAATTGGACCAACGCCCGTCACAAGAACCCTATCCGCCTTGGTCACATCGGACCGGCGCACCGCATGGGCACCAATGGCAAGAAATTCCACCATTGCCGCTTGCAGTGGCGTCAGCCCGTCCGCCGGATAGAGGTTCTGCGCAGGCACAGCGAGCTGCGGCGCAAGACCGCCATCGCGGTGCACACCCAGCACTTCGATATTTGAGCAGCAATTGGGCTTGCCACGTTTACAGGCACGACAGGTTCCACAGGACAAATAAGGGTTCACGACAACAAGGTCACCTGCCCCCCATCCATCACCGTCACGCGCAACGCGACCACTCAATTCGTGACCAATCACACGAGGGTATTCCAGAAACGGATGTTTGCCCTCGAAAATATGGTAGTCCGTCCCACACAGCCCGACCGCACAAATATCGATCAGAACCCAACCGTCAGGCACATCTGTGATGACGGGCCGATCCTGGACCGCGAAGGAACCGGGCTCAACAACGACGCCAGCCTGCATGGTATCATGGCTCATGCGCTTTGCCCTCGCGGTGTCCATTCATCGGGCAAAGTGCCCCTGATGATCAGGCTCAGGATGTCATCCTTGTTCACATCTTCGATGCGGAACGCACCCACGTTGCGGCCTTTATTCATTACGATCACACGGTCGCACAGATCAAAGACATCATGCATGTCGTGGCTGATCAGAAAGATCCCGATGCCTTCGTTCTTCAAGCGGATGGTCAAATCGGCAACCATCGCGGTCTCTGATGGACCAAGCGCGGCTGTTGGTTCATCCATGATCAGAACCTTCGCCTGAAAATAGATCGCGCGGGCAATGGCGATCACCTGCCTTTGACCACCAGACAGTTTCGATACGGGATCTTTCAGGTTCTTGAAATTTGGGTTGAGCTGGTGCAGCGCATCTTTTGCCTCGGCATACATGCGTGTTTCATCGAGATTACCGAAGCGGGTCTTCAACTCTCGGCCCAAAAAGAGATTTGCGGCCGCATCCAGATGGTTGGCCAGGGCCAGGGTCTGGTAAATCGTCTCGATCCCATATCTCTTGGCATCTTGCGGCGTTTTCAGATCGACCTGCTCACCGTTCACATTGATCTGCCCGCCACTCAGCGTCATCGCGCCAGACAACATGCGCATCAGGCAGGACTTGCCCGCACCATTATGGCCAAGAACGCCGACGACTTCACCGGGATAAAGATCAACAGACACTGCCCGAACCGCGTGAACACCGCCAAACTGTTTATCGATATCCAACATCTGGATCAGGGGCGTATCTGGGGGGGCTGCGTCCAACATGTGAAATCCTATTCGAAAAGAATTGGGCCGGCGCAGGCAAGCGCGCCGACCCACGCACAATCAGTAAAGTACGTTTTGTGCAACGGGAGTATCGATGTTCTCCTTGGTGACCATAACGACACCTGTGTCGATAAAGTCCGTCACCTCCTTGCCTGCCAGAATGTCAGCAACGGCATTCACGCCCAGCTCACCCATCTGGAAAGAGCCCTGCACAGCCGTCGCAAGCAATGTGCCGCTCTTGACCATGTCTTGCAGGTCAGCATTGCCATCAAAGCCGATCGCTGTCAGCTGACCCGCTTTGCCGGCTTGCTCGATTGCGCGGCCCATGCCGATGGCTGTCGGCTCATTCGCACCGAAGATGCCAACAAGATCGTTGTTTGCGGCCAACAGGTCAGTTGTCTGGTTCAGGGCTGTCGCCATCTGGGATTGCGAGTACAGCGGACCAACGATCTCGATGTCGGAGTTGTCGCCGAGATATTCGACAAAGCAGCCAACGCGACCGATTTCAGAGCCGACACCGGCAACATAAGACATGACGGCAACCTTGCCTTCGCTGCCCGCATTGTCGATCATCAGCTGCGCCGCCTGCTGACCCGCCGCACAGTTATCCGTGGACAGGAAGGCCTGGTAGTAGTCTTCGTTGCCTTCAGCCAGGCCGCTGTCGATGATCGCAACCGGGATGCCAGATTCAAATGCACGCTTGACGACAGGTGCCAGGGCTTCGGGATCGGACGGTGCCAGAACGATGCCTGCCACCCCCCGGTTGATCGCGTTCTCAACCAAAGCAACCTGATCGTTGATCGCGGATTCAGCGGCCGGGCCGTTGAACGTCATGGTGTGCTCACCGTGGTTGGCAATCGCCGCAGTCGCGCCCTTGTTCACGTTCTGCCAGAAGCTGGAGTTCGTCGTCTTGACGATCACCGCGATTTCACCTGCGGACGCGACAGACGCTGCGGTCGCAAGAACACCCGTAAAGAGGGCTGTTGTCAGTAGTTTCTTCATGGTTTCCTCCCTTTGAAGACTTTCGTGTCGTTGGTCATTTGCGGTTTCGAAGCTGGTCGATATAGACCGCCCCGATAACCACGATCCCGATAATGATCTGCTGAATGAAGGCAGAGGTGCCCGCCATATTCAGACCATTACGCAGAACACCGATAATGAATGATCCGATCATGCTGCCGGAAATACTGCCGACGCCGCCCATCAGGGACGCGCCACCGATGACGGATGCCGCGATGGCATCCAGTTCGTACATGACCCCTTCGTTCGGCTGCACCGTCACAAGGCGCGACATCAGAACCATGCCTGCAAGCCCGGCCAGTGCGCCCGACGCGGTGTAGGCCCAGATTTTGGTGCGGTCGACATTGACCCCGGACAGGCGCGCGGCCTCTTCGTTAGAGCCTACGGAAAAAATATGGCGGCCGATCTGGCGTTTTTGAAGCAGGAATGCGCCCAGTGCGGCCATGACGATCAAAAGGACCGCCGGGTATGGAATGCCTGCAAAGACAACCTTGGGAAAGCCGTTGTCCTGCATCTCGACGATGCGAAAAAAAGAGCCGTTGCCAAGCAGCCCAAAGGCGTTACCAAGGCGGCTGATCGGGGCGGCACCCGTCAATTGCAGCGCGATACCGCGCGCAATCATCATCATGCCGAGCGTCGCCACAAAGGGCGTGATCCGCATTTTGGTGATGACAATGCCGTTGACGAACCCGCAAGTTGCCCCCGCCAGAATGCCAAGCGCCATTGCGGGGGCGACCGGAACACCTGCCTTGATGATCAAACCGGCGACCACCCCGGACAAGGCCAGGACGGATCCGACACTCAGGTCGATCCCACCGGTGATGATGACCATCGTCATCCCGATCGCCAGCAAACCGATCACCGATGTCTGAAGCAAAACGGTCAGACCGTTGTTCACGCTCAGAAAGGCGGGGCTCGTAAACGAAAACGCCACAATCAAGAGGATCAACGTCAGCAGCGCCGAGATCTTGTGCAGCGTTGACCCGGTTGGCAAAAATCCGAGTTTTGATTTGCCGTCGTCGGTCACCATTTTTGCTTCCCCCCAAACAATCAGGTCCCGTGACGAGTTGAATGTCTTTAATAATAATAAACCGTACGGCGTTGCTTCCATTACGTCAAATGTTTTTAATTTTTTTGAACACCGCTAAAAAGACAGATAAGAAGGTGATGTATTGAGCAGGATTTGAAACCGCATGGCCCGCACGAACACCCGCTTCGTCGAAGCGCATACCGAAATGCTAAACATCTGTGATACAATGAATATTGGCGATCTTTTGCCATCGGAGAACATTCTGGCATCGCGCCTTGGGGTCAGTCGCACAGTGGTCCGCAGGGTTTTGGCTCAATTGGATGAGCAATCCATGATTGTGCTGCATGGGCGTGAAAAAGTCATCAGGCGGCGCTCGACCAAAGAAGACCGGGTCGAGGCACCACCGGTGTTGCTGAACATTGATGAGTTGGAGCGGCGCTTTCTGGATTGGGTGCTGCGCATGGACGTCCCACCCGGCACCGTGTTGAACGTCGCACAACTGTCCAAGGACTTTTCCGTCGCAACCCACACCCTTCAGGAATTCTTTTCATCCCTCAGCCGGTTCGGCATTGTCGTCCGGCGCCCAAAAGGTGGCTGGGTTCTGCATGGCTTTACCCGCGACTACGCGGTGGAGTTGTCGGATTTCCGCACCTTGCTTGAGCTGAATTCCGTCAGCCACATCGTCACGCTGCCAGACACCCACGGGATCTGGGCGCGGCTTGATCAGCTGGAGCATGATCACAAGGATCTTCTCAATCGGATCGACGAAGACTACCATGATTTCTCGCAACTGGACGAAACCTTTCATGCCGCCATAAATGGCGTCGTCACCAATCGGTTCGTGAAGGAATTTCAAAAGATCATTTCGCTGGTGTTCCACTATCACTTTCAATGGAACAAATCAGATGAACGTGTGCGCAACGAAAACGCGATCCGCGAACACCTTGTCTATATCGACGCCTTGCGCAGCTGCGATCCTGATCGCGCGCAAGCCGCCGCAAAGCGCCACCTTGCCACGTCAAAGCAAACCTTGCTGACCTCGCTGAAGGTCAACAGCCACGTCGCCTAAGTCGTCACGAAACTGCGCGCTTGTTCCGAGAGTGATTTTTTCGCCGCAGCCAGATTGCGCTGCAATGAGCTGACCTTGCCGGTGCCAAGCAGCACCGAGCAGGCGGCGGGCTGGTTCAATGCAAAATGCAGTGCCGCCTCGGCCAAGGTCAGATCAACGGCCTCGGCGCGAGCTTGCAATGCGGTGACCTGATCAAGAATGTCTTGCGAGGCGGGCGCATAGTCAAACCACGCGCCCGGCTTTGGCCCGGTCGCAAGAATGCCCGAGTTAAAGATACCGCCCAACACCAAACTCGTGCCCTGCTCTGCGCAGCGGCCAAGCAACTCCGCCTCGGCCTCTCGGTCAAGCAAAGTCAGACGTCCGGCCAGAAGGATAACGTCCAGCGTCTCGTGCTGCATGACGTCGATACAGACCTGACTTTCGTTCACCCCAAGCCCAATCGCGCCAATGCGCCCCGCTTGCCTGAGATCACGCAGCGCGCCCATGCCCGACCCCAAAAGGTCGTCCATATGTTTCGCGCCCCCGGCCCCATGGGTATACGCACCGATATCATGTACAAAGATGATCTCGACATGGTCGGTCCCAAGTCGCTCGCAGCTGCTTTCAAAGCTTTCACGCACGCCATCAGCCGAATAGTCATAGCGCACCGCATTGGGCAACGGCTGAACAAATCCATCAGCCTCATCCATTGTCTCACCGGCGGACAGGACCCGGCCAACCTTTGTCGACAAGACGTAGGCATCGCGCGGCTTGCTTTGCAGAAATGCACCGATCCGCTGCTCTGACAAGCCGCGCCCATAATGGGGGGCCGTGTCAAAGTATCGAATGCCCGCAGACCACGCATGGTCCATCACCGCCGTCGCGTCTGCGTCGCTGACAATCCCGCCCAAATTGCCGATGCTGGCACAACCAAGAGACAAGGACGTGACTGATACTTGGGTGTTCCCAACCGGCTTTGTGACAAAACTCATCAGATCTGTTCCTTATTGTGTGCGACGATGGCCGACAGAACGGGCTTTGCGGATTGATCTCCATACGCCGCGGCCCAATCCAGCATCGCAGAAATGCGGCGTTCTACTTTTTGTGCATGGTTTTGGGCAATATCGGCGATCCGGTGATCCAGGAACGGGTTCGCAAAGCGCTCCAGCGTTGTGACGACATAGGCATCGAAGGGCGCTGCAAGCCCGGCCGCGTCAAATGCGGGGCGCACCTCGTGGCGCAGAACATGGCTGAGCTGTTTCAACGCATCCGCATCATTGACCAGATGCCGGACAAGAACGTCATCTTCCCCCTCATTGTCGCGCCACCACTGCGCCAGAAACGTGTGACCAAGGTTCAAGACAAACAGCTTGAGCGCCTCAATATCAGCCAGCGAGGGCACAATCTGAACGGCTGGATGCTGGCAGGGCAGAACCAGACCGGGTTGATCCTCGATCGCCCAAAGCGCATAGGGTTCGGCCACCGCGCCCGCTGGTTCAAGCGGTTGCGACACGATCCGGTCCACCAGGGAATTCACCCATGTCACTTGATGCCCAAGATACGCACGAAAGTCGGGGGCGTCATCCCGCGCGAGTTCCATGACTCGGGCTTTCAGCACCGCCCCGTTGTCGACGACCAGCTCCATCGGCATGATCTGAATGGGGGTCGCGCCAGCAGCAAACCGAAGACGCAGAAGATGGGTCAGCTTGGCGGGATAGGACATCGCCTGATTGAAGGTATCTTCGTTGTCGCAAGCCTGTGGCGCAAATCCGGCATCACCCGTATTTGACAGCACGATCCTCGCGTCCTGCACGAAAATACGTGCGACGTCGTCCCAGTCGGCTCCTGTTGAGAGTGTCTGCGCGACACTCTTTACGTCCAAGGTGTCCTGCACCCGTTGGCCATCGACCAAACCTTCGACACGGACAGGATAGGACCCGACCAGGGCCGCAAGACGTTTTGCGCGACCAGGGTCATCGGTGCTTTGGACAACCGTTATCGGGCCGACATCCTGCCCCTGTTGCATCGCCTGCGATATGAAAAGATCGGCATGGGCCTGCAAAAAACGGCTCGTGCCGAACTGAAGAATGGGCGTGGGCCGCACGGGCTGTCCTTTCAGGGGCACAAACTGAACTCAGCGCTTTACGCTTAATTGTTTTTAATTATACAAAACAACTCAAGTCAACCGCCTCTGCCCGGGAAAGCCTGATGTCTGTCTGTCCAAAAATCGATGCGCACCAACATTTCTGGCAAATTTCACGCGGCGATTACGATTGGATGACAGACGCTGTCGCCGATATTCGCCACGACATCCTGCCCGCCAATCTGTCAGGGTTATTGGCGCAGCACGAGATTGCCGGAACTGTTGTGGTACAAGCCGCCGCGACGGTGGCCGAGACAGAGTTCCTTCTTGGCTTGGCCAAAGACACCCCTTTCATCAAGGGCGTGGTCGGTTGGGTCGATCTCGCAGATCCCACCTGCCCGGTCGTGCTGGATCGTCTGATGGCCAGCCCCGTCTTCAAGGGCGTGCGCCCGATGCTGCAAGACATCGAAGACACAGACTGGATTTCCCGACCGACCGTGCGGACCAATCTGACGGCCCTTGCAGATCGGGGTTTGCGCCTCGATGCCCTCGTGGTTCCGCGCCATCTGGATGTACTCGCGTGCGTGGCGGCAGACCTGCCGCAACTGCCCATCGTCATCGATCACTGCGCCAAGCCGGTCATTGCCGACGGGGCAGACGCCGGAGAAACATGGCGCGGGAATATGGCCCGCCTGGCCGCATTGCCCAATCTGATGTGCAAGCTCTCCGGCCTCGCAAATGAGGCGGGGCCCGGTTGGAGTGCTGCAACCCTGCAACCGATCGTCGACCATGTCGTAAAGCACTTTGGTCCCGAACGGATCATGTGGGGCAGCGACTGGCCTGTCCTGAACCTCGCAGGGGACTACGCGCAATGGTGCGCCGTGTCTGACCAGCTTGTCGCGGACCTGAGCGATCAGGACAAAGCAAACATATACGGCGCAACCGCCACCCGGTTTTATGGCCTGGAGCTTTCTGAATGACCTACAACATTGCATGTATCGGCGAACCGCTGGCGGAAATTTCGCGCAGCACAGCCGACCTGTCTATCGCGTTTGGTGGCGATACGCTGAACACGGCGATCTATTGTGCACGCGCCGCCCAAGCCCACGATATTGCCGTCCACTACGTGACTGCAATCGGGACCGACATCCTGTCAGACGCCGCCTTGGACTTGATGACACGCGAAGGCATTCGCACCGATCACGTCACCCGCGACACGCAACTCCAGATCGGCATCTACGCAATCAAAAACGGCAATCAGGGCGAGCGGGGCTTCCATTATTGGCGTGACACCTCGGCCGCACGCGCGATGTTTTCAACAGATACCTCCCCCCACCTGGCCGCAATCGAAATGGCTGATCTGGCCTATCTGTCAGGCATCACCCTCGCGATCCTGACCCAGGATGCGCGCAACCGGCTTTGGAACGCGCTGGCAGCGCGGCGTGGGATGGGACTTCAGGTTGCTTTCGATTCCAATTATCGGCCCAAACTGTGGGAAACAGCGGACATCGCAAAGCGCGAGATCGCCCGTTTCTGGGGGATCACCGACATCGCCCTGCCCTGTCGCAAAGACGAAGCGGACCTGTTTGGCGACAATGACACCACCGCCATCGTGGACCGTCTGGTTGCAGCAGGCGTACGCTTTGGCGCGTTGAAATGCGGCGATGCCGGGCCACTGCCCATTCCAGCGTCCAACACCGTGCAACGCTTTGCCCAAGCGACCTCCGTCGTCGACACGACAGGGGCCGGGGACAGCTTCAATGGTGCCTATCTCGCGGGCATCGTATCGGGCAAGGCACCCGCGGTCGCAATGGCAGAAGCCCACGCATTGGCCGCGCATGTGGTCGCACATCAAGGGGCCATCTTACCGCCCGCACCCTCCCCGACACCTCGCCGTATGGGAAGCGTCATTCGGCTCCGGGCAGAGCACATGGAAGAGTACAAACGCCTCCACGCCGATGTCTGGCCCGGTGTGCTTCGTCGTTTGCAGGCCTCCAATATCACGAACTACTCGATCTATCTCAAACGGCCCGAATTCCTGATGTTCGGCTATTTCGAATATACCGGGATCGATTTCGAAGCCGACAATGCCGCCATTGCAGCGGACCCGGTCACCCGGAAGTGGTGGGCCGTCTGCGGGCCGATGCAGGAACCATTTGAGACCCGTGCGGACGGCGAGTGGTGGGCCGAAATGGAAGAGGTGTTCCATTTCGGCTAGATGGTGCGGTTCCACCATGCCCGATGAACAACCAGAGCACCGCAGTGTCGATGGGGGCCGCCTGCAATGATCCCTCCCTTATGACATGTCATGTAAGGATGATCGTCAGCCAGAGACGTGTCGCAGGTTCATCCCGTCAGACCCTTTGGGAATCGGCACCCCGTTGGGCGCGCGTTGGTTTGCACCCCGCCCCGGCTTTTGGCATGGTCCGCCCATGACCTATCTCACCCTACGATCCAGCAAGATGACAGCCCAGGTTTCACCGTACGGTGCACGGCTTGAGCACGTGGCATTTCACGACGGGGCAAACCTCGTTTTGCATGCAGACCCCAATCAGCACCCTGGCTGGCATGATTTCTACCCCGGGGCGATTGTGGGACCTGTTGCGAACCGGGTCCGGGGTGGCAAGGTGCATCTGAAAGGCGTTACATATCAGATGCCAACCAATGAAAATGACAGGACCGCGCTGCACAGTGGGCCCAACGGTCTGGACCGTAAGATCTGGAATGTGACCGCGCAGGAGGAGAGCACCACCACGCTGCGCTGCACGCTGGCGGATGGGGATGGCGGATTGCCCGGATTGCGCGAAATCACGGCGCGATACGCGCTCAGCGCGGCCACGCTGACGCTCAGCATCACCGCAACGACGGACCGGGACACCCCGATCAACATTGCCCATCACCCCTATTGGCGGCTTGGGGATGCGCGCGCGCATCTTTTACAGGTGCACGCTGCGCATTACTTGCCTGTAGATCCGCACAACCTCCCGACCGGTGCCGTTGCGGACGTGACGGGCACCACCTTTGATCACCGCACACCCAAGCCGCTCGCGCACGACATTGACCACAACCTGTGCACCGCGCGGCACAAACATACGACGCCGCGTCATGTCGCCACGCTGAGCGGTGCACAGGGCGTTCGACTGCACATCGACAGCACCGAACCCGGCCTTCAGGTCTATGGCGGCGCATATCTGCCCGAGATCACCGGGACAGATATCGCACCACATGCCGGGATCGCGCTTGAGCCGCAAGGCTGGCCTGATGCGGTGCACCATCCTGATTTCCCAAGCATAATCTGCACACCGACCCAACCTTATACCCAGATCACCTGCTATCGGTTCGACCAAGAGGGTTAGGATTGCCACATAATTGCCACATTTGCGCCACGGCCTCGGCAAACTGCTCTGCTGGTGTGGCGGTGTCACCACCAAGAGTGACCACGAGCAACCAAAGCAGGCACCCAAAATGGCAAAGCAGACACGCATACCGATCTATCAACCCCGGCCCAAGCCCAAGCCCGATCCACGGCCCACGCCGATCTTTACGGACTACGCCAGCATCTAAATGCTGTGACAGCACCGCCCGGCCGCATTACAGTGGGGCAATGACAGCACCCGCCTCCACCCCGGTCTCGCGCATTCGCAACCTCGGTCCTGCGATGGATGCTGCCTGCGCAAAGGCAGGCATTATGGATGCAGAGACCCTGCGGGCCCTGGGGCCGGACGAGGCCTATCGCCGCCTGCTGATGTCAGGCACCCGCCCCCACTTTATCGGCTATTATGTCCTTGTGATGGGCTTGCAGGGACGCCCCTGGAACGATTGCAAAGGGGATGAGAAAAAGGCCCTGCGCGTCCGGTTTGACGCGATCAAGGCCGAAGGACTCGACAAAGGTCTGTCCGAGTTTGAACGCGCCCTGAATGAGATCGGCGTGCGCGCCAAATCCTGAAACGATGAACCATACAGCGCGGCGGCCTCTGGGACCTGCGGCTTACATCGTGCCGAATGACGTTGTGAATACACCTTCGGATACCCCGTAATTACAAATATTTTTCAAGGTACTGCATCCCGAACTTCATGTGCGCAGCCACAAATACACACGAAAAAAGGCGTCCCCGATCATCGGGAACGCCTTTCAATTTCGTTTTCGCCGACGTTTAGCCGACCAGCTCAAGCCCCGAGAAGAAATACGCGATCTCTTGTGCCGCCGTGTCTGGCGCGTCCGACCCGTGGACCGAGTTTTCGCCCACGCTTTCCGCGAACTCTGCGCGGATCGTGCCCGCATCGGCATCCGCAGGGTTGGTCGCCCCCATCACTTCGCGGTTCTTGGCAATCGCGCCTTCACCTTCCAGCACTTGTGCAACGATGGGCGCGGACGCCATGAACTCGCACAATTCATCATAAAACGGACGCTCCGCATGCACCGCATAGAACGCACCGGCTTGCGCCTTGGTCAGATGAATGCGCTTTTGCGCCACGATCCGCAGGCCCGCATCCTCGAATTTCTTGTTGATCGCACCGGTCAGGTTGCGGCGGGTTGCATCGGGTTTGATGATCGAGAATGTGCGCTCAAGGGCCATGGTATCACTCCTGTCTGACGGGATGCGCGTGCATCACGTATGTTAAATCGCGGCCCGCCTAGCATGCGGACACGCGGGTGAAAAGCGGCGATTGACCGCGCCTCGCGCTTGCGGCATCAGCGACCCCATGTTGCGCATCTCAGATATCTCCTATGCCGTGGCCGGTCGCCCCTTGTTCGAAGGGGCCAGCGCCGTCATTCCCGAAGGACACAAGGTGGGTCTCGTGGGCCGCAATGGCACGGGCAAGACCACCCTGTTCCGGCTTATCCGTGGCGAGCTGGCACTTGAGGGGGGCGACATCTCCCTGCCCTCCGGCGCGCGCATCGGCGGCGTCGCCCAGGAGGTGCCCGCCTCGCAGACGTCCCTGCTGGACACCGTGCTTGAGGCGGATACCGAACGCGCCGCCCTTCTGGCAGATACCAGCGACGACCCCGCACGCATTGCCGAAATCCAGACCCGGCTGACGGATATCGACGCCTGGAGTGCCGAGGCCCGCGCCGCCACCATCCTCAAGGGGCTTGGCTTTGACGATGCCGAACAATTGAAACCCTGCGCTGACTTTTCGGGGGGCTGGCGGATGCGCGTGGCCTTGGCGGCCGTGCTTTTCGCCCAGCCCGACCTGCTGCTGCTGGATGAGCCGACCAACTACCTCGACCTCGAAGGGGCGCTCTGGCTCGAAGCCTATCTCGCCAAATACCCCCACACGGTCGTGATCATCAGCCACGACCGGGGCCTGCTCAACCGGGCCGTCGGCGCGATCCTCCATCTGGAAGATCGCAAGCTGACCTTCTACCAAGGCCACTACGACCAGTTTGCGCGTCAACGCGCGGAAAAGCTGGCCAATGCGGCTGCGATGGCCAAAAAGCAGGACGCCCGCCGCGCCCACCTGCAATCCTATGTGGACAGGTTCCGCTACAAGGCGGACAAGGCGCGCCAGGCCCAGTCCCGGCTCAAGGCGCTCTCCAAGATGCAGCCCATCACGACGCCACAAGAGGCGGGGCTCAAACGCATCGACTTCCCCAATCCCGAAGAACTCTCGCCCCCGATCATCCATATCGACGGGGCGAGCACCGGCTATGGCGACACAACGGTGCTGTCCAAACTCTCACTGCGGATTGATCAGGACGACCGCATCGCGCTTCTTGGCAAGAACGGTCAAGGCAAGTCGACGCTGTCGAAATTCCTCTCTGATCGGCTGCCCGCGCTGAGCGGCAAGATCACCAAGTCCAACAAGCTGCGCATCGGCTATTTCGCGCAGCATCAGGTGGACGAATTGTTCATCGACGAAACCCCGCTGGACCACTTGCGCCGCGAACGGCCCACAGAAGGGCCCGCACGCTGGCGTGCGCGGCTCTCGGGCTTCGGGCTGCTTGCGGATCAAGCCGAAACAGTGGTGGGCAAGCTCTCGGGCGGGCAAAAGGCGCGGCTGTCGCTGCTGCTGGCGACACTCGATGCGCCCCACATGCTGATCCTTGATGAGCCAACCAACCACCTAGACATCGAAAGCCGCGAGGCACTGGTCGAAGCGCTGACCGCCTACACAGGTGCCGTGATCCTGGTCAGCCACGACATGCACTTGCTGGAACTGGTGGCGGATCGGTTGTGGCTGGTGTCAAACGGCACCGTCAAACCGTTCGAAGATGATCTTGAAGCCTATCGCAAACTACTGCTCAGCGACAGCAAACCAACCAGGCCCGCAGCCGAAAAACCCAAACCCAAGCGGCCCAATCGCGACGCGATGCTGGCCTTGAAGGCCGAGGCGCGCAAATCCGAGGCACGGGTGGAAAAGCTGAACGACATGCGCGACAAGCTGGCCAGGAAACTGGCCGACCCGGCCCTCTATGAAGACGCCAAACTGGGCGAAATGGAAGTCTGGCAGAAGAAATACGCCGAGGTCATGGACGCACTCGGGCGCGCCGAGACACTCTGGATGCAAGACCTCGAAAAACTTGAAAGCGCCGAACAAGCCTGATCCCCCTGCTTCATCTTGCCAGATAAACTCCGGGGGTGTGGGGGCTGGCCCCCACTTAAACCCTCCTGTGGGGACCAGCCTCCACGAATCTCTCTGACATACTCAAGGTAACAATGATCGACACCGCATTCCTTATCACAGCCTTTGTCACCATGTTCGTCGTGATCGACCCCATCGGTCTCGCCCCGCTGTTTGTGGCGCTGACCCAAGGCGTGCCCGAACGCCAGCGACGGGCCATTGCCATGCGCGCCTGCACCATCGGCATGCTGATCCTGATCGTGTTCGCGCTGTTCGGCGAGGCGGTGCTGGGCTTTATCGGCATCTCCATGCCCGCTTTTCGGGTCGCAGGGGGCATCCTACTGTTTCTCACAGCCCTCGATATGTTATTCGAGAGGCGCACCAAACGGCGCGAAGATCAAAGCGAGGACGCCGACGCACAGGACGACCCCTCGGTCTTCCCCCTCGCAATCCCGCTGATCTCCGGGCCGGGCTCCATCGCCTCCGTCATTCTGTTGACGGGGCAGAAACCGGGGCTGGAGGGGTTGGCACTGGTGCTGGCGATCACCGCCCTTGTTCTTGGCGTATGCCTGGGCCTTTTTCTCGCCTCCTCCCTGCTGGAGCGGGCCCTGGGCAAGACAGGGATCACGGTTGTGACGCGCCTGTTGGGCATGCTGCTGGCCGCACTCTCGGTGCAATTCGTTCTCGACGGGCTGCGCAACTTCGGGCTGATGCCGGGCTGAAAACCGAACCAAAGCGCCTATATATCTCCCATGAGCAGCGACAGCATTGCACAACTGGTCTATCTCAGCGTCTTCGGCCTCGTCCTTGGCGCGGGCTTTCTGCTGACTACGAAACTCAAACTCGGCCAGACCCTGCAAATGGCAGCGATCTGGGCGTTGATCTTTCTGGGGGCCATCGCGGTTGTGGGCATGTGGGGCGATATCGAGGATGATCTGTTCGCCAATCAGACCCGCTTTGATGACAGCGGCACAATCACCGTGCCCCGTGATCGCAGCGGGCACTATTTGCTGACGCTGGATATCAACGGTGCCCCGGTGGACTTTGTCATCGACACCGGGGCTACGGATATTGTGCTGAACCGCGCCGATGCCGAGGCCGCGGGGCTGGATCCGGCAAACCTGAACTATCTGGGCCGTGCGCTGACGGCCAATGGAGAGGTCAGCACCGCACGGGTGCGTCTGGACACGGTCGAGATCGGGCCACACACCGACACCGACGTCTCGGCGGTGGTCAACGGGGGCGCACTGGACCAATCGCTGCTTGGCATGGGCTATTTGCAACGGTGGGGCCGGATCGAAATCGCCGACGGAGCACTGACCCTCAGCCGGTAGGGTGGGCAATATTGCCCACCCTACGTCTCGGCCTTCTTCTCCCACCGCCCGCTTTCTTCGGACCAGTATTGCGCGGATACGCCTGCGTCTTTCAGCGCCTTCCACTGACGCCGCGCCACATCCAGCGCCTCTGCATCATTGCCATCAAACAGCACGCAGACCCGCTCCAGCGCGGCCACCTCCTCTGCGGAGACCTCTGCCCCATCCACACTCATCACACAGGTCGCCCCGTTGGAGGCTTCTCCGGTGGTCAACAACACAGGCTGGTCGCCGTCATGCGGGCTACCGGCCATGCCATGGGCCAAAAATCCATCCTCAGGCCCCAGCCACAACCGCTCATCCAGCCATGCCAGCCGCCCCGCATCCCCGCCGCGCACCGCAACGCGCCACCCGGCCCCCCGAGCTTTGGACAGCAACATCGCCAGCGTTTCCTCCATCGGGCGACGGGTCAGGTGGTAGAAATAGGCGGCCCCCATGTCACTCGGTCTCGAAATTGTCCGCAACCAACCGGCTGAGCGCCATCACACCCCACCCCGTCGCCCCCGCCGGGGCCAGCCCGGTCGCGGATTTAACCGAGGCAACGCCCGCGATATCAAGGTGAATCCACGGCGTATCCTCTTTGACAAAGCGTTGCAGGAATTGCGCGGCAGTGACCGAGCCCGCAGGGCGTCCGCCAATGTTCTTCATATCGGCAATGCGTGATTTCAGCATATCGTCATAGGCTTTGCCCAAGGGCATGCGCCACGCGCCCTCGTTTTCCTTCTCGGCGGCCTTGAGGAACGCGTTGCACAGCGCATCATCATTGGAAAACACGCCCGCATTCTCGTGGCCAAGGCCGATGATGATCGCCCCCGTCAATGTGGCCAGATCAATCATGCCTGCCGGTTCAAACCGCTCTTGCGCGTACCACATCACATCACACAGCACCAAGCGGCCCTCGGCATCCGTGTTGATCACCTCAACCGTATCTCCCTTCATCGAGGTGACCACATCACCGGGCCGGGTCGCATTGCCCGAGGGCATGTTTTCGACCAAGCCCACAAGGCCCACCACGTTGGCCTTGGCCTTGCGTTTGGCAAGCGCGCGCATGGTGCCGGCCACAACGCCCGCGCCGCCCATATCCATGGTCATGTCTTCCATGCCGGCGGCGGGCTTGAGGCTGATGCCGCCTGTGTCAAACACCACCCCCTTGCCCACCAGGGCCAGGGGGGCTGTGTCCTTTGCCCCGCCTTTCCATTGCATGACAACCACTTTGGACGGGCTGTCAGACCCCTGCCCCACGCACAGCAACGTACGCATGCCCAGCTTTTCAAGCTCCGCCTCCTCCAGCACCTCGACCTCAAGGCCAAGCGAGGTCATCTCGGCCAGCCGATCCGCAAATTCGGTGGTGGTCAGCACATTGGCAGGCTCGTTCACCAGATCACGGGTCATAAAAGTCCCCTCTGCGATGGCCAGCAAGGGGCTTGCCGCCGCTTCGGCCTCGTCGGGTTTGGTACACATGACGGTGATGCCTGTGGTGTTGGCCTCTGCATCCGTCTTGTGAGCCGAGAACGTGTAGTCGCGCATCACGCAGCCAAAGACGACCTCTGCAACGCGGCGCGCCCCGTCCACAGCCATCAGCAACGCCGCATCACCGCGGACTTTGCCAAGGGCGGCCCCGGCTTTACGCGCCTCCCCGACCGAATGGTTGCGCGGCAAACAGATCAGATCGACCGCTTCGGCGGCCATTCCCGCAGGCCACGCCATACTCACAACCTGACCAACCTTGACCTTGGCAAAGCGGTCGCTGTCCACAAACCGCTGCAATGCGCCCTTGCTCAGCCGGTTCACGCGGCGGCCCGACTGTTCCAGCTTGCCCTCGGGCGTAACGATCACAGCAATACGGCCTGCATGATTGGCAAAGGCGTCAAGGTCGGTGGCAGCAAAAGAAACAGGCGTCAGATCGGTCATCACGGGCTCCGTTTTGTGAGGTTTGCCCCAGACGTACCCCGCCCAATCGACGCTGACCAGCGCACAAGACGCAATTTGGAGTTTTCCCCGAGGCCCCCTTGGGGTAACTTGCCCGCAACGCTGCTGCGACCCGAACAATAAAACAGGCACATAACGGGGGACACTTTGGTCAGATTCGACCGCTATATGCTGTCACAACTGCTTTGGTTGTTTGGCTTTTTCGCGCTTGTGCTGGTGGCGGTGTTCTGGATCAACCGGGCGGTGCAGCTGTTTGATCGCCTGATCGGCGACGGACAGACCGCGCTTGTCTTTCTCGAATTCTCCGCCCTTGGGCTGCCGCGGCTGGTCACAACCGTATTGCCCATCGCGACATTTGCGGCCGCCATCTACGTCACAAACCGGCTCAACAACGAAAGCGAGCTGACGGTGATGATGTCCACCGGGTCCTCGCCCTGGCGGCTGGCCCGCCCTGTTGCGGTATTCGGATTGATCTCGGGCACCATGATCTCGGTCCTCAGCCACGCACTGGTCCCGCTGGCCTCGGGACAGTTGAGCGAGCGCGAGTTGGAGATTTCGCGCAACGTCACCTCGCAACTGCTGACAGAGGGTGCGTTTTTGACCCCGACAGAGGGTGTGACCCTTTATACCCGCGCCATCCGCGAAGACGGCGTGCTGCTGGACGTGTTCCTTGCGGACAGACGCACCCCGAACGAACGGATGATCTATACCGGGGCCGAAGCCTATCTGCTGCGCAGCGGGGACACCACGTCGCTGATCATGGTGGATGGATTGGCCCAACGTTTTACCCCCTCCAACACGCGGCTGTCGACGGGCAAATTCCAGGACTATTCCTTTGATATCACATCGCTAATGAGGTCGGACAAGGTGGTGAAGCCGTCGATTGAATACCTCGTGTCAACACAATTGTTGCGTGATTGGGCCGGGGTTGCGGCACAGTACAAAATCACAACCGGCGTCGTCGCCGAAGAACTTCACGCACGGATCGCACGCGGTGTCTTTTGTTTCATCACAGCCCTGATCGGCTTTGCCACGTTGCTGGTGGGGGGATATTCACGCTTTGGGGTCTGGCGCGAGATCGTGATCGCCTTCCTGATCCTCGTCGCCCTTGATGGGATGCGCAGCAGCCTGTCTGGCCCTGTGATCGAAGATGCGCGACTGTGGCCGATCCTATATCTGCCATCGTTGATCGGCGCTGTGATCGTGGGGGCGTTGCTGTTTGTCGCCGCGGGCGCGCACGGGGTCTGGCGACGCATGCGGAGGGCGACCCCATGATCCTGCACCTCTATTTCGCGCGGCGCTTTGCGCTGGCCTTGCTGATGATTGCAATCGTGCTTTCGACAATTGTGGTGCTGGTAGACCTGATTGATCAAACGCGCAAATTTGCGGATTACGACGTCTCCTTTGCGGAGCGGATTGTGCTTACAATCCTGAACGCCCCAGAGACCATCAACCAGATCCTGCCGCTGATTATGATCCTGGGCACCGTGGTGCTGTTCATCTCGCTGGCACGCTCGTCCGAACTGGTGGTGACGCGGGCGGCGGGCCGGTCGGCGGCGCGCGCCTTGCTGGCCCCGCTGGCGGTTGCACTGATCGCGGGTATTGTTGCAACCACGATGCTGGGGCCGATGGTGGCTGCAACCTCGAAACGCTATGCGACCCTGGCCGAGGGATATCGATCAGGCGGCATTTCGGCCCTGTCGGTATCCGACGAAGGGCTGTGGCTGCGTCAGGGCGGTGACACGGGCCAAACCGTGATCCGGGCGGGGCGGTCCAACACGGATGCCTCCGTGCTTTATGACGTGACCTTCCTCAGCTACGCCGCCTCGGGCAACCCGGTGCAACGGATCGAGGCGACCAGTGCGGCCTTGGAAAACGGCGCATGGGCGCTCAGAGGCGCAAAGATCTGGCCGCTCACGGCTGGCTTGAACGCCGAAGCCAACGCGACCACCCACGATGTCCTGTCGGTGGAAACGACGCTGACACTGGATCGGATCCGCGAAAGCCTCGGCACGCCCGCAGGGGTGTCAGTCTGGGACATGCCGACGTTCATCACCCAGCTTGAACAGGCCGGGTTTTCGGCACGCCAGCAACGTGTCTGGCTGCAATCCGAGCTGGCGCGGCCCTTGTTCCTGATGGGGCTTGTTCTGGTTGCCGCTGCGTTCTCAATGCGCCATACCCGCTTTGGGGGGACCGGCACAGCCGTGCTGGCAGCGGTACTACTGGGGTTCGGTTTGTATTTTATTCGCAGTTTTGCGCAGATTTTGGGCGAGAACGGGCAAATCCCCGTACTGTTCGCCGCATGGGCTGCGCCATTTGCATCGATCCTGTTGGGGTTGGGGCTGTTGTTGCATGCAGAAGATGGCTGACCGTTTCCGGATATGGGGGTGCACCGCCCTGCTGATCGCCGCGCTGATCTTTGGGGCAGGTATCGCCGAGGCCCAGGAGGGTGACGGCAACGCACCCGTCGTCAGCCCGGCTGTTCTTGTCGCGGATGATATCCAGGTCACCCCAGACCGTCGCCTGATCGCCACCGGCAACGTTGAGGCCTTTCAGGACGGCACCCGCCTGACAGCCCAATCCATCGAATACAATCAGGACACAGGCGCGCTTACGATCACCGGCCCCATCACCCTTGATGACGGCCAGGGATCAGTCATCGTCGCCTCGCAAGCCGAGTTGACGGACGATTTCCAGACCGGGCTCTTGACCGGGGCGCGGCTGGTGCTGAACGATCAGCTGCAACTCGCCTCGGTGCAGATGAACCGGGTGGGAGGTGGCAAATACACCCAGCTTTACAAGGTCGCGGCCACGTCCTGCCGCATTTGCGAGAAAAACGGCAAATCGCGCCCGCCGCTCTGGCAAATCCGGGCGAGCAAGGTGATCCACGACAAAGAGGCCCGGCAACTCTATTTTGACAACGCCACGCTGCTGGTGCGCGACATTCCGATCTTCTACCTGCCCCGGCTGCGGATGCCGGACCCGACGGTCAGCCGCACAAACGGGTTCCTGTTTCCCGAACTGGTGGTCAATTCGCTGTTTGGCACAGGGATCAAGACCCCCTATTTCGTCCCCCTTGGTGACAGCAGCGACTTGCTGATCACGCCCTATATCGCGGATGGCACGCGCACGCTGCAACTGCGCTATCGCAAGCTGTTCAAGCGCGGGCGGCTGACGATCGAGGGCGCGACCTCGGACGACGATCTGCAACCCGGCGAATCCCGTGGCTACCTGTTTGCTGCCGGTGAATTCCAGCTCAGGCGCGACTTCATACTGCAATTCGATATCGAGGCGGTGTCAGACGATTCCTATCTGTCGAATTACGGATTTTCGGGCAAGGACCGGCTTGACAGCCAGATCAAGATTCAGCGGGCACGTCGCGACGAATTTATCCGCCTGTCCTATATCAACTTCAAATCGATCCGCGGTGATGAAGACGATGATGTGCTGCCCTCGGATGTGGTGAACGCGCTTTACGAGCGGCGGTTCTTTCCAGGCCTGATCGGCGGCGAGATTCGCCTCGCCGCCGAGGCACAGGCGCTTGAGCGGGCCTCGGATGTGCCCACGGACGTGAACGGCGACGGGGTCGTGGACGGGCGCGATGTGCTGCGCCTGAGCGTGGACACCAACTGGTTGCGCACCTTCCAGATGGGGGGGCTGCAACTTCAGACTCAATTGGGGATCGCGGGGGATGCGATCCGGGTGTCCGAGGACGCGACTGCCGACGATGGGGACAGCAGCATCGCGCCCCATGTGGCCGTAGGCCTGCGATATCCGTTGATCCGGCGTTCGGAGTCCGGGGTTACACAGTTTATCGAACCGCTGGCCCAGCTCGCGTGGGTCGGGGGTGATGGGCTGGACGTGCCAAACGAGGAAAGCACCCGCGTCGAATTTGGCGAGGGCAACCTGCTGTCGCTGTCCCGCTTCCCCGAAACGGATCGGCGCGAGCGCGGGTGGGCCTTTGCCTATGGCACCACATGGGCGCGCATTGACCCCGAAGGGTGGACCGCCCACGCCACCTTCGGTCAGGTCATCCGCGAAGAGTCCCAGCCCGACTTCACCGAAAGCAGCGGGCTGTCGGGGCTCGACTCGGATTTTCTGCTGGCGGGTCAGCTTGAATTTGACGGTGGGCTGGCCGTCTCCGGGCGCACCCTGTTTGACGAAAGCTTTGACATCACCAAGGCCGAGATGCGGGGCAGCTGGAGCAATGCGAAGTTCAGCTTTGCCGGGACCTATATCTGGGTGGACGAAGATCCGGTCATCGAACTTGAGGACCCGATCAACGAATTCACCTTTGGCGGATCCTATCGGATTGACCAGCGGTGGAACGCCCGGGCCAATATGCGATACGATCTTGAGCTGGGGCGCGCTGCCACGGCGGGCGGAAGCCTGACCTATCGCAACGAGTGCGTGCGCGTGGACCTCAGCGTTCAGCGGCGGTTTGCGAGTTCAACAACTATTGAGCCTGCCACCACACTGGGGGTATCAGTGTCCCTGGAGGGCTTTTCGGCCAATGGTGGCCCGAAGGTCGACAGAAAAACATGCGGGAAACACGCGGGATGAGCGGTATGAAAATCAAGCAGCGGATGGCCCATGCCATCACGGTGGGCACATTCGCCCTGTTCGGCCTGACAGGCCCCGGCATCGCGCAGAACATCTTTGCGCCCGTCGCACAGGTCGATGAAACGACCATCACCGAATTCGAGGTACAGCAACGCATCCGCTTCTTGCAGGTGGTCGGCGCACGCGGCGGGACCCGACAGGAAGTGATCCCTGAACTGATCCGCGATCGGTTACGCTTTTCTGAGGCGGCCCAGGCCGGGCTCACGCTGTCCCCGGCCGAGTTGCAAGACGGCCTCAGCGAATTTGCGGCCCGTGCCAATCTCAGCGCCGAGGAATTTGTCCAAGGGCTGGAGGGCGCAGGGGTCGCCCGCGAAACCTTCCGCGATTTCGTGTCTGTCTCGCTGATCTGGCGGGACTATATCCGGGGCCGTTTCGGCAGCCGGGTGCAGATCACCGATCGCGAGGTGGACCGCGCATTGGCCAGCACGCGGAGCAATGGCGGCATCGAAGTGCTGTTGTCGGAAATCATCATCCCCGCCCCGCCCGAGCGCGCCGAACAGGTGCTTGAACTGGCCGAGGAAATGGCCGGTTCCGAAACCGAGGCCGAATTTTCAAGCTTCGCCCGCCGCTTTTCCGCCACCGCATCGCGGGGCCAGGGCGGACGTCTGGACTGGACGCCCATCAGCGAACTGCCCCCCGTTCTGCGCCCGCTTTTGCTGGCGCTGGCACCGGGTGAGGTGACAGCCCCCCTGCCCATCCCCAATGCGGTCGCCCTGTTCCAGCTGCGCGACATTCGCGAAACCGACGCACCCGAGCAGACCTATTCCGCCATCGAATACGCAGCCTACTATATTGCCGGTGGACGCACGCCCGAGGCCTTTGCACGTGCCAATCAGGTGATCGCGCGCGTGGACCGCTGCGATGACCTTTACGGTGTCGCGCAAAACCAGCCTGAAAGCGCGCTGGATCGTGGCAGCCTGCCGCCGGATCAAATCCCCGCCGACATCGCCATCGAACTGGCCAAGCTGGATCCGGGCGAAACCTCGACCGCGCTGACCCGTGCGAACGGCCAGACGCTGGTGTTGCTGATGCTGTGCGGGCGCACGCCAGCCCTGCCCGAGGATCAGGAGATCAACCGCGAGGCCATTGCCATCCAGTTGCGCAACCAACGCCTGAACGCGTTTTCCGAAAACCTGCTGGCTGAGCTTGAGGCCGAAGCGACGATCCGCGTCTTCGAATGAGTACGGCCCCCATTGCCATCACTTGCGGCGAACCCGCCGGTGTTGGCCCCGAGGTTGCCGCCAAAGCCTGGGCCGCCTTGCGCCATGACGTTGCGATGGTGTGGATCGGCGATCCGCGCCATTTGCCACCCGGCACACCCATGATCGAGGTGGATGATCCGGCACAGGCCGCATCTTGTGGCCCCGACGCCCTGCCCGTCCTGCGCCATGATTTTGCCCACGCAGCCACCCCCGGCACCGCCACCCCCGCCAACGCCCAGGGCGTGATCGACGTGATCGCGCGGGGTGTTGATCTGGTGACATCAGGGGCGGCTTCTGCCTTGTGCACCGCGCCCATCCACAAAAAGGTGCTGATGGATGGTGCGGGCTTTGCCTATCCCGGCCATACCGAATACCTTGAGGCGCTCACGAATGCACCGCGCGCTGTGATGATGTTGGCTTGCGATCAGCTGCGCGTTGTGCCCACCACGATCCACATCGCGCTTGAGGATGTGGCAGCCGCGCTGACCCCCGATCTGCTGCGCGAAACAATCGAGATCACCGCCCGCAGCCTGCGCGATCAATTCCACATCCCGGCCCCCCGTATCGTCATTGCGGGCCTCAACCCGCATGCAGGTGAAGGGGGGGCGATGGGCCGCCAAGAACTCGACTGGATGGCGGACCTTGTTGCCGAGGTTGCCGCCACAGGGGTCGATGTCACCGGCCCATGGCCGGGTGATACGTTGTTTCACGCCGCTGCCCGCGCCCGCTATGACACGGCCATCTGCATGTATCACGATCAGGCCCTGATCCCCATCAAGACGCTGGATTTTGACCGGGGCGTGAACGTCACGCTTGGCTTGCCGATCATCCGAACCTCGCCCGATCACGGCACCGCATTCGATATCGCAGGCCAAGGCATTGCCAATCCGACCAGCATGATCGAGGCCATTCGGATGGCGGCGCGTATGGCTGATCTTTGATGCCTCCGGCGGGCATATTTGGAGAACAATGAAAAGATGAGCACCATCGACGATCTGCCCCCCTTGCGTCAGGTGATTGCGGACCATGAGTTGCGGGCGCGCAAGTCTTTGGGGCAGAACTTTTTGCTGGATCTGAACCTCACCGCCAAGATTGCGCGGCAGGCTGGAGATTTGAGCGGTGTGGATGTGCTTGAGATCGGACCCGGCCCCGGTGGGTTGACGCGCGGGTTGCTGTCAGAGGGCGCGCGCAAGGTGCTCGCCATCGAAAAGGATGCGCGGTGTCTGCCCGCATTGGCCGAGATCGCAGCACGCTATCCGGACCAGTTGGAGGTGATCGAGGGGGACGCGCTGGACATTGACCCGCTCGCGCATTTGACGCCGCCGATCCGTGTGGCGGCCAACCTGCCCTATAATGTGGGTACCGAGTTGCTGGTGCGCTGGCTCACCCCGCCGACATGGCCGCCCTTTTGGCAGTCGCTCACGTTGATGTTTCAGCGCGAAGTGGCAGAACGGATCGTGGCGCAGCCGGGGTCCAAAACCTATGGGCGGCTCGCGGTTCTGGCCCAATGGCGGGCCGATACGCGCATCGCATTGAACCTGCCGCCCGAAGCCTTTACCCCCGCCCCCAAGGTGTCGAGTGCGGTTGTGCACCTCACCGCCCTGCCCGCGCCGCGCTTCGAGGCGGACGCGCAGGTGTTGTCCCGTGTGGTGGCGATGGCGTTCAATCAGCGGCGCAAGATGCTGCGCGCAGCACTCAAGGGGCTGGTGCCCGATATTGAAGATCGACTGATCGCAGCCGGCATCAAACCCACAGACCGCGCCGAACAATTGCCGATCGAGGCGTTTTGCGCGCTGGCCCGCGAGGTCAAAGCCGCACAGGCCTGAGCCGTGATCTACTCAGCGGCCTCAGGCGGCGCGCTGCCGCTGTCATCCGGCGCTGCGGGCTTGGGCTTGGGTTTGCGCGACCGGGTGCGCTTGGGCTTGGGCTGACTTTCGGGTGTTTCCACCAGACCACTGTCGCCTTCAGCCTCGTTCACACCGCCTACATCGGGTTGAGGCGCGTTGGCCGGATCGGTTGCGTCATCAGAGGGCGCGTTTGAACTCGCATTGCTCTCTTGTTCCTGACGTTGGGCGCGCTCGCGATCACGCTCGGCCTGACGTTCGCGGTTCTGGCGTTCCTGCTCTTCGCGGCGGGCGTCGATTTCTTTCTGCGCCTCGCTGAGCATGCGCATGTAATGTTCGGCATGCTGCTGGAAATTCTCGGTCGCAACCCGGTCGCCGGACAATTGGGAATCGCGGGCCAGCTGGTTGTACTTATCGATGATTTGCTGTGGCGTGCCGCGCACTTTGCCTTCGGGGCCGGAACTGTCGAACACCCGGTTCACGACGTTGCCGCCGCCACTATTGTTGCTGCGGTTACGACTGTTCTTGGACCGGGACCGTGATCTCGAAGATTTCATGGATGTGTTCAGCTCTCTGGCGTGTTTTTTCTGATCTGCCGGGGTGCATCATAAGCACCTGATTGCGAATACGCGGCGATCCTGTGAATGGGACACCGTCGCTGGAAGCAGACCAGCAGGCCGGTGTCTGAAGCATGAATAAGCACGACAAAGCCTGCGCGACAAGGGCAAATAGGATATTTTCACGAATTTCGGGCCGCTTATGCCGGATTTCGCGCAATCAGCACGCGATCCCGCCCATCCAGATCAGGCAGAATCACGATATCACCCCAGCCTTCACCCTCAAATATGGCGCGGGTATCGGCCCCTTGCATCCACCCGATTTCACACATCACCCGGCCCCGATGGGTCAGATAACTGCCTGCAAGGGCCGCGATTTCGCGGTAGGCAGACAGCCCGTCGCCTTCGTCCGTGAGCGCCATGCGGGGTTCGTGATCGCGCAGCTCAGGTGCGACCTCGTCCATCTCGAACGCTGCAAGGTAGGGCGGATTGGCCACGATCAGGTCAAAGCGCCCCTCGACAGGGTCAAACCAGTCCCCCTCTAGGATCTGCACCCGCGCCGCCACCCCGTTCAGCACCGCGTTGGCGCTGGCCTGCAAACAGGCCGCCTCGCTCAGATCAACACCGACGCCATGGGCCTGATCCCGCTCGGCCAGAAGTGTGACCAACAGGCAGCCCGACCCGGTGCCCAGATCAAGCACACGCGTGAAGTCCTCGGCCAGCGCAGCCTCGATCAAGGTTTCGGATTCTGGCCGCGGATCAAGTACATCCGCGCTGATCTTAAAGCGGCGGCCATAAAATTCACGCTCTCCGATCAGATGGCTGACAGGGACGCGGACAGCGCGCAACGACACCAGATGATCATAACGTTCGGCAATATCCGGCGCGATATCTTCGGGTGCAATCAGCGTGACACGCGCTGCATCGACTTGTGCAGCATGGGCCAGCAACATACGCGCATCCCGCGCCGGGTCCGGCACCCCTGCCGCGCGCAGCCGGGCCGTGGCGGCCACCATCGCCTCGGCGGCTGTCATGTGCCCATCTCGGCCATGAGGCGCGCCTGTGCGTCAGCGGTGAGCGCGTCAATCACCTCGTCCAGATCACCCTGCATGATCTGGTCAAGCTTATAGAGCGTCAGATTGATGCGATGATCCGTCATGCGTCCCTGCGGGAAATTATAGGTGCGGATGCGCTCAGAGCGATCGCCCGAGCCGACCTGTGCCGCCCGATCAGCCGAGCGTGCATCATCCACGCGGCTGCGTTCCATATCGTAAAGCCGCGCGCGCAGCACCTGCATGGCCTTGTCGCGGTTGCGGTGCTGGGATTTCTCGGAACTGGTGACAACGATACCCGTCGGCAAATGGGTGATGCGCACCGCCGAGTCGGTGGTGTTTACGTGCTGCCCGCCTGCCCCGGAGGAACGCATCGTGTCGATGCGGATGTCACCCGGCGCGATTTCTATATCGACGTCTTCGGCTTCGGGCAGCACGGCAACCGTAGCCGCAGATGTGTGGATGCGCCCCCCGCTTTCGGTTGTGGGCACACGCTGCACCCGGTGCACACCGGATTCGTACTTCATACGGGCAAAGACGTTGTCACCGGTGATATGGGCCACAACTTCCTTGATACCGCCAAGCTCAGTGGCTTGCTCTTCGATCACATCCAGCTTCCAGCCCCGGCGTTCGGCAAAACGGGCATACATGCGCAACAGATCCCCGGCAAAAAGCGCCGCCTCGTCCCCCCCCGTCCCGGGACGGATTTCAAGCATCGCAGGGCGGGCATCAGCAGCATCCTTGGGCAACAAGGCCAGCTGCAACGCGGCCTCGGCCTCGGGCAAGGCGGCGCGCAAGCGGGGTAGTTCCTCTTGGGCGAGTTCCGCCATATCGGGATCGTCCAGCATGGCCTCGGCCTCGGCCATGTCCTCGACGAGGCGGGAATATGCGGCAATTTGATCCACAACGGGGCGCAGGTTGGAATATTCCTTGGCCAGCACCGCAATATCACCGGTCCCATCGGCCATCGCCGCCTCAAGATACTGAAAGCGTTGGGTGATCTGAACAAGGCGGTCGGCAGGGATCATAACGCGGGTTTGATCCAAGGGGGGGCTTTGGTCAAGGGGGCGGCTGTGCTATATCTTGAGTATGGAACGGTTAACTTTTTTCCTCTTGCTCATGGTCAGCCCTGCGCTGGCGGATGTGACCTCGCCTTCGGGCAAAACGGTCGAGTGCTATTGCACCGACAAAAGCGGCAGTCGCATTGAACTCGGGCAAACGGTCTGCCTGCAAGTCGATGGGCGTATGTTTACCGCCCAATGCCAGATGTCGTTGAACTCGCCCATGTGGCGTGAAGTCGAACAAGGATGCCTCAGCTCATCCCTGAACAGCCCCCAGCAACCGCTCCAGTCGTTTGCCGTTGACGCCCAGATCTGAGCGGCCAAATCGCAGGCGGGCGAACATCTTCAACTGCCCGTCGACATATTGGATGGTTGTATAATCGGGAAAGCCAAAGAAGTGCGAGCGGGTCACATAGGTAATGTGATTGTCTGCAACGGAGCCTGCAAACACCTGCGTCCGTGGCAATGCGCGCGCGGCACGATCCACATCGGCCAGAGCAGACGGTGGCGCATCCACAACCCGGATCGCCCCGCCCGTCAGATCACGGTCCTGATTGACCTTGATCGACACATGCCAGCGCGCCTCCTCAGCCGGGGCAAAGCGGATATAGGGCACTACAATCAATGCAAAAATAATAATAACAAAAGGGGCATACAGCATGATCTTCATCCCACCCCGTCTTCCTTCCGCCAAGATACGCACTCCGGAGGCTCCACCGCTAGCGATACGCCACACCGGGCAGGATGCACAGCAACTCAAACAGCAGATTCGCCGCTGTCAGCGCCGTATTGCCTGACGTGTCATATGGCGGCGACACCTCGACCAGATCGCACCCGATCACGTTTATGCCCCGCAACGCGCGGATGAATTGCATGGCCTGCGGCGTGGTCAACCCGCCAATCTCGGGCGTTCCGGTGCCGGGCGCAAAGGCCGGGTCAAGACTGTCGATATCATAGGAAATATAGGTCGGCATGTCCCCGATATCACGGCGGATTTCAGCGCCCAGACTGCTCAGATCGCGCCCCCACAATTCAGGCGCAAGGAACTGCTGAAAGCCCCAGCCCTGCGCTTCGGTGAAATCCTCCGCCGAATAGCCGGTGCCGCGCAGGCCGACCTGATAGGTCTTGTCGGCTTTGATCAGCCCTTCCTCATAGGCACGGCGAAAAACGGTGCCGTGGGTCTCACGCTCCCCAAACATCTCGTCATTCACATCCGCATGGGCGTCCACATGCACAAGCGCAACCGGCCCGTGGCGTCTGGCCATGGCGCGCAGGATCGGCAAGGTGATCGAATGATCCCCTCCGATGGCGACGGGGATCGCATCATAGTTCAATATCTCATTGTAACTCTCCGAAATGATGCGGATACTGTCAGATAGGGAAAAGGTGTTGATCGCCAGATCTCCCACATCCGCCATCTGCAAACTGTCAAACGGAGCCGCCCCGGTTTGCAGGTTATAGGGCCGGATCATCGCGGATTCGCTGCGCACCTGTTTGGGCCCGAACCGTGTGCCCGACCGCCAGGAGGTGCCAATGTCCATCGGCACGCCCAGAATGGCGACATCCAGCGTTTGCAGCGCATTTGAAAACGGCAGCCGCATGAAAGTGCCCGGCCCCGAAAACCGGGCCAGATCATTGCCGCTGATGGGTTGGTTCTTAGGTGCCATCGCGCATTCTCCACCCCAGCAAACAGCAGATTTCGGTTGCAACATGGGCCCCTGCAATCGCGGTTGCACCAGTGGTGTCAAAGGGGGGCGACACCTCGACCACATCACCGCCGCGAATGTTCACACCCGCAAGCCCGCGCAGCAGCGCCGCCGCCTGCGCCGAACTGAGCCCCCCCCAAACAGGCGTCCCGGTTCCAGGCGCAAAGGCCGGATCAAGCCCATCAATGTCAAAGCTCAGGTAACAGGGGCGATCCCCCACAATCTCGCGCGCCCACGCGGCGGCCGCCTCGGGGCCAATGCGGTGAAACTCAGGTGCATCGATGATATGGACGCCAAGCGTATCCTCATTGGTCGTACGGATGCCGATCTGCACGGATGTGGTCGGGTCCACGATGCCGGACTTCACGGCCTTGTAAAACATGGTGCCATGATCGACGCGGTCCATATCATCATCCGGCCACGTATCCGTATGCGCATCAATCTGGATCAGAGAGATCGGGCCGAACTTCTCCGCATAGGCCTTCAGGATCGGGAACGAGACATAGTGATCGCCCCCAAGCACCACACTCGCCACATCCGCCGCCAGAATCCCGGCAATATGGGCCTGCACCGCACCGGGAAAGGCCGGCACATCCGCATAGTCAAAGGCCACATCACCGTAATCCACAATGGCCCGCTCGCTCAGCACATCAAAGGGCCAACCGTAAGGTGCATCCGGGGCCTGCAAACTCGACGCCTCCCGGATTGCGCGGGGGCCAAGACGGGTGCCGGGCCGGTTCGTCACCGCCTGATCAAAGGGCACGCCCGTCACGGCGATATCAACCCCACTCAGATCCTTCGTATAGCGACGGCGCAGAAACGACGTCGCCCCGCCAAAGGTCAGTTCAAAGGACGGCCCACGCAAATCCTCGCGGGTGAACGCATGATCCATCTGCGTCTTTGCATCTTCAAGCGCCATGAGTGTCCTTCATCTTGCAAAATAAACTCCGGGGTGAGGCCGCAGGCCGAGGGGCAGCGCCCCTATGACACCGGCTGCGCCGTCTCGACCAGACGGGCAAAAAACGAGGCCCCGATGGGCGCAATCTCGTCGTTGAAGTCGTATTTAGGATGGTGCACCCCGGCGCCGTCCCCCTGCCCGAGCATCAGGTAGGCACCGGGTCGCGCCTCGAGCATATAGGAAAAATCCTCCGCCCCCATCACGGGCGTAATCGCGTCATCCACCCCCTCGGTGCCCGCCACTTCGGATGCGACCTGCACCGCAAACGCGGCCTTGCCCGCATCATTCACAGTGGGCGGATAGCCGAATTCGAATTCCAGCTCCGCCTCGCAGCCATAGGCCGCCGCCGTGCCTGCCACGATCTCTTTCATACGGGCCACGACCATGGCCTGTACCTCCTTGTCAAAAGTGCGGACCGTGCCGTTGATATACGCGGTTTCGGGGATCACATTGTCGGTTGTTCCGGTGTGGATCTGGGTGGTCGAAATGACCAATGATCCGGCGGTATTGTGATTGCGGCTGACGATGGTTTGCAGGGCGGTCACGATCCCGCAAGCCGCCACAACCGGGTCGACACTGTCATAGGGGCGCGCCGCGTGCCCGCCCTTGCCGGTGACGTGAATATGGAAGGTGTCTGCCGCGGCCATGATAGGGCCTGCCGTGGTGTGAAACTTGCCAAAATCCTTGCCCGGCGCATTGTGGATCGCATAGACCTCGCCAATGTCGAACTGATCCATGATCCCGGCCTGCACCATGACTTCACCCCCGCCCCCGGCCTCTTCGGCGGGTTGAAAGATCAGCGCAACCGAACCCGAAAAATTTCGCGTCTCAGCCAGATATTGCGCCGCCCCCAGCAACATAGCCGTATGCCCGTCATGCCCGCAGGCGTGCATCTGACCCGGATGGGTCGAGGCATAAGGCACGCCGGTTTCTTCGGTGATGGGCAGGGCATCGAAATCCGCGCGCAAGCCTATGGTGGGCCCATTCCCCTGCCCTTTGATGATCGCCACAATGCCGGTCTGTGCAATCCCGTCATGGATCGCATCCACCCCAATCTCCTCCAGCCGCGCCTTGATAAAGGCGGATGTCTTGGGGCAGTCAAAGGACAGCTCGGGAATGGTGTGCAGATGCTGACGCCACTCCGCCATCTTGGGGCCCAAATCTCCGATACGGTTGATGATCGCCATGGCTGGACTCCTGCATATGGGATACGTCAGATGTCACAAAACCTGAAAGCACGCGAGGCTGCAATGGGCGACACGCTGATACATGACGAAAGCGCCGGGATTGAACGATTGCTCGAGATCATGCGCCGCCTGCGCGATCCCGACACCGGCTGCCCCTGGGACATCGAACAAACCTTCCAGACCATCGCCCCCTACACAATCGAGGAAGCCTATGAGGTGGCCGACGCCATCGAGCGGCAGGATTGGGCCGAGCTGGAGGGCGAGTTGGGCGATCTGCTGCTGCAATCGGTCTATCACGCGGCCATCGGGGCCGAGGCGGGGCATTTTTCGTTTCAATCCATCGTCACCAACATTTCCAACAAGATGGTGGCGCGTCACCCGCATGTATTCGGCAGTGAAAGCCGGAACAAATCCGCAGACCAGCAAACCCGCGATTGGGAGGCGATCAAGGCCAGCGAACGTGCGGGCAAGGCACAGGCCGGAACGCTGGACGGGGTGGCGATGAACCTGCCTGCCTTGCTGCGCGCACTCAAACTGCAAAAGCGGGCCGCGCGGGTTGGCTTTGACTGGCCCGACACCGGTCATGTGCTTGATAAGTTGCAGGAAGAAGCCGCCGAACTGGTCGAGGCCCGCGACACGCTGGACCACGATCAGATGGTCGATGAAATGGGCGATCTGCTGTTTGTGGTGGCCAATCTGGCCCGCCATCTTGACATCGATCCCGAAGAGGCGCTGCGCCGGACCAATGCCAAATTCACCCGCCGCTTTGGCGCGATAGAGGCGGATTTGGCGGCCCGTGGCAAACGCCCCACCGACAGCACGCTCGACGAGATGGACACGCTGTGGAACGACGCCAAAGCACGCGAGAAATCCGGCCAAGGCTGACCTCGCGCGCCTCGCCGTTACGCCAATTCCTTCCGCGCCCACCGCGATCCATGAAAGCACGCGCCCCGTTCTGGACAAGGGCCGACAAAGAGGCCACGCTACGCCCAAAATCAACTGTTCGGAGACCATATGGCCCCCCGCAAAATCATCATCGACACAGATCCCGGCCAGGACGACGCCGTCGCCATTCTGCTTGCGCTGGCCAGCCCCGAGGACCTTGATGTGCTTGGCCTGACGGCCGTTGCAGGCAATGTGCCGCTTGATTTGACGTCGAAAAATGCACGCATTATCTGTGAGTTGGCGGGCAAGGTTGATGTACCCGTGTATGAAGGGTGCGACCGCCCGTTGGGTCGCGATCTGGTCACGGCCGAACATGTGCACGGCAAGACCGGGCTGGACGGCCCGGACCTGCCCGACCCGATCATGGCCGTGCAGGACGGGCATGCGGTCGATTTCATCATCGACACGATCCGAGACCAGCCAAGCGGGACGGTCACGCTTTGCCCCCTCGGGCCGCTCACCAATATCGCGACCGCCTTGCAAAAGGCACCCGACATTTCCGAGCGCATCCAGCAGATCGTGCTGATGGGTGGGGCCTATTTCGAGGTTGGCAACATCACCCCCACCGCTGAATTCAACATCTATGTCGACCCCGAAGCTGCTGATATCGTGTTCAAAAGCGGTATCGACATTGTCGTCCTGCCCCTTGATGTGACCCACAAGGCGCTGGTGACCAAGCCGCGCAATGATGCCTTTCGCGCATTGGACACGCCCGTGGGCATTGCCGTGGCGCAGATGACCGACTTTTTCGAGCGCTTTGACAAGGAAAAATACGGCTCTGCGGGAGCCCCGCTGCATGATCCTTGCGTGACCGCCTACCTTATTCAGCCCGACCTTTTCAGGGGCCGCCATATCAATGTCGAGATCGAAACCACCTCGGAATTGACGCGCGGCATGACGGTTGCGGATTGGTGGGGCGTCACGGATCGCCCCAGGAACGCGACATTCATCGGGGATCTGGATGCGGATGGGTTCTTTGCCCTGCTGACGGATCGGCTGGCGCGATTATGAGCCTGCTGGCCGCCCCCGATCCGGGCTGGCCTGCACAGGCAGCGGGGTATGGCGACGCATGGCGCGCCCATGTCAGCGGCCTTGTCGCAGTGCACCACATCGGATCCACGGCTGTGCCCGGCCTGCCCGCCAAACCGATCATCGACCTGCTGCCTGTCTTTGCCGACGCGGATGCAGCGGACGCGGCACGCCCCGCCCTTGAGGCATTGGGGTACGAGTGGATGGGCACCTATGGCCTGCCCGGACGCCGCTATGTTCGGCTGTTTGATGCCGATACGGGCGCACGCCGCGTTCATGCGCATGCCTATGTGCAAGGTCACGCGGACATCCGCCGCCATTTGGCCTTTCGCGATGCGTTGCGCGCCAACGCCGCCTTGCGCGCCGCTTATACTTCGGTCAAAGCATCATGTGCAGCCCGCCACCCCGATGGCGGTGCGGCATATGGGGCCTGCAAATCCGACTGGATCGCCAAGGCCGAAGCCAAAGCGATGGAGACCTACAAATGAGTGCGGCCCTGACCCTTGCCACTCTCGACCATCTGGATCGGCTGCTGCCGCTGGTGGCGGCTTTTCACGCCGAACAGGGGATTGAGGTCAGCGATAAGATGCGCCTGACCGCAGTTGAGCCATTGCTGGCAGGCATCCCCCACGGGGCCGCCTATCTGATCGGCCCACCCCGCGCGCCCATTGGCTATATCGTTGTCACCTTTGGCTGGTCCATCGAATTTGGCGGCATGGACGGGTTCGTCGACGAATTGTTCATCCGCCCGGGCGTCCGCAAACGCGGCATCGCCTCCGAAGTGCTGCTGGCTCTGCCCCGTGCATTGTCCGGTGCGGGCCTCAAGGCACTGCATCTGGAAGTCGGCCCTGACAACGAGGTCGCACAGCGGCTTTACGCCCGCAGCGGTTTCAGACTGCGCGATGGCTATCACCTGATGACGCGCCACCTCTAGCCAGCGCGCCCCCTGCACCTTATGTCTTGTCCATGACTGTGCACATCCCCTTCGACAATTCCTATGCCGCCCTGCCCGAGGCGTTTTTCACGCGATTGCCACCCACCCCGGTCTCGGCACCGGCGACGCTGGCGTGGAACGCCGATCTGGCGGCAGAGCTTGGGATCAGCGGCACCGACCCGGACGTCTTTGCGGGCAATCGCGTGCCAGACGGTGCGGCCCCGCTGGCCCAACTTTATGCGGGTCATCAGTTTGGTAACTACAACCCGCAATTGGGCGACGGGCGTGCGATCCTGCTTGGAGAAGTCATCGATACCAACGGGATACGCCGCGACATTCAATTGAAAGGCTCCGGGCCGACCCCCTATTCCCGCATGGGCGACGGGCGCGCGTGGCTGGGTCCGGTCCTGCGCGAATATGTGGTCAGCGAGGCGATGCACGCCCTTGGCATCCCCACCACCCGGGCACTGGCCGCCGTTGCCACGGGCGATCCGGTCTACCGCGAACAGGGTGGCTTGCCCGGTGCGGTGCTGACCCGTGTGGCCACCAGCCATCTGCGGGTCGGCACTTTCCAGATCTTTGCCCATCGGGGTCATATTGATGAATTGCGCACCCTGACCGACTACGCCATCGCGCGCCACCACCCGGATGCGGACGGGCCCATGGGCTTGCTGGCCGCTGTCTGTGCGGCACAGGCCGAATTGGTGGCCGCATGGATGTCAGTCGGCTTTATCCACGGAGTGATGAACACCGACAATTGCACCATCTCGGGTGAGACCATCGATTATGGCCCCTGCGCCTTCATGGATGCGTATGACGAGGCGCGGGTGTTTTCCTCGATCGATCAGATGGGCCGCTATGCCTTTGGCAACCAGCCCCGGATCGCGGTGTGGAACATGGCGCAACTGGCCACCGCGTTGATCCAGTTGTTCGATGACAAGGACGCGGCGGTGGAACAGGCGACGGCCATCGTGCATGCCATGCCCGGCCAGCTACAGGCCGCGTGGTTGCGCCGGTTCGGGGCCAAGATCGGGGTGGCGGATGCGCAGGCCGACGATCAAGCCTTGATCGAGGGCTTGCTGGCACTGATGCAGAAGGATGGCGCGGATTTCACCAATGCCTTTGCGGCCCTTGGCCAGGCGGGCGCACGCGATCAATTCACCGACCGCACCGCATTCGATGACTGGGATGCGCGCTGGCAGGCCCGCGTGGGGCCGGACGCAGCCCAGATCATGGCCCGTGCCAACCCGCAGATCATCCCGCGCAATCACCGGATCGAAGCGATGATCGAGGCCGCTGTCGCAGGCGATATGACACTCTTCATTCGATTCATGAAAGTCACATCGCAACCTTATGATTTAAAATTAAAAGATAATGATTTATGCGATCCACCCACTGCACAGGAAATCGTCCCTGCCACCTTCTGCGGCACCTAGCGACGGTTGATCAGCACCAGCCCCACGGCCACAAGCCCAAGCGCGATCCAGATGCTCAACGCAATTTGTTCGTTCAGCAGCAGCCAGCCAAGCAGCACAGAAAACACCGGCGACAGAAAGCTGAAAGAGGCAACGCCCGAGGCGGGATAGATTTTCATCAGCCAGAACCAGGCGAGGAATCCGAAGCTGGCAATGGCGAGGATCTGATAGGTCAGCCCGGTAATGTGGATCGGGCGTAAATCGCGGATCAGATCGCCGAAGAACAGCGATGCAGTCAGCAGGATCGGGATCGAGATCACGAGTTGCCACAGCAATTGCTGTTCGGCCGGGATCTCGCTGAGCGGGGTGACACGCACACAGAGCGCGATCCCCGCCCAACACATCGCCGCCATCACCGACAGCAAATCCCCCATCAGACTGCCCTGCCCCGTGCCACGATCCGCCACCGCAATGACCACCCCCGCCATCGCGAGGCCCAGCCCGATCAGGCGCGTGCGCGACAGACGTTCGCCCGGGATCAGCATGTGGGCGGCAAGCGCCAGCCACACGGGCATCGAATAAAACAGGATGGACGACCGCGCGACGGTGGTCAGATCAAGCGCATTGAACAACAGGATGAATTCAGCGGCGAACAGCACGCCCGCTGCAACCCCACCCACCATGCTGGCCTGCCGCAGATGCAACGAAATCCCCCGCGCCCGCATCCAGATCAGCAGGATCACGCAGGCCCCGACTGAACGCAACGCGGCCATGAACACCGGCTGGAACCCGCCATTGGACACTTTAACCACCACCTGATTGAGCCCGAAGTTCAGCGCAAAGGCCGTGAGCGCCATCGCGCCGAACAGATCAATGTGGGATTTGCGAACCATCCCGCGCACTTGAGCGTTGCCCGACCACACATGTCAATTGCCAGCAAACATTCCCCGCCGATGCGGCCGCGAATTGTGCCAAGCTGGCAGGGATGATTCATACATCTACGAGGATTCATACATCTACGAGGGAGTGAACCAATGAGCTTGATGAGAACACTGGCCAAAGTGGCCATCGGGGTGGCTGTGGCCAAAGGTGCCAAGGCGGTGATGAGCAATCGGGGCCGCAGCGCAAGCGGTGGTCAGGCGGGCCTTGGCGGCTTGCTTGGCGGGCTGGCGGGCGGCGCGCAAGGCGGCGGCGGCGGCTTGCAGGACATGCTCGGGGGGCTGATGGGGGGCAGCCGGGGCGGCGGCGGTCCTACCGCCGGCCTTGGGGGGCTTTTGGAAAATCTGGGTGGTGCGGGCGGCGCGCAGGGTGGCGGTCTGCAAGGCATGCTTGGCGGGTTGGCAGGTGGCGCGGGGGCTGGCGGCTTGCTCGGCGCGCTTGGGGGTATGACGGCGCAACGACCCGCAGATAACGGAGCAAGCTTTGGGCAGGTCCTGAACTCGAACTTCGACCAGACCCCGCAAGACCCAATCGAGCCAACCGCCGATCAAGAGGCCGCCGCAGCCCTCATGCTGCGCGCGATGATCCAGGCCGCAAAGTCGGATGGGCAATTGGATGACGCAGAACAGGAAAAGCTGATGGGCCAGTTGGGCGGCGATATCGACGCGCAAGAAGCGGCGTTCCTGCGCACCGAGATGGCCGCGCCCGTCGATGTGGACACCCTGGTGTCAGAGGTGCCGCATGGGCTGGGTCCGCAGGTCTATGCCATGTCGTTGCTGGCCATCGACCTCGACAGTCAGGCCGAGGCACAATACCTGCACAAACTGGCACAAGGGCTGAACATGGACGCCCATGCCGTCAATGATGTGCATGCCCAACTTGGCGTGCCGTCACTTTACACCTGAATACGCGAAACGGGGCCGCGATCAGCTTTGCGGCCCCTTTGGCGCAGGCTTGCGCCGCCGCCGGTTACCGGGCTTGGCCCCGCCGGGCGCACCCCCGCCCCCACCACCACCGGGCCGACCGCCGCCGGGGCGTCCGCGGCCGCGACCGCGCCCTTGGGGCGGTTTCTTGGGCGTGGTGTCATCGCTCGGTTCCCACGCGCGCCCCGAGGCCACGGGGATGCGGATTTTCATCACCTTCTGGATATCCTTCAGCAGGTCCATCTCGTCAGGTGCACAAAAGGCGATGGCCGCCCCATCCTTGCCCGCACGCGCGGTACGCCCGATACGGTGAACATAGGCCTCGGGCACATTGGGCAGGTCAAAGTTGTAGACGTGTTTCACATCCGGGATATCAAGTCCCCGCGCGGCCACGTCTGTCGCCACCAGCACTTTGATCTCACTGGCCTTGAAGGCCGCCAATGCGCGGTCCCGCTGGCCTTGCCGCTTGTTGCCATGGATTGCGACAGCGGCATATTTCGCCTTCTCCAGCGCCTTGGTCAACCGATCCGCGCCGTGTTTGGTACGGGTAAAGACCAGCGCCCGTTCCTCGCGGTGTTTGTCCATCAACTCGATCAGCAGGGCCGTCTTTTCGGCTTTGGCGATGAAGTGGACCTCCTGGGTTACCTTGTCCGCAGCCTTGCCGGGGGGCGAAACCTCAATACGGATGGGGTTGTCGAGGTAGGATCCCGCAATCTCGGCCATCTGCTTGGGCATGGTGGCCGAAAACAGCATCGTCTGGCGGTCGTCACCCATCATCGCCGCGATCTTGCGCAGGTCGTGCACAAAGCCGAGGTCGAGCATCTGGTCCGCCTCATCCAGCACCAGAAACCCGGTCTGGTCCAGCCTGACCGCACGCCGATCCACAAGATCAAGCAGACGGCCCGGCGTAGCGACAAGAATGTCGACCCCCTTGGACAGGCGCTGGATTTGCGGGTTGATGGACACACCACCCACGACGATCTGCACTTTCATATCCGTCAGCGCACGTAAAACCTGCGCGATCTGGCCCGCCAATTCGCGGGTGGGCGCAAGCACAAGGCCGCGTGCAGTTTTGGGGGCGGCGCGCCCGCCCTCTTCGATCAGCCGCGAGATCAGCGGTATGCCAAAGGCAGCCGTCTTGCCGGTGCCGGTCTGGGCCAGCCCCATCACATCACGCCCGTTCATCGCGTGCGGAATCGCCTGCGCCTGAATGGGGGTCGGTTGGGTCAGTCCCATCTCTGCCACGCGCGCGGATACGCTGTCGGGCAGGTTCATCATGTCAAAATCACTCATGGCCCCGCAGTGGACCCATCCCCATCCGGCGTCAACCGCAATTGCCCCCTTCGGAAACCTTCGCTACACCGGACCCATGAGATCAAAGCGCCAGACCATCACCGACCGCAGCGAGGCCAAGGGGCTGCGCATGACCCAACCCCGGCGGGTGATTGCGCAGGTGCTTGAGGAGTCCGACGACCATCCGGACGTCGAAGAGTTGTACAATCGCGCCAGTGCGGTGGACGCCGGCATTTCGATCGCGACCGTTTATCGCACCGTCAAACTGTTTGAAGAGGCCGGACTGCTCGACAAGCTGGAATTTGGCGACGGGCGCGCGCGCTATGAAGATGCCGAACGCGAACATCACGACCACCTGATCGACATGAACTCGGGCGAAGTCATCGAATTCGTCGATGCCGAGATCGAGGCCTTGCAGGAAAAGATCGCCCAGAAGCTGGGCTATGAACTGCGCGGGCACCGCCTTGAGCTATACGGCGTGCCGCGCAAGAAATGATCAACCCCCGTCAGCCGTTACGCTGAAACAACGCTGACCCGATGTCGGGATGGGCGTTGAGGTTCGACCAAGGCACGCATCCATATAAACCGCCTTGGGTGCAGGCCATTCCACCACGGCAGCGCGAAACGAGCGGCTGTTGCTCTTCGCGGCGCCGTGCTATCGCCCCGAAAACACCTGACCCAAAGCGGAATACCCTTGCCCCCCTTTTCCCATAATCTGCGCGGCGCGATTGTCATGGTGCTGGCGATGCTGGGCTTTGCAGTCGAGGATGCGATGATCAAACTGCTGGCAGGCGCGTTGCCTGTGGGTCAGATCGTCGGACTGTTGGGGGTTGGCGGCGCGGTTGTGTTCGCGATCCTGTGCCACAGCCGAGACCAGCATCTGTGGGATCGCGGGTTTCTGGAACCTGCAATCCTGTTGCGCAATGGCTCGGAATTGATCGGCACGCTTGGGTTTGTGACGGCCATTGCGCTCATTCCGCTCTCCACCGCGTCAGCCATCTTGCAGGCAGCACCCCTGCTCGTGACCCTTGGGGCGGCAGTCTTTCTGGGAGAGCCGGTGGGCTGGCGGCGGTGGGCGGCCATTCTGGTTGGCTTTAGCGGGGTGATGTTGATCATCCGGCCTGGCACGAACGGGTTTGACTGGCTGTCGCTGTTTGCAGTCCAGGGGGTCGTGGGCCTCGCCATTCGGGACCTTGCCACGCGGCGCGTTGCGGCGACAGTCAGTTCGCTGCAACTGAGTTTCATGGCGTTTTTGATGCTGATCCCGGCCTCGGCCATTTTTCTGACTGTCGAAGGTGTGGCCCCCGTGGCGATGACCATCACCCAAACCGGGCTGATCGGGGCCGCCGTTCTGATTGGTGCCCTCGCTTACTATGGCATCACTTATGCGATGCGCGTGGGTGAAATCAGCTTTGTGACCCCATTTCGCTACGCACGGATGATCTTTGCGCTGCTCATCGGAATGGCGCTGTTTGGTGAGGCCCCGGACCGCCTGACACTCATAGGTGCAGCCATCATCATTGCCTCGGGGCTTTACACGCTGTGGCGCGAACAGATCGTAAAATCCACCCCGCCCGCGTAAACACCCTTTTGTTAGCGCTGCCGTAACGGTACATGCAGGAGCAAGTTTCACGTCAAAGGAGTCCCCCCATGAGCACGATCATCGACATCCACGCCCGCGAAATCCTCGACAGCCGGGGCAATCCCACCGTCGAGGTCGACGTGACCCTCGAAGACGGCACCATGGGGCGCGCTGCCGTGCCATCGGGGGCCTCGACAGGCGCGCATGAGGCGGTCGAAAAACGGGATGGGGACAAGGCCCGCTACAAAGGCAAGGGCGTTCTTGAGGCGGTCACAGCCGTGAACGGCGAAATCGCCGAAGCCCTTGTGGGCATCGACGCCACCGAACAGGTCGAGCTGGACGCCGCGATGATCGAACTGGACGGCACGCCAAACAAGGCGCGCCTTGGGGCCAACGCCATCCTTGGCGTGTCGCTGGCGGCGGCCAAGGCCGCGGCGGACTGGACCCAACAGCCCCTTTATCGCTATGTCGGCGGCACCTCGGCACGTCTGCTGCCCGTCCCGATGATGAACATCATCAACGGCGGCGAACATGCTGATAATCCCATTGATATTCAGGAATTTATGATCATGCCGGTCGCTGCGGACAATATCCGCGAGGCGGTGCGCATGGGCTCTGAGGTGTTTCATACGCTCAAGAAAGAGTTGACCGACGCAGGCCTGTCCACCGGCATCGGGGATGAAGGCGGCTTTGCCCCCAATATCAACTCCACCCGTGACGCGCTCGACTTTATTCTGAAATCCATTGAAAAGGCGGGCTATACACCGGGCGAAGATATCCATCTGGCGCTCGATTGCGCCGCCACTGAGTACTTCAAGGACGGTAAGTATGTGCTTGCAGGTGAAGGGAAAACACTGTCATCAGAGGAAAACGCAGCCTATCTGGCGGCCCTCGTCAACGACTACCCGATCATTTCGATCGAGGATGGTATGGACGAGGATGATTGGGACGGCTGGAAGGCCCTGACAGATATGATCGGCGACAGGGTACAGCTTGTGGGTGACGATCTGTTTGTGACCAACCCGGAACGGCTGGCCATGGGAATTGAACGTGGCTGCGCGAACTCAATGCTGGTAAAAGTGAACCAGATCGGGACGTTGACAGAAACTCTTAAAGCAGTCGACATGGCCCATCGCGCGCGGTTCACCAATGTGATGTCCCACCGATCAGGCGAGACTGAGGATGCCACCATCGCCGACCTCGCCGTGGCCACCAACTGCGGTCAGATCAAGACCGGGTCGCTGGCACGGTCGGACCGGCTGGCAAAGTACAATCAACTCATCCGCATCGAAGAGATGCTGGGTGAAAGTGCGGAATATGCGGGCCGCTCGATCCTGAAATGAGGGTCGGATCGCTGGCCATGACCTGTGCGGGACTGGTCGCTTTGACCGGACCCGCGCTCGCGCAGGATGCAGCCACGACCTGCGCCAAGATGCAGGCCGAGGACCGGATTGGCGCGGTTTCGGTCGCGCAGTGCCAGTGCTGGTATTCTGTCGCCGAGCAGGTGGTGGACGATGACATTCGCACGCTGATCTTTGATGCATGGTACACGGGTCGCGACAATATGGCATTGATGGAGCAGCTCAGACCCCGGGCACGTGTGCGCCGTCAGTTGAACGCCATGGCGCAAGCACTTGATAAATATTGCCAATGACTATTTCCATACGCTCCGCTGATCCCAATGATGCGCCCACAATTGCGCGGCTGTGCTGGGCCTATCGAGACCTTTTGGTCGACCGTGCCCGCGACATCCCCGGCATCGTCGATACTTATTATGGCGCGGACAATTACGCCGCTTTAATCGACGATTTACTGCGTATCCACGCACGCCCAACCGGGGACATTCTGCTGGCAGAGGCAAGTGGCATCATTGTGGGCTGTGCGATGTATTATCCACTTACGGCCCAAGGCGTGACCGAAATCAAACGCGTCTTTGTGGATCCCGCCGCGCGCGGGACCGGCGCTGGCCGCATTCTGCTGCAAGCCACCTTGGATGGCGCGCGCCGCGATGGATACACCCGCGCCGTGCTCGACACGATTGCGCCCCTGACCGAGGCCATTGCGCTATATGATCGGATGGGGTTTGCGCCCTGCCCGCCGTTTTATGACCCCGACCCTGACTTTGCCCCGCATTTGCGGTTTTTTGATCATCCGCTTTGAAAGCGGCCTGGATCGAAGGGTGCGGCCAACGCAGTTTGGACGTTGCTCAACCCTTGGTCCAGAACCTGCGCCCCCAGAAGTTCGGCGGTGATCGCCGCCAGTGTCACCCCTGAATGCATGACCGCCGCGAACAGACCGTCGGGGCCGCAAGGGCCAAAGACTGGCAAACCGTCCTGTGGCACCGGGCGCTCAGCCAGCATCACATGATCCCACCGCAGGTCCACATCGCCAAGCACCGCGCGCACCCGCCCAAGCGTGGCATCCGCCAGCGCGTCGACCTGCGCCGGCGGGGCCTCGGCATCGTCACTCTGATGCTGTGCCACGCCCGGGGCCCAGATATGACCCGCCGCGTCCTGTCGCAACTCCTGACCGGGTGCCACGAGGATATGGCGGAACAGGGGCGCAACCGCTGTGGTGCGCACCATCACACCGGGGCGCTTGAGCATTGGCATCGCCACACCAACAGAGGCCAGCAGCCCCGGGCTGCCGATGCCTGCCGCCACCACAACCCGGTCAGCGGCGATCACGCCCTGAGCCGTGTCCACCCCTGTGACCCGCCCAGCCTCATGCGCAATGCCAAGCACGCGCACACCGGTGATCCGGCGCACATCGCGCAACAGGTGTCGGGTGGTTTCAACGGGGGTCGCGATCCCCTCGGTCGCGTAGCGCAACGCGCGTTCGGGGGCTGCTATGTGAGGCTCCAACTGCGCGAACTGCGTCGCATCCACCTCCGAAACGTCATACCCGAGGTCTTCAAGCATTTGTTTTTGCGCGTCAAAATCTGCACCCTCGTCCTCCCACGCCAGACACCCGGTCCACGTTACGCAGCCGCCCAACCGTTTCCACGCCGCAATCCCTTCGGCGCGCAGCGCAAAGTGATCGGGGTTCAGAAAATAGCTCGCGTTGACCCATCCAAAGGAGGCCGGGGTCGCCCCGCCACCACCCTCAAGCACGGTCACATCCGCGCCGCCCTCGACCAGATGCCGGGCCAGCGCCGCGCCTATGATTCCACCCCCGATGATGATCACCCGCATCGCGCTTGTCCTCCCGCTTGCGCCACTCTAGCTTCGCCCAATGACCGCGCAAGAGATCATTGACCGCCTGAACCTGTCCCCCCATCCCGAAGGCGGTCATTACCGCCAGACATGGGCCGCCACAAACGAGGGCCGCCCGACCGGGACCTGTATCTACTTCCTGCTTGGAGAGGGTGAGGCGAGCCATTGGCACAGGGTCGACGCCACAGAAATCTGGCTGTTTCACGCAGGCGCTCCGCTGATCCTGTCACTGAGTGCGACCGATGCAGGCCCGGCAACGGATCACGTGTTGAGCCCTGATCTGGACACCGGCGCACCGCAGATCATCGTGCCCGAAAGCCATTGGCAAGCCGCGCGCAGCACAGGTGAGTGGACCTTGGTCAGTTGCACCGTATCGCCGGGATTCCAGTTCGGGGGGTTTAGCTTGGCCCCAGAAGGTTTTGATATTCCACGCTAAGGCAGGCTAAACGTGCCGCCACCAACCGCAGCCCGCACGCCCGTTGTTCCGGGGCACGAGGTCGGCAACCCCCGCGCGACCCGCACCGCAAGATAGGCAAAGGCCTGCGCCTCAAGCATGTCGCCGTCAAGCCCAACCGCCTCGACCGGAGCGACCCGGCAGTCAAGTGACACATCCAGCATCCGCATCAGCACCGGGTTGTGCCGCCCGCCACCTGTCACCAACACGCGCGTTGGCGCGCGCGGACAGTGCTGCATCGCCTCGGCCACTCCGGCGGCGCACATCGCTGTCAGGGTGGCGGCGGCATCTGCATCGCTCAGCTCGTTTACAAGCCCGATCATTTCCGAAAAGTCATTCCGGTCCAAGGATTTGGGCGGCATTCTTGCGAAATAAGCCTCGGCCAGAAACAGCTCGAGCGCGCCGGTTTCGACAGTCCCTTTGGCCGCGATCCGGCCATCCTGATCGTAAGGCAGCCCCAGACGTTTGTGGACCAGATCATTGACAGGCGCATTGGCCGGGCCGGTATCAAAGGCCAGCAAGGCCCCTTCCTGTTCCGGCGTGGCGCATGTTGGATCGACCCACGTGATGTTGCCGACCCCGCCAAGGTTAAGGAAAGCGACCGGCCCTGTCGCCCCCATCCATTTGGCACAGGCAAAGTGGAAGAACGGGGCCAGCGGCGCGCCCTCGCCCCCCAATTGCACATCGGCGCTGCGAAAATCCCAGACCACAGGCACACCAAGACTGTGCGCCAGCGCAGCCCCATCGCCCAGTTGCAACGTGCCTTGCTGGCGTGGTGCGTGGGCGACTGTTTGGCCGTGAAAGCCGATCAGATCGACGCCGTCAAATGCGCTCAACACCTGGGCATGCGCGCGCATAACCACATCCGTTGCAGGTTCAAGCGTCGCCCCGTGCCATTGCCCAAGGGCTGCGTGCAGGGTGGTCTGTTCGGCCCGTGTATAGGGGCGAAAATCGCTTGGGCCGAACCCGTGGATTGTGACCCCGTCCGTGTCCAGAACGGCTGCATCCACCCCATCAAGCGACGTGCCCGACATCGCGCCTAACGCGCGGATCACGCGGCCTTTGTCCCGCACCTTTTCGGCGACCTTATCCATGGTCTTTTCCTTTGCCCCTGCCTTGCTTATAGACTGCGGCAGGCCCGACCCGAGGACAAGCCAAATGACCTATTCCCCCCGATCCGATTTCCTGCATGTGATGAAATCGCGCGGCTTTCTGGCCGACTGCACGGATATGCAGGGCCTTGACGAGGCGCTGCTGAAACCGGGGCAAAAGGCCTATATCGGGTTTGACGCGACGGCCAGGTCGCTGCATGTCGGCTCGCTGATCCAGATTATGATGCTGCGCTGGTTCCAGCAGACCGGGCACGACCCGATCACGCTGATGGGGGGCGGTACGACCAAGGTGGGTGATCCATCCTTTCGCGCAGACGAGCGGCCCCTGCTGGATGAAGTGGCAATTGACGCCAACATCGCAGGTATCAAGCAGGTGTTTGCGGCCTATATCAACTACGACGCGGGCGCGCAGATGCTCAACAATGCCGAATGGCTGGATGGGCTGAACTACCTTGATTTCCTGCGCGACATCGGGCGGCATTTTTCGATCAATCGGATGCTGAGCTTTGAGTCGGTCAAGTCTCGCCTGGATCGCGAACAGTCCCTGTCCTTTCTCGAATTCAATTACATGATCCTGCAAGCCTATGATTTCATGGAGCTTCACCGCCGCTATGGCTGCATCCTGCAAATGGGTGGTTCGGATCAGTGGGGCAATATCGTGAACGGTATCGACCTGACCCGCAGGGTGATCGAGGGCGAGGTCTATGGGCTGACCTCCCCGCTGCTGACCACCTCGGACGGTAAGAAAATGGGCAAGTCCCAATCCGGCGCTGTGTGGCTGAACCCCGAGATGCTGAGCCCTTACGAGTTCTGGCAATTCTGGCGCAACACCACGGATGCGGATGTGGGCCGGTTCCTGAAACTCTATACCGAAATGCCGCTGGACGAATGCGAGCGGCTCGGTGCCCTGGAAGGATCCGAGATCAACGAGGCCAAGGCCCGCCTTGCCACCGAAGTCACAACACTGCTGCACGGGGCCGAGGCCGCCAAGGCTGCCGCTGAAACCGCGCGCGACGTCTTTGAAAAGGGGGGCGTCGGGGGTGATCTGCCCACGCTCACCTTATCGGTCGATGATCTGGGCGACGGGATTTCCATCGTGCAGCTAATCGTGAAATCGGGTCTTGCCGGGTCAGGCAAAGAGGCCAAGCGCCTGATCGCCGAAGGCGGCGCACGCATGAACGATGCGGCCCTTACCGATGCCGGGTTGATGGTGGATAGCGCGGCGCTCGCCGCCCCGATCAAGCTGTCAGCGGGCAAGAAACGGCACGCGCTGGTGCAATTGGGCTAAAGCCGGGCCAACACCGCACGTGCGGCGCGCAGGCCGGGGTCTTCTCCGCCACGGCCCAACCGCTCCATCGTCAGCTCCAGCGCGGCAGCCTGTTTCGAGGGGTCGGCCAGCAGGGTTTCCATCGCGGAAATCACATTCTCCAGCGTGAAATCGTACCCGATTGCCTCGGGCACGATGCGCGAGTCGGTGATGTGATTGATCAGGCTGTAGGTGTCGGTGATCATCATCCGGCTGATGATCGCGCGGCTCAACCAATGAACGTCATTGGCACTGACCAGCGGCGTGCCGGATGCGGCCAGTTCCAGCTGCACGGTACCGGAATTGGCAAGTGCCACATCCGCCGCCCCAAACGCAGCCGTCTTTTCCGCCTGCGCGGTCTCAAGCGGCACGCCACGCGGGTCGAGCACGATGGGGGTCACCGGCCAGTCCGCGACCTCGGCCAGCACAACGTCCGTCACATTGGCCGCCGCGGGCAAAACAACACGCAAGTCAGGGCGGCTCTGCCCCAGATGCCCCAGAGCCTGCCCAAAGACAGGCGCCATCCGGGACACCTCGCCCCGGCGCGATCCAGGCAGCACGAGGATCAGCGGTGCGGCGTCGGCGAGCCCGTGTTTGGCGCGAAAGGCTGCGATCTGTTTGGCATCCGCCTGCGGCACGGTGGCTGCGGGATGGCCTACGAAATCGCAACTCATGCCTGCGGCTTCCATATAGGGCGGCTCGAACGGGAACAGGGCGAGGACGTGATCAATCACACGGGCCATCTTGTGCGCACGTTTCGGGCGCCATGCCCACACCGTCGGGGCCACGTAGTGCATCGTGCGAATGCTCGACACCGCCTTCACCTGCTTGGCCACACGCAAGCTGAAATCGGGACTGTCGATGGTGATCAGCACATCAGGGCGCGCGGCCACCGCCGCTTCTGCGGTTTCGCGAATGCGGCGCTTGAGGTCACGGTATTTGGGCAGAACCTCGGCAATGCCCATCAAGGACAGTTCGGACATGTCAAAGCGGCTGGTCAGGCCCTGTGCCTGCATCTGTTGCCCGCCGATGCCGTCAAATTCCACATCCGGGTAGAGCGTATTAAGCCCCGCCATCAGCGCACCGCCCAAAGCATCCCCCGATGGCTCGCCCGCGATGATGAAGACCTTCAGCGCACCCACAGAAACATCCCCCTCGCATCCAGATCCGCGATCACCTCGGCAAGGTCCAGCACCATGACGCCGCCCTCTTCGATAACGATCCCTTCGAGCCCGGCCTGCGCGGCACGCGCTACGGTGCCCGGACCGATGGTGGGCAAGTCAACGCGGCGGTCCTGACCGGGTTTGGGGGCCTTGAACAGAATACCGCGGCGCGGCGATGCGGGCGGCGCGTTCTCTGAGCCGGACAGCCAATCCGCAGCCGTGTCCAGCACATTGCCCACCACATCCATCGCTGCCCCAAAGGGGTCATCGGCCAGCGTTGTGGCCCCGAGGCCATCCAGCATCGCATCTGTCCCGGCAGTTTCTTCGCGCGCAATGACAATGCGGTCGCGGATGACGCAAGCCTGCCCCACATCCGCCCTGGCCTGATCACCCAACACGTTCAGCGCAACCGCAACGTCGCTTTCGGTCGCGGGTGGTGCGGGCATTCGGGTTGGACAACCCTGCGCAGGCAGCAGATCAGGCGTGAGTGTGGCGGCCCCGACAACGACCAGCCCCGCCTCTTCAAACAGCGTGACAATCGCGCGCAGGGCCTTGTCCTCACCCCCTGCGACGGCGGCGGCAAGCGTGGGCACCATGGGGGCGGTCTGTGCGTCAATCTGGGTGGGATCGACGGCGGGGCGGTCAATTCGACCACAAAAGCACACCTCCCGCACGCCACGCGTGGTCAAATCAGCCAGAAAACTACCCAGATGTTCGACGCGAAAGCGCAGATCGACGCTCAGGTCCGCAGGGTCGTTGCCGACCAGACTACAGATCAAGGGTGATGTCGGCTGCGCGCGGGCCACCACCCCCGGCAACGCACCCTGCCCTGCGATCACTGCCAGCATCAGCGCGGCGTCAGGAACGACCGGTCACTGTCGCCCATCACGAAGTCAACGATTTCACTCACATAGGCGCTTTCGGATTCACGCCCCAACCGTTCGGCGCGATCATGGAAAGTCCCGTCCCCCTGGGCGAGCATCTGGAACGCCGCACGCAAGGCGGTAATGTCAGCCCGGCTGACACCGCGCCGCTTGAGTCCGACAAGGTTCAGCCCGTCCAACTCGCCGCGCGGGGCCTGCACAAGCCCATAGGGAATGACGTCATTGGTGACCATGGTCACAGCACCAATGATGGCCCCACGTCCGATGCGCACAAACTGGTGGATACCGGACAGCCCGCCCACGATCACGTCGTCTTCGATGATGCAGTGGCCCGCAACCGCAGCGGAGTTCACCACGATCACCCGGTCGCCCAACAGGGCATCATGGGCAATGTGGCACCCGGCCATCAACAACCCATCATCGCCGATGCGGGTCACACCACCGCCACCCTCGGTGCCACAGTTCATCGTGACATGTTCGCGGATGCGGTTGCGCTTGCCGATGACAAGGCGGCTCGCCTCGCCCCTGAATTTCAAATCCTGCGGGACCTCGCCGATCACGGCAAAGGAGAAGATCACGGTACCTTCGCCAACTTCGGTATCGCCAGTTACGACCACATGGCTTTTGAGGACCACATCCGGGCCGATCACGACTTGCGGGCCGACCACGCAAAACGGCCCAATCTGCGCTGTCGGGTCAATCTGCGCACCGTCTTCGATCACGGCAGAGGGGTGGATCATCGGCTGCGTCATGCGGCGGGCAAGTCCATCATCGCGGTGAATTCGGCCTCGCAGGCCATCTCACCTTCGACCTGTGCGATGCCCTGGAATTTCCAGACCTTGCCACCGGGCTTACCCCGTGCGGTGGTTAGCTTCAGCTCAAGCACATCGCCGGGCACAACCATGCGGCGGAATTTGCATTTATCAATCGCCATGAAATAGACGAGCATGTTCTTGTCCGCCATGTCCAGCGCCGTACCCACCATCACAGCCGCTGTCTGGGCCATCGCCTCGATGATGGTAACACCCGGCATGATCGGTTTGCCCGGGAAATGGCCCTGAAAGTGGGGCTCGTTCATGGTGACGTTCTTGATGCCCGTGGCCGACTGATAACCGTCGATTTCAATCACCTTGTCCACCAGCAAAAACGGGTAGCGATGGGGCAGAATGCGTTGGATCAACCCAATATCAGCGGTCATTAGATCAGTGGTCATGCGATGCTCGGGCCTTTTGTTTTATGTGGTCTGTTGCCTTGCCTACCAAGACGTCGGTCATGTCGCAAGCGCACCTAGTCGGGCGTTTGAACCCCATCACCCAGGGTCTCGTTCATCCGCTCAACCGCAGTATCGGTGATGTCGATCGCATTGGCGCTGATGAAGACGCTGCGACGTTCCAGAACCACAGCCGCGCCCGCCTCGCGCATGATCGCCTCAAGCACAGGGGCTGCGGCATTCAAAAAGCGGTCACGGTTTTCTTCAAGCTGGTTGGCAATTGCGCGGTTTTCCGCCTCGCGCTGCTCGCGAATGGATTGAACGCGGGCATCAAACGCATCCGCAAGGGCGCGGAAATCCTCGGGTGGCAAATCGGCACGCTGTTCGGTGAGCGCCAGTTCTTCGGCCTCAAGCGTCTCTTCGATCAGGCGGTTGTCCTCGGCGAGGGCGTCGGTTTGCGCTGCGATCTCGCGCAAGACCCGCTTGCCAAAATCACTGGCGCGGTAAAAGCGGTCGCTGTCGATGGTCAGGATGGGACTGCGCAGGTCCTGCGCAAAGGAAACGCTGGCCCCGAACAGGGCCAGCGTCACGATGATCAGGCGAAGGGCTGATCCCATCGCCCTAGAACGTCGTCGAAATGGTCAGATCGAATGTCTGCTCTTCATCGAAGTCTTCTTTGCGCAGCGCGTTGGTAAAGTTCAGGCGCAGCGGCCCGACAGCCGTGTCCCAAAAGATCGAGAACCCGACCACGTGGCGGAACGACCCGCCCTCGCCCACAATATTGCCGCCTGTCAGATCCACATCGCTGAGGTCCCACAGGTTGCCAACATCATAGAACAAGCCCCCGCTGATACCCAGCTCGTCCGGCAGACCAAGAGGGAATTCCGCCTCAAAGCGCGCCGCGACAAACAGGTTACCCCCCAAGGGATCAGGATCGCCCGGCGCTGACAGGTCGCGCGGCCCGATGCCGCCCGGTTCAAACCCTCGCAGTACGCTTGGCCCGATCGAGAACCGGTCAACCGTCCGGTTCACCCCGCCTGACCATGCCAGATACCCCCCCTCAAGAGTGGCCCGCAGCGTCACCTCGTCGTTGAAGGCAAGTCTCTGGCCGACGATCTTGGCCCGGGTCCGGATGAATTCGGCGTCCCCACCCAACCCGGCAAAGTCCTGACCAAATTCGATCAGATAGCCCGCGTCCGGGTTCAGGCCGTTGGTGCGCGAGTCGTAGGTGTAGGTATAGCCAATCGACGATGCCGCCTGATTTCCCGCATCGATTTCAGTCTGCACCACCGCGCCGTTCTGAACCGGATCGCGGATCAGTTGTTCGTTGTCCAGGAACGTGTAGCGCAGGCTCAGTATGCCCTTGTCGTTGATCGGGAAGGTCAGGCTCGGCTGGAAGCGGAACGATTCCGTGTCGTAGTTGGCAAAGCTCGAGTCACTCTCGCTATATTGCAGCGTCAGACCCAAGGCGACGTTGCGCCCTAAAAACGCAGGCTCGACAAAGTTGATACCATAGCGTTCGGCCTCTTCCGCGGTCGAGATGCTGAACCCGAGGGTTTGACCGCGACCAAGGAAGTTGCGTTCGGTAAACCCAATGACCAGCCCAAAGCCATCATCGCGCGAAAACGCACCGCCAAAGTTGAGCGAGCCCGTGGGCTGCTCTTCGACATCCACATCGATCACGACGCGACCGGGGCTCGACCCTTCGCGCGCATCTACGTTGGATTCCGAGAAATAGTTCAGCGCACGGATCCGTTCAGCTGCATCGCGGATCTCGCGGGGGTTGAACGGGTCACCTTCCGCAATGCGGAACTGGCGGCGCACCACGCGGTCCAGCGTTGTGGTGTTGCCCTCGACATCGATCCGCTCGACAAAGACGCGCGGCCCGCGGGTCAGTACCAATTCAACGTCCAGAGTCAGGTCGCGGTCGTTGCGGGTCACGCGCGGCTCGACCCGCAAGAAATCCACGCCATCGCGTTGGCCCAACCGCTCAAGCCGCGAGATTTCGGCGTCCACCAGCGCAGGCGAATAGACCACACCGGGGCGCACCTTGATCAGCGACTGATAGGCATCGGGGTCAATCTGGGCGATATCGGTCGAAACCGTGACCTCTCCAAAGCGGAACTGCTGGCCTTCTTCGATTGTAAAGACAAGGAAGAACCCGTCCCGTTCCTCGGTCAGTTCTGCATTGGTGCTGAGCGTGCGGAAATCGACATAGCCGCGCGAGGTATAGAAGTCGGACAGGACCTGACGATCAAAGGCCACCCGATCCTCGACCAGCGTATCGGACTGGATCAAGGCGCGGAAAATGCCTGCCTGTTTGGTTTCCAGAACGCGACGCAAGCGGCGGTCGGAATAGACGCGGTTGCCGACAAAGCTGACTCGTTCGACCTCGACCACGTCGCCTTCGAAGACCTCAAAGACCAGATCGACGCGATTGTCCTGACGGCGGATCACCCGTGGGCTGACCCGTGCGGCAATACGACCCTGGCTGGAATAGGCTTCGGCGATGGCGCTCGCGTCCCGCTCGGCCTGCGCGGGGCTGAACACCCGACGCTCCTGACTCTGGACCACGGCGCTGAGCGCGTCATCATCTACCCGGCGGTTGCCTTCATAGGAAATACGGTTGATCGTGGGCAGCTCGACAACCGTGATCAGCAATGTGGACCCTTGGGGTTCAACAGACACGGTTTCGAACAATCCGCTGCTTTGAAGGTTCTGCACAGCGTCGTTTACCTGCCCCGCCGTGACCGTTTGGCCCGGAGCGATTCCCGCGCGCGACAGCACAGCCGCATCACCTACGCGTGTATTACCATCCACTACAATTCGGTTAAATTGGAAATTCTGCGCTAGGGATGGTGCCACCTGCCCCACCCAAGCCACTGAAAGCACCGCAATAATTGCAAATACTCTAACGAAATACTCTCGGCATGAAAGTGCCATATTCTGCTCGCCCCTCAACCCACGTCCCATGGTTGTACCCCACGTATTCAGACATACTATGCCGAAGTGAGTAACGGGAATGCGAAGGCTTGTCAAAACCAACAAAACCCGCGCCGCGGGCGCAGGTCGATGGTTTTTCCGGGCATGTGAAAATCAGTTGCTCAGAGCGTGCCAAGCCACGCACCAGCCACCAGCGCGACTGCAATGGTGCACCCATAGAGCGCGCGATCCCAGTTGAGCATCATCAAAAGGCTCAGGCCGCGATATCCGCTTTGAAGTGTTTGCATGACAGCATCCTTTCAGTTCCACATGATATGCGGGCCGAATACGGCCGGACTGCGGATCAAATGTGGCAAGAATTGGGCATCTGCGCCCTACCGCCAATTACGGGCAGAATAAATCATTGCCGAGCGCGAATACCATCAGCGACAGAACCAGCGTCAGCCCCACCCCCATCAGGATCTGCAAGGCCCGGTCACTGGGTGCTTTGCCCGTCACCGCCTCATAGGCGTAAAAGACCAGATGCCCCCCATCCAGCGCCGGGATCGGGAACAGGTTCAGCAGGCCCACGGCGGTGGACAGCACCGCAATGAACCAGATGAAACTCTGCGCGCCCTGACTGGCCATCGTGCCCGACACCTGCGCGATACCAATAGGCCCCGAGAGGTTACAGGTGCTGATCGCGCCCGTGATCATGTGGCCTAGCCCCGAGATTGAGCCGTTGATGATCGCCCAGGTCTGCGCCACCCCGCCGGTGATCGCCGCCCCGATACCGGGGGACTGCGTGGCAGGCTCAAACGCGCTACCGCTTGCGATCCCGATCCGCCATTGCGTGGCGAAACCACCATCGGGCTGCGGCTCGTCCACGCGTTTGGGGGTCAGCACCTTTTGCAGCTCGGCCCCGTTACGCCACACGGTCAGGTCAAGGCTGCGCCCATCGGACCCTTCGACCGCATTCTTGATTTCGGTGAAGGTAAAGATGGGAGTGCCATCCACGGCGGTGATGACATCGCCCCGCTCGATATCGGCGGCCACCGCAGCACTTTGCGGGCTGACGCCTTGCACAAAAGGCGGACGCAAATGGGGGCCATCCACAACCAGCCGCTCCCCGTCCCGCTCGACCGTGTAAGTCAGGTTCTCGGTCAGCGGCAATGTGTCGACGAACGTGCCGTAGGTGGGGTCGGTCAGGCTTGGCAGGGCCGCACCGTTCACTTCCAGCACCACGTCACCCGATTGCAAATCCTGCGTCTGCGTCGGCAGCGGACGCAGTTCACCCACCGTCAAAGGGTCGCGGACCACGCCGTTTGAATAGCCCACGATGGCAAACACCATGATCGAGAGGGCAAAGTTGAACACAGGACCCGCCGCAACCGTCGCGGCCCGCGCCCACAGGGGCGCCCCGTGCATGGTGCGGCGCAAGGCGACGGGATCAGACTGGACGTCGGCCATCGCCGCTTCGTCCTTGCCCGAGGCCGCGTTCGCATCCCCTGCAAACTTCACGTATCCGCCAAAGGGCAAGGCCGCGATCTGCCAGCGGGTGCCATGCTTGTCCATCCGGCTCCACAGCACGGGACCAAAGCCAATGGAAAACACATCCGCCTGAATGCCGGACCAGCGGCCCACAATGTAGTGCCCATATTCATGGATCGCCACAATCACGCTAAGAGCGACGACAAAAAAGAAAATAGTCCATGCGAAACCACCAAAGGCGGGGATCAGGGCCGAAATGTCCAAGGTGTTATCCTGTTTTTTGCTCGATCAGGCTGCGTGTGGCCTGTCTGGCGATGTGGTCAACATGCAGCACATTATCAAGGGTCATTGCGGCATCAATATGACTGGGATCAGTGGTTTCGAGCACCTCCTGGACAATCTCGGCCATCTTTGTGAAGCCCAGATGCCCGGCGATAAAGCCATCGAGCGCGGTTTCCTTGGCGGCATTGAACACAGCCCCCGACAGCCCCCGCCGATCCATCACTTCGCGCGCAAGGCGCAGGGCAGGCCAGCGCACCTCGTCCGGCGCGCGGAAGGTAAGTTGGCCAATGGCGGCCAGATCAAGCCGCTCGACCGGGAGAGCGCGGCGCACGGGCCAATGCAGGGCATAGCCGATGGCGTGGCGCATATCGGGCGGGCCGACATGGGCCATGAGTGCCCCGTCGCGAAACCCGACCATCGCGTGGATCATGGATTCTGGGTGCACCAGCACTTCGATCTGTTCAGGCGAGACACCAAAATATTCCCGCGTTTCAATGAGTTCCAGCGCCTTGTTGAACATGGATGCACTGTCAATGGTAATCCGCTGACCCATGTCCCAGTTGGGATGCGCCGAGGCTTCGGCAAGCGTCGCCGTGGCCAATTGTTCCAGCGGCCAGTCGCGGAAGGCCCCGCCCGAGGCGGTGATCACGATACGCTCCACCGCGCTCATCTCTTCGCCAACCAGCGCCTGAAACACTGCCGAATGCTCGCTGTCCACAGGCAGCAGGCGCGCATCGTGGCGCTTGGCCGTCTCAAGGATCAGCGACCCGGCACAGACCAGCGTTTCCTTGTTGGCGAGCGCCAGCGTCGCCCCCTGTTCGAGCGCGCGCATTCCCGGCGCGAGGCCCGCAGCCCCCACGATAGCCGACATCACCCAATCCGCAGGGCGGCTCGCCGCCTCGTTCAACGCGGCAGGTCCGGCGGCCGCCTCGATCCCCGAGCCATGCAAGGCGTCGCGCAAATCCTCAAGGCGCGTTTCATCCGCTGTCACAGCAATATCGGCTCGTAACCGTTTGGCATCACTTGCAAGTTGCGTGATATTTGACGCCCCGGTCAACGCGACGACGTTGTAGGCATCCGGATAGCGCGCGATCAGATCAATGGTGTTTTGCCCGATCGACCCGGTCGCGCCCAATATTGAAATGCGTCGGCTCACAGCACGCCGCCCGGAAATCCGGCGACCTGACCCAGCATCAGCAAAAACACCGATGCGCCCAGCATCCCGTCGAACCGATCAAGCACACCGCCGTGGCCCGGGATCAGGGCCGAGGAATCCTTGACCCCCATGCGCCGCTTGATCGCGCTTTCGGCGATATCGCCCATCTGGCTGGCCATCGACACGGCGATGGACACGCCGATCAATTGCAATGTGGCATCCGTATTGATCGCAAAGACAGCACCAACCACTCCTGCTCCGATCCAGCCTGCGACCGTCCCGGCCCATGTCTTCTTGGGGCTGACGCGCGGCCAGAATTTCGGTCCGCCGATCAAACGCCCTGCGAAATAGCCCACCACATCCGTGATCACGACCACCAGAACCAGCCACACCATCCAGCCAAAGCCCAGATCGTCGCGCACGTTCATCATCCCAAAGCCTGCCATCAGCACGAGCACGGTAAAGGTCATGTAGGTCACGCGGTTCTTGTCGAGTTGGCCAAAGCCCACCATCGCCGGGGCCAGCAACAAGGGCAGCGCAAAGCCGGTCGGCAGATAGACTGCCAGCAGAACCGCAATCGCCGCCACACCGCCCAACTGCACCGCGCTCCCTACGCTGGTCGGGGCGATCATGCGCACCAGCTCCCACACCATCAGACCGCAAATAGCGGCCACAAGCACGTGAAAGACGTCGCCGCCCACCCAGATGCCCCAAATGCCAATCAGCACCATGACAAGGCCGGACCCCATGCGCACCGCCAGATCAGACCACTTCTCGCTCATGCCTTGACCCCGCCAAAGCGGCGCTCGCGGCCACCGTAATTGGCGCATAAGGCGGTGAACTCGGCCCGCGCGAAATCCGGCCACAACGTGTCGATGAATTCATATTCCGCATAGGCCGACTGCCAGAGCAGAAAGTTCGAAATCCGCGCCTCTCCACTGGTGCGGATCACCAGATCGGGATCAGGCAAAACGTAGGTATCAAGGTACTTTGGCAGCGTTTCTTCATCTACGTTTTCGGGATGCAAACGCCCGGCGGCCACATCCGCGGCCAGTCTTTTGGTGGCGCGGGCCACCTCATCCCGCCCGCCGTAATTCAATGCAATGGTCAGGTGCACTTTGGTGTTTTGCGAGGTCAGCAATTCCAGCTCGTCCATCAGGTTGACCAGTTTGGGATCCAGACGCACCCGATCCCCGATAAACCGCACCCGCACGCCAAACGCGCTAAGCGCGCGGGCCTCTTTGGTGATGTAGCGGCGAAACAGGCTCATCAGCCCCGCAACCTCGACCTGGGTGCGTTTCCAGTTCTCGGTCGAGAAGGCAAAGATGGTCAGGTATTCGACGCCGATATCGGGGCAGGTTTCTACGATTTCGCGCACCCGGCGCGCACCCGCATGATGGCCGAACAGCCGGGGGCGTCCACGCTGTGTGGCCCAACGCCCATTGCCGTCCATGATAATCGCGACATGGCGTGGGCCGGTATGTGCGGGGTTTGAGATGTGACGGTTCCTGAGTTGATTTGCGAAAACGATAGGTCGCGGTTGTGCTGCGTGGCCGCCCTTTTGTCCGGGGCTCCGCCCTTTAGAAGGCCGAAAAGGTCCCCCGGCCCTTTTCAAATTGGCCTTTTAAACCTGCATGATCTCGGCTTGTTTTGTCTCAAGGGCCGCATCTATGGCCTTGATATACTTGTCGGTCATGTCCTGCATTTCGCCCTGCCACAGCTTTTCATCATCCTCGGACATGCCATCGGCCTTGGCCTTCTTGATCTGATCCATCCCGTCCCGTCGTAGATTGCGCACCGATACGCGGGCGTTTTCGGCATAGCTGCCCGCCACCTTGGTCAACTCGCGGCGGCGTTCTTCGTTAAGTTCGGGGATCGGCAACATTATGATGGTGCCATTGAGCTGCGGATTGATCCCCAGCCCACTTTCGCGGATCGCCTTTTCGACCTTGCCCACAAGGCCCTTGTCCCAGACGTTGATGGTGACCATCCGCGGTTCGGGCACGTTCACGGTGCCGACCTGATTGATCGGGGTCATCGACCCGTACGCATCCACCATCACGGGTTCAAGCATCGAGGCCGAGGCACGGCCTGTGCGCAATGATGCAAATTCGGTTTTCAGGTTCGCCATGGCACCGTCCATCCGGCGCTCAAGGTCGTCTGTGTCAAGCATGAAGTCTTCGGACATCGCGTTCCCCGTCGTTTCTTGGGCCCTGTTGGCCGCGTTGGATACCGATATAGGCCATGATTTGGGCATATGGCCAGCAGAAGTGCCGCCTAGCCCTGAACCTTGGTAAAGGTGCCGCGGCCTTCCAGGATTTCCTTGAACCCGCCGGGTGTGTCCAGCGGAAAGACATAGAGCGGAAGGTTGTTGTCGCGCGCCAGCGCAATCGCACTGGCGTCCATCACCCCGAGGCGCTTGGCCAGCACCTCGTCATAGGTGACCGTGTCATAGCGCACCGCATCATCATGTTTGGCCGGGTCCTTGTCATAGACCCCGTCGACGCCGTTCTTGCCCATGAAGATCGCAGCACATGACATCTCGTTGGCGCGCAGGGTCGCAGCCGTGTCGGTGGTAAAATACGGGTTGCCCGTCCCGGCGGCAAAGATGCAGACCCGCTTTTTCTCGAGGTGACGCACGGCGCGGCGGCGGATATAGGGTTCGGCCACTTCGTTCATGGTGATCGCGCTGATGACCCGCGTGAACACCCCAAGCCCTTCGAGCGCGGATTGCATCGCCAGCGCATTCATCACTGTCGCCAGCATCCCCATGTAATCGGCGGTGGTCCGCTCCATCCCCTGGGCCGACCCTTGCAGGCCGCGAAAGACGTTGCCGCCCCCAATCACCATGCAGATCTCGACCCCCATGTCGTGGACTGCCTTGACCTCTTTGGCGATCCGCTCGACCGTCGGGGGGTGCAACCCATAGCCCTGATCGCCCATCAGCGCCTCGCCCGAAATTTTCAACATGACCCGTTTGTAGGTCGTTCCAGAATCGGTCTCGGTCATGGCATGCCCCCGCTCTTTCAATTTGCGCGCAACCTGTCCTAAAAGCATCAGGCTTTCAATGGAAGACGCCGCGTGATCACCGACCTTATTGCCAGACTGGACCCCGTACTGCCCGTTCTGATTGCAGGGCCGACCGCATCGGGCAAATCGGCGCTTGCGCTGGCCATTGCCGAGGCGCAGGGCGGGGTCGTCGTGAACGCGGATGCCAGTCAGGTTTATGACTGCTGGCGCGTGATCACCGCACGCCCCTCGCCCGAGGAAGAGGGTCGCGCCCCGCATCGCCTTTATGGGCATGTCGCCTATGACACCCCCTACTCCACCGGGCATTGGCTGCGCGAGGTCGCGCCGTTGCTGGCCGGACCGCGCCCGATCATCGTCGGAGGGACGGGGCTGTATTTCGCCGCGCTCACCGAAGGGTTGGCTGAGATACCCGAAACCCCACCCGCTGTGCGCGCCAGTGGCGACGCGATGGAAGCGGGCGATATGCTGGCCGCACTCGATCCCGACACGGTCGCGCGCATCGACACCGCAAACCGCGCCCGTGTGCAGCGTGCCTGGGAGGTGCAGACCACCACAGGGCGTGGGCTTGCGGCGTGGCAGGATGACACCGCCCCACCGCTCTTGGCCAAAGGGGGCTATACAGGGATCGTTCTGGACAGCCCCAAGGCCTGGCTGACCCCACGGATCGAAACACGCTTTGATCAGATGTTGCGCGAGGGCGGGCTTGAGGAAGCCCGCACCATGCGTGCCCGGTATGATCCTACCCTGCCCGCCTGCCGCGCTATCGGGGTGCGCGAGGCGATGGGCGTGCTGGAGGGCACAATGACCCACGCCCAGGCCGTTGAAAGCGCCACAATCGCAACGCGCCGCTATGCCAAGCGCCAGCGCACATGGTTTCGCGCCCGCATGGCGGACTGGCAGTGGATTGATGCAGAGCAACTCGCGCGTTTTTGACCTTTTTCCCTTTTTTTGCCGGATTAATCATGTCATCCATGTTGGAAATTTACAGTTTCGAACAAACGTGCAGGTCAGATGTCCCTTGCCCCGATCAGGATCGCGACTCTTGGCCAGCTGACCGGTCCACAGGACTGGCGGCTGTCCCAGGTCCATGATCGCCCCGAGCATCTGATCATCTGGATCACGCGCGGTCAGGGGCGGATGCTGCTGAATGGCACACGACGCGGGGTGGGCACGCACAATGCCATGTCGATCCCGCCGCACACGCTGTTCTCGCTTGAACTGGGCCGCCAGGGGGCGGGTATGATTGCCCTGATCCCCGATGGCAGCGACGTGCGCCTGCCCGAAGGACCCCGGCAGTTGCGCATCCGCGATGTAGCCGCGATTTCGGACATGACCGCGTTGTTTGAGGCCGCACATCGCGAAGTCACCACACCGCGCCCGCTGACGCAGGATGCGCTTGATGGGCATGCAGCCCTGATTTCAGTCTGGTTGCGCCGCCAGATCGCGATACCCGATCACCTGCCCTTGCCGATGAACGCTGCTGCCCGATTGAGTGCGGCCTTTTGTGACCGCATTGCGCGCCACCATGCCTTGGGTCTGACCATGGCCGACCATGCGGAGGCGTTGAACGTGACCCCAACGCACCTGACCCGCGCCTGCAAGGCCGCCACAGGGCGCACGGCGGCGGATCTTTTGACCGAACGTGTACTTTATGCCGCACGGATCGGATTGATCGAAAGCGACGGTGCCATTCAGGATGTGGCGCGGCATCTGGGCTTTGGATCGGCAGCCTATTTCACCCGGTTCATGCAGCAACATACCGGAATGACCCCATCCGCGGTGCGCCAGAAAGGGCGGCTTTAGCTGTCACCAGGCGGTGCCGTTCGTCCAGACATGTCGCCTACGGACCATGTAAATGTCGCAAACGTGCAATAAAATTTGTAAGGACACCGTTGACCTGCGTCCGGTTCTGTTGCCTCATGCTGCGATAACCGACTGATGCTGCACGGGTGCGCACTGTTTCAAGCCAGACAGAGCCCCCACCGGGAACAAGTCAGGCAGTCGGAAACCGGGGAGCCAACGTGTCGTAGCCAATCAATCACCGACGAAATTCTTCTGACGCCTATGCGGCGTCGATGCGAGGCGCAGCCAATGTCGCCCGCACCACATCACCGGTAGCGCAAGACTGCCGCAAGCCACCACAACAGGGGCGATATATGGGACTTTTCATTCTCAGACGACTGGGTTTGATGTTGCTGACGGCATTGTGCCTGACCTTCATCGTGTTCTTTCTGACCAATCTTTACCCGAATCTCGAAAAACTGGCCAAGACCCAAGGCAACTTCCGCATGTCGGACGAAGCCGTGGCAAGCTGGCTCGGGGATCGCGGATATACCGACAATACCCTCATCAAATATGGGCGCTGGCTTGGGGTTGCCCCCGGTTGGACGACAGAGAAAGACGACGGCACGGTGACGGGCCAATGCTTTAACGAAGGCACCCCGGTCGAAAACCGGCCCACCTTCTGCGGGGTGTTGCAGGGCGACTGGGGCTATTCACTGGTCTTCAAGGACGAGGTCGGCAGTCTGGTGGCCACCCGATTGGCGGCCACGGGCAAGCTGATGGGCTTTGTGTTGCTGGTGATGGTGCCCATGGCGCTGATTGTGGGCGTGCTTGCCGGGATGCGCGAGGGCTCGGGGCTTGATCGATCGCTCTCGACCTTCTCGATTACGACCACCGCGACGCCCGAATACGTGTCGGGGGTCATATTTATCGCAGTCTTTGCCTCATCCGCCTTTGGGCTGAAATGGTTCAAGGGGTCCGCGACCCAGGCCATCGAGAACGCGACCTTCGAGAATTTCACCCTGCCGGTGGTCACCATTGCGCTTTACGGGATGGGATATATCGCGCGGATGACGCGGGCATCGATGACCGAGGTGATGACCGCGCAATATATCCGCACCGCCCGGCTCAAGGGGGTGAGTTTTGGCAACATCGTGATGAAACACGCGCTGCGCAACGCGCTGATCGCGCCCTTCACGGTGATCATGCTGCAAATCCCGTGGCTGCTGAACGGGGTCGTGATCGTCGAGACGCTCTTTAACTACAAGGGCTTTGGCTGGCTGCTGGTGCAGGCGGCGGGCAACAATGACATCGAACTTCTTCTGGCCGTTTCGGTCGTCTCTGTGGTCGTGGTGCTGATCACGCAGCTGATATCTGATGTCGGCTATGTGTTCCTGAACCCACGCATCCGCATTTCTTAAGGGAGGGCCAGAGATATGGAACCTTTGACATGGACCGGCACGCTTGGGCAATTTCTGGACCCGGTGCTGTATGTGCTGGTGGCGCTGTTCTTGGTCGCCGTGCTGGCGCAGATCGTGCTGAGCGTCGCCACGGGCGGCGCGCGCGTCGTCACCAACCCGGACGGGACGTTGAGTACCGCCGGCGGCCCCTATGATCTGGCCGCAACGGCGACACGCTGGACGGGGACAGCCCTGCTGGCCCTGTTGGTGATCTATCTGATTGGCGGTGTACTTGGCGGTCCAGGACTGGGCGGGATCATCGGCGGGATGAGCCAGCAGTTGATCCCCGTCTGGATCGCGCTGGTCGTGACCTTCGTGGTGTCGATCCAGTTCAAGCGCCGCCTCGGGCTATATGGCAAACTGTTTGACTCGACTGTCGGCATGATCGGCTTTGCGCTGGTGATGTTCTGGGTCTTTGCGGGTGTGATGGCGGGCGTGTTCGACTGGATTTCGCCCCATGACAGCCTGTCCCAGGTGTCGGGGATGAAGAACAAGGTGCCCGGCACGCCCCTGCGCGGTGCCGAAGAAGGCGAATATGGCTGGTATCTTCTGGGCGGTGACAACCTTGCGCGCGACGTCTTCAGCCGCTTGTTCAAGGGGGCTTGGGTTGTGGTGCAGATCGCACCGCTTGCGACGCTCTTCGCCTTCATGGTCGGCATCACCCTTGGCCTGCCTGCGGGCTATTACGGGGGCCGCCTGGACATCGTGCTGTCCTTCCTCGCCAACCTGATCCTCGCCTTTCCGGTGATCCTGCTGTTCTACCTGCTGGTCACACCCGAGATCGTCGCGACCGGCATTCCCAACTATATGGCCACGGTGCTGTTCATCTTTCCGCTGATCTTTGTCGCGGTACTGCTGAACTCGCGCTATTATACGCAGCCCTCGTTCCGCACCCCGTTGTTGATCGGGGTGCTGGGGGTTCTGGGCTGGATTTACCTCTCGTTGATCTCGACCAACGGGGCCATCGTGTCCACGGCAACCTACGCGATCCCCGGCCTGCCCAATGCGGTGGACCTGTTCAACATCGATGCCGGCATTCTGGTCGTGTTCGTGTCGGTGGTCTTTGTGAACGCGCCCACTGTGTTTCGGATCGTGCGGAGCCTCGCGCTCGACATCAAGACGCGCGACTATGTGGCCGCCGCCCAGACCCGCGGCGAGGGGCCGTGGTACATCATGCTGTGGGAGATCCTGCCCAATGCGCGCGGGCCGCTGATCGTCGATTTCTGCCTGCGCATCGGCTACACCACCATCCTGCTCGGCACCCTCGGTTTCTTTGGCCTTGGCCTCGAAAGCGAGAGCCCGGACTGGGGCACAACCATCAATGCCGGTCGCCGCCTGTTGTCGGTCTACCCGCATGCCGCGATTGCACCGGCCCTTGCGCTGCTGACGCTGGTGCTGGGGTTGAACCTGCTGGCGGATGGGTTGCGCGAAGAAAGTCTGAAAGACTGATTTCAAGTGTGGGACCGGGGGCCAGCCCCCGGACCCCCGGAGTTTATTTGGCAAGATGAAGATGGATCAAAACTTCTCTGGGCCAAACGGGAGACGAACAAGATGGCGAAACCTGACTATGACGGCCCGATCCTCGAGATCGACAAGCTGAGCATTTCATTCTTCACGCGGCTGCGCGAAATTCCGGCGGTGATGGATTTTTCGGTCACGGTGCAACCCGGCGAGGCCGTGGGTCTGGTTGGTGAATCCGGCTGCGGCAAGTCCACCGTGGCCCTCGGGGTCATGCAGGATCTGGGCAAGAATGGACGCATCGTGGGCGGCTCGATCAAGTTCAAGGGCCGCGATCTGCAGGAAATGAGCGCCGAAGAGTTGCGCGACATTCGCGGCTCCGAAATCGCGATGATCTATCAGGAGCCGATGGCTTCGCTGAACCCGGCCATGAAAATCGGCAAGCAGTTGATGGAAGTGCCGATGATCCATCAGGGCATGTCGGAAAAAGACGCCTATGAGCGCGCCTTGCAGGTGGTCACGGATGTGAAACTGCCCGATCCCAAGCGTATCCTGAATTCCTTTCCCCACCAGCTTTCGGGCGGCCAGCAGCAGCGTATCGTGATTGCGATGGCGCTGATGTCCGAGCCGTCGCTGTTGATCCTCGATGAGCCGACCACCGCGCTTGACGTCACCGTTGAGGCGGCTGTGGTCGAACTGGTCAAGGATCTGGGCAAGAAATACGGCACCTCCATGCTGTTCATCAGCCACAACCTTGGCCTTGTGCTTGAAACCTGTGACCGCATTTGTGTGATGTATTCCGGCGAAGCGGTTGAGCGCGGCAGCATCGAGCAGGTCTTTGACGAGATGCAGCACCCCTATACCCAGGCTCTCTTCCGCTCGATCCCGCTGCCCGGTGCTGACAAGAACGCCCGCCCCCTCGTGGCGATCCCCGGCAACTTCCCCCTGCCCCACGAACGCCCACCCGGATGCAATTTCGGCCCGCGTTGCGATTATTTCGAGGCCGGGCGCTGCGATGTCAACGAGGCCATCCCGATGCGTCCCGCCAACCCGGATGCAAGCCATGAAAGCCGCTGTGTGAAGTTTGAGGAGATCGACTGGAACGCGCCCATGGAGCTGGCCGAGGTCAAGCAGAAGGGCGAGATCGGCGATGTTGTCCTGAAAATGGACAACCTCAAGAAATATTACGAGGTTGCTGCCTCCGCCCTGTTCTCGTCCGGTGAAAAGAAGGTGGTCAAGGCCAACGAGACCCTGAGTTTCGAGGCCCGCGAGTCCGAGACCCTCGCCATCGTGGGCGAGTCCGGCTGCGGCAAATCCACCTTTGCAAAGGTGTTGATGGGGCTTGAGACCGCGACCGAGGGCACGATCACCCTCGGCAACAAGGCCATTCAGGATATTCCCATCGAAGAGCGCGACACCCAGACGGTTGCAGACGTGCAGATGGTGTTCCAGAACCCGTTCGACACCCTGAACCCGTCCATGACCGTGGGCCGCCAGATCATCCGCGCGCTTGAGATCTTCAAGGTCGGCAATAACGAGGCAGAACGGCATCAGCGCATGCTGGAACTGCTGGACCTTGTGAAGCTGCCCCGCGCTTTTGCGACCCGTATGCCGCGCCAATTGTCGGGCGGGCAGAAACAGCGTGTGGGGATTGCCCGCGCCTTTGCCGGAGATGCCCGGATCGTGGTTGCGGACGAACCCGTCTCGGCCCTTGATGTGTCAGTGCAGGCGGCCGTCACCGACCTGCTGATGGAAATCCAGCGCGAGCACAAGACGACCCTGCTGTTCATCAGCCACGATCTGTCGATTGTGCGCTATCTGAGCGACCGGGTGATGGTGATGTATCTGGGCCATGTGGTCGAACTGGGCAGCACCGATCAGGTGTTCTCGCCCCCCTATCACCCCTATACCGAGGCGCTTTTGTCCGCGGTTCCCATTGCCGATACCAAGGTCGAAAAACAGCACATCGTGCTTGAGGGGGACATCCCCTCGGCGATGAACCCACCTACGGGCTGCCCTTTCCAGACACGGTGCCGTTGGAAGTCGGAGGTACCCGGAGGCCTGTGTGACAAGGAAGTGCCGCCCGTGCGTCACCTGGCCGACGGGCATCAGGTGAAATGCCATCTGGCCGATGACATTCTGGCCCGGATGGAACCCGTGATCAAAATCGCTGCTGAATGAGATCGGGGCCGCAGTGATGCGGCCCTTTTTGCATCAGGCTGCGGTTATCAGGGTGGCGTAGTAGATTTGGATATCGCTCCAATTGGCGGCGACGACCCCGGCCCCGTAACCGACCCAGAAATACCGAAGCCGGGGCGTGTCATGGGCAAAGACCTGCCCAAGCAGGAATCCGATGGGTGCGGCCATGACCCCGACCAGCAGCGCCAGTTTGACGTAATCCGCCAGCAACATCTGATACAGCGTCACCATATCAAAGGACATCAACACCAGAAGGCCGAATTGATGGGCAAACAACACCCCCGCAATGCCGCCCAGAAAGCCACCCGCTGCCAGCATGTCCAAATGCAGGCGGCGCTGTTTCTTGTCATCCTGCATGAGGTCTGCGGCGGTGTAGGGCTCGGCCCCACCAAAGGTGGTCCCGGTTTCGATCCGCGCAAGGCGTTCTGTAAACGTACTTTGGACCTTCATGGCGCATACTCCCATGCCATCACCTGTGACGTCGCGGTCACGACGTGCACTATAAGTAGACTGCAATCAGGGCGGGAGTGTGACACAAGACGTGCAAAAACGCGCCATATCAGGGACATGACACGTTTGTCTCACGGTAATGACAGCAGGGTCGGTTCTGCGCCGTCGCGTTCATATCGTCTGATGGTGGGGCCACAGCCTGCTCGGCGGCAACGGCCATCAGGACCCGATGGAAACCGGGAGTGGTGGCGTCGACCGCCCTTTTATCCTGCCACCACGGCGACGCTCACCCCGGTCGCATTTACGCGCATCGGGTAGATTTTGGCAGGTTAACGCAGCACCTAGCTGCCCCAGATAATTTTCACGTAATTCCGGGTTTCTTTGAACGGAGGGACGCCGTTGTACTTCTTCACCGCCCCCGGACCGGCGTTGTAGGCAGCCAGCGCCAGCCGCCAGCTCCCAAACTCAGCATATTGTTGCTTGAGATAGCGTGCGCCCCCTTCGAGGTTTTCAGCCGGGACTTTTGGATCCACACCAAGGCCACGGGCTGTTGCGGGCATCAACTGCGCCAGACCATAGGCCCCTTTGTGCGAGCGTGCCTTGGCGTTCCAGCCCGATTCTTGCTGCACAAGGCGCAGGAACAGGTCTTCGGGCACGCCGTGGCGACGGGCGGCATCCTTGGCCAAAGCCAAAAACGGGCCGCGATATCTGCCTTTATATTCGGGGCTGGAGCCGGAGCCGATGGTGCCCCATTTGGTCGGCGTCACCACCTTGGGTGGCTGCAAGCGCACCGAGTTGGAATATTGTTTGGAGGCCCGCGTATCGAGCACTTTGGTCTGCGATTTAAACAGCTTAGAGCGGTTGCGGCTCGACAGTGTCTGCGCCAGCCCAGCTTCAGCCACCAGTGCCAAGATAATGGCTCCTGCCCACACGCCCCGCATCTTGCCCTGCACCCCAGTCCATGCCTCAAATTGTTCTTGGCGCACTATATACGGTTTTTTGGCAATTGTGCCAGTCACGATGACGAAATGCCGTTTAAGCTGCCGTTAACGACGTGTAGTCTAGCCACCAGCACGAACAGCGGCACCCGGAATCGGGGTGCGCGTCAAGGCAAGGGGAAGAATATGGCAGGGTCCGTTAACAAGGTCATTCTGATCGGCAATCTGGGGCGCGACCCCGAGGTGCGCACGTTCCAGAATGGCGGCAAAGTCTGCAATCTGCGGATTGCCACATCCGAGACGTGGAAGGATCGCAACTCGGGCGAGCGCCGCGAAAAGACCGAGTGGCATTCGGTGGCGATCTTTCAGGAGGGCCTCGTACGCATCGCAGAGCAATATCTGCGCAAAGGATCAAAGGTCTATATCGAAGGTCAGTTGCAGACCCGCAAATGGCAGGACCAGTCCGGTCAGGACAAGTACAGCACCGAAGTGGTGCTGCAAGGTTATGGCGGCACGCTCACGATGCTGGATGGTCGTGACGGCGGCGGTGGCGGTAGCGGTAACTATGGCGGCGGCGGTGGTGGCCAGATGGGTTATGATGATCGCGACAGCGGCTATGGCGGCGGCAGCGGTGGCGGTGGCAATGCTCCAAGCCCAAGCCGCGATCTCGACGACGAGATCCCGTTCTAAGCCCTTTACATGGGTCCCGAACTGCGGATCATCCTGTTTCTGATCGCGGCATTCGGCTTTGCCTATGTCGCGGTCTATCCCCGACTGAGCGTGCAACGGCTTGGTGCGTTACTGGCCTATGATGCGGTGATATCGGCAGTGGTCTTCGTGTGCATCGCCATGGCCTATGCAGGGCAGGGTCTGTCGTTTGTGATGCTGGGGCTGCCGCTGCCCTGGTGGGCATTTACCATCCTTGCCGGGGTCGTGATCGAAATTCCGTTCTATCTCTGGTTCTGTACCCGTCATGGCATCGACCCATGGGGCCGGGATATCGATGACTAGGCCAGCGCGTCGTTCAGCACCCCCAAGACGACCTCGCGCGGCACGTCAGAAGTAACAAAAGCCGACCCAATGCCGCGCGCCAGCACAAAGTTCAGCGTGCCCGCCACCACCTTCTTGTCCTGCCCCATCAAGTCCAGCAGCGCAGGTGCATCCGGCAATTCGCCCGGAATATCCGCCAGATCCGTCTTCATCCCCATCGCCTTGATATGGGCGCGCACCCGGCTTGGGTCTTCCTGACTGCACAGGCCAAGGCGGGCCGACAGCTCAAACGCCAGCACGCAACCCACAGCCACCCCTTCGCCGTGCAGCAGGCGATCAGAATAGCCCGTTGCCGCCTCAAGCGCGTGGCAAAACGTGTGGCCCAGGTTGAGCAAGGCGCGTTCTCCCTGCTCGGTCTCATCGCGGGTGACGATATCGGCCTTCATCTGGACCGAACGTCTGACCGCCTCGACCCGCAGCGCCATATCGCCTTGGGCCATGGCGGGCGCGTTGTCCTCAAGCCAGCCGAAAAACGCGGCATCGCCAAGCAGGCCGTATTTCACAACCTCCCCGTACCCGGCCAGAAAATCGCGTGCCGTCAACGTGTCAAGCACGTCCGTATCCGCCAGCACGAGGCTGGGTTGATGAAACGCCCCGGCCAGGTTCTTGCCCTGGGCGGTGTTGATCCCCGTCTTGCCCCCGACCGAACTGTCAACCTGGGCCAGCAGCGATGTGGGGACCTGAACGAACCGCACGCCGCGCCGCAGGATCGCGCAGGCAAACCCCACCAGATCGCCGATTACGCCCCCCCCGAGGGCGATCACGACATCCTGCCGCTCGACCTTTTGATCGAGCAGCCACTCGGTCACCTGCCCCAGATGCGCCCAGCTTTTGGTGGCCTCACCGGGGGGCAGTTCAAGGGACACAAAGTCAATGCCAGCCTGCACCAAACCGACGCGCAACCCCTCAAGATGCAGGGCCGCAACGCGCGTTTCGGTGACCACCGCCACGCGAGGCCGCTTGAGGAACGGCGCGACAAATGCGCCGGACTCTGCCAGCAAACCGGGGCCAATCAGCACGTCATAAGCACGCGTGCCCAAAGGCACATGGACGGTTTCACGCATGTTTCTGCTCCAACACATCCGGGCGTTCGGCCAGCAAGGCGGCAATGACACGGTCCACCATCTGCTCGATCGACAAGTCCGGCAAAGACTGCACCACCACATCCGCCTGCGCATAAAGGGGAACACGTGCATCATAGATTTCGGCCAGAGTCGCACGTGGATCGGGGGTGCGCAGCAAGGGGCGCGTGTCCTTGTGGCGCACGCGTTGCCACAAAAGGCCCAGGTCCGCATCCAGCCAGACCGAGACACCGCGCGCCGTGATATTGGCGCGGTTCACCTCGGCCAGAAACGCGCCCCCGCCGGTGGACAGCACGCCTCGCGCCTCATCCAGCAGCCGCGATATCACCTGGGTTTCCTTGGTGCGAAAGAACGGTTCGCCATCACGTTCAAAGATTTCGGGCACGGTCATGTTCGCGGCCGCCTCGATCTCGGCATCGCTGTCCAGAAACGGCACGCCAAGCCGCAGCGCAAGGGCGCGCCCCACAGCCGTTTTGCCCGCGCCCATCATGCCGACCATCACAATGGTCTTTTTCAGCCTGTAGCGTCCCGCGTATAGATGATTTTGCTGATTTTCGCTCATTATGCCGTATGTGACGTGATTTTAGGAAAAAGGCCATATATGCTTTGGGCAAAACCAAGAAACCATTGGCAAATTACCGGGGCAGTTACATTATGGGCCGACTTTTCAAGCTGCTGATCTTTTTGCTGATCATCGGGTTCGTCGGTCTTGTGGGTTATGCGTATGTCGGTGAGTATTTCGGTGCCAATTTTTCTCCCGAGCAGACCGAGACGCGGCTGCCTGTGACGCTTGATGCGGAGTAGGTTTACCCTTGCCTGTCTGGCCGCTTTGATGGGTCCGACAGCGCTGTCGGCCCAAGCGCCCGTCGAGGCCCCGCTGAGCGTGATTGACTGGCTCGACACCCAAACCAGCACGCCCGCAGCCCTGCCGCAACCAACCGAACCGGACGTGACCTCGACAGCGACCGTGCCCCAGGTATCTGTGGCCCCGCTGGATGGGGCGGCCCCCAGACGGGTCGGTCTGGCCCCTGCAAACGTGACCGGCCTGCCCGATACGCTGTGGTCCGGCAGTGACGGGGCCGAACTTGCCCGCACCATCGCGGCGATGCCGGATTTGCGTCAACCTGCGCTGCAATCCTTGTTTTATACCCTGCTTTTGGCCGAATCCCTGCCCCCGGCCCGAAATGCGACGGCCTTTGATCTGGCCCGCATCGACGCCCTTTATGCGCTTGGGGCGCTGGACCCGGCCTTGGCCCTGTTGCAGCAGGCGGGCCCGGATACCAGCGCGGCCCACACGGCGCGCTATATGGACATGGCGCTGTTGACCGGCTCCGAAGCGGCGGCCTGTGCGACCTTGCGCGCCAAACCCCACCTGTCCCCGGGCCCTGCGCATGAGGTGTTTTGCGCCGCCCGCGCCGGCGATTGGGACACGGCCGTGCTGATCCTCGGGACAGGCCGCGCCCTTGGGTTGATGGACGAAACGACCGTGGCCGCCCTCGAGAGGTTTCTTGATCCGGACCTGTTTGAGGACACACCCCCCCTGGCCGTTCCCACCACACCGGATGCGTTGATGTTCCGTGTGTTTCAGGCCATCGGCACGCCGATCCCGACGCGCGGCTGGCCAGTCGTCTATGCCAATGCCGATCTGGCTGACACCGTCGGCTGGAAGGCCCGGATTGAGGCGGGCGAGCGGCTGGCTCGCACGGGCGCTGTTGCAGACAACCGCCTGCTCGGGCTTTACACCCACCGCCAACCTGCCGCATCGGGGGGCGTATGGGATCGCGTATCAGCCCTGCAACGCTTTGAGACCGCCCTTGATCAGCGCAATGTGAACGCGGTCGCCAAGACGCTGCCGGGTGCGTGGCGCGCGCTGCGTTCGGCCCGGCTGACCGCCCCCTTTGCCAGCCTGTTTGCCAACGATCTTGCCGCCCTGACGTTGAGCGGGCCAAGTGCCGACATCGCGTTTGAGGTGCTGCTCTTGTCACCGCAATATGAAACCGCCGCGCAAGTCTTTCCGCAGCGCGCGCTGGACCGGCCCGTGCTGGCTGCCATCGCCTCGGGGACGGTACCACAGGACCTGACAGGTGACGGGGTTCCGGGGGCCATTCTGGCCGCCTTCCGCGATGCGGCCCCCGACAGCACCATCATCGCCGCCGCCCAGAGCGGTGATCTGGGCCATGCCATTTTGCGCACCCTCGCCCTGACCCACGCGGGGGGCGCGGGCGATGTCGCGCAACTGCGCACAGGTCTGACCACCCTGCGTGCCCTGGGGCTCGAAGACGTGGCCCGCCGCACCGCGTTGCAGGTTCTGCTGCTCGAGGACCCGGTGTGACGACGCATTGGATATCCACCTTCCTCGAGGCGCAGGCGGCCGAACTGGGGGCCGCGCGCAACACGTTGCTGGCCTATGGGCGCGATCTGAAGGATGTGGAGGCGTGGCTGACCCGCCAAGGCCGTGATTTCACAACCGCAACCCAAGCCGATTTCGAAGCGTACCTGATCCACTGCGACGCCCAGGGGCTTGCCAAGGCGACCCGCGCCCGCCGCCTCTCGGCCATCAAACAACTGTTTCGCTTTGCCTTTGATGAAGGTTGGCGCGCCGACAATCCGGTGATCCAGATCACCAGCCCCGGACAGGACAAGCGCCTGCCCAAGACGCTGGACGAGGCAGAGGTGGACAAGCTGCTTGAGGCGGCCCGCAGCTTTGGACGCAACCCGCATGACAGGCTGCGCGACACCTGCCTGATGGAGCTGCTCTACGCCACGGGCATGCGCGTCAGTGAGCTGGTAGGTCTGCCTGTTTCGGCGGCGCGGGGCGATCCGGAGATGTTGCTGATCTTGGGCAAGGGCGGCAAGGAACGGCTGGTGCCGCTGTCCCCGCCGTCACGTGCGGCGCTGAGCGCGTGGATCGCGGCACGCGACGAGACGCAGCAGGTGGCCCAAGGCAAAGGTGCTCAGCCATCGCGGTTCCTGTTTCCTTCCCGCGGTGTATCGGGGCATTTGACGCGCCACTGGTTTTACAGCCGGATCAAGGGGTTGGCCGCCTTTGGCATGGTCCCCTCCGACAAGGTCACGCCCCACACCCTGCGCCATGCCTTTGCCACGCATCTGTTGGCGGGCGGTGCGGACCTGCGCGCGATCCAGACAATGCTGGGCCATGCCGACGTGACCACGACCGAGATCTACACCCATGTGGTAGACGAACGCCTGACCCAACTTGTGTTGGATCATCACCCCTTGGCCACAGGGACGCGTAAATCGGGGGGCAGCACGTCTTCGGACGGCCAATAGCCGGTTTCGAGGGCGGTGTGATAGCCGTAGGTCAACCCTGCGGCACGCATGTCAGCTGCCGCCCCCGCAGCATCATAAGGCAATGCGTGAATGGTCGCCCGATCCTTATCCAGCAATGCGAATTGCGTCTCCGTGCCCCCATTGTGGGGCGGCATCCCGATCACACCCGCATTGATCCAGCGCCCGCGCCGCAGGGGGCGGTCAAACGCAATGCCACTGTGCCCGGCGAGGATGTGATTGACGGGGCCGATCTGCGCCTCCAGCGCATCCCACTCCTCCTCAAGGTCCGACGCCGGAGAACTCGACCACAAGAACCGCGCCACATCGCGTACCCCGCCATGGATAACAGCGTAACGTGCGCCTTGGTGACGGAACGTCACCACACCGGGCAACCGCGCCATCCAGTCCCGATCCGCCTCGCTCACTTGCGCGCGGGCAAAGCCGTACCAGCCGACAGACAGCACATCACATGTCGTGCCCGCCTCGAAGCCGCACCCGCAATCGGGCGCATCAGAGGCCAATTGCACCTCGCAATTGCCCGCTATCACGGCGCAACCCGACGCGCGGATCGCCGCAATCGTGTCGACCGGGCGGGCGCAATAGGCGACCACATCGCCCGTGCAGATCGGCGTGGCCCCGCGCGCGCTTACCTCAGTCAGCACCGCCTGCATGGCCTGAAGGTTGGAATAGGGGCCGCCAAAGATCAGCACAGGGCCATCCAAAACGCCCATATCTGCGTGCTGCATTGCCTCACCTCCCTTGATTGCGCGCGTTCTGCCCCCCATAACCCAAGTCGGATCAAAGGATAAATCACGAATGGAAGACCCCACCACCGCGCTTGACGCAGCCTTCTGGATCACCTGCGGGGTGATCGTGATGCTGCTTTTCATGTCGGGCTTTTTCTCGGGCTCTGAAACGGCGCTGACGGCGGCTTCGCGCGGGAAATTGCGTGTGCGGGCGGACAAGGGATCAAAGGGCGCGCAACGGGCGCTGGATGTCACCGAAGACAATGAACGGCTGATCGGGTCCGTCCTGCTTGGCAACAACCTTGTGAACATCCTGGCCACGGCCTTGGCCACCACCGTCTTCACCCGCGCCTTTGGCGAAAGCGGAGTGGCGCTGGCGACACTGGCGATGACGCTGCTGGTGCTGATCTTTGCCGAAGTGCTGCCCAAGACCTATGCGATCACCAACTCCGAAACCGCCGCCGCGCTGGTGTCGCGCCCTATTTCGATCGTGGTGCTGCTGTTTTCGCCCATCGTATCGGCGGTGCGCCTGCTGGTGCGGGGCATCCTGCGCCTGTTCGGGGTGCAGATCGATCCCGACAGCCACATCATGGCCGTGCGCGAGGAAATCGCGGGTGCGCTCAATCTGGGCCATTCCGAAGGGGTTGTCGAAAAGGAAGACCGTGACCGCATTCTGGGCGCGCTCGATCTGGGTGACCGGACCGTGGAAGAGATCATGCTCCACCGCTCCGGCATCGAGATGATCAATGCCGATGACGACCCGCAAGACATCCTCGAACAATGCCTGAAATCCAGTCACACCCGCCTGCCCCTGTTCCGCGGTGAACAGGAAAACATCACCGGTGTAATCCACGCCAAGGACCTGCTGCGCGCGATGTATCAAAAGATTGGCGGGCCGGATGGGGATGCGGGCGCGCTCAAGGCGTTTGACATCTCGCAAGTGGCGATGCCGCCCTATTTCGTGCCCGAAACCACGACGCTGGATCACCAGATGCGTCAGTTCCTGCGGATGCGCACCCATTTTGCGCTTGTGGTGGACGAGTACGGGTCCCTGCAAGGGCTGATCACGCTTGAGGATATTCTGGAAGAGATCGTGGGCGAGATCACCGATGAATTCGATCCCGATGGCGATCACGCGATCAACCGGGGTGAGGATGGGCATTACTTGGTCGACGGGGCCATGACGATCCGCGATCTGAACCGCGCGACCGATTGGAATCTGCCCGATGACGAGGCCAACACCGTGGCTGGGCTTGTGATCCACGAGGCCCAAACCATCCCGACCCTGGGGCAGGTGTTCAGCTTTCACGGTTTCCGGTTCGAGGTGAAGGCGCGCGATGGCAACCGCATCACGGCATTGCGGATCAAGGAGTTGGAGTGAGCCTTAGGCCACTTCTTTGGCACCGGTCTGGCCCGCAAGCCAAAGGCGCACGTCCTCAAGCCGCCCCCGTGCCACGGGTACCTTCTCCCCGTCGCGCAGCCGCAATTTGCTGCCTGTCAGATCAAGCGCACTGTCGCCCGCAACCCAATGTGAGCGATGGGTTTGAATGCCATCTTCGGGGCCGACCTGTTCCAGAAAAGTGACCATACGTTCGCGAATGACCTCTTTTCCATCTGCGCTGTACACTTCCAGATAATGCTCGGCCGCTTTGACACGTGTGATTTGCGCCAGCACAAACCGCCGCCCGGCCAGCGTCACGCTGCGCGCAGCACTTTGATCGACACGCCGCGCCCGCTGCGCAGGCAGCAACCACAACAGCGCTACCGTTTCAAACACATGCGCCACAAACAGATTCCGCAGGTTCATCTGCCACGTCATGCTGTTGAAGGGGGCCTGATCGGGCTCGAACATCGCGGTCAGGATCGCCGAAGTCAGATAGGTCGTGGCCAAGACCAGCGGTGCCGACAGCAGGATCAGCGGGATCGGGCCTCCAATCGCGCGGTTCCACACCCATTGCGCGCCCAGAGAATACCACGTCGACACCACCAGATAGAAGGCCAACGCGATGCACCAAAAGGCCAGCCGCAACCCAAAGCTGTCAAATTGCGGCAACGTCACCGGGTGGCCGGTGGTCATAATCATAAACCCGACGGAAATCAGAACCCATAGTTGCCATGACATGTAAAGGTCATGCATTTCACGTATCGTGAAATGCGCCACGCTGCCATTGGAGACATAAACGTGCACTTCGCGGCAATCATCCGTTCGCAACATGCATGGTCTCTAGCATGTGACGCTAAATAGAGTAAATGTGTCAATATGGCCTGACGGGGGTGCGGTGCAACGACCGACTTGGTATCAGTAAACAGGCCTGTTTCCAAAGTGACGTCCCGCCAAACCGCACCCCGTTCTTCAATGCTCCGGCCGTCAGGTGCGCAGCCGCGTGCCCGATGGATCAAAGGGCGGTGCGTCAAGTATTGTTGCCTTGTGCGGCTGTCCCAGCACCATGACCTCAACCCGGTCGCCCGGCTTGGGGCCCGACACAAATCCAAGAGCCAGGCTTTGGTTCACGCTGTAACCATAAGCCCCGGACGTCACCCGACCCACCCCTTTGCCCTCGAAAAAGATCGGCTCCCCCCCTGTGGCATCCGCACCAGACGCGTCCGTACCCGCATCATTCAGATGCAAAACCACCAGCGATTCGCGTGCAGGTTGCCGCATCACATCGCGTACGGCCTCTTTGTTCAGGAACTCTTTGTCCATCTTGATCAGCCGATCAAGGCCCACCTCTTGGGGCCAATATTCGGGGCTATATTCCCGGCTCCATGAGCCATAGCCCTTTTCGATGCGCAGGCTCATCAGCGCGCGGCTGCCCACGGGGCCGATGCCCATCTCGCGCCCGGCCTCGATCAACCCCTCGTAAAGCCGCTGTTGATCCGCCTGGGCGCAATGCAATTCCCATCCCAGATCGCCGGTGAACGACACCCGCAGCGCCAGCACCTTGACCCCTGCAAGCTCGATCATGGCCGAGCGCATGAACGGGAAATCCGTGGTGGCCAACGACGCGTTGGTCATGCGTTGCAGCAAGTCACGCGCCAGCGGCCCGGCCACATTAAATCCGCACATCGCGTCGGTGTGCGAGGTGAACGTCGTGCCTTTGGGCAACAGCACCTGTTTGAAGAACCGCTGGTGATAGCGTTCCGCCATGCCCGACCCGATGATCCAGAAGGTGTCGTCGGCGGTGCGGGTCACGGTGAAGTCCCCAGCGATGCCACCGCGTTTGCTGATCAGTGGGGTCAGGCACGACCGCCCCACAACCTTCGGCATCCGGTTGGCAAAGACGGCATTCAGCCAGTCCTCGGCCCCCGAACCAGTGCATTCGTATTTGGCAAAGTTCGAGATATCGATAATCCCACCCCGGTCGCGCAGCATCCGGCATTCCGCGCCCACCGGGCCCCACCAGTTCTGGCGGGTAAAGCCATCCGTGTCCTCAACCCCCGGCGCATCGGCAAACCACAACGGGTGTTCCCAGCCATAGTTCAACCCCATGACCGCGCCCATTTCGCGCTGCATGTCGTGGATAGGTCGGGTGCGCACGGGCCGACCCGCACTGCGTTCTTCATTCGGGAAATGGATCTTGAAGCGGTTGGCGTATTGATCGCCCACCCGCGCCTTGGTGAAGGCCTTGCCCGCCCATGACCCAAAGCGGGCCATGTCCCATGCAAACATATCGTATTTCGTCTCGCCCTCGATCATCCACTGCGCCGCCAGCAGGCCCATGCCTCCAGATTGGGAAAAGCCCGGAATGATCCCGTTGCAGCAGAAATACCCTGTAAGCTCGGGCACCGGGCCAAACAGCACGTTGGAATCGGGTGACCAGATCATCGGCCCGTTGATGACGCGCTTGATCCCGGCGGTGCCCACGACCGGCACACGGTCAATGGCGCGCATCATGTTGTCTTCGATCCGTTCCAGATCGTCGGCGAACAACTCGTGCCCAAAACCCTGCGGCGTGCCATTCTCAGCCCAAAGGCGGTAGTCCTTCTCATAGGCCCCGACGAGAAGCCCCTGCCCTTCCTGACGCAGGTAATATTCCCCGTCCCGATCCGCCACGGATGGCAGACGACGGCCCATGCCCGCGATCTCAGGAATGGTTTCGGTCACGAAATACTGGTGCTCGGTCGGTTGCAACGGCAGCTCGATCCCGGCCAGCGCCGCCACTTCGCGCCCCCACAGGCCCGCCGCGTTCACCACCCAAGGGGTCGCGATATCGCCCTTTTCGGTGCGCACGATCCAGGTGCCATCAGCCTGTTGTTCGGTGCCCGTGACGGGGCAGAAGCGCACGATCTCGGCCCCGTTCTGACGCGCCCCGGTGGCATAGGCGTTGGTCACACCCGACGGGTCCACATTGCCCCCATCAGGTTCCCACATGATGCAGCGGATGCCGTCATAATCGACCAGCGGGTGCAGGCGCTCGGCCTCGGCCCGGTCGACCTCGTGAAAGTTCATGCCATAGAGTTTCGCCTTGGCCGCTTGCAGGCGCAGCTGATGTTCACGCGCTTCGGTCTGCGCGAGATAGAGCGAGCCGGGCTGGAACACGCCGCAGCCCTGCCCGGTTTCCTGCTCAAGTTCCTTATACAGCCCCATCGTGTAGTGCTGAATGCGGCTGATATTGGTGCTGTCATGCAGCCCATGGATGTTGGCGGCCGCATGCCAGGTGGAGCCGGACGTCAACTCGTCCCGTTCCAGCAGGATCACGTCCATCCAGCCCAATTTGGTCAGGTGATAGAGGATCGAACAGCCGATAACGCCGCCGCCGATGACGACAGCCTGTGCGTGGGTTTTCATGGGTCTCGTGCCTTTGGTCTCGTTTGCACCACCACATTGTGGTCTCGGGACGCGCACGGCTTGCCCGGGGGACGACAAAACTATCCTCTGAGCGACAAGTTGTGCCGCATACACCCCAATCCGCGTCTTGTACCGGATCATCAGTGTCTTCGCCGTCAGACGCATCCGACACCTTATGGGTGGCGAATTTGCGCAGATGCATCACACGCGCTGCGCACCATACTCAGAATTTCGGAATCAAAGGCCCCATCACATCCTCAAAAGGTTTGTTATCGACATCCAAGGTCGCTTTTTTGCGCTTCTGCCCGGGTGTCACACATAGTGTGCATGTATCAGCGTCAAGGAGCCACAGAAGATGAAGACCACAACCCGAGTTGTCGTGATCGGAGGCGGCGTTGTCGGCGCATCCGTGTTGTACCACCTGACAAAACTGGGCTGGGCGGATGTGATGCTGGTGGAACGCTCTGAGTTGACATCGGGGTCCACATGGCACGCCGCCGGGGGCTTTCACACGCTGAACGGCGACACCAACATGGCCGCGCTTCAGGGCTATACCATCCGTCTTTACAAGGAGTTGGAAGAGATCACCGGCCTGTCCTGCGGGTTGCACCACGTGGGCGGCGTGACGCTGGCCGACAATCAGGATCGCTTTGACATGCTGCTGGCCGAACGGGCCAAGCACCGCTTCATGGGGCTTGAGACCGAGATCGTGACCCCGGATGAAATCCGCGACATTGCTCCGATCACCAACACGGACGGTATCATCGGTGCGCTTTATGACCCCCTTGATGGCCACCTTGATCCCTCGGGCACGACCCATGCCTATGCCAAGGCGGCCCGGATGGGCGGTGCTGTGATCGAGACGCATACGAAAGTCATCGAGACCAACCAACGCGCAGATGGCACATGGGATGTGGTCACTGACAAGGGCGCGATCCATGCGGAACATATCGTCAATGCGGGCGGGCTTTGGGCACGTGAGGTAGCGGCTATGGCGGGTCTTTACCTGCCGCTGCACCCCATGGAGCATCAATATGTCGTCACCGACGAGATTGCCGACATTTACGATCGCACCGCCGAACATCCGCACGTGATGGACCCTGCGGGTGAAAGCTATCTCCGACAGGAAGGGCGTGGGCTGTGCATCGGGTTCTATGAGCAACCCTGCCGCCCGTGGGCTGTGGATGGAACACCTTGGGATTTCGGGCACGAGTTGCTGCCGGATGACTTTGACAAGATCGAGGAGTCGATTGCGTTCGCCTACAAGCGCTTTCCAGTGCTCGAAACGGCGGGCATCAAATCCGTCATTCACGGCCCCTTCACCTTTGCCCCCGATGGCAATCCGCTGGTCGGCCCCATTCCGGGTCTGCGTAATTACTGGTCGGCCTGCGGTGTCATGGCAGGCTTTTCCCAAGGCGGCGGGGTGGGCCTGATGCTGGCCCAATGGATGATCGAGGGTGAGGCAGAGCGCGATGTGACGGCCATGGATGTGGCCCGGTTCGGCCCGTGGATCAGCCCCGGCTACACCCGCCCCAAAGTGGTCGAGAACTACCAGAAACGGTTTTCCGTTGCCTATCCGAACGAGGAATTGCCTGCTGCCCGGCCCAATCGCACGACGCCAATGTATGACATCTTTTCGGGCATGGGTGCCGTCTGGGGGGCGCAATACGGGCTTGAGGTGCCGAACTACTTTGCACAAGGCGATGAGCCGACCTATGAAACCCCATCGTTCCGCCGCTCGGATGCGTTTGCGGCAACCGCGCGCGAGGTGCAGGCGGTGCGTCGCAGCGTCGGCATCAACGAGGTGCACAATTTCGGCAAGTATCGCGTCACGGGGCCACGTGCACGGGCATGGCTCGATCGGGTGATGGCGGGCCGGGTACCGCAGCGGGGGCGCATCTCACTGACGCCAATGCTGTCTCCCAACGGCAAGCTGATCGGGGATTTCACCATGTCCTGCCTGTCCGAGGAAAACTTCCAACTCACCGCCTCCTACAGCGCACAGGCTGTGCACATGCGCCATTTTCTGGCCGAGAGCGAAGACGGGATGCAGATCGAAAACATCTCGGACCAGCGCACCGGGTTTCAGATCGCAGGCCCGCGTGCGCGCGATGTGCTGCAAGCCTGCACCCGCACCGATATTTCAGAAATGCGGTTCCTTGATGTGTGGCAGATCACCGTGGGCATGACCGACTGTATCGTGCAGCGGGTCAGCTACACCGGCGATCTGGGGTTCGAGATCTATTGCGATCCGCTGTCCCAACGCCAGCTCTGGACCACACTTTGGGTGGCGGGCCAGCCCCACGGCATGACACCCTTCGGGATGCGCGCGATGATGTCGCTGCGGCTCGACAAGTTCTTTGGTGCCTGGCTGTCAGAGTTTTCACCGGACTATACAGCCGCCGAAACAGGGCTGGATCGCTTCATCTCGTGGAAGAAGAACACGGATTTCATTGGCCGCGCGGCCGCAGAGGCAGAGCGGGCCAGCGGACCGGCACGCAAGCTCTGCGCCTTTGTGGTCGAGGCGGATGATGCGGATGTGCACGGCTATGAGCCGATCTGGCTGGAGGGCGCGGTCGTGGGCTTCTGCACCTCAGGGGGCTATTCGCATCATGCGGGTGTGTCCGTGGCACAAGGTTTCCTGCCCGTCGATCAGATTGCCGACGGCCGCGCGGTCGAGATCGAAATCCTTGGCCAGATGCGCTCCGCGACCCTTGTGACCACGCCGCTGTTCGATGCAGATGGCGCACGGATGCGGGGGTGATATACCGGAGCGCATGATCCCGATCCTGATCCCGGCTGCGGGCGCGTCCTCGCGGATGCGCGGTGCGGACAAGCTGCTGCAAGAGGTGGATGGCGTCGCCTTGTTGCGCCGTCAGGCGATGATGGCGCGTACAGTCAGCGCAGATGTGCGGATCGGCCTGCCCCCGCGACCCCATTCTCGCTATGACGCGCTGGCCGGGCTGGAGGTTACACCGATCCCGGTGCCAGACGCGGGAGACGGGTTCGGGCACACCCTGCGCGCCCTCTTTGGCAGCCTTGAGGGGGGCGTAAACCACGCCATGCTGCTGCTGCCGGACCTACCCGACATTGCCGAAGGTGATCTGCGCGCCGTCTTTGGCGCACGCAGTGCAGTACCCGACGCGCTGATCTGGCGGGGCGCAACGCCGGACGGACAAGGCGGCCACCCGATACTGATCAACCGGGCCGTGTTCGCAGATTTTCAACAGATCAAAGGCGACGGTGGCGGGCGCGCCATCATCCGCACCTTGGGGGATCGCGTACATCATGTGGCTTTTGGGGATGACCGGGCGCGCCGTGACCTTGACACCCCCGAAGCATGGGCCGCATGGCGCGCGGCCCGGCCCTCTACTTCAGGCGATCCACGATGATCTCGGCCTCGTGCCGTTTCAGCGATAGACGGGCGGCCCCGTAGCTGTCCAAACCGGCCAGAGTTTCCAACTCCGGGAACAGCGACAACACCTCGTTGCGCTGCGTTTCGCCAATACCACGCAGCGAATGATCGCCGGGCTGGAAACTTTCAGACCATGCACCGTCCGCCAATACAACCTCGTGCTGATCAAACATCAGGTGCAGATAGCTGACGGTATCGGTACGCACCTGATCGATGCCATCAAGGCCCGTCAGATGCTTGGCCGCGATCAAAACCTCGCGCTCGTCAAACATGACGGCGGCCAGATCAGAGGTGACCAGCATCCGGTGTTGCGGGCTGACCAGCATATCACGTTCGGGCAAATCTTTGCCCAAGGCACCCTGGCGGATCAACACAGGTTGGAAGGCGGCATGGTCCCGCATGTCGGCGGCCCCGAGATCACGCCGCCCGACCCATCGCAAGGACTGCACCCCGTTGTCTCGGGTGAACACCTTGTCGCCGGGCCGCAGGTTTTCGACGGCCACTTCGCCCATTTGGGTGGCAATACGGGTGCCGGGGGTAAAGCAGATAATGACCTGTTCGATCTCGGAATAGGTCACGCGGCGGGCCACATTGCCGTTGTCGTCCAGCAGTTCGATGGTGCCCGATTCCGGGCCGCTCTGGATCACGTTGGCCTGCACGCCGGTCAGGTCGAGAATATCGATGTCCAGACCATCTGCATCCTCGCCGCCGATGATGGTGCTGTTGCCAAGACCGTCAAAGGTGAACCGATCCGACCCGAACCCACCTTCGGCGCGGTCATTGTCAGGACCGACTTGCAACACGTCCTGGCCGTCTCCGCCAAGCAAGGTGTCATCCCCCTGCCCGCCTGTGAGAAAATCATTGCCCGCGCCGCCATCCAGCCGGTCCTGACCCTGACCGCCCTCAAGCGTGTCATTGCCTTCACCGCCGTCAACCGTATCGTCGCCCCGTCCACCAAGCAGGCTGTCATCACCCCCCTGACCGAAAATCTGATCCTGCCCGCTGCCCCCGTCAATCGTGTCGTTGCCCGCCACAATGGGGGTCACAACCACGTCATCGATCAGATCTCCCGAGAACGAAAAACCCGAATTGGTTGAACGGGACTCAAGCGTAAATTCCAGAAACTCGCGATTTTCGAATTGGGCCGAGAACCACGCATCCTGATCGGCCGGGTTGGTTCGTTCAGTACCGGCCGCTGTGATGGTGCCCGTCCCGGTCGTCACGTTCAGGGAGGTATCGTCGCTCACTCCGAAGGCGGTGAAACTGCTGGTGTTGATCGTCACGGCCTCTTGGTCGCCCACGCTGTTGCGATCAAGGTCGTTGATGGTGGCCGTAGAATTCAGCGCGACCGGGGTGCCGGTTGTTGCATTCGGGCTGTCGGGAATGAAAAATTCCATCCGAAAATCGGCGGTGTCGCCCGGTCCATTGCCGTTCATCAGAATTTCTGCCCCGCCACGACCGGACAGATCCACCCTCAGAAAAGGGTCGGATTTGGACACCAGGACGATGCGGGCGGACACCTGCGTGCCGTCCTCAAGCTGCGCGACATTGCGGTAGACGGCCGACTGTCCGGCCGAGGCATTGTTGTCTGCATTGTCGGGGGTGACCAGATTGTTGATGTCGATGACAAGCGGGGTCGCATCGTTTCCCGGTGCCGTGCCCGCGCCCGCATCCCCGAACAAGGTGTCATTGCCACCGCCGCCCGAAATGCTGTCATCACCGCCCTCGCCCGAGGCCAGATCCTGCCCGCCAAACGCATTGATAGTGTCATTTTCAGCGCCACCCTGAAGGGTGTCGTTGTTGGATGTCCCATTAAACACTGGCATGGCAGCAAACTCCTAACCTCAATCACACGTGACAGTCGCAGTTGACTGTCCCCAACAGATCAACACGCTGACCCGTGATTTAATTCAAAATAAATCTGAATTCAGGGGGAAATTTGATGAAATGGTAAACCTTACCCCGAAAAAGGCACTTTGACGCCACATTGTGGCCGATCATACTTGGATTCGCGAAACAATAAGTCACTTTAGTGCTCATTGACGACAAGAGACGGGTGCAGCCCCCTGCCCCGTCTCTCACGTTTTCCGACAATCATACGGAAAATGCTGCACGAATTTTAGTTGTGGCGCAAAGCGCGCATCCTCATGTCAGGAGGCGTGCTTCGTGCTTTTTCAGGCTGCGGCGGGCAGCGCTGTAGGCGCGGATCCCGGTTTCTGTTTCCAGCTCCGGGAAAAGTTCCAGAATTTCGGCCCGTTGCGCATCACCCATCGAGGCAAGTGTCTGATCGCCAGGCTGGAAGCTTTCGGTCCATGCTCCATCCGACAAGATCACCTCGTGCTGGTCGAACATGACGTGGATATAGGTCGTTTCCGACACGTCCACCACGTCGATCCCTTCCATGGCCGTCAGGTGTTTGGCCGCCACGAGCACTTCGCTTTCGTCAAAGTACAGCGCCGTCTTGTCGCTGGCGATCAGCACACGGTGCTGGGGCGAGACAAGCATGTCACGTTCCGGCAAACCGTTGCCAAGGGCATCTTTCTGGATCAGGACGGGCCGCAGATGCGCCGCGTTGGCAAATTCCGCACCCGACATCGCACGCTGGCCGACCCAGCAGATTTCCTGGATGCCATTGTCGCGGGTGATCACCCGATCTCCGACGGCCAGGTCCTCGACACGGCGCTCGCCTGTTGGCGTTGCGATCAGTGTTCCGGGTGTGAAGCAGGGAATGACGTTCTCGATGTTGGTGAACACCAACTCACCCGCGTCCTCGCCAGCAGCATCGCGGTAGCGGACCACCCCGTTCTCGGGGTTCAGATCATCGAAGATCACCTCGAGCGAGCCGCCATCCGGCGCAGAACCGGTCAGATCCAGCGTGTCGAAATCAACACCGTCTGTGACCTCTTCGTTGCCGTCGACCACGTCGCCTGCGTTCACGTTCACGAACGTGTCCGCATCCGCGCCGCCAAGCAGGTCGTCATCACCGATGCCGCCGTCGATGATGTCATCGCCGTCACCACCAGCCACAGTATCGTTGCCCTGACCACCCAGAAGGCTGTCATCGCCCGCGCCACCGTCGATCAAGTCATCATCGATTTCGCCGTCAATGGTGTCGTCGCCCGCATCCCCGAACAGGACATCGCTGTCATCGGCCCCAAAGATCAGGTCGTCGCCATCACCACCGAATACCGTGTCCATCCCGTTGTCGGGGCGTGGATCTGCCGGGAACAGCGGGTTCGATCCATCGTCTTCGATGTTGAGCTGGTCAAGGCCCAGATCAGGGTCATTGCCGGCAAAGATCGTGTCGTCGCCGATGCCGCCTTCGATCAGGTCGTTGCCTTCACCGCCCACAATCCGGTCGTCGCCTTCATCGCCGGTGATCCGGTCATCGTCGATGCCACCGTCGATCACATCGTCGCCCGTGCCACCGGTGATGGTGTCGCGGTCATCCCCCGTCGAGATGGTGTCGTCACCCGCCCCGCCATCGACCGAGTCGCGGTCGTCTTCGGGATCCTCATCCGCCGCAAAGCCGAAGGGGAAGCCCGGTGCAGGTGTGCCATCGTCGTTGGGGAAGCCAAGGTCAGGTGCCAGATCGCCGTTGCCGGTTTCGATCAGGTCATCGCCTTCGCCGCCATCGACCGTGTCATTGCCATCGCCACCATCGATGATGTCGTCACCGGTCCCGCCGTCGACCTCATCATCGCCGTCACCGGCTCGGATCGTGTCGTCGCCACCACCCGCTTCGATGATGTCGTCATCTTCGTCTTCAGGATCGTTCGAGAAGATGTTGTCGCCGTTGTCGACCATGTCACCTTGCGGATCACCTTCAAAGTCTTCGTCGATCAACTCGCCTTCGTCGGTGCCCGACACGATCCCGTCGAGCGGTTCGTCGGCCACGTTGACCGTCCAGATGCCTTCATCGGTGCCGCCATTGCCGTCCGAGATCGTGTAGGTGATCTCGGCTGCGCCTTCAAAGCCCGGTGTGGGCGTGAAGGTCAGCGTGCCATCGCCATTGTCGACCACATCGCCATCGGGCGAGGTCGCGCCGGTGATGCTGAGCACGTCGTTGGTGTCCGGGTCCGTGTCGTTGGCCAGCACGTCAAAGGTGACGGGCGTGTCAAAGTCTGTATCGGACGCGTCGTCATTGGCCGTTGGGCCGTCATTGGCCCCTTCGACTGTGACGGTCACGGTCGCCGTATCGGTGCCACCATTGCCGTCTTCGACCACGTAGGTGAACGTATCGGTCGCGGTCTCGCCCACGCCAAGGCTCTCGAAGGCCCCGTTGGCGTCATAGGACACGGAGTCATTGTCAGGGTTGATGTTCACCTGTCCAAGTGTGCCGGTGGTGTCGATGCTCTGGATTTCCAGATCGTCGCCATCAAGATCGGTGTCATTGGCCGTCAGGTCGATATCGATGGCGGGGCCGTCTTCGTTGGCGGTGTCCGCATCATCGTTAGCCACGGGGCCATCATTGCCTGCGGTCACGTTCACATCGACAGTTGCCGTGTCTTCGCCGCCCTGATCGTCCGTCACCGTGTAGGTGATGGTGGTGGGGCCGTTGAAGTTCTCGTTTGGCTCGAAGGTGATGGTGCCGTCACCGTTGATGGTTACGTCCCCATCGGGCGAGGTCGCTTCGGTCACCCGCAGTGGATCGCCGTCCACATCCGTGTCGTTGGCGAGGACCGGGATATTGACAGAGCCGTCCTCCTCGACCGTTGCCGTGTCATCATTGGCAACCGGATCGTCGTTCACCGGGGTCACATCGACCACGACATCCGCCGTGTCGGTGCCACCATTCCCGTCCGCGATGGTGTAGGTGATGGTCGCCTCGCCATTGAAGTTTTCGGCAGGGGTGAACAGCAATTCGTTGTTCACAATCTCGACCGTGCCCTGATCAGCGGGCACAACAGCCGAGATCACCGTCAGGTCATCGCCATCCTCATCGGTGTCGTTGCCGACCACATCGATGGTGACAGGCGTATCCTCTTCGGTGGTTTCGGTGTCGTCATTGGCCACGGGGCCATCATTGACAGCACCGACCGAGACCACAGCCTGGCCTTCGTCTTCGCCACCCTGACCATCAACCACGGTATAGGTGATCGTCGCGGGTCCGTTGAAGTTGGGCGCAGGCGTGAAGGTCACGGTGCCGTCGCTATTGTCGACCACCTCGCCCTGCTCGGCAGGGACCGAGACGGAGCCGATAGTGAGCGGGTCGCCGTCCACATCCGTGTCGTTGCCAATCAGATCGACGACCACGGGCGTGTCTTCGTCCGTGGTTTCGATATCGTCCACGGCCACCGGATCATCGTTGACCGGGTTCACGGTGACGCCGACTTCGGCGGTGTCCGTGCCGCCGTTGCCATCGGTGATCGTGTAGGAGATCGTCGCATCGCCGTTGAAGTTTTCAGCCGGGGTGAACAGCAGTTTGTTGTCCACAACATCCACAGTGCCCTGATCGGCAGGCACCGAGGCCCCCGTGATCGTCAGCGGATCGCCGTCCGGGTCGGTGTCGTTGCCAACTGCATCAATGGTGACGGGTGTGTCTTCATCTGTCGTGGCAGTGTCGTCGACAGCTGTTGGGCCGTCATTGACCGCGCCCACATTGACTGTGGCCTCGCCCTCATCTTCGCCACCCTGACCATCAACCACGGTATAGGTGATCGTCGCGGGTCCGTTGAAGTTGGGCGCAGGCGTGAAGGTCACGGTGCCGTCGCTATTGTCGACCACCTCGCCCTGCTCGGCCGGGACCGAGACGGAGCCGATAGTGAGCGGGTCGCCGTCCACATCCGTGTCGTTGCCGATCAGATTGATGGTGACGGGTTCGTCTTCCATGGTCTCGGCGATATCGTCGACGGCCACCGGGTCATCGTTGACCGGTGCCACAGTCACGATGGCCTCTGCCGTGTCAGTACCCCCATTGCCGTCTTCGATTGAATAGGAGATCGTCGCATCGCCGTTGAAGTTTTCAGCCGGGGTGAACAGCAGTTTGTTGTCCACAACATCCACAGTGCCCTGATCGGCAGGCACCGAGGCCCCCGTGATCGTCAGCGGATCACCGTCCACATCCGTGTCATTGGCCAGCACATCGATGGTGACAGGCGTGTCCTCATCTGTGGTGGCTGCGTCATTGACCGCGTCGGGTGCATCATTAACCGGGGTCACCTCGACCGTTACGGTCGCCGTGTCTTCGCCGCCCTGATCATCGGTGATGGTGTAGGTGATGGTGGTGGGGCCGTTGAAATTCTCATTCGGCGAGAACGTAATTGTGCCATCAGGGTTGATGGTCACCTCGCCATCAGGCGAGCTTGCATCGGTGACGCGCAGATCATCACCGTCAGCATCCGTGTCATTGGCCAGTACCGAGATATCGACAGAGCCGTCTTCTTCGACAGTGGCAGTGTCATCAACGGCATCAGGGCCGCGGTTGACCTCTTCACCCAACACGGTCTCAATTTCGGTAAAGGACAGGGTCAGGCCATTCGGATTGCCGTCTGTGTCAACGAACACCACTGTGCCGTTGATCCCGTTGCCATTGGCATCACGGGTCACATCATCAAGGAAGAACGGGCCCTGACCCGTCAGGTCCAGCACGTCAAGGTCAGTGTTCTGGGCAGGGTTGGCGTTGAAGCCGCCCGCTCCGCCGTCGACCACATCACCCGCACCCCCAAAGATGGTGTCGGCATCGGCACCGCCGGACAATGTGTCATCACCCGCACCGCCCGTCAGGACATCATTGCCGTCCTCGCCAAAGACCATGTCATTTCCGGCATTACCGTTCAGGGTGTCGTTGCCCGACTGGCCGTGAATCCAGTCGTTGCCATTGCCGCCATCGGCAGAGTCGTTGCCCGACCCCATCCAGATTTCGTCATTGCCGCCACCGCCGAAGGCCGTATCATTGCCGCCGCCGCCCACAAGCGTGTCGCGGTCAGCACCGCCATCAAGGAAATCGTTGCCCGACCCGCCTTCGATCCGGTCAGACCCTGCGCCGCCGATCAGGCTGTCCTCGCCCGATCCGCCGCGCAGCAGGTCATTGCCCTCTTCGCCAAAGATCGTGTCGTCACCGGAGTCACCGATCAGCGTGTCGTTGCCGGGCGCGCCTTCATCGGCCAATGGTGCGTCAAAATATATATCCGTGACGTTGATGCCGGAGTTGTTGGCACCGTCCTGATCATGTTCGATCACGATTTTGGACACAGGACCTGCAATGCTGACCAACACGGAATATTCCGCACTTGTGTCCTGCAGATAGCCGCCATTGCTGTCGGCTGTGTCATTGCCCGCAACACCGTCCGTATCAAGCAGGGTCAGCCGCTCGCCGCCTTCCAGATTGACCACGATCTGCTTGCCATTTGCATCAAAGGCTTTGACGCGCACAACGCCGTCACCGTCGATATCGTTGATGCGGAACGAGACATCCTCGACACCCGCCGAGAATTCAAGCTGGTAGTCTGTCGAGTTGCCTTTGCCGTTCAGCACGTTGTCGAGCGAGCTGTTGGCGTCCACGCCCATCCCATCATCGTCGATATTGGCAACGTTTTGCTCGGAGCCCAGAAGCCGGCCAACAGCCGGTCCGGATTGCGACACGGTCGAAAAGGAGACGTCCACATTGCCGGTGTTTTGCGTGAAATCACCGATAGTCTGGCCATTGGCAAAGCCGGACTCGTTCCACTCAAAACTTTCGCGCACCATCGTCCCGGCATTTGGGCCGTCATAGTTGCTGTCGCCAAAGATCAGATCGTCGCCCGCACCACCTTGCACGCTGTCATCGCCGGACCCGGCATAGACTTCGTCATCGGCCCCACCAGACAGGACCGTGTCGTTGCCACCAAAGGCATCTACGATATCATCATTCGGGCCTTCGCCGGGCAGGATCTGGTCATTGGCATCAATGCGGTCGCCATCGGGGTCTTCGTCAAAGGCAGCGTCAATCAGGTTGCCGTCATTGTCGCCCTCAACCACACCGTCCAGATCGCTGTCATCAAAGACCAGATTGTCGATCGCGCCAGAGCCGTGCAGGGTCACGTCCATCCGGGCCACGCCCGCGACGTCGAAATCCTGAATGAGCTGGCCATTGTTCCCAGTTGCGTCAACCTGAACCGTTTTGATGACATGGCCATTGGGCCCAAAGAACGTCACGGTCGCGGCCTCCTCGATATCGAGGAATGTCAGCCGGTTCACATCCGCAGGCGTGTCGAACACGAATTTGAAGGTGCCGCCATCGGCATTGTCGTCGGGATCCCTGCGGTTTCCGTCTTCGGAAATGATAAGCGCGCCGTTCAGGTTGGTCGTCGCAAGATCCTCGTCATTCCCGGTGGGGTGGGCGGTGTCAAAGATCATCGCCTTGTTGGAGCCACCTACTGCGGAAACAGTCACGCCCTGGCTGGAAAATTCGTTGTCGACCACTGTGCCAGCGGCGAGATTGTTGAAATCAATAAACTTTGTCATGGCGCGGATCTCCTAGGCGTTGTTGCTTACGGCGCGCAACGCGGCCGGGTAAATTACAGAATGACAGGAGGAACAGGCGACCATGCCACAGGTCACGGGCTGAACGGCCCGACCGAAGGCTTGCATTTTTTGCTGCAATAAATGGTTCACAACTCTCTCCATCATCCACTCACTCGTTACCCTCGAAAAGCAATGTGACGGCATTCTGGGCGACCAGCACATACGTACGAACAAAGGAGAGGAAGAATGATGTTCATGCAAAACCATCCGGCGCCGAACTTGCGTCAGCGCACATATCGCGGTTTGCATTCACCAGCTACGCAGCGAACACACTCTTCGCACCTGTCGGTACGTTTTTGTGCGGTCGCCCCCGTGACCTCAGACATCGCCCCCCAGTTGGGCCATGTCGTCTTACGTTTACAGAAGCTTCAAAAAAAGGAAAAAATGTTTGAAAAATGGCGCTACTTTTTGCACGCCAAAGTGACCATGCGGCATCAGATGTGAACAATACGCAACCGTTGGTAGCGATTTCCCGCTTATGTTAAATTCATCCATCGGCGCAGAGCCGCACATTTCCTAATAACACAAAGGGGTAAGCGGTTATTTGCCCGATCTCCGACACATCACCCGGTTTCCGGAGCCGAAACAATCAAGCGGCACCGTATTGACCCGATTGCCGCCATAAATCCGTCAGATTGTGTTCACGATTTATGACCAATACCAAAAATTTACTCAAACTGATGCAGGTTTTGCCTCATCGCCGCCTCATTTCGCGAATCGGCCCATCCCAAAGTCAATGCCTCAATGCCATTACGGCGGGAAATCGCCCAACCTATGCGGGAACATCAAGCGGATCAACTAAACACGCAAAGCGTCCGTCATGCGGGGTTGCACGCGCATCAAAACGCCACAGAACTTTTTGGTGAGGCTGGTACCCAAGGCCGGACTCGAACCGGCACGCCCGCAAAGGCGGGGGATTTTGAATCCCCTGCGTCTACCATTCCGCCACTTGGGCCTCAGAGCGCCTGATTAGCGAGTTGCCACAACCGGGGCAAGCGCAAACCGTCTTGACCTGTGCCCATCTGCATGGTCTGCCCGCCTATATGATAAAGCGACTATATGACTGGACGATGGGATGGGCCGATCATCCCCGCGCGCTGTGGGTTCTGGCCTGTGTTGCCTTTATTGAAAGCTCGATGTTTCCGATTCCGCCGGATGTGTTGATGATTCCGATGATACTGGCGGCACCGCACCGGGCATGGCTGATCGCGGGGGTGGCTTTGTGCGCCTCTGTTTTGGGTGGGTTGCTGGGCTACGCGATCGGCGCATTGGCCTTCGAAACCCTCGGCCAGCCGATCCTTGCGGCCCTCGGCAAGACGGATTCGATGGCCGAGTTCAGCACCCGCTTTAATGATGTGGGCTTTTGGGCGGTGCTGACCGCAGGCATCACCCCCTTCCCCTACAAAGTCATCACCATCATGTCGGGCTGGACAGGCATGCCGCTGGCCACCTTCATCGTGACGTCGATCATCGCGCGCGGTCTGCGGTTTTTCATCGTGGCCGCCCTGCTATGGAAATTTGGCGCACCCATTCGTGATTTCATTGAGCGTCGGTTGGGCTTGATGTTCACCCTGTTCGTCGCGATCCTGATCGCCGGATTTTTCGCAGTAGGCATGATGTGAATCGCAAGACACTGACAATTCTGGCCGCAGTTGGGTCGCTTGGGCTGTTGCTTGGGGCGTTTGCCTTTCAACATCTCGGCGGCCTTGCGCCCTGCAAGATGTGTATCTGGCAACGCTATCCGCATGTGGTCGCGATCCTTCTGGGGGCTGCGGCGCTGTTCGTGCCCCTGCCCACCCTGCTCGCTCTGGGGGCACTGGCGGCCCTGGCGACTGCCGGGATCGGCGGCTATCATGTCGGCGTCGAACAAGGCTGGTGGGAGGGGCCAAGCTCCTGCTCCTCCGGTGCCGTCGGCGGCGTGGATGCGAATGCGCTGTTTGATCAGATCATGGCCGCTCCGTTGATCCGCTGTGATGACATAGCCTGGCAGTTTGCAGGGCTCAGCATGGCGGGTTGGAATATGGTTCTTTCGCTGGTTCTTGCGGGCCTCTGGATCGCCGCCCTGCGCGCCCGCTAGGCCGATTTGCGCGTCGACAGCAGCAGCGACGTCTCGCTTGCCACCACCCCGTCAAGGGCGCGGATGCGGAACAGAACCGCATCAAAACTTTCCAGCGTATCGGTCCCGATTTCGACAATCACATCCCACCGCCCATTGGTGGAATAGACCGCGCGCAGCTCGCTCATCCCCTGAAGCTGGCGGATGATCCGCTCGGTTCCACGCCCCTCAATCCCAATCATCATCAACCCGCGCACCGGGTCGCGCAGCGTGTCCTCGCGCAACACGACGCTGAAACCGAGGATGTCCCCCCGCGCCTTCAACTTGTCGATGCGGCTGCGCACCGTGGTGCGTGACAGCCCAAGGCTGAGCGACAAATCCGACAGGCTTGCGCGCGCATCGTGGCGCAGCGCCGAGATAAGCCGTGCATCCGTTTCGTCCATTTCACCTATCCATTTTGCATGATGACTGGTCGATATGATCAATTTGATCGCTTGTCTACGTCACATTCCGCGCAGATATCCCTCTCAAAGCAACAGGAGCCTCCCATGACCCAAACCGATATCACGTTGATCGGCGTCCCGATGGACAGCGGCAAACGCCGCCGGGGATGCCTGATGGGACCGGATGCCTACCGCACGGCAGGTCTGGACACAGCCTTGCGCGATCTGGGCCATCACGTGACGGATGCAGGCAACGTGAGCCCTGCCCCGTTCGAGGCCAAACCGCACGAACGCCTGCACGCGCTTGAGGAAACGATTGCCTGGACGCAAGCCCTGTCAGAGGCCGCGCGCAACGCCTGCGCCACCGCGCTGCCGATCTTCATGGGCGGAGATCACGCGCTGGCCTTGGGCACCGTGCACGGGGTTGCCGCCCATGCAGCGGATCAGGACCGCCCGCTTTTCGTGCTGTGGCTTGATGCACATACGGACTATCACACGCCCGCGACGACCGGCTCGGGCAATCTGCATGGCACGCCCATGGGGTATCTGACCGGCCGGGATGGGTTTGAAGGCTTTCCCGAGGTTGCACATCCCATTCCGCATGATCGGATCGCCATGATCGGGTTGCGCTCGGTCGATGGGGCCGAACGTGCCGCCCTTGAGGACAGCGACGTCACCTATATCGACATGCGTCATATCGACGAACACGGCATTGCCAAACCGCTGAGCGCGTTTCTGGCACGGGTGGCGGAGGCCAACGGGCTGCTGCATGTCTCACTTGATGTGGATTTCCTCGACCCCTCCATCGCGCCTGCCGTCGGCACCACCGTACCCGGTGGGGCCACCATGCGTGAGGGTCATCTGGTGATGGAGATGATTTGCGACAGCGGCCTTCTGACCTCGCTTGATCTGGTCGAGTTGAACCCGTTTCTGGACGAACGCGGACGCACTGCACAAGTGATGGTGGACCTCACCGCCTCTGCCTTCGGTCGCCGCATTTTCGACCGCCCCACCCGCGCCTACTAAAGGATGATGCCCATGCTTTCCCCTTCCGACAAGGCCCTGGTGCCCTTCGTCTCTGTCGACAACATGATGCAACTGATCCACCACGTGGGCGTGTCTGATATGCTGCGGGGCCTCGCCGATTATATCGCGGACGACTTCAAAAGGTGGGAATTGTTTGACAAGACCCCGCGCGTGGCCAGCCACTCTGCCGAAGGGGTAATCGAGCTGATGCCGACCTCGGATGGCGAGACGTACGGGTTCAAGTACGTGAACGGGCACCCCAAGAACACGTCCGAGGGCCTTCAGACCGTCACCGCCTTTGGGCTGCTGGCAGATGTCGAGACCGGATACCCGGTGTTGCTGACCGAAATGACGATGCTGACGGCGCTGCGCACGGCGGCCACCTCGGCCCTCGTGGCCAGGACGCTGGCCCCCAGAGGGGCCACAACCATGGCGATGATCGGCAACGGAGCGCAATCCGAGTTCCAGAGCCTCGCAATGATGGCGATTGCGGGCATCACCCATGTGCGGCTCTATGACATTGATCCGGCTGCGACGGCGAAATGTGCGGCGAACCTTAATGGCACCGGTCTGCACGTGACCTCCTGCACCAGCGCCGAAGAAGCCATTGAGGGTGCACAGATCCTCACCACCTGCACCGCCGACAAGGCTTATGCCACGATCCTGACCGACAACATGGTCGGCGCGGGCGTGCACATCAACGCCATCGGCGGGGACTGCCCGGGCAAGACCGAAATCGCACCCGCCATTCTGGAACGCGGCGACATCTTTGTGGAGTACCCGCCCCAAACCCGCGTCGAGGGCGATATCCAGCAACTGGCCGAAGACCACCCGGTGACCGAAATCTGGGAAGTGCTAGCAGGTCGACGCACCGGGCGCACGTCGGACAAGCAGATCACCATTTTCGACAGCGTCGGTTTCGCCATCGAGGACTTCTCGGCCTTGCGCTTTGTGCGCGACCGGATCGCGGGGACAGCGTTCTTTCACCCGCTCGACCTGCTGGCCGACCCGGATGATCCGCGGGATTTGTTTGGAATGTTGGGCCGGGCAAAGCTCTGACGGCACTTTACGTTGAGGCATTCTGCGAGGCCAGCATTCAAGCCTTGACGGAGCGCGCCCAAAGATGGCTTTTTCGACCACGAACAGTTGGAAATTGGGGTCGCTTGACACTGTGACGGGGCCCGGATTTCCACATCAAAGAAAAAACCAGTCACAGGGGTACATCCGCAGCCATGCCAACGCTAGACGACAAAAACACCAAATCGGTGATCAAGGACATTCCCAAAAAGGGCTTCACCGCAAAGTTCTGGCAAGATCACCGCTCTGCCTTCTGCTCGGGCAGTGGCGTCGCCAAGATGATGAACAAGCTGAAAGCCTACAATATTCCACCATCGGGTGATCCATCATATGCCAGCATGATGGAGATGAAGGCCATCGTGGAAACGTATGGCAAACTCTACGAGGCGATGGGCAAGGCGGAGTCAAAGTGCACCAAGCTCCAGTCGCATACCAAGCAACTGTGCGCCGCCTACATGAAGGAAATCCGCAAGCTCGAACAGATCGCTCTCTCGCTGCTCAAGAACGCGGACAAGATGGACGCCAAAAAGGAGCAGGCGAAGAAGGAAGAGGCCAAGCAGTTTGAAAAGTTCAACAACGAACGCGACAAAACGCAGGCGCTGGTGCTGAAAGAACTGGAAAAGCTGGACACACAAGCGCGCAAAATGACCAAAGCCTGCGAGAACATTCAAAAGGATGTCAGCCTTGCCACCGTCGACCTCAAGAAACTGACGGCGGCGCTCGACGGGCAGTTGGATGGCTCCGGCAAAGTGGCTCCCGAACTTCTGTCACGGTTTGAAAAAGGTCTCGTCTCGCTTCAGAAAAAGTACAATGTGCCGATCCATGCGCAAAATCTGAAGAACAGTTTGCCGAAGATTTTCAAGGAACTGACAGGCGCGTTCCCGCAATACAGCAAGCTCGGCTACGCAAAGGAAGAGCGTATGTCGACAGCTAGCGCGCTCAAAGCAGCGCAAGAACAGTTGAGAAAAGCGGACCGTACGTTCAAGACCTACGCCGAATTCCATCAGGCGATGGCTGCGATGATGAACGGGGCGAAATAGCACCCGTTATCGCGCTGACCTTTCTGCAAACAAAAAAGGCGCATCATGGATGCGCCTTACTTTGTCGGTGACTGAACGAAGGGTGTGACTGATGGGTCTTGCCGAACCATCGTTGCCACTTATCGCGTTCACCTGCGTGACTGCGATCTAGTCGTCGCGATGCACTTTCTCGCGCCTCTCGTGACGCTCTTGCGCCTCGAGGCTCATGGTCGCGATGGGCCGGGCATCCAGACGCTTGAGCGAAATCGGCTCGCCGGTCACGTTGCAATATCCGAACTCGCCCTCATCGATGCGGCGCAGCGCGCCGTCGATCTTGGACACCAGCTTGCGCTGACGGTCCCGGGTGCGCAGTTCAAGCGCGCGATCCGTCTCTTCAGACGCGCGATCCGCGACGTCTGGAATGTTGCGCGTGCCGTCCTGCAACCCTTCGATGGTATCCTTGCTGCCAGCCAGCAACTCGGATTTCCAGTTCAACAGCTTGCGACGAAAATATTCGACTTGCCGCTCGTTCATAAACGGCTCGTCCTCGGCCGGACGGTAATCATCCGGTAAAAACACTTCCTGTTTCATTTGGTCCCCCTCAATTCGACTGATGCTTGCCATCAACGGTCCCCTAAGGTCTCGGATACACCGCCCCGACCGGTGTTCTGCCGCTGCATTTATCGGAGGGTTTGAGGATTGTCACTACACAATCCCATCTCAGGTTGGCTAAAAGCATATCCATGAACAAAGTTGTGCAACAGGGTGAACCCAAATGAAATTTCAAGGCACCGACGCCTATGTGGCCACCGATGACCTGACCATTGCGGTCAACGCGGCCGTCACTCTGGAACGCCCCCTGTTGGTCAAGGGTGAGCCGGGCACCGGCAAGACCGAACTAGCCAAGCAGGTGTCGCGCAGCCTTGGTTTGCGCCTGATCGAGTGGAACATCAAATCGACCACCCGCGCCCAACAGGGGCTGTATGAATACGACGCAGTGTCCCGGTTGCGTGACAGCCAGTTGGGCGAAGACCGCGTGCATGATGTGTCCAACTACATCAAGAAGGGCAAGCTGTGGGAGGCCTTCGAGGCGGGCGAAAAGGTCGTGCTGCTGATCGACGAGATCGACAAGGCCGATATCGAGTTTCCCAACGATCTGTTGCAGGAACTCGATAAGATGGAGTTCTTTGTCTACGAGACGGGCGCAACCATCAAAGCCCGCCACCGCCCCGTGGTCATTATCACCTCGAACAACGAAAAAGAGCTGCCCGACGCCTTCCTGCGCCGCTGCTTCTTTCACTACATCCGCTTTCCCGACATGGACACGATGAAACAGATCGTGGCCGTCCATCACCCCGGCATCAAAGAGGCGCTGCTGACCACCGCCCTCACCCGGTTTTTCGAGATCCGCGACCAGCAAGGGCTCAAGAAAAAGCCGTCGACCTCCGAAGTACTCGACTGGCTTAAACTGCTGTTGGCCGAGGACCTGAGCGCCGAGGACCTCAAAGCGGATGGCACAAGCGCATTGCCAAAGCTACACGGCGCATTGCTCAAGAACGAACAGGACGTGCACCTGTTTGAGCGGCTGGCCTTTATGGCCCGGGGCCAGCGCTGACGCTATATCTGCCCACCACCGGACCGGTTTGATCGAAAGGCGGGGCTTTTCGGTCACAGCACACCCATGCCCGCCATAGCTGTGGCGGGCTGTGGATAAAATGTCTTTATTTTGCCTGAAATGCTCCATACCCTGACCTTGATGAGAGGTGAAAACACCCGCATCCAAAATGCTAAAAGGCAGGCAGGCAGTATAAATGACCTTATCAGACGCACTTATTGTGCGCCCACTTTCGTTGGCGGACCGTCCGCAATGGAACGACCTGTGGGCGGCCTACCTCGCGTTTTACGAAACCTCGCATTCGCAAGAGGTGTTCGAGACATCCTTTGTCCGCCTGATTGGCGACAACCCGCATGACTTCAACGGGCTCGTGGCCGAGCTGGACGGCAGGCTGGTCGGGCTCGCCCATTTCCTGTTTCACCGCCACGGCTGGCGCGTCGAAAACGTCTGCTATCTGCAAGACCTCTATGCCATTCCCGAAGTGCGCGGTCTGGGGGTCGGACGCCGTCTGATCGAAGCGGTCTATGCCACGGCGGACGCCAACGCCGCGCCTTCGGTCTATTGGATGACGCAAGAGTCCAACACACAGGCCCGCCAGCTTTATGATCGCATCGGCCACCTGACACCCTTCATCAAATACGAACGCGCATCATGAACCGTATGCGCCGCTTTGTCCTGCCGATGGTGCTGTTGCTGAACGCCTGCGTTCCTGTCACGCCGGGGGATACCCCCACCCGCGCCTTGCCCCAGATCAGCGATCTGCCCCCGATGAAAACCTTCGGCGCGCCGCGCCCTGCGGTCCCGATCCGGTCCAACAATGATCTGGCACTGGATTTCATCGAGTTGAGCTTTCAACTTGAATCGGGGCGTGAGTTGCCTGTGTTCACCCGATTTGAAGGGCCGATTTCGGTCCAGGTCACGGGCGCACCACCTGCATCCCTCGGGCCTGACCTGCGCCGCCTGATGCACCGTTTGCGCACCGAGGCGGGCATTGACATTGATGCCGCCACTCCCGGCAGCACCCCCAACATCACCATCGAGGCGGTCAGCCGTGCCCAGATCCGGCGCGCCCTGCCCCATGCCGCCTGTTTCGTGGTGCCCAACATCACGACCATTTCCGAATACAAGCCCAACCGCCGCAGTGCCCGCACCAGCTGGACCAACCTGCGCACCCGCAAGCAACTGGCGATCTTCTTGCCCAATGACGCAAGCCCCCAAGAGGTGCGCGACTGCCTGCACGAGGAACTGGCCCAAGCCATCGGCCCGCTCAACGACCTTTATCGCCTGCCGGACTCCGTGTTCAACGACGACAATGTGCACACTGTCCTGACTGGCTTTGATATGATGATGCTGCGGGCCTATTATGCGCCCGAACTGCGCTCCGGCATGACACGGGGCGAGGTGGCACAGCGCCTTCCAGCCATCTTTGGGCGCATCAATCCGCGCGGCGACCAACTGCCCGCAAAATACGCGACCCGCACCCCCCGCGCCTGGAGCCAGGCCGTGCAAACAGCACTCGGCCCCGGTGCCACCCAACCTGCCCGCCGCGCCGCCGCCGACCGTGCGCTCAAGATCGCGCAGGCCATGGGCTGGAAAGATCACCGCCGCGCCTTTGCGCATTACGCCAACGGTCGCTTGTTGTTGTCCACGGATCCCAAGGCCGCCCAGACCCATTTCCGTGCTGCCGACCAGTATTACGCAGCTACCCAGGGGGCCGATTTGCACCGCGCCTATGTCGCCACCCAACTGGCCGCCTATGCGATCACGCGCGGCGACGGCGACGCAGCAATCGTACTTCTGAGCCCGCATATTGACGAGGCCGCGCTGAATGAGAACGCCGCGCTCCTGTCGACCCTGCTTTTATTGCGTGCCGAAGCGCTTGATCTGCAAGGCCGCTCGGCCGAGGCACGCACGGTCAGGCTGGACAGCCTTGGGTGGGCACGATACGGATTTGGCCCAGACTGGGCGGTCCGGGCCAAACTGCGCGAAATCTCGTCGCTGAACCCGTTGAATGGATAAACTTGCCGCCCCAAGCAGTTGAGAGGCAAGGATAAATGATCGTATTGGCCGCCGCGATCCTCGGGGCGATTATCGGTGGAATGACGGCGCGCAAGCGCGGTGGCAACCGGCTCGACATTGCGCAATATGCAACGGGCTACGCGCTGGCCTTTGTGGTCGTCGGGTTAATTATCACTGTGTCAATCGACCGCATCCTGAGCACCTGAGATGTTCCTGCCCTTCTTCGAGAGTTTGCGCAAAACCGGGGTCCCGGTGTCCTTGCGCGAATTTCTCGCCTTTCTTGAGGGCATGAAGGCGGGGCTGGTGACTTACGATGCCGAGGCGTTCTATTACCTCGCCCGCACCGCCATGGTCAAAGACGAGCGTAACATCGACAAGTTCGACCGCGCCTTTGCCGCCACCTTTGCCGGGCTTGAGCAGATCAGCATCGATCAGGTGCTCGAGGCGGTAGACATCCCGCAGGACTGGCTTGAGAAGCTGGCTGAAAAGCACCTGAGCGCAGAGGAACGCGCCGAAATCGAAGCATTAGGTGGCTTCGACAAGCTCATGGAAACGCTGAAGAAACGGCTTGAAGAGCAAAAGGGCCGCCATCAGGGGGGCAACAAGTGGGTTGGCACCGCGGGTACCTCGCCCTTTGGCGCATATGGCTACAATCCGGAAGGGGTGCGCATCGGGCAGGACAAATCCCGCCACCAGCGCGCCACCAAAGTCTGGGACAAGCGTGAATTCAAGAATCTGGACGACACAGTTGAACTGGGCACCCGCAACATAAAGGTCGCGCTGAAACGCCTGCGTCGGTGGGCGCGTGATGGGGCCGCCGAAGAGCTGGACCTGAACGGCACCATCCGCGCCACCGCCGAACACGGTTACCTCGACGTCCAGACCCGGCCCGAGCGGCGCAATGCGGTCAAGGTGCTGTTGTTCCTTGATATTGGCGGGTCGATGGACCCGCACGTCAAGATCGTCGAAGAGCTGTTTTCCGCCGCCAAGTCCGAATTCAAGCACCTCGAGCACTTCTATTTCCACAACTGCCTTTATGAGGGCGTGTGGCGCGACAACCGACGGCGGTGGGATGCACAGATCCCCACCCACGAAGTTCTGCGCACCTATGGTCCTGATTATAAATGCATTTTCGTGGGTGATGCGAGTATGTCCCCTTACGAGATCACCTATCCGGGCGGCGCAAACGAGCATTGGAATGCCGAGGCCGGACAGGTCTGGCTGGCCCGTGCGCGCGATCAATGGGCCTCACATCTATGGATCAACCCGGTGCCCGAGAAATACTGGGGCTACACCCATTCCATCGGCATGATCCAGGAGATTTTCGGCCCCGACACCATGGTCCCCATGACGCTTGAGGGGTTGAGCCGGGGCATGAAGGCGCTGACCCGCTAAGGCTGTTCAGTTCCAGAATGCGTCTCTAATCTGCGGTACATGTCCACAGCACCTGTCTTTTCAATCGACCCATCGAATTTTCACGCCGACCCCTACCCGACGCTTGCGGCGATGCGCGACACCACGCCGGTCTGTTTCGTGCCCGAACTTGGGGCGACCCTGTTCACCCGGCGCGATGATGTGTTCCGCGAAGAGAAACGCATTGACCTGTTTTCCAGCCACCAACCCGATGGCCTCCTGACCCGCGTGATGGGTCCCAACATGATGCGCAAGGATGGCGAGGCGCATATGTTTGAGCGCCGCGCGCTGTTCCCCGCGCTCAGCCCACGCACGGTGCGCGATGTGCTGGCCCCGAAATTCCACGCCATCGTGCAGGGCCATATCGACCAGCTGAAACCGCGAGGGCGCTGCGATCTGGTGCGCGATTTCGCGATGCCCGTTTCGGCAGATGCGCTGCGGGTGATGACGGGCCTCACGAACATGGCCGCGGCAGAAATGGACGCCACAAGCCAAGCCATGCTGGACGCCGCCGCCAACTACCAGCGCGACGCGGATGTAGACGCGAAAGGCCATGCGCACGCCGCCAAAGTGCTCAACCTGATCAAAGAACGCCTGCCCGCCCTGCGCGCCGCGCCTGACCTGTCAATCATCTCGGTTCTTGATCAGGCCGGGCTGGATGTGGACGCCATTGCGGGCAACATCCGCGTCATCATCGGCGGCGGCCAGAACGAGCCGCGCGATGCAATTGCCGGGGCCGCATGGGCCGTGTTGCACCACCCCGACCAGCATGCACTGATCGCGGACAATACCGCCACATGGGAGGACGTGTTTGCCGAATATGTCCGCCTTGTCGCCCCCATCGGCATGTCACCACGCCGTGTTGCTTATGATGGGCAGGCTTGCGGGGTGGATTTCGAAACAGACGAGCTGATCTTTTTCATGTTCGGCTCGGCCTGTCGGGACGCGGCACACTTCATCGACCCCGACCGCTTTGACATCACACGCGATACCGGCCCGGCGATCCCCTTCGGCGCTGGCCCGCACTTCTGCGCAGGGGCTGCCGCCTCGCGCACCCTGATCGCAGGTCACGCCCTGCCGATGCTGTTTGACCAACTGCCGGGACTGACTTTGGCCGATGATGTCCGCTTTGCCGGGTGGGCCTTTCGTGGTCCTGTGCGGGTCCCCGTTACTTGGGAAGCATAATACCGCTTGCCGCGCCCCCTGCCCGGCCCCATATCTGATCCATGATCAAGGTGCTTCCCATTCTCCTCGCACTGGCCTACGGCCTCGCGATGTATCGATTTTCGGTCTGGCGCACGAGCCGGGAGCTGGACGAGAAATCAACGGAACTTGCCGATCCGATGCTGCGCCAGATGTGTGACCAACTTGCGGGCGCACTGGAGATTGAGCGGATCAAGGTCTACATCTACGAAATCAAGCCCGTGAACGGGCTGGCCGCACCCGATGGGCGCATTTTCATCACCCGCGGGTTTTACAACAAGTTCCGCATCGGTGCCGTGTCCGCCGCAGAGATAGCCAGCGTGATCGCGCATGAGTTGGGGCACGTCGCATTGGGCCACAGCCGCCGCCGTATAATCGACTTTTCCGGGCAAAATGCGCTGCGCACAGCCCTTACGATGATCCTGTCACGTTTCATTCCGGGCCTCGGGGTGTGGATTGCAAACGGCCTGACCACGCTGCTCGCCGCCCGCCTGTCGCGCGGGGATGAATACGAGGCCGACGCCTATGCCGCCGCCCTGCTGACCAAGGCGGGGATTGGTATTGCTCCCCAGATCTCCCTGTTTGAAAAGCTGGAGGCGCTGACCCAATCCAATTCCGGCGCTGCGCCCGCATGGCTGATGAGCCACCCGAGGACAGAACAGCGGATCAAGGCATTGCGGGACCTTGAAGCCAAATGGCAAATCCCGTCCTAACCGAGCCGTTCGATAGCCTTGCCAAAACGGGGCAGACGGGCCTTTTTCATAAGCGCGCGCAGGGTCCAATCCTCGCCTGACAGGCGGCGGGCCTCGGCCAGCACCGCATGTGCCACGGGCGCAACGCGATCGGGGTTCGCCTCGGCGCAGCCTTGCAGGTAGCTGTCGGGATCAACACGCACCAGCCCCTCTTCGGTCAGGATATTGCGCGGGAAATCCTTGGCATTGACCGTCATAATCGCATCGGAGGATCCGGTAATGGCAGAGGCCAACACGTGCACGTCATTGGGATCGGGCAGCCACAGCCGGTTTTCCAACTCGAGCGGGTGACGCACCTCTGCCCCTGGCCACGCGGCATTCAGGATGGCGATTTCACTGCGCGCCTGCGCCTCGCCCTCGGGGCCAAGTTTCGCCGCAGCACGTGCCCATTCCTCAAGAATGCGGGACGACCATTGCGGCGTAAAAAGGCCCGTGCGCGCCACGCCCAACACCACCTCGCGCATGACGGTGGGATAAAGCACATTGGCGTCGATCAGGATTTTCATAGGCGGAAGAACAGCGCCTTGAGGTATCCGGTTTCGGCCAGTTGCGGCAGCAGCGGATGGTCCGGGCCAGCCGCACCGCTGTGGATCAGGGCCGCACTGCGCCCCGAACGGCCAATGCCGCGCACACATGCACTTTGGAATTTCGCAAGGTCTGCCGCGTGCGAACAACTGCACAGCACCAGAATGCCGCCCTCGGATACCAGGGGCGTGGCAAGCCGTGCCACACGCTCATAAGCGCGCAGGCCCGCATCGAGCGCGGGTTTGGCAGGTGCAAAGGCCGGAGGATCGCACACCACGATATCGAATTTTTGCTCCTCTTCGCCAAGGGCTGTCAGTATATCGAACGCATCGCCTTTGCGCGTCCCGAACCGGTCGCTTGCCTCCATCGCCCCGGCCCCATGCGCCGCCAACTCCAGCGCGGGCGCTGACCCATCCACGCACAGCGCAGACGCGGCCCCACCAGCCAGAGCCGCCAACCCAAAGCCGCCCACATGCGAAAACACATCGAGCACGCGGGCATCCTTGGACATCTGCTTGGTCAGCGCGTGGTTGGGCCGCTGGTCAAAGAACAGGCCGGTCTTCTGCCCGCTCGCGATATCAGCCATATAGGTGGCCCCGTTCATCGGCACCGGGATCGGAGCGGTTGGCATCTCGCCCGCCAGCACGACGGTCACGTCATCCAGCCCTTCAAGGCTGCGCGCGCGCCCGCCAGCGTTCTTGATCAGTGTCGTCGCCCCCGTCACCTCTTGCGCGGCCTGCGCCAGCATCTCGATCCGGGTATCGGCCCAGGCAGCATTGGGCTGGATCACCAACAGATCGCCAAAGCGGTCGATCACAACACCGGGCAGCCCATCCGCCTCGGCATGGATCAAACGGTAAAACGGGGCATCATAAAGACGGTCGCGCAAGGACAGCGCGCGGCGCAGGCGGGCCGCAAACCACGCCACATCCACAGTCGCGGTCACATCCATATCAACAACGCGCGCGATGATCTTCGAGGCGGGATTGACGGCCACCAGCGCCATGGGGCTGCGGTTTTCGTCCTCAAGCACCGCCAACGTGCCGGGCGCAAGCGCCTTGGTACGCCGGTCGGTCACCACCTCATTGGCGTAAGCCCAGGGGAAGCCATGGCGGATGCGGCGCGGGTCCATCTTTGGACGCAGGCGAATTACGGGGCGGGTGTCAGAAACAAGTGAGGGCGCTGTCATAGCGCCCTCCTCTAGTGTGTTGTGATGATCTGCGAAAGGTCAGATTTGGTTCAGGGATTGAATGAAACCCAGTTGCGGGTTCTGAAACCCCTCGGCCTGGGTCAGTTCCTGACGGATCACTTCGGCCAGATGGTCGGTGATGCGCACCTTTTGGGTCTGACCGCGGGCCTCGGCCTGGATGGCCTGATCACCACCGAACCCTTCGAGATCGGCACGCACCATGCGTGGCTCGGCCAGAAGCGTGCCGGTTTCGGCGTCGCGCAATGTCAACTTGAAGTTAATGTTGTGCACGCCGCCAAAGCTGTAGCGCGCCTTTTCGGTCAGGGCATGAAAGCGGAGCACTTCAATATCGAGCGCAACACCCCGCGCGCCATCAAGGGCTGCGGTGCCGCGCGTCATCGCCTCATAAAAGATCGCACCGACCTGTGCGTGACGGTCCCCGATGGGGTCATCGCGCCAGACGATATCGCTTTTGGGCAGGTACCGGTTCGCCTCAGAAACGGTGAGGCTGCGGGGCACGCGCACTGTCACGTCCTCAACCCGGACCGCGCCAAGCGGCAGGACCTGTTGCACCTGAGGTGTCGCGCCCAGTCGAGGCGCGTCAAAGGGCGCGTTGCGTGTTGCCACGTTGGTGTTTCCGCAAGCCGAAACAAGGCCACCCAGTGCAAGAAGCAGAACCAGTTTAATACGTGTCATGTCGTGTCTCCGATCCGCACGAGGGACTCCCCGCGCATCTGTTAACTCGCCGTTAACTTCCACGGGAATTCAGGCGGAATTGAGACAATATTGTTTCAAATGCAGGATTGTTTTGGGGCGTTTTGCGCTCAATTGGGCCTGTTGCGCCCCCGCCAGCCACCCCGCCTGCGCGGGTTGGCTGGCCCCGTTTGCCCCTCGCGCAGCACATCGGTCATGGGATGATCCGGGTGGTCGGTGCTGTAGGTTTCCAGCAATCGCGTAATGGCCTCATTGGGGGCCTGCCCCCCCGGCAGGCTCAACGCCCAGTCCAGAAAAATGGTGCGGCACTCGGGCTTGGTGATCCCGTCAATCCGGTAGGATTCAAAGATCAGGCCCTTGGGATCGTCTATGCTACCTTTGTGGATCATGGCTCTGCCTTTGTCTCGGGGTCCCCCACCGCATGTGCGATGATGGCGGCGGATTGGGCATGGGCCCGGGTCAATGCAGCCTCGGCCGCATGTTGGGTTGTGGCCCCGGTGGCACGCATCAACACGCCCAAGCCCCCGGTGCCCACATCTTCGATGCGCACCGGCCCGGTGCTGAGCAGCCGCGCGGCCATCTGAACCTGCCACAACATCGCATAGGTCGTGGCCAGAGATTGCGCGTCTGCGTCACTCAGCAGGCCCGCAGCGACGCAGGCCCGCAATCCGCCCTGCACATCCGTACATGTGTCTGCACTCAGCACTGTGCCCGCCTGCGCCAGCAGTTCGATGTCCAGCATCCGGCCCGGCCCGGTCTTGGCGTCCCACACCCCTTGGGCCGATTTGGCCTGTGCAATGCGCGTGCGCATGTCGCGCAGGTCCGCCATCACAGAAGCCCCGGTGCGGGGCTGGGACAGAATAGTCTGGCGGAAGGCGTCTATATCTGCGGCCAGATCGTCCGGCCCCGCAATCGCCCTTGCGCGCACAAGGGCCAGATGTTCCCACAACCACGCCTCGTTCATCTGATAGTTCTGGAAGGCGGCCCAACTGGTCGCCACCGGCCCCTGATTGCCCGAGGGGCGCAGCCGCATGTCCGCCTCGTAAAGCCGCCCTTGTGCGGTCTGCGCCGTGATCGCGGTGATCATGGCCTGGGTCAGACGTGCGTAATAGGTACGCGCAGGCAGCGGGCGTGGCCCGTCCGAGGCTTCGATCCCATCTGCGTCATAGATAATGATGATGTCCAGATCCGAATGGGTCGTCAGTAACCCCGCCCCCAGACTGCCCATTCCCACAATCACCGCACCGCGTCCCGGCGGCGGGCCATAGCGGCGTGCGAACTGCGCCTGCACCTCGGGCCAAAGCGCGATGAGGGCCGCGCGGGCGAGGTCCGCATATTGCACACCGGCCTCTTCGGCGGTGGTCAACTCGCGCAGGTGATGCACCCCGATGCGAAAGTGCCACTCCTTCGCCCAAGCCCGGATCGCGTCCAGCTTGGCCTCGTAATCCGTTTCGGCCTCCATCCGCGCCGCTGCCTCAAGGTGCAGCGCAAACTGGCCCGGCCATGGCGCAAAGAACGTCCCCCCTATCACCGCATCCAGCACGCCCGCATTGCGTGACAGGTATTGGGCCAGCGCGCGCGAGGTGCCGACAATATCAACCAGTAGATCGACCAGTTGCGGGTTCGCCTCGAACAGCGCAAACAACTGCACCCCCGCAGGCAGCCCCGCCAGAAAGCGATCAAAAGCCGCAAATGCCTCCTCCGGCTTGGCGGCCTGAGACAACCGTTCGACAAGCACGGGTTCGATCCGGTCAAACAGGGCCGCCCCACGCGTGCTGCGCAGCGCCGGGTAGTTGCGCCAGCGGGCCTGCATGGCCGGATCCATCGCCGGCACTGGCGCTGTAGGCTGATCGCCGGGGGCAAAGAAGCCTTCGGTCTCCTGATGCACGGCGGCAAGGCGTGTGTGCAATTCCACCTCAAGATCGGCGCGCTCCATCGCCATCATATCGGCCAGCCGGTCAAACCCCTCGTCCGAGCCGGGCAGATTGTGGGTCTGTGCATCGCGCACCATCTGCACGCGATGTTCCACCGTACGCTCAAAGCGGTAGTGATCGCTGAGTTCGGTGGCGATATGGGGCGGCACCCAGCCCTTTTCGGCCAGTCGCGCCAAGCCCTCGACCGTGCCACGCACCCGCAAGTCCCTGTCCCGCCCTCCGGCAATTAACTGCCGGGTCTGGGTGAAAAACTCGATCTCGCGAATGCCGCCGCGCCCCAGTTTCATGTTGTGATCAGGCAAGGTGATCGGCCCGCCCGTCCCTTTGTGTTCGCGGATGGCAAGGCGCATGTCATGCGCATCCTGCACGGCCGTGAAATCCAGATGACGCCGCCAGATGAACGGGCGCAATTCCTTCAAAAACCGCTCTCCGGCGGCGATATCCCCCGCGCAGGGCCGCGCCTTGATGTAAGCGGCACGCTCCCATGTGCGCCCCAACCCTTCGTAATATCGCTCCGCCATGGCAGTCGACAGAACCACTGGTGTCACGGAAGGGTCCGGGCGCAGGCGCAGATCGGTGCGAAACACATACCCTTCGCCCGTCAGATCGCTCAGGCAGGCGCACATGTCCTGTACGGCCTTCACGCAGGCCTTGCGCACCGTGGCATAGGCGTCGGGCGCGTGGCGCGTTTCATCAAAGAGGCAGACAAGGTCGATATCCGAAGAGTAGTTCAACTCGCCCGCACCCATCTTGCCCATGGCCAGGACGAACAGACCGGCATCCGGATCAGCCAGCCTGCCCCGCTGCACCTGTCGGGCAAGGGCCGCCTTGAGGGCCCTGTCACAGGCCATATCGGCCAGAGTGGTCAGCGCACCCGTGACCTGCTCGAGCGACCACGCGCCCCCCAGATCCGCCAGCGCAGCGAGCAGACCGACCCGACGCTTGGCCTGGCGCAACGCAGGCTTGAGCGCGTCCAGATCACCCTCTGGCGGTTCAAGGGCCGCGTGCAAGGCCGCCTCTACATCATCAAGCGCACCCGGCAGCCACGCCGCCTCACGCGCGATCAGACCGGCAAGGTAGGGGCTGCACCCCGCCGCCCCCCGGATCAGGTCGCGCACCGATCCCGTCATATCCGGCAGGCTCTCCACAGCCTCCGCCCCCCGTTCGGGGTTATGGGGGCGCGGCAAGCGGGTGATGGCATCGGTCAATCGCATCTGCTCACCATCAAAGCGTGCCCACGCGCCGTCAATGGGTCTTGTGGCCCACCGCGTTTCCCGCCACCTTCCCCGCATGAGCAAAAGTCTGAAACGGGTGCGCGCGGCATTGGACGCAGCAGGCATCGACACCACGGTTCTGGAAACCCCGCTTGCACGCACGGCGGCAGATGCGGCCGCGGCCATCGGCTGCGAGATCGACCAGATCGCCAAGTCCATCATCTTTCGCGGTGAAACCAGCGGCACGGCGCTGTTGTTCGTCACCGCCGGGGGTAACAAAGTCGACGCGGACAAAGCGACCGCTTTGGCGGGCGAGCCCTTGGGAAAAGCGGACGCGGCCCTGATCCGGGCCCAAACCGGATTTGCGATCGGAGGCGTATCACCCGTCGGGCATCTGTCGCCGATCCGCGCGTTTTTTGACCCCAAACTGGCGGAATTTGAGGTGATTTGGGCGGCGGCAGGCACCCCGCATCACGTTTTCAGCGCAAAACCCGCCGATTTGATCGCAATTTCGGGCAGCCAACCCGCTGATTTCACAGCTTAAACAAGTTTCATGTGAAAAAGATTTACATTAGCCCTTGCAAGATCGACCCAACATCCCAATTTTGAGTATGTGAAGCACATTCACATTAACCGACATAACAGCCATAGGGGCGAAAGAGGCCCCGCTCACGCGAAAGGTCCGAAAATGACGTCCATGTCTACAAACCCTCCCGCCCAAACACACTCGGGCAGCTGGTTCAGCAAAACCGAAGCCTGGCTTGACCACAAAGGCAAAGGGGCCTGGATCGCGGCCATGGTTCTGGGGTTCATTTTCTTCTGGCCCGTTGGCCTCGCCCTGCTGTTTTACATGATCTGGAGCAAACGCATGTTTTCGAAATCCTGCAGCACCCGGCGCATGGGCAACGCGATGAGCACCATGCGCTCGACCGGCAACTCGGCCTTTGATGCCTATAAGGCAGACACCTTGCGCCGACTCGAGGAAGAGCAGCATAACTTCGAATCCTTTCTCGAACGGTTGCGCGACGCCAAGGACAAATCAGAGTTCGATCAGTTCATGGACGAGCGTGCCAAAGCGGCCAGCGCCGAGGATTGATAGATAACCGCGCGGCCCCGCCGGGGTCGCGCATCCCCGCACGGAGACCCGAACATGCACCTCGCCGACCCCGTCACACAGCCCCAGTTCTACCGCGACGTCGCTGGCAAGCGGCTTTTGGCGTGGGTGGTGGACACGGTGGTGATTGTGATCCTGTCGCTGATTATCGTACCCTTTACCGCCTTCATCGGGCTGTTCTTTTTCTTCGGCCTCGCGGCAATTGTCAGTTTCATCTACCGGGTGATCACGCTGACCACCGGATCCGCCACATGGGGCATGCGGCTGATGGCCATCGAAATCCGCGACGCCGCAGGCGCACGGCTCAATCTAGGTCAGGCCTTTGTGCACACGTTTGGGTACACGCTCAGCTGGGCCGTGGCACCCTTGCAGCTGATCTCGGTCGTGCTGATGGCCACATCAAACCGCGGTCAGGGACTGAGTGATGTGGTGCTGGGCACAGCCGCGATGAACCGCCGTGCCCGCACGTAAGGCGCGGTTTACACACTTGCCTCGCCGCGTGGCGCTGGTATCATCCGCGCGTACCCTGTCAGGAATGATATGCGCCACACGCTCCCCCTTGCGCCTCAGTTTTATGTGACGGCCCCGCAGCCCTGCCCGTATCTGGACGGGCGGATGGAGCGTAAGCTGTTCACGGCCCTGCAAGGGGAGAATGCGGAAAAGCTGAATGACAGTCTCAGCCAGCAGGGGTTTCGCCGCTCGCAGAACGTGCTCTACCGGCCGTCCTGTGCAGAATGTTCGGCCTGCCTGTCGGCACGGATCGATGTGTCTGCCTTTGCGCCCACCAAAAGCCAGCGGCGCACGCTGAACCGCAATGCCGACATCAACCGGCGCGCCACATCGCCATGGGCCACCGAAGATCAATACGCACTCTTTCGGGCCTATCTCGACAGCCGGCACGCAGATGGCGGCATGGCGGATATGGATGTGTTCGAATTCGCTGCCATGATCGAAGAGACCCCCATTCGCAGCCGGGTCGTTGAATATACCCGCAAAGAAACCAGAGAACTGATCGGCGTCAGCCTGACGGATGTGCTGACCGATGGGCTCAGCATGGTTTACAGCTTCTATGCACCCGACATGGCCAAACGCTCGCTTGGCACGCATATGATCCTGGACCATGTGCGCATCGCCCAAGAGGCGAACCTGCCTTATGTCTACCTCGGCTATTGGGTGGCCGGCAGCCAAAAGATGGACTACAAATCAAAATTCTCCGGGCTCGAAGTCTACCTGGGCGGACGCTGGCAAAAAATGGCCGATCCCGACAACTTCCACCCCGACACGCACCCGCTCTCAAACGATCCGATCGCCGAACAGGTGGCCAATATCTCGCTGCCCGACACCCGGCCCACGCGCTGATCCCACCTTCATCTTGCAAGATAAACTCTGGGGGAGTCCGCAAGGACGGGGGCAAAGCCCCTCGCGCGCTTGCGCGCCTAACAAAACCAAGTCGCGTCAGCGCTCTATCAATAAAACAAAACAAAAGGGCGACCCGCAGGGGCCGCCCTTTTTCAATTGGATCATGTTCGGATCAGTTCGGAATCAAGTCCGGAATGATCGTGACAATACCGGGGAACGTCCACAACAGGGCCAGCCCCGCCACCTGGATCAACACGAACGGAATGATCCCACGATAGATGTGGCCGGTCGTGACTTCCTTCGGGGCCACCCCGCGCAGATAGAACAGCGCAAAGCCAAAAGGCGGCGTCAGGAATGAGGTCTGCAAGTTCACCGCAATCATAATCGTCACCCATTTGGGATCAAACGTACCGCCATAAATCACAGGGCCCACGATCGGGATCACGATGTAGATGATCTCGAGGAAATCGAGCACAAAGCCGAGGACAAACAAGACCAGCATCACGATCAGAAAGACGGTGAACTCATTGTCAAAGGACTTGAGGAATTGCTGGATATAATGCTCGCCCCCAAAGGAGATCACCACGAGGTTCAGCAGTTGCGAGCCGATCAGAATGGTAAACACCATCGAGGTCACCTTGGCCGTCTCGCGCACCACCGGGGCCAGCACCCCCGACGTCCACAGGATGTAGCAACTGAACAACAACCCGAACAACGCATAAAGATAGGCCGCATAGGCCACAAAGAAGGCAATCCAGCTTTGGACAGTCACGGTACTCTGGTTGATGCGCAGATCGAAATTCACGCCCACCAGGATACAGATGATGATCGCGAGCGTGGACCAGATGATGACCTTGGGGCTGCGATCCAGATCCGCCAGCTTGCGATAGGCTGCCAGCATGATGGCACCCCCTGCCCCAAGGGCCGCGGCCGGGGTCGGATTGGTGATCCCGCCAAGGATCGAACCCAAAACAGCGACGATCAGGATCAGCGGCGGAAAGACCACGCGGATCAGCTCGTTCCTGGCGCAGCGTTTCACCGCCTCGACCACACCGTACATGATCAGGATGAACGGGATCACCATGACGACCACGTAATACCCGGATGTATTCAGCGGCCCCACAAGGATGATATCAACCAGCAAGGCCAACACGACCCCCACCCCGCCAATGATCAGCGGGCGCGCATCATGGCTGGGTGCGATGCCACGGGCAGTCGTCAGGATCAACGCAAGCAGGATCAACAGGATCGCAGTGCCCGTGCCGATGGGTGCCGCCGCATCGACCTTGTTCTGAATGGCGCTGGCAAGGTCCTTTTCGGACAGACGTGTGGACTGGGTGACGCCTCCGGCAGCCGCAATCTCTTCCTGCTGCGCGACTGCGACGTCCCACGCCGCCTGTCCGTGCAATTCAATCATGGCGGCCTGGCATTCAGGGCCCACATTGGTGCGCAGGCTTGCAGATTGACCGATATCAGAGAAGGACGAGACGGTGGTCGACTGGCTGCCCACAATGTTCAGATTGCCCAGAAGGATCGTGCCCACAATGATCAGCACAGGCGCGCCCAGAAACCAAGTGAACGCCTCGTTGCGGGTGATCGGCTCCGCATTGGTGGTGCCCATTTCGACCGCAGGGGCTTTCTCGGGGTTCAAGAGCGCATAGCCAAAGGCATAAAGCGCATAGAGCAGCGCAAGCAGAATACCGGGCAGCAACGCCGCCTGGAACAAAGTCCCCACCGAAACAACCGCAGGTTCGCCCAGATATGTCAGTGCGTCAGTGCATCCCGCTGTTTGCGCGCGCGCCTCTTGCGCCGCAGAATAGAGATCACCCGCCAATGTGCCCAAGAGAACAATCACGATGGAAGGTGGAATGATCTGCCCCAGGGTGCCAGAGGCTGCGATGACCCCGGTCGCAATCTCGGGTGAATAGTTGTTGCGTAACATGGTTGGCAGGGCCAACAGGCCCATGGTCACAACAGTCGCACCCACGATCCCGGTCGAAGCCGCAAGGAATGCGCCCACAACCACGATGGACACGGCCAGACCGCCGGGCAGCGGGCCGAACACGCGCGCCATGGTGGTCAGCAAATCGTTCGCGATCTTGGAGCGTTCCAGCGTGATGCCCATCAGAACGAACATCAAAACAGCCAGCAGCGTCTCGATCGACTGGCCCGCAAGGACCCGCTCGTTCATGCGGTTCACAACGAAGGATACGTTGCGATCCAGCGCAGTTTCCCAACCCGAGGGAAAGACCGGCTCACCAATGCGCGGCAGGTCCGGGAAACGGAACACAGATATCGTGTCCGGCTTCACCCCGGAGTTCACAAGATCCCTGTAGGCCTGGCTCGATTGATCAATCGCCTGGTGGATCAGCAATCCCGCACTGTCGAGTGCTGCAATGATCCCGAAGGAAATGACCCCGGCCCCCGCAATGGCAAAGGCCACCGGGAACCCCGAAAGGATACCGCCAAACAGGCAGATGAAAACGATGATCAGGCCGATCTCTACGCCATCAAGTCCAAACAACATCGCTTATAGTCCTTGTAAGTATGTGGCGCGCAAGCTGCGGGCGGGCATCAGAACGGGGCGCATCAGTGGGTGCCCTCATAGGCTTCTTCGCCCTCGCCCAAGGTGTCCCGATCAAGGTATTTACCTTCGCTCTCGGGTCCTTCCTTCCACTCGAGATAAGAGCGGTAAAAGAACGAGATTGCCTGGATCAACACGAGCGCCGTGAACGCAATCAGCAGGATCTTGAACAGGAAGTAAGCGGTGAACCCGTTGGGACTGAACCCGATGGTTTCCACGTTCCAACGCAGCGCGCGCGATTTGGCGAGCAACCGGTCCAGCGTGTCCGATGCCGAGGGCTTTGGCACGATCAGGTGACGCCACAGGAAGAACCAGCCATAAAGCCAGATCAAAACGGCAGCCGGGACCATAAAGAAGAGCGCCCCGAACATGTCAATCACCCGCTTGGCCCGGTGGCCCACAGCGGCATAGACCAGATCGACGCGCACATGGCTGCCCTGCACGAATGTGTAGGTCACGCAAAGGCAGACGACCAACGCATTGTAAAGCTTCAACTCTTCAGCAAACCAGGAGATATCGAACTGCATCGGAATGCCGAAGCCGATCGAGATATCAGGCCGGGTAAAGATACGCTGCATGAACACGATGATGATCTGTTGCAGCACCATCAGCAGACCCGCCCATGCAAACAGCCGCCCCGTCCCATTGGCGAAACCTTCGCATACGCGCACGACCCCCCAGAGGAATTCGTTGCGGATCATGCCGATGACCGTGATCACCAGAACAACCGTCGCAATGGCAAAGAAGAACTCAACCGAGCCGCCATAATAGACGAACCGCATGATTGCTTCCTTGTTGGACCAGTCAAGCCAAAGCCCCGGCGAAAGAAGAGCTGCTGGAATATTGTAGAGGGCTTCGAGGAAATTGCCGCTGATGAACTGCAAAACACCGCTGGACTGAAACTGATCCAGACAGCTGATTGAATCCTCGACCGCAGGGTCGGCTCGGAAAAACCCTGTACAGGGTATCGCGTCGCTCATTGGTGTCCCTCTCCCGCATTCGGATGCGTTCCGAACGCTCTGGCTCTTGCAGGTCTGGACCGATTGCACGGTGCCTCAGCAACAGCCTTGATCTGTGTCAAAAGGGCCCCCGGTGTCAGGGGCCCCTTGTTTCTTTCGTATCTTGGGCTTAGCCGCCCAGAACGCGCACGCGCTGTTCGACATAGTAGCCGTCGGACTTGTTGATCCAGCTTGCGGACGTCGCGAGGCTTTCCTCGAAGGAGGCCCGGATTTTCGCGAACAGTTCGTCGCCCATGTTTTCGTCCATGACTTCGGCGGATGCCGTGCCAAACGCATCCCAGACATCGTCCGAGAATTGCAGGGTCTTGACGCCCTGCTGTTGCAGACGGGCAAGGGCCGCACCGTTGTTGGCCAGCGTTTCGGACAACTGCACGTGCGTTGTGGCGCGCGAGGCACCCTGCAGCAGCGCCTTGTGCTGTGGCGTGAGGTCGTTCCAGACGTCGAGGTTGACCGACGAGGCCAGCGCCGAACCCGGCTCGTGGAAACCGGCGGTGTAGTAGACTTTCGCCACTTCCTGGAAACCCGCGCGTTCGTCGGCCATTGGGCCAACCCACTCAAGGCCGTCCAGCGCGCCCGAGGACAGCGCCTGATAAAGCTCGCCGCCGGGGATGTTCTGGATCGATGCACCCAGCTTGCCCAGCACCTGACCGCCAAGGCCCGGCATACGGAATTTCAGACCGTTGAAGTCGTCCGCCGAGTTGATCTCGTTGCGGAACCAGCCACCGGACTGCGAACCGGAGTTACCCGCCAGCAGACCTTTGAGGTTGAAGATTTCGCCAAGCTCGTCGTGCAGTTCCTGACCGCCGCCGTGCTCGTACCAGTTGGTGACTTCCTGTGCGGTGCCGCCGAAGGGCACGGCCGTGAAGTAGGCATAACCGGGGTGCTGACCGATAAAATAGTAATCAGCCGAGTGGTACATGTCGGCTTGACCGGAGGACACCGCGTCAAACACTTCGAATGCGCCGACGAGTTCGCCCGGGGCTTTCTTGTCGATGGTCAGCTGACCGTCCGACATTTCGCTGACATAGGTTTCCAGATACGTGGCCGCGTCATCCAGAACCGCAAAGCCGCGGGGCCAGGATGTGACCATTGTCAGGGTCCGCTTGCCCTGTGCATAGGCCGGTGCGGCCAGAGTGGTTGCGGCGGCTGCGGTGCCACCCATTGCAGATGTCTTCAGAAATGAACGACGATCCATAGAGATACTCCTCCCAATTATAATGCCTGACCCTACCCGGTCGCGGGCGGATCAAGTCGAGTGGCGCTACCCTAGCGAAGGGTTGGCGATAGGGAATACCTAGTACTGCGTAGAAACTTGGCAAAACTGCATTTCCGGTCAATAAATTGATCCAATTCCGGGCCTCTGCTGTCAAATCACCGTCCTGTTAGCGCGACCAATTCCCGCCTGCACCCTATGATTCGCCGCTCTTTCATCGTATCGAATCGCGGGTGAACGCCTCTCTGCCAACCCTGCGCCTCAGCTATGCGCAAAAACTGTCCCTTGTGGCAGCCGTCCCGCTGATCCTTGCGGTGGCCGCCATTGCCGTGCTGGTCGCGGTCCAGTCCCGCGCCCTGGCCGAACGCGAAATCCAGACGCTCGAGGCCCAGTTGATCGAGGCCAAGAAGCGCGAATTGCGCAACTACGTCACTCAGGCCCGCAACGGGTTTTACTTTATCTACGGCTCTGCCGCACCCAACGATCAGGCCGCCAAGGATCAGGTGTCCCAGATCCTGTCGGCGATGATCTACGGGGACGAGGGGTTCTTCTTTGTCTACGACTATGACGGCACTGCCTTGGTAAACCCCCGCCAGACCGACATGATCAATCGCGATCTGACAGGGTTGAAGGACAGCCGCGGCACACCCGTGGTGTCCAGCCTGATCGAAATCGCGCGTCAGGGTGATGGCTATCTCACCCACCTTTGGCCCAAGCCATCAACCGGGCAAGAGGCTGAGATGATCACCTATGTCACCTCGTTCCCGTCATGGCGGTGGGCGGTCGGCACAGGTGTGTTCATCGACGACGTGCTGACCTCTGTGGCCGAGGCACGCGCCGATGTGGAACGCCGCGTGCAGCGCACGTTCTACTACATATCCGCAATCACCCTCGCAGCCCTTCTGTTGGTGTTCGCCTCGGGCATGGCGCTGAATTTCCGCGAACGGCGTCTGGCGGATGCCAAGTTGAAACGCCTCACCCAACGGGTGTTTGACGCGCAGGAAGAAGAACGGGGTCGTGTGGCGCGCGAATTGCATGATGGAATCAGCCAGATCCTCGTGGGCGTGCGCTACGCGCTCGACAGCGCGCGGCGTCGGGTCGATAAGGGCGCGGGCGATGCCGCAACCCCGCTCAATCAGGGGATCGAACATCTGGGCACCGCCATATCCGAGGTTCGCCGGATCAGCCGTGACCTGCGTCCCGGCGCACTCGATGACCTTGGGCTCGGCCCGGCTCTCAAGACGCTGGTCGGGGATTTTGCCAGCCGCACGGGCACCGAGATCGAATTCAACACGGTGGTGTTCCGCAATCGGCTGGACCCGGACGCCAAGATCGCACTGTATCGTATCGCCCAGGAGGCGCTGACCAATATCGAACGCCACGCCGGGGCCACGAAAGTCTCGGTCGACCTGCGTGGCCACAAACGCGGGGCCACCTTGCGGATTTCAGATGATGGTGTGGGCATTGATCGCGCCCAAAGTCGGCGCGCCGCCGGGATCGGCTTGCGCAATATGCAGGAACGGGTCGAACAGCTCGACGGCCAGTTGCGCATTCTGTCCAGCCCGAACGGCGGCCCCGGCACCGTGATCGAGGCCACCGTCCCCCTCACCCACCTGTTGCCCCCCGAAGAAAACATCCCTCCGACACAGGAGCACGCCCGCGCATGAACACCCCCCCAGTCCGCGTCCTGATCGTTGATGATCACCCGATGGTTGCCCAAGGCATCCAGTCTGTCCTCGAAGATCACGACGGCTTGCATGTGGTCGGCACCCTCGGCACGGGCCGCGCGGTGGTCGATCAGCTTGACGCATTGGATCCGGACGTGATCCTGATGGATCTGAACATGCCCGAAATGGGTGGGCTGACAGCAACCGAACTGGTGCTGGAACAGCGGCCCGGCACGCGCGTGCTGATCCTGTCGATGCATGACAGCCCCGAATATATATCCTCCGCACTCAGCCACGGCGCGATGGGCTATCTGCTCAAGGATGTGCCAACGGATGAAATCGCCGAAGCCATCAAGGCGGTGATGCGCGGCGAGCGGTATCTGTGCACCGGGGCCGAAGGAGCCATTGCACCCAAAAGCAGCGATGTGCCCGGCGCGCTGACAGGGCGCGAACAGACGATCCTGCTGCAACTGGCCCAAGGGCTGTCCAACAAGGAAGTCGCAACAGCCCTCGATATTTCGGTGCGCACGGTTGAAACGCACCGCAAGAACATCAAACGCAAGTTGGGGATTTCGTCGACTGCCGGGCTGACGCGCTATGCGTTGGAACATGGGGTTTTGCAGGGCACGGGCCACGCATTGTAAAGCGCACCCAAGCTAACGAAATATTCACGTCCCCTGCGCTAACTGGAGGGCATGAAACATGACCCGATCCTGCACCCTCACCGCGAAGGTGACGATGTGGCGCTGTTTGCGCAGCGTCGCAAGGCGATTGACCTGATCGCAACGTCACGGGCACGGGCCATCCGCTCGGCGCTGTTCGGGGCCTATCTGTTTCGCAAACACCCCACCAGAACCGAGGATGCCGACACCCGCGCCAATTGGCTGCGGATCCTGAACGAACAGGCGGACGCACTGGCCCGCGCAACCGCATTGGTGAACGGGCGCGACCCCAATCGCGACATCCCTGACGAGGTGTGTCAATGGATCGGGACACATGGCAAGAACCGCCCCAGGGACGTGGCCGCCTTCACCAGGATGCGCGATCTGACACGTGACCTGTGCGATGCCGCCGCAAGTGATGACATCAACGCACTGGAACGCGCGCTGACGGTGCATTTTACCGTGGGCCGGGGTGGGTTCTTTGAAATGGTGACGTCGTTCTGCGATGGGATGTGGGCCGATCTTGACAGCCAGCGCCATGCCGAGGTCGACAAGGCAGCCGCCACAGGCACAGCGATCACCAAGACGCTGACCCGTCTCGAACATATCGGCAAACATGTGCGGCTTGTCTCGCTCAATGCCTCGGTTGAGGCCGCGCGCGTCGGGGATGCAGGCCGTGGGCTTGGGGTGATCGCGGTTGAATTCAAAACACTGGCCGAAGAAATCCAGATGCTGGCCACAACGGCGCGCAATGATATCGCCGCAATGACCCACGCAACCCGACAAACCGCGCGCGATGTGGTGAAATCACCAACATAATTGTGTGAAATTACGCTGACCAACACTCGCGCGTAATAATATGTCGCATTTTTTCCCTCCCACGACACATTTTTCAGCCGTTTGACTGTTGACGCTCCTTTTGGGCGCGCATAGTGTCCGCTCACGCAATGAAAGGCCTTACGGCAATGACATCTCTAGTCGTCATTATTGGAAATAGACGCATGGGCCGGTAACGGACATCCAGACCTGACCCCATGCGCCTCCGAAACCCGGAGGTTTTTTTATGCGAAAACGACAAACCGCAACATCGGAGCACGCGGATATGACACGTCAAATGACCGGAGCGAAAATGGTGGTTCAAGCCCTGATTGACCAGGGCGTGGACACAGTATTCGGATATCCCGGGGGCGCTGTCCTACCGATCTATGATGAGGTGTTCCAGCAGAACTCGATCAAGCACATCCTCGTGCGCCATGAACAGGGCGCCGTGCACGCCGCCGAAGGCTATGCGCGCGCCACGGGCAAGCCCGGCGTGTGCCTTGTGACCTCGGGCCCCGGTGCCACGAATGCGGTCACGGGGCTGACCGATGCGTTGATGGACAGCATCCCGATCATCGTGCTGACAGGCCAGGTGCCGACCTTTATGATCGGTTCGGACGCCTTTCAGGAGGCCGACACCGTCGGCATCACCCGCCCCTGCACCAAACACAACTGGCTGGTGAAAGAGACCGACAAACTGTCGGACGTGATCCACGAGGCATTTCACGTGGCCACCTCGGGTCGCCCCGGTCCTGTGCTGATCGACATTCCCAAGGACGTGCAATTTGCCACCGGCAGCTACAACGCGCCCAAACCCTCGACCTCGCACTATCAGCCGCAGGTCAAGGGCGACATGGAGGCAATCACCGAGCTGGTCGCCGCCCTCGAAGTCGCGAAACGCCCTGTGTTCTACACGGGGGGCGGCGTGATCAACTCGGGGCCCGAAGCCAGCCAGTTGTTGCGCGAACTTGTGTCCTCCACCGGATTTCCAATCACCTCGACGCTGATGGGCCTTGGTTGCTATCCGGCATCAGGCAAGCATTGGCTGGGGATGCTCGGCATGCACGGCCTTTACGAGGCGAACATGGCGATGCACGACTGTGACCTGATGATCAACATCGGGGCGCGCTTTGATGACCGGATCACCGGGCGCATCGATGCCTTCAGCCCCAGGTCGAAAAAGGCGCATATCGACATCGACCCCTCCTCGATCAACAAGGTGATCAAGGCGGACATCCCGATTGTGGGCGATGTGGGCCATGTGCTTGAGGATATTCTCAAGGTCTGGAAATCACGCGGGCGCAAGACCAACTCAGCCGCCGTTGCCAAATGGTGGGGTCAGATCGAGGAATGGAAAAAGGTCGATTGCCTGAAGTTCAAGCAAGGCCCCAAGACCATCAAACCGCAGCACGCGCTGGCCCGGCTTGAGGCGCTGACCAAGGATCACGACCGCTATATCTGCACCGAAGTGGGCCAGCACCAGATGTGGGCCGCACAATACCTCAACTTTGAAGATCCCAACCGCTGGATGACATCCGGTGGTCTGGGCACGATGGGCTACGGCTTTCCGGCCTCGATCGGGGTGCAGATGGGCCACCCGGATGCGCTCGTAATCAATGTCGCGGGCGAAGCCAGCTGGCTGATGAACATGCAGGAGCTTGGCACCGCGATGCAGTTCAACCTGCCCGTCAAGCAGTTCATCCTGAACAACGAACGGCTTGGCATGGTGCGCCAGTGGCAGGAATTGCTGCATGGCGAGCGGTATTCGCATTCCTGGTCCGAAAGCCTGCCCGACTTTGTGAAACTGGCCGAGGCGTTCGGGGCCAAGGGCATTATCTGTTCCGACCCCGCCGATCTGGACGATGCGATCATGGAAATGATCAATCACGATGGCCCGGTCCTGTTCGACTGTCTGGTGGAAAAGCACGAAAACTGTTTCCCCATGATCCCGTCGGGCAAGGCCCACAACGAAATGCTGCTTGGCGAGGCGGACACCCAAGGGGTGATCGACGCCAAAGGGTCGGTGCTGGTTTAAAACCGCGCCATAAAGGATTGGAAAGGAACAGATATGTCCGCTCTAAAGCTCAAAAAAGGCTCTACCAGCCATTCCGCCTATAACCTGCGCCCCACCTTTTCGGACGTGATCGAAAAGCACACCCTTGCCGTGCTGGTCGAAAACGAACCCGGTGTGCTGGCCCGCGTGATCGGGCTGTTTGCGGGGCGTGGATACAATATCGAAAGCCTGACTGTGGCCGAGGTGGATCACCAAGGTCACCTCAGCCGCATCACCATCGTGACCACCGGCACACCGCAGGTGATCGAACAGATCAAGGCGCAACTGGGCCGCATCGTGTCCGTTCACGAAGTCCACGACCTGACCGTCGAGGGCCCCTCGGTCGAACGCGAATTGGCGATGTTCAAGGTGGCCGGTCAAGGCGACAAACGGGTCGAGGCGCTGCGGCTTGCGGATATTTTCCGCGCCAATGTGGTTGACAGCACGCTTGAGACGTTCATTTTCGAGATCACCGGCGCACCTGAAAAGATCGACGCCTTTGCGGACCTCATGCGCCCGCTTGGGCTGACAGAGGTCGCCCGGACCGGCGTTGCGGCCCTGCCCCGCGGCGACTAGGCGTCAGCCAAACGGCGCGTCCGCTTGCAGCAGGCGTTGGTGAAACGGCAGCAGATCTTCGATACCGCAATACCCGCCCGCTTTGCCCGCCTGCTTGGCGCGTCCGATATTGGTGCCAAGATGTTCGTAAACCATCCGCACAACCCGGTCGCTGCCCGGCGTTTCACGCACGGTGCGCGCCACATATCCAACCCAGTAGTTGTTTTCGAACGATGTCACCCGGTTCAGGAAATTGAACGAGGCCGTCATCGCCCCTTTGCGCGAAATCAGGGCTGCAACCCCTTCCTCCTGACGCAAGACCAGACCGCGGAACTCGCGCGCGTCGCGGGTCAGCGCCAAGCCTTGGGCAATCATGGCCGCGCGAGCCTCGTATCCACGGATAAAGGTGGCGTTGCCTTGGCGGAACACACGCACCAGCCCGCTTACAAAACGTTCGTGATCCAGAAAACTGCGGCGCGAAAAGCGGTAGAACCCGGACGGAAACAGCCCCTCTTCGACGTCATCAACCCCGGCCCCGACGAAATTCCGCAGGAAATCCCCGGTCAGCGGGCCACTGCGTTTGGTGATTGCATCCACGGGCTCAAGCAGAACGCGCGCATCGACTTCAAAGAACGTGCAAATCCGGGCCAGCACGTCAGGGCGCGGAAAGCTCTCGCCGGACAGGTATCGGTTGAATTGCGTACGATTGATGCCCAACTGCCGCGATAATTCGGAAATTGAGGGATAGGACTGAGCAAGAATCCGCAAATTTGCCCCAAACATGCTGCGCAATTCCGCCGGTGATCGTCGCGCTTCCGCCATTTATAACTCTTCTTCAATCTCATTCTCTGCGCGGAAACCGTTAACTTGATACACATAACAAGGCATTTCCACGAAGGTGACGCTAGTTCGCGTCAGTATTGATGCTGAAATGCATCTAAAGTTTACTCCCATGGACACAAAATGCAAGCGCGCGGTGCTGAGTTAACCATGTCAACACCGGGAAGAAATGCGTCTTATGGGGCTTAGTCAACTTCGGGTAGAACTATGATTGGTGTAATTCTTTGGAGCGACGCAGCCGACCAAAAGGCGGTCATCTGGTGTGAGGATCAGGGCGATCTTGCATTTTTGTCCAGCCCAGACGCGGTTCACTTGCCCGATACATTTTTTGACGTGGGCGATGTTGTCGAATTTGATGTTCAGGCCAGCCGCAACATGCGCCTGGCTCACAACGCGATCCGTTTGCGTCAGGGCACAGGCACCGAGTTGCGCGATGAGTTGCAGGCCATCTCGATGTCTGAAGGCGTTGTTGGTGCCAGCAAGACCGCTGAAATCATCCCCTTTCGCATCGCCCACGCCACACGCGCACTGCCAAATCGCGAGACGGCGCACCAGTTGCGCGGCTGAACTGCCTCCTTACTTGCGATGTCGTGAACGACAAAGTGCTGTCGAAATTCCACATGTCGCCTGTCCACGCGCGCTTATGCTGAACCCGACACAGATCGGAGGACAGCATGCATCACACAGACCTCAGCGCGGTGCGCAAACCCATCAGCTCTGCCAACGGTTTGCCCAATGCCCACTACATTGACCCTGCCGTTTATGCCGAAGAACGCAACGCGCTGTTGTTGTCTGGCTGGTCCGGTCTGGCCTCTCCCGCGGATGTTCCGAGCCCGGGGGATGCGGTTCCGCTGACCTTTATGGAAATACCGTTGCTGTTGATCCGTGATGCGGACGGCACCGTCAGGGTGTTTCAGAACATCTGCCGCCATCGCGGCATGATTCTCGTCGATGCTCCCCGCAAGATCGAAGGCGCGATCCGTTGCCCCTATCACAGCTGGTGTTATTCAACGAAAGGTCAGCTTGTCTCGACCCCGCATGTGGGGGGCCCCGGTCAAAACACCTCTGACGGGATTGACCGTGCATTGCTGGGCCTGATCGAAGTGCGCAGCCATATCTGGCTTGGCGTGGTGTGGATCAACGTCTCGGGGGATGCGCCCCCGTTCGAGGTTGCCAATGCCGACCTGCTGACCCGTTGGGCCGAGTTCGACAAGCCGCTATATCATGGGGGTGCGGACAGCTGCTTTGACCTGCGCGTCAATTGCAACTGGAAGCTGGCAGTCGAGAATTATTGCGAAAGCTACCACCTGCCGTGGATCCATCCCGGGCTGAACAGCTATTCCCGGCTTGAAGATCACTACCACATCGAAGCGGCCGAGCAGTTTTCGGGTCAGGGCACGCTGGTCTATCGCCAATTGACGGGTGCGGATGGGGCCATCTTCTCCGACTTCGAGGGCCTCAGCGACAAGTGGGACACGGCCGCCGAATACATCACCGCCTATCCCAACGTCCTGTTGGGCGTGCACCGCGATCATGCCTTTGCGATCATCCTGCTGCCCGAAGGCCCCGATGTCACAACCGAACGCGTCCATCTGTTTTACGCTGATCCGGTGACCGACGATGCCTTGCGGGCCAAGAACACCGCGCAATGGCGCGAGATATTCGAGGAAGACATCTTTGTGGTTGAGGGCATGCAGCGGGGCCGCCATGCGCCGATGTTTGACGGGGGCCGCTTTTCGCCTGCGATGGACGGGCCGACCCACATGTTCCACGACTGGGTGGCGGCGCGAATGGCGGCACATCGGGCGGTGTGATGTACGATCTGGATGCGGCTTTGCTGGCGGCCCACGCGGCAGGGGACTCGCATGCGCTTGTCACACTCTATCGCGCGGCGGCGGATCAGACGTCGGATCAAGCCGCCCGCGCCTTTTACCTGACCCACGCGCATGTCTTTGCGTTGGAGTTGGGGCACCCGGACACGGCCCACCTGCGTGCTGCCCTGATCAACATGGGCTGCGAAACCCCGCTTTAGCGCGCGCCAGCCGCGATCTGCGCATAGACGTGCCATGACGCGTGGCCCAGCCATGGCAGCACCACCAACACGCCCAACAGCCCCGGCAGCATTGCCAGAAACAACAGCACGACGATCACCGCGGCCCAGCCCAACATGGGGCCGGGATAGCGTTGGACATAGGCGATGCTCGACAGGATCGCCGTCATGTAGTCGACCTCGCGCGCCAGCAGCAGGGGCAGGCCAAGCACGCAGATCCCATAGAACAACAACGCAAACGCACCCCCGACCAGCGTGCCAAGGCCGATCATCATCAGCCCGTCCGCGCTCAGAAACACATCCAGCGACGTCGTCACATTGACCATCGGTTTCAGCCCGAGAAACAGGGCAAAGATCATGTGCCCAAGGAAAAACCAGAACAGCAGTGCCACAACCATCAGCATCGACAGCCACGGCAACTGTCGCCCCTTTTCGACCCAAAGCTGCCGGATCACAGCGCCCGCCCCGGCACCCTGCCCCGCCCCAATACGGCGCGACACCTCATAATTACCAAGCGCACACAGCGGGGCCACCAGCGGAAAGCCGAACACCGCAAGGATCAGCCAGAACGTATGGCCCGCCCAAAGCGTCAACCCAAACAGCAGCCACCCGGCGGCAAGGGCCGTCAGAGCCGTCAGCAGACCAAAGCCCGGAGCTGCGCGGAAATCACGCCACCCCGCACGCAGGGCGTGGGTGATGAAGCCGGGCGGCGGAGCCTGAAAGGGCGGCACGCCCATGGGCAGTGCGGGGTATGGATCGGCGGGCGCGGTCACACATGGTCCTCGCCAAATTCCGGCGGGCGTTGCCCGGGCCAATCAGTTGCGTGATGCCATGCCTCGGCCAGCCGCAAAAGCTGTGCATCATGGCCCCGCCGTCCGACCAATTGCAGCCCCATGGGCAGATCATCCGCACCGCCAAACCCGGCGGGCACACTCACCACAGGCAAGCCGATCAGGCTGGCTGCGATCACCACCTCCATCCAGCGATGATAGGTGTCCATCCCCAGCCCCGCGACCTCGCGCGGCCAGTCGAGCGTGACGTCAAAGGGCCACATCTGCGCCGTGGGCAACGCCAGCACATCGTAGCGGTCAAACAGGTTTGTCGCAGTCTTGAACCAGTCGGACCGGATCATGCTGGCGCGGTGCACATCCATCGCCGACAGGGACAGCCCGCGCTCGACCTCCCAAATGGCCGTATCCTTGAGGTGGTCGCGCTTGACCGGATCGTCGTAAAGCGCGCCTAATCCGCCGGCCACAGCCCAACTGCGCAGGGTGATCCATGCCTCCCACAGGGCGTCGCGATCAAACGGCGCAGCCACGGCATCGACATGAACCCCAAGCGCACCCATCTGCGCGAGCGCGGCCTCGCATGTGCCAAGCACGCCATCCTCCATGGCAAGCGCACCGTCCCAATCCGCAAGCCAGCCAATGCGCAAACCCTGCGCACCACCGTCGATCTGCGGCAGGCTTGGCGGCTGGCCAAGCCCATGGGGTTGGCGCGGATCGGGACCGGCCATCGTATCCAGAAGGGCCGCCAGATCGCGCGGGCAGCGCGCCATCGGCCCGTTGGTGGCAAGCTGATGCAGGAACGTGTCGCCCACGGACTCGGACGGGACGAGACCCCATGTGGGCCGCATCCCGTAGACATTGTTCCAGCCCGCAGGGTTGCGCAGGCTGCCCATCATGTCAGACCCGTCAGCGATGCTCAGCATCGCCGTGGCCAGCGCGACCCCCGCCCCGCCGGAGGACCCGCCTGAACTGCGCGAGGTGTCATAGGGGTTGCGGGTCGCCCCGAAGACCGGGTTGATGCTGTGCGAGCCAAGGCCGAATTCCGGCGTGTTCGTCTTGCCGATCACGATGGCCCCGGCAGCGCGCAGACGGGCGACCACGATATCATCCTGAGTGGGGACCGTCCCTGCGAACAGAGGCGAGCCCATCGAGGTGGGCAGGCCCGCCGCGTTGGCAAGGTCCTTGATCGCAATGGGAATACCGTGGAGCCAGCCGCGCACAGGGCCTGCGTCCGCGCCAGCCGCTTCTTGCAGCAACGCCTCGGGCGGGCGCAGCGACACGATGGCGTTGACGGATGCGTTGACCGCCGCGACCCTGTCCAGCGTGGCCTGCATGACCTCGACCGCAGACACCTCGCCCGCGTCCATGCGTGCCCGCAACGCCAATGCGCCATCGTTGATCATGCCAGCCCCCTCTTACCCGTTCAGGTTCGACCGAAGCGGCGAAAATTTCAAGGCTCTCGCCTAGTCGCCCTGCGCCTCGGCCCGCGACTTGCCCGACACAGCCAGCGCCAAAGTGGCCGCCATCAACCCATCAAGGTCACCGTCCAGCACGCCCTTGGTATCGGAGGTTTCAAAATTGGTCCGCAGGTCTTTGACCATCTGGTAGGGTTGCAGGACATAGGATCGGATCTGATTGCCCCACCCTGCATCACCCTTGTTCTCGTGCATTTCGTTCACGGCCGCGTTGCGACGATCAAGCTCCATCTGGTAGAGGCGCGATTTCAACGCCTTCATCGCGATATCACGGTTCTGGTGCTGGGACTTTTCCGAACTGGTCACGACGATGCCTGTGGGGGCGTGGGTGATGCGCACGGCAGAGTCGGTCGTGTTCACGTGCTGCCCACCTGCCCCGGATGAACGATAGGTGTCGATGCGGATATCGGCGGGGTTCACTTCGATCTCGATATTGTCGTCCACCACCGGGTAGACGCCGACGGAGGTGAATGAGGTGTGACGCTTGGCGGCACTGTCAAAGGGGCTGATGCGCACCAGACGATGCACGCCGCTTTCGGATTTCAGCCAGCCATAGGCGTTGGTGCCGCTGATCTTGTAGGTGGCGGACTTGATCCCCGCCTCTTCGCCCGCGCTTTCAGACTGCAATTCGACCTTGTAGCCCTTCTTTTCGGCCCACCGCACGTACATCCGGGCCAGCATCGAGGCCCAGTCACAGGACTCTGTGCCCCCCGCGCCCGAGTTGATTTCGAGGAACGTGTCGTTGCCGTCGGCCTCCCCATCCAGCAGGGCCTCCAGCTCTTTTTGGGCAGCGGTTGCGGCCAAGGCCTTCAAGGCGGCTTCGGCGTCCGAGACAACCTCGGCGTCCTCTTCCATTTCGCCCAATTCGATCAACTCGATATTGTCGGCCAGGTCCTGTTTGATCTGATCATGGGTGGTCATCGCATCGACCAGCATCTGCCGGTCGCGCATCAGTTTCTGGGCCGCTTCGGGGTCATCCCACAGGTTCGGGTCCTCGACGCGGGCATTGAATTCTTCCAGCCGGTGCGGGGCTGTTTCGACATCGAGCCGCTGCGCCAGCAAGGCCACCGATTTTTCGATGTCGTCCACAAGGTTCTGGATTTCGGCGCGCATGAGTGTTGGTCCCTTTTATCCCGCCACGAGATAGCCCATGGCCCCGGACGCCACAAGCGCCCAGAGGATCAATCACTGCGTCCGCGTCAGTACAATCCGCCCGAACTGAGCGTGCCAAAGGTCGCCTTGGGTCCCACAACCGCCTTCTTGCCCGTGGAGGTGGTGACCTGACGCCCGCCACCGCCCGCCTCTTCGAACAGTGGCAGGTCCGCGCCCATCGCAAAGCCACCATCGAACATGATGCCGAATGTGGGCTCTTCGCCGTCGCGGAAGTATTCGGCTACGACATTGTCGCCAAATGCGGAATCGCTCAGGCGCGCACCGGTGAAACGGTCGATATTGATGAAATAGCCACCCTCAGGCACTTCGAACTCGCCGCCGCCGAATTTCTTGATGGCTTCCTGCATGAAGGTCTGGAAGACCGGGCCGCACATGCCGCCCCCGGATGCGCCGCGCCCCATGGACCGGGGCTGATCATAGCCGATATAGCACCCGGCCACGATGTTGTTTGAAAAGCCGATGAACCACACGTCCTTGGCGTCGTTCGTCGTCCCGGTCTTGCCCGCGATGGGCACCGGCAGGTTCACGGTGCGCGCCGCCGTGCCGCGTTCCACAACGCCCTGCATCATCGATGTCAGCTGATAGGCGGTGATCGGGTCCATGATCTGCTGACGGTTGGATACGATACGCGGACCAAAGCCTGCATCAAGGCTCGCCAATTGCAGGCAATCCTCGCATTTGCGTTCGTCATGCCGATAAACGGTCCGCCCAAAGCGGTCCTGAACCCGGTCCACAAGGGTGGGCTGCACCCGCTCACCACCATTGGCAAACATCGCATAGGCCGACACCATCTGGTAAAGCGTCGTTTCCTCGGACCCCAGAGAATTGGCCAGGAACGGGCTCATCCGCTCATAAACCCCAAAGCGTTCGGCGTAATCCGCAACGACTTCCATCCCCACCTCTTCAGCGAGACGGATGGTCATAAGGTTCCGCGACCGTTCGATCCCGGTGCGCAGTGGCGTGGGGCCATAGAACTTGTTGGACGAGTTGCGGGGCCGCCAGAGCCCTTGGGGCGTGTTGATTTCGATCGGGGCATCCACAACGATTGTCGCGGGCGTGTAACCGCTGTCCAGCGCGGCGGCATAGACAAACGGCTTGAAGGACGAGCCCGGCTGCCGCTTGGCTTGCGTGGCGCGGTTGAACACAGAGTGCTGATAGCTAAAGCCCCCCTGCATCGCGATCACCCGGCCGGTATCAACATCCATCGCCACAAAGCCGCCCTGCACCGCAGGCACCTGACGCAAGGTCCAGCGGATAAATGCGCCGTCCTCATCCGCCGTCATGGCGCGCACGTGGACGATATCGCCCACCTCGAAATTGTCGACAAAGCTGCCCTTGATCCATTTGATATCTTCGCGCGGCACCACGGCGGCGGGTTCGGTATCCGTCCAGCCCTCAATGCCGAGGCGCATTTCCTGATCGCCGATCTCAAGCACAACGGCGGGGCGCCAGATACCGTTCAGATCGACATCACGCGCGACAGGCAGGTTGGCCAGCACGTCGGCCCAGTTCTCAAGCTGATCCGCCTCGATCTTGCGCCCTGTACCGCGCCAGACGCCTTGGCCGCGGTCATAACTCTCAAGCTGCGTGCGCATGGCTTGGGCAGCGATGGGCTGCATTTCGGCATCGATGGTCGCGCGCACCGTGTAGCCGCCAGTGAAAAACTCGCCCTCGCCAAAGTCTTCGCTGAGTTGGCGGCGGATTTCGTCCGTGAAATAGTCACGCGGTGGCAACTCGCTCTTGAAGCTTTCGAAATCGCCATTCTGGACCGAGCGCAGCGGCATCTGCACTTCGGACCCGTAGGCGGCCTCGTCAAGATAGCCGTTCTCCATCATTTCCTTGAGCACGAAGTTGCGCCGCGCCAGCAGACGGTCCTTGCGGCGCACCGGATGGAAGTCGGATGGGGCCTTGGGCAATGACGCAAGGAAGGCCGCCTCGTGTGGCTCCAACTCGCTCAGCGTTTTGTTGAAATAGGTCTGGCTGGCCGCCGCCACCCCATAGGAGTTCTGGCCCAGAAAAATCTCGTTCAGGTACAATTCAAGGATCTTTTCCTTGCTCATCGCCTCTTCGACACGGGCGGCAAGGATGATTTCCTTGATCTTGCGTTCGGCCTGCCGATCGCCCGACAGCAAAAAGTTCTTCATCACTTGCTGCGTGATGGTCGAGGCCCCGCGCACATCCCGGCCCCGGCTACGGACCGCATCATAGGCGGCCGAACCGATGCCGCGCAGATCATAGCCGTCATGGGTGTAGAAATTCTTGTCCTCGGCGCTGATGAACGCCTGTTTGATCAGCGGCGGGATCGTGTCGGCAGGTGCGAACAGGCGGCGTTCCTGCGCGAATTCGTCAATGATCTGCCCCTCGCCGGAATAGATGCGGCTGATCGTGGCGGGCTGGTATTGCGCCAGCGACTCGTGGCTGGGCAGATCGCGCCCATACATCCAGAAGATCGCACCGACCGACAGCGCAACCATCGCGATGCCCATCGTAACCGTAGTGAATATCCCGCCAAAGAAGGAAAGAATGAACCGAAACATGACCGCCCGCACCTGATTGCCAAAGGTTGCTTTGAGGCTCAGGTATACGCCACCTCGCGAGGCGGGTCAAAACACAACTCGGGCGCTATGTCGCTCACGTGATCGTCCTGCCTTTATTGGCGGATCAGCGGTTGCAGCGCCAGATCGTCGTCGCGCCATTGCAGGATGCCCGCTGCCAGCGCCTCGACCATCACCGCGCGCCAGACCGGGTCGCGCAGATTGGCCAAATCGCGTTCATCCGACAAAAAGCCCACCTCGACCAGAACCGACGGTATGTCGGCACTTTTGAGCACGGAAAATCCCGCCTCGCGCCGGGGCCGCTTGTTCATGGGTCCACCGGCTGTCGCCATTGCCTCGATCAGGGCGGCGGCAAACGTGTCGGTGCGCGGCATGGTTTCGGTGCGCGCCAGATCCATCAGGACCGTGGCCACCTCATCGTCCGTGCCGGACAGATCCACGCCTGCCAGAATGTCGGCCCGGTCATGTTGGGCCGCAAGTTGGGCCGAGGCCGCATCGCTGGCCTGATCCGACAGCGTATAGACGGTGGCACCCCGCGCGCGCCCCTGACTGAGCGCATCGGCATGGAGCGACAGGAACGCATCCGCGCCGACCTGATGGGCCAGCGCCACCCGGCCCGGCAGCGACACGAACACGTCTTGATCGCGCGTCATCACCACCTCGATATCGCCCGCACGGCGCAGCACATCGCGCAAGGCCAGCCCGATCCCCAGCATCAGGTCCTTTTCGGTGGTGGTATCACGCACGGCTCCCGGATCAACGCCCCCATGGCCCGGATCGATCACCAGCACAAAGCTGTCCTCGGCCACTTGCGGGGGGGCTGCGGCCTGTATGCCCCAATCGGGATCAATCGCGCGCGCGGTGGCGGCGGCAAAGGCTTCGGCATCCGCCTCTGTCATATCGATCCGCAAGGTCGCCCGTCCTGAACCCGTGTCCACCGGCATCTCGATCTCGTGTGGCACCATCGGAGTGGCAAGATCGGCCACCAGCCGCGACCAGCCCGGCTTGAACGTGCCAAAGCGGACGTTGTCCACCCGCTCGGTCCCGCCCAAAAGCGCATCCGCTTGCAGCCCCCGGAAATCAACCTCACGGAAATCCACGACAAGGCGCGCGGGCTCATCCAGCACAAAGACACGGAACGGCACGCCCTGGCTCAGCGACAGGGTCAGTGTCGTGGCACCAAACCACCCATCCTTGATGCCGCTTTGCGCCGCCTCCACGCGGGCCAGCCCCGACAGGTCCTGTGCCGTGGCCGCACACAACCCCGCCGCCCACATCAATATGCCAAAGAGGATCGCCCGCATCACCCTGCCCTTTTTTCGCGACCCTAGCCCAAGCGGGCGCGCTCGGGAATCCCCCTATCGCCGCGCGGCCATGAATTTGGTCAGACGCTCCAGCCCGTCGGCAATGTCGCGCGTGCTGCGCGCATAGGAAAAGCGCAAGCTGCGGTGCCCGCGCACCGGGTCGAAATCAAGGCCCGGTGTGACGGCCACCCCCGCCTGATCCAGAATTTCGGCGGCAAAGGCGCGCGCATCATCCGTAAAGGCCGACACGTCCGCATAGACATAAAACGCCCCATCGGGCGGTGCGATGTCGGTGAACCCTGCCTGCACAAGCCCGTCAAGCATCAGGGCGCGGTTGGCGCGGTAGACATCCATGTTCGCCTCCAACTCGGGGGTGGCATCCATGGCCGCAAGGGCGGCAACCTGACTGGCATGGGGGGCGCAGATGAACATGTTCTGGGCAATCCGTTCGACCACGCGCACGTGGTCCTCGGGCACGACCATCCAGCCTACCCGCCAGCCGGTCATGGAGAAATATTTGGAAAACGAGTTGATCACATAGACATCGTCGCTGATTTCAAGCGCGCTGACGGCTTTGGCTTCGTATTCGATGCCGTGGTAAATCTCGTCACTGATGAAGCTGGCACCGGTATCCTGCGTCGCCGCGATCAGGTCGGACATTGCGGCGTGATCGAGCATGGTGCCCGTGGGGTTTGCGGGCGAGGCAACCAGCAGCCCGGCCAGATCAAGACCCGCAAAATCGGCACCGACGGGCTGGAACCGGTTTTCGGGCGCGGTTGGCAGATCGACCGGGGTGAATCCCAAACCCTTGAGGATCTGGCGGTAGCTGGGATAGCCCGGCGCGCCGATCCCAACCCGGTCGCCACTGTCAAACAAGGCGTTGAACGCCAGAATAAAGCCACCCGAAGCCCCCGGCGTGATGATCACCCGGTCAGGATTGAGATCAACGTCATACCAGTCCCCATAAAGACGCGCGATCCGGGCGCGCAACTCAGGCAGCCCGAGGGCGACGGTATAGCCCAACGGGCCTGCCTCCATCGCCTGCCCAAGTGCGCGGATCGCCGCCTGCGGTGCACCTGTGCCGGGCTGGCCGACTTCCATGTGGATAATATGGCGTCCCTCCGCCTCGGCGGCGCGTGCGGCCTCCATCACGTCCATCACAATAAAAGGATCGACGTCGCTGCGTCTTGAGGTTCGCATGGGCTCTCCTATGATCGGTTCCATGACCTTTCATACTGCGACGCGCATGGCGTCAATCCTGATGCTGATCTTTGCGCTGGCACTGCCTGCACGGGCGGTGACGTTGTTGCGGGATGCGGACCTCGAATATGCGCTGGCGCAGGTGGCGACGCCTGTGCTCAAGGCGGCGGGCCTGAGTGCGTCGCGCACCAAGATTCTGGTGGTTGATGATGGCTCGCTCAACGCCTTCGTGGTGAGCAACGATGCGATCTATATCCATTCCGGGCTGATCGGGCGGATGACCAGTGCGGCGATGCTGCAAGCGGTGATCGCCCATGAGGCGGCACATATCGCCAACGGGCATATCACGCGGCGGCTGACGAACATCGGAAACGCACGCACCGTAGCCGGCCTTGGGACGGCACTGGCGATCATCGCGGCAGCCGCCGGAGCGGGCGAAGGCGCGACCGTGCTGGCGCTTGGATCACAGAGCGCCGCCCAACGCGCCTTTCTACGCCACACCCGCGCCGAAGAAAGTGCGGCAGATCAATCCGGTGCGCGCTATTTGCGCAGCGCGGGTGTACCCTTGTCGGGGATGCTTGAAGTGTTCCGCCTGTTTCGCGGGCAAGAGGCCCTGTCGCCGGGCCGTCAGGACCCCTATGTGCGCTCGCACCCGCTCAGCCGGGATCGGCTGCGCGCCATCCAGGGGTTTGCCGCCGCCTATGGCGAGGGCAGCGGTGACACCTCCACATCCGACTATTGGTTTGCGCGCGCCAAGGGCAAGTTGACCGCCTATCAGCGCAAGCCAAGCTGGACACTGAACAGATTGGGCGAGACCGGATATCGCGACGTGGCGCTGATACGCGAAGCGGTGGCACGGCACGGAAACTCGCAGACCAAACGCGCCCTGAGCGCCATCGACAAGGCCATTGCCCTGCGCCCGCAGGACCCGTTTCTCTATGATCTCAAAGGGCAGATCCTGATGGAGACCCGTCAGTTTGCCGCCGCCGCGAATACCACGGCCCGCGCCGTGCAATTGCGCCCGCGCGACGGGCTGTTGCAGGCAAGCTACGGGCGGGCCCTGCTGGCCAGCGGCAACACCACAGCGGCCCTTGGCGCGCTGGAACGTGCGCGCGAGATTGATTTTCGCGACGGGTCGATGTTGCGCGACCTGTCCGTCGCCTATGCCAAGACGGGTCAGCGCGGCATGGCGTCGTTGATCACCGCCGAACGCTATGCCCTGCGCGGCGGTCTGGAAGATGCAGGCATCCACGCAAAACGCGCCACCGGACTGCTGCCCGAAGGATCAGGCCCTTGGCAACGGGCGCATGATGTGCTCCTTGCGTCGGACCGCGCTGCCAAAAAGAAACGGAGATAACCCCCATGTTTCGCATATTTGCCCCTGCTGCCCTCATCGCGGCGCTCGCCCTGCCCGCTGCTGCCCTTGATTTGAGCAATATGAGCGATGAGGAACGCGCCAATTTCCGCGAAGAAATCCGCGCCTACCTGCTTGAGAACCCACAGATCATCATGGAGGCGGTCGCTGTTCTGGAAGAGCGGCAACAGGCCGAGCAGGCCCAAGCCGATCTGAACCTTGTGACGGACAATGCCGAGGCACTGTTCAATGACGGCTACAGCTTTGTGGGGGGCAATCCGGACGGCGATATCACGCTGGTCGAGTTCCTCGATTACCGCTGTGGATTTTGCAAACGCGCCCACACCGAGGTGGCCAAGATGCTGGAAACCGACGGAAATATCCGCCTGATCGTCAAGGAATTCCCGATCCTGGGCGAGCAATCCCTGCTGGCCTCGCGTTTTGCCGTGGCGACCAAGCAGGTTGCGGGTGATGCGGCCTATAAGGGGCTGAACGATGCGCTGATGACGATGACGGGCGATGTGACCCTGCGCACACTGCGCCGAATGGCGTCGACCTTTGGTCTGGATGCGGATGCGATCGAGGCGCGGATGGACAGTGACGAGGTGACCGAAGAGATCGCCCGGACCCGCGCGCTGGCCCAACGGTTGCAGATCACCGGCACGCCCACATTCGTGTTGCAGGACGAGCTGTTGCGGGGCTTTCTGCCCTATGACGAGATGATGGCGCTGGTGGATGAAAAGCGCGGCTGAGCGGGCGTGATTTGATTTCGCCGCGCTGACGCTGCGGCGACCGACCGGGGCGCTGCCCCGGACCCCGTCAAAACGGGGGGCCAGCCCCCCGGCCCCCCCGGAGTTTATCTGGCAAGATGAAGGGGGATCGTGGATTATTCCGCTGCGTGGGATTCTGCATTGGCAGCAGCATCGAGTTCTGCGGCCTTCTTTTCCACTTGTTCGACGATGTGATCGACCATGCTGGCATTGTCCTGTTTGTGGCTTTGTTTGCCCGCCAGATAGACCATGCCGTGCCCGGCCCCGCCGCCCGTGAAACCCACATCCGTCATCAGCGCCTCGCCGGGTCCGTTGACCACGCAGCCGATGATGCTGAGGCTCATCGGGGTTTTGATATGGGCCAGCCGTTCTTCGAGTTTTTCGACCGTCTTGATCACGTCAAAGCCTTGCCGCGCGCAGGACGGGCACGAGATGATGTTCACACCCCGGTGCCGCAGCCCGAGGGATTTGAGGATTTCATAACCGACCTTCACCTCTTCGACCGGATCGGCGGAGAGGGACACGCGGATCGTGTCACCGATCCCCATCCAGAGCAGTTGGCCAAGCCCGATGGCCGATTTGATCGTGCCCGAGGTCAGCCCCCCTGCCTCGGTGATCCCGAGGTGGATCGGCGCATCCGTCGCTTCGGCCAATTGCTGATAGGCGGCGGCGGCCATGAAGACGTCCGAGGCTTTGCAGCTGATCTTGAAGTCGTGAAAGTCGTTGTCTTGCAGGATCTTGATGTGATCCAGCCCGGATTCGACCATCGCATCGGGCGTCGGCTCACCGTATTTGTCGAGCAGGTGCTTTTCGAGGCTGCCTGCGTTTACCCCGATCCGGATGGAACAATTGTGATCGCGCGCCGCCCTGATGACCTCGCGCACGCGTTTTTCATCACCAATATTGCCGGGGTTGATCCGCAGGCAGGCCGCACCCGCCTCGGCGGCTTCGATCCCGCGTTTGTAGTGGAAATGGATGTCGGCCACCAAGGGCACCGGGCTTTCGCGCACGATCTCTTTCATCGCGATGGCGGAGTCCTGATCCGGCACCGAAACGCGCACGATATCGGCACCCGCCTCGGCAGCGGCCTGCACTTGCGCGATGGTCGCGCGCGCATCCGTGGTGAGCGTGTTGGTCATGGTCTGCACCGTGATCGGCGCGTCACCCCCGACAGGCACATTGCCCACCATGATCTGACGGCTTTTGCGCCGATAGATATTGCGCCACGGGCGGATGTGGTTCAGCGACATGTCAGCGACCTCTGAAAAGGGGGACAATTGTCAATCAGGATAGACAGTTGGCAGGATAGACAGTTGGGATCGGCCCGGCAATGGGGATGCTGCGCTTATTCGCCCGGTTCGGGGAGCGTTGCGGCCTGCGCCTCGGCATAGCGCACGAGGCCCTGATCAGTGTTCACATCGACCGGCAAATAGGTTTCCTGAAGGCCCGCGATTTCGAGCGGCAGGTTGGACGTGACCGAGCCGGTTTCGCCCACGGGGCCGTAGAACTTGTCGTTCATCGCAAAGTAGATGGCGCCACTTTCGCCAGTGCGCAAGGTCGGTGCCTCTTCGGTCAGGGGGGCCTCCCAGGTGTCGCCGGCCTGCATCGTGGCCTCGTAAATCACCGTGCCGTCCGCAGCGCGCACACGCACCCATGAGGGGCGCACAGCGACCATTGTCAGGGCGGGCGCGCTGTCTTCGACAACTTGCGGGATCGGGCCGCCGACGATGGTGTTCGCCTCGGCCAGCGCCGTCGCGATGCCCTCGGCAATGACGCGGTCGCCGCGAGGGGCGGCAAAGTTGCCCAGATCACGTGGGTCCAGCGTTGCAATCGGCCCGTCGCGGGCGACAAGCACGGGCACATCCAAAGCCTGAGGCCGATAGAGACGGTCAAGCGCGTCGGCGCGGGGTGTCTGGATGCTGGGGCCTGCCGCGATGTCGGTGCTTTCGGGGGTCAACGGGGTCGCCCCACTCAGCGGGTCCAGATCGGACAACACAACGGGGGTCTGATCGACCGGGGCCACCTGCACGCGCTGCACTTCCTGCAACACGGAATAGCCGCCAAAGCCGATGCCACCGATCAACGCCAGCAAGACCAGCGACGAGCCGATGGCACGGGGTTCGATACGCGACCAGATCGCTTCACCCGCGGGGGTGAAGGGGGTCGCGGGCGCGGCAAAGATATCCGCACTGCGGCCGCGGCCAAGCCGTTCCTCGCGGGTCGGTTTCTTGACGACAGAGGCTTCGGCCGACATGCCGTGGGCGACGGAAAATCCGCTTTCAAGGCAGAAGCCCGCAAAGGCGCGGTCAGGATCCATGTTGAGATAGCGCGCATAGGATCGCACGTAACCCGCGATAAAACCGGGGGTGTCAAAGGCGTCGGGATCGCAGGCTTCGATCGCGGCGATGTAGCTTGCCTTGATCCGCAATTCACGTTGAACATCAAGAAGGGATTTGCCGAGCGTCGCGCGCTCGCCACGCATGATGTCACCCAAACGCAACTCAAAGTCATCGAACCCTTTTTGTTCGATCCCTTCGGCTGTACTCGTGCTGACGGATTTACGCCCGATCATGCCCCATGCCCCCGTTCTCACGTGTTCACGAACCAGTCCCACTCGATTCGCTTCAGCGCTGTTGTTGATCAGACGCTAACATATCGCAACGCCAATTGCGAATTTTAGTGAGTTACCCTGCACTCTCGGCGCGATTTAGCGCACAATGAGACCACAAATTGTCCATGGCGTTGACCAGCGCGTCAATTTCGCGCGGACCGTGCACCGGCGACGGGGTAAACCGCAGCCGTTCGGTGCCACGCGGCACCGTAGGGAAGTTGATCGGCTGGACGTAAATGCCGTGATCTTCCAACAACATGTCGCTCAACGTCTTGGTGTGGACCGGATTGCCAACCATGACAGGCACGATGTGGCTGCCATGGTCGATAATGGGCAGGCCCATCCCCTTGAGCCGCAGTTTCAGCACCCTGGCTTGCGCCTGATGATCGGCGCGCAGATTTTCTGCCGTTTTCAGGAACGCAACCGAGGCTGCTGCTCCGGCGGCAACGGCCGGGGGCAGGGATGTGGTAAAGATGAAGCCCGGTGCGTAAGACCTTATGGCATCGCACATTTTGGCACTTGCGGTGATGTAGCCGCCCATCACGCCATAGGCTTTGGCCAATGTGCCGTTGATGATGTCGATGCGGTGCATCAGCCCGTCACGTTCGGCCACACCGGCCCCGCGCGGCCCATACATGCCAACCGCATGCACTTCGTCGATATAGGTCAGCGCACCAAATTCATCAGCCAGATCACAAATCTCGGCGATGGGACCAAAATCCCCATCCATGGAATAGATCGATTCAAATGCGATCAGTTTCGGCGTGTCCGGGTCATCGGCAGCCAGCAATTCGCGCAGGTGATCCACGTCGTTATGCCGGAACACGCGCTTGGCCCCGCCATTTCGGCGCACCCCTTCAATCATCGACGCATGGTTGAGCGCATCCGAATAAATAATGAGGCCAGGAAACAGCTTGGGTAACGTACTTAATGTGGCATCATTGGCGATATAGGCACTGGTGAACAGCAGCGCCGCCTCTTTGGCATGCAAATCCGCCAATTCGGCCTCCAGCCGTTTGTGATAGACCGTGGTGCCCGAAATGTTGCGCGTGCCGCCCGATCCGGCTCCTGTGGCGTCGATGGCCTCGTGCATGGCCTGCAACACAACCGGATTCTGACCCATCCCGAGGTAGTCGTTCCCGCACCACACGGTGATCGGCTTTTGTGTTCCGTCTTCACGGGTCCACATCGCATGGGGGAACTGCCCCTTCTGGCGTTCAATATCGATAAAGGTGCGGTAGCGCCCTTCGTCATGCAGGCATTGCAGGGCTGTGTCCAATTTGGCGGTATAATCCACACGCGGCTCCATCTTGGTCTTTGGCCGGGGCCTTGCAGCACACCTGACGCGATTTCTTAGAACGAATATAGACTGCACTTCGCACCTTCAATGCTAATCAAAAAGGCGTCATGTCGCAGGTCCGGTATTCCTCACCCGTCTGACAGGGCCATATCCGCGTGACATTGATGCAGATCAATCCCGCCTCTGGACACCCCGCGCGCACCGCGTACTCTCCCCCCAAACCACTCATTTGCCCGGAGCCCTCCCCATGACCCTTGACGCCGTCCTCGCCCGCATTGACGCCAATCTGCCCGACGCCACCGCGCGGCTGCTCGATCTGCTGCGCATTCCGTCGATTTCGACCGATCCGGCCTTTGCGCAACATTGTCAGACAGCGGCGGACTGGCTGGTGAAGGATCTGAAAACACTGGGGATTGACGCAGAAAAACGCGACACCCCCGGTCACCCCATGGTCATCGGCCATGTGCCGGGTGATGGCCCGCACCTGTTGTTCTACGGGCATTATGATGTCCAACCGGTTGACCCGCTTGAGCTGTGGGACAACGACCCGTTCGACCCCGAAATTCAGGACACTCCCAAGGGGCGCGTGATCCGGGGGCGCGGGTCGTCGGATGACAAGGGGCAGTTGATGACCTTTGTCGAGGCATGCCGCGCATGGAAGGCTGAACATGGCGCCCTGCCCTGCGCCATCACGTTCTTTTTCGAGGGCGAAGAGGAATCGGGCTCGCCCTCGCTTGTCCCGTTCATGCAGGAAAACGCAGAGGAGCTGAAATCCGACCTTGCCCTGATCTGCGACACCGGCATGTTCGAATCGCGGGTGCCTTCCATCGTGACAATGCTGCGCGGGCTTTTGGGCGAAGAGATCACGATCACCGCCGCCAACAAGGATCTGCATTCCGGCATGTTTGGCGGCGTGGCGATGAACCCGATCCGGGTGTTGACCAAAATCCTCGCCTCCCTGCATGACGATCAGGGGCGCATCACTGTGCCGGGGTTCTATGACGGGGTACCCGAACTGCCCGATGATATCCGCAGCCAGTGGCAGGGCCTCGCCTTTGATCATGCCACCTTCCTTGGCGATGTGGGTCTGTCCGAACCCGCAGGCGAACGGGACCGCACCCCGATCGAGATGATCTGGTCGCGCCCCACTGCGGATGTGAACGGCATCTGGGGCGGCTATACGGGCGACGGGTTCAAGACCGTGCTGCCCTCTCAGGCCCATGCCAAGGTCAGCTTTCGCCTTGTCGGGAATCAGGACCCAAACAAGATCCGCGAGAGTTTCCGCCAGATGGTGCAAGACGCCCTGCCCGCCGATTGCGAGGTCACGTTCAAAGGGCACGGCGCGGGCCACGCCTCGGTCACCGAAACCACGGACCCCGCCTTCGAGGCGGCGCGCGCAGCACTCAGCGCCGAATGGGGTATCCCGGCGGCCTATGTGGGCTGCGGCGGGTCGATCCCGATTGCAGGGCATTTTCAAAACATTCTGGGCACGACACCCATGCTCGTCGGCTTTGGCAAGGATGACGATCAAATCCACTCGCCCAACGAAAAATACGACGTCGAAAGCTTTCACAAGGGCATCCGAAGCTGGGCCCGTATCCTTGACGCGCTCAGCTGAGTGATGCCGGTCTTCACCGCCCCCGGCGACATTCAGATCGCCTATGACACGGCAGGCAGTGGCCCCCCTGTCTTGCTGCTGCACGGCTTTCCGCAAACCCGCGCGATGTGGCACGCCATTGCACCCGTGCTGGCGCAAGAGTTCACCGTCGTGACAGCTGACCTGCGCGGTTATGGGGCCAGCACGAAACCCGCGCAGATGCGCGACATGAGCTTTCGCGCCATGGCCAGCGATCAACGCGCGCTGATGGCGCATCTGGGGCATAACAGCTTTCACCTGGTCGGCCACGACCGGGGCGCGCGCACGGCCCACCGACTGGCGCTGGATGCGCCCGAGGCGGTGCGCTCGCTCACCCTGATGGACATTGTACCCACACACCTGCTGCTTGACGATCTGAGCCAACAGGTCGCGCGGGCCTATTACCACTGGTTCTTTCTGGCCCAGCCCAGCCCCTTTCCCGAAACCCTGATCGGGCATGACCCGGACGCCTATTTCCAAAGCTGCCTTGCCGGTTGGGGCGGTGATATCGGCCAGTTCGATGCGCAAGCGCGAGAGGCCTACCGCACAGCATGGCGCGACCCGGACTGCATCCGGGCGATGTGCCATGATTACCGCGCAGCTATCGATGTGGATTTCGCGCTTGATGCCAATGACTTGGGGCGCACTGTTGATGTGCCGTCACTGGTGCTGTTCGGCGCGGATGGGATCATGGGCCGTGCCTATGACGTGGGCGCAACCTGGGCGGACCGGCTGTCGGACATGCAAAGCCATGGGCTTCCGGGTGGCCATTTCTTTCCCGACACACATCCGCGCGAAACAACTCACACGCTGCTCACGTTTCTAAAGCAACAAGCCTGAGGCCTGCCCCTAGATCACCCCGGAAAACCGCTCGGGCAATTCATATTGGGTGCCATAATCGGGCCGGTCGAAATGGTAGTACCCCGTCGTGCCGCGCGGTTTGAAACTGCGGCGCATGCGGCGGCGCAGCGGGCTCATGTCAAAACCATCCACCATGCGCAAATCGGCAAACGCCTCGAACACAGCGCGGTCCTCGCCCCGGGTTTCGGCAAACCAGTGGCGGCCGATGGCGGCCTCCTTGACGGTGGCCTGCACCTCTTGGGTCACCTTGTTGCGGTGGTCCATCACACCGACATAGGCCCCGAAATCACAGAACTTGAGGTGCATGAGATAGAGGTCATCGGGCGCAAAAATCTTGTCAAACTGGGTGAAATGGCCACCACGGGCGACCTTGACGGGGGCCGAAATGATGCAGGGCTTGGAATAGTGCGGCGCGGGGCGCACATGGCGGCGCGGGCCAAGGATGTGGTCCTCGATCGGGTCAGGCTCAAGATCGATCCGGTGGATGACCTCAAAACCCAGAGGGGTCAGCACCCGCCCCTCCGGCGCATCCTCCAGATACTCCAGCAGCGTGCCTCCCGCTTCGGGGTCACGGATCACCAGCTCGTCCACATCGCCCACAATCACATGGCGATAATAACGGCGCAAACCGCCCATGATGTTGTTGAGCAGGCCCCACCGTTTGACATCGAAATTCTTGTGCGGATCACCGGGAATGCCGATGATGTTGCACCCCTCGGCCAGAGCGGCCACCTCGGCCCCGCGGCCATGATTGACGATATAGCAATTCTCGCGCCCGAACATCTCGCCGTAATGGCGCAGCCACGCCTTCAGAAAAAACGCGTCATCGCGCACCATGGTGACGGCGGCCACTGTCTGCATAACGAAAAAACCTGTTTCTTGTCCTCTGGCGCAAAGGTTACCCTCTCCCGACTGCAAAGAGAATCGAAAAGGGCAGAATATGTCACTTGATCAACCGGGTGCCGCGATGAGCCAGAGAGGCTGGCTCATGCATCGACATACCGAGACCGAGTGCGACATGTTCCAGGTGCTGGGCGAACGGGGCTGTGGCACCAATGTGGTGCGCAAAACCATCACGAAATCCGTCAGGCTACACCGCACCGAAGCACTTGGCTGGAAGCATGGGTTTCCGGCCATGGTGGCGATTCCACGCTCCATGATCGTCGTCTGCGCCTTCAGAAACGCGTTCGATTGGGCCGCCTCCCTTTATAAACGTCCATGGCATGCCGATGACGCCATGCAATCCCTGTCCTTCTCCGAATTCCTGCGCGCACCGTGGGACGGGGTTGTTGATCGCACAACAGATTTCGAGATGATCCACCCGGAATTGCAAGTCGACGCACATATGCTGCAATTTGACCGCCACCCGATCCACGGCACCCGGTTTTCGAACATATTCGAGATGAGAACGCTCAAGGCCCGCAGCCTTTTGGGGATGTTGCAGCGCGAATCCAATGTTGTGCTGGTCCGGTTCGAGGCGTTTCGCGACCAGCCCGAGGCGTTTGTGAATGATCTGGGCACAGTCTTTGATCTGGCACCCACCGAACGCGGCTATCGCCCCATCACCCGCAATATGGGCAATCGGTTTCGGCCCACAGTCAAAGGTCGTGAAAAGCCACCCGAGGTCTGGTCGGATGAGGACAGAGCCTGGGCAATGTCGCAGCTGGATCCAGACCTTGAGGCGGCTCTTGGATACCACTACGCCGATTGAGGGGCTGTGGATCGTTTGAAATCTGAGGGAAAATGGCGCGGTTGACGGGGCTCGAACCCGCGACCCCCGGCGTGACAGGCCGGTACTCTAACCAACTGAGCTACAACCGCGCATCTGTTGTCAGTTTCACGCCATGACGGGCGGTCCAGATCAAAGCCCTGACAGGCTTGACAGCAGTGGCGCGGTTGACGGGGCTCGAACCCGCGACCCCCGGCGTGACAGGCCGGTACTCTAACCAACTGAGCTACAACCGCCCGCTGCGTTTTGCGGTCATATGTGCCACGCCCTGCCCCGTCAAGCGGGGTTTTGAGGTTATTGCGCCAAATTGTGCAATCGACAAAGCAGCCACACCCGCGCCGTAGCAAGACGACAGCGCGAAGACGCTTCAGTTGGCCGGTGCCGGGATAAATTCATCCTCGTCGCCGGGCGGCAATCGGAAGCGGCCATGGGCCCAATCGCCTGCGCGCCACGCCTCTTTGGCCGCCTCGATCCGTTCCTTGGAAGAGGCCACGAAATTCCACCAGATATGGCGGGACCCTTCCAGTGTTGCGCCGCCCAGCATCATCAGGCGCGCGCCCTGTGCGCCCGCCTTCAGGCTGAGCGTATCACCGGGGCGGAACACCATCATCTTGCCCGCCCCGAACACCTCGCCGCCCACCGAAACTTCGCCCTGTACGACATAGACCCCCCGATCCTCGTGGTTGTCGGGCAGCGGAATGCTGGCCCCCGCCTCAAGGATCGCATCGGCATAGAACATCTCGGACGCTGTCTTGACCGGTGCCCGCTCGCCCCACGCATCCCCGAGGATCAGGCGGACCTCTTTGCCCTCGCCTTGCAGAAACGGCAGCGTGTCCTTGGGCGCATGTTCGAAATCGGCCGGGTCGTCCTCGGCATCCTTGGGCAAGGCGACCCATGTCTGGATGCCGAACAGATCATGCGGGCGGTCCCGAATTTCACCATCTGTACGTTCGGAATGGGTGATGCCGTGGCCCGCCACCATCCAGTTGACCGCCCCCGGCTCGATCCACTGATCGGTGCCCAGACTGTCGCGGTGATGGATTTTGCCCTTGTAAAGATACGTCACCGTCGCCAGCCCGATATGGGGGTGCGGGCGCACATCGATACCCTTGCTCGTCACGAATTCCGCCGGCCCCATCTGGTCAAAAAAGATAAACGGTCCGACCATCTGGCGCTTGGGCGCAGGCAAGGCGCGGCGCACCTCGAACCCGCCCAGATCGCGGGCACGGGGCACGATCACCGTCTCAATCGCATTCACTGCGTCGCCTTTGGGGCAATCAGGATCAAGGGTAGGATTCCAGCTCATTTCGGGCACTCCATCTGTGGGAAGGTGCCGAAAGCATACCGCACGCGCGAGAGCACACAATCCGCGAATAATGGTGGGGGCGGGTGCAACGGTGCACAGGTTATGGGATGAGGATCGTCAGAGAATAGTGATCGGCCTGAGCGTTAGGGCGGCATTGGTCACGTTCGAGATAGGGAGGTCGTGCCGGGGGCTCTCATGTCCAAAATGATTGATGCTGCAAGACGCACGAAGGTCTGCTCTTGCTTGCAGTCTTTCGATCAATCGTTGAGGAACAGGGCCGAGTCGCAAATTAGAAATTACTATACTCGTCCATCAATGCTTGCAGTTCTTCCAGGTTATCTGGGCTTTGCTGATAGCTGTATTTTGTCGGCACGATTGCCCACTGCATTTTCTCATCAGTCATTAATTCAACGAATGGCTCGAAAGATGCGGCACCGTTCAAAATTGATGTACGTAGATTAATGCGTTGATCTGAACCTCTAATCTGAGAATAGATGAAGTTCCCGCATGACTTGCAGAAGTAGTGATCCCTGCCGCTAGCGCCAAGGCCACCTTTGAAAAGCTCGCCGGTGCAAGAAAAACTGTCATTTGGAAACATGGTTGTGAGTGAAAACGCACTGGCCGTAAACTTTTGACAATCAAGGCAATGGCAAGCCAAGGTCAGAAGTGGCGAGGCGGTAATACGAACCTGCACGGATCCGCAAAGACAGGAGCCTTCAAATGGCGGTTTGGGAAGTGCCACTAACAATCACCTGTGGTTCTAACGCTTTTTGATGTTAGCAGACATTCATTGCGAGATTCCAGACGGCAGCTTCGCCCGCGAACCGGACGTCCGTCTATCGGGCCATCACCACCCCCGAACAAGCCAATACTGCCGCGAGGTGTTGGGTCGTGAGAGGCTCGAACTCCCGACCCAGAGTGACCGCAAAGCGGGCACGCGGCGGTCGGGCGCACACTGGAACGCAACACCAGAGCTTAACGAAACGGTGGCAGGTGGTGGGTCGTGAGAGGCTCGAACTCCCGACCCAGAGTGACCGCAAAGCGGGCGCGCGGCGGTCGGGCGCGCACTGGAACGCAACACCAGAGCTTAACGAAACGGTGGCAGGATGGTGGGTCGTGAGAGGCTCGAACTCCCGACATCTTCGGTGTAAACGAAGCGCTCTACCAACTGAGCTAACGACCCGATGCTGCACCCTCTAGCGCAACCCGCCCCGCAACTGCAAGCGATCAACCGTGCTTTTTTCGACGAAGGTCAGACTTTGGTGGCGCGGGCCGCATGCAGGGTCCGCGCTCAGGTATCTGCCAGCTTGTTCTGAACACCGCCGGACAGGTGATAGACGACCCCCTGTCCGCCCGGCAGATCGGCAAATGCGCCAGCATCCAAGCCCAATGCGTGACAGCGCAGCATGCGCGACGTAATGCCGTGCGTGACGATCACGCTTGGGCCGGTGCATTGCGCCAGAAACGCACCGGTGCGGGCGTAAAGTGCCTCAAGCCCCTCGCCGCCGGGCGCATGGTCGTACCATCCCAGATCGCTGCCACCTTCAAACAGGTGGGGCATCTGCGCGGCAATCTCAGTGCGCAGACAGCCTGTCCATGCTCCCATGGTGATCTCCGAAAGGCGCGGATCCGTGATGATCTCCGCAGCGCGCGCGCCATAGGCAATCCGCGCGGTCGAGACGGCACGCCCCTGCGGGCTTGCATAAAGCATCCACCCCTCGATCCCAAAGCGCGCCAGGATATTGGCCTGCGCACCGGCTTGCGCGCGACCTTGCGCGGTCAGCGGGCTGTCACGCGTGCCTTGCATACGCCCCGCACGGTTCCATTCGGTTTCGCCGTGGCGCAGGATCAACAGGTCAGGATGGGTCATGGCATGCAGGGCTAATCACATAGACGGGCGGCCACAAGGGCCAACACATCATCACAAATGGCGCGCACCGCAGGCGCATGGCGGGTGCGCGGGTGGGTCAGACACCACAAGGGGCGCGTGCGCGCAGCAAAGCCCGGGTCGGGGTCCGTCGCAAGGCACGCCGGGATCCACCCCCGACCCAGCCCCGCCCCAACAGCCGCAGTGACCGCCCCTTGATCGGACACGCGCAAACCAGTCGGGCCGTCCACTTCTGAGGTCCAGCGCGCTTGTGGCAGGTGGGCCATCTCGGGCACATAACCGATCCAATCCGGCCCCTCGCCCGCCACCACAAAGCGCACGTCGCCCAATTTGCGTACAACCACATCGCCCTGCACCTCCGGGCGGGCAAGCCGCAGGGCAATATCCGCCTCTCCATGCAGCAGGTTGAGGCTGTCATGCGCCCCGATCAGGGACAGCGTGATGTCGGGCAGTTGCGCGTGAATGCGCTGCCAGCTTGGCACCACTGCGGCCTCGACCACCCACGGCACGGCTGTCAGACGGACGGCACCGCGCGGCGCGGTGCGTCCTGACACCGCTGCACGCGCCATCATTGCGTGATCGGCCATGATGTCGACATGAGCGCAAAGCACGGCCCCCTCGGGCGTCACACCCGCCTCTGGCCCGCGCCACAGGATCTGGCCCATCTGGCGCTCAAGCCGCCGCACCGCGCGGGCGATGGTCGTTTCGTGCATCCCGAGCGCTTGGGCCGCACCCGCAAAGCTGCCCGCCTGCGCAACAGCCTGAAACACCCGCAATCCGTCCCAATCCATATCCTGCATTTTTGCAAGTCCCCCTTGCGTATCGGGCCATAGGACCTCGTGATACGCAAGGTTAGAATGCGCCCATAGTCAAGATCGGAGCGCACATGCCATACCTCATCCTGTTCGAAGACGCTGACGGCTACGACAACGTCCGCGCTGAAAAGATGCCCGAACACCTGGCTTTCTTGCAGCAGAACACCGCCGTGATCGAGGCTGCGGGGCCATTGTTTGAAGATGATCAAGGGGCTGGCGGGGCCTGGATCGTGACGACCGATACAGCCGCCGCTGCCGAGGCCCTGGTGCATGCAGACCCGTTTTGGCCGACAGGCTTGCGCAAATCGGTGCGTATCCTGCGTTGGAAGCAGGTTTTTGCGGATGGTGCGGTCGCAGGATAATGACGGACGCGGCCTCGAAAGTTTGTCGACGGATCGGAGCGACAACTCCTGGCCATTGGATCGGTGAGGACGTGCTTATAGAAAGGTCAACGCCATGATATTCAAAGGAGAATGGTGGGTGATAAGGGATTTGAACCCCTGACATCTTCGATGTGAACGAAGCGCTCTACCACTGAGCTAATCACCCTGAAGTCCGCGCGTTTTAACGGCCCACGCAAAGGCATGCAAGAGCGCGCGGATGAAATTCTACTCCGCGGCGGCGGGGGTCGTATCGGCCCCTTCGATATCCTTGGGATCCGGGTTTGCCGTTTCGGATGGCAGGTCCTTGGGCTGGCGAATCTTTGCGTGCATCACCTTGCCTTCGGGCAGCTTCTTCTCGCGGTTGATCTTGATCTTGCCCATCGGCTCAAGGTTCAACTCACGCCCGCTTTGCAGGGCCGATCCAAGGACAGCCAATGCCGCCTCAATGATGGGTTTGACGTCTTTTTTCTTCATCCCGGTCTTGGACACAACGGCATCAACCAACTCGGGCTTGCGCATCTTGGGACCGGACACCACCGGGACGGCGGCCGCCACGACCACAGGGGGGCTTGCAGGCGTGGCCTTGGCCACAGCACTTTTCGCCGCCGTTGTCATCGAAGACGATTTGGCGGGTTTCGTCGTACTGGTCTTGGTCGATTTGGCTGTGGTCTTGCGCGTCGTGCCCATGGGTGCCTCATTTCGGTGTTATTATTGTTGCTCAGGTCCGCTCATAGCGCCAAATCGTTTGGAATTCCATAAAAACAGAACAAAATAGACGATTTGATTGAGATTGGTTCGTTTCAGGCAACAATCGCGCGTGATACGAACGGGATACATTCCACGCGGAAAAGCGACACCGAAGCGTGGCACGGATTACAGCAGGTCTAAACAAAAAAAGGGCGCGCAAGCAAAGCCTTACGCGCCCTTCCTCATGTTTCATCTAAACGTCAATGCGCGGTTGCAATCGGTGGGTCATTGCGCGCCGCCGCCGCAGCCGCAGCGGCGGCCTCTTCGGCGGCTTCATCCCATTCGATGGCCTCGGGCGTAGCCGTCAGTGCGCGCTGCAAAACTTCACGCACATGGGTTACCGGCACAATCTCGAGACCCTCTTTGACGTTGTCGGGGATCTCGGCCAGATCTTTCTCGTTCTCTTCGGGGATGAGAACGGTCTTGATCCCGCCGCGCAAGGCTGCCAGCAATTTCTCCTTGAGACCGCCGATGGGCATCGCATTGCCGCGCAGTGACACCTCGCCCGTCATGGCAATATCACGGCGCACAGGAATGCCGGTCAGCACCGACACGATAGAGGTCACCATCGCCAGACCCGCGCTTGGCCCGTCTTTGGGTGTCGCGCCGTCGGGCACGTGGACGTGAATGTCGGTCCGGTCAAATTGAGGCGGCTTAACCCCAATCTCGGGACTGATCGAGCGCACATAGCTGGAGGCCGCATCGATGGACTCCTTCATCACATCACCCAGTTTGCCGGTCGTCTTCATCCGACCCTTACCGGGCAGCTTCAGCGCTTCGATATGGAGCAGATCACCCCCCACCGAAGTCCACGCCAAGCCGGTCACAACACCAACCTGATCCGCCTGTTCGGCAAGGCCATAGCGATGTTTGCGCACACCAAGAAAATCATCAAGGTTTTCGGAGGTTACAACAACTTCCTCAGCCTCTTTCTTGATGATCTTGGTCAGCGACTTGCGCGCCACCTTGGCGATCTCACGTTCAAGATTCCGCACGCCAGCCTCGCGGGTGTAGTAGCGAATGATATCGGACAAGGCGTCATCCGTCAGCTCGAACTCGGACTTTTTCAGACCGTGGTTCTTCACCTGCTTGGCGATTAGGTGCTGCTTGGCAATCTCGGATTTTTCATCCTCGGTATAGCCAGCCAGCGGGATGATCTCCATCCGGTCGAGCAGAGGCCCGGGCATATTGTAGCTGTTGGATGTGGTCAGGAACATCACGTTGGAAAGATCATATTCGACCTCCAAGTAGTGATCGACAAAAGTGCCGTTCTGTTCCGGGTCCAACACTTCGAGCATGGCCGAGGCCGGATCACCGCGGAAATCCTGCCCCATCTTGTCGATTTCATCGAGCAGGATCAGCGGGTTGGTGGTTTTGGCCTTTTTCAACGCCTGAATGATCTTGCCGGGCATCGAGCCGATGTAAGTCCGACGGTGACCGCGAATTTCGGATTCGTCGCGCACCCCACCAAGCGAGATGCGGATAAATTCGCGCCCCGTCGCCTTGGCCACAGATTTGCCAAGCGAGGTCTTACCCACACCGGGAGGGCCGACCAGACACATGATCGGGCCCTTCATCTTTTTGGAACGCTGCTGCACCGCGAGGTATTCGACAATGCGTTCCTTAACCTTTTCAAGACCATAGTGGTCGTTGTCGAGGATACGTTCGGCGCGGCCCAGATCCTTTTTGACGCGCGATTTCACGCCCCACGGGATCGACAGCATCCAGTCGAGATAGTTGCGCACCACTGTCGCCTCTGCCGACATAGGCGACATGTTCTTGAGCTTCTTCAGCTCGGCCTCGGCCTTTTCGCGCGCCTCTTTGCTGAGCTTGGTTTCGGCGATTTTCGCTTCGAGTTCGGCAACTTCGTTCTTGCCGTCTTCGCCATCGCCCAACTCGTGCTGGATCGCTTTCATCTGTTCGTTGAGGTAATACTCGCGCTGCGTCCGCTCCATCTGGGATTTGACGCGGGTCTTGATCTTTTTCTCGACCTGCAACACGGACAACTCGCCCTGCATCAGGCCATAGACCTTCTCCAGCCGCTCACTCACCGCAAGCGTTTCAAGCAGGTCCTGCTTTTGCTCCACTTCTATGCCCAGATGCCCGGCCACAAGATCGGCCAGCTTGGCAGGTTCGGTCGTTTCACCGACAGCGGCCAGCGCCTCTTCGGGTATGTTCTTTTTCACCTTGGAGTAGCGTTCAAACTCTTCGGCAACCGAGCGCAACAGCGCCTCGGTTGTGGCCATATCACCGGGCATCTCGGTCAGATACTCGGCACGGGCCTCAAAAAAGTTATCGTTTTCAAGATATTCAGTGATGCGCACACGCGCCTGCCCTTCGACCAGCACCTTGACGGTGCCATCGGGCAATTTCAGCAGTTGCAGCACATTGGCCAGCACACCGGCCTTGTAGATCCCGTCGGATTCCGGGTCGTCGATAGACGGGTCCACCTGGCTCGACAGCAGGATTTGCTTGTCGTCAGCCATCACCTCTTCGAGCGCGCGAACAGATTTGTCGCGCCCCACAAACAGCGGCACGATCATGTGGGGAAACACCACGATATCGCGCAATGGCAGCACGGGGTAAGAGGCGTTCAGGGGCTCTTGCATGCGTTGGTTCCTTATCTGGGCAAGACAGCGGGGTCCCGATTGCGGCAACCGCGTGCTGTCTCCTTCATATGGCAGGACTGTTTGATGTGTGTGCGCAGCCCTGTGGTTTCAAGCCCCATCCTGACCTGCGCGCGGCATGGGCGCAATGGGACGAACGCAACTGTTCCCATTTTTTTGACACATTCTGTCGTTGTCCGGGCTGCGCAACACACAATATGTCGGTTATGCTCGGATACGGGGCGACCTCGCACATTCACGGCCCAAAGATCAGGCGGGATGCGTCAGATCAGCATCCGCAAGGGCCGCGCATTCTCATACCAGAGTCAGGACCGCCAACAGCGAAACCATCAACCAAGACACTGAAATAACCGCAAGCTGCATGACGATCCCTCCCCAGGGTGTGTGAATGCCCTGACCCTAACGCGAAAAGGATAAACAAACGATGGAGGTATTCCTGACCTCTGCTCACAAAGGTTCGATGTCACCCTGCGCGCGGCCCGCGTGGAAATCGGCTTGCCATGCCTCGAAGGCACCGGCCGCGATTGCTTCGCGCATCCCAGCCATAAGATCCTGATAGTAATGCAGATTGTGCCAGGTCAGCAGCATGGACGAGATGATTTCCTGGCTGCGGAACACGTGATGCAGATAGGCGCGCGAATAGCCGCGACAGGCCGGGCAGCCGCAGTTTTCATCCAAGGGGCGCGGATCGTCCATGTGCCGCGCGTTTTTGATATTCAGCACACCGTGGCGGGTAAACACCTGCCCCGTGCGCCCCGACCGCGACGGCAACACGCAGTCCATCATATCGATCCCGCGCGCGACGGCACCCACGATATCGTCGGGCTTGCCCACCCCCATGAGGTAGCGGGGCTTGTCGGCGGGCAGTTGTGCGGGCGCATAGTCAAGGCAGCCAAACATCGCCTCCTGCCCCTCGCCCACAGCCAGTCCACCGACCGCATAACCCTCAAACCCAATCTCAACCAAGGCTTCGGCGCTTCGGCCGCGCAGGTCTTCCTCAAGCCCGCCCTGCTGGATGCCGAACAGGGCATGACCGGGACGATCCCCGAAGGCCGCGCGCGACCGGGCCGCCCATCGCATCGACAACTCCATGCTTTGCGCGATCCGGTCCCGATCCGCAGGCAGCGCGGGGCATTCATCAAAACACATCACGATATCCGAGCCGAGCAGGCGCTGGATTTCCATCGAGCGTTCGGGGGTGAGGTTGTGTTTGGACCCATCAATGTGGGATTTGAACGTCACCCCCTCTTCGGTGAGCTTGCGCAGACCGGCAAGGCTCATCACCTGAAAACCGCCACTGTCGGTCAGGATCGGGCGATCCCAGTTCATAAATTTGTGCAGCCCGCCCAAGGCATCAATCCGTTCCGCCGTGGGGCGCAGCATCAGGTGATAGGTATTGCCCAGCAAAATATCGGCACCCGTTTCGCGCACCGATCCGGGCAGCATCGCCTTGACCGTAGCCGCAGTGCCCACGGGCATGAAGGCAGGCGTGCGAATGTCGCCCCGCGGGGTCGAAATGGTGCCGGTGCGGGCGCGCCCATCGGTGGCGGCCAGTTCAAAGGAAAATGTGCTCATGGGCCGCCTCATGCCCATTGAGACGGCAAAAGCCAAGCCCCCACACGCGCCAAAGCCACGTTCGCGTTGAAGCTGTAGGGCGGCCTTGCTACACCTGACGTCTCATCCCAGCCGAAAGGGCACCACACATGGATATTTTGAATTTTGGCTGGGAAGAATGGATTGAACTGCCCGACCTCGGGTTGCCCGCGCTCAAGGCCAAGATCGACACCGGGGCACGCACCTCGGCGCTGCATGCCCACGATATCGAAGTGTTCGGCCCCTCCAAAGCGCCCAAGGTGCGCTTCAACGTGTTTCCGGTGGCGGGCAAGGATCACGTGTCGATCACCTGTTCGGCCCCGATCCTTGATCGCCGCGAGGTGACCTCGTCCAATGGTGAAGCGGAATTGCGCTATGTGATCGAAACCAAATTATCCGTCGCCGGGCAAAGCTGGCCGATCGAAGTCACGCTGACGGACCGGTCCTCGATGACCAGCCGGATGTTGCTGGGGCGACAAGCCTTGCAGGATCATATCACCATCACCGCCTCCGAAAAGCGGCTTCAGCCCGAGTTGAACTACGACGTCTATCACTCGGCCACCATGCGCAAGGTCGCGCCCTCGCGCTCCTTGCGTATTGCCGTGCTCAGCCGCGAGGACAATTATTCCACCCGCCGCTTGGTCGAAGTGGGCGAGGCACGCGGTCACACGGTCGAGGTGATCGATACCACGCGCTGCTATATGGCGATCAACGCGATGGCCCCCGAAGTGCACTATGACGGCAAGCGCCTGCCCCGCTATGACGCGGTGATCCCGCGCATCGGGGCCTCGGTCACGGCCTATGGCACGGCTGTGATCCGCCAGTTCGAAACCACGGGCACCTATTGCGTGAACGGATCGGCAGGGATCACGGCAAGCCGCGACAAGCTGCACGCCCATCAGATCCTCGCAGGCAAGAAGATCGGCATGCCCACGACCGCCTTTGCAGCCTCACCACGCGATACGGCCAACATCCTGGGGCTGGTCGGGTCCGCCCCTGTGATCGTGAAACTGCTGGAATCGACCCAAGGCAAAGGGGTCGTGCTGGCCGAAACGAAAAAGGCCGCCGAGTCGGTGATTGACGCCTTTCGAGGCTTGCGCGCCAACTTTCTGGTGCAGGACTTCGTCAAGGAGGCCGCGGGCGAGGACATCCGCTGCCTCGTGGTTGACGGCAAGGTGGTTGGCTCCATGAAACGGACCGGGGCAGAGGGCGATTTCCGCTCGAACCTGCACCGGGGCGGGTCGGCCACATCCGTGCGTATCAGCAAGGAAGAGCGCGACACCGCGGTGCGGGCGGCGCGGGCCTTTGGTCTGGGAAAATCCGGTGTCGACCTGCTGCGATCAGAAACCGGGCCAAAGGTGCTTGAGGTCAACTCAAGCCCCGGTTTCGAGGGGATCGAAAAGGCCACAGGCAAGGATATTGTCGGCAAGATCTACGACATGATCGAACTGCGGGTAAAACCACAACCTGCACGGCGGCGCAAATGAGGTCCGCTACGTGAACAACACACCCAAATCGCAAAACATGAAAGCCACCTGAATTGGGTTGCGCCGTGACGATCAGCCCGCATTCTGGGGCTGATACAGGCACAGCGGAGCACATGATGGGCCAAACAGAACTTATGTACGACATCCCCTCTTATCTGGTCTCCGGCGGCCTGTTCCTGCTGATGATCACGGCCATGTGGCTGGGCATCGTGACCGGCAAGCGCCTGCAACGCAACGAAAACGAGGAAAGCAAAAGCCAGGCCAATGCGGTGCAGGGCTCTCTCCTCGGTCTTTTGGCACTGCTGCTCGGTTTTACCTTTTCGCTCTCGCTCGGGCGCTATGACGAACGGGCCAGCCAAGTGGTGAACGAAGCCAACGCCATCGGCACCGCGTGGCTGCGCACGGACCTTGTGGCCGAACCGGCCCAAAGCGAGGTGAAGGACCTGTTTCGCCTTTACGCCCAGTTGCGCCTGACCGCCTCGACCGTGCCCTCAATCGAGGCCGGCACCCGTGACCGGCTGATCGCGCAGGCCGAAGGCATGTTCGACCAGATTTGGGAGATTGCGGCCCAAGAGGCGCAGCGGAACCCCTCGCCCGTGACCATGGGCTTTGCCGCCAGCCTCAACGACATGATCGACGCGCTGGCCACGCGGGATGCGGCCATCGACCGGCATGTGCCCGAACTGGTGCTGTTCCTGCTGTTTGGGACATTCATCCTGCTTGGGGCCGTGATCGGGTTCGCCTCGGCGATCTCGAATGTGCGCCCGGGCGTACCCGTCTATGCAATGATGACGCTGATCGTGATCCTTGTGTTCCTGATCATCGATCTGGACAGGCCACGGCGCGGGCTCATCGAAGTGGACCAGACCAAGCTGATCACAACCGTGCAGCAGATTCGCGAGTGATGCAGGCCACGCCCTTTACCGCCTGCGCCACTATCCCTATATAAACGCTCAGGAACGAAAGCGGGGATGACATGAACCAGCCCAATGAACAGCTTCAGGGGACGCCACTGATTGCGCCCTCATCAACGGACCACCCCCTGCACGAGGCGGTGGTCGAAGCCTGCCGTTCGGTCTATGACCCTGAAATCCCTGTGAATATCTTTGAACTCGGGTTGATCTACACCATCGACATCAATGCCGAGAACGAAGTGAACATCATCATGTCGCTGACCGCGCCAGGGTGCCCGGTCGCGGGTGAGATGCCGGGTTGGGTTGCCGATGCGGTCGAACCGATCCCCGGTGTCAAACAGGTGGATGTGGCTCTGACGTGGGAACCGCCCTGGGGGATGGAGATGATGTCGGACGAGGCACGGCTTGAACTGGGCTTTATGTAACACGCCCTGACGCGGGCAACACAGACGCGAAAAAGGGTCGCCGGTTATCCCGGCGGCCCTTTTTCGTGTCTCACAGGCGGCGCAAAACCCACATCAGAATCCGCCGACGCCGCGCCCGGCGCTTGCGGTTTTGCATGTCCTCTTTCATTTTTGCAAACTCGCTCTGCTCCTGCTGGTACAAACTGTTCATTTCCATTGATCTATAGGGGTGACGCATGGCACATCCTTTCTGTTACACCCTCAAGATGGCAGCCCATGGTCGGCATTGTCAGACCTCAGAAACCCAACTAGGCTTGCATTTATGCAAATCACCGATTGGACAGATTTCGGCCTCTTCACGGCCGTCGCCCGTGCGGGCACCCTTGCGGGCGCGGCGCGCGAAACCGGGCTCAGCCAGGCGACCCTGTCGCGGCGCATGACCGCGCTGGAACAGCGCACCGGGCGGCGCCTCTTTGTGCACGGGGCCAGCGGCTATACCCCCACCGCCGAAGGGCGCGCGCTGCTGGAACGGGCCAAGCGGATGGAAGCCGCCGCCCGCGACATCGCCCATTGGTCCGCCGCCCAGTCCGGCCCGCCCCGCGTGCGGGTGTCGGCGGGCACATGGACGTCAGAATTCCTCGCCCGTATCCTGACCGCCTATTGGACACCGGATTCGGCCTGGACCCCGGAATTCGTCAGTTGCAACCTCGACATGGATATCGAACGGCGCGAGGTCGATATCGGCGTGCGCAACCGCCGCCCCAACCACCCCTGGCTTGCCGGGCGGCGCACCGGCACGGTGCAGCACGCCGTCTATGCCACGTCGCCCGATATCACGGGGTGGATCGGGCCAAGCGATGACACCGCCAACCTGCCGTCCGAGGCGTGGACAGTGGCCAATCACGGCGATCAGATGGTCGCCGTATCCAATGATCCGCAAATCCGCATGGCGCTGGCCCGCGGCAGTATCGGGCGCGTCGTGCTGCCGACCTTTGCAGGCGACGCCGTGCCCAACCTTGTGCGCGTCAGCGACATCATCGACGCGCTCACCTGCGAGGAATGGCTGGTCTGTCATCAGGACACGCGGCACGACCCCGCCATCCGCGCGGCCCTCGACGCCATTGCAATGGGGTTGCGCATGCACACACCCTTGCACGACGCCCGCCAAAGCCCTACCTTAACAGTCGGATAATCGAGGTTCTCACCCATGTTTTCGATCCCCGGCAAACAAGCCGTCAGCATCACCCCCCGTGCCGCCGCTCAAATCGCCAAATTGATGGAGAAGGAAGGCCATTCCGGCCTGCGCATCGGCGTCAAGAAAGGGGGCTGTGCAGGCATGGAATACACCATGGAATATGTCGATCAGGCCGACCCCAACGACGAAGCAGTTGAACAGGATGGGGCCCGCGTGCTGATCGCGCCCATGGCGCAGATGTTCCTGTTCGGCACTGAAATCGACTACGAAACCGCGCTGCTCGAGTCCGGGTTTAAGTTCAACAACCCCAATGTGGCAGATGCCTGCGGTTGTGGTGAATCGATCAATTTCAAAGACTTGGACACCCTGGCCGCCGAACAAAGCGCCTCCTGACATGGCCGTCTCGGACGAAGAGATCGCTCACGCACTTGATCTTTTTGCCGACCTGGGATTGCTGAGTACCCGAAAGATGTTTGGGGGCTTGGGGATTTATCATGCGGGCAGCATCTTTGCGGTTCTGATGTCCGACGGGCGGTTGCTGCTCAAAGGTCAGGGCGAGATGCAGGGCCGTTTCGATAAGATGGGCCTCACCCGCTGGACCTACCAGCGAGAAGGCAAAGCCCCGGCGTCCATGCCCTACTGGGAATTGCCCGACAGCGCCCTTGATGATGCGGACGAGGCGGTCGCGTTGGCCCGCGCCGCAATCGCCCATCTCTAAGCTCATGTAACAGGTGAGTTAACCACAATACTCTTATGATTTTCCTTGCAAATGTACATAAGTCTCGCGGAATCGTGCGCTAAGATGGTCGCCCGCCTTGATCACCGTGCCACTGCCGGACGGGGCCACATTCGTGTCATAGGTCGGATTGAAAAACAGCGGGACTGAAATCCGCTCCTGCGTGCCACCAACCACCCGGTGCGGCGTCGCCTTGACCACCCCATCGGTCCAGAACTCGATCATCTCGCCAAAGTTGATGATGAACTCGCCGGGCGGTGCACTGAGCGGGATCCACCCCCCACCACGCTTGCGCACCTCAAGTCCGGGTGAGCCATCCGTGGCCAATAATGTGAGACATCCATAATCCGTGTGGGTTGCAATCCCGAAATCCTTGGCCCCGGCCCAATCCGGGCGGGCCGGGTAATAGTTTCCCCGCAACAGCGCCATAGGGGCCTTGAACGCCTCATCAAAATAGGTGACATCCGCCCCAATGGCCTGTGCCAACCCGCGCAACACAGTCATCGCAACTTTCAGCGCATCACTGTAATAGGCTGAAATCACGGCGTAAAACGTGGGATCATCCGGCCAGATATTAGGGGCATAAAACATGTCCCCCGCCAGCGGATGACCCTCAGGCAACGCAAATCCGACATCAAAGAACTGCTTGTAGTCAGGGTTTGCATCCGGGTCAACCTGTTCTGATCCGGCAGCCCCCCACCCCCGGTTCGATCCGGTGCGGGCCATATCCACCGCTCGTTTCTCGGCCTCGGGCAGATGAAAAAACGCAGCATAGGTCGCAATGGCCTCAGAAACCCGCGCGGGCGTCAGCGCGGTGTTATAGACGATGGCAAAACCCACGCCCGTCGCCGCCAGGCGCAGCGCCTCAAGCGCGTCCGGCGCTCCCGCCGCAAGTGCGGCTGCATCAATCCGTGGGATCATGTCACCCTCCCTCACCCGTTCGTGCAGCCCTAGCGCAGCGTCGCGCCCAATGCTAGGACCAAGGCGACCCTAACGAGAAGGCGACAGGCACATGCGGCGCAAACTGGCAGCAGGCAATTGGAAAATGAACGGCGATGCAGCGCTTTTGGCCGAGCTTGGCACATTGGCCGGAAATCAAACCACCCAAGGCCCGCAAATCATCATCTGCCCGCCCACGCCCTTGCTGAGCCGCGCCCATGACATCGCCAAAGGCAGCCCCGTCGAAATCGGCGGCCAGGACTGCCACGCGGCCACCTCAGGCGCGCATACGGGCGATGTGGCAGCGACAATGATCGCTGACACGGGGGCCACTTCTGTCATCGTGGGCCACTCCGAACGGCGCGGGGATCACGGCGAAACCAACGCAGACATACGGGCCAAAGCAAAAGCCGCATGGGCCGCCAATCTCAGCGCCATCATCTGCATCGGCGAATCCGAGGCGGAGCGGACAGGCCCCGACACACTCGACATCATCGCTGCACAGCTGGACGCGTCGGTGCCAGACGAGGCAACGGGAGAAAACACGGTCATCGCCTATGAACCCATCTGGGCCATCGGAACGGGCCGCGTGCCCACGCTCGATCAGATCATCGAAACCCACGATATGATCCGCACCAAGCTGACGAACCGCTTCGGCGATGCAGGCAACACCTTCCGCATCCTCTATGGCGGGTCGGTCAAACCCAGCAACGCGGCGGACATCTTCACCGCCGAAAACGTGGATGGCGCACTGGTCGGCGGCGCATCCCTCAAAGCCGCAGACTTCCAACCCATCATCGACGCACTCGCCGCGTCCTGATCCACCTTCATCTTGCCAAATAAACTCCGGGGGGAGGCCGCAAGGCCGGGGGGCAGAGCCCCCTTAAATCAATTGCCCCCGCCTCCGGCTGGAGGGGCAGAGCCCCCCAGGCCCGCACGGCGCAGGCGAAACCTGTGACCATCCCTAACGCACGATAATCTCCGGCCCCATCATCAGCGTCGGCAGCCAGATCGAAATCGCCGGGATATACGTGACCATAATCAGGAACACGAACAGCACAGCCAGAAACGGCAACGCGGCCTTCACGACACGCATCATCGGCATGCCCGCCACACCAGAGGTCACAAACAGGTTCAGACCAACAGGCGGCGTAATCATCCCGATCTCCATGTTCACGACCATGATGATCCCCAGATGGATCGGGTCGATCCCCAACTCAATCGCGATGGGAAAAACCAGGGGGGCGACGATGACCAACAGACCCGACGGTTCCATGAACTGACCGCCAATCAGCAGGATGACGTTCACAATAATCAGGAACACAACCGGGCCAAACCCGGCATCCAGCATCGCACCCGCAATCTGTTGTGGGATCTGCTCATCCGTCAAAACATGCTTGAGGATCAACGCGTTGGCGATGATGAACATCAGCGTGATGGTCAGCTTGCCTGCCTCAAAGAACGCGTTCTTGGTGTCGCGGTGCACAAAGGCCAGCGGCATGCGGATCAGGTCGGACCCTATTGCGACGGGGTTCAGATCAAGACCGCGTGCGACACGTTCGATCACAGCCAGGACAGCCGCCACGCCAAATCCGACCAACACCGAAAGGGTCAAATCCATCGCCCCGCCCGAGGCGAGCCAGATGACAATGCCGATGCCCAAACCGCCCATCAGCGTGATGCCGGTGAAGTTGCCCGCGCGTGGTGGCACTGTGGCAAACGGTCCCATATCGCGGTAGATGTAGCTGGCAATCAGGAACGAATAGACAGCCGCCACAGCCGCCGCCTCGGTCGGGGTAAAGATACCCCCGTAAATGCCGCCCAGAATGATGACAATCAGGAACAGACCACCCGACGCAGCCGCAGCCGAGGCACCAACCTCACCCCAGCCCAACCATTCGCCTTTGGGCAGGTTCTTGATCTTGGCCATCGCATAGATGGTGATCATCAGCATGGATCCAGCCATGAGGCCCGGAATCACGCCGGCCAGGAACATCCGGCCCACCGACACATCCGTGGCCGAGGCATAGACCACCATCACGATGGAGGGCGGGATCAGGATGCCGAGGGTGCCGGCGTTGGCAATCACGCCCGCGGCGAAATCCTTGGTATAGCCGACCTGAGTCATGCCCGCGATCACGATCGACCCGATGGCAACCACCGTCGCGGGGCTTGACCCGGACAGGGCGGCGAACATCATGCAGGCAAACACCCCCGCAATCGCGAGGCCACCGGGAAAGTGGCCCACCACAGCGATGGAAAACCGGATGATCCGCTGCGCCACACCGCCCGTGGACATGAAGGTCGACGCGAGTATGAAGAACGGTATCGCAAGCAATGTATAATGCCCCGCCATCGCCTGAAACAGCGTCTGCGCGATGGAAGCCAGCGACGTATCACTCAGCACCAGCAAAAACAGGATCGAGGACATGCCCAAGGACACCGCAATGGGCACACCGATCAACATCAAGCCGACGACAAGGCCAAAAAGAACTGCAACTTCCATGTCTTAATTGCCTTCGTTCATGTGTTTTACGGCTTCGATATCATCTTCGGCCTCATGACTGACGATCAGGCTTTGTGCGGTACCACTGGCCAACCGGACCGTGGCCTGAACAAAGCGGAACAACAGCAGGGCCATGCCAAAGGGCAGGATCGCATAGGGAATGAAGCGCGGAATTTTTTCGTAGGCTTCGCCCTCGTTCATAATCGGCTCAATCCAGCGGAGCCATTCGGGAAACGGAATGTCGATCACCTCGTACCAGCCACGGAAAGACGAGCGTTTCATCTCTTCAAACCCGGTCGGAAACCACTTGCCCGTGGTTTGTGGCAGGTTGGCGAAATTGGCCCAATAGTCCCACGCGCCCTTCAGCAACAGGAACGCATAGGCCAGGCACACGGTCGCCGCCGCCAGTGCAATGATACGGCGCACAGGGGGCGAAAACAGGTTGATCACAGCGTCCACCCCAAGATGCGCCGTAACCTTGACCGCATAGGACACCCCAAACAGCACAAGCCACGCGAACAGGAAGGTGACCGCCTCAAGCCCCCAGATCAGGCCTGTATTGTAGCCATATCGCAGGACGACATTTGCAAAGGTTATCAACGTCATGCCAGCCAGAAGCAGCGCGATCATCGTCTCTTCGATCTCGTTGACGATACGGCCGAGCGGGCTCATCGGCGGGGCGGAATGTGCCATATGGCGCCTTTCTGATGGTCGAAAGAGGCTGGACAGGCACAACAACGTCACATGCCGTGTCCAGAAATAGATGCGCGCACGGAATGGCGCGCGCATCACTTTCGTGGCGTAAAGCCTAGAGACCTGCGTTGATCGACTGGGCCGCGTCAATGTTTTCCTGGCCGACATCATCCTTGAACTGATCCCAGACCGGCTTCATCACCGTCACCCACTCTTCACGCTGCTCGGGCGTCAATTCGCGCACCACACCACCGGCGTTGATGATGGCTGCTTTCGCCTCTTCGTTCACGCGGGTGGATTCCGCATTACGGGTCGTGGTCACTTCCTCGACGATGGTGGCCAGTTGCGTCCGGGTGTCGTCCGGCAGTGAATCCCAGAAATCCGTTGATGTCACGACAAGATAATCGATGATCCCGTGGTTGGTTTCGGTCACACCGTCCTGCACCTCAAAGAATTTCTGACCCCAGATGTTGGACCATGTGTTTTCCTGACCGTCCACAACACCGGTTTGCAGCGCGCCGTACACTTCGGAAAACGCCATGGGCTGAGGCGAGCCACCGATGGCCGCCATTTGCGCCTTCAGCACGTCCGAGTTCTGCACCCGGAATTTCAGCCCGCTGGCATCCGCAGGCGAGTTCAGCGCGACATTGGCCGACATCTGTTTCATCCCGTTATGCCAGAATGCGAGGCCCAACAGGCCACGGCGCGTCATCGATTCCTTCATCGCCTGACCCGTTTCCGAGGTTTGGAAGGCATCGACCGCTTCGACATTCTTGAACATGAACGGCAGATCGAAGATCCGGAACTGTTTGGTGAACTGCTCGAATTTCGACAGGCTTGGCGCGGCCATCTGCACGTCACCTTGCAGCAGCGCTTCAAGCACCTGATCATCGTTATATAGCGAGGATTGCGGGAACACTTCCATGCAGGCCTTGCCGTTCATCTCGTCATTGACGCGCGTTTGCAGCAACGAGGCGGCGATGCCTTTGGGGTGTTTGTCCGTGTTGGTGACATGGCTGAATTTGATGACGATTTCGCCGCTGTCACAGGCGGCGGCAACAGCGCCCGCGCTGACAGTCAGGGCAAGGGCGGCAGCAGTCAGGAATTTCATGTGGGTCTCCTCCCAGAGAGTGGTCATTTTTGGTTCTGTCCCCGTGGGGACGCACTGGTATATAAAACCAGAATGCGCGGGCCGGGGTGTATCAACTTTGCCAGTCTATCGGGTAAATTCACTATATCATTATATTTCCGATAATTACGGAATTTTCCTAATGTAATTCGATGGCCGCCCGACAGGTCCCTGTGCGATAAACCGGACAACCATCCACGAAAGTGAGCGGATTTCCACACAGTGTTAGCGTCGATAATCCTCAGCCCGAATCCCGTAGCGTTTCAGCTTGTCATAGAACGTCTTGCGCGGCAGCTTGAGCGCTTCTGCCGCCGCACTTGCATGCCCATTCTGTCGTCCCAACGCCGCAATCAGCAGCGCCCGTTCCACCCGCGCCAATTGTTCGGCAAGGCCCTGATCCGCAACCTTGCCAATCTCTTCGGGCATCCCCAGCACAAAGCGCATCGCCGCACTCATCAAGGATCGCGCGTTGCCCGGCCAGTCCTGCGCCATCAAGGCCGCCATGTGATCCGGCCCAATCTCGGGCGCAGATAATCCAGCCTGTTCAGCAGCTTGGGCGACATAGTGACGAAACAGAACCGGAATATCCTCGGGCCGTTCTGACAGCGAGGGAATGCGCACAGGCATCACCTCGATCCGGTAATACAGGTCCGCATTAAGCAACCCGGCCTCCACCGCCGCACCCAGATCGCTGGTGCTGCCCGCGATCAAGCGGGCGCGCGCACCGCCCTCAAGAGCTTCAAGCAGAGCAAGTTGACTGGCGGCAGGCAACCGCGTGATTTCGTCCAGGAACAGGCTGCCCTCCGCTGCGACGTCCAGCGCCTTGGCCAGCACACGGGGTGCGAGATCGGCGGCAGCCCGTTTCACGAACGGTGCCTTGGAGCGTAAAGAGGACAGGTGGATCACCTCGGCCACCTTGGAAATCCCGGTTCCCGGCGCACCGGTCACCAACACCTCGGTCTCCAAGGGCGCAACAAGGCGGACGCGTGCGCGCAGCCCGTTGGCCTGCACGGACTCCCCAAACAACATGCGTGCTGCCGGGTCCCCGCTTTCGACCAGCGTCCGCAGACGGCGGTTTTCCAGAACCAGGGCCCGCGCCTTGAGAGCACGTTCAAGAACGGACAGTAAATCACTGGGCGCACATGGTTTTTCCAAAAAACCAAACGCGCCCTCGCGCATCGCCTGGACGGCCATCGGGATATCGCCTTCGCCCGTCAACAAGATCACCGGCAGGTCCGCATCCACCTTGCGCGTGTGGGCCAAAAGGTAAAACCCATCCCGCCCCGGCATCCGGATGTCGGACACGATGACCCCGTCAAAATCGCGGGTGATATGATCCTTGGCGACCACGAAAGACCCCGCGGTCAGGGGGCTCAGGTCCGCCAATTCCAGCGTCTGGGCCAAAGCATCCCGCACGGCCGCATCGTCATCCACCACCAGCACCTGCACCGTCATTCCGCAGCCTCGGCGCGGGCGACCCAAGGCCGCAGTTCCACCGTGAATTCAGCGCCTTGCGAGCCGTTATTGCCGGAAATGGTGCCCCCAAAACTCTGCACGATCCCATAGGAAATCGACAGTCCCAGCCCCATCCCTTCGGATGCACCCACCTCTTTGGTGGAATAGAACGGATCAAACACCCGGTCGAGCACCGCAATGCCGGGGCCTGTGTCACTGATCCGCACCTGTGGCCCTTGCACGGCAATCCGCAACACACGCATCTCGCGCCCGACCATCGCGTCCATCGCATTCGAGATCAGATTGACAAAGACCTGCCCGAGCCGGACCTCACCGCCCGACACCCAGATGGGCGTCGGTGGTGGATCATAGTCCAGCGTCACATCCAGCTGCCGCATCCGTGGTTTGGTCAATTCCACCGCACTTTCAATCACTTGGGCCAGATCAACCCGCACCGCAGGTTCGCTTTCCTGTCGCGCAAACGCCCGCAGGTTCTTGATGATCCGCCCCATCCGCCGCGCCATATCCGAAATACGGGTCAGGTTGTCGCTGGCCCGTGCGGGCTTGTCCCGCTCAAGGAAGGCCACAGCGTTGTCCGCATAGGTCTGGATCGCCATCAGCGGCTGGTTCAACTCATGGCTCAGCCCCGCGCTCATCTGCCCAAGCGCGCTGAGTTTACCCGCCTGCGCCAGATCAGCTTGCGCGCGGGCAAGGGCGGCTTGTGCCTCCTCCCGCTCGATCGCTTCGCGACGCAATTGGGCGTTGCTGTCGGACAAGGCGGCGGTGCGACTGGCCACGCGGGCCTCAAGCTGGGCGTTGGCCTCGGCCAGAGTACGCCGCCGTTCGGTTGCCAGAAACAACAGCGCGCCGAACGCGAGGCACAAGCCCGCCACCGCCGCCGCCTGCAAGGTCGCAAGCCGGCGCGCAGGGGTCACATCCACCAGCGCCTCGCCCGTCATCCCTATGACCGGCAGCGGGCGCACCAGATGCAGCGCATTTCGCGGCAGATACGGCCCCCACCCCATCTCCCACACCTCGTGCCGCCCGATCCGGTAACTGTCAAAGGGCAAGGCGCTGCCATCTGCCGGGGCCAGGCCCGGCCCGTCGGCAGGGCGTTGCCAGAATACGATCTCCGAACGGTTGGTGATGAACACCCGATCCGCCGCATCCGTGAAAAAGACCGCCGGGTTCGACCCGACCCAGTCCCACTCGATCCCGGCAAGGTCAGCCGTCACCACCACCGCCCCCCTGACCTGCGAGCGGGCATCAAAGACCGGTGCCGCATAGGCAAAGACGCGCGCACCCGACGCACTTTGCCCATTGCCCCACCCAAGTGCCCCCTGGGTGGCGCGGCGCACCAAGGGGGCGATATCCACGCCCGTCGGCTCAAGCCGCGCGCTGGCCAGAACGTGCCCCGCGGCGTCGGTCAGCCGAATATCCTCAGCCGCGGTTTTGTCTGCGATTTCAAGGAACAGCGCCTCGGCGGCACGCACGTCTTCACCCGCCAGCACCGCCCCGATTTGCGGATGATCCGCCACCAACACCGCCAGTTCGCGGTAGCGTTGCAACTGCCCCGTGAGTCGATCACTCGCCAGTGCAAGGTCGGACGCCCCCTGGCGCGACAGCTGATCAAGCGCCTGAAAATAGCCGTATCGCCACACCCCTGCCGCCGCCGCCGCGACCAGTGCCACAAACCCGACAATCACCGCGATCCGTCTGCCAAAGCCAACCTTCATGGCGCGCACTCTATCCCCGCGGATCAGGGCTTGCCAAGGCGCACCCGACCTGAGACATCATGGCTCATGTTGATCCAGTCGCCCCACGATCCCGCCTTCATCCAGAACCCTTATCCGGTCTACGACACAGCCCGTGCGGCAAGTCCCGTGCAGGTCTGGCAGGACTATGGAATGTTGGCCGCCTTTGATCACGCCACGGTCCACGCGCTGCTGCGCGACCGCCGTTTGGGCCGCGCCGTACCGGGGCGCACCGAGGCACCGGCCCATCTGGCCGCCTTTGATGCGGTTGAACGCCATTCCCTGCTTGAGCTTGAGGCCCCCGCCCACACCCGCCTGCGCCGTCTGGTCCTGCATGCGTTTACATCGCGCCGGATCGCAGGGCTGGCCCCGGACATCACCGATATCTGCGCCGATCTGCTGGCGGGTCTGCCGGACGGGCCGTTCGATCTGATCCCCGCCTATTGCCAGCACGTGCCCGTGCGCGTCATCGCCCGCCTTCTGGGCGTGCCCGAGGCGATGGCCCCGGACCTGCTGCGCTGGTCTTCGGCGATGGTGGCGATGTATCAGGCCGGGCGCACGCGCGCGATTGAGGATGCGGCCAACACCGCAGCGGACGAATTCGCCACCTTCCTGCGCGCCTATATCGACGAGCGGCGCAATGACCCGCGCAACGACCTGATCACCCAACTGATCACCGCCGAAGAGGATGGTGCCCGCCTCAGCCCCGATGAAATGATCGGCACCTGCGTGTTGCTGCTGAATGCGGGGCACGAGGCGACGGTACATTCCCTTGGCAATGCGGTGAAATGCCTGATCGAAACCGGCACCACCGGCGCGCTGACCCCCGACCGGATCGACGGCACCGTGGAGGAACTGCTGCGGTTCGACCCGCCGCTGCACATGTTCACCCGCTATGCCTATGAGCGCATCGAGGTGGGCGGGCACGTGCTGGAGCCGGGCGATGAGATCGCGCTGATGCTTGGGGCGGCGGGGCGTGATCCTGAAGTGTTTCCAGACCCCCACCGCTTTGACCCGGCCCGTCCCAAGCCTGCGCATCTCGCCTTTGGCGGGGGCGTGCATTTCTGCGTCGGCGCACCACTGGCCCGGCTTGAAATGCAAATCGCCCTGCCCGCCCTGTTCGCCCATGCGCCTAAGCTGCGGATCACCGACGCCCCACAATTTGCGGATGCCTACCATTTCCACAAGCTGGATCAACTGATGGTGCAGGCCTGAACGGTCAGGCCTCGAGCGGCAGCATGGTGGTCGACTTGATCTCTTCCATCGACAACAGCGCGGTCACGTTGTGCACTCTGACTTCTGAAATCAGCGCCTGATAGAAGGCGTCATACGCACGCGCGTTCCTGACCCGCACCTTGAGAATATAGTCGATATCGCCTGCCAGCCTGTGCGCCTCCTGCACCTCGGCGCGGTCGCGCAACGCCTTGAGGAACCGCGCCTGCCAGTCGGCCTCGTGCTCCGAGGTACGGATCAGAACAAAAAAGCACGCCTCGAACCCAAGCGCCTCTGCATCCAGAAACACGGTTTGCTGGCCGATCACGCCGCCCTCTTTCAGCTTGCGGATTCGGTTCCACACCGGGGTCTTCGAGGACCCCACAGCCTTGGCAATATCGTCCAGCGACTGGCTGGCGTCGCGCTGCAGCTCGGCCAGAATTTTGCGATCCACCTCATCAATGCGAACAGACATTCCGATCCCCTTCCAAAACCGTGACAGGCGTTCTGCACCTGCATCATTGCAGAACATATGTCCTTATCTAGCCGCGATACTGGCAACGGACCAGAACAATATCCTATATTGAGGGCAAGAAATCAGCCACCCGAGGGCCACGCCATGAACCATTTTCCCATCTTCCTGAACACCTCCGGACGCCGGATCGTTCTGTCGGGCGGCGGCGATGCGGCCATGGCCAAGCTGCGCCTGCTGATGAAGACCACGGCCAATCTCACCGTTTTTGCGCCCCACGCGGCCCCCGAAATCAAGGCATGGGCGCGTGACGCCAAGTTGACCCTGATCCCGCGCGCGATGGAACCGGGCGATGCGATGTGCGCCGCCCTCTTTTATGCCGCCGATGAGGATGCGGACGAGGATAAGCGCACCGCCGCCATCGCCCATGCCGACGGCGCATTGGTCAACATCGTGGACAACCTCATCGACAGCCAGTTCATCACACCCGCCATCGTCGACCGTGACCCCGTCACCATCGCCATCGGCACCGAAGGGGCAGCCCCCGTGCTCGCCCGCGCCATCAAGGCCGACCTTGAGGAACGCCTGCCCACGGGGCTAGGCACCCTTGCGGCAATCGGCAAAGCTTTCCGCAAAGCCGCCGACGCCCTGCCCTTTGGCCGCGCACGCCGCGATTTCTGGCGTGACTACTATTTCAACGCCGGCCCCAAGGCGTTTGCAAACGGGGTCGAAGCGGTCCAGCCCGCGCTTGACGATCTGCTCGCTGACCATCTGTTGAAAGACACGCGCAAGGGCCATGTCGCCTTTGTCGGCGCAGGTCCGGGCGATCCCGAACTGCTGACGCTCAAGGCGCGCAAGGCGCTCGATGAGGCTGACGTGGTGATCTATGACCGCCTGATTTCCCCCGAAATCCTCGAACTCGCCCGCCGCGAAGCGACCATGATCGACGTGGGCAAAGAGGCGTTCGGCCCCTCCACCCCGCAGGAAACAATCAACGATCTGATCGTGGCGCACGGGACCAAAGGCGCGCAGGTCGTGCGGTTGAAATCCGGCGATGCCACCGTCTTTGGCCGTCTGGACGAGGAAATCGACGCGGTGACCAAAGCAAGTCTTGACTGGCACATCGTGCCCGGGATCACCTCGGCCTCTGCCGCCGTCGCCTCCATCGGGCAATCGCTGACCAAGCGGGGGCGCAACACCTCCGTCCGCTTCCTGACGGGGCACGATATGAAGGGCTTTGCCGATCACGACTGGCGCGCACTGGCCAATCCCGGTGAAGTAGCCGCCATCTATATGGGCAAGAAATCCGCCCGTTTCATCCAGGGCCGCCTGCTGATGCACGGCATCGCGCCCGACACGCCTGTGACAGTCATCGAAAACGCCTCGCGCGCAGATCAGCGCGTGCTGTCCACCACCGTGGCCGAGATGGAGCCGACGATTGCGCAGGCCCGGATGGACGGCCCCGCCCTCACCTTTATCGGCCTTGCCCCACGTGCCGCGCAGGCCGCCATCCCCCATGTTCCAACCATGCCGCTGACCGCGCAGGAGGCCCGCTGATGCCCAAGATCTTCACTCCCAAAGTCGTGACCGCCAATCACCTGCTTGCAGGCGACGTGATCTATCAGACGGCGACCGGCTGGACCCGCAAACTGGCCGAGGCCGAAGTCTTGCAAGACGAGGCCGATGCAGACCTGCGCCTGATCGAGGCCAGCCAGCAGGTCGATACGGTCGTGGGTGCTTACCTTGCCGACGTGGCGCTGTCGGACGGCGTGCCCATCCCCGCCCATTTCCGCGAAACCTTTCGCGCGACCGGCCCTTCCAACTATGCCCACGGCAAACAAGTGGAGTTGTCCTGATGTACAGCTATTCCGAATTCGACAGCGCCTTTCTGGCCGAACGCAACGCCCAGTTCCGCGCGCAAGTGGAACGCCGCATCTCCGGTGCGCTGACCGAGGATGAATTCAAGCCGCTGCGTCTGATGAACGGGCTTTATCTGCAACTGCACGCCTATATGCTGCGCGTCGCGATCCCCTATGGCACGCTGAATTCCGCCAAGATGCGCAAACTGGCCGAGATCGGGGATCGGTGGGACAAGGGGTATGGCCACTTCACGACCCGTCAGAATATCCAGTACAACTGGCCCGCGCTCAAGGACGTGCCGGACATGCTGGATGCTCTGGCAGAGGTGGGGATGCACGCCATCCAGACCTCCGGCAACACAATCCGCAACGTGACGGCGGACCATTTTGCGGGCGCTGCCGCGGACGAGATCGCAGACCCACGCCCCGTCGCCGAATTACTGCGCCAATGGTCCACCGATCACCCCGAATTCCAGTTCATGCCGCGCAAGTTCAAGATCGCAATCACCGGTTCGCCCAATGACCGGGCAGTAACGAAAGCACACGATATCGGGCTGCGGATGGTCGAACGCGACGGCGCACGCGGGTTCGAAGTTATCGTCGGTGGCGGCCTTGGCCGCACACCCATGATCGGCAAGGTTATCAATGACTTCCTGCCCGAAGCTGATCTGCTGCCCTATCTCGAAGCCATCGTCTCGGTCTGGAACCAGATCGGGCGGCGCGACAACAAGTACAAGGCGCGCATCAAGATCACCGTGCACGAACATGGCATCGACGAAATCCGCCGCCTGGTCGAGGATCGTTTCGTGCAGACGCGCGCGACCTTCTCGGGCGTGGACCAGCAGATGCTGCGCGAGATCGAAGGACATTTTGCACCCCCGACATTCAAGACCGCGTCCGAGGCGACCTTCAAGGATGCCTATCACAGCGATCCCCTATTCCGGTCCTGGGCCGACACGAACCTGACTGCGCACAAGGCGGACGGGTACAAGATCGTGTCCATCTCATTGAAAAAACACGGCGAAACCCCCGGCGACGCCACGGGCGACCAGATGCGGCTGATGGCGGATCTGGCCGAACAATACGGCCATGACGAATTGCGCATCAGCCACGAACAGAACGTGATCCTGCCCCATGTGCATGTCTCGGACCTGCCCGCGCTTCACGCTGCGTTGAAAAACGCCGAACTCGCCACCGCCAATATCGGGCTGATCAGCGACATCATCGCCTGCCCCGGCATGGACTATTGCGCGCTGGCCACAGCCCGCTCGATCCCGATCGCACAAGACATCGCCACCCGCTTTGACGATCTCAAGCGCGAACACGATATCGGGCAACTCAAGATCAAGATTTCGGGCTGCATCAACGCCTGCGGGCACCATCATGTGGGGCATATCGGCATCCTCGGCCTTGATCGCGCAGGCGTCGAAAACTACCAGATCACGCTTGGCGGGGATCACACCGAAACGGCGGCCGTGGGTGACCGGGTCGGGCCCGGCTTTTCGGCGGATGACATCGTGCCCGCAGTCGAGCGGATCGTGGATACATATCTCGACCTGCGCACCAGCCAGGACGAGGCGTTCCTTGACACCTACAAACGCACCGGCATGGCCCCTTTCAAGACCGCGCTCTACCCCGAAACGAAGGTGGCCGCGGAATAGATCCCATGCTTCATCTTGCCCGAAAAACTCTCCCCGAAGGGCCGGCCAGCCCCGATGCGGACGTGATGGTCAGTGCGCTGAATGCGCAACTGAGCCATCACGGCGCAACGGATGTGCTGCGCGCAGCGTTTCAGGCGGTACCGGATATTGCGCTGGTGTCCAGTTTCGGGGCGGAATCTGTGGTCCTGCTGCACCTCACGGCCATGATCAAACGGGACGTGCCGGTGATCTTCATCGACACAGAGATGTTGTTTGCCGAAACGCTGACTTATCAGATGGACGTGGCCGAGCGGCTGCGGCTGAGCAACCTGCGCATCATTCGGGCCGATAACATCACCCCCGAGGACCCGGATGGCACCCTGCATCAGCGCGACACGGATGCGTGCTGTGCCTTGCGCAAGACACGCCCCCTGCAAAAGGCGTTGAAAGCCCACACAGGCTGGATCACCGGGCGCAAGCGGTATCAATCCGACCGCCGCGCGGCCCTCGAATTTTTCGAAGTCGAAGCGGGCAGCAACCGGATCAAGGTCAATCCGCTGGCGCGGTGGGCACCCGAGGATGTGGCCGACTACATGGCCGAAAACCGCCTGCCCCGGCATCCGCTGGTGGCCCAAGGCTACCCTTCCATCGGCTGTGCGCCCTGCACATCCCCCGTCGCGGACGGGGAAGCGGCGCGCGCAGGCCGGTGGCGCGATCAGAACAAGGACGAATGCGGCATCCATTTTGTGAACGGCAGGATGGTGCGAACAGGAGAGCAAACATGACCATTCTCGTGACCGACCAGGGCTTTGGCCCCGACACATGGGATCGCGGCTATACCCCGCTCGGCGAGGCAGCCAATGACGCGGTGGCGCTTGATGTGCCATCGGATGCCGATCCTGACACCATACCGCTGAGCGCGGATATCATCCGCGTGGATTTCCCCAGCTTTGCGGACGGGCGCGGTTTTACCATCGCACGCACGCTGCGCCTGCGCGGCTATCAGGGCCGTTTGCGCGCCCAAGGTCACGTGATCGCCGATCAATATGCCATGGCGCGCCGGTCCGGCTTTGACGAGGTCGAGATCAGTCAGGCGCTGGCCGCCCGCCAGCCCGAGGATCAGTGGCAGGCCCGCGCTGACTGGCAGGCCCATGACTATCAGGCCCGTCTGCGCGGCACGTCAAACCACTGACCCCATCCCGGTAGACCAGGACCAAAATCAAGGCGGCGCGCGGCGTTTCGCCCTCTGGCCGCTTCAAATAACCCTTTCTAAAACAAGAGGTGCAGGTGTAATCCTGCGTTGACATATCCATGACCGAGCAAAGCCCCGTGAACCAGACCACCGCCGTCAAGGCCACCCCCGCCCTGCCCGATGCCCAGACCGTGACGTCCGTGCAGCATTGGACCGATCGCCTGTTTTCGTTCCGCGTGACCCGGCCTGCGTCCTTGCGCTTCCGGTCAGGCGAGTTCGTGATGATCGGCCTGATGGGTGAACCGCACCCTGAAACCGGCAAGCAGAAACCGCTGCTGCGCGCCTATTCCATCGCCTCGCCCGCATGGGATGACGAGTTGGAGTTCTATTCGATCAAGGTGCAGGACGGCCCGCTGACATCACGGCTGCAACACATCCAGCCGGGTGATCAGATCATCCTGCGCCCCAAGCCTGTCGGTACCCTGGTGCATGACGCGCTGCTGCCCGGCAAACGGTTGTGGTTCTTTGCGACAGGCACAGGCTTTGCGCCTTTCGCCTCGCTGCTGCGCGAACCTGAAACCTACGAGAAGTTCGACGAGGTCATTGTCACCCACACCTGCCGTGACGTGGCCGAGCTCGAATACGGACGCAAGCTGATCGCCGATTTGCAGGCCGACGAGATGATGCAGGAATTGATCGGGGCCGAGAACCTCGCCAAGATCCGCTATTATCCGACCACCACCCGCGAAGAGAGCCCCAAGATGGGCCGCATCACTACGCTGCTTGAGGATGGTGCGGTGTTCAGGGACCTCGGGATTGAGGGCATCAACGTAGACACGGATCGCGCCATGATCTGCGGATCCCTGGGGCTGAACACAGACCTCAAGCGCATCCTTGAAGGGTTCGGGCTGGAAGAAGGCGCGAACTCCGACCCCAAACACTTTGTTGTGGAAAAGGCGTTTGTGGGCTGACACACGGCCCTGACGGCAAGACATGAAAAAACCGCGCCCCGAGTGATCAGGGCGCGGTTTCTTGTTTCAGTCGGCCCGAAGGGAGCCGGATCAGAGACCCATAGCCGTCTTCAGTTGATCCAACAGACCTTTGAGCACTTCGGGATTGTCACGTGCCTTGTCGATCCCGGCCTTGAGAGTCGTTTTCTGCACAACGCTCAATTGCTCCGAGTTGTCGATCATGGCGGCGACTTTATCAAAGTCGAAACCATCCACGCTCAGCAGATCCGCAATACCGCTTGTCTCTGCGGCCGTTTCGGTGCCCTCGGTCGCTGTGTCCGTTGCGGTGTCCACAGCCTCTTCGGTCACTGTTTCAGTCGTCGCTTCTGTCGCTTCGGTCGCTGTGTCAGCGGCCGCCTCGGCTGCGTCAGCCGTGGCATCCGCTGCCTCAGTTGCCGTCTCGGTTGTAGCCTCGGCCGCCTCGGTTGCTGTGTCAGCCGCAGTATCGGTCGCTTGTGCAACTGTATCTGTTGCAGCCTCTGTGGCCTCGGCAGCGGTCTCGCCCGCCGCATCTGCGGTCGCTTCGGCAGCGTCGGTTGTTGCATCAACAGCCTCGGCAGCTGTGTCGGCAGCAGCGTCACCTGCATCCGCAACGGCATCAGCCGTCTCTTCTGCGGTGCCGGTCACGGCATCCGCCACATCGCTTGCCGCATCGGACGCGGCATCAACAGCATCCTCACCGGTTTCGACCAGCGATTGCGCCGTGTCTGTCGCGGCATCCACCGCCTCGCCCACGGTGTCGCTGACGGCATCCGCTGCTGCATCCGCCGCATCCGTCACCGTATCCACAGCAGCGTCCGCAGCCTCGCTCACATCACCCGCCACATCTTGGGTCACATCAACCGCAGCATCCGCCGCTTCGTCCACATTCTCCAAAGCTTCGGGGGCATTCACCGCCTCTGCCGCCTCGTTCACCACCTCGGTCGGGGTTTGGCCGGAATAAAGCAGATATGCCCCACCCGCGATCACCGCCGCTATCACAATCCAAATCAGATTTTTCATCACCCAGTCCTCTTATTGTCCTACGCCAAACGCGCGTCACGCGGACGTGCTGACATTGCGGTGTCAAATGCGCGTCACAAAGGAAAGGTTCAAGGGGGAAAATCGCCAATTTGGGCGCAGTCCAGCCGATTCTTAGGGTTGAAGGTGCCCCGCCCAACGGCTACGTTTTGGCCTGACTTTTCGGAAATGATCAAAGGACGACCACCATCGCTCGCAGACCCCACAACGCGCCGCCCCAACGAGACACCGGCCCGCGCGTCAACGACAAGATCCGCGCCACCGAAATCCGCCTGATTGGCGCTGATGGAGAAAACGTAGGAGTTGTAAGCCCAGATCGCGCCATGGACCTCGCCGAAGAGGCCGGTCTTGATCTGGTAGAAATTTCGCCCAATGCCAGCCCCCCGGTCTGCAAGATCATGGATTTTGGCAAGTTCAAGTACGAGACCCAAAAGCGCGAGGCCGAAGCCCGCAAAAAGCAAAAGATCATTGAGATCAAAGAGGTCAAGTTCCGCCCCAACACCGACACCAACGACTATGACGTCAAGATGCGCAACGTGTTCAAGTTCCTTGAAAACGGCGACAAGGTGAAGGTGACATTGCGGTTCCGGGGCCGCGAGATGGCCCACCAGAACCTCGGCCGTGAATTGCTCGAACGGGTTGCCGAAGACACCAAGGACCATGGCCGCATCGAAAACTTCCCGAAGATGGAAGGCCGCCAGATGGTCATGCTGATCGGCCCCATGCCCGCCAAGGGCTAGGCGCGACCTGATAACATGTCAGAGACCAGGGGCGTCGCATCATGCGGCGCCCTTTTTCATCCCCCACGCACGCACCGCAGGAGCCCACATGCCCGATTTCGCCCATTATCCCAGCCTGTCCGGCACGCCCGTTCTCGTCACCGGCGGGGCCTCTGGTATCGGTCGGCTCACCGTCGAAGCCTTTGCCGCCCAGGGTGCACGCGTAGCCTTTCTGGACCGGGATGCGGACGCCTCGGCCGCCGTCAGCGCCGCCACAGGTGCCCGGCACGCCCTGTGCGACTTGCGCGACATTGATGCAACCCGTACCGCCATTGCGACGCTGGCCGATCAGGTCGCCCCTTTCCTCGTGCTGGTCAACAACGCCGCCCGCGATGATCGCCACGCCTGGCAGGATGTGACGCCCGACTATTGGGACGAACGGATGCAGACAAACTTGCGCCACATGTTCTTTGCCATTCAGGCCGTCGCACCGGGCATGATTGCGGCAGAGCGCGGCTCAATCATCAACCTCGGCTCGAACTCATGGTGGGAGGCGGGCGGCGGATTTCCGGCCTACACCACCGCCAAGGCCGCCGTGCACGGGCTGACCCGCACCATGGCCCGCGATCTGGGCGATCACCGCATTCGGGTCAACACCGTGGTGCCCGGCTGGATTATGACCGACAGACAAAAGGAACTCTGGGCCACGCCCGAAGGGCTTGAGGCGCACCGCGCGCGCCAATGCCTGCCGGACCTGATCGACCCGGTCTATGTGGCGCGGATGGTGCTGTTTCTGGCCTCGGATGATGCGGCCATGTGCACGGCCAACAATTTCATGGTCGAAGCCGGGTCGATCTAGATCCTGGCTGCAATCGCCACGATCTCGATCAGGGTTGTGCCGCCGTCACCGATATCAGCGCCCATGCACGCCCGTTGCGGCCAGTTGTCCGGCGCGCCGATCCAGTCTGTCCACACCGCATCCATCTCGGATTTTTGCCTCATGTCCTGCAAATAGATCGTCACCTGCAACAGCCCGGACTTTGCGCTGCCCGCCTCCGCCAGACGGGCCTCCAGAAAATTCAAGGCATTGGCAGTCTGCGCTGTGATCCCCGGGGCGGCGTCCGGGTCATAGGCCACAGCATAGACCAGCCCACCATGGGCCACAGTCAGGCTGCGCCCGCGCACAGGGGCTGGCCACCGTTGGATCGCATGATCTGCGGGCATAAGCATCCTTTCGAATGGAAAAAGGCCCGAGGCAATGCCCGGGCCCTGATCATGGTGGGACGGGGACCTGCGATCAGGCCGCAGCCGTCACCGCCCTTTTCGTGATCACATTGCACAAATGGGCGCGATAGGCACCGGTGCCATGCAGATCACTGATCATGTCATCGCCGCTCAGGCTCAAGCCATCCAGCGCCTCGGGTGCGAAATTGGCGGTCAGAGCGGCCTCGGCCTCGGCCCACCGAAACACACCGTCATTGGATGCACCCGTAATCGCCACACGCACCCCGTCGCTATATTTGGCGACAAAGACACCCACCAAGGCAAAGCGCGAGGCAGGCTGGACAAACTTCTGATAGTTGGCTTTTTCAGGCACGGGGAAGCGGACCTCGGTCACGATTTCGCCGTCCTCCAGCGCGGTGGTGAACATGCCCTGAAAATAGTCATCCGCCGCAATCTCGCGACTGTTGGTGACAATGGTGGCCCCGGACGCCAGTGCAGCCGCCGGATAGCAGGCAGAGGGATCATTATTGGCCAGCGATCCGCCAATAGTGCCACGATTGCGCACCGCAGGATCGCCAATATGGGCCGCCGTTTCAGCCAGGGCCGGATAATCGCCAGCTTCGGCCGCCACAGTGGCGTGGTTTGTGGCCCCACCAATGCAGATCGACCCATCATCCCCCTTGCACACACCCTGCATCTCGGCGATGCCCTTGAGGCTGACCAAAGTGGTCGGGCTGGCAAGGCGCTGTTTCAGGGTCGGGATCAGGGTCTGCCCACCACCAAGTGCCTGCGCATCCTCTGGCGCCAATGCGGCCACCGCATCCGCCACGGTTTCGGGCTTCTCGAATTCGAAGTTGTACATCTCTCAGTCCTTCCTCATGGCGCGATGATCCATCTTCATCTTGCCAAATAAACTCCGGGGTCTGGGGCAGCGCCCCAGTCCCGCACTCTCAATCCTATTGCATTGCGGCCCAGACACGATCCGGGGACAGGGGCATGTCGATATGGGTGACATCCTTGCCAGCCGATTGCAGCGCATCGACCACCGCATTCACGACCGATGGAGGCGAGCCGATCGCGCCCGCTTCGCCGCACCCCTTGACCCCAAGCGGGTTGTGGGTACACGGCGTCTGACAGGAATGATCGACGTCAAACATCGGCAGATCATCAGCCCGTGGCATCGCGTAATCCATGTAGGACGCGCTCAGCAGCTGCCCATTCTCATCATAGGAACAGTTTTCAAGCAGCGCCTGCCCGATCCCCTGCGCCAGCCCCCCATGAACCTGCCCGGTCACAATCATCGGGTTCACGATATTGCCAAAGTCATCGGCCGCAGCAAAGCGTTCGATGGTGACCTTGCCCGTTTCGGGATCTACTTCAACTTCACAGGCATAAGCCCCTGAAGGATAAGTGAAATTGGACGGATCGTAAAACGCCGTTTCTTCCAGACCCGGCTCGATATCCTCAAGCGGATAGTTGTGCGGCACATATGCGGCCAGGGTCACATCCCCCCAGGCCACGGATTTGTCCGTGCCCGCAACCGAGAAGGCACCATCCTTCAACTCGATATCCCCCTCAGAGGCTTCAAGCAGGTGGCTGGCGATCTTCTTGGCCTTGTTGATGATCTTTTCGGTGGCGCGCACCATGGCCGAGCCCCCCACCGCGAGCGAGCGCGACCCGTAGGTGCCCATGCCCATCGGCACTTTGGAGGTGTCGCCATGCACGATCTCGACCATGTTTTCGTCGATGCCGATCATCTCGGCGACCACCTGGGCAAAGGAGGTCTCGTGCCCCTGCCCGTGGCTGTGGCTGCCGGTCATCACAACCAGCCCGCCCGTAGCATTCACACGCACGGTGGCACTTTCATACAAGCCCGCACGCGCACCCAACTGGCCCACGAGGTTCGAGGGCGCGATCCCGCAGGCCTCAATATAGCAGTTCACACCCAGACCTCGCAGCTTGCCGTTCTTCTCGCTTTCAGCACGGCGCGCGGCAAAGCCATCGCGGTCGATCATCGACTCCAACTTGTCCATGGTCGCATGATAGTCGCCGGTGTCATATTCGACGGCCACAGGGGTCGCATAGGGGAACTCGGTGATAAAGTTCTGACGGCGCAGCGCGACCGGGTCGACACCCAATTCACGCGCCGCCTTGTCCACGACCCGCTCAAGCTGGAACGTCGCCTCGGGACGACCGGCACCCCGATAGGCATCCACAGGCACCGTATTGGTGAACACGGCCTTGACGTTCACATAGATTAGCGGGGTCTTGTAGTTCCCAGCCATCAGCGTGCCATGCAGCCACGTGGGTACCGAAGGCGCAAAAGTCGACAGATATGCACCCATATTGGCATAGGTTTCCGTGCGCAGCGCGGTGAAGTTGTTGTCGCCGTCCAGCGCCAGTTCGATCTTGGTCACGTGGTCGCGGCCATGGGCGTCCGACACGAACGCTTCGGAACGCGACGAGGTCCATTTGACAGGCCGATTGCAGGCCTTGGCGGCAAATGTGCAAAACGCCTCTTCCTGATAGTGGAAGATCTTGGTCCCAAAACCACCACCCACATCCGGGGCGACGACGCGCAGCTTGTGCTCGGGAATGCCAAGGACGAAGGCCCCCATCAACAGACGGATCACATGCGGGTTCTGCGACGTGGTATAAAGCGTGTGCTCATCCGTGCCGCGGGCATATTCACCCACCGCCACGCGCGGCTCCATCGGGTTGGCGACGAGACGATTGTTGACCAGCTCAAGGGTGGTGACATGGGCCGCCGCCTCAAAGGCCGCATCCGTCGCCGCCTTGTTTTCCTCGACAAACCCCCAGTCATAGCAAAGGTTGTTGTTCAGATCGTCATGGACCTTGGCGGCACCGTCCTTCAGCGCCTCTTTCATATCGACAACGGCGGGCAGTTCGGAAATATCCAGTTCGATCGCCTCGGCCGCATCACGGGCCTGTTCCAGCGTCTCGGCGACCACGGCGGCGATGGGTTCACCCACATGGCGCACCTTGCCATGGGCCAGCACCGGGTGACGGGGTTCCTGCATGACTTCACCGTGCTTGTCGGTCACCTGCCAGCCGCAGGGAATCGAGCCGACAGCCTCAAAATCCGCGCCGGTAAAGATCTGGACCACACCGGGCATGCCGGCAGCCGCTGACGTATCCACGCTGTTGATCGTCCCGTGCGCCATGTCCGAGCGCAGAAAGAACACATACGCCTGTCCGTGAATGTTGATGTCATCCGTGTAGTTGCCGACCCCTGTCAGAAACCGCACATCCTCGCGCCGCTTGCTGCTGGCACCAATTCCACCATCTTTTGGCATGATATTCCTCCCTGAATGTCACACGGGCGATGCCCGCCTTTACCTCGTCCCCTGCTTCATCTTGCCAGATAAACTCCGGGGGTCCCGGGGGCTGGCCCCCGGCGGTCTACGTCATAGAATTCACTCAGCCGCGATGGCCCCGACGTCCTGACCGGACGCGGCCATGATCGCCTTGACGATGTTATGGTAGCCCGTACAGCGGCAGATATTGCCTTCCAGATAGGCACGCACCTCGGCTTCGGACGGCTTGGGGTTGCCTTTCAACAAGGCCGCCGTGCTCATTACCATGCCCGGCGTGCAAAACCCGCATTGTAACCCGTGATGGTCCTGAAACGCCTGCTGGATCACGTTCAGCGACCCATCCGGATTGGCCTGTCCTTCAATGGTTGCCACATCCGCACCATCCGCCTCGGCGGCCAGCATGGTGCAGGATTTCACCGCCACCCCGTCCACATGCACGACGCAGGCCCCGCATTGCGACGTGTCACATCCCACATGGGTGCCGGTCAATTTCAGCTGGTCGCGCAGGAATGACGACAACAGCGTGCGCCCTTCCACGTCGCCAGACGCAGCCTTTCCGTTCACGGTCATGTTGACCTGTGTCATAGCATCCTCCCCTTTTTCTCTATTCGGTTTGGATGAGAGTTAAGCATGGTGTCTTGCAGTTGAGAACCTAAAACTTTGCAAGCCTTCCCAATTCGCAGGATTGTGCGGGCGCTCAGGCAGCGCGCGGGCGCTGCGCGCATTGCGGAAGGGACTTCAAGAACTGCGCGGGCGGGGCCGGGTCGGAATTTCCTTGAGCAAACCGCCAACCCCCATGGCCGAAATGTCGTCCTGCCCAAGCGCGATACCGCAAATCAGCCGTTCCAGCACCCAATCCGCCCCGTTGAGCGCAGGCGAGCGGGCACAGCCCGGCAGGCCGATGACGGGGCGCGACTTGATCTGTCCAAAAAACAGCAGGTTGCCCGGATCGACCGGCAGTCCAAAGGCGGTCACCTGCCCGCCCGCCATGCGCAGGGCCTCGGGGGCCACATCGCGCGTGTCTGACGTGGCCGAGGCGGTCAGCACAAAGACCACCTGCCCCGGTGCCTGCGCAATCGCGCGCGCCAGGGCGTCGGTCTCGTGGGGCACCACATGCCGATCACTCAACGTCAGTCCAAGGCGATCCAGACGGCCCGTCAGCGCATCACGTCCCTTGGTGTTTGGGGGGTCGGCCCCGACCTGTGTTTCGATCAACGTGGCCGTCTGAAATTGCGAAGGAGCCACGGAAATCGCACCGGGCGCGGCACCGCACGCGGCAATCAGAGCCGCCTCGGGCACCGCATAGGAGATGATCTTGATCGTGGCAACCATCGTGCCCGCCTCGACCCGGTGCCATGGCGGGACGGTCGCGATGGTGATCATCGGATCAACGGCATTGACGCGGTCCACAGCCTCGACCTCCAGACGGACAACCCCCGGCACAGTGGCATAAAGGTTCACGCGCCCCGCGCCTGCCGCACTGATGCGCAACCCCACGCCCTCAGGTGTTGGCGCAAAGGCGGCACCCAGACGCGCGGCGGCGGCGTTTTCCTCGACATCACCCGATTGCACCTGCGCCACGACAATCTGATCGTGCCCGGCCTCGGCCAAGGTGCGCAGGTGATCCGGGGTCAGCGTCGTTCCCTTCGGAATGCGCCCGCCCGGCACCGGCATGGAATGGGCCAGGATCGCGCCCGCTGCCGCAGCCGTCTGCACGGGGCCAAAAATCATTTGGTCATCCGCAGCGTTTCAACCATCTGGGCCAGGATCGACACTGCGATCTCGGACGGGCTGGCGGCCCCGATGTTCAAGCCCACAGGCCCCTTGATGCGCGCGATCTGACCGGGCGCGAACCCGGCCTCCTCCAGCCGCTCGACCCGCTTGGCATGGGTGCGCCGCGACCCAAGTGCGCCGATATAGAACGCGCCCGAATTCAGCGCGAGATGCAGCGCCGGATCGTCAAGCTTGGGGTCGTGGGTCAGCAGGACAAGGGCGGTGCGGGTATCAAGGCCAACCTCAGCCAGCGCCTCGTCCGGCCAGTCATTGATGACCCTTTCGCCCGGAAAGCGGGTGGCAGAACCAAAGGCCTCGCGCGGGTCGATCACCACCGGATCATAGCCCGCCACCCGCGCCATCGCCACAAGGGCCTGGGCGATATGGACCGCCCCGACCACGGCCAGACGCAAGGGCGGGTTGTGAATGGCCACAAAGGTGCGCCCGTCCTCGTCCACCCCCGTGCGGTCCGCGGCAAAGCGGCTGTCATGTCCTGACGTGTCAAGGCGGCGTGCCCACGTATCAAGGTCGACCACATAGGCGACCGGGGTGCGCGCGGCGCGGTGCGCCACCAGATCCTGCAACATCTGCTTGGGCATCGCCGCCCCGACAGGTTCAACCAGCACCTTGATGGTACCACCACAGGCCAGACCCACCGCAAAGGCATCCCCGTCACTGACCCCGTATTCCAGCACGCGGGGCGCGCCATCCTCCAGCGCCTCCATCGCCTCGACAACCACAGCCCCCTCAACGCAGCCGCCCGAGACGGACCCCATCATATCCCCGGTTGCAGACACCACCATCTGCGCCCCTGCACGACGCGGGGCACTGCCCCATGTTTCGATCACGGTGGCGATGGCGGCCCCCTGCCCTGCGTTCACCCATGCGAGGGCCTGTTCCGGTGCGGTTTCAACGGATGTCATAGTGCGTCATGTCCTGTGAGGCGCTGCGCGCGCGCAGCGCGGATCTGGTCAGGTAGAATCGTAGTCCGCCGCCCCCGCCGGACACAAGCCCATCCTGCGCACAGGCCTGTTGCACGCGCAAATGCTTGCGCCTTTGCCCCTGCCGCCCTAAATCTGCACCAAGCAGTTCCCGGAGAGACACCCCATGCCGATGCAAGCCCAAGAGATCGAAGAGCTGATCCGCGAGAGTTTTCCGCAAGCCAAGATCACGATCACCGATCTGGCGGGGGACGGGAATCACTATTCCGCCGAGGTGGTGGATGCGTCCTTTGCCAGTATGAACCGGGTACAACAGCACCGGGCCGTGACCAAGGCGCTCAAGGGCAAGATGGATGGCAGCCATGGCGAATTGCACGCACTCGCGCTGACGACCAAGGCCCCGTGACCACGTGGGTCGATCTCTTGATGCGTCCCTTTCGGCGCATGCCGCGCCAATCCCTGGCGGCGCGCCGTCCGGGACGGGCCGAGATGGACCAAATTCGCGACGTTCCCCTTGGGATGGAAGCAATGGATATGGACCTGATCGACCGGGTCACCCGCCAGAACGACGCGCTTGAGCGGGTGAACATGGTACGCAGCCGCGACGGTGAAATGGTGGGCCGCAGCAGCACATATGTGGCCCCGATGCCCGAAGATGAAACCTATGCCGCGCGCTATCACCGCGCCTACAACAAGAAAGAAGACTGACATGAGCGACACCAACGCCCGCATCACAGACACCATCAACGCCAACGACGTGGTGCTGTTTATGAAAGGCACCAAAACCATGCCCCAATGCGGCTTTTCCAGCCGGGTGGCGGGCGTGCTGAATTACATGGGCATCGACTTTGCCGATGTGAACGTGCTGGCGGATGAAGAGATCCGCTCGGGCATCAAGGAATTTTCCGACTGGCCCACCATTCCGCAACTCTATGTCAAAGGCGAGTTTGTGGGTGGCTGCGATATCATCACCGAAATGACCCTGTCGGGCGAGTTGGACACGTTGTTCGAGGAAAATGGCGTGACCTATGACAAGGACGCCGCCAACAAGATCCGCGAAGCAAACGGCTGATCCGGGCGGGCGCACGACACGTGCGCCTTACCTTGAAACAGCGAAAGGCGGGCCCTTTCCGGGGTCCGCCTTTCCTTTGGATCAGCCTGTGGGTCGTGTCAGGCGGATGCTGTCTTCTCTTCGACCTCTGCGGCCAGTGCCTCGGCGCGTGCGGCCAGTTCGGCCAGCGTTTCCGTGACAGAGGTCGGGATCACCGGCACCTCGATCCGCTCGGGCTCTGGTGCGCCCATGGTGCGCAGCCCCTCCAACTCGGCCTCGCGTTCGGCCAGCGTCGCCTCAACCTCGGAAATCCGATCCTCGACGCTTGCGGTCTTGTCGGCCAGCATGAGACCCGCCATCAGCAACATCCGCGCTTCGGGCATCCGCCCTGCCTGATCGGCCAGCACCTGCGCCTCATCATCCAGCATCTTGGCGGCAGAGTGCAGGTAGTTTTCCTCACCCTCCTGACAGGCCACCGCAAATTGGCGGCCCCCGATGGAAATGGTCACTTCGGGCATCAGGCGTCCTCCTCTTTGGCGTCCAGCAAGGGCGCAAGCGCCCCGATGATGCTTGAGGCTTCGGCCACATCTGCGGCGCGCGCCGCGCGCAGAGCTTCCAGTTCGGCCATCATCGCCTTGTTGATCAGATGCGGCTCACCCACGCCTTCCTCATTGGCCAGACGCAGGGCCGCGTTGGATTGGCGCAACTGATCGTTGGCCTTGCGCAGCCGCTGCAATTCCAGATCCAGCGTCGCGACACGCTCTTGCGCGGCAGCCGTTGCATTTGCGGCCTCTTGCGCGGCGCTGTCCTGCTTTTCGGACAGTTTGCGCACCCGCTCATTCAGTTGCGCATTGGCCAGCCGTTCATCTTCCAAAGCAGCCTCAAGCGCGCCCGTGTCCCCCGAACCCGCGCCGCCAAGCGCGCCCATCTGGGTCGCGATCCGGTCTATTGCGGCCGTTAGCCGTTGTTGCAGTGCATCAATCTCGCTCATCTCGACGCCCGTCCCCTCGTCTCTTACCCCGTGCCTTTGGCACAATTCGTCAAATTCTCGTCCAAGTCTTTTCGGCGCGCACCTGTGCGAATCGCTGCGTGATGCGGTTGAACGATAGTCTAGCCAATGCATTTGCGAAATGCGCCCCCTTTGCGATCAGGGACTTGCAAGGCGGCGTTGAAGTGCGCATTGCGCACCCGCCCCACCCAGGCCCCACATGGCCCCAGGCGCGACATCGCCTTGATCTTTGGGCCTTGGCTGATATGCAGCCTCAACTCTTCTTGCCCAAAGGATCTGACCCCGTGGACCTGACCGCCCTTCGCACCGCCCATCCTGACCACTGGTCCAAAGCGACCGCCATTCGCGCCCTCACACTGGACGCCGTGGCCGCTGCCAATTCCGGCCACTCGGGCATGCCCATGGGCATGGCGGATGTCGCCACGGTCCTGTTCGAAAAGCACCTGAAATTTGACGCCTCCGCGCCCAACTGGCCCGACCGCGATCGCTTCATCCTGTCGGCGGGCCATGGGTCGATGCTGCTTTATTCCCTGCTGCACCTGACCGGGTACGAGGACATGACCATCCAGCAGCTGCGCGATTTTCGCCAGTGGGGAGCCATCACCGCAGGCCATCCCGAATACGGCCACGCAAGCGGCATCGAGACCACCACAGGCCCGCTTGGTCAGGGCATCGCCAATTCGGTCGGCTTCGCCATGGCCGAAGAAATCCTGCGCGCCCGCTTTGGCAAGAAGGTCGTGGATCACCACACCTATGTCATCGCCGGTGACGGCTGCCTGATGGAGGGCGTGAGCCAGGAGGCCATCACCCTTGCGGGGCGCCACAAGCTGTCCAAACTCATCGTGTTCTGGGACAACAACAACATCACCATCGACGGCCCTGTCACCCTGTCGGACACCACCGACCAGCCCCAACGCTTCAAATCCGCCGGGTGGGCCGTGATCGAGGTTGACGGGCACGACCCGGACGCCATTGATGCGGCCATCACCAAGGCCAAGGGCCAGAACAAACCCACGATGATCGCCTGCAAGACCCATATCGCACTTGGGCACGCCGCGCAGGACACGTCCAAAGGCCATGGTGCGCTGACAGATGCCGACCAGATGGCCGCTGCCAAGTCCGCCTATGGCTGGACGACCGGCCCTTTCGATGTGCCCGCAGACGTAAAATCCGCATGGGAAGAGATCGGCAAGCGCGGTGCGAGCGTCCGCGCGGAATGGGAAGACCGCTTTGCCGGGATTTCGGCCAACAAGCAGGCGCTGTTCAACCGCACCCTTGCCCGCGAAGTGCCCAAGAAACTGTCGGCCACGATCAAGGCGTTCAAAAAGCAGATGTCCGAAGCAGCGCCCAAACTCGCCACCCGCGCCGCGTCCGAGAAAACGCTGGAAGTCATCAATCCGGTCATGCCCGAAACCGTGGGCGGCTCAGCCGACCTCACAGGGTCGAACAACACCAAGACCGGCGACATGGGCGTGTTCGACATTGATAACCGCTCGGGGCGCTACATCTACTGGGGCATCCGCGAACATGGCATGGCGTCGGCGATGAACGGCATGGCGCTGCACGGCGGCATCCGTCCCTATGGCGGCACGTTCATGTGCTTCACCGACTATGCACGCCCCGCGATGCGGCTGGCCGCGTTGATGAAGATCCCCACGGTGTTCGTGATGACGCATGATTCCATCGGTCTTGGCGAAGACGGGCCGACCCACCAGCCCGTCGAACACCTCGCCATCAGCCGCGCCACGCCCAACACGCATGTGTTCCGCCCTGCGGACGCAGTCGAAACGGCCGAGGCGTGGGAACTGGCACTATCGGCAACCGAAACCCCATCGGTCCTGTCACTGACCCGCCAAGGGTTGCCCACAGTGCGCACAGAACACAAGCTCAAGAACATGAGCGCGCAAGGGGCCTATGTGCTGGCCGAGGCCGAGGCCAAGCGTCAAGTGATCCTGATCGCAACCGGCTCTGAGGTGTCTATCGCACTGGCGGCCCGCGCCACGCTGGAAGAGGCCGGGATCGGCACCCGCGTCGTATCAATGCCGTGCATGGAGCTGTTCGCCGAGCAGGACGAAGCCTACCGCCGCCGCATCCTGCCTGCGGGCGCGGTGCGCATCGGGATCGAGGCCGCCGTGCGCCAGGGCTGGGACCGCTGGCTGGTGGGCGAGCGGGGCAAGTGGAACAAGGCGGATTTCGTCGGGATGGACGGTTTCGGGGCATCAGCGCCTGCGAACGTGCTGTTCGAAAAGTTCGGGATCACGGCCGAGGCTGTGGTCGAGAAGGCCAAGGCACTGCTGTAGCAGGGTTTTTGGTTTTTTGGATATGGGGGCTCCGGCGGATATGTCGGGGCCTTTTTTCATGTGTGAGGGCCTGCTTTGAGGCCGAATTGCCTGCTGATGCTGTGCGGTACACAAATGGCGGTTGTGCGGAAACGTCTTTTGTTTCGGGAGGGTAAACAATTTCAGGCTCTGGAAATGACATTTTCCGCATGCAGGCATGATCTGGCGCGCGGGGTATATCGCGGCGGGGACCACCGCCAAAAACTGTGATCCCTCAGATGGCGACAATGAATATCATCGGCGATATCAAGAAGACCTGAAACAGGAGAGATATCATGTCTGACGCAAAAGTAGCTTTGATCACCGCGGGCGGGTCCGGCATGGGCGCGGACAGTGCACGGGCCTTGGCCGCGGACGGCTTCAAGGTCGGCATCCTGTCGTCTTCCGGCAAAGGCGAAGCCTTGGCAAGGGAATTGGGCGGCGTCGGTATCACGGGAACGAACAAGTCCGGGGACGATCTGCAAAAACTGGTCGATGCAGCCATGGGCCATTGGGGCCGCGTTGACGTGCTGGTCAATTCCGCAGGCCACGGCCCACGCGCGCCCGTGCTGGAACTGACGGACGAGGACTGGCACGAAGGCATGGAGGTTTACTTCCTCAACGCCGTGCGTCCGTCCCGCCTTGTGACCCCGATCATGCAAAAACAAGGCGGTGGGGCGATCATCAACATCTCGACCTTCGCCGCGTTCGAGCCCAACCCGGTCTTTCCGACCTCTGGTGTGATGCGTGCGGGCCTTGCCGCCTTTACCAAGCTTTTCGCCGATAAATACGCCGCTGAAAACATTCGTATGAACAATGTATTGCCCGGTTTCATCGACAGCCTGCCCGAAAAGGAAGAGTTCCGTGCGATGGTCCCCATGGGGCGCTATGGGAACTCTTTGAACGAGATCGCCAGCGTGGTCGCATTCCTGGCCTCAGACGGTGGCGCCTACATCACAGGTCAGAATATTCGTGTGGATGGTGGCATCACGCGGTCCGTCTAGGGGCCACGGCCATTCGACACATGTAAACCAATCGGGATGACACCATGACCGCCTCACTTTTCTCACCGCTGCGCATCAATGGCGTGACGTTCAAGAACCGCATCGGGATGTCGCCGATGTGTCAATACAGCTCGACCGATGGCATCGCGGCTGACTGGCACATGGTGCATCTGGGGGCGCGGGCCGCAGGTGGCGTTGGGCTCATCATGGCCGAATGTACCGCCGTATCCTCCAAGGGGCGTATTTCGCAAGGCTGTGCCGGGCTTTGGAATGATGCGCAGGTCGAGGCGCTGAAACCCATCGTCGCGTTCCAGCGTCAGTTTGGCGCTGTAACCGGAACGCAGATTTCGCATTCGGGACGCAAGGGCAGTGCTGCGACGGCGCTGGAGGGTGGCAGCCATCTTGACATGGATGATCCCGACGGCTGGCAAAATGTCGGACCTACATCCGACGCCTTTGATCCCGATGGCGCGCGTCTGTGGAAAGCACCCGAGGCGTTGACCGTTGCCGAAATCCTCGACATCCAGGATCAGTTTGTCCACTCTGCCAAGCTGGCACTGGAGGTCGGATATGACCTTCTGGAAGTGCACTGCGCACACGGGTATTTGCTCCATTCCTTCCTGACGCCTTTGGTCAATACCCGAGACGACGAATATGGCGGTGATCTGCGTGGGCGCGCGCGGTTCCTGCTGGAAACAGTTGAAAAGGTCCGCGCAGTTTGGCCAACACAGAAAGTGCTGTCGGTGCGGCTGTCGGTGCACGATTTCGCCCAAGGCGGATTGGCGCTGGAGGACACGGCACAGGTCGGTTTGTGGCTAAGGGATCGTGGTGTGGATATTCTTGATTGTTCGGGGGGTGGCGCAGTCCCGGAGGCACGCGGCGCAATTGGCAACAGAACCGCTGAGCAGCCGGACATGGCAGGCATCATCCGGGACGCCACAGGCCTTGCGGTCATGGCGGTGGGCGGCATCACCGATGCAGCGCAAGCAGACGCATTGATCAGGTCCTCCAAAGCCGACATCGTCCTGTTGGGGCGCGAAATGATGCGCGATCCGCATTGGACGTTTCGGGCTGCAACAGAATTGGGCGTCGACACACGCCACGTTCTGGCCGAGCAATACGGGTTCTTTGTCGGCGCTTCTTGAATGGAAATGCCGCACCGTTGACGCGACCGTCACAACAAACGCGGCGCATTCGCACGTTGCGCCACCATGCGCTGGTTCAAAAAACGGGCCCGTAGGCCCCTTACCCAAACCGCTTGCGCATCGCCTCGTTCACCAGCGGTGTCACGAATTTGCTCACGTCACCGCCAAGGCGCGCGATTTCCTTGACCAGCTTTGACGCAATCGCCTGATGTTCGGCCTCGGCCATCAGGAACACCGTCTCGATACTATCATTCAGCTGCCGGTTCATGCCAACCATTTGAAATTCATATTCAAAATCCGCCACAGCGCGGAGGCCGCGAAAGATGATCTGCGCACCAACATCGCTGGCGCAATCAATCAGCAGGTTCTCGAACGGGTGAGCGATGATCTCGGTACCGGTCTGTTCGCTCAGCTTGGCGCATTCGGCCTCGATCATCGCGACCCGGTCCTCCAGCGAAAACAGCGGGCCTTTGTCGCGGTTGATGGCAACGCCGATAACAAGGCGGTCCACCATCGGACTGGCGCGGCGGATAATGTCGATATGGCCCAATGTGATCGGGTCGAATGTGCCAGGATACAGGCCGATGCGCATGGGACGCCTCCGTCAGTCTTGATCAGCGCACTGCACCATTAACGCTGGCGGAACGCAAGTCGGCTCAGTGGCCCATGATCATACCCTGAAGGGCGTCTTTTTCCATCGCCAACTCGGTCAGCCGCGCTTTGACCACATCGCCTAGGGTGATGAGGCCGACAAGCTGGCCTTCCTCGACCACCGGCATGTGGCGGAACCGACCTTCGGTCATTTGCTGCAATACGTCATCGGCGCTGTCATTGCGCTGGCAGGTGATCAGTTTCGACGTCATAAACTTTTCAACCGGATCGTTCAGGATCGCCCCGCCCCGCTTGGCCAGCACCCGCACGACGTCCCGCTCCGACAGGATGCCTTGGGCGTTGTGCCCGTCCGAGGACACAACGACCGTCCCGATCTTGCGCTCGGCCAGGATTTGCACCGCCTCAGAGACCTTGGTGGCGGGTTTGACGGTGACAACTGCATCGTCGGATTTCGACTTGAGAATCTGGTGGACGAGCATGTGAGGGTCCTTCAACTTGGCGTGATCATTGCCAGCGTCGTGTCCCGACCCGGTCTGTGTCAAGCCTGTCGTGGCCACGGTGCGGTCTGTTGCCGATCCGGGCCTGCCTCACCCGGCACAGCCCTGATATGGAAAAGCAACTTTAGAAATCACGCGCAACCATCTGTAATAAAATCATTTAGACACGCTCGATTGCTGCCTTTTCCAACCGCGCCACCTCTGTGCGCAACCCATGTGTCAGCAGCGTCGCAAAACGGCTCAATCGCCCCTGCCCCTGATCCGCGGCGTGCCGGATCAGGAAAAAGCTGCGTGTGATCGAAAATGCATCCAGCAGAATGCGCCGCACATCCGGAGCCGCATCAAGCGCAAAATCATGCACGACCCCGACCCCGCCACCCTGGCGCAGCAGGTTCAACTGCACCGAGACCGAATTGGAGGTCAGCGCCACACGCGGCAGGCCCGCATCCGCAAGATAGTCCAGCTCGCGGTCAAAGATCATGTCGGGGATGTAGCCGATGATCCGGTGGTCTTGCAGATCACGCAAGGTTCGGATCGGCGGCGCGCTGTCAAGATACTGCGCACCTGCCGCAAAGTGCAGCTTGTAATCCGTGATCCGCTGCACGGTCAGCCGCCCCGCCGTGGGCGCGCTGACTGCAATGGCAAGGTCCGCCTCGCGGCGCGAGAGGTTGAACACACGTGGCAGGGCCACAATCTGAATGTCCAGATCCGGGTGGCGCGCGCTGAGATCAGCACACACCTGCGGCAACAGAAAATTCGCGCAGCCATCCGGGGCACCGATACGGATTTGGCCGCTCAACGCCGCAGAGCGCGCATTCCCCGCTGCCCCGTCATGTCCCGCCACATCATCCGTCGCCGCCCGCACCGCCACCTCGGCGGCCTGGGCACGGATCATCAACCGCTCTCCCATATCGGTGAGCGCATAGCCCTGCGGTGATTTCACGAACAAGACCGTGTTCAAATCCCGCTCAAGCCGGGCCACGCGTCGCCCAAGCGTCGCGGCGTCCAAGCGCACGGCCTTGCTGGCCCCCGACAGGGTTTCGGCACGGGCCACCGCCAGAAACAGGCGCAGATCGTCCCACCGGGTTTGCAAAGTCAGCCCCTTCCGTTTGCAAAGTCAGATTTCGGTTTGCAAAGGTGACCGGATCACTTTGCAAACCTTTTCGCTTTCTCCATTCTGCAAAAATGCAAAACGGTTTTGCTCAGTTGCCTCTTTTACCCCGCATTTTGCAAGACTATCATAAACTTCAACACGGATCGCACAGATATCCGTCCTTACAGCCCACACGCGCATCCGCGCACCGCAGGAGACATCATGCAGGAACTCACTCACTATATCGGCGGCGCGCACGTCAAAGGCACATCAGGTCGGTTCGCAGACGTAATGAACCCGGCCACAGGCGAGGTGCAGGCCAAGGTCCCACTCGCGTCCGTTGACGAAGTGGCGCACGCGGTTGAGGTTGCGGCCAAGGCACAGGTCGCCTGGGCCGCCGTCAATCCACAACGCCGGGCGCGGGTGATGATGAAGTTCGTCGATCTGCTCAACCGCGACATGGACAAGCTGTCCGAGGCGCTCAGCCGTGAACATGGCAAGACACTGCCCGATGCGGCAGGTGACGTGCAGCGCGGGCTTGAGGTTGTGGAATACTGCATCGGCGCGCCCCACCTGCTGAAAGGCGAATATACTGACAGCGCCGGCCCCGGTATCGACATGTATTCGATGCGTCAGGCGCTTGGCGTCACGGCTGGCATCACGCCATTCAACTTCCCGGCCATGATCCCGATGTGGATGTTTGCGCCCGCAATTGCCTGCGGCAACGCCTTTATCCTGAAACCGTCCGAGCGCGACCCGTCCGTGCCGCTGATGCTGGCCGAACTGATGGAAGAGGCCGGGCTGCCAAAGGGCATCCTGCAAGTCGTGAACGGCGACAAGGAGGCGGTGGATGCGATCCTGCATCACGACGTGATCCAGTCGATCGGTTTTGTCGGCTCGACCCCGATTGCGGAATATATCTATGCCACGGGCTGCGCGAACGGCAAACGCGTGCAGTGCTTTGGCGGGGCCAAGAACCACATGATCATCATGCCCGACGCGGACATGGATCAGGCCGCCGACGCCCTTGTGGGCGCAGGTTACGGTGCCGCGGGCGAGCGGTGCATGGCGATTTCGGTGGCCGTGCCCGTGGGCGACGAGACTGCGGACCGCTTGATCGAAAAACTGGTGCCGCGCATCGAAAAACTGAAGGTCGGCCCCTACACCTCTGGCAATGACGTGGATTACGGTCCCGTCGTGACAGCCGCCGCCAAGGCCAACATCGAACGGCTTGTGCAATCGGGCGTCGATCAAGGGGCCAAACTGGTGGTTGATGGGCGCGATTTCAGCCTGCAAGGCTATGAAGATGGGTATTTCGTCGGCCCACACCTGTTTGATAACGTGACCAAGGACATGGATGTATACACGCAAGAGATCTTTGGCCCCGTCCTGTCGACCGTGCGCGCCCAAAGCTACGAAGAGGCGCTTGGCCTGGCGATGGACCACGAATATGGCAATGGCACCGCGATCTTTACCCGTGACGGAGATGCGGCGCGTGACTTTGCCAACCGGATCAACATCGGTATGGTGGGCATCAACGTGCCAATCCCGGTGCCGTTGGCCTACCACACCTTCGGGGGCTGGAAGAAATCCGTATTTGGGGACTTGAACCAGCACGGCCCCGACGCTTTCAAGTTCTACACCCGCACCAAAACCGTCACCGCGCGCTGGCCTTCGGGCATCAAAGAAGGTGGCGAATTTTCGATCCCTGTCATGGAGTAATATGCCCGTATCCTTCCGCATATTGCCGGAACGCGGCCTTGTCGTGGTCCGGTATGCAGGCTTTGCAACCATCGATGAAACGGTGGCGGCGTCGCACGCCTATGTGGGGGATCGTCATTATGCGGCCGGGCAAAAGCAGCTGGTCGACATGACGCATATCACCGGCTTTGAAAAGGACTATGTGCGGTTCATGGAATTGCAGGCGACCAAGGCCGAACGGCTGGCCGGGGCGGGTGTGCAATCGCTGGTCGTCTATGTCGCCCCCACCCCGGTCAGCAAAGAGATCAGCGCGATGTTCATGCGATCCTGGGCAGATGTGGACGCTGTTGTGCCGCTTGTGCAGGACAGCGAGGCAAACGCGCTCGCCCTGCTTGGTCAATCCGAAAGCACCATCGCATCCCTTTTTACCTGCGCCAGTGGCTCTGCCTTGCAATAGTCTGGCAAAGATCGAAACCTAACATGCGTTCAATTGGAAATGTCACCAACCCGGAGGCGTCATGGACTTTGCCCTGACAGAGGAACAGACCGCGATTTTCGATATGGCCCATGCCTTCGGGCAAGAGCAGATCGCGCCCTTTGCCCGCGAATGGGAGGCCGCAGGCACCATCCCCAAGACACTCTGGCCCGAGGTCGGCGCGTTGGGCTTCGCCGGGCTTTATGTGCCCGAGGCGTCAGGTGGCGCGGGTTTGGGTCGTCTGGATGCGACACTGGTCTTCGAGGCGCTCAGCATGGCCTGCCCGTCGGTCGCCGCCTTTCTGTCGATCCACAACATGTGTGCCAAGATGATCGACAGCTTTGGCAGCGACGAGATGAAGGCGCGGGTGATGCCGGATGTGCTGACGATGCAAACCGTGCTCAGTTACTGTCTGACCGAACCCGGCAGCGGGTCCGACGCCAGTGCCTTGCGCACCAAGGCCGAGCGCACGAACGAGGGCTACACCCTCAACGGCACCAAGGCGTTCATTTCGGGCGGGGGATATTCGGACGCTTACGTGTGCATGGTGCGCACGGGCGAGGATGGGCCCAAGGGCGTGTCCACAGTGCTGGTCGAGGACGGCACTGAGGGTCTGAGTTTTGGCGCGCTTGAGGACAAGATGGGCTGGCGCAGCCAACCGACTGCCCAAGTCCAGTTCGACAATTGCAACATTTCCGGTGCCAATCTGGTCGGCGAAGAAGGTCAGGGTTTCAAATATGCGATGATGGGCCTGGATGGGGGGCGTTTGAACATCGCCGCATGTTCCTTGGGGGCGGCGCAGACGGCCTTGAACAGCACATTGCTGTATATGGGCGAGCGCAAGGCCTTTGGTCAGCCCATCAACCAGTTTCAGGGGCTGCAATTCCGCCTCGCCGATATGGAGATCGAGTTGCAGGCCGCGCGCACCTTTTTGCGGCAGGCGGCGTGGAAGCTGGATCAGGGGGCGCCGGACGCGACCAAGTTCTGCGCGATGGCCAAGAAGTTTGTCACCGAGGCCGGATCGCGCGTCGTCGATCAATGCCTGCAACTCCATGGCGGCTACGGCTATCTGGCGGATTACGGCATCGAAAAACTGGTGCGCGATCTGCGCGTCCACCAGATCCTTGAAGGCACAAACGAGATCATGCGCGTCATCGTCGCCCGCGACATGTTGAAAAACCGATGAACGATATTTCGATCCGCATCGCGGGCCGCACGGGCCGCATCACCCTGCAACGCCCGCAGGCCCTGAACGCAATGACCTACGAGATGTGTCTCGCCATCGAGGCGGCGTTGGACACATGGCGCGCCGACCCCGCAGTGGACCTCATTGTGATCGACGCCGAAGGCGAGCGCGCCTTTTGCTCGGGCGGCGACATCGCCGAACTCTATGCCACGGGCACCCAAGGTGATTATGCCTACGGTCAAAAATTCTGGGCGGATGAATACCGGCTGAACCACAAGATTTTCCAATACCCCAAACCCGTCGTCAGCTTCCTGCAAGGCTTTACCATGGGCGGCGGGGTCGGCATCGGCTGTCACGGCTCGCACCGCGTGGTGGGCGACAGCAGCCAGATCGCGATGCCCGAATGCGGCATCGGGCTGATCCCGGATGTGGGGGGCAGCCTGATGCTGGCCCTCGCCCCGGATCGGCTTGGTGAGTACCTAGGCACGACAGCCGCGCGGATGAACGGGTCAGATGCGATTTTCGCCGGGTTTGCCGACCTTTACGTACCCGAAGCCGACTGGCCGGACCTGATCTCGGGGCTTGAGAAAACCGGGGACGTCTCCGCCCTCGAAGCGGCGGCGATTGCCCCTGCCCCCGGCCCGATCCAAGGTCAAATGGCTGACATCGACCGGCACTTTCATGGACGCACCCTGGGGGATGTTCTGACAACCCTGCGACAGGACGACAGTGAGTTCGCCCGCGCCACACTCACGGCGATGGGGCGCAACAGCCCGTTATCAATGGCCTGCACGATCGAAGCCCTGCACCGTCTGCGCGGCCCTTCGCTGTCGATGGAAAAGGCGCTGGACCTCGAATACCGCTTTACCGCGCGCGCGATGGAACACGGCGATTTCCTCGAAGGGATCCGGGCGGCCATCATCGACAAGGACCGCGCACCAAAGTGGCAGTTCGCGGACATGGTCGTACCCACCAGTGCAGTCAGCAAGATGTTGATGCCACTCAAGGAAATGGCCCTGCAACTCGGAGGAACGGGAATGAAGATCGGCTTTATCGGACTGGGCAATATGGGTGCGCCGATGGCCGCCAATCTTGCCAAGGCGGGGCACAGTGTCACCGGGTTTGACGTGGCGGGCACCACCGCGAAAGGCGTGGCGCAGGCCCCCGATATTGCTGGCGCGGCGCGCGGTATGGACGTGGTGATCACAATGCTGCCAAATGGCGCGATCCTGCGCGATGTGGCCGACGCGATCATCCCCCAGATGCGCGCAGGTGCAACCCTGATCGACTGTTCGACCGTCGATGTGGAAAGCGCGCGCGCCGTGGCTGAACAGGCCCATGCCGCGGGGCTGCTGGCCGTCGATGCGCCCGTCTCTGGCGGGATCGGGGGTGCTGCGGGCGGGACGCTCACCTTCATGGCCGGGGGCAGCGCGAATGGGTTTGCCGCCGCCGAACCCCTATTCGAAATCATGGGCCAGAAGGCTGTGCATTGCGGCGACGCCGGGGCAGGTCAGGCCGCGAAAATCTGCAACAACATGATCCTTGGTGCGACCATGATCGCCACCTGCGAAGCCTTTGCATTGGCTGACAAATTGGGTTTGGACCGGCAAAAGATGTTTGACGTCGCCAGCACCTCATCGGGCTATAGCTGGTCGATGAATGCCTACTGTCCCGCCCCCGGCGTTGGCCCAACCAGCCCCGCCGACAACGACTATCTACCCGGCTTTGCGGCAGAGCTGATGCTGAAAGATCTGGGCCTCAGCCAGCAAGCCGCCGAGGCGGTTGATGCCGACACGCCCATGGGTGCACGCGCGCTGGAACTCTACCGCGCCTTTGTCGAGGACGAAGACGGTCGGGGGCGCGATTTCAGCGCCATGCTGCCCCGGTTCGAGACGCGCGGACGGGGCTGAAACGCCCCTATTCCGCCGCGACCTTCTTGGGGGCCAGCATCGCCTTGAGGTAATGGCCTGTGTGGCTTTCGGCGACGTCCGCCACCGTTTCAGGCGTTCCGGTGGCGACCACTTTGCCGCCCCCATCCCCACCTTCGGGGCCAATGTCGATAATCCAGTCAGCAGTTTTTACCACGTCCAGATTGTGTTCGATCACGATCACCGAATTGCCCTGATCGACCAGCTCATGCAGCACTTCCAACAGCTTGCGCACATCCTCGAAGTGCAGGCCAGTGGTCGGTTCGTCCAGAATATAGAGCGTTCGGCCCGTGGAGCGTTTCGACAGTTCCTTGGACAGTTTCACCCGCTGCGCCTCGCCCCCTGACAGGGTCGTGGCCTGTTGACCGACCTTGATATAGCCCAGACCCACCCGCATCAGCGCATCCATCTTTTCGCGGATCGACGGCACGGCGGTAAAGAAGGTTTGTGCATCCTCGACCGTCATATCAAGTACATCGGCGATGGATTTGCCCTTGAACTTGATCTCAAGCGTTTCGCGATTGTAGCGCGCCCCTTTGCAGGTCTCGCATTCGACATAAACGTCGGGCAGAAAGTGCATTTCGATCTTGATTACACCGTCGCCCTGGCAGGCCTCACAGCGCCCGCCCTTGACGTTGAACGAGAACCGACCGGGCTTGTAGCCGCGCGCCTTGGCCTCGGGCAGCCCTGAAAACCAGTCGCGGATCGGGGTGAACGCGCCTGTGTAGGTCGCCGGGTTCGAGCGGGGTGTGCGTCCGATGGGCCGTTGGTCGATGTCGATCACCTTGTCGAGATGTTCAAGCCCCTTGATCGTCTCGCAGGGCGCAGGCGTCTGGCGCGCCCCGTTGAGGCGCATCGAGGCCGTTTTGAACAGCGTTTCGATCGTGAGCGTGGATTTACCCCCGCCCGACACACCGGTGACACAGACGAACTTGCCAAGCGGGAAATCGACGGTCACGTTTTGCAGGTTGTTGCCGGTGGCCTTCACCACTTTCAAGGTCTTCTTCTTGCCCTTGCGCCGCGTCGACGGCACGGCGATCTCGCGCACCCCTGTCAAATACTGACCCGTAATCGACTCCGCATTGGCAGCGATGGTATCAGGTGTACCATGCGCCACCACTTGCCCACCATGCACCCCTGCACCGGGGCCAATATCGAACACATAGTCGGCCTCGCGGATCGCTTCCTCATCATGTTCAACGACAATCACGGTGTTGCCCTGGTCGCGCAGGTTCTTGAGCGTCCCGAGCAGCCGGTCGTTGTCGCGCTGGTGCAGGCCAATCGACGGCTCATCAAGGACATAAAGCACACCCGTCAGACCCGATCCGATCTGGCTGGCAAGCCGAATACGCTGGCTCTCGCCGCCACTTAACGTACCACTTGAACGTGAGAGTGTAAGATATTCCAAACCCACGTTATTCAGGAACCCCAAACGCTCGCGGATCTCCTTCAAGATCGCGCGCGCGATTTCGTTTTTCTGCTGCGTCAGATGCTCGGGCACGGTGTTGCACCACTCAAACGCCTCACGGATCGACATCTCGACCACCTGGCCTGCGTGCAGCAGTTGATCAGGCGTATCAGAGGGGCCAATTTTCACGGCCAAGGCTTCGGGACGCAGGCGATAACCTTCACAGACCCCGCAGGGACGGTTGTTCTGATAGCGTTCGAACTCCTCGCGAATCCAGTTGCTGTCCGTTTCGCGGTAACGGCGCTCCATATTGGGAATGACGCCTTCGAACACACGGGTGACTTGGTAAACGCGCCCGCCTTCGTCATAGCGAAACGGCAATTCCTCGTCACCCGACCCATAGAGAAACACCTGTTTCACATGCGCGGGCAGGTCTTTCCACTTGGTCTGGGCGTCAAATTCGTAATGTTTTGCAATGGCTTCTATGGTTTGCAGGAAGTACGGCGACTTGCCCTTGCGCCACGGGGCCAGCGCGCCGTCATAGACCTTGAGGTTCTGATCGGGCACCACGAGCCGTTCATCAAAGAACAACTCGTGCCCCAGACCATCACAGGCCGGACAGGCCCCAAAGGGTGCGTTGAAGGAAAACAGCCGCGGCTCGATCTCGGGGATGGTGAAGCCACTGACGGGGCAGGCGAATTTCTCCGAGAAGGTGCTGCGTTCGGGGTCGCCCTCGGCGGGTGCGGTCTCAAGAACCGCGATACCGTCCGCCAGATCAAGGGCCGTGCGCAAGCTGTCCGCCAGCCGCGTTTCCAACCCCTCGCGCACTACGATCCGGTCCACCACAACATCGATGTCATGGCGGAATTTCTTGTCGAGCGTGGGTGGTTCGTCCAACTCGTAGAATTGCCCATCGACCTTGACGCGTTGGAAGCCTTGCTTGCGCAACTCAATGAATTCCTTGCGGTATTCACCCTTGCGGTCGCGGATGATCGGGGCAAGCAGGTAGCCGCGCGTGCTCTCTTCAAGGGCCATGATCCGGTCCACCATGTCCTGCACTTGCTGGGCCTCAATGGGCTTGCCAGTCTCGGGTGAATAGGGCGTGCCGACGCGCGCGAACAGCAGGCGCATGTAGTCATAGATCTCGGTCACGGTGCCGACGGTCGAACGGGGGTTCTTCGACGTTGTCTTTTGTTCGATGGAAATGGCAGGTGACAGGCCCGTGATGTGATCCACATCCGGTTTCTGCATCATGTCGAGGAACTGACGCGCATAGGCCGACAGCGATTCCACATAGCGGCGCTGCCCCTCGGCATAGATCGTGTCAAAGGCGAGGCTGGACTTGCCCGACCCCGAAAGCCCGGTGATTACAACCAGTTGGTCGCGCGGAATGTCCACGTCGATGGATTTGAGGTTATGCTCGCGCGCACCGCGCACTTCGATGTTCTTTTGCTCGGCCATGTCAGCCCCCCGGAATTAACCTGTCATACATAGTCCGGCAGGACGCGCCCGCCAATGGAAAAACGAGAACAAGATGTGAACATGCGTTCTGTTGCCACAACCTGTCAGGGTGCACGCCGCCGTGCCATCCACGCGTGCATTGCCAAGCCGCCGCCAAGCACCGCGATACAGGTCCAGATCAGCCCCGGAAAGCCCGCAACTCCCAGCACAACCAGCAATACCGGCGTTCCAAGCGTGTTGCCCAGATTGCCCGTCTGGGCCACGGCACCATAGGCCTGCGATTGATGTGCGGCGCTGCTGTTGAGTTGTGGGACGGCGGCGAAACTTGCCCCTTGCACCAGCCCCAATGCGCCCGCCAGGGCAAGGCAGGCCGCTGGCAGCCCCGGTGCGACCCACAGCCACAAAAGCGATGCGATACAGAGAGCAAATCCGATCTGCACAAGCGCCACCGCGCTGATCACCCGCATCGCCAGCACACCAAGCGTCATCGACACCGCAATCGACGTCAGCGGCATCGCCCCCATCACCCAGGCCCGCCATTCGGGTGCGATATAGGGCGGCAGCACGGTCAGGATCGCAAGGAAGCAGAAGGTGTAGAACAGCCAGCCCGCCCCCGGTGCCGCAATGCGCGGAGAGCGGTAGATGGTGAAGTGGTCCTGGATGATCCCCGACAGTGACAACGCGCCTTCGGGCGGTACCTCTATCGGGCGCAGGATCAGCGTCAGCAGCACGGCAAACCCAGCCATCCAGAGCGCATGGGCCAGAAACAACGCCTCGATCCCGTAGGCATCGGCCAGAGGCAGTCCGAAGGCGACCAGCAGTGTGAAGGCGACCCCGAAAAACGTGCTCCAGAGGGTCAGGGTCAGGCCGCGATCCTTGGGGGCACTCAACTGCGCAATCAGCGTGGGGGCGGCGACGACAATGGCCAGATGCGACATCCCCTCGATCACGCGGCTTGCCAGCATCCATGGCAGGCTGGGCAAAGTCGCCTGAAACAGCGACACCGTCGCCCCGACCCAAAGCGCCCACAGCATCGCACGCCGATAGCGGATACGCGCCACAACCAATCCGGCCACAACGCCAAGCAGGATGCCCACAAAGCCGACCAGCGAGACGATAAAGCCCAACGCCGCGCCCGCATCCGGGTAGGCCGTGTCAAGCCGGTCAAAGATCACGCTGATCTTGGCATATTGGCCCGCCGCGCCCAGGCCCGCGCCCCAAAGGGCGAGAACGACAGGAAAGGAGGTGCGTGCGGTCATCCCCCTGCGCTACCCCCGAACGGCCCCCACCGCAACCCGCCCGCGCAATTGCCTTATTGCCGTCCACCTGAGGTCACAAAGCCCCGTCATACATACCCCAGCCATCACGTGTGAAAGGCATGGGCCATGGAATTCCTGAACGACATCGCAAACGTGTTCAACGGCAACATGCTGATCAACGTGATCCTGGTGCCCTTCCTGATGTGCGCCATCGTGTATGCCGTCTACAAAAAGCGCGACGCCTTCGGCCGCGACGCGGTCCAGAACACCGCCGCCACACTGCTGGTGGGGTGCATGAATTTCGGTGTCGCCTGGCTGTTTTACAAAGATATCAATGCCTTTGCCCAAAGTGCTTATGACGCGCTGCGCATCCCCACCCTGCCCGAGACGCTGTGGACCAGCGCGCCTTTGTGGCTGGTCTGCATCATCGGGATCGTGGCCAAGGATTTCGTCGATTACTGGAACCATCGGTTGATGCACACCCGGTGGGCCTGGCCCACTCATGCCGCGCACCATTCGGATACCCATGTGAACGCCTTTACGGCCTACCGGATCCATTTCTTCGAGGCGGTGCTGATGTCGCTCAGCTATATCCTGCTGCTGACCTGGATGCAGATCCCCCATGCGATTCCGGTCGTGGTGATGCTGAGTTCGATCCACAACATGTATGTGCACATGGACCTCGACTATGATCACGGGCGGCTGAAATACCTGATCGCCTCGCCCGTGTTTCACCGCTGGCACCACGCCGATGTGCCCGAGGCCCATGGCAAGAACATCGCCAACGTGATGCCGCTGTGGGATGTGCTGTTCGGGACCTATTATTATCCCGGCATCTGCCGCGAAAAGATGGGCGCGCTCGAATCCGGGATCGAGGATAAGAACCCGCTGCTGATCTACATATATCCGATCCAGGAATGGACCCGGTTGGTGCGCGCAAAATTCGGCGGCGCACCGCGCGAGGTCGAACCGGCGCAAAGCGCGCCCCTTCAGAACTGAAAAAGACACGCGCGGTGTCGCACATGCCTTTGTCTTTCGCGGTATCGCGACCCTACATATGAATGACGCGGTCGTAGGCGTCGAGCACCGACTCGTGCATCATTTCCGACAGGGTCGGATGCGGGAAGACGGTGTGCATCAGGTCTTCTTCCGTGGTCTCAAGGGCCTGACCGACAACATATCCCTGGATCAGTTCAGTGACTTCGGCCCCGATCATGTGCGCGCCCAGCAATTCGCCGGTCTTGGCATCAAAGATGGTTTTGATCAGCCCCTCAGGCTCGCCCAAGGCGATGGCCTTGCCGTTGCCGATAAAGGGAAACTTGCCGACCTTGATGTCGTGGCCCGCTTCCTTTGCCTTGGCTTCGGTCAGCCCGACACTGGCGACCTGTGGATGGCAGTAGGTGCAGCCCGCAATCGAGTTCGGCTTGATCGGGTGAACGTCGTTCTTGCCCGCGATCAACTCGGCCACCATCGTACCCTCGTGGCTGGCCTTGTGGGCAAGCCATGGCGCCCCCGCGATGTCGCCAATGGCATAAAGGCCATCGACCCCGGTGCGGCAATATTCGTCCGTGACCACATGGGTGCGGTCGATTTTCACGCCCAACGCCTCAAGACCAAGGTTTTCGACATTGCCCACGATACCCACGGCGGAAATCACCGTATCGAACTCATGCTTTTCGACCTTGCCGCCCACTTCGATATGGGCCGTGACCCTGCCCTTGGCGCGGTCAAGCTGCTTGACCATCGCCTTTTGCATGATCTTCATGCCCTGCTTTTCAAAGGACTTCTTGGCGAAGGCCGAAATCTCGGCATCTTCGACGGGCAGCACCCGGTCCATGACCTCGACCACGGTCGTATCGGCACCCAGAGTGTTGTAAAAGCTCGCAAATTCGATGCCGATGGCACCTGAACCAATGACCAGCAGCTTTTTGGGCATCCGTTTGGGGGTCAGCGCTGCCCGGTAGGTCCAGACCAGGTCGCCGTCCGCCTCAAGCCCCGGCAATTCGCGGGCGCGGGCACCGGTGGCGAGGATGATGGCCTTGGCCGCAAGCTCCTCGATGCCCTTGTCGGTTTTGACGGAGACCTTGCCCTTGGACGGGATCGTGCCCTCGCCCATGATCACGGTTACCTTGTTTTTCTTGAGAAGATGGCCGACGCCACCTGACAGTTGTCCCGCCACGTTGCGTGAGCGTTTGACGACAGCGTCCAGATCATAGTCGATGCCGTCAGCCTTGAGGCCAAATTCCTTGGCACGGTGCATCAGATGAAACACTTCGGACGAGCGCAGCATTGCCTTGGTCGGGATACAGCCCCAGTTGAGACAGATGCCGCCGAGGTTCTCGCGTTCGACGACGCAGGTGCTAAGGCCCAGTTGGGCCGCACGGATCGCAGCCACATAGCCCCCGGGACCAGAGCCAACCACCACTACGTCAAAAGATCTCGCTGCCATTTCAATGTCCTCGCCATCCGCTGCATCAGAATTAGTTTACCGTTAAACTAATTCCGCCATGATCTCAACGCGAGCTTGGCGCGACAAATCGCCTGACGCAAGGGCAGTCTGCGTCTGATCAGCAGTTTTGGGCGCAGGCAGGTTGGCCTCAGGCGGCTTTGTCGGCCTGAAGGCTGCGCAGGACAGCACCGTAGCCGCCATTGTCCAGATGCGCCTGCTCGGCCCCTGTGGTCTTGCGGCCAAGGGCGGCATTGCGGTGCGGAAAGCGGCCAAACTGGCGGATCACCTCGCGGTGAGCGCGCGCATGCAACAAGAACGTCTCGTCCTCCATCCGCTCACAGATCAGGCGCACGGCCCGGTCCTGATCACAGAGGTTTTCGGAATGTTCGAGGGGCATGTAAAAGAACTGGCGTGCCGGAGGGTCAATGCGCAGGTCCCATCCTTTGGCGATGGCCGATTTGGCTGCCGCCAGCGCGGCCCGATCCATCGCAAACGCACGCGGATCATCCCGGAACATGTTGCGCGAAAACTGATCGGTCAGAATGATGTAGGCAAGTGCGCCATTAGGATAGGTCAGCCAAAGGGCGAATTTGCCCTCGGATGCGGCCCGCCATGTCGATTCGAACCTGCTGCACAGTTCGGCATCAAAGGCATCATCGCTTTGGTACCACTGGTTCGGATCACATTCATCCAACCAGAATTTCAAGATGTCGTCCGGACCCACCATGGTTTTTCTCCTGTTCCCATGCCCCGTTACGCAATCGTTACATCTGTTTTACAGGTCCACCCAATCACGAAATACAACATCCACGACATATTACGCGACCCGACTGTCATCGCCGGGCTCTTCGTAAGTGTCGATGACGTGTTCCTGCGCGATTTCCATGGCGACAGGCGTGGTCGAGGTTTGTGACATCGCCACGTAGGTGCCCTGTTCATCTACGGGCACCGAAGGTCGCTGCGTCATGCGATAGACGCTGTAGGCGACCAGTATGACAAACAGAATCCCGGTAAACAGATAAAAGCCGGAGGGGCCGATATTCTCCATCAGCGCCCCCACGACCAGCGGGCCGAACACCGCACCAAGCCCGTTGACAAAGATCAGCCCCCCCGAGGCGGCCGCCATGTCTTCGTGTTCGAGATAGTCGTTGGTGTGCGCGATCAGCAGCGAATAGAGCGGGTTCGAGACGCCCCCCACCACAAAGGCCGACAGGAGCAGGAAGGCGAAGTTGCCCCCCAGCACCATGCCCATGAACGAACCCAGCAACCCAACGATGGACGCCATCACGATCACGCGCCGCCTGTCAGCCCGGTCCGACAACCAGCCGATCGGGTATTGCAGCACCACCGCCCCGATAAAGAAGGTCGCCACAAAGGTCGAAATCTGCGCCACACTCAGCCCCACCTGCGCCCCGTAAACCGCCGACATCCCGAACTGCGCCGAAAAGACGCCGCCAAGGATCAGCATCCCGAAGACCCCCAATGGCGAGAATTTGGCAAGGTCCCGCAGGCTCATCGGTTTGGTGGTATCAAAGGCGGGTGTGGGGCTGATCGACAACAGGATCGGGGTGACCGCGATGCTCACCAGCACCGAAGGGATCACAAACAGCACAAAGCCCGACGGGTCCGCCGTCAACAGCAGTGCCTGACTCGCCACGATCCCAAGCGTCTGCACGATCATGTAGAGTGACAGCGCCTGCCCCCGGTTCGAATTGTCCGCCGCATCGTTCAGCCAGCTTTCCGCCGTGACATAGACTGCCGAAAAACAGAACCCGATGATCACCCGCCCGATGGCCCACAGCCATGGGTCCGCAAAGGTCGGATACAGAATCATCACCGCCGAAATCAGTGACGCAAGGGCCGCAAACACCCGCACATGCCCCACCCGTCGGATCATCCGGGGTGCCATGCGGCTGCCCCCCAGAAACCCCGCGAAATAGGCCGACATCACAATCGACATCTCGAAGGTCGAAAACCCTTCGATTTCGCCCCTGACCCCAAGCAGCGTGCCTTGCATCCCGTTGCCCACCATCAACAGGAACATGCCCAATAGAAGCGCCCATGCGCTTGTCAAAACCTGGATCATGGCTGTGGCCTCCTGTCCGCGAGGGTGTGGGTCAGCCGTGTCACGAGCGCCAACGGGCTGTCTAGCGAAGGATACGACGCACTTATGTCGATTTTGACCCATTTGCGGGCGGCAGCAGCAATGAGGCATCCCCATATGAAAAGAAGCGATATTTTTGCGCGATGGCGTGGGCATAGATTTCGCTTACGCGGTCCTGTCCCATAAGGGCGGACACCAGCATCATCAGCGTGGATTTGGGCAGGTGAAAATTGGTCATCAGCCCATCGCTGACCTGCATCTCGAAACCGGGATATATGAAAATATCCGTCTCGCCTTCCCAAGCGGCAATCCCGCCGTCTCGGGCCATCGTCTCGATCAGGCGCAGGGCGGTGGTGCCCACCGGAATGACCCGCCCGCCGCGCTGTTGGGTCTGCGCAATGTCATTTGCGGCATGCGCGCTGACCTGTCCCCATTCGGCGTGCATCTTATGGGTCGTCACATCCTCGACCTTCACCGGCAGAAAGGTCCCCGCACCTACATGCAGGGTCACGTGGGTCATCTCCACGCCGCGTGCCCTCAGGGCTTCCAGCAGCGCCTCATCGAAATGCAGCGAGGCGGTGGGGGCGGCGACGGCCCCGCTGTTGCGCGCCCAGACCGTTTGATAGTCGGTCTTGTCCTGCTCATCGGCGGCCCGTTTGGCCGCGATATAGGGCGGCAGCGGCATCGCGCCCGCCTGCGCCAAGGCCACGTCAAAATCCTCACCCGTCAGGTTGAAGCGCAACAGCCCCTGCCCCTCACGGGTTCCTGTCAGCGTGGCGGACAGATCGGGTGAGAACGCCACCTCTTCACCCGGTTTTACCTTCTTGAGCGGTTTGACAAGCGCGGACCACGTGCCATCCGATTGTGGCTCAAGCAGGGTGACTTCGATCCGGGCCGTTGTGTCGCCTTGGGCGCTGGTGCGCGCGCGCGTTCCGAACAGGCGGGCCGGGATGACGCGGGTGTCATTCAGCACCAGCAGATCACCGGGGCGCAGCCAGTCCACCAGATCGGTCACGACCGCATCATGGGTGTCGCTCCCATCCGCCACAAGCAAACGTGCCGAGGATCGCGGCACCGCCGGGCGGGTCGCGATCAACTCTTCGGGCAGGTGGAAATCAAAGTCGCTCAGACGCATGGCGGGTCCCCTACCCCGCGCCCTAGCGCTGATCAAGCCGTTCCTGACGCTCGCGCAGGCGGCGCTGCGCCCGTGTTTCCCCTTGCTGCGGGGGCGCGAAGGCTTCGGGCCGGGTGGGGCTGCCCGCCCCGCCGTCGACCTCGGGCAGTTCAGGGGCCGGTGCGCGGAAAATCTCGCGGAACATCCCCGGTGTCAGCGCCGAAAGCGGGTTCACCTGCACCTGCGGACTGGCGGCAGGGCCGCGCAGGCGATAGTTGAACCCGATCAGCCCCTCGCCCTTGCGGGTAAAGATGCTGCCAAGCCCGTTGAGGATGAAGATGGGCGAGATCACCCCCTGCATATCGAGGATGGACCGGGTCACATCGTAGGTTCCGTCCATCGACAGCCCCAAGGACGGGCCGACCGCACTGGCCTGGGTCAGCGCCATGGTGGAGGGGGTCAGGCGGAACGCGGCCTCGACCTCCTGAAAGTGGATGCCGTTGCCGCCCAACTGTTCCAGCAGGCCCACAATGCTGACAGCGTTAAGCAGGGCTGCAATGGCGGGCGCGTCCTGTATCCGGGTTTCAGTGATCCGCAGGCTGCCGTCAAAGCTTGCCGCGCCGACAGGCAGCAAGGTCAGCGACAGGTCCCCACCCCGCGCCTGTTTGAGGATCCCGGCAGAGCGCGCCACCCCACCCGCATCCTGTCCGGTGATGCGGATCGCGCTGCGCCCGTTCTGCGGCAACACCTGCCCCCGGATCGCGGTGCCTCCGTTGACTTGGGCGTTGAATGATCCATCAAGCCCCCGCGCCATGTTGAATTCACCACTCATGCCCGTCAGCGCAATGGTGTCGGTAATGGTCAGCCGGTCCAGCGCCAGCGACAGCGGCCCGCCCCCTTGCTGCCCGCCCGTGCCGGACCCTGCCCCGCCAAAGTCGGCGCGGCGCAGATCGAGCGTGCCACCGCGCACCGCGACCGCCGGGGCCGCATTGCGCCCGCGCCCGACCAGATCGACAGGCGCGCGCAGCCAGTCCCCGACGCGCACATCCGTAAAGCGCGCCAATTCCAACCCGCCACCCGGTGTCAGCGTGATCGACCCCGTTGCCCGCAGGCCCGGTGCATCCAGCGTCAGTTGATCCACGCGCGGTGTCGCACCAAGCGCGCCGCTCAACGTCAGCGACCCGGCAGTGCCCGCCGATTTGCTCCACCCCAGAGGGGGCGATGACAGGCGCAGCCCGCGCAGGTTTGTGGCGAGTGTGAACCGGGGCACAGCCCCGCCAAGGGGCAGATCAACGGTGATATTGCCGACCCCCTGCCCACGCACAAGGCCGGCAGGCAGCCCGATCCGAAAGGCATCGATGGTGCGCTCGGACAGCTCGATCGTGCCCTCGACCCGGCTGGGCTGGGGCGTCTGCGCCAGCGGCTGCGTCCATGTCGCATCGTAAGGCACCCCATCAAGCGTACCCTTGCCCGCCACCGTCACACCCGTATTCGAGGCAACAACACGCAGCGTGTCCGAGGCCAGCGTGCGCCCCTCGATCAGCGTCGTGCTGACCACGTTGCGCGCGGTGCCCGTGGCATCAAATTCGAGGTCCGACGTCTTGATCCCCCGTCGCAGCGGCAGCGCCAGCGTGCCCGCCAGCTGCAACCGCCCGTCCGCAAGGCCGGGGGACAAGTCGGCCTTGTTCATAATGCTGAGCGGCGGTTGGTCCAGCAAGGACAGCGCGGCGGTCACGGTGCCTGCCGCCTCGACCCGCACAACCGCCGGTGCACCCTCGCGCGCTGTGACGTCGGGAATGATAAAGGACGACCCACCCACCTCGACAATGCCGCCCTGAGGCGCGCGCACCTGCCCCGCATCCACCGACACCACAAACCGGTTGCCAAGCAGGCTGGCCGTGCCCCGCGCCCCCGTCACGGGCGGCAGGGTTTTGACATAGCGCACATGCGCCTCGTCATAGTCAAAGCTGGCATAGGCCGTGGTCGGGGCCGAGGGCGTATCACGCAGCACCAGGTCCAGATTGCTCAGACGACCCCCCTTGAGGTTTTCGACCAGCCACTTGCGCGTTGGCGGGATCACCCGTTCGGGCCACAGCGCGAGCAGCCGCTCGGGCGACAGACCATCCATCTGCGCATCCAGCCCATAGCTCCACCCCTCTCCCCCTGCCGTCAGGGTGCCACGCGCCAGCAACATCTGCCCCTGATCCTGAAACAGCGCCTGCCCCACATCCAGACGGAACGGGTCCAGAGCGAGGCGAAAGTCCATCTCGGCGGCCTCAAAGCTGACCGGCTCGGCATATATGTCATCGGGGTTGGCCGACAGGACACTGGCCTGAAACTGGCCCACCAGATCGTCCAGTTGCCCGTCCGCCCCGATCCCCAGAACGGTCTGCCCGTCAAGGCGGGCCGTGATCCACGCGCTTTCAACGGACAGCTCGTCAAAGGCCAGCACGCCCTCGACAGGGTCATAGTTGAAATAGGTGCGCGCCGACTGGAAGGGCACGGGCCGGGCCGCATCGTTGGGCTGCACCACCCCTTCGCCGATGGTCAGCGACGCATTCAGCGGTGCAAGGCCGCCCTGCGCATTGACCCCGCCCCGCATCGCCCCCGAAATCGGGGCGCGCAACACATCAAGCCACGCAAAGGCAGGCGCAAGGGTCGCGATATCGCCCGATGCGATATCGGCAACGGCAATGCCAAACTTGGCCTCGGTCGCGCCGACCTCGCTTTCGTAATTCGCCGCAAGGGTGGCCACCCCCTGCCCCCCGCTGAGCAAGGCCAGATCAGAGGTGATGCGCACCGTGTCATCATCGCGCAGCAGGCGCATCCGGCCCCCGTCGATGGTCCAGGCCCGCCCCGATTGCAGATCCTCGACCCGCAGGGTGAGCGCGCGGATATCCGCCTCGGTCAGCGCGCCAAGCCCGTCACGGGTCAGCAACTCGTCAATGCCCCCGATAAGTTGGGCAAGGGTCGCCGCCTCGCGTGTCGGAGCCGACAGATCAAGCCCCCCCGACAGGCGCACAGACCCATCCGCCTGACGCTGCAGGTTCACGAAAATGCCGCTGATGCTGATGCGCGCGGGGCGGATCTGGCCGCGCAGCAGATCAGTGAGCGACAGGCCCGCGGTCAACTCGCCAAAGGCGACGATCTCGGCCCCTGTTTCGGTGACAAGCTGCACATTGCTCATCCGCACCTGCGGCATCATCCCGTCAACAACAACCAGATCCAGCGCATCAAAACGCAATTGCCCTTCGTTGATCGCCTCGTCCGCGCGCAGTTCGATCTGGTCGTGCAGCCATGCGGGGGCCGACACGGGCCGCCCCATCAGCACATAGATCAGCGCCCCCAGCACAACCGCCGTCATCAGCGACATCACCAGACTGCCTAAGCCAAGACGCCGCCACAGGCGTTTGCGCCGCACGGGTGGCGGCGGATTTATGGGATCGGCACTGCTCATGTCTTTATTCTTGCTGCCTCTGCCCTATCATGCCAGTCACAACTTTCCGATATGTGACGAAAAGGCCAAATGATGCTGGACATTGCGACCCCTGCCCCCGATTTCACGCTGCCTGATGGCAATGGTGCCGATGTGACCCTGTCCGCGCTCAAGGGCGGGCCTGTGGTGCTGTATTTTTATCCCCGCGACGACACGCCCGGCTGCACCAAGGAATCGATTGCGTTTTCCGAACATCTGGGCGCGTTCGAGGCCGCAGGTGCCAAGGTCTTTGGCATCTCCAAGGACAGTGTGGCAAGTCATGCGAAATTTGCGACCAAACGCGATCTTTCGGTTCCCTTGCTGTCGGATGAAAACGGCACGGTCTGCGAGGACTATGGCGTGTGGAAGGAAAAGAACATGTACGGCAAGAAGTACATGGGGATTGAACGCACAACCTATCTGATCGACGCCAATGGCGATGTGGCAATGGTCTGGCCCAAGGTCAAGGTGCCCGACCACGCCGAGGCGGTCCTGGCGGCGGTGCAAGCCCTGTGATGATGCCGCTCGCGCAGATGGCCGAGGCTGTGCTGCGCACGGCCGGGGGGCGTGAAAAGACCGCCCTGTCGCGCGAATATGCGGCCCGTTGGCAGGCTGCGCGCGCCGCTGGCGAGGTGCCCGAGGTCGGCAGCGCTGACCCACCGCTGCACCCGGCCCGCCCCGCAGCACCGGAGTTGCTCAGCCCGCGCGACGTGCCCCGCCGCCGCCCCGGCAGCCCGGAGGGACGCATCGCGCTGCTGCACGCAGTGGCCCATATCGAGTTGAACGCGGTCGATCTGCACTGGGACATCATCGCGCGGTTCACGGATGTGCCCATGCCCATCGGGTTCTATGACGACTGGGTGAAGGCCGCCGACGAGGAATCCAAGCATTTCGGGTTGATGTGCGACTGCCTTGAGGCCCTGGACAGTTTCTATGGGGCCCTGCCCGCCCACGCGGGCATGTGGCGCGCCGCCGAAGACACCAAGGACGACTTCATGGGGCGGCTTGCGGTCGTACCCATGGTGCTTGAGGCCCGCGGACTGGACGTCACACCGGGCATGATCGAGGTGTTCAAAAAGGCAAAACTGGATCAGGCCGTCTCGGCTCTTGAGACGATCTATGGCGAGGAAGTGGCCCATGTGGCCTATGGATCCAAGTGGTTTCACTTCCTGTGCGGGCGGCACGAGATGGACCCGAAAACCGCCTTTCACGGGCTGGTCCAGCACTATTTTCACAGTCCGCTCAAACCCCCGTTCAACGAAGAAAAACGGGCTGACGCAGGGTTACCCCCTGATTTCTATTGGCCTTTGGCCATAGCAGACTGAGCCGTATGGATCCTATGCGCGGTTTTCCGCCACTTTGACGTAAATCCGCACCGCTTGGCAGCCCAATATTCAATCAGGCTTGCCGCGACCGCACGACGCCCTTATGCACAGGCCCCAAGGCACCGTGTTGGGGGATGCGAGCGCCGCGATTGAGATGGGACAAGGGACGGGACGCAGTGCGAACACGCCTCGGGATTAAGTGGCATGGTTTGCTGGAACACTATTTTCCAGAACGCCGTGTGTTTTTGAAGTCTGATACAGACACGCGATTCATCCGCTTGCGCTCTGGCACGCAGCTTGTCGCCTTTGCCGGCAGTTCGTTTTTGGTGGCCTGGGCCATCGTGGCCACCGCCATCCTTTTGATGGACAGCATCGGGGCCGGAAACTTTCGCGAACAAGCCAAGCGTGATCAAAAGACCTATCAGGCCCGTCTGAACGATCTATCCTCGCAGCGCGATGCCCGCGCCGAAGAGGCCCTGGCCGCCCAGGAACGCTTTAACGCCGCCCTCACCCAGATTTCGGTGATGCAGTCCGAACTGCTCGAATCAGAGACGCGCCGCCGTGAGGTAGAAACCGGGATCGACGTGATCCAGTCCACCCTGCGCGACACGATGCAGGCCCGCGAGGCGGCCCGCACCGAATTGGCGGCCTTGCAGGAAAACCTTGAAGCCGGGACCGGTGGCACGGCGCTGGCATCGGCTGGCGGCGGGGCTCCGATGGATTTCGTGGCCGAGGCCTTGGCCAAAACCGCCGCCGAACGTGATAAGGTGGTGCAGGACGCGCAGGACGCGCTGCTGGCCGCCGACGAGATGGCGACCGAAATCGCGCTGATGCGCGAACAGAACGACCAGATTTTCCGCCAGCTCGAAGAAGCCATGAGCGTCTCGGTCTCGCCTCTGGACAAGATGTTCCGGGCCGCTGGCATGCCCACGGATCGCATCATCGAACAGGTGCGCCAGGGCTATTCCGGTCAGGGCGGCCCCTTGACCCCGATTTCATTCTCGACCCGTGGCGAGGAACCAAGCCCGGATGAGCTGCGCGCCAATCGGCTGCTGAACCAGATGGACCAGTTGAACCTGTATCGGATCGCAGCCCAGAAGGCCCCCTTTGCGGCCCCCGTCAAAAATGCGTTCCGTTTCACCTCGTCCTTCGGGTTCCGCCGTGATCCTAAGACGGGTGGGCGGCGGATGCACAATGGAGTGGATTTCGCCGCCTCCCTTGGCACGCCGCTTTATGCGACGGCGGATGGGGTTGTCACCCATGCGGGCTGGCAGTCCGGCTATGGCCGTCTGGTCAAGATCCAGCACGAGTTTGGTATCGAAACCCGCTATGCCCACCTGTCGCAACTCCGCGTGAAAGTTGGCCAAAGGGTCTCGCGCGGGGATCGGATTGGTGATATGGGAGCCTCCGGACGGGTCACTGGCGTCCATCTTCACTATGAAGTGCGTGTTGGCGGCAAAGCCGTAAATCCCATGATCTATATCAAGGCAGCGAACGATGTTTTCTAAGAGCAAAATCAACGAACCGGGCCCCAATGCGGATGCAGCCAAGCCTGCGACCCCCGCAGCCCCCGCCCCGTCTTCGGCCCCCAAGTCGAGTGAATTCAAGGCCAGCGCCCCCAAGGCCAAGCCGCCCGCCTCGATCCTGTCGGCAGACCTGCACGTGACGGGCAACATGAAGACCACCGGCGACATTCAGGTCGAAGGCACTGTGGAAGGCGACATTCGCGCCCACCTGCTGACCATCGGCGAAAGCGCCACCATCAAGGGCGAAGTGGTTGCCGATGATGTGGTCATCAATGGCCGTATCGTGGGCCGTGTGCGCGGCCTCAAGGTGCGCTTGACGTCGACCGCACGGGTCGAGGGCGACATCATCCACAAGACCATCGCGATCGAAAGCGGGGCCCATTTCGAAGGCTCCGTGCAGCGTCAGGACGATCCGCTCAACTCAGGTGCGAAACAACCGGCCCCGCAAGCCGCAGCCCCCAAGTCGGACTGATCTGCGTAACCCGGAACCCGGATTTGAAGGGGTGTCGCACATCGGTGTGACGCCCTTTTTTCTATGTCCGTCACGGCTCTGTGCGGCACAAAAAAGCCCGCAGCGATTGCGCGCCGCGGGCTTTTCAACTCAAGTGTCGCACTTAGTCCGTGACGGACACGTTTGACATCACATCCGGCGCACCCGTGATCGCACCCGAACGCGGATGGCCGCGTTTGATCGCGTCCACCACGTCCATGCCCGACGTCACCTCACCCACAACGGTGTAGTCCCCGTTGAGGAATGGACCCGGTGCAAACATGATGAAGAACTGGCTGTTGGCTGAATCAGGATCGCTGCTGCGCGCCATGCCGACGACACCGCGGTCAAAATTCACCTCCGAAAACTCGGCTGCCAGGTTCCCAAGGTCCGAGCCGCCCGTGCCCGCACGTCGCGCGTCATAGCCGTCGATCTGGCCGAACTGCACGTCGCCCGTCTGGGCCATGAACCCATCAATCACCCGGTGAAAGACGACGCCATCATAAGCCCCGTTTTCGGCCAGCGTCGTGATCCGCTCGACATGGCCGGGGGCCACGTCTTCAAACAGGTTGACCGAGATCACGCCATTGGCCTCGCCCGACACCGTGATGTCGATGCCCGAGGCATAGGCCGGGGCTGCGGCCAGAACTGCCAAAGCACAAAGCGTGTTACGCAGCATCGGCAGCCACCTTGACGCTGATCATGCGGTCGGGTTCGGCAGGTGGCTCGCCGCGCGTGATCGCATCCACATGTTCCATGCCGGACGTCACTTGCCCGTAAACGGTGTATTGCCCGTTCAGGAAGTCATTGTCGGAAAAGTTGATGAAAAACTGGCTGTTGGCGCTGTTGGGATTGGCCGACCGGGCCGCCCCGATGGACCCACGCGAATGCGGGATCTTCGAGAACTCGGCAGGGACATCCGGCTTGTCCGACCCGCCCGTGCCCGCCATGCGGATGTTGAACCCGTCTTCCATGTCGCCGTGCTGGACGTCACCGGTCTGGGCCATGAACCCGTCGATGACCCGGTGAAAGGCAACGTTGTCATATTCGCCTGCGCGCACCAGCTCTTTCATCCGCTCGACATGTTTGGGGGCCACATCCGGCATCAGCTCAATCGTGACGGTGCCACCCTTGAGTTCCATCAGGATCGTGTTTTCGGGGTCTTTGATCTCGGCCATATGCGCCTCTTTCGGTTTCATGTTGCTCGACTACCTATGCCGACCAGCGCCATGGGACAAGTCGTGCATTGACCGAAGCCCCATTTGAGGTGATGCAAGGGGTACATCACGCATAAACATAAAGGAGCACGGGCGATGGGCTGGAAAACGCTGGACGACATGGATCTGGGCGGCAAACGGGTTCTGACGCGGGTCGATATCAACGTGCCCATGGAGAACGGCCAGATCACGGATGCCACCCGAATTGAACGGATCGTGCCCACCGTGACCGACATCCGTGCCAAGGGCGGCAGCCCTGTCCTGCTGGCGCATTTTGGCCGCCCCAAGGGACAGTTTGTGCCCGAGATGTCACTGGAGCCACTGGTCCCCGCCCTTGAGGCCGCGTTTGGCTGCCCGGTGACCTTCGTGCAGCGCCCGTCACGGGACTGGATCGACACACAGGCCGGCGATGCGGTCATCCTGGTCGAAAACACCCGCTTTACCTCGATGGAAGAGGCAAACGATCCGCAGATGGCGCAATTCCTCGCGACACTCGGCGATACGTTCTGCAATGACGCCTTTTCCGCCGCACACCGGGCCCATGCCTCTACCACAGGGGTGGCGCACCTGCTGCCCTCTTGCGCGGGGCGTTTGATGGCGGCGGAGTTGCAGGCCCTTGAGGCGGCCCTATCCAACCCCAAACGCCCTGTGGGCGCGGTTGTGGGCGGGGCAAAGGTCTCGACCAAGTTGGATTTGCTTCAGAACCTTGTCAAAAAGATCGACGTACTGGTGATCGGTGGTGGCATGGCCAACACGTTTCTGGCCGCGCAGGGCGCGCAGATGGGGGCGTCCCTGCAAGAGGCGGACCTGCACGACACGGCGCGTGCGATCATGGACGCGGCAAAGGACGCGGGCTGCACCGTGATCCTGCCGAGCGACGGACGTGTGGCCCGGGAGTTCAAGGCCGGTGCCGTACATGAGGTGATCGCGCTGAATAGCGATACGGTGCTGGAGAGTGATCAGATGGTGCTGGATGCGGGCGACGCCTCCACCGCCGCCATCGCAGAGGCATTCGCGGACCTCAAAACTCTGATCTGGAACGGGCCCCTCGGTGCATTCGAGATCGCGCCCTTTGATACAGCCACCGTTGCGGCGGCCAAAGCGGCAGCGGCCCTCACCACATCGGGCAACCTGATCACAGTCGCGGGGGGCGGTGACACGGTTGCGGCCCTCAACCAGGCGGGGGTCCCGGATGAGTTCACCTATATCTCGACCGCAGGCGGCGCGTTTCTGGAATGGATGGAAGGCAAGGAACTGCCCGGTGTCGCGGCCCTGATGTCATAGCTGCCCCGCACGGCTTGGTATCGCCCAAGACACCCCCATATAGAGCCTCAGGCACCACAAGGGAGCACAGGACATGGCATGGACACTGATCACAGGCGCATCCGAAGGGCTGGGTGTCGAATTTGCGCGCATAGCAGCCAAGGACGGGCGCAACCTGATCCTTGCCGCACGCTCCAGGGACAAGCTTGACAAGGTCGCGGCTGATGCCCGCACCAACGGGGTCGAGGTCGTGGTGATCCCTGCCGATCTGTCGGACATGGCCGAGGTGGACCGGCTTTGGGCCGAGGCGACGGACGGGCGCGAGGTTGATGTACTCGTGAACAATGCGGGGCTTGGCTATAACGGGCCCTTCGATGCCGGTCAGGGCTGGGAGCGTGAGTTAAGCTCGATCAACGTCAATATGCTGGCCCTCACCCGGCTGATGAAACTTGCGATCCCGCATATGCAGGGCCTGCCCAAGGGGCGCGTGCTGAATGTGGCCTCGGTCGCCGGGTTCACGCCGGGGCCGAACATGGCCGTCTATCATGCCACCAAAGCTTATGTGCTGTCGCTCTCCGAAGCGGTCGCCGAAGAGTTGCGCGGCACCAACGTGACCGTCACCGCGCTCTGCCCCGGCGCGACGGCCACGAACTTTTTTGAGGAGGCGGATATGTCCGGGGTACGGCTGCTGAAGCTCGCCAAGCCCATGAAAGCCTCCGAAGTTGCGGAACTGGGATGGCTCGAGGCGCGCATCGGCAAGCGGATCGTGGTGCCCGGTGCCATGAACAAGCTGTTCGCGTTTTTGCCCCGCGTCTCGCCGCGCGGGCTGACCACGCGACTTGCCGCACAAATCATGGGAAAACATTAGGGCCTTGTAACAAAAGGGATTCACACGGCGAATCACCTGTGCCATAGTGTCCTTAGTCGCCCGTCAGAGGCGGCACGACAGGCAGACCAGCATGACCCGCACCGCACGTCCCGCATTGGGCACCTTCATATTTTTCGCCGTGGCCTTCGCCTTGGGCACCTATTTCACCTTTGCCGCCGTGCAGGGCGATTATGGGTTGTTCCGCCGGGCCGAGATCGACGCCGAGGCGCGCGCGCTGTCGGATCAGTTGATGCGGGTGCAGGCCGATGTGGCGCGGATGGAGAACCTGACCAAACGGCTGTCGGACGATTACCTTGATCTTGATCTGCTCGATGAACAGGCCCGCAGCATCCTTGGCATGTTGCGCAGCGACGAGATCGTGATCCGCTAACCCCCCGTTTTCAGTCGGAAACCTGCCCAAGTTGCCCTTGCGGCAGATTGACACTCGCGTGGCGGAACCGAATCCTGTAAAGAATAGTTTAACGCTAAACTATCCCGCTTTCGAGGAGGACGCCCCCTATGGCCGCACGCAAAGCCGCAAAAAAACCGAACGTGTCAGCGGAGGAGTTGAAGACCTATTATCGCGACATGCTTTTGATCCGCCGTTTTGAGGAAAAAGCGGGTCAGCTTTACGGGATGGGGCTTATCGGCGGTTTTTGTCACCTCTACATCGGACAAGAGGCGGTGGTTGTCGGCCTTGAGGCGGCCGCCAAGGAAGGCGACAAGCGCATCACGTCCTACCGCGATCACGGGCATATGCTGGCCTGCGGGATGGACCCCAAGGGCGTCATGGCCGAGCTGACAGGCCGCGAGGGCGGCTATTCCAAGGGCAAGGGCGGCTCGATGCACATGTTCTCCAAAGAGAAGCATTTTTATGGCGGCCACGGCATTGTTGCCGCTCAGGTGCCGCTTGGTGCGGGTCTCGCCTTTTCGGACATGTACAAGGGCAATGACAACGTCACCTTTACCTATTTCGGGGACGGCGCGGCGAACCAGGGCCAGGTCTATGAGGCCTACAACATGGCCGAGCTGTGGATGCTGCCCTGCATTTTCGTGATCGAAAACAACCAGTACGCCATGGGCACGTCGACCAAGCGTTCGACCAAATCGCCCAGCTATTGGGAACGCGGAGCCGCCTATGGCATTCCGGGCGAGGAAGTGGACGGCATGGACGTGCTGGCCGTCAAGGCGGCCGGTCAAAAGGCGGTCGAGCACTGCCGCGCGGGCAAGGGCCCCTATATTCTTGAGATCAAGACGTACCGCTATCGCGGCCACTCCATGTCTGACCCGGCCAAGTACCGCACCCGCGAAGAGGTCCAGAAGATGCGAGATGAGCGCGACCCGATCGAGGCCGTGCGCTCGATGCTGCTGACCGGCAAGCACGCCTCCGAAGAGGACCTCAAGGCCATCGACAAGGAGATCAAGGACATCGTGAACGCGAGCGCCGAGTTCGCCAAGGAAAGCCCCGAGCCCGCGCTTGATGAGCTTTGGACCGACATCTATGCCGACATGGCACCGCAGACCGCGTAAGGGGAGAGACGACAATGGCAACTGAAATTCTTATGCCCGCCCTGTCCCCCACCATGGAGGAAGGCACGCTGGCCAAATGGCTCGTCAAGGAAGGCGACACCGTCGCATCCGGCGACATCATGGCCGAAATCGAAACCGACAAGGCGACGATGGAGTTCGAAGCCGTCGATGAAGGGATCATCGGCAAGATCCTGATCGCGGAAGGCACCGAAGGGGTCGCAGTGAACACACCCATTGCGGTGCTGATCGAAGACGGCGAAAGCGCGGATGATATCGAAGCCTCCAGCGCCCCTGCCCCCGCCACACTGAATGACGCCGAGGGCAAGGCCGCAGCGCCCGACACCGCATCCACTCCCGACACGCGGCCCACGCAGCCCCAGGTCGACACCAGCCCCGACTGGCCCGAAGGCACTGCAATGAAACAGCAGACCGTGCGCGAGGCCCTGCGCGACGGCATGGCCGAAGAAATGCGCACCGACGACACCGTGTTCCTGATGGGCGAAGAGGTGGCCGAGTATCAGGGTGCCTACAAGATTTCCCAAGGGATGCTGGACGAATTTGGCCCCAAGCGCGTGATCGACACGCCCATCACCGAACACGGCTTTGCCGGGATCGGGGTCGGTGCGGCCTTTGGCGGTCTGCGTCCCATTGTCGAGTTTATGACCTTCAACTTCGCCATGCAGGCGATTGACCATATCATCAACTCTGCGGCCAAGACGCTGTATATGTCGGGTGGTCAGATGGGTGCGCCCATGGTGTTCCGTGGCCCCAACGGTGCCGCTGCCCGCGTCGGCGCGCAGCACAGTCAGGATTACGCCGCGTGGTACATGCAGATCCCCGGCCTCAAGGTTGCGATGCCCTATGCGGCCTCCGACTATAAGGGGTTGATGAAGACGGCCATTCGCGACCCCAACCCGGTCATCTTTCTCGAAAACGAGATCCTCTATGGGCGCACCTTCGATGTGCCTGATCTGGATGACTACACGGTGCCGTTCGGCAAGGCGCGCATCTGGCGCGAGGGCGATGATGTGACCATCGTTTCCTTCGGGATCGGGATGCAATACGCCCTCGAGGCGGCCGATAAACTGGCCGAGGACGGGATCAACGCCGAGGTCATCGACCTGCGCACCCTGCGCCCGATGGACACCGGCGCAATCCTGAAATCCGTGATGAAAACCAACCGCTGCGTGACGGTAGAAGAAGGCTGGCCGCAAGGCTCCGTCGGCAACTACATCAGTTCGGTCATCATGCAGGAAGCGTTCGACTATCTGGATGCCCCTGTTATCAACTGCACGGGCAAGGATGTGCCCATGCCCTACGCCGCCAACCTTGAAAAGCACGCGCTGCTGACCACCCAAGAGGTCATCGACGCTGTCAAACAAGTCACCTACCGCTGAGGAGCCGCTGACATGCCGACAGAAATTCTCATGCCCGCGCTGTCTCCGACAATGGAGGAAGGCACGCTTGCGAAATGGCTGGTGAAAGAGGGGGATACGGTTGCGTCCGGTGACCTCTTGGCCGAGATCGAAACCGACAAGGCCACGATGGAGTTCGAGGCCGTCGACGAAGGGGTTGTGGGCAAGATCCTCGTGGCCGAAGGATCCGAAGGGGTCAAGGTGAACACGCCCATCGCTGTGCTGCTCGAAGATGGTGAAAGCGCCGATGACATCGGCGCGCCCTCTGCTCCGGCAGCCGTGCCCGAGCCAAAGGCCGAAGCGGCACCCGCAGCCGACGCCCCGGCATCAGTCCCCGCCCCTTCCGCGCCTAAGGCGAGCGATGGCAGACGGGTGTTTGCATCGCCCTTGGCCCGCCGGATCGCGTCACAAAAAGGTCTGGACCTCAGCGCAATCAAAGGCTCCGGCCCGCATGGCCGCATCATCAAGGCGGATGTTGAAAACGCCCAAAGCGCACCGGCAGAGAAGTCCACATCTGCGCCCGCGGCGGCGGTCGCTGCGGCTGGTCCCTCCCCGGACACCATCGCCAAGATGTACGAGGGGCGCGACTACGAAGAGGTCAAGCTTGACGGGATGCGCAAGACCATCGCCGCCCGCCTCACGGAGGCCAAGCAGACTGTCCCGCATTTCTATCTGCGCCGCGACATCAAGCTTGATGCACTGCTGGAATTCCGGGGCACCCTGAACGCCCAGTTGGCGGATCGCGGCGTGAAGCTGTCGGTCAATGACTTCATCATCAAGGCCTGCGCACTGGCGCTTCAGACTGTGCCGGATGCAAATGCAGTCTGGGCCGGGGACAAGGTGCTCAAGCTTACCCCATCGGACGTGGCCGTGGCCGTCGCCATCGAAGGGGGCCTGTTCACGCCCGTGCTTCAGGACGCGCACCACAAGTCCCTGTCGGCCCTGTCCGCCGAGATGAAAGACCTCGCCAGCCGTGCCCGCGACCGCAAACTCGCGCCGCACGAATATCAGGGCGGCAGCTTCGCCATCTCGAACCTTGGCATGTTCGGGATCGACAACTTTGACGCCGTGATCAACCCACCCCATGGCGCGATCCTCGCAGTGGGTGCCGGTGTGAAGAAACCCATCGTGGGCAAGGACGGGGAATTGACGGCAGCAACGGTCATGTCCGTCACGCTGTCGGTCGATCACCGCGTGATCGACGGGGCACTTGGGGCGCAATTGCTGAATGCAATTGTCGAAAACCTCGAAAATCCGTTGGCCATGCTGGCCTGAACCGTGCATCAAAACGCAAGAAAGGCCGGAGCTGATGCTCCGGCCTTTCTCGTTTTTCACTTCATTTGTCGTCGGGCTTATTGATCCTTGCCCAACATGTGATTCATGGACACCGAGGGCTGATCACAACCAGCCTCACCCACGATACGCGCCGGAATACCGGCCACGGTTTTGCAGGGCGGCACCTCTTCGAGCACCACGGAACCAGCCGCGATCCGACTGCAATCGCCGATCCGGATATTGCCGAGGATCTTGGCCCCCGCACCGATCAACACACCGTCCCCGATCTTGGGGTGGCGATCTTCTTCTTCCTTGCCGGTCCCGCCAAGCGTCACCGAATGCAGCATCGACACGTTATTGCCGACCACAGCTGTCTCACCGATGACGATGGAATGGGCGTGATCGATCATGATACCTTTGCCGATCTTGGCGGCCGGGTGAATGTCGACGCCAAAAATCTCGGACACACGCATCTGGAAGAAATAGGCCAGATCGTGATGGCCCTCGCTCCACAGAAAATGGCCCACGCGATAAGCCTGCATGGCCTGATACCCTTTGAAGTACAGGATCGGTTGCACAAGTCGGTGGCAGGCGGGGTCACGTTCATAAACCGCCACCAGATCCGCACGGGCCGCCGCAACCAAGGCAGGTGATTTCTGATATGCCTCTTCGACGATTTCACGCACCACAACCATCGACATCTCATTGGATGCCAACTTGGCCGCAATCCGGTAGGAAAGCGCCTTTTCAACGGATTTGTGGTGCAGGATACAGGCATGAACAAAACCGCCGATCAACGGCTCGTCCGACACCGCCTGACGCGCCTCCTCGGTGATTTGATCCCATATCGGGTCAATCGCTGCGATATTCGTTCTCAGATCAGCCATAACATGTCCTCTCGGGGCGGTTCTTACCCTAAATAAGGCCCATTCGCCAAACGCAAACCTGTGATCGGCATGATCGCGGTTCGCGATGGGTTCTCAACAAGTAATACCGAGACCCCAAAGAGGTGTTCATGCGACCAGATCAATTGACTGAAATGGACCTGGACCATATCGCGCCGAATTCTGCGCCACAACGATTTGATAGGCCCCGCTCAGACCATCCGACAATTGCATGGCCGCAGTATAGGTCCAGTCAGACGTGTTGACGATCTCTTCCCGAAGCGCCTGCGCGCCTTGCATGACGCGCACGGTGTAGGCTTCCCCCTCCTCGGCCAAAGGCACATCCGGCAACTCCCAATCATCGCCATCAAGCCGGGTGCGGCGTATCCACTGCACCGCAAGATCAGGACCATCCGCAAGCGCGCGCAGATGCGCCGGGCGATAGGGGCGCAACCCGTTTCCATCAAACGCGTGTACACTCTCCTCGTAGGACGGATCATCATAGGGCCTGCGGGCCGGGCCGATGCGGAAGGTCTGAGACACCCGACGCAAGTTCCGCTTGAGACTGATCTGCGACGGCAAACCATTCATCACAACCACCCATGACCCCGTCGGCCAAACATCAGCTGTCGTCGCATCCGACCCCAGTTGACCGCGCAAACGATGGCTCAGCAGGTATTGACCCGGCGCGATCAGCTCAGCGTCGCGAAACTGCATCAGCTCCCAGTTGTTCGGTGATCCATCCCCAACCGCAATCAGGTTTGCACCATTCAGCAACGCGGCATCCGACACCGAAGACAGAGTGCCATTCAGCAACGTAACCTCAAGCGCATTACCACGATCAATCACGCCCGGCTTTGCAGCGACGAGCGGCGTTTGCGTAAAGCCAACAGTTGCACGGGCAGCAACAACCGAATTCAGGGCAAACCCAGAATCCGTTGGGGATTGATAGATTGCAACGCTTCCCGGCCACGGAGTCCCGGTCACCGCGACATGGGGGGCGTGTTCAATTTCATCCCCTGTCATCAACGGCAAATCGAGAAACACAGACGTCAGCGGCACCGGCGGGATGAATTCCTTTACAGCTGCCAATTCGTCCGACAGATCAGATGGCTGATAAACCTCGCGCTCGATGCGGACCGCTTCGATCAATTGCATCGCACCCTGTTCGACCCGGTCCACACGGTACTTGCCCGGCCCTTCGGCCTGATCGGCAGCGACCTCGATGATATCCCCCACGCCTACACCAATCAATGAAGGCGGCAACGCAAGTCGCACCGACTCGCGTGAGATGCGGGATTCGGCCAGCCATCTTTCGGTGATCTGCCGACCCTCCGCGCGCGTCAGGGCCATTGGCAATTCGCTCGTTGACACGGAATGGGTCGCATCATCCGGCAACACAGCCTCCTCCGACAGAATGTCAAAGTTCCCGTCCGTTTGCACAAACCGCAACCGCACGCGGCCCGCCAATTCGGCGTTGGACTCGCGCGACTGCTCAAGCCGGCCCTCAAGATCGGAATGGATCGCCAATTGCTCCGGGGCCAAGGCGACCTCGTCTTCACCCGTCCGCGAAATGAACTTCAGCACACCATCCCGCTCAACCGCGTCAAAGGCATTTTGCAGCATCAAAGGCTGCAAGGCACTGCGCGCATCCGATACGTCGTCGATCACGTATCCACGCACATAACCGTAAAGGCGGGTGGTGTCATAATCGGACAGCCCCGCCCGATCACAGATCTCGCCAACGACAGAGGCCAGGCTGCGCGACGATGTGCGCCCATTGATCCAGTGACCCCGCGTATAGTTGCTCCCATCCGACCATTGGTCCAAAGCGTTGGGAAAGAACGGATAAGGCCGCGTATCCCACGCCCAAACGAACGCGCGTGACATGTTGACCATCGGCGCGTCATAGATTTCCGAGATCGGATTGTTGGCCACATCCCCCCAATAGCTGTGCATGGCGCGCAGATACTGCTTTTGGATCAGATCGTCGCGCGCACCGCTCGAATATTTGGGCAAGCTGCTCTCGGACGATTTCTGATCCAGAAACTTATTGGGCTGGTTCGTGCCCTTATCAATCGCGGCGCATCCCATTTCGGTGAACCAGACCGGCTTGGACCCAGGGACCCAATCGGTTGGTACATCCGCCCGCACACCGCCAACACGATTGTGGTGCGCGTTGGACCACCAATTGCGAATATCCTTAAAGCGCCAGATCCACGGCTCATCGTACGCATCATCTGCGATCGGTGTGCGGATTTGCGCGGCACTGGCCTCCTCTGAATGATAGAACCAGTCATACCCTTCACCACCCGCCACATTCGCGCGCAGATAGTCGAGGTTGTAGATATTATCCCACTCCGCATCCACATGCTCGACGCCATCACGCCAATCCGACAGCGGCATGTAATTGTCGATCCCGACGAAATCGATGTTCTCATCCGCCCAAAGGGGATCAAGATGGAAATACCGATCTCCGGTCCCGTCCTGCGGTTGAAAGCCGAAATATTCAGTCCAGTCAGCGGCATAGCTGATCTTGGTGTCAGGCCCCAACAACGCACGGGCCTGGGCTGCAAGCTGGCGCAGTCTTTCAACAGCCACGAACATATTGCCAGCACCCCGGATCTGGGTCAGGCCGCGCATTTCGGAACCGATACAGAATGAATCCACACCGCCCGCAGCCCTACACAAGGCCGCGTAGTGCAGGATAAAGCGCGACAGCGACCACTCATTGGCGGGTCCGGTGTACTGAACACTCGATCCGACGCTGAAATCCGATGCGGTCACGGTGCCAAAAAAGGCATCCACCTCGGCGTCGGCAATCGCCGTGCCATCGGGCGAACCGGCAACTCCAGGGGCTTTGGACAGCGTGATCCGGCCACGCCATGGCAGATGCGGCTGACCCGTGGCATCGCTGTAGGGGTCGGGCAGTGTATTACCTTCCATCTGGTCCATCAGAATGAAGGGGTAGAACATCACCGCCTGACCGGCGGCGCGCATGCCACGGATGGCTTCGATCACCGCACCATCTGCAGGCGTACCCCCATAGACCGGGCGACCCTCCAACAGCGCAATCCGCTCCGCAGCGGAGCGGTTGATACCGCCAGCGCGCCACGAAAACTTCTCGCCCTCAATATCCTTGCGCTCGACCTTGGGTTTGACGGTGCAGGACCCGCACCGCAAGTCGCTGCCAAACCAGGACACGATCAGGGATGCGGCCTCACAATTGGGCAACTCGTCCCGCAACGCATCCAAAGACACCGAAAAATCTGACCGACCCGCAGGCGTGTTCACATTAGCGCGACAGCACGCACAGCGCGGGTGATCTCTTCGTCGGCACCATCTTGGTCAACCTGTTCAGGCCGGATCACCTCAAAGGAAAATTGAGGAACCCGGTTGCCGTAAGCCTGAAGGGCAAGGTTCTCGATGACGACATAAGCCGTACCACGATACGCAGGGACCAGACCCTGCCCTTCGGTCGCTTCGATCAGCGGGTCGGGCAATTGATCAGCCGTGCCGGTGTAGACGCGCATGTTAAGATCATAGGGCGAGATTTCTTCACCATCTGCCCAGACGCGACCAATGCGGGTGATCTCACCTTCACACACAGCAAGGGCCAAACTGACCGAATAGTGATATTCGCGGGTGATCGGCGTCGCTGGTGTGCTCGGTGCAGGTGTACCACCCCCGCCGCCCCCTTTACCGCCACCGCCAGTATCACCACCACCTCCACCACCGCCGCCCCCGGTGACGGTCACAGTCTCAAGAAAATCCGATGCCCAAATGACATGCCCGCCCATGCGCATACGCCCATAAAGCTGGGCAATCGCTGCCCCCTCACCCGAATTGGTCAAGCGCAGCCGGTCGACCTTGCCGGTTTCGACAATCTGCGCACCCTGACCGCTGACGCGCTGGTCAGTCCCACTCTGACGTTGATCGATGACGCGGCCCAGTGTGGCACCGACCGCACGACCAATGGCAACCGAAGATAAACCAAGGACAGAGCCGCCAACAGAACCGCCAATCGCGGCCCCCGCGGCCGAAAGAACAACAGTAGCCATCAGCAGATCTCCTCAAATGGAAACTCAAAGCGGGCCACGATCCGGCGGGCCCAAGGCACACTCATCGGGCTTTCCACAACGCCGTGGCCGCTATAGGCATGAATGAACCGGGCATCCGACCCCGTGGCGGACTGAATGCCGAGATGTTTGGCAACCGCATCCGCACGCATGCGAAACAACACCACATCGCCCACAGCCGGAACATCCAAGGGCTTGGCGCGCAAATGACGCAAGGCGGCCGCCCAAAGGCGCTCTTCCCCCTGCGGCTCGGACCAGTCCATCGAATAGGCGGGCGGGCGTTCAGGCTCCGCACCAAAGACACCGCGCCACACGCCGCGCACCAGGCCCAGACAATCACACCCCGCCCCCTTGGCAGCCATCTGGTGGACATAGGGCGTTCCAACCCATGTGCGGGCCTCCGCAATGATCCGATCAGCACACACCGTCATCGCAGGCTCCCCCCACTGTTGGTCCCGCCGCTTGTGGGATAGGCCATGACCCAGTCATCACTTGGCAAATCGGGAAAGCCTTGAAAGTTCAGCAGGTTGTTGAACTTCAAACGACAGGTATCAAACCGCTTGTCGCACCCGGCCGTGAGGCGCATGGCAGACCCATCCGCGATCAGACCACGAATGGGCTCCCACAGCTCGACCTGACGTACACCATCGACAAACGTGTCGCGCTTGATCATGCCCCACAGGCCGGCAGCAGCACCATCCAGCACATCAAGACGGCCGCGCGTGAACCAGTTGGGTTCAAACCCATTCAGGGCATCCCACTCGAACACGCGCCCATCCCGCACGCGATCAACAGGGCCTTCAAATCGGTATCCCGGCGCAGACACATCAAAACCGCAGGCGCGATCGCCCAGAACAGCCGTACAGGGCTTTTGATAGATACGGCCCAAGGGGCGGTTCAACGCCTCGGTCAGACCACGTAATTCCGCATGAAACGCACCGCCAGAGCGGCGGATCTCGCCGATGGTGCCGCGAAACTGCAACCAGCGCACATCAGGATCAACCCAGTTGACCAACCACGCACGTACCTCCGCACTGTCAAAACGGCCCGCCTCGATGTCGTCCTCGCGGATCGCAGCATCCGAGAGCGCACCCAGGGCCTCGGTGTTGTCAACACTCAGGCCGGTGCTCTGGGCCAGAGCCGAGGCCGTCAGCCCGGTGTCGGCACGGAAGGTGATCCCGTCAAATTCCAGATTGCCATCATGGTCAGTGAACCCATAATCCGTGCCATCGACACGGGTGATCGCCCATGCACGGCACAAGGTCGTCAATCCAAGGGCTGCATGGTCTAGAAACTCTTTGCTTTGCCCGGCCATCAGACACGCACCTCAACCACAGGCACATTGGGCACGCTCCCCGCCTGAAAACTGGCAACGGAGGTCTGGATCTGATCCGTGTCAAAGCGGACAGGCACGTCAAACTCGAACCCGGCGGTCACGTCCACGTCCCGTTCGGGGGCATGCGCGAAGGTGATCAGGCCCGCATCGATATCCAGCGTATAATCCACACCTTCCTGCATTTCATCCGCTGCCACACCCACGCGCACGGTGCCAAGCACAGGCTTGGTGATCGGGCGGGCATAGCTGTGGGGACCGGACTGATAGGTCTTGATCAGCGAGAACGACAATGTCTCCCCATCCCCCACCGCGATGACCTGATCATCAAAGACCGGGGCGGCACTGGACACGCCGGATTTGTAATCCGACCAGTCTTTCCAGCGAAACCCGTACATCTGGCCGCGCCGGGCCTCGAAAAAGGCGATCAGCGTCTCAATGTCGTCAAGCGAGCGCATGCCAAGCCCCGCATCATAGCGGCGACGCGAATGTGCCCAGGGGGTGTTGCGCTCCTCAAAGCCATTGGCGAGCGTGACCACTTCGGTGCGCCGCTCAGGGCCGCCAACGGACCCAAAGCTCAGCGATGCCGGAAATCGAACCTCGTGAAATTGCATGTTGTTAGCTCCCCTAACGTCTTAACGATTGCGATTGGCACGCCCGAGGGCGCGATTCATTTGTGCTGCAATCTGGTTTTGCGAACGGGCAAAACCCTGCACGTCCGGCGTTGTGATGTTCATAACAACCGTGGGGGAAGCGGTGCCGCCGCCACCGCGCACGCCCAGCTTGCCATCCGGGCCACGGGCCAATGGCATGATCGCCTCCGGCCCCGCCTCGCCCATCACGCCCATGCCACCGCGCATCCCGAACGGGGTGGCCGAGCTGACGATGCCACCCGCCGCAAAGGGCATCACGCGGCCCTGACTGAACGGGGCACCATCCGCAAAGGGCAAAAGGCCACCCACAAGGCTGTTCACGCCCGAAGACAGCAAACCACCGACGTGATTAGTGACCGGCTTGATCGAGGCATTGTAGGTCGCATTGATCATCGAATTGCCAACGGTCTCGAGCGCGCTCGACAGGCTCAACCCATCAAACACCAAACCATCAAAAGCCTTGCGCAGCCCGCGCGACATGCCCTTTTCCAGGGTCGCCACGTCCTTGCCCGTCGCGGCCAGACTCTCCCGCATCCGGCGCAATTCGCTGTCAAAGCCGGTCACCATGGTCGAGGTCGCATCGAGGGTCTGGCGCAAGCCGTCTGTCTGGTCCTCCAGCTCCTCGATCTCGTCTCTGTAATCACTCATTTCAGACCCCCTTCCGGTGTCGTGTCGGTGCTGTCAGGCCAGGCGGCCATCAGCGCGTCCAAGCCATCGCTCAGCAGCGGCGCAGAGGCCGCAGGATCGCCCAGCATCACCTGCAATTCGGCAGGGGTCAGCGCCCAGAACGCATCCGGTGTGAGGCGCAAACCCTGCATTCCGGCCCGCATCAAAGCGGGCCAGTCGAGGCCGGCCCTCACGGCTCAGGCACCACAAAGGTGCGGGCGATCAATTCCGCCGCCGCGCGGGCCGCAGTCATCGGCCCACCTTCGATCTCAGCATGATCAAGGGCTTGGGCTGCGTCCTTAAACCCCGCTCCGGTCAATCCGGCCTTGAGCAGGGCAAGCACATCAGCGCTCGAAAAGCGGCTCTGCTCAAAGCGTTCCACCAGCGCAATCATGGACGGCTCAGCCAGTGCCACCTCAAGACCCGCAAGGGCCCCAAGGGTCAGGCGCATCACGCACCGCTCACCATTGACCACCAGCACAACCTCTCCCCTCCAAGGATTGACCATGCTCAGATCGCAGTGAACGCAAGCGCGCCCGCCGAAGCCATGGTGACCTCATAGGTGGCCTCGCCATTATGGCTGCCGCTATATTCAAGGGCGGACACCTGAAACGGGCCTTCCACGATGCCGAAATCAGGGATGATGACCTGAAAATTCGGGGTCTCCCCATCGAAAAAGATCTGGCGGGCCCGCTCATCCGTGCCTTCATCCTTGAACACACCCGAGCCCGAGATATTGGCCGACCGCACACCCGCACCCGACAGCAACTCGCGCCACCCGCCCTGGCTCTCAAGGCTGGTCACATCCACCGTCTCGGCGTTAAAGCTGACGCGCGTGGCCCGCAGACCCGCAATCGTCTCAAACTGTCCATCCGAGGTCATGTCGACCTTGATCAACAGGTCTTTCCCGTTCTGAGCACCCATAGGTATTCTCCGTTCAATAGTAAGGATTTAGGTTTCTTCGGTCCGCGCCCGGAACGTCAGATCGATCCGGCGACGCGCGCCATTATCGATCTTGAGGGCGCGGGCACGATCAAAGCGCAACGACACGAGGCGGCCCCGTGTCAGGGGCAGATCCACCTCGTGCAACGCATCACAAACGGCTCCTGCGGCAACCTTGGCCGCGTAGAAACCGGGCACGTCGGTGACAACGGACACGATGAAACGATTGGTCGCCCCGCGCCCGGTCTTATCGTCCTGCTCAAAGACCGTCTCGGGGCCAAGGCTGACATAGATCGACGGCAACATCCCACTGGGCAGCGCGTCATAGACGGCAGTACCAACCGAGGCGACAACCGCCGGATCAGCGCTCAGCGCGGCAAAAACAGCCGACTGAAGGGCAGCAGACATGGCATAGCTCATACAACCACCTGCTCATCCGCCGTACACACCAGATAGCGGCCCTCAGGGTCGCGCTCGGCCACGGAACGGATGTGAAACAGCCGGTTGCCATCACGAAACCGCTGGTTCGGCACCGGACGTTCAGGATGACCCACGGGCGCAGCCCGCACGATGATCGAAAACGGCACACGCGACACCGCAGCACCACCGCGAAACGTTTCGCGGCCAGTCCGGGCCGCCAGATCGGCCCACACCACGCCAAGCGCGGTCCAGACCTCGGCAAATCCCCCGGCCCCGTCCGGGGCATGGGCAGGAGCCTCAAGGGTCAGGCGCCAGTTCAGGCGCGGCACGCTCACCGCGCACCTCCCAGGCGAAACACCTTGTAACGCTCGATCAGGCTGGTCACACCAAAGGGCATGCAGCCCTCGCTCAGCGTGGTCTCGTGGCGGAATTCGTAATAGTGGGCGGCCAGCAACATGACCGCCTGCACCAGATCAACAGGCGCACCACTCAACACCGGGGCAAACCCCGCGCGAAAAGTGACATCCACGTGGCCGGCCACCGGAATCTGGGGCAAGGCCGCACCCACCGCACGCACGCGCGAACGATGGGCGTCGCGTTCAAGCCAGAACACCGCGCCATCGACGGGGGTTTCAACGCCAGCACGATCCACAAGGCTCAAGCCCGTCACGACCTGCACCGGTGCTACCGGCAAAGCTTGCGCGTCACCCGACTGCCAGTCATTCACCGACAGCTTGAAATCGCGCTCAATCAGCACCTTGTTCGTGCGCGCCTCGATTGCGGCCACCGCCGCCCGCAGAAAGCCCGTCAAAACAGCGTCTTGCACACTGTCATTGCCAAACCCGCTGCCCAGACGCAGATGCGCCTTGAATTCCTCAACCGGCAGCGCCGCATCGGGCACCGTGGTTTCTTCGATCAACATCATGGAACATCTCCACACGACTTATGGCCCCTCACCCCTTGGTCCGGGCGCGCGCCAGTCCGCATTGCTCGGACGGAGGGGAGCAGCTAGACAACACGGCGCACTTCCAGCACGCACCCGGCACCGGGGAGCAACCGCAAGGCCCCTCCCCGATGATCCGCTTCAGGCCATTAGACCGTGGCGAATTTCAGCAACTTGATGGCAGCAAAGTCGCTCACATCGCCGCCCACACGTTTGGTGGCATAGAACAGGACATGGGGCTTGGCGCTGAAGGGATCGCGCAGCACGCGCAGATCGGGGCGCTCGGCCACAGTGTAACCAGCGGCAAAGTCACCAAAGGCGATGGCATCCGCACCTGTTGTGGCATCCGGCATATCCTCGGTAATGAGGACAGGGTAGCCCATCAGAACCGCAGGCTGACCCGCCGCCAGACCGTCCGTCCACAGGAAACGACCGTCATTGTCCTTCAGCTTGCGCACCAAACCAGCCGTCTTTGAGTTCATCACAAAGGTCGCGTTGGCGCGATATTCAGCCCCAAGCGCGTAAACCACATCGATGATCGCTTCGGCCGTCACATCGCCATCGGTGCCCGTGGGCACATAACCAAGGTTGCCCCAGGTCCAGATGTCATTGTCGACGGACGTGTGGGCCAAAAAGCCCTTGGGCTTGTCGATACCGTCACCCGCCACAAAGGACGCAGCCTCAGCACGCGAGAACTTGTCGGCGATGCGACCGGCAAGCCAGCCTTCGATGTCAAATGCGGCATCATCCAGCAACCGCTGCGATGCCTTGGGCAGCGCCGACAACTCGTGCAGTGGAATGGTGATGCGGTCGATCTGGGGGGTATCTGTCTCGGTCAGGTTGGCAGTCTCCGTGGCCCAGCCCGTCCCGATATCACCATGATCGACCAGCACGTCATAAGACGTCGCCTCGACATTCACCACAGACGCGATCGAGCGGATGGAGGCAGTCGCATTCAGCGCCGACTTCACCGTGTCCGAGGTCTGCGGATCGACAAGATAGCCACCATCCGAATTGACAGCCGTGGACAGCGACTTGCCCTCCAACTCAAGGCCACGCAGGCCATCATCATCGCCCGCACGCAGATAGGCATTGAACGCCTTCTGATGAGGCGCGCCCAGGTCGACGGCACCAGCCAAAGGGGTACGCACCGCAGTCATATTTTCCCGATCCAGCATGGTCAGTCGCTCTTCCGTTTGTTGAAGTTTGGTTTGAATGTCGGCTTTGAAGCCTTTGATTTCCGTTACGAAACCTGTCATGGCCTCCGCAACATCCTGGACGGGGGACAAACCTTCCCCGGCCCGAGCCTTGATCTCGGTCTTGCTCATCAGCATGTCCTTGATTTGTGGTCGTTAACGGCCCCGCGCCTCAGCGCTGCGCCAGACTTTCGCGGGCAAGCCACAGGGCCTCCGCCATATCGCGCAGCATGGCATCGTGATCCAGGACCAGTTCATCGGTCTTGGCTGCCACGCGCGCACTGGGCAGCATTGGAAAGGTCACAAGCGACACCTCCCAAAGCTCCAGTTCGGTCAAGAGCCGCTGGCCCTTGGTGTTCTTTGCCGATTTGACGGTGCGATAGCCGATGGACAGCCCGTCTATGGCACCCGCCGCGATCAACTCGAGCGCCTCACGGCCCTTGGCGACCTCAGGCAACAAACGGCCCTTGACCCAAAGACCGCGGGTATCCTCGCGGACCTCGTCCCACACGCCAATGGGCAAGGTCGGGTCATGCTGCCACAGCATCTTGACGCGGCGACCCTCCGCCTTGATCGCACCAAGCGAGGCGGCATAAGCCCCCGCACTGACAATATCGCCACCCTGATCGCAGGCACCAAACAGACTGGCATAGCCCTCAATCACGTGATCGTCCTGCACTTTGATCCCCTCACCAAAGCGCGCGAATTTTGTTTCAAGACCGGTCTCTGCCTGCATCTCTATTCTCCTCGGAATTAGTGTGGAATGGCCGCCATGATGGATTGAAGCCCCGTGCTCAGAACGGCCGCAACCACCCCGTAAACGGTGAGCCAAAGACGCCTCTCCAGCCGCTCCATCAGCTCTTCAATGCGGTCCAGACGCTTGCATAGATTATCCAGATGCACCGCGCTCAACCGCTCATGCGCCTCAAGGCGCAACCCGGGTGCACAGGCAAATCGCTCGAATGTGGTCTCATCCATCCACACCCTCCTCCGCCAGCGCGGGCAAGCCCAGCATCCGGCGCTTTTCTGCAGCACTCAGAAAATCCGCACTCGATACGCGGGCCCATTGGGCGTCGCGCTCGGCGGACAAGGCCGACACCTGATCAAGATCGGGGGTCAGGATGACATCCTCGCCCGTATGAGCCCCCAACCACTCCGCAAGTGTTGCGGCGACACGGGTCGCCAAGGGCAACACGGTCAATCGGTAAAATGCGCGGTTGGCCTCCTGATAATTGGCGTAAGTCGCATCACCTTGTATGCCCAGCAGCATGGGCGGCACCCCAAAGGCCAGGGCAATCTCGCGCGCGGCGGCTTCCTTGGTCTTCTGAAACTCCATGTCCGACGGGGAAAAGCCCATCGGCTTCCAATCCAGCCCACCTTCCAGCAACATCGGTCGACCCGCATTGCGCGCACCCGAATGGTTGGTCTCGATTTCCGACACCAACCGATCATATTGGTCCGTCGACAGCTGCGACTGCCCCTCCTGACCGCGATAGACAATGGCACCTGACGGGCGCGCCGCATTGTCCAGCAACGACTTCGACCAACGCGAGGCGGCAGTATGGACATCCAGCGCCATCGCTGCGGCCTGCATCGGGGAAAACCCGTAATGATCATCCTGCGGGTGAAAGGACTTGATATGACAAATCGGACTCAAGGGGCCCGAGGCGTCAAAGCGGTGGGTCTTGCCCCCCACCGAATAGTCATAGGCAACCGGCCAGCCATCCGACCCCGGCACCACCGACATCCGGTCCGAGCGCAACACATGCAGTTCCAGCGGTGCACCACTCTCGCCCGCAACAGCCTCCACATAGGCATTGCCCGACAGCAAAAGCTGGGCAAACAGCGCCTCCAGCAACTCCGCACGGCCCTGCCCCGGATTGGGGCGCTTGATGAGGGCCAGCAAGGGATGGGCTTCAAACCGCTGCTCCGCATCCTGCAACACCAAAGGCAACGCAGCAGCAGCTTCGGCAATCAGCTTGACCGAGCGAAAGCCCACCGGATTGCCGGAAAAGCCCGACCGGGTCAGCGACACCGCATCGCGCGGGCTCCAGGCGACACGGCCCCCCGTCTGCCACGCCACAACCTTGCCCGTGGCACTTGCCTTCTGCTCTGGTACATCCGCCACAGCGCGGTTCCGAAAGAAATCAAACACCATGTTTCAGGTCTCCTTCACGTGTTCCGATCCGGGCACTCGCCCGCCGTTCAACTCAATTTCAGGCAACAAAAAAGGGCGCGCGCTGTCCCCAACGCCGCCCTCGCTTCATCTTGCCAAATAAACTCCCCCCGGAGGGTCGCTCACAACCCGCGCACCCCCGGACGACGGTATTCCCGCGCCGGCTCGATCATCAACTCATGCAGCGCCCAGACCAACGCATCCACCCGGTCCGGCGAGCCTGTGCCGACAAAACCACGCCTGGTCATCGCCACCATCTGATCCTCAAGGGCGGACAGGTCCGGGGCATGGGTGACACGGCCCTGCTCATATAATGCGGCCACAGGCTCGGCGCGGGCGATCTTGCCGCGCGTGGCATGGACCGCGCGATACGGGACCAACGGATCGATCTGGCGGACCACCTCACCCACCATCTGCCCGCCCTGATTGACCTCAGCCACCAGCCGGTCGGCCTGCCAGCGGTCCACCGCCGCCACCGCCGCGCGGGCCCATTCCGACGGGCGAGCCCCCTGCACGGATACATCGGCGATCACGTGGGCGGTCCAGTCCTGCGGCGGACCCTGCATATGGGCGCCCACCACAACAATACCGCACTCATCTGCCGAGGACCCGCTGGTCACCGCCGGGTCAAGGCCCACAACAATCCGATCAAAACCAGTCACCTCCTTGCGATGGCAGGCTTCCAGCATCTCGGTGGTCCAGAGCGCACCTTCCGCATCGCTCAACAACACGCCATCCAGCTCCTGACGGCCCAACCGCGTACCGTGATAGCGTGCGCGGACCTCCTCCAGAAAGGACGCCGCCAGATTGGCCGCATTGGCCTCGGTGGCGGCATGGGTCGTGACGGTCGACGGCATCTCCAGTAAATCCTTCAGCACACCCACATTGCGCGGCGTGGTGGTCACACAAACCCGCGGATCCTGCCCCAAACGCAATGCAAACTGCAACATATCCCAGGTCGCGCGTGCCTTTTTCCACTTGGCCAGCTCATCAACCCAGGCCGCATCAAATTGCGGCCCCCGCAGACCCTCGGGGTCAAAGGCGGTGTGCACCGTGGCAACAGCCCCGTTGGGCCACTCAAGACGCTTGCGACCCGCAACCCATACAGGGCGACGGTCAGGGGGCGAGCAGGCCAGAATACCGCTTTCGCCAAAAATCATCACTTCGCGGACCTGATCGATGGTCTCGCCGACCAACGCCACGCGGCGGGCCTTGCCGGGGTCAAACGGGGCCGCACCCTCGACCATCGAACGGACCCACTCGGCCCCGGCGCGGGTCTTGCCCGCACCCCGCCCGCCCATGATGACCCATGTGCGCCAATCGCCTTCAGGGGGCAATTGATGTTCCATCGCCCAGAACTCGAACAGAAAAGGGAGGGCGCCCAGGGCGCCCTCGTCCAACTCATTCAGAAACTGCTCCCGCACCGCAACAGGGGCGGATGCGAGCAAGCGCGCAGCGTATGTCAGCGCGGGCTTTGTCGAGATCAAGGGCATAGCCCCCTTGTGCGATCCGGCTTTGCTTTTGTCGGATATCAGCAAGCGATACCTCCAGCTTCTGGCAATTGATCATGACAGAATTCATGTCCGATATCTTGGACTTGATCTCTGCGACTTTGACGTCCTCCCCCTGTGCGACCCTTTCTCTGAGGGCTTCGAATTCGTGCCGCAAACCGCGTACCGAATCCTGCACCGAAGAGAACAACTCCTCGATACGAGCTTCTTCAAGCTCCGGGGTGATTAGTGTCATGTGTGCATAACCTCTCATGCGTTGGAGTGTGTCCCCGCACGAGCAAAATGAAAAAGCGACCCCGGATTGCTCCGACGGTCGCTGACCCACTTTTCCTAGCTTGTCACAAGTTATACGTGCAACCGTTCGCTGAGTCAAGCATCTTGATAGATCGCACCACCTGCTAAGCGTACGGTATACTTAACAAAATCCTACTTTTCTGGTTAAATAACGGTTAACGCGCAGGCTAAACCCATGATGTCACTGCACAACCCTAACGTGCGTGCGCGCCGCTGACCGTAGGGTGGGCAATCCTGCCCACCTCACGCCTCACCCATCATCGCTCTGGTTTGCACGCTCCGCCTCGATCTCACGCCAGCGCGCCACATTGCGGTTGTGCTCGTCCAGCGTCTCGGCAAACGCATGACCGCCCGTGCCATCCGCGACAAAGAACACATAGGTCGTATCCGCAGGCTGCCCCGCCGCCATCAGGCTGGCACGGCCCGGGTTTGCAATCGGGGTCGGCGGCAACCCTTCGATGACATAGGTGTTCCAAGGCGTCGCCTCACGCAGTTCGGACCGGCGCAAACCACGGCCCAACACGCCCTGCCCCTTGGTCACACCATAAATGACCGTCGGATCGGTTTGCAGGCGCATCCCCCGGTTCAAACGATTGATAAAGACGCTGGCCACCGTCTCGCGTTCTTCGGCAACCCCGGTTTCCTTCTCGATAATCGAGGCGAGGGTCAACAAATCCTCAGGGGTCTCCAGCGGCAGATCAGGATCGCGCGAGGTCCAGGCTTCGGACACAATCGCCTCCTGACGCTCCGCCATCTGCGCGAGTAACTCAGCGCGCACATCACCGGGGCGCACCTCATAGCTGTCAGGGGCCAACGCACCCTCGGGCGGGATCTCTGCGACGTCACCCTCCAGCACCTCCATGTTGCGCAAGGCGTCAACGACCTGCCAGCTCGTCACCCCCTCAGCCAACGCCACACGATAGCGGGTGTCCTGCTCGGCGCGCTTTTCGGTGTAAAGCTCCGGGGTCTCTTCGACGCCGGGCTGGAAAGCGACCCGCTCTACAAACCGATTGTCGGCGGGATCCAACTCGCGGACCTGCGCGCTCAGCCGGTTCACACCGATGCGGTACACGATTTCGGTGCCACAGGTGCTTGCGCCCCCACGGGTAACGACATCAACGATCTGCTCCATCGAGGCACCCGGCTCCACCAGATAGCTGCCCGCCTTCAACTGATCGGTCTTGCCCTGATAATCCGCGCCCACCCGAAAGATCGACGCGCTGCTCACAGCGCCTTGGCTCTCAAGGTTGCGGCTCACCCGGCGAAAGCTCGTGCCGCGCTCGACCTGCAAACAGATCGCGTCCGCCAGCGGCCCCGGCCCCTCATACTGTCCACGGCCCCACAAAATGACGCCCCCCGCCAGAAACAGGCCAACAATCAGAAACGTCAGAGCATTAGAGGCAACACCGCGCCACATCAGCCGACCTTCCCAAAGATCACACTGGCATTGGTGCCGCCAAAGCCGAAACTGTTGGACAAGGCCACATCAACCTTCCGCTCCCGTTTGGCATTGGGGGCCAGATCAACAGGCGTCTCCACGGCGGGATTGTCCAGGTTGATGGTCGGCGGACAGACCTGATCGCGGATCGCGAGGATCGAGAAGATCGCCTCAATCGCGCCCGCAGCCCCCAGCAGATGCCCGGTCGCGGATTTGGTCGAGGACATGGTGACACTGCCCGCATGTGCACCCAGCATCCGCTCCACCGCACCCAGCTCGATCGTGTCGGCCATGGTCGAAGTGCCATGCGCGTTGATATAGTCGATGTCCTTGGGCTCAAGCCCGGCATTGCGCAACGCCGCACGCATGGAGCGCTCACCGCCCTCACCGTCCTCGGACGGTGCCGTGATGTGATAGGCGTCACCCGACAGACCATACCCTAGCACCTCGGCATAGATCTTGGCACCACGCGCGACCGCATGTTCGTATTCTTCCAGCACGACGATGCCCGCGCCCTCACCCATAACGAACCCATCCCGGTCCGCATCATAAGGGCGGCTCGCGGCCTTGGGATCATCCGCACGTTTGGTCGACAGCGCCTTGCAGGCGTTAAAGCCCGCGATGCCGATCTTGCAGATCGCAGCCTCCGCGCCGCCGGCCACCATCACATCTGCATCGCCCAGCATAATCAGACGAGCCGCATCGCCAATCGCGTGGGCCCCGGTCGAGCAGGCCGTCACAACCGAATGGTTCGGACCCTTGAACTGATATTTGATGCTGACCTGACCCGAGATCAGGTTGATCAGCGCACCCGGCACAAAGAACGGGCTGACGCGACGCGGGCCCTTCTCTTCCATCATCACGGCCGTGTTGGCGATGGAGTTCAATCCCCCGATGCCCGAGCCGATCAGAACGCCCGTGCGCTCGCGATCTTCCTTGCCTTCAGGCATCCAACCGGAATCCTCAACCGCCTGCTGTGCTGCGGCCAGGCCGAACATGATAAAGGTATCGACCTTGCGCTGTTCCTTGGGGGCCATGTAGGTGTCGGCATTGAAGGTCCCATCCGAGCCGTCACCCAAAGGCACTTCGCAGGCATAGGTGGTGGCAAGGCCTTCGGTGTCAAAGCCCGTGATCGGACCAGCCCCCGACTGACCATCAAGGATGCGCGACCAGCTCTCTTCGACCCCATCAGCCAACGGCGTCACAAGACCCAATCCCGTCACAACGACTCTACGCATCATTCCTGCCCCTTCACATTCTCGTTGGCGGGTCATACCGCGCCCGCCACCCGCTGTTCAAGCCCCGCGGTAGGATAGGCGGGGTTGGGCATAGAAGGGTGAGGAGGAGTGTGGCCGAGATAACCGCATAGCAGCGATGGTTGCGTTTGAGCCCACTCTGGGAATTCGATTTTCTCGCTGCGTACGCAAGCAGTGGACAAATCTCTACACCGTCCTCACTTGGCGTTCTGTCAGGTGTTGAAAAACCAGTCATTCATATGACATCTGGCATGCCTTTACAGTTCAATTCACCGAGAGCTATGGCGAAAATAAAACCAGCCGCTTCTTTGTCTTTTATCAGTGATTGTCCCAATTTCGTCAAATTTCGCCGATATACAATTCACCAATTGGCGTAAACTCACACGAGGTTTAACATGTTCGATTGGCTCGAAGACCCCAGATACTATTCTGTTACACTTTGGGGCGCGACATTTTTTTTGGGCCTTGTACCTTTTGTGACAGGAGCCGTCTTGCCAATCGCCCTCTGGCCTGTCTGTTTTTTGGCTGTGAAGATTGTTCTGTCCATTTGGAGTGGTGACATCCTTGATGTACCACAACTGGGGCGCCTTACCCTACCAACAGATAAAAATAGTTCTACCAGAGGAAACCAACGTCCTAGGGGACGAAAAGTGATTTGGGTTCGGCTTCGGCTCGCCGCCTTCGCCGCTTTTGGCGCAAGCGCCTTTGCACCTGTTGTGCCACTGCTGTTGGGAATTGACCTTGGTACAATTGGCTTGATGCGTTTCATCGCGCTTTGGTTCATTATCTTTCTGCCTCTTTCCATTTTCAGTAAATGGTGGTTGCTGACTTGTCTGACACCAGTGCGCATAATGCTCGCACTGCTCCAAGATGCCTATGTCGTTTGGACCGGGCTTACCAAGACAGACAACGCTCGCGACGAAGCGTTGCAACGCCTCTACGACGTTAAAAACCGTCTTTATGTTTCCGTTGCAGGCTATGCTAGCCCGTACGATTTCAACAGCAACCCTAAGTCGCTTGCGAAGGACATTCCCGATTTTGACGAATAGTGGTGCCTGCAAGAGGTTGAATTGTCGGCGCGTCGACCATTCCAGCGCCGTGCCGTGCCGTGAATGTGCGCGTAATATTTCAATTGAAAAAGTTAATTGGAATGGCCGCATCGGCAACGTGAGTTACAGCATTTGCGGAAGACATGCCGCGAGCGCAAAGCGATGCCGCGTCAGCGAAGCGCCAGAAACCAACGACAGCAAAGTCCCGCCAAGCAAACCACCACGGGGTGGAGTGCCGCGCTGCGCCGCCGCAAGTCCGGTCAAAGCCCTGACCGCTGAAACCATCCCGCATATCTGTAGCTGTGCAATCAACCGCGGCCCAAGCCCGAAGATGCCCTCACAGGACCCTGTGCTTGACAACCGGGAGCAATCCTTGATGGCCGGGCGCAGCTCACAGTCTGTCTTGCAGGCTTGCCCCCAGCAAGTTTCGGCCAAAGTCCCGGCCTTTCATGGGCTGTCCTTCGCTGACCCAACCGTTTCGGGTTTCATTGGCACCCCCCCTTTTGCTTAGATCAAGCGACCCTGACCCTTTTAAGGCAGCCTGCATATGATCACTCTCGCATTTTCAGACGAGGTCTCCACCTCCCGTCGCGAGGTATTTGAACGCGCAGCCACGCGATGGGACGGGTTGATAAACACGGGTTTCGATCCCATCCGCTTTGAGGGATCGGTCCTTACAGGCGTGCGGATCGATGTCTCAATCACCGAGATTGATGGCGCGGACGGCGTTCTCGGGCAGGCGGGACCGACGGTCTTGCGGCCCGGACCAGAACTTCCCCTGATCGGGATCATGGAGTTCGACAGTGCGGATGTGGTCAGCCTCGAAAGCCGGGGCAGTTTCGCGGACGTGATCCTCCATGAAATGGCACATGTGCTTGGGTTCGGCACGCTTTGGACCCGCAAGAACCTGATCACCGGCACAGGTACGATGGACCCGCGTTTCATTGGGTCCGCCGCATCGAGGGAATTCGCCGCACTCGACCCGGATGGAGGCCGGGCCGTTCCTTTGGCCAACACAGGCGGCGCGGGCACGCGGGAAGGCCATTGGCGCGAACTGATCTTCGGTAATGAGTTGTTGACGGGCTTTCTGTCAGGGGCTGACCGCCCCTTGAGCCGCTTGTCCGTCGCCTCGTTCGAGGACATCGGTTATGAGGTCGACTACAGCGGCGCGGATGCTTTCAGCCTGCCAAGCTTCCGCGAGCTTGCCTTGACGGGCATTACCGAAGCAGTGCGCAACTGCGACTTGTGCCGGATGGGACGAACCGAACCAATTGTCTTGCAGGAGTAGCGCGATGTGTCAGGTTCTTCTTCATCATGGACCTGTATGCGTGTCACACGCTGCGCAAACGGGACTTTGCCAGATCGAATTCGATTTGGATTCCTTTTGAGCTGACGCATTCTGTCGCCTCTTCAATGGCACCGCTCAACACAAAACGGACATCGCCACGGATGGGAAACGCGTCAAATCCGCGTGAAAACCCTGCATCTTTCTGAAACCGGGTATGGTGGAACCTCAGGCAAACATCACCCAATATCAAAGCATGGGCGGGCAGGCGATCATTGCCAATGGAACACATCAAGAAACCAAGAGATGCCAAGAAGCAGAGCAGTTCCATGACGTTCTCAATTGGAGCGGAGGTGTGGCCGATATCATCCGAGATCGGCTTCCACTCACCTGTGCGTTTGTCCACAGCAGCAAAGGCCGCCAACCGCACGGCTCCCCATCAAGGCAGCGACGCCCCTACCCCTGTGGCGGCGACTTTCTCAGCATCAACCGTACGGCACCGTCGCCGTGCGCGGCATCCCGCATCGTGACATATCCCAACCGGTCCGCAATCCGCAGCGACGCATCGTGGGCAGGGTCGATCATGCACACCAGCGGGCCGGTCACCACGCGGTCGAACCAGTCATGGGCAGCCTGCACCGCCTCAAGGCCGAGGCCAATGCCCTGGGCTTCGGGGGCCAGCACCCAGCCCGCTTCGGGGACGGCATCGAAATCCTCGCCCATGCCGCGCGCGCCATAGAAAAAGCCCGCTTGCCCGACAAGGGATTTCGACCGGTGCTGTTCGATCCCCCATTGCCCGAACCCGGTGACCTGCCAGTGCCCGGCGATGGCGATGAACGCCTTCCAGGAGGCATCGCGGCTGCGCGGCGTGCCGCCAATATGGCGCGCGACCTCGGGCATCGCCCAGATCTCGGCAAAGCGGTCAAATTCACCGGGGCGCATCGCACGCAAGGTGGTGCGCGCCGTGTTGATTGTCGGCACATGTCTGCTCATGGTGGTGTCCTGCCCGATCACCTGATTTTTTTACGAACTTGCACATCCAAGGGCGCGAAAGGCAAGCACCCGCGCGCGACGCAACAAAAAACGGCGCCCTTCCGCAAGGAAGAGCGCCGTCTGATCAGGCACAGGCCTGAAAAAATTACGATGCTTTGGAAATAAAGCCCACAGCGTCGCCGAATGTCTGAATGGTCTCGGCGGCGTCATCGGGGATTTCGATGCCGAACTCTTCCTCGAAAGCCATGACCAACTCGACTGTATCAAGGCTGTCAGCGCCCAGATCGTCGATGAACGAGGCATTCTCGGTCACTTTGTCCTCTTCAACACCAAGGTGTTCCACAACGATCTTCTTCACGCGGTCCGCGATGTCGCTCATATGACTGTCCTCATTCTACCGGGGCAATAGTGTGCGCCCCCAAGTGGTGTCCCCAGACGTGGCGGGGCTCTGGTCTTTGCCCCTTGGGGCGGTGATGCGTCTGCACCCCGTAAGGTCCAAACGCTGAAATCTGCGCCCCCTTTAGCATATCCCAAAAAGATGGCAAGGGTTGTGGCGCGCGCGCCTATAACATGGCCATGCCGCCATTCACGTGCAAGGTGGTGCCCGTCACATAAGCCGCCTCGGGGCTGGACAGATACAACACGGCGGATGCAATTTCATGCGCTTCACCCATCCGACCGGCGGGAATTTGCCCCATGATTCCAGTCTTTTGCTCGTCCGTCAGCTTGTCTGTCATGGCGGTTGCGATGAAACCCGGCGCCACTGCATTCACCGTGATCCCACGGCTTGCCACCTCGTAGGCCAGGCTTTTTGACATGCCCACCATCCCCGCTTTGGAGGCTGCATAATTCGCCTGACCGGGATTGCCGGTGGCCCCCACAACGGAAGAGATGTTGATGATCCGCCCCCACCGTGCCTTCATCATGCCCCGCATCACGTTCTTGCACAGTTTGAAGGTCGAGGTGAGGTTCACATTCAGCACCGACTGCCATTCCTCATCCGACATCCGCATGAACAGGTTGTCGCGGGTGATGCCCGCATTGTTGACCAGAATATCGACCGAACCCATGGCCGCCGTCGCCTCTTTGATCAGCCCATCGACAGCCTCGAAATCGCTGAGGTTGCAGGGCAGCACATGCGCACGCTCCCCCAGATCATCCGCCAATGCCTGCAACGGATCCACTCGCGTCCCGCTGAGGCCAACGGTCGCCCCTGCACCATGCAAGGTGCGCGCGATATCGGCCCCAATGCCACCCGAAGCACCCGTCACCAGCGCTGTTTTTCCTGTGAGATCAAACATATCCGTCCCTTACCTTAAGTCTCATTTGTCATATCAATATAGACATCCACCACGTTCAGGGCCGCTATGCGCGCCACCTGTCGATATATCTCGCGCGCCCACGTGCCCCGCGTGCGGCCCAGATTGGCAATCTCGGCGTTCAGGTCCTGATAGACTTGCGCAAGCCCGTCAAAGCCACCCCGGTGACGCTGCATCAGGGCCTCCGCTGTCGGGGCCTCGAACATCTCGAATCCCGGCAACGGCGCATCAAGCGGCACACCGACGCGCACCTCCATCAGATCCCCTTCAATCCGGTAAAGCGCCGTTTGCGGCCCCACATAGAAGAATCCCGCCTGCCCGATGGCTGCATCCAGCCGACCAAACAGGTCGGGGATCAGCCGCAGCCGATCCGCAAAGGGCACCGTTTCAACCACCCCGCCAAGCGTGACCGCATCCAGCGAGACCAGTTCAGCCATCAAGCACAGCCTTGACCTCGTCCGGGGTGCCCACCGCACGGCTTGCGATGCTGCGATCGATGCGGCGGATCATGCCGGACAGGGCTTTGCCCGCGCCGATCTCCCACATTTCGGTTACACCTTGCCCCCCCATCCACGCCACGCTTTCGCGCCAGCGCACTGATCCTGTCACCTGTCGCACCAGCATTTCGCGCAACTGATCCGGGTCGCTCACCGCTTCGGCCTGCACATTCGTGACCACAGGCACGGCGGGTGCGTTGAAGGTTACCGTGCTGAGGGCCTCCGCCATCACCGCAGCCGCAGGCTCCATCAGCGCACAATGGAACGGGGCGGAGACAGGCAGCAACACCGCCCGCTTGGCCCCCTTGGCCTTGGCCAACTCAATGGCACGCTCCACCGCCGCCTTGTGACCCGACACAACCACCTGGCCGGGGTCATTGTCATTGGCGGCCTGACAGACCTCGCCCCCGGCGGCCTCTGCCGCAACCTGCGCCACCGCATCAAAGTCCAACCCCAAAAGGGCCGCCATCGCGCCCACGCCCACAGGCACCGCCTCTTGCATGGCGCGGCCACGGGTGCGCAACAGACGCGCCGTGTCGGCAATGCTGAGCGCACCTGCTGCACAGAGTGCTGAATATTCGCCCAAGGAATGCCCGGCCACGAACGCGGCCCGCTCAATGCCGACGCCCTCAGCCTCAAGCGCGCGCATCGCTGCCATCGAGGTCGCCATCAATGCAGGCTGCGCATTCCGGGTCAGCGTCAGCGTGTCGGCATCACCCTCCCAGATCAACGCGCTCAGGCTTTCGCCAAGGGCGTCGTCCACCTCGTCAAACACGGCCTGCGCCGCCGGATAGGCCTGCGCCAGATCGCGCCCCATCCCGATGGTCTGCGCGCCCTGCCCCGGAAATACGAATGCTACACTCATCTTGCTGCCCTGTTCGTTTCTTGCTGTCCTTTCGGGTGTAGTCGCGCAGATGCGCCCCGACAAGACCCCGACACCGGCGGCAAGGACAGGCCTGCACGGCACATGTGCAGGAATTGGCGGTTGTGTTGGCCCCGCATCGCATAACATTATCGCATAAAATCAAGGGGCCGCGTGTTACCCCATCAGTCCAACAGTGCCGGAGTAGACCCATGCCCCTCACCAACACCCCATCGCACTTTGGCAGCGTGGCCAAGACCTTGCACTGGCTGACAGCCCTGCTGATCCTGACGCTGATGCCGCTCGGGCTTTACGCCAACGAACTGGCGGACGAGTTGCGCACCGCGAGCGCACCGTCGGATGCGCTGGTGGCACGCACCGCCTGGCTGTTCTCGTTGCACAAGACGCTTGGGGTCACTGTCTTTTTCGTGGCGCTGATACGCATCCTCTGGGCAATCAGCCAACCAAAGCCGGGTCTGTTGCACCCCGACCGCCCCGTCGAATCCTTTGCCGCCGAAACCGTGCACTGGCTGCTTTACGGCTCGCTCGTGCTGGTGCCGCTGTCCGGGTGGGTCCACCACGCTGCCGCCTCCGGCTTTGCACCGATCTGGTGGCCCTTTGGGCAGACCCTGCCGCTGGTGCCCAAATCCGAAGCCGTGGCGGCGACCTTTGCGGGCGCGCATTGGGTGCTGACCAAGGTGCTGGGGCTGGCACTGCTGCTGCATATTGCAGGGGCGCTCAAACATCACTTGGTGGACAAGGACGCGACGCTGCGGCGGATGTGGTTCGGCAAGACCGAGGTGCCGCCCGTCTCTGCCCATCACGGGCACGCCCGCGCCATCATCGCAGCGCTGGCCCTTTGGATCGTGGCACTGACGGCTGGCAGCGCGCTTGGGGTCTACGCACCTCACGGCGAAACAACCGATGCGGCTGCACTCGAGGATGTGCAATCGGACTGGGCGGTCGAGTCGGGCACATTGGCCATCACGGTGACACAACTGGGCAGCGAGGTCGCAGGCCAGTTCGCGGACTGGACGGCAGCCATCAGCTTTGACGAAACCGTGGACACCGGGGTTGCAGGCACCGCAGATGTGACCGTGTCCATCGGGTCGCTGACGCTCGGGTCGGTTACCGGACAGGCGATGGGTGCCGACTATTTCAACGCCGCCGACTTCCCAACGGCGCAGTTCGTGGCCGATATCGTCAACACGGCGGGCGGGTATGAAGCCCAGGGCACGCTTACACTCAAAGGGCAATCCGTGCCGGTCACCCTGCCCTTCACGCTGGATGTGGCTGATAACACCGCAACGATACAAGGCAGGCTGACGCTGGACAGGCGCAGCTTCGGGATCGGGAACAACACGGCGGATGAAAGCTCGCTCAAGTTCGACGTCGGGGTGAACGTCGAGCTGACAGCCACCCGCGCACCATAGCGCAAGGGGCCGACCTTGCTCTGTTGAGGAATGATCGCCGTCTGTGGTCAAATATCAGAGCCGTCTGAAAAGGCGGTTCTGAATAAAATCGTGTCGCGCGGCTGCGCGTCCGTTCAACACCAGCCCAAAGAAAAGGCCGCGCAAGGGACTGCGCGGCCTGTCGTCATCGGGTGATCCGGGGCTTATTCCGCCTTTTCAGCCTCGATCGAAATCTGCACCTGCACTTCATCGCTCACCGCCGGGGCAAAGGCACCCAGGCCAAAATCCGAGCGCAACAGGGTTGTTGTGGCGTTAAAGCCAGCCCATTCCTTGTTGGACAGCGGGTTCGTGCCTGCCTGGTTCAATGTGGCATCCAGCACAACGGATTTGGTGACATCATTCATGGTCAGATCGCCGGTGATGTTGGCGGTGCCGTCGCCGGTTACTTCAATGCCAGTCGACGTGAAGGTGATCAGATCACCGTCTTCGGCTGCAAAGAAATCACCGGACATGAAATGCCCATCGCGCTGCTCCCAACCGGTGAACATGGATTTTGTGGGCATCGACACGGTGACGGTCGAGCTGTCAGGGTTTTCCTGATCAAACATGATCTCGCCTTCAAATCCCGAAAACATCCCCCAAGTCGTGGAGAACCCGAGGTGGTTGTAGGAAAACAGGATCTGGCTGTGGCTGGAATCCAGCGTATAGCGCTCTGCCGCGGCTGCGAACGAGGCGGTGGTCGACAAGGCTGCGGCAAGAAGAAGGGTTCTCATGTGTACATGCTCCACGTTGGTTGACGTGGGGCATGACATGGCAGTGCAGCCCGCAATTACAACTGCGCAGCGATCAACACAACGTGCGCGTCGCTGAACATGGGCGCAGTATTGCTCAGTATCAGGTGAACCGCAGCGGGCCTGATACGTTCCACTGACCCCGAAACGGGATTACAGTTTGCCTTCGTCGCGCAGCGCGTCAATCAGACCTTTGCGCAAGGCGGGGTCGCTCAGCGCGACTTCGGCCACCAAGGCTCCGTCATGCGCCCACAGGCGCACCATCGCGCCGCACCATTCAGCCGGGCCCAGATCGCGGATCCGGGTGCGCGACACCAATGTGCGGGCCCGCCCGCTGCCGCGCACAAGGCGCACTTCGCGGCGCACCGTGTCGATTTCGACCTCGACACCGACAACCGCACGGGCCGATTGCAAACAGATCAGCCCGGCAAATCCGATGGCCAGGGACAGCGCAAACTTGAACAAGGCAAGGTCTGCGTCCCAGATCGCGCCCGGTTCGATCCACAACCCGAATGCGGCCAGAACCAAGGCCACGCCCACAAGGCGCTGTGCGCCGCGGATCAACATGCGCTGCCCGTCCACTGTGCGGGCGGGGTCTGCGGGGGCGATGTCGGGGAGTGTGTCGGTAAAGGCGGTCATGGCGTACATCCTGAGATCAAACTGTTGAAATGATTAAAGCCGCCCAAATCAGGCCAAAATGCGGCCCCCGTATGGAAACCCGGTGCCCGGCAAATTTGCTCGGCACTACACTGCCCACCCATCGGTCATTTGCCCTTGTCATGCACGCGCGCCCTGCCTATACGACCCCATCCCTGCAAACCCGTTTTTGCCGCGCAGTCTCTCGTGACCGTCCAGCAGGGATTTACGGACCGGTCTATGAAATGCGCCTTGATAGAAGTGGAGCACGACCATGCCTCTTTATGAGCATGTGATGATTGCCCGTCAGGACCTGTCCAACACACAGGCCGAAGGGCTTATCGAACATTTTGGCGGCGTCCTGTCGGACAATGGTGGCACCCTCGTGGAAAACGAGTACTGGGGCGTCAAGACCATGGCCTACAAGATCAACAAGAACCGCAAGGGCCACTACGCCTTTCTGCGCACCGATGCCCCTGCGGCGGCCGTGCAGGAAATGGAGCGACTGATGCGCCTGCATGATGACGTCATGCGCGTTCTGACGATCAAGGTCGACGAACACGCCACGGGCCCCTCGGTCCAGATGCAAAAGCGCGATGAGCGCGAAGGCCGCGGCGAACGCCGCGAGCGTCGCTGAGCGAAAGGGAGCTAAACCATGGCTGCAAAACCATTTTTCCGCCGTCGCAAGGTCTGCCCCTTCTCGGGCGACAACGCACCTGCGATCGATTACAAAGACACGCGCCTGCTGCAACGCTACATCTCTGAGCGTGGCAAGATCGTGCCAAGCCGCATCACCGCCGTTTCGGCCAAGAAGCAACGCGAACTGGCCCGTGCCATCAAGCGCGCCCGCTTCCTCGCCCTGCTGCCTTACGCCGTGAAATAAGGAGACCTGATCATGCAAGTTATCCTTCTCGAACGTGTGGCCAAGCTGGGCCAGATGGGCGACGTCGTGGACGTCAAGTCCGGCTATGCCCGCAACTATCTGCTGCCCCAGAAGAAAGCACTGACCGCCTCCAAGGCCAACATTGCCGATTTTGAAACGCAGAAAGTGCAGCTCGAAGCGCGCAACATGGAAACCCGCAAAGAGGCCGAGGCCCTTGGTGACAAGCTGAACGGTCAGCAGTTCATCGTGATTCGCCAGGCCTCCGATGGCGGCAACCTCTATGGCTCCGTCACCACCCGTGATGCCGCCGAAGTTGCCACTGCCGAAGGGTTCTCGGTGGACCGCAAGCAGGTTGTCATCCCCGTTCCGATCAAGGAGCTGGGCCTGCACGACGTCCATGTCGTTCTGCATCCCGAAGTCGAGGCCGTCATTCAGCTGAACGTCGCGCGTTCGACCGAAGAGGCCGAGCTGCAAGCGTCGGGCAAATCAATTCAGGAACTGGCCGCCGAAGAGGAAGCCGCTGCCGAGTTCGAAATTCAGGAACTGTTCGACGATATCGGTGCCGCCGCGTCCGATGACGAAGAACTGGCCGAGTCCGCAGGCATCGCCACCGATGAGGCCCCTGCCGAAGGTGACGACGAGACGCCCGCAACCTGAACCACGCCCGTGGTGTGATAGAATAGACCGCGTCCCCTTTTATCGAGGGGGCGCGGTTTTTTCATGCGGCGCAGAGGGGGCCAGCCCCCATCGCCGCTGCACGCCCCCCCCCGCGGTATTTTTGGTCAAAAGAAACCACGATGTTGTTTGACCATTGCGCGGCCCCGCGTCACTCTGCCCGGATGAGATTTGCGATTTTCCCGATAGTGATGCTGGCCTTGGGTGCCTGTGCGCCAGACGATCTGGGTACGGTGCAGATGGCCCCGCGCGCCTTGCCCCAAAGTCAGGCCGAGGTTGCCTTTGTCAGCCGTCTGTTCAACGATATCCAGCCCCGCTCCATCGCTGAAGACCGCGAATATTGCGGGTTGATCGGCCTGGACCCCGCTGGGGCGCTAGTCGCAACCGAGCCGCGCCGGGGTCGCGTGTCATCCTGTTTGCCCCCCGATCCGCGCTTTGTCGGATTTACGGTGGTGGCTTCCTATCACACTCATGGTTCCTACAGTCCTGAATTCCTGACCGAGGTGCCCTCCTTTGACGATATGCGCACCGATATCGAGGATGACACCGATGGCTATATCGCAACCCCGGGGGGGCGGTTGTGGTATGTGGATGCGCGTGCCCGCGTGGCCCGCCAAGTCTGCGGGGTGAGTTGTCTGATACCCGATCCCAACTATCGCGAGGACCCGGACTTTCCGGTGCGCCAGACCTATACGCTGAACCAGTTGCGCGCGTACTGACCCCCTACCCTGAAACGAAAAAGCCGCGCCCCTTTTGAAAGAGGCGCGGCTTTGTCCTGTATCGGATCGTTTGGATCAGTCGTCGACTTCCAGTGCTTCCACGGCCTTTTGCAGATCGTCCTTGGACACTTCCTTGTCCGTGACGGACGCGTTTTCGACGATGTGGTCCACGACCTTGTCTTCGAACAGGGGCGCGCGCATCTGTTGCTGCATCTGCTGGTTCTGCTGCACGAATTCAAAGAACTGGCGTTCCTGACCGGGATACTGACGCGCTTGCTGCATGATTGCCTGGCTCATTTCGGCGTCGGTCACCTCCACCTCGGCCTTTTGACCCAGCTCGGCCAGCAACAGGCCAAGACGCACGCGACGCTCTGCAAGTTCCTTATGCTCGGCTGTCGGCTCCATCTCACCGTGGTCATGCCCGGTGTCTTCGGGGTTTTCCTCGTGGTAAAGCTGGTGCGCGATCTGCTTGGCTTCGGCCTCGACAAGGCTTGGGGGCAGATCAAAGCTGACGGCTGTGTCCAACTGGTCGAGCAAGGCACGCTTCATTACCGCACGGGCAGCACCCGCGTACTCGCCCTCAAGCTGCTCGGCGATGCGGGTCTTGAGGCCCGCCAGATCGTCGGCCCCGTATTTGGTCGCCAGTTCGTCATTGATCTCGGCGGGCACCGGCTCTTTGACTTCCTTGATCGAACAGTCGAACACGGCCTCTTTGCCGGCCAGATGTTCGGCCTGATAGTCCTCGGGGAACGAGACGGTGACCGCCTTGTCCTCATCCGCTTTCACGCCGACAAGCTGTTCTTCGAAACCGGGGATAAACTGACCCGAACCCAACACCAGTGCGTGCCCTTCGGCAGAGCCACCTTCGAACACTTCGCCATCGACCTTGCCGACGAAGTCGAACACGACCTGATCGCCGTCCTTGGCCTTGGAGCCTTTCTTGCGCGCTTTGAAGTCCTGCGCGTTTTCGGCAAGCGAGGTCAGTGTTTCGTCCACAGCCGCATCGTCGGCCTTGACCACGAGACGTTCGAGCTTGAGCTTGCCCAGATCGACCTCGGGGATTTCGGGCAGCGCCTCATAGGACATGTCGACCTGAACGTCGTCGCCTTCTTTCCAGTCTTCGTTCGTCATCTTGACTTCGGGCTGCATCGCGGGGCGATCCCCGGAGGCCTCAAAGTGCTCGGACATGGCACCATCAATGCTTTCCTGCATCGCTTCGCCCATCAGCCGTTGGCCAAACTGCTTTTTCAGCAGCGCCATCGGCACTTTGCCTTTGCGAAAACCCTTCATTTCGACGTCGGGCTGGGCCTCTGTCAGCTTTTCGTTGACCTTGGCGTCCAGTTCGGCAGCTGTCACCGTGATGGCGTAGCCGCGTTTCAGACCGTCGTTCAGCGTCTCGGTGACCTGCATGTGTGCTCCCATAGCGTAAGGACCCCCGTGTGGGGGCTGATCGGAATTTCGCGCCCTTCTATGCATGGGTTTGCGCGGGCGCAAGGGCATAGGCGGTCGGGGCCGCAAATGAGCCTGTCTTGAGCGGTTTGAAGGCGGTGATCGACCCTTCGAGGGTCCGTGTTAAGCTGAAATTAAGGCTGGTGTTGCAACGGTGCTTGGGCCATTGAATTATCAACCACAGAGGGAAGACCCAGCAGTGACCAGACTTTTGTTCGCCGTCCTCATCGCGTTTCACGCCATTTTTACCCCGTTGAAGGCGCAGACCCTCAGTGTGGTCGCGGATGAGTGGCCGCCCTTTTCCGGCGAGGCGTTGCCAAATGGCGGCCTGTCATTGGATGTGATTTCGGCTGTGTTGCGCCGTGCAGGATATGATGTTGATACACAGGTTGTCCCCTGGGCCCGCGTGATCGATGGCGCGCGGACCGGCGAGTTCGACATTGTGGGCAGTCTGTTTGAGGATGCCGAGTTACAGACCTTCCTCGGCTACAGCGAGCCGTTCTTTTCCACCGATGTGCGGCTGGTGCAGCGCAAGGGGGGCGATCACAGCTTTACCTCTGTGGATGCGTTGCGCCCCTTTTCGATCGCTGTGGGGGATGGGTTTGTCTATGAGGCCGATTTTGACCGGGCCGATTATCTGAACAAGGTGGTGGTGACAACGGCGCTGCAAGGTGTGCAGATGGTCGCCCATGGCCGGGTGGATCTGACGCTGGACAGTGTGGATGTGATCCGCCACGCCATCACGCAAGATGACCCCACCCTTGCGGATCGTATCGAGTTCGCGCCCGGTGTGCTGGTGTCGCAGACCCTGCATATGGGTGTCCGCAAGGATCTTGAGGGCAGTGCCCAGATCGTTGCCGATTTCAACCGCGTGTTGGGTGAGATGCGCGACGACGGCAGTCTGGACGCGCTTCTCGCTGTACATGCGAACAGTCTGACACCCGAATGATCAGACGCTATTTCAGGGATCAACTGGGATTTCGGCTGGTCCTTGCATCGCTGCTGATCGGTTCTTTGTTGTCGATCTTTTCCACGGGAATCCAGTTGGTCGCCAGCTATGAAAGCCAGAAAACCGATACCACCGGGGTGTTGGATCAGATCAAAAGCACGATGTCCGAGACGCTGGAACTGGCGCTTTGGACCTTTGATTTCGATCAGGTCGACATCATTCTGGATGGTATCGCGTCGAACGCGGCTGTGACCCATCTGGAGCTCAGCAGTGTCACCGGCCATCGCTGGACACGTGGCACGGCCAGTGAAACGCCGCTGCAACGGATTTACGATCTGAACCACACCTCGAACAATGGCGTGGTCCAGCCTTTGGGCACTTTGCGTGCCGAGTTGTCATTGGAGGCGGTCATTGACCGGGTGTGGGCGCAATTCTGGGTGACGCTGCTGACCAATCTGGTCAAGGCCTATGTCGCCGCCATTGCCCTGCTTTACATCGTGCACCGCATGATCAGTCGCCACATGCACACCATTGCCGAACATGTGGACAGCTCCAGCGTCGCCATCCCATCGACCGAATTGCACCTTGATCGCGCCGCCCGCGCCAAGACCGATGACCTGGACCGTATCGTCCGCGCCGTCACCGCCTATGAAGGTCGGGTGCGCAACACCATGACCACCCTCCAGGCCGAGATCGCCGAGCGGGTCAAAAGCGAACAGGACGCCCGCGAGGCGTTGTCTGTCCGCTCGACCTTTATCGGGACGATGAGCCATGAGGTGCGCACGCCGCTCAATTCGATCCTCGGTTTCCTGCACCTGATCGAAACCGGCAAAGAGGTGCCCGACCGGCAACGCCACTATGCCAATGTCGCCAGCCGCGCCGCACGCCAGTTGCACAATCAGTTGTCCAATGTGCTGGACATGTCGCGGCTGGATTCCAACGCGGTCACCATCTCGACCCGCCCTACCAATATTCGCCGTCTGGCCGCACAATGGCAGGAAACCACCGCCGCCGCCGTGCACTTCCACCAAAAGAAGATCAACGTCACCCTTGATCTCGATCCGCACCTTGATACCGAGTACGAGCTGGACGGCGCCCGGTTGACCCAGATCATCACCAACCTCACCGACAATGCGGCCAAGTTCACAACCACGGGCGAAATCCGCATCGGTGTGGGCCACGCCCCCAAACAGCCCGACAATGGAATCGGAACGTGCCTTGAAGTGTCCATTGCCGACACCGGCCCCGGCATCTCGCAAAAAGATGCGGCACGCGTCTTTGACCGGTTTTCTCAGATTGACGAGGGCATGAGCCGCAGTCATGGCGGCACGGGCCTTGGATTGGCGATCAGTCTTGAGATGGCACAGCTGATGGGCGCCCAGCTCAGACTGGCTTCTGACGAAAGAGATGGTTTCGCCTGCAAATTTTTGCTAACCCTTCATTGCAACGTGAGGTTGGATTCTGATCATGCCACATCGTAAGAAAGTACTTTTGGTCGAAGATGATGAATTTACCCGCTTTATGATGAAGGAAATCATTGCCACATTGGGGGTCGAGGTCGAAATTGCGAAGAACGGAAGCGAAGGGTGCAGCGCACTTTATGGTGATCCGACGGCATTCGGGTTGGTGCTGATGGATCTGCACATGCCCGAGATGTCCGGCATTGACGCCGCCCGCCACATTCGCGGCGGCCAGGACGCCCCGCCCCGCGACGTGCCGATCATCGCGGTGACGGCCGATGTGAACTATCACGATGATGCGCGCATGGAACAATTGGGCATGAACGGCTTTGCCAGCAAACCCGTCTCGCCCGGTCACCTGCTGACCCTGATAGATCGCTACTGCACCGCCGCCTAGCCTTGCGCCTGCGCCACGCCCCTCATCCTTAACAGTGCGAGACCTGCATGACGTCAGATACGTTGGATACCAGCCCCGATGACGCATCCGCCGCCGCCCCCCGGCCCGCCCGCCCCCGGGTTGTCGGTATCGCGGCCTCTGCCGGTGGGCTAGAGGCGGTGTCGCTGTTGGCTCAGAACCTGCCTCAGAACGCCGGTGCGATCTATGTGATCGCCCAGCACATGTCCCCGACCCACAAGAGCGTGTTGTCGACCCTGATCGCCCGCGAGACCCGCCTGCCCGTTCACGAGCTGGAGGCTGAAACCAAGCCGGAACTGGACGCGATCTATGTCACGCCGCCCAACACGGATGTGATTTACGAAAACGGGGTGCTGCGCCTGCGCCAGCCCTCGGGGCACGCGGCCTCGCCCAAACCCTCGGCGGATCGCCTGTTCAAAAGTCTTGCCGAGGAATGTGGCGAAGCATGTATGGGCATTGTGCTGTCGGGCACGGGATCGGATGGCAGCTACGGCGTGCAGGCCGTACGCGAGGCCGGTGGCATCACCATCGCGCAGGAACCCTCCACCGCGAAATATGACGGTATGCCGATTTCGGCGATTGAAACCGGCTGCATTGACCTGACCCTGTCCCCCGAACAAATCGGCACGCATCTGGAAAAGATCCTCGCCCGGCCCCGCAATTTCGACGGGCTGCGCACGTTGCAGGATCACCCCAACCCGTTGGGCGAGTTGTTCGGCATCCTGCTGGCCCGCACCCATGTGGATTTTGCGGACTACAAGGAAAATACGCTCAACCGCCGGATCGCGCGGCGCATGACCGCACTCGATATCGACGACTATGATGACTATGTCGATTTTTGCCGGTCCAATGTCAGCGAAGTGGATGCGCTGCACCGCTATCTTCTGATCTCTGTCACCCGTTTTTTCCGCGACCCCGATCAGTTTGAAAAGCTTGAGCGCGAGTTGAAACGCAGCATGCAAAAGCGCAGTTCCGGCCCCATCCGGGTGTGGGTTGTGGGCTGTGCGACCGGCGAAGAAGCGTTTTCGATTGCCATCACCATCGCCGAGATCCTTGGCGGCATTGGCGAGCTGTCCAAGAACAACGTGCAGGTATTCGCCACTGATATTGACCAGAATGCCATCGAAGTCGCCCGGCGGGGCATCTATCCCGTGGCCGCCGCGCAGGACATTCCCCCGAGCCTGCTCAACCAGTATTTCACCGTCACCGACACCGAGATCAAGGTCCGCCCGGAATTGCGCGCCGCGACCTTGTTTTCGCACCACAACGTCTTTCAGGATCCGCCCTTCATCAACGTGGATCTGGTCAGCATCCGCAATCTGCTGATCTACTTCAACCTCGCCTTGCAGGAACGCGTTCTCAGCCGGTTGCACTATGCCATGGCTGCGGGGGCGTTGCTGTTCGTGGGAACGTCCGAAACCGTGGGTGAAATGGGCGTGTTTTTTGAGGGGCGTCAGGGCGCGGACAAGATCTTTGCCAAGCGCCGCGGCGTGTCTGGCGAATTGGCCAACCAGACCGGTGCGCGCAGCTATCAACGCCATACCGTTGCTGGCAGCGCCGCCAGCGCCAAACCGAGTGCTGCCGAAACGAATGAAGCCCCGGAAATGCCGCTGGCCCGCGTGGTGGCACCCAACGGCATGATTTGCACCCGCAACGGCAACATCATCGAGGTCCTTGGTGATCTCAGCCCGTTCATGGAAATTCGTGCGGGCGCGTCCTCGGCCTTGAACATCAAGATGCTCATTGACCCCTTGCGCGGTGAAATCGGCAGCCTGATTGCTGTCGCCTTGCGCAGCAAAACCCGCCGCGATGGGCGTTGGCACACCGTGTCCCTGTCGGTGGGCAACCGTGCACAGCTTCAGGTGTTTCCCTTTTCTGCCCACAAGGGCGGCGAGATGCAGTGCCTCATCGCCATCAACACCAAGTTCGAAAAGGAAAACGATGCGCCACCGGGTGATATCTCGGACAAGGAACAACGCGCCTATATCGAGCGGATGGAAATGGAAATCCGCGCCACCCAGGAGGCCCTGCAGCAAACCATCGAAGAGTTGCAGACCGCCAATGAGGAAATGCAGGCCGCCAACGAGGAATTGCAATCCACCAACGAAGAGTTTCAGGCCACCAACGAAGAGCTTGAGACCTCCAATGAGGAACTCCAGTCCAGCAATGAAGAGCTGATGACCGTCAATGAGGAATTGCAGATCAGTTCGGCCGAACGTCAGGCCCTTGCCTCTGAACTTGAGGCGACAATGACCTCGGCCCCCTATTCTGTTGCCCTGGCCGATCAGGCCCTGATGGTGCGTCGCCTGTCGCACGAGGCCATGAACCTGTTTGGCCTGAGTGAGGTGCCCCCCACCGGCGTTCACCTCAGCCAGTGCAGCCTGCCCGACGGCTTCCCCGCCCTTGCGCCGATGGCCAACACTGTGCTGCGTGTCCAGGAAACCCGTCGCACCCCGATCCTGTCGCGCGGCAAATATTTTACCATGATCATGTCACCTGTGCATGATCTGCACCGCAAATTGATCGGTTTGTCGATCACCATCACCCAATATGACAGCGAACCCCTGTCGCGTGTTGTCCAGATGATGAGCGATATCAGCCATGTAGCGCACTGGTCCTATAATCTTGAAACAAAAGAGCTTTTCTGGTCACCCGAGATGTTTGCCATCCATGGCCGTCCCGATTCCGGGCAAATGCCAAGCTGGGCGGATGCCCTCAAGCTGATCCACCCCGAAGATCGCACCCAAGCCGAACACAAGCTGGACAGCCTCAGCGAAAATGGCGGCAGCATCCAATATGAGCACCGCGTGTTCGGTCCCGCTGGCCATCTCGTGCCCGTCAGTGGCAAGACGACCCTCATCCGCAACGCCGACGGTGAGCCTGTGCAGATGATCGGTGTGATGTGGAACACTGCGGACGAAATTGATCGTGACGTTCGCCTTGCTGGTGTCGAGGCCATGCAGGAGGATCTTGGGATCGGATTTTTCTGGTTTGATGTTGAAAACAACGCCCCGCGCTGGAACAAGACCTTGTTTGATCTGTTGGGCTTTGATGACATCACCCATACCCCCTCTGTCGAAAGCCTGCTGAGCGTGGTGCGCCCCGATATCCGCGAGCAGGTCGCAAAGCGGTTTCAAGCCGCGCTTGAGCAGGGGGAAGCGTTTTCGACCAGCTTTCATGTGATGCACAAGGACGGGACCGCGATCAACTGCGAATGCGTCGGGCGTGCCCGGATCAAGGGTGAAGGCAAAGTGACCCATGTCTTTGGCAGCCTGCGCCGTATCGATCAGAGCGCAAAGCCCGCACAGGTTGCCCAAGCCGTTCACTGACGTACCTTTAACCACTGGTTTACCGTAAGCGCGCTATACGACGCTATGTCTTATTACGCACCAATGTCCTCAATATGACTCTGACTGACAGGGCCCTCCCCACAGCGATCGTTGCCGGCCTCAACCGCGATGTGGCGCAGGCCCTTGCGCTGCTGCCCGACCATACGCCTGTGGATGCCAATGTGCTGGGTGCCGCTTTCGTCTGCTCCCCCTTTGCATCCGTGATCCTGGATGCGGAGGGTCGCGTTCTGGTCTGCAATCGCCGGGCGGAGCGGTCGTTCTGCCCTCCGGACATCAGCGATACGGATCAGATGCGCGGCATGGCTTTTGCCAGGATGGCCCGTGGGGAACCTGACACGATCATGGCGACGTTGCGTGCTGGCGTCATTCAGGGCAAAGCCACGTTTTTCATGCGCGCCATCGGTAAGCGGCAGCCCAGCACAGGCACCGCATTCTATGTCTCGCTGCTGCGGGGATCGGACGGGCGCTCGCCCCTTTATCTGCTCACTCAAAACCAGCTTGAGGCCACCGCCGAGGCGTTGAGCACGATGAACCTCAAACGTATCGCCGCGCGCGACGAGCTGGCTCGGGTGCAGACCGAATATTACGACATGCACCAAAAGATGATCGCGATGGAGGCGTTTGCCAACACCGCCTCCCATGATCTGCGCACCCCACTGAATACGATGTCGGGCCTGTTGCACATGATGACCACCAAGTTCAGCGATGAGTTGCCTGAAAAGGTCATGCAATATGTCGACTTCATGGTGAAAGCCGTGGCGCAGATGGACGAGATGACCTCCGATTTTCTGGAACATGCCCGCAGCGCCTCGGCAAATCTTGAGACGGAACGGGTTGCATTGTGGCCATTTCTGCAAGATCTGGTGGCTGATCTGGAACCCTATATCGGTGCCGTCGATGGCGAGGTCACGATTGATGGCGAGGATATCAGCATTGATGCTTCGCCCGACCTGCTGCGCATGCTTGTGATGAATGTGCTCACAAATGCGTTGAAATACCGCCACCCGGACCGTGCGCCGGTGTTGTCGATCCGTCTGGCCGGCACGGGTGAGCGCGACATTCTGTCGATCCGCGACAATGGGCGCGGCTTTGATCCAGGCGAGGCGCGGTCAATCTTTCTGCCGTTTCGCCGTCTTGACCCTACTGTGGACGGCAGTGGCATCGGCCTTGCCACCTGCATGGAAGTCTGTCGCCGCCATGGCTGGACCATGACAGCGCATTCAGATGGAAAAAATGGCGCGGTTTTCAGCGTGTCCGTTCCGCACGCAGAAGAAGAGCCGACATCACCCGACACCACTTTATGATGCAAAGTTTACACATTGGACCGCCCCTTTAAGACTTTTTTCAGTCCCTTGACATAGACAGTCAGCATATTTGTGTGCGGGGATATAATGACTGTTGTTTTGTTGCTTGAAGACGATCCTGGCCTCCAGTTTGCCTTCAAGGAAGCGCTTGAGGATGCGGGCTACGACGTTCACACAGCCTCCAACAACGAAGACGCGATGTCGCAGCTGCGCCGCTGCACACCTGACATCCTGCTTTTGGATCTCATGATCGACGGCGCGATGTCGACGGACGTTGCCAATTACGCAGGTTACGCCGCGCCCGATGCCGAGGTTATTTTTATGACCGGCAGCGGGCTGTTTCCAAAAGGGGAGTTGTTCGGTATTTCCCAAAATGCACGGCTTGTGTTGCGCAAGCCTGTGGATCTGCACGAACTCACGACGATGGTTGCGCATGTCGTGACCGGCGATGATGAGGACGCGGCATATGTGGCCCGCGCTTGACGGTCTCAAGCCGGATGCCTTGCGCCCCGACGATATTGCCAAAGCGTTCATGTACGTGATCCACCAGCCCGACCATGTGATGATCCCGCATCTGCCAATCTATCCCAAGCCGAAAAAGCCGCATTACGACCCGCATCACTGATGCAGCGCAAAAGGCCCGCCGGTGATGGCGGGCCTTTCTTTGTCATGTGGGTCGAACCGGGCCTTAGCGGCTGAGTGCGCCCACCCCGGAGAAGCGGAACGCTTCCTGTTCCAGGGCGTCGATTTCCTCGGCGCTCATCTCGTCATGGGCCACGGTGATGCGCCCAAGGAAGACCAGTGGCAACTCGTCCGCGCGCCCCTCAAGATCGGCCCTGATCGCTTCGGCGGTGGCCGCGCCGACGTCGTCGCCCATACGCATCGGTGTGGCATCAAGCTCCCCGCGCCGGATCGCGTCCAGCTCAAGGCCGGTGCCGCCCCACCCGGTCGAAAACACCTCTTTTTCCTTGCCGACGGCCACCTGTGCCTCGACCGATCCCATCGCCATTGCGGTGTTGGCGTTGTGGATGATCGTGGCCTCAGGATAGGCTTGCAGGATCAGCGATGTCCCCTCGAACCCGCCTTCGCGCTGGTACTCACCGTAGTGTTCATAGACGGTCGTCCAGTTGCCCTTTTCCTCCACACAGGCTTTGAAATCGCCCGAGCGTTGGTTGTCGGTGATGCCCGGAATACCGCGGTTCATCGCCATGGTGATGTCATTGCCCAGACGGCCAAGCATGTAGTCGCACATGGTCAGCGCGCCCGCAGCCGATGAAAAGTCGAACCACGCATCAGGCTGGTTTTCGAGGTCTTTCAGCGGGGTGTGAAAGGCCCAGACATAGGTGCTGAAATCGTCATTGGCCGCCATCTTGTCGATGTTGTCAGCCTGAATGGCCAATTCGGACGGCCCGAAGATCACGTAGTCATAAAGGTCCGCATCCTGCACAACCTGATTGGCATAGGTCGATTGCAAGGAATGTTCGATCTGGCGCGAGGCGAACTCGGTTGTCTCGTAAGCAATGCCCAACTGTTCCAGACGCTTGGTCAGCGCCAGATAATTGCGCGCCCAGAAGTCGGACGTATCGGCTGAGGGGTAGATCAGGGCGATCTGGATCGGATCGTCAAGCGTGCCGGAAAAGGCGACCGCATCCGCCCCGACCACCGCCTGAAGCGCCTCCAGTTTGCCTTCGGCGTTCACTTCGCCTGGCACCCAGTAATCGCGATCCGCGATGCCCGGCAATTCCGTCAGGGGCAGGGTCGCATGCCCGTCCGCAAATGCCGATCCCGCCAGCGCGGTTGCCACGAGGGCTGTGGTTGCTAAAAGTCTCATCTTGGTTCCTCCCTTTGCAATGAGAGCGGGGCCATCGGTCGGTGTCGGGGCTGCACCCCCGACCCGACCATCCCCGCACGTGACCGGCTATCCGCTTGGATTTACGTCACCGGCAAAGATCCCTCCGATGGCCAAGAGGCCAATCAGGAGACCGATCAGCAGCGCCGAAAAGCGCAGCATCTTCTGACCGTCCGGGGTTTGCAGGCCCGCCAGAAGCCCCCCTGCCCCGTCCCGGTCTTTCTTTTGCATCCAGGTGTAAAGCGCGACCGAACTGACAATCACGACGCCCGATGCAACCGATTGCCAAAAGAACTCGATCCGCAGAGTTACCAGCGCGTTGATCATCATCGACAACAGTAACACCCCCGCAAACGATCCCAGCATTGAAGCCCGCCCGCCGAACAGCGACGTGCCCCCCACGACCACGGCGGCGATCACATGCAGGTTGAAATAGGGGGCCGAGGTCGCCTGAATCGCGTTCAGTTTGCCCGTCAACAGGATCCCCCCGATCGCCGCGCAGGCCCCGCACAACACATAGGCATAGACCTTGTGCCGTTTCACCCCGATGCCCGTCAGGTCCGCCGCCTCCGGGTTGGAGCCGATGGCGATGGTGTAGCGCCCGAAATACGTGCGCCTCAGCAACACATAGCCCGCGATCATCGTGGCAATCCCGATCAGGACGGGGACCGGCACAAAGCCGGGGATTTGGCCACGCCCGATCTCGGTGAGGAAATCGGGAAAACGCGCCAGCACCAGCCCCTTGGCGATCACCAGCGCAAAGCCGCGATAGACGAGGTCCATCGCCAGCGTTCCGATCAGGTCGGGCACGTTCAGTCGCGTGATGATCAGCCCGTTGATCAGCCCCATAAGCGCCCCCAGCATGACCGCGATAGGCACCGCGATATAGACCGAAAACCCGTATTGCTTGATCAGAAAGGCCATCAGGATCGCAGACAGCGCCGCAATCGACCCGATGGACAGATCAATTCCCCTTTGGGTGATCACAAAGGTCATCGCCATGGCCATGGGCATGTAAAGCGCTGCATCGAGCAGGATCAGGTTCAGGTTGGTCAGCCGGAAATAGCGGGCCGGTTCGACGACCCCCATGAACAGCAGGATCGCAAGGATCATCACCATCGGGCCGATGATCGCAATGTAAGGTTCGATCCGCTCGTTGAACGGTTTTGCCGGGGCGGTGCTCATGCTGCTTCCTCCGCACCGACGATCATGCCCAGCACCTCTTGGGTGCTGCTGTGGGCCGTCTTGACCACGCCCACGCATTGGCCGCGCCGTTGCACATGCACCCGGTCGGACACTTCGAACACATCATCCAGAGAATGACTGATCAGGATCACGGCAAGGCCCTGCGCCTTGACCGTCTGGATCAGCTTGAGGGTTCGGGCCGTTTCCTGCGGGCCGAGGGCGGCGGTGGGTTCATCCATCACCAGCACCCGCAACCCCTCGCTATAGACGGCGCGCGCGATGGCAACCGCCTGCCGTTGTCCGCCCGACAGGCTTTCGGTGGGCGCATCGAGTGATTTCAGCTTCACCCCAAGACGTTCCATCAACACCCGCTCGGTTTCGGACCGCATCCTTTTGTTGTCGAGCATGGGGATGCCCAAAACAGATTTGGTCAGTTCATTGCCCAAAAACATATTGGCCGGCGGGTCAAGGTGGTCGGCCAGCGCCAGCGTCTGATACACCGCATCAATCCCGGCCTCGATGGCCTCGGCATGGCTGGCGAATGCGATCTCTTGTCCATCAAGGAACATCCGCCCCTCGGTTGGCTGATAGACGCCCGTAAGCACCTTGATCAGCGTCGATTTGCCTGCGCCGTTGTCGCCGACGATGGCCAGCACTTCGCCCGCATAGGCGGTCAGATCGACATTTTGCAGGGCGGTTACGCCCCCAAAGCGTTTGGTGATGCCTGTCATCTGGACAAGCGGTGTCTGTGCCATGACGTTATCCTCCGCAAAAATCGGATATGTGACGCAAAGGGCCGCGCCGGGTCGGTATTTCGATAGGCGCGAGGCCCCGATCCGCTCGACCGGGACCCCGCAGGGAGGAGGCTTACTTGCCCCAGATCGTCGCGTAGGCGTCGCGATATGGAATGTCGGGATCAAAGGCGTTGCTGTCGCCCAGCTTGGCCAACCCTTCGGGTGTGACCAGTGCGGGTGACGTGACATAGCCCGAGCAGGCCTCGCCCTGAATGGCGCGGTTCAGTTCGTCCACCAACTGCCAGCCTTGCAGGTTCAGCGGCTCGGCCACGGTGATGGCCTGATACCCGCTGGAGCGGATGCGTTGAAAGGCCGCCTCGGACCCGTCACCCGCAGACCCTGCTTGAGGTCCGGCCTCGGGGGCCAGCCCGGCAGCGGCCAGCGATGGCCCCATGAAATCAAAGTACAGATCGTTGATCGCCAGCGCGTGAGTCCAGCTGTCACCATACTTTTGCAACAGCGATGTGGTCAGCGGCCCCATGCGCGTGGAGGTGTCCGCAATCGGCGTGTCCACATATTCAAGGACGGTGCCGCCCGCCGCCTCGACCGTTTCTTTCAGCCGGTCGGCCTTGTCTATGGCGATCTGGTAGGTGCTGTCGGTAAAGATCACGACGCCAATATCGGTGCCCCCGTCCTCAATCGCCCATTGTGCGGCCACTTCGGACACGGTCATCGCATCGGTCGAGACATTGGCAAAGATGCCCCCCGGCGCGTCGCAGCCGATGACAGGCCCCGAATGCCAGGCAACCATTGGCACGTCGGCGGCCACCACGCCTTCAAGCGCGGCTTGCTGTTCGACCGCGTCAAAGCCGTTGATGATGATCCCGTCCGCCTTGAGCGCGAGGGCTTGACCAATTGCCGCCGTGCGCCCCTGGATCGAACCTGCGCCATCCAGAACGCGCACCTCCCAGCCGATCTTTGCAGCGGCTTCCTCGACACCTGTGGTGACCCCCAGAATGCCGCCGTTTTTGAGATCCCCCGCGACCACAACGATGGATTTGTCATCCGCTGCCGTCGGGCCACTTGTGGGGCCGTCCCAGTCAGCGGCCAGCACAGGCACTGCGACCATCATGGTCGTGGCCATCAATCCGGCCATGAATGTACGTTTTTGCATGGTATCCTCCCTTTGCAATTGATGCGTCAGCGCTTGTCTGCACCTTTTTTGCGCTGCGCGTAGCCTGCGATGCCGATGGCAACCAGCAGGGTAACTCCGTTGAAAAGCGGCTCGACCCAGAAGGAGCCGCCAAATTGTTGAATGCCCGAAATGCCCACCGCCAGAATAACGACACCGACGACGGTGCCCCACACATTCACCCGGCCGGGTTTGATCGTGGTGGAGCCCAGAAAGGCCCCGACAAGTGCGGGCAGCAGAAACTCAAGCCCCACTGATGCCTGCCCGATCCGCAACTTTGCGGCCAGCAGCACACCGGCCAGCGCCGTCATTGAACCCGAGGCGACAAAGGCCCCGATCACGTATTTGCGGGTGGGAATGCCGTTGAGTTGCGCGGCGCGCTGGTTGGCCCCAATCGCATAGAGATACCGGCCCACGGGCGTGTATTCGAGCACGATCCACATCACCACCGTGATCACCAGCAGGTAGTAGGCCGTGATCGGCAACCCAAAGACAAAGGTGGTGTTGAGCGCATAAAACCCGTCCGGCAGCAGCCCGACCATCTGCCGCCCACCCGTGTGCCACAGCGCCAGCGCATAAAGCACAGTGCCCGTGCCAAGTGTCGCGATAAAGCTGTCGATCTTGGCGACCTCAACCAGCAACCCGTTCAGGAACCCCGTCACCGCCCCCAACAGCAGCACAATCGCCACCGCTATGGGCCATGGCAGCCCCAGCATCGTCTGCAAACTGATTGCCAGAATGTGCCACAACACGATCCCGTAACCCACGGTCAGGTCGATCCGCCCGGCGGCCATCGGGATCATCGCCCCAAGCGACAGCAGCGCAATGATCGCCTTGTCCGAAATGATCGAGCGCAGGTTCAGCATGGTGGGGAACGTGTTGGGCAACAGCACCGAAAACAGCCCGATCAGAAAGACCGTCAGGATCACCAGCCCATAGACCGGCAGGAACCGCAGGATGCGTTTGCCTGTGCTCAGCCCTTTCAGTTCGGCCTTTGTCGGTTCCAACGCGCCGGATTCAAGCGATTGCATCGACAGCCCCCCTTTGTGTTTTGATATTCCCGGCCGAGGCGGACTGAATGAGGTTTTCCGTGGTCAGCCGGGTGCCGCTGAGTTCATCCACGATGGCCCCTTGGCTAAAGACGATGGCGCGGTGGCAAATGGTGGCGATCTCTTCGAAATCAGTGGACATAATCAGGATTGCCACGCCATTGCCAAGGGCGCGGTTCAGCAGCGCATAGATTTCGGATTTGGCCCCCACATCGACGCCCGCGGTCGGGTCCTCGCAAATCAGAAGCTTGCGCTTGGTCGCAAGCCAGCGGCCAATGACCACCTTTTGCTGATTGCCCCCCGACAGCGCCTCGATGGCCAGCGTGGGGTCATTGGGCGACAGGCCAAGCGCGACACCAATCACCGCCGCCTGCTCTGCTTCGGTCCGGGGCGACAGCAGGTTAAGCAGCCTGCGCCCGATCCCTTCGGGATTGAGAAATGTGTTTTCGCGGATCGACAGGCTCATCGCGACGGATTCTTCGGTGCGGTCCTTGGCCACAAGACCAACACCGGCATGCAGTGCCTTTTGGGGTGACGACAGATCGGGCTGCACCCCATCAAGGCTGACCGCGCCTTCGTAGGGCATCAAGCCGAATAGCGCGCGTGAGATGGCTTCGTGCCCTGCCCCGCGCAAGCCGACAAGGCCCAGCACTTCGTTACGTTGCAGGTCGAAATCCAGCTTTTGCATGCCCGCGACATCAAAGTCGCGTAACGACAGGACGGGTGCGCCAATCGCCTCGCTGGCCTTGACCGTTTCGCGGGTTTTGCGCCCGACGATTTTCTGCACCAGTTCTTCGGGCGTGGTGTGGGCAATGCTGCGCATCCCAACCATCGCGCCGTCCCGCAGAACGGCGACGCGGTCGGCGATCTGGAAAATCTCATCCAGCCTATGACTGACATAGATCATGCCCACACCGCGTTCACGCAAGGGGCGCAGAGCTGCAAACAACCGCTCCACCTCGTCGGCGGGCAGCGAGGCCGTCGGCTCGTCCAGCACCAGAAATTCGCTGTCCACCGCCAGCGCACGGGCAATCGCGACCAAGGATTTTTCGGTGCGCGTCAAATCCTCGACGCGGGTGGTGGGGTCGAAATCGCAATCCACTTTTTCGAGTGCAAGGGCGGCGAAGCGTTCGACATCCTGCCAGCGGATCAACCCGTTCTTGCGGGAAAAGCCCAGGGCAAGGCTGATGTTTTCAGCCACCGTCATCCACTCAATCAGGCCAAGATCCTGGTGAATGAACGCCACCTTCTGACGTTCGCCGAACCCCGCCGGGCTGTGCTGATAGGGCACCCCGTCAATCAGCACACGGCCCGCATCCGGCGTATGGATGCCGCCCAGCACCTTGATCAGTGTGGACTTGCCCGCACCGTTCTCGCCCAAAAGCGCCACGATCTCACCCCGGCCCACCGTCAAGGACACATCTTTCAGCGCGTAAGTGCCGCCGAAATGCTTGTCGATGCTGTCAAAGAACAAACCTGCTTGCAGGTCCGGCATAACGTTTCCTCCAGGGCCGTGGCACCCAACCTCCCCGTTGAGTTACCCGTAACGTTACGATAGCATCGGGCCAGAGCGCCCAGAGTGTCAAGGCTTAAGTTACCCGTAACGTAAAATGACAAAATATATGGAAAAACAAAGTAAAAACAATAAAGTAAGCCTATCCGAGGTGGCGCGCGCAGCGGGTGTGTCAAAGATGACGGCCAGCCGGGTTTTGCGCGGCGAAGGGGGCTATTCGGAAAATACCCGGGTCAAGGTGATGGCGCAGGTCGATGCCCTTGGATATCTGCCGAATCGACTGGCCACGGTTTTTGCAGGCGACCAAAGCTCGACATTTATCGGGGTGTCCATTCCAGACCTCGGAAACGAGGTCTTTGCGCAGGTGCTTGAGGGCATTGATCGCAAGTTGGGCACATTCGGATACCAGTCCGTCTTGGGCCTCACCCAGCACACCCAGGAAGAGGAAGAGAACTGGATCAGGACCGTGTTGTCCTGGCAGCCTGCCGGTCTCATTCTGACGGGGCGCTATCATTCTCCGCGCGCCACCGAAATGTTGCGCAATGCGGGCATTCCAGTGGTCGAAATCTGGGATCTGAACTCCTCCCCTCTGGATATGAGCGTCGGCATCAACCACTTCGACAGCGGCTTTGACATGGGTCGATATCTGACCGCGCTTGGCTATCGTGACATCGGCTATGTGGGCACCTCCCACGACACGGCAAATGCCGCGACCGCGCGCCTGAACGGCTTTTGTAAGGCGGTTGAGGGGGCTGGCGGCGCGGTCGTCAAACAGCTGTGCCTGCACGATACGGCGACGTATTATCCCGGCTTTTACGGGACCGAGCAGCTCTTGGCTGCGGCGCGCAATATCGAGTGCATCTTTTATCAGAATGACGCGATGGCCTTTGGCGGACTGCAATATTGCGCGGCCAAGGGGCTGAACATCCCCGACGATATCGGCATCGCGGGTTGGGGCGATCTGCCCATCGCCTCGGTGATGAACCGCAGGCTCACATCCTGCCACGTGCCCCATCTGAGGCTGGGTCAGAAGGCAGCAGAACTGATGATGGGGCGATTGACGGACGAGCCTGTGCCAAGCTGCACCGATATCGGCTTTCGCCTGATCCCGGGGTCGACCGTGCGCAATAGTGGCGTTTGAGGGGAGACCGTCCGACATCAGCATCGCTGGTCGGGTCGTGTTTGTTCGGTGAGGGTCGGGTTTGAGCCCAGACCTACCGGAGAAGTTTGCGCTTGATCTCAAGTATGCTTGAGGTTGTAGAAGTGCGCCATGATTCAAAATGGTGGTGACAAACATGACAATTCCAAAGCTGCGCGTTGCACGGCCCACAGACGATTTGTCCGCGCTGAAGTCATTTTATGTCGATGGATTGGGATTGAAAATTCTTTATGAGTTCTCAGACCATGATGGCTTTGACGGCATGATGGTCGGTGACCCCAGATCACTCTATCATTTTGAATTTACAAAAAATTCGGAACATATTGCAGGTCGAGCGCCAACCAAGGACAATTTGATTGTCCTATACTTGCCAGACCAACGCGAGTGGAACGATGCTGTTGAGCGAATGCAAGACGCAGGATTCTCAGCAGTCGAAGCCTTTAACCCATATTGGGATCGTTTGGGGCGCACTTTTGAAGACCCTGATGGATACCGACTCGTCTTGCAGAATGCAGCTTGGGGTTAAAACTAAATATCTTTGAACGGCAGCAAGGTTCCACACACCGACCTTGCCGGCTGCCTCTAACTCGTCTCCCCCACCACCAACTCGGATCCCACATCAACCCGCATCGCGGTATCAACCTCTCCGTCGAAGATCCCTTGCAGCAGGGTCACGACCTGACGCCCGATATCTTCGGCTTGTACGTTCACCGTCGTGATCCGCGGGTGCGAGACCTTGGCGACCTCGAAATGGCCAAAACCGGTGATCGCCAGATCACCCGGCACGCGCAGCCCCATCCGCTGCACCGCGCTCAGGCAACCAAAGGCGACCGGGTCGGATACGCACACCAGAGCGTCATAGCGCGCAACATCCCGCCCCACGGCCTCGATCGCCGCCGCGCCGTGGCGCATGGACACTGGTGCCGGGCCTGCATCAATCATCGCCACCTCGGGCAAGCCACGCGCGCGCGCCGCTGCAACGACCCCGGCCCGACGCGCCGCGCCGCGCATGTCCGCCCCTTCGGAGGCACCCACAAAAGCCAGCTTGCGCCGCCCGGTCCGCGCCAGATGATCGACGATCGGGGCCATGGCATCGCCGTTGGAAAAGCCGACCACGTGGCCGAGCGGATCAGCGGGCAAATCCCACATCTCGATCACCGGAAGGCCCCGGCCCTGTATCAGCGACCGCGTGGCGTCGGTGTGATGCCCGCCTGTCAGGATCAGCGCCTCGGGATTACGGGTCAGCAATTGGCGCACCAGTTCTTCTTCGCGCGCGACCCGGTAATTGGTGCTGCCAAGCAGCAGTTGCAGCGACATCTCCCCCAACCCGTTCGTCAATGCGCGAAAGGTTTCGGCAAAATTCGCATTGTTGATCGAGGGCAAAGTGACGGCCACGAATCCGCTTTTCTGGGTACGAAAGGCCTGCGCCGTGCTGTCATAGACATAGCCAAGCTCATCCGCGATCTGCCGCACCCGCGCGCGCGTCTTGGCACTCACCGTGCGGTCCTCGCGCAAGGCGCGACTGACGGTCATGGGGGACATGCCCACCGCCTCGGCCACATCCCGCATGGTGACGCGCGTGCTCATGCCCTAGCCGACAAATTCATTCAGTTGGGTGACGTGGTGGTGGATACGCCCGTCAAAATGCGCGGCCACGATCTCGGCTGTGACGTCGCGGGACTGGGCGCGAAACGGACTGCTGAGCGCGCCTGTCATCGCCGACTCATCCGGATAGGTGATCGCAAGGATCAGCGGAAATTCCGGGGCCCCTTCGTCGCGGTCATCGCTGAACATCACGCGCACATCCGAGTTACCGGGAAACTGCCGCCACAAGGGCACAAGCCGATCCAGCACGGCCGCGCGAAAGGCGTCGGTCTGGCCCGGTTTCACCGATCCTTCGAACAGGGCAAATCGTGTAATCATGGGGTAATCTCCTCTTTGGCACCGTTGAAAAATTCCATGACGGCAGCCTGATCTTCGCCGCCCAGACCCGCGGCCGTCAGCATGCGGTGGATTTCGGCACACAGCGCCGTCATGGGCATGGATGTGCCGGTCTGGCGGGCCAGATCGTTCACCGCGTTCAGATCCTTGACCATGTTGTCGATCCGCCCGGTGCGCCGGTAATCCTTGGTGGCAAAGCGCGGTAGGTATTCCTGCAACAACGCGGAATCCGCCCGCCCACCTTTCAGAGCCTGCGGGATCTTTGCGGCATCGACCCCGGCATCCAGCGCCAGTTGCGTCGCCTCTGCCACGGCCAGAAAGCCCAGCCCACACAGCACCTGATTGATCAGCTTGGTGGTCTGCCCCGCCCCGGACGGACCCATATGGGTGTAGTTGGAGGCCACATGTTTCAGCGCCACATGCGCGCGCTCCACATCCGCCGCCTCGCCGCCTGCCATCAGGGTCAACTCCCCGATCAGCGCCTTGGGCGCACCGCCCGACAGGGGGCTGTCGACCCATGCAAGGCCCCGCTCGGCGGCCATCTTGGCAAACTTGCGGGTCGCATCCGGTTCAATCGACGACATGTCGATGATCACGGTTCCCGGACGGGCCCCATCTGCAATCCCGTCCTTGCCAAACGCGGCAAGGCCCACGATACGCGACGCATTGAGACTGGTGATCACGAAATCCACCTCCCTCGCCGCCTCTGCCGCTGAGGTCGCCGCAACAGCCCCCCTGTCCACCAGTGCAGCCACGCGGTTCGCGTCCAGGTCAAAGACATGCAACCTATTTCCGGTATCCAGCAATCGGGTCCCGATGGCACCGCCCATGGCACCCGCGCCGATCAGGGCAATCTTTTCACTCATATCATCGTCTCCCGGACATATCCCTCGGATTGGGCCAGCACCTGATCAAAAGGGCGGGTGATATCGATCTGTCCGCCCCATTCATCGCGGTGCAACCGCTCAAGTGTGGCAAACTGGCTTTCAAGCAGCGACGCTGGCATGAAATGCCCGGGCCGATGGGCCACGCGCTGCTCCAGCACATGGCGCGGCGCATCAAGGTGCAGGAAATGCACCGGCTCGCGCACCTCATTCCGGATCCAGTCGCGATAGATCTTTTTCAAGGCTGAACAGCCCACCGCAATCGCCCCCTCGTGACGTGCCAGTGCCCGGCCCACATCCGCCAGCCAGGGCGCACGGTCATCGTCGTCCAAAGGGATGCCACGCGCCATCTTGGCGATATTACGTTTGGGGTGCAGGTCATCGCCGTCCATGAAGTCCAGGTTGCACGCCGCCTGAAGGGCCGTGCCCACAGACGACTTACCACACCCCGATACCCCCATGAGCACATAGCAGCGCATCACAGCGACGCCGTGATGCCGCCATCCACATACAGCGTGTGGCCATTCACGAAACTTGAGGCCGGCGAGGACAGGAATATCGCAGCCCCCACCAATTCATCTACCTGCCCCCACCGCCCGGCGGGCGTGCGTTTTTCCAGCCACGCGGAAAATTCGGGATCCGCCACGAGGGCCGCGTTCAGGGGCGTATCAAAATAGCCCGGCGCGATTGCATTGCATTGAAGCCCATGTTTGGCCCAGTCCGTCGCCATGCCCTTGGTCAGATTGCCAACCGCCCCCTTGGTCGCCGTGTAGGGCGCGATACCGGGCCGGGCCAGCGCGGTCTGGACCGAGGCGATGTTGATGATCTTGCCAGCCTTGCGCCCGATCATATGGCGCGCCACGGCCTGCCCGACATGAAACACGCTGGCGATATTGGTTTGCAACAGCCGCTCAAAGGCATCAGCCGGAAAGTTCTCCAACTCGGTCCGGTGCTGCATCCCTGCATTGTTGATCAGGATATCGATGGCACCGCTTTGCGCCTCGAACCCGTCAACGGCCGTGCGCACCGCGTCGTGGTCGGTTGCATCAAAGGCCAGTTCGTGCACGCGCGCCCCCTTGGCCTTGAGCGCCGTTGCCGCCGCCCCCAGCTTGGCGGCGTCCCGTCCGTTCAGCACGATCTCCGCCCCGGCCTCTGCAAGTCCTGCTGCGAGGGCAAACCCGATGCCCTGAGACGAACCGGTGATCAGGGCACGATGGCCCTCAAGTGAGAAAAGACTGGACATGGAGGTCTCCGAAATTGTCGATGCGGGATTGACGGGTCGCAATTGATACCGGTAACATGATACCGATACCATTCTGTGTCAACCGCCGAATGGCATGCCGACACGGGCGCAATGCAAGGTGGTCCCTGGCTGGCTTGATATGCGCCCTTGCGACCCGATATGCATGCAGGCAACGCCCTGCCCCACCCGTTCACCGAGAGGTCCATTATGAAAGTCATTGTCGCCCACGCGGCCAAGGATTTGCGCATCGAAGAGCGCGACATGCCGACCCCCGGCCCCGGTCAGGTTCTGATCAAGATGGCCGCTGGCGGGATTTGCGGGTCGGATCTGCACTATTACAACCACGGCGGTTTCGGTACGATCCGCCTGCGCGAACCGATGATCCTGGGCCATGAGGTGTCGGGCCATGTCGCCCGTCTGGGCGCGGGGGTGGACGATCTGTCCGTTGGTGATCTGGTGGCGGTCTCGCCCTCGCGCCCTTGCGCGTCATGCATCTATTGCGCCGAGGGGCGTCAAAATCACTGCCTGAACATGCGCTTTTATGGCTCTGCTATGCCGTTCCCCCACATTCAGGGTGCGTTTCGCGAATATGTCGTGGCCGATACGACCCAATGCGCACCCGCCGGTGATCTGAGCGCAGGCGAGGCCGCCATGGCCGAACCGTTGGCCGTTGTTCTGCATGCCGCGCGACAAGCCGGTGATCTGATGGGCAAGCGTGTGTTGGTCACCGGCTGCGGGCCGATTGGCCTCCTGGCCGTTCTTGTGGCGCGCGCCGCAGGTGCGGTCGAGGTTGCGGCCACCGACATCTCCGACTTTACGCTGTCAAAGGCGCGCGAGATCGGCGCGGATCACACCGTCAATGTGATGCAGTCCTCCGACGGGCTAGAGCGGTTTCACGCCCAAAAAGGCCATTTTGATACGTTGTTTGAATGTTCGGGCGTGGCCTCGGCGCTGGCATCGGCTGTGCCTGCCCTGCGCCCGGGTGCGACGGTGGTGCAGCTTGGCCTTGGTGGCGACATGACCCTACCGATGCAGGCCATGACCGCCAAGGAGCTGCAATTGAAAGGCTCGTTCCGGTTTCACGCCGAGTTTTTTACTGCCGTCGAGATGATGCGTGCCCGCCGTCTGGATGTGCGCCCGTTGATCACCCATGCGGTGGGGATCGAGGACGCTGTGCGCGCCTTTGAATGTGCTGGCGATCGGACGCAGGCGATTAAGGTGAATATCACGTTCTGATGGTTTTGCATCGGGCTTGGGGTGTCAGGGACCGGCGAAGGTGCGCGGCGCAGTGATGTCACGCAGGTGGTGCGGGTGAGAAGCGCCAAACCCAACCTCAAGTCGCACCCCGCGCGGCAGGACATAATGTGGAACACCGCGCATCTTTGACTCGATGCAACGGGTTTCCTGAATTCTGCAAAGGGATCGCGCCACGCCGTATCGGGCCAATCGTCAAACGATTCCGTGCCAAACCGGATCGTGATGCCAAGCGCATGATGGTCGGGTGTGTGTGACAAAGCCGCCTTGTGCACGTGTGGCTTTCATTGGCGCAGAAAACCCTCACTGCCGCAGTGTATGATTTTCCATATTGCAGCAGGCTTCACCAAATCGGTCATTCCAAGCAAGCAACTTCGACGCGACCCGAGGCACCCGACCTTGCACCAGATCTGATGCTCCAGACGCGGACAAAAGTACCGCCTGCGCACCCACTGAGCGTATAGACTGTTGCCCGAGCCCCACTTCTGGTTGATGCAGAGATATCGGATCAGTCCTCTTCAAGACTCTCTGGTAGTACTTTCGACAAAACGCCAATTAAAAAGGCCGTGCTGATCCCGAATGTCAGCAGACCGGTGATCGCACAGAAGGTTGCGACGATGCGCGCACCTTCTCCCAGGACGATGTCTCCGTAGCCGAGCGTGGTGTAGGTGACGGTCGCGAAGTAGAAGCTGGTTGGCAAATCCGGCAGGTCCGAGATCCGAAGGAAGACCGCTGCCCAAGTCCATATTTGCACCGTGTGCGCAGCGACAAGCACACCGATTGCCAGCATCAGGAACAAGATGATCCGGCTGAGTCGGCGTCCACCCTTCGGAAAAAGGCTCGCAAAAACTCTGAAGACCGGCAGACTCAAGGCGATGGCCAGGACATGGATGACCGCGCTGGAGGCCAATAGGCCCGAGCCCAGTAGGATTTGCTGAAGGCTGCTCAATGTTCAACTTCCGAGTATTCAAACGTTTTCGGAATGCTACAGTGAACCAGGTCACTTTGGGGAGCGGAATTTATGAATTGGTATTGCATCACTGCGCTGGCAGCAGGTGTCAGCGTGATTTCGGCCACATGGAGTGGCGCGCAAGACCAACCCATTCGTCCTGCAAAAGTGGCTGAGGTCACTGCAACTGATGCAACGATTTCAAGGCGCTACCCGGCCTCGGTGCTCCCCTCGCGCGAGATCGAACTATCGTTCAAAGTGTCCGGGCAGGTGATTGATCTGCCGGTGCGCGCCGCCAGCGATATAGCGGCAGGGGATATCATCGCGCAGATCGACAAACGCGATGATGAAAACCAGCTTTCGGTTTTGCAAAGCCAGCGTGATCAGGCCGTCGCACAGCTGGACGCCCTGAAAGCCGGTGCGCGCGCAGAAGAGATCGTGGCCCTTGAGGCGGCTGTTGAATCTGCCCAAGCACAGGTCGACCAAACCCGCGAGGCTTTGGACCGCGCCGAAGAACTTTTGAACCGCGGCGTGTCAACCCGTGCGCAAGTTGAAGCCGCACAGGCCGAGTCTCGGGTGGCAGAAGCCAATTTGCGCGCTCAGCAAGAGCAGCTGCGCATTGGTCAGGTGGGCGGACGCCCCGAGGACATTGCAGCCTCGCAAGCCGCCATTCGCGGTATCGATGCGCAGATCAAGGTGGCGCGGGATGCCCTGTCGGACACCACGCTGATTGCGCCCTTTGACGGGATTGTCGCGCGCCGGGATATCGAGAACTTTTCGAACGTGCAGGCGGGGCAAAGCATCGTTCTGTTGCAGGGGCTGGATGTCGTGCATCTGGCCTTTGATATTCCAGGCCCGGATGTGATCGAGCTGACCCGCAACGGGCCCGATCAGATTTCGAATACCGTCTTTTTCGACGCGCTTCCCGGTCAGGAGTTTCAGGCCGAAGTCGTTGAGTTTTCGGTTCAGGCCGACAGTGCCAGTCAAACCTATCGCGGGCGTGTGGCGGTTGACGTCCCCGAAGGGGCGGTCATCTTGCCCGGTATGGTGGCCAACGTGGTCGCATCAACCGAAGGTTCTGGCGTCAGGGTCGTTGCCCCGCTCTCGGCCATTGCGGCCACACCAAACGGCGATCCCTTTGTCTGGCTGGTCGATGGTCAGGGGGTAGTGTCGCAGCAAGCCGTGGTCTTGGGAGACGCCAACGGAGCGCATGTCATCATCTCGGACGGCGTGTCGGAAGGCGACATGGTCGTTGCGGCGGGTGTCAGCGAGATACTTGATGGCATGACCATCCGCCCAATCCGTCAAGTCGGGAACTGAGCCGATGGATCTCGCCCGCTTTGCGCTGGAAAAGCGCCTGATCTCTTATGTTGCGACTTTGCTTATCCTCTACGCCGGGTATTTCGCCTACACTGTTCTGCCCCGCTTTGAAGACCCGGAATTCGTCATCCGCCAAGCACAGGTCTTTACGCCATATCCGGGCGCATCGGCCGAAGAAGTGGCCGAAGAAGTCACCGAAGTCGTTGAAAACGCATTGCAACAGCTTCAAGGCGTGGACGAAGTGCGCTCTGTCTCCTCTCCGGGGCTCAGCACCGTCACGGTCGAGTTCACCATCGCTTCGACGCCGGACTATCCCGAGTTGAACCAGAAGTTCTCGCAAATGCGCTCCAAGATTCTGGATGCGCAGTCCGAACTGCCGCCCAATGCACTGGCCAGTCAGGTCTATGACGATTTCGGCGATGTCTATGCGCAATATTACGCCATTGTCGGCGAAGGGTTCGCGATTTCAGAGCTTTATGAATACGCCAAGGACCTTCAGCGCGAGCTGGTCACCGTCGATGGCGTGTCCAAAGTGGTTCTGAACGGGGTTCAGGAAGAGGTCATCTACGTCGAATACTCTCCCGCCCGGCTGACCGAACTGGGCCTTGCGCCGTCCCAAATCCAGCAGCTTTTGGAAGGACAGAACCTCGTCACCCCTGCGGGGTCCATTCAGGCAGGATCATCGCGGCTTCTGGTGCGCCCCGAAAGCGCGATTGGCTCGACCGAGGCCATAGAGGCGCTTTTGATCACCGATCCGCAGACGGGGACGTCCTTTCGGTTGGGCGATATCGCTGAGGTTCATCGAGGCCTGAAAGAACCGGCGTCGTCATTGCTGTATCGAAACGGTCAGCAAGCGATCGGGATTGGTGTGTCGAATATGCTGGGCGGCAATGTGGTGAACATGGCCCAGGCGGTGAACGAACGGATTGCCGAGCTTGAAAGTGATCGGCCCATCGGCATCCACGTCCTGCCAATGTCGGATCAAGGCAAAACCGTCAAAGCGTCCGTTGACAATTTCGTCGTCAATGTGGCTGTGGCCCTTGCGATTGTTGTCGGCACATTGCTGATTTTCATGGGGCTGCGTTCTGGCGTGCTGATGGGGGGCATTTTGCTGGTCACCGTCGCGGGCACGCTTTTTGGGATGTATCTTTACGGCCTCGATATGCAGCGTATTTCGCTTGGCGCGCTGATCATTGCGCTTGGCATGCTGGTCGATAATGCCATCGTGGTGGTCGAAGGTACGCTTGTGCGGGTGCAGCGGGGCGAGGATGCCTCAGAGGCATCGCGCGCCGTTGTGAAGCAGACGATGTGGCCCCTTCTGGGCGGCACGGTTGTGGGCATTCTGGCCTTTTCCCCAATCGGATTTTCCCCGGACAATACCGGCGAATATGCAGGCAGCCTGTTCTGGACCATTGCAATCGCGCTTCTGTTCTCATGGCTCGTCGCGATCTGGTTGACGCCATATTATTGCACCTTGCTGCTCAAGGCGGGTCGTGCGGACGCCGAGGAACAGGAAAACACGATCCTTGGTGGCTATCGTCGCCTGCTCGCCCTTGCGATCCGGGTGCGCTGGATCACGGTTGGACTTGTCGTGGCCCTTTTCGCCTCGGCTGTTGTGATGTTCAGCGCGGTGCCTGCCGGGTTTTTCCCGTCCTCCACGCGGGCACAATTCGTGATTGACTACTTCCTGCCGCAGGGCACGGATATCTCACGCACCGAAAGCGATATCCTCGAGATTGCCGCATTCGCGCGTGGCCTTGATGGGGTCACGGGCACCAACACCGCCGTCGGAGGCGGACACTTGCGCTTTATGCTGATCTACGAATCCGAGAACAGCAACGCGGCCTACGGCCAGATCCTCGTGGATGTCGAGGACTTCGCGGTCATCGACGATTTGCGCATGACGTTGCAGGCCCGCATTGACGAAACATACCCCGAATCCAACGCCAAGGTCTGGAAGTTCGTCCTTGGCCCCGGCGGCGGCTCCAAGGTTGAAGCGCGGTTCTTTGGTTCTGATCCGGCGGTGCTGCGAGAGCTCTCCGCGAAAGCCAAGGCAATCATGTCAGAGGCCGGAGCCGTCGCCGTCAAAGACGGTTGGCGCGAGCAGATTCCGGTGGTGCGCCCGGTGATCAACATCGACAATGCACGCAGGGTCGGACTGACGCAGGGCGAGATTTCCAATGCGATCTACAGCCACCTGACCGGCACGGCCCTGGGCGTCTACCGGGAAGGTGACGAGTTGCGCGACGTGGTCATGCGCCCCGTCGAGGCGGCGCGCAACGACATTGCCGAAATGCGCAACATTCAGGTCTTCAGCGCGGCCATCGGGGGATACATCCCCGTCAGCCAGGTTGTTGATCGGTTCGACATCGTGTTCGAGGCCGGAAACCTGCGGCGCATCGACCGGCAATTGACCATAACCGCGCAATCAGACAACGCGCCCGGCGTTCTGTCAGGGGACCTCTTTGAGGCGGTGAAAGGGCCGATTGAGACCATCCCGTTGCCGCCCGGCTACAGCCTCGAATGGAAAGGCGAATTCGGCAACAGCGCCGAGGCCAATGCCGGTCTCGCCGCCACCATGCCCATCGGCTTTGGGGCCATGTTCCTCGTCGTTCTGTTCCTGTTCAACGCATGGCGTCAGACCATCATCATCTGGCTGGTCGTCCCCCTGGCGCTGATCGGTGTGATCTATGGGCTTGCCGGGACGCAGACGCCGCTGGAATTCATGGCCATTCTAGGGGTCCTGTCGCTCACGGGCATGTTGATCAAGAATGCAATCGTCCTGATCGACGAGACGGACAGTCAGATAGAGGACGGCAAAGCACGGATGGCTGCCGTGGTCGATGCGGCTGTCAGCCGGGTGCGCCCCGTCTCTCTTGGCGTGTTGACCACTGTACTTGGCGTTGTACCGCTGCTTTGGGATCCGTTCTTCAAATCCCTTGCTGTCGTCATCATCTGCGGCCTCAGCTTTGCGACAATCCTGACGCTGATCATCGTGCCGACGCTCTACTCGATCTTCTTTAACGTGAAGCAAGGCGAGACTGATACGTCTGCCTGATCTCAGTTGAGGTGCTGTTTGCAGGCAATCCATGACGGGGGTCGTCGTTCCTGCGCTCATCTCGGTGACGTTTGGTTTTGTGGTCTTCTTTGTGGGTGCATTTCTGACACGCAAAGTATCTTTCTTAGGCGGCGACAACACCCCAAGCCAGTGTCCGGCGGCCACGTGGTCGCCTTTCTGATTTGGGTGTTATCTGCGTTGACCGCTGCACAGATCGCCTTTCATCTGGAGATGCGCGACTGCCTTTTTGTGGCATTCTTCGCGACCCTCGGCTTGAACGCCCAAACCGCAGCCCTGTTTCACGGAGGCACTGCTTCCGGTGCGGACATTGGGCCTCACCCCGACACCAGCACAGCGCCGACGCGGCAGGTGTACAAGCCGCATGAAACACCGGTGTCGTCGACCCACTCGCCGCCCATCTTTTGCAGATGATGCAGCAGCGTCGCTGACGGTCGGTTATGCGGCCGTAGACCAGCTGGTACCTATGCTGACGGAGGTGATAGATCGCGCCGCAGCGCAAGGACTGCGCGTGATAGAAGCGAAAACTTGAAGCAATGCCCGGTATGCGGACATAGCCCTCTTTCGCTGCGGATGCGCCAATGGCTGCTTTCTTGAAGAAGAGTTCAAAGTTTCAATATCAGCTCAAACTGACCCATCGTCCGTTCGGCCTTCATGGCCTCTAGAAAAGCTGCCAAACTGGCGTCACTGCTGTCCACATTCAGCATCCTTAGGACATCGCTTGATGTCACATCTGCTGCGGCCTTGAGAAGTGCGGTTGCTATGCCTTGGCGGCGATACCCATGCCGGACAGCAATCTGCGCGATCTGTTTCACTTCTGGAATGACTACGATGTAGCCAAAAAGCGTCTGTTTTTCCTGTATCGCAAAGCAACGAGTGTTCGCACCGATACCTTGAAGAGAGGCGTCGCTGTTCTGCCATGACAAATTCCAATCCCGCGGGCCTGCCGCCAATGGCGCCATCTTACTCCAGTGTGTTTCTTCGATTGGCATAGTCTGTGACTTTGCGGGCAATCCGTTGGTTTTGAGGTTGTAGCAAGACAACTCACGTGATTGCCGCATTCCGATCTTGTGATACAAGGAGGCGGCGGTTGCATTCTCCGTCAGAACTTCAGTTTGAAATTTTCGTACACCCACCCGTTTCAAACCATCAATACAATCTTCAGAGAGCAACTTTGCTAGACCTTGCGACCTGAACTCGGGGACGGTGCCACTCGAAATGAGGTAGGCCGCAGCACCCCGTACCGAGACAAGCCAAATTGCAGCGATCGTTCCATCCTTTTGGGCAACCCGCGATGCACTGCGATCAAGCCCGCGTTGCTGCATCATGAAATCGAACCCAGTTTGCCGTAGTTATCCATTGGGACATGGGCCGCATAGGCTGCGAGATCCGTTAAAGCCTGCTTCTGATCAACTGGGTTACTGCGAGAGAGGTTTACGATGATTGTCATAGACAGCTTTCTTCATCTCTTGTGCGTGTGAATTGAACCATCGCCACCAGTCCGATCACAGCTAAAGGTAGACCAGATGTGAATACGGCTGTCGCGGCCTGTTCTAAAGCACCGTCTTCAAGCCCTGAGATATTTGCAACGAGACCCATCATTGCTGCTCCAAAGGCATAGCCTATGCGTTGCGTGGTAGGGATTGCGCCCGATGCCAACGCGCTTTCTCTGTTTGAAAGGCCCCGCGTTGCGTGTCGCGGGATGAACGACCAAGCAAGGCCAAAGCCAATCCCCTGCAAAATCGCGGAAACCCCGATCAACCAGATTGGCCCTGATGCGATTGACGATATGAGACCGACGATGCTGATTGTCACTGCGCAAAGGCCAAAGACGATCAAGCGCCTGTCATGGCACTGTGGCATCCCGGAAATCAGCGCTGCCGTGCCCGCCCATGCGACAGCCTCCATGGCAACCAGGTAACCTGCCTGCAACGGTGTGAACCCATGTAATGACACCAAGAAAAAGGGAGCATACGCGCCGATCGCAATGGTGGCTGCGGCGAAACTGGCAACCATTACCATCATGGCGGATGGCGCGTCTCGCAACAGTGGATCAAATTTCGGCATAAGCCGGTGCTGACCCAGCCTGCCATCTATCCAAAGAAACGCCGTAAGAAATGACAGCCCAATGCCTATGAAGCACACCACTTTTAGCGCGCTCGGCTCATGCCCTGCAAATGCGACTGCGAGAATACCTGCCAGAACCAACAGCAGTCTGCCGAGCGGTAGGACGGTCTGTGTTTCTTGCGTATCGGTTTTTCCGGGGGCGAGCTTGAAAAGGACAAGGCCAAGCAACGTTGAAGCGAGGGTGAGCGTCCAAAATGCCGCCTGCCATGTTGCGTATTCGACAAATAGGCCACCAAACAGAGGCCCCAGAAATGCAGAACAGGCCCAGATCGCGGATATTAGCCCCATGGCGCGTGCCTGAAGCCTCGGCGTAAAAAGAAGCGTGACCGCAACGAATGACATGGCCATCATCCCACCGCCGCCAAGACCCTGCAACAGGCGTCCAATCAGCATCATTGGCATTGACGCAGCTAAAGCATTCACAGCGCAACCGGCAGAGAAGGTGAAAGCTGCAATGGAGAGTGGTATCCGGCAGCCATGACGTATAACGAGCGCGCCGCTCAACACTCCGATGAGAATTGTTCCAATCTCATACAGCATCACGATCCATGAAATATAGGATACGCCGCCAATCTCGGCCACGATCACAGGCAGCATGGTCGCAACAAGCAACCCATCGGCAGCATGGAGAAACACAGCGACGCAAATGGCAAACAAGGGTGGCGCATTGTCCGCTGTCAGCAGCTCGCTCCAACGGACTGTTTCACTCGCATGAGGTTCGGAGTTGTTTAGCGTCGTCAATTGTTTACTCCGTCAGATGGCTCAAGAATGCCATCCATAATCGGCAACCGCTAGACGCAAGATACTTATGCCTGTATGTATATCTGCATAGGCGTTGCTTTTGGAATGCGTAGATGAATTGGGACGATTTAAGGATTTTTGACGCTGCGGTCTCTATGCGTGGCATTGCGGCAGCGGCTCGAACCTTGGGTTTGAGCCAGCCGCAAGTCAGCCGAAGGCTTCGCAATTTTGAAGATCAGATGGGAGCAAGGCTCTTTGATCGGACACCCAACGGATTGATGTTGACACCCGCGGGTGAACAGCTCGCACCAATTGCAAGGAACATGAGGAATGTTGCCGGAAGTCTTGAGCGGGCGAGGCCGGAAATCGCGAAGGCAGCACGGCGCCCGATCCGCATTGCTTTGGACGAAGTGAGGGAGCGCTACATTCTTGAAAACATCGATTGGCTGCGAAGCCAACTGCCTGATGCCGAGTTCGAGTTCTTTTCATCTCATGATCACCTCGATCATGATGGTCGCGAGACCGATATTCAGATCAGGGGATGTCTTCCTGAGTCTGACACTCTGGTTGCGCGAAAGATGCGAGACCTTACTTTCTGGGTCTATGCGTCTGAAGACTTTTTGGAGGGGCGAAAGTCCCACCCATTTGATGATCCAAACTGGGTTACATTCAGCAGGGAACGGTGCTGGTTTCCAGTTCTTGCGCAGTGGTACAAGCAGCATGTCGGAGACGCGTCGGTTTTAAAGGTAAACACCCAGAACGGAATGCTGTATGCCCTCGAACAAGGGCTCGGCTATGGTGTGCTGCCGGACTTCATGGGAGACGCGGCTAAGCGGCTCCGGCGACAAGCGGATTTGGATCCGGTTGATATTTCCACCGAGTACATCATCGTTCATCGGGATTTGCTACGAGACCGGCGGATCAGAATGGCCGTTGAAAAACTAACACAGCTCTTCAAATCGCGCTTAGCGTAGGATTCCGCAGGCTCCCGCAATGGACCTTACTTAGGGCTCAAATCGGACGTGCGACATTGCTGCAAGCCTGAAACTTGCTCAGATAGCGGCTCCGCGAGATGGCGCTGACTTTGATTGTGTCTCGTCGAACGGCCACTTTGCGTAAATTTGCCAATTTCTTTTGGTTTAGATTATCAATCAAGCTTTCAGCTGACCGACATGAAGGACAAAATGAATATGGCGCTTGGTGACTTTAACCCGCTCACACATAGCCCGGAAGCCCGTCAGGCTCTATTTGACGAGGTCCTTTTTGCACACAAACAAAACGGTACGTTAAAACAGCATGACTGGTGGGCTATCGCTGAGAATGCGTTGCATTTCAGGCCTGTCCATAACGAAAACACAGTTCAATACATCATAGATGCAGATCTGGACACACGTCACGTTTCAATCCTGTGCGCGCCTAACTCTCATTTCGATCCTTATGAAATCATGCAGATTCTTCGGGCGGCACCGGTCGACGGGTCTACCATCCTCGCCGCATATATTTACGCCGTAAGCAACATACTGGAACAACATTACTCCACGGCTTGCAGACTCCAGAACTTTCATCCGTTCGTCAAAGATAACAACGCTGGTTGGGGATCATATATCGATGGAGACGGGACCAATGCGTATATGTCGCTGCTGGCCAAACTCTGGCGAGAAACAGGACAAGAGTTTGTTTTTGATGCGGGACGAAAACAGGTTCTATACGCCGCGCTCGAGGCCGATCTGGAAGAAAATAACATGAAGCCAGATTGGTTTATTCCTGCGACTGCCTTTTTGCCATTTGCAGGCAGAGAGCCAAAAACAAACCTAATTGTACGAGACTTGGAGGTCTATGAGCTTCCCGAAAGCGCACTTGAATTGTGGGTGCAGGCACCCAGGACATCGGGATTTTTGAGCGGTTTAGCCAAGAGGTTCAGCCGCCACTAGTATTTCGATCCGGACACTCATGCACATCGCAGCATTCGGTACTCTGGGCTCTCCCGCGGCCTTCGCCGCGAGATCCATGAACGACCGTTCCGGGATGGAGCGCCTTTCGCGGCGCAACGCACGAACTGGCAAGACGCGGGACGAAGTTGTCATTGCCTTTAATTGGCTGAATGTCCGCTCAGGATCACCCGTTCTGTAACATGTCGTATGTAACGAGAAGCCTACCATTATTGATTTTGGTTGGCGCATGACGTTCGGCTGCCGCCAGCACAATGTGCAAAATGTCGGAAATGGCTTTGCTGTATTGGTCATCAGTCGAGAAATTGCCTCTGTGGTGATCGTCAACTGCGTCAAGGTCGATCACGCAAACAAACTCCTCGCCAGCGTAACGCATTTTGATGGCTGCGCTGTTTTCAAAACGATTGATCCGCACGTTCCCTACGTACTCTAGCTTTCGTTCGCGGAAGCGGACTCCTACACCCTTGGTGCCTTCTTCAGGCAAAAATTCGATGCCAGCTGCGAACATACTGTCAGCGATGGATCGCATGTTGTTCTGCATTGGTCTCCTAGTATTGGTCTCAAAGTCAGCAACTGTGGCACGTGACACTGCAGCGTTCGTTGCAAGCTGATCTTGGCTCCAATTCAACATGCTACGTCCCGCTCGGCACTGGTCAGACGTGATCTGCATCTCGCCTCTCTTCTAGTAAGTCAAAATGCTATATGTCACTTATTTTGAATGACGTCAAGCATTTTGAATGACATTTCGACCGAGTGTGGTAATTGACTTGCATACATTCGTCCAACGCGCAGCATCCGTCGCTTTGGGCTCTTATGTCACAGGGCGTTGAAGGCCTGCGAGGAAGTCATTGACCGCATTCACGGTCTCGGTCTCGGTCTCGGTCTCTAAAGGCTCAAGCGCCAGAACTCCGAAATTGTCCATAGCCTGTTCCGGCGTGCGACAACCGGGCAGCGGGATTGTTCGATCGGACTGGGCGAGGCACCACCCTAGGGCGCCTTGGGCGACTGTTCTTCCGTCATCAGTCAGCAGCGCCCTGACCTTCTCGACTGCCTCGACCAAGTCTTTTGTCGGTGCACCATCTTTGTCGAAATACCGCATCCAGTCCAAACCGCTGCTGCGCATATCACCTGCCTGGATGCTCAGACTTTTCCCGTGATATTTACCCGACAGCAGACCCATCGCCAGTGGCTGCCGATTGAATGACCACAGGCCGCGTTCCTCAATTGCGCGCAACAGATGATCCGCTGTCGAGAAGAGGTTGAGGTCATGCTGAACCGCTTCGAAGCCTTCGAGATCGGCAAAGGCCATCGCACCTTGCAGATCATCGTTGCTCCAGCCGAATGCCGCGATCTTTCCAGCCGCATACGCCTCTGACAGCGCCTCAAACACCTCTTCAGAGCGATCAACGGGATATCGATTGACGTGAAACTTCACCAGATCAAGATAGTCGGTGCGGAGACGATGCAGTGAGGCATCGATCGCATCCAAAATGTCCCTCTTGCGGTCGGTTGGTCCCATGATGTCGCCGCTCTCTGGATCGCAAAGTGTCCCTGCTTTGGTGCAGATCACGACATCATCGCTGTCGAGGCTGCTCTCACGGATCGCGCGCGCAATGACGTCTTCGGCGTGACCAGCACCGTAGCTGACAGATGTGTCGATGATCCGAACGCCCATATCAAAGGCCGTGTGCAGCGTCCGGACAGATGTATTGTCATCCACCTCACCCCAACCGATTGGCTTGCCGCCTGAATATTGCATACCCCCCATGACCCAGGTTCCAATGCCGATCCGGGGCACCTGTTTGTCGTTCCAGAGGGTTATTTCTTCAGTCGCTACCGACACTTGATCGTGCTTCTTCATCATGCTGCCACTGCCTGCTTTGCGAACTCTGAAATGTGTTTGAGAGCACTCTGAAAATCAACCTCGTTGATGTCGAGGTGCGTGACCCATCGCTGCTGTGCGAGCGAGCCAGAGATGGCAATTCCGCGATCTTGCAGGAAGGCTGCGAACGTATCCTGGATACCAGGATCGACTTTGCAGAAAACCATATTCGTTTGCGGAGTATCTGGTCTAACTCCCGGCACTGAAACCAGTGCAGTGGCGAGGCGTTTTGCTCGGTCGTGATCCTCTGATAGTCGGGCCACATGATTGTTGAGCGCATGAAGCCCGGCTGCAGCCAGAACACCGGCCTGTCGCATCCCACCGCCAAGCATTTGGCGATGCCGCCGTCCCCTTTCGATCAGTTCTGTGGACCCGACGAGAAGGGAGCCGACCGGCGCACCGAGACCTTTTGACAGACAGAAACTCACAGAATCGAAATACTGCGCAATCTCGGCCACTTCTACGCCAAGCGCACATGCGGCGTTGAAAACGCGTGCGCCGTCCAGGTGCATCGCCAGTCCCCGTTCTCTGGCCAGAGTCGAAACCTTTGCAATGTAGTCCAGCGAAAGCACCTGACCGTTGAAGGTATTTTCGTGCGCGATCATGCGCACGGGCGCGAATAGGATCGATGCCGGAAAGAGCGCGCCCTCTATGTCAGCGACGGCAAGGGTCCCGTCAGATTGGTTGCGCACCACCTGAGGTTGGACGGAAGCCAGGACGGCAGCACCTCCGAGTTCTCTCAGAAAGCTGTGCGACTGGTCTCCAACGATATACGCGTCACCTTGCCCGCATTGGCTCATCACCGCGATAAGGTTGGATTGTGTACCGGATGGCGTGAGAAGCGCCGCTTCCTTGCCGAAAAGCTCGGCCGTAGTTTCTTCCAGGGCATGAACTGTTGGGTCGTCGCGATAGTAGTCATCGCCCACTTCGGCCGCCGCCATCGCAGCACGCATGTCGGTGGTGGGGCGTGTAACGGTATCGCTGCGGAAGTCTATTTTGATATCGGTTGAGCTTTGCATGGGATCGTTCTCGCTTCGTTTAGTTGGAAAGACCCTGCCTCAAGCTTGTAGAAATAGGTGATTGAAGTTTGCGCAATTTTGCAATTGAATTGCATTATCAGGCAATTTCGGAATTATCATGGATCGCATCGACCAGAAAATCCTAGCGCTTCTTCAGGAGGATGCTTCCATCGCAAACAACGATCTGGCTGATCTCGTCGGGCTCGCGCCATCGAGTTGTCTGCGACGCGTGCGCCGCCTTAAGGCGGACGGGATCATAACCAGGACAATTGCGCTCACTGATCCAAAAAAGATGGGGCGCGCCCTCAAAGCAATCGTTACGGTCAGGCTCGCTGATCATGGAAAGACGGCTCGTCGAGACTGGCTTGCGCAATTGGATAGGGAGAAGGCGGTTTCGCAGGTTTATTCCGTATCTGGGGAGACCGACGTGGTCGTCATGCTCAACCTGACGGATATGGAAGAATTTCAGCAGCTCGGCGAGCGTATGTTCTCAGACAACCAGAATGTCATTCAGTTCACCACAATGTTTGTCTTGGAACAGCACAAGTTTAACATGGCGCTTGAGCCTTAGGCCGAAACCAGACATTGGTGCAGTCGCAGCGAATTGGCGCTTTGTTGGCAACACGCTCCGGTGTTCGGACTGACCCTGTTGATTGATGTGATCTTTCCGCTGCTGGTTTGGTTCTATGCTTTCTCGACCTACAAGACGTTTGTTCCGCCCAAACCAAAGCGCCATCGTCAGCAAACTGACGCGGATGCCGTGGCGGGCACGCAGGCCATTGATGTGCACCAGGTACAACGCGATGCGCGGCATAAGCCACAAAACACAGGCCCTGGCGACGTAGATCGCGCCTAGCGGCAAATACGGGCGCGGGGCGTAACCCCCGCCCTCGCCCAACCCAAGCGTCGTGTATCACGGCGGATAAATATCCCATCACAGTCGAACCTATTAGCTTGGAGACGCCCATGTCCCTTGATGCATCCACTTTGCCCATCAATCCTTTTTTGCTGATCACAACTGCCGCTTATGCAGGCGCGTCCGCCCTGATCACTGGACCGGAAATTATCCACCGCGAGTTAGCGAATTCTGGCTGGCAGCAGACGTGTCAGTCTGAGTTGATTGCCAGATCGCGCCAAGGCGTGCCGCACGTTCCAGATGTCGGTGGTCTGGTCTGCGGTCTGTTCCCCGATCTCGGCGATTTGTGCGAGATGATCCCAGATCCAAACGCGATGATGCGCTCAAATGCAGATCAAGCATCGCAGATGGCATCGGACAGTGTCTCGGCCTGCGCCTGCGCTCAGGATGTGCTTGTGCAAGACAAGCGCATCAGTGTCGCAATCTACGCCGCGAGTGGCCGTTTGGTCGCCACGCCAGCCCTGCGCAACAGAGAAACCGGGCTTGTTCGCGCACTGCACTCGCCAGCTTGCAAACGGGAGGGTTGAGACATGGTCTTTGGAAAACTTGAGCTTAGTGAAGGCGCGATAACCACCCATAATGACAGCTATGTCCTCCACGGCATCAGCGCCATCTCAACCCGCCGTCCTTTTTTGTCATCTGGCCTTGCGATGGCGGGGCTGATCGCACTGTTTGTGCCTGGCACCTTCGACATTCTCCATACTGACGAGCTTTTGCTGCTTATGACATCGGCAGGCCTTTCCCTCGCGCTTGAGGTGGGTGAGATAATCAAAATGCTCGAGCCCACGACACAGCTCATCGCGCTCGCCAAAGCCATGTTCCGCCACGCGTGGGACCAGCGTATCGCCCAGGCACAAGACGCGCTGCGCAGCGGTCAGCGCCAAATCAAAGACATCGACAAGCAAATCGAGGCTGTTTTGGACCGAATTCTGAGCTCCTCCAATGCCACGGTGATTCAAACCTATGAGGCGAAGATCGCTGAACTCGAGAAATTCAAGGCGATTGCTGCCCAACAATTGGAAAATCAAGACATCCCAGCGGGAAGTTACGAGGAAAAACTAGAACCCGTCCTCACATTCCTCGCAAACCCTTGGAAACTCTGGGAAACAGGTCACATCAACCTGCGCCGCATGGTGCTCAAACCGGCCTTCGCAGGCCGCATCACATATGACCGAAATGAGGGGGCTAGAACGCCCCAAATAGCCTTGCCGTTCAAAGCGTTAGCAGGGTTCGACAAGGGGAGAGTCTGTTTTGGTGCGGGTGAAGGGACTCGAACCCCCACGCCAAAGGCGCCAGAACCTAAATCTGGTGCGTCTACCAATTCCGCCACACCCGCAACATCGCGACCCTTAGCAAAGCAGATGCGGGGATGCGAGAGGTATTCGCCCAAGCCCGGCGCAGAAATTGCGCGACAGCAGGCCCGACATCGGCTATAGTTTGCGCAACCTAGAGGCAGGTTACAGAAAAGAGACGCCATGAAACCGAAAACGGTCGGGCGCGAATTGAGTGGGCAGACGCCCCCATTGCGCACAGAGATTGCACATGTCGGACTTGTGTCCGGCACCATTGTTTTGACATCAGACGGCGAGATACCGGTGGAATATCTGTCCCCCGGTGATCGCATCATCACCCGGAATGCGGGCTTCGTGACCCTGCAAGCGGTCGAGATGGAGCGCGTGACAGGTGAGGCGGTCAAGATTGCCGCCGGATCGCTTGGCGACACCAAGCCCACCCATCACGTCATGTTGCCCGCCGCCCAGATGGTGCTGGTGCGCGACTGGCGTGCTCAGGCCTTGCGCGGCGCATCACAGGCGGTGATGCCTGCGGGCTGTCTGATCGATGATGAGTTCATCACTTCGCTTGGCATGCGCGAGATGACGCTGTTGCGCCTGGGTTTTGATGCACCTTACGTGATCTATGCCGATGGGCTCGAATTGTCGGTGCCTGCGATGGTGCAGACCGCATCGGTGGCCGCCTAGGCCCCCAGTTCGCGCAGCACTTGCGGCAGGATTTCGGGCAGGTCTTCGGCGATCAGGCCGGGACCAAAGGCGCGCGCGCATTCCACATGCAGCCATGCGGCCACTTCGACCATACTGAAAATGTCGGATGACAGGGCGGAGGCCGCGAGACCCGCGATCAGCCCGGCCAGCACATCCCCTGCCCCCGCAGTGGCCAGCCACGGCACCGCACGGTCGTAGTCTGCGCTGTGCAGCGCGGCACCCCCATCCGGTGCGGCGATCACCGTATCGCTGCCTTTGAGCAATACAATGCACCCCGCCCGCGCGGCAGCGGTGCGGACAGCCTCCGCCTTTGACATGGCCCCGCGTTCGGACATCGCGAGATCGGGGAACAGCCGCGCGAATTCGCCCTCATGCGGGGTCAGCACGGTGCGCGGATGCAGCGCGGCAAACAGCGTGTCGGTGTGACCCTCGAAACTGGTCAGCGCATCGGCGTCCAACACCACCGCCGGGTCGCGCCAGTCGCGCTCGGTTTTGCGCCGCGCCAGCACCTCGAGGACCCGCGCGCGCGTGGCGGCCCCGACGCCCATGCCCGGGCCGAGGCAGAATGCACTGACCCGATCATCGGCGACAGTATCGAGCGCGTCATCCGCGCCAAGACCGCGCAACATGATCGCGTTGAGGTGCATCGTGTTTTCAAAAACGGCAGCCTTTGGACACACCACCGTCACCAGCCCCGCCCCCACACGCAGCGCGGCGCGGGCCGCCATGCGCGCCGCCCCGCCCTTGCCGACCCCACCAGCAAAGACGACCACATGGCCGAAATCGTATTTGTGTTCTCCAGTGCCAGCACGACGTCTGCCCATCTGATTGGCGGGCCAGTGTTGGGTCGGCAAATCGTTCGGACCTTGCACCCCCAAAAACCGAGGTTCGACCAATCGGACGCGCTCGGGTTTGGGCGGCAGACCGATAACCTGTTGCTCCATCGCATTGCCCCGCAATCCGATATCGACCACGGTCAGTCTTTTACAAACACTCGGCCCCAAGCCCAGATAATGCCCCAGCTTGGGCGTGTGGAATGTCACGGTCAGATCGGACGACCAGACATCACTGACCGCCTGCCACTCCCCCGTGTCCGCATCCAGCCCCGAGGGGCAGTCGATCGCGACCCGGCGCACGGCATACGACTTTTTCCAGCCGCCGTGACAGGCTTTGGCAAGACATTCGGACAGATCATCCGGCACCGGGCGGTTCAGGCCGATGCCGAACACAGCATCGACCAGCAGATCGGGTCGGGCCTGCGCCATGAGGGCCTCAAGGGTCAACGCGGTGACGTCCCCGACCGCGCACCACCGGTCGTAATTGGTGCGCGCATCAGGGGGCAACGTGTCTGCATCACCGTATAGAAAAACGTCAACCGACCACCCGGCCTCCGCCAGCAAACGCGCCACCACGAACCCGTCGCCGCCGTTGTTGCCGGGGCCGCACAGCATAATTGCGCGGTGCGTGCCCTCCCCCAGTTCCGACCATTCCTCAAACACAGCCGCGACCACGCCTGCGCCTGCACGCTCCATCAATTCAGCGCCCGTGATGCTGCCCGACGCGATGGCCTCGGCCTCGAGCGCGCGCATCTGGGCGGCGGTCAGCAGTTCGGTCATCAGGCAATCTCCACGCGATTCACTTTTGCTGTATTTTTAGGCGACGCGCACATTCCATAGGCATCGTTAAAAAATCCAGTCGCCATCCCCCGAAACTCCACCCGGCCCCATGGACGGCCCAAACAACAGATGATCCACCCATCAAACAAGATTAGGCGTAGGGAGGCCACACCCCATGAAAAAGATCGAAGCCATCATCAAGCCCTTCAAGCTGGATGAAGTCAAAGAGGCCCTGCAAGAGGTCGGCGTGCAAGGGTTGTCCGTGATCGAAGTCAAAGGGTTCGGGCGCCAGAAAGGTCACACCGAACTCTATCGCGGTGCCGAATATGTCGTCGACTTCCTGCCCAAGGTCAAAGTCGAAGTCGTGCTGGACGATGATCAGGTCGACGCGGCCATTGCAGCCATCGTCGATGCTGCCAAGACCGAGAAAATCGGCGACGGCAAGATCTTTGTCACACCAATCGAACAAACCATTCGCATCCGTACCGGTGAGACCGGCTCGGACGCGCTCTAATTATCTATACCACAAGACAGGAAGGATTTTCCGAACATGGCAAACCCAGTTCTCGACATGATCAAGAATGAAGACGCTGAATATGTCGACATCCGCTTCACCGACCCGCGCGGCAAGCTGCAACACGTGACCGTCATGGCCGATCAGGTCGATGAGGATTTCCTTGAGGAAGGGTTCATGTTCGACGGCTCCTCCATCGAAGGGTGGAAGTCCATCGAAGCCTCAGACATGAAGCTGATGCCCGATCAGGACAGCGCCTATATCGACCCGTTCTATGCGGAAAAGACGATCTGCGTGCATTGTTCCGTGGTCGAGCCCGACACTGGCGAAGCCTATGACCGCGACCCGCGCGGCACGGCGCAAAAGGCCGAGGCGTTCCTCAAATCCTCCGGTATCGGCGATGTCGCCTATATGGGTCCCGAGGCCGAGTTCTTCCTGTTTGACGATGTGCGGTATTCCGTTGGCATCAACAAGGTCGCCTACGAGGTCGATGCAACCGATGCGTCCTGGAACACCGACACCGAATACGAGATGGGCAACATGGGCCACCGTCCCGGCGTGAAGGGCGGTTATTTCCCGGTCAACCCCACGGATGAGTCCCACGATCTGCGCTCTGAAATGCTGTCGACCATGAAACGTCTCGGCATGAAAGTGGACAAGCACCACCACGAGGTGGCCTCCTGTCAGCACGAGTTGGGTCTGATTTTTGACAGCCTGACAACGCAAGCCGACGAGTTGCAGAAATACAAATACGTGATCCACAACGTGGCCCACGCCTATGGCAAGTCCGCCACTTTCATGCCCAAGCCCATCGCGGGTGACAACGGCACTGGCATGCACGTTAACATGTCAATCTGGAAAGACGGCAAGCCCTTGTTTGCAGGCGATAAATACGCGGATCTATCGCAAGAGGCACTGTATTACATTGGCGGCATCCTGAAGCATGCCAAGGCGCTCAACGCTTTCACCAACCCCGGCACCAACAGCTACAAGCGCCTGATCCCCGGTTTCGAGGCCCCTGTGCTGCGCGCTTATTCCGCCCGTAACCGGTCGGGCTGCGTGCGGATCCCATGGACCGAGTCGCCCAAAGCCAAGCGCGTCGAGGCCCGTTTCCCCGACCCAAGCGCAAACCCCTACCTGTGCTTTGCGGCCCTGTTGATGGCTGGCCTTGACGGCATCATCAACAAGATCGATCCCGGCGAAGCCATGGACAAGAACCTCTATGATCTGCCCGCCGAAGAGCTGGCTGGCATCCCGACCGTCTGTGGCTCCTTGCGCGAAGCGATCGAAGAGTTGCAGGCCGATATGGACTTCCTGCTCGCGGGCGACGTGTTCACCAAGGACCAGATCCAGGGCTATATCGACCTCAAGATGGAAGAGATCGAACGCTACGAGCACACGCCGCACCCGGTTGAGTTTGCGATGTATTACAGCTGCTAACCGCACGGTTCAGTATCTGACACGGGAAAGGGCACCTCCTCCGGGGTGCCTTTTTTCTATGGTGCCTCCCCTTGATCCTCCCGTTTCGCGAGAATTTCACACACACGCCCCATTGCAGCCCAGATCAGATGTGATCCCGGTCCCAAGGCCGCAGCACTGCGCACGGAAAGGGCTCACATGTCTGACGAACAAAACAGCTTTCAGGATCGCATCGCCCGTATCGAGGCGCAAAAGCAGACCAAAGGCGGTGCCCCCGGCCCCGACCTGACCGCCCCACCCATGGGTGATCTGACATCGCTGCGCCGCAATGCCTCTGGCCTGTCGGTCGGGGACCTGACGGAGGGTCTGTTTGACATTCCAACGATCCGCTATGGGCTGCCCATTCTGATTGCGGCGGTCGGTTTTGGGCTGCTGACCCAACTGGCACCTGCGGGCCTTGGCAAGATGATTGCCGTGGATATGGAGGCCGTGGAAGGCGAGCAAGATCTGCGCCGCAACCCATTCAACGGCGCCGCCATCGCCCATCAAAACATGACCAAATTTGGCGCTTTTTCCGCGCCATCCGCCGAGGGCGCTGTCAGCCACCCCATTGCGGTGCGCCCCTAAGCGGCCAAACATCCATCTTTTCTAACGCTGCGCGGCGCGCTAGCCTGCCCTTCAGACACGACAGTGATACGAGGGACAACCATGCCATACGCGCGTTTGATATCCACTCTGGCCAGCGCCGGGTGCGCCATTGCGCTGGCCGGCACCGCAGCACTTGCCCAATGCGGCAACACCGCGGCCGGGTTCGAGGCATGGAAATCAGGCTTTGCGCGCGAGGCGCAGCAGGCGGGCGTCAAGGCGCGCGGGCTTGAGGCGCTAGCCGGGGCGCAATACGCCACCCGCACCATCGCCGCCGACCGCAACCAGAAGTCCTTTCGCTATACCCTGTCGAAGTTCATGGCTGTGCGCGGGGCCGACACGATTGTGGCCCAGGGGCGCAAACGCAAGGCGCGCAGCCCCGACTTCTATGCGGCACTTGAACGGCAATATGGCGTGCCCGCAGGCGTGATCATCGCGATCCACGGGATGGAAACCGCGTTCGGCGGGTTCATGGGCGACAGCAGCGTGGTCTCGGCCATCGTGACGCTGACCTATGACTGCCGCCGCTCCGATTTCTTTGCGCCCCACGCCATCGGGGCACTGAAACTGGTGGATCAGGGGGCCATCACCCCCGCCACCAAAGGGGCCAAACACGGTGAGTTGGGCCACACGCAGTTCCTGCCGGGCAACGCGCTGCAATACGGGGTCGATGCCAATGGCGACGGTCGGGTCGACTTTTACAACCAGACGGATGCCTTGGCCTCGACGGCCAATTTCCTGCGCCAGAAGGGTTGGCAGCCGGGGCAAGGCTATCAGGAAGGCCAGCCCAATTTCGCGGTGATCAAACAATGGAACGCGGCGACCGTTTACCAGCAATCCATAGCGATCATGGGCGCGCGCATCGACGGTTAAACGCCAGTTCCAAGGCATTGCAAACGAACCATAGACGGGGCAGCCCGTAAGGCGGGCGTGTCGCCCGCCCTGCCCTCAGTGCAGTGCAGGCACATCTGCGCGCGCAAGGACATAGGTGTGGATGATGAACACCACCGCACCCGTCTCCGGCAGGCGAAGAACTGTCTGACGCTCGGTGCGATAGAACGGCCCGTCGTGCAATCCCGCCCCCACCCGGCGCGGCTCGGCGGCCGAGCGTGGCTGGAACAACTCGGCGTCATCATACCATAGCTGATTGAAGCGCCACAGCGGGCGGCCTACCTGCACTCCGTCAAACAACCGCTGCACCCGCGCCGCCACATCAGCGGTATAATCGGGCACCGGCACGTGGATGTCCGTCAGGGGCCGTCCCGCTTTTTCGCTCAGCCGCCACGAGGCCGGGAAACACAGCACGGCCCCGGTCAGGACATGCTCAGCTTCGCGCTTTTGCATGATGACAAAATCGCACTGCACAAGCCGACCCAACAGCGCCAAAGGGTTGGTATGCCCCGCCAAGGCCACCTTGCGCCCGTCCGGGCAAACGATCTGATCGGCATGCACCCTGAACCCCAATCCGGGCAGCATATCCAACACCATCGCTTGCAATTCGTCCGCCGCAGGCTGCGCGCCCGGCTCAAGGTACAATACGTCCGCCGATGGCTGATCCAGCAGCGCCATCCGTCGGCGCATCTGCCCCGCATAGGCATCATCAACCCGCAGCCACGCGCCGCGTTCAGGCTGCACACCGGGCAAGGCCCGCGCGGCGCGCATATCGTCGGGCAAATGGCGCTGCAAAACAGGTGTGCTCATACCGAACATGTGGCATGGGCCGATGCCGGTTTCCAGCACTTCTCACCTTGGCCTCTGCATGAAAAACGACACCACAAAGAGTCGCAAAATGACAACTCCACCCCGCAAAACAAGACCACGCTGACGGCAACGGAGGCTTACCCATGAACCAGCATTACCGCGAAACCCGCAAGATCGACCCCAATCGCGGCGCGACCCTGGGCGATGGCAGCCCCAACGATGCCGACCGGATCGAAATCGGCCCACCTCAACTGGCCTTTGACGAATGGGCCGCCGCGGGCTTCGACCTGCCCAATCTGGACGCGATGCGCGCCTATCGGCTCAACCGGCTGACGCGGCACATTGTGGATCGCGACTATGGCGGGTTGCTGATGTTTGACCCGCTCAACATCCGCTACGCCACCGACAGCACCAACATGCAGCTTTGGAACACCCATAATCCATTCCGCGCCGTCCTGGTCTGCCCGGATGGGTATATGGTGATCTGGGATTACAAGAATGCCCCCTTCCTCAGCAGGTTCAACCCGCTGGTGCGCGAGCAGCGCTCGGGGGTGTCGATGTTCTATTTCTCGGCCGGGGACAAGATCGACCCGGTCGCGGATGTGTTCTCGAACGAGGTGCGCGAATTGGTCGCCGAACACGGGGGCGGCAATATGCGGCTCGCCGTGGACAAGATCATGCTGCACGGCGCGCGCGCCCTTGAGGCACAGGGGTTTGAGTTGAAAGATGGCGAGGAAGTCACCGAACACGCCCGCTCCATCAAGGGCCCCGATGAAATCCGTGCGATGCGCTGCGCCAATCATGCCTGCGAAACGGCCGTCAAGGCGATGGAGGATTTCGCCCGTGCCAATGTGGGCGATGGCAAGACCTGCGAGGATGACGTCTGGGCCATTCTGCATGCCGAGAACATCCGTCGCGGCGGAGAATGGATCGAAACCCGCCTGCTCGCCTCGGGCCCACGCACCAACCCGTGGTTTCAGGAATGCGGCGGGCGCGTGTGCCAGCAAAACGAGATCATCAGCTTTGACACCGACCTGATCGGATCCTACGGCATCTGCATCGACATCTCGCGCAGCTGGTGGATTGGCGATCAGAAGCCACGCCCCGACATGGTCTATGCGATGCGCCACGCGGTCGAGCACATCCAGACCAACATGGCGATGATCAAGCCCGGTGTGATGATCCCCGAATTGACCGCCAACACCCACGTGCTCGACGACAAGTATCAGGCCCAGAAATACGGCTGTCTGATGCACGGCGTGGGCCTGTGCGATGAATGGCCCCTTGTGGCCTATCCCGACAAGGCGGTGCCGGGCGCATTCGACTACCCGCTTGAGCCGGGCATGGTCCTGTGTGTCGAAGCGGCGGTGGGCGAGGTTGGTGGCGATTTCACGATCAAGCTTGAGGATCAGGTGCTGGTCACCGAAGACGGGTTCGAGAACCTGACGACCTACCCCTTTGATTCCACGCTGATGGGGAACTGAGGGCCGCCGCCTCAGGCAGCCCCGCAGGTTGGGCCAACTGCCCTTCATATCCGCGCACACAGCGCCGGGCGCGCGCAAAGGGTGCGGGCGCGTTCGGGTCCGAAAGTTCTGGATAAAGCGCAACCAGACGCGCCCGCGCAATCGGGTCGAGGCTGGCCCGCGCGACCTTGCCCGGAAAATAGCTTTCGCAGGCCATCCCGTTGGCCCAAATCACGGCATGCCGTGACAGCATGATGTGATGGTATTCAACCGCCATGGCTGTGGTGTCGCGGGTGATATTCGTACCGTCCACACTGTCTTGTGCGGTGATAAACACCTGCGCCGTGTCAAAGAGCAGCCGAAACCGGGACGAGACATGCAGCAGACAATGGCGCGGTGACACTTGGGTCCGTGCATAGGGTTTGTCCGGCCCAAAACTGTGTGGCGCGATGGTGATGGGCCTGTCCACCTGGCCCGGGAACAGCACTGCGCGATGCGACGTAAAGATGATCGGCTGCGCCCCCTCATCCATCGTAATGACCCGGTCTCCCGGTTGCAGGGTTTCAACCGGAACATCGCCGCCCGGCGTTCGGATCAGGGTTCCGCGCACAAAGCACACCAACTGCCCATAAGGCGTCCCGCCCCCATCGTTGGCGAACGAAATGTTGTAGGTCGCGCCGGGCACAAGGGGCGCAGTGGACACCACAAGCGTCAGGTCGCCCTGATTCTCTCCCGGCCCTGCGGCCACGAACAGCAGATCGATGGGCGGACCACCCCCCACCGGAACGGCCGTCAATGTGAACTCGATCTCAAGCACCGCACCGGCCCCCACCGTGACCGGATCACCCGCGGCATTCGTGGTGTCGATATCGTCGCGCAAGGTCTGGTTCAGCGGCGTGCCACCCGGATCGTCCTGAAACCCGTCATCAAATTCGGGATCATCGTCATCCACATTGATGTCGATGGTCTGCGCCCCGAACGCCAGCGTCGCCTGCGCATTGCCGGGCAGCGAAAACGGACCGTTCTGGCCCGGGTTCAATTGATTGTTGTCATTTACGAACGTGAAGTCCGAAAACAGAAACCCCGTGATTGAGCCACCGTTCGGCATGGGACGCGCACTCCTGAGATGTGAGGCCCGCCAAATCGGGCCAGACCGGATTATGACACAACTTTCCGATTCCCGCATCAGTTGCATTGCGCGTGTTCAGGAAACAGAGTGTTTCGGCTGATCTCCGGCACGCCTGGCATCGTCCAGATCCCGTGCCCCATAGGGACGGTTCTTTGGGCGATCTGCCACTCACAGGTTGTGGGCTTTACAAGCCCCTCGGCTTATTAAGGCGCAACCAGACAATCCTATGTGGAGGATCAGTGCATCCACATCCTGTCCGTCTTGTCCCCGGCTGCACCCCTGACGGACGCCTGCGCGCCAACACATCCACGTGCACCATATTACACCCCCTTCCCTTAGCGTGCCCGCACCCCCATTCTTGTTCCCAGCAAAGGACCATATCTATGCCCACCGATCGCATCACATTCCAGGGCCATGCCGGCCAGCTTGACGCCCGCCTCGACCTGCCCGAAGGGCCGCATCTGGCCACCGCCGTCTTTGCCCATTGTTTTACCTGCGGCAAGGACATCCCCGCCGCCCGTCGCGTCGCCGCGCGCCTGACAACGATGGGGATTGCGGTGCTGCGCTTTGACTTTACAGGGTTGGGTCACAGTGACGGCGAATTTGCCAACACTTCGTTCACCTCCAACGTGCAAGACCTTGAAAAAGCGGTTGAATACCTGAATGAGCGCAACATGCCGCCCACATTGCTGATCGGGCATTCGCTTGGCGGGGCTGCCGTGCTCAAGGCGGCAGCCAAGCTGGATCAGATCAAGGCGGTGGCAACCCTTGGTGCCCCTTTTGACCCTGAACATGTCACCCACAACTTTTCCGATGCCCTGCCCCGGATCATGTCCGAGGGCGTGGCCGAGGTATCCTTGGGCGGGCGTCCCTTCAAGATCGGCAAGGACTTTATCGAGGATGTGGCCCAAGGGGCCCTCACACCTGCGATTTCAACACTGAATGCGGCGCTGATGGTCCTGCACGCCCCCCGGGACAGCGTGGTCAGCATCGACAATGCCAGCGAAATCTTTCTGGCCGCCAAGCATCCCAAAAGCTTTGTGACGCTGGATGATGCCGATCACCTGATCACCAAGCTAGAACATGCCGAATATGCCGCGGACATCATCGCCACATGGGCCAAGAAGTATCTCGCGCTCAAACCGCCTGCCCCGCCAATCGGCGCGCCCGAAGGCATCGTGCGGTCATCCGAGGCGGACCCCAAGGGCTTTTTGCAGGACATCACCCACGGCACCCGCCATCACATTCTGGCAGATGAGCCACGCGCATATGGCGGCACCAATCAGGGCCTATCCCCCTACGGCCTGTTGTCGGCCGGGCTGGCCGCCTGCACCTCGATGACAATCCGCATGTATGCCCGGCGCAAGGAATGGCCATTGGATCATGTGAGCGTCGATGTCAGCCACAACAAGGTCCACGCACAGGACGCAGGCACCACATCAGGGGACAAGATCGACGAGTGGAAGCGCCGCATTGCCCTTAGCGGCCCCCTTGATGACACGCAGCGCGCCCGCCTGCTTGAGATTGCGGACAGATGCCCTGTACACCGCACGTTGGAACGCAGCTCAAAGGTGATCACCGAACTTGTGTCCCGTGATGAGGCACTGGCGGAGGCCTGAGCCGTCCCTGAACACGAAAAAAGGCGCGAAACCCTTGCGGATCCGCGCCTTTCTTGTCTGGTCTCTCGGAACGGATCAGCCGCGTGCGCGACCCACCAGTTTCCAGGCTGCGGGCAGGATCAGCGCCGCCAGCGCCAGTTTGATCGCATCCCCGGCCAAGAACGGCGTCAGTCCCCAAGCCAGGATCGGCTTGTCCCAGCCATAAACCTGACCCAGCCACGCAAGTCCGGGAAGGTAAATCAGCACGTTGCCGATCAACATTGCCAGCGCCATCCACACGACCGAGCGATCCCAGCCCCGCTGCGCCAGTGCGCCGAGTGCGAGCGTTGCCAGCACATAGCCCACCAGATAGCCGCCCGTGCCGCCCATCATGTAGATCAGCCCAAAGGCTTCGGCAGAGGAACTTGCGAAGACGTCAAACCCAAACGCGCCGATGATCATGTAGCCAAGGATCGTGACCAGCCCGAGCCGCGCACCATAAGCCGCACCGATGGTCAGCACCGCAAAGGTGCCCATGGTGATCGGCACTGGCCCTACGGCCACTTTGATCTTTGCTGCAACTGCCAAAAGAGCGATGCCCGCCACCACCAGCACCGCTTGCTTGATGCGCAGGGCTACGCCCTCATTTGCACCAAGAACGTCGCTCAGCACCTTGTTATTCCACGTCGTTTCCATAAGGCCTCACCTGTTGAGATTGCACGATTTGGGCAAGTTGTGCCAACTCGCCCCTGTTTCTGCAAGTGCAAAGGCAGGCATGGACACAGGTTAGCGCTGACAGGTGAACCGGTTAGCCATCACATAGGCTTTGCGCGGGCCCTTGACGGTCCATGTCGCGGTGAAGGCCCGAGTCTCGGGTCCGCCCCACCCGGCGAAGTCATAGTCGACCACATAGGTATCGGGATCGCAGAAATGAGCGGCACGTCCGCCCCGGGCAGGCACGCTGTGAAAGTACCGCCCGTCATCAAAATAGACAGACAGATCCGCCCCCCAATGATAACGCCGCTCGGCTGTCATCGGTGCGGCAGCGGGCAAGTACAACACACCCGTTTCGTGATAGGCCAACCCGCCGTCCGCAGCCCGCCACTCCGCCGTCCCTTCAAACGTGGCAGACGCGCCCGCGCCTTGGGTGATCTTGCGCGACAGGGTCCAGATCCCTTCAAAATCGGCCAGCACCCGTTCAATCGACATAGGTCGCTTCGGTGATGTCATCGCGCTCACCGACAAAGCGCAGAACGTCGCCTTGGCGGTCCATCGCATAACACGCCCATAGGTCCGAGGGCGGCCATTGGCTGCAATATTGATCATCCTCGATCCGCCAGTTGCCCCAACTGTCGCGCCCGTTGGTCACATAGAGCGTCTTGCCCGACGCCCGGAAATCCTGGCGCGCGTTCTTGTACTCCAAGGTGCGCCCGGTGAGGGCGGTGCGAATCTCTTCTCCGCTCAGCACTGTCCAGTCAGCCGCTGCCGGAAAAGGCAGGGCAATCAGCGCGATCAGGGCAAAGCGTCTCATATCAGGGCCTTCATCTTGTTGTTGCTCGGGCCACAGTCTAAGAGCGCGAGGCAAGTTCTGACAGTCACAAAAAGGTGCCCGCCCCATGATCCCACGCTATTCCCGCCCCGATATGGTCGCCATCTGGGAACCCGCCACCAAGTTCCGCATCTGGTTCGAGATCGAAGCCCATGCCTGTGACGCGATGGCTGATCTGGGGGTGATCCCGCGCGAGAATGCGCAAGCCGTGTGGAAGGCCAAGGACGTGGAATTCGACGTGGCCCGCATTGACGAGATCGAGGCGGTGACCAAGCATGACGTGATCGCCTTTCTCACCCATCTGGCCGAACATGTGGGCAGCGACGAAGCGCGTTTCGTGCATCAGGGCATGACGTCGTCAGATGTGCTCGACACTTGCTTCAACGTGCAACTGACCCGCGCCGCCGATCTGCTGATTGCAGATATCGAGGCCCTGCTTGGTGCCCTCAAACGCCGGGCTATCGAACATAAAGACACGGTGCGCATCGGACGCAGCCATGGCATCCACGCCGAGCCGACGACGATGGGCCTGACATTCGCCCGCTTCTATGCGGAGATGGACCGCAACCTGTCGCGCATGCGTGATGCGCGCGCCGAGGTTGCGACCGGCGCGATCAGCGGAGCGGTCGGCACCTTCGCCAATATTGACCCGGCGGTCGAGGAACATGTGTGCGACAAGCTCGGCCTCGTCCCTGAACCGATCAGCACGCAAGTCATCCCCCGCGACCGGCACGCAGCGTTCTTTGCGACCCTTGGTGTCGTCGCCAGCAGCATCGAAAATATTGCCACGGAAATTCGCCACATGCAGCGCACCGAGGTGCTGGAAGGGGCAGAGTTTTTTTCGATGGGTCAAAAGGGCTCCTCCGCAATGCCCCACAAGAAAAACCCCGTGCTGACCGAAAACCTGACGGGGCTGGCCCGCATGGTGCGTTCGGCTGTGATCCCGGCGATGGAGAATGTCGCCCTGTGGCACGAGCGTGACATCAGCCATTCCTCGGTTGAGCGGATGATCGGACCGGATGCCACGATCACCCTCGATTTCGCGCTGGCCCGCCTGGCCGGTGTTATCGACAAGATGCTGATCTTTCCCGACAACATGATGGACAACATGAACAAGTTCCCGGGGCTGGTGATGAGCCAACGGGTGCTTCTGGCCCTCACCCAAGCCGGGGTGAGCCGCGAGGATGCCTATAGCTACGTGCAGCGCAACGCACTCAAGGTCTGGGAACATCGCACTGATTTCAAAGAGGAATTGCTGGCGGATCCGGACGTTCTGGCGGCGCTGAGCGCAGAAGAGATCGAGGCGAAATTCGACCTTGGATATCACACCAAACATGTCGACACGATCTTTGCGCGGGTCTTTGGCAAGGACTGAAACGGCCTCGGGCGGATGACGCATCCGCCTTACGGCGCCGCCCGGCCTTTTGTGCAGTAAGGCGCATCCTGATGCGCCCGGGTTCAAAATCGGTTTGATGCAAGGCCCAAATGTCCTACCCTTACGTCATCCAAAGACACAAAGGAGACGACAGATGACGACCAAGACCCTCGCCGTGGCGCTGGCCCTCACCCTCGCCCCCACGCTCAGCCTTGCAATGGGCTGCAACCATGGCAAAGAACAACAGGCGATGTCCTGCGCGGCTGGCACCACTTATGACGCAGACACAAACACCTGCGTGACCACCACCGGTTAAGCTCTGTCCGCGCGGTGTCATCGAAGTGCTGCGCGGCCTCGAAATTTAAATCTGAATAAAGCGGCACGGTGCCGGGTTACCTCGGTGTCACATGCAAACGTAAACGACAACCGGAGACTTTAACCATGCTGCGCACCTTGACCCTGACCGCCGCCATTGCCCTACCTCTTGCCCTGCCCGGCACGGGCTTTGCTGCGGGTGGCGATGACAACGCCAAGCCGAAAAAGACCGAAACCACCCAGAATTGTTTTCAGGCCCGCCAGTGGGACCCCGAAGTCAAGAAATTCGTGCGCTTTTCGCAACCGGTGAATGGGGTTTGGGATGCTAACCTCAAGAAATGTGTACGCCCAGACAAAACATCGCATCTGGACAGCGACACGCTTTACAAGGCAATCCGCGAGCTGGCCTATGCAGGCCGCTACGACGAGGCGATCACCGTTCTGGATCAGATGCCCGATCAACTGGACGACAAGGTGCTGACCTATCGCGGCTTTACCGCCCGCAAACTGGGTGATCTGGCGCTGGCGGATATTTATTACGAGCAGGCCATTGCGACGAACCCCGACAACATCCTCGCCCGTTCCTATATGGGACAGGGCAAGGTTGCGGCAGGCGACAAGGTCGCCGCGTTGACCCAGTTGCGTGAAATTCAGGCTCGGGGCGGTGCAGGCACATGGGCAGAAACCTCGCTGCGCACGTCCATCGAAACCGGCACCACCTACAACTACTGATGCAGAAAACGATTATGGGTTGAGGGTTTCTCAACCATTGCCTGCCAAAGCTGCATGAAACAGTTTCGAGGCAGGACATGACCGACCTGGTACCAATGTCCGCCGCCCCTGCGCCGATGCAGATGGGCGGCGGCGCTTCTTTGACGGGTGTGCCCCTTAGTCGGCGGGCCAAGGCCGCCATCGTCGTGCGCCTGCTGCTCAACGAGGGGGCCGATATCCCGCTTGAGGATCTGCCCGAAGAATTGCAGGCCCACCTCACCAAGGCGATGGGCAACATGCGCGTGGTGGATCGCGATACGCTTAACGCGGTGGTGGGCGAATTTGCCCACGAGGTCGAGCGGATCGGCCTCAGATTCCCCGGTGGCATTGCTGGTGCGCTCAGCGCGCTTGACGGCAAGATCAGCGCCCAGACCGCCGCCCGCCTGCGCAAGGAGGCCGGCGTGCGCGAGGGCGGCGATCCGTGGAAACGGATCAAGGATGCGGGGCCGGACCTGCTCTTGCCGGTCCTTGAACATGAAAGTATCGAAATCGCAGCCGTCATGCTGTCCAAACTGGACGTGTCCAAAGCGGCTCAATTGCTTGGCAAACTGCCCGGCCCCCGGGCACGCCAGATCACCTATGCGGTGTCCATGACTGGTGCTGTGACCCCGGACGCGGTGGAACGGATCGGCATATCGCTGGCAAGCCAGCTTGCCACCCGACCTGTAAGCGCGTTCGAGGATGGCCCGGTCGAGCGTGTGGGCGCAATCCTCAATTCAAGCACCACCCTGACCCGCGACGACATGCTGGCGGGACTGGACGAATCCGACGAAGGGTTTGCCAAGGCCGTGCGCAAGGCGATCTTTACCTTCGCCAACATCCCGGCGCGTATCGCGCCCCGCGACGTGCCCCGCATCCTGCGCGATGTGGATCCCGACATGCTGCGCACCGCCCTTGCGGGTGCGCCGGCCATGGGTATGGAAGAAAGCGTGGAGTTCATCCTTGGCAACATGTCCGGGCGCCTTGCCGATCAGCTGCGCGAGGAATTGAGCGAACTTGCCCCCCCCAAAACGGCCGAAACGGACGAGGCCATGGCCGCAGTGATCGCCAGGATCCGCGAAATGGAAGCCTCGGGCGATCTGATGCTGCTCAGCAAGGAGCCCGAAGAGGACGCTGACACCTAGATCAGCCGCATTCGCCTCGACATGGGCATCCGCCCCGCCTAAGCCCGCAACCATGTCGGATGCCAATACCAGCCCTGCCCGCGCGATCCTTTTGATGTTGGGCGCGATATTCTGTTTTGGGTTGATGGATGTGGCGGTCAAGGCCGCAAGCCCGTCGACGGGCGTGATGACCGCCCTTTGGGCCCGTTATGGCGGGCAGTTTCTGATCGTGCTGATCATTGTGGCCCCCCGCCTCAGACAGGTTGCGACAACCGCCCACCCAAAGCTGCAAATCGCACGGTCGGTTCTGTTGATCCTCGCCACCCTCTTTTTCTTTCTGGCCCTTGGCCGGATCGGATTGGCACAAGCCACAGCCGTCATGGCCCTGAACCCTGTGCTGATCACCCTCGGAGGGGCACTTTTTCTGAACGAGGCGTTGGGGGTGCGCCGGATCGGAGCCATCGTCACAGCCTTGATCGGGGCATTGATCATCATCCGTCCAGGGGCGGATGTGTTTCAATCAGCCGCTTTGCTGCCACTTGTGGCGGCGACATGTTTTGCCGGGCATGCGCTTGTCACCCGCCAGCTTGGCCAGGCCGAGGGTGTGTGGACATCAATGTTTTACACGGGGCTGATCGGGGCAGCCGTCCTTAGTACGATTGCGCCCTTCAGTCTCGTGCCACTTGCCCCCACGGCTATCGTGCTGCTGATCGCGATTGGCGTTCTTGGCACGATAGGCCAGCTGCTGCTGGTGCGTGCACTGTCGCTGGCCGAGGCGGGGTTGCTCGCACCTTTCAACTATAGTGGCCTGATCTTTGCGATCATCTGGGGGCTGGTGCTGTTTGGCGAGCGCCCGGACGGTGCCACACTGTTCGGCGCGCTTGTGATCGCGGGTGCAGGGATTTATGTCTGGCACCGAGAGACGCAAACGCGATAACGCGCCCCGTAACCACAGGCCTGCCCCGTACCCATGCGCCACGATCCCGAAGACCTGCCCGCCATGACGCGAGCCACCTATTTTATGACCAATGTGGTGGCGCGGGCTTGTATCGGGGCCGCATTGGCGCTGCCCTACCGCGCGCGTGTGCCGTTCATGGGCTTTATCATGAGCCGGTTCATTGGCCCCACGGCGGGGTTCATGCGCCGCGCGCAGGATCATGTCGCCTTTGTGCTGCCCCATCTGGCTCACGCCGAACATGAGCGTATCGCACGCGCTTGCCTCGACAATGCCGGGCGCACCCTGATCGAAAACTATTCAACCAAGGCGATGTTGAGCCGCCAAAAAGACGCACAGATCGAAGGTCCGGGCCTTGCGGCGATGGAAGAGGCCGCCAAAAGCGGCCAGCCCGTCATTCTGGTCACTGGCCATTTCGGGAATTACGAGGCGTTGCGCGCAGCCCTTGTGGGGCGGGGCCACGATGTGGGAGGGCTTTATCGCGACATGTCCAACCCCTATTTCAACGCCCATTATGTGCGCACCATGCAGGCTTTCGGGGGACCGGTCTTTGCTCAGGGGCGCAAGGGCACAGCCGGCTTCGTCCGCCATCTCAAGGGAGGTGGGCAATTGGTGCTGCTGTTTGATCAACACGTCTACAAAGCGCCCGTGTTCGACTTTTTGGGCCATCCTGCCCGCACGGCGACGTCGGCGGCGGATCTGGCCTTGCGCTATGGCGCGCTGCTGATCCCGTTTTATGCGATACGCCAACCGAACGGGATTTCATTTGAGTGCGTGATGGAGGCCCCGATTCCGGCCTCCGATGTTGAGACCATGACCCAGGCCATGAATGACAGCATCAGCGCCCGCATCCGCGCCCATCCTGAACAGTGGTTGTGGGTGGCGCGGCGCTGGCGTGCCGATTAGGGCCTAGCGCAGTTGGGCCGCTGCCAGAATGGCACCATGACGCCCCTTCTGGATCATCACCACGACAGGCATATCCGCATCCGCCGTTGCGTTCATCGACAGGTCCGTCACTCCATCCCACTCTGTCAGGATTTTCCAGCCTTCGGTCACGTTCGCATAGGAGATCGTGTGGCCCGCATTTTCGCCACGCGTGATATTGGCGGACCGCTCGGCTTGATAGTGAACCATGTGCACAAGGAACGGCCCATCGCCACCCTCAGCCGTGGCTGAAATCGACACTTGCGTCCCATCGCGCGCCACGTCCAGCGCCACCGGAGAGGCGTTGGACGCATGCTGCGCAATTGCTTCGGACAATTGCAGCGGACGCGCGCCCACGATGTCCGTCGTCCCGTTGATGATCATTTGCGGCGTGTAGATGGACCGCCGCCCGCCCTCGACCGCATAGCCCCGCTGTCGGTTGGCATAAGACGGGTCCGCAAATTCGTCCTTCCAGCCGATATAGTCCCAATAGTCCACATGCAGCGCCAAAGCGATCACATCGTCCCGCTTGGCCAACTCATGCAACAACCGATCCGCTGGCGGGCAAGAAGAACACCCTTGCGACGTGAACAACTCAACCACAACAGGCGATTGTGCGGCGACAGGGGCCGTCAAAGAGGCGAATGCGGCAAAAGCCAAGGGAATCAGATGCTTCATGTGTGCTCGATCGGTTCTGAGAGTGGGAGTTTTACAAAATCGTGCTATCTTGACCGCAGACATATGTAAAAGAGTGTCAGAGTGCCAATCAAGGTTTGTTGAGATATTGTGTCAACGCTTTCACGCCGCGTGCGCGCAACCTAGTGTTGCCTCCATGAGATGCCCTTTGTATGCAACGGCATACATATTGTTGCATACCTGGTGTTAATACCCTCGACGCTGTTGATCCGTCAGCATCGTTAAGGCATGACATAATCAGAACCGCTGCGCGCCGCCGCCTACCGAAAGGATATTTCCATGCCCATCACAGTTGGCCACGACACTGCCAAGACCCGCAAAACGCTGAGCGTTGGCGACCAGTCCATTGCGTATTATTCGATCCCCGCCGCCACCGAGGCCGGCTTGGGCGATTTTTCCAAACTGCCCGCCGCGTTGAAAGTGGTGTTGGAAAACATGCTGCGCTTTGAGGACGACAAGACCGTCACCGTCGATGACATCAAAGCCTTTGCCGAATGGGGTGCCAAGGGCGGCAAGAACCCCCGCGAGATTGCCTATCGCCCTGCCCGCGTGCTGATGCAGGATTTCACCGGCGTACCTGCGGTTGTCGATCTGGCGGCGATGCGCGACGGCCTTGTGGCCCTTGGTGGCGATCCTGAAAAGATCAACCCGCTCAACCCTGTCGATCTGGTTATCGACCACTCCGTGATGATTGATGAGTTCGGCAACCCCCGCGCCTTCCAGATGAACGTGGACCGCGAATACGAGCGCAACATGGAGCGCTATACCTTCCTCAAATGGGGTCAGAGCGCCTTTAACAACTTCCGCGTCGTGCCCCCCGGCACAGGCATCTGCCACCAGGTGAACCTTGAATATCTGGCCCAGACGGTCTGGACCGATGCGGATCAGAACGGCGAACAGGTTGCCTATCCCGACACTCTCGTGGGCACCGACAGCCACACCACCATGGTCAACGGCGCTGCCGTTCTGGGCTGGGGTGTCGGCGGGATCGAGGCGGAGGCTGCGATGCTTGGCCAGCCGATCTCGATGCTGATCCCCGAGGTGGTCGGTTTTGAGCTGACGGGCTCGATGATGGAGGGCACCACGGGCACTGACCTTGTTCTGAAAGTTGTCGAGATGCTGCGTGAAAAGGGCGTGGTCAGCAAATTTGTCGAGTTCTACGGCGAAGGTCTGAACCGTCTGCCGTTGGCCGACCGCGCCACGATTGCGAACATGGCCCCTGAATATGGGGCCACCTGTGGCTTCTTCCCCATCGACAACGAAACCCTGCGCTATCTGCGCAACACGGGCCGGGACGAGAACCGCATCGCGCTGGTCGAAGCCTATGCCAAGGAAAACGGGTTCTGGCGCGGCGACGATTACGCCCCGATCTATACCGACACCCTGCATCTGGACATGGGCACCATCGTGCCTGCGATCTCTGGCCCCAAGCGCCCTCAGGACTATGTCGCACTGACAGACGGCCAATCCGCCTTCCGCAAAGAGATGGAAGAGACCTTCAAGCGCCCCATGGGCAAAGAAGTCGCAGTCGAGGGCGAAGAGTATGCGATGGAATCCGGCAAGGTGGTGATCGCCTCGATCACATCCTGCACGAACACATCCAATCCTTACGTGATGATCGGCGCGGGCCTCGTGGCCCGCAAGGCGCGTGCCCTGGGTCTGAACCGCAAGCCGTGGGTGAAGACGTCGCTCGCACCCGGCAGTCAGGTTGTCAGCGCCTATCTTGAGGCGGCCAATCTGCAAGATGATCTGGACTCCATTGGCTTCAACCTCGTTGGCTATGGCTGCACCACCTGCATCGGCAACTCCGGCCCCCTCCAGCCCGAAATCAGCAAAGCCATCGCGGATGGCGATCTGGTGGCCACATCGGTCCTATCGGGCAACCGCAACTTTGAAGGGCGGATTTCGCCGGACGTGCGCGCCAACTACCTCGCCTCGCCCCCCCTTGTGGTGGCCTACGCGCTGGCGGGCACGCTTGATATCAACCTTGCCGAGGACGCAATCGGCACCGACAAGGATGGCAAAGACGTCTACCTCAAGGATATCTGGCCCTCCTCGCAAGAGGTCGCCGAACTGGTAGAAGCCACCGTGACCCGCGAGGCGTTCCTGACCAAATACGCCGACGTCTTCAAAGGCGACGAAAAATGGCAGGGCGTCGAAACCACGGACGAGAAGACCTACGATTGGCCGCCCACGTCCACTTACGTCCAGAACCCACCCTACTTTCAGGGCATGTCACCCGAACCGGGCGTGATCACGAATATCGAAAACGCCAAGGTGCTGGCGATTTTGGGGGACATGATCACGACCGACCACATCTCACCCGCCGGATCATTCAAGGAAAGCACGCCTGCGGGCCGCTATCTGACCGAACGGCAGGTCCAACCGCGCGAGTTCAACTCCTATGGATCACGCCGGGGCAACCACGAGATTATGATGCGCGGCACCTTCGCCAACATCCGCATCAAAAACGAGATGCTGGACGGGGTCGAGGGCGGCTATACCAGGGGGCCCGATGGCGCGCAGATCTCGATCTTTGATGCGGCCATGGCCCATCAAGAGGCCGGCACGCCGCTGGTGATCTTCGGGGGCGAGCAATACGGTGCCGGATCGTCGCGGGACTGGGCGGCCAAGGGCACGGCCCTTCTGGGTGTCAAGGCTGTCATCGCCGAAAGCTTTGAGCGTATCCACCGCTCGAACCTTGTGGGCATGGGCGTGATCCCGTTTGAATTCACCAATGGTGACACCCGCAAGAAACTGGGCCTGACCGGGCAAGAGCAGGTGTCAATTTCCGGTCTGGACACCATCCAGCCCCTGCAAGAGGTTCCCTGCACGATCACAATGGCAGACGGGTCGGTGAAAGAGATCATGCTCAGGTGCCGGATCGATACCGGGATCGAGATTGAATATATCGAACATGGCGGCGTGCTGCATTACGTGCTGCGCAACCTCGCCTCGGCCGCCTGACCGCTACGCACAAGAAGACAAAAAAGGCCCCGCCGTCACCGCGCGGGGCCTTTTTTCGTTTCATTGTTCTGCAAACACTCGAACATGACCGATGCATCATGCCTCGGATTTGCATATTTTTGGAACAATGAAGCGCAAGACCAGTCAGAATGAAATGCGCCGTCAGGCGCTCAATTTGAGAGCGCTTCGGTCAAGGCGGGCATAAACCGGTTTTCGAAATCCGACCCGACCAGCGGGCCGACATAGCGAAACAGCACCGTGCCGTCGCCATCCAGAATGAATGTCTCGGGTGGCGCGGTCACACCCCAGTCGATGGCCGAGCGCCCTTGCGGATCGAACGCCACTGCCACAAACGGATTGCCGTCCTCTTGCAGATATCCGGTGGCGGGGCCTTCGGTGTCGCGGAAATTGACGCCCACGATGGGCAGCCCCTCGGCCGCCATTTCCAGCAGTTTGGGGTGCTCGGCCCGGCATGGCGGACACCATGAGGCCCAGAAGTTCACCAGCGTCACTTCACCGCGCGCCAGATCGCCGGGGGCGACGGGTGGGAAATCCCCCAGGGCCGCTTCGGTCAGGGCCGGTGCGGGGCCACCCAGACGGGTCGAGGGCAACTCGTTTGGGTTGTCGCGAAACATGCCGATGCCTGCGAAGACGACAAAACCCGCAAATATTCCGATCGGGGCCAGCATGAGCGGTGACAGTCTAGCCATCGCGCCGGGTCCGTTCCTCGACCGCGCGCATATCGGCCCGCACCCGCGCGCCGCGCCACAGGCTTAACCCCACGATGGCGACCAGCAACACGATGGACACCGCGTAAGCCGACAGGACCGCGTCAGCGTATTTTCCGAGATCAGGCAAGTTTCCCCTCCCGTGCGATGAGCGCGCGCGTGCGGCGCACCCGAATTTCGGTGCCCGTGCGGTAAAGCACAAGCGCAAAGAACAACAACACGAACCCCGCGATGCACAGCAGAAGCGGTTGATAAAACACGTCCGCGACATTCTCTTCCTTGTCCAGAGACAGGGACGCGCCCTGATGCAGCCCCTGGTTCCAGAAGTTGACCGCATAGCGGCTGAGCACCGCAAAGACAGTGCCCACAAGGCACAGGATCGAGGTCAGATCCGCAGCCGTATCCGGGTCCTCAATCGCTTCCCAGAGGGCGATGTAGCCGAGGTAGAACAGGAACAGGATCAGGAACGAGGTCAGCCGCGGATCCCATGCCCACCATGTGCCCCACATCGGCTGTCCCCAGATGGCTCCGGTAAACAGTGCAATCAACGTCATCACCACACCCACCGGGGCTGCGGCGCGTGCGGCCAGCGCCGAGACGTGATGCCGCCGCACGATCCAGATCAGTGAGGCGACCAGCATCATAAACCACGCGTTGATCGCCATCAGTGCGGACGGCACATGCAGGTATATGATCTTGACGGTCGAGCCCTGGCGGAAGTCATCCGGGGTAAAGAAAAACCCCCAGACCAGCCCGACAACAAGGCAAACCGCCGACAGCCCCCAGAGCCACGGCAAGACCCGCTCGCTCAGGCGCAGAAACTTAACCGGATTGGCGTATTCCCAGAGTGACATAGCGTCTCTTTATCCCGTGCCCACAGGCATCTCAATCAACATCGGCGTTATCGCAGATTGACCCGCAACACAGCCCCTGCGGCAAACGGCATCAAAGCCAGAACCACCCCCGTAATTCCCGCCAGCATCAGCAGCGGCGTTGTCGGGTCCAGCCCTTCGGCCCCCCGCCGCGCCGCTTCGGCCCCAAAGATCAGGATGGGCACGTAAAGAGGCAAGACCAGCAGCGACAGCAACAGCCCGCCCCGCTTGATCCCAACGGTCAGCGCCGCACCGAACGCCCCGATCATCGACAGCGCAGGCGTTCCGAGCAGCAGGCTCAGCACCAGCACGCCGTAACCCGGCGACGCAAGGTTGAGCAACACGCCAAATACCGGTGCCGCCACAACCAACGGCAAGCCCGTGGTGATCCAATGTGCAACGGCCTTGATCGCCAGCACCCCTTCAAGGGGCAGGGGCGAGGTCGCCAGCAAATCCAGCGCCCCATCTTCCCAATCCACAGCCAGCAGGCGATCCAATGACAACAGGCATGCCAGCAACGCGCCCAGCCACAACACACCCGGTGCAATGCGGCCCAGCAATTCCGCGGCCGGCCCCACGCTGAAGGGCACCAGGACGATCACGATCAGAAAAAACGCCAACCCAAGGCCAAAGCCGCCACCCGCCCGCAGCGCAAGCCGCAAATCTCGGAGCAAAAGCGCCCTCACAAGAACGCCTCATCCGACGAGCGCACCGCATCCACGCGCGCCCGAAACGGCGCAACATCCAGCACCCCGGCGTCAAGGCCAAGATCAATGTGCGTGGCGATCAACGCGGCCCCACCCGCCGCCAGATGCGCGCGCACCGCATCCGCAAACAGCGCCACGGATGCCGCATCCAACGATACGGTCGGTTCATCCAGAACCCAAACAGGGCGGTCCGTGACCACCAGCCGCGCCAATCCAAGCCGCCGCTTTTGCCCGGCTGACAATTGGCCCGCGCGCCGGTCTTGCAGATCGTGCAGATCAAAGGCGGTCATGGCCTGATCTATCCCCGACTGGCCGAACACAGCCGCCCAAAAGGCGAGGTTTTCAGCCACTGTGAGCGCGGATTTCAACCCATCGGCATGGGCGGCATAGGCGATACGATCCTCGGCCCCCGCGATCTGCCCCGCCATCGGCTCCTGCAAGCCCGCGATGCAGCGCAACAGGGTCGTCTTGCCCGCCCCATTCGGGCCGCGCAGCACAAGCACCTCGCCAGCGGCCAGCGCAAATGACACCCCCGCCAAGACCGGCACTCCGCCGCGGCCCACCGCCAGATCAGTGACTGTCAACTCCATGTGACACCCCTAACCCATTGTGCACAGGCGCAAAAGCCTTGGCTTCGTTGTTGCGGTAGAATGAGGTACCAGACCCACAGATGAGACCCCACGGGCATTGACGCGCTCAGGTCGGCAGCATCGCAAGCGCGATGCGGCGTCCTTCGCTCAGCAACACGTTGTAGGTGCGCGCCGCAGAGGGGGAGGACATGACCTCGACCCCCATCCCGGCCTCATCAAGCGTGTTGCGCAAGGCCGCTGGCAAATGGGCAATATCTGCACCTGTGCCCAAAAACAAAACATCGATGTGGCCCGCCAACGCGACAAGCGTGTCCGTGTCCTCATACCCGGCCCACGCATAGGTGCCCAATGGCCCGGTGATCACCGGGCCTTCGATCACCTCGCCCCCGATGCGGAAAAAGCCGGGGCCGTATCCTTCGACGGGCTTGGCATCCGTATAGGTGATTTCATTCAGGCGCATCGCTTCACTCCCACACAGGCAGGCCCAGCACAGCCGAGGCCGCAATCACGATATAGGCCACAGCACGAAAAAGTCGCTCGGCCTGAGGGTCAAACAGCCGTGCACCCAGCATATTCGCCCCCATGTAAAGCGGCACGCAAAGCAGGCCCACCGTGATCGCCAGCGGATCAAGCAGGCCAAAGGCCAGAAACACCGCGATCATCATCAGGTCAATGCCCAGAAGATACAGCAGGAAATTGGCCCGGATCACGGCAATCGGCAGCGCGCTTGCCATATAAAGCATGATAACAGGCGGCCCCGGCACACCCGCGATACCGCCCAATAGCCCACCAAGCCCCCCCACACCCGAAATCATCGACCGGCTGAGTGTGCCGCCGTAACGCCAGCCCGACATCACGAGCACCAGCAACACCAGAACGATTACCGACACCGACCAGCCAAACACCGCAGGGTCCAGCATCGACAAGGCCCACAAACCCAGAGGCAACCCAATCGCGGCCCCCGCCAGCAGGCGCGCAGCCTCTGCCGGTACGCCTTCGCGCCACGCCGCGCGCAGGTTCGGCAGCGGTCCCCAGAATTCAACCACCGTCAGAAAGGCAAGTGCAGCAAACGGATCCAGCACCGAACTCGCGGCAGGCATGATGATCATGGCCGAGCCAAAGCCCGTGAACCCACGCACCAGCCCTGCCGCTGTGATCGCACAAACCAGCCACCACAGCCCCGGCAGTGCAAGGGCGGTGGTGACCAGATCAGGCATCTATGTTCGCGTATTGGTTGCCCACGGTCGGGTCCTGCTTGTCCCAGTTGCGCTTGACCCCCAGCCACAAAAGGATGGTCGAGGCCACAAAGACCGAGGAATACGTCCCCACGATCACACCCCAGATCATCGCAAACACAAAGCCTCGGATCACATCCCCGCCCAGCACATAAAGCGAAATCAGCGCCAGCAGCGTGGTCACAGATGTCATCACCGTCCTGCTGAGTGTTTCGTTGATCGAGATGTTCAAGACCTCGCTCAGGGGTCGTTTCTTGTATTTGCGCAGGTTTTCCCGCACCCGGTCGAAGACGACCACGGTATCGTTCAGCGAATAGCCCACGATTGTGAGAAGGGCCGCGATAATGGCGAGGTCAAACTTGATCTGAAGTTCCGAAAACACGCCGATGGTCAGGATCACATCGTGGACGAGGGCCGCTACAGCCCCAAGCGCGAACTGCCATTCAAACCGCAGCCAGATATAGACCAGCACCGCCCCGATGGCCAAGACGACCGCAATGGCCGCCGTCTGGATCAACTCGCCCGAGACTTTGGGACCAACAGATTCGACGGACACGAACTTGATATCCGGCACCGCTTCGGCCAATGCAGCCTGGACCGCGCGGATGGTGTCGGGCGTCACCGCCTCTTGGCCTTCCTGCGCCTGAATGCGGATCATGGCGACGTTCTGGTCCGCCTCAAATGTCGGATCAAACACCTCGGTTATGGAAACATCGCCCAGGTCCAGCACAGCCATTGCATCGCGGTAGATGGCAGTATCGACAGGCTGCGTGCTTTCGGTCCGCACCGTGGTGCCGCCCCGGAAATCAATCCCGAAATTCAGCCCCTGAATGGCAAAGGATGCAAACCCCACAACCATCATCAGCGCCGAAATCCCAAGCCACAGCTTCCAGCGTGAAAAGAAATCGAACGAGGTATCTTGGCGGACAAGTTTCAGTCGCATCATTACACCTCAATCGTTTTGGGTCGGCGGCGTTCAAACCAGATCACGATCAGCAATCGGGTGACAAAGATCGCGGTGAAGACCGATGTGAGGATGCCAAGGCCAAGCGTGATCGCAAAGCCCCGCACTGGCCCCGAGCCCATAGCGAACAGGATCACCGCGGTGATGAACGTGGTGATGTTGGCATCCAGAATGGCCGACAGCGCCTTTTCATAGCCCAGTTCGATGGCGCGGGCCGGGCCCCGGGCGGACTTCAGTTCCTCGCGGATCCGTTCGAAAATCAGCACGTTGGCGTCCACCGCCATACCGACCGTCAGCACGATGCCCGCAATGCCCGGCAAGGTCAGCGTCGCTCCGATCAGCGACAGCAGCCCAAAGATTAGCCCGATATTCACGATCAGCGCGATATTGGCGAACAGCCCGAACAAACCGTAACTCAGGAACATGAACACAAGCACGGCGGCAAAGGCGACGGCCGTGGCCACCTTGCCCGCATCAATGCTGTCCTGTCCCAGTTCGGGGCCGATGGTGCGTTCCTCAAGAAACTCCAGTTCGGCAGGCAGGGCCCCTGCCCGCAGCAAGACAGAAAGGTTCGTGCTTTCCTCGACATTGAAGTTGCCGGTGATGATGCCGGATCCGCCCGGAATATGGCTTTGGATCACGGGGGCGCTCACGACTTCATCGTCCAGAACAATTGCAAAGGGCGAACCGATATTGTCTGCCGTATAATCCCCAAAGCGGCGCGCGCCCGACGTGTTGAAGCGGAAGCTGACCGCGGGGTTGCCGTTCTGATCAAAGCTCGGTTGGGCGTCGACAAGGTCTTCACCCGTCACAACAGGCGCGCTTTCAATGACATAAAACAGGCCCGGTTCATCCAGCGATGGCACCAGCTTGTTGCCCACGCCCGGGGGCTGTGCGCCGTCCGAGGTGCGGCTGACCACGGGGTTAAACGTCAGCTGAGCCGTGGTGCCAATGATCTCTTTCAACTCGGCGGCAGAGCCAATGCCCGGCACCTGAATGAGGATACGCTGCGCGCCCTGACGCTGAATGGTCGGCTCGCGGGTGCCGACCTCGTCGATCCGGCGGCGCACGATTTCCAGCGATTGCTGCACGGTGCGTTCGTCACTGGCGAGGCGTTCGGCATCGGACAGCGTGACGACGATGGTGTCGGTCCCTTCGGCACGCACGTCGATATCATTGGCCCCCACCCCGGTCAGGGTTTGAACGGGTGCAGCCAGCGTGCGCACCAGTTGCAGCGCACGTTGCAGGCCTGCGGGTTCCGAGATGCGGACGCGCAGTTCATCCTCGGCACTGGGTTGCAAACGGATGGTGCCCACCGTCGCCCGCTCGGGGCGCAGCACATCGCGTACGGCAGGCCATGTGGCTTCCATACGGCTGGCATAGACCTGTTCGACCTTCACCTCGGCCAGCAAATGCGCACCACCGCGCAGATCAAGGCCCAGGTTCACAAGGCTTGACGGCATCCATTCGGGCCATTGTGCACGCAGGGCCTTTTGCTCGGGCGTGTCCTCGCCCAACTCGATCGCCTGCACGGCGTCATTGTGGCCCTCAACGCGGGTATAAAACCCGTTTGGCAGCGCCAAAATCAGACCAAGGGCACAGACCGCCCAGATCAGAACCCGTTTCCACCCCGGAATTTGCAGCATTATTTGGCCGGTTCAGTCTTGTTGAGGACTTGCGCGATGGTGGACTGCACAACGCGCACTTTGACGCCTTCGGCCAGTTCCACCTCAATCTCATTGTCGTCCTTGACCTTGGAGACCTTGCCGATCAGCCCGCCTTGGGTCACCACCTGATCGCCCCGGCGCAACGCACTGACCATGGCCGCATGTTCCTTGACCTTTTTTTGCTGCGGACGAATGAGCAGAAAATACATGATCGCAAAGATCAGAATCAGCGGGATAAACTGGCCAAAAGCTTCCATCGACGTGTCCTTGTATCAGGGGGCGTCCCGGCCCCGCGCAGAGTTTGGCAGAACCTATGGGCGGGGACGGTTGGGTGCAAGGTGGAAAGGGTGAAATTGGGTGTGGGAGTGGACGTCGCGCTTTGGAAGAGCGCCAGTGCCGGGGGTGAGGTGAGAGGGCGTGGGATGGGTGTTATTTGGATCGGGTCGGGTTTGCGGGACTTTGCTGCGGTTTGATCTACGAAGGCAGTTGTCAGCTAACTTCAAATCTTATCGTTCTTGAGCGCAGCAGGTTTTCCGACCATCCACTTAACGATGATTGCGATGACCGCTCCAGTTGCGATGAAGAGTAGTGTGTTCTGAGCCAATATCTGCCAGCCATATGGCATTAGAATTCCATCGATTGATCTGACATAGCCATCGCCACCAATACGTGAGTTAAAGTTGGGGTTGTTCGATTGCCGCCAACCGGAATAGCGACCTATCGCGATACTCAGTGTTGCCAAAACCGCAGCTATTGCAGCTCCCCAACAAGCTGCTGAAATCCAACTGATTTCCTTTTGCATGACCCGTTTGAGGATTGGCGCTCCTACTACCCAGCAACACAACAAGGCAAACGGAACACCCAGAATTGCTCCACCAATAATGCCGCCGGGATTTGCGCTGAGTACAGAGGGCACCCCAACCACCGCTATATAACCCAGCAAAGCGGACAAATTAACAGCTTTGATCCATTGCTTGCGGGAATACACAGTCCAGTCACTCATGGTCCGACCCTATCGAAATCAGCGGAGATTTCTAGACCGGTTTCCCGCAAGCCGACGTTCGCTGCATCGTGTCAGCTTGGTAGGTAAGGGCTCAAAGCCGACATCGACCGTCCTCGTACTTCCCTCACCAACAGCTCAACACTACCAACCCCTCTTCCCCCCCGCTCAAAGGTCGGGCATACCCGCCCCACCTGAATCCATGATCAACAAGGACCAGATCCATGCACGACATTCGCGCCATCCGCGCCAATCCCGCCGCCTTTGACGCCGCTCTTGCGCGCCGAGGGGACGCGGGTGTGTCGTCTGAGGTGCTGGCCCTGGACGAAGCCCGTCGGGCCAAGATTAAAGCCGCCGAAACTGCGCAGGCCGAACAGAACAAGGCCTCCAAGGAAGTGGGCGCCGCCAAAGGGCGCGGCGATGAGGGCGAATTTGAACGCCTGCGCGCGTTGGTGGCCAACAAAAAGGCCGAAATCGCAGCGATGCAGGACGAGGCCAAGGCGCTTGATGCGCAATTGACGGATGCGCTGGCCCGCATTGCCAACCTGCCCGCCGAGGATGTGCCGGACGGGGCGGATGAGGACGACAATGTCGAAGTCGCCAAATGGGGTACGCCTCGAACCCGTAATTTCGCGCCGAAAGAGCATTACGAGATCGCCGCCGTCGCCTCTCATATGGATTTCGAGACCGCCGCCAAGACCTCTGGCAGCCGCTTTGTCATGCTCAAAGGGGCCGTGGCCCGCATTCACCGCGCCCTCGCGCAGTTTATGATCGACACCCATGTGGATCAGAACGGATTGCTTGAGGTGAACAGCCCCGTTCTGGTGCGTGATGAGGCGATGTATGGCACCGACAAGCTGCCCAAATTCGGCGAGGACAGCTATCAGACACGTGAGGGGATGTGGCTGGTGCCAACCTCTGAAGTACCACTGACCTATTCGGTGGCGGGCGACGTACTGGACGCGGCCCAATTGCCGATCCGGCTGACGGCGCACACCCTGTGCTTTCGCTCCGAAGCGGGCAGCGCGGGGCGGGACACGTCCGGCATGTTGCGCCAGCACCAGTTCGAGAAGGTTGAAATGGTGTCGGTGACGCATCCCGATGAAAGCGACGCGGAACAGAAACGAATGCTGCGCTGCGCCGAAAGACTGCTTGAAGCCCTTGAAATCCCTTACAGAACCGTGATCCTGTGTACGGGTGACATGGGTTTTGGTGCGCGCCGGACCTATGATATCGAGGCGTGGTTGCCTGGGCAGGATACCTACCGCGAGATCAGTTCGGTCTCGACCACGGGCGACTTTCAGGCGCGGCGCATGAATGCGCGATTCAAACCTGCGGATGGGGGCAAACCGCAATTCGTGCACACGCTGAACGGATCGGGTCTGGCCGTGGGGCGCTGCCTGATTGCGGTGCTGGAAAACGGTCAGCAGGCGGACGGGTCGGTGACGTTGCCCGCAGTGCTTGCGCCTTATCTGGGCGGAAAATCGACGTTGACCGCAGACGGCGCTCTGACCTAAATCCCAAGTGAGCCGGGGCGGTAATCGGGCCGCCCCTGCGACCTTGTGCGCACAGACGGGTGGACCTCCCAGCTTTGCTTGGGGCCTTGCCGCCATTTTTTCAGGAACGACCGGCGGTCGGCCAATTCCGGCGCATCGCACAACGGATCAGGGGCCACGGGCGGGAAGGTTTCACCCGGCGTCAAGGCGAGCCGCCCCGCCCCCTGCACGACCCAGTCAAGCGCTATCGAGGACAAGGGCTGCGCCGCGCCCGACCCGCCCACAATCGAATGATTGCCGACAAACCACAGCTGTTGATAGGGGCGCAACGGGCCTGTCACACCCTTGTTAAGCCCTTTGTTTCCATCAAGATTATCCCATTTCGCAGGCTTGTAGAACACCCGCCGCTCATCCAGCGCGAGCGCATGGCGCGCCGATTGTACAAGGCTCGACAGTTTCATGTCGTGGAATTTGTATTGCCGGTTCCACATCGATGCGATCGGCCCCAACAACGAGGGCGGGATGCCCCGCGCGCCCACTGTGTCCCACACGCCCAGATACGCAATTTCGACAAGCCGCGAGGTGTCATTGCGCCATGCCATGTCCGCATCCGATGTGGCAAAGCGGGGCGACATCCTGCGCCGCACTGTGCGGATGTGATCGGCGTCGGGGTGGTTGGCATCACCACGCTTGCGATAAAGCTCAAAGGCCGCGTTCACCGCCCCGGCGCTGGTGTCCGAAATGATCCCGCATTTGCGCACCATCCCCGCCACGGACCGGGCCGTGAAAGCACCGCGCGAAAAGCCGAAGAGGTAAATCTCGTCCCCCGGTGCATAAACCTGCGCGAGGAACTGATAGGCCTGCTTGACCTTCGCATCGAGGCCCCAGCCGAACGCCCCCCCGCCCCATTTGTTAAAGAACCGCCTGACCCGCCCGTCAAAGCGTTGATCGGTGCCGATGCCCGGAAAATATGCGGTCACCTGCCCCTTGGCCGGGTCCGAGACAAGCGCGCGTTGCAGTTTGTGCACGCTTGTCGGCTCTTGGATCGTGGGCGAATTCCACGTGCCATCACAAAAGATCGCAATACGGGTCATTTATTGGCAAGTCCTTGAAATATCGTCAAAAGCTCTACTCTAATATCTTCAGACTACGCGCAGAATCACTTTTCGTAAACGGTGGAAAACCATGCCTTACCTCATCCTGCTGCTGACACTTGCCTTTGCAGGCTCAACCCTGTGGGTGCCCGATTTTGGCGGGTTCAATCCGGATCAGTTCCCGGTGCCGCAGAATGATCCGGCGGTGCAGCCGGCAGGCTATGCGTTTGCGATCTGGGGTGTGATTTATCTGTGGTTGCTGGTGTCAGCCGTGTTTGGCGTGCTGCGCCGGCGCGATGCGCCCGATTGGCGGGACATGCGCGGCCCCTTGGCAATTTCGCTGGCGGTGGGGGCGATCTGGTTGCCTGCGGCGGTCCTTAGTCCGGTTTTGGCCACCCTGCTGATCTGGGCGATGCTGATCCCTGCCCTGATCGCGCTGATCCGCAGCCCCGTGCATGATGCGGGCTGGGCCAGCCTGCCCGTGGGGCTTTATGCCGGGTGGCTGAGTGCGGCAAGTTGCGTGGCCATCGGCCTGTTGCTTGCGGGGTATGGCCTTCTGGCCGAAATTCCGACGGCGGTAATCATGATTGTCGCGGCCACCGCCCTTGCGACAGTCATCCAAAACCGGTTGCGCCGCGCACCGACCTATGGGGTGGCCGTGATCTGGGCCCTTGTCGGCATTTGCGTGGCCGCCCCCACACTGGTTGCAGTGCTTGCGGCCATTGCCATTATGGTCGTTGCGGTGCCGACAGTGCGCGCGGCACGCGGGATGACGCAGCGGCTTTAGCTGCGCCGCCCGTCGGTATGTTTGCGCAGCTTGGACGGCGGTGCCTTTTTGCGCCCCTTGTAGGGATTGGCATCGTTCTGGCCGCGCATATAGAGCCGGATAGGCGTGCCCGGCATGTCAAAGTCGAGCCGTAGGCCATTGATAAGATATCGATTATAGCTTTCGGGCACCTTGTCAGGATGGCTGCACATCACCACGAACCCGGGGGGCCGTGTCTTGGCCTGAGTCATGTAGCGCAACTTGATCCGCTTACCCTGCGGCGCGGGCGGCGGGTGCGCCTCGAGCATGCCGGTCAGCCAGCGGTTAAGCTGTGCCGTGGTCACGCGACGGTTCCACACGTCATAGGCACGCAGAATCGCGTCGTGCAACCGTTCGATCCCCCGCCCCGTCTTGGCCGACACCGTCACCAGAGGCGCGCCGCGCAACTGAGGTAAAAGCCGCTCGAAACTCTCCTTGAGATCACGCAGCTTGGCCTGCTTGTCGTCCTCGATGTCCCATTTGTTGATCGCGACCACGACCGCACGGCCCTCGCGTTCGGCAAGATCGGCAATGCGCAGGTCCTGCTGTTCAAACGGGATCGCAGCATCAAGCAGAACCACTACGACCTCGGCAAACTTCACCGCGCGCAACCCGTCACTGACGCTGAGTTTCTCCAGCTTTTCCTGTACCTTGGCCCGCTTGCGCATCCCTGCCGTGTCAAAAATGCGCATGGGCGTCCCGCCCCAGTCGGTGCGCAGGGAAATGGCGTCACGGGTGATCCCGGCCTCGGGGCCGGTCAGCAGGCGATCTTCGCCCACGATCTGGTTGATCAGCGTGGATTTTCCCGCGTTCGGGCGGCCCACGACGGCGACCTGCAAGGGCTTGGCATTGGTGGGTTGGGGGACGTAATCGGGGTCGTCCTCGTCCACCTCCACATCGACCTCAGGGGTGTCATCCTGTGCCTTTTCGGCATAGGCATCGGCCAGCGGTTGCAGTTGGGCATAAAGATCCGTCAGCCCCTCGCCATGCTCGGCGGACAGGCGGATCGGCTCACCCAGACCAAGCGAGAACGCCTCGATCACGCCCGCATCGGCGGCTGATCCCTCACCCTTGTTGGCAGCGAGCAGAACATGCGCAGATCGTTTGCGCAGGATTTCGGCAAAGACTTCATCCGTGGGGGTCACGCCCGCCCGCGCGTCAATCATAAACAGGCACACATCAGCCATGTCCACGGCGCGCTCGGTCAGGCGACGCATCCGGCCCTGAAGGCTATCATCCGTTGCCTCCTCCAGGCCCGCCGTATCAATGACGGTAAAGCGCAGATCGGCCAGCCGCCCCGCCCCTTCGCGCAGGTCGCGGGTCACCCCCGGCTGGTCATCCACCAACGCAAGGCGCTTGCCCACAAGGCGGTTGAACAGTGTCGACTTGCCCACATTGGGGCGGCCAACAATAGCAAGGGTCAGGGTCATGGCGGGGTCCGCATCCAGGGATCAGAGGGCGCACATAGACCATCTGCGCCCGCTCGAAAAGGACCAAACGCGCCTTAGCGGTAGGCGATCAGTTGGCCTTTGCGCGACACCACATAAAGGGTCTGGCCCGCCACGACCGGTGCCGTGGTGGCCCCGCCTGGGATTTCGGTCGTGCCCACCAGCGCGCCCGAGGCCGGATCAAAGCTGCGCAGCACCCCGTCAGAGGAGGCCACATGCAGGCGTCCGCCCGCAAGGATGGGCCCGTGATGGGCAAAGACTTCGGATTGGCGCGTGGGCCTATCACGCACAAAATTCGGCAGCGGCGTGCCCCAGATGCGGGTGCCATCCGCGCCATCAAGGCGCAGCAGCTCGTTACGGTCGCTGACCAGAAACACGCTGTCCGCCACGGGCAGAACGGTGTCGATCGCCCCCTCGTCCGAGGTCCAGATGCGGTTGCCACTGCCTGAGGCGACCGCAACCGTGCGCCCCGACTGGTTGCCCGCGTAAATCACCCCGTCCCGAGCGATGGGACGGCCCGTCACATCGCCAAATTTGGCAAGTGCGCGCCCCTGGCGTTCGCCCAAAACGGAGGCGTCCCACCGGCGCAAGCCCCCCTGACGGAACACCGCGCGCATCTCGCCCGAGCCAAAGGAAAAGACGGCCAGCCCGTCGGTCACAATCGGGGCGGGTGCGCCCAGCACGTTGGTCAGGCTTTCAGAGCCTGTGACCTGCCATTCGATCCGTCCGTTGGATTTGTCCAGCGCCCATCCGGTGTCGTCCCCGGCCATCACATAAACAAGGTCATCAAACACGGTCGGGCGGCCCGATCCGGTCCCTTCAAGCTTTTGCGTCCAGATTTCGGCACCCGTGGCCACATCAAGCGCTGTCAGTGCGCCAAACCCGGTCGCGACATACAAGACCTCACCCTCCACAGCGAGCCCGCCCCCGGTTGCATCGCCGGACTTTGCCCCGTCAGGCAGCACATCAGCCTGCCAGAGCACAGCGCCCGAGGTCGACACCGCCGTCACCTGAGTTTCGGAATCCAGTGTGAACACACGCCCGCCCGATACGACAGGGTCGGCCACGATGCGGTGCTTGCGGCTGTCGCCTGCGCCGATGTTGACGGCGAACACAGGGGTCAAGGTCGCATTGAGCTGGGGGTGATCGGTGCGGAAATCGGGCGTGCCAAAGCTTTGGGCAGCGTCCGCGTTTGCAACCTGCGCAGGCAGGCTGATGTCGCGCGCGCCCTCTGTGACTGCGGCGGCTGCCGCCCCCTCTTCGTCGATGGGCCCGGTCGAGGACAGCACTGAGGTGATCGGTTCGCGCTTGCCCGGCAAGATAATCTCTCGTTGGGCGCAGGCCGCCAGCAGCGTCGCTGATATCAGGCAAAGCCCAAGCGTTGTTCTGGCAGGGCTGCGCCCCAGCCGAATGGCCCCAATGGTCCCCATGCGCGAATACCTCATCGTGCAGCCTTTATTGCTCGTTCTCAGTTGTTGGGGCCTGCGGATCGCCGCCCAAAGCCACCATTGCCTGTAGGGCGCGTCGTTGCAAGCCCGGGGTCGCCTCGGCATCCTCAAGGATGCTTTGGAACCGGGCGATGGCAGCGTCCGTGTCCCCGTCGGATATGTCGATCAGGGCCAGTTGCTCTGTTGCCAGCATCCGCAGGGGGACACCGGGTACCGCGAGGGTCTCGAACCCGGCGCGCAGGGTCGCGGGGTCTTCCGAGTTCGCCTGCAACACCAATGACTTGAAGGTTGCGATCTGGCGGTAGATCAGGGGCACATCCGCATTGGTCGTGACGGCTTGCAAGGTCTGCGTCGCCGCCTCTGAATCGCCCGCATCGGCCTGCGCACCCGCAGTCATAAAGGCCAGCACCGCCGCCCCCTGGGAAGTATCAGCGGAGACATCGGCAAGGGCTGCTGCCCGGCCCGCATCTTCATCCGCCGTCAGGGCCGCCAGCATCGCATCCCCAAGGGCCTGTGCGCGCGCCTCTTGCTGCGCGCGGCGATACTCGTTGAACCCGGCCCCGCCCACAATCAGAGCGATCGCAAGTGCAGCGATCCATCCATATCGCTTGAGATAGCCATAAAGGCGGTCGCGGCGCACCTCGTCCGTGACCTCTTCGATAAAGCTGTCGGTGTTGCTCACGCCCGCATTCCCCTTGTCTGGCGACAGATTTGCCCTGCCATACCCAATATTTGCGCCTCTCTTATCCTGCCCCAGCCCCCAAGCCAAGTGCCACCAACAGCGTGCGCTCTTGCCGCAATCCGGCAACATTGCAGTTCAGGCTGAAAAAAAGTAATCTGAACTGGTTAGTTTAGTCGTATGACAGCTTATATCCAACTTCAGGCGCGACTCGTCGCGGATTCAAAACCACTGGGAAAGTGTACGAAATGCGGTTTGTGTCGTTTGTATTGGCCATCATCGTGGCGACGGGCTTGTACTTCTGGGTGATCGAACGCGAGCGCACCCTGGCGTTCTTTGAGGCCCGTGCGGCGCAGTCTGATCCCGAAGTGACCCAGACCGAAGAGGACAGCGCCGAAGCAGAAGAGGAAGCCGAAGCGGCCGCACTCGACGCTGATCCGGGGCTGATCAAAGTGGTCGTGCGCCGCTCAAGCGCACGCGAAATCGACAGCGCCGTGATCCTGCGTGGCCAGACGCAAGCCGCACGTCAGGTCGATGTGCGCGCCGAGACATCGTCGACCGTGCTGTCGCCGCCCTTGCGCAAGGGGGCGTTCGTGGAACAGGGAGAGTTGCTCTGCCAGCTTGACCCCGGCACCCGCGAGTCCGCATTGGCCGAAGCCCGCGCTGGCCTCGCCGAAGCCATCGCCGGCAAAACCGAAGCGGAGGCCCGCGTCCCCGAAGCCGAAGCCCGCGTGATCGAGGCCGAGGCCCGCATCGACGAAGCACTGGTAAACCAGAACGCCTCTCGCCGTCTGAGCGAAGGGGGCTTTGCCGCCGAAACCCGCGTCAAAAACAGCGACGCCGCCGTGGCCGCCGCCCAAGCTTCGTTTGAGGCTGCAATGGCCGGTGTGAGTGCCGCGAAATCCGGCCTGCAATCAGCAGCGGCGCGGATCGAAAGCGCCTCTGCCGGGATTGCCACGGCTGAAAAGGAAATGCAGCGCCTTGATATCCGCGCTCCCTTCGCCGGAACGCTGGAAAGCGACACCGCCGAACTCGGCTCGCTTTTGCAGCCCGGATCGCTGTGCGCGACGGTGATCCAGCTTGATCCGATCAAACTGGTCGCTTTTGTGCCCGAAACCGAAGTGAACCGCGTTGACGTGGGATCCATGGCCAGTGCCCGCCTTGCTGCGGGGGGCACCGAAGTCTCGGGCGCGGTGACCTTCCTGAGCCGTGCTGCCGACCCCACCACCCGCACCTTCCGCGTGGAAATCGAAGTGCCAAATCCCGAACTGACCATTCGCGACGGGCAAACCACCGAAATCGCCATTTCGGCAGCCGGGGCGAAGGCCCATCTGTTGCCTTCCTCTGCGCTGACCCTGAACGAGGACGGGCGGTTGGGCCTGCGCACTGTGGATGATGCGGGTATCGTGTCCTTCCGGCCCGTCGAAGTCGTGCGCGACACCAGTCAGGGGATCTGGCTTACCGGGCTCGAGGACGAGATCAACGTCATTGTCGTAGGTCAGGAATTTGTGACCGCAGGTGTCAAGGTCGCCCCAACCTTTCAGGAGCAAACGCAATGACCGGTGTTGTTGAGTGGGCCGCCTCGCGCGCCCGGATGGTTCTGGCCTTTATCATCCTGTCCCTGACCGTCGGCACGGTCGCCTATATCAGCCTGCCCAAAGAGGGCGAGCCGGACATCGAAATCCCCACGCTCGTCCTATCCGTCCCCTTCCCCGGCATTTCAGCGACCGACGCCGAAACCCTGCTGATCCAGCCGATGGAAACCGAGTTGGGCGATCTGGACGGGCTCGACCGGATGACGTCCACGGCCGCTGAAGGCTATGCGAATGTCGTGCTGGAATTTGAATTTGGCTGGGACAAGACCCAAGTCATGGCCGACGTGCGCGACGCCATGGACAGCGCCGAGGCGGAATTTCCGTCCGGCTTTGAACAATATACACTGGATGAGTTCAACTTTTCCGAATTTCCCATCGTCATTGTAAACCTCACAGGCCCCGTGCCCGAGCGCACGATCACCCGTGTTGCCAAGGACTTGCAGGACGACCTTGAGGCGATGGATGCGGTACTGGAAGCCTCCATTGTCGGCAGCCGTGACGAGATGGTCGAGGTCATTATCGACCCGCTGCGCCTTGAGGCCTACAACGTCACCGCAGGTGAGTTGATCACCGTGGTGCAAAACAACAACCAGTTGATTGCGGCAGGTGAGATCGAAACCGATCAGGGGTCGTTCGCGGTCAAGATCCCCTCGTCCTTTGACGAGGTTCGGGACATCTATGACCTGCCCGTCAAGACAAATGGCGACCGGGTTGTGACCCTAGGCGATCTGGCCGAAATCAACCTGACATTCGAAGATCGCGTATCCACCGCCCGCTTTAACGGCGAGGGCACCGTGGCATTGCAGGTGGTCAAGCGCAAAGGCTTCAACCTGATCGACACCGCCACCGAGGTCAAAGAGCTGGTAGCCGCCAAATCCGCAGAATGGCCCGAGGGGCTGATTGCAGCCGTCAAGGTGGGCACATCCAATGACATGAGCCGCGAAGTCGCCTCAATGGTGGGCCAGCTTGAAGGGTCGGTGCTGACGGCGATTGCGCTGGTGATGATGGTCTCTCTCGCCTTTCTGGGGCCGCGGGCCTCGTTGCTGGTGGGTTTTGCGATCCCGACCTCGTTCCTGCTGTGCTTCGTGCTGCTGGCAATCATGGGCATTTCGGTGTCCAACATCGTGATGTTCGGGCTGATCCTGTCGGTGGGGATGCTGGTTGACGGGGCCATCGTGGTGGTCGAATACGCAGACAAGCGTCAACAGGCCGGGTCCGGCCCGATGCGCGCCTATGTCGAGGCGGCGACGCGCATGTTCTGGCCCGTTGTATCCTCCACCGCGACGACCCTCTGTGCCTTCCTGCCGATGCTGTTCTGGCCCGGTGTGCCGGGACAGTTCATGGGGATGCTGCCCGTCACGCTGATCTTCGTGCTGTCGGCCTCGCTGATCGTGGCGCTGATCTATCTGCCTGTGATGGGTGGGGTGCTGGGGCGTTTGACCCAATGGCTGACCGCGCAAAACACCCGCATCGCCTCGCTGCCGTTCTGGGCGCATGTGGCGCTGTTTGGCCTCGCTGCCGTGATGATGGCAGGCCTCGTCGGTATCCCGTTCCTGCAAGGCAACATCGCCACCGCCCTTGGTGCGATGGATCAGCAATCCATCGTTCAATCGGTACTGCCTGCCTTCCTCGGCGTCTTTGCAATGGCGCTTGGCATTGTGCTGATCGCCGGGTTTGCGCTGGCCGGGGCGGTCCTGCTGTGGCTGAGCGTGCTGGCCCTGTTCGTACGGATGGGATGGGTCGGCATCTGGGCCGGGCGCAAGATATTCGGGCAGCGCACGCAGAAGGTCCACTCCGGCTATCAACGCTCGAACTTCGGTTATCTGATCCAGGGCATCGTGGGCAATCCGGTCATGCCACTGGCGATGATCGGCTTCGTCTTCGTCTTTGTCGGCACCACGCTGATCTATTTCATCAACAACAACCGCGGCGTCGAATTCTTTGTGGCGACCGAACCCGAACAGGCCATCGTCTATGTGCTCGCGCGCGGCAATCTGGGACTTCAGGAAAAGGACGCGCTTCTGGGTCAGGTCGAGGATGTGATCAACGCCCATCCCGGCATCCGCAGCGCATTTGCCTTTGCGGGTGCGGGCGGGTTGAACGCCAACACAGGCGGTGCCGGGTCCCCCAAGGACGCCATCGGACAGGTGCAGCTGGAAACGATCCCCTGGGAAGAACGCCCCGACGCGATGGAGGCGTGGTTCACCCTGCCCCTGATCAACCACACGGTCATGCGCGAGGTGAAATCCGCCGATTTTGACGGTGACACCGTGCTGAACGAGTTGACCGAAGAGCTGAGCCAGATCCCCGGTATCCGCACCGAAGTGCTGCCGCTCGCCCAAGGCCCGGCTTCGGCCAAGCCTGTGCATTTGCGCATCAAGGGTGACAATTGGCAGGACCTGCTGAACGCCACCGCCACCGCCCGCCAGGCCTTTGACACCACCCCCGGCCTTGTGCGGGTCGAGGATACGCGCCCCCTGCCCGGCATCGACTGGCAGATCGATGTGGATGTGCAAAAGGCCGGTCGCTACGGCGCGGATGTGGCCACGGTCGGTGCCATGGTACAGCTTGTGACCCGTGGTCTGTTGCTCGATACAATGCGTGTGGACACCTCGGACGAGGAAATCGAAATCCGTGTCCGCCTGCCCGAAGCTGACCGGGTGTTGTCGACCCTCGACACGCTCAAGGTGCGCACGGCCGACGGGCTTGTCCCGCTCGCCAATTTCATCACCCGCACGCCTGTGGCCGAACTGGCCCAGATCAACCGGGTGGATCAAAAACGCTATTTCGACGTCAAGGCAGACGTGTTTGACGGCCTCCAAAAGCTGACGACGACGGCTGAGATCGATGGGATACAAACACCCGTAATCGCCGCCACCCTGCGCCCCGCGCCGGACGGTCCCATCACCTCCGAAGAGGGGGTGCGCTACAGTGTGCTGGCCTTTGGCACCGCGGCACCCGGCATAGACTTTCAGGCAGCCCTTGATGCGGGCGATCTGCGCCTTGAGCCGGTCAACGCCAACGAGCGGATTGCGGAGATCACCAAATGGCTCGACACGGGTCCGTTCGAGGCAGGGATCGAGTTTGAATGGACGGGCGATCAAGAGGATCAGGCCGAATCCGGTGCCTTCCTTGGTCAGGCCTTCATGGGTGCGTTGGGTCTGATGTTCATCATCCTGCTGGCCCAGTTCAACAGCGTTTACAACGCGTTGCTGGTACTTGGCGCAGTGGTCCTGTCCACAGCGGGTGTGCTGATCGGGATGCTGGTCATGGATCAGCCGTTCTCGATCATTATGACCGGCACCGGTATCGTCGCGCTTGCCGGGATCGTGGTGAACAACAACATCGTTCTGATCGACACCTATCAGGAATATGAGGGCTACATGCCCCGGATCGAGGCGATCATTCGCACCGCGCAGGACCGTATCCGCCCGGTGTTGCTGACGACCGTGACCACCATGGCGGGTCTTGCGCCGATGATGTTCGGGCTCAGCCTGAACTTCGGTGATGGCGGATATACCGTCGACAGCCCCACCGCGCTCTGGTGGAAGCAGTTGGCCACCGCCGTGGTTTTTGGCCTTGGGATCGCAACCGTTCTGACGCTGATGGTGACGCCTTCGATGCTGGCGCTGCGGGTGTGGGTTGTGACCTACGCGATGTGGCTCAGCCAGTTGATGGCCAAGCTGTCCTTCGGGCGTGCGAGCCGGGCGGCGCGGGACTGGTCGCTGGCGCGCGATTGCCGGGTGATGGACAATCAGGAACTGATTTGGGATTTCGATGATGAAACGGGTCGCGACGATGCGCAATCCGAACTGCCCTTCCCCGGCGCACCGCTCAAGGCGGCGGAGTAGCGTCCTTGCCTGTGCCTGCCGCCCGTTTGGCGGCGGGCAGATCGGCCCACCACTGGGCATAGGATGAGTTCTTGGGGTGGCACCCCCCTTCGTCGGGGGCGCCGTCGTCCCACCAGACCGGGCCACGTTCACCCAAGGCCTGTTTGGCCGCGTCCACCGCATCCCGCGCGGCACGTGTCTCATCCTCATCCTTTGCAAAACGCACCGCGCGGTGGGCCTGCATCAATGCCTTCACAGCCGCACGACGGGTGGCGTCATCAAGGCGCGGATCCGTCTTGCGCCACAGCCGGGATTTGGCCACGAAGTAGCGCCCATCAGGCGTTTCAGGATAGTCCTTGCGTGCCATCAGGCCCTGCCCTGCGGGATGGTGGGCAGGGCGGCTTTGCGCCAGCAAACAGCGCCCAGCCCCGTATCGAAGCCCGTCACGCGTCCTCGGCCTGCTGACGCTGCCAAAGCTGGGCATAGCGCCCCTCGGCAGCCAGCAATGTGTCGTGGGTGCCGGTTTCGACGATCACGCCCTTCTCAAGCACAACAATCCGATCCGCTTCGGCAATTGTGCTGAGGCGATGCGCGATGGTCAGTACCGTGCGCCCCTGCCCGGCCGCATTCAGCGCCTCCTTGATGTCCTGTTCGGTCTCGGTATCAAGCGCGCTTGTCGCCTCGTCCAAAAGCAGAATGGGCGGGTTCTTCAGCAAGGTGCGCGCAATACCGACCCGCTGCTTTTCACCGCCCGACAGCTTCAGGCCGCGTTCACCCACAGCCGTTTCGTACCCATCGGGCAAGGCCTGCACAAAGTCGTGGATCTGGGCCGCGCGCGCGGCCTCAACGATCTCGGCCTCGGTCGCGTTGTCGCGCCCATAGGCGATGTTGTAGCGGATCGTGTCATTGAACAGCACAGTGTCCTGCGGGACCACACCGATGGCGGCATGCAGGCTATCTTGGGTCACATCGCGCACGTCCTGCCCGTCAATGCGCAAGGCCCCGCCCCCCACATCATAAAAGCGGAACAACAGCCGCCCGATGGTCGATTTGCCCGACCCGGTCGAGCCGACAATCGCCACCATCTCCCCCGGTTCAGCCACCAGCGACACCCCTTTAAGGATGGGGCGGGCCGCATCATAGCCGAAATGCACATCGTCCAACTCGACGCGACCTCCGCTGACCTTCAGCGCAGGCGCACCGGGGGCATCGACCACCTCGGCGGGCTGTTCAAGCAGGTCAAACATCTCGCCCATATCCACCAGTGCCTGACGAATTTCGCGGTAGACGGTGCCAAGGAAGTTCAGCGGCATCGTGATCTGGATCATGTAGGCGTTGACCATGACGAAATCGCCCACGCTCAGATCCCCCGATTGCACGCCCACTGCCGCCAGCACCATCACCCCGACAAGGCCCGCAGTAATGATGACGGATTGCCCGAAATTAAGGAAAGCCAGCGAATAGCTGGTCTTGAGCGCCGCGACCTCATAGCCCTCCATCGCGCTGTCATAGCGGCCCGCCTCGCGCTGTTCGGCCCCGAAATACTTGACCGTTTCATAGTTCAGCAGACTGTCGATGGCCTTTTGGTTGGCGTCCGTGTCCTGATCATTCATCACCTTGCGCAGCTTCACCCGCCATTCGGTAACGGCAAAGGTGAACCACACATAGATGGCGATAGTCACCGCCACAATCAGCAGATACCACGCATCAAACAGCACCGTCAGGATGATCCCGATCAACAGCAGTTCCAGCACCAGCGGGCCAATGGAAAACAGCAGGAAGCGCAGCAGGAATTCAACGCCCTTGACCCCGCGTTCGATGATCCGGCTAAGGCCCCCGGTCTTACGCGTGATGTGATAGCGCATCGACAGGCGGTGAATATGCTGGAACGTCTCAAGCGCGAGCATCCTGAGCGCGCGCTGCGCCACGCGGGCAAAGATCGCATCGCGCAGCTGTTGAAAGCCGACATTGAACAGGCGTGCGATGCCATACGCGACCGTCAGGCCAATCGCCCCGAGGGCCAGTGCCGACACACCATCGCCCGCCAGCACGTCCACCGCATCGCGGTAAATGATAGGCGTATAGACCGACACCAGCTTGGACAGGATCAGCGCCAGCAGCGCCAGCACCACCCGCCGTTTCACCCATGGCTTGTCGTCAGGCCACAGATAGGGCGCAACCTTGCGAATGGTACGCCAGCCCGAGCGGCGCTCGGCATCGGCCACGCTGTTGTCCGGCTCGGGTTGAGGATGCGCCGACCCGCGCGGGGCAGTCGATGCGGTGGTGTCAGCGGCCATGGGAAACGTCCTTGGAGTTCAGACGCGATGACATAGCCCGGTCACACCCAAGTTGCCAGTGCCGTGACCCTATTCGGGCAAGGCAAACACCTGACCCGGAAAGATCAGGTCGGCATCGCGAATGTTCACACGATTGGCTTCGAACACGTCGACATAAAGCCGCCCATCCCCATACCGATCCCGCGCGATCCCCCAGAGCGTATTGCCGGTCTGCACGGTCACCTGGGTCACGGGCGCGTCACTGTCTTCGATGGCGGCCAGTACCTCGGGGTCTTCGCGGCGGAACGGGGTCTCAATGCGGCTTGTCACCTCGCCCGCATCGTTCAATTCATCCACGCGCAGCGTGTAGACGCCAGTGTCGATCTGCGGCAGGTCACCCCGCCAACTGCCATCGCCCTGCACGTCCAGATCAGCCACGGGGCGGTTGTCGACATAGACGCGCACCACTTCGGCTTCGGTCTGCGCACGTCCGGCCAGTTGCACGTCCCCCTCGTTGCTGTAGCTGATGGTATCGATTTCGATGTTTTCGAGGGCTTCGGGTCCGGCCGCATTCAGCACCTCGACCCCGTCTTGGGTGGAGCGCAGGACGGTCACGGGCGCGTCTTCGGACGTGGGGGCAGCAGTTTGGAGGCTCGGCTCGGGCACCTCGGGGTCGATCGCGGCCAGGACCGGATTGTCAGGCTTGGCCACATCCTCAGGCGCTTCGATCTCCGGTGTGGCGGTTTCAGGCACAGCCTCAGCCACATCAGCAGTCTCGCTCTCCTGCGCGGGCGCAGGAGTGGCGACAACATCCTGCGTTGGCGCAACAGTGGCGACGACGGGGGCCTCTTCGGGCGCTGGCTTGATGCCGGGCGCTTCCACCGGCTCGGGGGCCTTTGCCAGTGCGGTCGGCTTGTCCTGCGGGGCCAGAATGATTTCGTCAATCGAGGCGATTTCGTCCGTCCCCAACCGCTGCACAAGGGTCAGCACGCGCGCCTTGGCACTATCAGGCAGGATGGTGATGGCCGCAAACGATCCGCCCGCGTCCGCAGTCACAGAGATGTTTTCGACCCCGTCCAGCAACACGGACACGATGCTGCCCGGCGCGGCGCGGCCTGCGATGATGGTCAACCCGTCGGCTTCCAGCCGCACCTCGTCAATGGACGGTGCCGCAACCGGGGCAGGCGTGACCTCGGGGGTTTCGGGCGTTTGGGTGACGGCCTCGGGCACCGCAGCCACGGCCTCGACCGCGGGGGGGGCCTCCGGCACAGGTGCCCCATCGCGTCCACTGATGAAAAAGCCCGCGACGACGGCCACAACCGCAAGCACCGCAACCGATCCCATCAACGCGCCGTTTGACCCGGCCATGGCCGCCCATTTCGACATTTTCGACCCTCGTTTACGCATCTGTCATGCGTGGTTTGATTGCGCTTGCATAACAGGCAGCTTAACAACGGTCAAAACGCGCGCACACCTTGTCGATCACTTTCCCGCGCCATGTCTCGGAGCCTGCCATGCCCAAACCATCCATCTGCGTCTATTGCGGCTCTCGGCGGGGGCGTCACCCGGCCTATATGACCGAGGCGGCAGCACTTGGAACGGGTCTGGCACAGCGCCGCTGGCGGCTGGTTTACGGGGCCGGTGATGTAGGTCTCATGGGGGCCGTGGCACGGGCCGCACAGGACGCGGGGGGCGAAACCTTTGGGGTGATCCCGCAGCATCTGGTCGATTGGGAGGTCGGAAAGACGGACCTGACCCGCTATGTCGTCACCGAAACCATGCACGAGCGCAAGAAGGTGATGTTTATGAATTGCAACGCCGTGGTGGTGTTGCCGGGTGGGGCAGGATCGCTGGACGAGCTGTTCGAGGTGCTGACCTGGCGCCAGCTTGGCCTGCATGACAAGCCGATTTACCTTGTGAATACAAAGGGCTATTGGGATCCACTGATCGCGCTTCTGCAACATGTGGTCTATTGCGATTTTGCGGATGCCAGCCTGCTGGATTTCATCACGGTGACCCGCACGGTGGATGACACCTTTGACCTGCTGACCAAGGTCGTGCCGCAACCGGATTGAAACATCCGGGGTATGCCTCGGGGTATGGTTCGCCGCCGCATACGGTCCGCGCCGCTATTTGGCCCGCGTCATCACCGCCGACGCGGGTGCGCATTTAAGGCGTAGCCTGCACCGCCCCAGACAGAGACGCAGGGACACATCCGGCCACATTGGCAATTGGTGTCGGGCCTTGTGACTGAGCCCCTCCGCCCATCACCGGTTGTGACGGTTTTGCCACAAGACCAAGCCCGAAAACGCAGCGCGCCCGGTCACCAACAGGGCAACCGGGCGCGTGCTATTTCTTGGATGCCCTCAAACGGGGCGATCAGATCACATGCGCGATGCGACGTTTTCCCAGTTCACCAGATTGTCGAGGAAGTTCGACAGATAGTCAGGGCGCTTGTTGCGGAAGTCGATGTAATAGGAATGTTCCCACACATCACAGCCCAACAACGCGGTCTGGCCAAAGCAGACGGGGTTCACGCCGTTTTCGGTATTGGTGACCTTGAGGCTGCCGTCCGTATCCTTGACCAGCCACGCCCAGCCCGAGCCGAACTGACCCGCGCCTGCGGCCTTGAAGTCGTCCTTGAACTTGTCGACCGAACCAAAGCTTTCGGTGATCGCCTTTTCCAGCTCGCCGGGCATGCCCGCATCGCCTGGGCCCATCATTTCCCAGAACTGGTTGTGGTTCCACAACTGGCTGATGTTGTTGAAAATACCGTTCTGGGCGACAGCGTTCGCGTCATAGGTGCCCTTGATGATCTCTTCGAGGGATTTGTCGGCCCACTCGGTCCCCGCAATCGCCTTGTTGCCGTTGGTGACATAGGCGTTGTGGTGCAGGTCGTGGTGATATTCGAGCGTCTCTGCGGACATGCCCTTGGCCGCAAGCGCGTCGTGGGCATAGGGAAGGTCGGGAAGTGAAAAAGCCATGTGGGCCCCCTTTTCAAATTTGCAGGTTGTGCCTGACAGATTGTGCACTCCGCCGCAAGATCAAGGCGGCAGAGCGATATTTGTGGCTCGTATAACGTCAGCCCAGCAAGGATGCGCCGGCTGATATAGCGCATGACCCCGTCCCGAACGGGCGGTTGTCATAACCGCGCACCTGCGCACGGATGTTGAACGCATTGACCTTGGGCCGATATTGCAACGTGTAGGCCAGATCAAACGAGGCCGACCCGTTCCGGACGTTCTTCACCTCCCATTTCAGCCGATATTGCCCGTTGCCGAGCTGCGTCAGCGTGGCCGGGATCGGTTTGCCGTATCTGCGCATGACAACGTCATCGACCACGGCGGCCTCGCCTTTATCAAAGTCGATGGAGAATTTTATGGCGGGACGGATAAAGCCGCGCCCCTCCAGCGAGGACATTCTGCAATCATAGACCGTGGATTGCGCCATGGCGGCGGGTGCAGTGGCAAAGAGTGAAATCGCAGCGGCCAGAACGGCTGCGTATGCCTTAATCGTTGTCATCTTAACTCCGGTATTTTGGTTTCACCGGTATGACGGAATACAACCCAAAAGAGAACCACCCGCAGACGGAGTGTGACCGGATATGTGTCAAAACCGGCCCACCTCGCTGCCTTTTTGCGCCGCCACGCAAAGCAGATCGAACATGTATTGCCCCTGGCTGCGGAAGCAGATGATGTGAAAGGTGTCGGCATCCGCAACCCAGAAAGCCGCCGCCGCCTGCGCCAGACGGGTGCGTCGGAACATCCCCGGCTGAAAGCCCCGCTCGGACACATCAACGGGGGCGAGTTTGGCCATCACTGCACGCGCATGCACGCCCGCGACCTGAAACATGGCCCGCGCATCCGAGACGTCGACCGCCAGCGCGTGCGCCCTGATCAGGGCCTTGTCCAGCTTGGCGATGATGGCCTGCACCTCGGCGTAAGGGCACAGGATCAACACTTCGTCCGGCGACATCCATGCAACTGTATATGCGTCGTTTTGGGCGACCTGCCCCTGATCCGGCACAACCAGCGATGTGTTTGACTTCACGGCTTTTTTCAGAGCCGCCATACCGAGGTCACCGCGCAAGGTGATCATTCCTTGCATCGGCAATTCCGCGACATCCGCGATCCCGTCCGCAAAGCGAGCCCCGTTCAGGGCGGTGACCGTCTTAGACATTCTGCTTCTCCCCGTCAGGATCGTAAAATACAGGGCTCACAATCCGGGCCTTGTAGGTGGTGCCATCGGTGCCCGGAAACTCAAGCACCTCACCCATCCGGTCAGGTCCGTGCAGGACCAGCCCCATCGCGATCCCCTTGTTCAGGTTGGGGGAATGATAGCTGGACGTGACCCGCCCCTGCATGTTGCGCTGGCCATTGGCATTGGTACCCTCAGCCACCGCATAGGCTCCGTCGGGCAGGGTTGATCCGTCGGTGGTCTCCAATCCCACCAGCTTCCAGCGGGCGGGATCGGCCATGTGGCTGCGCAGATGCGCGCGCTTGCCCAGATAGTCGTCCTTTTTCTTGGACAGCGCCCAGTGCAGGCCAAGGTCTTGCGGGATCACGGTGCCATCGGTTTCGTCCCCGATCATAATGAACCCTTTTTCTGCGCGCAGGATGTGCAAGGCCTCGGTGCCATAGGGCATAACGCCAAGGTCAGCGCCGACCTTCATCAGCGCATCCCAAAACGCCTGCCCCTCGCTGGCGCGTACGGCGATCTCATAGCTAAGCTCGCCCGAAAACGAGATACGATAGGCGCGCACGTCGAACCCGCCCAAGGTCCCGTCGGCCCATTCCATGAAGCCGAGCGCGTCCCTGGACACATCCATGCCCCCAAGCGCCTCAAGGGCTTGGCGTGCCTTGGGGCCGACCACGGCGACTTGCGCATACTGTTCGGTCACGTTGGCGACGTAGACCTGCCAATCCCACCATTCGGTTTGCAGCCATTCCTCCATATGGGCGTGGATGCGCTCGGCCCCGCCAGTGGTGGTGTGGCACAGGAACGTGTTGTCATCGATGCGGGCCACGACCCCGTCGTCAATCAGGAACCCGTTTTCGCCGCACATCAACCCATAGCGGCATTTGCCCGGTTTCAGTGTGCTCATCATGTTGGTGTAGAGCATGTCGAGGAAGCGGCCTGCATCCGGCCCCTTGACGATCAGTTTGCCAAGGGTCGAGGCATCAAGCAGCCCGAGATTTTCACGCACGTTCTTCGTTTCGCGCATCACCGCGTCGTGCACGCTTTCGCCGTCACGCAGATAGGCATAGGGGCGGCGCCAGTGCCCTACAGGTTCCCAATCTGCCCCGTTCGCATCATGCCAGTCGTGCATGGGCGTGCGCCGGATGGGTTGGAACACCTCGCCGCGCGCCTCACCGCCAATGGCCCCCATCGAGATCGGGGTATAGGGCGGGCGGAAGGTCGTGGTCCCCGTCTGCGGGATCGGTTGATTGAGTGCATCAGAAAGGATCGCGAGGCCGTTGATATTGCTCAGCTTCCCCTGATCGGTCGCCATGCCCAGGGTCGTATAGCGCTTGGCATGTTCCACACTTTCAAAGCCCTCTTGGGCGGCGAGTTGCACGTCCGACACTTTGACGTCGTTCTGATAATCCAGCCACGCTTTGCCGCGCAGATCACGGCCCGCCCCCTGGGGCATCAGCCAGACCGGGGCCATCGGTGCCTCATCAAGACAGCTGCCATCGGGGGCGTTCGTTTTCTTTGGCGTAAAGCCGATGGCCCGGGCCGCTGCGCGCCCCATCGCATGTGCATCCCCAAGGATTTCGGTTAGGCCGAAATGCCCGTTGGCAGATCCCGCAGGACTCACAAAGGGGCTGCCATCCGCACCAAGGGGCGCTTTATCCACATCTGGGCGGAACATCGCCCAATCGGTGTCCCAGAGCAGCTTGCCCCCGCAATGCGACCACAGGTGCACGACCGGCGACCAACCCCCTGACATCGCAACCACATCGCATGCGATCTCTTCGACGGTGGCCCCCTCGCCCGCTTGTGAACAGACGGCCACACCCGTCACCCGTTTGCTGCCCTGCACCTTGGCAATCCCGTGACCCATCATCACACGGATGCCTGCCGCCTTGGCGTCGGCCATCAGGGGGCTGTCCACGGGCAAGACCCGCGCATCAAGGATCGCAGGCACCTCCAACCCCACATTTTTAAGGGCCAAAGCGGTTCGATAGGCGTCATCGTTGTTGGTGACAACAATCGTGCGGTCCCCTGCGCTGACCCCATAATTGATCGCGTAATCGCGCACCGAGGCGGCCAGCATCACGCCGGGGATGTCATTGCCTGCAAAGGACAAAGGCCGCTCGATCGCGCCTGTGGCAGTGATGATGTGCCCGGCCCTGATCCGCCACAGGCGGTGGCGCGGGCCATCCATGCCCGGCGCATGATCGGTGAGGCGTTCATATCCCAGAACATAGCCGTGATCGTAAACCCCTGCCCCCATGGTGCGGGGGCGAAGTGTCACGTTGGGTGTGTCAGACAGTTCTGACACTAATTCCTCCACGAACTTATCCACAGGTTTACCATCAACCGTGCCGCCATCGACAGGCGCACGCCCGCCCCAGTGGGCGGTCTGTTCCAGCACCAGCACCTGTGCACCCGATTGTGCCGCGGATTTGGCCGCTTGCAGCCCGGCAATGCCGCCCCCGACAACCAGCACATCGCAGAACGCATAGAGGTGCTCGTAGGTGTCCCAATCGCGCCCCTTGGGCGCTTGCCCCAGCCCTGCGGCCTGCCGGATGAAGGGTTCATAGACGTGTTTCCACAGCGGACGGGGATGGATGAACATCTTGTAGTAAAAGCCCGCAGGCATGAACCGCGCCAGCTTGGCATTGATCGCGCCCACATCGAACTCAAGGCTCGGCCAGTGGTTCTGGCTGGTGGCGAGCAACCCCTCGAACAGCTCGGTCGTGGTGGCGCGCTGGTTGGGTTCGAACTTGCCCTCGACCCCGAGGTTGACCAGTGCGTTGGGCTCTTCGGGGCCAGCGGCCACGATCCCGCGCGGACGGTGATACTTGAACGAACGCCCCACGAGCATCTGGTCATTGGCCAGAAGGGCGGAGGCCAGTGTGTCACCCTCGAACCCGGTCATCGGCGCGCTGTTAAAGCTGAAGCGGACCGCCTTATCGCGGTTCACCAGGCGGCCTTGAGTTGCCAATCGTGTGCTCATAATGCGCCCTCGCGGCGGGCGGAGGCGTCGGTGCCTCCGGCGGGAGTATTTTTGGAACAATGAAAGATCAAGACACCGCCCCCCATGACCAGCCCGGCCGCTTGGCCGAGATTTCGTCGCGCAGGTCTTGCGGGGGTTCGAGCGTTTGAGCCGGATAGGTGCCGAAGACTTCGAGCGTCATGGTGCAGCGCGCGGCATGGAACCACTTGCCGCAGCCATAGACATGGCGCCAGCGTTCAAAATGCACGCCCTTGGGGTTCTGGCGCATGAACATGTAGCCCTCGAAGTCGTCATCGCTTGATCCGGGGCCAAAGCGGGTCAGGTGCGCCTCTCCGCCTGCATGAAATTCGCTTTCCTCGCCTGTTTGGCCACAGCAAGGACAGGTCAGAATCAACATGGGCGCGCTCCGATGGGTTTCGCAGACACACAAAAGGCGGACGTCGTGAGACGCCCGCCTGATGCGGCCTTGGGAGGGGTGGCTGGGTTATTCTGTTGGTGTGACTGCACCTTCCGTCGCGGGTGCAACTTCCGTTGCGGGTGCAATGCCGTCTTGGCCAGCGGTCCCGCCAGTCGAGCCACCGCCGATGGATCCAACCAAAGCGAGGATCGCGACGACGCCGACAATGAGTGCAAAGGCGATAAGCAGGCCGCGCCCACTGACGCCATCACCGCGGTGCAGGTTGGGGTTTGGATAGTCTGACATGTTGTAGCCTCCATTGAATGGATGTTCAGCAAATCAGAAATGACGCGCGGCTCAACCTGCGTATCGGGCTGGTCGTATTTTCGGCCAAGCCCAGCCAGTTTGGTGCGCTGCATGTGGCTGCATTCCGCCATCGCAGACCCGACAGGCCGCACCCTCGCGGTTCTTTGCCGAGGGGGGTGCGTCAAGTTGCTTGTGTTCCGCCGCTCTTGGCCTGAGCCCCCTTGTCGGGTTAGGCTGGTGTCAACTTTGGCTGACAGGAGCGGGTGATGAGCAAGGAAATGGGTGCCATTCTGGTTTTTGGTACGATCATCGTGGGCGCGATCATCATGTTTGTGCTGGAACAGCGCGCCGCGGCACGTCGCAAGGAGGCCCGCGGAGGCCGCGAGATCGACGTCAGCAACCTGATCGCCTTTGGCTCGGCCGCGGGCGAAGGCACCAGGACCGAAGCCCCCAAGCGTTGATCTGACTGGCGCGGCGCGCATCAGTGCGCCACCCCTGCCGCGACCGACTCGTCAATAAACTTGCCCGCCCGGAACCGGTTCATCGTGAACTCTTCGGTCAGCGGCGAATGCCCCTTGGCAATCAGTTCGGCCATGGCCCAGCCCGAGCCGGGGATCGCCTTGAACCCGCCGGTCCCCCAGCCACAGTTCATAAACATCCCCTCGACCGGGGTTTTGGACAGGATGGGCGAGCGATCCCCCGTCACATCCACGATCCCGCCCCATTGGCGCAGCATCTTGAGCCGCGAAATCATGGGGAAGGTTTCGATCAGGGCGCGCACCGTTTCCTCGATATGATGGAAAGACCCGCGTTGGGTGTAGTTGTTGTATCCGTCCGTGCCGCCTCCGATCACCATCTCGCCCTTGTCGGACTGGCTCATGTAGCCGTGCACGGTGTTGGCCATCACAACCACATCCATGCAGGGTTTGATCGGTTCGGAGACGAGGGCCTGCAACGCCACGGATTCGATGGGCAGTTGAAAGCCCGCCATATCCGCCAAATGCCCCGAGTGTCCCGCGACCACCACGCCGAGCTTGTCGCAATCAATGGCACCCTTGCCGGTGTCCACGCCCACGACCTTACCGCCCTCACGGCGCACGGCTGTGACTTCGCATTTCTGGATCACGTCCATGCCCATATCCGAACAGGCCCGGGCATATCCCCAGGCCACCGCATCATGGCGCGCGGTGCCGCCGCGCGGCTGCCACAGCGCGCCCAAAACGGGATAGCGCGGCCCGTTGATATCGATGATCGGGCAGAGTTCCTTGACCTTCTCGGGGCCGATGAATTCGGTGCTCACTCCTTGCAGCGCGTTGGCGTGGGCCGTGCGCTGATAGCCGCGGATTTCGTGCTGGGTCTGGGCCAGCATCATCACACCGCGGGGGCTGAACATGACATTGTAGTTCAAATCCTGACTCATCGTCTCATAAAGCGAGCGGGACTTTTCATAGATCGCCGCCGAGGGATCCTGCAAATAATTGGAGCGGATGATGGTGGTGTTGCGCCCCGTGTTCCCGCCCCCAAGCCAGCCCTTTTCAAGGATCGCCACATTGGTGATCCCGAAGTTTTTGCCAAGGTAATAGGCTGTGGCCAGCCCGTGCCCACCTGCACCGACGATGATCACATCGTATTTCTTTTTCGGCTCGGGCGCACGCCATGCGCGTTCCCAGCCAATGTGGTGGCGCACCGCTTCACGCGCAATCGCAAAGGCAGAATAACGTTTCATAACGCGGCAGGCTCCGGCACTGGAATCGATGACAATCGGTGCGTTTGTAATGACGCCTCAGGCAAAGAAAAAGGATTGTGGCGGCGGCACTTCTTGGCAGTTTTGCGACACCAGGACACGCCCCGCTCACGAGAAGCTGACCGGACCCGACCGGCGCTGCGCCGCTTTGCCTCTTTTGCTGGTGCCATCAAGCCGTTACATGGACTGAGCAAAAAAGGCAGGGCATGACGATTTTCTGGATCATAACGGCTGTTTTGACGGTGCTGGTCGTGACCACTTTGGCCCGTGCAATCCTGCGCGGTGTCGAGGCCGAGCGCCCCCCCGCGGCCTATGATCTGGATGTGTACCGGGATCAGTTGAAAGAGGTCGAGCGCGATCTGAGCCGGGGTGTGGTGTCGGCCGAGGATGCCGAACGCGCCCGAACCGAAGTTTCGCGTCGTATTCTGGCTGCGGATGCCGCGATGCAGGCGCATGCAAACGCGCCGCGCCGCTCGGGTGGCGCTATCCTGATCGGCGTGATGGCAACGGCGGCCATTGCAAGCGCCTATGTCATTTACCTGCAACTGGGCGCGCCCGGCTATGGCGATCTCGCACTGGCCGACCGCATCGAAAACGCCGAACTGATGCGCAACGAGCGCCCCAGCCAAACCACCGCCGAGGCCAGTTTGCCCGCCGCCACACCGCCCGCCAACATCGAGCCGGATTTCGTCGCTCTGGTCGAGCAGTTGCGCACCGCTGTTGCCACACGGCCCGGTGACGTGCAGGGCATCGAATTGCTGAGCCAGTCCGAGGCCCGCCTTGGCAACTTTGCCGCCGCCCACGCAGCCAAGGCCCATGCCATCGCCGCCAAGGGCGCGGATGCCAAGCCGCAGGATTTTTCCGAATATGCCGATCTGCTGATCCTGGCCGCCGGCGGCTACGTCTCGCCCGAGGCCGAACAGATTCTGGAGCGCGCACTTGCACTGGACCCCACCGACGGGCCTGCGCGCTACTATTTCGGGTTGATGATGTCGCAGATTGGGCGGCCTGACACAGCCTTGCGCGTTTGGGATCAGTTGTTGCGCGAAGGGCCACCGGATGCCCCTTGGATCACGCCCATCAGTGCGCAGATCGAAGAGATGGCGGCGCGCGCAGGCGTGAACTATGCGCGTCCCACCATCGGCACCGGGCGTGGCCCCTCGGCCGCAGATATCGAAGCGGCGGGCGACATGAGCCCCGCGGAGCGGATGGAGATGATACAAGGGATGGTCTCGGGCCTCAGCGATCGGCTGGCCACCCAGGGCGGCCCCGTCGAGGATTGGGCCCAATTGATTTCTGCCCTCGGTGTGCTTGGGCAGCTGGATCAGGCCGGTGCCATTTTTGCCAATGCCCAGGAGGTGTTCGGCGATGATCCCACGGCGATGGACACGCTGAACCGCGCCGCCGACCGTGTCGGCCTGCAATGATCACCGATGACACCCATGCCTTTGTGGCTGCCCTGCCCCCGATGCGCGCGCTGATGGGGTTGGATCTGGGTGACAAGACAATTGGCGTCGCGGTGTCGGACACGTTTCAATCCGTCGCAACGCCCCTTGAAACTGTGCGGCGCAAGAAATTCGGACTGGACGCCGCCCGTCTTCAGGCACTTATCGCCGAGCGGTCGGTGGGCGGGGTGGTCCTGGGTCTGCCACGCAACATGGATGGCTCCGAAGGGCCGCGCTGTCAGTCCACCCGTGCCTTTGCCCGCAATTTCGAAAAGCTGTGGGATGGCCCGATCACCTTCTGGGACGAACGCCTGTCCACCGTGGCCGCCGAAAAAGCGCTGCTTGAGGCGGATACGACCCGCAGACGTCGCGCCGAGGTCATTGACCATGTGGCCGCCGGGTATATCCTGCAAGGGTTGCTGGATCGGCTGGCAGTGATCAAGAGGCAGGCATGAGCGACATCCCCCAAAACCTCGTCTGGCGGCGCGATGAGATCGAAAGCCCCTGTGTGCAGATCTGCGTGATCCACCCCGAGACGCGGTTGTGTACGGGATGTGCCCGCTCAATCGACGAGATTGGTGCCTGGAGCCGGATGAGCACAGAGGAACGCCGTGCCATCATGGATGAATTGCCGACCCGATCCCCTGCCCCTGCGGGACGGCGCGGGGGCCGCGCGGCGCGCCTCAAGCGCTAGTCGGTCAGCCAGTCCGCCGGATCGTCAAATTCTGGTCTGAAAAACGCGATCATACGCCCCGGTCCATCTGGCCCGTCCCATGGCGCGGTTCCATGCAGCGCAAAGCGGTGGATAAGAAAGGACTGCCCAAATGTCGCTTTGATGGGCACCGGCTCAATCTGCGCAAACACCTCATTGCGCGCGGCGTGATAGGCGTCCGTCAGGTCCACCTCGCTCACGTCGCGCCCCGCAATCGCATCCACGATGGCGCGCTGCATGATCAGATGGCTGCCCGGCCAGATCATCGTGGGGGCCTGTGGCGCGGGGTTCAGCGGGATCCCGAGGATATAGGCATGAAACTCGCGCGCAAAGCGGCGGCGGTCCGGCCCTTCGGGCAACAGCCCATCCACATGCGCGGCCTGACGTTTGATGCGGTAGCCATGGTTGGCGGCACTTTGATCCGGGTCCCGTTTGGGATAGCCGGGATAGATGATCGACACCTGTGCAGGATGCTGGTTCAGCGGCGGCACATGATCATCCCATGGGCCAATCAGCGGGACGCCATCAACGGCCCCGCTCATATCATTTGGCAACACATCAACGCCGATAAACCACGTATTGCCATGGCGTAGGTTGGCGCTCTGAGTCTCCGGGTCAGCTGCAATGCCGGACGTCACATGCCTCGCGGCCCGCGCCCATCGTTCGACCGATGGCTCTGCCTCAAAGACAACGAACCCATCCCGCCCCATCATGCCAACAACGCCCGCCGCAGCATGTTGAGCGCCACCAGCACCAGAAACACCGCAAACACCCGTTTGAGTGGGCCGGGGTCCATCGCGTGCGCCAGTTTGACCCCCCACGGCGTCGTGATCAGCGTCATCGCAATCACCACCCCGAAGGCCGGGAGGTTGACCGCACCGACGGTAAGCGGCGGGACAGGCCCTGCGACACTGACCAGCAAAAATCCAATGACCGAAGGTACGGCAATCAGCACCCCAAAGCCTGCGGCCGTGGCAACCGCCCGGTGGATCGGCATGTTAAAGAGGGTCATCAGCGGCACGCCAAAGCTGCCCCCGCCGATCCCCATCAGTACAGACAGAAAGCCCATCCCCGGCGACAGGGCCGTGCGGCCCACCCCGGTCGGCATCGCCTGCCCCAACCGCCAGCTCGCGCGCCCAAACCCCATGTAAAGGCCCACGATCAGCGCAAGCATTCCAAAAATCGCCTGCAATGTGGTCGAGCGCAGCTGCGCCACCACCAGCATCCCCGCAATGGCACCGATCACGATCCCCGGTGCCCATGTGCGCAGCACGTCCCAGTCCACCGCGCCCTTTTTGTGATGGCCCAGAACAGACCGCATGGAGGTGACGATGATGGTGGCAAGCGAGGTCGCCAGACACATCTGCATCAGGTCAGGACCACCATAGCCAAGGGTCTGAAACGCATAGAAAAACGCAGGGACCAAAACGATGCCCCCGCCCACCCCCAAGAGGCCCGCAAGTACGCCGGCAAAGGCCCCGATCACGGCCAGCACTCCCAACATCTGGATCAACAGAGCCGTCTCGGGCATCGCAGATTTCCTCTTATGACGCCCCGCTCGGGGGCCGTGCGACCTGCTACACCGCTTTGGCAGTCTGGGCCAGTGCGCTCACGTGGGTCATGGCCTGTTCGACCAGTTCCGGCCCCGCCCCGGGGCGTGTCGCCCCTTCGCTGAGGGTGCGCCGCCAGCCGCGCGCACCGGGGCGGCCCGCAAAAAGGCCCAGCATGTGCCGGGTGATCTGGTGCAAACGCCCGCCCGCACTCAGATGCGCCTCGATATAGGGCAGCATGGCCGCCACCGCATCCTCGCCCGTGCGATCCGGCCCGCCGCCATAGATGCGCCGGTCCGCCTGCCCCAAAATATCCGTTGGCTGGTGATAGGCCGCGCGGCCCACCATCACGCCATCAAGGCCGCGCTCCAGCAACGCCTCGGCCTGATCAATGGTTTCGACGCCGCCATTGATCGAGATGTGCAGGTTGGGAAACAGCCCCTTCATCCGCATCACCAGATCATAGTTCAGGGGCGGGATGTCGCGGTTTTCCTTTGGGGACAGACCCTTGAGCCACGCTTTGCGCGCATGGATCGTCACGCGCTCGCACCCGGCGGCAACGATCTGGGACAGGAATTCGGGCAACACGATTTCGGGGTCCTGATCATCCACGCCAATACGGCATTTGACGGTGACAGGTACCTCAACCGCATCGCGCATCGCGCGCACACAGGCCGCAACCAGAGCAGGATCACGCATCAAAACGGCCCCGAACGTGCCCGATTGCACCCGGTCTGACGGGCAGCCGCAGTTCAGATTGATCTCGTCATACCCCACCTCCGCACCAAGGCGCGCCGCCTGTGCCAGCTCGCGCGGATCAGAGCCACCAAGTTGCAACGCCACGGGATGTTCAGTCGGATGATGGTCCAACAAATGCAGCGCGCCCCCGCGCACCAATGCGGGGGCCGTCACCATCTCGGTATACAGCAAGGCCCGCCCGCTCAGCTGGCGATGCAGGTATCTGCAATGACGGTCCGTCCAATCCATCATGGGCGCGACGGATAGCTTCGCCGCATGGGTGGCTGCGTTTTGAGGCATGTAGCGGTCTCCTTGCGGCGTCCGTTACCAAAACGCAGCCGCGTTGCACAGGGTAAGAACAGGGCATGTGATGTGCCACCCCTCGGGCCTACCGTTTCTACCGGAACCTTCACGATTTCAACGAGGCCAGAGAGCGGAGGACGCGCGACGTCGAAATCAGCACCTAGGGGTGGTCGTCATCCAGTGATCCGTGGATCGCGAATTGATCAAGGTCCGCATCGCGCGGCTCGACCAGACGATAGCTTTCCTTGACCCCCGCTTCGGTCAATTCACGCGAGATCAAAAGCAACGTGTTGGGCGGTTGGGCCTCGCAAATCTCGGCCATCTGCATGACCTCTTCGCGCGCAACGGCCCCCGCCGCCTCAAGCGAGGGGGCACCGTAGACATTCACGAAATGCTGCGCCAATGCGCCCACAACAGCCTCAATTTCCACCGGCTCGATCCGGGTGATCGCAACGACCGTGACCCGCCCGAACGTCTCGACCCCAAGCCAGCCGTTGGCAAAGGCCTGGCGCGCCTTGCCCGCCAGATCCGCCTCGCCCCAATTCGAAAATTCAAAGCCCCCCGAGATGCACCATTCCCCGGTGCGGGCGGGACTGTGAAAGATGTTCATGTCGCTTTCATCAAAGTGGATTGCACGTGCGAGCATCATGTCAGGGGCCCTCCAAAAGCTGTATGAGCGGGATCAGATGCGTGGTGTCCGCGTCACGCAGCAGCATCCCGAAATGTTCATCCACCCCCAGATATGTGCCACTGCGACCGTTCAGCCGGGTTGATTCGTCGATACCATACGCCAAGGCGGTCCACTGCGTATGTACGGGCGCGCAGCCCCGTTCAAGCCACGTATTGATCCCCACAAGCGTGTGTTTCACCCAGGATTCCAGCAGGCGTGCGGCGTCCACCTCGGCACATCCTTCGGCATAGAGCGCAGTTTGATTGGGGGTATGTCCGGTATCGTCATCTTCGGGCCAGAGTGGCAGTTCCAGTCCAATTACAAGCCAATCGGGTTCCGCTTTGGGGTCGTGCGTGGACGCAGCCATCCGCAGCCGACCGCAGACCGCCCCGTTCACCCTGATGCCGCCGTCCCAGTCCAGATGCACCGCCACCTCGGGCGGGGCGAGCGCGCCCAGAGCGTTCTGAAACCCGACGCCGCAAAGCGGGAGCATCACCACCGCCTCGTGCAAGCCCACTTCGGGGGCGAAAACCAAGGCCGCCCGCAATGTGTTCGCCCCCAGATCGTAAACCACAAGCCCCGCATCACAGCCCCGCACCGCCTCGGCGCGCGCGACCTCAAACGGATCGTTCCCCGCGTCCACCGCCAGCCCGTCAAAGACCGGAGGAAAGGACGGGGACGTCATGCCTTGTCTGCCTCGATCAAGGTGCGCGCCACCGTGCGGAAGGCCTGTGCCTGCGCGCTGTCGGGTTTTGACACCACAATCGGTGCCCCCCCGTCGGCGGCGACGCGAATATCGAGGTGCAGCGGGATTTCAGCCAACAGCGGCACACCCAGCTTTTCGGCCTCAGCCCGCACACCGCCGTGGCCAAAGACATGTTCCTCGTGCCCACAATTCGAGCAGATATGCGTGCTCATGTTCTCGATCATGCCGATCACGGGAGTGCCCATCTGGTTGAACATGTCGATCCCCTTGCGCGCGTCCAACAAGGCCACATCCTGCGGGGTCGAGACAATCACCGCCCCGTCCAGATGCGCCTTCTGGGCCAGCGTCATCTGCACATCGCCCGTGCCCGGCGGCAGGTCCACGATCAGCACATCAAGCGCGCCCCATTGCACCTGCCCCAGCATCTGTTGCAGCGCGCCCATCAGCATCGGCCCGCGCCAGACCACCGCCTGATCCTCGTTCGTCATCAGGCCGATGGACATCATCGTCACCCCGTAATTGCGCAAGGGCAGGATGATCTTGCCATCCGGGCTTTGCGGGCGGCCCGACACCCCAAGCATACGGGGCTGCGAGGGGCCGTAGACATCCGCGTCCAGCACGCCAACACGTCGCCCCTCGGCGGCCAGTGCACAGGCCAGATTGGCGGTGACGGTGGATTTGCCCACCCCGCCCTTACCCGAGGCCACAGCGATGATGCGGTCAATGCCTGCGATCCTTTCAGGGCCCTTGGATTCGGATTTGCGCGCTGTTCCCAGATCGGGGGGTGCGGCGGGTTTGGCGTGGGCCGTCATCACGATTGAGACGGACGCGGCCCCGAGCGCACGTAGCTTTTCCTCGGCTTCCGCCTTGGCAGGCAGGAAGGGATCAGGCTGATCAACCTCCATTACAAAGCGCACCGCGCCGTCCTCGACATTGAGCGCACGCACAAGCCCCGCCTCGACCAGATCAACGCCCGACGGGGCCTTGACCTCTTTCAGGCAGGCCAGCACCTGTTCGCGGGTCAGAGCCATCTATGCGCCTTCGATCTTGCCGATGACGACATGTTCAAGGTCGAGCCCCTCGATACGCAGCACCACCTTGGCCTCAAACGTCTTGCCCGCAGTATCGCCCGCCTCGCGCATGGCGGTTTCGATGGCCTGCTGCGAGGTCACCCCCACCTGCTTGAGGAATTTGCGCATCGACATGTTGAAATCATCACTCATGGGGACGTCCTTTGACTGGTCGCAATTATTGACGAACCTACCCTAGCGCCCCTAGGCTGGACCGCAACCAGACACATCCGAAGGCTGCGCACGCCATGACGAGGACACTGGCATGTCTATTCATTCTGCTGGCAGGTCCGCTGGTTGCGCAGGACAAGGCGTTTACCCTGCATGCCCCCGCTATGTTGGTCGAAACCGGGTTTCTGAAACATCTGCTGCCGCGCTTTTCGCTCAAGACCGGGATACGCGTCACGTTTGTGGAGACAGACACCGACGCAAGTATCGGGTCGGAAGGCACGCCCGTCTTTGCCCAAGGGAACACGATCTGGCATCTGGCCAAGACCGACGGCCCCTATACGGACGCCTTTCAGGACTGGCTGTTGTCAGATGTGGGCGCGCGCACGATCGAAGCGTTTGCGCCTAACGGCACTGCGATGTTCAGCGCCGATGTCGGCGCAGTGGCTGTGCCCGATCAGGTCGTGATCACCGGGGATACGGCCCTTGGCGAAGCGGTCAGCCTCCAGCAATGCGGGCGCTGCCATGTGATCAACGACACGAACCGGATGAACGCCATAGGCTCTTCGCCCTCGTTCGCGCTGATGCGCACCTTTCCCGACTGGCAGGCCCGGTTCGAGACGTTCTTTCTGCTGCGTCCGCACCCCGCCTTCACGCAAGTTACGGACGTGACCGCCCCCTTCGCCGAACACCTGCCCTCGCCCATTGCGCCCATCGAAGTCACTGTCGAACAGATCGAGGCCATCACCGCCTATGTCGGCTCGATTGCGCCTGCCGACCTTGGGGACCCGATCCAGCTTCAGTGATCCTTGCGCTTGGCAAAGTAGTCGTCCGAGGTGCGCACGCGGGGGCGATCACGGCCCTGAAACGGATTGTTTTCGGAATGATACTGGGCCTGTATCCGGCAGTTTTCGCACATCTGGATCATCTTGGCCGCATCCGAGGTGGCAAACATCGCGTGCTTGCCCGCAAGCTTTTCGGTGATCCGGGCAATGGTGGATTTGGACCCGAACAGACTGCCGCATTCGATGCAGGCAAAGGGTTCCTCCTCGTTGAGCACCCGCTGGCCAAGCGCTGCATCGGTCAGGTCCATTTGCGGTTGCAAGGTGATCGCCTGTTCGGGGCAGATGGTACTGCACAGCCCGCATTGCAGGCAGGCGTCTTCCTGAAAGCGCAGTTGCGGCAGGTCCGCATTGTCGCCCAATGCGCCCGAGGGACACAGCGACACGCAGGACAGGCAGAGCGTGCAGGCGTCCTTGTCCACCAGCACAGCCCCATAGGGCGCGCCCTGGGGCAGTGCCACCACCTCGGCACCCGGCTGCAACGCCTTGGCGGACAGCCGCGCGACCTGGCGGCGTGATCCTAACGGCAGGACGGGGGCGCAGGTGATGGGCGCGGGTGCGTCCTCGGCCAGTGTTGTGCACAGCGCATCGGGGTCGGCCACATGCAGCAACCGCACCGCCTGTCCGCCCGCCATTGCCATCGCCAATTCCGCCTGCGCTTCGATCACATCCGGTTCCGTCTTGGGCGACATCAGCACGTCCACATGTTCGAACCCGCAGGCCAGTGCGGCCAGCATCTCGGCATGGCCAAACCCCGACAACGCATCAACCTCAAGCGGGATGACGTGGCCGGGCAACCCCACCCCGAAACGTGCGCCAAGCGCGATCATCTCGCGCCCATGTTCTGCGTCATGCACCAGAAGGCGGGCGTGCATGCCGCCTGCCTTGCGGTAGGTCGCGGCCAGCGTTGCCAGCCGTTTGAACACCGTCTCAACCGGGGGCGCGTCATAGCTGATCGCACCGGACGGGCACACCGCCGAACAAGACCCGCAGCCCGCGCAAATCATCGGGTCAATCGCCACATGCTCCCCTGCGGAGGTGATCGCGCCTGTGGGGCAGACATTGAGGCAGTTGGAACAGGCTGGTTGTTCGGCACGGCTATGGGCGCACAAGGTCGGTTCCAGCCGCACATAAAGAGGCTTTTCAAAAGTGCCGATCAGTTGGGACGCCTCAAGCACCGCCGCTGCAATCGAAGGGGGATGGGTGGGATCGGCGCGCACATATCCTTCACGTTTGTGGGGTGCCTGCACCAATGCGGTATTGCCACTGAGGTCCAGCACAACATCACATCCCGACACGGCACCATCCTGCGGCGCGCCAAGCCCAAAGGCCCCGCGCCCGCCCGGCATCACCTGCTGGAATGCGTCAAGCTTGACCGTGAACCCGCCAAGCGCACCCGAGATCGTGCGCACCTGCCCGACGACACAGTCAAACCGGCGGTCCACGGGGATCAGATCGGCAGACGGAACAAGGACGGTGACGGCCAGCACATCGCAAAGCGCGCCCGCCGCCGCCAGCGCAGCTGCACCACCAACGATCAGACAGGTCCCTTCAGAGACCACATCCACCGACTTGCCCATGGGCAGGACCAATGCGGCCTCTGCCGCCAGTGCGGCCATCTTGGGGGCCACATCGCCCGTACCCCATCCGGCTCTGTCCCGCAGATCGACAAAGCCGGGGGCATCCACGTTCAGCGCGGCGGCCAGTTCTTCGAAGGTTTGGCGCTCCTGCTGGCAGGCGATCATCGCGTCCCCCTGCCCCAACGCGGCTTCGGCGGCTGCAATCTGGGTGGTGCACAACGCCGTATGGACCTTTGAACAGGTCAGGCCGGACCCGTTTGCAATCGCATCCGCATCGACATTCTGACTGCCCGCGCAGTTGCACAAGATCAGATGTCTGGCCATGGTGTGATCTCCCTGTCGCACCGCCCGAAACGGCTGAACGTCCGACACGCTAGTCGCGAATCTGCACGTTGGTAAACCGTCTTTATGTGCTTTGGCCCGCGCATCGCAAATTGCTGCATCCGCATCGGGATTTTTGCAAAATCAGCGCAATTGCGCAATTTCAGCCCATTTCGCGCCTCAAAGCGCCAAAACCGAAAGGAACCGCACGCCGCGCCGCAGCATCAAGCGGGCAGCAAAATGACTGGCCGCAAAAACTTCTTTGCGAATGCCTGCGGATCATTAAAGTAAAGGCATATATGTCCACTTGCCGAGGCCACAGTGCAAAGCGACAGTCACAAATCCATTTCAATGCCATTGGGCATCGTCATCCGCAAAGCACCGGGTGTGACGCGTTGGGTTGCGCATGTCTGGAAGGCCGTGGCCGTCTTGCCGGGTGCTGCAAGGGCGGATTGGAAGGAACTGCGCCGTGATGGCGAAACGGTCGAATACCACGCCGCGACATTACCGCTTGAGCTGTTTCGCACCGATACCGAGGCGTATCTGCATGGCCTGTCTGCCAAGGTGCCGGCCATCTACGTTGTGATGCGCCCTGGCACCGAAGGCCGTCCGCTTGACATCGTGCTGGCCACCGCCTCGCCCTATGAGGCGCAGGACTATGCGGATACGGGCGAGGAACTGGTCGAAAAGGTGCCGATGCCCGAGGGGTTGATCGCGTGGATCCGAGACTTTGTTGAGGTGCATCACGAGGACGAAGTCTTCGTCAAACGCCGCCGCGACAAGGCCCGTGTGGATCGCAAGGAAGACGGAATTGGCGATGCGCGCATCCGCCAGGTCGCAGATGTGTACCGGGCACCTACAGCCAAGGAGCGTGTGCATTGAGCGGTCGCGCTGATTTCTGGGCCCGCAGACGGGCGGGTGTCGCAGCCGAAGCCCAGGCCGAGGAGGCAGCCCGCACAGCCGAGGCACAGGCCCAGGACCACGCCGCCCTGCAAGAGATGGACGAGGCCGAGATGCTGGCCGCCCTGAACCTGCCCAACCCCGACACGATGGTGCACGGTGATGACTTTTCCGCCTTCATGGCCACGGCCGTGCCCGACCAAATCCGACGCCGCGCCCTGCGCACGCTGTGGCGGTCGAACCCGGTGCTCGCGAACGTGGATATGCTGGTCGACTATGGTGAGGATTTCACCGATGCCGCGATGGCTGTCGAGAATATCCAGACTGCCTATCAGGTGGGCAAGGGCATGTTGAAACATGTCGAGGAAATGGCCCGGCAGGCCGCAGAACGCGACGCGCCGGAAGCGCCAGATCAGATGGAAGAGATGGAGGACGACGCGCCCCTGATCGTCGCGGACGTGATCGAGGACGACCACCCTCTTGAGGCGACCGATGCACAGCTTGAACACGACGGCTCAGCGCCCAGCCCTGCCCCCCGCCGCATGACATTCACAATCGAGGACGTCGCGTGACCGCTGCCGAAGATATCCGCGTCTCTGCCGAGGATCGCCTGCGCGCCGATCTTTATAATTTTTTGGGTCTGCTGTTGTCCCATCCGCCCGACCAGTTGCTGATTGACCAATGTACGGGGCTTTCGGGGGATGACAGCGCGTTGGGGCAGGCGATTGCAGGCCTGTCCCGCGTTGCTGCCGTCAGCAGACCACGCAAGGTCACCAGCGAATTCAATGCGCTGTTCGTGGGCCTCGGCCGGGGCGAGTTGCTGCCCTACGCCAGCTACTACCTCACCGGGTTCCTGAACGAGAAACCGCTGGCAAACCTGCGCACCGACATGGCCGCGCGCGGTATGACCCGCGCCCAGAACGTATTCGAACCCGAAGACAACATCGCCTCCCTGATGGAGATGATGGCGGGCATGATCGTGGGTCGCTTTCGCGGCCCCGCCAGCCTTGAAGATCAAAAATCATTCTTTAACAAACACATAGACCCCTGGGCCGGGCATTTCTTTACCGACCTTGAGGGGGCCAAGAACTCGGTCTTTTATGCCTGCGTGGGCAGCGTGGGGCGGGCATTCATGGATATTGAGCGCGAAGCGTTTCGCATGACAACCGGCTGATCCGGTCACACATTCGGTGGGGACGCCCACCACAACACCAAGGAGGGAGACATCCCATGACGAAGAAAGCCCTGACCGAAAAGGCCCGCGGCAAGAACCGCCGCGACTTTCTGAAACTGGCCGGGACGTCCGCCCCTGCTGCTGCTGTGGCACTGGCTGCGGGCGCAGACGCGGCTGAGGCCCAGCCTGTGGATCCGACATCCGAGACCATGCAGGACACCGCGCATACCCGCGCCTATCTCGACAGCGCCCGGTTCTGAGTGATCGGACGTTAACACTTTTCAGGCACCGGGCGCTCCGCGCTCAGGCACCAAGGGAGTAAGACACATGCTGAAGAAGAAAACCAACGGAACCGCGCGACGCCCTCAACGCACCGGCGTCCTGTCCGATATTGCCGAAACATCCGTAGATCGCCGGGCCTTCCTGCGCGGGTCCGGGTTGGCGATCGGGGGCCTTGCCGCAATTTCCGCAACCGGGGGCACCGTCACCCAGGCTCAGGCGGCCACTGCCTTTACCGGCGCGGTCGAGACCATCAAATCGGTCTGCACCCACTGTTCGGTCGGCTGCACCGTCATCGCTGAGGTCAGCAATGGCGTCTGGACGGGGCAGGAACCCGGATGGGACAGCCCCTTCAACCTCGGAGCCCACTGCGCCAAGGGGGCGGCGGTGCGCGAACACGCCCATGGCGAGCGTCGCCTCAAGTATCCGATGAAGAAAGAAGGCGGAGAGTGGAAGCGCATCAGCTGGGAACAGGCCATAGACGAGATCGGCGACGGCATGATGAACATCCGCGAGGAAAGCGGGCCGGATTCGGTCTACTGGCTCGGCTCGGCCAAGCATAACAACGAACAGGCCTATCTGTTCCGCAAGTTCGCGGCCTATTGGGGCACCAACAACGTGGATCATCAGGCCCGGATCTGCCACTCGACCACGGTGGCGGGTGTGGCCAACACATGGGGCTACGGCGCCATGACGAACAGCTACAATGATATCCACAATTCCAAGGCGATCTTCATCATCGGCGGCAACCCCGCCGAGGCGCACCCCGTGTCGCTGCTGCACCTGCTGCGCGCCAAGGAACAGAACAACGCGCCCGTGATCGTGTGCGATCCGCGCTTTACCCGCACAGCCGCCCATGCGGACGAGTACGTGCGCTTCCGGCCCGGCACGGATGTGGCGCTTGTGTGGGGGATCCTATGGCACATCTTTGACAACGGGTGGGAGGACAAGGAATTCATCCGCACCCGCGTCTGGGGCATGGACCAGATCAGGGACGAAGTTGCCCGCTGGACCCCGGACGAGGTCGAACGTGTCACCGGTGCGCCCGCCTCGCAACTCAAACGCGTGGCCCGCACCATGGCCAACAACCGCCCCGGCACCGTGATCTGGTGCATGGGCGGCACCCAGCACACCAACGGCAACAACAACACACGCGCCTATTGCGTGCTGCAACTGGCCCTTGGAAACATGGGCACCGCAGGGGGTGGCACCAACATCTTCCGCGGCCATGACAACGTGCAGGGTGCCACGGACCTAGGCGTCCTGTCCCACACCCTGCCCGGCTATTATGGCCTGTCCGCGGGGGCCTGGGCCCACTGGGGCCGCGTCTGGGAAGAGGACGGCGACTGGCTCAAGGCGCAGTTCGCCACCGGCAAGGATGCCGATGGCAACGACACCACCTTTCAAAACCTGACGGGTATCCCCGTCTCGCGCTGGATCGACGGGGTGCTTGAAGACCCCGACAACATGGACAACCCCAACAAGGTGCGCGCCATGGTCCTGTGGGGTCATGCGCCCAACTCGCAGACCCGGATGAAGGAAATGAAGACCGCGATGGAGCAGCTGGATATGCTTGTCGTGGTCGATCCCTACCCTACCGTGTCCGCGGTACTGCATGACCGCACCGATGGGGTGTACCTGCTGCCCGCCTGTACGCAGTTCGAAACGCGCGGGTCTGTCACCGCCTCCAACCGCAGCCTGCAATGGCGCGACAAGGTGGTTGATCCGCTGTTTGAGTCGCTGCCCGACGAGGTCATCATGGCCAAGTTCGCCAACAAGTTCGGCTGGGGTGATCGTCTGTTCCGCAACATCGAGATGGACGGTCCCGACACCCCGAACGTGGAAAGCATCACACGTGAGTTCAACCGGGGCATGTGGACTGTTGGCTATACCGGGCAAAGCCCCGAGCGGATCAAGACACATATGGCCAACCAGCACACCTTTGATCGCACCACGCTGCAAGCGGTGGGGGGACCGGCGGATGGCGACTATTACGGTCTGCCATGGCCAAGCTGGGGCACGCCCGAGATGAACCATCCGGGCACGCCGAACCTCTATGACATGTCCAAGCCCGTCTCCGAAGGGGGCCTGACCTTCCGCGCCCGGTTCGGCGTGGAACGGGACGGCGAAAACCTGCTGGCCGAGGGCGTCTATTCCGCCGGGTCCGACATTCAGGACGGATATCCTGAATTCACCATGCAAATGCTGATGGACCTTGGTTGGGACAACGAGTTGACGGCCGGGGAACGTGCCACCATCGACGCGATTGCCGGTCCCGAGACGAACTGGAAAACCGACCTGTCAGGCGGCATCCAGCGGGTGGCCATCGCACATGAATGTGCACCCTTCGGCAATGCCAAGGCCCGCGCCGTGGTCTGGACCTTCCCCGACCCCGTGCCGCTCCACCGCGAGCCGCTTTATACCAACCGTCGCGATCTGGTCGAAGACTATCCCACATATGAGGATCGCAAGTTCTACCGCCTTCCAACGCTATATGCCTCGATCCAGAAGAACGACTTTTCCAAGGATTACCCCATCGTTCTGACATCCGGGCGTCTGGTCGAATATGAGGGGGGTGGTGATGAGAGCCGCTCCAACCCCTGGCTGGCCGAGCTTCAGCAGGACATGTTCGTCGAGATCAACACGCGCGATGCCAACAACCTCGGTGTCCGGGATGGTGCGCAGGTCTGGGTCGAAGGCCCGGAAGGGGCCAAGGTCAAGGTGATGGCCATGGTGACAGAGCGGGTCGGAGAGGGCGTCGCCTTTATGCCGTTCCACTTTGGCGGCCATCTTGAGGGCGAAGACCTGAGGGGCAAGTACCCAGAGGGGGCCGATCCCTATGTGTTGGGCGAAAGCAGCAACACGGCACAGACCTATGGCTATGATTCAGTGACCCAGATGCAAGAGACCAAAGCCACTCTCTGCAAAATCTGGACAGCGTAAGGAGGATATTGAAAATGGCCGCAAGAGCAAAATTTCTCGTCGACGCCGAACGCTGCATTGAATGCAACGCCTGCGTTACAGCCTGCAAAAACGAACACGAAGTGCCGTGGGGCATCAACCGCCGCAAGGTTGTCACCATCAATGATGGCAGTCCCGGTGAACGCTCCATCTCGGTGGCGTGCATGCACTGTTCGGACGCGCCCTGCATGGCCGTCTGCCCGGTCGATTGCTTCTATCAGAACGAAGAAGGGGTCGTGCTGCATTCCAAGGACCTGTGCATCGGTTGTGGCTATTGTTTCTATGCCTGCCCTTTTGGTGCCCCACAGTTCCCTCAGGCGGGCAACTTCGGATCGCGCGGCAAGATGGACAAGTGCACCTTCTGTGCCGGTGGCCCCGAAGAGACCCACTCGACCGCCGAGTTTGCCAAATACGGGCGCAACCGGATCGCGGAAGGCAAATTGCCGATCTGCGCCGAGATGTGCGCGACCAAGGCCCTGCTGGCCGGTGATGGCGATGTGGTGTCGGGCATCTACCGCGAGCGCGTTGTCGCCCGCGGGTTCGGATCGGGCGCATGGGGCTGGGGATCAGCCTATGGTCGGCAAGGCGGCTAATCGGCCCTGACTGGACCACGAGAGACCAGAGATCAGGGCGGCCCCGAACCGGGTCGCCCTTTTTTCACCATCACGCCACCAAAGGGAGTTCGGGATGTTTCGCACGTTGATCGCACTGCTGCTGACCCTGTCGTTTGCCACAATCGCACAGGCGCAGGACGGCACCGCCCCCGCCCCGGATCGCTCCGCCACGGGGGGTGCGCAAACGCTTGAGGACATTCTGGCCCGCCAGCGCGGCGAAGTGGTCGACAACACTTTCCGATCCAGCGCGACCGGCGACCCGGACAATGCGGCGGGCATCGCCAACCAGCTTGGCACGCTTGGCGGGGCTTCTGATCCAGAGTTGTGGCGCGCGTTGCGCTTTGGCTCGGCTGATATCACGGCCTCCAACAATGGGCCCGCGGCCACGACGCTTATTCAGGATGGCGGCATGCGCTGGCTGCTGTTCCGCGAGGGGCCACTTGCGACCTATGGGGCCTATCTGCTTGGGGGCACGCTTGCGCTGCTGGCCCTGTTCTTTCTGATCCGGGGTCGCATCCGCATCGAAGGCGAGAAAACGGGGCGCACCATCGAACGTTTCAAGGCTGTTGAACGGTTCGGACACTGGCTGCTGGCGGGCTCGTTCATCCTGCTTGGGATCACCGGCCTTGTGTCGCTGTTTGGGCGCAAGGTGCTGATCCCGGCCTTTGGTCACGAGGCATTTGCGACGCTCGCTCTGGCCTCCAAATGGATCCACAACAACGTCTCATGGGCGTTTATGATCGCGCTGGTGATGATCTTCGTGATGTGGGTCTATCACAACCTGCCCCACCGCTCGGACATCAACTGGTTGCTCAAGGGCGGTGGTATCTTTGGCAAGGGGCACCCTCCGGCCAAGAAATTCAATGCGGGCCAAAAGCTGATCTTCTGGTCGGTGATCGTGCTGGGGACGTCGATTTCCGTGTCCGGCCTCGCCCTGCTCTTCCCGTTCGAGCTGAACATGTTCGCTGCGACCTTTGCCAAACTGAACAGCTTTGGCATCTCGGGCGCGTTGGGTCTGGGCGAATTGCCCACCACCCTCGCCCCGCATGAGGAAATGCAATACGCCCAACTGTGGCACGCCATGGTCAGCTTCGTGCTGATGGCGATCATCTTTGCGCACATCTACATCGGCACCGTGGGGATGGAGGGGGCCTATGACGCCATGGGTTCGGGTGAGGTCGAGGAACAATGGGCGCGTGAGCACCACTCGCTCTGGGTCGAAGAGGTGAAGGCCCAGAAGGCCGCCGCCCCCAAAAGTGCCACACCCGCCGAATAGATGTGGCGCGCACTGGCCATAGCGGTGCTGGGCGCGACCCCTCTGGCGGCGCAGGAGTTTTTCACGCTCAGGGGCCATGGCGGTCCGATCATGGATGTGACCGTGTCGGCCTCGGGCCAGATCGCGACGGCGAGTTTTGACAACTCGGTGGGGGTCTGGCAGGGCGACGTACCAGCATGGCACGAAGGGCACCGGGCGGCGGTCAATGTGGTACGCTTTGTGGACACGGGCCTGCTTGCGTCGGGCGGGGATGACAACCAGCTGTGGCTTTGGGCGGATGACACGGGGCGCAAGGCTTTGGCGCATACCGCCAAGATTGTCGATATCGCTGTGTCACCAGACGGGCAGACCATCGCAACCGCCTCGTGGGATCACCGCATCGGCCTGACCAGTGTGACCCAACGCGACGCGCCCCTGCCAGACTGGCAAATCAGCACCGCCCACATGACCGGACACAAACAGGGCGTGAATGCCGTGGCCTTCGGCGGGGATGGCAACACGCTTTATTCCGCATCCGTCGATGGGACGATCCGGTCATGGAACGTGCAAGACCCGACTGCGGCCTCAACCGTCATCGCCAAACACGGGTTCGGGGTGAACGAGCTGGTGGTGAACGATGCTGACGGGTGGTTGGCATATGGCGCAACCGACGGGGGCACGCGGATACTGGACCTTGCGACAGGTGCCCCCCTTGCCGACTTCACCCTGGATCGTCGCCCCATCCTGTCGATGGCTTATGCACCCGCAACCAAAACGCTTGCCGTGGGCGATGGCCAGGGCTTTATCATGCTGATCGACACCGGGGCGATGCAGATCACCCACGACTTTCGCGCAGCGCGCAACGGACCGGTCTGGGCGCTGGCCTTTTCGCCCGATGGGCAGAACCTGCATGCGGGCGGGATCGAGGACATCGTCTATTCCTGGCCTGTGGATACCATGACCACGCTCGATCCCATGGCCGACACACCGCGCAGCTTTCTGGAAAAGCCCGAAACGCTGGCCAATGGCGAACGGCAGTTCAAGCGCAAATGTTCAATCTGCCACACCCTCCGCCAAGGCAGCGCACGACGGGCGGGGCCCAGCCTGCATGCGCTGTTTGGGCGGCGCGCAGGCACAGTGGCGGACTATACCTATTCCGAGACTTTGCGCGGCTCGGATATCATCTGGACAGCGCAGACCATAAATGCGCTGTTCGACCAAGGCCCGGACCACTATATTCCCGGCACCAAGATGCCCATGCAGCGGATCGTTGACCCGCAGGACCGCGATGACCTGATCGACTACTTGCGCACCAACACGGATGCAGAAAGAGACCTGAAATGAAAGCGATGTTGTTGGCGTTTGTGACACTGGGCGTGGTTTCAGTGGGCGCGTACCTGATCCTGAACGAGGCCGGGTTTTCCAGTCAGGAGCGCGGCTCTGGTGCGGCTGTCCGGCTCGACGATTGATGTCGATGGCGCGCGAGGGCAGTTTTCGGAAATGAACGACATCTGGGCCGGGATGCTGGCCGCCTTTCAGTTGATCTGGTCGCTGGACGCGGATCTGGTCGAGATCACGTTGCGCTCGCTTCAGGTGAGCCTGTCAGCGCTTGTGATCGCCTCGGCCATTGCCCTGCCCCTTGGTACGTGGCTGGCCATTCGCCGCTTTCGGTTTCGCCGCGCCACGATTGCGACGCTGAACGCGCTGATGGGCTTACCGCCCGTGGTGGTTGGCCTGATCGTCTATCTGCTTTTGTCCCGCTCTGGCCCGTTCGGGGTGCTGGGCCTGCTGTTCACACCGGCGGCCATGATCATCGCCCAGGTCATCATCATCACGCCCCTCATCGCATCCATCACCCATCAGGCGATGCGCGAGCTGTGGGCCGAATATCACGACCTGCTGATTTCGCTGAACACCACCCAACGCCAGCGGATCGCTACGCTGATCTGGGACGGGCGGCGCGCGCTGCTGACGGGAGCGCTGGCAGGCTTTGGGCGCGCCATCGGCGAGGTGGGTGCGATTATGATCGTGGGCGGCAACATCGATCATGCGACCCGCGTGCTGACCACCGCCATCGCGCTTGAGACCGGCAAGGGGGATTTTGCGCTCGCCCTTGGCCTCGGCTTTATCCTGATCGCGCTGGCGCTGATGGTGAACTTTGCCATCCACACCCTGTCGCGCACAGAACGGCACGGCACATGGTGATGCCTCCGCTGTCCGTCTCTCTGCGCAATGTGTCCGTCAAACGGCGGGGCAAGACGATCCTTGGGCCGATTGATATGGATCTGGGCGAAGCCGGGTTCACCGTCGTTCTTGGCCCCAATGGGGCGGGCAAAACCACCCTGCTCAAGGTGCTGCACGGGGTCGAGCGTGTGTCAGGCGGCACGGTTCAATGGTCCCGGCCTGCGGATCAGGCGCAACAGGCGCAGGCCTACGTGTTTCAGCGCCCCATCATGTTGCGCCGGTCGGTGCGCAACAATCTGGCCTATCCGTTACAATTGCTGGGCACACCCAAGGTGCCGATTGCACAGCAGGTTGCGATCTGGGCAGGCCGTGTCGGATTGGCCGATGTACTGGACCAACCCGCCCCTCGCCTGTCAGGCGGAGAGAAACAGAAACTTGCCCTCGCCCGTGCGCTGATCCGCCAACCATCGGTCCTGTTCCTCGATGAACCCTGCGCGAACCTTGACGGGCGCTCCACCCGCGAGATCGAGGCGGTGTTGCGCGCCGCGCATCACAGCGGAACGCGCATCATAATGACGACACACGATCTGGGTCAGGCGCGCCGTCTGGGCAGCGATGTGGTGTTTCTGCTGAACGGGGGGCTGCACGAACAGGGGGCCGCAGCGCAGGTATTTGATGCTCCGGCAAAGGCCGAAACCAGGGCGTTCCTTGATGGCGACATCGTTGATTGAGACGATGGCCCGTCACCGCATCGGGCCCCCATGTTGCACGGCTCTCGCGGCGACCGTTTCTGATGGCGTTGCCACCCCGCCATCCATCGCATAAAGCACGCCGACGCAATGAACGCCCTGTCCCAGGCGTGACAGGGGGCGCTTGGGCTATCGCTCACAAATCAGCACAATATCCGGCGCAAACTCCTTGCCCATGCGATCAAGCCCAGAAATCTGAGCGGGCGCTTTGACATCGCGCCACCCGGCCAAGGTCAGCGCGCCCACGATCTCGCGCGGAGTCGGGTTCGACAACAGGGATGCGAAGGTCTTGGGCCATAGCACCGTCTTGGCGCATTTGCTGGCAAAGTTACATCTGGATCAGCGCAGGCCGGATCACACGCAAGGGGTCTGCTGCGAAAATGAGACGACTTCCCTGCCCTTGCCCGGAGATCAGGCGGTTTAGAAATATTTGGGAATGGAACCGGACCGCGCATTCAGGAGAGCACAACACGCCACCGCATTGCACGGACGCGCGCAGAATGCGACAAAGCATCAGATACCAACCGACAAAAGAGGATCGCACATGTTGCTCCGCACCAAGGCTGCGCTGATGATTGCACTGACAGGGGCCGCGTGCACCGATCTGCCGGGCACGGCCACCGGGGGTTATATCGGCCAGTTGCCCGAAGGCGTCGTGGACATTGCGGCACCGGGCCAGAACCTAAATCAGGTGCGGTTGCTGCCCGAGGATGGGTGCTATTGGTATCTACACAAGGGGCCGGTGGAATCCACACTGCTTCCGTTGCGCACCACGACAGGCGCGCCGATCTGCACCAAAGCGCAGACCACCGCCGCCAACGCCAGTTCCTAACTGCTTGCCGTCACACCGTTTTCTGCCGGGTAGAGGATCGCACGCGCACCCGGTGTGACCTCTTCATAAAGCCCGATGATGTGGGCCATTACCATGCGTACGCAGCCCGAGCTTGCCCGCCCCCCGATTGAGCGGGGATGCGGTGTGCCGTGAATGCGCAGATAGGTGTCGCGGTTGCCGACAAACAGGTAAAGGGCGCGCGAGCCAAGCGGGTTCGTCGGCCCGCCCGGCACCCCATCAGCGAACTGCTCGAACTGTTCGGGGTCGCGTTCAATCATATCCGCGGTGGGCGTCCATTTGGGCCACTTGGCCTTGCGCCGAATGTCATAGGTGCCCGGCTCATACAGATTGCCCCGCGCGATGGACACGCCATAGCGCGCCGCCGTCCCGTCGGTGCCGATGTGATAAAGATAGCGCGCCACCGCATCCACATGGATGTCGCCGGGCGTGAGGCCGGGATTATGTTCGACCCGTTGGGGCAGATAACGGGGGTGAAAGCCCCACGGGTTCGACGTTGCGGGGTCGTAATTGGCAGGTGTCACCTGCGCATCCCACCGCGCCCATGATGCGGACGGCGCCGCCTGCGCCAGCGCGACCCCTGTCAATGGCGTCGAAAACAGCGCGGTGCTGGTCATAATGAAATGGCGTCGTGTCAACATGTGTGGTGCCCCCCGGCAGGTATTTCAGTCATTAGATCAAATTAGGCGTGATCCCGTCCAGACACATCTGCGTGGGACGTATGGCTTGACCCGCCCAAGGCCGTTGCGCTTCCCTAGCCCGCCAGTGACGGCAACCACAACACGATCCCCGGAAAGGCGACCAACCCGGCGATGGTAAAGGCGTCCGCCACAAAGAATGGGGTGACGCCCTTGAACACGTCCTGCACGCTCAGATCATCACGCACGCCCGCCACCACGAAACAGTTGAGGCCAATGGGCGGAGTGATCAGGCAGAACTCGGCCATCTTGACGACGAGGATGCCGAACCAGATCGCACACATGGGCCCGGACATGCCGAATGTGCTGTCCGCCGCACTCACGAACTCGCCTCCGTTCAGCGCCATGACCGCCGGATAGACCACCGGCAAGGTCAACAGCAGCATCCCGATGGCGTCCATGAACATACCCAACACCGCATAGGCCAGCAGGATGCAGATCAGGATCAGCATCGGGGACACCGTCAGCGATGTGATCCAGTCCGAAAACGCACCCGGCAGGTCCGCGAAGCCAAGGAAGCGCACATAGATCAGCACCCCCCAGATGATGGTGAAGATCATCACCGTCAGCTTGGCCGTTTCAATCAGCGCATCCTTGAGTTCCTTCAGACGCATGCCGCGATAGAGTGCCATCAGGAACACGATGAAGGCACCCACGGCCCCGCCCTCGGTCGGGGTGCCCCAGGCGTCACCGAACGGGTTGTAGACAAAGAAGATAATGATCACGACCACCGCCACAATGGGCAGTGCCGGGGGCAGCGAGACCAGCCGCTCTTTCCACGTAAAGCCGGACACGGGCGGGCCGACATTCTTCCAGATCAGCGCGATCCCGATGATCATCGCGGCATAGATGATGGCCGAGAACGCGCCGGGGATGAACCCGGCCAGCAGCAGCTTGCCCACGTCCTGTTCCACGATGATCGCATAGATCACGAGGATGGCCGACGGCGGGATCAGCGAGGCCAGCGTGCCGCCTGCCGCCACAACTCCGGCTGCGAATTGTTTGTTGTACCCGATCTTGAGCATTTCGGGGATGGCGATGCGTGCAAAGACCGCCGCCGTCGCCACGGACGCCCCTGACACGGCGGCAAAGCCTGCGGTCGCGAACACTGTCGAGACGGCCAAGCCACCCGGCACCCACGCGATCCAGCGTTTTGCAGCCTCAAACAGGGCCGTCGTCAGCTTGGCGTAATAGGCGAGATATCCGATCAGGATGAAGGTGGGAATCAGGGACAAAGCTTGCGAAGATACTTTGGAATGAGGGACTTGGCCTGCGATCTTCACGCTGATTTCAATCGACTTGCCAAGGCGCGCAGGGTCATAGTCGAACCCGTTCCAGCGCAGCCAGACAAGGCCGAAGAACCCGGCCAGACCGGCGGCAAAGGCGACGCGCATACCCATGAACACCATGAACAGCATGCCGCCGGTGGTCCACAGACCAATCGTGATCGGATCCATCAGTCTGCCCCTTCCAAGGACTTGGCCTCGGCGATGGCCTGTTCAGCCACGCTTTGGATCAGGGGGACGGCCACGGGCCGCTCGAGGTTCAGCCAGAAGGCGCGGCCGTAACCGAAAGCTTGCAGGACAAGGCGCAGGCACAGCACCGCAAAAGCTACGGGTACGATCAATTTGCTGGGCCAGATGGGCAGCGAGATGTCGATAGAGCTGTCGCGGCTGCACAGGGGTCGCGCACAATCAAAGGAGCGGTCGAAATGGGCCCATGAGCCCCACACAAGCGCGATCATCAGCATCAGGATCAGCAGGATCGACACCAGTTCAAAGAACCACAGCCAGCGCCCCTTCATCGCACCGATGATGATGTCCATTCGGATATGCCCGCCATTGCGCTGCACATAGGAGACCCCCATGATCGCGATCAGCGGCATCAACATTTCGATCAGATCAACATAGCCGAGAAGCGGTTTTTCGAAAAATTCACGGCCCGTCACGGAATAGGCCGCAAGAAACATCAGCGAAAAGGCGGCCAGACCGCTGAGCAGCGCCATGACCCGCTCGATGGGCACAAGGCCACGATCCAGCCGGCTGAGCAGGCTTGAATCTTCGAGGACCGTTGAGGTTCCCGCCATATCTGGTCCCTTTTTAGGATATGTCTGGATGTAGGGTGGGCAATATTGCCCACCCTACGTTGGCTCAGCTGCCGGACTTGGCGTCGGCCAGTGTCTTGACCACGAGGTCATAGAGTTCCTGACCGGGCAGGCCTTGCCCTTCCATGTCGGCAATCCACTCGTCGCGGATCGGATCCGCGGCCTTGGCGCGGAATTCGTCGATCACACCAGCATCAATTTCGACCTTCTGCACGCCTTTCTCTTCCAGCACCGAATCCCAACGCTGAAGCAGTTCGGCGTAGTTGGCGAGGTAGTGGTCAATCGCTTCGGGCACCGAGCTGTCCAGCGCCTCGCGCTCCGCATCCGACAGCGCCTCGTAGGCGTCGATGTTCACCACAACAGGGCAGTTCACGGTGCCGGGGTTCAGGTTCGCCGTCCACCATTCGGCCTGATTGATCGTACCGAAGGACAAGTGGGCGTGCTGCGCAAAGGCGACCGTGTCCACGACACCCGATTCCATGGCCTGATATGCCTCGGTCGCGGTCACGGATGTGGGCACACCGCCCACGGCAGCAAAGGCGTTGCCGATACCACCTGTCGCACGCACGCGCATGCCTTCAAAATCCGCGAGGCTGGCACGCGGTTCGCCGGTGCCAACAAGGTTATATTGCGGCATGGGCGACGTCATCAGCAGCTTGGCATTCCACTGCGCCATTTCCTCGGTCGCGGCGGGGTGGGCATAGACGGCGGCGGATACGGCCACTTCCTGTTCGAGGTTCTCGACCCCGAGGAAGGGCAGTTCAAGAACGGTGATCACGCGGTTCTTGTCCCGGTGGTAGCCCGCACAGAACTGCGCCATCTCGAACGCGCCGATGCTGATCCCGTCAAGGTTCTCGCGGTTCTTGGAGAGGCCCCCATAGCTGATGTTCATGGTGAACTCGCCGTTGGTCTTTTCACTGACCAGCTCGGCCAGCTTTTCGACATGTTCGGTGAAGGCGCGGCGTTTGCCCCAGACCGATACGTTCCATTCGGTGGCCGCGGCTTCGAGTGCGAACGTGCCCGAAATCGCAGTGACAACGGCGCCGATTGCAAATTTGTTCATGTGTTTCTCCCTGAAATGCGGGACGTGGTGGCCCGCTTGAGCCAGAAGCTAGCGTGGCATTGCAGCGCTGCCAAGGGCCAAGGGGTGGATAGAGCGCATGGGGGCTCTGCCCCCCCGGCCAGAGGCCGGACTTGTTAAGAAAGGGGGCTCCGCCCTCGGCCAGAGGCCGGACTTGTTAAGAAAAGGGGCTCCGCCCCCGGCCAGAGGCCGGACTCCTTAAGTACAAGGGGCGCTGCCCTGGCCAGAGGCCTCCCCCGCGGTATTTCTGGTCAAAAGAAGATGTCGGGGCGTTCAGGGCACCACCACGATATTGCCCACATGGGTCTTGTCGATGAAGGCGGTTTGCGCGGCGTGCAACTCGCTCAGAGGATATGTAGCGGCCAGAAGCGGTTTCACCTCGCCCCGTTCGATATATTCGATGACGTCCCCAAATATGTTGAGCGGCACGACAGTCGAGCCTGTAAATGTCAGGTCGCGCAGATAGAACGTACGCAAGTCCAGTTCGACCAGTGGCCCGGCGATCGCACCCGAGCAGGTGTAACGCCCACCCCGTGCGAGCACATCGATGATGCCACCGAAGGCCGGGCCACCCACGATATCGGCTACCACCGTGACCGTGTCGCGCCCGATTGCCCTTTTGAGCGCGTGTTTGAGGTTGTCTGGCTGACGCGGCAGCAGCGCATCCGCGCCCAAAGCGGCCATATCTGCGTGCTTTGCCCCGGATGCCATGCCCACCACCACTGCCCCGCGCCGTTTGGCCAGTTGGACAAGCGCCGAGCCGACGCCGCCTGATGCCCCGGTGACCAGCACCACGTCATCGGCACCGACATCGGCGCGCGCCAGCATACCTTCGGCTGTGGTGTAGGAGCAGATGAACGTGGCCAGTTCCGCATCGCTGAGTGCGCTGTTGACCACCCCGACCCCACGGTGATCCGCGGTGGTATATTGTGCAAAGCCCCCGTCCCGTTCGCTGCCGTAATACCCCGTCTTGTCCCGGTTCATCGGATCGGACCAGTCGCGTAGCCACCCGTCCGTCATCACCCGCCTGCCGATCAGATCGGACGGCGCGTTGGCTCCGACCGCGATGACGGTGCCCACAGCATCCGCGCCCTGAATGCGCGGAAAGGTGATGGGAGCCCCACCCCAACTGGGATCCTCATCATCGATGGCGTCGTATCCATCCCCCGACGTGGCCGCCGTCACCGCCTTGGAATACCACCCCACGCGCGTGTTGACGTCCGTGTTGTTGAGCCCGCAAGCCCCGACCTTGATCAACACATCGTCCGGGCCGACAGACGGCATTGGCCAATCGGCGTGGTATTTGAGCGCATCCATGTCGCCATGCGCGTGCAGCACAAAGGCATTCATCGTATCGGGCAGGCTCATCTGTCAAAGCTCCTTATGGGTGTCGGAGGGCCATCTGATCGCAATTCAGCGCACAGGAATAGGGCCTCGTTTCAGGATGTTGCAATGGTGATGTGTAACGTGGGGCCGATGCGGGGTGTGGTTCCGGGCGGCGCGAGGTCGGGGCAAGGCGGTGCAGGGGTGGCTTTTGTCGGGATAGGATCACCTTCACATTAACCTCTAATCATCTGTAATACTTGCATTTATATGAATAGTTAGATTGTATATTTACAGACTTTACAGTTTTTCGGAAACATATTTACAACAAAGCCGCGCACCTTCAGCGTTTTATTTCATTCTTTATCGCTTTGGCTATGATCGCAGCCAAATGGAGGGGGACCCGCGCCCGACTGCGCCGCCACAGGAGGATGGCCGCACCCGGACGCCCCTTCGACATATCAAACACAAGACCCCGTGGAGGACCCCATGCCCAACACCAAAACCTATGCCCCATCCCCCGAAATGGTGGCCAGCACCCATGTGGACGCCGCCAAATATGATGCGATGTATGCCGCCTCGATCAGCGACCCGGAAGCGTTTTGGGACCAGCATGGCAAGCGCATCGACTGGATCAACCCTTATAAGACGGTCAAGGACGTCAGCTATGCGTTCGGGAACGTCAACATCAACTGGTACGCTGATGGGACGTTGAACGTCTCGGCCAACTGCATTGACCGGCATCTGGCAACCCGCGGCGATCAGACGGCCATCATCTGGGAACCAGACAGCCCCGACGAAGACGCGCTACACATCACCTACAAACAATTGCATGCCGAGACATGCAAGATGGCCAATGTGTTGAAATCATTGGGTGTTGGGCGGGGGGATCGGGTTGTTCTTTACATGCCGATGATCCCCGAGGCCGCTTATGCGATGCTGGCCTGTACGCGGATCGGGGCCATTCATTCCATCGTATTCGCAGGCTTTTCGCCCGACGCGCTGGCCGCCCGCGTTTCAGGCTGCGACGCCAAGGTGGTGATCACATCCGACGGGGCCCCGCGCGGCGGGCGGACCACCAACCTCAAGGACAACGTCAATCAGGCGCTCATCAACGTGATGCACGACACACATTGTCTTGTGGTCAAACGCACAGGCCAGCAGATCGCATGGCGCGACGGGCTGGATCACTGGCTGCACGAGGCTGCCGAAGGGGTCGATGCCGACTGCCCGCCCGAGGAAATGAACGCCGAAGACCCACTGTTCATCCTTTATACCTCGGGCTCGACCGGGCAGCCCAAGGGCGTCGTTCACACGACCGGGGGCTACATCGTCTATGCCGCCCTCACCCATGAAATCACCTTCGATTACCACGATGGCGACGTCTACTGGTGCACGGCCGATGTGGGCTGGGTCACGGGCCACAGTTATATCGTCTATGGGCCTCTGGCGAATGGGGCGACGACGCTGATGTTTGAAGGGGTGCCGACATACCCCGATGCCTCGCGGTTCTGGCAGGTCTGTGAAAAGCACAGGGTGGCGCAGTTTTACACCGCCCCAACCGCGATCCGCGCGCTGATGGCCCATGGCAACGACCCGGTCGCGAAATGTGATCTGAGCAGCCTGAAACTGCTTGGCACCGTGGGCGAGCCGATCAATCCCGAAGCGTGGAACTGGTACAATGACGTGGTCGGGGGCGGACGCTGTCCGATTGTGGACACGTGGTGGCAGACCGAAACGGGCGGGCATTTGATGACCCCCCTGCCCGGTGCGCATGCGACCAAGCCCGGCTCCGCGATGAAGCCGTTTTTTGGCATCAAACCGGTTGTGCTGGAACCTGCCACCGGCGACATCATCGAAGGCAACGGGGTCGAGGGAGTGCTGTGCATTGCCGACAGCTGGCCCGGCCAGATGCGCACCGTGTGGGAAGATCACGAGCGCTTCGAAAAAACCTATTTCAGCGACTACAAAGGCTATTACTTTACCGGTGACGGGTGCCGCCGGGACGAGGATGGTGACTACTGGATCACAGGCCGCGTCGATGACGTGATCAACGTCTCGGGCCACCGGATGGGCACCGCCGAGGTCGAAAGCGCACTGGTGGCCCATGCCAAGGTCGCTGAGGCCGCAGTGGTCGGCTATCCCCATGATATCAAAGGGCAAGGCATCTATTGCTATGTCACGCTGATGAATGGGCAGGAACCGGATGAGGCGTTGCGCAAAGAGCTGCGCACATGGGTGCGCAACGAGATTGGGCCCATCGCCTCGCCTGATCTGATCCAATGGGCACCCGGCCTGCCGAAAACCCGGTCCGGCAAGATCATGCGGCGCATCCTGCGCAAGATCGCCGAGGATGACTTTGCAGCCCTTGGCGACACCTCGACCTTGGCGGACCCAAGCGTGGTTGATGACCTGATCGAAAACCGTATGAACAAGCGGCCCTGATCTGGGTGGTGCGCCAACACTGGCGCACCAGGGCTCGTGGGATGCAGGGTCAGCTGCTGATCACATCCACTACAAAATCGCACGCACCGCCCAGCAAATGTGTGGCCTGTTGCGCATTGATCCTGCCGATCTCCTGCGGCGCATGCGCTTTCCCGCCGACATCCCCGTCACCGCCCTGCCCGACATGTTGCCAGCGGGTGAGGCCGGTGTTCAGACCGTCGCTAATCGCTTGCGCCTCGGTACCCCCGAGGTTCTCGCCCGTCAGTATCTGTGCAACACCGATCTGCAAGTCGAAGAGATCAGCTATCTGCTGGCCTGTCGCGATCCCAATTCGTTTGGCCGGGCGTTTCAGGGGTGGACGGGACAGACCCCAATGGCTGTGCGCGGTCAGGGTGCGCCCTGAAGCGCAGTGCGCGCGTCATAGCGATAGACCCAGTCCTGGCGGGCATGGATCAGCCCCGGCACCAACCGGGCCCCTATCGCCATAGGTCCATAGAAACCCATGCGTCCCAAGACAGAGCCTTTGTGAAACAGGCGCGCGTTCGCAGCCGAGCCTTTCTGGATGCGACTGGTGCGTGCGATGCGGGCCTCGAAGTGGCGCGCAAACCCTGCATCGATCGAGGCTGCATCACCCAGCGCCTCGGCCAAAACCCACGCATCCTCAAGGGCTTGCACCGCCCCTTGCGCCATTGAGGGCAACATCGGATGCGCCGCATCCCCCATCAGACCCACCCGCCCATCATGCCATCGCGGCAAAGGGGCCCGATCAAACAGCGCCCATCGGTTCAGCGTGCCGGCCTTGGAGATCAGCGTCGAAATCACCGGATGCCAGCCTGCAAACGCAGCCTGTGCGTCGGCTTTGCTGCCTTCGATCCGCCAGCCTTCGCGCGCGGGTTCGACCTGTTCAACCATCCCGACAAAATTCGCCAGCATCCCGCCACGCAACCGCGTCGTGACCGCATGCCGTCGGTCCCCCGCCCAGACACAGGCGGTGGGGGGCGGCGCAAAATCTCCCAAAGCGTCCACCGGGACCACCGCACGCCACGCCACATTGCCGGTATAGCGCGGATGATCCGGCCCCAGCATTTGCGCGCGAACAACCGAATGCAGCCCATCAGCCCCGATGATGCAGTCGCCGTCAGCAGTGCTGCCATCCCCAAAGCGCAGCGTGGCGGTACGACCCGCTTGGGCAAAGCCCGCGACAACCCGCCCCGTCTGCACCGCATCCGGCGCAAGTGTGGCCAGCCGCGCTGCCAGCGCATCCGCCAAATCCGCGCGATGAACATGCATATAGGGCGCGCGCCAACGCTCGCGGGCGTATGCTTTCATCGGCAAGTGGAACACCTGCCGGCCCGAGCGCCCCATACGCATTTCGATGGCTTCGGGTTCGAACGCGGCGTGCTCCAGATGCGGAACGACGCCCAAACCCTCCAGCACCCGCCAGCCATTGGGTGAGATTTGCAGCCCCGCCCCCACGTCGCCCAGGGCCGGGGCCTGTTCGAACACGCTCACATCCCACCCCCGCAGGCGCAGCGCAATGGCACTGGCCAGCCCGCCGATGCCGCCCCCTGCGATCATCGCTTTCATGTCAGGACACCATCAGCGCGCATTTGCGCAACCTGATCAGCGTGATAGCCAAGGTCGCGCATTACCGTGTCGGTGTCGCCGCCCCGCACACCCGGCGGGCGCGGTTTCGGCGCAGGCGTGCCGGAAAACCGTGGCGCGGGCGCACTTTGGCGCACCCCATCAAGGTCCGCATAAACACCACGTGGCCCCAGATGCGGGTGCTCTGCCGCCTCCTCCATGCTCAGAACCGGGGCGACACAGGCATCAGTCCCTTCAAAGGCCGCCGCCCATTCATCCCGCGTGCGCGTGGCAAAGATATCTGCCAGTCGCGCCGTCACCCGTGGCCATGCCGCCCGGTCCATCTGTGCGGGCAGCGCCGCGTGCTCCAGCCCCAGTCCCCGCAGCAACAGCGCGTAAAACTGCGGCTCAAGCGCGCCCACAGCCACATCACGCCCATCCGCGCAGCGATAGCAGCGATAAAACGGTGCACCACCATCCAGCCAATTGGCCCCCGGCGCGCCCCACACGCCCTGCGCCATCAGCCCGTGGATCAAGCCCATCATCGCAGGCACCCCGTCGATCATGGCCGCATCAACCACCTGACCCCGCCCTGTCACCCCGCGCGAGATCACAGCCGCAAGCAGCCCATAAAGCAGAAACATCGTGCCGCCGCCGTAATCCGCCACAAGGTTCAGCGGCGGTTTCGGCGGGGCCTCGGGCGTGCCCATCATGTGCAAGACACCCGTGGTCGCAAGATATGTGATGTCGTGGCCCGCCACATGGGCCATCGGCCCCGCCTGCCCCCACCCGGTCATGCGCCCGTAAATGACAGTGTCGGGACAGGTTTCGGGGCCAAGGCCCAACCGCTCCATCACGCCGGGCCGGAACCCTTCGATCACGATATCGGCCGCCGCCATCATCTGCCGCGCGACCCTTTGTCCGGCAGGTGATTTGAGGTTCAGCGCAACGGATGACTTGCCCCGCCGGTTGATGTCATGGGCGTGCGCAGGGCCGGAAACCCTGTCGATCACGCAGACCTGCGCGCCCAGATCCGCCAGCAATTGCCCCGCCAGCGGCGCAGGCCCAAGTCCCGAAAACTCCACCACTTTCAGACTGTCCAACGGTCCCGGCATAGGCCCCTCACCCTTTACTATCTTTCGGGAGTATATTTGGCGATATCGGGAACTACACCCCTATCCGTAGGTGATGCCCATCCTGAAGGTCGATCTGCCATGGGTGCTTTCACCCCCAAAGACCGTGTGGTTGATCCATGTAATGACCGTAGGGGCAAATCGACAAACGTGGACAGACCAAATAGCTGTTGACGTCGAAAGACTGACGCAAGAACAGGTCGGTCCGTTGCAGATGGAATTGGACAATCGGATCACATCCCAAATCAAAATGGATGTTATGAGGTAGCCATATCCAACACTGTCATCGAATTTAGGTCTCGATCAATCCGGTTGATTTACAATGGCTTAGCCGAAGCATTGGCGATCCTGATCCAAAGAATGCCAACAAATGCCCGCTCGGCGGATTGCGCAAAGTTGGTTGGAACACAGTCAAGAGGGCTTGGGCCATGTCCCGCCCGACACGCAGTTTTTGAGTCGCCAGCAAATACGGGTGAGCGTTAATCACGCCTTGACTGCTTTGAAAGCGGATTTGGAGGCCGACGAGCACATGAAAGAAGGTAAGGTGCCCCCGGGAAAAACATCGCAGCACACTGTGTGGCGCTATCTGCGGAGGGATCAGAAGAGAGACCAAAAGCCCCGCAGTACCTGAAACCCAGCTAAAAACGATAATTCTCAGTGTGAAATGGTGCCCCCACACGGACTCGAACCGCGGACCTACTGATTACAAATCAGTTGCTCTACCAGCTGAGCTATAGGGGCATTCGGCGCGGGTCTAATCAAAGTCGCGCGTGCGTGCAAGATGGTTTTGCATCACGAGCAGAGGTTTTATCCTGTCGCAAAACAGGTATACCTCGTTACCGAACTCACCAGACAAGATCGAGGTCACAAACGATGCAACTGGTTCTGCATGCAGGTGCGCATTTTACCGAAAATGAACGGCTTATGCGCTGTTTGCTGCGCAACAAGGAACAGTTCTCAAGCCGGGGTGTGGCTGTCCCCGCGCCAGGCAAGTACCGGGTGTTATTGCGTGAAACGCTCGACGCCCTTGAGGACGCGCCCCCCGCCCCCGAAGCGCGCGATATCCTGCTGGATGCCATCCTCGACGAGGAAAGTGCGGATCGCATGATTCTCAGTCACATGTATCTGTTCGGTGCCCCCAGGGCCTGCGTGCGGAACGGGATGATTTATCACGACGCGCCCCGGCGGCTGGCGCATTTGTCATCGCTGTTCCCGCATGATGATATCGAAGTGTTTCTGGCCATGCGCAATCCCGCAACCTTCCTGCCCGCCTTGTTCACCAATGCCCCTCAGGCCGATATGGACAGTTTTCTGCGCAGGGCCGACCCCGGCGCAATCCGCTGGTCCGACACCATCGACCAAATCCGCGCCGCGGTGCCCCGCATCACACTCACCACATGGTGTTTTGAGGACATGCCGATGTTGTGGGCTCAGATCATCCGTGAGATGGCCGGGCTCGAACATGGTGAAAAAATCATTGGCGGCTTTGATCTGTTGTCAGAGATCATGTCCGCCGAAGGGATGCAGCGGTTTCGCGCCTACCTGCACTCCCACCCCACCATGACTGAAATGCAGAAACGGCGCGTGATTGCGGCGTTCCTCGACAAGTTCGCCATTGATGACGAGATCGAGGAAGAACTGGACGCACCCGGGTGGGATGACAGCACGATTGAGGCACTCACCGAGATCTATGAAGAAGACATGACGCGGGTGGCGCGGATTCCCGGGGTCACGTTCATCGCGCCTTAGGGCGCCTTAAGGTGTCTTATCGCCGCATCGCCCTTGGGCGCATCAGCTCATGCCAAGCGCCTCTTTATACATCTCCAACACCGCTTCTTCTTCGGCAATGTCGTCCTTGTCACGTTTGCGCAGCGCGATGACCTTGCGCATGACCTTGGTGTCATAGCCGCGGGCCTTGGCCTCGGCCATCACCTCTTTTTGCTGATCCGCCAGATCGCGTTTTTCCATATCCAGACGCTCGATACGCTCGATGAACTGGCGCAGCTCGTCGGCGGTGACGCGATAGCTTTCGGCATTGGTGGCGGTGTCGGTCATGTCAGGCTCCTGGCGCTTGAGGGTGACTCGCGGGATAGCCGGGTGCATCCCGCCCTGCAAGAGGGTTTGGGGCCGCAGCGTTCTTGCCAACCGCCCGGGCCTGCGGTAGCCCTGCGCGCATGGAAAATACGACGGCTTTTGGTGTGTTTGATGCGTTGATCTGGAGCGGCGCTGCGGTGTCTGTGGTCGGTCTTGCGGGGTTGATCTGGTGCATCGTCAAAGTGTGGCGCGCGCGGCGGGCGCAATTGGATGACGAAGGGATGCGGACCGTCATGGCGCGGGTCTTGCCGTTGAACATGGGTGCGCTGTTCTTGTCGGTGATCGGGCTGATGCTGGTCATCGTCGGCATCTTTCTGGCGTAGGGATCGCAGGTATGCAGATAGAGTGGATATACGGGTTGATCGGCGGTCTGCTGATCGGCAGTGCAGCGGCGCTGATGTTACTGGGCAACGGACGCATCATGGGGGCAAGCGGCATTGTCGGTGGACTGATTGACGGGTCCGCAACCGATCGGGGTTCAACACTTGCATTCATTGCAGGGCTGATCGGGATGCCCGCGCTGATGAGCCTTGGTGGCTGGCAGGTCGACACGCAGGCAGCCTCGGCCCCGGTGCTGTTGATCACAGGCGGGCTGGCCGTCGGGATCGGCACACGCTTTGCCAACGGATGCACATCCGGGCACGGGGTGTGCGGGATGTCGCGCCTGTCGGTACGTGGTTTTGCGGCGACGCTGGCCTATATCGGCGCGGGCGCGATGACGGTCACGGCGATGCGGATCGGGTTGGGTCTGTGATGCGTTTGATGATTGCAGCGCTCAGCGGGGCACTCTTTGGCGCAGGCCTGCACATCTCGGGCATGACCGATACAACAAAGGTGCGGGGGTTTCTGGATTTTGCGGGCGCGTGGGATCCGACGCTGGCCTTTGTGATGGGGGGCGCGATCCTGCCGATGGCAGTGGCATGGCGGGTGACGCGGGGGCGGGCTCCGCTGTCGGGCGGCACCTTTCCGGCCCCGCCCCGGCACGAGATAACCCGTCCGTTGATCGTCGGCTCGGTGCTGTTTGGCATTGGCTGGGGCCTTGTTGGATTGTGCCCCGGCCCTGCGCTGGCATCGCTGAGCTATGGCGGATGGCAGGGGGCCCTGTTCCTTGCGGCAATGCTGACGGGCATGGGAGCTGTCCCGCGTCTGCGCCGCGCGCTGGACAGTGCCGAGAGGGCGGCATAGCCTGCGACCATGGACATCCGACAAATCACCCCAACCTATTTTGTGGCCCCGCAAGTTGACCCCACGGATATGCAAGCCGTGGCCGCCGCAGGCATCACAACCGTGATCTGCAACCGCCCCGACGCCGAGGTGCCGCCCGCCTTCCAGGCCGATGCGGTTGAACAGGCGGCACGGGCGGCGGGGCTGGAATTTGTGCGGCTGCCGCTGACGCACCAGACGATGAACCCGGAAAATGTGGGCGCACAGATGGACATAGCCGCGCACGCGCAGGGTGCGGTGCTGGCCTATTGCGCCTCCGGAACACGCTCGACCGTGGTGTGGTGTCTGGGTCAGGCCAGACAGATGGCGGCCGACGACATTCTGGCGGCGGCCCGCGCAGGCGGATATGATCTGGACAACCTGCGCCCGACGCTTGTGGCGATTGCGCGGGCCAAGGCCCCCTAACCTACATTTTGCATGGCGAGATCGGGCAAATCCGCAAGGTCCGGTAAGTCGGCGAGGTCCGGCAGATCATCCAGATCCGGCAGCGATGTGTCGTCCGCCACCGCAACAGGCGTTGCAAGATCAGGCAGGTCTGACGCCGTAAGCTCCGCGTCAAGCGCGGCCATGGTCGCCTCCAACTCCTGATCGCTGACCTCATCCGCGTCCTCTTCGCGCCGCCGGGCGGTCACAAACTCCTCGACCTGGGGCATGTCGACCAGCGGCTCATCGCTGGCCCTGCGCAAGGGTTGCGAGGCATGGAGCGGTTTGCGCTGTGGCTTGACGGCGCGCATTCCATCGACCTGCCCGACAATGCCACGCCCGATGATGCGCCCCGTTGTCGTCGTGATCTGAACAGACGGGAACTGCCCCGGTGTGAGCGGGAAGGCGTCACCGACCTCAAGCGCGCGCACCGCACTCAGCGGCAGATCCATCTGGCAGATCACCATGTTCAACTCTGCATGCAGACCCATCACCGTCGACGACAGGTCAGCCGCCGGTGCTTGGGGGGCCGTGCCGTCTTCTGCGCTGTCATGCGGCTCTTCCCGGGCCTCGGGATTGGGCAGAATCAGCGTGATCTCGCCCTGCCGTGCGCCGCGCGCCATATCCACCGTCAGTTTGATCGCGGTATAGTCTGACGCCTCAAGCGCCATGGCCAGCGTGCGCCCCGACTCCGCCTTGGCCCCAAAACAAAACCCATCAATCAGGGCGCGATCGCCCGCGTCATCCAATATCCCCGCAACCCGTGCAATCACCGCGTCCAAAAGGGGCGCACACACAGCGGCATCGGTGCGGGTCATCGGCCGACTGTCCCCCTTGTCGGGCTGTACCTTACCCATGGTTTGCTGCTGGATCAGCCCGCCCACCACAACCGGATCAATCATCGCCGCCCCGACGCAGCCCCGCGGTCCGTCCATCAACATCAACAGCACCTCGTCGTCCAGCATATCGGGCACGTTTTCACCGCTGACCCCCTGAACCACGGCCCCGATCACGGCCATGGGCAGATCCATCAGCGTATCCGCCACCTTGGCCACGCTGAGACGCATCGCCTTTTGCAGCGTCATTGCGCGCGCGTCACGCTCTTGGCGACCAGCGGCCGCGATGCGCCCCAACACGGTGTCTGGTTTGGTGTCGCCCATATCCTCCGCCGCCGCGCGGCTCGCCATTACGCGCTCAGGTCTAGGCCAGATTGGTTACCAACCGCTTTACAACACAACAGTATTTTAAGCACAGCTATTGAGCAGCCAGCGCCGCCTGTGTCGGCAGATGAACGGTAAACGCATTGCCCGACGGCCCGCCCTGAAACGAGATTTCGCCCCCAAGCCGCGTCATGATCTCGCGGCAAATCGCGAGGCCAAGACCCGCGCCCGCCTCGTCATTGTCACTGATCCGGGCGAATTTTTCAAAAATCAGCGCACGCGCCGCAGGGGGGATCGGCATGCCGTTGTCCGAGAAGACGACCGCAATCGCACCGTCGTCCTGACGCACTTCAATCACCAGCCGCGGCTCGTCCGCCTGACAATATTTCTGTGCATTTGTAATCAGATTGATGAAGACCTGCGTCAGCCGATCAAGGTCGGTGGTCAGGGTCACCGCCTCGTCCAGATGACGACGCCGGATGTCCAACGGGCCGGTCCCGCTGGCCTGCGCCGTCAGGATCGCCTTTTCCAGAACAGTGCTGAGTGTCCCGGTCTCGAAGTTCAGATTGACCTGCCCGTTTTCCAACACACTGAGGTCCAGCAGATCATCCAGCAACCGCGTCAGACGGATCGCCTCACCATGGATGATGGAGGCATATTTCGTCTTTTCGACCTGCCCCAACCCATCCGTATCCCGCAGGATTTCCGAAAACGAGCGGATCGAGGTCATGGGCGTGCGCAATTCGTGACTGATCTGGCTGAGGAATGCATCCTTCTGCACCGAAAGCGCGGTCAGTTTCGCGTTGGCGTCACGCAGCTTGCGCGCTGTGCGGCTGAGTTCGGACGATTTTGCCTCAAGCTGGTTGGAATATTCGAGGATCTGCGCGGACTCGTCCGCCACCGCCATCAAATCCTGCACCGACACCGATGCGCCCCCGACCAATTGGCTGATCATGGCATGCGCAGTTGCGGCTCCGACCGAGCCGGTCAATTCACGCTCAAGCTGTTGCAGAAAACCCGGTGTGGGTTCGGGCAGATGGCCCTGTACGCCCTGGCGCGCAGCCTCGGCACGGAACAGGTCAAGCGCCTCGGTAGCCCCCAATATCCGCTGCGTCATAATCAGCAGATCTTCGGAGGTGGCAAGGGCGGCGTCCCAGCCCCGGGCTTGGGTGGAATGATCAAAGACGTTGACGAATTGCGCGCCCTGCAACCGCTCAAGCGGGCCGGGAAAGGTGAACAGCGACACGATCACGAAGGCCGTCGTGTTCAGCGTGATCGACCACACGATGGCGTGGACGGTCGGGTCCAGCCCGCTGATCCCGAACAGGGCCTGCGGGCGCAACCATGATAGGCCAAACAACCCGGTGTCGAAGGTGGCAACACTCAGCACCGCACCGGGGCCAAAGCTGGGCAGCAGCGAACAAAAGACCCAGACGGAAAAACCGACACACAGCCCCGCCAATGCTCCCCACCGCGTCGCCCCCCGCCAGAAAATACCGCCCATCATCGCAGGCAGGAACTGCGCCACCCCCGCAAATGAGATCAAACCCATCGCCGCCAGCGCCGAGCCACCGCCCGAAAAGCGGTAATAGAGATAGCCAAGCCCGATGATCATCAGGATCGAGGCGCGCCGCGACAGGATCACCACATTGCGCACATCCCCCGACACCTGCGCACCCGGCCCTTGCAGGTTGAGCCACACAGGCATCACCACATGGTTGGACATCATCGTCGACAGCGCCAGCGTGGCCACAATCACCATCGACGTGGCCGACGAAAATCCGCCCAGGAAACTGAGAGTAGCCAGCCCCACCTGCCCCTGCGCCAAGGGCACGGTCAACACGAACAGGTCGGGATTGGACCCCGCAGGCATCAGATCAAGGCCGACGACTGCGATGGGCACCACAAACAGGCTCATCAGCAGCAAATAGACCGGAAACGCCCAGCTTGCGATTTGCAGGTGCCGCTCGTCCTCATTCTCGACCACCATGACCTGAAACATGCGGGGCAGTGCCAGAAAGGCCGCGGCAGACAGGGCCGTCAGCGCCACCCACCGGCTGCGATCCATGTCCCACGCGCCAATGGGCGAGGCGTCAATCTGCTCCATCATCGGGGCAAGCCCCCCCGCCACGCCCCAGACCACAAAGATGCCCACCGCCAACAGTGCAATCAGCTTGACAACCGCTTCGACCGCAATGGCGATCACGACGCCATCATGGCGTTCGTTGGCGTTGAGGTTCCGGGTTCCGAACAGGACGGTAAAGATCGCAAGGCCAAAGGCGACCCAAAATCCCGCGATCAACTGGTTGAGCGGGGCATCCCCGCCGGGTTCGGAAAAGATCGACAGCGACAGGGTGACTGACTGCAATTGGAGCGCAATGTAAGGGGTCACGCCGATCACGGCCATGATGGTGACCACAATGGCAAGCAGGTTGGACTTGCCATAGCGGGCGGAAATCAGGTCCGCCACCGATGTGGCCCGCTGCGCCCGCCCAATGCGCACCAATTTGCGCAAGGCCCACCACCAGCCGATCATCACAAGGCTGGGGCCCAGATAAATCGTGACGAACTCCATCCCTGACCGGGCCGCATAGCCGACGGCACCGTAAAACGTCCACGCGGTGCAATAGATCGACAGGGACAGGGTATAAACGAGCGGAGAGCGCAGCCACCCCCCCTTGCCCCGCTGCGCGGCACGCTCCGCGAGATAGGCGATGGCAAACAGAAAGATGACATAGCCAAGGCTGACGCCGATCAGCTGATTGACGGAGGTCACCTAGGGGCCTCGCCGTCTTGGTCGGTGGAGGTGTCGCGATGGGCAAACAATGTCGCCCACAGCGCAAAGGCCGCCATGATCAGACCGATCCACACTACAAAGACATAGACAATCGCCGACGACATCGCCATCGGCTCGGGCGCGTCAGGGCCATCCGCAACGGTCGGCCAGAACACCGGCAACAGCCACAAGGCGATGCCCGCAATCGGCAACAGGCGCAACGCATCCATCAAGCGGCGGCGACGATACCCGCGCTGCTCAAGGAACACAGGAGGAGAGGTGCCAGTGTCACTCATTGGGCCAGTTGAACAAGGTCACGCACGGCCGTCATGACTTCGGTATTGGAATACGGTTTGGTCATAAAGCGGCTGACCCCCGCCTTTTCAGCCTGTTCGCGGTCGCGCGACTGCCCCCGTGCCGTCAGCATCAACACCGGCATCTTGGCAAAATCGGGATCGGCGCGCACTTCGGTCAGAATATCCAGCCCACTTTTGCCCGGCAGCATATAATCGAGGATCACCAGATCGGGGCGCATGGACTGGATCGTGTCCACCGCCGTCGCCCCATCCGAATGGGTATCGACCTGCCAGCCTTCCCGGCTCAGCAGAAAACGGATCGCTTCAATGATGTTGGTCTCGTCTTCGACGAGCAGAACATGCTTGCCCATGCTCTTTTTCCTCCCTGATCGCGCCGCCCCCCCGTGGTCTTCGACCTCTCCCGCGGCGCGTCTTGACTATGTGAGGTTTTGGGCGTTCTGTCAAAAGCCTCAGAACCCGTCGCTGAGGATCGACGGTTCGCGCCGCGCCGCGCATCCGGCAACCGGACAAATCCGGCAAGCCGCCCCGATTTCAGTGGCAGGGGTGCCCTCGTTCCGGGCCGCGTTCGGCGCGCGCACGATCAGCATCGTGGCCTCGATCAGCGGGGGCACGTTCAGCACAACCCGGCCCATCGGTTGGGCCGTGGCATAGCAATCAAACACCGCGTCCGCCCGCCCTGCCATGCGGACCCGCTGGTGCACGACCTGCCCCGGCTGGCTCAAGCCCTGAAACAGCGGCCACAGCGGACAGGCCGCCCCAAAGCGGGGAATCGTGAACCCCTCGATGCCTTTGCGAAACAACAGACTGCCCGACCGGTCCGACACCACAAGGCCGCAGCCATATTCGGGCACTGACGCGAGGCGGCGCATGATCCGCGCAATCGATACACCGAACTTTTCCGACAAATCGATCGGATCGGTGATATTGGCCGCCAGCGCGGCGCGCAGATCGGACATGGCCACCCGCGTGCTGTCGGCCTTGAGGCGGGTCAGGATACCAGCGGCGATGTGACGAGAGGCATGGGACGACAATTCGGGGGCGGCGGCGATCAAGGTGGGGACATCCGTGCGCCCCTTTTCCAAGGCCTCAAAGCTGTAATCGTGAGCCAGCAGAAACGCCTCGACCTCTTCCTGGGGGGAACTGGTCGAGGCCGCCTCGCCGGTTTCGGCATCCAGAAAGCCGACAAGGGTTTTGGAACTTTCCGCAAGGCGGCGGCTGTCGGCGTCGATATTGGCGTGAAAGCGGTCGCGCCATTCCGGTGCGATGTCCTTGTCTCCGGCCAGGATCGACGCGGTGGACCGGATCGAGGCAGCGGTGGACAGAACCTCGTGCACCGACGCCGCGAGGGCCGGGTCATGGGCCAGCCGGTCACTGAGGGATTCGACCGTGCGCTCAAGTCCGGCGATCTTGCGATGGGCCGCCGCCAACGCCTCGGCCCAGCCGGGAAAACGGCCCGCGAATTCCTCGGCACGCATCGCTTCGGCCTCGGTCATGGGAGTGCCCTCGCCCGCGTCGCGCAGGGCCGCGATCAGGGCGGCTTCGGCCCCTTCGGTCAGGGCCGATGCCTCAACTGCAAGGGCCTGCGCAATGTCGAGCAGCAGCTTGCCTCCGATTCTGCGCCGGTTGTGTTCGATCAGGTTCAGATATGAGGCGGAAATGCCGATCTGACGGGCCAGATCGGACTGTTTGTAGCCTGCCATCACGCGGCGTTCGCGGATGCGGGTGCCGGTCAATGCCTCACGAGCCATGGGCTGCATCCTTTGGTTTCGTGTTCCATTTCAACGCGTTTCTGCGACGCAACATAATGAAGTTTACAAAGTGAGCCGCGAACTTGTGGATATATTTACAAAATAATCGTGAAAAACAAGGGGGTTATTGCGCAATTTTCCGAAGCGACGGCATAACTGCTTTGCATCAAAAGGTGCCGCACACCCCTGCCCGAAGAAGCGGGGAGGTGCATTTCAACATTTGGGAGGATATTTATGTCCAAGATGAACCTGACACGTCGTGGCGTGATCCAGACCGGCGCAGTGGCCGGCGCTGCTGGTCTCACGTTGCCAACGTATCTGCGCGCGGACGGCCATTCGGGCTTTACCAACGCGCCCGAAGGCAGCTCGGTCACACTGGGTTTCAACGTGCCACAGACCGGCCCCTACGCGGATGAGGGCGCGGACGAGTTGCGCGCCTACGAACTGGCGGTCGAACACCTGAACGGCGGCGGCGACGGCGGCCTGATGAACACGTTCTCGTCCAAGGCCCTGCAAGGCAACGGCATCCTGGGCAAGAAAGTCGAATACGTCACCGGCGACACGCAGACGAAATCGGATGCGGCCCGCGCCTCGGCCCGCTCCATGATCGAAAAAGACGGTGCCGTGATGATCACGGGCGGCTCGTCCTCCGGTGTGGCTGTGGCCGTGCAGGCGCTCTGCCAAGAGGCGGGCGTGATCTTCATGGCCGGCCTGACCCACTCCAACGACACCACCGGCAAGGACAAGAAGGCCAATGGCTTCCGCCATTTCTTCAATTCCTACATGTCCGGTGCGGCGCTGGCCCCAATCCTTGCCAATAACTACGGCACGGACCGCAAGGCCTATCACCTGACGGCGGACTACAACTGGGGCTATACCACAGAAGAAGCGGTGCGGACCTCGACCGAAGCCATGGGTTGGGAAACTGTTGCGGCTGTGAAAACACCGCTGACACAAACCGACTTCTCCTCCTACATCGCGCCGGTTCTGCAATCGGGCGCGGACGTGCTGGTTCTGAACCACTACGGCGGGAACATGGTGAATTCGCTGACAAACGCGGTTCAGTTCGGCCTGCGCGACAAGCTGGTGAACAACAAGAACTTCGAGATCGTCGTGCCGCTCTACTCGCGCCTCATGGCGAAGGGTGCGGGCGCAAACGTCAAAGGCATCTTCGGGTCCACCAACTGGCACTGGTCGTTGCAGGACGAAGGCTCCAAAGCGTTCGTGCAATCCTTCGGCACCAAATACGGCTTCCCACCCAGCCAGGCAGCACACACCTGCTACGTGCAGGCGCTGCTTTATGCGGATGCGGTCGAGCGGGCCGGTTCGTTCAACCCATGCGCGGTCGGCGAAGCCCTCGAGGACTTCCAGTTCGACGGCATGGGCAACGGCCCGACGCTCTATCGTGGCGAAGACCACCAGTGCTTCAAGGACGTGCTGGTCGTGAAAGGAAAAGAGAACCCGACATCCGAGTTCGACCTTCTGGAGATCGTGGAAGTCACACCCACCAGCCAGGTCACGTATGACGCGTCGATCTTTGGTGGCGAACTGGGCTCCTGCAACCCAGGCGCCTAAGCGATCCTTTGAAAGATCTGGGTGGGCCGCCTGACTGGCCCACCCTGCCCTGCCCCGGCGCACGCTGGTGTGGCACCTATTGCTCAAACCAAAGGTCAGTCCGATGGAAGCGATCATCCTTCAAGTACTCAACGGGCTCGACAAGGGCTCTGCCTATGCGCTGATTGCGCTTGGCCTTACGCTCATCTTCGGCACGTTGGGTGTGGTCAACTTTGCCCACGGGGCACTGTTTATGATCGGCGCGTTCTGTGCGGTGACGCTCAGCCGGATCATTTCGCTGAGCCACGAGGTGGTGGACGAGACCCAAACCGACTTTCTTGGCAATCCGCTGAAGGTGGATGTGCCCTATGTCTATGACTGGTTCGGACAAGCCACGGGGGATGCGATCATCGATTGGGCCGTGCCGCTGTCGATCATCTTCGCGATTCCGGTCATGGTCTCCATCGGCGTCCTGATGGAGCGAGGGCTGATCAAACACTTTTACAAGCGTCCCCATGCGGACCAGATCCTTGTGACCTTCGGCCTCGCCATTGTGCTGCAAGAGATCATCAAATATTACTACGGAGCCAACCCGATCCCGACCCCTGCCCCATCGGCGTTCAAGGGATCGTTCGACTTTGGCGCGATGATGGGTTTTGATCCCAATGTCATCATCTACCCCTACTGGCGGATCATCTATTTCGGCTTTGCGGCCGTGATCATCGGTGCGGTCTTTGCCTTCTTGCAATTCACCACCTTCGGGATGGTCGTGCGGGCCGGGATGGCGGACCGCGAGACGGTACAACTGCTTGGCATCAACATCGACCGACGCTTTACGCTCATGTTCGGGATCGCGGCAGCTGTCGCGGGGCTGGCGGGGGTAATGTATACCCCGATAAACTCGCCCAATTACCACATGGGCATGGACTTCCTTGTGCTGTCCTTTGTGGTCGTCGTCGTGGGCGGCATGGGCTCACTGCCCGGTGCGGTCGCCGCAGGCTTCCTGCTTGGCATCCTCGAAAGCTTTGCGTCGATGCGCGAAGTGCTGGACGTGCTGCCCGGCCTCAACCAGATCATCATCTATCTTGTCGCAATCATCATTCTGTTGACCCGTCCTCGGGGCCTTATGGGCCGCAAGGGCGTGATGGAGGACTAAGCCATGTTCGGACTTGAAGCCAAAGACTTTCGCCTTCTGTTGCTGGTCACGCTGCTGACCATGGCCGCGCCCTTCATCCTCAACCCCTTTCCGGTCGACTCCGGCATGGCCCAGTTCAACGCGGGCTACCCGGACCTGATGCAGCGGTTCGTGATCTTCGGGATCTTCGCCATCGGGTTCAACATCCTGTTCGGGCTGACGGGGTACCTGTCCTTTGGGCACGCGGCCTTCCTCGGGGTCGGATCCTATGCGGCGATGTGGATGATGAAGCTTCTGACGATGAACGTGATCCCCGGCATCGTGGTATCGGTGATCGTAGCCGGTATCTTCAGCCTTGCGGTTGGGTGGATCAGCCTCCGCCGCTCGGGCATCTACTTTTCGATCCTGACGCTGGCCTTTGCGCAGATGTCCTATTCGCTGGCCTATTCGGTGCTGACACCGATCACGGGTGGAGAAACCGGCTTGCAACCCAAGGTGACCGACCCGCGCATTCTGGACGCGGCGCTGACGGGCAATGCGCCCAAGGCAAACCTGTTCGGGCTGGAAATGGGCAGCAGCACGGAACTGGCCATGGGCGGATGGGTCTTTACGTTCAACGTCGGCTACTACGTCGCGGCTGTGGTGATGATCTTTGCGTTTTACATGTCGATCCGCATCTTCCGCTCGCCCTTCGGAATGATGCTGCGCGCAGTCAAATCCAATCAGCAGCGGCTGAACTATACCGGGCTCAACGCCAAGCCCTACACGCTGGCGGCCTTTGTGATCTCGGGCATGTATGCCGGGCTTGCGGGCGGTCTGATGGTGGCGATGGACACGCAAGTGGGGGCGGAACGGATGTTCTGGACGGCCTCGGGCGAAGTGGTTCTGATGTCGATCCTTGGCGGTGTCGGCACGTTGATCGGGCCGGTCCTTGGCGCAGGGGCGATCAAGTACATGGAAAACATCCTGTCCAAGATCAACAAGGACATCCTTTATGAATGGTTCGCCTTCATGCCGGATGGGTTGCAGGACTTTGTCATCACGCTGGTCTATCCGTTCATCGGCAAAGGCTGGCACCTGACACTGGGGCTGATCTTCATGGCCGTGGTCATCTTCCTGCCCGGCGGGCTGGTCGAAGGCGGACAGCGGGTCGCCGCCCTGTTCAAGCGCAAGAAACCATCCGACAACACGCCTGACGGCAAAACCACACCTGCGGAATAAGAGGAGGAACGATCATGGGAATTCTCGACGTCAAAGGTGTCGGCAAACGGTTCGGCGGGCTTCAGGCCCTCGGGGACGTGAACCTGAGCGTGGCGGAAAACTCGGTCCATGCGATCATCGGACCCAACGGCGCGGGCAAGTCCACGCTCCTGAACTGCCTTGTGGGCAAGCTGATCCCCGACACAGGCTCCGTCATGTTCGACGGGCAATCGGTGCTGGGGCGCAAACCCTACGAGATCAACCAGATGGGTATTTCGCGCGTGTTTCAAACGCCCGAAATCTTCGGCGACCTGACGGTGATGGAAAACATGCTGATCCCCTGTTTCGCCAAACGGGACGGGGCATTCACGCCCAACGCTTTCGCGGCAATGCGCAAGGACGGCGAAATGTTCGACCGGGCAAGCCACATGCTCGAAGAGATGAACATGGCGGACAAGCGGCACATGCATGCAGCGTCCCTCTCGCGCGGCGACAAACGGCGGCTTGAGATCGGGATGTGCCTGTCACAGGAACCACGCCTGTTGCTGCTGGACGAACCGACCGCCGGAATGGCGCGGGCGGATACGAACAACACCATCGATCTGCTCAAACAGATCAAGGACGACCGCGATATCACCATTGCCATCATCGAACATGACATGCATGTGGTGTTCTCGCTGGCCGAACGGATCACGGTGCTGGCACAAGGCACGCCGCTGGTCGAAGACACGCCCGACAAGATCAAGGGCCACCCCAAGGTGCGCGAAGCTTATCTGGGCGAATCCCAGGACGCCGCATGAGGTGGGCAGCGTGCCCACGCTACCCCGACACCCGCTGATGGTGGGCAATTTGCCCACCATCAGCCCGAATTTGAGGACGGCCCCATGAACGTCAAACCATCCTTCGAAAAAGGCGTGAATCACGCCGCCACCGCCCCTGCTTTTCTGTCGGTCTGGGACATGCACGCCTATTACGGCGAAAGCTATATCGTGCAAGGCATCAGCTTTAACGTGCACGAGGGCGAGATCCTCGCACTTCTGGGGCGCAACGGGGCGGGCAAGACTTCGACCTTGCGCTCTATCGCGCGCATTGGCGATCCGGAAGTCACCCATGGTGAAATCTGGCTCGATCACAAACCGCTGCACAACATGTCGAGCCACGAGGCCAGCCAGGCGGGCCTTGGGCTTGTCCCCGAAGACCGGCGCATCATTCCCGGCCTCACGGTCGAGGAAAACCTCAAGCTCGCCCAGATCGCGCCACCCATCGGCTGGTCCATCGAGCGGCTTTACGATTTATTCCCCCGCTTGGGCGAACGCCGCAGCCAGGAGGGCACGACCCTGTCGGGCGGCGAGCAACAGATGCTCGCCATCGCCCGCGCGCTGGCCCGCGACATCAAGGTGCTGCTGCTGGACGAACCCTATGAAGGGCTGGCCCCGGTGATCGTGGACGAGATCGAAAAGACGCTCGGGATCATCAAGGAACAGGGGATCACCACCATCATCGTCGAACAGAACGCCGTGCGCGCCCTGCAACTGGCAGACCGGGCCGTGATCCTCGACACCGGCGGGATCGTCTTTGACGGCACCGCCGCCGAAGTGCTGGAAAACGAGGAATTGCGCGCCGAATACCTCGCGATCTGAGCCCATTTTGAGGTGCGATGCACAAATCCGGTCCCAAGGGGCCGGGTTTTTGCGTTCCCCAACGTCCACGCAGACCAAAGAACCGGTTCAACTGCGCTTTTCACATCCTATTCCAGTCGCTATACACAAGGCCGAGCATTGGCGCGTGCCCCTAGGGCAGGCAGCTACAAGCCATCTGTTGAGGACAAGAATGACAAAAAAACCCCATGACGCGGACGTGGCCTTTATTCAGGCACTGGCCGAATTGCTGCGCGAGAACGACCTGACCGAATTGCAGGTGAAACGGGAATACGGCGAAGATGACAGCCTGAATGTGCGCGTCTCTCGTCAGATCATTCAGCAGGTGTCAGCCCAGGTGGCCGCCCCTGCACCAGTTGCAGCACCTGCGCCCGCAGCAGCCCCGGCACCGACGGCAGCAGCAGCGCCCGCCGATCCGGCCAGCGACCCCGGTGCCGTGACCTCACCCATGGTCGGCACGATCTACATGCAGGCCGAGCCCGGCGCGCCCGCCTTTATCAAGGTCGGCCAGCAAGTGGGCGAAGGCGACACCCTTCTCATCGTTGAGGCGATGAAAACCATGAACCACATCCCCGCCCCCCGCGCAGGCACTGTCAAACGCATCCTCGTGGATGATGGCGCTGCGGTCGAATTTGGCGCACCTTTGGTGATCCTCGAATAAGGGGCTGAGCATGTTCAAGAAAATCCTGATTGCCAACCGCGGAGAGATTGCGCTGCGTGTGATAAGGGCTGCGCGCGAGATGGGTGTGGCCACGGTTGCGGTCCATTCCACGGCGGATGCCGACGCCATGCATGTGCGTATGGCCGATGAATCCGTGTGCATCGGCCCACCCGCATCGCCGCAATCCTACCTTAGCTTTCCGGCGATCATTTCGGCCTGCGAAATCACCGGGGCCGAGGCGATCCACCCCGGCTATGGCTTCCTGTCCGAGAACGCGCAATTCGTGCAGATCGTCGAAGATCACGACCTGACCTTTATCGGCCCGACCGCCGAACATATCCGTGTGATGGGCGACAAGATCACCGCCAAAGAGACGATGAAGGCGCTCGGCGTGCCCTGCGTGCCCGGATCGGATGGCGGCGTCGCAACGCTCGAAGAGGCGCAGGCGATCGGGGCCGAAATGGGCTATCCGGTCATCATCAAGGCGACGGCGGGCGGCGGTGGGCGCGGCATGAAAGTGGCCGAAACGGCAACGGACATGGAACGCGCCTTTATGACCGCACGGGCCGAGGGCAAATCAAACTTCGGCAATGACGAAGTCTATATCGAAAAGTACCTGACGACGCCCCGCCACATCGAAATCCAGGTCTTTGGCGACGGCAAGGGGCGTGCGGTGCATCTGGGTGAGCGGGACTGCTCGCTGCAACGCCGCCACCAGAAAGTGTTCGAGGAGGCACCCGGCCCCAGCATTTCTGCCGAAGAACGGGCCGCCATCGGTAAGGTCTGCGCGGATGCGGTGGCACGGATCAACTATATCGGCGCAGGCACCATCGAGTTCCTCTATGAAAACGGCGAGTTCTATTTCATCGAGATGAACACCCGCCTACAGGTCGAACATCCTGTGACCGAAGCGATCTTTGACGTAGACCTTGTACGCGAACAGATCCGTGTGGCGTCCGGCATGGACATGTCGTTCACGCAAGACGATCTTTCCATTCGCGGCCACGCCATCGAGGTGCGCATCAACGCCGAAAAGCTGCCGGAGTTCCGGCCCTGCCCCGGCAAGATCACGCAATATCATGCGCCCGGCGGTCTGGGCGTGCGGATGGACTCGGCGCTTTATGACGGCTATTCGATCCCGCCCTATTACGACAGCCTGATCGGCAAGCTGATCGTGCACGGGCGCGACCGGGCCGAGGCGTTGGCCCGGCTCAACCGTGCCTTGGGCGAGTTGATCGTGGACGGGGTCGACACCACGGTGCCGCTGTTCCACGCGCTGCTGGCTGAAAAAGACGTGCACACCGGGGATTACAACATCCATTGGCTTGAAAAGTGGCTGGACGCACAGGCGGAGTGACCGGACGCACCCGGCCCAAGCCTGTCTGGCAAGGCAATGGGATGACATGACAGAGCGGGTGCTGACCCCGGAACTGCTGCTGCAAGGCTACGCCTCGGGCATCTTTCCCATGGCAGAATCGCGCGATGATCCCGAGATTTTCTGGGTCGATCCCAAGATGCGCGGTGTGCTGCCGCTGGACAGGTTCCACTTGTCGCGGTCCCTGACGCGCGATATGCGGCGCACCGATTGGCGCTTGCGGATTGATACCGCTTTTGAGGCCGTGGTCGACGGCTGCGCCGACCGGATTGATACCTGGATCAACCCCGATATTTACCGCCTTTATCTGGAATTACACCAGATCGGGCATGCGCATTCCTTTGAAATCTGGAACGGGGCGCAGCTTGTCGGCGGGGTCTACGGGGTGACGCTTGGCACCGCGTTTTTCGGCGAAAGCATGTTCTCGCGCGCCACCAATGGGTCAAAAATGGCGCTTGCCGCGGCGGTCGATCACCTGTCGCGTGCCAAATTCACATTGTTTGACACCCAGTTCATCACGCCACATCTGGCAAGCCTTGGTGCGATTGAAATCACCCGCGCCGCGTATCATCGGCAACTGGCGCAAGCCATGCGCCATGATACAGCGTTTTCAAACGTGCCTGCGGCGACGCTTCAGGAGGTTGTACAGCGGATGACCCAAACGTCATAGCGGGCGTGTTCCATCGCGTTGAGCGCCGGGGCGGAGGCGATCATCCAGCCGGAAAACACGGTGTCGTCGCGGCCCGTCTCGGTGATCTCAAGACCTGCAAAGGCGTTACCGGACAGGTTTCCAGCCGGATAGCGACATTCGGTGAGGGTGATATTCAGACGTTCAAACGTCGCCGTGGACCCGGATGCCAGTTCGATATCGACCACGTTGCCGCTGAATTTGTCGAGGCCGCGCAATACCGCGCCCGTTGCGGTCTCGGTCTCTTGCTGTGCACCAGCACTGGTGGCCAGCAACATGCCACCGACAAGTGCCGCACGCATCTTCATTCGCTGTCGCCCCCGGAGACGAATTTCAGCAACAGCGAGATCAGGCTGACGGCCCCTTGGGTGTCTGTGATCTCGTCCCCGGCCTCGTAATAGAATGGCGATCCGCCGGGCACGATTTCCACGAAATTACCGCCCAGCAACCCTTCGGAACTGATCACGATGGCGCTGTCATCGGGGATTTGGGTGGTCGCGCGCAGGGATACGGTCGTGTCGGCGCGGTAGGTTTCGGGGTTCAAATCCACATCCGTCACAGTGCCGACCTTGACGCCGGCCAGACGCACATCCGTGCCCACAGTCACGCCTTCGAGGCTGCGAAAGCTGGCACTCAGCGGGTATGTGGCGGCACCCGCATTGCCCAAGCCGGCGACCTGCGCACCATAGACCGCAAAGCCGATGGCCGCCGCCAAAACGACGCCCCCCACAAGCACTTCGGTGGTGTTTTCCGCCACGGCCGCGCGCCTATTCCGGAGTCCAGGCTTCGTAGTCGGACCGATCCGCAGGCGCAACCCGGCGCAGCGATCCCGCGGGCGCATAGGCCATCGCGGTCCCTGTCAGGTTTGGCTGATGCGGCTTTTCCCAGTCTTTGTGTTTGAACGGCTTGTCAGTGGGCGGTTCGTCCCATGTGCGGTGCAACCAGCCGTGCCATTCGGGATCAATGCGGCTTGCCTCGGCCTCGCCGTTGAAAATCACCCACCGCTTGCTGTCATCGGCGTTCTTGTAGAATGTGTTGCCCTCGCTGTCGGTGCCGACTTTGGCACCCTTGCGCCACGTGAACAGCTGCGTGTTCAGCGTCTGTCCGTTCCACCAGGTCACTGACCGCAGCAAAGTGTTGAGAATGCCCATGTTTCGCCTCCGACGCTTTGGTTAAGTCTATGCCGTATCGCGCGCGCCCCGTCCAGAGGACACGCGCGCACATCAGGCAGGGATCAGCGCAGTCACCTCGATCTCGATCCGAAACTTGGGATCCAGCAGCCCGCATTCGATCATCGTGGCCGCAGGTGGATGCGCGCCAAAGGCCGCCGACAGGATCGGCCAGCACGGTTTAAACTCGGCCCGGTCAGGCAGCATATAGATGACGCGCACCACGTCCTGCCAGTCGGCTCCCGCCTCCAGCAAGGCGGCGTGGATCGTCTTGAGCGCATCGCGGCATTGATCGGTGACCGTCTCGCCCTGCCCAACGGTGCCCGCCACATGCACCCAACCGCCTGCGACGACCGCGCGGCAATAGCCCACTTTCGGCTCATATTCACCGCCCGAGGAAATGCGCTTGATGGTCATGTGCGGCCTCTGCTGTTGGGCGTGCCACAGGCACGCCTTACGGGGGATGTGAAAAAGGCGCGCCCGTAAGCACGCCTTTTTTGTTCACCTGCGCGCGGGGATCAGCCTGCCGAGGCCGGTTCTTTTTCCGCATCCGCGTGGATCATCAGCGGCGCTGCATCCGAGTTCACCGCCTCTTCGTTCACGACCACTTCGGTCACCGACTCAAGGCCCGGCAATTCGAACATCGTGTCGAGCAGGATGTCTTCGAGGATCGAGCGCAGCCCCCGCGCGCCTGTTTTGCGTTCAATCGCGCGCTTGGCGATGGCGCTAAGGGCGTCGTCGGTAAAGGTCAGCTCGGTGTCTTCCAGCTCGAACAGGCGCTGATACTGTTTGACCAGCGCGTTCTTGGGCGCGGTCAGGATGGTAACAAGCGCATCCTCATCCAGATCCTCAAGCGTGGCCAGAACCGGCAAACGACCGACGAATTCAGGGATCAACCCGAATTTCAGCAGATCCTCGGGTTCGAGATCGGTAAAGATTTCGCCCACGCCGCGATCATCGTTGTCACGCACGTCCGCGCCAAAGCCCATGGCCGAGCCTTTGCCGCGCGCCGCGATGATCTTGTCGAGACCCGCAAAGGCCCCGCCGCAGATGAACAGGATGTTGGTTGTGTCCACTTGCAGGAATTCCTGCTGCGGATGTTTCCGCCCGCCTTGCGGGGGAACAGAGGCAACGGTGCCTTCCATCAGTTTCAGCAGCGCTTGCTGCACGCCTTCACCCGACACATCGCGGGTGATCGAGGGGTTTTCGGACTTGCGCGTGATCTTGTCGACCTCGTCGATGTAGACGATGCCGCGTTGGGCACGTTCGACGTTGTACTCCGAAGACTGGAGCAGCTTGAGAATGATGTTTTCCACATCCTCACCGACATAGCCCGCTTCGGTAAGGGTCGTGGCGTCGGCCATGGTGAACGGCACATCCAGAATGCGCGCCAGTGTCTGCGCCAGCAGCGTCTTGCCGCAGCCCGTGGGGCCGATCAGCAGGATGTTGGATTTCGCCAGTTCAATATCCCCACCCTTCTGGGCATGGTTGAGACGTTTGTAATGGTTGTGCACGGCGACCGACAACACGCGCTTGGCCATGGCCTGACCGATCACATAGTCGTCAAGAACGCCGCAAATGTCCTTGGGCGTGGGCACACCATCGGTGGATTTCAGCCCCGACGCCTTTGTTTCCTCGCGAATGATGTCCATGCACAGCTCGACACATTCATCACAGATGAACACGGTCGGGCCCGCAATCAGCTTGCGCACCTCGTGCTGGCTCTTGCCGCAAAAGCTGCAATAGAGGGTATTTTTGCTGTCGCCGCTCGAATTCGTGGCCATGTCGCGTCCTTCCCGGCTGGATACCGCAATTTCTGGTGCCGGAATCTGGCCCGGCGCGCCCCGCGTGACTGCCAGCTTAGGCCAGCCCCGCGGGGTCCACAATCGTCTTTTTATGCGGCCCTTGCGTCAACGCAGACCGCGTCACGGACCCCCCTGTCACAGGGGCGTGCACCCGTCAGGCGTCGGCGTCATCCGCCTTGCCGCGGCTTTCGACGATTTCATCGACGTGGCCCCATTCCTTCGCCTCTTCAGGGGTCATCCATGTGTCACGGTCCATCGCCTTTTGGACCGTTTCATAGTCCTGGCCGGAGTGTTTGACATACATCTGATACATCCGCTCGCGGGTCTGTTCGATGTGACGGGCCGAAATCAGAATATCAGCCGCCATACCCTGCGAACCGCCTGACGGCTGGTGGACCATGATTTCGGAATTGGGCAGCGCAAACCGCATCCCCGGCTCGCCCCCAATCGCAATGGCCGAGCCCATGGACGCAGCCATCCCGCAAATCAGCGTCGACACTTTGGGTTTGATATATTGCATCGTGTCATAGATCGAAAAGCCAGCCGTCACCTCGCCACCGGGCGAGTTCACATACATACTGATTTCCTTGGACGGATTTTCGGCCTCAAGGTGCAGCAACTGAGCGACAATCAGGTGGCTCATCCCGCTATGGACCGGGCCGTTGATGAAAATGATCCGCTCTTTGAGCAGGCGCGAAAAGATGTCATAGGCCCGTTCGCCCCGGCTGGTCTGTTCGACCACCATCGGGACCAGATTGTTGGTGACGTATTGGAATTGTTCAATGGGATCGCGCATGGAGTTCTGCCTCGTCGAATATTTGCGAGACCATACCCGCAAACAAGTTACCCGAGTCTTAGTATCGCCGTTTGGGACCTGCAAGGGCACCTGCGCGCTTGAAGCCGCTTAACTGCCCGCTAACTTCTGCGCCATGACTGACGCATTGATCCGCTTTGCCCCCGCCCGTGCCGCCGCCCCTGACCGTTTGCAACGCTTCGTCCCGCAGGCCGGGCGCGACTATGCGGCGCGGCGCAACTATGATCTGGGCCGGGATGGGCACACGGGCGTGTCGACCCTGTCGCCCTATCTGCGCGCGCGCCTGATCACCGAGACCGAGGTGTTGCACGCCACCCTTGGGCACCACAGCCCCGAAGCCGCAGAAAAGTTCATTCAAGAGGTGTTCTGGCGGACCTATTGGAAAGGTTGGCTCGAGATGCGCCCGACCGTTTGGCACCAGTACAAAAGCGCGCTGAAACGGGCGCTGAACGATGTACAGACACAGGCGGGCCTGCGCGACAGATGGGCCGCAGCCTATGCCGGTCAAACCGAGATCGAGTGCTTTAACGCTTGGGCGCAAGAGCTTGTGGATACGGGATATCTTCACAATCACGCCCGGATGTGGTTCGCCTCGATCTGGATTTTCACATTGCGTCTGCCGTGGGAGTTGGGGGCCGACTTTTTCCTGCGCCATTTGCTGGACGGCGACCCGGCGTCCAACACGCTTGGCTGGCGGTGGGTGGCGGGCATTCAGACACCGGGCAAAACATACCTCGCGCGCACTTCCAACATCTCGAAATTCACCGAAGGACGATTTGCACCGAAATGGCAGCTTGCAGGCGAGGCTGTGGCGGTTCCCGGATCACCTGTACCGCCAGCCTCTGCTTTGCCCGAGATGAGGCGGTTTGATCCCGCCAAACGGACCGCACTGGTCCTGCATGACGAGGATATGAGCCCATCATATCTGTTTGAGGCCGGTGTACGCCCTGTGGCAACAGCCATCCTGTGCGCCCGATCGCACCTCTCTCCGCTTGAGGTCGCACCACATGTCACCGCCTTTGCCGACGCCGCCCTCGGGGACATGACGGATCGGTATGCGTCACGCCTTGGGAGTGTTTCCCAAACGGCTGCAACACCCGATGAACTGATGGCATGGATCGCGACCACAGGCGCGGACCAGATCATCACCCCCTACGCGCCCGTGGGGCCTGTTGCTGATCTGTTTGGCGCAATATCCAATATGCCGGATGCGCCGGACCTTGTGCAGCTCCGCCGCCCCTATGACGGCGCAGCGTGGCCGCATGCCAGCCATGGGTTCTTTCGCTTCAAAAAGGAAATCCCCGCGCTGCTGGATCATATGCGCGCGAAGATGACCCTTTGACAGCGTGTTATTTCAGGCAGTTGGCCAGCGAAGTCGCCATGCCGCGCAGCAACTCTGAATAAAGCGTCGGCCCCACCTCAAGGGCTGCACCCATCGGGTCCATCTCTCCGAGTTTGACCGTGCCAAGCGATTCGAGCATGCCACCCGCAAACTGTGGCTCGCGCATCGCACAGACCGCCTCAAACCCGGCGACCTCATCGCGCAACGCGGCAACCCGTGCGGGGCTGGGCGCCGCGGCGTCGCTTGCGGATACCGCGCCAACAGCTTCGACCCCGAACCGATTTTCGAAGTAGTGATAGGCGTCGTGAAACACGACAAAGGGACGATCCGTAACGGGGGCGAGGATCGCTGTAACTTCGTCCTGCAACGCATTCATATCAGATGCGAAAGCTTCTGCATTTGACGTATAGACAGCACTGTTTTCGGGGTCTTTCTCCGCCAACACCTGCGCGATCGTCTGCGCCCAGATCACCGCATTTTGCGGGTCGAGCCAAGCATGCGGATCAAAGGCCCCGTGATCGTGGTCCGCATGCGCATCTGCATGGTCTTCGCCTTCATGGTCGTCGTGGTCGTCGTGGGCTTCAGCGGCATGGTCGTCGTGGGCCTCCGGCGCATGATCATCGTGATCGTCCTGGGCATGGTCATCATGGGCGTGGTCGTGATCGGCATCCGCCTTCACCTCATCTGCGTGGTCCTCATGGCCATTCTCATCATGGTCATCATCCACCTTCGCCTCGTGATCATCGTGATCATCACCATCATGTGCCGCCCCATGACCGTGGTCGTCGTGACTGCCAAAGGCCGCGTTCTCACGTATCTCAAGCAGCTGAGTGCCCGGCAGATCCAGCAGTTCGATCACCTCCGCCCCTGCCGCGAGTTCCGTGATCGGGCCGGAGAGCCATGAGGCCAGCCCCTCGCCCACCCAGACAACCACATCAGCCTGATCCAGCGCGCGCGCTTCCGAAGGGCGCATGCTGTAGCCGTGCGGCGACGCACCGGGAGAGACGATCAAGTTCGGCTGCCCCAGATCCCCCATCACTGCGGCCACAATCGAATGGACCGGTGCGATATCGACCGCAACCCGTGGGATATCGGCCGCAGCCGCCCCGCCCCATACACACGCTGTCACAAGAATTGCCCGCATCCCGGCCTCCAATCTGTACGTTATATCATAACACTTCAGCACCCTTGCTAAATGTAATACTATAACATATCAAGCCGGAAAATGCGGTTTTCATACAGGACAGCGCCATGCCAGCCTTCGGGTTCCAGCCCCACGATCACGCCGACTGTATTCGCACGACGCTGGCGCAGGCCGACGCCTATTGCGCGCAGCACAAGCTGAAGCTGACGCCCATTCGGCGCCGTGCGCTGGAGATTCTGCTGGCCGAACATCGCGCGCTTGGAGCCTATGATTTGCTGGCCGTGTTGGCCGAGGACGGACTTGGCACCGCCCCTCCTGTCGCCTACCGCGCACTTGATTTCCTGACCTCTGCGGGGTTTGCGCACAAGATCGAAGGGTTGAATGCCTATATTGCCTGCGCCCATTTCGGGGCGGATCACAGCCCCGCCTTCCTGATCTGCACCTCCTGCAAGTCGGTGGCCGAAGCGGAAACCACAGCCACCCAGGGGCGCTTGGGTGAAGCGGCGCGCGCCGCCGGGTTCACCATCAGCCGCACAGTGGTCGAGGCGTTGGGCCTGTGCCCGCAATGCCAAGAGGCTCCATGCGCCTGATCACAACAACGGGACTGACGCTGAAGCAGGCGGGCAAGACGGTCTTGCGCGATGTGGACATGCACATCGACCGCGGCGAGATCGTCACACTTGTCGGCCCCAACGGATCTGGAAAATCCACCCTGGTCAAAGGGTTGATTGGCGCACTTAAACCGGAATCCGGTACCGTGGATACCCTGCACAACCTGCGCATCGGCTATGTACCGCAAACGCTTCATATGGATGGGTTGTTGCCGCTGACCGTTGCGCGGTTCCTGTGCCTGCCCCACCGCCACAGCAAGGATGCGATGGCGCGGGCATTGACGGAGGCCGGCGTGCCCAATCTGGCGGGCACCCAGATGCGCGCCCTGTCCGGCGGGCAGTTTCAGCGCGTCCTGCTGGCGCGGGCGCTGTTGATGGCCCCCGACCTTTTGATCCTTGATGAGGCAACGCAGGGGCTGGACCAACCGGGTGCCGCAGCATTTTACCAACAGATCGCAAATGTACGGCGCGATCTGGGCTGCGCCGTGCTGATGGTCAGCCATGATCTGCATGTGGTCATGGCCGCCTCGGACCGGGTCTTGTGCCTGAATGGACATGTCTGTTGCGAAGGCACACCGGACGTGGTGCAGGACGCACCCGAATATCAGGCCCTGTTTGGCACAGGCACCCAAGGCGCGTTTGCGATTTACCGCCACGATCACGACCACGCGCACGATCATACCCACCATCACCACGATGAACATGACCATGCTTGACGATTTTCTGGTTCGCGCAGGCCTCGCGGGGATTGGTACGGCACTGACTGCGGCCCCGCTTGGCTGCTTTGTGGTGTGGCGGCGCATGGCCTATTTTGGAGACGCGACAGCCCACGCGGCCCTTCTTGGCGTAGCGATGTCGCTGGCGCTGCAAGGGCCGATCATGCTGGGGGTGTTATGCGCTGCGCTGCTGATGGCGTTGATGGTGCAGACCTTGTCAGGGCGCGGGCTGGCCGAGGATACATTGCTGGGGGTTGCGGCCCATTCGGCGCTCGCGGTCGGCCTGGTGGCCGTGTCGTTCCTGTCCGGCGTGCGGGTCGATCTGATGGCCTATCTGTTTGGTGATATCCTGGCGGTGTCCAAGACGGATCTCGCCGTGATCTGGGGCGGCGCTGCGGTTGTGATCGGGTTGATGCTGTGGCGGTGGCACCGGCTGCTTACCGCCACGTTGAACCCCGATCTGGCCCAGGCCAGCGGCATTTCGTTTCGCACCGAGCAACTGGTGATCACCATCGCCCTCGCCATCACCGTCGCTGTTGCGATCAAGGCGGTCGGGGCCTTACTGATCGGTGCGCTGTTGGTCATCCCCCCTGCTGCCGCCCGTCCCCTCGCACGCACGCCCGAGGTCATGGCGCTGCTGACTGCGCTGATCGGCAGTGTCGCCGCCATCGCGGGTTTGGGTGCCGCGTTTCAGTTCGACACGCCCACGGGGCCGACAATCGTCTGCGTGGCGGCGGGCATTTTCACGATCACCACCCTGGTGGGACGGTTTGGCCGCCAGACCGGGTAATGGGTCGGTGGGCGGGGCGACTTTGCGCCAGCAAACAGCGTCCGGCCAGCGCCCCGGATCATACCCTGCGCCTTTCACGCCATTTTCAGCCACCCACGTGCAGGCAGCTTCGTGACGGGCACGGTTTTCCCATGCGACATCGAACCAATGCGGATGGTCCCCTTGCATGCCAGCACGGACGGATCCGCATAGAGATGACGTGGAATTTACCCTGCACGGTTGCGGACGGCACCTCGGCCATAGCGAAGTTGGACCAGATGATCCCGGTCCTTACGTCACGCGCGCCTTGGTCTGGTATTTGGGATCAGCCCACAGCCGGTCGCGCATCGCCACCGTGCCCCGAGGTGCCCCGATCAGGCGACCCGCGCGGTCCCCTATCTGATCGGGTTGCGCCATCCAGCCCGCACCGTTCCATCCTTTGATCAGCTGCGTACCCCATTCGTCCGACAGCATCGAGGCAACCCGTGCCCTGGCCGATTTGGACAACGACCCAAGCGAGTTGCCATCCAGATAGATCATTCCCTCGGGCAGATCAAAAAAACGCTTTATTCAGAACCATCTACAACGCACCTCTCACGTGCCAGAGTTCGGGAAACAGCTCAACCTCGAGCATTTTGCGCAAGTAGGCAACGCCAGCCGTACCACCTGTGCCCCGCTTGAACCCGATGATCCGTTCCACCGTGGTCACATGATTGAAGCGCCAGCGGCGAAAGTAATCTTCAAGATCGACGAGTTTTTCAGCCAATTCGTACAGTTCCCAATGCGCGCGCGGGTTCTCATAGACCCGCTGCCAAAGGTCCTGAACGACGGGTTGCGCGACCCACGCGCTGTTGCCCGGTGCGCCTGCCGGATCAGGCACCTCAAGGCGATGCGCCAGCAAGGTCAGGGCAACCTGATAAAGGCTCGGTTGCACCAATTCCGCCTCAAGAACGGCATGGGCTTCTGGTCTGTGTTCATGTACTTTTTTCAGCGCGACCTGCCGATTTCCAAGCAAAAATTCGATCATCCGATATTGATGGGACTGAAAGCCGGACGAGTTCCCAAGGCTGGGCCGAAACGTCGTGTATTCACTTGGCGTCATCGTGCGCAACACATCCCATGCCCCATTCAGCTGCTCGAATATCCGGGTCACACGGGCAAGCATTTTAAACGCAGGCCGCAGATCACCGCCACTGATTGCGTTGCGTGCAATCTGAAGCTCGTGGATGGCAAGGCGCATCCATAATTCCGAGGTTTGGTGCTGAATAATGAACAGCATTTCGTCATGGGCGTCAGATCGGGGGTGTTGCGCTGTCAACAGCGCGTCCAACTCAAGGTAGTCGCCGTAAGACATGTCCTTGGCAAAATCGAGTTTGGCCCCGTGATGATCGGTCATATGCGCACCGCGTGTGATCTGGTTTCCGCGGGACGGTGGCATTTCGACCAAGGCGCGGCAAGCTGCAATATGGGGTGGAGAAACAGTGCCGCTCAGCCCACCAACATGGGATGGGCAAACCTAAGCCTGTCGCCTCGTCGTCGCCCCCGCCACCAACTCAACAGGCAGCGCCACCCGCCGCACAGCAGCCACACCATGAATGCGCGCCAGCAAATGACGCGCGCCCGTGGTCCCCATCGCCCGCAACGGGGTGCGCACCGTGGTCAATGGCACAGGCAGGACCGCCGTCAGATCCAGCGAGTTAAAGCCGATGATGCCGATATCATCCGGCACCGACAACCCGGCAGTCTGGCACGCCGTCAGCCCCCCAAAGGCAAGATGGTCGTTGAGATAAAAGATAACATCCGGACCGCTGTGCGCAGGCCCATCAAGGATGTCTCGGGTCGCATTTTGACCGGCCACAAACGGGTTGCGCTCATCTGATCGTGCAATCCGCACCGCGCCCATCCCGGCCGAGGCATAGCGTGCAGCAAAGCCGGTCAAGCGCGCCTCGGCCCGTGTGTCGCGCCCTTCGGTCGTACCGACAAACCCGGGTCGCATGTAACCCAGATCAAGGCAATATTGCGCGACCTCCTGACCGGCGGCATGGTGATCAATGCCCACACACACATCAATCGGGTCATCAGTGACGTCCCAGATCTGAAGCGTTGGCACACCAGCACGGCGCAGCGCGTCGCGCAATGCGGGGTGGTGGTGCGTGCCCGTCAGGATCATACCGGCCGGACGCCATGTCAGCAGCCGTTCGGCCCAAGCAAATTCGATATCCACATCATATTCGGACGTGTCCACAACGCTCGAAAACCCCGCGCTGTCAAAGGTGCCGCGCATGCTCGCCATGATCTCGGCAAAGACATTGTTGAACAGGTTGGGCACCGTAATCCCAATCAGGTCCGAGTTCATCGTGACCAGTGATCGCGCGCTGCTGTTGGGGGTGTAATTCAGGCGTCGCGCAATCTTCAGGATATGCGCGCGCCGGGCTTCCGACACACCATCCACACCACGCAAGGCGCGTGACACGGTCATAAGACTGACCTGCGCCACATCAGCTATGTCTTTGAGAACGGTATCTTTTTCCGTGCGCCGTCGCGGCATGTGTGATGCGTCTTTCGGTCATTGAACCTGCGCAGATACGTTAACGTTAACGCTGTAAATCAGCAAGCGGGGTTTGTGGTTTGTGCGGACCGTGCCACCTTCGGGCTCAAGGATTTGGTGAAGTGCTCGGGGGGAAACGTGCCAGAAATCGTCTTCGACAAGGTCGAGAAAAGCTATGGGTCGGTGCGGGTCTTGCCTCCGCTTGACCTCACATTGAATGACGGTGAATTCACGGTTCTGGTTGGTCCCTCGGGATGTGGCAAATCAACGACCCTGCGCATTCTGGCGGGTCTCGAGACGCTGTCGGGTGGCGAAATCTATTTCGACGGAAAGCCCATCGGCGCGTTGGAACCCAAGGAACGCGATATCGCGATGGTGTTTCAGGATTACGCGCTGTACCCACACATGAACATCGCACGCAACATGTCGTTTGCCCTGCGTCTGGCCAAGGCCCCCAAGGCCGAGATTGATGAAAAGGTCCGCAACGTGGCCGACATCCTTGGGATCGGCCACCTGCTGGAACGCAAACCGGCTGAACTGTCCGGCGGTCAGCGTCAGCGCGTCGCCATGGGCCGCGCTCTGGTGCGCGATGCGGGCACCTTCCTGTTTGATGAACCGCTGTCAAATCTTGATGCCAAGCTGCGAGGCAAGATGCGCACCGAACTGGCCGAGATGCGCGACCGTATCGACAAGAACATGGTCTATGTCACCCATGACCAAGTCGAAGCTATGACATTGGGCGACCGGATTATCGTGATGTCCGAAGGGGTTGTACAGCAACAGGGCACGCCCGAAGAGTTGTTCAAATCCCCCGTCAATCTGTTCGTGGCCGGCTTTATCGGCTCGCCTCCGATGAATTTCGTCGAGGGGCAGATCGTAGAGGATGGCGGCATGACCGGCGTCAAGGGTGCGGGCTTTCATCTGCCGCTTGGGGCGGAAACGGCGGCGCGGGTCAAGGATGCGACGGCGCGCGATGTCACGATCGGGTTGCGCCCCTCGGCCTTTGCAACGCACACGCCGGAGGCTGAGGCGACGATGGACCTGCACATCGTGGTGTCTGAATATCTGGGGGCCCAATCGGTCCTGTCCACACGCTGCGGGTCGGCCGAACTGCTGGTCGAAATCCCAAGCATCGCGCCCCTGCCCGCCGGCCAGACCCACACATTTGCAGTGAATACGGACGAAATCATGGTCTTTGATCGCGCCAGCGGTCTGCGCCTGTGAACACTTAAAAAACGACAGCATTAGGGAGGAACCAAATATGCTGAACTTCAAGACGACCCTGACGGCGACAACAGCCGCACTGGCCCTCGGGGCAGGCGCGCTGTTTGCCAATCCATATGCGGAATACGAGGGCACGACGCTGGTCGTGAACTTCCCCGCGCATCCGCATTACAATGCGGCGATCAAGGTGCTGCCCGAATTCACCAAACAGACCGGCATCGAGGTCGAGGTGGATCAGCTGCCCTACCTCAAGATGCGTGAACGCCAAACGCTCGAACTGGCGCAGGATGAGGGTGAGTATGACCTGATTGCCTACGTTGTTTTTTCCAAGGCGGATTATGTGTTTGCCGACCAGCTCGAAAACCTCGCCAAGTATTTCATGGATCCAAAGCTGGCGGACCCGGCCTATGATGCGGATGATCTGATCGACGGCTATGTCCAGAACATCGGCGTGGCGGGTGGCACAAAAGGGTATCTGCCCGGTCCGACCGGTTCGCTCTTTGGCATCCCGTTCGGCTCCGAGACATCGGTTCTGGCCTATCGCAAGGACGTCTTTGAAAAGCACGGGCTGCCCGAGCCGGAAACCTATGACCAGATGCTTGATGCCGCCTGCAAGATCCCCGAGCTTGAGGATGGCATGGGCGGCATGGCCTCGCGGGCCGCATCCGGTCACCAGGCCTCTCACGCATTCCTGTTGCACCTGGCACCCCTTGGCGGTCGCGTATTTGACGAGGCGTGGAACCCCATCATCAACAACGCCGCCGGTGTTGAGGCCGCAACAGCCCTGAAAACCATCGTCGACTGCGGCCCCGAAGGCTCGCTGGCCTTTGGTCCGTCCGAAGCGGCCAATGCGTTCTCGAATGGGGATGCGGCGATGTTCCTTGACTCCATTGCCTTCATGCCCGGTTTTGAGGATCCCGAGCGGTCCAAGGTCGTGGGCAAGGTCGGATATGCGATGCACCCCATGGGCGTGCGCCGCGGCAGCCAGACCGGTGGCTTTGGCATCGGCATTCCCAAGAACGCCGAAAACAAAGAGGCCGCATTCCTTTTGGCACAGTGGCTGACCTCCAGACAGGGTGACCTGATGGTCGCGATGAACGGCGGCAACCCATCGCGGTTCTCGACCTATCAGGATGCAGGCCTGAACGAGAAATACCCCTTCTCGGCCACCTTTGGTGAGGCGCTGAAATATGCTGATCCCGACTGGCGTCCGATCATCCCCGTCTGGGGCAAGATCAATGCCGATATCGGCACGACCATGTCCAAAGTGCTGACCGAAGGTCTTGATATTCAAGAGGCTTTGGACAGTGTTGCCGAGCGCACGCGCGCAGTGATGGACGATGCCGGCTACTACACCTGGCAGTAAACCTCTCCCTCGGGTGGGCCTGTAAAGGGCCCGCCCATCTTTGACTTCTCAGGACATATTCAGATGCGCACTGCCCGGCTCAACCGCCTGACCCCTTACATGTTCATGGCCCCCGCCGCCGTGATTATGGGCATCGCGTTGCTTTACCCACTGGCCTACATGGTCTGGGGCAGCTTCCGCGCCTGGAACCCCAGCCAGCAAATCGGCGAGACCGAGTTTGTCGGCCTCAAGAACTACATCACCCTGTGGAACGACGCGGCCTTTCGCGAAAGCCTTGGGGTCACCCTGAAATTTGCGGTGTCCGTCGTCAGCATCGAGATGCTGTTGGGCGTGGGTCTTGCCCTGCTTCTGGATCGCAATATCCGGGGCATGTCGGTGCTGCGCACCCTGTTCATTCTGCCCATGATGATCGCCCCCGTCGTGGTGGGCCTGATGTGGCGCTACATGTATCACCCGACTGTGGGCACGTTTAACCGGATGCTCGAAAAGGTGGGCATCGACGGTATCGATTGGCTGGGTCAGAACGCCCTGTTTTCGGTGATCGTGGCCGATATCTGGCAGTGGACCCCGTTTATCTTCATCCTGTCGCTGGCCGCACTTCAGTCCCTGCCCCAATCCGCACTTGAGGCCTCGCGCATCGACGGGGCCACAGGCTGGCAGCAGATCTGGCACATCAAACTGCCCCTGATGATGCCCGTTCTGATCGTGACCGCCCTGTTGCGTCTGATTGATGCGTTCAAGGTGCTTGAGGTGATCCTTGTGATGACCGAGGGCGGCCCCGGTCTGTCGACCGAAATCCTGGCGCTGCGCATTTCGCGCACCGCGACTGAATTTCGTGAACTTGGGGTGGCGGCAGCCATGTCGAACTACCTGCTGATCCTGCTGTTGATCCTGACGGGTGCGATGTTTGCCTACACTAAGCTGCAAGAAGTCCGCGCTGCCCGTCTGCGCGCCGCATCGGAGGAAGGCTGATGGCCCATCCCACATATGACCGACAACATCCTGGCTACTATGCCCTTCTGATCACACTGATCTTTATGGCTGTCGGCCCCATCGCGCTGATGTTCATCAACTCATTCAAGCTGGATGTGGACATTATTTCAGGCACATCCGGCCTTCTCTTCATGCCGACGATCCAGAACTATGAAACCGCGCTTTGTGATATTCTGCCGTATGAGCTGGACCACCTCGACTTTTGTGCGCTGAAGTTCGGCGGGGCCTTCATCAACTCGCTCATCATTGCGCTCGTGTCGACCGTGCTGACGTTGGTGATCGGGTGTATGGCGGCCTATGCCCTTGTGCGCTTTCGGTTCATGGGGCGCGATACCGCGTCGCTGACGACCCTGATGGTGCGCATGGTGCCTCCGGCGGTGCTTTTGGTGCCGGTTTTTGGGTTGTGGAACAACGAGTTCTGCCTCGACAATGATGCGTTCCTGGGTGGGCTGATCCGCGAGACTTTTGGCGGGCGCGGCGATGTCTGTCTGGCGGGCACGCACAGCGGCATCATCCTGATCTATGTGGCAATGAACCTGCCTTTCGTGATCTGGATCCTGCAAAGCTTTATCGTACAGGTTCCCTATTCACTGGAAGAGGCCGCACGGGTCGATGGGGCCACGCCTTTCCAAGTCTTTTTCCGGGTGGTTCTGCCCCTGATAAAACCAGGCCTTGCAGCCGCCGCCATCTTTACGTTCCGGATCGCGTGGAACGAATACCTGCTCGCCTCTGCCCTGTCGGATCGCGACACCAAGACGGTGCCGATCCTGATCGTGAACAACATGTCCGAATTCAACGTCGAATGGGGGGTCATCATGGCCACGGGGATGTTGCTGGCGATCCCGCCGATCATCTTCACCCTGTTCGCTTCGCGTCAGATCATCACCGGCATGACAGCCGGTGCGGTCAAAGGTTGACCCGATGTGGGAGTGGCTGCTGGCTCCGGTCGATCCATCCCGCGCCCATGATGTCGGAGTTGCGCTGGCCTATCACGCGCGGTTGATGGTGCTGGCCTGGGCGGTGTGCGTGCCCATTGGTATTATCGCGGCCCGGTTCTACAAGATCACGCCCCGGCAGAACTGGCCGCTTGAGCTGGACAATCAGTCGTGGTGGATCACTCACCGGGTCGTCCAATACGGCGCGACCGTGTTTATGGTCGCAGCCCTCACCCTTACCCTGTGGCGCCCCCAACTGGCGGCCGTCCTGCCCGGCCCGCATGCGTTTATCGGATGGACGGTGTTAGCGCTGGCAGCGACGCAGGTTGTGGGCGGCATCCTGCGCGGCAGCAAGGGTGGCCCCACGGACACCCAGATGCGGGGCGATCATTACGATATGACGCCGCGCCGGCTACTGTTTGAATACGCGCATAAATCATTGGGCTATGTGGCGTGGGTGTTGTCCTGTGTTGCGGTGTTTACCGGGCTTTGGCAATCCAACGGGCCGAACTGGATGTGGATCGCCTTGGGGCTGTGGTATCTTGTGCTGGTGGCGGTGTTTGCATGGTTGCAGGCGCAGGGCCGCGCGGCGGACACCTATCAGGCGATCTGGGGCAGTGATCCGAACCTGCCCGGCAACAAGCGCCCGGTGATTGGGATCGGGGTGCTGCGCACCCATACAAAGTCCGACGCATCCCGGTGATATCCTGCGTGCCGCTTGCCGACGCCGATTGGGCCATCGTCTGGGATGCCCCCGACCTTTGTGAATTGGCACGTTGCGGATGCCCGGGAATTTGCACAGAATTGACCTATGCCGATACGCACCGCCACTCCGTCGGACATAGAGCGTTGGGTCGCGCTGCGCGCACAACTCTGGGCCGACACGTCAATGGACGAACACCGGGACGAGGCCGCCGCAATGCTTGCCAAGTCACCGGACAACGCCATCGTGTGTCTGGACGTTGTCGATGGAACCCGTATCCGTGCCTTCGCCGAAGCCACCTTGCGCCACGATCACGTCAACGGATGCAACACCTCGCCGGTGGCGTTTCTTGAGGGCATCTTTGTTCATCCCCGGTATCAAGGGTCCGGCATTGGCCGCGCATTGTTGAGGTCAGTCCAATCCTGGGCACAAGAGCAAGGCTGCTCGGAACTGGCATCCGACGCCCATCTCGAAAACGCAGCAAGCCACGCCTTTCACCGTGCCCTCGGCTTCGACGAAATGGACCGCGTGGTGTATTTCCGCAAACCGATTTAGGTGAGATGCCTGCTTGCAAGCCCATCGGCTGAGGCGGTCGCGCAAGAAGTAATATGGCGGAGACTGTGGGATTCGAACCCACGGGACGCTCTCACGCCCAACGGTTTTCAAGACCGCCGCATTCGACCACTCTGCCAAATCTCCGTTGATGCTGCTTTAGGCAAGCCCGCCCGATTCGGCAAATGGCACCCGAAAGACTCACTTCCTGGGGAAATGTGCCGATCCTGCACGCGCCCGCTTTTCAGAACGCACGGCGCGCGCTATGATGCGCCTACAACCCCGCGTGGCGGGGCAAAAAATCGTGTCGAAAACGGCACTGGCCGGATACCGGCCCCACAGGCAACAGCAGGCAAGGACTCGGTCCATGAGCAGAGCATTTTCCCGTTCCACCCTCCGCAGCAGCGCAGCCATCGTGCTTGCCCTTGGTCTTTTGGCCGGGTGTGACGAAAACGGACAATTCGTGGCCATGCAGGCCAACAAATCCAACACGACCACCGAAGGGACACCCAAAGCAGGGGCGGCCATCGAAACAATCGAACGGGATGTGGAATCCCCCGACGTCTTTTCCGCGACCGAAGCGGGCCTGTGGGACGGACGGCCGTCCCTGGGTGGCGTATGGGTCGCCCACCCCGATGTGACCGAGCCCGAGCGGGTCATCATCCGCAACACCACCAACGACAAATTCGTGGTCGGAGCCCTGTTCCGCCGCGAACGCGACATTCCGGGCCCACGCCTGCAAATCAGCTCGGACGCCGCCGAAGCGTTGGGGATGTTGGCGGGCGCACCGGCCCAGCTTAACGTGACTGCCCTGCGCAAAGAAGAAGTGACCGTCGCCCCCGATGTGGCCCCGATTGATGCCGACACTGTCGCCACCCCCTCGGATGTGACGGCGACCACGCTGGACCCCATCGAAAGCGCGGCGGCGGCCATCGACGCCCCCACACCTGCACCTGAAACAACCGCCGCCTCGGGTATCCAGCCCGCCACCGCGCCAACCCCAACCCCTGTGGCCGCTGCAACCCGACCCGCAGCGTCCAGCCTTGATCGCCCCTTCATCCAGATCGGGATCTTTTCGGTGCAAGCCAATGCCGACCGCACCGCCAAACAGATGCGCAGCGCCGGTGTGATCCCCACGGTCAAAACCTTCGACCGCGATGGCAAGCCGTTCTGGCGTGTCGTGGTCGGCCCCGCCGCCACCAAGTCCGAGCGGGCACAACTGTTGACCAAGATCAAAGGCGAAGGGTTTACTGACGCATACGCCGTTCGCAACTGACCGTAACAGGAGACATCGCCCGTGATCCGCACCCTCGCTGCCGCCGCCTTGCTGATCTCAACCACCGCCCCGCCGCTTGCCGCCTTCGAGACGCGGGCCAAGGCGGCCTATGTCATTGACCACACCACCGGCACCGTGTTGCTGAACAAGGATGCGGACGAGCCGCTGCCACCCGCCTCCATGTCCAAACTGATGACGCTCTACATGGCGTTTGAGGCGATCGAACGGGGCCAGCTGTCGATGACGGACGAGCTGGCCGTTTCGGCCCATGCCAACAGCTTTGGCGGCTCGACCCTGTTTCTCAAGGAAGGCGAACGGGTGTCGGTCGAGGATCTGGTGCGCGGTGTGATCGTGCTGTCGGGGAACGACGCCTGCGTGGTCATCGCCGAGGCGCTCAGCCCCGACGGAACCGAGGCCGGCTTTGCCCGGCTGATGACCCGGCGGGCGCAGGAAATGGGCATGACCAACTCGACCTTTGCCAATTCCAGCGGCTGGCCCGCCGCAGGGCACCGTATGTCGATGCGCGATCTGGGCCTGCTGGCGCAACGACTGCTGACGGACTATCCCGAATACTATCCGATGTTTTCCGAAACCGAGTTCCTGTTTGACGAAAATGAATCCTCCAACCGGTTCAACCGCAACCCCCTGCTCACCCTTGGCATCGGGGCAGACGGGTTGAAAACCGGCCACACCCAGGAAGCAGGCTATGGCCTGACCGGATCGGCCAAACAGGGGGATCGACGGGTGATCTTCGTGCTGTCAGGCCTTGATACGGCCGCCGCACGCGCACAGGAATCCGAAGCGATCGTCAACTGGGCCTTCCGCCAGTTCGCACAGCGCACATTGGTGGACGCAGGCGAACGCGTCGCCACCGCGCGCGTGTGGGAAGGGGGCGAACCCGAGGTCGGGCTGGTGTCATCCGAAGATATCACCGTGTTGCTGCCTGTGCTTGCGGGCAAGACCGTCTCGGCCGAAGTGGTCTATACCGGGCCGGTGCAGGCCCCGATCACGGCGGGAACGACCTTGGCCGAACTGGTCATCCAGCCCGAAGGACTGCCTGAACAGCGCTTTCCACTGGTGGCCGAAACGGACATCGCCCATGGCGGGTTCCTTGCCAAAATCTCGACCGCAGCCTTGTCGTTGATTGACCAGTGGAACACGCGGGCCCCGTCCGAGGATGGCGCGTGAGCGCAAAGGGCCACTTTATCAGCTTTGAAGGAATCGACGGGTCAGGCAAGTCCACCCAAGCCCGGATGCTGGCCGATGATCTGCGCGCCGCCGGGCACGAGGTGATCCTGACGCGCGAACCCGGCGGCAGCGCGGGGGCCGAAGAAATCCGCGCGCTTGTGCTGCAAGGGGACCCGGACCGATGGTCTGCGGAAACCGAATTGCTGTTGTTCACAGCCGCGCGGCGCGACCATCTGGAACGGGTAATCAACCCCGCACTGGCAGAGGGCAGGATCGTGATCTGCGACCGCTTTGCGGACAGCACACGGATGTATCAGGGGCTCAGCCGGGGCGATTTGCGCGGCAAGGTCGACGCACTCCACGATCTGATGATCGGGCGCGAACCTGACCTGACGATCCTGATCGACATGGACCCCGGCCAAGGGTTGTCCCGCGCCAAGGGGCGGCAAGGCCACGAGGAACGGTTTGAGGATTTCGGCACCGATCTGCAAACAAAAATGCGTGCAGGCTTCCTTGCACTGGCAGAAGAATTCGCACCCCGCTACCGGATTATCGATGGCGCGGCCAGCATGAATAGTGTGGCCGAACAGGTACGCAACACAGTGCAGGCCTATCTGAACCCCTGAACTTCTTTTGACCCCAAATACCGCGGGGGAATCGCGCCAGCGATGGGGGCGGAGCCCCCTGAACAAAAAAGATCCCCGCCTTTGGCGGGCGGGCGCAGCCCAAAAAAATAGCGTCGCGCAAGCGCCCTTCAGATCACGGCTCGGGTTGACCGCGCCCGGCCCGGTCAATGCCCCTACCCTTTCCCCCCGGCTCTCTGATAGATGCGAGACATGGCTGACGAGACCCCCGACCCCACACGCGTCCCCGGCGCACCGCACCCCCGCGATACCACGCAGCTGATCGGGCAGGACAAGGCCGAGGCGGCGTTTCTGGATGCCTTCACCACCGGGCGGCTGCACCACGCGTGGCTGATCACCGGCCCGCGCGGAGTGGGCAAGGCGACACTGGCATGGCGCATCGCGCGCTTCCTTCTTGCCACACCGGACCCGGACCCTGACGACATGTTCGGGGCACCGTTCCCGACCGTCCTCGACGTCTCGCCGGACCACCCGATCGCGCGACGCATCACAGCCAACGCCGAACCGGGGCTGAAATCCGTGCACCGCACCGAAAACGAAAAGACCAAGCGGCTGCGCGATCAGATCACCATCGACGACATCCGCGCCCTGTCGGGGTTCTTCCAACTCTCCGCCACCGATGGCGGGCGGCGTGTGGTGATCATCGACGCCGCAGACGACATGAACGTGAACGCCGCCAACGCCCTGCTCAAAATGCTCGAAGAGCCGCCGGCGCGCACCACCCTGCTGCTGATCTGCCACCAACCCAGCCGGTTGCTGCCCACCATCCGATCACGCTGCCGCACCTTGCGGCTCGGGCCACTTGATGCGGCGCAAATGGGCACCGCCATGGCCAACGCCGGCGTTGATCCCGGCCCGGATGGGGCCGCGCTGGCCGAACTCAGCGCAGGATCCGTCGGCGAGGCCATGCGGTTGTCCCTGCTCGATGGGCTCAAGACCTATACCGAAGTCGTCGCCCTGCTGGACACCATGCCAAACCTTGACCGTGCCCGCGCACTGGCCTTGGCCGAGGCCGCAGGCGCGCGGGGTGCCGAGGTCAAACTGGATCTGCTGTACACCCTCATCGACGTGGCTCTCAGCCGATTGGCGCGCACGGGGGCCGGGCACCCGCCAACGGTCGAGGCGGCACGCAATGAAGCGGCCATCTTTGCGCGTCTGTGTGCCAGTCAGGGCCACGCGCGGGCCTGGGCGGACACCGCGCAAACCGCACTGGCGCGCGCGCGCCATGGGCGGGCGGTGAACCTTGACCCGCCTGCCCTCGTCCTTGATACCCTGTTCAAACTTTCAGCGACGGCCCCCCCACGATGACCCCAGAGATCACCGACAGCCACTGCCACCTCGACTTCCCGGACTTTGAGGGGCAGTTGGACCAGATCATCGCGAACGCAGCCACCGCAGGCGTCACCCGCATGGTCACCATCTGCACCAAACTGCGGCTCGAACCACAGGTGCGCGCCATCGCCGAAGCCCACGCGCCCGTGTTCTACGCCGCAGGCACCCACCCGATGAGTGCAGCCGATGAACCCCTTGCCACCACGGACGAGCTGATCGCGCTGGCCGAGCATCCCAAATTCGTCGGCATCGGCGAAACGGGCCTTGACTATCACTACACCTCAGAGAGCGCGGATATCCAAAAGGCATCCCTGCGCACCCACATTACCGCCGCACGCGAGACGGGTTTGCCGCTGATCATCCACGCCCGCGCGGCGGATGAGGACATGGCCCAAATCCTGACCGAAGAATACAGGAACGGTGCCTATACCTGCGTCATGCACTGCTTTTCCTCGTCCAAAGAACTGGCTCATGCCGCCCTAGACCTCGGGTTTTACCTGTCCATGTCCGGCATCACCGCCTTCCCCAAATCGCAGGAGTTGCGCGACATCTTCGCCAGCGCCCCGATCGAGCGGATATTGGTCGAAACCGACGCCCCCTACCTGGCCCCGCCCCCGCACCGGGGCAAACGCAACGAACCGGCCTACACCGCACATACCGCCCAAAAAGCAGCCGAGACGTTCGGGATGCCCTACCCGGACTTTGCAGCCCAAACGCAAAAGAACTTCAACCGCTTGTTCTCCAGGGCGCGGACCGACACAGTACAACCATGACTGTGACGACCACCTTCACAATCCTGGGATGCGGGTCCTCCGGCGGGGTGCCTCGTCTGGGCGGGCATTGGGGGGCGTGTGATCCGGACAATCCCAGGAACCGGCGACAACGCTGCTCGCTTCTGATCGAGCGCACAGGGGCAGATGGCACCACAACGGTGCTGATCGACACATCACCGGATTTGCGCAATCAGTTGCTGTCCACAGGCACCGGGCGGCTCGACGGGGTGATCTACACCCACTCCCATGCGGACCATGTGCACGGCATTGATGATCTGCGCATGATCGTGTTCAACATGCGCACCCGGCTTCAGGTCTGGGCGGATGGGTACACCCAAAACGACCTGATCGCGCGGTTTGGATATGTGTTCGTGCAGCCCGCCGGGTCGCCCTATCCCCCCATCCTCGACCTCAACACCATCGACGGGGACGTGGTAATCAACGGACCCGGCGGGCCAATCACCCTCACCCCGTTCGAAGTAGCCCATGGCGGCATCGACGCACTCGGGTTTCGGGTCGGGGATGTGGCCTATCTGCCGGATGTCTCCGAAATTCCCGACGCGGCCTGGGCGCATCTGACCAATCTCGACTGCTGGATCGTGGACGCCTTGCGGCGCGATCCGCACCCGACCCACAGCCATCTGGCCAACACTCTAGACTGGATCGAGCGGGCAAAACCCAGGCAGGCGATCCTGACCAACATGCACAACGATCTCGACTATGACACCGTCATGGCCGAAACGCCTGCCCATATCGAACCTGCCTATGATGGGATGACACTCGTAGCCCGCACCCCCTAGCCTTTCATTGTTCCCACAAAACTCCCGCCGGAGGCTCCCGCGGCTTCAGCGCACCCCAAGGCCCGATCATGCAAGCCCTCCTCGACGTCATCCTTCCTGTGTTTCTGGTGATCGGGTTCGGCTATGTCGCGGTCTGGCGCGGATTTTTCCCGACCTCCGGGGTCGATGCGCTGATGAAGTTCTCGCAGCACTTCGCCATTCCGTGCCTGCTGTTTTCCGCCATCGCCAACCTTGATCTGTCCGTCAGCCTGAACCCCGGCCTGCTGTTCAGCTTCTACGTCGGGGCGACGGCGGGGTTTTTCATTGGCCTGCTTGGCGCGCGGATCATTTTCAAGCGGGATTGGGAGGATTGCGTGGCCATCGGCTTTTGCTGCCTCTTTTCCAACTCGGTCCTGTTGGGCCTTGCGATCAACGAACGGGCCTATGGGCCGGAGGCGCTTGCGGGGGCCTATTCGATCATCGCCTTCCACTCGCCGTTTTGCTACGGGCTTGGCATCACCGCGATGGAGATCACGCGCAATCGCGGGCAATCCCCATTGGTCATGGTGCGCAGCGTGGCGCGGGCAATGTTCCGCAACGTGCTGGTGCTGGCCATTGCGGCAGGGTTCGTGGTGAACCTCTCCGGGATCACGCTGCCCGGTGTGCTGACAGACGGGCTTGATCTGGTGATCCGGGCAGCCTTGCCCACCGCCCTGTTTGCGCTTGGCGGCGTGTTGATCCAATACAGACCCGAAGGGGATGCACGGGTGATCTTGATGATCTGTGCCGTGTCCTTGCTGATCCACCCCGCGATCACTTGGACATTGGGTACGACGCTGTCCGTCCCGCGCGAGGTCTTCAATCCGGGTGTGCTGACAGCCGCCATGGCCCCGGGGGTCAACGGCTATATCTTTGCCAACATGTATGGGCGCGCGCGCCGGGTGGCCGCCTCCTCCGTACTGGTCGCGACGGGGGCGTCAGTGATCACGGCGTGGCTGTGGCTGATGGTTCTGGGATAGCCAGCTTGGCCCGACGCGCGCGGGCGAGTTCCGCGTTCAGCGCCCCCCCAAGCAGCACCAGATAGGCGCTGATAAACAGCCACATCAACATTACGATCACCGCCCCGATCGAGCCGTAGACCTCGTTATAGGTCCCGAAATTGCGCAGATAGATCGAGAACCCCACCGATGCAGCCAGCCACCCGACGGACGCAAACATCGCGCCGGGCGAAATCAGCTTGGGCCGCTGCCCCGTCAGGTTAGGCCCCAGCCGATAGATGATGGCAAAGCCGATCAGCAACACCCCGACCCCAAGCACCCACCGCACCACGTCGATGCCAAATTCGGCCCATGGCCCGAGCGGAAAGAACGCGAGGATCACTGGAATGACAACAATGCAGGCCATGGCCATCAACAACACACCAATCAAGCTACCCGTCAGCATCAGCGCCCGGATGTAATGGGCCAGACCTGTGCGATTGGGGGCCTCATAGATCGCGTTCAGCCCGCGCATGAGTGCCGCCACCCCCGCCCGCGCCGACCAAAGCGCAAAACCGAAGGACAACAACGAGGCCCACCCAAGCGTCAACCCGTCCGCTGTCGCCAGTTTGCCCAACTGCCCGGCAAGCAGGCGATAGACATCGCTCGGGATCACGGCCTGAAACTCTTCGAGCTGCACAAGGGCAAGTGCCGGATCTCCCACAATCCCCCACAGTGCAATGGTGGCGGCAAGTCCGGGAAAGATGGCGAGGATCGCATAAAACGCCACCCCGGCTGCGATCAACCCGAGGTTCTTTTCGTCCATCAACCGGAACACATGGCTGATGGCGCGCCACCACAGGGCCGCGTCTTTTGGGGGGCTGGCAGAGGTGACCGGCTCGCTCATGTCTGTTGGTGCTTTCCCAAGTCTGTCGACATCAAACCATAGCGCGATAGCGCGCCCGCGCAACTTGAAGCTATGACCAGTCGAGGCTGATGCACCACGCAAGGCGGGCTGTCGGGTCACAGGCTCAGAAGAAGACCGTTGGCAATAGGCGATAAGATATGGTGCGGCCGGCGAGACTCGAACTCGCACGAGTGTTACCTCACAGCGACCTCAACGCTGCGCGTCTACCAATTCCGCCACGGCCGCACGCCTTGACTTGGTGCGCTGTCTCTAACCGTGAACGCAGCCCTTGCCAAGAGCGAAACCGCAAAGAAAAACCGGGGCCGCACATGGGCCCCGGTTCCTGAACTTGCAGCGTGTGAACGGTGTTACTCGCTGACCACACCAAAGCTGGGCAATGCGGCGGGCTGCACCAGTGGCTGCACCGGGTTGAACACTTCCGAATTGGAGGTGCCAAGGCGCAAAGATGCCTGGCGCAGCAACTCGACCCGCTCGGGCTGGCCGGGGGCAAAGACGGCTGGCGCACCCTTGTCGACAGCATTCAGACCTTCGGCGTACCAGACGCGGGCCGCATCCACACGCTGCGGTGTGCCAAAGCCCTGAGCAAGGTGGTGCCCCATCAACTCGCCATAGACATGATCGCCCATCGCATACAACATCAGAGCCGACCCGAGGGCCACATCCATGTCATCGGTGCGATAGCCCACACCCATGCAGATGCTTGCGGTGCCTTTCAACTGGGCCGGTGACATGCCAGTGGTCAGGATGAACCCGGCCACATCCTGCACCACTTCGGCTTGAGGCTTGAGTGGAAGCGCTGCGATATGGGGCTGCATCGCGGGGCCGAACTGTTTGCACTGGACGGCGATCTGGTCAGGCGTAAAGCCTTGGACCTTGGAGACCAGCTCTTCACTCGCTGAAATCGCATAGGTCCGCGCAAGGCAGAACTGCTCGTTCAAAGCAACATTGGGGTCCGTCATGCCGCCCAATGTGGTGAAACCGCCATTGGTATTGGTCAGCAACGACACGGTATTGCAATGCGAGGCCAGCGATTTGGACGCGCCTGTGTCAAGGAATGTCGGCAGACCGGCGGCAAACGAAGGCGTCTCGGGCGCGGTGGCCTCAGGCGTGGCGGCGACGACCGTTGTGGTGGTTGTCGTGCCGACCGCAGGGGCCGCAGGTTGTGGCGCGACCACGATTGTTGTCGGGGCCACGGGGGCTGCCGTCTGCCCGGCCAATTCGGCACGGTAGGTTTTAAGAAGGCCGCGCGTGCCTTCAGGGTTCGATGCAATCTGCTGATTGACCGCATAGCCACCCGCCTGGGCGCGGTTATATGAACTGATCAGCAGGTTTTGTTCAAACGGGCTGAGCTGGCCGGTGATCGGATAGCCGAGATAGGCCTGATAGGATGAAATCGCATTGCGCGACTTGCCCCCCAATTGGCCATCAACTGTACCTGCGTTGAACCCGAAATAGTTCAGCGAGGCCTGGATTTCGCGCCCTTCCTGCGTGGACGGCAGGCGCGGTTTGTACGTTTTCTTGCTATATGTACGACGTGTGGTGGTCGCTTTCTTGCGCTGGTTCTGGCGCGTGGCCGCATGGCCGACGATCCCGCCAATAATGGCCCCGGCGACAAAGTCGCCTGCATCTGCGGACACGCGTGTGGCCGGAACAATCGCGACCGACACCGCTATAATTGAAGCTGCAATTGACTTTGCGAACATAACTTACCCTCCAGGAATACGCGAGCAGTGTATCAGCATTGCCAGATTCTAAAAGTCACTAATTCCATACCTTTAATTCCATACCTTTATAAACCGACCCGCCCTGCGCTTGATATTTGGGCCTGTGCACGTGATGTAGGTGGCAGCCCTGTCCCCATCGAAAGCGCCCCAAATGAGCGATCCGAACACCCCTCACCCCGACGGCCCTGTCATAGAGGTCGATATCGTATCAGACGTCATGTGCCCGTGGTGCATCGTCGGATACCGTCAGTTGGAACAGGCCCTGGGGGCCACCGGCATGGGCGCGCGGGTGCGGTGGCATCCGTTTGAGCTGAACCCCCAAATGCCACCCGAAGGCCAGAACCTGACCGAACATATCACCGAGAAATATGGCTCGACCCCTGCTCAATCCGCCCAAACCCGAGCACATTTGCAGGATTTGGGCAAAGACTTGGGCATTACCTTTGCATTTTCCGAAGACACCCGCATCGTCAACAGCTTTGCGGCGCATCAGATGCTGGACTTTGCGCTGGCCCAGGGGGTGCAGCATCCGCTGAAGCTGGCCCTGTTTGAGGCCTATTTCACACGAGGCCGCGATGTGTCGGATCCCGATGTGCTGCTGGATATGGGCGAGACTGTGGGGCTGGACCGCACAGCCGCCGCCGAGATGCTGGCCAGTGGCGCGCTGGTCGACAGCGTGCGCGAAAAGCAGGCGTTCTGGACGTCGCGCGGCATATCAGGCGTCCCTTCGATGGTGTTTGGCGGCAAATATCTGGTCACAGGCGCACAAGGTGCCGACACCTACGCCCAGATCCTGCAAAAAGTCGCGCAGGAAGAGGCCGCCTGAGGCGATGGTCGACTGGATCACCACCCCCGGTCTGACCGACTACCGCGAGGCCGAGGCGTGGATGGAAGCGCGTGCCACCGCCATCGCGCAAGGGCAGGCCGAGGAATGTATCTGGCTGGTCGAACACCCGCCCCTTTATACCGCAGGCACCTCTGCCAAGCCCGCCGATCTGACCGACCCTGATCGCTTTGCGGTCCACCAGACGCGCCGGGGTGGGCAACATACCTATCACGGCCCCGGACAGCGCGTCGCCTATACGCTGCTGGATGTCGGCGCGCGGGGCCGCGATGTGCGCGCTTTTGTGCAGGACCTTGAGGCGTGGGTGATTGCGACCCTTGCCACCTTCAATGTGACGGGCGAAATCCGCGAGGGCCGTGTGGGTGTCTGGGTGCAGCGCCCGGAAAAGCCGCGCGATGCGGCGGGCCAGATCGCAGAGGACAAGATCGCCGCCATCGGCATTCGCCTGCGCAAATGGATCAGCTTTCACGGGCTGTCGATCAACGTGGAACCGGACCTGTCCCACTTTGACGGCATTGTCCCCTGCGGGATCGCGGATCACGGCGTGACCAGTCTGGTTGATCTGGGCCTGCCGGTCAGCATGGACGATGTGGATGTGGCCTTGCGCAAAAGCTTTGATGGTGTGTTTGAACCTGATCTCCCGGACAGTGGCCCTGCGCCGGTGTCAAACGCCTAGCCCAGCATCCCGGCAAGGGCGCGGGCCTCGTATCCCTTCATCACGGGGCGCACGCTGCGGCTGGCACATATCAGAAGTTCAGGAAAGATCCGCGCGATCTCTCGCGCCACGGTGCCTTCATCGCTGTCGTCATACTGCGCCGCCTCCACCGCTTCGCGCGTCAAATGGAAACTTTCGGTAGCGGCCCCTTCGGCATAGATCACCTCGTGACGGTCCATCAGGATATGGAAATAGGTCACCGTCGGCATCGGCATGCGGTAGATCAGATCGCCGCGCACCAGATTGGCCGCACTGACCAGTACCTCGTCCGCACCGAACAGCATTTGCGCCCGCCAGTCAGAAATCAGCATCCGGTGCGCCGGAGAGACAAGCAAATCGCGCGTGTTATCAAGCGTATGAGCCGCGATTCGCACCGGGGCCAGATCGCCTGAACCATCCACCATCCGGCGCAAGATCGCCCGGACGGGCCGATTCCCGTTATCATAGGTCACAAGACGCATGCCCCGACGCAGGTCCTCGACCGCCACAGGCCCTTCGGTCGTTTCGATCAGAGTGCCAGTGGTAAAGCAGGCCACGTTGGTGTTGTCTTCGGTCAGGTTCGCCGCACTCACCCCGCTGAACGCGATCGACCCGCCCCCGAGCGAGGTGTTGTCCGAAAAATCGCCGGTCGACTGGTTCAGCAGCCCGTCATCGGCGAGGTCGGCGCGCAATTCGTGGATATGGGTATAATAGGCGCTGAGGTCGATGAAATCGTTATTGGTCTGGTCCCCGTCGTCAATTGCGCCCGAATTGCCCGTGTTGAAGTCGGTTATGACATCATTGCCGTCACCGGTATTGTAGACAAAGATATCGTCTCCCACCCCGCCGGTGAGCGTGTCATCCCCTGCCCCGCCCGTCAGCGTGTCATTGGCGGCATCGATCCGGGTGACCTCAAAATTGTCGAGCGCGAAGCTTTCGTTGGCGATGCTGGAGTTCAGCGTGCTGCCAAGGCCCAGGTCCAGCGTGTCGGGCGGATTGTCGATGGTGATCACGACGTTCATAATCGTATCGACCGAAGACGACAGACCACTCGTCGCCGAAGAGTTATAGCCCAACTCACCCGTGGCGGTGTTGGTGAAGTCGAAGGTATAGGTGGCCCCGTCCGCTCCGACCACACTTTGACTTGCGGGCGCGCCGGTGTCCCCCGACAGATGGCTGAAGCGCACCTCGTTGCCGTTGAGCGTGATTATGAAATCTTCGCCGTCCCAACTGTCGAGCAAAAGCGCGTCAAAGCTGATCTGGGCCTGATCGGCGTCGCTGCCCAGATCAAAGCTGCGTTGCGTTGCAACCGTGCCATCGGGCGAACCAAAGCGTCCAAGCGACGTGCCAAGGGCGGGATCGGTTTCGGTGTTGCTGTTGGACCACCCAGACGTGCCGCCTTCGAAATCATCCGAATAGATTGTGGTTGTCACAGGGCCCGCATCGCCGATCAGGACATCATCGCCCCCCTCGCCGAGCAGGTTGTCCGCGCCCTGATCCCCCGAAAGCGTGTCATTGTCGGCCCCGCCAGAAAGCTGGTCGTTCCCGCTGCCCCCTGACAGGCTGTCGGTGCCTGCATCCCCCACCAGGGTGTCTGTGCCGGTGCCCCCGATCAGCGTGTCGTTGCCGTCGTCGCCATCAACCAGATCGTCGCCGCTGCCGCCATCGACACTGTCATTGTCCGCCCCGCCGAACAGGCTGTCATCGCCCCCGTCCCCGAGGATCGTGTCATCACCCGCCCCGCCCGTGATCACGTCATTGCCTTCGACCCCGGCAGGGGTGCCTGTGACCGAATACTCCGGCCCCGGCGGCATCCCGATCATGTCCGAGGTCAGCAGGTCCTCGGGCACGTTCCCGGTGTCTGGCCCGCTGATGCGCGCCGACAGTACGTCCTGACCGGCATTTTCCCAATATCTGATCTGGATCGTGTAGGTTTCGTTCGGATCAAGCTGGACATCCCCGAACCGGGTTGTCGCTGCCTGGTGAAAGTCGTTGTTCAGATAGTCGAGGGTGCCGCCCGTCTGGTTTGCAAATTGCAGCGCATTCCCCGAGGAATCGAAAATCTGGATGGTCGAGCCGTCATCCGACCGCGTATCAAGACGATACGTGCCACCTGCGATGGTGTTGAGCGTGCTTGTATAGATAATACCGAAGTCCCCGGGGTTCCCGGTGGTGCCCCGAATTGTATTGGCCAGCCCGCCTTCGTTAAAATCGGTGACATAACCTGACCCCGTGCGCACCCCGGTCTCGATATCAAATGCCTGCCCCGCAGTTGCGCCGAAATCAAGATCGAAGATCTCAAAATGCCATGCGCCCTCAACCGGACCATCGCCGCGCAGCACGTCATTGCCGCTGCCTCCGGTCAGGGTATCACTGCCCAGGGCCCCGGTGAGCGTATCCGCCCCGGTCGTGCCCGAAATGACCTGGTCCCCTTGGGTGCCCGGATTGGTGTTGTCGTTCGTTGCCATCTGTCAGTGCCCTTGCCATGGCGCGTGCTGCGCCCTTGTGGGTGGGAATGGCCCCTGAATGGGGTTTAACAATGAATGGATCGTGCCAGAATCGTTACAAAACTGCGGCATTTTGAGGTCATCGTGGCTGATTTGGCGACAACCCGCGCAGTCGGGCGCGGATTTGAACATGTGCCCAACCCTGCATCCGCGCCCCGTCGCGCGGGGGCGTTTGTGCAGGATCATTCACACGCGACAATTCATCTCGGCCCGATGCGCGATCTTCCATTGATGCGGACTGTGCAAATCTCTAGAACAATTCAAGAATCCATGCGCGGACGGGAACCCCGCGCATCACAATAATTCCAAGCCAGGAGGCACCGCATGGCAGACGCAGCCATTCACGGGCACGATCACGAAGACGAGCGCGGTTTCTTTACCCGCTGGTTCATGTCCACAAACCACAAAGATATCGGGATCTTGTACCTGATCGTATCGGCCTTCGTCGGCTTTGTTTCGGTGGCCTTCACCGTCTACATGCGCCTCGAGCTGATGGACCCCGGCGTGCAATACATGTGTGCCGAAGGCGCGCGGTTCATTGCATCGGACGAATATTGTACCCCCAACGGGCACCTCTGGAACGTGCTGATCACCGGCCACGGCATCCTGATGATGTTCTTCGTGGTGATTCCCGCGCTGTTCGGCGGTTTTGGCAACTATTTCATGCCCTTGCAGATCGGCGCGCCGGATATGGCGTTCCCGCGGATGAACAACCTGTCCTTCTGGCTTTATGTTGCGGGTACCACACTGGCAATCTGTTCGGTGCTGGCACCGGGTGGCAATGGCCAGCTTGGGTCGGGCGTGGGCTGGGTTCTGTACCCGCCGCTGTCGACATCCGAGCAGGGCATGTCGATGGATCTGGCAATCTTCGCGGTCCACGTCTCGGGCGCGTCGTCCATTCTTGGCGCGATCAACATGATCACCACATTCCTGAACATGCGGGCCCCCGGCATGACCCTGTTCAAGGTGCCGCTGTTCTCGTGGTCGATCTTTGTGACAAGCTGGCTGATCCTGCTGTCCCTGCCGGTTCTGGCGGGCGCGATCACCATGCTGCTGATGGACCGGAATTTCGGCTTCACCTTCTTTGATCCCGCAGGCGGGGGCGACCCGGTGCTCTACCAGCACATCCTGTGGTTCTTCGGCCACCCGGAGGTTTACATCATCATCCTGCCCGGGTTCGGGATCATCAGCCATGTCATCGCGACCTTCTCGCGCAAGCCGATCTTCGGGTATCTGCCCATGGTCTGGGCATTGATTGCCATCGGTGTGCTCGGTTTTGTCGTGTGGGCGCACCACATGTACACGGTCGGGATGTCACTGAACCAGCAGGCCTATTTCATGCTGGCCACGATGGTTATCGCGGTGCCCACAGGGGTCAAGGTCTTCAGCTGGATCGCGACCATGTGGGGCGGCTCGGTCGAGTTGAAAACACCGATGCTCTGGGCGTTTGGCTTCCTGTTCCTGTTCACCTTGGGCGGGGTCACGGGCATCGTTCTGTCGCAGGCCGCCGTTGATCGGTACTATCACGACACCTACTACGTTGTGGCACACTTCCACTATGTGATGTCACTTGGGGCCGTGTTCGCGATCTTTGCGGGGGTCTACTTCTACTTCCCCAAGATGACCGGACGCATGTATCCCGAATGGGCAGGCAAGCTGCACTTCTGGGCGATGTTCATCGGGGCAAACCTGACGTTCTTCCCGCAACACTTCCTGGGCCGCCAGGGGATGCCGCGCCGCTATATCGACTACCCCGAGGCGTTCGCCTACTGGAACCAGTGGTCGTCCTGGGGTGCATTCCTCAGCTTTGCGTCGTTCCTGTTCTTCTTTGGGGTGATCGCATGGTCGCTGCTGCGCGGGGCCAAAGCTCCCGAGGCGAACCCGTGGAACGAATATGCAGACACGCTGGAATGGACACTGCCCAGCCCGCCCCCCGAACACACGTTCGAGATCCTGCCCAAGCAGGAAGACTGGGACCACAACCGCGCGCACTAGCGGTCCTCCAAATCAAACGCCACAAAGGGCTCCGATATCGATCGGGGCCCTTTTCACATGCACCGCCCTTTCGAGGTGCACCACGACCAGACACAGATCCCGGCTCTTCTTTTGACCAGAAATACCGCGGGGGAGGCCGGAGGCCGGGGGCAGAGCCCCCTCCTCGCTTCAGTCCGGCCACAGGTGCGAGGGCAGCACACCAAGCACCGTTCGCACCCGGATCACCAACAATAATCGCACGTCAGAGCGCGGTTGTTATGCAATATCAAGGCCAGCTTTCCAGCAGATCACCGCGCAGAGACCTGCACAAACAAGCAGCTGGCCGCGCACCCCTGCCGATGTGCAGCGACCACTCTTCCCCACATGCCGGCTCACCTCATATGCCTTTGACACTGCTGCCAGTGGAGCGCGCTGCCCGAACACCGTGACCCGCATCCCGCAGGACAACAGACCAAATACGGAGCATGACATGCGTCTCAACATCGTCACATCTGCCGCTCTTGCGGCATCTCTCGCCCTTGTCCCAGCCACACAAGCCAGCGCAGACCGCAAGGATTTCATCGCCGGGGCCATCCTCGGTGGCATCGGTGGGGCCATCATCCAGAACGAAGTGCGCAAGAAACGTGTACAGCAACAGCAACAACGCGTGCGCACCCGGGCGGTCACCCCGCAAACCCATGCGGCACGCAGCTACAGCGCGCAGCCGCGCACATACACGCCCAAGAAAACATACCGCCCCAGTATCCCGGCCACCCAGACCGGACGCGATATCCAGTCTTCGCTGAACTACTTCGGGTTTGACGCAGGCACAGTGGATGGACGGGTCGGCCCGACCACACGCCGCGCGGTCTCTGACTACCAGCGCTATATGGGCTATGAGGAAACGGGCAAGCTGACATCCTTTCAGCAACACCTGCTGACCACGTCCTATCTCAGGGCTGAAGCCGGCGGCAGCCGCACGCTGCAACAGATCGCGGGCATGCCCGAGGGCACGCGCGGGCTCTTGAAACTCTACCGCGAGGATCTGGCATCCGGCACCGGACAGCGCGATCAGATCAGCGGGTCAGCCTACACCGACCTTTAAATCCAGACGACCGCCGTCCGCGCCGGACGGGCGGCGGCCCCGCGACAACCTGCCCTTAGACACCCGAAACCAGCCGCGTATAAAAAGGGACATGCCGTATCGTTGGACATCCGCCCCAGACGCGCCCACGCAGGAAATGCAACTGTGGCCACACAACTCCCTGCCCCAACAGGGGCTGGTGGCGGTGGTGCTGACAACCTTCACGCTGATCCTGATCCCCGCCCTTCCGCTGCTTGGCAGTGTGGTTCTGTGGGGGCTGCTGCCGTTCCTGATGCTGGCGGTGTGGGGGATCTACTTTGCGCTGCGGCGCAATCGCAAATCCCGCCAGATCATCGAAGTGTTGACACTGGACAAGGACCAAACGCACCTGTGCCGCACCGATCCGGACGGCGGGGTGCAGGAATGGGACTGCAACCGCTATTGGACCCAAGTGACCAAATATGACGATCAGGGACCGATCCCGCATTACGTGACGCTCAAGGGCAAAGGACGCGAAGTCGAGATCGGGGCCTTCCTCAGCGAGGAGGAACGGATCGCACTCTATGATGATCTGACCAGAGCTTTGCGACACTGAAACAAGGCGCACGACACGTGCGCCTTACACAAACCCTCGACGTCATGCCCGTAAGGCGCACGCGTCGTGCGCCCAACATCAGATCAATTGCACAGCCGCTCTTTGACAACCGAACCAACCGCGCCGAAATCCATCTGTCCGGTATATTTCGCCTTGAGCAGCCCCATGACCTTGCCCATATCGCGAATGCTATCGGCCCCGACCTCCGCGATGGCAACATCCACCGCCTTGGCGGCGGCCGCTTCATCAAGTTGCTGGGGCAGGAATTCCTCGATCACCTTGATCTCGGCAAGTTCGCGTTCGGCAAGATCCAGACGACCACCCTCTTCGTAGGTGCGTGCACTCTCGACCCGCTGCTTGGACATTTTCCCAAGAATCGCAAGCACTTCGGCCTCACCCACGCCCTCATCCTGACCGGCGGCGCGCGCGTCGATATCCTTGTCCTTGATCGCGGCATTCACCAACCGCAAGGTCGACAACCGCTCAGCCGCTTTGTCTTTCATCGCCTGTTTCAAGGCCGCAGAAATTCTGGTGCGTAAATCCATATGTGTTGTCCATCCCCATGGGCACGTGTTGAGCGCGCGACCATATGGGATCATACGGCACGAGGCAAGGGCCAGCAAATCCTCTAACACATTGAAATCATTGCATATACAAATTTCCAATCCAGCTTGACCCCACGTGCCACGCACATTAGTTTCCGCCAAGTTTGCCGCTGATCACCCTGCCCTTTCCTGCCGCCAAAGGTCTGCCCATGAACGCCCCCGCCCCCTCCAAACCGACCGCCTGCCTCGTTCTTGCGGACGGCACAATCTTTTATGGACAAGGGTTTGGGGCCACGGGCCAGACCGTAGCCGAGCTGTGCTTCAACACCGCCATGACCGGCTATCAGGAGATTATGACCGACCCGTCCTATGCCGGACAGGTCGTCACCTTCACCTTCCCCCATATCGGCAACACCGGTGTGACCCCCGAAGACGATGAAACGGGCGATCCCGTCGCCTCGGGCATGATCGTGAAATGGATGCCGACCGACCCGTCCAACTGGCGCGCGGTCGAGGGGCTGTCGGCCTGGCTGGCCGCGCGCGGGCGCATTGCGATGGGCGGCGTGGACACGCGGCGTCTGACCCGCGCCATCCGGCAAGCGGGTGCGCCGCATATCGCGCTGGCCCACAATCCCGATGGCGTCTTTGACATTGATGCCATGCTGGCCGCCGCCCGCGATTTTGTGGGCCTTGAGGGCGCAGACCTTGCCCGCGATGTCACCTGCGCGCAATCCTATCGCTGGAACGAAATGCGGTGGGCCTGGCCCGAAGGCTACGCGCCTCAAAACGACCCCAAATACAAGGTCGTCGCCATTGACTACGGGGCCAAACGCAACATCCTGCGCTGCCTCGCCTCGGCAGGTTGTGATGTTACAGTGCTGCCAGCCACCGCCACAGCGGACGAGGTGATGGCCCACGCCCCCGACGGTGTCTTCCTGTCAAACGGCCCCGGCGATCCGGCGGCGACCGGGACTTATGCCGTGCCGATGATCAAGGATGTGCTGAAACAGGATATCCCCGTGTTCGGCATTTGCCTGGGCCATCAGATGCTGGCCCTCGCGCTTGGGGCCAAAACAATAAAGATGAACCACGGTCACCATGGGGCCAACCACCCCGTAAAAGACCTTGAGACCGGCAAGGTCGAAATCACATCGATGAATCATGGCTTTGCGGTCGACGCCCAGACCCTGCCTGACGGCGTGGTCGAGACGCACACATCGCTGTTTGACGGGTCCAATTGCGGTATCCGGGTGTCGGGCAAGCCGGTCTATTCGGTCCAGTACCACCCCGAGGCCAGCCCCGGCCCGCAAGACAGCTATTACCTCTTTGAGAGGTTTGCAGAGGCCATGGCCGCACGCATAAGTTGAAAGTTGTCCGTGTTCTGAATGGTTTAACCCTTCATTAACCACGCGAGGCCACTGTGATCTGACCCTTGGGATCAGAGCACAGCATGAGCGATCCACAATTACGATTGTCCGCACCGCGCCCGGTGTCACGCCGTGACCGTGCGACCACCCCGGTCGGGCGTCAACTGGTCAACGCGGGCCTGATCAGTCAGGCGCACCTGCTTGAGGCGCTGGCGATGCAGCGCAGCATCGACGCGCCGCTTGGCGAAATTCTGGTCGCCCAGGGCTATGTGGCGCGTGATGATGTGTTGCTGGCCATCGCACTGCAATATGATGCCGAACGTGTCGACCTCGACCTTGATCCCCCCTCGCCCCTCATGGCTGCTGCGCTGAGTGCTGATCTGTGCCAGCGCCACCGCATTGTTCCTTGGCGCTGGATCGGCACCACATTGCTGGTCGCCACCAGCCGCCCCGACCAACTTGACGCCTTGCGCGCCGATATGGGCAAGGCCGCCCGGAATGTGTTGCCGGTCATTGCCGATGATGATCAGATCATCCAGGCCACCAGCTCTCTTTTTTGGCCCGCTTCTGGCGCAGCGGGCTGTGACCAAAGTGGCCGATGACCTCAGTTGCCGCAATTGGTCGCTCAGCACGGTGACAGGCCGGGTCTGGCTGCTCGGGGTGGCGGCGATGACCCTGTTGGGCCTGATCTTTGCCCCGGCATGGATTGTGACCGTGTTGGTGGGCTGGGGCGTGTTGACCCTGATTATGACGACCGCCCTCAAGACCTGCGCGCTGATCGCCCAGATCACGCTGCGCACGCCCTCAAAGGTGGAACCGCTGCGCGCCGTTTCCATGGCGCGAAAACCGCGGGTGTCGGTGATGGTCCCCCTGTTCAAAGAGGAACGGATTGCCGAAGCCCTGATCAAACGGCTGGCCCGGATCACCTACCCCAAGGCGTTGCTGGACGTGATCCTGGTGCTGGAAGCCAAGGACGCCGTCACCCGCGCCACCCTTGCGCGCACCGACTTGCCCACATGGATGCATGTGATCGAGGTCCCCGATGATGGCGAAATCACAACCAAGCCACGCGCGCTGAACTATGCGCTCGATTTCTGTCGCGGCGACATCATTGGCGTTTGGGATGCAGAGGACGCGCCCGAACCTGATCAGCTGGACAAGGTCGTGGCCCATTTCGAACAGGCGGGCCCAAAGGTCGCAGTTGTGCAGGGCATCCTTGATTACTACAACGCCCGCCAGAACTGGCTCGCGCGCTGTTTCACGGTGGAATACGCAGCCTGGTGGCGGCTGATCCTGCCGGGGGTAGAACGGTTGGGACTGGTCCTGCCCCTTGGCGGCACCACCCTGTTTTTCCGCCGCCAAATCCTTGAGGACCTTGGCGGGTGGGACGCCCATAACGTCACCGAAGATGCGGATCTGGGCATCCGGTTGGCCCGCCAGGGCTATACCACCGAACTGATCTCCACCGTCACTTACGAAGAGGCCAACTGCCGCGCATGGCCCTGGGTCAAGCAACGCTCGCGCTGGCTCAAAGGGTTTTTGATCACCTATTTCGTGCACATGCGCCACCCTGTACAGCTGTGCCGCGATTTGGGGTTCAAGCGGTTCATGGGCATTCAGGCGATGCTGCTGGCCACCGTGTCACAATTTGCGGCTCTTCCGGTGCTGTGGAGCTTTTGGCTGACCACCTTCGGGTTGCCTCACCCGACAGTAACCACTTTGGGCGCGTCCATCATCTGGCCGCTGGCGGCATTGTTCCTGTTCACCGAAGTGCTTAGCGTGGTGATCGGGATGCTGGCCGTCTCGGGCCATGAACATCGCCACCTGATCCCTTGGGCGCTGGCACTGCCGATCTATTTCACGCTCGGGACACTGGCCTGCTACAAGGCGCTTTATGAAATGATGCTGGACCCGTTTTACTGGGACAAGACGCAGCATGGTTAGCGTTTGTCATCAGCCTTCTTCTTTGCGCGCGTCCGCGTCCTGTTTCAGCCGGGTCATGAACGCAACCGAGATGTGATCGCGCAGCGCGCGCCCCGCCGCCACATCATCCTTGCTTTCAATTGCGGACACGATCATGTCGTGTTCGCCTTGCGCAATCTCGGTACGTCCCGCAGCGGACAGGGATGTGGTTGCCATCAACGCCATGGTGCGGTGCACAAGGTCAAGCTGCTGCACCAGATAGCGGTTGTGCGAAGCGAGATGAATTTGCTTGTGAAACCGGCGGTTTGCGCGGGCAAGTGCAGCCGGATCATTGATCAGCGCGTTGTCCTCGTCCACCATCTGCCGCAGGATGCGCACCTCTTCCATCGTGGCGTGCTGCGCGGCAAGCGAGGCGGCCAACCCCTCCAACTCGCGACGCACCACATATAGCTCGGACATCTGGTTGTGATCGAGCGACGCTACAATCAGGCTGCGCCCGTCCCGCGACAACAGCGATTGGGTCTCAAGCCGCTGCAATGCCTCGCGCACAGGGGTGCGCGACACCCCGAACCGCTCGGCCAACTCGCTTTCGACAAGTCGGTCGCCGGGGCGATAGGTGCCGATGTCAATCGCCTCAAGGATCATCGAATAGGCATCGGTGTTATGGGAACGCAGTGCAGCCATGGGGGCCTCGCAAGTCGTTGAATTACATCACAGTAGGGCGCAGCCATCACCGCACGCAACCCTCCACGGGCTTGCGTGTCGCTGATACCCCACCTATGCAGCCCCTATGCCTGCCTCTGATTTCACACATGTCCGCGCGTGGGTCTTTGATCTGGACAACACGCTTTATCCGCCCGCCGCCCGTCTGTTTGACCAGATTGAGGTCAGGATGACCGCCTATGTGATGGAGGCATTGGGGGTGGATCGAGCGCGCGCCGATCATCTGCGCCGTCAGTATTGGCTGGATCACGGCACGACACTGGCCGGCCTGATGCGCGAACATGACGTTGATCCCGGCCCTTACCTGACGGATGTGCACGACATTTCGCTGGATCATCTCGACCCGGATCCGACACTGGCCGCCCGCATCCGCGCCCTGCCCGGACGCCGCATCGTCTATACCAATGGCTGCGCCCCCTATGCCGAGCGTGTGCTGGCCGCGCGCGGGCTGTCGAGGCTGTTTGATGCGGTCTATGGCGTGGAACATGCCGACTTTCATCCCAAGCCCGATCACGGGGCCTTTGATCGTGTGTTTGCGCGCGACGGGCTCGACCCGCGCATCGGAGCCATGTTCGAGGATGAGCCGCGCAATCTGGCCGTGCCCCACGCCATGGGCATGAAAACCGTTCACGTGGCCGACGCTCCGGTCGAGGGCGCGCATATTCACCACCACACCGACGATCTGTCCACCTTTCTGGCGGGACTTGCGGGGTAGGACAGGATGCCGCCTTGGCCCGCCCGGCGCATGGCTTACCTATAGATCAAACGGAGGCACATCATGGCAGACCTGACATCCTGTGACATTCTGATTTCCGGCGGCGGCATCGCGGGGCTGACGGCCGCAGCCGCCTTTGGCACGGCCGGGTTTGACGTCATCTGTGTCGATCCCGCCCCGCCGATCACAACGCGCGAGGCCGAGGGGGCCGATATGCGCACCACCGCCATGCTGCAACCTGCCCGCGACATGCTCGAACGCGCCGGTCTGTGGGAGGCGCTTGCGCCCCACGGCGCACCGCTTGAGGTCATGCAGATCGTGGATGCCGGAGGGGCCGATGGTGCCGCGCGCGAGATCAAGGCGTTTCGCGCTTCGGACGTGTCGGACCTGCCGTTCGGGTGGAACTTGCCCAACTGGCGCTTGCGCCGCGAGATGGTCGCGCGTCTGGATTCGCTGCCGAACGTCGATTTCCGTCCCGGCACCGGCACACGCAGCTTTCTGGGCCGCACCACCGAGGCCCGTGTGGGGCTGAGCGACGGCACCCGCGCGCGGGTCCGTCTTGTCATTGCCGCCGATGGGCGTCGATCACCGATGCGGCAGGCGGCGGGCATCGAGGTCGTGACCAAACGCTATGGCCAGAAGGCGCTGGCCTTTGCAGTGACCCACCCGATCCCGCACGAGAACGTCTCGACCGAAGTGCATAAGACCGGGGGGCCGTTCACGCTTGTGCCCCTGCCCGACCATGAGGGTATGCCGTCTTCGGCGGTGGTGTGGATGGATCACGGGCGGCACGCGCAGGCACGGTTCGACATGGATGTCGCCAATTTCGAGGCCGAGATGACGACACGCAGTTGCCATGTGCTTGGCCCGCTGACTCTGGCCTCAAAACGCACCATCTGGCCGATCATCAGCCAGCGGGCCGAGCGGCTGAGTGCGACGCGGCTGGCTCTGATCGCCGAGGCCGCACATGTGGTGCCCCCCATCGGCGCACAGGGGCTGAACATGAGCCTTGCCGACACCGCCACCCTGCTCGACCTCGCCATCGCCCGCCCCGAGGGTCTGGGCGACGTGCAGATGCTCGACGCCTATCACAAGGCCCGTTTCAGCGACATTCGGATGCGTGTGGCGGGGATCGACCTGCTCAACCGGGCCAGTCAGGCGAAATCACCGCTGGCCCGTGACGCGCGCGCATTTGGGCTGAATGCGCTCCATCAGGTCGCACCAGTGCGCAAGACGCTGATGCAATTGGGGCTTGGAACCCGCAGCGGGGCAACCGCTCAAAGCACCTGATCAACGACCCGTTTGAGGCGGGCCACGGTGCCCTCAACATCATAAAGCTTATCAAGGCCAAACAGCCCGATGCGGAAGGTGCGGAAATCGGCAGGCTCATCGCATTGCAGGGGCACACCAGCGGCGATCTGCATGCCATGGGCCGCAAAGGGTTTACCGGTCTGCATCGCTGGATCAGAGGTATAATTCACCACCACGCCCGGCGCACCGAACCCGTCAGCAGCCACGGATGTCACACCTTTCTCGGCAAAAAGCGCGCGCACCGCATTCCCGAGCGCCCATTGCGCGTCCTTGAGACGCTCAAAGCCGTATTCCTTCGTTTCCAACATGGTATCGCGGAAATCGCGCAGCGCATCCGTGGGCATGGTCGCATGATAGGCATGCCCGCCGCCCTCGTATGCGCCCATGATCTGATGCCATTTCTTGAGGTCGATGGCGAAACTGTCAGACGTGGTATCCTCCATCCGCGCCACGGCGCGCTCTGACAGCATCACAAGGCCCGCGCAGGGCGACGCGCTCCACCCCTTTTGCGGGGCAGAGATCAGCACGTCGACGCCAAGGGCGCGCATGTCGACCCAAGCACAGCCCGACGCAATGCAGTCGAGCACCATCAGCGCACCAACCTCATGCGCGGCATTGGCCATGGCTGTGATGTAGTTATCGGGCAGGATCACACCGGCGCTCGTTTCCACATGCGGGGCAAAGACCACATCGGGTTTCCGGGTGCGGATCGCCTCGACCACCTCGTCGATGGGCGCGGGCGCAAAGGGGGACGGGCTGGCATTGCCGGTCTGGCGCGCCTTCAGCACCGTGGTGTTCGCCGTCAGATCGCCAGCCTCGAAAATCTGGCTCCAGCGGTAGGAAAACCAGCCATTGCGCACCACCAGCACCTCGGCCCCGCGCCCGAACTGGCGGGCCACCGCCTCCATCCCGAAGGTGCCACCGCCGGGGATGATCACCACCGCATCCGCCTTGTAGACATCCTTGAGCATGGACGAGATATCATTCATCACGCCCTGAAACGCTGCACTCATATGGTTGAGCGAGCGGTCGGTGAAGACCACCGAGAATTCTTCGAGGCCCGACGGGTCAACGGTGTCAAGCAATGCGGCCATGGGATGTCCTTTCATCAGTTGGACATTCATACAGCCCCGCGCAGTTCTCGGCAAAGCCTACTTCGGCATACAATCCGGGTCGCGCAATGCCGCCACCCGCCGCCGCATTTCAGGCCATTGGGGCAACATCGCACGCATGTTGCGACGGCGTACAGGCATCCACAGCCACAGCAGCGGGGTGCGACCTGCCTTTTGTGCCGAGATCCTGGCGACAAGGTCCGCCACATCAAAGCCGGTCCAGTTGCCTGCCGGCGCGTAAAGGTTCCAGCCGCACACCGGATAGACCTCGTGCAACAGGATGCGGTCGAGGTCTTCCAGATCGAATGGTGACGCGGCAAGCACGCGCGCCGGGGCGTCCAGCATATTGGCGAGGTCGGAATCGAGGAACATCTGCGACATCGCCACCCAGACCTGTTCGCGCGGGCTCAGACCCGTCGTCATGCCAGCGGTCCGGGGCGACGCTCTTCGCTGAGCAAAACATTGGCCTCGACCTCACCCGCGCCAGGTAAGGTCATAATACGGCGGCGCAAGACCCGCTCAAAATCGGGCAGATCGCGCGCCACGACCCGCAGGCGATAGTCATAAAGGCCCAGCACGTGTTCGACCGTCTGCACCTCGGGAATGGCACTGACCGCGCGTTCGAAATCCTCAAGGCTGACGCGCCCCTTTTTGGCCAGTTTCACCCCCAGAAAGACGGTGACGCCAAAGCCCAGCTTGGCCGCATCCAGAACCAGCCGTTGCCCTGCAATCGCACCACTTTGCCGCAACCGCTTTATACGCCGCCATGCCGAGGGCTGCGACAACCCGCAGGCCCGCCCAATCGCCCCCGCCCCTTGGGTCGCGTCCTCCGCCAGCAGGGCAAGGATCGCAAAATCAGTGGCGTCCAGATCGCTCATAACGGCATCGCCTCATCGCTTTTGATACGTGCCACATGCATCAGCGCCTCGATGTCGGCGATATGGGGCAGAGTAAGGATGCGGCTGCGATAAAGGTGCTGATAATGTGCCATATCGCGGGCAATCACCGACAGGCGCACATCGACACGGCCCAGAAAGGTCTGGATTTCGATCACTTCCGGGACATCCCGGGCCGCGGCAATAAAGTCGTCAAAGGCGCGCGCTTGGGTCTTGTCCAGGGTCACCCGCAATGACACCTCGACTGCATAGCCCAAAGCGGCCCAGTCGATGCGTGCCTGCACGCCATGCACAACGCCTGCTTCGCGCAAGCGGACCTGGCGGCGACCCAACTGGCCCACACTGACGCGCGCGCGCTCGGCCAGTTCCGCCGGGGCCAGACTTGGATCAGCTTGCCACTGCCGCAGGATACGTCTGTCTATATCATCAAGCATGATTTTTTTGCATATTTGGAGAACAATGAATGATCAATCCCTCATTGCTCCAAAATACTCGAAAAGCAACCGTGCAGAGCGGACAACAGCTGCGTATAACGCCCCCAGACATCAACCAGAGGACATCATCATGCGCGTATATTACGACCGCGATTGCGACATTAACCTGATCAAAGACATGAACGTGGCCATTCTTGGCTATGGCTCCCAAGGCCACGCCCACGCGCTGAATCTGCGCGACAGCGGCGCAAAGAATGTGGTTGTCGCCCTGCGCGAAGGCTCGGCGTCCATCGCCAAGGCCGAAGGCGAAGGTCTCAAGACCATGGGCATCGCCGAAGCGGCAGCCTGGGCCGACCTGATCATGTTCACCATGCCCGATGAGCTACAGGCCGAAACCTACAAGAAATACGTGCACGACAACATCCGCGAAGGCGCGGCCATTGCGTTCGCCCACGGTCTGAACGTCCACTTCGGCCTGATCGAACCCAAAGAGGGCATCGACGTCGTGATGATGGCCCCCAAAGGCCCCGGCCACACGGTGCGCGGTGAATATGTCAAAGGCGGCGGCGTGCCCTGCCTTGTGGCCGTGGACAAGGACGCATCCGGTCGCGCGCTCGAAATCGGTCTGTCCTATTGCTCGGCCATCGGTGGCGGGCGCTCGGGCATCATCGAAACGAACTTCCGCGAAGAATGCGAAACCGATCTGTTCGGCGAACAGGCCGTACTGTGCGGCGGTCTGGTTGAGCTGATCCGCATGGGTTTCGAGACGTTGGTCGAGGCAGGTTATGCCCCCGAGATGGCCTATTTCGAGTGCCTGCATGAGGTGAAGCTGATTGTCGATCTGATCTATGAGGGCGGCATCGCCAACATGAACTATTCGATCTCGAACACGGCGGAATATGGCGAATACGTCTCCGGCCCGCGCGTGTTGCCCTATGATGAGACCAAGGCGCGGATGAAAGCGATCCTGACCGACATCCAGACCGGCAAGTTCGTGCGCGATTTCATGGCGGAAAATGCTGTCGGCCAACCATTCTTCAAAGGCACCCGTCGCATCAACGACGAACACCAGATCGAAGCCACAGGCGAAACCCTGCGTGGCATGATGCCTTGGATTTCGGCTGGCAAAATGGTCGACAAGGCCAAGAACTGATCAAACACAACCCGATCAACGGAGCGCTCTTGCAGCGCTCCGTTTTTTTTGCAGCCCTACCGGCCGTGTCCCTAGGGTTTACGCCACACGGATATATGCTTGGTGCTCATCCGGTCGAACGGCGCCCGGTCCCAGTCAGACCACCGATGTTCCAGCGCTAAACCGGCGATCTGCGCCATCAGGTCCAGCTCGGATGGCCATGCGTACCGAAACGGAATGGACAGGTGGGTATGCTGACCATGCGCCATCCAGACATGGTTCGATGTGTAGGTCTGGTCGGCAATATCGATCTCGTCCACGCCAAAATGTTGATCACTGCTTGCAAACGCATGCCGGAATTCACCAAACGGGATTTTTTGCACGGGCGGCACCTGAGTTTCGACAACAAACCGCCCGCCAGATACCAGATGGCGCGCCGCGTTTTCAAAACATGCAACCTGTCCGGCTTGCGTCGTCACATTGTCCAATGTGTTGAACACGAGAAAAACCAGCGAAAACGCGCCTTCGACACGCGTGGATGTCATGTCACCAATGGCGACATCCATGGGTGCGCGGGTTTCTTTTTCCCGCAGCTTTTCCAACATGGGCTTTGACAGTTCGATGCCTTTGACACTAGCCCCGCCGTCGATCAAAGACAGCGCGATCCGTCCGGTGCCAACCGCGAATTCCAAAATGTCCCCACCCTCGGCAAGCGTCAAAAGGCAGCCCACCGTTTGGGCAATCACCGCCGGGTCCGTGCCGCCGTGGATGTCATCATAACGCGCCGCTACAGCGTCATCAAAGTAGCCATCATCATTCATCGGACTGACACCCTCTTTAAGCGCTCTTTGGGCGTCCTACCTACTGAAGTGCAAGCACAGAATCCATGTGTGCGCGCGTCCGAACTGTATGGACAACTGGCCACCGATCCGCAAATACGCTCCCTCAGGCTCAGAACAAGAAGGACCCGCCCCATGATTGCCGTCATCTTCGAAGCCTGGCCCAAAGAAGGGCACCGCGCCCCCTATCTGGCCCGTGCCGCTGACCTGAAAGCGCATCTGGCGGATATCCCCGGCTTCATCTCGGTTGAACGCTACGAGAGCCTGATGGAGCCGGGCAAGCTGCTGTCCCTGTCTTTTTGGGAGGACGAAGCCGCCCTTGAACACTGGCGCAAGCTGCCCGAACACCGCGATGCCCAAGGCGCGGGCCGCGACATCCATTTTGACAATTACCGCCTGCGGGTGGCCGGTGTGATCCGCGACTACGGCATGCTTGAGCGGGACGAGGCCCCCGCCGACAGCAAGGCGCTGCATGACCGATAGCCCCAACATCACGTGGCGCAGTTGGCTGATGGTTGCGACCCTTGGATTGACCTGGGGCGCAACCTTCCTTGTCACCGAAATCGCCTTGCGCGGCATCACCCCGTTCTGGCTGGCGGCGGGGCGTATCGGCTTTGCTGCCGTTCTGATGGTCGCGATCTGGGGCGCGTTGGGTTTCCGCCTGTTCGCCGCTCCGCCGCCCCGCGATGCGCGCATTGCCCTTGCCGCAATCGGGGGGTTCAGCACCGCGATCCCCTTCATGCTGCTGGCTTGGGGTCAGCAATACACGACGGGCGGTTTTGCGGGCGTGTCCATGGCCTCGGTCGCGTTGATCGTCCTGCCGCTGGCCCATTTTCTGGTGCCGGGCGAGCGGATGACATGGCGGCGGACCTTTGGCTTTGTCATCGGCTTTGTGGGTGTGTGTATCCTGATCGGCGGGCAGGCGTTTGAGAGTTCCGGGCAGGCATTGGAGACCGCGGGCCGGTTGGCCTGTGTGTCAGCGGCGTGCTGTTACGGGATCAGTTCGATCCTGATGCGCCGCCTGCCTGCGGTGGACCCTATCGGGTTGTCCACCGTGCTGCTTTTGATCGCAGCGTGCATCACCGTACCACTGGCCCTGATTATCGAAGGCTGGCCATCCCTGCCCGACACCCAAACCCTTGTGGTCATTGCCTGTTTGGGCCTGATCCCGACAGCGGCGGCCAACATGCTGCGCGTGCTCGTCATCCGCAGTGCCGGTCCGGTGTTCATGTCGATCACCAATTATCAAGTGCCGCTGTGGTCTGTGTTGCTGGGGGCGTGGTTGTTGAACGAACCGCTCCCGCCAAGCCTGCTCAGCGCGATGGCACTGATCCTGATCGGGGTGGGCTTGAGCCAGTATGGGGCGCTACGGCGCTTGTTCGGGCGGGCGGGTTAGCTCGCGACCGCCTCTTCGACCGCGGCCACGATCTGATCGACGCTGGCATTCAGCACCGCCTCGTCCTCGCTTTCGGCCATCACCCGGATCAACGGCTCGGTGCCCGATTTGCGGATCAGCAGGCGACCATTGCCCTGCAACTGCGCCTCGGCATCCGCGATCGCGACCTTCACGCTGCCTGCCTCAAGCGGGGTCTGCCCGGCGGCAAAGCGCACGTTCTTGAGCAGTTGCGGCACCGGGTCAAAGACATGCAGCACTTCGCTAGCCTTCTTGCCGGTCTCGATCAACTCACTCAGGAATTGAAGGCCCGCCATCAGCCCGTCGCCAGTGGTGGCATAATCGGTCATCACGATGTGCCCGGACTGTTCGCCCCCAAGGTTGAAGCCACCGCTGCGCATCCGTTCGACCACATAGCGATCCCCGACCCCAGTACGTTCCAGCCCGACGCCGTGCCCTTGCAAGAACCGCTCAAGCCCGAGGTTGGACATGACGGTGGCCACAAGCGCGTTGCCTTTCAGCCGCCCCTCGGCCGCCCACCGTGCGGCCATCAGCCCCATGAACTGATCCCCGTTACCGATGCCGCCCTTTTCATCCAGCAAGATCACGCGATCCGCATCACCATCAAGGCAAATGCCCACATCCGCGCCATGTGCCACGACCGCCTCGGCAGCGGTCTGGGGGGCCGTTGATCCGCATCCATCGTTGATATTGTGCCCGTTTGGTGCCGTACCCACCGGGATCACGGTAGCCCCAAGCTCCCACAGCGCTTCCGGTGCGACGCGGTGCGCGGCCCCGTTGGCGCAGTCCACGACCACTTTAAGCCCATCAAGGCGCAACTGGCGTGGGAACGAGGATTTCACCCGCTCCACATAGCGGAACCGCCCGTCGTCAATCCGCTTGGCGCGCCCGATCTCGCCCGCAGGCACCGCATCGACCCCATCGACCACCAGCGCTTCGATCTCGGCCTCGACCGCATCGCTGAGCTTGAACCCATCGGGGCCAAAGAACTTGATCCCGTTGTCATGGGCGTGATTATGGCTGGCCGAAATCATCACGCCCAGATCGGCGCGCATCGAGCGCGTAAGCAGTCCGACCGCAGGGGTCGGCACCGGCCCCAGCAACAGCACGTTCATGCCCATGCTCGTCAGGCCCGCCGTCAGCGCGTTTTCAAACATATACCCCGAAAGGCGCGTGTCCTTGCCGATCACGACCCGGTGGACGCTGTCCCCGTCGCGGCGGAAATAGCGCCCCACGGCCGCGCCAATGCGCAGGGCCATTTCAGCGGTCATCGGAGAGATGTTGGCCGTGCCGCGCACGCCATCGGTACCAAATAACTTGCTCATGCGGAGGGATGTGCCACAGAGGCGCGCCATAGCGCAATGGCCTGTACGTGATCGGCCACATCATGCGCCCGGATGATCTGCACCCCTTGCGCGATGGCCGCCAGCGCCACCCCGACGGATCCGGGGCCGCGATCCTTCGCCTCGGGCACGTTCCCAAGCGTGCCGATGAACCGCTTGCGCGAGGCTCCAAGCAGGATCGGCACCCCAAGCCCGTGAAACAGGCTGATCCGGCTGAGCAGGGTCAGATTGTGATCCAGCGTCTTGCCAAAGCCGATGCCGGGATCTGCGGTGATATGCGCGCGCGGGATACCTTGGGCCACAAGGATTGCGATCCGCTGCGCGAGGTAGTCGTAGACGTCCAACAGGACGTTGTCGTATATCGGGTCGGTCTGCATCGTCTGCGGATCGCCCTGAGCGTGCATCACGCAGACCGGCGCATTCCGCTGCGCACATAGCGATGCAAGGTCTGCATCAAAGGTGAAGCCCGATACGTCGTTGACGATGTCCGCACCCGCCTCCAGTGCTGCCTCGGCGACCTTGGCTTTGCGCGTGTCAATCGAAATTGGCGTGCGCACCCCGGCGCTGCGCAACGCGACGATGACGGGCGCGGTGCGGGCGATCTCATCTTCCACAGGCACCTCTGCCGCGCCGGGGCGCGTGGATTCGCCGCCGATATCAAGGATGTCCGCCCCGGCGGCAATCAGCGACTGGCCATGGGCAACCGCCGCTTGCAGCGTGTCATGTACGCCCCCATCCGAAAAGCTGTCGGGGGTGGTGTTGAGGATACCCATGATCTGCGGGGCCTCCCACGGGCCTGCGAACCGCGCGGCTTCCTCATCAGACAGATCTGATACGGCAACCACATGCGACTCCGTATCGCGCGACAGGATTTCAGCGTGGGTGAACCAGCACCAACCGCAACGGATAGCCCCGTCTGGCCGGGTCGGGCCAACCTGCATCAACGGGCGCACATAGCGCATCGCTTATAACTCGGCTTGGGTCACTGGCACCGAGCGCAACGCAACGGGCGCGTCGGTGGGCCCATCTTCGCCAATTACCAGCATCTCGCGCGCATCGAAGGTGGCGGCAAACCACGAGGCAAGCGCGACGGCATCCGCCCCCTTGGCCGACGGGCCATCCACAGCATCGAGCACAATCTTGGACGGGGCCCAGACGCAAATCTGCCCGTTGCGCATCGCCCAGTCGAGTTCGGTGCGGGTGTCCACCACCTTGCAACGCGCGTCGCACCCCGCCAGCACCCATGCGTTTTGTTCAATTGCCAGCAGGTCAATGCGGCGTTGGGCCAGCGGGTGACTGGCCTGAGGTGCCGCGACATCCGCAGGCCCCACGCAGCAAATCAAGGGGCGGCCCAAGGCCTCAAGCTGGTCAATCCAGCCCTTCAGAAAGGGCGATGCGATGGCCGCATTGGACAGATACACCAGCTCGGGATGCATCACCTCTTCGATCAGCGCCTCGGCGGGTTTCACATGATCACGGCTGCGCACGATCTCGACGCCAAGCGCACCGGGGCCGCGATCCAGTTTTTCCACACGCACAAAGGCGCGCACGGCCTGAGGTTCCAGCAGAATGCGATCTGCGACCCGCTCGGCCACGGTTTCCAGCAGGTTCAACCGCTCATCCGCCAACTCATAGGCAATGGCCTCGGTCACTTTATCATAGCTGAGGATGCGGTCCACATCATCGTCGATGGGGCCGGTCAGCGGGCGGACCTCGACCACGACATTGAAGGAAATGCGCTGCGTGACCCCGCGTTCCGCCTGAAAGGCCCCAATCTCGACGTCGACCGTGTGGTCGCGCACCGAAATACGGTCCAGCGGCGCATCCGTGGCGGTCGCCTCGGACCGCTCGGAGGGGTGGGAGAAGGCAAGACGGATTTCGGACGCCATGAGATGTGGCCTTTGCAACAGGGATCAGCATCCGCGTTGTAACGCCCGCATGATCCGGGCAACAGGGGCAAAGACGCCGCCCCTTGATCCGAAAGCGTCAGATCGCCCTAGTTCGAGGCAGTCCGGTAGGTGTGGCGGTAAAACAGATGCACACCAATGGCCGCGGTCCTGGTATAGACGCGGGCCCAACGCGGGTTCACCGCCGTGGTGTGATAATGCGTGGCACCATTCGTCAGCGCAGGGGCGCGGCCATCCAGCATCGCGCGGGCAACCTTGGCGACCCGGTCCCAGGCGCGGGGTTCGTTGATCGCCTCGGAATTGCCATCGCAGGTATAGGTGAACTGGCACTGATACTTGCGCCCGGTCCCCTGATTGATCACACCGCAGACACTGCCGGGAAAACGGGTGCTTTTCACGCGGTTCATAATCACCTCAGCCACTGCGAACTGCCCTTTGACCGTCTCGCCGCGCGCCTCAAAATAAAGCGCCTCCGCCAGGCAGCGCCAATGCGCATCGCCGCTTGCTTTGGGTTGGGCATCCAGCCAGTGGCGGGCAAACTCGACACCGGATGTTTCAGCACCTTCAGGCGCGCTCAGCAGACCGCTCCAGCGTTGTGCAGGCACCGTGCTCAGTCCCCGTGCCTCGGCCTTTCGCAGGGCTTCGGTCGTGGCCGCATTGGGTGCCTCGTCCGCCGCCGATACAATTGTGGCAGACATCAAAGTTGCGGCCAAAACGACCGTGATCAAAGAACGCATGTGAAAACCCCCAAGGCTTATTCAATGCGGGGCCGTCTAGAGAGAATTCAGGTAAACGTCCAGTTTTGCTCACACTTATCGGCACATACCCGCCATGCGCGGCGTGTCAGGATATAGTAGGTTCTGCGAAATACTGCGGAAGTATTGCCCGCTCCTACCCGATCTTGTCAGCGATAGCGAGCTGGGCCGCGGCCAAACGTGCCACCGGAACGCGAAAGGGAGAGCATGAGACATAGTCAAAGCCCGCGCTGCGACAGAACGCGATTGATTCGGGATTCCCCCCATGTTCGCCGCAAAGCGACAGGGTGATGTCGGGGCGCGCATTGCGGCCCCGCGCCGATCCAAGCTGCAACAACTCCCCCACCCCGTCGATATCGAGCGTGTGGAACGGGTCCTCCACAAAGACCTCCTGACGCACATAGTCGGACATGAAACGACCCGCATCGTCGCGCGACAACCCATAGGTCATCTGGGTCAGGTCGTTGGTCCCAAAGCTGAGAAAGCTGGCATGTTCGGCAATGTCACCCGCTCGCAGCGCAGCACGCGGCGTTTCCACCATCACACCAAGCCGATAAGTGAAATCCACCCCGGTTTCCGCCGCCACCGCTGCCGCGATCGCATCGACCCGACTGCGCACCAACTCGACCTCGCGTTTGGCACTGACAAGCGGGATCATAATCTCGGGTTCGACCGGAGTGCCATCCTGGCTGGCAAAGACCGTGGCCTGAAAGATCGCGCGGGCCTGCATTTCATAGATTTCGGGCACCGTCACCCCAAGCCGGACACCGCGCAGGCCCAGCATCGGGTTATATTCCATCATCGCCTCAATCCGGCGGGTCACGTCCGACAAGGGCAGATCAAGGGCGGCGGCAAGTTCGCCCTGCCCGGCCCGGTCGACGGGCAGGAATTCGTGCAAGGGCGGGTCAAACAGGCGGATGCAGACCGGCTGGCCCTGCATGATATTGAACAGTTGCACAAAGTCGGTGCGCTGCATCGGCAAGAGCCGCTCAAGTACGGCGCGCCGATCATCGCTGGTTTCGGCAAAGATCATCTCGCGCATGACGGTCAGCCGCCCGGCCTCAAAGAACATGTGTTCGGTGCGGCACAGCCCAATCCCTTGGGCCGCGAAATTGCGCGCGGTCTGGGCATCTGCGGGCGTGTCCGCATTGGCGCGGATGCCGATATCGCGTTCTGCGTCGGCCCAGTCCATCAGGTCCTGAAACGCGTCATCAAGTGCGGCTTCCTGCATGGCGGGTGCGCCGAGCAGGATGGTGCCGTTTGTCCCATCGACCGTCACAATATCGCCCGCGCGCACGACCCGCCCATCCTGGGTCAACAATTCATTTTTGCGGGTCTGAAAGCGGATGTTGCTGATCCCCACCACGCATGGCAGTCCTATGCCGCGCCCGATCACCGCGGCGTGGCTGGTGATGCCGCCGCGTTCGGTGATGACCGCCTTGGCTGCATGCATGCCCCGTATATCCTCGGGCGAGGTTTCGCGGCGCACAAGGATGCAATCCTCTCCGCGCGAGGCGCTGGCTTGCGCGTCTTCTGCGGTAAAGACCAGACGCCCCGTAGCAGCACCGGGGCTGGCGGCGATGCCCGTGCCCAGCACATCGCGTTTGGCGTGACGATCGACCTGACGGTGCAACAATTCGTTCAAGGCATGCGGCTCCACGCGCATCAGGGCGTCCTGACGCGGGATGATCCCGTCACGGGCCAGTTGCACTGCAATCCTGACCGTGGCGCGCGACGAACGGGCCACGCGGACCCCGTCCAGAATGTGCAACTGCCCATTTTCGATGGTGAATTCGACCTGCATCTCTTCGCGCAATTTGGCGCGCATCAGGCGGGCATCGTCGACCAATTGCGCAAAACAGTCCGGCACCAGCTCTTCGAGCGAGGGGCCGCGATCATCGCGCGTGATGTAAAGGCTCGCATCGCCAAGCAGCGCATCGCGCCCCTGGCTTTGGCGCAGATATCGGCCGGTGATTTGCGGCTTGCCGGTCTTGGAGGACACGAGTTGCAGTACCCCCGACCCGCTTTCGCCCTGCCCGATGCCAAAGGCCATCTGTTGGATCACGAGGCCCAGTCCCGCATCGGCAGGCGCGCCCTTGGCCTGCCGCAACAGCCGGGCCGACGTGCCGTCCCACGCCCGTGCCATGGATTTCAGCACGCTGGCCAGTTGTTCGGCGCGGGTGGTGGGAAAGGGCGTTTCGGTCTCGCTTTCATAGGCGCTCAGCGCCTGTTTCAACGCCTGGGGGCCTTCGCCTGCAATGTCGTCGAACATGTCGGGGTCCAGCCGATCCACGTGAACCGCAAAGCTTTGCACAAAGCGCGTGAACAGGGCCGATGCCGGATCAGTGCCCAAACTCTCGCACAGCACCGCGTGGCGCGTGTCATTCATCCCGATATTCAGGATTGCCGATGGTCCACCCCAATCGGGATCTTCCGAAGATGGGCGCACGCACAGCAATGCGTCCTGCGGAAATTGGCGCAGAATGGCGTCGATGTCAGGCAGGTGGCCGCTGGCGATGCTTTGTACCGCGTCAAAGGACAGTGCGACCGTGGGCGGTACCGGCAAGTCGAGCCGCGCAAGCCGTTGCAGACATTTCGCCCGCCCCCCATGGGTCGCGGTCGCGATGGGAGCGGTCGGCGTGACCAGCGTGGTGTTCGGATTATTCTGCACTGCGGCACCATACCTTTCGGCTGTGCAGCATAGAGTTTCAGGCTCGTGTTACAAGGGGTTTGCCGCTGCGTTTCGGGGGCGCTGCCCCCCGGCCTTGCGGCCTCCCCCCGGAGTTTATTTGGCAAGATGAAGGAGGATCAACCGTCCAGTTTCGCAAGGTCCGCGACCGACAGGCAGAGCGTGCGAATGCGGCTGAGCAGGTTAAGACGGTTGCGCCGGACGGTCTGGTTGTTGGTATTGATCTGCACCGCGTCGAAAAAGGCGTCGATGGGGGTGCGCAGGGCAGCCATCGCAGACATGGCGGTGGTGAAGTCCTGTGCGGCCATCGCCGGGGTGATTTTGACCTCGGCCTGATCCAGTGCTGTGAACAGCGCGGTCTCTGCCGGGTCCTCGGCGAATTTGGGATCGGCACCGTAGGAATATTCGACCCCGTCGGCCTCTTCGGCCTGACTCAGGATGTTGTTCGCCCGTTTGAACCCCTGGATGAGGTTTTCGCCGTCGTCGGTCTTGAGGGTTTCGGAGAGGGCTTTGGCCCGTTTGACGAGGAGGGTGAGGTCGTCGTTGTTCGGCATCGCGATGCAGGCGTCGATGATGTCGTGGCGGATGCCTTGGTCGCGCAGGTAGACTTTGAGGCGGTCGTGGAAGAAGGCGAGGAGGTTAGGCCTCACATCCGCGATGACCTTCTCCGCGACTTCGACTTGATGCGCGTAATGCTTGGCGGCGTCGCCCTCTTCCCGTGCAGCGGCCCCGCGCCACTCCTCTATTTTTAACACGACAGACAAGGCGTTCGTGAAGGCTTTATCCAGTGGAAGGGGCAAGTCATTATCCAGCACCAGCCGAATGGCTCCCAACGCCGCACGTCTCAGCGCAAAGGGGTCCTTGCTGCCTGTCGGTTTCTCGTCAATCGCCCAGAACCCGGTCAGCGTGTCCAGCTTATCCGCAAGCGCCACAGCAATAGAGACGGGCGCGGTGGGCACATCGTCGGATGGGCCAAGTGGCGAGTAGTGTTCCTGCGCGGCGGCGGCGATTGCGTCGTCCTTGCCCGCCTCCGCAATGTAATACCGCCCCATAAGCCCTTGAAGTTCCGGGAATTCATAGACCATTTCCGAACTCAAATCGGCTTTGGCCAGCCGCGCGGCCTCTTTGGCCATATCGGGGTCTGCCCCAACCATGGGCGCGAGTTCGCGGGCAAGGGCCGCGATGCGCTCGATCCGATCCGCCTGGCTCCCCAGCTTGTTGTGGAACGTCACGTTCTCAAGCGCTTGCGTCCAGACGCTCATGTCGTCCTTGGCCACGCGCAGGTCATTTTCCCAGAAGAATTTCGCATCCGCCAGCCGCGCGCTCAGCACCTTTTCATTGCCCGCGAGGATCGTCGCGCCGTTGTCGGCGGTTTCGCGGTTGGCGACGGTTATGAACCGTTCGATCTGACCTGTCTTGGGGTTGCGGACCGAGAAGAACTTTTGATGTTCCTTCATCGAGGTTTGCAGAACCTCGGGCGGCAGGTCGAGGAAATCGCTGCCGATTTTGCCCATCAGCACCACGGGCCATTCGACCAGTCCGGCCACTTCTGCCAGCAGCCCTGCATCCTCGACCACCTCAAACCCGTTGGCGAAGGCCATGTTTGTGGCGTCATTCCAGATGGTTTCGGCGCGCGCGGCGGGGTCCAGCACCACACGGGCGCGGGCCAGTTTCGCCTCGTAGTCCGTAAAGGATGTGACCGACATCTGCGCAGGGGCCATGAAGCGGTGGCCGTGGGTGGTGTCGCCCGAAGTGATCCCGTCGATGTCGAGCGGGACAACCGCGTGCCCGGCTTCATCGGTCAGGATGCACAGGATCGACTGCAACGGGCGCACCCATTTCAGCGCGCCGCTGCCCCATCGCATCGACTTGGGCCAAGGGAAATTGCGCACCGTGGTTTCGAGCACGTCGGCGATGATCTCAGCCGCCGGGCGACCGGGTTTTTCGATCACCGCAAACAGCACATTGCCTTTGAGTGTCTCACGTTCCTGCACTTGATCACGGGTTAGACCCGCACCGCGCAAGAACCCTTCGATAGCCTTTTCAGGAGCATCGGCCTTGGGGCCTTTGCGCTCTTCGCGGGTGGTGGGCGAGTTGGCCAGCACCCCCTCAACCGTCAGCGTCAGGCGACGGGGCGTGGAAAAGGCCGCCGCAGAGGCATAGGTCAGCCCGGCCTCGACCAGCCCGTTGGTGACCAGCTTTTGCAGGTCTTGGCTGGCGCGTTTCTGCATCCGGGCCGGGATTTCTTCGGAGAAGAGTTCGATCAGAAGGTCAGGCATTATTCCGCGTCCCGTTTGGGGCATTCTTCGCCCACGATGGTTCCGTCATAGGCTTTTTCGCCGCAATCATTGAGTTCGTGCCAGACATAGCCGCGCCCGTCCTCGGTGATGGCCACGATCCGGTCGACACCGAAATCGACGTTCTTGGCCCCGAGGAAGGGGAGCGCCGTGCCTGCATCCAACTCCGCCGCAATCGCCTCGGCATCGAAGCAGTCAAACCAGTTGGGCGCATTGCGCGGGGTGGCATCGTCAAGACCCACATAGGTCTCGGTCAGCAAGGCCAGCGACATGTCGGTGGTGAAACACGCGCGATACCGGATCGGCGAGCTTTCGGCGTCAATCGCGTCAAAACTGCTGATCGCGATGGGTTCGGGCAAGTCCGACACCACGGACACCAATTCGACCTGCGCGTCCTCGACAGCTTCGTAAAAGCCGTAAACTTGCAGGTAATACAGCGCGATGCCGCCAAGGAGTGAGCCAAGCAAGATGGTAATCCCTATGATTTTGCCGCTCACGCCGCGTCCTCGGGTTGCCAGCCGCCCGCGCGGGTCTGTACGAACGCATCGGCGCATTGTTTGGCCAAGCTGCGCACCCGCCCGATATAGGCCTGCCGTTCAGTCACCGAAATCACGCCGCGCGCGTCCAGCAGGTTGAAGATGTGGGAGGCCTTGATGCATTGGTCATAGGCCGGGTGCGCCATGATGATCCGCTTGCCGGTCTTGGGGTCATCATGTGCGGCGGAGAGGGTCGCCTGACATTCGGCCTCCGCCTCCTCAAAGTGGCGCAGCAGGATCTCGGTGTTGGCGGTGTCAAAGTTCCACCGCGCGTATTCCTCTTCGGTCTGTTTGAAGATGTCGCCATAGGTTAGTGGGATGGCCGTTTGCGGATCGTTGAAGGGCATGTCCATGACGTGATCAACGCCAAGGATATACATGGCCAGGCGTTCCAACCCATAGGTCAGCTCACCCGAGACGGGGTGGCAATCATGCCCCCCAACCTGTTGAAAATATGTGAATTGGCTGACTTCCATGCCGTCACACCAGACCTCCCAGCCCAACCCCCACGCCCCAAGCGTCGGGCTTTCCCAGTCGTCTTCGACAAAGCGGATATCGTGCAGGGCCATGTCGACCCCGATGGCCTCGAGCGAGCCGAGATAGAGCTCTTGCAGATCGGGCGGGCTGGGTTTGATCAGCACCTGATACTGGTAGTAGTGCTGCAACCGGTTGGGGTTCTCGCCGTAGCGCCCGTCGGTGGGCCGCCGCGAGGGCTGCACATAGGCCGCCGCCCAAGGCTGCGTGCCAAGGCTGCGCAGGGTTGTGGCGGGGTGAAAGGTCCCGGCCCCCACTTCCATGTCGTAAGGTTGCAGGATCGCGCAGCCTTTGGACGCCCAATAGGTTTGCAGCCTCAGGATGATCTCCTGAAAGGAGCGGGGCGTATTTGCGGTGTCTGACATGGCGTTTGGCCCTCTGAGCGGTGCGCGTCTTACCTACGGCCCACCCCGGAGGAGGTCAATTGCGCGCGAGGTGTCTTTTTGGGGGTATTCCCCCATTTTCATTGGGCGGTTTCCAGCCTATTCTTTCGCCCGGAAATGGGCGCAAAGACCATCAAAGGGGATATCGGGTGCTTTTTAAAAAGTTAGGGCTGGTTTGGGCGTTGATCGTCTGGACCACGGGTGCGGCTTGGGCACAGGATGACACGGTCTGGATCCAGATCGAAGCACAACCCAACCTCAACGATGCCACCGCGCGGGCGCGGGCCTTTGCGGCTGATCTGCCTGATGTGAATGGGTTTTCGCTTGGGGGGGGCTGGTACGGCATCGCCCTTGGCCCCTACGAGCGCACGGATGCCGAACAGGTGCTGCGGGTTTACCGGGCCGAGGGGGTCATTCCGCGCGACGCCTATATCGCGCTTGGATCCAGCTTTCGCCAACAGTTCTGGCCCGTTGGGGCCAATGTGCTGGATCGCGGTGCCGTAAGCGCCCCTGTCACACCGAACGCGCCGGTTGTCGAAACACCGACCGAGGTCGCCCCCGTGGTCGAGGCCCCGGCCCCTGCGGATGAAACCCCCGCGCAGGCGCAGCGCAGCGAACGCTTGCTCAGCCGGGCAGAGCGGGAGGCCTTGCAGGTCGCCCTAAACTGGGCGGGAACCTATACTGGAGCGATTGACGGTGCCTTTGGGCGCGGCACCCGCAATGCGATGGCTGCGTGGCAGGAACGCAAGGGCTTTGATGTGACCGGGATTCTGACCACGGCGCAGAGGGCGGCGCTGATCGGCGATTACAATTCCATACTGGATGATCTGGGCGTGCAGGTTGTGCGCGATGAACGGGCAGGCATCGAAATCAAACTGCCAACAGATGTCGTCAGCTTTGCGACCTACGAATACCCCTTTGCGCAATATGACGCCTCGGGTGACATTACGGCCAAAGTGCTGCTGATCTCGCAAAAGGGGGATCAGAGCACGTTGTTTGGCCTTTATGACATCATGCAGACCCTCGACATCGTACCGCTGGATGGCCCGCGCGAGCGCAAGAACACCTCCTTTGTGCTGGTGGGACAGGACACGACCCGCATTTCCGAAACCCGCGTCGCGCTCGAAGACGGGGTAATCAAGGGATTTACCCTGATCTGGCCCGCGGGCGACGAGGACCGCCGCACAAGGTTGATTGACGAGATGGAGCAGAGCTTCGTCCGGCTGGCAGGCGTGCTGCCTGCGGATGCGGGGTCGCAGGATCAGGCGATTGATCTGGTGTCTGGCCTTGAGGTACGCAAACCCCGCCTGTCGCGCTCGGGGTTTTTCGTGGATCGGCGCGGTACCGTGCTGACCACCGCCGAGGCGGTCGAAGGCTGCACCCGCGTCACATTGGACGCCGATACCGAGGCCGAGGTGTCCTTGTTTGATGCCGCGCGCGGTGTGGCTGTGTTGACGCCAAACGGACCTTTGGCCCCGCTGTCGGTCGCAACCTTTGCCGACAGCGACCCGCGCCTCAACTCCGAGGTGGCGATGTCGGGCTACAGCTATGAGGGCGTGTTGGGCGCACCGTCGATCACGTTTGGCACCCTTGGGGATGTGCGTGGTCTGAACGGAGAGCAAGAGCTGTCCCGTCTGGCCATGACCACCCTGCCCGGCGATGCGGGCGGTCCGGTGCTGGACAGTGGCGGAGGCGTGTTCGGCATGCTGTTGCCCGCACCTGACACCGGACGTGCCTTGCCTGATGACGTGGCCTTCGCGCTCGACAGCGCGGCCTTGCAGGACGTGTTGGCACAGGCCGGAATGGCCGCAGCCAGCACCGACAGCACCGCCCCGATTGATCCACTGGATCTGGCGCAGGCGGCCACGGGCATGACGGTGCTGGTGGGATGCTGGGACTGACCCATTCGTTAAAATTGGGCACACTGAGACGGCGGTCGTTAGGGCGGCGTTAACGCACACGCGCCCATGGTGACGTCAAGGCGTGGGGGCGCTGACAACGTCATCAGTGAACGGAGTGTGTCATGTTCAAATCAATTCTATCTGCTGCCGCCTTGGCGGCGTTTTTCGCCATACCTGCCACCCAGACAATCGCAGCGGTCGCCAAACCGCCCGCTACGTTTCAGGGACAGTGGTGGACCCATCCCTTGGGCTGTGAGTACAGCCGTGCCGGCCGTCCCGGCGAGACGATGTGGTTCCTGATCGTCAACACCCGCAAAAAGGGCTGCCCGGCATACATCACGGGCAAGACCTGGGGCAATATCTATCGCGAGGAAGGCTCCAAGATGTAGGACCCGCGCGTCTGGGTCATGGCGAGGGGCTCCGCCATCCCGCCACAGGCGGGGACCCATCATTTTAGGGGGCTCCGCCATCCCGCCACAGGCGGGAACCTATTATTTTAGGGGGCTTCGCCCCCGGCCTGCGGCCTCCCCCGCGGTATTTCTGGTCAAAAGAAGTCAAGGCATCAGAGAATGTCTGACGTGAGGTAGATCAGAGTTGGGCCGTCTGCGTCAAATGCGGCGCGGACGGCACTTTGCATGTCCGCCACTGATTTGGGGGCTTCGGCATATGCACCGAAGGCCTGTGCCAGTTTGACGAAGTCGGGATTCCGCGCAACCACCGCGTTGGGCGCAATCTGGGCGCGCACCATCGAATCCTCAATCTCCCCCAATTTGCCGTTGTCCCACAGGATGATCGGCAACGGCAGTTTGAGTTCAACCGCCACCCCAAGTTCGGCCATGGTGTAGTGAAACCCGTAATCCCCGATGATCGCCATGGTCGGTTTGCCCTTGCGTGCCACTGCACCGCCAATGGCTGCGGGTGTGGCGTATCCCAAAGTCCCGAACCCGAACGGATGATGCCAGTGACCGGGATGGGCCATGTCCCACACCTCTTTGGCGACATAGGCGAATTGGGTCATGTCGGAATAGATCATCGTCTGCTCCGGCAGACAGTCGCGCAGCGCGTCACAGATGGGAACGATGCCGGGCCGCTCCGCGTCGACCTCGGCCCGCCACCGCGCACCCGTGGCCGCGATCTCCGAAGCGCTCCAGTTCGTCTTTCGCGGAGTGAGTTGACGGTCGAGGTCCCGCACAAACTCGGCCGCCTCGCAGCGCAGTCGCACTGTTGCATCCTGCACATCGCAGAGCGAGGTCGCATCGATATCAACCCGGATCAGCGGTGCCCCATGCCCCAGTTCAGCCCGCCAAAGATCAACCTCGGCCAGTTCCGTGCCAATCGCAAGCACCAGGTCGGCCTGTGCAATGACCCCCGCACTGTCAGGCCGCGCCAATGTGGCACCAAAGAGGTGGTCATAGGAGGACGGCACAATCCCGCGCCCGGCATAGGTGGTGAACACAGCCGCATTCCAGCGCGCAAGCAAGGCGCGAATGACCTCGGTCGCGCCGACTGCCCCACCGCCAAGAACCAATATCGGTTTTTCAGATTTCTCAATCAGGTCAACGACCTGCGCGATATCATCCTGTGAGGCCGCAGGCCGCGTTTGGGGAAGCGGTTGGGCACTGTGTGGCGGTGCCGTCGCCTCAAGCGCGGCGATAGGCACCTGAATATGTTTGGGGCGCGGGCGGGCTGTTGCCAACTCACCAAAGGCACGGTCGATCAGGGTGTAGGCGGCCTGCGCCGTGCCAGCTTCCTGCGACCAGTCACATACCGTTGCTGCGGCGACGCGTTGATCGTTCATCTGATGCAGCTGACCCTTGCGGGCTGCGACCTCGTCCAGACAGCTGGAGATGACCAGCATCGGCACCGAATCCGAATAGGCCTGCCCCATCGGTGTCATTATGTTGCACAACCCCGGCCCCGTGATCACATAGGCCACACCCGGCTTGCCCGAGGCACGCGCATATCCATCCGCCATGAACCCCGCGCCCTGCTCGTGGCGCGCGAGGATATGGGTGATCCCCGCCTCTTCGATGCCACGATACATTTCCTGATTGTGCACGCCCGGTATCCCAAAGATCGTATCGACCCCGCGATCCTTGAGCATATGGGAAATTTGCGCACCAAGCGGGCGGTGTTGAGGCATCATGCTCTCCAGAATTGCAGGGTAAAGATAACGTAGACGGCCATGAGTTCGAGGCGGCCAATCAGCATGGCCCCCGCCAACAACCATTTGGCGGTGTCGTTCAGCATCGAAAAGTTGCCTGCGGGTCCGATTTGGTCGCCCAGACCGGGGCCGATATTGGCAAGTGCCGAGGCCGCGCCGGACACCGAGGTGATGAAATCCAGCCCCGTCATCGCAAGCCCGACAGACAACAACCCCATGGTCACCGTGAAAAACATGAAGAATGACATCACCGAGTTCAGCACATCCTCATCGACGGCCCGCCCCGCATAGCGCGGGGTAAATATCCCGTGCGGGCTGCGCGTCTTCTGGATCTGCGCGCGGATCGAGGCAAAGAGCAGTTGATAGCGGAACACCTTGATTGAACAGGCCGTCGACCCCGCACAGCCCCCGATCAGCCCCGTGAAGAACAGCACCGTCACCGCGAAACTGCCCCACTGCATATAATCCGCGCTTGCATACCCCGTGCCCGTCATCAGCGACACGGTGTTGAACAGCGCAACCCGCACCGCCCCTTCGCCTGCGCCGTTTTGCTGCCACAGGTTCCAGGCGGCAATCAGGCAGACAATCACGCCAGCCGTGATCAGAAAGGCATGGATCTGGGTGTCCCGCATCAGCGGCTGCGCCGTACCTGCGCTCAGCTGCACGAACCGCACGAAAGGCAATGCAGCAAGGACCATGAACACAACAGCCACATAGGAGGCCGCAGGGGGCAATGCGCCAAAGGAGGCGTCGTAATTCGCAAACCCCCCGGTCGCGATGGTTGTCATCGCATGCACCGTGGCGTCAAAGGCGTTCATACCGGATGAGATATAAGCCAGCGCGCAAATCAACGTGAGAGACACGTAGATCACCGAAATCCGGCTGGCGATTTCGGTGGCGCGAGGCAGGATTTTCCCAAAGGTATCAAAGGCTTCTGTGCGGAAAATCTGCATCCCCCCGACCCGCAATTCGGGCAGGAACACCATCGCCACAACAATGATCCCGATACCGCCCAGCCATTGCAGGATACCACGCCACAGCAACAGCCCCTTGGGCATTTCGTCAAGTCCGGTGAACACCGTTGACCCGGTGGTGGTCAACCCCGACATCGCCTCAAAGAACGCATCGACAAAGCGCGCTTCGGTGGCCCCGGTGATGAATGGCAGCGCGCCAAAGATCGGCAGCGCAAGCCACACACCGGTGGTCAGCAGAAAGGTTTGTTGGATCGTCAGCCCTTCGCGCACCCCATTCTGACAGCTGAGCGCGATGATCGTCCCGATCAGTGTCGTCAGCAGCGCGCTTTCCGCGAATGCAGGCCAGTGGCCGCGTCCTTCGGCAAGATCGACCAGCATCGGCAACAGCATCGCAATGCCAAGCACCGCGACCAGAAGGCCAATCACATATCCAACAGGGCGCAGGTCAATCATCCTGCGTAGCGTTGAAGTGCTGCGCACGGCGTGTCAAGCACGTGCGATCTGTTGCGTTCAGATGTGCATCAGGTCCCGGAACACATAGGCCGGAATATCAGCACGGCGCAGGTTCATCGCGGCAAGTTCGGCGTCCGTCTTCGCATTCAACGCCTCGATCCGGCGAAAGCGGGTTTCAGCGGCGGCGGACAAGGTGACGGAGTGGCCAAGCGCGCCCAGTGCGCGGGTGATCCCGTCCCAGAGTGATGACAGCAGACCAGTGATGGATTTGGGGGCGGTGTGTGTGATGTAAGCCATTGGGATACCTTATAAACGTAACGGTTTTATGTGTCCTCCCGTTGGCTGAGACGTAACAGTGCGCACCCGGAATTACCAATGCCCGCTCTGCATAACCGGGTTGCACGGCGTTTGGGTCAATAGGTCAGATCGCGCGGGTCCGGGTCAATGAAATCGGGGGATGGCAGATGCGGCAGACGGTGCGATGCGATGTGTGTATGCCCCAGGTCCAGCGCCTTCAGCACCCGATGCATCCCGTCCATCACCCGCCCCGCAGGACACAGCAAGATGGGCCATTGCAGGTCGGCCTGCGCGATCAACCGGGCGTGGTGCAGGATCGACCGGCATGTGGGCGCAGCACCTTCCAAATCATACCAATATGTCTCATCGATTTCACGGATCTGATCAAGGCGGATGTCGCGCGTTGGTGGGTCATCCCCCAGTTCTGCGATCAGTTTTGCGACATTCCAGACCAGAACGCGCCCCGCGTCGCGGCGGAAATGGTATTGAGGACGGATCATGGTGGCAAAGCCCCTTGGATGCAAAGAAGGCGCACCCGAGCCTCGGGCGCGCCTTGCCGTTTATGCTGTAAGGCGGAGGTGTCCTCCGCCCTGCGCCGCTAACCGACGTGGAACAGGGTGCTGAACATCTTCGGATCAATGCTTTCGCATGCGAATGTGTCACCCTCGGTCAGCACCGACACCGCATCATGGCTGTGCAGGCTTTCCTGATGGCTTGCGATCACACGGAAGTCGCCAACACGCACGTCCGCCAGCAACTGCTCGCAAAACAGACGGGCCGCATCCTCGACAAAGATCGGGTTGGCCGCATTCAGCTCGGCAAAGGCCTGTTCGTCTTCGCGTTTCACCATCACTTGCGTTTCGGTCGGCACGGCGCGGCGGCAGGCTTCGATCACGTCTTCGAACCACAGCACACTTGCGTCGTCATCAAGCACAACCGACACCCGCGCGACCGAGCGTTGCGAATGTGGCGTGGCCAGTTGACCGCGGGTTGCGCGTGCATGCTCGCTCAGCTCCAGCGAACAGGGGCAGGTCGAGGAATAGACATAGTCGAGGTGCATGATCTTTTTGCGCACCCCGCCCCGTTCCACCAGTTCCAGCGCGATATCATAGTATTGATACCCCGACAGGCCCGAGCGCAGGCTGTCAATTTTCATGGGAAAGCTGAAACGCATCTGAATGCGCGCATCAAAGGACTCAAGGTCCGCTTTGTAATCGTCCAGCGCCGCCTCGATCACCTCAAAGCTAAAGGTTTCTTCGGCGTATTTGTAAAACGACCGCATGATCCGGGACATGTTGATGCCCTTCTTGTCGGCCTCAAGGCTGACAGTGCCGGTCACGGATGTTTCAAGCGTCAGCGCATCCCCCGAGCGGGTCTGCACCCGCAATGGCAGTCGGAAGTTCGAGATACCCACATGCTGGATTTGCTGTTTGGAACCGCGGATCAGGCTGGAGGGCCCGTTTTGCAGATCGGGCAACGTGTCCTTGTAGTCGGAATCGACGCTGAATGCGTCGGGGTAGGTCCGCTCGAAAGATGGATAGTTTGCTGCGTCACCTCCGGGCACAAGGCGTGCCACGGACGGGTCCAGCTCAAGTATGTCTGTGGTTGATGCGGTTTTGGCCCATCTGCGCAGGGTGTCCAGCGCGGCTTCGGCATCATCGCGTTTGGGTATTGCAGTCATGTCGGGCGTATGAATGTTCATAAAGTAGCCCCCCTTTTTGTTTTGCGTGTGACAGTCATTTAGGCCGACCCATCGCACATTTCCAATATCGCTAACGTATACGTGTGAAGCTGCAATATGGATGACATCACCGTGCGTGATGCAGTGGCCCCGCGCAAATGCGGGACCGGGTTCCGATTTAGCCCGCCTTTTCCAAGGCTTGCAGCACATCCGTGATCAGATCATCGGTGTCCTCAATACCCACCGACATCCGCACCAATCCCGGTGTGATCCCCAGAATATCTTTTTGATCCTGTGGCAGGCGTTGGTGCGTCGTGGTGGCCGGGTGTGTCAGGATCGATTTGGCATCGCCCAGATTGTTCGAAATCACCGGAATCGTCAGCGCATTCAAAAACCTGAACGCCGCCTTCTGGCCGCCTTTCAGATCAAGGGACAGAACGGTGCCCCCCTTGCCACCCATCTGCGTCTGTACCAGCGCATGTTGCGCATGGCTGGGGTGGCCGGGGAAAATCACCCGCGACAGGGCCGCGTGACCCGTCAGCGCCTCGGCCAGTGCCAGCGCCGATCCGGCTTGCGCGCGCACCCGAAGGTCGAGCGTTTCCAGACCTTTAAGCATCACCCAAGCCGTGAACGGCGACATGGAGCCGCCTGTATGTTTCATATAGGGTTCGACCGTCTTGCGGATAAAGTCGCGCGTGCCAAGGATGATCCCGCCAAGCGCGCGCCCCTGCCCGTCGATATGTTTGGTGGCCGAGTAGATCACAACATCCGCCCCCTGGGCGATGGCGTTTGAAAACGCTGGCGTGGCAAAGACGTTGTCGACCAGCACGGTCGCCCCGACCGTATGCGCTAGTTCCGAAACCGCTTCGATATCAACAACTTCCAGCGTCGGGTTCGAAATGGATTCGAAAAAAACCGCTGTGGTATCCGGTGTGATCGCGGCCCGCCAAGCCTCAAGATCAGTGCCATCGACAAACTCTACCTCGACCCCGTAGCGCGTGAGGATTTCCTCAAGCACATAAAGGCAGGACCCAAAGAGTGCGCGGGCCGACACCACGCGATCCCCGGCCTTGAGCATCGCACTCAGCGCGCCCGACACCGCCGCCATGCCGGAGGCGGTCGCAAACCCATCCTCGGCTCCTTCCAGCAGGGCGATACGTTCCTCAAACATCCGCACCGTGGGGTTGCCATAGCGCGCATAGATAAATTCGTCTTCACCTGCCGCCTCGAACCGCTGCGCGGCAGCTTCGGCGCTGTCATAGACGAACCCCTGGGTCAGAAATATCGCTTCGGAGACTTCGCCATATTGGCTGCGCCGTGTGCCGCCATGCACCGCATGCGTGCGCGGCTTCCAATCTTTGGACGTGCTGTCAGACATCTGTCTAACTCCTTGATCATGGGCCTGAAATCGGGTCAGGCCACAAAAAACCCCCAGACGCCAAGTCAAGCGAAAGGGGGGCTTTCATCCTGACCTTTTAGCGGAATTTTCCAGCCATTCGCACGACGCAAACGCAAGAGAGGCCCGCAATCCGGTAACAAATCGCCTCATACACCGGATTTACGCGCAGGCCTGCGCAGGGTCAACACCGTCACGGTGCCGTAACCAAAATTTCATGCCCCCGTCATATGAAGACTCCAGAGCAGCCCCACTAGATGTGGTAGGAGGTGGTGAAATGCCGATCCTGAGAGTGAATGCAGGCCCCGAGGGGCTTTGCCTTGATCGCTCGCCCGCAGCCCCTGCTTCCGCCTTGCGCAGTGCTGCCCGTGGGACTGGCCCCATCATCATTCTGATCCATGGGTTCAAATATGATCCGACCTGCCCGCGCCACTCTCCGCACAGCCGCATTTTTGCGCACCGCACCCATCCTGACAAACCCGGTGATGTGGCCTGGCTGCGGCATTTGGGCTTTGGGATTGGTGATGCGGATGAGGGGTTGGCCATCGCCTTTGGATGGCGCGCGCGGGGCCATATCTGGGCAGCACATGCCTCTGCCAAGGCGGCGGGCCGACAATTGGCGGATATGATCACGGATTTGCACCGCCACGCGCCAACCCGCCCGATTCATGTGATGACCCATTCCATGGGATCCGAGGTAATCTTTGAGGCGCTGCGCACCCTGCCCGCCCATTCGATACGGCGTATCGTCACAATCACCGGCGCAAGCTATGCCAGCAGTGCCACGGCCGCGCTGCAAAGCCGGGCGGGATGCGCTGCCGAGCTGATCAACATCACGAGCCGTGAAAACGATCTGTTTGATTTCATGTACGAGCGTCTGATCGCGCCGCCCGTGCCCTTTGACCGGGCCATGGGGTGCGGTTTTGACCTGCCCAACGCGGTCACGATTCAGCTTGATTGCGCCCACACATTGGCGCGCCTGAGCCGTTTTGGCGGCCATGTCGCCCCGGCACGGGCCCGCGTGTGCCACTGGTCGGGCTATACCCGGCCCGGCGCATTGCGCTTTTACGCCCACTGCCTGCGCACCCCCAAGGCCACGCCTTTGGCCGCACTGCAACATGCGGTGCCCGCCGACCCTGCTCCCCGTTGGTCCCGCCTCTTTGCCCGACCGGATTTGGGCACACCCTTGCCGATGGCTCAAAAACCCGCATCATAACGCCCCGAACCAGAAAAGGGTGCTTGCGATGATTGATCTGTTTTACTGGCCCACACCAAATGGGTGGAAAGTGTCCATCGCCCTTGAGGAATTCGGGCTGCCTTATCAGACCCACCTGATCGACATTGAGGCGGGCGATCAGCACAAGTCCGACTTCCTTGCCATCTCTCCCAACAATCGGATGCCCGCGATCACGGATTCCGATGGGCCGGACGGGGCCCCGATTTCGATCTTTGAAAGCGGGGCAATCCTGCAATATCTGGCGCGCAAGACGGGGCAATTCGGGGGCGCGACCGAACGGGACCGCATCGCGGTCGATCAATGGCTGATGTGGCAGATGGGCGGGGTTGGCCCGATGGCCGGACAGGCGCACCATTTCCTGAAATACGCACCCGGCATGGGCCACGACATCCCCTATGCCAAGGATCGGTATCGCGCTGAAACAGGGCGCCTTTACGGGGTGCTGGACCGCCAGCTTGCCAACACTGAATATGTGGCGGGCGATTATTCGATCGCAGATATGGCGATCTGGCCCTGGGCGTCGCTGTGGGAAGGGCAGCAACAAACGCTGGAGGACAAACCCCACCTTGCCCGCTGGCTTGACCTGGTTGGCGCACGCCCGGCTGTGCAGCGCGGACAGGCACTGCATCTGGACAAACGCAACACCAAGCCCGATCCAGCGGCACAAGAAAAATTGTTCGGCAAAAAGGGATAGGTGACGCTAGATGGGCGCGCGCTACACCTGACCAGGAAAGACCACCACAGATGCTGAGTGACTATTTGGGCCCCGAACTGGTGATTTTACTGGCGGGTGGTGCTTTTACCATCGGTTATCTGATCATCAACCAGATCGCGCTGCGCCTGATGATCATGTTGGGCACAAGCCTTTATATTTATTACTACTTTACCGCCACCGACACGCCCCTATGGGAGGCGATCTATACCTCGACGGTGATGGGTACGGCCAATCTGATCGGGCTTGGCGGGCTGCTTTGGCAGCAATCCAAACTGGCCGTGCCCCATGCGCACCGCGACATCTATCCGCTGTTTTCGAGCCTGCCCCCCGGCGATTTTCGCGATCTGGTCTTGCGGGCCGAGCGCAAAGTGCTTGATGCACCTCGCCAGGTCACCACCGAAGGGGTGAAGCCTGACACCCTCATCTATGTGATTTCCGGTCAGATTGATGTGATGAAACGCGGCGAGCGGTTTTCGATGCCTCCCAACCTGTTTGTGGGGGAGGTCGCCTATCTGACCCGACAACCCAGTGCGGCCACGACCCGGTTGCCCGCGGGGGCCGAGGTGCTGATCTGGGATGTCGCCAGCCTGCGCACACGCGCAGAGAAAAAATCCCGCTTCAAGCTGGCAATCGAGGCGATGATCTCAAGCGATCTGGCGGTCAAGGTCGCCTTTGCCGTGGCCCCCCATCACCACGAATGGGCTGAAGATGCCGAAGCACGGCGGGTGATGCACCGCTAGTCGGCCTTGGTGTTTTCGTCGATCAGATAACTTTGGAGCGCGCTGATCTGCCAGAACAGGAACACGACAAGCGCGAGGGGGAAGCCGAAGGTTTCGATCTTGACCCAAGTGTCCGTCGACATGGTGCGCCAGACGATTTCGTTGGCGACGGCAAGTGCTGCAAACATCGCACACAGCCGTTTTGTGAGGATCATCCACCCCTCATGGCGCATCGGCATCGAGTCGTTGAGCACCACCGCAAGCCAGCTTTGGCCCCGCAGCAGCCCGATCCCCAAGAGCAGCGCAAAGAGCCCGTAGACAATCGAGGTCTTCATCTTGAAAAACCGCTCGTCATTGAACCACGCCGTCAGCCCGCCAAAGAAGATCACCATGAAAGCGGTGAAAATCTGCATGCGGCTCAGTTTACCTGTCATCGCCCACAGCACTCCGATGGCGATGAGCAGAATGGGCACAAAGATCAGCGTGGCCACGATGAACCCGGAATAGTCGATGCCACCAAATGTGTAGGTGTTGTCGCGGATGCGCAGGTAGATCAGGAAAAAGACTACGGGCGGCCCCAGTTCCAGCACCTGTTTCATGATCGGGTTGATGGTTTTCTCGTTGCTCATCTTTGCCTCTTAGCCGCCCATTTCCACGATCACGGCCCCGGCCGCAATCAGCGCCATGAGCGCGATCCTGCGCGGTCCTACCGTTTCTTTGAGCACCAGCCAACCGATAATGGCCGCAAACACCGTTGAGGTTTCACGCAGCACCGCCGCTTCGCCCACTTTGTCGAGCCGTGTGGCCATCATTATCGACCCGAAGGACAGGAACGCCACAATGCCCCCGATGACCCCACGCAGCGCCAGCGGCCCCAGTATCGGCGGGTTTTTCATCCGTTTGTAACGCAGATAGGCGATGGGCGGCATGAACAGCCCGTCAATCATAAAAAACCACGCAAGAAAGGTGAACGGGTTGGCTGTTGCCCGGATCCCATAGGCATCGTAAGTCGTATAAAGCGCCACAAACAGCCCCGTGATCACCGCGAGCGTCAGTGCCAGCTGCAAGGTATCGCGGTTCGTTTCGAGATAGCGCAGGTTGTAGACTGCAAGCCCATAGATGCCCGCAAGCAGCACCCCAACCCCAAGCCATTGAATAAGGGTAAATGTCTCTCCGAACAGGAAATAGGCCCCGATCACCGTGAACAATGGCCCCGTGCCGCGCACGACCGGATAGACGACCGTGTAGTCCCCTTTGGTATAGGCCCATGCCTGCAGGACCTTGTAGCCCACATGGATCACAAAGACCGTCGCAAAGATCGGCCACATATGTGGTTCGGGCCACGGCACGACGAACAGCGCGAAAGGGGCCGCCATCAGCCCGTAGCTGGCATCAATCGCGCCGCGCGTCAGCCAGGGATCATGCCGCCCTTTTTGCAGTGCGCCGAACACCGCGTGCAGGAAGGCGGCAAGGATCGCGAGGCCGAGTGCGACCCGGTGCCCGGTGTCAGTGCCTTCGATGCTGATCAGCCAGTCCGTCACCTCATCGCCTGCGGCGTGCGTGCGCGGGGGGCCAGCCCCCCGCACCCCCCGGAGTTTATCTGGCAAGATGAAGGTAGAATCATTCGACGTCGAGACCGGTCAGCGCGGCGGCGAAGTCTTCGGGATCGAAGGCTTGCAGGTCGTCGATTTGTTCTCCCACCCCGATGGCGTGGATCGGCAGCCCGAATTTGTCGGCCAGCGCGACCAGCACCCCGCCTTTGGCGGTGCCGTCGAGTTTTGTCATCACGAGTCCCGACACGTCCGAGACCTCCTGGAAGACCTTGACCTGGTTGAGCGCGTTTTGGCCCGTTGTCGCGTCCAGCACCAGCAGCGTGTTGTGCGGGGCTGTTTCGTCTTTCTTGCGGATGACGCGCACGATCTTGGCCAGTTCCTCCATCAGGTCACCCCGATTCTGGAGCCGCCCCGCGGTGTCGATCATCAGCAGGTCGGCCCCTGTTTCCTGCGCTTTTGTCATCGCCTCGAAGGCGAGGCTGGCGGGGTCGGACCCTTCGGGCGCGGTCAGCACCGGCACCCCGGCCCGTTCGCCCCAGACTTGCAACTGTTCGACGGCGGCGGCGCGGAACGTATCGCCGGCTGCGATCACCACCGACTTGCCTGCGGCACGGAACTGGCTGGCGAGTTTGCCGATGGTTGTGGTCTTGCCTGACCCGTTCACGCCGACCACCAGCACCACTTGCGGGGTTTGCGGGTAAAGCGGCATGGGCTTGGCCACGGGTTCCATGATCCGCGCGATTTCGCGGGCCATGAGGTCCTTGATCTCGGGCACCGAGAGTTTGCGCCCCATCCGCCCTTCGGCCATGTTGGCCGTCACCCGCAGGGCCGTGTCCACGCCCATGTCAGCGGCGATCAGCAACTCTTCGAGCTGTTCGAGCATGTCGTCGTCAAGGGTGCGGCGCAGGACAGGGGTGCTGGTATCACGCTTGAGCAGGCGACCAAGGATACCGCGTTTTTGAGGTTCGGGTGCGGTCGGTGTGGGTTCGCTCAGCGATGGCAACGGCTCCGGCGCGGGGGTCGGATTAACGGCTGGCATCGGGGCAGGTTCAGGATCGACTGCCTCGGGCACATCGAATGCGGCGGCAGCGGGTTGTTCCATTTCCACATCGACCGGGGTTGGGTCGGGGGTGTCCACCTCTGGCTCGGCGGGCTTCACCGGTTCTTCGGAGCTGTTGACCTCAGGTTCGGCCACATGCGAGACGGGCGCATCGACGTCCATCACAGGTTCGGCAAGGGGTGCGGCGGCTTCGGTCACACCCCCATCTTCGACAATCGCCTCAAGCCCCTCATCCAGTTTGGACGACGATTTGAACAGTTTGTCCTTGAGTTTCTTGAAAAATGCCATGATGCTCCGATACTTGCACGTGCGAGAATTCCTTGACCTGACCTAATACGGGCGCTGCGACATGAAAAGGGACGGATTTTGGGCAGCCTGCCTTTGGGTCGTGGCCATGGCCCTGCCTGCGCCAGCCAGTGCAGCCGAACCGGGGACAATGTGTTCGACCGGCGCCATCGGTCCGCGCGCCTGCATTCGCCCCGCTCACGCGACCTTTGACATCTGCCAGCACATCCAGGGGGCCAGCCGCCGTTACATGCTGAATCCTGGGTTTTTCGCGCGGCTTTTGTGGCAGGAAAGCCGGTTTGATCCATTTGCGCTTAGCCCCGCGGGTGCGCGCGGTATTGCGCAGTTCATGCCCGGAACGGCGGACCTGCGCGGTTTGCGCGACAGCTATAACCCGGCCGAGGCGATTGAGCGGTCCGCCCATTATCTTGGTGAATTGCAACGCCGCTATGGCAATCCCGGTCTGGCAGCAGTGGCTTATAACGGAGGAGAGGCGCGCGCGGACGGGTTTGTGAACGGAGGCCCTCTCGCCCGCGAAACCATCGATTACGTGCGCATCATTACTGGCCACACAGCCGAGCAGTGGCGCGACGATCCCCCCAAGAGCCCCGATTTCCGGCTGGACGGGGCCAAGCCGTTTTTGGCCGCCTGCCTTGCCATGGCTGCAAATCGACGGGTGAGCCGTCTTGGCCCGCCGCCACCGCAGTGGAAAACATGGGGCGTGCAGCTTGGTTATGGTTCAACCGCCCGCGCGGCCCGCAGCAGCTTTGAGCGTCAGACGCGGGCGTGCAGCACGGTGGTGTCGGGGGAAACGGTGGATTACATCCCGGTCCCATCGCGCATTCGCGGGCAACGTCCCTATTTGATGGCCCGGATCAGCCGCCCGAACAGGGGCGACGCCAGCCAGTTGTGTCGCGCCCTGGCACGGGCGGGCTGTATCTGCCGGGTCTATCGCAACCCGCGCTAGACCTCGTCCGCAAAGTGTTTCATCACCAGCTTGATTGGGTTCGGGGCCGCCTGCCCCAGACCACAGATCGACGCGTCGGTCATGGCTGTGCATAGTTCTCCGAGAAGCCCTTGGTCCCAAGTGTCGGCCTGCATCAGCTTGACCGCCTTTTCGCAGCCCACCCGGCAGGGCGTGCATTGGCCACAGCTTTCATCTTCAAAGAATTTCAGCATGTTGAGGGCCGCATCGCGCGCGCGGTCCTGATCGCTCAGCACAACCACGGCTGCCGACCCGATGAACGTGCCGTGTGGTTGCAACGTGTCAAAATCCAGCGGAATGTCGTGCATTGACGCCGGCAGCAGCCCCGAAGACGGCCCGCCCGGCTGATAGGCCTTGAAGACGTGGCCCTCCGCCATGCCTCCGGCGGCGTCGATGATGTCGGTGATGGTCGAGCCCGCAGGCAGCAGGTAGACCCCCGGCTGCGCCACGCGCCCCGACACCGAATAGCTGCGCAGGCCGGTGCGCCCGTTCTTTTCGGTACTGTTCAGCACTTCGGGTCCTTCCCGACAGATGCGCGCGATCCAGTGCAGGGTTTCGACATTGTGCACCAGCGTAGGTTGGCCAAAGATCCCGACCTGCGCGACGTAGGGGGGGCGATGGCGGGGCATGCCGCGCTTGCCCTCGATGCTTTCAATCATCGCGGATTCTTCGCCGCAGATATACGCCCCCGCGCCACGGCGCAGGTCGATATAGCCGGGCGTAACGATCCCCGCCTCTTCCAGCGCCTTGATTTCACGCGCCAGAATTTCGAGCACGGCAGGGTATTCGTCACGCATGTAGATAAAGGCGGTGTCCGCCTCGACCGCCCATGCGGCAATCAGCATCCCCTCAAGAAACAGGTGCGGCGTGCGTTCGAGATAGTAACGATCCTTGAAGGTGCCCGGCTCACCCTCATCGCCGTTGACGGCCAGATAACGGGGGCCGGGGTTGGCCCGCACAAAGCCCCATTTGGTGCCTGATGGAAAGCCCGCACCACCAAGGCCACGCAGGCCGCTGTCCTTGATCCTGGCCTGCACGTCCTGCCAATCGCCATTGGCGCGCAAGTCCTTGAGGGTCGCGTAGCCGCCTTGCTCTGTATAGGTCGCCAAGGTCTCATAGTCGGGAATATCGGCATGGGTGTGGCCGCTGGCGATGGCCTGATCCACCTTTTCCGGCGTGGCGTGGTCGATGTGGTGATGCCCCAGTTCCAGCACCGGCGCGGTGTCACAGCGCCCCATGCAGGGCGCGCGCAAAACGCGGACCTTTGATGGGTCCAATCCATCCTCAAGTGCGGCTTTCAACGCCTGTGCCCCGGCCAACTCACAGCTTAGGGAATCGCAGACACGGATGGTCAGCGCAGGGGGCGGTACCTCGTCCTCCTTGACCACATCGAAGTGGGCGTAAAACGTGGCAACCTCATAGACTTGGACCATGCTCATCCGCATTTCTTCGGCGAGCGCACGCAGGTGAGCCGCTGACAGATGGCCATAGTGATCCTGGATCAGATGCAGAAATTCGATCAGCAGGTCCGCGCGGCGAGGCTGATCCCCAAGCAGGGCGCGCACCTCGTCCCATGCCTGATCCTCAAGCGCGCGCCCCTTGGGCCGCACCCGGCCCTTGCCCTTGCCGGATTTCCAGACACCCTTGCCCTGCTTGCCGTGATCCAGCGCCATTGCGCACACTCCCTGCCCGATGTTGCGCCGCTGGCGCGTTCGGGGCGAGACTATCAGCGCGGGCCACAGCGGATCAGCCCAAAAGCGACCCGTCAGCGTGCAAATACCGCGCCGATAAACATCACCGCGCCGCCAATCGGCCCCATCACCGCCCCAGTGATCGGGGTAAGGTGGCATCAAACGGTGTGTGATAAGGATCGCACGCCGAGGATGGAGTGATTCTGTTTCATGTTGCCGTTTGCGATTGCCACGCTGTTGCCTGCACTGCTTTTGGGGCTTGCCTGCGTCCTCGGTGGCGTTTGGGCGATGTTGGGCATTCTGGCGATTACCGTCGTAGTGTTCTTTCTGGACAAGGTGAGCCGTGCGGGGACGCCAAGCGCGCTTACCGGGCACCGCCTGTCCGAGGCCTTGGGGGTCGTGCATTTCATCCTGCTTGGTCTGGCGGTTTGGGCGATGGGCGGGCCACTCCCGACACTGGACAAAGTGCTGATTGTCATCGGCTGTGGCCTCTATTTCGGACAGATTTCCAACTCGAACGCGCATGAGCTGATCCATCGCGCGGATCGGTGGGCATTTCGATTGGGGGCGGCCAATTACATCTCGGTGCTGTTCGGGCATCACACCAGCGCGCACCGCCTTGTGCATCACGTGCATGCCGCCACACCCCGGGATCCGGCAACGGCCCCCAAGGGGCGCGGGTTCTGGGCCTATCTGCCGCACACCTGGGCGGGCAGTTTTCGCGCGGGATTGCGCGCGGAACGTCAGCGTCATGGCGGCGCGCGCTATCCCGCGCCCTACGTTGCTTACGTGGCCGGGGCTTGCCTGACTGTGGTGGTGGCCTTTTGGTTGGGCGGGAGTGCCGGCATCGTCGGCTTGATCGCCATTGCGCTTTATGCGCAGACCCAATTGATGTTGTCCGATTATGTGCAGCATTATGGATTGCAACGGGCGGTTCTAGCCTCGGGCAAGCACGCGCCCATGGGCCCGGCGCATTCGTGGAACGCACCACATTGGTATTCATCGGCGATGATGCTGAACGCCCCGCGCCACTCGGCCCACCACACGCGCCCGGCACGCGCCTTTCCCCAGCTTGATCTGGACCCCACCACCATGCCCGTGTTGCCACATTCGCTGCCAGTGATGGCCGTGATTGCGCTGGTCCCACCGCTGTGGCGTCGGCTGATGGATGCCCGGGTCGACGCGTGGGCTGTGTCGCGCACTGACGGCGAAGTGATGCCTGCGCCCGGCGTCGCTGCTGGTGTCGCCCAAAGCACTCTGGCACACTGAGGCGATGATATACCGCGCCCTTGCCTTCAGTTTCGCGTGCCTGTGCACATCCGCCGCCGCCGAGCCGATGACCGCCGCCGAATTCGAAGCCTATGTTGCCGGAAAGACGCTGTTTTATGGCCGGGACGGCGATGCCTATGGCGCCGAAATATATCGCGAAAACCGACGGGTGACGTGGTCCTTCCTCGATGGGGAATGCAAGGATGGATATTGGTACAACGAAGGGCCAAACATCTGTTTTATCTATGAAGATCGCAGTGATCCGCAATGCTGGACCTTTGAACGCTCGCCCGGTGGGCTGATTGCGACGTTTGAGAATGATCCCGCCAGCACCGCGCTTTATGAGGCGCAGGATGTGGGTCAGGATCTGGTGTGTCTGGGCCCCAAAGTCGGCGTTTGATCGGACTGTTGCGGGGCGGAGGACACCTCCGCCTTACGCCGACCCACCGCATGTAAGGCGGACATGTCGTCCGCCCTTTTTTAAAATAATGAGCCTTGTTCAGGTGGCTTGGCTTTGGTCTTGCGCGCCGCGCCGCCTCCCAATTTCAACCGCCCATCTGCAAATTCGATCTCGAGCCCGCTGGCCGCTTCCGCAGCCACCTTCGTGGTCACGATCTCACCACCGCCGCGCACCACCGCATAGCCGCGCGCCAGCGTCGCCTTGTAGCTGAGCGTTTCGCGCAGCCGATCCAGCGTTTCAATGCGGATCCGCCAGGTTTGGGTCTGCCGCGTTCCGGCGGCGGACAACCGCGCGCTCAGCTGTGCCAGGGCTTGAGCTTTGCGCGCTTGATCCTGTACCAGCGCGTCGGGCCGCATACGGGCGATACGATCCGCCAGAGCGCCACGTTTTGCATCAATGGCGCGCTGCAAAGCCGGGGCCAGACGATTGCTGCGCTCCTCAACGCGGCGCTGTTCGGTCTCAAGCGTGCGCCGCAATCCAGACGGGCGCAGCGCCCCTGCCGTATCCGCCAGTTTCACCCGCCGCCGCTGGACCCCGGCAATCAGTGCGGGGCCAAGTTTGTCGCCTGCCCGGTCCAGCCTTTGGCGTGGCCCATCCAGCAGCGCATCCACCCGTGGCAAAGCCCGCGCCATGTCGCGCAGCCGTTGGTCGCGGCGCTGCAAACCTGTGCTGAGCGCGCCGGACATGCGTGCGCCGACCCCGTCCAGCCATGCCGCAAGCTCAAGCCGCACGGGCACGGCCATTTCCGCCGCAGCCGTGGGGGTAGGCGCGCGCCTGTCCGACACGAAATCAATCAGCGTGGTGTCCGTCTCGTGCCCCACGGCCGAGATCAAGGGAATGTCTGAGGCGGCGGCGGCGCGCGCGACCACCTCCTCATTGAACCCCCACAGATCCTCGACCGATCCGCCCCCGCGCGCCACAATCAAAAGGTCCGGGCGCGGCATTGAGCCGCCCGGCGTCAGCGCATTGAACCCCGCAATGGCGCGGGCCACTTCGGACGCACAGGCCGCACCTTGGACGGCGACGGGCCAGATCAGCACCTTGCGCGCAAAGCGGTCGCGCAGCCGGTGCAGAATATCGCGGATCACCGCCCCCTGCAGCGAGGTCACAACCCCGATCACGTCCGGCAGATAGGGCAGCGGCTGCTTGCGGCCCTCATCAAACAGCCCTTCGGCGGCCAGCGCCTTCTTGCGTTTTTCCAGCAGCGCCATCAACGCGCCTTCACCCGCAATGGCAATCCGTTGCGCATTCAGCGAGAATTTGGATTGGAACCCCGAGGCGGTCATGCGCCCTTCGGCAACCACCTCCATCCCCTCTTCGGGCATGGTGCCCAGATCACCCACCTGCCCTTTCCAGGTCATACATGACAGCACATTGCGGTCATCCTTGAGGTCAAAATACAGGTGACCCGAGCGCGCCAGCACGACCCGGCCAACTTCGCCCTTGATCCGCACCCAGCCCAATTCGCCCTCGATCAGCTTTTTGACTTTGCCCGCGATCTCGGAGACCGAAAATTCGGGTGTGTTCGAGCCGGGAATAGGATCGTCAAGCAGGTCCATCAGCCAAGTCCTTGTGCAGGGGTGCCGCCCAGCTTAGAACGCGCACCAACAAAGGCCAAGGAGGCGCACGCAATGAATATCCTGATCCTGGGGAGCGGTGGACGTGAGCATGCCTTGGCCTGGGCCGTGTTGCAGAACCCCAAATGTGATCGCCTTGTGGTCGCCCCCGGCAACGCGGGCATTCATGCCATCGCCGATTGCGCGGATCTGGATATCAATGATGGCGGCGCAGTCGCCGGGTTTGTCGAAGAAGAAGCCATTGATTTTGTGATTGTCGGCCCCGAGGCCCCCTTGGCCGCAGGGGTTGCGGATCGGTTGCGCGATGCGGGTGTGCTGGTCTTTGGCCCCTCAAGGGCCGCCGCGCAGCTTGAGGCCTCCAAGGCCTTTACCAAGCAGATTTGCGATGCCGCGGGTGCGCCCACTGCCGCCTATGGCCACTTTACCGATGCGGCTGCGGCCCGTGCCTATGTCAGCGAACACGGCGCGCCGATTGTGGTCAAGGCCGATGGTCTGGCCGCAGGCAAAGGGGTCATCATTGCCGGGACCGTCGCTGAGGCCCATGCCGCGATTGACGACATGTTCGGCGGTGCCTTTGGCGGGGCGGGCGCCGAGGTCGTGATCGAAGAGTTCATGGCTGGCGAGGAGGCCTCGTTCTTCGTGATCTGCGACGGTGAACATGTGCTGCCCATCGGCACCGCACAGGACCACAAGCGCGTGGGTGATGGTGACACCGGCCCCAATACGGGCGGCATGGGGGCCTATTCCCCCGCGCCGGTGTTGACAGATGCCATTGCCGAGCGCGCCTTGGCGGAAATCATCCGCCCGACCATGGCCGAAATGGCCAAACGGAGCATGCCCTATCAGGGGGTGCTTTATGCCGGGCTGATGATCGAGGACGGCGCGCCCCGGCTGGTCGAATACAACGTCCGGTTCGGCGACCCCGAATGTCAGGTGCTGATGATGCGCCTTGGGGCGCAGGCTTTGGATGTGATGCACGCGGCGGCTGAGGGGCGTCTTGATACGGCGCAAGTCAACTGGGCGGATGATCATGCGCTCTGCGTTGTGATGGCGGCGGATGGTTATCCCGGGACCTATGACAAAGGGGCCGTGATCGGTGGGCTTGAGCGCATGCCCGAGACCAGCCAGGCGATGGTGTTTCATGCAGGCACGACACTGAAAGATGGCGCTGTGACCGCATCAGGGGGCCGTGTGCTGAACGTCACCGCGCGGGGTGAGACCCTGGCCCAAGCGGCCGAGCGCGCCTATGCGATGGTCGATGCCATCGACTTTCCCGGTGGGTTTTATCGTCACGATATCGGCTGGCGCGCGCTCACGTGATCCAGAGGCCGCTGACGCGACACTTTTGTTTCAGGGGGCGCTGCCCCCGGCGCTGTGCGCCTCCCCCGCGGTATTTTGGGTCAAAAGAAGGGCTTAGTCGGCGCAGGTCATTGCCCGGCTGAAGGCGGCGCGTGACGTGTCGTTGTCCAGATCGGCTTGCATAAAGGTGCTGCCCGTCCAGCGCAGCGCAACCAGTGTGCTCCAATTGGCCGTGGCGAGAATCATTTCCGGGCTGCCATTGCAGGTTCGGATGCCTCCTGCGATGTCCGCTTCGCCTATTCTGTGGTTCGTGAACCCCGCAAGATCTGCAACCTGTGTGAGGTTGCCGTTTTCATACCGCCAGATCCGCAGCGTTTTGGCGAGGTGGGGGCGGTCGATATAGGCGATCTCGGTGATCCCGTCTCCGTCGATATCGGCCGCACCAAGCGGGGCCAGCCAGCGGTTGCGGGTGCCGATATGGGGGGTTTCGGTGATTTTGCCCATGGATCCGTAGATGGCAAATGCACCACCTCTGGTCACATCGGTTTCGACCACCATCACTTCGGGGCGGCCATCCCCGTCCAGATCGGCAAGGCGCGGAGTCACGTCTTCGAACACGTGATCTTGCGGCAGGGTGAACAGGTGGGTTGTCCCATCGACGAGCGTGATTTCCAGCCCGCCCCATTCGATGGCATCGCCAAGGATCGCATGGCCATAGCGCTCGGTCGGGTCGGTAAAGCGGGCCTTGGCGATCTCTTGGGCCTGAACCATGCCGACGCCCGCAACCCATATACATGCAGCGGCCCGCGCGGCGCGAAGGGCGCGCAACAGCCCGTGCGGCATCAGATTTGTTTCTCGGGCATTTGCACAACCAGCCCGTCCAGCGCGTCCGTCACCTTGATCTGGCAGGTCAGCCGCGAGCGGGTTGCGTCCGGCTCATAGGCGAAATCGAGCATGTCAGTTTCCATATCGTCCTTGCCCGGCAGTTTTTCGACCCAATCAGGGTGCACATAGACATGGCATGTCGAACAGGCGCAGGCCCCGCCGCAGTCAGCCTCGATACCGGGGATATTGTTGTCACGCGCGCCTTCCATGACCGTAAGCCCAGTGGCCACGTCCACGACATGTTCGGTGCCGCCATGTTCGATATAGGTGATCTTGGCCATTGAAATGCCCCTTTGAATATTCGTTTCCGGGTGGTTCTACCCGCCCCGAATTGGCCCCGCCAGCCCCTTTTGCGACATCGCTGTCACGACGGCGCGACATCACGCATCTTTTCGTGTGCCTGACCGTGCTGTGCGCCGAGGGCTATGCAGACGGCGCTCTGCCCGGTATGGTCCCTCAAGCGGCCCGATCAGAGGCCCGTCACAGACCTGAGCAGAGACCACATATATGCGATTGCCTCCCCTGCTATGCGCCGTTGGTGCCAGCATCGCCCTGATGGGCTGCGCTGAGAACGCGACCGTCTCGTCAGCGGCCAATATTGATCCCATTTCGCTGGCCACGGCCCCGCCCGGTGCGGCCCCCGGCACCTGTTGGGGCAAGACCGTCACACCCGCCATCGTCCAGACCGAAACCCGCACCATCCTGTTGCAGCCTGCTCAGATCAGCAGCGACGGGCGCGTGCAGGCCCCGCCGATCTACAAATCCGAAGAGCAGCAGGTCGTCGTCCAACCCCGCCGCGAAAGCTGGTATGAGATCCTGTGCGCCGCTGACATCACGCCGGAATTCATCGCCTCGGTGCAACGCGCTCTTGAAGCGCGAGGGTACTATAAGGGCCCCATCAGTGGCGAGATTGACGGGCGCACGACCGCTGCGATTGGTCGTTATCAGCGCGACAAAGGATTGCAAAGCAGTACGTTGTCCATCGCAGGGGCGCGCAAGTTAGGCTTGGTGGCGGTGTCTGATATTGGATGATGTGATACCTTAACATCGAGCCGCAAGCATCTGATTCAAAAATATATCTTATCCAAAATTAGGAGTGCGCCTTTGTAGCGTTGCTGCAACCACTTCCATTTGGTGCGGCTTGCCCATCAGGTCGGCCTGCACCCGGCTTTCCTCCAACAACACAGCGGATGCGCCCTCGGTTTCGGCCACGCCGATCAGCGCCTTGGCAGCGCGCAAAGCAGACGGCGATTTCAGCGCCAGGCTTTCGGCCAGTTCCATCGCGGCCGCCAGCGGATCATCGGCGCATTCCGTCACGAGCCCCCACGCCTCGGCCTGCGCCGCGCTGATGGGCGTGCCCGTATAGGTCAGCTTGCGCAACACGTCCGAGCGCACGAGCCGTGGCAGCAACACCATGCCACCCATGTCGGGCACGATGCCCCATTTCATCTCCATCACGGCCAGTTTCGCATCAGGTGCCGCGATCCGAATGTCCGCCCCAAGGGCCAGTTGCAGCCCGGCCCCGTAACAGACCCCGTGGATGGCGGCGATCACCGGGACGGGCACGCGGGTCCAGACCATCGCCACCTCTTGCCACTGGTTCGTCGTGCCCGCCCCGTGGGTGCGTGGCATCAGCAGATCATTCGGGTCCTGCCCCAGCATCGCACCGAGACCGCCAACGTCGATCCCGGCGCAGAACCCTTTGCCCTCACCCGAGATCACACAGACCCGCGCGTCCGAGGCCGCCACCTCGAGCCCCGCCGCGATCACCGCGTCGATCATGGCCTGATCCACCGCGTTCATCTTGTCAGGCCGGGTCAGGCGCACATGGGCGATGTGATTGTCATATGAAACGGTGACGCGGGGGGTGTCGGACATGGGGCGCTCCTTGCGGGGTTTGGCCCATCCAAGCGCATCGCGCAGCCCCGCGCCAGTGGAATGTCAGGGCACGATGCGTTCAACCGCGCGCATCATTCCCAGCCCTTTGTCATAGACCAGCGCGAGGATGCGCCGCCCACCAGACGCCCGCATGGCCACAATGGGCAGCGCCCGCACCGTCCCCGCCGCCGCAGCGGTTGCCAGAAATCCCCGTCGTGTCAGTTCAGTCATGCTGCTACCCTCCAGTTGCGAACGGTTCTCAATATAGGGGCTGACAAGCGAGACCCCAAATCCTTGCCCCTGTGTGCGGGCCGCGCTACCCCTGAGCGATGACAGATCTTCGCCTCACCCCGCTTGCCGCCTCGCTGCCCTCGACCGTGCCTTTTGTGGGCCCTGAAACGCAGGAACGCGCCCGGGGTGCCGCATTCGACGCCCGCCTTGGCGCGAACGAGAGCACCTTTGGCCCATCCCCCAAGGCGCTGACCGCAATGGCCGCGACCGCACAGTGGCAATATGGCGATCCAGAAAATCACGCATTGCGCACGGCCTTGGCGGCCCATCACGGGATCGACCCGGCCCATATCATGGTGGGCGAAGGCATCGACGGATTGCTCGGCTATCTGGTGCGCCTGTTCGTGTCCGAGGGCGATCCCGTGGTGACATCTGACGGCGCCTATCCGACCTTCAACTACCATGTGGCCGGCTATGGCGGCGTGTTGCACAAGGTGCCCTACCGCGATGATCACGAAGACCCCACAGCCCTGTTTGCCAAGGCGGCAGAGGTGAACGCCAAGCTGGTCTATCTTGCCAATCCCGACAATCCGATGGGCACGTGGCATGACGGGGCGATGTTGCACGCCGCGCTCGACACATTGCCAGAGGGCACGATACTGGTGCTGGATGAGGCCTATGTGGACTGTGCGCCTGACGGCACGGCCCCCGACATCGCCCCCGATGATCCGCGCGTGATCCGAATGCGCACCTTTTCCAAGGTCTATGGCATGGCGGGCGCGCGGGTCGGCTATGCGATCGGGGCCGCCCCTTTGATTGATGCGTTCAACAAGGTGCGCAACCATTTTGGAATGAACCGCAGTGCACAGGCGGGTGCGTTGGCCGCGCTGGCCGATCAGACCCATGTGGAGGACGTGCTGGTAAAGATTGCAGCCTCGCGCGCCCGCATTACCGAAATCGCCGCACAATGCGGGCTGACCACCGTGCCGTCGGCCACCAATTTCGTGGCCATCGATTGCGGCAAGGACGGCACCTTCGCCAAGGCGGTGCTGGAGGGGTTGATTGCGCGCGGTATCTTTGTGCGGATGCCTTTCGCGGCCCCACAAAACCGCTGCATCCGCGTCAGTTGTGGCGGCCCGGCGGAAATGGCCGCCTTCGCCGCCGCGCTGCCATCAGCCCTTCGTGATGCAAACGGGGGCTGACGTGAGGCCGCGTCCGCGCTAGGCTGGCTGCGTTCCGGTTGGCTTTCGAGGGTGCCATGAACGACGATCAAAGAGGCCGCGCGCCCAATTACACCAATGCCTGTATCGTAATGTTCGGGGTGAACATCACGTGGATTCTAGTGATGATCTGGGCCATCTGGGGGCTGATCGCCGCGGGCCTGCTGGCCCTTGGGCTGAACCACCTGATGTCGCGCCTGCATGTGTGGGCGGCTGAGCGCCACGCCGCCTCGATCCGGCGCGGCAAACAGATCTGAGGCGACCTCAGCCTGCCGAAATCACGCCCGCAGCTGCATCAAGCGCACCCTGACCATGCGGGATATCCAGCGCGCCGAGGCCTGCCTGGATACCACCCAACAGACCCATGATCATGTGCCCGTTCACGTGCCCCATATGTCCAAGCCGGAAAAACCCGTGCCAGTCCGGATCACCGGGGGGTGCCATGCCAAGGCCGATCCCAAGCGTCAGCCCAAGGTTCTGTTCGACCCAATCGCGCAGGGCCGTCCCGTGCGGCGAGCCAATGCGCAGCGCCGTCACCGCCGTGCTGCGGTTGGCGGCATCCGTCACATTGAGTTCCAGCGGCCCACCCTGCCCCCACGCCTCGCAGGCCGCCCAGATGCTGCGCGCCAGTACCGTGTGACGCGCCCAGACCTGTTCGATCCCTTCGGCGTGCAACATATCAAGGGCCGTGCGCAGACCATAAAGGTGGTGCGTCGGCGCCGTCCCGTTCCAATACATAAAGAACTCGTCCGGGTTGGCGCGCGGGGTCCAGTCCCAATAGCGGCTGACGCGGGGCATCTGGGCCCGCACCGCCTCCGCCTTGTCGTTGAAGAATACGAACGCCATGCCCGGCGGCACCATCAGCCCCTTTTGGCAGCCCGCCACCATCACATCGACGCCCCATGCGTCCATCTCGAACTGGTCGCAGCCAAGCGAGGCGATGCAGTCCGCCATCAGCAAGGCGGGGTGATCCGTGGCATCCAGCGCTGTGCGCAAGGCCTTGATATCGTTCAGGATCGATGTGGATGTATCCACATGCACCCCCAGTACCGCCTTGATCCTGTGAGCCGTGTCGGCGCGCAAAGCCTCGGCTATGCGGTCCATATCCATGGGCGCACGCTTGCCGAAATCCATGATCTCGACCTCTGCCCCCAAACCCTCGGCCATATCCGCCCACCCGTGTCCAAAGCGCCCCGTGGCGGGCACCAGAACAGTGGCGCCGGGCGCGATGGTGTTGGCCAATGCGGCCTCCCATGCGGCGTGGCCGTTGCCGATATACATGGCCACATGGCCATCGGTGCGGGCCACTTTTTTCAGGTCCGGCACAAGGCTCGCCGCGATCTCGACCAACTCACCGGCATAGATGTTGGGCGCGGCACGATGCATGGCGCGCAACACCGCATCGGGCATCACTGAGGGGCCGGGAATGGCGAGGTAGTCGCGCCCGTGCCGGGCAATTGGGGAGGTGGGCATCGCGCTCTCCGAAGGTTGGTGGATGGTGGGGTATGGGCGGACACTAACGCGGTCCGGGGCGGCGTCAATCGGGCGTCTGCGATCGTGTCCACGCCAAGCGGTCGCACTGTTCTATCTGCGATAGGCGCGCGCCAAGACCTCGACATCCGTACCTGCAAAATAGCGCACAAGGGTCCAGAGATTGCGCGCCCCGCGCCGCACCCACCCCTGCTGGTGGTACTTTGCCGCACTGGTGACGGCCACGCCGTCCAGCGCGACCAATTGGCCTTTGAGGCGGCGGGCCAGGGCAACATCCTCCATCAGTGCGATATCGGGGTATCCGCCCACATGGGCATAAAGTGTGCGCCGGATCAGCAAGCCCTGATCGCCGTAGGGCAGTTGAAACACCCGCGCGCGCAGGTTCGCCCACGCGGCCACAAAACGCCCGCCCCGATCAAAGCACAGCTTGAAATATGCAGGTGTGGCAGCCCCGAGATGGGTCGCGACAGCCGTGGTCCAACCCGGTGCCAGTACCGTGTCCGCATGGACCACCAACAACCAATCACCCTTGGCCAGACCGCAACCGCGCCGCAACTGCCCCCCGCGCGAGGCTGGCCCCGTGATCACCGTCGCACCCCACGCATCCGCCAACGCGCATGTCTCATCGCTCGACCCGCCGTCACTCACAATCAGTTCTGCGATCAATCCGGCTTCGACCCCCTCCATCAGCGCATGCAGGCACGCAGGCAGCATCTGCCCGGCGTTCAGCGTTGGAATGATGACAGAGATTGGCGCGGGCACGGCCTGCCCCCCTTTTGCAGATGCAGGCCGCTGCTATATGAAAAGGAAGCTTATGAAAAGGAATGCCCTGATGTCTGCCCCCAACTCCGATCGCCATATCTTTCGCCTGTCGGGGGCGGATACGCGCGATTTCCTGCAAGGGCTGGTGACCAATGATGTGGCGGGCGTTGATGCGGGGTTGGTCTATGCCGCGCTGCTGACACCGCAGGGCAAGTATCTGGCCGACTTCTTTCTGGCGGCGGACCGGGACGGGGTGCTGCTGGATGCGGACGCGGCTCAGGCCGAGGCGCTGCGCACCCGGTTGAGCATGTATAAACTGCGCGCGGATGTGACCCTTGAAGACAGCGGGCTGCACCTGCATCGCGGGCTTGGAGAGGTCCCTGCCGATGGGTTTGCGGACCCACGGCACGCAGCGATGGGCTGGCGCGCCTATCGCGATGACGCGCCCAAGCCCGATGACATCGACTGGACGGCCCTGCGCGTGACCCATCTGATCCCCCAGACAGGGGTCGAATTGACGCCGGATACCTTCATCCTTGAGGCACGGTTCGAGGCGGTGAATGGGGTGGATTTCCGCAAGGGCTGCTATGTCGGCCAGGAGGTCACGGCCCGCATGAAGCACAAGACCACCCTGCGCAAAGGGCTGGCGCAGGTCGAGGTGCAGGGGGAGGCCACGCCGGGCACGGACATCGTGGCAGACGGGAAACCGGCTGGCACATTGCTCAGCCGCTCCGGGGACACCGCCATCGCCTATCTGCGCTATGATCGCGCGCAAGGCCCGATGCAGGCCGGTGAGGCGCGTGTCCTTTGGCCCGGTGCAGCAGGATAACGTAGCGTCAGGCGCGTTCGGCGTATTCCATGGTTTCAGTGTTGACCACGATGGCCTCGTCCTGACCAACAAAGGGGGGCACCATCACCTTGATCCCGTTGTCGAGCACGGCAGGCTTGAACGAGTTGGCGGCCGTCTGGCCTTTGACGACAGGCTCGGTTTCGACAATCTTGCACACGACCTTCTGGGGCAGCGACGCGCTTAGGGCTTCGTCCTCATAAAACTCGACCTGGATGGTCATACCGTCCTGCAAAAACGGGCGGCGTTCGCCCAGAATCTCGGCCGACAGCTCGATCTGCTCGTAAGTGTCAGAGTCCATGAACACCAGCATCCCATCGTTTTCATACAGGAATTGCTGATCCTTCTGCTCAAGGCGCACACGCTCGACCTTGTCGGCGCTGCGAAAGCGTTCGTTGAGTTTTGAGCCGTTGCGCAGGTTGCGCAGCTCGACCTGAGCAAAGGCACCGCCCTTGCCGGGTTTGACATGGTCTACCTTTACGGCGGCCCATAGCCCGTCATTATGCTCAAGCACGTTTCCGGGGCGAATCTCGTTTCCGTTAATTTTAGGCATGTGGCAAAACCATGACAAAAGGTTGATGAAAGATTGATGCCTCCTATATCTGGGGAATGGGCACGCGGCAAGGCAACCAGATACAGTGCTGCACCCGCAGAAAGATATGCATAAAATGCAAGGGGGCTATGCGAATACAGGGTATCCGAATCGCTATGGATAGGCCATAACGAGCCTCACGCCGAAAACACAAGAGCAAGAATAAAGGAAGGACGACGAATGAAAGATTTCGTTGACGGAACGGCCTTTAACAACGAACAAGGCAACCGTGCACGTAAACTGTTTGCAGCCGTTGTACTGGCCGCATTGGATGATGCCATTGCAGACGACAAGAAATATGGCAATGGTCCTGAGCAGATCGCCCGTTGGGCACGCTCGCGCGATGGGCGCGAAGTGTTGAGCTGCGCAGGCATCGACCCAAACGAGCGGGTCGTATCGGGGCTGATGGAATTCGTGGGCAAAGGTGTCCGGACATCGGTGGCACTCAGCCGCGAAGAGTCCGAGCGTCGCAACGCCGCACAACAGGCAGAGGCCGCCTGATCCCAAGACCTTATCAAACGCTGCTAAGGAAAACGCGCCCCTCTGCCGGGCGCGTTTTCTTTTTTTATCAAATGCTTGCGAAGAAGAACAACCACTGTCGCACAACCCAGAACTCTGCAAATAGCAGTCCCGTCGTGGCGATCACGGCCCAGACAGGCGGTTTGCGCAGCCACAGGATGATCGCCGCCCCGAGCGCCAGCGCCGCCTCAAGTGGGGCGATCCACATTGCCCCCTGCGTGCGATCCCAATAGCTGACCGGGCTTTCAAACACCCACGAGGTCGCGGGCCAGAAATGGGGCCGCCCGTCGTCGTGATGCAGGGGCAGATCAAGACACAGGTGCAGGATCGCGGCCCCCGTCAGTGCAATGGCCCAGGGCGAGGCGCGCCACAGCGCAACACCCAGCAGTATCCCCCACACGATGAACGAATTGTCGATTGCGAAGACCGTTTGCCACGTGTCCGAAAAATACAGCTCGTTAAAGACCCGCGACGGCGGGATATTCAGCGCAAACAGCGCCACGCCAGCCATCAGGTAAAGAGACAGATCGGGCAATGCTGCACCCGCGAAAGCGGCAAGCAGAATGCGGTTGTGCGCGGGTCGGCCAAAGGCCGCAGCCCCGATCAGCAAATGGGCAGGCGTATTCATGGCGGGACGTCCTTACCCCGCCGGGACTGGGTGCCGCGTCATTCCAACTCTTGCGCGGCGAGCGCGCGATGGATTTCACGGCGCACCAGTTTGCGCACGTTGCGCGTGATCCGTTCGCCCAATGCGCCCTGCAATTCCTCGCGCACGATATCGCTGACCAGTTCGCGCAGCGCATCCTCGTCCAGCAGATCATCTTCGCTGGAAAACAACGGGGCCTGATCATCCTTGGCGGGTGCCTTGGGCGCTTCCGCAAATGCGGCGTGCACGGGGGGCTCTTCGGCGTCTTCCCATTCCATCGCAGGTGCCTGCGTGCCTGCATAATCATCTGTGCCGGGATCATCCGGCTCAAACTCATCATCGCGCCCACCGATCAACGTCTCAAGGGCGGCAATCTTGTCACTCAGGCTTTGCGCATGGTCGGTAGCAGGCTCGGCCTCAGGGGCTGTGGCCTGTATTTCAGGCTCAAGCTCAACATCAACAACGTCTGCATGCTCTTGCGGCGACGGATCGGGCATGTTCGCTGCCCCGTCCGCAATCGGCCACACATCGTCCTCGGCCTCCACATGCACGAAGGGGGCCTCATCATGTGTGTGAGGCGTTTCGATGTCGGGCTCGTTACGATCGGGATCTTCGAGTTCATCAAGCTTGGGCATCGTCTCCGCCCAATCCTCATCGGCAATCAGATCGTCCTCTGCTTCTGCAATCACATCTTGTGACGCTTGATCTGATGCCTGATCCTCGTCATCAGAGGCAAACTCCACCTCTTCGACCTGCTCCGCTTCAACCTCAGCCTCAGCGTTGTCATCAACCGGGTCATCCTCCATCACGCGCAGCGATGGGGTCAGCACCAGCCGGTCAGCGACCGGTTTCTCGGTCGGCGCAGATTCGGGGCGTTTGTCGTCAGATACCAGACGACGGATAGACGCCAGAACGTCCTCCACCTCGGTGTTGGTCATTGGATCAGACATTTTTTGTACCACTCTCAGCCTCGGGGTGCAGTCTAGCTGCCCTGAAAGAGTCGCACAACACTGTGCTGAAAACCTTAATCGATTTGCAAGGCACGCAAGACCTTGTCCAATTGCTTGCCCTGGCGGGACACACGGGCGGGCGCGTTTTTCACAAGGTTGTAATAGGCAGCCGGATCATAGAGCTGTACAGGCAGTTGCAAGCGCTGCGCGGTCAGCAATCCCATCGACTCCAGAACGGCATATGCGGCGATATACTGATCTGCCTGCGCCGAAATCCGGTTGGTTTCCGCGTCCAGCAAGTCCTGTTCGGCATCCAGCACATCAAGCGTGGTCCGTGCACCCAATGTCGCCTCTTCACGCACCCCGCGAAAGGCGACGCGCGCGGCCCGGATCTGGCGATCCGAGGCGGCGAGACTGGCGCGCGCGGCCACAAGATTGGCAATGGCGTCGACCACATCCTGCTGCACGTCGTGGCGCACATTGTGCAGATTCCCACGGGACGCATCACGCACCGCCTGTGCCTGTCGCTCGCGCGCGGACAACTCGCCGCCGCGATAGATTGGGCCCGTAACCGCAACCCCGACCGATCCGGTTTCGGAACTGCTGTCATTGGTGAAGGTCTCGGACACACCCAAAGATCCGTTCAAAGCGACCGTTGGCCGCGTGTCGGCCCGCGCAGCGGTAATCAGCAACTCGTTGGCCGTCACCTGACGCCGTGCCTGATCCATTTCGGGGTGGGTGCGCACGGCAACAGCCTGCGCGCTGGCGATGTCGGTTTCGACATTGGGCAGACGCGGCACCTGTGACAGCCTGCCCGGCTGGCGGCCCGTGACGTTGACATATTCCGCCTGCGCCTGAATGAGGTCACGTTGTGCATCCGCCAGATTGCTGCGCGCCTCTGCGACCGCGGCCTGGGCAAGGGCCACATCCGTGCGCGTCACCTCACCCACTTCAAAACGGTCATTGGCGGCCCGCAATTCCTCCTGCAGCAGGCGCAGGTTGTTCTGGCGCAAGGCCACGAATTCCTGCTGACGTCCAACATTGAAAAACGCGGTTGCGGCGCGCAGCAGAACGCCTTGTTCGATGCTGAGCAGCGATGCGCGGGTTGCCAGCACGGTTTCCTTGCTGGCCTCGATCCGGGCGCGATCCGCCCCCCCATCAAACAATTGCAGCGTGGCGTTCAGCCCGATATTGGCCGAGGTTGATCCGATATCGACCGACGAGCCGTTGGATGCCAAAGAGGTGGAGTTGCCGAATTGCCGGGTGACATCCGCGCTCCAGCTGATGATGGGGCGCAGGGTGGAGGTTGCGATGGCTACATCTTCGTCTGCGGCGCGCAACAGGGCCCGGTTCTGATCCAGCAAGCCGCTGTGCGTATATGAGCCGACCAGCGCATCCGCCAGCGTGTCCGCCGCAATGGCGGGCGTCCCAAGGGCGACTGTTATCAAAGCGATCGTACTGCCGCGCTGCCATGCCCGCGTCCATTTGCCTGTTATCATCATATGCCGCCTTCTGGTTGCTATGGTTCGTCTTATTATTGTTTCGTTCTCGTCTTGGGTATTGTGGCCCCGAAGCCTGTGATTCAGAGCGTAAATGCGTCGTGTTTCTCAAATCCTGCCAGAACAGGCGCACCTGCGTTGAACGCGCGCCGCCATGACACCCGTCCGTCGAGCTTGTAGCCGATACGCACTTCGCCCAATGCCCCATCCATGAAGACGCAGGCCATACGTCCGCCATCCTTGAGTTGATCCAGTATTGCGACGGGCACGTGGCTGACCCCGCCTTCGATCACAATGACATCGTAAGGTCCGTGCTCGGCGGCTCCGGCATGCAGAGGTCCGGCTTGGGTGATGACATTGTCCATACCGGCGGACATCAGCGCATCCATCGCTTCGTGGGCCATGTCCTCGTCTTCTTCAAGTGCGACAACCGCTTGCGCCATATGGGCGATCACCGCTGCCGAATATCCAATCGCTGCCCCGATATCGAGCACGAGCTCATCGTTTCCGATATCCAGCGCATCCAGCATCTTGGCAAGTGTGCGCGGCTCAAGAACCACACGCCCCCCTCCAAGGGCCAGGTTTTCACCCATATAGGCCGCCTCACGCAGCGCGGCGGGCACGAAATCCTCGCGCTTGACGGACAGCATCGCATCAATGATGGGGAATTTGGTCACATCGGACGGGCGCACCTGCGTGTCGACCATCAAAGTACGGCGGGCAGAGAAATCAGTCATTACTGCTAAACTCGTTCGTTCAGGATCCTGCCACCAGATGTGCCACATCCTGCAACATTGGGCAACGCGTAGCTGTCGCAATTGCAGGTTTGAGCAGGACACGCCCTTGCACGAGGGTATGGAATGGTCTATCGCGCCCCCACACCATGGCGGCGAGTTGGCGGAGTGGTGACGCAGCGGATTGCAAATCCGTGTACACCGGTTCGATTCCGGTACTCGCCTCCAATAAAATCAATGACTTGTGTCATTTCCCTTCTCCTTCACTGCCACTTTTGAAACAAGCGTTGAAACTTTCACGTTTCGGTCTTGCTTCGTTCCATTTGATTTCTTGCCTCTTGAGCGCGCTTGGCGAGCTCCCTTTGTCGGATTGGCCCACCGTACTTTTTTAGCATCTCAACACCTGAGTGGCCGGTGACAGCCTTGACCATCTCGTCATCACATCCGGCCAGATAGAGCTCGATCGTCGCGTTTTTCCTGAGTCCGTGCGTTTTGTAGTAACTCGCCTTCTCGTGCTTCATCTTCTTTTTGATGGAGCGCATTTCCTCAGCGACGATGCGATAGCTGACCGACCTGCCCTTGGCGTCAGTCACGACCGTGCCGTCCGTTCGCTCGAGCCCGTCCAGGTGAGCCTTGAGACGATCAGTGAGCGGGATCCACAGCGGCTTGCCGGTTTTACCCTGAGTGAAATCGAATCCTTCGTCGGAAAAGTGCTCCCATTTCATTTTTACGACATCGCCAATCCGCTGGCCTGTGCCAACGCAAAGCTCGTAGACCAGACGCGCCCGTTTTGAAGCCAGCGCTTCGAACTCGGCGCGAACATCATCAGGCCAAGGCTCCCACCCGTCGCTCTGCTGTTTGAAGAGCGGAATGCCCTTCGCCGGATTGCCGTGCTCTTTCTTGATAAAACCAATCAGACGGGCGTGGTTCATCAAAACGACCATGACCTGGACAAGATAGTTGGCTTGCCGCCAATGATCCGCATTCGCCCGATGCAGTTCGTAAATGTGATGGGTTTCGATCCTGGCCGGGTCTTTCTCCGCCCATATCTCACGAATGTGGCTGATGTAACGCCGATAGTCGGATCTCGTCCGGGGCTTCAGCTTCTTGTAGGCGTCGCTCTCGTAGTAGCTGAGAATCAACGCCTCAAAATTGCGTTTCACCGGCGCTGGCGCTGGTTTTCCCTTCAGAAGGCGATTGTAATGATCCCAAAATTCCGTCGTGCCCGCTTCCTCTTGCATCATAACAGAGATGCCGCGCGATCGCCGGATGAACCGTAGGTAACCCCTGTCATTATAGACGTATTTTGGCAGGCTCTTGCGGGTCATTCGCCCATTCTCAAGTCGCTGTTGAGAAAGTCGTCGGCGGCCTCTGGCGCGACCATATTCGCATCGACGATGACACTGCCATCAGGCTTGATCTCGAACTTTGCGCGCTGCCAACCTGCCTCCCGCGCCTCGCGGATAAAGGCTGAGGCCGCTTGTTTCGCTTTTGTCTGTGCACTTGCTTTGGTCATCGTCTCGACACCTCTCTCACCTCGTTAACAACGCGCATTATCACACTGATTCATATTGATATTTCCAATTGAACCGAGTGCGGAACGCCTGTCCTTCGCCGCGCGAATGGCTCGGATAACTTCAGAGTTTTGGGAGTTGCCATTGCGATCGGACTCCGCCTTGATCCACTCTTTGAGCTCTTGCGGAAGCCGTAGCTGCATTGGTTTACGACTATTCATGAAACGCCTCCAGGTTGAAAACATACCCCGTTAGTGGCACTTAGCCACTATTGCGTCAATCGAATTTTATGGCACAGTGCCACTATGCCAGAACAAAGTGCTCAAAATCAGGACAAGTTCATCGTGCGATTGCCGGATGGCCTTCGTGACCGGATACGGCTCGCGGCCGAGAGCAACCACCGTAGCATGAACGCTGAGGTCGTTGCCCTCCTTGAAGAAAACTACCCCGCGCCAGTCCCGGAAAACATCAGCGACCCCGCAGCCCGAATGCTATTCTGGCTCGCCAAACGAATCCGACGGAGAAGCCCGCAACCGGGCTCACCCAGAGACAAGCAAGCCGCCCTATACGAGCGTATTGCGGGCGATATTTCGGAACGCATGAAGGATATCGGGGAATAGCCTTAGTAGGCCACCCACTCGTATCCATGGTTGCCTTCGTGATCTTCCCATTCAACGCCAACCCCGCGCCGCCAGTTTGACGACGAACAACGGCGCGTCGGCAGAACCCATTGTGGGGCGGCGGCTGGTGTCGTGCGTTGCCAGCCGAATTCGCCCTGCGTGCCGTAGGTCCCGAGGCGCATATTGTAACTCTCGGAACAATCATCGTCGCGGCCACGTTCGCGATGACTGTAGTACCGCACATCCCAGACGCGGATCGAGCGCACGAAATCGAATTCCAGACCACTGATGTCGATATTGGCACCGCCTTCAATCACTTGAGCCAGAATGACTTGGCCGAGTGTCTGACCTGATTGGTTGCTGACCTCCCAGGTTTTAGGGGCCGTGCTTTGCAACGGCGCACGCTCGGAAGCACCCATAGGACAACGCCAGATTTGCAAAGGCGGTTCAATCGGCCAAGGCGTGATCCTGCGGATAAACACGGCACGGGCATGGGCACATTCTGCTGACGTGGGCCACCCACCAGCCAGGCAAAGCAGAATGGCGCAGTCGACCTGATAGGCTTTCGCCGCCTGCGGAGCCACACTGAAAAGCAGAGACATCGCACCCCCAAAGAACCAATTCCTGACAAATCTGCACCACATATCAATAACTGCCTTTTGACTACATTACTGTATTATTGAGAACGTAACTCCAACACCCCCTTTCACACCATATACGAGAACATCATTTGTGATGATCGCGCGCGTTTTGTGGAATATATTCCGTAGAGCGGTTCTTGTGATCTGGCCGAATACAGGCCATGAAATTGCGGGAACGAGTAGGGTTAAATGTCCGGAATATAAGAAATTCCAGAGGATTGAGCCAAGAACAATTAGCTTTAGCTGCAGAAGTCGATCGCAGCTATATCAGCGAGATCGAACTCGCCAAAAATTCAGCATCAATCGATGTTCTGGAGCGGATCGCGGATGCTCTCGGCGTCGATCCAAAAGAATTGTTTAACGAGAGGGGCTAGTTTTGCCCGAATTTGAGAGTGTTCGCATTACGGCCGAAGCCATCGGCCGCATTACATGTATCAAGACAGGCGAAGAAATCGGCTTGCTGTATCATTGGGACAATGGTGAGACACAAGCGGCGCTTTACGATGATGGTCATCCTGAAACATCAAACTGCTCAGATCATCCCGCTGAAGCGGACATTGGCGCAAACCGCATCTAACGGCCGGGTCAGAGCCCTCTTTACCAATTTCTTGTAACGCGGAGAAAGTCAGCTTCTGGGCTGGCGAACCCAATAAGAGATGGCTGGGGAATGATCTTCAATTGCACAGGTGGAGGCTTGCCAACCTTGACCACCTCAAAGTCACGGGCGCTCTGGAAAATGGAGATGGAGTCACAAGCATTGCAATTCCGAGGCTAAGAGACTATGTGAGTGATACGAAAGTTGCGGTTCTCTGCGGCAAAGGTGCATCAGCCTGCCAGAGCGAACCACAACCCTCCATCATGAAAATTCAGCTGTCACGTCCTGTAGCAGGGATCTGATGTTTGGGAAGGTTGCCGATTTCATCGCGCACGACCACGTCATTTGTGACATTTCTTCATCCGTTCGTGGTCGCGGGATAAACGGATGAACTGCCCGCAGGTTAATACGAAGTGTCGGCAGACGATGACGTCATGCTGAGCCGCAGCTTGCGGCATACCGACTGACAGCGACGTTTATATTGATCAATTGGCACGCAGGAAAGCCAGAGCTGCGCGCAGTGGATCACTGAGACCTAGAGTTGGCTCTGGCGCAGGATCAGGTCAACGCGACTACTAACGTAATCAAAAAAATAGTGAGGCGGCGCTTTCTCCGCCAGAGGATCGAAAATGACATTTCCCGAATGGACGAAACCCGGTGTTTACGGCGCCTTTGTTGGCGCAGTTGCTGTCTCAATCATTGGCTTCAGCTGGGGCGGTTGGACAACTGCTGGCGGTGCCCAGGAGATGGCTGATAATTTTGCCGCAGAGCAAGTCACTTTGGCCATGGTGCCGGTCTGTTTGGGCCTTTCAGAAGCCGATGCAGAACGCGCCTCGATACTGGCAACACTTCAAGAAGCTTCCAGCTTTCAGCGGCGCACTGCGATGATGGAAACAGGCTGGGCCACAATGCCGGGCGCTGATGCCCCGAGCCGAGATCTCGCAAGCGCGTGTCTTGCGGAGCTTGAACTAGATGGATCGTAAATCACAACTTAGAGAGCCTCACGGTCCACATGTAATCACTGCCTGCGCCCCTGCAAAAACACCAACGATCATTGCCCTATTTGTTGGTTCGATTTTGGCGGTCATACTGCTTTTACCGCCAGCGTTTGCCCAAACCGGTTCGCAACCAATGCCTGAGAACGCCAGTGCCAAAAGTTACGGTGATGGATGGGAATGCGATATTGGATTCCGGTTGAACGAGAATGCCTGCGTCGCTGTGATTGTGCCGCAAAACGCATACGACACGAACCGGTCCTACGGTTCCGGATGGGAATGTCTGCACGGGTTTCGCAGAACCGACGAAACTGAATGTGTTGCAGTAGAGGTGCCTGAGGGCGGGTATTTGGACCCGTCAGGCGAACGATGGCGCTGTTTGCGTGGCTACATCAAGGTCGATGACACATGTCAGGAGATCGTATTGCCCGCAAATGCATACTTGGCAGATGCCTCGTATGGCTCCTCATGGACGTGCGAACGTGGATTTGAAGCAACTGGCGATCTGTGTACCGCAATTGCGGTTCCGGCCAACGCCTATCTGAATGGATCAGGATACGGCCAGCCTTGGACATGTGAGCGCGGCTTCTTTGAACAGGCTGGTCTGTGCGAAGCCGTCGCGATCCCCGCAAATGCATACTTCGACGACGCAAGCTATGGCTCGGGGTGGAAGTGTGATCGGGGATACGCCGCCTCCGCCGAGACATGCGAATTCATAAACGTTCCCGAAAATGCGCATCTGGACAGGCAGGGAAACCGCTGGGAGTGCAACAAAAATTTCCAAAAATCAAAGGGGCTGTGCGTCCTTAACAACTAGGCGCGAGCCACGGCACCATCTCCATTCAAAATGCACATGTGAGGGCAATTCTGCCCTCCGTGCCAACCAATTAAAGAGAACCACAATGGAAACCAAATCTGAAACTGTCGATACCATCCGCCGCCCTAACAGGGGAGCACAAGCACCTCCAATGAAACAGATCAAACCCGCAGGCATAACGTCAGGCAGTCAGATCACATCCTCACCAACGGCAGTCGTCTATTGCGAGGGGAATTTCGCGCAAATCGATGGTAAGACGGCAAATGGTCTTGTTCGTCATTCACAAGCATATCGCATCCTTTCTGTTATCGACACTACCTATAGCGGCCAAGACAGCGGATCCGTTCTTGACGATATCATCAACCACATACCGATCTTTGAGAATCTTAAGGCTGCAGTTGCCCATGAAGCCATCATTCCGGATACGCTGATCTATGGGATGGCCCCCTCAACAGGACGTCTTTCGAAGACAGACCGGGGCGTTGTTCTCCAAGCGATCAAGCTTGGCATGAACATCGTGAGCGGGCTGCATGAGTATCTGAGCGATGACGCGGAAATAGCCAACGCGGCATCTGAGCGAAATGTCACGATCCGCGACATCCGCAAGCCGAAGCCCAGCAAGGACATGCGCCTGTTCGATGGCAGTGTCGTTGGTGTTAAAGCGCTACGCATTGCAGTTCTTGGCACCGATTGCGCCATTGGAAAGCGGACAACGGCGACCGTTTTGGCGCGCGCCCTGAACGCGAAAGGTATCAAGACTGTGCTTGTCGGCACGGGCCAGACCGGCCTGATGCAAGGCGCGAAATACGGTGTTGCAATGGATGCCGTACCACCCCAGTTCTGCTGTGGCGAGCTTGAAGGCGCGATTGTTGCGGCGTCTGAAACCGAACAACCCGATGTTATTTTGATCGAAGGCCAGGGCGCGCTCAGCCATCCCGCGTTTTGCACATCTGCCTTTATTCTTCGGGGTAGCCAGCCGGATGCTGTCGTCCTTCAGCACGCGCCCAAACGCGCGCATCGCTGTGACTTTCCCAATATGCCGATGCCCACGTCTTCAAGTGAGATTGCTTTGATTGAAGCCTTTTCTGATACAAAGGTCATCGGTGTCACACTCAATCACGAGGGGATGTCTGAGGACGAAATCACTGACACCATCGCTTCGCAATCAAATAAACTTGGGCTGCCCGTCACCGATGCATTGGCCCGACCGGCTGCACATTTGCTTGGGATGGTGGTCGCCGCTTACCCTGGCCTGGCACAAAGGTCATCTATGGCCGCGATATGAGTTGCCCGCGCATCGAAGTAGATCTGGGCAAGATACGTTGCAACACGCAGACCCTTGTCGAGCGCTTGGGCCCGCGTGCGATCGGCGTCACAGGAGTGACCAAGGCTGTCTGCGGACATCCTGCAGTCGCACAGGCCATGCTCGATGGTGGGGTTGTGGGAGTTGCAGATGCACGTATCCGCAATGTGCAAAGGCTACGTGCAGCAGGTTTTACTGGTCCCATCACGCTGATCCGGACGCCGATGTTGAGCCAGGTTGATCAAGTCGTTCAATCCTGCGAAGCGAGTTATAATACCGAGCCTTTGATCATTTCGGCACTGGCCGCCGCCGCGATCCGTAAGGGTTCCGTCCATGGTATAGTCTTGATGGTCGAGATGGGCGATCAACGGGACGGAATATTACCCGAGAACTTGGCAGATGTTGCGCAGCTGGTCATGCAAGTACCCGGAGTTGCATTGAAAGGGATTGGTGCGAACTTTGCGTGCTTGAACGGGGGCGCTCCAACGGCCTTTCAAATGGCGGCTCTGAGTGCCCTGTCGAACAGGATTGAGGAGGTTTGCGGCCCATTCTTAAACGTCGTATCCGGCGGTAACTCGGCCAACTTGCCATGGGCACTTGGCGAACACTCTACCGGTCGCATCAATGACATACGACTGGGTGAGGCGATCCTTCTGGGTGTTGAGCCAGTATCTGGGGACCAGATCGGCGGGATGCACACCGACGCCTTCACGCTTGTGGCCGAAGTTATTGAAACGGATGCAAAACCCCCGCCCTTTCCGTTCGGCCAAATTGATCCGACTGCAGAACGACTTCGGATTGTGACAACCGACAGTGCCTTTGCTCGCATGATCCTAGCAATCGGACACCAGGACACCGACATTCTGGGGCTTACAATGCCAGTTGGAAGCACATTGATTGGTGCAACCAGCGATCATCTCGTCATTGGAACGTCCCGATCCCTCCCGACGGTGGGTTCCGAGGTGAGAGTCCAGATGAATTACAATGCGTTGATGCACGCCATGGCCGCGCCCGACATCAAAGTAAAACTCCTGGGCGATCCACTCCCACGACCATCACGGCAAGCCCAAAGCAAGGGCGAACGCGTGGCGCTGGTTTGAAATACCTCGCTTGGTTCGGCCAACCCTAAATAAAGGAAACTGAAAATTGACAAAACTCACAAAAAACAATCTGTTCAAAGTGTATGAGTCCAAGCCGGAAACGGCGATGGACAAGACGACGCGCGTCGTCAGGCAAATGGTCGACGAAGAAGCAGAACAACGACAAGCCAAGATTTCCCGACTGCGCAATGCGCGCCTTGAAAGAGAAGCGAACACACCGCCTGAAACCAAAGCTTCAGCAGCATCCAAATCGCGCCGCACGAAAGCCGTTTCAACGCGGTAATTGAACTTCGGCGGCGTTTTTTTGCGTTAGATACTCTGCCAGGCGACAGGCAATTCAATCGGTTTTAAATCGACCGGAGCCGCTCTCAGATTGCCCAATTATCCCAGCCGAATCCAAGGACCCATCCATGACAAACGCAGAGCGTTCCTCAGAAAAAATCCACTATATCTGCCAGACTTATGTTGAAACGAAGGCTGGGCGCAATGGGCAGACTGGCCTAATAATTGCCAAGCAATTTGAATATTCCACAGCTTCGGAAGCACAAAACAGAGCCGAACGAGAGGCTCTATCTGAGGATTGCGCAGGTGCCGATGCCTACAGTGTAAGTGAAGACCCAAACAGTGGAGAAGTTGGCGACCCGAGCTTCATTGTAAGGCTAGGTAAAGTTCCCAAATTTGACGATTTTTAGAATCCCGAAAATAACCGCAGTCTGTCCGGAGTTCGCGACCCGCATACGCAACGATACACTGGTTAACAAGAGCATTGCGGGCGAGGTTCTTCCTCAACCCGATCCATGCAAACCCAAAAAGGCGCTCATTGGTGCGACCGCAGCGATTTCACACTTCGTGCGAGCTATGTTGGACGGCAGCTTTCTCTACGCGAGGAGGGGCGTTATTCCATTCCGCGCCCATGAAGCTCCAAAACGCGCGTGTAACCTTCGCTGACCTCGCGCGCCTGCTCGAAGACCTCACGTCGCTCTTGATCTAGGCAACGGAAGTACTGCTCGACTTCGGCAAAATACGCCTCAGCATCACGCCTCAACAGATCAGCATATGCTCTGACATCATCGGGATCGGTGGGCATCCATGGCGACACTGGTGGCAGGCAACTGCCTGCGATCGAAGCCGATCCCCAACCCAAAACAGCCAGAGCCGCCCACGTTTGTTTCAAAAACACCATATTATCTTGGCTCAGCCACTCCGTTGCAGTAAATTCGTTTCAACGCATAAAAGGCGCAACAACGCAAATTGCACCTATTGATTGCAAGATTATAATATTGTATCGGTTCGGTAGTCCATGAGGGACTGCCGGGCTAATGCACAATTCTGCAAGGCTCGATCCTATGAATTTGATGCAAGACGCCCCAAATGTTGTCAGTGAAGACGGGCTGCGCACGCTGCTTGCCGAGGGTCATTCGGCGGATGTTGTGTGCCGGGTTACGCCCAAACGTACAGGTGCTCAGTGGTCCGGAGTTTGGACCGTGCATTGCGTTTCGCCAGATGGCGAGACGCGTCGCCTGCTTGTCACCGCGCGCAACAACATGGCAGCTCGGGAATTCAAGACAATCAACGGCTTATCCAGCTTCCTTGCTGGTCTTGGAGTTTCGATCGTCTCAATCCCGATGCTCGAAGGTAAGATCGCCTCACACAAGCTGGACGACGCGGGCTAAGACACTTGCCGTCCTCGCAGCATTCCTTGCTACCCCTGCCTATTCTGAAGGCTTCGTGCTTTCCATGCGGGCCGATGGCCAGCTGGAGACCAAAACACCCCAATCAGGTTTTGCCCAAACCTATGTCGACGGGATTGGTGCAAACCCGCCAGAGCTGATCGTTTTTGCAGCGCCTGAGCCTGAAGCTCCCCCTCCTGCACCGGCCCGCGCAGTTCCCCGCCCCGAAGTCCTGTCAGCCATTGAAAGCACGGCGCATCGTTATGGCGGGCACCCCGCGCTGCGCCGTGCTGGCCTCTCCGTTTCCGAATGGCAGGCGCTGTTCCAAGCCAATATCGAGATCGAAAGCGCCTATCGCCCTAATGCGCGCAGTTCCGCAGGCGCGATTGGCCTTGGACAGCTGATGCCCGCGACGGCCGCGCAGCTCGGCGTGGATCCGCATGACTGGCAGGCCAACCTCAACGGCTCAGCCCGCTACCTTCTGATGATGCTGGCGCAGTTCGGCACGCCCGAACTCGCGCTCGCTGCCTATAACGCGGGACCAGACGCGGTCACGCGCTATGGCGGCATCCCTCCCTACCGAGAAACCCAAAATCACGTGCGCCGGGTCATGGCCGTGCGTGACCGACTGACTGGAGCCTCCTGATGCACACACAACTCCGCACGATCCTGTCACTGGCTCTGGCCAGTTTGATGATTGCCAACCCGGCCCTTGCACAGAGCATCGATCTCTCCCCGGTGCAGAACCTTCTTCAAGGCATTGTCGACACGATCACCGGCCCCTTGGGCATTGTGATCGGCACCCTGGCCCTGATTGGCGTGTTCCTCTCCTGGCTCTTTGGCATTCTGGATTTCCGCCAGGCTCTTTGGGTGCTGGTCGCTATCGCAGGCATCGCAGCTGCGCCGACCATCGTGACCGCCATCTGGGGCGCATAAATCCGGCATGGCAACGCAAACCCGCCTCTTCCTGGGCCTGATCCGGCCGCCAAAGCTCATCGGCTTACCAATCATGTATGCAATGGTTTGGCTCTTCGGGTTTGTGTTGCTGTTTCTTTGGGTCCAAAGCTGGCCGGTGATCATCATCGCCGCTCTGGCCTATCCCGCACTTTGGAAAGCGGCCGATTGGGATCCTGCCTTTCTTGAGGTGATGGTCACCACCCTGCAGGAAACGCCGCCCACCCCGAACCGCAAGATCCATTCGGGGGACAGCTATGCTCCATAACCCCTCGGATGATCTTGCGACGCTACCGGAATGGGCGCGCAAAGAGCGCCCTATGGCCAGCATGCTGCCCTATGTCAGCCTCGTGAATGACGTGACGATCCGCACGCGCGGCAATGCCCTGTTTCAGTGTATCCGCCTTGATGGCGTCAACAGCATGACCAGTGATGACGCGCATTTGGAGAAGATCCGCGCGCTCTTCGCTGCGATCATCGCGCAGATTGGACCGGACTACAGTTTCTATGTGCACAAGGTTTCAAAAGCGATCGAGACGGCCTTGCCACCGGTTCGCGAGGAAGGGTTTGCGCAAGCGCTGGATGCCCGCTGGCAGCTGGCCATGGCGCGGGCAGGTCTGCGGGACAAGACTCTCACGCTCACGGTACTGAAACGTCCGCCCCTCGGCGCGCGGCTTCGCCTGAAGCGTTCAGACTCAATCGCACAGCTGAAAGACCAGACAGCCAAGCAACTGCGCAAGCTCGAGGAGGTCGTCGGTTTTCTGCTGTCGTCCTTTGCCGAGATGAACCCGCACCTGCTGGGCGCTAAAAACGGAGAGCTACTCGGGTTCCTCGGAGCGCTCAACATCGGCCAAGAGCGACCGCTCTTCGCAAAATCGCGCTTTGGCGTCATTGCCGAAGATGTAGCCAACACGCGCGTCACGTTTCAGGGGCGAGGCTTCACGCTCGACGATGGGACGGCGGGCAAGCGGTTTGGCACCAGCTTTGCCATCAAGACCTACCCGGCCAAAACCAACTGCACCATGTTTGATGAGTTGAACCTGCCTGTCGACATGGTGGTCACGCATTCCTTCACACCCATCAACAGCAATATCATGGCCAATCGGATCAAGCGCCAACAGCGTCTGATGAAGGCCAGCGATGATGGCGCGATTTCACTCGCCGAAGAACTGGTCGACGCGCTCGACGATCTGGAATCCAAGCGCCTCAGCTTTGGCGATCATCACATGACCGTCACGGTTTTTGCCGAGACCGAGGAAAAGCTGGAGACCATCGCTGCCGAGGTACGCAACATCGCGGCCAGTGAAGGTGTTAATCTGGTGAACGAAAGCTTCGCCGCCCGAACACATTACTTCTCGCAGCATCCGGGCAACGGGCAGATGCGCAGCCGTAAGGCCGCCATCACCAACACGAACTTTGCCGACCTCGCAGCGCTGCATCGCGGTCAACTGGGCAAACCCGGACACAGAGTGCCTTGGGGCAAGCCGATCACCCTCTTCCCGACGCCTGAACGCTCAGGCTTTCTGTTCAACTACCATGAGACAGGTCAGCCGGACAAAGAGCCGACCGGCGGGCATACCTTGATCCTCGGCCGCCCTGGTTCCGGAAAGTCGGTCTTGTCAGCCTTCCTCATGACACAAGCCCGGCGCTGCGACGCGCGCGTCTTTGTCTTCGACTATCGCGCTGGCATGGAAATGGCCGTGCGGGCCAATGGCGGGCGCTACAGTGCTATCAAGGCAGGTGAGTCAACCGGCCTCAACCCGCTCCGCACCGAAATCGATGGGCGCGGCCAAGCCTGGCTGTCTGATTGGCTGGCAACGCTCTTGCATCGCGCGGACAAGCCCCTGAGCCCGGTCCAGATCAACCGCATCCAAGAGGTGGTACGCCAGAACGCCGGGGCGAGCGATGCCGCCCTTCGCAACTGGCAGGATCTGGCCTCGCTCTTTGTGGCGGGGGCGGATGAAGGGGATCTGTTTGAACGGATCCAGGAATGGACGGAAAATGGCCGCTTTGGCTGGATCTTTGGGCAAAGCGCTGAGGATACCTTCTCGCTCGATGGTGATGTGGTCGGGTTCGACCTGACCGGGATTCTCGACAGCGAAAGCGAGAAGGAACGCATGGCGGTCCTGTCCTACCTGTTTCGGCGGGTGGAGCGCGTGATCGAGGACCGCCAGCCGACGTTGATCATCATCGATGAGGCCTGGAAGGCGCTGGACAACCCATATTTCGCAGACCGGCTGAGCAACTGGCTTGTGACCGCGCGCAAGCAGAATGCTGTCGTCGTAATGATGACCCAATACGCAAGCCAACTTGAGAAAACCCGCACCGGCAAGACGATTGTCGAGGCTGTGCCGACGCAGCTATTGCTTCCCAACATTCGTGCCTCCGCCAACGATTACACCATGCTGGGTCTTGCTGAAAAAGAGCTCAGCGTTTTGCTCGGCACCGGCAGCAACTCCCGCTTGGCGTTGGTGCGCGATGATCAAGGTTCGGTGGTGATCGACGCTGATCTCAGCGCCCTTGGGTCCTACCTCACGACCCTTGGTGGCATGGAAAAAGGCGAGGCGCTGGTCGGCGCAGATTACCGCCAAAACCCCGACTTTTGGAGACAGATTGATGCGTAGACTTTGCGTGCTGACCCTCACCCTTTTGACCCTGACGGCCTGCGCGGAATACCGGCCGTCAGAAGCCGAATGCTTCAACTCCTTTGCCGAGGTCAGCCGCAGCAATTGTAATTTCGAGCTGCTCGGACCGATTGGTGGTCTCGGTGAGTAAGCACCGCCTGCATATCTATGCGGGCTTGGTGTGGTTCGCCGCGCCATTGGCCTATGCCCAAGGCGTGCCCACATTTGATGCGGGCATGTTCTTGCAGCGCGAGCGCGTGTTGCAGCAGGGCGAACAAGATCTGGCGCTGCAACGGGATCGGCTGACCAAAGAAGAAGAGCTTGAAGAAATCGAGCAGGAACAACTCCAGGCGCTGGAAGACATCCTCGATGCGTCAACCCTTGCCAGCGGAAACTCAGGCGAACTGGTCGCGAGCTTGGAAGCGGGTTCATCGCCTGAGAACGCTGCAGAGACGCTTTACGGTCCGGTCGATCTAAACCCCGGCGCGGCACAGATGTTCGGCGATGCGTCCGGCTCGATCGAAGAGCTGATCATTCGTGCCGCGCAAGAAACGCACCACATGTCTGGCGTGCGCGCAGCGGGTCTATCGCCCAAGCAATGGCGCTGTCTGTTGCAGGCGCTGATCTGGCAAGAAAGCCGCTTCACCATAGGCGCGCGATCCCCTGTTGGAGCATTCGGCCTGACCCAGATTATGCCCGGCACCGCACAGGATCTCGGGATTTTTCCGGCCTACTATGAAAACCCCTACTTCCAGGTCACGGGCGGCGCGCGCTATCTGGCGCAAATGCTGGCCATGTTTGACGGCAACATCATTCACGGGCTGGCCGCCTACAATGCAGGTCCTGGCAACGTGCAGCGCTACGGCGGCGTGCCGCCTTTTGCCGAGACCCAGCACTACGTTCAGGTGATCCCCGAGCGCTACAATCTCTACCTTGCCCGTGTCGGCGGCGTGGACGCACTCGGCACCATCGACCCGGTTCTGCTCGCCAATTCTTCTATGAGCCTGACCTCTTTCGGCGCAGGGGTCTACGGCGACTATTCCTTGGTGTCGGTGCAAGCGGCCGCGCTGCGCGTGCAGGACATCATCAGGCGTATTGGTCAGACCGATGACATTCACGCGGCCATATCTCTCAACACCTATGCTCGGGCCGAGCTCGCTCGCCTGATCGCGATCCGCACGCGCCTCAAGGCCGCCCATACCCGTCCGCTTGGCGCGGCCGAGCTGGCCATGGCGGCCGCACAGGCACGCGAACAAGACTTCATGCAATTCGATCTGGAGGCATTCCGATGATCCGCTTTCTTTCTGCCGTTGCCACCTGCGCGTTGCTGGTTGCTTCACCCCTGTCTGCCCAAGGCGTGCCGACGGTCGACACGCGCAACATCGCGCAGGAAATTCGCCAGCTGCAGCAAATGCTGGAGGATTTCGGGATCCAGACCGACCAGCTCGACACGCTTCTCGAACAGCTCGACCTGGTGCAGCAGCAACTCGACACGCTCAACGAGACTTACGCAGCCCTGACCGGTGCGACAGACATCATTGAAATGGCCATGGGCGGCGATCTCGACGGCCTGCTCGATCAGGAATTCGGCGATCTCCTGGGCACCATCCAGCAGATCCAAAGCGGTGATTTCAGCGGCCTGATTGGCAACGCAGCGCCTCAAATGGAAGGCCGCATGACGCAAGCCTTGGAGGATGCAGGGTTCGACCAAGACAGCCTGTCCGACATGGCCAGCAGCGGCAATCCGGGCGCAGAACGCATTGCCAGCCAGGCGAGCACCGGGGCGGTGATGTCGGCGGCGGCTGAGAACAGCTACGAAGAGGCTGCACAGTCCCTCGAACGGGTCGAACAGCTGGTCTCATTGATCCCAGACATGGAAACGCTCAAGGAAGCCGTCGATCACAACACCCGCGTCACGGCCGAGCTGGCAATTGCCATGACGCGCATGTGGGAGCTCGAAGCCGTTCAAACCGTAGGCGCGGGCCAATCCGGCGTGGTGGATGCCGCCACGCTGGCCGAAGAACGCCGCTATATGGACTTCACCCTGCCAGACCTGCGTGCGGACTGATCCCATGAACAGCGAGGCAGAAATTATCGAAGAAGAGCTCGTCTACGGAGCACGACGACGCGAGCTGATGTGGCAGAAATTGGGGCTGACAGGCATGGCGTTTGGCATGGCAGGTTGCCTCGCCGCCGCCCTCGTTGCCCTGTTCGACGTGGACCCGTCGCCTATGATCGTGCCCTTTGATAGCGAAACCGGCATGGCCCTCCCCAATGCCATGGTTGAAGCGGTCTCACTCACGGAACGCCCCGCTATCATCGAGGCTCAGGTCTACCGCTATGTCATCGATCGAGAGACGTACAATCAGCTCGACAATGACGTGCGTGTGCGGCGGGTCCTGGACCAGTCGGACGGCGCGGCCGCCGCAGGACTGCGCGCACTTTGGACCAGCGGCCATGAGGCCTATCCGCCCGATAGCTATGGCACAGATGCCCGGCTTGAGGTCGAGATTCTGTCGATCACCCATATCAGCGCCAACCGTGCCCAGGTGCGCCTTCGCAAGCGGCTCAACTCCCCGCGCGGCAGTCAAAACGGGCTCTTCACCGCAACGCTTATGTTTGAGTTTCGGCCCGAGAATAGCCGGTCGATCGACGACGTCTGGCAAAACCCCTTTGGCTTCACCGTCACCGAATACGCGATCCGCTCGGATCGTTTGGAGTAACCAATGCGCCGCCTGTTCTTGATCCTCGCCTTCCTCGTTCCGTTTGCTGGCATCGCCTATGCAGAAACCCAGCCGCGCCAAGGCCCCTATGATGCCCGCGTCCGGCTGGCCACCTATCAGGATGGACAGGTCTACCGCATCCGCACCAGTCTGACCCATGTGACCAGCATTGAATTTGGCCAAGGCGAGACCATTCGCTCGATCATTGCAGGCGACACTGAAGGGTTCCTTTTGGACGGCGTGCCCGGGGGCCAGGCTTTTGCCATCAAACCCGTCTCGCGCGGCGCGCATACAAATATCACCGTCTACACCAATCGACGTAGCTACTATTTCAACGTGACCGAGGCGAGCTCGCCGACCTTCTACGTTATTCGCTTCACCTATCCCGAAGCGGCACCACGGCAATCGCGTTTGGCCGCAAGCCAACCTGCAAACCACGCCTACGGCGTCAGCGCACGGTCCGAGATCACCCCGCGCGAAATCTGGGACGACGGCACCTTCACTTACTTCCGCTTTGCTGCAAACGCGCCGCTGCCCGCGATCTTTCGCTGGTCTGGAGGCAATGAGCGCAGTGTGAATGCGCTCGCGCGACCAGACGGCGTGATCCGCGTGTCAGGTGTTAGCGATCGATGGGTACTCAGGCTCGGCGAGGACGAGATTTGCGTGCAAGAGATGAGCGAGGCAAATCAAGGTGAGTGAAACAGCTGAGCTTAAGAAGCGCCTCGAAGCGCTTGAAGGAAAAAGACAAAACTCAAGGGCACGGCCGTCTGTTGTCACTATCGCCCTGGGCATCGGGGCAATCTTGGCTCTTGGCGGTATCTTAATGTTGTTCTCTGGCGGCTCTGAACCCGAAAGCCTGGAAACAGCCTCACCGGATGAATTCCAAGCGGCAGGACCGGGGTTTGGCGCGCTCAATCCCATTCCCGCACCGATCGACACATCGCCACCGCCTGAGCCGGAACCGGCCAGCGAAACAGAGGAGCTGCGTGCGCAAATGGACGCCATGCGGCGCGAGCTCGAAGCCATGCGCAACGCACCTGCACCTGAAGCCCTAACTGTCGACCTTGAGACATTGGAAACCTTGGGCGCAGAGATCGACGCCCTGCGCAGCGAGGCAGCTACAACGCAAACCGCCATGCGCGAAGAGTTGGAAGAACGTGCGCGGCAAATCCAGCGCCTGCAGAACGATCTTGAGCTTGCACGCCTGGAAACCCCTCGCACACCTGCACCAACCGGCCCAACGGCCGAAGAGCTGCGCCTTCAGGAACTCGAGCGGCGACGGCAAGCGGAGCTTGAGGAGCTGCAAGCCCGTATCGCCAGCCCAATTATCGCCTTTGGCGGCTCTGGAGGCGGCAACAACGAAACCGCCGCACAGCAGCGACGGCTTGATGGCGACACAGACTTTGTCCGCAACGGCGCTGAACCCGCTGAGGTGACGCAGGCCCAGGTGATCGTGAACCCGTCAAACACGGTCGTTCAAGGCACGATGATCCAGGCCGTGCTCGAGACCGCGATCGACAGCTCGCTCGCCGGACAGGTCCGCGCGATGGTGTCCGAAGATGTCCACGCCTATGACGGCTCGCAGATCCTTATCCCGCGCGGCGCACGCCTCATCGGGCGGTATCAATCCGGCCTCGACATCGCGCAGCAACGCGTAACCATCGCCTGGGACCGGATCATTCTGCCCAGCAACCAGACTGTTGAAATCAGTGCCTTCGGTGGCGACGAACTGGGGCGGTCCGGCACAACTGGATTCGTCGACAGCCGTTTCGGCACGCGGTTTGGGTCCGCCACCCTGATATCGCTGATCGGAGCCTTGCCCGCCGTGGCAGCCCAGAACACCGAAGATGAGATCGCCTCGGATGTCCTTGAGGGCATTGGCGAAGACCTGCAAGACAGCGCGCAAAGCGTGATTGGCGAATACCTCTCCGTCTCGCCCGTGATCTATGTCGACCAAGGAGCCCGCGTCACAGTGATGGTCGACCGCGATCTGGAGATCTTCTGATTATGGCGGCCAGCTATCTGCAAAGCTCGATGGACAAGATCCCCGAGGCGCGTGATCCGAAGCTGATCGAACTTTGCATCAACCCCGACGGCACGCTGTGGGCGGAGTTTCAGGGTGATCACTTCATGCGGTCCCTCAGTCGTCGGCTCTCGCCCAATGAGATCAAAGACCTTGGCAATCAGATTGCTTCCGCCGCGAACACCACGCTCAGCCGGACCAAGCCCATCGTGTCGGTCAGTATCACCTACCGTGACCGCCCAATCCGAGCGCAGGTCATCCAGCCCCCCGCCGTGGATGGCGGCTATGCGATTTCTCTGCGGTTCTTCGCAGATTTGCCATTGGACCAAATCAAGCTGTCCTATCTCTTTGGCAAAGAACGCAGCAACGAGGGTGCAAGACGCAAGCGCAACGCCGAGCTGCGAGATGTCGTGGCCACCGGCGACATCGACGCCGCGATCAAATTCTGCGTCACCCACAAGCTCAACATGATCGTCTCCGGCGGCACCTCCACCGGCAAGACCGTCACAGCACGCAAGATCCTCTCCTTCGTGCCAAACGACGAGCGTATTATCACCATCGAAGAAGCCGCTGAGCTGCGGCCGGCGCAGCCGAATGTCGTCACGCTGATGTCTGATCGCGACGAGGCCACGCGCAGCGCTGATGTCCTACTGACCTCCACCCTCCGTATGCGACCTGACCGGATTGTCCTGGGCGAAGTGCGCGGCAAGGAGGCCATGACATTTCTCGAGGCCATCAACACTGGCCATGGCGGCTCACTGACCACGCTTCACGCTGAGACGCCTCAGCTGGCGGTTCAGCGTCTCGCCATCGCCGCCCTCAAAACCGACGTGCCCATGACCTACCAGGACATGAACGACTACATCACCCGCTCGATCGATGTGATTATCCAGGCCGGTCGCCATGAAGGCGCGCGCGGCATCACCGAATTCTACCTGCCGGGCGATCCGGCCCATTCAAAGGAAACAGCCCATGTTTGAATACAAGATTGAACTGATCAACACCGCCAAGACCAAGCCACCGAAGATCGAAGCACAGCTGACCGCTCTTGGTCAGGATGGTTGGGAGTTGGTCTCCGTCGTGCCGGATTTTGACGGCGACCACATCCTGAAGGCCTTCTTGAAGCGGCGCACGGGCGCGAGCGTCTAGAGCAAAACCGAGGAGGATCCGATGGGCGTCGTCACCTGGATGGTTGAGACAACCGACAACTTTCTGGACGACGCAGCCCAAACCACCTTTGGCAACGTCGCCGGGCAGCTCGGCGGTGTCATCGCCGTGGCCTCGACGCTCGCCGTGATCGGCCTCTTCCTCAACATGGTGTTTCAGTACAAATCCATGGATGGGCGAACCGCCTTCTGGTTCGCTCTCAAGCTCATGCTCATCTCCCTCTTTGCGATGAACTGGATCCAATTCAACGCCGTGGCCAGCGCCCTGATCGATGGGCTAGACCAACTTGCAGGCGGTATGGTGGCGGGGCTTGGTGGCGGCGGGGCTGGCGCGTCCTACTTTGCCGGGGCCTTCGACGATCTTATCGAAGAATTCGGCAACTACCTAAACGCCGCCGGAGACAACATGCATTGGATGGCCGGAGCCCTGATTGGTGCGATCGGCGCATTCCTCTTGGGCGTCATCGGCGCACTCTGCGGCCTCGCCCTGATCTTCGCAAAGATCATGCTGGCCTTCATGATCGGCATCGCCCCCATCATGATCGCGCTTTCCCTGTTTGATGTCAGCAAGGACTATTTCCATCGCTGGCTGTCCAGCACGGTATCCTATGCGCTCTATCCCCTCGTAATCGCGGGCGTGTTTTCCACTGTCGTCGGCATGTCGCGCTCGCTCATGGCCGAACTCGGAGATCCCTCAGGTGCGAGCAACATCGGCGCGCTGGTGCCCTTCTTCATGATGATGTTCCTCGCAGGCGGCATGATCATCGCCACCCCACTGATAGTCCGTTCAATCTCAGGCAATTTCATGATGGCCGGACCGCCAAGCATTCCTGGACCCGGCGGCTTCGCAAAGGGCTTGATTGGAACAAAAGGTTCGCGAGCAAGGGCGCGGTTTGGAAGTAGGTCTAATGCTGAGATCGCAGGGGCTGGGATGCGGCAGGCTAGCACTGCGACTGTTTCGATGGTTCAGAGAGTTGCTGAAAGGGCGAAGCGGTTGGAATAATTGTCATGGGGCAAGTTGGCCTTAGAACGCTACAGCCAGCTTCCAGGGTTTTGCGCAGCAGTCTCGTCATCAATGCAGACTAAAGCGCTCAGTCTGGCATGTTTACGATCGCCACCCCATCGATACAGTCTCTTGCCAACTCGACCAGATGCGCGTGGTGTGTGAAGAGGATTGCTTGTCCGTTCGCGCCGATCTCGGCACAGAGTTGCAAGGCCGCTCGTGCCCGCACATCGTCAAATGTCTCCATGATATCGTCCAGGACCATCGGCAGTGGGCCAGGGTCACGCGCAAAGCTGCGATATCCAGCAAGACGCAACGCAAAGTAAAGCTGACCCATTGTGCCCGTCGACATCTGCTCCACAGGAACCGTGTTTCCATCTGGCTGAATACCGACGAGCTTTTCGCCTTCGGACTGTGTCCAGACATCAACGCCGGTCCAGGCCGGGGAGGTCATGGTGACGAAGGCCTCTTCGACGTCGCGCAGCATGCTGCCGCGCCGCTCTGCCGCAAGGCGACGCAGCGCCCCTCGTGCCGCCAGCACTCCGAGTCTAGCCACAGCCGCCTGACGCGCGCCGCTCCGTAGCTCTTCCAGCAGTGTCGCTTGTTCAGTCGCGAGATCGCTTCGGTCGGCGGCCTGAAATGCTTCGCGATATAACCGGTCAGCTTCTCGCTGAGCATCGCGGGCACTGTCGCGGATGAGCTGTGCGTCTTGCTGAGCCTGTTCCAGCTCTGTCGAGCGCGTTGCGTCAGGCATCAGGTCTAGTTCCTCAGTGAAAAGATCGGCATCGACTCCTTCACGGGCTTTTTGGCGATCACGTGCCGCATTTGCCTTTTCCGCTCGCAGACGATCACGTTCAACCAACTTTGCAACACGATCGCGAGGCATCAAGTCCTGACCACCTTGCCCTTCGAAACAAGATTCTAGGCCGGCGTTCGCATCCTGGAGCTCCGTCTCTGCGCGATGTTTGAAACGGTCAAGTTCATCCCGTCGCGATGCGGCCTCTTCCCGTTTTTCATCTGCCCGTACCGCCAAAGCGTGACGCGAGCGAGCGCGGTCGATGATCTGGACAGGATCTGCACCTGCATCTGCATCGTTTTCAGGATCCCCCAAAATTCGGATCAAGCGCTCCGCGCTATCTGCCAGCGCTGCGATCGCTTGCTCCAAGGCCCCAATCCGCACCGAGAGCTTTCTATGCTCTCCATAAAGCTGCTGCAGGCTCCGCAGGTTCGGTAAAGCGGCTCGCATACCGTCAAATGAACAATCCGGCAACGGCAACGCAACAGTCAACTGTTCAAGCTTATTCAAAGCGACGTCGAGATCGTCGCGCGTTTGTTCTGTCTTTTTTTCTAGCTCAGCAATGGTCTTTTCGCCATCCCGCCATTTGGCCCAAGCCTCGCGATCGCTCGCTTCCAACGTGAGCGCTCTCTGAATTTGCGTGGGCAGATCACCTTGCGCGGGATCATACCCAAGGGGACGCGCCGCTCCAGTCAACGCATCGCAAGCCTCCGCTTGTTGCACACGACGGTCTTTCAACGCTTTTTCAGCATTTGAAACATCGGCGGCGGCTTCGGCCGCCGTCGTCAAAGCTTGTTGGCGAGCGTTGAAGGCCGAAGGGGGCGTGCCTGCTTCAAACCCCAGTGCCAACGCCAATCTGGAACAGCTTTCTGACAAGCGGTCATGTCTCGCAATAAAGTCGTCGTTACGGTTCTTTGCAGTTTCATGCCGGGCTTCAGCGCTCCGCACCTGTCCCTGTGCGGCCAGCAGCCGCTGCCGAGCCTCAGCACCCGTAAGGTAATGTGCTCGGGCGCTGTCATCAGCGTACATCGCCGCCTCGAACTGGTTAGCCGTCTCACCCGTCAGATCGCCCCGATGCTGCTGCCATTCGATATCACGCTGACGCCGCGTCTCTTCTGTCTTGACGATGTCGACGACGTCAGGTGCAGCCTCCTGCGTAGATAGATCTGCCCGGGCCTCCACCAACTCGGCTACGCGGGCCTCGAGGTCTTTCCGGGCCGACGCAAGATCGGCAGTTAGGGTCGCCCAATCCTGACTGACTTCGTCGAGCGTTTCGCGCGCAGGTAGGCCTGATGCAACAAGGTCCATCCATGACTGCGGCAGACCAGCTGCGACCTTAGTCAGGCGCGCCGAAGCTTGGCCATGGGCAACTTCAAAAGCGGACATATCCGCCACGGCTTTCCATTTTTCAAAGGCGAGTCTCAGAGCCGTCAAATCTTGCGGCTCACGGGGCGCTTTGCCATGTTGGGCGAGAGCGACTTCTGCGGCCTCCTTTGCAGCACCGGCTGAAAGATTGGCCGTCAAGCACTCCTGTACTGCGGTGGCGAGGTCCTCCAAATCATTTGCCTCCAAGGCGATTGTGGATGGCGGCGCATCCGGCACCTCGAGGAGAACCAAAATTTTGTCTATTTGCTGTCCGAGGTTGTCCAAGTCTTCGCGGCGACGGTCGAGGTCAGCCATCGCGGTGCTCGCGCGCCCCAAGAGCGGTGCACCATCAAAAGTTAGTTGATCAAGCCGTTCCAACTCTGCCTTCAAAGGCTGGGCCAAATTGTCGATTGGGTGTTCTTCGATGGTCTGATCTAGTTTGACGATTTCTTCTTCCGCTTCAGTGACTCGGATCGACTGAGCCGCGATTTTTTCGACCAGGCCAGCGACACGCTCTGCCGCATCGGGGGCAAGGTCGGGACCGCCGGAAAAATCGGCCAAGGCTTCAGTCAGTTGCCCCATCTTCTCGGTCCGATCATACCATAACTCCGCAGCCTTCGACGCTGCTTGTCGTTGATAAACTTGTCGAAGATCAGCATCGGCAGTTTCGAAATCGACTGCTGTCCGGTCACGATCTTGGCGAAGTTTGCGCTCTCGCTCAGTCGTCAAGTGATCAGCACGCAATTCGCGACCAATCTCTTTGAGGCGATCACTGCCGGTCTTCAATACCGTACCCCGACCACGTTTCTTGTAGAATTTGTCTGCTCGCTCGGCCAAGGAATCCAGAGTTTGAGCCATCCCTGTCAGGCCGGAGAGGCCTGCATGCAGGAGTTGGCCAAGGTCACCCTGCGCTCCGGCTATCCGCTCGCCGCCCTCTCGCAGACCTTTCTCATCAAGTGAAAACCGTTCCTCATAGCTGTCTCGCGTAAGGCCGTGCAGAGCTCCAGATAAAATCGCCTCGTTGATTGGGCGTTCGTTCGAGTCCAGCAGTGATTGGGTTCTCTTACTGTTGCGACGCAATACTGTGGCTTCACGTTCAGGCAGATCAAGCTCTGCACCCACTACAAGATCACTTCGATCGAACCGGAAAGCGTAGGGATGTGCCCCGCCTTTGAAACCGAAAAGCAATTCCAGAAAACCATTGAAAGCGGTAGACTTGCCTGCCTCGTTCTGTCCGAAAACCACCGTTACATCAGGCTTCCCATCGGCCGGTTTTGGAAAACAGATATCGGCATCTTTAAAGCGCCCATAACGGATAAGGTCCAACCGGTTCAATCTCATTGGGAGATACCCGCATGCAGAGTTAGAGAGACTTCCGCAATCGCTTCTTCGAGAAGCGCGTCCAATCTGTCCTCAGCAAACTCGTCTGTGATTTCTGACGGCATAGCTAGGCGCAGTTCTTCGAGCTGTTGGAGGGCAGCTTGTCGAAAACCATCTTCGGTCAATTCCTCCTGCATCAAGCGAACCAAATCATCAGTCTCGGCACTGGTTTGGCTGACCGGCAGTGCCGATTTTACTTTGTCAAGGAATACGCCATGAATACTGTCCAGGACTTCTGACGCCAGTTCTGTAACAAGCTCCGTACCGTATCGATCCGAAGTAGTGCTAAGGCGCACAGCTATATCGCGCCCTGGCACTTGCGCGGTTACCAATCCGTCGCGCAATTTTCGAATTACCTCTTGTTGGTCGGAACAGGCGCTTAGGTCCAGAGAGCATTCGGAAAAGCCAAGTCGCCCAACCGCTTGGCGTTCAAATTCCGGGACCCCATCCCCCATCGAAACCAAGGTCACAGTTCCCCCGTGACGCTCGCCAAAATGACGCGGTTGCGGGATACCTGGCATAACCGCCAGAACCGATCCATCCACTCGCTCAAACGGCGCGTGAATGTGCCCCAGACACCAAAGATCGAAACCGTGCCCCATCAGGTCCTGTTTAGCGCAGGGCGCATAGGGATCATGACCTGGGGCACCATCTAGCGAGGTGTGCATAAGACCAATATTTCGTTTTCCCGGAACTGGAACTGGGTAGTCCGGTAGGAAGCTCTTTACCACATGCGCCGTATCGAAAGACAGGCCATGGAACGCAGCATCACCGATTTCGACGGTGGGAGCGCCTTTGTGCAAAAGATGGATATTTGGCCCCAAATCTCCATGAGCATTGTGATCCAAAAGCGCGTCGTGGTTGCCCCGGATCAGTACCGTGGGCACCCCAGCTTCTGAGGCACGCGCCAGCTGAGTTATAAGGAAAGCGCGGGACTTAAGATCCGGGTAACCATTGTCAAAAATGTCACCCGCTAGCACAAACGCATCGACCTGTTCCGATATCGCCAGATCAACGATCTCGACAAAGGTATCACGGCTGGCCTGCTTCAAACGATCTCCGAGGTCGGGATTGCGTAGTGCTACAGATCTTATGGGTGATCCGAGGTGAGTGTCAGCTGAAACTAGAAGGCGCATAACTTTCCATCCAGTTTTCCGCGAATGAAGCGGCTTCCATTTTGGTACAACAAGCTATCAGTCTGCTCCTTCATACGGCCGGTCATCGAGAGAGGATGCCGGTCCAACGCGGCCATTCGAGCGTTCATCGCGTCGCTGCTCTACCGACATCGGACCGAATTTATGTTCCAGATCAACGACAAGGGCTATCCAGATGACTACGGGCCCAGCTAACCATGATTTACAAGCACCTGCAATTGCAGGTTGCCGATGAATTTCATACTTTGGCTCTCAGAATGAACGCTTTCGGTCCGTCAACTTCTTTCACGTACCGGCTTAAGAAACTTAGAGTAAGGCGCGCGACAAGAATGCATGTAAACAAAATTTTTATAAAAAATTTCAAAGGCATACGAGAAGAGTATTTCGACTTCAACAAGGACATAAACATTCTTGTAGGCGACAACGAAAGCGGTAAAAGTACAATATTGGAAGCCATTGAGCTTTGCTTGAATCTTCGACATCGAGGAAAACCCCTTTCCACGTGTCTGTCTGCTGACCTATTCAATGCAGACGCTGTCTCCCGCTTTCTCGCTGGCCCCAAAGACCAAGGGTCTTTTCCAGAAATTTTGATTGAAGCTTACCTTGAGGGCAACAATGACATCAAAGGGAACAATAACACCTTGGGATTAAACTGCCCGGGCATCTTTGTTCGCATCTTTTTTGACCCTGATTTAGCCTCAGCTTATCTTGAGTACGCGAAGAAACCTGAGGACATCCTCTCGCTCCCAATCGAATTCTATCGAGTTGAATGGTATGCTTTTTCTTGGGATAAGTTAACGCCATATAATAAGAAGATCTCTTGCCTGTTTGTTGATCCAACTGCGTTGCACCCAACAATGGGGGCACGGCGATACATTTCTGACATCCTAGAAAACGCTCTTGAGAGAGAAGACAAGACACTATTGAACACAAACTACCGGCAACTAAAAAAGAAGTTTGACGCAGAGCCTGATGTCGTAAAGATCAATAGCGAACTTGATAAGCAAGATGACATAACTGGTAAAAACCTTGAATTCTCAATCGAGAGTTCCCCTCAGACCAGTTGGGAAAACAATCTTCAACTTACTTTGGACAGCATTCCATTTGCGCAGATTGGAAAGGGTGAACAACACCAAGTTCAGATGAAGTTGGCGCTGTGGAAGAAGTCAACGGCGGCCAATGTGGTAATGATAGAAGAGCCTGAAATTCATCTTTCACATATGAATTTGGTGAAGTTGGTGAAGTTCATAGAAGACAGGCATCAGGGTCAGCAGATATTTCTGACGACCCACAGCTCCTATGTACTAAACAAGCTCAGCTTCGAGAAAATTTGTCTCTTGGCAGATGGTTACAAACGTTTGCATGAAATTGATCCCAAAACCGTGAAAACACTTAAGCGACTACCAGGATTCGACACTTTGCGAGTCGTGCTCAGCAAGAATGTGATCTTGGTTGAGGGGCCCTCGGATGAACTCATCCTCAAGAAAATCTATCATAAAAAAGTCGGCAAACTTCCTGAAGAAGACGGCATCGATATTATTGTCGTGCGCGGGATTGGCTTCAAAAATTTCTTGAACATTGCTCAACATCTCGGAAATGCCGTCCATGTAGTCAAAGACAACGACGGAGACTGGCAAAAGAACATCATTGATTGGAAGTCTCCATACGATGAGTATGGTTTCATCAAGGTGTTCTCTCCGGAGTCTGCCCAGGAAAACTCCTTGGAACCAGCATTCATTTACGCCAATTCAGGTTCACAGACCAAATTAGATGCCTATGCCAAAGTGGCTTTATCATCGCAAACGTACAGCAACTACGACAACGGCGATCTGGTCGCGAGACAGGCTTTCCTAACCGATTGGTTCTCTGGTGAGGGAACCGGTGGCAGGAAGGTAGATTCCGCGATGCGCATCTTTGAATCCGACGATGAATTAGTGGCACCAAACTACCTTATTGAGGCTTTAAGATTTGACTAAAGAGTTGATCATCGCGTGTGCTGGTGCGGGTAAGTCTGCCAAGATCATCAACGATGCGATTGCTCGATACCGGGAGCAGAAGCGTTCTTTGATTCTGACGTATACCGATTGCAACCAGCGTCAAATTATCCAACGCCTATCTTCTGAGTTGGGGGCCGTCCCTCCCGAAATCAAAGTCAAAGGGTGGTTTACCTTTTTGCTGGAGGACATGATACGACCATATCAATCTTGCATTCTACAATACCGGGTGAGCGGCCTAAATTTCAATGAAACTGATCCACACAAGCGAAAAGGGTACACTATTACGGGCCGCGCTGAGCGCGCTTCAAACGGAAGTATCAACCATAAGCACTTCGTCACAAAAGAAACCAAAAAAGCCCACTCAGCTTATCTGTCGAAGTTTGCTTGTAGAGTTGCAGAAGAGACCAAAATCCTAAGAAAGGTGGGACGCAAATCTTACAAAATCGGATGCGCGACCGAGCGCCTTGAGGAAATCTATGATGCAATCTTCATCGATGAGGTCCAAGATCTCGTCGGTTGGGATTTCGAACTTCTTAGGCTGCTTTCGGTATGCCAAGAGCTGGATGTCATTTGCGTCGGAGATTTTCGGCAAACCATTTACCAGACTGCAAATGCTCAGAAGAAGCCCAAGAGCAATGATGACAAGTTATCGTATTTCCAGGAAATTGGATTCTCGCAATCCAGCATGAACAAGAGCCGCCGATCCGTCGCCGCAATATGCGAGTTTTCCGATAAAATACACGACGGATTGAAATTTCCTTCGACTCTTTCAGGCGTTGACGAGAAAGAGCTCCCAGCTGATGTGGCTGAACATCTTGGTGTGTTCGCCGTGAAGAAAACCGACCTTGAAGCCTACTATGATCGCTATCACCCGACGATATTGCGGCATAGCCAAGCCGTCGACCCGCAAACTTGTTCTGGGCGGGAAGTATTCAACTTTGGCAAGTCTAAAGGAATGACCTTCGATCGAACGCTAATTCTTCCCACCGGGCCACAGAGAGCTTTCTTGCAAGGGGATTTACGTGCCTTCTCGGGTGGCTCTACAGACAAGGCCGTCAACGCGTTCTACGTAGCTTCGACTAGAGCTCGGTACAGTGTCGGATTCTTGCTAGACGAAGACATTGGCATCGATGGCGTTACAATTTGGCGTCCATAGAACGGTGTGTGCCATTTCCCAAAAAGAACCACCTCAAACCGGTTCTGGTCCATTAACTTATGAACGACAACTTTCAGGGTTTGCTGCCCCTGATTGTTGCAGAGAAAATTGAAACGGGCCCTCACCTTCCCAAGGCGTTCTCCATAAATCTCTCCACCCTTTCCGTTCCCACCTGGAATTCGTCCAGACTAGGCTTGTCGCCGGACGCCACCCCCCGTTCTTCGTTGGCCAAACCGTCGATCTCTTCGCGCCGCTTCCCGCCACCGTCAGAGCCCTCATTTGAAACCGCCCTCGGCATCTCAAGCGCTCCAATCTTCGCTTCCAGTGCCTTGATCTGCCCTTGCAGGCCGCGCATTTGATCCCCCGCCGAGGGGTATGGCAATTCGCCTGTCTGCTTGTCAAAGATCTGCTTAAAAAACCGATCCTCATAGTACTTGATCCGCTTGGCGCGGACAGGCATTTGCGCGTCGACGACTAAGACAATGTCATCCAGATCCATGCGCCGCGCCTCATCCTCAGGTAACAAAGCCGTTTCTTCCGTCCGTTCAGACATGCTGCGCCCGGCGAAGGGGTTGCGGCCGACTGAGCGCGAGCGGGTCACAACCCGTTTGGTGGTTTTGCCGACGGCTTTGCTAAGCTCTTCGATGGTCTTCTCATCCGAGGGCGTCAGATAGAGCTTTATCCCTGCGTTGCCCTGCAAAGCGCGGCGGGCGTTTTCACCATAGATTTCATCGAGCGCCGGGATGGTCTGGGTGACGATCGCGAGATTGGCGCGGTAAGATCGCAGAGTTTCGATACTGTCGAGAACGATCGGCATTTTGCCCAAGCGGTTGAACTCATCGAGCATGATCATGACCGGCCAAGGTTCGTCCTTGCCGGGTTCATGGTCCTGCAGAGACGCCAGCAAATCGGAGAAGAACAAGCGGATCAGCGGTGCGAGCGGTTTCACCATGAGCGGCTCGACCACCAGATAGACGGAGAACGGCGCCTTTCGGATGTCACGAAATTCGAAGTCTGAGGTCGCGGTTGCGCGGTCGATAGCAGGGTTTGACCACTGCTTGAGGCCGGACGTCATCAAGAGCGACAGATAAGACGTTAGCGTGTCGTTGTTGGTTGAGGCCATGCGCATGAAGATCAGCTTGGCAGCTGGATTGACCACTTCATCGGCGCGGCGGCGATACTCCTTCTGCTTGTCCCCGCCTGATGCGGTGATGCGGTAAATCTCGCCCAGGGTCGGTCGCTTGCGCTCGAACGCTAAAAGCCCTGCCGCCACGAATAGATCGATACCGCCGTCGAGAAGCCCTTGAACGCGGTCGTTATCTGCTTGCAGAAACAGGGAGGCCAGGAGCTGCAGCTCCATCTGCTGGCGGTCGACGTTTTCCAGCGCCGATATTCGCAGCAAGGGATTGTAGCGGTGCGAGCGACCATCCTTCCAATCTGTTGGCGCGAACCGGAACACCTTGTCGCCCTGCGCGGCCCTGTGGCGCGCCGTCGCATCGAAGTTTTCGCCCTTCACGTCGAGCACGACGGCACTGCCCTGATAAGTCAGAAGGTTCGGAATGACGAAACCCGTCGTCTTCCCGCGTCCGGTCGGGGCCACGATCAAAGCATGGGGAAAAACCTTGGACATGACAAAGGGTTTGCGACACTTGGGCTTGCCCATTTTGCCGAGGACGAAGCCGTGGCCGGGCTTTCCGAAAAAGCCGTTCCGTTTCATCTCCGACATCTGCTGCCAGTGGGTTTCACCGAACTTGGTCAGAGCGTCGTTCATCAAGACCGCACTAAGCAAAACACCGGCACCAGTGCTGATCCCCACTATCAAGTGAACAATCTGCATATCGGCCGGATGGGTCATTCGGAGAACCCCATAGTTGCGTGCCAACATCAGGAAATCGATATCCGCCCCGACACCGATCCAGCGGAACGTCAGAAAGGCTGACGCCAAAACATACCCGAGCACTGCGCCCAGAAGAGCAAAGCTCATGACGCCAAGTGCGATCCGCGCCTTACCCATGCGTCACGCCCTTTTCGCCGTCGGCATCGACATGCCGCTCGCGTTGGAGGTCTATTTCCTCATTGGCGATCTCGTCGAGGACATGCTCCATCGCCACGCTGTTCGCCAGCGCGGCGTCGCTTTGCAGATAAGCCTTGACCGCATAGAGCCGGTCCAGTCGATCTTCGATATGTTCCTCCAGCGCAGTCTCATCGCCAATTGCCAAGTCCGGGGTGTTTTCTTCACCGGCCAGATCCTCCAGTTCGGCCCTCAAGGTCTCGCGCTCCAGATCGCTGCGGAATGGATCTGCGGTTGGGTCGTCCCTCATACGGCTCAGGATGTCGGCGGTGGTCGGCGGCAACCTGTCGACTATGGCTTCCTGCCGGTCGGCTTCCACCGCCCCACTGTCTTTGAGAACCTCACCATCGGCCAACACGCGCCCCAAATCACTGTGCACTTGGTCGAGGCGGTCGATCGCCTTCTCCAGCTCATCGGCGCGAGACAGGTCAAAGCCCTCTTTCTCGGCAATCGCCTTCAAATCCTGCCCGAGCCATTGCCGCTCCAGCGCGGCATTGCCCGCGCCGATTTCGATGCGGCGGGTAACCTCTTGCGAGTCAATGCCGGTGCCTTTCACAGCCTGCTGAAGACGTTCGGAAAGAGCTGGATCCTGCAAAGCGCCTTGGGCCTCGGCCCGTATATTCGCGGCCGAATAGATCCCACTCTTGGACGCATCTTCGAGCAAGGTGTGGGACTGCGTTCCCATTGGGCTCAGATGCGACAGTGAACGATAGATGTCGTTCAGCTCATGCTCCAGCTCCGCGCGCCGCTCTACAGGCGCGTCCGCCACAATGCGTTCAGCTTGGTTGATCTTGTCGTGAAAGACATCCACGACCTCATCAAACGAATGCTGTTCTTCGGCCATGCCATATACCTTTCCATCTGCTTCGATCGGTTTGCCCTGCGCCAAAAGCGTCGCGGCCTTGTCCAAGGCTGCTGCAATGTCATGCTGGTTCTCACGCGAGGCTTCGGCCGCCAATCCGCGATAAAACCGCGCGTTCTGCGCCACCTCAGCCAAGGCACGGTCAAGCTCTGGCCCCACGCGCTCACGCGCGGCCAACCTCTGGCCCGTGGCTTCCGCGCGACGCTGGTCTGCATCGCTTGGCCTCTTCGTCGTGATCCCCCGTTCGAGCTTTCGGGTCGCCTCAAGCCGCAGCCCATAGCGGTCTGACACCTCCACCATCGCCTCGCGAAAACTGTCGTAGTTAAAGTGGTGCCCTTCTTTCAGAAAGAAGAATTCACCGTCCTTGCTGCGCCGGTTAAGAACGATATGAGCGTGCGGGTGATCCCGGTCCTCATGCACGGCCGCGATATAGTCGAAGTGGCTGCCTCCGCCCTGAAAGAACCGCTCGCAGATCTCGCGCGTGATCTCGGCAACATCCTCGCCGCGCGTGCCAATTGGGAAAGCCATCAAGAGATGCGAGGTGTGCCCCAGCTTGGGATGGAACCCCTCATTCCACTGCGCTGAAAACCGGCGTGTGACCTGCTCGATCTCTTTGGCTGACAGGACACTTTGGCCGTCATAGGTGCCACGGCTGTCGATGATGAAGCTCGACTTGGTTGTGAGGTATTCCAGCTGGTTGCGTAGCTGGGTTTTGTTGTGCGTTCCGCCGTCGCGAATGGCTTTGAAGATCGCGGGGGAATGGCCCATGGCCGCGCGGGCCATCTGCTTTGCCCGAGCGCGCGGTGCGCTTCCGCGAATGCGGCTCCAGTCGCGATCGAAGAAGGCCTCTTGCGCGGCAGCAACGGCGCTATTCCGGGCCATCGGCAAAGCCTCCCAGAACGCGGGCAACCTCGCCAGACAGCGCGCTTCGGCGGCGCTGCGCCATGTCCTGAACCTGGTCGGCGATGTCGAAAATCAGCCCGGCCAAAGCGCGGACCTGAGCATGGGCGGAATTGCCATAAGGTGGCGTCTTGCCCTGACGTTTTGCCTCGTTCAGGCGCTGCGCAATCTGGTTGATATTGTTTCCGGTGCGATTAAGCGAGGCCGACAGACCCTGCATCTGGTTGGCCAGTTCATCGTCGGGAACGAAAAGATCGTTTGAGGCATGGATCAGCCGCCGCAGCCCCTCGGCGCGGCTGGTGATATCATGCCGCGTCAGCACTGCATCAAAGCTCGCCAGCTCCTTGGATGTCAGCCGGACATTCACCAGTTCTGAACGCACGCGCGCATCAAGCTTGCGGCTTTGATCGGCCTTCAAGGTGTAAAAGATACTGCGGGTGGTGACGCCGAATTCGCGGGCCAGATCCTCGATGGGCACCCCCTCGGCACGCTTGCGCACGATGGCAAAACGCTGGTTTTGCGTCAGTCGCTTGTGCCGTGATGCGCGCGGTCGGCCCATGTGAAGTAATCACCCCTATTTCTTGCCGGCATCATACAGGCAGCCCTGTTATGGCATTTCGCCATAGTTGATTCAATATTATAATATTGAATCAACTGCCTGTATTCCGTTTGGAGCAGCCATCGGCTGCGACCGCCGGGCCAAGCCCGGCCACATGCGAAAGGCATGGCACCACTAGTCGTGGTTCCACGCCTCAGAATCGCCAAGCAATTGCAGCGCTATTGCGCGGGCCGCGCCTTCGGCGCTGGCATAGGTTTGATGATCCGGCAGCTCGTGCAGATCAAAGGGCTGTTGCGGGTCGTCCGGGGTCTCAACTCGGACATAGATCGCCCAGCCATCGATTAGCGCCAGATCGTCACAATACTCCTGCCCGCCATCGGGTAGATTGCAGAACCCATGAAGATGCACGCTGGCGCGACCCTCTCGGGCCGCCTTCCTGACTTCAAAATACTTCATGGCAAACCTCTGCACTTTCCTCGATGAAGAATTCGTCAGACTTGCCGTTCAGGCGGGTGCCATCCCGACTGATCAAACCGATAGCTGACCCGTTTCGCGTGAAGGTGATGAGGTATTGCCCAAGGCCATCACGCGTCACCACATACCCGCAGTTGACCCAGTGAACGCGGTTAACCGCGTCCATTGCTGCTTTGATCTCTTCCAAAGTCATCGCAGCGCCTCCTCAAGGATTGCGAGAGCCCCAAGACAATCGTCGATATAGGGCTGTTCCTCGCCGTCCAGATCGTTCAGCTCGAGTCGGTTCAACACCGCGTAGAGCGTGGCGCGCGCTTCACGCGCGGCGCTTCTTATGCTGACAGTGTCTTCGAGGCGTGCGGTCGAAAAATCATCGTTATGATAGTCCGGGATCATGCTGCCACCTCCTTGCTCTGACCTGCTGCTTGCAAAACAAAGTCGGCGGCCTTTTGCGCTTCAGACGCCGCGCGAAAAATCGCCCTTTTGTCCTCTTTGAGCGCTTTCAACCAACCTTCAACATAGGCGGCGCTTTGGTCGAGTTCCGGCGCAACACCAATCTGAGACCCAAGGAAGCAAGCGCCGATTTCCGCCACCAGCTCTTCAAAGGCATAGGCTTCGCGGTTCGCAAATTTCTTGATCCGCTCCAACCGCTTTTCGCTACCAGTCCAGTGGATCACCTCATGGGCCAAGGTCCCATAATAGCCTACCGCATCGTGAAACGTGGCAATCGGCGGCATGTGGATGTGATCTTTGGCGGGGCTGTAATACGCGCGCGGGTCGTCACTGGTGAGGATCTCCGCCCCTGTCTGGCTGAAAAACGCCTCGAGCTCCGGATCTTCCGCCGTGCCAAGGTCGCGCGGGGCCTCGGGCCGGATGTAGTAATCCTCTGGCAAGCCCTCAATCTGATCCGCATTGAACACGCGATAGGCGCGCGCATAGGGCAGCTCTTCCTCAATCCCCAGCTCGTTCTCTCGGGTGAACGTCCCGTATTTGACCACGGTCGATGACGATTCACCTTTGCGGACCTGACCGCCCAGTTCCTGCGCCTGTTTGTAGGTCATCCAGCGGCTCGAAACATAGCCATGCTTCGCTGCCATGACCCAGAGCATCAGGATGTTAATCCCGCGATATTCCTCGCCGTTGTGCCGTGTCGGCAAGGCAATGCCGGACGCGCTCCCAGTCCACGGCTTGCGCCATGGCGGCGTGCCTGCCTCGATTTCTGCAATAATGGTGTCGGTGACATGGGCATAAACATCAAACTTCGGTGCCATTTGTGGCCTCCTCGATCAAAGTGACGCGGATGAGGCTTCCCCCCCTTCCGCCGATGGGCTGCGCCTCGGCCACTTGATCTGACCGAATACGCATGTATTCGGCGGAACAGAGTGGGAGAGGGCAAAGCCCGACCCACGGCCCTGAACGGGGCTGTCAATCGGCCACATTTGCGAAGAAAATGTCTGCGCCAAAATCAGACGCCAATTTGCTCCGCGAGGAATGGCTCGCCCGCGAGACAGGGGAAATTGGTGGCTGATTTTGGGGATGGACTAAGGTTGACCGCCACGGTCAGGGATGTTGGGCGGACCGAACAAAAAGGCATGATGCCTGGATCGGGGTGAGCGGGCCAACGGCCCGTTGAACCCCGGTGCAGTCTTTTGGGAAATATTGCCCGCGCGCGAAAGCGCGGGCTCCATATCAGAGACTACTGCAGGCGGCCCACAGATTGGGGCCCTCTGGATGTCATCTGGTGGTGTGGCAGGAAACAAAGAATCTGCCTTCAAGCCGGTTGCCGTTTGTCAGCAGTTCAAAACAAGGAAGGCAACGAAAAGTGCCGCGAGCACTGTAGGCGAAGAAGTGCTTTTTTATTGCAATGCCTGGTTGAACCGGGCCTATTGACTTCGAAATAGCCCACAAGCGGATTTTCGATAGAAGCCATGATTGAACAACCACTTACGATTTACTTTGATCTTTCTCCCGACGCACGACCCACTCTCGGCGCAGTTGGCGCAGCGATGGTCCAATTTGAAAAGATGGCCGGGGAAACTGTCTTTTTGATGGAACCCGGAGTCGAGTTTTCGATGGTCTATCAGTATTCCGCACCCGGAAGCTTGAGGATCATTGCAGGGCTTCGGGGGTTGGTCACCGCTGAACGGCTTAGAGACTTGGCGCTGATAGTCGCAACCGTTTTAGTCACCAATGCTGTCAGCCATATTCAAGGAAAGGTGATGGATGAAGCCATCGAAGCCATTATCGGTGAAGAAGAAACCCTTTCCGATGAGGACATTCAAAGGATCGCCGACGCGGTCCGAAACGTAGAACGTTCTGAAACAGTAACTGCACCACGTCGCGAATTCTACCGCGCCGTTGAACCAGATCAAGCTATAACGGGTGTCGGTGCAGCCCCGAATGAAAAAGAGGAGCGCCCTGCTGTTGTCGTGCCACGATCAGAGTTTGGGCACCGTTCGGGGGCAGTAATTGAACAGGCTCCGGATGGTGAACCAGAGCCACGTGTATTGACCGAGCGTGTCGAAGTGGTTCTGGCAAATGCCCCTTTAATCGAAAGCAAGGCGAAGTGGCGCATCTTTTCAAACGGCCATCAGATTTCAGTCAAAATGCTTGATGAAAACTTCCAACAGCAGCTATTGAACGGCACTACCAAACTTAGGCTTGCAGGCGGTGTCTTATTAGATGTCACTCTTGAAACGACGCAGGTATATGCAGACGGAGTTTGGCAGAACAAATCATACGCAGTTTCCGAGGTTCATTCTTGGCGACAAAATCCAGAACAGGCCGAGTTTCTACTTTCGCATAGCGGCGATGATGGCGATCAAAACGATCAGGACGCCCAGTAGTATCGGCCAAGCCGCTTCGAATCCGACCCATCCGATGAACAGCTGAAGGAGCACAACAGCGATGGCTACCGCGGCTAGTTCCGCGATAATTTTCATCAGCTGCTTTAGATACCGTTCGTTCACAAAATTTCCATCCGTTCTCCCCTTAAGGCAGCGTATGCCAAATCTCTTGCCGAAAGGTAAGAAAAACTGAAGATGTCGACCAGCCCGCGAGGAAGTTGCCAGTCGCCAAGCTAGGATCAAACGATGGGGACATGGCTTCACTTACGGATCAGGGTCAAACCAACGACAGCTCTGGCAAGCTAAGAAGTGGCGACTTGTTGATAAGGAGTGGTCTCAGCTTTTGACATTTATTTTCGAAACCCGCTCAAAAACATCATTCGCGCTGCACTAATTCTGCGATGCTAGGATCATAAACATAGTGCGAAATCGTGCCATCTTTGATCCGCTCAACAGCCTCTTCGATGGCGAACAATGGCACCAAAAACCATTCCCGTGGTTTCATCGGTCGGCCAAGTCGATCGGGAATCTCGATATCCAATTGGGCTGGCGCGAAAATCCGGTGAAGAAGTGTTTCCAACTTGCTGCGATTGATATTGTAGAGCTCATAGGTGGCCACGACATCAACCTTGGCCATCAAGAAGGTTGTCTGAAGCTGCGCGCCCGCAATGCGCTTCTCAACGTCATTGCTCGTCACGCCAATCTTGTGAACAAGCTCTCGGTTTGCGGCGACCAATGGATGATCTGAACGGCTTCGCAACACATAGATGGTTCCGCTCGCTTCATCACCTTCAGCGGTTTCGTCAGAAAACAGCGGGCCTGCATTTGGCTCTGTTATCCTACGCCCAGCATCCCCATCCGCATTGAGCGCGCGTTGGAGCGACCGCATGAGCATCTTGCTTTGCGTGCCGTTGTCGAACACCACCCGCAGGCGTGCGTCTGTTCGGCCGTGGTCCGTAAGCTCTATGTCGCCCATTTCCGCGACATAAGCTTTTTGTCCTCCGACAATAAAGAAACGGCCGGGTTCGATCTCGGCCTTAAGCTCAAACTTACGCGTTTCCCTTATGCCAGAATCCAGCTCCTTCTGGATCTGTTCGAAGAGCGGTTTGAAGGTGTCGAAATCTTCACACTTTTCACGCCCAGCAACCTCCTCGGCAGCTTTTTTTTCTGACGTAGAACGAACGTGCTTCAGTTCCGAAATGGACGGCGCTTCCGCAGCGATGCCAAGTTCTGCCAACAATGCATCGTCATCAAGATCCTCGAGGTCGGCATCTTTGACTGGATTTTTAGCGGCGAATAGCCCTTGATGGTCCATATCTGAAATCAGATCTCTATCCTCGCCAAGTTCACGCAGCCGTTCAAGTCGAGTCGCGTATAGGCGTTCAAAGATATCTTTGTCCTCACCGTGACCTGGGACGCGCCCATTCTGGTCAACAAACCGCTGGATTTCTTCAAATCCTGCAATGATACGTTCTTCTCGCGGTGTACGTGCGACAACCTTCTTGGTCTCGATTTCTACACCGAGTTCCGCGAGCAGCGCATCATCCTCGTCGGTGAAACCTTTAGCCATTTGCAGCCTCCTGCTTCATGCGCGCAAGGAATGCGACACCTTCAGCCATTTTCTTTTCCCAGGCATCCGCAGACGTGATCGATGGCAACCGGCCACGCTCTTGCTTGAACTTGACTGCACGTTTGGCCAAGTCTCGGGCCTCGTCCGGCGATAGCTTTACCTTTTTCGCCGATATGACAGCCTGAACCTGTTTAAGGCTATCTTCGCTCATTGTCTTTGCCAGGATGGAATAGGCCTCGCCGAACGGGTTGATCCGATCAATCAAATCAATATCCAACTCACGTACATCCATCACAAATTTGCGCACCCCATCAATCAAAGCCGTGTTGCCACCAGTTTCATCCGCATCTGCACCTGACAGTGCGATTTCTTTCGCTTTCTGGGTGAGGTTCAGAGCCGCGATCGCATGCTGGCGTACAGCCTCTTGGTCTTCCGCATCAAGTTCTGGAAACTTGGTGCCGACAATCTTGCCCATTCGCACTTGCGTGATCTCTTCCGGGACCATCTCTTCGTCAAAGAGCCCGCGTTCAATCGTCGTTTTGTCCTGAACAAATGCCGTTATTACCTCGTTCAGATCCTCATCACAAATTCGCCGTGCGAATTCGCTCTTGGGTTCAGCAAGGCCTTTGATTTCCATCTGGATTTGCCCTGTGGCCGCATCAAACCCCACGTTTTCTTTGTTGGGATCATAACCGCCCTCACCGTAGTCAAACCCTTCGACGGGTCCACTCGTCGGCGTCTTGGGCGTGAAGTTGAAGCGAGGGGTCAAGACCTGCTCCATCAGCAAACTTGCCGCTATGGCCTTGAGCGTGTCGTTGACCGCCTCCGTCACGGCCTCTTCACCCGCATCGGGTTCCGCGATCAGGTTGGTGAAGCGCGCCTTCGTTTTACCTTCGGCATCGCGGGTCGCGCGGCCGATAATTTGCACGATCTCGGTCAAGCTTGCGCGATAGCCAACGGTCAATGCATGTTCACACCAGATCCAGTCGAACCCTTCTTTTGCCATGCCAAGCGCGATGATGATATCGACATGGTCGCGATTGTTTTTCTGCGCAGGGTCTTTCAGAGCGCTCGCCACCTTGTCACGCTTCGCAGCCTCATCATCCACCAGATCGGCAATGCGCAATACGCGGCCCTCTGGCGTCTCGACCAATTGGAACCCGGTCTCAGGATCAAGCCCCTTCCACTCACCCAAGCTGTCGATAATATGTTCGACCTCCTTGTGCTTATCTTTGGTGCTTTCGCGCGAATTCACATTCGGGATGTGGACAATGGTTTTCTCGGCGGGGTCCAGAACCTCCAGAATGCTGTCAGCGTAAGACCCAGTGTAGAAGAAATAACCGATGTCGAGCGTCTTCAGATGCTCATAGCCATTGAGCTGCTCATAGTAAGTGTAGGTGACCGTTTCAAACCGGGCCTCATCCTCGGGCGACAAGACGGCTTCGGCATCGCCCCTGAAATAGGACCCGGTCATCGCGACCAGATGCACCTTGTCGCGGGCAATGAACGCGCCCAGATGCGCGCCAAGCTTGTTGTCGGGATTGGCCGAGACGTGGTGGAATTCATCCACTGCAATCACACGATCGTCGAAGGCCTCGATCCCAAACTTGTCGACGGCGAAGCGGAACGTCGCGTGTGTGCAGACCAGCACCTGATCATCGCTTTCCAGAAAACGCCCAACAGCACCAACCTTGCCGTCATCACCGCCGGGGGCGTTGCACAAGTTCCATTGCGGCTCGACGTGCCAGTCAGCCCAAAAGCCGAACTTGCTCAGTGGCTCATCGTTGAAGCTCGACCCGATGGATTTTTCCGGCACCACCACGATGGCCTGTTTAAGACCCTGATTGTGCAGCTTATCGAGCGCGATGAACATCAGCGCTCGCGATTTCCCCGAGGCAGGCGGCGATTTGATCAACAAATACTGCTCGCCGCGCATCTCATAGGCGCGCTCTTGCATCTTGCGCATGCCCAGTTCGTTCGAGGTGGTCGAACTGCGGTTCCGCGCGTAGGTGACGGAAACGGAGGGAACAGATTTTTTACTCGACATTGCGGCTTCCTAAAATTGGCTGCAAATCGCATGTAGGCTGCTCAAACCGCCGCCTCATCTCAGCTCTTTGCTCTTCAAAAAACTTAATCTTTTCAGCCATAAATGCTTTTGGATCCCATTCGGACCCCAAGTTTGCCTTGTGTACGGCTTTGATCCGATACCGTTCCGACAGTTGCTCAGCGAGACATAGTGCATCGTAGCCGAGCTTTGCATACCCCTCTTGGCGGGCTTCAAAAAACTCCGAATAGTCCGGCGGAGTGGCTGCATACTCTGATTGACCGTCAATATAGCGGTCAGTGGTCCGTGCTTTGTTCGGCAGGCCCAGAACTTGATGCATCAGGCCTTCGGGCAAACTCCGCCAGGCGATGTCGTCTGGATATTCAGGTGGTGCAGGTTGTCGAACTTGCGCGACATAGTACTCCTCCCCATCGTCTGTCCGTCCTGCTGGTTGACCATGACTGGTTCCGTCATCTTGCACCACATCTACGCATTTGTCGGCGTATTCGTGAAGGATACAGACCAGGCGGATCGCCGCATATGATCCCTCTCGCCTGCGCTGTTTCCACGATGCAAACCCATCCTTCGCGATGGTCAAAAAACTCCCGACGACAACGCCAACCAAACCAAAGACTGCTTCGATCATACCGCCACCTTCGTTGTCATCTTGGTGTAGAGCTCAAACAGCTTCTCCAGCCGCTCTGTGTCGTTGCGGAAGCGGCGACCGATGTAGATGCGTTCGAGGACCTCGTCGTTGCGGTCGTGGGCGGCGCGGAGGTTTTCGGGCATAGCGTCGGGTTTGTAGAGGTCGGCGATGGTGGCGGGGAAATGCGCCTCGCGGGCCAATAGGATATCCTCGGCGCAGCGGGTCAGATCCGCTTTGTTTTTCTCGGTGAGCTTAGGAACCGGGAAAGTATGCCACCCCAATGTACTGGAATACCTAATATCTGTTTTCAAGCGGCCACACACGGTAGCAGCCCAAGTAGCCTTCAGCTTGGAGACTGCAATACCAAACTCCCACAAGCTGCAAGATGAAACAACGAATGCCGCGTCAGACACAACCGTTCCAGCGTCAAAAAGGTCAGCAGGCAGATATTCTCGGGTTTCTGATGAAGTTTTGGCTACGGAGAAGAAGCGGTCGGCTACTTCCGTCCGTTGGGCAAATTTGTGTGGGATAGCGGCGTAGCCCTGAGTGGTTTTTGCCGAAGAGCTCTCGCGAAAGGATCTTACTTCATCAATACGGTCTTTGACTAATTGAACGCTGTTAGCGAGATCAAGATCTTTGTCTTCGATCCAAAGGCACTTCCTATTTCTATAGTTAGCTAGTTCTTGAGACCCGACAAAATCCCGTACAAGCGCGCGCATCCTAGAATCCTGCGCTATCAGAGAACGGGCTTCTTCAGCTGCTAAAATCAGATTCCCGCCATCACGGGGCATACTGCCAGAAGACATCGAGGACATTTCTGCAGAAACTGGCTTACTACGCCCTGTTACAACAGTTTCATCTCCCGCTATTAGATAGGGTGAAATAGATGGGACTATCCGAACAGTTCCATTTCCATAAAGCGCGCTGCTATCGGACGATTTTTTGCGGACACCCAGAATCGCGCAATGCACAGCAGCATTGTCCGACGCATTATTGCGCCATTTAAAGCTTTGATGTGCGAAGGCAATTTCTAGATCCTTCTCAAAAATTCTAGACCAAAGGTGAGCCACCTGTTCCCCTTGGCTTATCGAATTAGTTGATACAAAGGCGAAACTTGCATCACAAAAATCTAGGTAGTTGGCTGCCTTAAGAAACCAACCGACCACATAGTCACAGTTCTTAAAGTCTTTGTGGCCGCCGAACAAATTGGATAATTCTTCTTTCTGCGAAACACTTTGCTTTCGAGCTCCTTTGAATTGCGGGTTGCCGCAAATGTAGGTCTCTCCGCCCTCATTCTTGAAGTCGATTTGGGCCTTTTCCAGCGGGGACATGAACAAGTCTTCGCCGCGCATATCGACCTTTTGGCTCGTCGGCGGGCAGACGGTCAGCCAATCCAGGCGCAGGGCATTGCCTTGGGTGATCCAGTTCTCCGCATCCAGCGGCAGGAAGGCGGCGAGAGCGTCCTTGTGCCCGCGATAGGTCACGTCGCATTGGTATTCCGCGATGATCAGCGCAAGGCGGGCGATCTCGGCCGGAAAATCGCGTAGCTCAATCCCGCGATAGTTCGTCAGCGGGATATCCGTGCGCCGATCGGGCTCGCCGCAATAGGCGTTGATCTTCGCCTCAATGGCGCGCATTTCCTTGTAGGCAATGACAAGGAAGTTGCCCGACCCGCAAGCCGGATCAAAGACGCGGATTTTCGAGATGCGTTTGCGCAGGTTGTCGAGCTTGCGCTTGTTGTCCCCCGCCGCCTCAAGCTGCGCGTTCAGGTCATCAAGGAAGAGCGGGTTCAGCACCTTCAGGATGTTGGGCACAGAGGTGTAGTGCATCCCCAATGCGCCGCGTTCTTCGTCATCGGCCACGGCCTGAATCATGGAGCCGAAGATATCGGGGTTGATCTTGGTCCAGTCGAGGGAGCCGATGTGGAGCAAGTAGCTGCGCGCGATCTTTGAGAATTTGGGGGCCTCAGTGCTGCCCGAAAACAGCCCGCCGTTCACGTATGGGAAGGTGTCGGCCCAACGGGGAAGGTTCGCGCTCGCGCGGTCCTCGATCTTGGTGTTCATGGCGCGGAACAGCTCGGAGATCACCTCGTGCGTGTTCGAGCTGTCCTTGTCCGACATCTGGGTGACAGTCGCCGTGAACAGGTCTTCGCCATTCAGGATCGACGTGTCTTCGGCAAAGAAGAGAAAGATCAGCCGCGCCATGAAGTGGTTCATGTCATGGCGGCGCTCTGCCGTACCCCAGTCGGGGTTGGTTTTTAGCAGCTCGACATAGAGGCGGTTGAGGCGGCCCGTGGCTTTGATATCAAACGAGCTTTCGCGGATCTGTTTGACGGTCGAGATGCCTGCAAGAGGAAGGAAGAAGCCGAAGTGATCGGGGAAATCCTTGAAGTCGCAGGCGATGGTTTCGCCGGTGTTCAGATCCTCGGCTTCCAGGGTGACGCCATCCGTCGCAAGGAGGAATTTCGCTTTGGCCTTGGAGGTGGCAGGGCTGGACTTAAGCGCCGCCAGCGTTTCAGACACGCTGCCCGGCGCGCAGGATTTCAGGTGAATGTTGTTCGTTTGCAGAACGCCGTCCAGGTCGGATTTGTTCGATGTGCCCGAGCGAAGGCGTTTGAGCGTGGTTTCTTTGTTGCCGAAGGCGAGCAGAAAAGCATAAGGAAATTCAACCGCATCAAACGGTTGCTCCGCCAGCGCGGAAATGGCTTCTTCGATTTCAACGGCATTCACGACAGGTTGTCCCTACTCGAAATTGTTTTTCTGTATTGCTAGCGGTTATTTGCGGGATTCGCACCCGCAAAACCTGCATAGCGCCTTGGGGCGTAGGTATGGCCGGGGCGGGCAACCCGCCCCGGCGCACCGATCACTCGGTGACCGGATCTTCATCGCGGCGTGGGAAGGCGACCATTTCGACGTCGTGGAACATGCTGTGTTTGACGTTGATCGACGTGATGTTGCCGCTGTCGTCGGTGTTGACGAAGAGGACGCCGCAGCGGTCCCAGAAGTTCTTTCCGTCTTTTTCGCCGGATTTGACGTTCAGTTTCAGAGTTTGCGTAGCCATTCGTTGATCCTGACTTTGAGTGTTTCGATGAACATGACCAAAGCTGGCACCAAGGGGCTGTCAGCGAGAAACTTGCTTCGCGAGGAATGCGCTGGCGCAGGGGAATTTTCTTATTGAAGCGGGGCTTGCACCGCGTCTGACACGGCTGCCCGCTTATGTTAAGCAATCAGAAACACGGCAGTGAGAACGAAAACTGGCATCCAAAAAATACTGCTGCGCAACTTCCACAAGCCTCAAAGGAACCAGAACTAGAGACCACGGCCTGGCCAACTGAAGCCGAAATGACGGACGTAATATTTGTCATGCATGTACTTCAGATCGTCTTCCCAATCCGAAATCGCATCCTCGTAGCCGCGTGACTGCATTTTCTTGAAGTTTTTCGCTAGACCGGCAATGTGATAAGCGATTTTTCTAAGCCTCAAAGCAGACTTTGGTTCGCCCCACATTCGAAGCGCCGAAATCCCTTCGACTGGTGGAAGATGCCCCGAGAAGCAGCGATCTAGTATCAACTGCCGTGTTGATGCTGGCAAGCCATTTGTTTTCCCAACGGTATATCCGAGCACTTTCAGAAAGCTTTCCTCAGCCCTCTCGAAATCGCCACCACCATGACCACTTCCAACATCTGTGGTTGGCCATTTGAAAGCTTCCACTTCGGGCAAATCTCGGACCCTTCGCCTCCACTCCTTTTCGACAGCTGAAACAATCAAAAGGTGTTCGTTTTTCTTTTGGCCTGTCGAATTGGCTGCACGGGATGTATTTGCCTTCCAGAGGTTTAGGAGTTGCTCGTTGTTTGACTTGGACAGGGAAGAGCGAATTCTTTTTCCGCTTTCAACGAGTGATGACATCTCTCGCTTATGACGAGCTTTTGCTTGCCGCTTCACGTCTTCATCTCTGCGAGCTTCTTTTGATTTCCGCCTTTTCAACCTCTTTTTGGCTTTTTGCTCTTTGGCTGCCCGCTGTTGATCGAGATGTCGCTGCTTTCTAGCAGCTGTTTCAATAGTCTTGGCCCATGATTGAAAGTGGCGCTGGTAGATTACGTCTATTTCCACATCGTGGCGGATGACGGTTTGCCCCTTGAAGGTCAGGCCGACCGTAAAATTCGGCCCTTCCTGTGGAGACCCGACCCACATTTCGTCTCTCATCACAGTGAAGAGGCGCACGAAAACCTGGTTGAAGATCGGATCGTCACCAAAGCCGTGCAATTCCTGATAAGCCTTGCCGACAGCAACCCACTCTTTTGGCTGATCCGCCAAGCTGTTCAAAACAAAAAGCGACAATTTTCTAAGAGCATCGAGACTAAGCTCAAATTTGGATTTACTCACGAACATCCGCCCTAAAAATCAATTACTTAAGCTCCTTCTAAGATTGCTCTCAAAGGGGCAATTTTATTGCGACCTTACTTCAAAAGAGGTAGGCGACTCCTCAGCGCGCCATCGATCGAAGCAAGCAACGACTCTGGGAAATCCTCTGGAAGCAGGTTGAACGTGGCCTCAACGATCGCGTGCGAGGTCTCCTGCAGTTCTTCGAACAGGCCCTGTACGACAGCGCGGGATAAGCCGGATTGAACTCCGGTCTCCACGATGTGCCGACCAACGATATTCGAAACCTTGTAGTGGTTTGAGTTGCCGAAATTCATGGCCAGTTTGAAGTACTTTCGCTCGATCTGTCGCGCATCGACAGTCGGCTGCACCGTCAAAACGTCGTATAGCGGTGTCATGCGAAAGCGACCGCCGGGTAAGAGGCTGACGCTGAAGTTCTTACCATGTCCGTCTGTCGCGCCCAGCAACCAGAACAGGACATTCGCTTTGAAAAAGTCGTACCGGTCTTTGTTGGGGTCATCACTTCCCAACAATAGATCTATGATATCTGAGATTCCTGGGCCGCCCTCGTTCTGGTACTTCTGGGTAGGCACAACGGACAATGCTTGACAGCAATCCTCCTGCGGCAGACGGATCAAGCGGCCATCAGACGTCCAGCGCCGATCAAAACGCTCAACCACCAAGGCTTTCTTGTCGCCAAACTGAGCCATTTCGACATTCGCAGCCCTAAGCCCAAACGCTTCCATCAACTTCAGGCACAAGTATTCGTTTTCAACGCTGTCGGACAGGTCCATGCCGTTAGGCAGCCTGCCGATTTGCGGCTTGATGATGTGCGTAGTTGGCGTCGTACCGGTTGGCTCTATCCACTGGCCGTCTTTACGAAGCAGCGCCGTTTTCTCCTGCGCACCAGCGACAGAAATTCGGAAGTCATTCTCGCGGCGGATACCCAGTGGCGCGAGGTCGAGGTCGCTCAAAATGGACCCGATCTGCGCCTCGTCAACGGGTTCTCCAGTCAACACAGACATTGGCTGGGGCTCTTGCCCATCAGGAAGAAACTGCAGCGCACCAATGCAATCGCGCCCGATTTGCGACAGCAAGCTGAAGGCATCGACGCCTTCGGCCCCGACGCGTTCCGCGACCCTTCGACGGATGAGGTCACTGTCGGGCAACAGGTTGTCAAAGACGGCCATCACAGGTGCGCCGCTGTACCGGTTCTCCTGCAATGGCAACGACAAAGAGACTGGCATCCGGTGCTCCCATTCGAGCCAGTCACGTGCATAGGCGAAACTGACTCCGCCTGAGGACTCACGTACCAACTGACCGACGAGCCGCGAGTTCAGGAAAACGTTCAGCGGTATGTAGCTGCGCTTGCGGCCCATGTCAGAAGATGTCCTCTAGCCCGTCTGATGTGCCTTTGCTGCGCTCGGTCACCGTAATTTCGAGCTCCAAGGCCGCGATCAAATCGAATACTGTTTCCAGCTTGGTTCCGCCGCTGCCGTTCTCGATCTTGGAAATTGTCTCTTGCCAGACACCGCTCATCGAGGCGAGTTCCTTCTGGGTAAGGTTCATTGCCTTCCGAGCCTGACGAATTGCGTGGCCCAAGTTTTTTGATGTACGAACTAGGTGCTTCATGGCGGTTCTCCTGCCACTACGTATGACCCATAGGTCATAAATTGTCAATATGATCCCCAAGTCATAAGCCAACAATATGATCTGAGCACCATAAGAATCCGCAGCATTGGTAGCTGCATCCACAGACTTCGCCAATGCTCTCACGCCTGCAGCCCCGCCGCGCGCACCTGCTCGGGCGTCACCAGCTTTGACGCTATCAAATCCTCGATCTGCCGGTTGGTGATGTGGCGGCACAAGGGATGACGCTCTTGAATCCACTCGGCGAGGCTCGCACGGCCTTTGGCTTCGGCCTCTCGCGCCTTCTCGCGGTCGGCATGCACCTGGGCAAACCCCTTCTCCCATCGGCGCATCTTGAACCAGTTGTCTGAGAAACAAACCTTGCTGCGCGTGTAGCCCTCGCTTTCCGTCGCGTAGGCTTTGACAACCTGCTTCAGATCATCGGGCTCTACCCCGGCCTTCAAAGCCACAGCGATTAGGCGCAGACTGGTTCGCCGGTCTCGGACCCTGTCTTCGGGATAGGCTGCCAAGATCTTCTCAGCTTCAAGATCTTCAACCTCCGCCGCCGCCTCGCGCCTGCGCGTAGGTGGTTTATGGATGGTTTTAGGATGGTTTGGGGTCCACCGTGAACCCCGTACCCCGTTCACCGTGGACCCCGTACCTGGGTCAGGCTGGACGGGGTCCACAGTGACCCCCGTCTGAATGTCGGGCTCAGCTGTGGGTTCGAGCGTGGCGACCCGCTCCAGAACGATGCAGTAAATGACGGTGTAGCCGTTCTTGCAGTGCCGTCGCCCTGTTTCGATCAGAATGCCTTCGCGCAGGAAGTCGATGATGGTGCGCTTCACCGTGCTCTCGCTAAGCTCTGTGTGGCGCTGGATCGTCCCCTTGGAGCACCAGATGCCCGAGCCATCATCGCTCGCTTTATCGGCCAGAAACATGATGATCTGCTTGCGCGCAGCGCTGCCAAAGCGGCGCTCGGCGCATTCATTTGCGATGCGCCAGCTCATTGGATCGCCTCACCGGTCAGAGGCCACGAAAAAGCCGACAGAGCATTTGCGGTGCAGCACTGGCCCATGCTAATGTGCTTCGAAAGCTGACAGGCTTTTTCTATTTGGCCCCGGTTCACAGTTGCCGCTGTGACGGGGCCTTTTTCGTTTTGGACCGGCGAATTTGGCTTTGAAACTTTCGCTTTTTGTTCACTTTTTGTCAGGGGGCATTTTGCACCCCTAAGCCGTTGTTTTTGCTTTATCTCTTTCTGGATTGCAAATCCGTGTACACCGGTTCGATTCCGGTACTCGCCTCCAATAAAATCAATGTGTTATGGATTTTTCTGCTCATTGGGTATCACCTCTAGTATCAGTTTCACGTTCTGTGCCTGTTCTGTTCGGGGTCATTTGCGCTTTGCTGCCGCCTGACGCGCTCGCATGATTTGCCGCGCTTCGCCTGCATATTTGATGATCATGGCTTTGGATGTATGGCCGCTGAAGCTGGCAATCTCGTCGTCGGTGCAGCCAGCCCACGCCAGTTCCATCACACCCCGATAGCGCAACGCGTGTTGATCAAAGTCCATCAGGCCCAGCCGCTTACGCTCTCGCACCATTACCCGCGCCATCGCGTGATAATCCATCGCAGAACCATCTGCGCGCGTCAGGATGTGCCGTGAAGGATGCGGGGCGAATCCCAGCTCGGCCTTCGCCTGATCCAAGGCTTTCTTCAACGCCTCAGTGCACGGCAACAACAAAGGTTTGCCGGTTTTGTTCTGGCGCAGCTTCAGAGTTTCGCCATCATAATCGCCCCACTGGAAATCCACCCAATCACCGGGGCGCTGCACACTGCCCACGCCAATCTCGAAAATCAGAAGAGGCAGTGGCTTCCCTTCCTCCCGCATCTTCTCCACCGCCCAATCGGCCCAAGGGATATGCGGCTTTTTGCGCGCCTTCGGAACTTTGAGCGGTTCGATATCAATCGCGGGATTGTCCCTGCGCCACCGTTTGCGGATCGCCAGCTTGGACAACATGCTGATCGCGGTCGGGATGTAATTCGCGAACCGAACCCGGTGCCGGTTCTTTTCCATCGCATCGTAAATATCAGCTTGTGTCAGACGAGCTACGTCCGCCTTGCCAATTTTCTCGGTCAAATATTCAAAAACAGGTTCCAAATCCTTGCGATACCGGGGCGAGAAGCCTGCCCATTTGTCGGTTTCGCGCATAGCGGCAATCAGTGCGGTCCATGAGGTTTTCACCTCCGCCCTCTTGCCACTCACGATTTCCCAATACTGGTGGTCAAAATCGGCGGTGCCTTCCTCCGCCGTGATGCGCCCAAGATAGATCATCTTGCCGTTGACGCATTTGCGCACATACCAGCGACCGGACGAATGCCGCCACAGGTATTTCTTGCGCCGGATCACCATTCAATTGATCCCTGAACTTCACCAACCTCACCATTTGAGATCTGCTTCAACGTATCTGTGTCCCAACGCACGACGCCGGGGGCGATTTCATACCCTTTCGGCAAATACCCTTCATCCACCAAATATCTGAACTGCTTTGCCCCCAGATCCAGCAGGCGCGCGGCGGTGGTTTCACTGGCCATGAGCGGGGTCTTCGGCCTCATGATCCCGCCCCCTTTACCTGCGCCTTGACCGTAAACTGCGCAATATACCTCTCCCACGCACCGTTCGGGATCTTGGGGTTACGTTTGCCGGGGGCGGTGAAAATATGATCCAGCATATCCTCGCGGATCAGATACCGAATGTTGGTGACAGGCAGCCCGACACGCTCGGCCAGTTCTTTGGGTGTTTCGAGAGTTTTGGTCACAATTCACCTTTTTGTTGTGTTTCAGGAAGCAGCTCTGCAAAGTGAACAAAAGAAAACAAATCGCAGCAAAGTGAAATTATTTTCACCAATAATGAACGGAATCACCTGTTGTCAACAGAATTGTCAGGAATAGGCCTGCGGTTGCGCGAGGTTCGCAAGGCAAATGACCTTACACAGCAGGTCATGGCCGCAGCCATCGAGGTGACAGATAGGACCTATAAAAACTATGAGCAGGAAAAGCGTGACCTGCCCGCAGCCGCAGCCATTACGATCTGTGATTCATTTAACGTAAGCTTGGAATGGCTTCTCGCTGGACGTGGGAAGGTCAAAAAAGGCGACAGCCCGGATCTTGCTGAAAGAGCGTCATATGCCGTGCTTGCAGAGGACAGCGAGAGGGGGACGAACCTTCCGATTGAAAAGCTGTCCAAGATCATCGGTTATGTCGCTGACCAAGCAGCGCAAACCGGAGAGCCAGAAACGGATCTGGCAAAAAAATATTTCGATACCTTATGAATTGCGAGAACGAATATGACAGACGTCAATTATAACAGCCAGGAATCGGAACTCGACCTATGTGATCGGGAGATTTTCCAATTCGCCCGCAGACTTGCCATTGCCGGTGGTGTCTCATTGATCGTTGGCGCAACGGGTTTAATCGCGACTTCTGGCCAAACAACATGGGATGTTTCGCGCTCCCTTTACTTGCTTTTGGTTGCAGCAGGTCCGATCGGAATTTTGATCGGGCATCGTTTAGTGCGAACACTCATGAAGCATCGCCACAAAGAGCTTAGAATTTTTTGACAAACCGATAAGAAACAAAATGGACAACCAAACACAAAGTATTCTTGAGAATGCCTTTCATATTTTGAAAGCTAACTACACATCATCACACCCAGAAGTCACAGACTTAGCTGACGATGCCGAGTTTGAAGAAACATTTTCTTTGCCGCAAATTCAGCGCGCCCAGCAAAATCTTCTGGCACCTCTTGCCAGGCTGGAAATGGAGATTTCTTGGTTGCCGGAGCTGAGCGATGAGCAGATATCAAGTATCACCGCCCTGATGGTTTCGGGGGATTATTCCAATCTGTTTGGCGCGACAGAACATCTTCCCGAACTTGCCAAAAGCAACATTCTTTCTCACCTCACTCAGTTCTCCAGAGGGAGCAATGATGTCTTTCACAAGTTGATCAAAACATGGGAGGAAGTTGATATTTCCGAAACGCTCGATTTCCTCAATGAAAATCGCTCAAAGGCGGGCTTTCCGAATATAGACACAGCCCAACTTGAAGGGGCCTTGCGGCGGTTAATGACCATGCAGGCCAAAACCGCTGCTATTGGCGTGTGGGCCCTAGAAAAGCCCGGCGAAACCATGGATCAGATTGTTGAGTATGAGGTCAATCGAGACCCATCAAGCCCATTTCTAGCGCAGTTTGTTCGGCAATATGATCTATTGAGCGAACCGGATTTGGCAACGCTCAACAATCAAATTGACGACGTCATAAAAAGTGCTGAACAAGAGGGCGCTAATCTAAACATTATTGTCGATGCAGCTTCTGAACTTCTGGTCAAATGGGATGAAATAAATCAACCTGTCCAAGTTTATGAACAACAACAAGGGCATGAAGAAGGGCGCTCGAAGAGAGTATATGAAAAGCTCCGGCAGCTCTGCCTAACCTTGGCAAACGAACGTGGCGAGTATGATCACGCAAAGCGCTTATCCGCAGCGCTACTGCACACATTTCCAGAGCTTGAATCCGTAGCCGAAGTTTTGCGAGGCGATGTTGCACAGTTGGAAACACTGGTTGAGCAAAAACAGCAAAGCGAACAATTGGAGCCTTTGGTCGCGGCCTGTGAAGCGGCTAAAAGTCAACTGCCTAAAGTAAAACGAGATCTTGCAAAAAGCAGCTTTTCCACGGCACGGCGGGGGCCTGTTACTGATATCTATTCCGCGCTTGTTTCAGCTACATCACAACCGGGTGATCACACTGTTGCGTTCCTCATTATCAGAGACTTAGCGCTGTTCATAAACAACGAACGTAACGACCCAGAAACAGCATTTGGAATTATCAATGGCCTGATACATTTCACACGTGCTGCACCGTCTGCCGAAGTTCGGGAAAAGCTTGACGAAGAACGCGCTGTTTTGCATCGCAACTGGAAAATGGAAGAGCTTGAAAGAAACAGGGGAAACGTTTCTGGGATGTCGCGAGTCGTCGATGAAATGCTTGTATACGCAAGGGGTAATGACAAGCTGGAGCTGGTCCAACTTAAGGAAAAGATCACTCAGAAGAAAAATGAGAAAATTGGATATTGGGTCGTCATTGGCGGCATCATCCTGCTTTTGATAATTTTTGGTGGGTAATTTTGAATCTCCAAAACGCAAATTGGAAAAATCATGAGTGATGAACTGGATTTTGAACACAAAATGGAAGCTGTATCACAGCTTTGCGTCGACTACTGGAAATTGACGAAAACAACCCTCAAAGCTGTTGAAGCAATGCCAGAAAAAGAGGCGCGCAGGCTGCGTGCTCAGTTGACCTTTTCCGACCGGCAGCTTTCCCTTCTGAGTAACCAGCTCGGGGTCAAAGTTGTCGATTTCGATGGCGAAGCGTTTCATGATGGGATCGCCGCTTCTGCTGACAATGCTGGCGACTACGCTGATGACGTTGAGTTGATCGTTTCCAAAACGATCGAACCCGCGATTTTGGCAGACATGAAAATAATCAGGTTGGGTCGTATTCTCGTCCAGCCCGTAAAAAATGAAAAGGAATGAAAATTGTATCTCGGCATTGATCTTGGAACCTCAAACTCAGCAGTTGTCGGCCATATGGATGGATCGACGCGCCTATTCAAAACAGCGGATGGCACGGATGTACTGCCCAGTGTGATATATCTCGACAAACGCGGACACCGTTTCATCGGTAAGTCTGCGTATGACCGCCTTTTGTCAGCTCCCAAAAATGTTGCTGCCGGGTTCAAACGTTCAATGGGAACAAAAAACCCCGTTACCTTTGCAGGGCAAACGTGGACACCGGTTGAATGTAGCGCGGAAATAATCAAAGCACTGGTCGGGCAAGCGATGACCGAAGCCGGTGGCCAAGATATTGAAGGGGTTGTTATCACAACGCCAGCCGCGTTCAATCAGATGCAAAGTGAAGATACGATTGCTGCTGCACGATTGGCGGGGCTGGAGCAAGTTAGTTTGCTACAAGAACCCGTAGCGGCCGCCCTCGCGGCAATCTCTCACAGTAAGCAAAAAGATGGCGTCTTCCTCGTCTATGATCTCGGCGGGGGTACTTTTGACCTCGCACTCGTGATGAGTACCGCAGGTGTTGTAAACGTTATCGCTCATGAAGGGATCAACATGCTGGGCGGGCGTGATTTTGATCGGATAATTTTTGATAGCATTGTACGCCCATGGCTATTGGAAAACTTTTCCCTTCCGACAGACTTTCAACGCCATGAAAAATACAACCACCTTTCGACAATGTGTAAGCATGCTGTTGAAAAAGCGAAAATTCTTCTCTCAGCCTCGCCAACTACGTCCGTTTTCGCCACCGAAGATGAAATTAGAATGACCGACGAAGACGGAGAGGAAATCTATGTTTCGATTGATCTTACCCGCAACCAAATCAACGATTTAATCAGAGACCGAGTGGATGAATCAATTGATCTGTGCCGAAAGATCATATCTGACAATGGGTACAGGAACGAAGACATTTCAAAAATCGTTCCAATTGGCGGCCCCTCTAAGATGCCTGTTATTTGGGACATGCTAGAGGCCGAATTAGCTATTAGGGTTGAAAGAGGCCTTGACCCTATGACCGCAGTCGCAACAGGAGCTGCCATTTTTGCCGAAAGCCGCGAATGGGATGGAGAAAGCTCCTCCCAAAAAAGTGGCAAGCAAAAAGAAACTGTGACAGGCAGTGTTTCTTTGGCAATCGATTATAAGTCCCGCGTCTCGAGCGAAACAGCAAAAGTCCGTCTCAAACCTGCACCAGATATGCCGGCGGGGCATGAGGTGGAAATTTTGGATGAAGAAGGCTCTTCTACTGGACGCATTCCCCTTTCTGGCCCGCTCAGCATCAACGTTACCGCCCGGAAAGATGGTGACAACCGTTTCAAGATTACGGTATTTGATCCGCATGGAAAGACGGTGCCAGATGCATCCCGCGAAATCGTAATCAGCAAATCCCAGGCAAGCGCAGCAAGTGTTCCGATGACCTATACGCTGGCTGTTAAGGTTCAGCACGGCCTCGTTGGGTATGAGCGCAATAAACTAGAAGTACTTGTCAAAAAAGGAACTGCCTTGCCTGCACGGGGTAAAAAATCTTTCCGTGCGGGCAAAACACTGACCGGTGGAGAAGATGATTTTATCGCCGTGGAATTTTACGACATGGTCGAGGAAATAGACACGCCGGAACATAATCTGCACATAGGAAACTTTCATCTGAGCTGTCGTGACGAACTTGAGCGCGGGGAACGGATTAATCGTGGTGATGATTTTGTCATTGATTGGCAAATGAGTGACAATGGCACCCTGAGCTTTGCCGTGGAACTTCCTTCTCTGGGGCGCGTTGTCGATGCCACCAACCTATACCGTTCAGCCGATGGCGGTATCCCGTACGATGGAGAGCGCGGCGCAGAGCTGGCGGCAACCATGCTGGCTCGCGCGGAAGGCGACTTGGAAGATCTGGATGGTACCTTGGATGAAAATGCCGATCCCAGTGGTAACATTAGGAAGCGTATTGAGCGCCAACATTCTGCACTTTCCACTTCTGTAGATGCTGACACACATCGTTCCGTAGCAGAAGAAGCGCGTAAGATCAGACAAGATATCGCACTGCTGAAAATGGCCCCTGAGAATGAAGAAAGGGTTCTTACTGAAGAAGTATCCAAGGCAGAAACCTCTTTTGATGAGCTTCGCGATAATGCTCAGGGCGTCGATGCAGAACGCCATGACAAATTGCTTGTTTCCGCCCGCCGTGAGATTCGTGAGAAAAATTATGACGCTGCACGCCGTTCTTTGGACGAAATGCAGGGCATCCGCATGAAGGTTCTTTCTGAAACCCCGGACTTCCTGATCGCCATCTTCAAACAACTAGCTGAGGAGCATACACTAGCAGTGGATCCCGAGCTTCATGAACGCCTTATTCAAGCTGGAATCGAAGCTGTGCAATCTAACGATGTCGAAGGCCTACGGGCTGTCATTGGGCAAATGTTCGGCAATCGTGTTTCCACTGGCGCAGATGCCGCAGAGATTGTTGAGCTAGCACATCTGTTGGGAACCTGACCAAAAATCAATTTATGGAAACGCCTCCACATTCCTATAAAAAAAATGTGGGTGGCGTTTCCGTTGAATTGCAAAACGGCTCTCCACGCATATTCCCGCTCCCATCCAGAATAAGGTTCCTACCGCACAAGCACCCCATGAACAAATCTTCCGAATTCCGCATCTACTATTTCCGCGCGCGCATAGCCACTGAAGCCAAGCGTCTTGAGGCCAACATATGACGCGGCATCTTGTGGCGGCTGACGGCACCCTGACCGACACCAGCGGCGTGGCGGTAACGCCGCAGGTGATCGACAGCACCCGCCTACATGTCGCTCACCTCACACCACATATATTGACGGTCGATTTGCCCAAGGGCGACCGGGTTAATATTCTTGTCGAATATTCCTGCCATTGCTGGACCAGAGCCTTTGAAACCGCAGAACACGCGGGCCAGGTGCAAATCATGGACGGCATACGCCCTCGCGTATTTTGCCCGCATCGGTTTGCGGCCTCAACGGATCTGGCGGAACTGCTTGGAACCTTGCCGCAAAACCGCCTTTACCTTACGCCATCAGACCGAAATTATGGCACATATAACGCCACGATGATGTTGGGTGATGGAACGGCCTACACCGCCTTTTTCACGCTTCGCCCCCACAAGGGCAGATTCGACGGCATCCGGCACAAACTGCGCCTGTTTGTCGAAAGCGCCCACCATCGACCGCAGCCAGAAAACGGTCAGAAAGTGAAAATTGCAGTCGTCATCGGTCAGGCGCTCAAAGGCAAAAAGGTCAAATATTTCAGGCGCTAGAACGACCGAAGGAGCCACCTTTGCAGGCAACTCCTTGGCTATCTCGACGCTCTCTTCGGCCTAGGCCTTATCCACTATTCCAGTTGGACAACTTGCGTTGCGGAAGGAACCTCACAGTCGATCTGGTATCCTTATGGGGAGGAATATAGGTTCAAATGCGTTACCTGTCAATTAACGCCGCGCGCTCGACTTCCCAGTTTTAACGCTCTGCACATAGCCAAGAAATCAAAAGGCAGGCCATAGCTGGCCTAATATTCGGACGGTTAGACCATCCCTTTACTGCCATTCACATAGCCCTCCAAAGCTAAAATTTCAACATTATATGACACAAATCATAGCTGCGGTGGCGGCGCTACTGACATGACCATCTGCCCCACTTTTAGATCCTTGGCGTTCAGGCCCAGTTCTCGGATGATATATTCACCACCTCTGCCACTGATATTTCGACAATACCCGTTGCCTTCCTCGTCGATGAACAGACAACGGATGTTGCTGTAGTCACCCCAAACCCCTGCAAGGGCCATCAACGGAACGCCTTCGGGCAAACATGCCACCTTTTCAAACGTTCGGTAATCGATGCCATAGTCGCGGGACTGCCCGTAGGACATGGTAAAGTGATCAAAGGGTAAACTCATCTATTTTCCTTTCGTTTCAAAGGCCATGACTATGGCCGCGCTCTTGTTCATTCAGGTCTCGTTCAGCCGTTGTTCGGCGCGTTTCGCTAACTTCAAGCTGGCCTCTAAGCCCTCTTGAAGCGTCTCGTAGGTCTGCTCCTCTGTCAGCAAGTCGGCCAATGTGGCGACCGACAAGAGATGCGATTTCATCAGCAGCGCCACGCAATGCGCCAACCCATTCACTTTGCTCTCGATCCCGTTCGTCGAGCGTGCTTCCAAGGCGCGCAATTCCTGCGCTGAGGTTTCGCAGGCCGTCACCAACCGCTCGACGCAGGCGAGCAAATCGCGTTCCAAGGCTGTCAGGGGTGTCGTCATTTATTGCCCCCTGATTTCGATGCAGATGATCGGTGTTCCCGCCATCGTGCAGGTTTTCATTTCGGTCTGATCGGGATCCAGCGTCAGCCAAATCTGCCCCGCCTGTTCGATCCGTGTCAGGCCCAGTTCCGTCAGCTCCGAACGCGTCAAAAAGGTCATCCAGAGCCAGCTCACCGCCACGGTCGAGGTGATCCACACCAAGATCAGCCCTGCGATCACCCAAGGCGATATCGTCAGCCAACGCCGGATCGTCTCGCTGCGCCTCTGCAATTCGCTCCTGCTGTCGCTCAGAAAATAGCGGATATCGGTCTCGATTGTATTCAGCGCGCTTGTCGCAATGTCGCTGAAATCGGTCCTGAAGATCTCCAATTGAGAATTCATCAAGGTGGCATGTTCCTGTCGGATCAAGTCCAGATCCGCGTTCAATTTCTCGCTCAGCCGGGGTGGCTTGCCAGTTTTCATTGAAAATCTCTCCTTTCAGCCGCCAGCGTTCGCCGGTTTCCGGGTCTTTGGCGGTGATGTAGTTTTTGCTGGCGCGGGGAATATCGAAGCCCGCATCTGTCAGAGCATCGACCATGCTGGCACGGTCAGTGATGCTGCCAATGCTGATCTGATCAAGAATCCAGTCATGCAACTCATCGCGGCCCTGCGCACGAGTTGGAGCCTCAGCCACCACCTGCACCTCTTGGGTGCGCTCCAAATCCATCGGATCGGCCCAGCCGTGAGTCTTGTTCATCAGGTCACGCAGGCTGTCATAGGCATTCTGATAGCCGGGTGGTGCAATGTTCAGACTGTTGCCTGTGGTCAGTTCCAGCCGAGGCGTACAAAAATGCAGCTCAACGCGATCTTCGTGGGTATGGCGGACCCAGAGCATATCATATTGCTCAGGGTCCATTCCCGCAAAGGCCAGCCCTTCGAAGGCGTCCATGACTTCGAGCTGCTGGGTCTCAGTCGGTGCGTCCTCAATAGCAAAGCTGATGACACCCGCGCGATAGGTCCATTGATTGTTGCTGGCGTCAATCAGCGCCTCGGTGCGATCAGGATTGCCCCGCAAAACCTCCGGCAGCGGATGCCGCGTGACTGTCTGGGGCTGGCCATCGGCATCGCGGATCAGGTCGCGGTTGTCATCATAGGCCAGCACCTCATCCGCGATCAGATAGCCGACAGGACCGGCCCCCACGCCTTTGCCATTGGGAAAGAACTTGATCAGCATTGCCGCACCTCATCGAGGAGCTGGGCAAGCTGACGTTCGATCACCACGAGCTGACGCGCGAGGGCCAGCGTGTCGAGCTCTATTCGCCCCGCCAGCAAAGCTCGGTTCGTAGCCCGAGCGATCTGGTTAAGGTTACCGCCGATGCGCCCGACCGCCAGCCTCAAGGCCGGATCGACGCGTGGCATTGGCTTGCGGCGGCGCGCCTCCGTCAGGCCAAGCGCCTCACGCAAGAGGGTCGCAGCGGGAACGCCAGCCGCCTCAGCCTTGGCGCGTAGTTCTGCCTTTTCAGCCGCGTTGCACCGAAAGACAAATGTCTCGGTCAGGGCTGCTTTGGCGTGGGGCTTGCCCCCGCCGGTGGGGTTCGAAGGGGAGGCTTGCCACCCCTCGCAAGGTCCCGTGTCAGATGCGCCAGCGTATGACATGGGTCGCCTTGCTCTTTGCACTGAAGACGGTTCTGTTTTCCCCATCAGCCAAGCCCTGCCGCCTGAATTTGCAACGGCGTCACCAGTTCAGCCGCCAAAAGCGCCGTGATTTGGCTGGGCGAAATATGCCGACAAAGCGGGCTGCGATCTGCGATCCAAACCGCCAGCCCTTTCAGCGCCTCGGCCTCTTTGGCTTTCGCGGCCTCACGCTGTATCTGGGCATCGCAGACATACCGCTGCCAACGCTCAGAGCTGAACCAATTGTCCGAAAAGCAAACCTTGGAACGGGTGAAACCCGCGCTTTCACTGGCATAGGATTGAACAGCCTCGATCAGATCGGCAGCAGTGATACCACTCGTCAGGATCTCCCGGATCGCCAACAAGCAATCCGCTCTCCGGCGGATGCGATCCTCGGGATATGCCGCCAAGATTTTCTCAGCTTCATCATCCACCACCCCGCGCGAAGGATATGGATTTATATTTGGTTTATATCTGTTCTTATAGGATTTGCCCTCAGGGGCAGACGGCTTGCCCTCAGGGGCAAATGTATCATTTTCCCCTTTGGCCCACTCGATCTGCCCATTTGGGCAAATGCAATCGCCCAACGCGTACCAGCATGTTCGATCATAACGATCATCGCTGAAGCTCCCCTTCAGGATCAGCTCTGATTTGATCAGCTTATCCAACGCCGTGCGGATCTGTTTTTCTGTCAAATACGGGAACAACTCGGCGAAGGCGGAGATTGAGTTGTAGGTCCAATAGCGCCCATCCCGCAAATTGCGCCGGTTGGCTTGGTTCTTCTCGATCCAGAAGGTGATATTCTGGAAAATCACCGCTGCGTTCAGCCCTACCAGTGCGGCGATGTCAGGATCAAAGCTATGGCGGCTCATTGAGCGCCCCAAACCGGCGTCAGAACCGCAGGAATGCCCCCGATTTTACCGGTATCATGTTCGCCGATAGTTCTGGATTTGTCGTGATACCTATTTCCACCTAATAGCCTGTCAAATAACGATAAAACATTGGATTGCAAATCCGTGTACACCGGTTCGATTCCGGTACTCGCCTCCATTTATTTTCCTTGACCCCAAATCACTAATGATTTCAATTAACACCATGTTTTACAGGGTGTTATGATGTTGCGTGTGCGAACATTTGTGCGAAACCGTGTGCGAAATTATGTGCGAAGTGATCAAGGTCAGGCGATGAAGTATCTCAAACCACGAGGCGGTTGGTACCATTTTGAACGAGTGGTTCCCGCTGATGTTCGACATCTCATTGATCAAAAGGAATGGCGGCATACCCTTGATACCGACAGCAAAGTTGAAGCTGAAGCCCGCTGTAGGCGCAGAACTGTAGAAACAGACGAACAGCTAAAGCAGGCCAGAAGCGGCACATACCGCCGTCTTGATCAAACAGAAATCGAAGACCTGGCTATTCAATGGGGAGTCGATTTTCAACTCATCAATCGTGAGAACATTGCACGTGAAGCCTATCCAGATGTCTGGGGCGAACTGGAACCCATCGGAGACGAAGCGCCCCGCCCCATCATTCGGAAGAAAACCGACCTGACACAGTATGTGAAGGACTGGATGAACAGGAGAGATATCACTGCGATCACAACTGGTACGCCAGACTTCGAGGCGCTACTTGAGGCTTGTTTGGAGGAGTACCTCGTGTCCAACCCTGAGATATCAAGCCAGTGGAAGGACATGATAGCTGAACTGGGAGGACCCGTCCCATCAACTTTCGGTACATTGAAGAGAGCAAAGAAAGTTGATCCAAATCGCAAGCTTTCTTTGGCTTTCAAGAAGTATTTGGAGGGTAATCCAGACCTTAGTGACAGCGCGGTGTCAGACTTTGGGACTGGTGCCCGTCGTTTCATCGAGTTCTGCGGTGATCTCGACGTTGAAGAGATAGATCGAACACATGCTGAGAAATTTCGCGATGGTCTGATCCGCCTTCCTTCCCGACCGCCCAATAAAATCCGCAAACTTACCATGCCCAAGCAACTCGACTGGGCTGACACAAATGAGACAAATACTCTTCAACGCGGTGCAATTAACAAAAACCTTCAGGGCGTGAAGCTGACGTTAGACTACGCATATGACGGCACTGCACTCATCAAAGACCGCACTTGGCGTAACCCATTTGACGGCTTCATCAAGAAGGTTAAGCGGTCGAAGACTGATCGCAAGAAGGGGTTCACAGACGAGCAGGTTAGGATCGTGTTTTCACGTGAAGTGTTTCAACCAAAGACAGCGGAACGTTTCTGGATTCCCGTTGTCTTGTTTTACACTGGGGCACGGCTGGACGAAATCTCCCAACTCTATGCCTCTGATGTCAGAAACTCTCCAGTTCCACATCTCCTCGTCGAAAACTTGGAAGATGAAGACCCCGCACTTGCAAAACTCCTGAAGAACGAAACTTCTCATCGAACGATCCCAATACCTGACGAATTACTGAGCTTGGGAATTTTGGACTATGCCGAAGCGATCAAAGCTGGCGGCCACGTTCACTTGTTTCCCAATCTACCCCACAAAAGTGGGAAAAAGCGGGCTGGGTATACATCAAGGACGTTCATGGAAGCCTTCCGTGAACATGGGGAGCAACACCCTGAGACCCAACTGAACACTCTGAAATTACGAACTCATAGCTTACTGTCCGTCATCAAATGGTTTGAGACAGATGGCGGTTTGACTTTGAGGAGTCGTCGCTCATCTGGGCTTAGTTAAGCAGCGGATTTGGCGTGCTGCAAGCGCCTTAACTTCATGGTTTTTCTTTTCGTCCTTTCTCGTTCGAACAGTATCGTTTTGCCGCGTCCCGTGTAGACGTCGGCGGGTGT
>NZ_CANMEU010000002.1 GCF_947497045.1 uncultured Tateyamaria sp. | reverse complement strand
TCCAAGGGTTACGATGAGCGAAAGACACTCCCTTAGCAAAACAATGCTGTCTGTCTCAAAGGCCGTGACGGGTTACATGAGTGGCCTCCATGGACTGATAGGCGACCAAATCTACGTCAGCCAAGAACCCCAGCTTCACCTCTATGTAGATGGCGGTGCAGGCTTCGACTTTGGCACGATCCAGAACACGCAACTCAGCGGCTTCGCTACAAAGGAAGTACGATGCGATCAGGGCTAGGGCTTCAGCGGTCAAGTGAGTCTCCTTGTTTCAGTGTCTGCAAGATCGTCGCAATATGACTATTTTGGAATCAAAGTAAGCATATTATGCTTACTTATAGACGTATGTAGCGCAATATGTAACTGCACAAATGGGGGAAAATCAGCGAAGATGATTGCTAAGCAACACATGAAGGCTGGGACCGATGGGACCAAACGTTCCGAACAATATCGCAAAACACCGCAGGGCACTGGATATGTCCCAAGAGACGCTTGCTGGAAAGTTGGGCATCACGAAGTCACAGGTGTCACGGCTGGAACGTGGGCTGTCGTCCATAACCCAAAGCAGGATGCTCCAGTTAACCAAGTTATTCGGGATCGAACCCCATGCTTTGTTCAATGATGCAGCGACGCGAGAGGGCATCGATTTGGACGTGATGAGGGCAGTGATCGTACAACTAGATGAGATGCTGATTCGACTGGGGGTTAAGCTCACACCCGAACAGCGCGGTGACCTGACAGTTGAGTTGTACAGACTGGAAGTGAGCGGGTTGGATGATGACCAACTGCTGGATCACCAGGTGAACATCAAACGATTTGAGGGCATGGTGAAGGCGTTGGGAAATTGATCATGGATGAATTGGTCATTGTCGTGGGTCAGTAGCTTCAACCCACTTTCGTTTCACCTCAAATTCTTGGCCATCATAATAGTGGCGTATCGCACCAGCTTCTTTGTGGCCCAGGATTGCGCGTTGGACCTGAATGTCTGCACCAGCGCGACGCATGGCATTCACGAATGTGGACCTAAGTGAGTAGAGAGCCTTCTGTGGGTCCGTGATTGGATTTTGCATCTTTTTCCGAAGCAATTGACCAAAGTTGTGACGTACTGATCCAACTTGATCCGTTTTTATCGTTTGGAATGTTTCCAGCCCGCCTGATGCAACCCACGCTGGAAAGTCAGCGATCTCGGGGTGCAAGGGAACAACGCGAGTTGAGCTTTCCGTCTTGCTTCCAGTAATGTGAATCCAGCTATCGGTTACATCGTCGGATTTCAGTCTAATCACTTCGACTGGGCGCATTCCCGAATAGGTCAAGACACGCACCACCATATGGATCGCTTCTCTTCGCGCATCAGACAACCCTTGCACGGGGGCAGACCATACTTCCTTAGCGGCACCGAGTATTTGTGTCACCTCAGACGGCGTGAAAGACTTCCACTTCCTTTCTTCGATTGGTCTTTTGTCCTTGGGCAGTTTGACACCAAGCATTGGGTTATTTGGGATGATGTCTTCATCGAATGCGAATGCGAAAATGCCTTTGATTGGGGTGAAGATCGCTTGGATCGACGCCGCCTGAATTGTACCTATCAATTGATCTCTAAGCTGTTTCAAGTCTTCGGAACGGACATGTGCCATCGGGACATCACCAGTGATTGCAACGAGCCTGGCTACTTCGCGGCGGTACTTTGATCGGGTTCCAGACCTGATCGAGTTGAACTTGCAATACTTTTCTAGAACCGCTGTAATGCTGTCTTTATCTGGTGTGACGCTCGATATCTTTCTTTCAATACGGTGCTTGGCAAAAACATACTCATCGCGATCATCAGGATCGGATGGTGGGGTAGGTTCAGCGCCAAAATAAAGCTGGTAGACGCTGTTTAGCTGGTAGAGATACAGCTCATCCGACATTGGCCTAGGTGGATGTTGCGTGAACTCAAATTCGACCAAATCCGTATCGGCGGAGTAAGATTGTGCCAATTTTATGAACTCAGGATAAGGCGTTAGTTTGATTTTTCCTAGTTTCGAACCGTCACGTTTTGCTCCAAGTATCTTGGCCTGAAGTTGAAGAACCTCGTGTTCTGGAGCCTTCGCCCTTGAATGGTATTCATCAAGCTTCGCGACTTCCTCCAAAGCAGTCATCCACGGCTTAGACAGGTCTTCGAGCGGAACCAGGTCATCGCCATTAGAATATAACGGTGTTCCACCGAAGCGTTCGATGAATTTCTCCGCAGCCATGTCTTCTGAGCGAAAGTTATCCACTTCAACCGCGTCGTAACCTTCAGGCGTCTTCAGTTCGGTCAACAGGTCGTCGTGTTCCTCAGCCCAGTTCACGACAAGCTGAACGGCCTTGGCATAGCTGACATCTCCACATGGCATTTGCCACTTGGATATCCCCAATAATTCCCGAAACTGATCGGGTACGCGGCGCTGGTAGTAATACCGTCCACGATCAATTTTCAGGTATTTCACCTTCTTCTCAGCAGTCATTTGTATCGAAAACCGAGTGATATGTATCGAAAATATGCCATCTCAGCGTTGATCGTATGCTGAATAGCTATAAAAATCAACGCTGTAGAGTGAATGGTGGGCGACCCTGGAATCGAACCAGGCGTGCGTCTCCGCGAGGGAGTTACAGTCCCCTGCCACACCTTGCGGCCTGTCGCCCACTGCGCCATTAGAGCGTAAACCCGAAATGACGTGAGCGCGTGACTAACGGCCCGCCTCACAAGGGTCAAGACACGAAATGCAGGCCATGGCCCAACCGGCGCAGGCCGAAGGGGATAAGATGAAAAAACCCAAATGGGTCGTCGAAAAAGAGCAGGCCAAAAAGGCGGATGCAGCGGCAACGCTGTGGCTGTTCGGTCTGCATGCGGTGCGTGATGCGCTGGTCAATCCAAAGCGCACCAAGCTGCGCCTGATGGTGACGCTGAATGCGCAAACCAAACTGGCGGATGCGATTGCCGAGGCGGGTATCGAGCCCGAGATCGTCGATGCGCGCAAATTCAACGCCCCCATCGATCCCGGCTCAGTCCATCAGGGGGCGGCGCTTGAGGTCAAACCGCTGGATTGGGGCACCCTTGAGGATGTGGCCATCGGGGCCGACACGCCGCGGCTGATCCTGCTGGATCGGGTGACGGATCCACACAATGTGGGGGCGATCCTGCGCTCGGCCGAGGTGCTGGGCGCCTCAGCGGTTGTGGGCACGCGCCACCATGCAGCCCCTGAAACGGGCGCGCTGGCCAAGTCTGCCTCGGGCGCGATGGAACGCCAACCTTACGTGCGGGTGCGCAACCTGTCGGACGCGATTGTGGCGTTGCAGGGCATGGGCTACCTCGTGCTGGGCCTGGACGGCGAGGCCGGGCAATCCGTCGAGGGCGCGCTCAAGGGGCAAAAAGATCGCCCCGTGGCGCTTGTTCTGGGGGCTGAAGGGCCAGGTTTGCGCCAAAAGACCAAGGAAACCTGCGACATGTTGGTCAAAATCGACGCGGCAGGCGGGTTTGGATCCCTCAACGTCTCAAACGCGGCCGCAATCGCCTTATATGCAAGCAAGGACCACAGCTAAGGAGGCGACCATCGGCTACCCCACGAAAATCGGAACGTGCTGTTATTGCGGCACACGGGCGGCTTTGGTGCTGAAGGGGCAGACGCGGCATGAACTTGCGTGTTCAAGCTGCGGGGCCCCGCTGCACAACCTCAAAATGATGCCGAAACAGGCTCCGGCCGCGCGCGATCCCGTCCACCGATCCAAGCCTTACGAAAAGTCCGTCAAACGGCAGGTGAACAAACCCGTCAGGAAAAAGCACAAGCGCAAGAAATCGCGTTGGGGTGACTTCTTTGAGGACGCGTTTGATATCATTGAGGATATCTTCGATTGATCGGGGTCCGGCGATGGACCACGCGCCAAATCGCCGACATGCGTTTATATTTCGTTCACAGATTTGCGAGAAGCTCTTTTACGGCGCTCTGTGCACCATATCTGTTATGGTAAGCGATGGGTTTGGAACACCCCGCGCCTGAGTTTACTGTCCCTCGTTCCGTACCTTTGCGCCCCTTTCGCTTTGCGATCGGGGCGTTTTTTTGTCAGCGTGGGCCTGAACGCAAGAGGCAGGCATGGACGAGATATATACAGATCAGCATCTGCGCGATGTTCTGAAGAACACAAGGGTCGTGGCCGTCGTGGGCGTGTCTGCAAACCCGGTGCGTCCCAGCTATTTTGTGGCCCGCTATCTGAAACTCAAAGGGTTCAGAGTGATCCCGGTCAATCCGATGATCGCGGGTGAAACCCTGTTCGGGGCCACTGCGGTTGCGACTTTGGCCGAGGTCACGGCACCTGTGGACATGGTCGATATCTTCCGCCGATCCGAAGCGGTCCCCGAGATTGTGGATGAGGCATTGGCCACGTTTCCAGACCTCAAGACGATCTGGATGCAAATCGGAGTGCAACACGAGGAGGCCGCCGCCAAGGCCCGTGCGCGTGGCGTTACCGTGATCCAGAACCGTTGCCCGAAAATCGAATATCAGCGCCTGTTTGGTGAGTTGAGAATGGGCGGCTTCAACACCGGGATCATCTCGTCAAAGCTCTGATGTCACGCCTTTGTTCCAAGATGTAGACAGAGGCCCCTCAACGGCGCGAAAAAAGGCCCGCACCCCTTCTGGGTCCGGGCCTTCCAATCCGTTACGTCAGCGCGTTCAGATCAGTTGATGCGTGTCCGCCTCTGTCCAATTCTAGTTGATGCGCGTCCATGTCTGTCCGCGACAGATCGGCCCAACACAGCCCGACACTTTCAGAGCATTCCCGTTCAGCGACATCTTGGAGCGGTAGGTCTTGTCCACATCCGGTGCCCAGATCTTGCCACCCGAATAGCTGCCGTCGCCTTTGGACTTCATGTCCCAAATGATGGCCTTGCCCACTGACGAGGTGTCGTCGCTGCCCACAACCTTGGTGATGGTGCCGCAGATATTTGCGCCACATGGGGCGATGGCCACATGCAGGAAGGCGCCTTCGTCGCTGGCTTCGGTTTTCCAGGTGCCCGCAACCGGTTCGGCAAATGCCATGCCCGCGCTCGCGATGGCCACATATGCGGCTGCAATCAGGTGTTTCATGTCGTTCTCTCCTCCGTGACTGCGCAAAACCCTGGGGCATCGGTGCGTTGCAAATCAACAATGACCTAGGGTCGCGTTGCAAATTGTGACGTAAGGTGCCACTTGGCCCCCATCAGTTTCCAAAAGGTGCAAAGCCGATGATCCTTTACCCCGCAATCGACCTCAAGGACGGGCAGGCCGTGCGACTGGTGCATGGTGATATGACCCAGGCGACCGTGTTCAACGACGATCCCGCCGCACAGGCACAGGCCTTTGTCGACGCCGGGTGTGAATGGTTGCATCTGGTCGATCTGAACGGGGCATTTGCGGGTACCCCGGTGAACGCCGCCCCGGTCGAAGCGATCCTGAAGGCCTGCAAGGTGCCTGCGCAACTGGGGGGCGGCATCCGCGATATGGCCACCATCGAGATGTGGCTGTCCAAAGGGTTGCACCGGGTGATCCTCGGCACTGTGGCCGTCGAAAACCCGGACCTCGTGCGCGAGGCGGCACGGGCCTTTCCCGGGCACGTGGCCGTCGGTATCGATGCGCGTGCGGGCAAGGTTGCGACAAAAGGGTGGGCGACTGAAACGGATGTGGATGCGACGGACCTTGCGAAATCCTTTGAGGATGCGGGGGTTGCGGCGATCATCTACACCGACATCAACCGTGACGGGGCGATGGGCGGACCCAACATTCCGGCCACTCAAGCGCTGGCAGAGGGGGTGCGCATCCCGGTGATTGCATCGGGGGGCGTGTCCTCGCTGGCGGACCTCACGGCGCTCAAGGCCACAGGGTCCATTGCAGGGGCCATCTCGGGCCGCGCCATTTATGACGGCGCGATCGATCTGATCGAGGCGCTCGCCGCCCTCAAGGCGTAAAAAAACGGGCGCACCACAATGCGCCCGTCCATCGCCAAAGCGAGATGGGATTACTCGGCGACCGCGTCCGTGAACTTGCCCAATGCGCCGGTCATCACGTTGATATAGGGGGCATCCTCGGCCACGCCGCCCAACGGGCCCAGCATATCGACGGGCTTTTGGTACGCGATCCAGGTCTGGCCGCCATCCTCATAGACCAGAACCTTGAGGGGGAGGAACAGCCCCGACACCGGATCGTCCTTGATCGCCGGGGTGCCAACCTTCGGATTGCCAAAGATCAAAAGTTGCGAGGCCCCGATGTCCTCGCCAATGGACTGTGCGCCCGCGCCATGATCGACGCGTGCAAAGATCTTGAGGCCCGCGCCCTCCATCGCCGCTACAAGCTGGTCCATTGTTTCCACAACGCCAGCCGCTGCCTTTTTCCGTTCAATTCCGTTGTCACCTGCCATTACGGCCCCCGTCATCGCCAAAATAAATCCAATCGCCGCAAACAGTTTCATCGCAAACCTCCGTTAAATGCCAGACCAGTTTGGCATCACAAACGCACAATACCAGCCACGTTCGCGTGACCAGCCGAAGCCTGCCGAAGCGGCAGGGGCCGCAACCCCTTTCGCGTCAGGCCAAAGCACACTATCAAGCCCCCATGTTGAAAACCCGGATCATACCTTGCCTTGATGTCGCTGACGGGCGCGTGGTCAAAGGCGTGAATTTTGTCGACCTGGTGGACGCGGGTGACCCTGTGGCCGCAGCGCAGGCCTATGATGCGGCGGGCGCGGATGAGCTGTGTTTTCTCGACATCCACGCCACCCATGAAAACCGAGGCACCATGTTTGATCTGGTGCGGCGCACGGCCGAGCAATGCTTTATCCCGCTTACGGTGGGGGGCGGAGTGCGCACGGTTGGGGATGTGCGTGCGTTGCTGTTGGCAGGGGCCGACAAGGTGTCGTTCAACTCGGCGGCCGTTGCGGACCCTAACGTCCTGACCCGCGCCGCCGACCAGTTTGGCAGCCAGTGCATTGTCTGCGCAATTGACGCCAAGACCGTCAGCCCCGGAAGATGGGAGATTTTCACCCATGGCGGGCGCAAACCCACTGGCATAGACGCGGTTGACTTTGCGCGCACCGCAGCGGCCAAAGGGGCAGGGGAAATCCTGCTGACCTCGATGGACCGTGATGGCACCCGGGCCGGGTTCAATCTGCCCCTCACGCGTGCCATTTCGGATGCCGTCAAGATTCCCGTGATTGCAAGCGGTGGGGTCGGCACGCTGGATCACCTCGTTGACGGGGTCACCCAAGGGGGCGCATCGGCGGTGCTGGCGGCGTCGATTTTCCACTTTGGTGATTTCACAATCGGACAAGCCAAGGCGCATATGGCCGCGGCTGGCATTCCCATGAGGCTGACATGACGCACATGATTTGCGGCAAGCGCCATAACGCACATGATTTATGGCAAGCGCCATGACGCTTGACGACCTGTTCGCAACCATTGAAGCGCGCAAAGGAGCCGATCCCGACAGTTCGTGGACGGCCAGGCTGCTTGCAAAGGGCCCTGAAAAATGCGCTGAAAAGTTCGGCGAAGAAGCCGTTGAGGCGATCATCGAAGCCGCGAAGGGCGACAGGGCCGCGCTCACGTCCGAAGCCGCAGATGTGCTTTATCACCTGCTGGTCATGCTGGCCGCGCGCGATGTGGCACTTGCGGATGTGATGGCGGAACTTGCCAAACGCCAGGGCACGTCCGGTCTCAGCGAAAAAGCAAACCGCCCCTGATCTTCTTTTGACCAAAAATACCGCGGGGGAGGCCTTTGGCCGGGGGCAGAGCCCCTACAAACCCTGCGGTTTCGCATAAAGCTACCGGCAGCCCGTAAGGCGCAGGTGTCCTGCGCCTCACCTCTTGATCAAGGGGCCCACGCCAGAAAATTGCGGATCATACGCAGCCCCACATCCTGACTCTTTTCGGGATGAAACTGTAGACCCAGCATCGTGTCGCGCCCGACCACAGCCGTCACATCACCCGCATAATCCACATGGGCCAGACGCAATGCCGGATCAGCCACCTCAAAATGATAGGAATGAACGAAATAGGTGTGATCACCACTCATCACACCCTCAAACACCGGATGCGGCGCATCCAGCACCAGATCGTTCCAGCCCATATGCGGAACCTTGAAACTGTCATCGCCGGGCACAATCGGCACCACCTGACCGTTTACCCAATCCAGACCCGGCGTGTCGGCATATTCGCGGCCCCATGTGGCCATCAACTGCATGCCGACGCAGATGCCCAGAAACGGGCGGCCCCTGACCTCGACCGCCTCAACCAGCGCGTCATACAGCCCGCCCGCACCGCGCAGAGCCGTCGCACAGGCCGGAAAGGCCCCGTCACCGGGCAGCACGATCCGGTCGGCCTTGGCCACCACATCAGCGTCAGAGGTGACCACTACCGTGCCCGCATCCGCCTCGCGCGCCATGCGTTCAAACGCCTTGTGGGCCGAATGCAGATTGCCGCTTTCGTAATCGATCAGAACCGTGAGGCTCATAAGGTGCCCTTGGTGGACGGGATTGCATCGGCCACGCGCGGATCAACCTCAAGCGCAATGCGCAACGCGCGCGCCACCGCCTTGAAGGCCGCCTCGGCAATATGGTGACTGTTGAGGCCATGCAGCATGTCCACATGCAGCGTGATGCCCGCATGCGTGGACAGCGCCTGAAAGAACTCGCGCACCAATTCGGTGTCAAAGGTGCCGATCTTGGGCGTGGGCAAATCCACGTTCCACACCAGAAACGGACGGCCTGACAGATCAAGGGCGGCCCGCACCAACGCATCATCCATCGGCAACAGGCAGGACCCATAGCGCTGAATGCCCTTCTTGTTGCCCACGGCTTCGGCCAATGCCTGGCCGATGGCAATGCCCACATCCTCGACCGTGTGGTGATCGTCGATGTGCAAATCCCCCGCGCAGCGGACGGTCATGTCGATCAGCGCATGCCGCGCCAACTGATCCAGCATGTGATCAAAGAACCCGACCCCGGTCTGGTTGTCGTACACACCCGTACCATCCAGATTCAACGCGACCGAAATATCGGTCTCGGCGGTGGTGCGGGTCAGGGTGGTGCTGCGCATGGGGCAGGCCTCCGGTTCGAAAATATGCGTTGGCGCTTCTATAGGGGGCGGCGCGCGCGCAGCCAAGGGCCACCGCGCCAGTCCTTGCGCCGCCCCCCTCCGACATGGCACTAGATCGGCATATCTGTCACGAAAAAGGCCTTCCCGATGTCCACATGCGTCTTTATCCAGATCCGATGCCGCCCTGGATCGACCTACAAGGTGGCCGAAGAGATCGCGCTGCGCGAAATCCACTCCGAACTCTATTCCACATCCGGCGATTATGACCTGATGATGAAGGTCTACATTCCGACCGATCAGGATGTTGGCAAATATATCAACGACCAGCTGCTGGACATCGGCGGGATCGAACGCTCGCTCACGACCATGACGTTCAAGGTGTTTTAGAGCGGGCCACGGATACCGATTGGGCCACGAAGCCGGCCTGTCCAAACACATTCAGGAACGCCACATCGGCTGCATCCGCGCCGACGCCGATCCGGGCCATCGTGTCGGGGGTTGCCATGCCGGTCGGGTCCACCAAATGCCACGCGCCATCCAGATAAACCTCGGCCACGGCATGAAAATCCTGCGGGGTGACGTCGGGCGCATAGACGCTGGCAAAGCGGGCCGGGATGGTCGAGGCCCGCGCCAGCGCAATCATCACATGGGCAAAGTCCCGGCAAATCCCCTGACGCTGCACAAAGCTGTCAATCGCCGTGGTCTGGGCATTGCTGACCCCCGGCACATAGGAAAACGCATCTGCGATCCAGTCGTTGATGGCGGCAATCCGCGCCCCGCCCTGAAGGCCGCCAAACTCTGCTGCAACAAAGGTCTGAAACTCGTCCGATGGGCAATATCGTGACGGCATCAGATAGCGCACCGTCTCACCGGGCAGCAGATGGGGCGCGACAGCGTTTAGGATGCCCAGGTCAGGCACGGGCCGGTCCACTTGCACCCGCGCGGTATAGTTGCACTGAAATGTGTCCTCCGCTTGCAACCAGATGCGGGTGCCGATGTCATCCTCTGCGGCAACGCGGGTAAAGTGCTGCGTCTGCGACGTTTCGATATGGGCTGACAGGAGATGTTGATCGGGCAGGGGGGCTGCCTCGATCTGCACCAAAAGGTCCACAGGGGCGGGAAGGTCGTATTCCAGATGCACTTCGATATCCAAAACCACGGCAGATTCTCCGGCTGATATGGCGTGCCCCGCCAATAAGTAGTGCGAAAAACGAAAGGACCCCCCGGGGGGAGGTCCTGTCATCGTAATCTGTCGTGACCAACCGGGGTAGGGTTGGAAAGTTGGAGCGGGCGAGGCGATTCGAACGCCCGACCCTAACCTTGGCAAGGTTATGCTCTACCCCTGAGCTACGCCCGCTTCCTTGGGTGAGCCGGAGATACTTACCCCTGCCGCGCGCTGCAAGTGGAAAAGTGCGGGGCTGCACAAAAAACTTGAGAGTATCACATGGCGCAGGCAAAAATTTTAAGGTGTTGTGCGACGGAAACCGATTTGGGGTGCGTATGACCACCATGACCCACCGTGCGCGATCCATTCTGTCCGTGATTGCCTTGACCGTGATCTGTTGGGGGGCGGTGCAGGCCGTGGCCCATGACGGCCCCCATGTGCCGGATATGCTGGCCGAGGTCTCTCGGGCGGCTGCGACGGGGCAGGTGGTCGAACTGAGCGTGACGCTGACCGGGCTTGGCGGCCCACTGGTTCTGGTGGGGATTGCGGCCGAGGGGGCCATCAGCCCCGCCTTCGATCCGATCTATGTGAACTTTGCCGAAGATGTGGAATTACACACCCGCCTGCGCTTTGACGGCCCACCGCCCGATATTTTTACCCTGATGCTCGATTTCGGCCCCGTCGGCCAAGGGGCTGTCGTTGTCATCCCCGGTCCCGATCGGGCCGGCAAATAGCCTTCAACACCGGAGACCGACCATGACCTTGTCCCAACTCAAGACCGCGATGCTGATTGGCGCGATCCTGTTGGCCTGCGCTGTACAAGGCGACGCACAGCCCAGATTGCGCCAACACACTACGACCAAGGTTGAACCTGTGACCTTGACCCGTGCGGCACAGCGACTGTCGGGCGGGTCGGTCAAGATCACGCAGACCGCACGGACCCGCACCATCGCGTCCAACGGTGTGCCGACCCATGCTGTTGGCCGCTTTCCCAACTCTGGCAACCCGAACCGCATTTCTGCCCAATCCCATACCTTTCGCGTGCCCGTCAGCCCCAAGGTGGGCCACGCCACGCCCTTGCAGCGCGGCGCGTCCTTTGGCGTTGCGATCAATGGCGTGCCCTTTGATCCCAATGCGGCGGAGTTCTGGCAGGGCAGTCCTCGTTCCGGGTGGCAATACAATGCCTTGGGCGGAGCAGTGTCTCTCGGGCTTGATGCCAACTATGCCCATGTGCAGCCCACCGGTGCTTATCATTACCACGGCCTGCCTGTGGGGCTGATGCAGCAATTGGGCTGGTCAGCCTCGGCCCCGTCACCCTTGATTGGCTACGCCGCGGACGGTTTCCCGATTTATGCGCTGACGGCTGAGCTTGGTGGCAAAACGGTGCGGATGACCTCGTCCTATCGGTTGAAATCAGGGCGGCGTCCGGGTGGGATCGCACCGGGCGGGCGATATGATGGTGCGTTCCAGCAGGACTATGAATACCTGCCCGGATCTGGCCAATTGGATGACTGCAACGGGGCCATGATCACGTCTTCTGAATATCCCGGCGGCACATATGCCTATTTTCTGACAGATACATATCCGGTGATCCCGCGCTGCCTTGTGGGCACGCCGGGCAAGGGATTTGCCAAGGGCTGAAGTCTCAGGCCCGCTGGATCAGATCCCACCGGCTGCCAAAGGGGTCAACAAACACCGCGACGGTTCCATATGGTTCATGGCGGGGTGGTTCCTCGAACCGGAGGCCATGGGCGCGCAGGTGAGCATAGTCGCGCGCAAAATCGTCCGTCCCCAGAAACAGCCACACCCGACCCGCGCCCTGATTGCCAATGGCGGCCTCCTGAACGGGACCATCGGCGCGGGCAAGGATGATGCTGGTTGCGGCACCCGGTGCGCAGACTTCAACCCATCTTTTGTGCCCTTGGTCGATATCCGCGATCAGATCAAAGCCCAGCACCCTGCAAAAGAAATCAAGGCCCGCATCATAGTCCGGGACAATATATGTAAATGCCTGCATGTTCATATGTGCACCCCTGATCTGAAGTATTGGATATATGCTCGCAAAAATGAACGCTTGTATCGATCCATGACACGCCGTTACCCCGGCCTTAGATCAGGCAACACCACATGTCGATCAGAGAGCGCGTGAGAGCCGCAGGCTCGAAGAGATATTCACCAGTAACGTCGTACGTCACGCCACCAGCTTGGGCCGGGTTGTGATTTATGGCCATCAGGCCGCCGCCGGATGGACGGTGAGCTGATCACGCAGCGCGAGGTGGTCGTTCAGATATGGAAAGGCGGGCAGGTCCTGCGCAGGGCCGTGTACAACAAAGGCTAGGTTCGCGGGCTGCGCACCGCATAGGCCAGCCCGATAATCAACGCCGCCAACACGGCCAACACGCCGAACCCGGTGCGCAAGGTGGTGGCATGCGCGATAAACCCGATCAGGGGCGGACCCAACAGTAGCCCGCCATAGCCCAATGTCGCCACGCTCGCGATGGCTGTGCCGGGCGGCAGGTGTGGGTCGTTGGCTGCCCGCGAAAAGACCAGCGGCATGATCACTGCATAGCCGATGCCCATAAGAACAAAGCCCACCAGCGCGGCTCCATAGGTGGCAAAGCTCACTGCGCATAATGTGCCCGCCGTCGCAAAGACACCCGCGATCCGTGCCGTCGTGACCGGTCCGAACGCCTTTGTCACCTGATCCCCGATCAGCCGTGTGACGACCATGGCGATGGAAAACACGGTATAGCCAAGGGCCGCATTGGCGGCACTGACCTGCGCGATATCGACAAGGAAAAGGGCGGACCAATCGACCATGGCCCCTTCGCCCATGGACGCGCAAAAGGCGATCAACCCAACCGCAACCAAAGCGCCCCTCGGGATCGGAAATAACGGGGTGCTTGTGGTGTTGGCTTGGGGCGCAGAGGCCCATGGGATCCGCGCCAAGGCCAGTGTCAACGCTGCGATGGCAGCCGTGCCCGGAATGAAGTGTGCCGCGATACTGACGTCATACAACTCCGCCCCATAGCCCGATGCCGCCCCCAGACCGGCCCCAAGGCTGAACATCGCGTGAAACGAGGACATGACCGGGCGCGCGATATACCGCTCTGCCTCGCCCGCCCAAGTGTTCATCGCCACGTCCATCGCCCCGTGGGTGGCCCCGAACAGGAACAGCATCAGCGCAAGAAGGGTAACATTTGGCGCAATCCCGATCAGGCACAATGCGACGCTGTAGGCGATAGCGATGTTCAGGGTGACCCGCGCAGCCCCCAACCTGTCCGCGAAACGACCCGCAAGGGGAAAGGCGGTGATTGCGCCGCCCGCAAGCAGCAACAGCAGCCAACCAAGATCACCCGCGTCCAGCCCATGTATATCCGCCACCGCAGGGATGCGCGACGCCCACATCCCGTAAAGCGCGCCGTTCAGGGCGAACATGGCTGAAACGGCGATCCATGTGGCGCGGTTGCTGGGGCTTTTCATGGTATGGCTTTCAGGTTTGAAAAAGTCCTGAGTGCGACCTTCACGCAGTGCCACCCGCGATGCAAGCCTGTTCCAAAGCGGTTTGAGGCAGGGCGTAAGGCGCAGTTCACTGCGCCAGGGTCGCAGCAAGGCGACGTGCGCGGTCGGGTTCGATCTGCCAGCAGCAGGCGATTTCCCGGGCCAATCTGGCGCGCTTTGCCTCGGGTCTGGTGTTGCCCGTCAGGGCGGTGTCGAACAGGGTCAGATCAAACCGCGCCTCGTCCCAGTCGATCAGGCTGATCGTGCCCTCCCGGTCAATCGGGATGTTTGAGGGGCCAAGGTCGCCGTGCACCACGGATTGTGGCTGGCCTGCAACCGCCGACCACGCTTGCCGGATCTGCGCAACCACTTGCGTTGGCATCAGGCGCAGATCGACATCACCTCCGCACTCGGACATGATCAGGTCGGTGGCGCTGGCAAATCCGGGCCGTTGGGGCAGGGCGATACAGGCATGATGAAACGCCTCGATCCGTGTCGCGATTGTGCGCGCATCTGAGGGCCGTCCTGGCAGGTATGGCTCGCAGGTCCAGCCCTCGACGTTCAAGGCCCCGGCTTCGCTGCGGATCAGACGCGGTACGCGCAATCCCGCGGCTTGCGCGGCATCATGGACCGGGGTCAGCCACTCCAGCGCCGCTTCGGACCGCCGTGTTGTCTTTAGAACATGCGCGCCAACGCGCAGGACTGTGTTGCGGTGCCCGCCGCGCAAGGTGACGGGCGTGCCGGTCAAACCCCATGCCGCAAGCGGCGGGATCACTCAAACTCGACAAGCAGATCCTTGGCGTCGATCTGCCCGCCGGGTGTGATATGCACCGCCTTGACCACGGCGTCGCGCTCGGCGTGGATGCCCGTCTCCATCTTCATTGCCTCGATGGTCAGCAGCAGATCACCCTCGCTCACCTCCTGGCCCACCTGCACGCCGACACTTGCCACCACACCGGGCATGGGCGCGCCGACATGGGCGGCATTGCCAAGCTCGGCCTTGGGCCGCTGCACCGTTGTCGATTTCACCATGCGGTTGGGCACCCGGATGACGCGGGGCTGACCGTTGAGTTCAAAGAACACCTTGGCCTCGCCGTCCTCGTTCGTCTCGCCGACCGCCTGAAGACGGATTTCGAGGGTCTTGCCCGGGTCGATTTCGGCGGTGATCTCTTCGCCCGGTTGCATCCCGTAAAAGAACGCCTTGGTGGGCAGGGTCCGAACGGGGCCGTAGGTGCGGTGGCGGCCCATGTAGTCGAGGAACACCTTGGGATACATCAGATAGCCTGACAGGTCCTCGTCATCGACCTCGCGCCCTTCGAGTTGCGCAGAGAGGTCGGCGCGCGTCGCTTCGAGATCGACGGCTGGCACATCCGCCCCCGGACGGGCGGCGTTGGGGGCCTCGCCCTTGAGGATCTTGGTCTGGATACCCACCGGGAACCCGCCCGGAGGCTGCCCGAGATTGCCACGCATCATGTCCACGACCGAGTCGGGGAACGCCACGTCCTTGTCGGGGTCCTCGACTTCGGTCCGGGTCAGGTTCTGGCTAACCATCATCAGCGCCATGTCCCCGACCACTTTCGAGGATGGCGTGACCTTCACAATATCGCCGAACATCTGGTTCACATCTGCATAGGTGCGCGCAACCTCGTGCCAGCGTTCCTCAAGGCCGAGCGAGCGGGCCTGCGCCTTGAGGTTGGTGAACTGGCCTCCCGGCATTTCGTGCAGATAAACTTCGGAGGAAGGGGCCTGCATGCCGCTCTCGAAGGCGGCGTAATGATCGCGCACCGCCTCCCAATAATCCGAGATGTCGCGGATCGCATCGACCGAAAGGCCGGTGTCGCGGTCGGTGTGCTGCAGCGCGCCCACAACGGTGCCAAGCGTGGCTTGCGACGTGTTGCCCGACAGCGCGTCCATCGCGCAATCGACCGCATCCACGCCGGCCTCGGCGGCTGCAAGGATCGTCGCGCAGGCGATGCCAGCCGTGTCATGGGTGTGGAAGTGGATCGGCAACCCGACCTCTTGTTTCAGCGCACGCACCAACACGCGCGCGGCCGCCGGTTTCAGCAAGCCCGCCATGTCCTTGAGGCCCAGCACATGCGCGCCCGCCGCTTTCAGCTGGTTGCCCATATCCACATAGTATTTCAGATCGTATTTGGCCCGATCCGGGTTCAGGATGTCGCCGGTATAGCAGATCGTGCCTTCGCAAATCTTGTTCTGCTCTTGCACCGCGTCCATGGCGACGCGCATGTTTTCTACCCAGTTGAGGCTGTCGAACACGCGGAACACATCGACGCCCGTATTGGCCGCAACCCGTACGAATTCCTGCACCACGTTGTCGGGGTAGTTGGTGTAGCCCACCCCGTTCGCGCCGCGCAGCAGCATCTGGGTCATTAGGTTCGGCATCGCCTCGCGCAGATCACGCAGGCGCTGCCACGGGCATTCCTGCAAGAACCGATAGGCCACATCAAATGTGGCCCCGCCCCAGCACTCCATCGAAAAGAGTTGGGGCAGGTTGGCGGCATAGGCGGGGGCCACCTTGATCATGTCGTGGCTGCGCATCCGCGTGGCCAGCAGGGACTGGTGCCCGTCGCGCATGGTGGTGTCGGTGATCAGCAGTTGTTGCTGCGCCTTCATCCAGTCCGCGACGGCTTGGGGGCCCTTTTGTTCGAGCAGGTTGCGGGTGCCCATCTGGTGGGTCGGGTCGGCCTGCAAAGCGGGTGGCTTGGGTGGCTTCAGATCGGCGCGCGGGCGCGGTCGGTCCTTGACCTCGGGGTGCCCGTTCACGGTGATGTCCGCGATATAGGTCAGCACCTTGGTGCCCCGGTCGCGGCGGCGCTTGAAGGTGAACAGGTCCGGCGTCTCGTCGATGAACTTGGTGTGGTAAGTGTTGTCGAGGAAGGTCGGGTGCTTGAGCAGGTTTTCCACGAATGCGATATTGGTGCTGACACCCCGGATGCGGAATTCGCGCAAGGCCCGGTCCATCCGCGCAATCGCCATCTCGGGGGTGGGGGCCTTGGCCGTCACTTTGGTCAGCAGGCTGTCATAATAGCGCGTGATCACCCCGCCCGCATAGGCCGTGCCGCCATCAAGGCGGATGCCCATGCCTGTGGCCTCGCGGTAGGCGGTGATGCGGCCATAGTCGGGGATAAAGTTGTTCTGCGGGTCTTCGGTCGTGATCCGGGTTTGCAGGGCGTGGCCTGTCAGTACCACGTCTTTCTGGGTGGGTTTGCCGGTGGCTTCCTGAATGGTCTTGCCCTCGGCAATCAGGATCTGGGCCTGCACGATGTCGATGCCCGTCACCTCTTCGGTCACGGTGTGTTCGACCTGCACACGCGGGTTCACTTCGATGAAGTAGAATTTGCCCGTCGCCATATCCATCAGGAATTCGACGGTGCCCGCGCATTCATAGTTCACGTGCTTGCAGATCTTGTAGCCCAGATCGCAGATTTCGACCCGCTGTTCGGGGGTCAGGTAAGGGGCAGGGGCGCGTTCGACCACTTTCTGGTTGCGGCGCTGGACAGAGCAGTCGCGCTCGAACAGGTGGTACATTCCGCCATGCTTGTCGCCCAGAATTTGGACTTCGACATGGCGGGCCTTGAGGATCATCTTTTCGAGATACCCCTCGCCATTGCCAAATGCGGCCTCGGCCTCGCGCCGCCCTTCGAGCACCTTTTCCTCGACCTCGGATTCATCGGCAATCGGGCGCATGCCCCGACCGCCACCGCCCCACGAGGCCTTGAGCATCAGAGGATATCCGACCTCTTTGGCCTCTTTCTTGATGGCCGTCATGTCGTCGCCCAGAACTTCGGTTGCCGGGATCACGGGGACGCCCGCCTCGACCGCCACACGGCGGGCGGATGCCTTGTCGCCAAGGGCGCGCATGGTTTCGGCGCGGGGGCCGATGAAGGTGATCCCGTTCTGCTCGCAGGCATCCACGAAATCAGGGTTTTCCGACAGCAGACCATAGCCCGGATGAATCGCATCGGCACCGCTTTCGCGTGCGACGCGGATCATTTCGTCGATACTGAGATAGGCCGCGACCGGGCCAAGGCCCTCGCCGATGCGGTAGGCTTCGTCCGCCTTGAAGCGGTGCAGGCCCAACTTGTCTTCCTCGGCGAAGACGGCGACTGTCTTTTTGCCCATTTCATTGGCCGCGCGCATGATGCGGATGGCGATCTCACCCCGGTTGGCGATGAGAATTTTCTGGAAATCGGGCATGTTATGCTCCCCCCGGGGCCGGTATTTTGCAGTTGCAGCATCTTCTATGACGTTTGGTAAGCGCAAACAATACGTGGTTGTGGGTAGGGGCCCCCGGGGGGGGGCGCATCAGGATGCGCCTTACGATGTTTTCGGGCGGATGTATCATCTGCCCGGGCGTGGCTCAGCCTGCGTCAATCAGGCCACAGACGATACGCGCGCCTGCGCCACCTATGGGTTGACTGATATGGTCGTCGGCCTCTGCATGGATGACGATCGCGGTCCCGTCGGCGTCAAGGAGCGGCAGATCACCACCGTCCAGGGTTGCGCCGGTCTTGAACACTTCCATCTCGCCCACGCCATCCGTACCGACAAAGATATTGCCGAGATCGCCCTTGCCCGGTCCGGCCGGGTTAAGCAGACCGTGCGCGCCGTCCTCCTCGCCGTGGTGGCCATGGGACGATTTGAAACCAGTGTCGGCGGCGCAATGTGCCTTGGCGTGAAAGTGCACGCCCTTCTTGCCGGGTGGCAGGTCGCTGACCTTTATGTGCACCAGCACGCCGTGGGCGGTTTGTTGCAGGTTGGCCATGCCGATCGTGTCGCCGTTGATGTTCTTGAGGTCTGAAGTGGCGGTTGCGGCGTGACCGTCGGCCAGGGCCGTTCGCCAGCCAAAGGCCATACTGCCAGCTACGATGGCCAACATAAGAACGGTGCTCATTGCGTCTTTCATCTCATGCTCCGATGCTTGTTGCGATGTCTGTGGGAACAACAGGCGGGTATGGCATCCTATTCGATGCCAAGTTGTCGCATGGTGGATCAGCTGTGTTGAAAGGGTTTGGGCAGGTCCCGGAGTGTCTTGCTGCCCAACTGACCCATATTGGCCTTGAGATCGGCGGTCAGGATATGGGCCAGATGATCAATGCCACCGGGGCCGAGGGCCGCCAACGCGTAGTGCCACGCGCGGCCCAGCATGACGAAGTCCGCGCCCGAGGCGATGGCACGTAGGATATCGAGCCCGCCTTCAACGCCGCTGTCGAAAATGATCGGCAGCTTGGTGGCGCGGCGCACGGCAGGCAGGACGTCAATGGTGGCGGGCGCGCCATCGAATTGGCGCCCTGCGTGATTGGAAATCCAGATCGCGTCGGCCCCCAGCCCTTCGAGCCGCTCGGCATCCGAGCCGCGCATGACCCCCTTGATCACAAACGGACCCTCCCAGGCATCGCGCAGCCACGACACATAGTCCCAATCAGGTGAGGTGCGCAGCAGATACCCGACATGGGCCGTCACCGGCAGATTGGCGGTGGCCTTGGTGGCGTAGGCATCCAGCATGCGCATATGTGGCATGCCGGTGCGGGCCATGCCGAGGGCCCAGGCCGGGCGCTGCGCAACCTGTGCCAGCAGACGGGGCGTCAGTTTGGGCGGATTGGTCAGGCCCGAGCGGGTCTGGCGTTCACGTCGGGAGGCCACGGGCACGTCCACCGTCAGCACCAATGTCCTGAACCCGGCCGCCTTAGCGCGGTTCAGCATGTCGGTACGAATGCCCTCATCCCGCGGCGGATACATCTGAAACCACGCATGCGTGCCCAGATCACCCTGAATGTCTTCGGGGGCAGCCGTGGCCACCGTCGAGAGGGTATAGGGGATTCCAAGGCGTGCACCCGCCCGCGCCAGATGCCGTTCGGCGTTGGGCCACATAAGGCCCGACATGCCCACGGGCGCGATCCCGAAGGGCAGGGGCATCTGATGTCCGAACAGCTCTGTGCTCAGATCCGGGTCGAACTCGCCATGCAGTACGGACGGGATCATCCCTATCCGGTCCAGTGCGGCCCGGTTGCGGGCCTTGGCGGCCTCAACCCCGGTGCCGCTGTCGAGGTATTCCCACACGAATTTGGGGATTCGCCCCCGTGCACGGGTGCGTAAATCGCTGAGGGCGGGGTATCGGTTGGTCAGGTCCATGGCGCGGACTATGGAGAGGCTGCGGGCGTGCCGCAAGCGGGCTGTTGATCGATGGGTCAGCCCCTACGACCCCACAGCCCGTCCCGCGGGGTTTTTTGGAACCAGGGTGAAGAACATCGCGTGAACACCAGTCTTTCCCTTTTGGGTCGAAGCGGCTAGATTGCGGCCATGAGCAGTTATGATGAATTTGATGCCTTTGAGGGCGCATCCCTGTCGGCCCGTGCGATGGCTGCGCGTCCGCAACCCTATCTGGACGGTCTGAACCCCGAACAGCGCGCGGCCGTCGAAAAGCTGGACGGTCCGGTGCTGATGCTGGCCGGGGCCGGTACGGGCAAGACCCGTGCGCTGACGGCGCGTATCGTTCATCTGCTCAACACCGGGAACGCGCGTCCGAACGAGATTTTGGCGGTGACCTTCACCAACAAGGCTGCGCGCGAGATGAAGACCCGCGTGGGTGCGATGCTCGGCGGGCAGATCGAAGGGGTGCCTTGGCTGGGCACCTTCCACTCAATCTGTGTGAAGCTGCTGCGGCGTCATGCCGAATTGATTTCGATGGACGATGGCAAGGTAATCCAAAGTGATGCTGGCACGGGTGACAGGGAGCTTACGGCACAAGAGGAGCTTGGCCCGCCGCGCGATTTTCAATCACAGAGCGGTACCGACGGCGCGCGCCGCGGCCTTCATTTGAAATCCAACTTCACCATTCTGGACACCGATGATCAGATCCGCCTGATGAAGCAGCTGATCCGCGCCGCCGGGATCGACGACAAGCGCTGGCCCGCCCGCCAGTTGGCCAATATCATCGATGGCTGGAAAAACCGCGCGCTGACACCGGATAAGATACCCGCATCTGATGGTGGGGCGTATAATCACAAGGGCGTCGAGCTTTATGAACAATACCAACGTCGCCTGCTTGAACTGAACGCTTGCGACTTTGGCGACCTGCTGTTGCATATGGTCACCATTTTTCAGACCCACCCGGATGTGCTGGAACAATATCAACGCTGGTTCCGCTTTATTCTGGTGGACGAGTATCAGGATACCAACGTCGCTCAATACCTATGGCTGCGCCTGCTCGCCCAAGGACACAAGAACATCTGCTGTGTGGGCGATGACGATCAGTCAATCTATGGCTGGCGCGGGGCAGAGGTGGGCAATATCCTGCGCTTTGAAAAGGATTTTCCGGGTGCCCATGTGGTGCGGTTGGAACAAAACTACCGCTCGACACCTCACATTCTGGCCGCCGCCTCGGGCGTGATCGACGGCAATGAGAACCGGCTTGGCAAGACGTTGTGGACGGCCAAGGAAGAGGGCGAGAAAGTCCGCCTGATCGGTCATTGGGACGGCGAGGAAGAGGCGCGCTGGATCGGGGACGAGATCGAGGCCGCGCAGCGGGGCACCCGGGGCATGGACCCGGTGTCGCTGGACGAAATGGCAATTCTGGTCCGCGCCAGCCACCAGATGCGGGCCTTCGAGGATCGGTTTCTGACCATCGGATTGCCCTACCGCGTGATCGGCGGCCCGCGCTTTTACGAGCGGATGGAGATCCGCGATGCGATGGCCTATTTCCGCGTCGTCGTCAGCCCCGAGGATGATCTGGCCTTCGAGCGGATCGTGAACACCCCCAAGCGCGGCCTTGGCGACAAGGCGCAACAAACCATTCAGATCACCGCCCGCGCCAATGGAGTCTCATTGGTCGAGGGTGCGCTCTTGGCGGTCGAGCAGGGTTTGATCAAGGGCAAGGGCGGGACTGAGTTGCGCAGCCTGGCCGAAGGCATTTCCAGATGGCATGCCAAGCTGCGCGGCCCCCGGATCGAGGTGGCAGAGGATGACAGCGTTCTGGATGACGGCGTGGTGCCCTTGCGCAGTGAATACGGCCCGCCCCCTGTCAGCCATGTGGAGCTGGCCGAGATCATTCTGGACGAAAGTGGTTACACCGCCCATTGGCAGAACGACAAGACGCCGGAGGCACCGGGGCGGCTTGAGAACCTCAAGGAGTTGGTTAAAGCGCTTGAGGGGTTCGAGAACCTGCAAGGGTTCCTCGAACATGTGTCGCTGATCATGGACAACGAACAGGATGAGGCCGGGGCCAAGGTGTCGATTATGACGCTGCATGCGGCCAAGGGGCTCGAATTTCCTTGCGTGTTCCTGCCCGGATGGGAGGATGGCCTGTTCCCCTCGCAGCGATCCATGGACGAAAGCGGGATCAAGGGCCTCGAAGAAGAGCGCCGCCTGGCCTATGTCGGCATCACCCGCGCCGAAGAGGTCTGCACAATCTCGTTTGCCGCCAATCGGCGCGTGTTCGGGCAGTGGCAATCGTCGCTGCCGTCCCGCTTTATTGACGAGTTGCCCGAAGCGCATGTGGATGTGCTGACCCCGCCCGGATTATATGGTGGTGGATATGGTGCGGCGGCGCCCTCCATGGGGGAATCCCGGCTGCATCAGGCGGCGGCAGATGCGAATGTTTACAACTCACCCGGCTGGAGGCGTCTGCAAGCGCGTGCGGGCGATCGCCCCATCGGTCAGCCCAAGGAAAGCCGCAACACGGTGATAGACCTTGATGCGGTGTCCAGTTTCACCATGGGCGAGCGGGTGTTCCACCAGAAATTCGGCTATGGTGCGGTTGTGGGGATCGAAGGCGACAAACTGGAGATCGAGTTTGAAAAGGCCGGTCTGAAGAAGGTTATTTCGAAATTTATCACGGGGTGTGATGACATTCCGTTTTAGATTGCTTTCACGAAGGTGAAAGCAATCAGTGGCAAGGACTGCTTTTTGCAAAAAAAAGCTGTCGGCCACTTCCTATCGTTCGACCTCAACCCATCGCGATCACGGGCAGGATTTGCGCCTTGGCAAGTTGGAACGTGGTGATTGGACGCTGCGGAGTGGCTGACAGCTTTCCTTCGAAAGCAGTCCTTGTCACCCTTCGTGTTCACCTTCGTGAACACAACGTAAAAAACGGCGACCCCAGGGAGGAGGGGCCGCCGCTCTGGCAACATCGCACCAGTCAGGGAGGAGGAGGACCGGATCGCGATGTGTCTCGTGATGCACCCTTAAGGGCGCGGAATGAAAAGGTGCGGCGACGTCAGGGAGGAGGAGGACGCCGCCGCAAATTTACAGATGCCCCAGGGAGGAGGAGAGGGACATCTGATCTCGATGTTCAGTGCGCAGCGCTGCCGTAAGCCGATTCCCAGGCGACACGCTTGAGTTCGGAGCGGTGCATGCCCAGATCAGCCAGCTCGCGGTTCGACAAGGCATCCAACTCGCCCAATGTGGTGCGATAGATGCGGTTTTGCGCACGCCGCTCGGCTGCTGTTTCCAGAATGCGCGCGGCTGCACCAAGGATGCGCTCAACCAGATCGCTGCGGGTGTTGATGTCGTTGTAATAGGCCATGTGTGTTGCCTCGTTTTCTAAACTTGCTCAATTTCGTTGACCCAAACATAAGTGAATGCTGCGTCTGCACAATACTTTCTGCGGCAATGCTGCTATGCAGCAATTGCATAGGGTTGCAGTTGAAATCTTGTGCGACCCGCCCAATAAACCGGCGCTGATGTCGCGGCTGTGTCGGCGCCTCTTGTGTGCGCCGCGAAATCTGCCAGTTAATGTGGCACCCGAGCGGAGAAATGCACCATGCCTGTGACCAAAGACGATATCCTCGCCACGTTGGCCCGTATCGGCATGCCCGATGGGGGCGACCTTGTGAGCCGTGATTTGATTCGTGCGGTCTCGGTTGACGGGAATCAGGTGCAATTCGTGATCGAAGCGCCCAGCCCCGAGATTGCGGCCCGGATGGAGCCGATCCGCGCGGCTGCCGAACAGCTGGTGCGCGATATGGACGGTGTGGCGCAGGCTCGTGTGGCCCTGACGGCCCACGGTCCAGCCGCAAAACCGGCTGCACCGCCCAGCCTCAAGATCGGCGGCCACCCCAAGCCGCAAGAGGGGCCGACCAAACCCACCGGCGTACAGCGCATTCTGGCCATCGGGTCGGGCAAGGGGGGGGTGGGCAAATCCACCGTCTCTTCCAACCTTGCCGTGGCGCTTGCCAGACAGGGACGCAAGGTGGGCCTGCTGGATGCAGATATTTATGGTCCAAGCCAGCCGCGCATGATGGGGGTCAACAAGCGCCCCGCATCCCCGGATGGCAAGACGATCATCCCGCTGCATGCCCACGGCGTCACGCTCATGTCCATCGGCTTTATGATGGAAGAGGGCAAAGCGGTCGTTTGGCGCGGCCCAATGCTGATGGGCGCGCTGCAACAGATGCTGGGGCAGGTGGAGTGGGGCGAGTTGGACGTGCTGTTGGTCGATTTGCCGCCCGGGACGGGGGATGTGCAGTTGACGCTGTGCACCAAGTCCGAACTGACGGGTGCCATAGTTGTATCGACGCCGCAGGACGTGGCCCTGATCGACGCGCGCAAGGCGCTGGACATGTTTGCGACGCTCAAGACGCCCGTTCTGGGTCTGATCGAAAACATGTCGATGTTCATTTGCCCTGATTGCGGGTCACAGCATCAGATCTTTGGTCAGGGCGGTGTCGCGGCGGAGGCCGAAAAGATGGGTGTGCCGCTGCTTGGCGCGCTGCCCATTGACCTCGACACCAGGCTGGCCGGAGACGGAGGCACACCGATTGCCGCAGGGGACGGGCCGATGGCGGACGCCTATGCGCAGATCGCGCAGGGGCTGATCAAAGGCGGCGTGGCCTGACCGTGGTTGCCAAGCCCATGGGAATTCATGGGCAATAGGCTGCGTCTGGCCGTTAGATTCGAATCAAATTCGAGTGAATCGCGTGTTTTTGATGAAAATAGCTTAAGAACAAAGCATAAACGTACAAAAAACTGCGCCCTATATCGCATTTTTTTGGGAAAATGTGGGATAAGCTGGGCGTGCAAAGGTGAGCACAACATATAGTGGCTACAGTTTGACCGATAACCTTATAGGCTTAAATAGGCTGAAAATTACAGCCTTTAAGGTGTTGGATATGGCCGACTTCATCCCATTGCACTTCAATGACTCCTCAAAAAACCATTGCGTACCATGTTATCCCATGGCATCCCTAATGCATCAGATGAGAACGAGACACGGGGCAGCAAACGACCCCACGCAGACAACAAAACTCTAGCAGGTTTCATACAGGCACCTCGCTTTCATCAGACCAGAGATCCGGCGCGCGAGCGAGCAGACATCCCCCCAGGTGGCGCGCGCAGCTGGACATCCCGCAAGTCGGGACGAGGGCGGCGGGTTGATCAGTGGCAGCAGATCAACCCGCCGTTTCCATTTCTACAGCACGGATGGGGATCATGTGCTGACGTTAAAAAGGGACGGGCCAAACGGTGGCACGCAGGTTCAGAGGCGAAAGCGACCACAAGGTGGACGCGAAGGGCAGGGTGTCTATCCCGGCCTCGTTTCGTCGTGTGATCGAAGCGGGCGACCCGGACTGGACCGACGGCCTGCCGCCGCGCATCATCATTGTCTATGGCGGCGACACCCGCGCCTTTCTTGAAGGCTTCACCATCGAGGCGATGGACGAGGTCGACGACAAGATTTCCAAACATCCCCGCGGCTCGGCCAAGCGCAAGGCGATGGAGCGGCTGTATAGCGCGCAATCCATCGAGACGGTTGTGGATGACACGGGCCGCATTGTGTTGCCCGCCAAGTTGCGCGACAAGATCGGGCTGGATGGCATGGCCCGCTTCGTCTCTTCCGGGGATACGTTCGAGATCTGGCGGCCCGAAGCCTATGACGCGAGCATCGCAGCCCTCGATGATGACGGGTTCGACCCGGATCTTGATCCATCCGTCTATCTTGACGGGGACATGGGCTGAAATGTCGGCTGGGGGGCCACATATACCGGTACTGATCGACGCGATCCTGTCGCATTGTGCGCCTATTGAGGGGCGTTGGCTGGATGGCACGTTCGGGGCTGGTGGCTATACCCGCGCCTTGCTTGAGGCCGGGGCCGAACAGGTGATCGCCGTGGATCGTGACCCGCTCGCCTTTGACATGGCCGTCGATTGGGCGATCGCATACGGCGACCGGCTGGTCATGCAGCCTGGCGTATTTTCCAACCTTGATGCCTATGCTGATGGTCTGGACGGCGTGGTTCTCGACCTTGGTGTCAGTTCCATGCAACTGGATCAGGCAGGTCGGGGGTTTTCCTTTATGAAGGACGGCCCCCTTGACATGCGGATGAGCCAGGACGGCCCGTCCGCCTCCGATATCGTGAACAGCGCCGAGGAAGAAACCCTCGCCGATATCCTGTTCCACTACGGTGAAGAGCGCGCCAGCCGGCGAATCGCGCGGGCCATCATTGCGGCGCGCCCCGTCACCACCACGCTTGAACTGGCTAGGGTGGTCGAAAAATGCCTGCCGCGCCCCAAGCCCGGACAGTCCCATCCTGCAACGCGGAGTTTTCAGGCGCTGCGCATTGCGGTGAATAATGAATATGGTGAGCTTTATCAGGGGCTTATGGCCGCTGAACGTGCGCTGGCAGAAGGTGGCAAGCTGGCTGTTGTCACCTTTCATTCGGTCGAGGACCGCATGGTCAAACGCTTCCTCACCGCGCGGGCGGGCAAGCAGGCCAATGCCAACCGCTATGCCCCCGAGACCACGAAAACTGCCGCCCAATTCACCGTCAAAAGCCGCAAGGCCATTGGTCCGGATGCGGCCGAACTTGCCGCCAATCCGCGCAGCCGCTCAGCCAAGTTGCGCATCGCGACCCGCACGGACGCCCCGGCGGGGGATATTGACGCAAAATCCATTGGAATGCCGCAGATCAAGGGGACGCTCTGATGCGCACCATACTTTATATATTGACGACACTGGCCGTGATCGGTCTGGCCTTTTGGGCCTACCGCGAGAATTACGCGACGCAAGAGTCGCTTGCCAAAACCGACCAGTTGCACCGCGACATACGCATCACCCATTCCCGTCTGGCTGTGTTGCGCGCTGAATGGGCCTATCTGAACCGCCCCGACCGGCTGCGCGATCTGGCCGACATCAACTTTGATCGCCTTGGCCTGTTGCCCTTCCGCCCCGACCAGTTTGGGCGTGTGGACGAGGTCGCCTATCCAGCCCCACCTGCGCTGATCCTCGAAAACGCAGTCGAGGTGTCCGGTGAGCTTGAGGAAGAGGAGCAGCAGCCATGATCCGCACCCCCTTGCGCCCGCTGGCCCGTATCCTGCCGGCCCGCGAAGCTGGCGAAAATCCGGACGCGATTGAACGCGAAAACATCCGCGCCCGTCACGAGGACATGCGCGATCACGCCCGTCAACGCGCCGAAGGGCGGCTTTTGGTGCTGGGCCTGTTCTTTTTCTGCGCCTTTGGCGTTGTGGGCCTACGCATGGGCATGCTGGCAACATCCGAGCCGGTCGAGCCGCGCACCGCCGCCCAAGGGGCCGCCATTTCGGCCTCGCGCGCCGACATTGTGGATCGCAACGGGCATCTGCTGGCCACGAATTTCGAAACCCACGCGCTGTATGCCCAACCACCCCACATGGTGGACCCGGTGGCCTCGGCCAAGGGGCTGGCAGCCGTGTTTCCCGACCTCAAAGAGGCGGACCTGATCAAACAGTTCACCGGCAAGCGCAAGTTCCTGTGGATCAAGAAGAAAATCAGCCCTGAACAGATGCAATTGGTGCATGAAATCGGCGATCCCGGCCTGTTGTTCGGCCCCCGCGACATGCGCCTTTATCCCAACGGCACGCTGGCCGCCCATGTGCTGGGTGGTGCGTCCTTTGGCAAGGAAGGCGTGAGCGCGGCTGAGGTTATCGGCGTTGCAGGCGTTGAAAAGCAGTTTGACGACTATCTGCGCGATCCCGCCAACGGACAAAACCCGCTTGAGTTGTCGCTGGACCTGACAGTGCAGGCGGCCTCCGAACGCGTGCTTTATGGCGGCATGAAGATTATGAACGCCAAGGGTGCGACCTCCGTTCTGATGGATGTACACACGGGCGAGGTGATTTCAGTCGTGAGCCTGCCCAATTTCGATCCCAACAATCGCCCCCGCCCGGCCACCAAGGGCGATCAAAGCGACAGCCCGCTGTTCAACCGATCAGTGCAGGGGGTGTATGAGTTGGGCTCGACTTTCAAGATATTTGCCGCCGCGCAGGCCATCGAGCTGGGCCTCGTGTCCCCCTCGACCGTCATCGATACCTCTGGTCCGATGCGCGTGGGCGGCTTTCCTATAGGTGAATTCCGCAACAAGAACTACGGCAAGCTGAGCGTCAGTGACATCATCGTCAAATCCTCGAACCGGGGGACGGGTCGCATGGCCTTGCAGATCGGTGTGAAGCGCCAGCAGGAATTTCTGAAATCCCTCGGCTTTTTCGACGCGACCCCGTTCGAGATTTTCGAGGCGCGCACCGGCAAGCCGCTGTTGCCCAAACGCTGGACCGATCTCAGTGCGGTCACGATCAGCTATGGTCACGGGCTGTCCACCTCGCCGATGCATCTGGCGGCGGGCTACGCGGCCATCGCCAATGGCGGCTTCAAGGTGGACCCGACCATCCTCAAACAGACCGGCCCTCAAACCAAGGAACGGGTGATGAGCACGGGTGCTGCCAATGCGGCGCGCGATATGCTGCGTGCGGTAGTGACTTCTGGCACGGCCAGCATGGGCGAAGTGCCCGGCTATGCGGTGGGCGGCAAGACGGGCACCGCCGACAAACCCAAGCCGCGCGGCGGGTATTACGAGGACAAGGTGATTGCCACCTTCGCCACCCTCTTCCCTGCGCATGATCCCAAATACGTGCTCGTGGTGACGCTGGACGAACCGGTCGAGACATCTGGCGACAAGCCGCGCCGCACCGCCGGGTGGACGGCCGTGCCCGTCGCGGCCGAGATGATCGGACGCATCGCCCCGCTCCTGGGTCTGCGGCCAACCGTTGAACCGGGCAGACTGGCTGATATAACGCTCACCAGCAGCAACTGAGGTGCCGTGCGCACCCGAGCCAAAAAAGGCCAAAGCAGATATGGGTGCGCAGACACGATCACTTTCAACCTTGGGTCTGACCGCCCGCGGTGGGGCAAATCCGGACATCACCGGCATTGCCGTGGACAGCCGCGAGGTCAGGGACGGGGTCCTGTTTGCCGCCATGCCCGGTGCGCGGGTGCATGGGGCCGAATTCATCCAATATGCGGTGCGCATGGGGGCCGTGGCCGTGCTGACGGATGCCGAAGGAGCCGAGATCGCCGCTGATGTGCTCGACGGTATCGCAGTGGTGATTGCGGACGCCCCGCGCGAGGCGCTCAGCCGTACCGCCGCGCTTTGGTTTGGCGGCCAGCCCGAAACGATGGTCGCAGTCACCGGCACCAATGGCAAGACGTCGGTGTCCACCTTCGTGCGCCAGATCTGGGTCGAGATGGACCTGGCAGCCGTCAACCTCGGCACCACCGGAGTCGAGGGGGCATGGTCTGCGCCGCTCGCCCACACCACGCCCGAGCCGATCACGCTGCACCGCACGCTGGCGGAGGCCGCCGCCAACGGAATCACTCACGCCGCGATGGAGGCATCCTCCCACGGGCTTGATCAGCGCCGCCTTGACGGGGTGATGCTGAAGGCCGCCGGGTTCACCAATTTCACCCAGGACCATCTTGATTATCACCACACCTTCGAGGCCTATTTCGATGCCAAGGCGGGCCTGTTCGCGCGGGTACTGCCCGAAGACGGTACGGCAGTGATCAATATGGACGATGCGCGCGGTGTGGACATGGCCGCCATCGCGCGTGCGCGGGGCCAGACCGTGTTGAGCGTAGGCCGGGACGGGGGCGATCTGCACCTGTCGGCGCAACGCTTTGATGCGACGGGGCAGGATGTGCGCTTTGAGTACGCAGGCAAGGCTTATACGGCACGCCTGCCTTTGATCGGGGGCTTTCAGGCCGACAACGTGATGCTGGCGTGCGGCCTCGTGATCGCCTGCGGTGCGGAGCCTGCGCGGGTGTTCGAAACATTGCCGTATCTTGATACCGTGCGAGGCCGTATGCAACTTGCCGCACGGCGCGAAAACGGTGCGGCGGTCTTTGTCGATTACGCCCACACGCCTGACGCGGTGGCCACGGCCCTGTCGGCGATGCGCCCGCATGTCATGGGCAAACTTGTGACCATCGTGGGCGCAGGCGGGGACCGCGATGCGGCCAAGCGCCCCTTGATGGGGCAGGCCGCCGCGCAGCACGCCGATGTGGTGTTCGTGACCGACGACAATCCGCGCAGCGAAGACCCTGCGTCGATCCGCGCCGCCGTGATGGAAGGCTGCCCCGATGCCACCGAAGTGGGCGACCGGGCCGAGGCGATCCTGCGCGCGGTTGACATGCTCGAACCCGGCGACGCGCTGCTGATCGCGGGCAAGGGCCATGAAGTCGGGCAGATTGTAGGCGACGATGTGCTGCCTTTTGACGACGCAGAACAGGCAAGCGTGGCCGTCGCTGCGCTGGAGGGACGACTGACATGAGCCTTTGGACCTCGACCGACGCTGCCGCTGCAACAGGCGGACGCAATACCCGAGACTGGAGCGTAACCGGCGTCTCCATCGACACGCGCACCCTGCAACCGGGCGACCTTTTCGTGGCCTTGCAGGCGGCACGCGACGGGCATGATTTCGTTGCCGCAGCGCTCAACGCCGGGGCCGGGGCGGCCCTTGTGAACCATGTGCCTCAAGACGTTGCCGATGATGCGCCCTTGCTGGTCGTGCCTGATGTCCTTGCCGCATTGGAAACGCTCGGTGCTGCGGCTCGTGCTCGCACAGACGCACAGGTGGTGGCGATCACAGGCTCGGTTGGCAAGACCTCGACCAAGGAAATGATGCGCGCGATCCTGTCGGATCAGGGGCGCACCCACGCCTCTGTGGCCAGCTACAACAACCACTGGGGGGTGCCGCTGACGTTGGCGCGGATGCCCGCCGATACCGAATATGCGGTGATCGAGATCGGGATGAACCACCCCGGCGAAATCGCACCATTGGCCAAGCTTGCGCGGCCTCATGTGGCGATGGTCACCACCGTGGCCGCCGCCCATCTTGAGGCGTTCGACAACATCGAAGGGATCGCGCTGGAAAAGGCGTCGATCATCGAAGGGCTCGAATATGGGGGCACGGCGGTGCTGAACAACGACTGCTCGACGGCTGCGATCCTTCAGGCCAAGGCCCATGATGCGAAACGTCGCGACATCGGGTTCGGGGAACACGGCTTTGATTTCGTTCTGAAATCCGTCGATCTGCAACAGGATACCACAATCGTGAGGGCCGAAGCCCATGGCCAGCCGTTGCTGTTCAAGGTCGGCGCGGTGGGCAAACATTTCGCCATGAACGGGCTCGGGGCTTTGGCCGCCGCAGAGGCATTGGGCGCGGATCTGGCGCTGGCTGCGCAATCTCTGGGCCGTTGGACTCCCTATGAGGGACGTGGGGCGCGCGAAATCATCACGCTGGACCCGGTCGAAACCCACCTCACGCTGGAGCTGATCGACGACAGCTACAACGCCAACCCGACCTCCATGGCGGCCTCGCTCGACGTTCTGGCGGCGGCCCAGGTGACCCATGATATCGGGCGGGTCAGCAAGGGGCGACGCATCGCATTTGTGGGCGATATGAAAGAACTTGGCCCCGACGGGCCGGACATGCACGCCGAACTGGCCGAATTGGACGCGGTCGCGGCGCTCGATACGATCCACTGCATCGGCCCGCTCATGCAAAACCTGCACGAAGCCCTTCCGGCGCAAAAACAGGGGATGTGGGCCGAAACCGCAGCCGAGATGGCACCCCGCGTGGCCCGTCGCCTCGACAGCGGCGATGTTGTGCTGGTCAAGGGCTCGCTCAGCATGAAACTCGCGCAGATCGTTGACGCGATCCGCAAAATGGGCCATCCGGGGGCAACGGGCGCAGACCCACAAGATAATGAGTAGGGACAGCAGCAATGCTCTATTGGTTGACGGCACTTTCCGATGGCGGGGATTTTTTCAACCTGTTCCGCTATATCACGTTCCGCGCCGGGGGCGCGTTTCTGACGGCACTTTTGTTCGGGTTCATCTTTGGGCGACCCCTGATCAACGTGCTGCGTCGGCGTCAGGGCAAAGGCCAGCCGATCCGCGATGATGGCCCCGAGGGGCACTTTGCCAAGGCCGGCACGCCGACCATGGGCGGGCTGCTGATCGTGGGCGCGCTGGTCACATCCACCTTGCTTTGGGCGCGGCTGGACAATCCATTTGTGTGGATCGTTCTGGGGGTCACGCTGTCTTTCGCCCTCATCGGATTTGCGGATGATTATGCCAAAGTGTCCAAACAGACGACGGCGGGCGTGTCTGGCCGGGTGCGTCTGCTTCTGGGCTTTCTGATTGCGGCGATTGCGGCCTACCTCTCCACTCTGGCGCACCCTGATGGGCTGCAAAGCCAATTGGCCGTACCGGTGTTCAAGGATGTGCTGATCAATCTCGGCCTCATGTTCATCCCCTTCTCGATCATCGTGATCGTGGGCTCGGCCAATGCGGTGAACCTGACGGACGGGCTGGATGGATTGGCGATCATGCCGGTGATGATCGCGGCGGGCACGCTTGGGGTGATCGCCTATGTGGTGGGGCGTGTGGACTTTACCGAAGACCTTGGGCTGCACTATGTGCCCGGCACAGGCGAGTTGCTGGTGTTCACGATGGGGATCATCGGTGGGGGGCTCGGGTTCCTGTGGTACAACGCCCCTCCGGCGGCTGTGTTCATGGGGGATACAGGCTCACTGGCCCTTGGGGGCGCGCTTGGCGCAATCGCAGTGGCCGCCAAACATGAAATCGTATTCGCCATCGTTGGTGGCGTATTCGTGGCCGAAGCGCTCAGCGTGATGATCCAGGTGATCTATTTCAAACGGACCGGAAAGCGCGCCTTCCTCATGGCTCCGATCCACCATCACTACGAAAAAAAGGGCTGGGCCGAGCCGCAGATCGTGATCCGGTTCTGGATCATCGCACTTATCCTCGCCATGATCGGCCTTGCCACACTCAAGGTGCGGTAATGCGCGCCTCGCCCCTTCTTTTGACCAAAAATACCGCGGGGAGCGCGAGGGGCTGGCCCCTCGTTTCCACCCGGACCAAAGGCGCGCCCTTATGATCCCGGTGCGAGGCCTCACAGGCGCACGCGTCGCCGTATTGGGGCTCGGGCGCTCAGGGCTGTCGGCGGCACGCGCGCTCGCCGCAGGCGGGGCGCAGCCCATTTGCTGGGATGACAATCCGGACGCGCGGGCGGTGGCGGAAGCCGAAGGGTTCGCCTGCACCGACCTCAAAAAACAAAACGCCTTCGATGACATCGCCCGGCTGATCGTCAGCCCCGGCATCCCGCACCTTTACCCCACACCCAACCAGGTGGTGGCTGCGGCCCTCGCCGCCGGTGTCCCGGTCGACAACGACATCGGGCTGTTCTTTCAATCCTTTGCCACCCCGGAATCGAGCGCGCTCGACACGCCCCCGCGCGTGATCGCGGTCACCGGATCGAACGGCAAATCCACTACGTCCGCGTTGCTCCATCACATCATGGAGGTCGCGGGCCGGCCCAGCCAACTGGCTGGCAATATCGGGCGTGGGGTGCTTGATCTGGATACGCCCCATGACGGTGAAATTATCGTGCTGGAGCTGTCGAGCTATCAGACCGATCTGGCCCGTGCGCTGACGCCGGATGTGGCGGTCTTCACCAACCTCAGCCCGGATCATCTGGACCGACATGCAGGCATGGGGGGGTATTTCGCAGCCAAGCGCCGCCTTTTTTCCGAAGGTGGACCCGACCGCGCCGTGATTGGCGTGGACGAGGCCGAAGGGCGCTATCTCGCCAACCAACTGAGCGAAGGGTGCGGCGATGATCGGGTGATCCGCGTTTCGGTCGAGGCCAAGCTGAACGGCCCCGGCTGGCAGGTTTTTGCGCGCAAGGGGTTTCTGTCGGAAACCCGCAAAGGGCGGCAGGTGGCTTCGATTGATCTGCGCGAGGTCCCCGGATTGCCGGGTGCGCACAACCACCAGAACGCGTGCGCGGCCTATGCGGCGGCGCGCGCGGTGGGCGTGGCCCCGAAGGTGATCGAGGGCGCGTTCCGCACCTTTGCCGGGTTGCCACATCGCAGCCAGCTGATCGCCGAGGCGGACGGCGTGCGCTATGTCAATGACAGCAAGGCCACGAACATGGACAGCGCGGCCAAGGCGCTGGCCGCCTTTCAGAATGTGCGCTGGATTTGCGGCGGGTTGCAGAAAGAGGGCGGGCTTGGCGGGCTGGCTGAGGCGGCGGCAGGGTCGGTGCGCAAGGCCTATGTGATCGGACGCGAGGCGGCGCAGTTCGCCATGCAACTGGATGTCGAAGCGCAAGTGTGTGGTACGATGAAGGCGGCCGTCGAGGCCGCCATGGCGGATGCGGAACCCGGCGACGTGGTGCTGCTGGCCCCTGCGGCGGCGAGCTTTGATCAATATGACAGCTTCGAGCGACGGGGCGAGGATTTCGTGGCTGAAGTCACCAGCCGCCTCTGATCCAGCGGAGCGCGCTGACGCGCACACGACATTCTTGATCTGGGATAGTCAGCTGCTGGCTCACCAAGACAGAAATCTGTCTCGCATCCACCCTTGCCTGATCCCGTGCCTGCCAGATGACGTCCCGCCCCTCAAGGAAAATAGCCGTCTCCCCGTTCCGGGGGCCCTCGGCGATTTGCCTTGATGCGCGCGCCTTCATCTGACCGTTCGGGTGCAGGCAACGGCGGCTCCGAGACAGAGATCAGTCCTCAAGCGCGCTCGCACAGGCCATGGCCGAGGACCAGGCCCATTGGAAGTTGTACCCGCCGAGCCAGCCCGTCACATCCACCGCCTCGCCAATGAAATAGAGGCCCGGTGTGGTCCTGGACTCCATCGTCTTGGAACTCAGCCCGTCCGTGTCCACACCGCCGCGTGTGACTTCAGCGGTGCGATACCCTTCGGTGCCGTCAGGCGTGAGCGCCCAATGGGACAGATCATGCACCAGCGCGTCAATCCGTGCATCCGAGACATCGCCCAAGCGCCCCGACAGGTCCATCTGTGTGCTCAGGTGATCGACGAGCCGGGTCGGCAAATGCCGCGCCAATTCGGTGGTCAGTGCCTTTTTCCCTTCCGTGCGCCGCTTGTCGCGTAAGGCGGACCCAAGGTCCGCCTCGGGCACCAGATGCAGGCGGATCGACTGGCCTGCATCCCAATAACTCGACGCTTGCAGGATCGCAGGGCCGGACAGGCCGCGATGGGTGAACAGCACTGCCTCGTCAAAGGCGGGGCCATTGGCTGTCACTCGGGCCGGGCAGGCGACACCCGAAATGTCAGCGAACCGGCGATCAGCGAAGGTGAAGGGCACCAATGCGGGTTCAAGCGGGGTCAGTGCATGCCCAAACTGGCGCGCGATGTCATAGGCAAAACTGCTTGCGCCCATTTTGGGGATGGATTTCCCGCCCGTGGCGACCACCACATTGCGAGCGGTGATTGGCTTTGCCTTATCGTCCTGCGTCACGGTGGCGGTGAACCCGTCCGCCGTCTTTGCAAGATCGCTGACAGAGGTGCGCAAGCGCAGCTCCGCACCCGCGCCTCGCATCAGCCCGTGTAGCATGGCGATGATCTCTTTGGCCGATACATCGCAGAATAACTGCCCGAGCGTCTTTTCATGCCACGCGATCCCGTGGGCATCCACAAGCGCAACAAAATCCCACTGCGTGTAGCGCGCCAATGCGGATTTTGCGAAATGCGGGTTTTGCGACAGGAACGCCGCAGGTTCACAATACATGTTGGTGAAATTGCACCGCCCACCGCCTGAAATGCGGATCTTTTCTCCGGCCGCTTTGGCGTGGTCCACGACCAGTACACGCCCGCCAGCGTGGGCGGCGCACATCATGCCAGCCGCGCCAGCCCCGATGACAAGTGTATCGTAGTCCATGACCCGTGCGTGCAGGATTGCACAGAAAGGGTCAAGGCGCAGGGGTTGCGGCGCGGCGGCGCAGGCTTACGTCCTGAAGCAGCAAAAAACCCGAAAGGAATTCGAGATGACCGCATTGGCCGCAGGCAGCGTCTTTCCCAGGACCGAAGTTCACACCCTTGCCGGGGACACCACGACATTGGGCGACCCGCAGGGCGGGCACGACTGGCAGTTGGTGATTGTGTATCGCGGCCTGCATTGTCCGCTGTGCAAACGCTACCTCGCGGAATTGGAAGGGATGCAGACCAAATTCCACGACCTTGGCGTTGATGTGGTTGTCGTGTCGGGCGATCCCAAGGACAAGGCCCAGACCATGGCGGATGAGCAAAGCCTCACAATGCCAGTGGGTTACGGCCTGACACTCAAGCAGATGGATGCTCTTGGCCTGTATGTGTCGGATCCGCGCGGCCCGCAGGAAACCGACCGCCCCTTTGCCGAGCCGGGGCTGTTCGTGATCAACGCTGATGGCGTCATCCAGATGGTGGATGTGTCGAACGCCCCCTTCCTGCGCCCGGGGCTTGAGGGGACGCTGAATGGCATCAGGTTCGTCCGCGAAAATGACTACCCCATTCGCGGCACGCATAAAGCCGCCTAACCACCGTGCGGGCCAGCCGAACAAGGGCTAGCCCGCGCCACATTTTGCCGCTATGCTTGCGCGACGGCACTTCGGGGATACACCGAGGGCCAGAGGCAGTGACAGCAGTGAGGCGGCAGATCATGACAGAAATGGTCTATGGCGCGGTTCCTATCCGGGACGGCGAACCCATTCTTCCAAAATGGTGGCGCACCATCGACAAATGGTCGCTCAGCTGCGTGCTGATCCTGTTTGCGATCGGGCTGTTGCTTGGGCTTGCGGCCTCGGTGCCACTGGCCGAAAAGAACGGCTTTCCCCCCTTTCATTATGTGATCCGACAGGCGGTGTTCGGGGTGGGTGCGCTGATTGCGATGATCCTGACGTCGATGATGACGCCTGTGCTGGTGCGTCGCCTGGCGGTGCTTGGTTTTGTGGTCGCCTTTGTCGCACTGGCGTTGCTGCCCTTCTTTGGCACCGACTTTGGCAAGGGTGCGATGCGGTGGTATTCGCTTGGCTTTGCCTCAATCCAACCCTCAGAGTTCCTCAAGCCCGGCTTTGTCGTGGCCGCCGCCTGGATGATGGCCGCAAGTCAGGACATCAACGGCCCGCCGGGCAAGGTTTGGTCGTTCGCGCTGTGTATTTCCATCGTTCTGATGCTCGCCCTGCAACCCGATTTTGGTCAGGCCTGTCTTGTCCTGTTTGGTTGGGGTGTGATGTATTTCGTGGCGGGCGCGCCCATGGTCCTGCTTGTCGGCATGGCCGGCATGGTCGTGTTTGCGGGCACCATCGCCTATTCCAATTCCGAGCACTTTGCGCGCCGCATTGACGGCTTTCTGAGCCCGGATGTCGATCCGCGCACACAGCTTGGCTATGCCACCAACGCCATCCAGGAAGGTGGGTTGTTTGGTGTGGGCGTGGGCGAGGGGCAAGTGAAATGGTCGCTGCCCGATGCGCATACGGATTTCATCATTGCCGTGGCGGCGGAAGAATACGGGCTGATCCTCGTTTTGTGTATCATCGCGCTTTATACTGGCATCGTCGTGCGTTCGCTCTTGCGCCTTGTGCGCGAGCGGGATCCGTTCATTCGCCTTGCGGGCACGGGGCTGGCCTGCATGTTCGGGGTGCAGGCCATGATCAACATGGGTGTGGCTGTGCGCCTGTTGCCCGCCAAGGGCATGACCTTGCCCTTCGTGTCCTACGGGGGCAGTTCGGTGATCGCCTCGGGCATCGCGGTGGGCATGCTGCTCGCCTTCACCCGTACCCGCCCACAGGGCGAGATTTCGGACCTTCTGGGGCGGCGCAGATGAGCCAGCCCTTGCTCCTCATCGCGGCGGGCGGCACGGGCGGGCACATGTTCCCGGCCCAAGCCTTGGCCGAAGCGATGCTGGCGCGTGGCTGGCGGGTCAAGCTGAGCACGGATGCGCGCGGCGCGCGCTATACCGGTGGCTTCCCCCACACGACCGAGATCGAACAGATATCCTCCAGCACCTTTGCGCGCGGCGGTTTGCCGGCCAAGGCCGCGACCCCGTTTCGGATCGGGGCGGGGGTGGTCAGCGCGGTGTTCAAGATGATGCGGGACAAGCCTGCGGCTGTGGTCGGCTTTGGCGGCTATCCAACGATCCCGGCGATGGCGGCGGCCACCCTGCTGCGCCTGCCGCGCATGATCCATGAACAAAACGGCGTCCTTGGCCGGGTCAACCAGGTCTTTGCGTCCCGCGTGGATGCGGTGGCCTGCGGGACATGGCCGACCGAATTGCCGGAAGGTGTCGAGGGCATCCATGTGGGCAATCCTGTGCGCGGCGCGGTGCTGGAACGGGCAGGGTCTGGGTATATCGCGCCCGGTGATTACCCGATGGAGGTGCTGGTGATCGGCGGCTCCCAAGGGGCTCGCATCCTGTCGGATGTGATCCCGCCCGCGATTGCGAGCCTGCCGGTGGATCGGCTCAAAAATATCCGTGTCAGCCATCAGGCGCGCGGTGAGGATGAAGACCGCGTGCGCGCCTTTTACGACGAACATGGGATTGCCGCAGATGTGCAGCCCTTTTTCAAGGACGTGCCGCGCCGCATGTCCGAGGCGCAACTGGTGATCAGCCGCGCGGGGGCATCTTCGGTCGCGGATATCTCGATCATTGGGCGTCCGTCGATCCTCATCCCCTATGCCGTGGCCACAGGTGATCATCAGACCTTGAATGCGCGCAGCCTTGTCGATGCGGGCGCCGCCATCCTGATCCCCGAAAGTCAGCTCAGCGTGGATGCCGTTGCGGCACAGATTGCAACCGTCCTCGACAACCCCGACGGCGCATTGCAGATGTCGCGCGCCGCACAAAGCGTCGCCAAACCCGACGCCACCGAAACACTGGCCGCCATGGTCGAAATCCTAGCCGAGAAGGGCCAGACATGAATGCTGCCACCAAACTGCCCGGAGACGTGGGCCCCATCCATTTCGTCGGCATCGGCGGTATTGGCATGTCAGGCATTGCCGAGGTGCTGCTGAACCACGGCTACCGCGTGCAGGGTTCTGACCTCAAACGCTCGCCCATCACCGACCGGCTGGCTGAACTGGGCGCGCATATCTTTGTCGGCCAGACGGCCAGGAACGTCGAAGAGGCGGCTGTGGTCGTCATCTCATCCGCTATCAAACCGGGCAACGCGGAACTGGATGCGGCCCGCGCGTTGGGTCTGCCCATTGTGCGCCGTGCCGAAATGCTGGCCGAACTGATGCGCCTGAAATCGAACATCGCGGTGGCCGGAACCCACGGCAAGACGACCACGACCACCATGGTCGCCGCATTGCTGGACGAGGGCAATTTTGACCCCACGGTCGTCAACGGCGGCATCATCCACGCCTATGGTTCCAACGCGCGCAAGGGCGAGGGCGAGTGGATGGTCGTCGAGGCCGACGAGAGCGACGGCACCTTCAACCGCCTGCCCGCCACCATCGCCATCGTGACCAACATCGACCCCGAGCATATGGAACACTGGGGCACCATCGAGAACCTGCGGCAGGGCTTTCTTGATTTCACCTCGAATATCCCGTTTTACGGCGTCGCCGTGTGCTGCACCGATCACCCCGAAGTGCAGGCGCTGGTGGGCAAGATCACCGACCGGCGTGTCATCACCTATGGCTTCAACGCCCAGGCGGACGTGCGCGCAATCAATCTGACTTACAAGGCGGGCGTGGCGCATTTCGATGTCGCGCTTCAGGGCGAGGATATGGTGATCGAAGGCTGCACCCTGCCGATGCCGGGCGATCACAACGTCTCGAACGCGCTGTCGGCCGTTGCCGTTGCCCGCCATCTGGGCATGAAGGGCGAGGAAATCCGCACCGCGCTGGCCAATTTCGGCGGCGTTAACCGCCGCTTTACCCGCGTGGGCGAGATTGAGGGGGTCACGATCATTGATGATTATGGTCACCACCCGGTGGAGATTGCCGCCGTGCTCAAAGCTGCCCGCCAAGCCACGACAGGTCGCGTGATCGCGGTGCATCAGCCGCACCGCTTCACCCGGCTGCACCATCATTTCGATGAGTTCTGTGCCTGTTTCAACGATGCCGACGTGGTCGGGATTACCGACATCTTCTCGGCTGGCGAGGACCCGATTGAGGGTGCATCGCGCGATGATCTGGTTGCGGGCCTGATCCGCCATGGTCACCGCCATGCGCGCGCCGTGATGGGCGAGGACGATCTGGAACGGTTGGTGCGCGAACAGGCACGTCCCGGTGACATGGTGGTCTGCCTTGGGGCTGGAACGATCTCGGCCTGGGCCAATGCCTTGCCGGGCCGCTTGCAGAAAGGGGCCGCATGATCCTTGCGTTCGCCTGTATCGGATGGGTCTTTGCTGCCACTTTGGTCGCAATGCTGCCCATGCGTCGCCAATATATCCCCGGCATCACCCTGTTGATTGCCGCCCCTGTCCTGATCCTCTGGATCGGGATCAGTGTTGCATGGTGGGCGGGCGCGCTGGCGCTGGCCGCATTCGTGTCGATGTTCCGCAATCCGTTGCGCTATTTCTGGGCCAAGGCCCGTGGTCAAAACCCCCAACTTCCGCCGGAGCTGCGCCCATGAGCCTATCCCTGATCCTTGCCTGTCTCTGGGGCCTTGCCGCCAATGTGATGGCGATGTTCCCAAGTCGGGACAATCACTGGACAAACGCCTATGGGTTGATCGCCATCGGCATCCCGATTGTGGGCTATGTCACATGGCAACACGGGCCGTGGGCCGGGCTGCTGGTGCTTGCGGCGGGGATGAGCATCCTGCGCTGGCCCGTCATCTATCTGGGCCGCTGGATCAAGGGACGGATCGTGCGATGACCGGGCTTGCGATCACATCTGTTGCCGTGGGCTGCGTGCTTGCGTTCATACTGGTGCGCCGTGGCCGCCCGCTGCTGGTGCTGGCGGGGTTCCTGATGCTGATCAGTCTGACGCTCTATACCAGCTTTGCGCCAGCGGGCCTCCACCCCGGTGACGGGGTCGGCTTTATTCTGCTGTCCTATCTGATTGCGCCAACGGCTGCGACCGGGCTGGTGGGTGGCGCGATCTTTGCATGGCTGCTGCGGGACCGTACCCGGGCGACTTGACCGCGCCTGCGCAACAGGCCAAGGGTCGCCACATGCGTTATGATCTGCCACAGGTGCGCGGCACCCTGACCCCGAACAAGGACCTCTCGACCCTCACATGGTTGCGCGTGGGCGGACCGGCAGACTGGCTGTTCCAGCCCACTGATGTCGCGGATTTGCAGGCGTTCATGGCCGCACTCCCGCCCGAGGTGCCGGTCTTTCCCATGGGGGTTGGCAGCAATCTGATCGTGCGCGACGGGGGCTTGCGCGCTGTCGTGATCCGGCTTGGGCGCGGGTTCAACGGCATCACCGTCGAGGGTGAGACCGTCACCGCGGGGGCCGCCGCATTGGATGCGCATGTGGCACGCCGGGCGGCGGATGCGGGTGCCGATCTGACCTTTCTGCGCACGATCCCCGGCTCGATTGGAGGGGCGGTGCGGATGAATGCGGGTTGCTATGGCAGCTACACCGCGGACGTATTCGGGGGGGCGGAGGCGGTGCTGCGCGATGGCAGCCTGATCCGCCTTGGCCCCGATGACATGAATTTCCGCTATCGCCAGTCCGATCTGCCCGAGGGTGCGGTGCTGACCTCGGTCACGTTGCGTGCGCCTTTGGCCGAGGCGGCGGTGCTGCATGCGCGGATGGAGGATCAACTGGCCAAGCGCGACGCGACCCAACCCACCAGGGATCGCAGTGCAGGTTCGACCTTCCGCAACCCGGCGGGCTTTTCATCGACGGGCCGCGCGGATGACGTGCATGACCTTAAGGCGTGGAAGGTCATTGACGACGTGGGCCTGCGCGGTGCCATGCGCGGGGGGGCGCAGATGAGCGAGAAACATTCCAACTTCCTGATCAATACCGGAGGTGCCACCGCAGCCGATCTTGAAGGATTGGGCGAAGAGGTGCGGAAAAAGGTTTACGATTCCAGTGGTATCACGCTAGAATGGGAAATTATGCGCATAGGTGAACCGGGGCAGTAAAAAACCGGCACTATGGGCAAGGCGGGCCGAACATAAAAATCAAATATCGGCGATAACCAATGAGGGCCCGAAAACGGGCTCCGAGACGAGAGGCACATGGCGGGTCAGTCGAGCAGGACGTCCCAAAAAGTGGTTGTATTGATGGGTGGCCCCTCGGCTGAACGCGAGGTGTCCCTGTCCAGCGGGAAACCCTGCGCAGCCGCCTTGAGGGACCGGGGATATGAGGTGGTCGAGGTCGATGCAGGCCCCGATCTCGCTTCTGTTCTTGCATCCGAAAAACCAGTCGCGGTTCTGAATTGCCTGCATGGGCGGTGGGGTGAAGACGGCTGCGTGCAGGGCATGCTCGAATGGCTGGGCATTCCGTATTCGCATTCCGGTGTGCTGTCCTCGGCGCTGGCCATGGACAAGCAGCGCACCAAGGACGTCTATATCGCCGCCGGTCTGCCTGTCGTCAAAAGCATCATTGCGCCCGCCTCAGACGTGCGTGCGCGCCACGTGATGCAGCCCCCTTATGTGGTCAAGCCCAACAATGAGGGCTCAAGCGTTGGTGTCTATCTCGTGCATGAGGCGGCCAATGGTCCCCCGCAACTCAGCCTCGACATGCCTGCCGATGTGATGGTCGAAGCCTTTGCGCCGGGGCGCGAGTTGACCACGACCGTGATGGGCACGCGTCCGCTCGGTGTGACCGATATCATCACCAACGGCTGGTATGACTATGATGCCAAGTACAAGATGGGCGGGTCGCGCCATGTGATCCCTGCCGATGTGCCCACCGAAATCACCGAGCTTTGCCTTGATTATGCGGTTCGCGCCCACAACGCCCTGGGTTGTCGCGGTGTCAGCCGCACCGATTTCCGGTGGGATGAGGACAAGGGCGCGGACGGGCTGATCCTGCTGGAAACCAACACGCAGCCGGGCATGACGCCCACATCCCTGACCCCGGAGCAGGCGCTGGCCGCGGGCATTTCCTTTGGTGAGCTGTGCGTGTGGATGGTGGAGGACGCCTCATGCCATCGTTGAACCGCCGCCGTAGCCCCAAGGCCGACCCGGCCCCCTCGCGGTGGTCTTACCGGATGCAGCGGCTGATGTTGACGCCGCTGTTCCGCCTGACCTTGCGGGCAGGCTTGCCCTTTGCGGTCTCACTTGGGGCGGCCACGTGGTTCCTGTCGGATCCGGACACCCAGGCCGCAATCCGCGACACGGTCGCCGAGACGCGGGCCAGCATCGAGCAGCGCCCCGAATTCATGGTCAATCTGATGGCCATTGACGGGGGTGACCCGGAACTGGCCGATGCGATCCGCACCGCGATCCCGCTGGATTTCCCGATTTCGTCTTTTGACCTCGATCCGGCTGCGATGCGGGCGCGGATCCTTGAAATGCCGCCCATCCGCGAGGCGAGCGTGCGCATTCGCCCCGGCGGTGTGCTGCAAATCGATCTGATCCCGCGCGTGCCTGTTGCGATCTGGCGCACGCCCGAGGGTCTGACACTGATCGACGAAAGCGGTGTGCATGTTGGCCCCATCGCGCGCCGTGGTTTGCGGCCCAACCTGCCTGTGATTGCAGGCGACGGTGCCCCGGCCCATGTGCACGAGGCGCTGACGCTGGTGCGGGCCGGGGCCCCGTTGGGCAATCGACTGCGCGGCCTTGTCCGTCTTGGCGATCGGCGGTGGGACGTGGTGCTGGATCGCGACCAGCGCATCATGCTTCCGGTCGAAAACCCGGTGGGGGCGCTTGAACGCGTGATTGCCCTGCACGGTGTGGACGAAGTCCTCAGCCGCGACATCGCCCGCATTGATCTGCGTCTGACAGGCCGCCCGACCGTGCGCATGAACACGACCGCCACCGAAGAATGGTGGCGTATCCGACAGTTGAATTCCGGGACCGAGTGACAGTTATGACCGATCTATATGACAGCCAACGCAGCATGCGGAACATGCGCAAGATCGCGATGCAGCGGGGGGTTGTCGCCATTCTGGACGTGGGCAGTTCCAAGATCGCCTGCCTTGTGCTGCGCTTTGATGGCACCACCAAACTGGGCGAAGAGGGCGAGATCGGGTCATTGGCCGGGCAGTCGGGATTCCGGGTCATCGGCGCGGCCACCACCCGCTCGCGCGGGGTTCGTTTTGGCGAGATCTGCGCGATGCAGGAGACCGAACGTGCCATTCGCACTGCCCTGCAAGCAGCCCAAAAGATGGCAAACATCCGTGTTGATCATGTGATCGCCTGTTTCTCTGGGGCCGAGCCGCGCAGCTATGGTCTGGACGCGCAGGTCGATCTGGAAGGGCAGGTGGTGTCAGAACAGGATGTGGCCCGTGTCTTGTCGCAATGCGATGTGCCGGATTACGGCGAAAACCGCGAGGTGCTGCACGCGCAGCCGGTGAATTTTGCGCTCGATCACCGCTCGGGCCTGTCGGACCCGCGCGGGCAGTTGGGTAATGCGTTGGCCGTGGACATGCACATGCTGACGGTGGATGCGCCCGCGGTGCAGCATCTGGCCCATTGCGTGAAACGCTGTGATCTGGAGCTCGCCGGGATTGCATCCTCGGCCTATGCGTCCGGGATTGCTGCGCTGGTTGAAGATGAGCAAGAGCTTGGCGCGGCCTGTATCGACCTTGGTGGCGGTTCTACCGGCGTGTCGATCTTTATCAAGAAACACATGATCTATGCGGATGCGGTGCGCATGGGCGGCGATCACGTGACCTCGGATATTTCGATGGGCCTGCAAGTGCCCACGGCCAATGCCGAACGGATCAAGACATTCTACGGCGGCGTTCAGGCCACGGGCATGGATGACCGTGAGATGATCGAGATCGGTGGGGATACCGGTGATTACGAACATGACCGTCGCACAGCCAGCCGCGCCGAGTTGATCGGGATCATGCGTCCTCGGGTCGAGGAAATTCTGGAAGAAGTCCGCGCCCGTCTGGATGCCGCCGGGTTTGACCACCTGCCAAGCCAGCAGATCGTGCTGACGGGCGGGGGCAGCCAGATCCCCGGCCTCGACGGGTTGGCCAGCAAGATTTTGGGCCAGCAGGTGCGCCTGGGCCGTCCGCTTCGGGTGCACGGACTGCCGCAAGCCGCCACGGGGCCGGGATTTGCCAGCGCCGTGGGCCTTGCGCTGTTTGCGGCCCATCCACAGGACGAATGGTGGGATTTCGATATCCCGCATGATCGCTATCCGGCGCGGTCGCTGCGCCGGGCTGTAAAATGGTTCCGGGACAACTGGTGAGCGCAATATCTGGATGTTCGGTGGACATAGAGTGAACGACAGCAAGAATTTGCCCATATTTTGCGGTAAATCCGCGTTTTAAGGGTGACGTTGGGGCCACAAAACAGTAGGATTGTGGGAATTTAGGCACAAAAACACCCGCGAATGCGGCAAACCAGACAGGCGGACTGATCCATGACCTTGAACCTATCGTTGCCCGGACATGACGAGCTGAAACCACGCATCACCGTGTTTGGCGTCGGTGGGGCAGGCGGGAACGCCGTCAATAACATGATTGAAAAACAACTGGATGGCGTCGATTTCGTCGTTGCCAACACCGATGCGCAGGCGCTGCAACAGTCCGCCGCGACGAACCGGGTGCAGTTGGGGATCAAGGTCACCGAAGGCCTCGGGGCCGGGGCGCGCGCCTCTGTCGGGGCCGCGGCGGCCGAAGAATCAATTGAGCAGATCGTCGATCATCTGGCGGGTGCGCATATGTGCTTTATCACCGCTGGCATGGGCGGGGGCACCGGCACAGGTGCCGCGCCGATCATCGCCCAGGCCGCCCGCGAGTTGGGTGTGCTGACCGTCGGTGTTGTGACAAAACCCTTCCAGTTCGAAGGGGCCAAGCGGATGAAGCAGGCCGAAGACGGTGTCGATGCCCTGCAAAAGATGGTCGATACGCTGATCATCATTCCCAACCAGAACCTGTTCCGTCTGGCCAATGAAAAGACGACCTTTACCGAGGCGTTCTCGATGGCTGACGATGTGCTTTATCAAGGCGTCAAAGGCGTGACCGACCTGATGGTCCGTCCGGGCCTGATCAACCTCGACTTTGCGGACGTGCGTGCCGTGATGGACGAGATGGGCAAGGCGATGATGGGCACGGGCGAGGCGGACGGCGAAGATCGCGCGATCCAGGCCGCCGAAAAGGCAATCGCGAACCCGCTGCTGGACGAAATCAGCCTGCGCGGTGCCAAGGGCGTTCTGATCAACATCACCGGCGCTCACGATTTGACCCTGTTCGAACTCGACGAAGCGGCCAACCGCATCCGCGAAGAGGTCGATCCGGACGCCAACATCATCGTCGGTTCGACGCTGGACACGGCGATGGAAGGCATGATGCGCGTCAGCGTGGTTGCCACGGGCATCGACGCCAGCGACGTACACTCCGAAATGCCGGTGCCGCGCCGGTCGATGGCTGCACCATTGGCGCAATCGGTCGCGGCCGAAGCGCCCGCACCCGCTGCACCGATGGCAGAACCGGCATCTGCTCCCGTGGCCGCAGCCGCCGAAGAGCCATCGCTGTTTCAGGAACTTGATGTGAACGAGGCCGCCGCACAGGACATGGCCGAGGATATCTTTGCGGATGACACACCCGTCGCTGCCGAAGATGACCTGCCACCCCCGGCCTATCAGCCGCAAGTTGCCGCGTTCGAACCAACGCCCGAACCTGAAATGCAGCCTGCTGAAAACTTCGTCGCACCGCGCGCGCCGGCCCCCGGCACACCATCGCCCGAGGCGTTGGCCCGTCTGCGCGCCGCCACGCAAAAGGCCGCACCCGCACCGCAGCCCGCCCCGGCGGCACAACCCAGTGCGGAAAAACCGCGGTTCGGCATCAACTCATTGATCAACCGGATGACGGGCACGCCCGAAGGGGCTCCTGCGCCCGCGCCGACGCGCCAACAGCCGCCCGTTCAGACTCGTGGGGCGGCTCCGGCCCCTGCGCCTGCGCCTCAACCAACCGAGGCTGTAGACCCGGAACAGGAGCGGATTGAAATTCCGGCCTTCCTGCGGCGCCAAGCCAACTAAATTTTGGTCACGAACAAAAGAGAGGGTCGCCAAAGGGCGGCCCTTTTTCCGTTTATAAACAATGGTTTGTATTTTCGTGCGCGTTATGTCGCCTTGATATGTTGCACATGTTTCAGACCGTTGCAAAGATTGAGTTGAGTGTTTTGCTGCACCGCAATAACTGTCAGTCAGTCAGAAATTGCGAGTGGGTGGGTCCAGTGCAAGCGACAGTCAAAGGGCCAGTGAGTTTTACAGGGTGCGGCTTGCACTCGGGTAAACCTGCGCACCTTACGATTCGTCCGGCCACCGCCGAACATGGGATCTGGTTTCGCCGGACAGACATCGAAACCGGCGACACGATGATCCCCGCGCGCTATGATGTGGTCCACCAATCCCCCCTTTGCACGACGCTTGTGAACGATGCTGGCGTGTCCGTTGGTACAGTCGAACATATAATGGCGGCCCTCGCAGGCTGCGGCGTGCACAATGCATTGGTCGAAGTGAATGGCCCCGAGGTTCCGATCCTTGATGGGTCAGCTGTGCCGTTTGTGCGTGGCATCATGCAGCGCGGCCTGCGCCGTCTGGGTGCCCCGATCCGGGCCATCGAAATTCTGAAATCCGTGACCGTGACGCAAGGGGATGCAACTGCGACCCTCGCCCCGACGGACGTGATGCGCATCGATTTCCATATCGATTTCGAGGACAGCGCCATTGGCCGTCAGTCCAAGTCGCTGAACATGTCCAATGGTAGCTTTGCGCGCGAGTTGAGCGACAGCCGTACCTTCTGCCGTCAGGATGATGTTGAGCGGATGCAGGCCAGCGGTCTGGCTTTGGGTGGTGCGCCCGGTGTGAACGCGGTCGTGTTCAACGGCGACCGCGTGTCGAGCCCCGGCGGTTTGCGCCATTCGGACGAACCCGTGCGCCACAAGATGCTGGACGCGTTGGGAGATCTGGCGCTGGCCGGTGCCCCGGTGATCGGTCACTACACAGGCATCTGCGCAGGGCACACGCTGACCAATCAGTTGTTGCGCAAGGTTTTTGCGACCCCCGATGCGTTCCGGATGGTGACCTGTTCGGACAAACAGGCGGCAATGCTGCCCGGTGCAGGCCTCGTTTGGGACGAGATTCCGGCAGTTGCCTGAACGAGGGCGAAAACGTCATTTTATCCTTGGTTATGTTTGTGGTACAGACAGGCAAACAGCCTGGAACAGGGCGATGTTGAGCGTTTCTTGGGGGTAGCAGGGTATGATCGGCGGTAAATCCTTTTTCCGGTTCACGATGATCCTAGGGGTCACGGCAATGTTGTCCGCGTGTGGGGGCGGCAGCGATCGTCCCACGACGGGCAGTTTCTTCAATCGCCAGGAGGTGCCGCTAGAAACCTTCGCGGCCGAGCAGATCTTTGAGCGTGGTGAGTTCGAACTGGAGCAGGGCAATCCGACCGAGGCGGCCTTCTATTTCTCCGAGATCGAGCGGCTTTATCCTTATTCTGACTGGGCGCGCCGTGCGCTGGTTATGCAGGCCTTTGCGCATCACCGAGACAAGGATTATCCCAACAGTCGGTCCGCCGCACAGCGGTTCATCGACTTTTATCCCGATGATGATGACGCCGCCTATGCGCAATATCTGCTCGCGCTCAGCTATTATGATCAGATCGACGAAGTGGGCCGGGATCAGGGTCTGACCTTTCAGGCGCTCCAATCCTTGCGCGAAGTGATCGAGCGTTATCCCGACAGTGAATATGCGAAATCCGCGATCCTGAAATTCGACCTCGCCTTTGATCATCTTGCGGGCAAGGAAATGGAGATCGGACGCTATTATCTGCGTCGTGACAACTTCACCGCCGCCATCAATCGGTTCCGCGTGGTGGTCGAGGATTTCCAGACCACCAGCCACACGCCCGAGGCGCTGCACCGCTTGGTCGAAAGCTACCTGTCCCTTGGCCTCACAGATGAGGCGCAAACCGCTGGTGCGATCCTTGGCTACAACTATCAGTCGACGGACTGGTACGAGGACAGCTTCAGGCTGCTGACCGGGAAGGGCCTGAAACCGCGGGTGCGCGGCAATGGTTGGCTGGCGCAGGTTTATCGTCAGACGGTCCAGGGTCGCTGGCTGTAAACAATGGGGCGGGTGTCTGCCACCTGATGGGCTGAACAGATGCTGCGCGGGCTTGATATCTCGGACATGTTGATCATTGACCGGTTGGAGCTTGTGTTCCAGCCCGGTCTCAACGTGCTGACGGGAGAGACCGGAGCGGGCAAGTCTATCCTTTTGGATTCGCTTGGCTTTGTGCTTGGATGGCGGGGCCGGGCCGAACTGGTGCGGCAAGGGGCCAAACAGGGCGAGGTGACGGCGTGGTTTGACCTGCCTGACGGCCATCCGGCCCATGCCGTGCTGGAGGAGGCGGGGCTGCCCACCAGTGACGAATTGATCCTGCGCCGCGTGAATACCGCAGATGGGCGCAAGACGGCTTGGGTCAACGACCGGCGTTGTTCGGGCGAGGTGCTGCGCGCCCTGAGTGAGACGTTGATTGAATTGCATGGCCAGCATGACGATCGCGGCCTGCTGAACCCGCGCGGTCACCGTGCGATTCTGGACGACTTTGCGGGTCTTGGGGCTGCCCGGTCCCGCACCCGTCAAACATGGCGTGCCATGGGCGAGGCGAGGAAAGCCCTTGCCGCAGCCGAGGCCGAGATGGAGGCGATCCGCGCCGAAGAAGAGTTTTTGCGCCATGCGGTTGCCGAGTTGGATGCGCTGGATCCACAAGCCGGGGAAGAGGCCGAACTCGACACCCGCCGCCGCATGATGCAAGGGGCCGAGCGCATCCGCGAAGATGTCCAGCGTGCGCAACAGATCCTTGGGCAGGGCGGGGCGGAGGGTGCGCTGAGTGACGCCTTGCGCTGGCTTGACGGGGTGGCAGAGCAGGCCGAGACCCAGCTTGACGCCCCGCTCGCCGCCTTGGCCCGTGCGATGGTCGAAGTGGATGAAGCCAGTGAGGGGATCGCCCGCGCCCTTGATCAGATGTCGTTCAACCCCAGTGAGTTGGAGGATGCGGAGGAGCGCCTGTTTGCGATCCGCGCCCTGGCGCGCAAGCACGGCGTGGCCCCGGATGATCTGGCCGTCTTTGCCGATGGGTTGCGCACCAAGCTGGCCGCCCTCGACGCGGGCGACGCCGATCTGGGTCGCTTGCGGTCAGAACTGCGCAGCGCCGAACATACCTATGATGCCGCCGCCCGCACTTTGCATGAGGGTCGCACCAAATCCGCCAGGGCGCTTGACAAGGCGGTCATGGCCGAGCTTGCCCCGCTCAAGATGGAGCGGGCGGTGTTTGCGACCCAAATCACCGAAGAAACACCCGGTCCCGATGGGCGTGATGCGGTCGCCTTTACCGTGGCCACCAACCCCGGTGCACCTGCGGGGGCGCTGAACAAGATCGCCTCGGGCGGCGAACTCAGCCGCTTCCTGCTGGCGCTCAAGGTGTGTCTGACACGCGAGCAGTCGGGCCTGACGATGATCTTTGATGAAATTGACCGCGGGGTGGGCGGGGCCACGGCGGACGCGGTGGGGCGGCGGCTGGCATCGCTGGCGCAGGGCGGGCAGGTTCTGGTTGTCACGCATTCACCACAAGTGGCCGCCCTTGGCGCACATCACTGGCGGGTGGAAAAGCAGGTGGCGAAGGGCATGACCACATCGCGCGTGGTGCCGCTGGCCGATCCCGACCGTATCGACGAAATCGCGCGTATGCTGGCGGGTGACACGATCACGGATGAGGCGCGCGGGGCCGCCCGCGCCCTGCTGAGTGGTTAAGGCAACGCCACAGGCCGCGCGACAAAACGCGGGCTATCGCCGCCTCGGGACTTGCCCTAAGACGGAACGGTAAATGTCATTGCGATCCGCGCCCCATGTCCCCTTTTCAGCGCCCCATCTTTGCCAAACAGCTTGACCATGCGCTCAGCGCATTTCGCGATGGCTGGCATGTGCTGCGCCAACGCGGCCCAAGTCAGATCCAGTTCTGGTTCATCGCCCTTGCCATCGGGATAGCGGCCGGTTTTGCCGCGCTGTTTTTCCGCAAAGGGATCGAGGCGTTGCAGGCCTGGCTATACGGGACGGAGGACGTGCAATACCTGCACAGTTTTGCCTCGTCGCTGCCGTGGTATCTGGTGCTGATCATCCCGATCATCGGGGGGCTGGTGGTGGGGGTGGTCCTGCACAAATTCACGACCGACGGGGTGGCCCGATCTGTGGCTGACGTGATCGAGGGCGCTGCCTTGCGCGATGGCCGGGTCAGCACGCGGGCCGGGGTGGCTTCGGCCTTTGCGAGTTTCATCACATTGTCCTCGGGTGGTTCCACGGGCCGGGAAGGGCCGGTGGTGCACATCGCTGCCGTGATTTCGACCAAGGTGTGCCGCTGGATCAAGGCGGATGGGATTACGGGGCGGGACCTGCTGGGATGCGCGGTCGCCGCTGCGGTCTCGGCCAGTTTCAACGCGCCCATCGCCGGGGCGCTCTTTGCGCTTGAGGTGGTGTTGCGCCACTTTGCGGTCCACGCCTTTGCGCCCATCGTGATTGCGGCGGTGGCGGGAACAATCATCAACCGGCTCGAATTCGGGGACGTTACCGAGTTCATGCTGCCCGAGGCGAACGAATTGGTATTCTATCAGGAACTGCCCGCGTTTCTGTTGCTTGGCCTCATGTGTGGGCTGGTCGCCGTAGTGCTGATGCGCGCGATCTTCTGGACGGATGATGTCGGCTCCGCCTTGCAAGCGCGCACGGGGCTGCCCCGGTGGTTGCGGCCCGCGATTGCTGGGGCGTTGTTGGGGGGGCTTGCGATATTCTATCCCCATATCATTGGGGTCGGGTACGAGACCACGTCGTTGGCGCTGACCGGAAAGCTGGCACTGAACGAGGTGGTGGTGTTTGTTATTCTCAAGACGGCAGCGGTGGCGATCACCATGGCGGGCCGCATGGGGGGCGGGGTGTTCTCGCCGTCATTGATGATCGGGGCGTTGTCGGGGCTTGGCTTTGGCCTCGTGGCGACCAGTATTTTCCCGGAAGTGTCGGGGTCCGTCACGCTTTACGCGCTGGCGGGGATGGGGGCGGTCGCGGCGGCGGTTCTGGGTGCGCCGATTTCCACGACGCTGATCGTGTTCGAACTGACCGGGGACTGGCAGACGGGCCTTGCTGTGATGGTTGCGGTGTCGATGTCGACCGCGCTGTCGTCGCGGCTGGTCGATCGCAGTTTTTTCCTGACCCAGCTTGAGCGGCGGGGCGTGCATCTGGCCGCCGGGCCGCAGGCGTATTTGCTGGCGATGTTCCGGGTCAGTGGCGTCATGCGCAAGATGAATGACGCGCGCGCCGCGGATGAGGCCAAGTGTTGGGAGATGATTGGCGACGGGATCTATGTGGATGCGACAGCAACGCTTGAGGTGGCGCTGCCAATCTTTGATCGCACGATGATACGCTTTGTTCCGGTGGTGACGCTGACGGGGCAGAACGCAGCACCCGAATTGCGCGGCGCATTGTTCCATGTGGATGCGCTCAAGGCGTATAACCGGGCGCTTGCGGCCACAGCGGCCGAGGAACACAGCTAGGCCCGATGCGCGGTCTGTTTTGCTGACGCAAAAGGCACCCGCCCACCGACCCTTCCGTCAATTGCATGTCAGATCTGTTCGACCGCGATACCGTTGCCAACGTAAAACGCGAGATGGTCCTTGATCCGGGCAACACCCTCATTGGGGCTTTCATAGCTCCAGACCATATTTTCCAGCGTTTGTGATTTTGTCACCACCGAGAAATAGGCTGCATCTCCCTTATGGGGGCAATGTGTCGTCTTGTCGGTGCGGTCCAGAAAGGCCATCGCGATATCATCGCGCGGGAAATAGATCACAAACGGATAATCACCCTCGGTCAGTTCAAGGGCCTGCGTGCTTTCGCCCAAGACAGCCCCGCCCGCGCGCACAGTCCATGTGCCGGGTGCTTTGCGGATCGTGATATGATCAGCCATGAGGTCTCCTTTTTCGAGGGTTTGTGATGTGATGACGCGCAGATGTAACAGAGGAATGTCGCTGCGACCAGAGCTAGAGCGGCGCGCAGGCCTGTTCCAGCCAAGCGCGCGCCTGATCCGAGACACGAGGGCCGATTTTCTCAAGTGTTTCAGCGTGGTAGGCATTGAGCCATTGGCGCGTTGGCTGATCCAGCATATCGATCACGATCAGCCGTCGGTCAATGGGCGCAAAAGTCAGCGTGCGCCAGTTCAGCATGTCGCGGTGCGCATCTCCACCCACTGGCGGGGTGGCTTCTTGCGCCACGATCAGGTTCTCGATCCGGATGCCAAACGCCCCTTCGCGGTAATAGCCCGGCTCGTTTGATAGGATCATGCCCGGTTGCAGCACCACCGTGCCGACGCGGCTTAACCTTTGAGGGCCTTCATGCACGGACAGATAGGCACCAACGCCGTGCCCCAACCCATGATCAAAATCCTGATACGCGTACCAAAGAGGGGCCCGCCCGATGGCCTCGATATCGCGGCCCGCAAGCCCTTTGGGCCAGTTCAGTCGTGACATGGCGATCATGCCCATCAGCACGCGGGTAAAGGCGGTGCGCGCCTCATCCGGTGGGGTGCCGATTGCAATGGTGCGGGTGATATCCGTCGTTCCATCCAGATATTGCCCGCCACTGTCGAGCACAATCAGGTGCCCGTCCTGCAGCAGGCTGTCGGTTTCTTCGGTCACGCGGTAGTGCATGATCGCGCCATTGGGTCCGGTGCCCGCGATGGTCTCAAAGCTGATGTCCTGAAGCGCGTTGTCGCGGCGGCGATAGGTCTCAAGCTGGGTGACAACCTGCGTTTCGTGCAGGCTGCCGGGGTCTTGGCCGTCAAGCCAGCACAGCAGTTCAACCACCGCCGCCCCGTCGCGCAGATGTGCCTCGGCGCTGCCTGCGATTTCGGCATCGTTCTTGCAGGCCTTGGGCAGGGCACATGGGTCATCGCCCCATTGCACCCGATCGCCCACCGCATCGGCTACAACCACGGGCACCGAGGATTTGTCGAGCAGGACCGGTCCCTCAAGCCCGGTCAAATGATCCAGAAACGCCCCGGGGGCATGACACATCACGTCGGCCCGGAGATGATCGCGCACATTATCCAGCTTGGACGGGTCCATAAACAGATCAACCGCACCCGAAGCGTGCAACACCGCGAACCCTTGGGCAATCGGGTTGCGCGGGATATCTGCGCCCCGAATGTTGAGCAGCCAGCACAGGCTGTCAGGCAAGGTGATCACCGCCGCAGTGGCCCCTTGGGCGCTCAGGGCTTTGCCCAGCCGGGCGCGCTTTTCACCATGGGATTCGCCCGCAAATTCAATGGGGTGCACCTTGGCAGGTTCAGCTGCGGGGGCGGGTTGATCCAACCAGATGCGATCCACGAGGTTGGGACTTTGCACCAACTCCACGGCTGACCCCTCAAGGGTCTCGTGGGCTTGTGCGATCTGTCCGGGGGTGTGCAGCCACGGATCAAAGCCGACGCGGCCCCCATCGGGCAATTGGTCGCGCAGCCAGTTGGCCAGCGAGGTTTCAGGCCATGGTACGGGGGTGAAATCGGACGCGACCTGCGCCTTGACCTGAGTGCGGTAGCGTCCGTCGATGAACACACCTGCGATGTCTTTCAAAACCGCACAGAACCCGGCAGATCCGGTGAACCCGGTCAGCCATGCCAGCCGCTCATCTCGGGCCGAGACATATTCGCCCTGATGCGCATCTGCGCGGGGTACCAGAAACCCATCCAGCCCTTCCGCTTCCAGTTCGCCGCGCAACATGGACAGTCGTGGCGGACCCTGCTCAGGCCGTGCCGTGACCTCAAAGCTCTGAAACATGATCCACCTTCATCTTGCCAAATAAACTCCCCCAGAGGGCCGATCTCAGCTTGCGCGCCGCATCCCCATTACGCGCGCCCGTGCCCGCGGATCGCTGTCAAAAAGCGCAGCCAACTGCTCGGTCATCGCCCCGGCAAGCTGTTCCACATCCGTGATCGTCACCGCACGATCATAATAGCGGGTGACATCATGCCCGATCCCGATGGCCAGCAACTCGACCGCCTTCTTGCGCTCGACCATGGCGATCACGTCGCGCAGGTGTTTTTCAAGATAGTTGGCGGGGTTCACCGACAGGGTACTGTCATCCACAGGCGCGCCATCCGAAATCACCATCAGGATCTTGCGCGCCTCGGGGCGACCCATCATGCGGCGATGGGCCCATTCCAGTGCCTCGCCGTCGATATTTTCCTTGAGCAAGCCCTCTTTCATCATAAGGCCCAGATTGGGGCGTGCGCGCCGCCATGGGGCGTCGGCGGATTTATAGATGATGTGGCGCAGATCGTTCAGACGGCCGGGCTGGGCTGGGCGGCCTTCGTTCAGCCACGCCTCACGGGCGAGGCCCCCTTTCCACGCGCGGGTGGTAAAGCCGAGGATTTCGACCTTGACGTTGCAGCGTTCCAGCGTGCGGGCCAGAACGTCGGCACAGATCGCGGCAATCGAAATCGGGCGACCGCGCATGGAGCCGGAATTGTCGAGCAGCAGCGTCACGCAGGTATCACGAAACTCGGTGTCTTTCTCGACCTTGAAGGACAGGGGCGTGGTGGGGTTCGCCACAATCCGCGCCAGACGGCCCGCATCCAGCGTGCCTTCTTCCAGATCGAACTCCCAGGACCGGTTTTGCTGGGCTTGCAGGCGGCGTTGCAACTTGTTGGCCAAGCGGCTCACGGCCCCTTTCAACGGCTCAAGCTGTTGATCCAGATAGGCGCGCAGCCGTTCCAATTCGACGGGCTCAGCCAGATCAGCGGCGGAAATCTCTTCGTCATGGGTGTCGAGATAGACGCGGTAGTCGGGATCGGCCTCGGACACGGGTTGTGGGGCAGGGGGTTCAAGCGGGGCCTCGCCATCGGGCATCTCCGCTTCTTCGCCCATCTCCTGATCGGCCATGTCATCCATGGACACCTGTGCCTGGCTCGCATCCTGTTGTTCTTCTTGCGAACTTTCCGGTGTGCCTTCGGCCTCTTCATCGTCCTGATCGTCCTGGCCGGTGCTGTCGGGATCCTGATCCTCGTCCTGGCCTTCTTCGGCCTCGTCTTCCTGATCCTCGTCGATCCGGTCAGGGTCATCGCCCAGTTGATCGCCATAGCCAAGGTCGGTAATCACCTGCCGGGCAAACCGGGCAAAGGCGGCCTGATCATCGAGAATTTCATCCAGGTTCTCAAGGGTGCCGCCCGCCTGATCCTCGATAAAGCCGCGCCACAACTCCATCGCGTTCTGTGCACCGCCGGGCAGGTCGCGACCCGTGGCAAGGTGGCGCACAAGATAACCCGCGGCGGCGGCCAAAGGCACATCGCTGGCTTGCTTGCATTGTTCATAACCCCGGCGCATCGCATCATGGCTGATCTTGGCGTCGATGTTTCCGGCCGTGCCCGGCATGTCGCGCGCGCCCATCGCCTCGCAGCGCGCGGTTTCCATCGCCTCATAAAGATCGCGTGCCATTTCACCTTGCGGGGAATAGCGCGAATGGGTCTGCCCGTTGTGATAGCGGCGGTGGAGCGCAAGTGCATCCGCGGTGCCGCGGGCCAGCATCACCTCGTCGCGGGTCATGCGGCGGCTGACTTGGGGCAGACGCATCGCATCGCCCGACACGCCCGAGGGATCGACCGAATAGCTGACGTTCAACTCGGGGTCATTGGCCATGACCTTGGTGGCCTCGGCGAGCGCCTTTTTGAACGGATCGGCGGGGTTGTCGTTTTGCGTGCTCATTGTCCGACCTCTTTTAAAACGCCCGCTGATATCAGTTCAAGACGCAGCGCTTCGCAGTGCAGTGTCGCATCCACGGTGGCGTCCCATTCGGGGCCTGTCATATTGCCGCCTGTTGCAAGCAAGGCATCGGCTCTGCTGTCCCAGTCTGTGCGGCCTTGATGCCGCGTCACTTCTACCTGATCGCGGTTGTCTATGTGCCTGACGATCTCGGCGAATGTCGCCTCATTCTTGGCAATGACAACGCTCATGTCCGAATATTCAGCGGCGCGCATGATGTATGCCTCCGCTTGACCGACGCAGTTGGCAAATTCGAGGGCAACATCAGCGATGGCCGCAATGGCGGGCGTCGCGCTAAGCGCGCAAACAGCCATTGCGATCCGCATCACCCCAAGCTCACGCTCGCTGCTGACTCCGGCAGTTCCTCATCAAACAGACGCTGATAGAACTCAGCCACCGTCTGGCGCTCCAGCTCGTCGCATTTGTTCAGGAACGACAGGCGGAACGCATAGCCCACATTGCGGAAAATTTCAGCGTTTTGCGCCCACGCGATCACGGTGCGTGGCGACATGACTGTCGACAGATCGCCGTTCATAAACGCGGTCCGGGTGAGATCGGCGACGGTCACCATCTGCTTGACCGTCTTGCGCCCCTCGGCGGTGTTGTAATGGGGGTTCTTGGACAGCACGATGGCTGTCTCTGCATCAATACTGAGGTAATTGAGCGTCGCCACAAGCGACCAGCGGTCCATCTGGCCCTGGTTGATCTGTTGCGTGCCGTGATAAAGGCCGGTGGTGTCACCCAGACCCACGGTATTGGCGGTCGCAAAGATGCGGAAATAGGGGTGGGGTTCGATCACCTGGTTCTGATCCAGCAGGGTCAGCTTGCCGTCCACCTCCAGCACACGCTGGATCACGAACATCACGTCCGCCCGGCCTGCATCATATTCGTCAAACACGATGGCGGTCGGGTTGCGCAAGGCCCAGGGCAGGATTCCCTCTTGGAAATCAGTAACTTGCTTGCCGTCTTTCAACTTGATGGCATCCTTGCCGATCAAGTCGATGCGGGAGATGTGGCTGTCGAGGTTCACACGCACCGCAGGCCAGTTCAGACGGGCAGCGACCTGTTCGATATGGGTCGACTTGCCCGTACCGTGATAGCCTTGGATCATCACCCGGCGGTTGTGCGAAAACCCGGCCAGAATGGCCAGCGTCGTGTCAGGATCAAACTTGTAGGTGCTGTCGATGTCAGGCACGCGGTCGGAGTTTTCGGCAAACCCCCTGACCATCATGTCACTATCAATGCCGAAGACGTCGCGAACCGAAATCTCTTCGCTTGGTTTTGCATTGATATCCATCGCGCCGTCGGCCATCTCGACTATCCCTTATAAATCGTAAGGCGCGCCATGCAGCGGCGCGCCAGTTGTGGTGCAACATAACGCGGCCAAGGGCAAGGGGAAGGGGAAAATCAGGTCTGCAACATTGCGTGTTTCCGCACAAGCACTTGGGGCACAGGCGTGGATTAAACGTGCTTTCAAGGGGCGGGCGGCGGACTAGTCCAGTTGAGAAAAACGCTATGCCAGTGGGCGCGGAGGCGCGGCCCGCTATTTGAAATTCCGGCTTTCCTTGATCTGATCCCAGGCCCACACGACCTCTTGCAGCTGTTCTTCCTGGCTGCGATCGCCGCCATTCATGTCCGGGTGCAGCACTTTGATCAGGGCCTTGTAGGCTTTGCGCACCTCGGCCTTGGTCGTGCATTGGGCGGCGTCCAGAATTTCAACGGCGCGCTTTTCGGTGGGGGGCAGCTTGCGCCCGCCGCCGGGCTTGTTGCGGCCCGGGTTCTGGGTGGAGTTGTTGCCCAGCACCTGATGGGGGTCTTCGATACCCAAACGGGCCCATGCGCGCGCCTCGGGGTCGGTCATGGGTTTTGTCGCGCGTTCCCACACCTTGTCCTTTGATTGTTGGGCGTTGATTTCGGCCTCGGTCGTGCCGTCAAAGAAATTCCATTTCAGGTTATACTCGCGCACGTGCTGCTGGCAGAACCAGAAAAAATCATCCAGCACATCGGGCGCTTTGGGCGCGCGGAACTTGCCCGCCTCTTCGCAACCGTCATGGTCGCACTGGCGCACAGAGGTCTCGGACGCCCCGGACATACCGCGCCGTCCGCGCGGGTTTTTCTTTTTCGCCGACGAGACGGACATGTCAAAACCAAAGGGATCAGATTTGCGCATAAGGGAGGTCCTTTCCGACTCGAGGACAGGAGTTTAGACTTGTGGGGTGAGAGTGGAAGGGGGGCAGGAAAAAAAATGTCAGTTCGGCAGGAAATAGAAGATCAATTGCGCGCGTCGTTTGATTTGCGCGAGGTCGAGGTTGTGGATGACAGCGCGTCCCATGCGGGTCATGCAGGAGCACCCGCAGCGGGTGAAAGTCACTTTAACGTCATGCTGCGCACATCTGAATTCAAAGGGAAATCCCGGATCGCGCGGCACCGCGCGGTTCATGCAGCCCTTGGGGCTGACCTGATTGGTCGCATCCATGCCCTGGCGCTTGACCTGGGCGATTAGCCGTCGGTTTTTTCACCGTCCGCTGTATTGCGCTGTGTCGCAAGATTCTTGAGCGACGTGGTCATGCCCGCCACCTCGCTGGTTTCTTCGACGCCGTTGTCGGGCAGCATATCGGTGGCCCCTTTGCCGGGCGTGAATGTGTCGTCTGATTTGGCGTCTGAACCTTCGGGCTCTGCGGCAGTGGCGTCCTCGCCTGTACCCGCGACCTCGGGCACCGGAACCAGAGCGGGTGGGGGCAGCAATTCCGATTCGAAATCGTCCATCGGGTCGGCCACGGCGCGGCGGAACACCATGACATTGCGCCACTCGGTCGTGGATCCGGTCAGGCCCGCACGTTCGGTGGAGGGCAGGGTTTCGGCGCGCTGAAATTCCCAGCCCTCGCCGCCCATCTCGTTCATCAGGAGTTCAAGCGCGTTGGCAAAGCGCCCTTCGGGCCCTTTGACGCCTTTGCCTTTGACCCCTTTGGTGGGGGCGGGCACGACTTTGTATTCCCAACCGGACATGCTTGACCCCTTGTGTCGGATGCGTGTCGCAGGCGTATAGCGACACGGGCGCGCGGTGAAAAGGGGTATGCGCAGTGCTCAGCGCCGCTTGATCCCGATGCTGGCCCCCATCCGCTCGGGGCGGGGAAAAGAGGCGTGCGCGCTTGCAAGGGCGCTCACCTTCGCCAGCACATCGGCGGGCATCGGGGCAACACGCGGCCCCGATTGATCCACATGCAGTGTCATCGCCTCACCACAGGCGGCAAGCCATCCGTCCGCATGCCAGATTTCCTGATAGGAGTGGAAGCGTTTGGCATCAAAATCAACGAGTTGGAAGGTGACAAAGACCGGATCGTTCACATGCAATTCGCGTACATAACTCAGATGAAATTCCGCTGTGTAGGTGGTGCATCCCGTCTGCTCCAGATAGTCGGGCCCGAACCCCATCAGCGGATAGACCTGATCGGCCCCTTCATCAAACAACACGTTGTAATAGGCCATGTTGAGATGCCCGTTATAGTCGATCCATTCGGGTTTCACCGTCATCTGTTCGGATCGAAACGGGGTGGTCATGGGCGGCTCACAGCATTGCAGTTTTGCCGAGCCTAGGGCAGAGCAGGGGGCAAGACCACCCATCCCGGAGCGGATATGACCACTGACGACGTGCAGGCCCAGTACGAGGCCTATCCTTACCCCGAGCGCAAGCCCACGGACGAGCGCAGGCGGCTGATCACCGGCTCGCCCTCGCTGCCGGTCGAGATGGATCACTGGCTGTGGGGCGGGTCGCGGGACTGGTCCGTGCCCCTGCGCGCGCTGGTGGCGGGCGGGGGCACCGGGGACGCGCTGATCCAGCTGGCGCAGATGCTGAGCGATGCGGGTCGTCCTTACGAGATCACCTATCTGGATATGTCTGTGGCGTCCCGCCGCATTGCCGAAAAACGTGCCGAGGTGCGCAAGTTGAGCGGCATCACCTTTGTCACGGGATCATTGCTGGACGCCGGGGATTATGGCCCGTTCGACTACATCGATTGTTGTGGCGTGCTGCATCATCTGTCCGACCCGCAAGCTGGATTTGATGCGCTGGCGGGCGCGCTGGCCCCGGATGGCGGGATGGGGTTGATGGTCTACGCGCCCCATGGCCGATCCGGGGTCTATGCTTTGCAAGCCGCGTTCGGGCAGTTGTTTCAGGGGCTGGAGCCGCGCAAACGGCTCAAACGTGCCAAGGTGGTGTTTGCGTCACTGCCCGAGGGTCACCCGTTTAAACGCAACGTCCGGGTGGTGGATCATCAGCAAGGCGATGCGGGGTTTTACGATCTGCTGCTGCACAGTTCGGACGTGCCGTTTTCGATTGCCGATCTGATAGGCGCGCTTGAGGCGGCAGGGCTGGACTTTTCCGGCACGCCGCAGCCGATGCTGTATGATCCCGCCCCGTTGGTGGGTGAGATGCCCGGGATGGATGCGGTCGCACGGATGCAACTGGCCGAAGACCTGCGCGGCACGTTCAAGACCCATGTGATCTATGCCCGGCCCAGGGGACAGGTGATCGCACCGCCCTATGGTCAGCCCGAAGCAGTGCCGCATCTGCGCGATGTGTCGGGCACACAGCTTGCGCAACACGTAGCCGAGACGGGGCGGATCACGGTGGACACGGCAGGCGAGGCGTTTGTGTTCAAGGTGCCGCGCGCGGCGGCCTCGGCCATCGCGCTGGTCGATGGGCGGCGCAGCCTGGCGCAGATCGCCAAAGGCTCCGGCCTGTCCGGGTTCGATGAGGTCTGGCCACAGGTCGAGGCAGCACTTTGTGCCTCTGGCATGATGCACTATTCGCGCTTGCTGGTGTGATGGGTGAGGTGGGCAATATTGCCCACCCTACGTCAACCGTTCAGCTTTTTGGCAACCAATTCATTGACGGCCTTGGGATTGGCCTTGCCGCCCGTTGCCTTCATCACCTGACCCACGAACCAGCCCGCGAGCTTGGGGTTTTCCCGCGCCTTTTCGACCTGGGCGGGGTTGGCCGCGATGATCTCGTCCACCGCCGCTTCGATCGCGCCGGTATCCGTCACCTGTTTCATGCCGCGCGCCTCGACGATGTCGGCGGGGTCGCCGCCTTCGGTATAAACGATCTCAAACAGGTCCTTGGCGATCTTGCCCGAGATGTCACCCTTGGCGATCAGGTCCACGATGCCGCCCAGTTGCGCGGGGGATACGGGGCTGTCGGTGATATCGCGGTCGTCCTTTTTGAGACGGCCAAAGAGTTCGTTGATCACCCAGTTGGCCGTCTGTTTACCGTCGCGGCCCTGCGCCACCTCTTCGAAGAAGGCTGCGGTGTCCACTTCCGCCGTCAGCACTGAGGCGTCATAATCCGTCAGCCCGAAATCGCCCATGAACCGGGCCTTTTTGGCGTCGGGCAGTTCGGGCAGGTTCGCGGCGATCTCGTCCACCCAGGCCTGTTCGATCTCCAAAGGCAGCAGGTCGGGATCGGGGAAATAGCGGTAGTCATGTGCCTCTTCCTTGGAGCGCATGGACCGCGTCTCGCCCTTGTCGGGATCATAAAGCCGGGTTTCCTGTTCGACCTTGCCGCCGCCTTCGACGACGGCGATCTGGCGGCGCGCCTCGACTTCGATGGCTTGCTGGATAAAGCGCATGGAGTTCATGTTCTTGATCTCGCAGCGCGTGCCGAGATGGGAAAAGTCCTGGGTTTCCTGATACTTTTCGTAATCGCCGGGCCGACAGATCGACACGTTCACATCCGCGCGCATCGCGCCGGACTGCATATCGCCATTGCACGTGCCGAGGTAGCGCACGATCTGGCGCAGCTTGGTGAGGAACGCCGCCGCCTCTTCGGGGCCGCGAATGTCGGGACGGCTCACGATCTCCATCAACGCGACGCCCGTGCGGTTGAGATCGACAAAGGACATGTTGGGATCCATGTCGTGAATGGATTTCCCCGCGTCCTGCTCCATGTGGATACGCTCGATGCGCACGAGGCGCGCCACGCCCGCGCCCATCTCGACCAGCACTTCGCCTTCGCCGACGATGGGGTGGTACAACTGGGAGATCTGGTAACCCTGCGGCAGGTCGGGGTAAAAGTAGTTCTTGCGGTCAAAGGCCGAGGTCAGGTTGATCGCCGCCTTGAGGCCAAGGCCCGTGCGCACCGCCTGTTCGACGCAATATTCGTTGATGACGGGCAACATGCCCGGCATGGCTGCGTCCACAAATGCGACATTGGCATTGGGTTCGGCCCCAAACCGGGTCGAGGCCCCCGAGAACAGCTTGGCATTGCTGGCGATCTGGGCGTGCACTTCCATCCCGATCACGAGTTCCCAGTCGTGTTTCGCCCCGGCAATGGTTTTGACTTTGGGGGTGTCGTAAGTGAGGTCCAGCATGGTCTCGTCCCGTGTGATCGCGCCGCTTTCGGTTCGGGATAGATCAGGGCGTGATGCGCCGCAAGAGGGCGCGACGATTGCACACCTTAAGTGAGCCGCAATTTATGGCAGAGTATAGCGATGCAGATTGACGAAATCCCAACGCCCGAAGGCAGCCTGATCGCTGAGTACGCACGTCGTGCAGGCCACTATACGGATTGCTTTGAAACGCCTGTGGCTGTGCCGGTCTTGTTGCCTGATTTCATCACCGCCTTTTACACCCAGCCCCTGTTTCGTGCCGAGCGGGTTGTGCTGCGCCTGCTGGCGCGTACGCCCAGCACAGATGCGGAGGTGGCCGCGCTGGCGACCGGGCAGGGCGACACATTCGCGGTCTGGCGGCTCGAAGCACGCCGCGACGATCAGATTTTACTGGCCGAGCGGTCGGGGCGCACGTTGTCCTGGTTGCAAGCCGCGCCAGATGCGCTGCGCTTTGGGTCGGTCGTGGTGCCAGTGCCTGGACGGGGTGGCGCGCCCACGCTTGGCCCAGTGTTCCAGAGTCTTGCGGGCGCGCACAAGGTCTACTCCCGCGCGTTGCTGTCGGGGGCTGCGCGCAGGGTTACCCGCTGACGTTCTTGCAGGAAATCGGGGGTGGCCACGACGACCTATCATCGCGGCCCAGAGGGTTACATCGGTGATGCTATGGGTGCGCATTGGGCCTAAGGGTCGATGCGAGAGAACACACTGGATACGGGCGCGGCGCGGATTGCACATGATGTGCTGCAAGGTGCGCCGCCCGACCGGGCACCTGCCTGACGCCGTGATCATCCCCTAAAATCTGGACAACGTGCGCGGCGGTTAGCCTGGCCGCATCTCGGCCCCTTTGTCGGTGAAGACCACCCGGTTGCCCGCACTGAGTTCGCGGCGGAACACACCCGTCAGATAACGCAGGGCGTCCGCATAGCCCGAAGCGGCAAACGTATCGGCGCAGCGCACCCGCAACGCATTGTCAAAGCCGCGCGCGGCATGGGCCCATAGCATCGGATGCAATTCGGTCAGATGATCACGCACGATCCACACTGCGGCCTCCGCGATCTGGGCGCGCACATAGTCGGTCTCATCATGTCCGGTGGGCATGGAGCCCATCGTATTGGCGCAATAGGCCGCGAGCAGGTTGACGGTATGCTGATCGGGTGCATGGCGCAGGATATCGTGCAGCCCGTCGACGAAGAACGCGATGTCAACGCGCAGGCAGGCCTCCGTATCGACAGAGATCGCGTCCAGCATCATCCAAGTGTATCCACCGGCCCCCCAGATGTCATGGGTCCGGCCCGCCACGCGCCGCGCTTCCAGCTCAAGCCGGGCATAATCACCATGCCAGCGGGGCAGCAATTGCGCGCCGAAAGCCCGCAGCGCCTGCGCATTTTTCGGATCAAGGTCGATCCAGGTTTCATATTGGGTGACGGTGTGGCGCACGGCCCCGCCCCGGCCAGATGACAGTGCACAGGCGGTTGCCGCCAGCAGGGGCGATCCGGCAATGCAGTCGGCGCGGTCATTCACGATGTCAGCGGCCCGATCGAAATGGGCAGAAAAGGCTTCGCGATTGCGGGCGGGCACTTCGATATCCCAGCCTGTCCCGCGCCACGCCCAGCCAATGTCCATATGGGCCTGTGCCACGATTGCGGACAGGATCGGGTTCGTGGGGTCCCCGGCCAGCACCTGTTCAAGCGCTTCGATCCCGGCCAGCAGAGGGGCCCCCGGCGTGGGCCGCCCGGACAGCAGCGCGTGCTCGGCAGCACCGACCACATCGGCGCGCGCGCCATAGGCCATCAGCTCGGCTACGGGTTTGCCGCCCGGGGTCTTGCGCCGCGCGCTGTCAGCTTGCGCGATCTCCTCCGTCAGCTGCCCCCAATCTTCGGACCGCGCAAGTTTCAGGCCGCGCGCCTGATGGGCGTCGCGGGTGCGTTCCTCGGCTGTGGGATCGGGGCAAGGGATCGAGAGGGCATCATCCAGAACAGCCGCAACCTGTGCCGGGGGCGCTTTGGGCCGGGCCTGCCGGACATGTTGCAGAACGCCATCATGCGCCATGTCCAGACGCGTGAGCGAAAATCGATCACGTATATGCACCAAGGGTCCCAGAATGCGTTCTGCAAATGCCATCATCAACCATCCAAACTGTTTACCCGTCCTAACTGCGCGCAAATTGGGTCACAATTCGGGCAGGGTGGCGTCAAGTTCACGAAGTTTCGGCGGTCCATATGTGCACATTCCCGCGCAGGTTTTGACAATAATCGCCATGCGTGCCGATTGTCGCTGATGGGGCCTCAAATGGGCGAAAAGGTGCGTGCTGCGTGCTGGACAGGGGCGTGCGCACGCCAACATACTGCGCGCCCATGAGATATGTTGTTACCCTCGCCGCGCTTTGCGCATGCTTTGCTGTGTTCGTGCCGCCTGTGCAGGCGCAGGACGCGCCGTTTGACGGGCTGCGCCCGCCCGCCCGTGAGGGCAACGTACCCCGCACCCGGTGGACCCATCAGCCCGGTCATGTCTTGTGGAATCGCGCGGCCAATTCGGCCCTCAAGACCCACGGCCGCCCGCTGGTTGACCTTGTTCCGGCGGACATTGAGACCTGGTGCCCGCGCTATGAAACGGCGTCGGACCGGGATCGGCGCGCTTTCTGGATCGGGTTTCTCTCCGCCCTCGCCAAATATGAAAGCACCTATAAGCCCCGCGCGGTGGGCGGTGGCGGCAAGTGGTTTGGGTTGTTGCAAATCCTGCCGGCCACGGCGCGGGGATACGAGTGCAATGTGGGGACGGGTGAGGCCCTCAAGAACGGGGCTGCGAACTTAAGTTGCGCGGTGCGCATCATGGCGGTGACCGTGCCGCGTGATGGTGTGATCTATGGCCCCGGCGGGCGCGGGGTTGCGGCCGATTGGGGGCCGATGCGATCCAAGGCGAAACGTGCGGATATGGCCGGGTGGTTGCGCCGCCAGACCTATTGCGCCCCGATCGATGCAGTGCGGCCCCAATCGCGCCCGCGGGTGTTGGCTGCTTCTGAGTAGGGTGGCGCGTTGAATCGCCATTATTTCTCAATGAGGTAGGGGTTCATTCCGTGATCTGATCTTTGATCGTGTCCCATATTTCGGGATAGGTCAGCAGCAGCAGGTGTCCGTGCCCCTCGACCAGCTTCAGGTTGGCATCTGGCAAGGTGTCGGTGAAGCGTTTGGTGGCTCTTGGTGGAAAGACCGGATCGACCGCACCATGGTAATAGGTCAGTGTTGCCCCATTTGCAGCGTCCGGATCAGGATTGGTCCACCGTCTGAGTGCGCGCGTGTGACGTCGTCCCAACCCCTTGTCCGGCAGCGTGATCCGGTCATCATTGGCCGCGACCAGGGCGTCAGCGGCTTGGGACGTTGTGGGGCTGACATCAGCGTCCGGCCCATATGCCAGCCTGCGATAATATGCGAGCCAGACCTTGCGCGGGTTCAGGCTGCCTGTGCGGGCGGCGGCGGCCACTGTGCCGCCTGCGCCGCGCACCCCGGCGAGGATTGGCTGGGGGGAAGGCAGTGCTGAGGATATCGCGTGTACGTACACATCCGTATTGGGGCTGATCTGGCGGATGCGCTTGGCCGCCTCCAGCGCGATGACGGCCCCTGTCGAATGCCCGATCAGGTCGATCCGCGTCAGCGCGTGATCACGGGTCAGCCGCGCGATGCGGGCTGCGGCCTTGTCGATCACCACCCACTCGTTATCGGGCCGCCCGTCAAAGCCGGGCAGGCGGTAATATGCGACGGCGCGGGTTCTGGTCCTGAGGCTTTCAAGCGGGGCAAGCACCCGAATGGAGGTGAACGCGCCGGGCACCCCGATCACTGCGTGGTTGGCTGTGTCAAACGCGCCGGGTGCGAAGGTTAGCGGGTCGGTCGTGTTGAATTGCGCGGGCACACCGCAGCCTGCGCCCCAAAGGAGGGCGGCAAAGAGGGCCGCGCGCTTCATCCCAGAAGTGAGAAGTGGTGGCGTTGCACATCGATTGCGCGCAGTTTCAGTGCGGCCTCGAATGTATCTGAGGGGGGCGTGGCCTCAAGCGGGATACGGACCTTGCGCCCGGAGGTCAGCACCGCACTGGCCCGTACCGAAAAGTCGAGCCGGGTGTCGAGCCGGATGTGGCTGATCTTGTCCCAGATAATGTCGCCGGTTTGCCGCCCCGCAAACCAGCGCAGCCCCTCGGTTTCCAGTGACAGGCCCGCCCGTCGCCCCGAGAACAGGTCATATAGGGCAGGGGCCGTTGCCAGTGCGATCAGCGCCATCAGCCAGAGTGCCGCGTCCAGATAGGCGATGGCCAGCAGGATCGCGCCCCACACCCCAAGCACCGTCATCAGCGTGCGTCGGTTGCGCCCCGTGGTTTCGTATCGGTAGGGCGTCATGCCGCCTAACGCCCGCCGGTCACATCAAGGGTGGAGCCTGTCACATAGCTGGCCTGATCCGAGGCCAGCCAAAGGATGGCGCGCGCGACCTCTTCGGCGGAGCCTTCGCGTTTCATGGGCACCATATGGGCCAGCTTTTGGGCGCGGCCTGGTTCGCCCCCCTTGGCGTGCAGCCCTGTATCGATCAGGCCGGGACGGACCGACATCACCCGGATACCGTCCGCTGCGACCTCGTCCGAGAGCCCCTTGGTGAAGGTGTCGATCGCCGCTTTGGAGGCGGCGTAGTCGATATACTGGTTTGCCGATCCGAGCCGTGCGGCGGCGGAGGAGACGTTGATGATGGCCCCGCCCGTGTTTCGCATCCGTAAAACAGCTTCCTTAGCCACCAGCATCGCCCCGATGACGTTCACGTTCATCATCTGCGTGAGCCGCGCGTGTGTCATGTCCGTCAGTCTGGCCGATTGCGCCACGATCCCCGCGTTGTTGATCAACGTGTCGAGCCGTCCGAACGTGTCGTCGAGTGTTTTGAAGATGGCCGCGATATTGTCGGGGTTTGACACATCCCCTTGTGCCAGCACCGCTTTGGCCCCTGCGGCTTCGGCCTCGGCCTGTACCGCCCTGGCACCGTTCGTATCGGTGCGGTAGTTCAGGACCAGATCGTAGTCGGGGGCGGCCAGCCTGGCGCAGGCGGCTCCGATTCCGGCGGAGGCACCTGTGATAAGGCAAATGGGGCGTTGGGTCATAGGCTGGGCCTTTTGTCAGTTGAGGGTGGGGTCGGGGTGAACCGTGCGCCGAGTGGTTCCGGGGTGTCGAGGCAGCTCAAAGGGTGCGGCACGGTCTTGGCGCGCCGTTTCGGGGGGACTGTCGCGGTATCAGGCATCAGGCGGGTTTCGCCTGCGGCGGGCGGGTCAAGGGGGCCAGCCCCCTCGCGCATGCGCGCTCACCCCCGCGGTATTTTTGGTCAAAAGAAGGGCAGGTGGTCATGCTTCGCGAATCCGGGTGATCATTTCGGTGGTGTCGCGGCTGAGGTTGGGTGTGCTTGCGATCCGGTCAAGTTCCTTGCTGATCATTGATTGGCGGATCGCGTCATAGCGCCGCCATGTCTGGAACGCGGCGCACATCCGCGCGGTGGTTTGTGGATTGAGCGGGTCCAGCTGGATCAGCCAGTCCGCCAGAAGCCTGTAGCCCGACCCATCCTTGGCGTGGAACCCTGCGTGGTGTCCGGCCAGCGCGCCGAGCGTGGCGCGGAACCGGTTGGGGTTTTTCCAGTTGAAATCGGCATGCCGTGTCAGCGCCTTGGCGGTGTCGGCGGCATCGTCGGGTTTGGCCTCGGTCACTTGCAGGCCGAACCACTTGTCCATCACCAGCCGGTCGTCTTTCCACTGCGCTTCGAATGTGGCCAGCGCCGCGTCCCCCCGGCCTGCGCGGATCAGGTTGGCCAGTGCGGCGAGTTGCTGGGTCATGTTGTCGGCCGCGTCATATTGCGCCTGTGCAGTGTCCCCGCCATCCTGCCGGGTGATCAGCGACAGTATCGCGTTGCCCAGGGCGCGTTTGCCGGCTTGTGTGGCGTCGGGGCGGTAGGGGGGCGGCACCTGTTGTGCTGCGTACAGCCCCGCAAGGTCGTCGCGCATCTGATCCGAGAGCGCCTGTTTGAGGTTGGTCACCGCCGTCCAGATCGTGTCGGGGTCGGGGATGTGCCCGTCGCGGTGCAGATCGGCAGCGAGTTCGGATTGCCCGGGAAGGCCCAGCATCAGCGCGCGATAGGCCGGATCGAGACCGTCGTCAAGCAGCACTTTGGCGATCCCGTTGAGCCACGCGGTATCAGGTCCTGTTCCCTTGGTCAGCGTGTTCATCAGCGAGGTGCGGGCGAGGTTGCGCGCGGCCTCCCATCTGGTGAAGGGGTCCGTGTCATGGGCCAGCAGAAAGGCGTGATCGGCGTCGTGATCCAGCACGATGGGGGCCGAAAACCCGCGCAGGATCGAGGGAATCGGTTTGGCCGCCTGCCCGGGGAATGAAAACGTCTGGCTGGCTTGGGTCAGTTCGAGGACCTGCGTGCCCATCGCCTCGGACCCATCGGGGGTCAGCAATCCGACCGCCAGCGGGATCACTTGGGGTTGCGGATCGGCGGTGGTCGCCGAGGGCGGTGTGGATTGCGCAAAGGTGAGGGTGTAGGTGCCGTCCTCATAGTTTTCAGAGACAGCGACGCGCGGCGTACCAGCCTGCGAATACCACCGTTTGAATTGGGTGAGATCGCGTCCTGTTGCGTCCGTGAACACCGCCAGCCAGTCTTCGATGGTGCAGGCCTGACCGTCATGGCGTTCGAAATAAAGGTCGAGGGCCTTGGCATAGGCTGCATCGCCGACAAGCGTTTTCAGCATGCGGATGACCTCGGCCCCTTTTTCATAGACTGTCGCCGTATAGAAGTTGTTGATTTCCTGAAAGCTTTCGGGGCGGACAGGGTGGGCGAGGGGCCCTTGATCCTCGGGGAATTGGCGGCCCCGCAGGTCGATCACGTCCGAGATGCGTTTGACGGGTTCAGAACGCATGTCAGCCGTAAACTGGCTGTCGCGGAACACGGTCAGCCCTTCCTTGAGGCACAGCTGGAACCAGTCGCGACAGGTGATCCGGTTACCGGTCCAGTTGTGGAAATACTCATGCGCGATGATCGCCTCGATCCGTTCGAAATTCATGTCAGTCGAGGTTTCGGGGCTGGCAAGGACTGCGGAGGCGTTGAAGACGTTCAGCCCCTTGTTTTCCATCGCGCCCATGTTGAAATCGTCCACGGCCACGATGTTGAACACGTCCAAGTCATAGGCCCGCCCATAAACCTCTTCGTCCCAAGTCATTGACGCCTTGAGCGCCTCCATCCCGAAGGCGCATTTGCCCTCGTCGCCGGGGCGGACATAAAGGGCGAGGTCCACGTGCCGCCCCTCGGACGTGGTGAATGTATCGCGGTGGGCGACCAATTCGCCTGCCACAAGCGCGAACAGATAGGCTGGTTTGGGCCATGGGTCATGCCACTCGGCCCACCCATCCCCCGACGCGACCGGGTTTCCGTTGGACAGCAATGTTGCGTGGGGCCCGTTGATGCGCACCGTGAACGTGGACATGACATCGGGGCGGTCGGGGTAGTAGGTGATCTTGCGAAACCCCTCGGCCTCGCATTGGGTGCAGTACATGCCGTTTGATTGGTACAGTCCTTCGAGGGCTGTGTTGGCGATGGGGTCGATCTGGACCTCCGCCTCCCACAGAAACGGCATGTTGGGCACGTCGCAACTCAGCCCCTCCGCCGTCAGGGTTGGGGTCACGGCTTCTCCGTCGATCTTGGCAGAGATCAGCGACAGGTTCTCGCCGTGCAGAAAGAATGCGTTGTTCGTTGCATCCGGGTTGGGCGCAAAGCGGATGCGCGAGGTGACGCGGGTTGCTGATGGGGCCAGATCAAAGGTCAGATGCACCTCTTCGACGGTGAAGCCGAACGGGGTATAATTGGCGAGATAGATCGTCTGAGGGGCCGCGTCGCGCATCATGTATCGCCTTTTCATGGAACCAAACCGGATGACAAGAGGTTAGGCCCATGATGCCGGGGCTTCAAGGTCACCCGCCGCTGCAGTTGCCGGATGGATCCACCTTGTCAGCGTCTGGCACAGGGCTTGAAAAGCGGGCAGCGAACGCCCGCCTGTCTTTGCGGGGCATTGGCTGTGCGGTGATTGCAATGGCATTTGTTCTGATTGACGTTTCGGCATTCGTGGGGGGCGGGCAGATGACGTCGCACGCAGTCAAGCTGTGGACGCGCCTTGGTGCTTGCGACCGTTATGGGCGGCGTAGATGCTGCGGGCCTGATGGTTGAAAACTGTGATGGCAACACCAGTTTGGCGTAGAAGTGATTGATCCGGTGTTGCCTGTTTTGGCGACGCCGGAGTTTTGATGTGATCAAGCGGGTTGGGCACGGACCGACGCGGTGCAATCAGAGGGGTCCTTTGAGTATGGCCAGGATGCGGAAGACATCGGAGTTGCCGCAAAAGATGTGCCTGATCTGCGCGCGTCCGTTCACATGGCGCAAGAAGTGGGCAAAGGTCTGGGACGAGGTCAAATACTGTTCGGAGCGGTGTCGCCGGGCCTCCAGGACGTGAAAAACTGCCTATTGTGCTGGTGTGTGGAGGTTTTGGTAAAATTATATGACCAATGTTGTTTACGATAGGAAACTTTTTCTCTAAGTCTCGGGCAACGCCAGAATCCGAAGTCAGGAGATCCGACCATGACAACATACGTAGAACGCGCCGATTTGACCGTTGCCGAGGTATTGGCCCAATTTGTTGAAAGTCAGGCATTGCCGGGCACAGGTGTCGGGTCGGCAGACTTCTGGGCCGGGTTTTCGGCCATTGTCCACGATCTTGCCCCCAAGAACCGTGCCTTGCTGGAAACGCGGGAAACGATGCAGGCCAAGATTGATGCCTGGCACGTCGCCCACCGCAGCGGCCCCCATGACGCCACCGCCTACGAGGCGTTCCTGCGCGAGATCGGGTATTTGGTACCCGAAGGCCCCGATTTCGAAATCGAGACGCAGAATGTCGACCCTGAAATTGCCCACACACCCGGTGCACAGCTTGTCGTGCCGATCACCAATGCGCGTTTTGCGCTGAATGCGGCCAATGCGCGCTGGGGTAGTCTTTATGACGCGCTTTATGGCACGGATGCGCTGGGCGATCTGCCAAGCGGCAAGGGCTATGACAAGGACCGCGGCGCCCGCGTCGTTGCGTGGGCCAAGGGCTTTTTGGACAGCGCGGTTCCGCTGAACGGGGCCAAGTGGGCGGAAGTCGATCATCTTGGCGTCGACGGGCACGCGTTGGTGATCAAGGCTGGTGGGCAGACAGTCACGCTGGCTGATCCCGCCCAATATGCAGGCCATGCGGGTGGCGATGAATGGACGCATTTCCTGTTCAGGAACAATGGCCTTGGCATCGAGATTCTCGTCAATCCGAACCACGAGATCGGGGCCACGGATGCCGCAGGTATCGCGACCGTCAATCTTGAGGCTGCTTTGTCCACCATCATGGATTGCGAAGACAGTGTGGCGGCTGTGGATGCCGAGGACAAAGTGCTCGCCTATTCCAATTGGTTGGGCCTGATGAAGGGCGATCTGTCCGAGACCTTTGAAAAGGGCGGCGCGTCCGTCACACGGCGGATGTACGGGGATTTCACCTACACCGCCCCCGATGGCAGCGATCTGCCGATCAAGTGCCGCAGCCTGATGTTGATCCGCAATGTCGGCCACCTGATGACCAACCCTGCGATCCATGACCGCGACGGCAACGAGGTCGGCGAGGGGCTGATGGATGCGATGATCACCACCCTGATTGCGATGCACGATCTGGCCAAGACCGACGGGCCACGCAACTCGGTTGCCGGATCGGTCTACGTGGTGAAACCCAAGATGCACGGGCCTGCCGAAGTCGCCTTTGCGGACGAAATTTTCACCCGCGTGGAAAAGGTGCTGGGCCTGCCCGCCAACACGGTCAAGCTGGGCATTATGGACGAGGAGCGGCGCACCTCTGCCAACCTCAAGGAATGTATCCGCGCCGCCAAATCGCGCGTGGCCTTCATCAACACGGGCTTCCTTGATCGTACGGGCGATGAAATCCACACCTCGATGGAAGCAGGACCCATGATCCCCAAGGGCGAGATGAAGGGGGCTGCGTGGATTTCGTCCTATGAGGATCGCAATGTGGACATTGGCCTCGCCTGCGGTCTGAAGGGGCGTGCGCAGATCGGCAAGGGCATGTGGGCCATGCCTGACCTTATGGCCGAGATGCTGGAGGCCAAGGTGGGCCACCCCCAAGCGGGCGCGACCTGTGCGTGGGTGCCCTCGCCAACCGCAGCCACCCTGCATGCGACCCACTATCACAGCGTGGATGTGCTGGCCCGTCAGGACGAGATCGAAGCGGGTGGTGCCCGTGGCACGCTGGCGGATTTGCTGACCATTCCGGTGGCTGTGGGCCGTAACTTCTCGGACGATGAAATCGCGCGCGAGATGGAGAACAACGCCCAAGGCATCCTTGGCTATGTGGTGCGTTGGATTGATCAGGGGGTGGGCTGTTCCAAAGTGCCGGACATCAATGATGTCGGCCTGATGGAAGACCGCGCGACCTGCCGCATTTCGGCGCAAGGCATGGCGAACTGGCTGCACCACGGTGTGGTGAGCGAGGATCAGGTCCTGGCCGCGCTCAAGAAAATGGCGGCTGTGGTGGATCGCCAGAATGAGGGCGATCCGACCTATACGGCCATGGCTCCGGGTTATGACGGGGTTGCGTTTCAGGCCGCTTGCGATCTGGTCTTGAAGGGGCGGGTGCAGCCCTCGGGCTATACCGAGCCCGTCTTGCACGCCCGTCGGCTGGAATACAAAGCGGGCTGAGCCGCACGTGTAGGGCGACAGGCGCGAGGAAACGGCCCTTTGCGCTGCGCACGACTTTTTGGAACGAAGAAGGGGCAGACGGCCCCGCATGAGGAGAGACGAGATGACAATTTCACTGCGCAAGGCGCGTACGATCATTCGCAAGGCGCTTGAGAAGGGCCGCGAGATGGAGCTGAAACCGCTGTCGGTTGTGGTGCTGGATGCGGGCGGCCATGTGCAGGCGTTCGAGCGTGAAGACGGGGCCGCGCCGGGGCGCTTTGCGATTGCCCACGGCAAGGCCTATGGCGCGGTAATGCTGGGCATGGCAGGCACGGCGCAGATGGCGCGAGCCGAACAGCAGGCCTATTTCATGGATGCGGTGAACGGGCTTTTTGGGGGGCAGGTCGTGCCTGTGCCGGGGGGCGTGTTGATGCGCGACAGGAAGGGAGCCGTGATCGGCGCGGTCGGCGTGACGGGCGATACCTCCGACAATGATGCCATAGCTGCCGTGGCGGGGATCGAGGCGGCGTCCCTTTCGGCTGAGATTTAGGCCATATCGCTCTGCGGGTCTGCGCACAGTCATCTGCGCGCGGGCCCCTCTATGCGTTTTGTGGCCTGCGTCCTATAACGGCCGCAACGCTTGCAGTTGACTGAGGATTCCATGGCCCGTCCCATCATCGGTATCATTTCCAACCACCACCTGATCAACGATGAATACGAGGTGCAGGCGGCAGGCCTGATCAATATATCTGCTGTGGCGGATGTGGCTGAGGGACTGCCATTGCTGGTGCCCGCCGAGCCGGACAAGGTCCGTATCGAAGACCTGCTGGCCCATTGCGCGGGCTTTGTGTTCACCGGCGGGCGCGCCAACGTCCACCCCGAAGAATACGGCGAAGAACCGACCGAGGCCCACGGCGCGTTTGATCGTAAGCGGGACGGTGTGACCTTGCCATTGATTCGCGCCCTGGTGGAGCGTGGCCAGCCCTTGCTTGGGATCTGTCGCGGCTTTCAGGAGGTCAATGTGGCCATGGGTGGCTCCCTCTATCCCGAAATCCGGGACCTGCCGGGGCGCACCAACCACCGCATGCCCCCGGATGGCACGCTGGAGGAAAAGTTTGCCCTGCGTCACGACGTGACCTTTACCGAGGGCGGTGTGTTCCACCAGCTGATGGGCGCGCAATCCGTGCCCACCAACACGCTGCACGGGCAAGGGATTAAAAAGGCGGGGCCGCGTGTGGTCGTGGACGGGCATGCGCCCGATGGCACACCCGAAGCAATTTATATCGAAGGCGCGCCGGGGTTCAGCCTGTCGGTGCAGTGGCATCCGGAATGGAATGCGCAGGCCGATCCGGTGTCGCGCCCCCTGTTCGAGGCGTTTGGTGCGGCCTGCCGTGACTGGGCCGACGGGGGCCGCGCGCGCCCTGCGCTGCGCAGCGCCTGAGGGGCGTTAAGCCTGCCTTAACCAAAGTAGGTCTAGCGTGGCAGCATGCCTCGCTACATCCGTTCAAAGCTGCCTGATCATACCTATTTCTTTACGGTACGGGCGGCCCGCCGGGGGGATGATCTGTTTGTGCGCCACGTGGATGTGCTGCGCGGGGTGATGCGTAAAGCGCATCTTGCCCAACCGTTTCAGATAGACGAGATCGTCGTGTTGCCGGATGTGATCTACTGTTTGTGGACCTTGCCCCCGGGTGATGCCGATTTTTCGCGCCGCTGGCGGATGATCAAAAGCCTGTTTTCCCGCGCTGTGCCCGCACCCGAGGATGTGTCGGACCAGCGCTTGCGCCCGGGCGAGAAGGGGCTGTGGCAGCGCCGGTTTTGGGAACACCGCATTCGGGACGGCGAGGATCTGGCGCTGCACCGCCATATGATCTTTACCGCTCCCGTACAGGCAGGACTGGTGAACAGGCCCGAGCACTGGCCCTATTCGTCGATCCATCGCGCGCTGGCGCAAGGCACGGTTGCGCCCTTCGAAACCGTCGGGGCTGGATATGCCCCCATCGGGCGCACGACACGTGCGCCTTACAGCAAACCGCCGCTCGCCTCGTAAGGCGGAGGTGTCCTCCGCCCCCCTACACCGTTTGACCCCCCGAAATCTGGATGCTCTGCCCGTTGATGCTTTGCGATCCCGGTCCGACCAGCCAAAGCGCGGCGGCCGCCACCTCCTCGACCTCAAGCAGGCGCTTGTGCCGATTGGCCTTGACCATGACATCACGCGCATCCTCGGTACTCATGCCGGTGCGCGCGGCAATGGCCTCTTGATTGCGATCCACGATAGGCGTGTCCACATAGCCCGGACAAAGTGCGTTGAACGTATAGGGCGACCCCAGATAATCCTCGCTCAAGCTGCGGATCATCCCGATCAGACCGTGTTTTGAGGCTGCATAGGCGGGCGCGCCGGGCAGGCCGCGCAGGCCCGCAATGGACGAGACGGCTATCACCCGGCCCCAATCGGTCTCGCGCATGGATGTCAGGCATTCGCGGATCGTCAGAAAAGCGCCATCAAGGTTGGTTGCCATCATGTTGCGCCAGAATGCCATATCGGTCTTGTGCAGGCTGCGCCCCTCGGCGATGCCCGCATTCGGCACACAGATCTGAATGGGGCCGCGTGCCTTCACGGACGCTGCGATCACATCGCGAACTGCCCCCTCGTCGCGTACATCCATCGCCGCGCCGAACAGCCCGTCGCCAGCGACCCCGTCCAGCACGGATTGGCGCCGTCCTGTGATCGTGACCTGTGCCCCCTTGGCTGCAAGGGCGCAGGCAATGGCCAGCCCAATACCAGTCCCTCCGCCGGTGACCAATGCGTGCTTGCCGTTCAACATGTCGTCCATCCGGTGGTCCTTTCACAATTCGTTGTACCCAGCTTGCGTGGACGCGGCGATTGGATCAACCTTGATCGGGAAGGTCCTGAGAAAGAGGCGGGCGGATGTTCAAAATGATCGACATACCTCCAGTCTGGCTGATCCTTGCGATTGCGGCGGCCTGGGCGCAGTCCGAATACGCGCCCATGGGCCTCAGCATGGCGCACCCTGTGACCGAGTTGTTGTCTGGGTTGCTGATCGGGGCCGGTGTCGTGCTGATTGCACTGGCGGCGGTGGCCTTTGCCCGCGCCCGCACAACCATTATTCCCCATCAAACCCCGGCGACGCTGATCAGCAACGGAGTGTTCGGGCGCAGCCGCAATCCGATCTACCTGGGGGATGCCTTGATCCTGACAGGCCTGATCCTGCGCTTTGACGCAGTGCCATCGCTGGTCCTGGTTCCGATCTTCATATGGTGGATCGAGCGGCATTTCATTATCTCCGAAGAAAGCCGGATGCGCCGTGTCTTCCGCGCCGAATTTGCGTGCTACGAACAGAAAGTGCGCAGATGGGTTTAAATCTTTTCGATTCTTTCGTGGATGACGTTGGGGCCGCGCTTGTATCTCGTTGCGGGGATCGATAGTGGACACCCCTATCTGCTGCACCATATCGCCTGACGGCCAGACCAAGACATATTTGCATTAAACATGGGGGAATGCGCGCCATGAAGATTGGAACACCAAAAGAAACCTATGCCGGAGAGCGTCGGGTCGCGATGACCCCTGATAGCGCCGCCGCACTGCAAAAGCTGGGCCACACCTGTGTGGTCGAGACGGGCGCGGGCGAGGAGGCAGGATTTCTGGATGCCGATTACAAGGCTGCGGGCGTCGAGGTGGTCAAGACCGCTGCCGCCCTGTGGAAGGCTGCGGATGTGTTGGCCAAGGTGCGCGCCCCCGATGCGACCGAAATGAAACGGCTGCGCGAAGGGCAGACCCTGATTTCGTTCTTCAGCCCCGTGGCAGACGAAGCCAAGATGGCAAGCGCCGCCAAGAAAGGCGCGACCGTGGTGGCGATGGAGATGATCCCCCGCATCAGCCGCGCTCAGAAAATGGATGCGCTGTCGTCCATGGCCAATATCGCGGGCTACCGTGCGGTAATCGAGGCGGGCAACAACTTCGGCCGCTTCTTTACCGGGCAAATCACTGCTGCGGGCAAGGTGCCCCCGGCCAAGGTGCTGGTTGTCGGTGCGGGTGTGGCCGGACTGGCCGCCATCGGCACGTCCACATCGCTTGGCGCGATCACATATGCGTTCGATGTGCGTCCCGAAGTGGCCGAACAGGTCGAATCGATGGGGGCCGAGTTCGTCTACCTCGATTTTGAGGAAGAACAGACTGACGGGGCCGCCACGGGCGGATACGCCTCCGTCTCGTCCCCCGAGTTCCGCGAGGCCCAACTGGCCAAGTTCCGCGAATTGGCCCCCGAGGTCGATATCGTGATCACCACCGCCCTGATCCCCAACCGCGAAGCCCCCGAGTTGTGGACCGAGGACATGGTCGCGGCCATGAAGCCCGGGTCGGTCATCGTCGACCTTGCCGCCGAAAAGGGTGGTAACTGCAAGCTGACGGTCATGGACGAAAAGATCGTGACCGACAATGGCGTCACCATCATCGGCTACACCGACTTCCCGAGCCGGATGGCGACCCAGTCCTCGTCGCTTTATGCGACCAACATCCGCCACCTGATGACGGACCTGACGCCCGAAAAAGACGGCGTTATCAATCACAACATGGAAGATGACGTGATCCGGGGGGCAACCATCGCCCATGCAAGCGAGGTCACATTCCCGCCGCCGCCCCCCAAGGTGGCCGCCATCGCTGCTGCTCCGAAAAAGGAAGCGCCCAAGGACCTGACGCCCGAGGAAAAACGTGCCGCCGAGACGGCTGCCTTTCAGGCCCAGACCAAGAACCAGGTCATTCTGCTGGCCGTAGGCGCGGCTGTCGTCCTTGGCATCGGGATGATCCCCGGCATGCCGGCCAGCTTCATGCAGCACTTTATCGTGTTCGTTTTGTCGGTGTTCATCGGTTTCCAGGTGATCTGGAACGTGGCGCATTCGCTGCATACGCCGCTGATGGCGGTGACCAACGCGATCTCAAGCATCATTATCCTGGGCGCGCTGATTCAGATCGGATCGACCAGCGCTTTGATCACGCTGCTTGGGGGGCTCGGTATCTTCATGGCCGCCATCAACATCTTTGGCGGCTTCCTCGTCACCCGGCGCATGCTCGCCATGTTCCAGAAATCCTGAGGGGGCGCACTTCATGGAAAACGCATTCACCATTGCGGCCTATGTTGTCGCGGCCATTCTGTTCATCCTGTCACTTGGCGGTCTGTCGGGCCAGGAAAGCGCAAAGCGTGCCGTGTGGTACGGCATCGCGGGCATGGCCATCGCGGTTCTTGCCACGCTCATCGGTCCGGGTTCGGGTCTGTGGTTCGCATCGCTGGTCCTGATCGGGGGCGGCGCGGCGGTGGGCTATCAGCTCGCCACCAAGGTCGAGATGACGCAGATGCCCGAACTCGTGGCCATCATGCACTCGCTTGTCGGTCTGGCGGCGGTGTTCGTCGGCTTCAACGCGGATCTGATGATCAACTATATCGACGGGATCTATCAGGCCGAGGGGCTGGTGCTGGGCGCGGTGGCCGAGGACGGGCTGACCGTGGTCGGGCTGCCCAAGGAAGCCTATGAGGGGTTGTCCGTCTTTGGCCAGTTGATTGCCAAGAAGTCGGGCGTCGAGATCGGCATTCTACGCGTCGAACTGGTGCTGGGCATCTGGATTGGCGCGGTGACATTCACCGGGTCGGTGATCGCCTATGCCAAACTGGCGGGCGGGTCCTCGCTGTTGCCGTTCCAGGTGGACACCAGCGCGCAGAAGCTGCCGGGCGGGCACTACCTGAACGCCGGGGCGGCGGGTCTGTCGCTTTTGTTGACCTTCATGTATCTCGGGTCCGGCGGGACGTTCACGCTGGTTTTGTTGACGCTGTTGGGGCTGTTCATCGGCTATCACCTGATCATGGGGATCGGCGGGGCGGACATGCCTGTGGTTGTGTCGATGCTGAACTCCTATTCGGGGTGGGCGGCGGCAGCCATTGGCTTCAGCCTTGGCAATGACCTGCTGATCGTGGTGGGTGCGCTGGTCGGCTCGAGCGGCGCAATCCTGTCCTACATCATGTGCAAGGCGATGAACCGGTCCTTTGTGTCGGTTATTCTGGGTGGTTTTGGCGGCCCCGCGGGCGAGCAGATGGCGGTCGAGGGTGAACAGATTGCCATCGACGCGGATGGGGTTGCAACGGCGCTGAATGAGGCTGACAGTATCGTCATCATCCCCGGTTACGGCATGGCCGTGGCGCAGGCGCAGCAGGGCGTGGCCGAGTTGACGCGCAAGCTGCGCGCCAAGGGCAAGACCGTGCGCTTTGCGATCCACCCCGTGGCGGGGCGTCTGCCGGGGCACATGAATGTGCTCTTGGCCGAGGCCAAGGTGCCTTACGACATCGTGCTGGAAATGGACGAGATCAACGATGACTTCCCGGATACGGATGTGGCCATCGTGATCGGCTCCAATGACATCGTGAACCCGGCGGCCCAAGACGATCCGAACTCGCCCATCGCGGGCATGCCGGTGCTGGAATGCTGGAAGGCCAAACAGGTCTTTGTGTCCAAGCGCGGGCAGGGGACGGGATACTCGGGCATCGAGAACCCGCTGTTCTTCAAGGACAACACGCGGATGTTCTATGGCGATGCAAAGGCGTCCATCGACACACTGCTGCCTCTCATTGACTGACGCAGCTCTGATGCTCGCATAGCATTGGCGCAGTGGCGTCTCAGGGATGGCGGCCTTCGGGGCGCCATTCGCTGAGTCTGTTGCGCAACATTTACCGAGAAAACAGCGCATGGCCCGCCCCACGTCTTGCCCCATGCGCGCCAGATGCCAAACAAAACCCTTATGAGGATCAAGCACCGACATCGCATCGCAGCCAAGGCGACAGAGCCGGACGGCTTTGTGCACGCCATGGCACGCCATGTCGCGATGTATTTCCCCCGCTCGACCAAGCGGCTGGTGGTGTCGTTTGACAACGTGATGAGCCGGGCCGCCCCGCGCCCGCACTTCCCCTGGGGGGCCAATTTCGTGGACCGCATGGGGGCCTCGCATCTGGGGCTGATGATGGCAAGCCCGGATGATTGGTTTCGCCATGCGGATGTCTGGGCCTTCTTTGACAGGCTGCGCGACGATGCCTTCTTTGAAAAGTTCGACGAGGTTATATTCTATGGCAGTTCGATGGGGGGCTATGGCGCGCTGACATTTGCGCAGGCCGCGCCGGGTGCCCGTGTGGTTGCGATGGTGCCGCAAACACATCTGGACCCAGGCGTGGTGCCGTTCGAGACGCGATATGATGCAGGGTTCGAGCGGGGGAAGTGGTCTGGGCCTTACCTTGATGGGGTTGACGGCGCGCGGGCAGCATCGGTGGTCTATGTGCTGTTTGATCCGCATTTTGGCCCTGACGCGGCGCATGTTGCGCGGCTTGATCCGTCTAATCTGGTCGAGTTGCGGCTGCCGTGGAGCTTGCATCACTCTGGGCCGATCCTGAGCAAGACAGGGCGCATGAACGACGTGCTGGAGGCGGCCTTTGACGGCACACTGACGGCGACCTCGTTTCGCGCCATGGTCCGCGCGGGGGAACGCTGTGAAATGGGCGCGCGGCAAAGCCTGCGGGCGGGGCTGTCAAAGGGGCATCCCAAGCTTGTGATGCGTGCCCTGACCGGGCTCGCGCAATCGCATCCCGAATGGGAATTTCCCAAGATCAAAGAGCGGGCGCAGCGTCTTGTGGCGCATGCAGCGCGGACCCCAGAGACCCCGTAACACACCACATCTGTGGGGATTGTGAGGGGTCAGTATACAATTGTACCCCGTTAACATATTGAAAGTAGACATAAAAAGAGTTGGATTTAAACCCGCTTCAAGCTAGGTCTAAGCCGAACAGGCTTGGAGCAGACATGGCACCCGTCGAAGATCACCCTTTGCGCTATCAATTGGCCAACGAGCTGCATGCCCGCCCGTTTCCGTCGATGCATGCGCCATGTGCGGCGGCCTATGTGGCCTTCAAGCAGCCTGAGATGGCGGCCAGCCGGGATCGCGCTGCGGATCTGGATCACCTCCACAAGCTGCTGGATCGCCACGGTGTTGCGCATCCCCAACCCGGTGCGACCCACTATTACGGGCAGATCGGGCGCTATTGGCTGAAATGGGAACAGCACACTGAATTCGTGACCTACACCATCTTTTCCGATGGGGTGGAGGAGCGCGCCTTTGATCCGCGCGCCTTTGATCCGTTCCCCGAGGATTGGCTGGTAGACGCGCCGGGTCAGCGCGTGACCTCGATTCTGGTGCGGGTGGAGCCCCGGATGGAGGCAGAAACGATGCGCGCACGCCTGCGCGAGTGGTTTGTGCCCGAAAGCCTTGCGGTAAGTTCGGTGCTCGAGGATGCGGCGGTGATGGCAGGAGATTTCCGCATCGATCAGAACGGGCATATGCGCTTTGCCGTGTTCACCTCCGAAGGAACAGGTCAGCGCCGTGTGGGCCGCATCGTGCAGCGCCTGTGCGAGATCGAAACCTACAAATCCATGTCGATGCTGGGCTTTGCCCGTGTGCGCAGTCTGGGCGCGCAATTGGGCGCGCTGGATACGCGCGTGACCGAGTTGGTGGAAAGCATGTCGGTCGAAGGATCACGCGCCGAGGAAACCTTGCAGGCACTCCTTGCGATCTCGGCCGAGTTGGAAACGGTGTCCGCACAATCCTCGTTCCGCTTCGGGGCCACTTGGGCCTATGAGGCGATTGTGAACGAGCGGATTGCCGCCCTGCGCGAGGACCGGTTTGAGGGTCGCCAGACGTTTCGGGAGTTCATGGTGCGCCGTTATCAGCCCGCGATGCGCACGGTCCGGTCAGCGCAGGATCGGTTGGAGGCCATGAGTGCGCGCGGCGTGCGCGCCGCCAACCTGTTGCGCACGCGGGTAGATGTGGAACGCTCGGCGCAGAACCAGGCCTTGCTTGAGAGCATGGACAAGCGGTCGGACTTGCAGCTGCGGTTGCAGCGCACGGTTGAGGGTCTGTCTGTTGTGGCCATCAGCTATTACGCGGTCTCGCTGGCGGGTTACCTGTTATATCCGCTGGAGGGGCCGACGGGTCTGTCCAAGAACCTGCTGACGGCGCTGGTCACCGTGCCGGTGGTTCTGGGGGTCTGGTGGCTGGTGCGCCGATTGCGCCGCTCGGTCGAGAAATAGCGTCGGCGGGCTGGTCTGTTCCGGCTTTGCCGAAATGCACCCACCCGCCGACCCTTCGTACCCTATCGCTATCGTGCTGTGTGGGGCATCCGTGGATTCAGGTATTTTTGGCGAAAGGAAGGGGCAGGCGTGCCGCGCCCTATCGCCCTCTGATCCGTGGATCGAGCGCGTCGCGCAGACCGTCGCCGAGGTAGTTCACTCCAAGCACAGTGAGCGAGATCAGGATGCCGGGCAGGATCACCCGTTCGGGGTATTGTTCCATCCGTTGCACGGAGTCCGCCAGCAGTTTGCCCCATGTGGGAAAGTCGGACGGAAAGCCGACGCCAAGAAAGGACAGCGCGCTTTCGGTGATGATTGCGGTGGCGAGTCCCAGGGTGGCCGACACCATGATGGGCGACACCACGTTGGGCAGCAGATGCCGCCGGATGATCGCGCCGGACGTGGTCCCGATTGAGCGTGCGGCGAGGATGAATTCCCGTTCTTTCAGCGCCAGAATGTCGCCGCGTACGATCCGCGCGGTCTGCATCCAACTGGTCAGCCCAATGACCGAGACGATCAGGATGAACATGCCACCTTCGGGGCCGAAATTGGCCCGTAGTGGTTCGCGGAACAGTGTCACCGCCACCAGCAGCAGCGGCAGGATCGGCAAGGACAGCACCAGATCGGTGAACCGCATCAGCCAGAAGTCCGCCTTTTTGAAATAGCCTGATACCACGCCCACAAGCGTGCCGATCACCAGTGCCAGCACCATGGCGGCCCAGCCCACCGCCATGGACGCCCGCCCACCGGCGATCAGATTCGCAAGCATGTCGCGCCCCAGATTGTCGGTGCCCAGTGGGTTGCCCCAACCGACCTTGGCCGTGCTGTCCCAGAGTGCTGTGTAAATGGGGCGCATGTCCTTGTTTCGAATGTCCAGCTTTTGTGGGTCCAGCGTCCAGATGTAGGGTCCAAGCAGGACCGCCAGCGTGATAAAGATCAGGAAACCGCCGCCAAACAGCGCGCCTTTGTGGTGTTTGAACTGGTCCCACACGTCCTTCCACTGGCTGCGTGGTTCTTTGGGCGGTTCCTTGTCCTGAAGGGCCGCCAGCGTGTCGATTTCAAGGTCGGAACCTGCGGGGATGGGGTGATCAGTCATAGCGGATCCTCGGGTCGAGCACGCCGTAAAGCACATCGGCAATCAGGTTGAAGAGCACGATCAGGATCGCGAAGATAAAGGTCAGCGTCATTACCATTGGGATGTCATTGGCAAACAGCGCGGTGAGCAAAAGCTGCCCGATCCCGTTCACCTTGAACACGTTCTCAGTGATGATCGCCCCGCCAAAGATCGCAGGGACCCCAAGTGCTATGACGGTGATCACCGGGATCATCGAGTTGCGCAACACGTGCACCATCACGACTACGCCCTCTTTCAGCCCCTTGGCGCGGGCGGTGCGCACATAGTCCTGGCCAAGGTTGTCCAGCATGGAGGAGCGCATGTAGCGGCTGAGTTGGGCCGTGGTTTGCAGGGCCAGCACCATGACGGGCATGACCATCTGCATGAACTGGACCTTGAAGCTTTCCCAATCGGTCACGACATGCGTGGTGTCATAGATCGAGGGCAGCCACCCAAGCTGGACCGAGAACAGCACGATCAGCAGCGGGCCGGTAAAGAAGGGCGGGATCGAAAAGCCGATCATCGTGATGAACGTACCCGTTTGGTCGAACACCGAATATTGTCTGTAGGCCGAATAGATGCCGATGGGCAGGGCGATCAGGATGCCTACCACGTAGGACAGGCCCACCACCCACAGGGTTTGCGGAATGCGCTGGACCACGATGTCCATGACGGGGCTGCGGGTCTGCCACGAGATCACCCGCTGCTTGCCCTCGGCAAAGGAGGTGCCAAACCAGTGATCCACCAGCACCTGCGGTTCGATCCAGAAGAATTGTATGATCCACTTGAGGTACTGGATGTGGATCGGCTGGCCAAGACCAAGCGCCTCGCGCATCTTTTCCTTCACCTCGGGGGGCACGGTCAGTGGGACCTGCGCCATCGGATCACCGGGGGCGAGCTGCAGCAGCAGGAAAATAACAAGGCTGATGAACAAAAGCGTCGGGATCGACAGGATCAACCGGCGGATTGTGAAGGTCAGCATATATAGCCAGTCCTTTGTCGGAGGTCTTGATTATTGGTCGAGAGGGTAGGGTGGGCGATGTCGCCCACCCCAAAGTCGTTACTTGACGCGGTGCCAGTCGGCCACGTTCCACAGCTCGCTGTCCCAGACGTTCAGCTTCACGCCACCAAGTGAGTTGGCATGGGCCGACACCCGCCCACGGTGCACGAGCGGCACGATGGTATAGGTGTTCTTGGTCAGCATGTTGTTCATCTTGATCGCGATTTCGGCGCGCTTTTCGATGTCGCCTGTGCGGGCCAGCTCATCGATCAGCGCGTCATAGGCGGGATCACAGAAGCGGTTGATGTTCTCACCCTGCCACTGCGACGCGGGGCGGGGTTCGTTGCCGCACCGGTACTGCGCCAGATACTGCTGCGGATCCGTGCCGTTGAAGGTGTTGGCGTACATCTCCACATCTGCATAGAACTTCTGGAACGTGTCGGGCGAACCTGGGTCACCGCCGAAGAACACCGACGCATCAAGGTTGCGCAACTCGGTTTCAACACCGATCTCGCTCCACCACTGTTTGATCAGGGCCTGGAAGTCCTGACGCACGGCGTTGGTTGAGGTCTGGTAGAGCAGTTCCAGCTTCATGCCGTCCTTGTCACGGATGCCGTCACCGTCGGTGTCGGTCCAGCCGGCCTCTTCCAAGAGCGCCTTGGCACCTTCGAGGTCCTGTGCATAGCAGTGCTGGTCGCCACCGGCGAACATTTCGGGCGCGGGGACGAGGTCACAGGTGACCTTGCCTGCCTGACCATAGCCCACTTCGACCAGCAGTTCACGGTCGATGGCCTTGGACAGCGCCTCGCGCACGCGAATGTCGCTCAGGATCGGGTGCGGATGGGCGATGGTTGACCGCTCGCCTTCGGCCAGGTTGGGCGAGGGATCGGTCATGTTCATCTCGAGCCGCTCGACCAGCGGGCCGAAGCCTGCGATCGCCTTGCCCTTGCCCGCGCTTTCCATGCGCGCAATGACGTCGGGGGCCAGTTGCAGGTTCCAGGCATAGTCGAATTCGCCGGTTTCCAGCACCGAACGGCCCGCCGCTGCCGCATCACCGCCACCTTTGAAGGTCACGCTTGCAAAGGCAGGTTTGGCCGGATCGCGGTAGTTGTCGTTGGCCGAGAACTGGATCACGTCATTGGGACGGAAATCATCGACCACAAAGGGGCCGGTCCCGATGGGGTTGAAGTTCGCTTCGGTGCATTCAGGTGCCTTGGCCCCGAGGCAGTCGGCGAACTGTGCAGCCTGAATGATCGGGGACTGGCCGCCGACAAAGGGGCCGTAGGGGTTGGGTTTGGGCTGGTTGAAGGTGACCTTGATGGTCATGTCATCCACAGCCTCGACGTTTTCGACACCGTCAAAGAAGGCCGCCTGTGCGCAGCCGCCTTCGGGGTGCATGCAGTAGTCGGCGGTAAATTTCACATCAGCGGATGTGACGGGTGTGCCGTCAGACCATACCATGCCTTCGGCGATTTTCCATGTGATGGAGGTCAGGTCTTCGCTGACGCCGCCATTGCCTACGGTCGGGATTTCAGAGGCGAGGAAGGGGACCATCACGCCGGTCTCGTCATAGCGGGCCAGCGGTTCAAGCACGAGCGAAGCCGATTCAATATCCTTAGTGCCGCCTGACAGATAGGGGTTCAGGATCGAAGGCGCTTGCCAATAGATGATGCTGACTTCGCCGTCGGCTCCGCGCTCGGCAAAGGCTGCCGGCGCAAGCGCGGCGCTTGCCACTGCACCCATGAGAAGGGTTTTTATTGTCATGTCATACTCCTTGTTGGACGGCGGGCGCGCCCGCACATCAAATACGCCCCGTTGGTCGGGACGTCGGTTTAGACCGGAGGGGCACGCGTCATCTGACATCAGGTAACCCACGGTTTATCCGTGGTTTTTACGCTCGGCCCCCCAAGTGCATTGCCATATCGAAACAGAAGTTGCTGAAAATGCAAGCCTTGCGTGCGGTCAATCGGGAATTTCGGGTGTCTTATGTTTGACAGTGCCCGGACCTTCGCCCACTCTTTGGCTTGTTGGGCCGTTCTGGCTCAAAAACCGGGGAAATACTGCATGCTTGATCAACCGGGCCACGCGCCAATTGCCAATATCCAGGGTTTGCGGGTCGAATTTCAGACCAAGGACGGCCCTGTGCTGGGTGTCGAGGATGTCTCGTTCGAGGTTAATCCGGGCGAAACCGTCTGCATCGTGGGTGAGTCGGGATCGGGCAAATCGGTCTCTTCGCTCTCGCTCATGCGCCTTGTCGAATTTGGCGGGGGCAAGATCGCGGGGGGGCGCCTGATTTTTAATCGCAAGGATGCGGACGCGGTTGATCTGGCCGACACCGAACAGGAGTTGATGCGCACCATCCGCGGCAACGAAATCGGGATGATCTTTCAGGAACCAATGACCGCGCTGAACCCCGTCTTTACAGTTGGCAAACAGCTGACCGAAGGGGTGCGCCTGCACAAGGGCCTGAGCAAATCCGCGGCTGAAGCCCGCGCGCTGGAACTGATGAAACAGGTGCGCATTCCCGAACCCGAGCGCCGCCTCAAGCAATACCCTCACGAGTTGTCCGGTGGCATGCGCCAGCGCGTGGTGATCGCGATGGCATTGGCTTGCGAGCCGCGCCTGCTGATCGCGGATGAACCCACGACCGCGCTGGACGTGACCATTCAGGCCGAAATTCTGGCCCTGATGGACCGCCTCAAGCGCGAGACGGGCACAGCCGTGATGTTCATCACGCATGACATGGCGGTGGTTGCCCAGATGGCGGACCGCGTGGTTGTGATGTTCCGGGGCAACAAGGTCGAAGAGGGGCCTGTCGAACAGATTTTCGAGAACCCGCAACATGCCTATACCAAATCGCTGCTTGCCGCCGTCCCCAAGCTGGGCGAGATGCAGGGCACACAGTACCCCGAACCGATGAAGTTGATGGGGCGTGATCAAAAATCCATCGCCCCCATTTCCGGCACCAACGAGCCGCTGCTGAAGGTCACAGGGCTTACCACCCGCTTTCCGGTGCGCGGCGGCTTTTTCCGCCGTCTCGTGGCTAATGTGCATGCGGTCGAGGATTTGTCCTTTACCATCAACAAGGGTCAGACCCTCAGCCTTGTGGGCGAGTCGGGCTGTGGCAAATCCTCGGCGGGGCGGTCGATCCTGCGGCTGGTGGAGCCGCAGGCGGGCCATATCATGTTGGGTGATGTGGACGTGATGGAGCTGAATGACCGAGGTCTGCGCGAGGCGCGACGCGACATGCAGATGATCTTTCAGGACCCGTTTGCATCCCTGAACCCCCAAATGCAGCTGGCCGATCAGGTGGCCGAGCCGATGCACAATTTCGGCATGTTCAAGGGTGATGAGGGGCGCAAACGCGTCGAGATGCTGTTTGACCGGGTCGAGTTGCCGCGCAGCTTCATGCGTCGCTATCCCCACGAGTTGTCGGGCGGTCAGCGCCAGCGGGTCGCGATCGCGCGCGCCCTCGCGCTGAACCCCAAGCTGATTATCGCGGACGAGGCGGTGTCGGCGCTGGATGTGTCGGTGCAGGCCCAGGTGTTGAATCTGATGATGGAGTTGCAGGCCGATATGGGGCTGTCGTTCCTGTTTATCAGTCACGACATGGCCGTGGTGGAACGTGTCAGCCACCATGTGGGCGTGATGTATCTGGGCCGGATCGTGGAAATGGGACCACGCGCGCGCGTCTTTGAAAACCCCCAGCATCCTTATACCCAGGCCTTGATGAAGGCCGTGCCCATTGCCGATCCGCGCCAGCGCAAGGCCGAGAAAGACCTCAATTTCAAACCGATCCCGTCGCCTATTCATCCGGTCGATTATCAGCCCGCCCCCTCGGAATATGACGAGGTCGAACCGGGCCATTTCGTACTGACCACCGACAGCGGATATTGATGCGGGCCGCTCGCAAATTGTTACGGTTATTGGGGTTTGACGCGGTCCTTCTTAGTGGGATCAACGGACTGTTGCGTTCTTTTTGGATTTCAGCGCGGGTCTTGCTTGTGGCGGCACCGATAGTCGCTGGGTTGATCTATTTGGATGTCACAAGGAACGCCAATTGAGGTGGTGGAAATAGCACATTTGACCCAGATCACCCCGTTTGTGCCCTGCACCTCAATGGACAGGCAGATCGGGTTCTATCGTAACGTGCTTGGCTTTGGGCTGGGATTTCAGGCTGAAAACTACGCCTTTCTACGCCGCGATGCGGTAGCTGTTCGGCTGGTCGAAGTTGACGGCACTGTGGACCTGAGCGTAAGGGATCGTCAGGGATCGTTCTATGTCGATGTTGAAGGCCTTGATGCGGTCTATGCCGATATGCGGCCCACCCTTGCCACATTGCCCGAGGGCCGGGTGCGCGCGCCGTTTGATCAGCCATATGGGCAGCGCGAGTTCCACGTCGCGGACGAGGATTGCACGCTCATTTTTTTCGGAGAAGCGATATGAGTGCTCGACTGACCCCGCTGGAGTTGATGACCAAGCTGATCAGCTTTCCTACCGTCAGCCGCGACACGAACCTGCCATTGGTCGACTGGGTCGAGGGCTATCTGAGTGATCACGGGATCACGGCCCACAGATATTACCACCCCGATCAGCTCAAGGCGGCCCTGTTTGCGCATGTCGGCCCCGAGGTCGAGGGCGCGGTGGTCCTGTCGGGGCACACGGATGTGGTGCCTGTGGATGGCCAGCCGTGGGACACCGACCCCTTTGTCGTGACCCAAGTCGATGGCAAGTATTTCGGGCGCGGCACCTGCGATATGAAAGGCTATGACGCCCTTGCGATCTGGGCACTGGTCGAGGCGCATCATGCGGGCGTCACCACGCCGATGCAGCTTGCCCTGAGTTTCGATGAAGAGATTGGCTGCCTTGGTGCGCCACCCATGATCGAGGCGATGCAGGGCGTTGTGCCCAAGGGCGGCCCGGTTATCGTGGGCGAGCCGTCGATGATGAAGGCGGTCACCGGCCACAAGGGGGGGCAGGGCTTTGACACCCATGTGATCGGCTTCGAGGTCCATTCCTCGCTGCTGAACACCGGGGTCAGCGCGATCCTTGAGGGGGCCAGGATCATCGACTTTGCCAATCATCGCAATGCCGAGAATTTCGCCGCCACCCCGTCGCCGCTGGCGGCAATGTTCGACCCGCCCTGTACCACGTGGCATGTGGGGCAGGTCGAGGGCGGTACGGCCCATAATATCACCGCCAAGTCTTGCCGGTTCTCGATGGATTTCCGCGCGGTGCCCGGGGATGACACCACCGCCCTGAAAGAGGCATATCTTTCCCATGTGGCAGAGATCGAGCGTGGGATGCAGGCGATCCGCCCCGAGACGCGGGTGGAGGTCGATATCCGCTTTGATGTGCCGCCCTTGCAGCCCGAGACCGATGGCGTGGCCGAAGGTCTGGTGCGCGCCATTACGGGTGACAATGCGGGCCATGTGGTCAGCTACGGCACCGAAGCCGGGCAGTTTCAGGCGGCAGGCTATTCCGCTGTCGTCTGTGGTCCCGGCGATATCGCGCAGGCCCATCAACCCAATGAGTTCATCACCGTGGCCCAGTTCGAGGCGGGCCACGCGTTTATGCGCGATCTGGTGGCGCGGCTGGCGTGAGGTCGGGACCGGTCTGTTTTGGCCCGGGGCCAAAAGGCACCCGCCCACCGACCCTTGATGGGGCTAGCTGATGCGCTTTGCAATCCATGGTGACAGCCCCGTGACATGGGGTGGCCCGCAGCCTGTCGAGGCCGATGTGATCGTGATCGGCGGCGGTGTAATTGGTGTGTGCACGGCCTTGTTCCTGGCCCGTGATGGCCTGCGCGTTGTCTTGCTGGAAAAGGGGCGGATCGCGGGCGAGCAATCCTCGCGCAACTGGGGATGGATTCGGCAGCAGGGCCGCGACCCGGACGAATTGGGCATTATGGTCGAGTCCAACGCATTGTGGCGCGAGCTGGCAGGTGAAACCAATGTCGATATCGGTCTGCACACCGGCGGTGTGACCTATCTGGCGCGCACCCCCAAAAAGATGGCGGAATATGAGGCGTGGTTGCCTCATGCGCAGGCGCATGGTGTGGACAGCCGGGTGTTGTCGGCGGCTGAGGTGGTGGAGCTGATCCCGGGCATGTCGCGCCGTTATGCGGGCGCGCTTTATACCGCATCCGACATGCGCGCCGAACCTTGGGTGGCGGTGCCTGCGCTGGCCGGTGTTGCGGTGCGCGCGGGCGTGCGGATTGTCGAAAGCTGTGCGGTGCGTGCGCTGGATATGGCGGACGGCAAAGTGGCTGGTGTGATCACCGAACAGGGCCGGATCGCCGCACCCGAGGTTGTGCTGGCGGGGGGCGCGTGGTCATCCCTGTTCCTGCGCCGTCACGGGGTTGTCCTGCCGCAACTGTCCGTGCGTGCCACCGTGGCCGCGACCGCGCCCTTGCCGATGGTCTATCCTGGTGGCGCGGCAGATGAGGGTATCGCGTTTCGACCTCGTGCGGATGGGGGCTATTCTCTGGCGGCGGGGGGCTTTCACGAGCTGTTCATAGGCCCCGATGCGTTCCGATCCTTACCAAAATTCCTTGCGCAACTGCGCGCCGACCCATTCGGCACCCGGTTTCTGCCCGGCGCACCCAACGGGTTCCCGGATGCCTGGGGCACCCCGCGCACATGGTCCGAAGACGCGCAAAGCCCGTTCGAGCGGATGCGCATCCTTGACCCCCAGCCCAATGCGAGGAAGGTCGCCGACCTGACGCGTGATTTCGCGGCTCTGTTCCCCGACCTTGGCCGTGTGCGGATCAAGGCGGCGTGGGCGGGCATGATCGACACCATGCCCGATGTCGTTCCGGTCGTGGACCGGGTCGTGGCCCTGCCTGGCCTGACGGTGGGCACCGGCATGAGCGGTCACGGCTTTGGCATCGGCCCAGGCATGGGAAAGGTGCTTGCCGCTCTGGTCACGGGGGGCGAGGTGGGCCATGATCTGACACGGTTCCGTCTGAGCCGCTTTACCGATGGGACGCGGATGCGCATCGGCCCCTCTGTCTGATATCCGGAAAGGACACCCCATGCCGATCAAGAACCGTCTGGCCGAAACCCATGCCGAGATCACCGGATGGCGGCGGCATCTGCATGCCCATCCCGAGCTGGGATTCGCCGAACATCAGACATCCGCCTTCGTTGCGGACAAACTGCGCGAGATCGGTGTGGATGCGATTGAAACCGGCATTGCGCAGACGGGTGTGGTTGCCGTGATCAAGGGACGCACCGACACCAAGGGCCGCGTCATTGGTCTGCGTGCGGACATGGACGCGCTGCCGATCCTTGAGGCCTCTGGCGTCGACTATGCCTCGACCAATCCGGGCACCATGCACGCCTGCGGGCATGACGGGCACACCTCGATCCTGTTGGGGGTGGCGCAGTATCTGGCCGAAACCCGCAATTTTGACGGCACCGCTGTGTTGTTGTTCCAACCCGCCGAGGAGGGTGGCGGTGGTGGCCGCGAGATGGTGAATGAGGGCGTGATGGACCGCTTTGGCGTGCAGGAGGTCTATGGGCTGCACAACATGCCGGGTCTGCCCACGGGGCAATTTGCGATCCGATCCGGGGCGCTGATGGGCAGTGCGGATGAGTTCTATATCACAGTGACGGGCAAGGGCGGGCATGCCGCAGCACCTCATCAATCCATCGACCCCAACGTCACGGCGGCCCATATCATTCTGGGCCTGCAAAGCATCACCAGCCGCAATGTGGACCCGCTGCATGCCGCCGTCGTGTCGGTCTGCGCGCTCCATTCGGATGTGGATACACATAACGTGATCCCGCAGCAGACGCGAATGACGGGCACGGTCCGTGCACTGGAGGCAGAGGTGCGCGACATGGTCGAGGCGCGGGTCAAGGCCATCGCCAAGGCCACCGCCGAGGCCTATGATTGCGAGGTCGAGGTGGATTACCGTTTGGGCTATCCCGTCACCGTCAACCACCCCGATCACACCGAATATGCAATCGCCGCCGCCCGCGCTGTGGCGGGTGATGTGATCACCGACACGCCTCCGATCATGGCAGCCGAGGACTTTTCCTTTATGCTCAATGTACGACCCGGGGCATATATCTTCCTTGGCAACGGGGACGGGCCGATGGTCCACCACCCCGCCTATATTTTCGATGACGATGCGATCCCGGCGGGATGCAGCTGGTTCGTCGAACTCGTCGAACAGCGGATGCCCGCGCAATAACCCCTGCAGCAGGAGAGAGCCCATGCCGATCAAGAACCGCTTTGCCGAAATGCATGCCGACATCACCACCTGGCGGCGTGACATGCACGAACATCCCGAAATCCTGTTCGACACTCACCGCACCAGCGCGCTGGTTGCCGAAAAGCTGCGCGCCTTTGGCTGTGACGAGGTGGTCGAGGGGATCGGGCGCACCGGCGTGGTCGGCGTGATCAAGGGCAAATCCGACAGCGCGGGCAAGGTTGTTGGCCTGCGCGCCGACATGGACGCGCTGCCGATCCACGAGCAGACGGGCCTCGAGTATGCCTCGAAAACCCCGGACGCAATGCACGCCTGCGGCCATGACGGGCATACGGCGATGCTGCTTGGGGCGGCGCAATACCTGGCCGAGACGCGCAATTTCGACGGCACGGTCGTGGTGATCTTCCAGCCCGCCGAAGAGGGCGGCGGGGGCGGTCGCGAGATGTGCAAGGACGGGATGATGGACCGGTGGGGCATTCAGGAGGTTTACGGCATGCACAACTGGCCGGGCCGCCCCGTGGGTGAATTCGCGATCCGGCCGGGGCCGTTCTTTGCCGCCACCGACCTGTTGCAGATCGAGTTCGAGGGACTGGGCGGGCACGCGGCCAAGCCACAGGACACCATCGACACGACGCTTATGGCCTCTCACGCGGTGACCGCCCTGCAATCCATCGTCAGTCGCAATGCCGACCCGATCGAACGCATCGTGGTGTCGATCACCTCGTTCGAGACATCCTCCAAAGCCTTCAATGTCATTCCGCAAAGGGTTTCGATCATGGGCACGGTGCGCACGATGAGCGCCGAGATGCGCGATCTGGCTGAAAAGCGGGTGCTGGAGATTTGCGAGGGCATCGCGACCACTTTCGGGGGCGTGGCGCGCGTCGATTATCAGCGCAACTATCCGGTGATGGTGAACCATGACGATCAAACCGCATTCGCGGCTGATGTGGCGCGTTTGGTCTCGGGGCAATGCGACGAGGCTCCGCTGGTGATGGGGGGCGAGGATTTCGCCTTTATGCTCGAAGAGCGGCCCGGCGCCTATATTCTGGTGGGCAATGGCGACACGGCGATGGTCCATCACCCTGAATACAACTTCAACGACGAGGCGATCCCGGCGGGCTGTTCGTGGTGGGCCGAGATCGTGGAGCAGCGGATGCCGCTGGCGTCCTAAGCGGTGTCGAGCAGGGCGCGATAGATCGCGATGATGGCGTCCGCTTCCTGCTGAAGCTGGAAGTGGTCGACCATGTGGGCGCGGGCCTGGGCGCTCCATGTCGTCAGCGCCGCAGGGTCCGCCAGCAGCGCGTCGGTGGCCGCAACCATTTCGCCCACGTTCCCCGGCGCGATCAGGGTGCCGGTCTGCCCGTCTGCGATCAGCTCCTCGAAGGCGCCGACCCGTGTGCAGATCGCAGGTGCGCCGCAGGCCATCGCCTCAAGCGGGGTCAGCCCGAACCCTTCCCACCGCTGCGGCGCGATGTAGATATCAAGCGCCTGATAGAATTTCGGCGTCTCCCAAACCGGCACTTCTGGCAGGAACAGCAACCGCTCGGTCAGGCCCGCCGCGCGCACGCGCGCCTTGAGGTCGCCCAGAAACGCCTGATCCTTGTCCACGGCGCGGCCCATCACGATGGCGCAGGCGTCGGGGTGCCGGCCCAACACGTCGATCATCGCGTCCACAAAGACATCCGTGCCCTTTTGCGCGCGAATGCGGCCAAAACAGCCCATCAACGGACCCATGGGCAGGCCCAGTTCGGCGCGCAGAGCGGCTTTGTCGGGGCTGGGGGCAAAGACCTCGGTGTCGATGCCGTGATGGATCACGGTATTGGGCACGCTCAGATAGCTCGCAGTCTTGGCCGAGGTCGCAATGACTGCGTCCATGCGTGCCACGAGCGCCTTGGTCAGCCCGGTATGATTGCGCTGGCTGGCCGAGGTGAAAAGCAGCTTCAGCCGCTTGCCCAGCACCCGTTTGAGGGCGATCCCCGCGATCATCTCGACATTGCGCCGCGCGTGCCAGACCCGCGCACCCGACGGGCCGCGGTGCCCCATGGTGACCAGCTTTGACCAATGCACATTGGGCACATGGTCGGGCACTTCGGGCGCACAGGCGGTGATGGCGATCTGGCGCGCCTGCAAGGGCACCAGCCGGATCACTGTCGAGGTCACGCCCGACAGGCGCCGTTTGAAATTCGGCGCTATCACATCGATTTGGGACAGGTCAGTCATGCAGATCCTTAGCGTGGGTGTCGGCCAGAGAGAAGAGGCGCGCGGCCAGTTCCCCAAGCGGCGCATCGCCCGACTGCACCAGCGGGCGGGCGTTGACGGCCAGCGTGGCGGCGCGATCGGGGTCGCGCAGCAGCGCATGGACGGCTGGTGTCAGCGCCGCTCCGTCTGCGACCTCCACACTCGCATCCGCGGCGAGAAAACGTGCGTAAGCCTCGGTGAAATTCGTGTAGTGTGGCCCGTGCAGGATGGCGCAATCGGCAGCCGCGGGTTCAAAGGGTGTGTGCCCGCCCACATCGGTGAACGAGCCGCCCAGAAATACTATGGGCGATAGCGTGTACCACAGGTCGGTCTCGCCGATGGTGTCGGCCAGATAGATCTGAGCGGTGGCGGCATCGCCGTCCCCGGTGCTGCGTTGGGCCAGCGTCAGCCCGGCCTTGGCCACCAGCGCGCGGACCGCAGCGGCCCGGTGGGGATGGCGCGGCACGAGGATCAGGCACAGATCGGGATCGTCCGCCAAGAGGCGGGCATGGCTGGCAAGCACGACCTCTTCCTCGCCCGGATGGGTCGAGGCGGCGACCCACAGGGGGCGGTTGCCAAGGTCCGCATGCGCGCGCGCGCGCGTCACCGCATCGATCATCGGCGGACCCATCATGGATTTGAGGTTCGCGCCCTGTTGGGCATTCTTCAGCCCCATGGCGCGCAGGTGATCGCGGCTGCGCGCGTCCTGACAATGGGCCATCACGATCCCGCGCAGCACATAAGCGGCGGTGCCGGGAAAGCGTTGCCAGCCTTGCGCGCTGCCGTCGGACAGCCGTGCATTCAGCAAGGCGACGGGAATGTCGGCCTCCGCACACATATCGAGTAGATTGGGCCACAGTTCGGATTCCACCAGCACGCACAGATCGGGGCGCCAGTTGCGCAGGAACCGCGCCATCGGCCCACGCCCGTCCAGCGGGCTGAACTGGTGTATCGCGCCTTGGGGCATGCGGCCTGCGACGGCTTCAGCCGAGGTGGCGGTGCCCGAGGTCAGCAACAGGCGCGGGTCGGGGTGATCCCGTGTGATGCGGTGCAGGACAGGCAGCACCGACTTGGCCTCGCCCACACTGGCCCCATGAAACCAGATCAGCGGCCCGTTGGGGCGCAATTGGGTGGCATGGCCCAGACGTTCGTGGGCCCGTTCGGCACTGACACCGCCCGCACGCAACTTGGCCACCGCCCGGCGCGTCGCAAAGGGCAGTGCGAGGGCGCTCAGTGCGCGGTAAAGCCGAAACAGGGCCGTGGGCCGCATGGGGCTCAGCCGCCCGTGTGGCTCATGTGCCGTGGCATCTGACCATCCAGTCGCTGCCGGGAATAATCAAAATCGTGGCCCTTGGGTTTCATGCCAATGGCCGCGCGGATCGCATCCTGCAATGGCGCGTCATCGTCGGGATGGGCGCGTAGCGGCGCGCGCAGATCGGCCATGTCCTCCTGGCCCAGACACAGGTAAATCTCGCCCGTGCAGGTCAGGCGGACCCGGTTGCAGCTTTCACAGAAATTGTGGGACAGGGGCGTGATAAAGCCGATCTTCTGGCCCGTCTCCTCAAGACGCACATAACGCGCAGGCCCGCCGGTATTTTCGGCCAGATCGGTGACGGTGTAGTGATCGGCGTAGCGGGCGCGCACGTCCTTGAGGGACCAGTACTGGCCAAGGCGGTCCTCGTTGCCCAGATCGCCCATCGGCATGACCTCGATCCAGGTCAGGTCCATCTCGCGCTCGGCGCACCAGCGGGTGATGGTCTCAAGCTCGTTTTCGTTGAAATCCTTCAGGGCAACGGCATTGATCTTGACCTTGAGGCCCGCAGCCAGCGCCGCATCCACACCGCGCAACACCTGGGGCAGGCGGCCCCACCGTGTGATCTCGGCGAATTTGGTCTCGTCAATGGTGTCGAGCGAGATGTTCACCCGGCGCACCCCGGCGGCATAAAGATCGGTCGCAAAGCGCTCCAGCTGGCTGCCATTGGTGGTCAGCGTCAACTCCTTGAGCGTGCCCGCCTCAAGATGGCGGCCCATGGCGTTGAAGAACGTCATTATATCGCGGCGCACCAGCGGCTCGCCACCCGTAATCCGCAGCTTTTGCACGCCCAGACCGATGAACGCCGAACACATGCGGTCCAGCTCTTCGAGGGTCAGCAGCTCTTTCTTGGGCAGAAAGGTCATGTTTTCCGACATGCAATAGACACAGCGGAAATCGCAGCGGTCGGTGACGGAGACGCGCAGATAGGTAATCGCACGCGCAAAGGGGTCAATCAAAGGAGCGGTCATAAGTTAAGTGGTATGTGCGCACGGCCCCGCCTGCAAGGGCCATTGCGTGTCAATCTGGGCAGAGTATGGTGGATCCATGAGATGGATCTTGGTGAGTTTGGTCTGCATGGCAGGCTGCGGGATACTGCCTGAACAGGGCCGGGATGCGCCTGCGGGGGGTGTGGTTGGCGTCGACGATGCCGCCGTGCGCCCGCAATCACGTCCCGATGACCTGGACGTGGTGGAGGCGGTGCCGGATGAGGCCCCCACGCCCGTGCGTCGCGGGAAACTGGGTACGACTGTCGCATCCCTTGGTGATGCGGCGCAGCCCGGTTTGTGGTTGAAAACACCACTTGTCCGCGCCGAACAGCCGGGCCGCATCCGCTCGGTCGAGACGGGGCAAAGCGTGGCTGTAACCCTGATCCCGATTGAAGGGCCCGAGACCGCCGGCAGTCGTTTGTCATTGGCGGCGATGCAGGCGATCGGGGCGTCGCTTACCGGATTGCCCGAAGTCGAAGTGACCGCAGACGGCTGATTTATCCGTTTGTAGGCAGATACTTGGCCGCCTCTTTGGCCGCGAACGGTTTCATCGCATCCCCATGCGCGTCAAGAAAGGTGCGGGCGCGCGCCGCGTCATGTTTGCCCAACTCGCGCACCCACCATGCAATCGCTTTCTGAATAAACCATTGCTGGTCGGGGACATAGCCCGCGGCCCATCCCAACACCCGCTCGCGCACTTCAACCTCATGCGGCTTGGGAAAGTTCTGCTTGGTCCATGGCAGGGTCATCACAAGTGCTGCGCGCCGGGTCCACAGGTGGTCCGAGGTGGTCCATGCCTCGACCTCCTCGATACGGGTCGGGTCGGCCACAAGCCGCTTTTGCCCCGCCATGCAGGCGTGATCGGCAATGGCCCAACTGTCGAATTCGGGCACCCATGATGAGATCAGTGCCCAGGCATCGTCATCGGGCCGAATACGGGCCTGGGTCAGCAATTTGGCGGCGGCCAATCGCGCCTCGTAGAGATTCGTGCGCCACAACCCGTCCGCCAGCGCAACACGGGCAGGAAGGTCCAGGGCCTGACGCCACGCTTTTGTCAGGTCATTCAGGATCGGATTTGGCACGCCCAGATGGTCGCGTTTCGATTTGTGATAGGCTTTGGCATCTGCGGCGCGTTGCGCATCTGCGTGGGCCGATATCTCGGCCAATGCGTCATCTGGCGTCATGGCTTGGGCCCGTCGATATGGGTGTCAAATCCGTCGATGGTTTGCGTGTTGCGTGTTGCCCAATAGGCCTTGATACCCTCCGGGCCTTTGTCGTCCGCCCATTTGGCCAGCACGTCCCGTTCGCCCGCATAGTCCATGAAGGGCACCGCATACCCACAGGAGGTTTGGACGAGATCAATGCTCAGATCATAAATCTGGCGCGCGCCATGTGAGGGCGGGAAGTGGGTATTGAGATCGGCAAACTCCGCATCGCGCGGATGCAGCGTGTGCGCACTGCCATAGGTGCGCAGGACCATGGGCCGCACCTCAAATCCGCACCACATCAGCGTCATGCGATTGACCGAAGCCAGATGCCCCGCCGTTTCATTGCCCGACCCGGTCAGGTTACGCCAGATGATCCGGTTGGGGCCAAGCACGCGCAGACTGTCCATGCCCTTGGGTGAGATGTTGACGCGTCCATCCTGCGCGGCAGAGCCCACGAAAAACATGTGCTGCGCCGCGATAAAGGCCGCCAGATCGTCGCTGATCTGATCAAATTGCTTGGCCATTATTCCACCGTCACGGATTTGGCGAGGTTGCGGGGTTGGTCTACATCCGTGCCTTTGGCCACCGCTGTGTGATAGGCCAGCAATTGGGCAGGCACGGCATAGACGATGGGGGCGATGATGTCGGGGCAATCGGGCATTGTGATATCAGCCCACACGCCGTCTCCGGCTTCTTTCAAACCGTCATTATCGGTGATCAACACGACCTTGCCCTTGCGCGCCATGACTTCCTGCATGTTCGACACGGTCTTGTCGAACAACGTGTCCTTGGGGGCCATCACCACGACGGGCACGTGTTTGTCGATCAGGGCGATGGGGCCATGCTTGAGTTCACCTGACGCATAAGCTTCGGCGTGTATATAGCTGATTTCCTTTAATTTCAGCGCACCTTCAAGGGCGAGCGGGTACATTTGCCCGCGGCCCAGAAACAGGATATCGCGCGCTTCGGACAGTTTGCGGGCCGTTTTGGCCATCGCATCGTTCTGCGCAATCGCGAGGTTGATCATGGCGGGGATCGCGCGCAATGCTGCAACATGCCCGGACATTTGCGCCGCACTGATGGTACCGCGCGCCTGCGCCGCTTTCAGCACCAGCATCAGCAGAACGGTCAACTGGCAGGTGAACGCCTTGGTGGAGGCCACGCCCACTTCGACCCCGGCAAAGATCGGCAGGGCCAGATCGCTTTCGCGCGCAATCGAGCTTTCGGGGACGTTGATGACCGACACGATCTTGTCGGCCTTGCCCTCGCAATAGCGCAGCGCGGCCAGCGTGTCCGCGGTTTCGCCCGACTGGCTGACGAACAGCGCCAGCGTGCGCCCCGGAATGGGTGGCTCACGGTAGCGGAATTCAGAGGCCACATCGACCTCGACCGGCAGCCGCGCGATCTGTTCAAACCAGTATTTCGCCGTCAGGCACGCATAATAGGCAGTGCCGCAGGCCACCATGGTCAGCCGGTCGATGGACGTGAAATCTATGCCAGGATCGGGCAGGGTGATCTGATCATCCGACCCCAGATAGTTGGCAAGTGTCGCGCTCAGCACTGTGGGCTGTTCGGCGATTTCCTTGGCCATGAAGTGTTTGTGTCCGGCCTTGTCGATGCGGGCATCGTCGATCTGGATCTGACGGACCTCACGATTTGCGAGAGCACCATGCGCGTCGCGGATTTCGACGCCTGCGCGGGTCACGACGGCGCGGTCGCCTTCCTCAAGATAGGTGATCCGGTCGGTCAGTGGCGCAAGCGCGATGGCATCCGAGCCGACAAACATCTCGCCCGCGCCATGCCCGATGGCGAGAGGGGAGCCCTTGCGCGCCGCCACGATCAGGTCACTTTCGCCATCGAAAAGAAACGCCAGCGCAAAGGCCCCTTCGAGCCGGTCAATCGTCTTGAATGCCGCCTCCACCGGGGACAGCCCCTTGTTCAGATGGTGTTGCGCCAGCATGGCGACGGTTTCGGTGTCTGTCTCGGTCTCGAACTGCAACCCGACCTCGGCCATCTCGGCCCGCAACTCGCGGAAGTTTTCGATGATCCCATTGTGGACAACCGCCACAGACCCCGCGCGATGGGGGTGGGCGTTGGTCTCGCTTGGGCCGCCATGGGTGGCCCACCGCGTGTGGCCGATCCCGGACTTGCCTGCCAGCGGGTCATGCACCAGCCGATCGCTCAGATTGACCAGCTTGCCCACTGCGCGGCGGCGGTCCAGCACCCCATCATTGATAGTCGCAATGCCAGCACTGTCATAACCGCGATATTCGAGCCGTTTCAGCGCCTCAACAAGGATTGGCGCGACTTCGTGGCTGCCCAGAACACCTACAATTCCACACATTTTCAGCTGCCTCTGCTTTGCTTGGCCTTTTGAGCCTTTAACATGTCGAACAATTTGCGTGCCATGCCGGGTTTTTCCACCTGCGGCGCACGGCCCAATGCCAGCGCGCCATCTTCCACGTCAGAGGTGATCACCGAGCCTGATGCGGTCATCGCCTCGGCCCCGATAGAGACGGGCGCGACCAGCATGGTATTGGACCCGATAAAGGCGCGCGCGCCAATCTCGGTCCGGTGCTTCATCACGCCGTCATAATTGCAGGTGATCGCCCCGGCCCCGACATTCGCCCCGGCCCCGACAAAAGCGTCGCCGATATAGCTGAGGTGGTTGATCTTGGCCCCGCTATCCAACGTGGCGTTTTTCACCTCGACAAAGTTGCCCACGCGCACGCCCTCGGCCAGTTCGGCACCCGGGCGCAGGCGGGCATAGGGGCCCACGATGGCGTCGCGCGACACATGACACCCCTCCAGATGCGAAAAGGCGCGGACGGTGGCGCCGGTTTCGACCGTGACGCCGGGACCAAAGACCACATTGGGTTCGATTACCGCGTCCCGCCCGATGGTGGTGTCCAGCGACAAAAAGACAGTGTCGGGGGCCATGAAGGCAACCCCGTCTTCGATCAACTGCGCGCGTGCCTTTGCCTGAAACAGCGCATTGGCGGCGGCCAGTTCGGCGCGGCTGTTGATGCCAAGGGTCTCGGCTTCGGCACATTCGACTACACCCACCCTGCGCCCCTGAGCGCGGGCGAGGGCGGGCAGGTCGGTCAGGTAATATTCGCCTTGGGCGTTGTCATTGCTGACCTGCGACAGCAACTCCAGCAGCAACGGTGCCGGGGCTGCCAGCACACCAGAGTTGCACAGGGTCACCGCGCGTTCGTCCTCGGTGGCGTCCTTGAATTCGACGATGCGCGCAAGCTGATCGCCGTCCATGATCAAACGGCCATAGCGACCCGGATCCGCAGCCTCGAACCCCAGCACCGTGACATCCGCCTCGGAGGCGACCAGCGTTTCCAGTGTTTCGGGGCTGATGAAGGGGGTGTCGCCGAACAGGACAATGGCGAGCCCCTCAAAGCCCGCCAAAGCATCACGGGCCTGCGCCGCGGCATGCCCGGTGCCTAACTGTTCGGCCTGCAACACCACCTGTGCTTCGGCGTCAAAATCCAACGCGGCAGCCCGCACCTGATCCACGCCATGCCCGGCGACAACGATTGTGCGCTCGGGTTCCAGCACGGCCCCCGCGCGCATCGCGTGATGCAGCATCGGTGCGCCCGCAATGGGATGCAGCACCTTGGGCAGATCCGACTTCATCCGTGTGCCCTTGCCTGCGGCCAGAATGACTAATGCAACGCTCATAGAATGCCTCTTTGGCCAAATCTCTTTGTCTTTTTGTTGCGCCCTGTTTATCCGCTGGACGCGCACACGCAAGCGCAGGCCCCATCAAACAAGATTGCGGGTTGCAACATCACGGCGGCAACCATCCGCCGAAGGGAGACGGGCATGACAGCGGTGATTTTCGATCTGGACGGGACGTTGGCGGATACAAGCGGGGATTTGCTGGCCGCTGCGAACGTGTGTTTCCGCGATATGGGGTTGGGGGATGTGCTGGGACCAACGGATGCGGGTGTGGCCTTGCGCGGGGGGCGTGCGATGTTGCGCGCCGGTCTGATGCGCGTCGGTCAGATGGAGGAGGCGACAATTGATCGCTACTACCACATGTTGCTTGAGGCGTATGGGGCCGACATTTCCACCCACACCGTGATCTATCCCGGTGCGATGGCCGCCGTCGAGACGTTGAAATCCCAGGGCCACGCAGTGGGCATTTGCACCAACAAACCCGAAGGGTTGGCAGAACAGCTGCTGCGCGACCTTGGCGTGCGGGATGCCTTTGGCAGTCTGGTCGGGGCTGATACGCTGCCGGTGCGCAAACCCGACCCCGAACCGCTGTTCGAGGCGACCCGCCGTCTTGGCGTTGATCCGCGCGCCTGCCTTCTGGTGGGTGACAGCGATACGGATCGCAACACCGCGCGTGCTGCCGGAGTCCCGTCGGTGCTGGTGACATTTGGCCCCTCGGGCGAGGATATGGTGGCGCTTGAGCCCGAAGCCTTGCTAGAGGATTTTGCAGCCCTGCCATCCGTCGCCGCTGCCCTTTTGGGTCGCTAGGAAACGACAGCCCCGATTTCAAAGCCTCAAATCGCGCGCCTTTGCCTTGACGCACCCCCGCGATCTCCAGCAGACATAAGCCATGACAGAACGATTTACCGGCAGCTTCACACAGCAAGACCCCATCCCCGAGGCCGGGATTGCAGCAGCACTTGCTGTCCTGCGCCATGGGCGTTTGCACCGCTACAACACGGCCCCTGACGAGCTGTCCGAAACCGCGCTGCTGGAACAGGAATTTGCGGCCACCGTGGGGGCGAAATACTGCCTTGCCGTTGCCTCGGGTGGCTATGCGATGGGGACCGCCCTGCGGGCCCTTGGCGTGGGTCCGGGTGACAGGGTGTTGTCCAATGCGTTCACGCTTGCGCCGGTGCCGGGTGCGATTGCGTCCGTGGGCGCGACCCCGGTCTTCGTGGGCGTGACCGAAGGGCTGACCATCGACCTTGATGATCTCGCAGCCAAGCTGGACCAAGCCCGCGTCCTGCTGCTCAGTCATATGCGCGGGCACATTTGTGACATGGATCGGTTGATGGCGATGTGTGACGCGGCAGGTGTGCAAGTGGTCGAGGATTGCGCACACACCATGGGAGCGGCCTGGCACGGGGTGCCATCTGGGCGACATGGTGTGATCGGCTGCTATTCCTGTCAGACCTACAAACACGTCAATTCGGGCGAGGGCGGATTTCTGGTGACGGACGATCCGCATCTGGCTGCAAAATCCGTCATGTTATCCGGCAGCTACATGCTGTTCGAACGCCACCTCGCGGCCCCCCCGCCCGAGGCCTTTGCCGATCTGAAATACACCACGCCCAATATCTCGGGGCGGATGGATAACCTGCGCGCCGCCATCCTGCGTCCGCAAGTGGCCGACCTGGCAACGCAATGCGCCCGCTGGAACGAACGATACTATGCGCTTGAAGCCGGATTGCGCAACACGCCCGGTCTGCACATCGTTGAACGACACGAGAAGGAAACCATCGTCGGCTCTTCCATTCAGTTTCTGTTGCTGGACTGGGCGGCGGATCGGGTGGTCGAGGTGATTGACCGCTGCAAGGCACGCGGGGTCGAGCTTAAATGGTTTGGGGCGCCCGAACCTGTGGCCTTTACCAGCCGCTATGACAGTTGGCGTTATGCCCCGTCCGCACCGATGGCCGCCAGCGACCGCATCCTCGCCGGGGTGGTTGATATGCGGGTTCCACTGACCTTCAGCCTTGAGGATTGCGCCCTTATCGCGCGGATCATCCGGTCCGAAGTCTCGGCCGTCTATCAGTTGACGGCCGTCGCGGAATAAAGCGACACCTTCGCTGAACTGCGCAGGGTCTCGCGACCACGGGCTGCATCGTTCAACGCGTCATTGCGCTGATCAAAGATGTGTTTGACCCGAAACCTCTTGAAAATGATGGGACGCGAGGCGGAAAACACGTCCCCGCCATTCGCGTCTGGATCGGTAACCGCAACGGGAGAATGTGCGGGTGTGGCGGCTTGGTTCCGCTTGAGACGAAAGAACGCTCGACAGACAAGAGTGGCGGGCATATATTTAATGAACAAGTGTTCATTAAAAGCAGGGAGGCGCGCAATGTTCACCCATTCCATGACGTTTGATCTGGGCGAGGATGTGAATGCGCTGCGCGAGATGGTGCATCGGTGGGCGCAGGATCGGGTCAAACCGATGGCGGCCAGAATTGATCAGACCAACACCTTTCCCCCCGAACTCTGGCCCGAAATGGGTGCGCTTGGCCTGCTTGGTATCACGGTGGATGAAGAGTTTGGCGGCGCGGGCATGGGCTATGTCGCGCATACGGTGGCGGTCGAGGAGCTGGCGCGGGCAAGCGCCTCGGTTTCCCTTAGCTATGGTGCGCATTCCAACCTGTGCGTTAATCAAATCAGCCTGAACGGATCGCCCGCTCAAAAAGCGCGATACCTGCCGGGGCTGGTCAGTGGTGCCCATGTAGGCGCACTTGCCATGTCCGAAGCGGGGGCCGGATCGGACGTGGTCTCCATGAAACTGAACGCGGAAAAGCGCAACGACCGCTACATCCTGAACGGCACCAAATACTGGATCACCAACGGCCCCGATGCGGACACGCTGGTGGTCTATGCCAAGACCGAGCCCGAGGCGGGCCCCAAGGGCATCACCGCATTCCTCATCGAAAAGTCGATGAAGGGTTTTTCGACCTCGCCCCATTTTGACAAGCTGGGGATGCGCGGCTCGAACACGGCCGAACTGATCTTTGAAGACGTCGAAGTCCCCTTTGACAACGTGCTGGGTGAAGAAGGGCGGGGCGTGTCTGTGCTGATGTCCGGTCTGGATTACGAACGGGTCGTGCTGGCGGGCATCGGCCTTGGCATCATGGCTGCCTGCATGGACGAAATCATGCCCTACCTGTCCGAACGCCGCCAGTTCGGCCAGCCCATCGGATCATTCCAGCTGATGCAGGGCAAGATTGCGGATATGTACACGGCGATGAATTCGGCGCGCGCCTATGTCTACGAAGTTGCCAAGGCCTGTGATCGCGGCACGGTCACACGGCAGGATGCGGCGGCCTGCTGCCTTTATGCCTCGGAGGCCGCGATGAGCCAGGCGCATCAGGCGGTGCAGGCGATGGGCGGGGCCGGGTTCCTGAATGATGCACCCGTGGCCCGTATTTTCCGTGACGCCAAGTTGATGGAGATCGGGGCAGGCACGTCTGAAATCCGGCGGATGCTCGTGGGGCGCGAACTGGTCACGGCGATGGGGTGATGCCACGCCCGGTCCTGATCACCACGGCCAGCCTCGTGCTGGTTGCGGCCCTTGGGGGCTACTGGCTTGGCCAGCGCCAGCTGGATCTGGACGCAACGGATGTGATCAACGCCGTGGCTGCACAGCATGTGGCCAGGCACGGCGGCACAGTCGCGGACTGCCTTGGTTGGGCAGGTACGGGGCAGGTGGTATTTCAGGTGCGCTGCGGTGAGATCATGTATCATGTGGACCGTCTTGGCACCGTACGGATCGCACCGGAGGACGGCATATGAACATGGCCGCGCAATGCTTGTCGCATCCTGCCGAGACGCTCGCGATCATCGATCTGACGGATGGTGCGCGCCGTGACGTGACCACGGGCGCGCTGACAGAGATGACGAACGGGCTGGCGCGCGCCCTGATGGATCGCGTGGCACCGGGCGACCGGGTTGGCGTGCTGCTGTCGCAGTCCCCATGGTGCGCAGCAGCACATCTGGCGATCTGGAAAATCGGTGCGATTTCAGTGCCTTTGTTCAAACTCTTCAAGCATGAAGCACTCGCGTCCCGCATGTCGGATGCCGGGGTTGACCTTGTGCTGAGTGATGCTGAAGGTGCGGCTTTGGTGGGAGGACTGGCAGAGTGCTGGGAGGCAAGCGCGGTGGGTATTGTGGGGGCAGCTGTGCCGTTTGCGCAGGCCACTTCGGACACGCCCGCCGTGTTGATCTACACCTCCGGCACGACCGGCACACCCAAGGGCGCGTTGCATGGTCACGGGGTGCTCGATGGGCACGTACCGGGCGTCAGCCTCAGCCATGATGACCTTGGTCAGCCGGGCGATTGCCTGTGGACCCCTGCGGACTGGGCGTGGATAGGCGGGCTGTTTGATGTGCTGATGCCGGGGCTTGTACTTGGGGTGCCTGTAGTCGCGGCCCGGATAGGGAAATTTGACCCAGAGCAGTGCATGAATATCACCCGACAAGTTGCTGTTAAAAATGTATTTTTTCCACCAACTGCCTTGCGTATGCTCAAGACCGCGGACGCCCGCATTCCCGGTCTGCGCTCTGTCGCCAGCGGGGGGGAGCCGCTTGGGGCCGAGATGCTCGCGTGGGGTCAGAACGCGCTTGGGCTGACCATCAATGAATTTTACGGCCAGACCGAGTGCAATATGGTCGTCTCAAACTGCGCGGCCCGCCTTCCAGTGCGCCCCGGCTACATGGGGCGGGCCGTGCCGGGGTTTGACGTCGAAGTAATTGATATGGATGGGGAAATAACGGCAGATGAGGGTGATATCGCCGTGCGGCGCGGTGCCCCATCCATGATGCTGGAATATTGGAACCGCGCGGACGAAACGGCTGCCAAGTTCCGAGGTGATTGGATGCTGACCGGAGATCGCGGGCAGAAGGACGGCCCCGACATCCGCTTTGTCGGGCGCGATGATGATGTGATTACTTCGGCGGGCTACCGCATCGGCCCCGCCGAGATCGAGGATTGTCTGCTGACCCATCCGGACGTGGCCACGGTGGGGGTCGTCGGCAAACCCGACCCGTTGCGCACCGAAATCGTCAAAGCCTATGTCGTGCGCAAGCCGGACGCAGACGTGACAGCGGACATATTGCGCGACTTTGTGAAAGAGCGCCTTGCAAGCTATTCATACCCAAGGGAAATCACCTTTTTGAATGAATTGCCCATGACGGTCACCGGCAAGGTGATCCGCAAAGAACTCAAAGCCCGCGCCGCCGCGGAAATCGGAGACAGACCATGAAACTCACCTCGCAGGCGCTGCCCTCATCAGAGGCGTTCAAGGCCAATACGGCCGCCCATCTTGCCGCGCTGAAGGACGTACAGACCGCTGCGCAGGCTGCCGCGATGGGGGGTGGTGAAAAATCCCGCGAACGGCATTTGAGCCGGGGCAAGATGCTGCCCCGTGACCGGGTCGCCAACCTGCTTGATCCCGGCAGCCCGTTTCTTGAGGTGGGCGCGACGGCGGCGCACGGCCTTTATGGCAGTGCGGCCCCTTGTGCGGGTGTGATCGCGGGCATCGGGCAGGTCATGGGACAGGACGTGATGATCCTGTGCAACGATGCGACGGTGAAGGGCGGCACCTACTACCCCATGACCGTCAAAAAGCACCTGCGCGCCCAGGAAATTGCGGAACAGAACCATCTGCCCTGCATCTACCTCGTCGACAGCGGCGGTGCGAACCTGCCCAATCAGGACGAGGTGTTTCCCGACCGTGATCATTTCGGGCGCATTTTTTTCAATCAGGCGCAAATGTCGGCCAAGGGGATTGCGCAGATTGCCGTGGTGATGGGATCGTGTACCGCCGGAGGGGCCTATGTGCCCGCGATGTCGGATGTGACGATCATCGTGCGTGATCAGGGCACGATCTTTCTGGCGGGGCCACCGCTGGTCAAGGCTGCGACGGGCGAGGTCGTGAGCGCCGAGGATCTGGGCGGCGGTGACGTACACACGCGGCTGTCGGGCGTCGCTGACTATCTGGCCGAGGATGACGCCCATGCCCTCGCTCTGGCCCGCCGCGCCGTGGGGCATCTGAACCGTACCAAGCCCGCCACCGTGCAGTGGCAATCGCCCGAAGCGCCCGCCTATGACCCTGACGAAATTCTGGGCGTGGTCCCCGCCGATCTGCGCACCCCTTACGACATTCACGAGGTGATCGCGCGGCTGGTTGATGGGTCGCGCTTTGATGCGTTCAAGGCGCGCTTTGGCGAGACACTCGTCTGTGGGTTCGCCCATATCAAGGGCTGCCCCGTGGGCATCATCGCCAACAACGGTGTGCTGTTTTCCGAAGCGGCCCAAAAGGGCGCGCATTTTATCGAACTTTGTTCGCAACGCCGTATCCCCTTGGTGTTCCTGCAAAATATCACCGGCTTCATGGTGGGGCGCCAATACGAGAACGAAGGGATCGCCCGGCACGGGGCCAAGATGGTCACGGCTGTTGCCACCACATCTGTGCCAAAGGTCACGATGCTGGTGGGTGGCTCGTTCGGGGCGGGCAATTACGGGATGGCGGGGCGCGCCTATTCGCCCCGGTTCCTGTGGTCCTGGCCCAATAGTCGCATTTCGGTCATGGGCGGCGCGCAAGCCGCAGGCGTGCTGGCCACCGTCAAGCGTGACGCGATCGAGCGGGGCGGGGGCGCGTGGTCAGTAGAGGAAGAGGCCGCCTTCAAGCAACCCACAATCGATATGTTCGAGGAACAGGCCCATCCGCTTTATGCCTCGGCCCGGTTGTGGGATGACGGCGTGATCGATCCGCGCAAGGCGCGCGATGTGCTGTTCCTGTCGCTGAGTGCGGCGCTGAATGCCCCGATTGAGGAAACACGCTTTGGCGTGTTCCGGATGTGATGCGGGCCATGAGAAAAGTTTGCAAACTGATGATCCCGACCTTGCAAAATGGAGAGGCCGCCCATGTTTGACACGATCCTGATTGCGAACCGGGGCGAGATCGCGTGCCGTGTGATGGAAACGGCCCAGGCCATGGGGGTGACCTGTGTGGCCGTCTATTCGGACGCGGATGCGCAGGCCAAGCATGTGGCGATGGCGGACCGCGCGGTCCATATCGGCGGCGCGGCCCCGGCTGACAGCTATCTGCGCGGTGATGTGATTATTCAGGCCGCATTGGACACGGGCGCGCGGGCGATCCATCCCGGCTATGGCTTTCTGTCCGAGAACCCGGATTTCGTCGAAGCGGTCGCGGCCGCGGGCCTCACCTTTATCGGCCCCTCGGCCAAGGCCATCCGCGCCATGGGTCTCAAGGATGCGGCGAAGATACTGATGGTTGAGGCGGGCGTGCCGGTCGTGCCGGGCTATCACGGGGCGGATCAGGATGACGCGCTGCTGGCGGATGAAGCGGCCAAGATGGGCTATCCGGTGCTGATCAAGGCCGTCGCGGGGGGCGGGGGCAAGGGCATGCGTCTGGTTGAGGCGGCGGAGGGCTTTACCGACGCGCTGGCCAGCGCCCGCTCCGAGGCAAAGACCGCCTTTGGCAACCCGGATGTGCTGGTCGAGAAATTTGTAACCCATCCGCGCCATATCGAGGTGCAGATCTTTGGCGACGGCACCCGCGCCGTCCACCTGTTCGAGCGGGACTGTTCCCTGCAACGCCGCCACCAGAAAGTGATCGAAGAGGCTCCGGCCCCCGGCATGACGCCCCAGATGCGTGCGGCCATGGGTGACGCGGCGGTGAAAGCGGCCGAAGCCATTGGTTACAAAGGCGCGGGCACGGTTGAATTCATCGTGGACGGGTCCGGCCCCCTGCGCACTGACGGGTTCTTTTTCATGGAGATGAACACCCGTCTTCAGGTCGAACATCCCGTGACCGAGGCCATCACGGGCGTCGATCTGGTCGAGTGGCAATTGCGCGTGGCCGCTGGCGAAGGGTTGCCCAAGGCGCAAGACGAATTGCACATCGACGGCCACGCTTTCGAGGCGCGCCTATATGCCGAAAACGTCCCCGCAGGGTTTCTGCCCGCGACCGGCACACTGACCCATCTGGCGTTCCCCGAAACAGCGCGGGCCGACAGTGGGGTGCGCGCAGGCGATGAGATCAGCCCGTTTTACGATCCGATGATTGCCAAGGTGATTGTGCACGGCCCCACCCGCGCCGTGGCCTTGCGCCGCTTGTCTGCGGCCTTGGCTGGCACCCAGGTGGCGGGCACGGTCACGAACCTCGCCTTTCTGGGCGCACTTGCGGATCACGCGGGTTTCGGTCGGGGCGAGGTCGACACAGGGCTGATCGCGCGTGATCTTGCCGATCTTACGGCGGTCAACGCGCCGCAGGCCCGCCACGCGGTGGCTGCCGCCATGGCCCTGACCCGGCTCGATGCGCCGGGGCTGATGGCCGGGTTCACCCTTTGGGGCGCGAACACCCAGACGATTGGGCTGAAGTGGGGGGATGACGTTCTGGACGTGCAGGTGCAGGTTCTTGGACCTGACACGCAGCAGTGGCAGGTTGGGGGGCATTCCCTGACCGCCGTGCGCCGGCATGGAACCTGGCGCATCGACGGCGATCCCGCTCCGGAGGTGGCCTGCGCGGAGGGCACGGCCACCGTGTTTGACGCCTATGGCATCACCTATGCCCATATCGACCCGCTGGATGTCGCGGCGAGCGTGGGCGGGGATGGCAATGTGATCCTCGCCCCCATGCCCGGCGTATTGAGGGCGGTGTTTGCAACCGAAGGGGCGCTGGTGGCCAAGGGCGACAGGTTGGCCGTTCTCGAAGCGATGAAGATGGAACACGCCCTGCTTGCCGCGCGCGACGGGGTGGTGGCCGAAGTGCTCGCCGCGACGGGCGATCAGGTCGTGGCCGGGGCGGCGCTTGTCCGGCTCGAGGATGAGGGTGACGCGTGAGCGACCTGCACCTCACTGGCTATGTCTACAGCGTCTACACTCGGGCCGCGCGGATGGGGCTGCATCTGGCTGGGTGCACCTATGGCTATACCGAGGTCGATCCGTTCGAGGCGGCGGGGGCACGCGCCACGGGTCATCCGATGGGCCGGGTGCCGACGCTGTATGTCGACGGGGCAACAATCTACGAGACGGCGGCGATCCTGCGCTGGTGCGAGGCCCATCGCGGCAAGGGCGCGCCGCCCGTTGTGCAAGCCCGCGTGGCGCAGGTCGGCGGGATTGTTGATTCCTACGGCTACTGGCCGCTGGTACGACAGGTGTTTTCCCATGGCTGGTTTCGCCCCGTCATGGGCGAAGAGGCGGACCCCGATCAATTGCGTGCAGGGCTTGAGGCGAGCGGCGTGGTGCTGGACATGCTCGATTCGATTGCGAAAGGTGGCGACGTGCTTGACGGCGTCACGTTGACCTCTGCTGATTGCCACCTCGCACCCATGGTCGATGCCTTTCAGATGGTGCCAGAGGGGGCGGCGGCGCTGGCCGAGCGACCTGCACTTGACCGCTGGTTCAACGCGCTGGCCGCGCAGCCCGCATTTCTCGACACCCGGCCCGACTGGCCAGACCCCCGCAAGGAGAAACCATGATCACGCTCCATCACTGCCCGCAAAGCCGGTCGATGCGCACGCTGTGGCTGCTTTATGAACTCGACATCCCGTTTCGGGTCACGGTCCACCCCTTCGACAAATCGCTGCGCCGCCCCGAATTTCTGAGCCTCAGTCCGGCGGGTCGGGTGCCTGCCCTCGAAATCGACGGCGAGCGGATGTTCGAGACGGGCGCGATCACGCAATACCTGTGCGAACGCTTCAGCCCCGACCGGATGGGGCGCGGTGTGGACAGCCCGGACCGGATGGCGTGGCTCGTTTGGGTGCATTTTGCCGAAACGATCAGCCAGCATGTGGCGGCCCTGACCCAGCAACACATCATGCTCTATGAAGATCACATGCGCAGTGCCATCGTAATGAAGCTGGAGGCGGCGCGGATTGCCAAATGCTATGACGCGATTGAGGCGCGGCTGTCCACGCCGGTGGAAAACCGCGACTATCTGCTGACCTCCGGGTTCAGTGCGGCTGACATCTCGGTCGGGCAGGCGGTTTACATGGCACGGCATTTCGCGCCGCTCAACAATCACCCCGAGACGGCGGCATGGTATGCGCGGATCACCGCACGGCCCGCGTTTACGTCGTGCTTGCCCCAGACGGGGGGTGGCCTTTACGCTCGGGACTTCTATCCGGTCTGGGAGGGATAAGATGGCAGGACGTGTCGAAATCTACGAAGTGGGCCCGCGCGATGGTTTGCAAAACGAAGCAAGCGAGATCGCGGTGGCGGACAAGGTCGCGCTGATCGATTGTCTCAGCGGGGCGGGGTTCAGGCGTATCGAGTGCGCCAGTTTCGTAAGTCCCAAATGGGTGCCCCAAATGGCAGGCAGCGGCGATGTGCTGGCCAAGATCATGCGTGCGGAGGGGGTGCGCTATGGCGCGCTGACGCCCAACATGCGCGGCTACGAGGATGCGCTGGCGGCAGGGGCGGATGAGGTGGCCGTGTTTGCCTCGGCCAGCGAAGGATTCTCCAAGGCCAATATCAACGCCACCATTGAGGAGTCGCTTGATCGCTTTGCCCCTGTCATCGCAGCCGCGCGCGCCATTGATCTGCCGGTGCGGGGCTATGTGTCTTGCGTGGTCGAATGCCCCTATGACGGCGCGGTGGACCCTGCTGCTGTGGCGCAGGTCGCGGATCGGCTGTTTGCGATGGGCTGTTACGAGATCAGCCTTGGGGACACTATCGGGCGCGGCACGCCGGATGCGATTGCACGCATGCTGCTGGCGGTGCGCGATGTGGTCCCCGTGGGCCGCTTGGCGGGCCATTACCATGACACCGGGGGCCGGGCGATGGACAATATCGATGTCTCGCTCAGTCTGGGTGTGCGGGTGTTTGATGCGGCTGTGGGTGGGTTGGGCGGATGCCCTTTCGCGCCGGGAGCTGCCGGAAATGTGGCGACCGAAGCGGTTGCGTTGCACCTGTCCCGGCTTGGCTATGACACAGGCCTCGACATGGACAGGGTGGTCGAGGCCGCCGCCCTTGCCAAAGCGATGCGCAGCTAGGGCCGCAGCTCAAAGGGACCGACATGCCTGACACGATTTCAATCATAACGGACGCGCGCGGTGTTGCGACGCTGACGCTGAACCGGCCTGAAAAACACAATGCGCTCAGTGCGGTGATGCTGGCCGAATTGACCCAGGCAGCGACGGATTTGGGCCGCGATCCGGCGGTGCGGGTGGTGGTGCTGACGGGCGTGGGCAAGAGTTTCTGTGCAGGCGGTGATCTGGACTGGATGCGCGCCCAGATGCAGGCCGGTGCGGCGACCCGCGCGCGCGAGGCGGGCAAGCTGGCGCATATGCTCCAGGCGTTGAACACCATGCCCAAACCGTTGATCGGCGCGTTGCAAGGCAACGCCTTTGGCGGCGGGGTGGGCATGGCCTCGGTCTGTGACGTAGCCGTCGGGGTTGATCACCTGAAAATGGGGCTGACGGAAACGCGACTTGGGATCATTCCGGCCACCATCGGCCCTTATGTGCTGGCGCGCATGGGCGAGGGGCGCGCGCGCCGCGTGTTCATGTCGGCGCGCCTGTTTGGTGCGGCGGAGGCGGTTGATCTGGGGCTGCTGGCGCGCGCCGTGCCTGCGGATGATCTGGACGCGGCGGTTGAGGCCGAGGTTGTGCCTTACCTGTCCTGCGCCCCCGGAGCGGTGGCGGCGGCCAAGGCGCTGGCCCGCGATCTGGGCCCGCGCATTGACGATGACACCATTGCAATGACGATCAAGGCCCTGAAGTCACGGTGGGAAACGGAAGAGGCGGCCGAGGGCATTGGCGCCTTCTTTGACAAGCGCCGCGCGGCGTGGATGTTGGACTAGGTCCCGGCAAAGTCCGAGCGGCGCGCCCGCAACGCATCCGACACAAACCGGGTGAAGGCGGCAATGCGTGGCACCGCGCGCAGATCCGCATGGGTCAGCACCCATATCGGTGGGTAGGCAAACAGCGGCAAGCCGGGCACGCGCCCCAGATCGGGGTCGGTGTCGCCCAGGAAACAGGGCAGGCGTGTCGCCCCAAGGCCCGCACGCACCGCGCCCGATATGGCCACCATGTCATCCATCTGCATCGCGATACGCAGGTTGGGATAGGCTTCGCTCACCGCCTTTTGTGGCCCCTCCCAACGTACAAATCGCAGCCAGTCCAGCCGCTTGTCTGGATCATCGGCCAAACGCGCAAGATAGGCGTGGCTGGCGAAGACGGCGGAATTCTGGGTCGCAACCTGCCGGCCCACAAGGTCAGGGTCGGGGGACGATGAGATACGGATGGCCACCTCTGCCTCGCGGTGGGCAAGGTTCAGCGGTTTGTTGGCCCCGAGCGCGATCAAATCCACTTCGGGATGAGCGCGCGCAAAATCGCCAAAGATCGGGGCAAGCATCGTCTGGATCATCAATTGCGGTGCCGTCACCGTCAGTGGTCCGCTGATTGAGGTATCGCGCGATGCAATCGCGCGGGTCAGAGTGGCATGTTCGACCTCGAACGCCTCGGCGGTGCGCGCCGCGTCCTCACCGGCCTGTGTCGGCACATATCCTGTGGGGCGGCGATCAAACAGGGGCGTGCCAAGGGCCGCCTCGGCGGCGGCAATCCGACGGGCCACGGTGGCATGGTTCACCTTGAGGGTGCGGGCTGCCCCGCTCAGCCCGCCGTTGCGCACCGTTTCAAGTACAAAGCGCAGATCGCCCCAATCCATATCACGTCCGCTCATCAGAGTTGTCTTTCCTGATCGTTTTTGCACAGGTGGGGCATCACAATCCCTAATTCCCGGACAGCACCAGTACGCGTATCAACAGAGGCGAGATCAGGAACAAAGGACAAAATATGACCACCCATGCCGTTGCGATGTTTCGGGTTACGAACGCCGAAAGTTTGACCGCCTACCGTGAAAAAGCCGCCGACGCTTTGGCGCGCCATGGAGGACAGGTGGTGCAGGCCTCGCCCGATCTCAAGGTGCTTGAGGGCAATCCGGTGGTGCCGGATGCGATTGCGGTTGTGTCTTTTCCCGACCGGGCCGCTGCCGAGGCCTGGATATCGGACCCCGACCTGGCGGATGTGCATGCGTTGCGCCGTGGGGCGGGCAACTCGGAAATCATACTGCTTTAGGCCGGTTTTCACCATCTGGACCGCAGAGGGCGCACCGCCACATAAAAGGCGCGCCCTTTATACCCTGAATTGCGTCCCGAAACTGACGTAAGGTAATTTTCTTTTGATTTAGCGTCATTTTTCGTTACTTTCAGAACAACCGCGCGCTCGCTTGGACATTTTTGGGCGTGTGCGGCCTGATGGAAGTATACCACGCATGACGCACGCCTCTTTTGATTTCAGTAACTTGGTCGAATTTGACGCCCTTGCGCAGTCTATTGCGGCGCGGCTGAACTGTAGTCTGAGCTTGATCAGCATCACGAACGGGGACGCGTTGCAGGCGATGGGGCACTCAGGTCACGAGCCCGACATCGCGCAAAGATCGGTGGCCGCGCGTGACACGATCTGCATTCATACGATGCGGGCCGGTCAACCTCTCAAGATCGCTGACGTGCGCGCAGATCCCAAGTTTCGGAGCGCGCCCACGGTCGAGGCGTTGAATATCGGGGCTTATCTGGGGGTGCCTCTGCGTGTGGACTGTGGCGATGTCGTTGGCGCGATGTGTGCGATTTCACGCGAACCGCGCATCTGGCAGGATGCGGAGGTGTCCTATTTGCAGGCGGTGGCCGATCTGGCCGAAAGCAAGATTGAACGGCTCACACTGCGCTATGAGCACGGTGCCCTCAGCCGGGCGCTGGCCGAGAATGACGCGATCCTTTCGACCCTTGCCGAGACGCGCGGCAAGGCGGTGACGGTGCATAACGAAGACGGCGACCTGGTCTTTGCCAATGCGACGTTGCGCACCGATCTGCATCTGAGCTTTCAGGAGCTTCTGGCGTTGCCGCGCGCTGCGCAGCAGCTGGTTGCACAGGGCGTGGAGGCTGGAGCGGTCGAAGTGAACGTGCCGGGCCGTCCGACGCACGCGCTTTTTGCCCATGTCTTCGCGGTCAAGGACGGTCTGACCCTTGCCGAATGGCACCGCGACGCCTGACCTGACGGGAAACGGCGCGGATGCGTCGAAATCACCCGGTGATTTCCGTCACTTCCGCCTTTGGGTTTATTGACCCTGCCGGGCGGCACGCGTACACCCGTGATCAGTCAACCTTGCCACTTGACCTCGCACGCTTATATCGCGTGCGCCTCAAAAGGAGCCAAACGTGGAAGAGATGTTGCGGGAGTACCTCCCGATCCTCGTATTTCTGGCCGTCGCCATTGGCCTCGGTCTTGTGCTGATCCTCGCTGCTGTGGTGGTTGCGGTACGCAACCCGGACCCGGAAAAGGTGTCGGCCTACGAGTGTGGGTTCAACGCCTTTGACGATGCCCGGATGAAGTTCGATGTGCGCTTTTATCTGGTGTCGATCCTATTCATCATCTTTGACCTCGAAATAGCGTTCCTGTTTCCGTGGGCCGTTGCCTTCAAGGATGTCAGCATGGCCGGGTTCTGGTCGATGATGGTCTTTCTGGGCATTCTGACGGTCGGCTTCGCCTATGAATGGAAAAAGGGGGCGCTGGAATGGCAGTAACGGATACAGGTTCGCTTGGCCCCGCTTATGCAGGCGGCGACAAGGATCATGCGACCCAGGCCCTGAATGCCGAGTTGCAGGACAAGGGCTTTTTGCTCACCTCCACCGATGACATCATCAACTGGGCGCGCACCGGGTCGTTGCATTGGATGACCTTTGGTCTGGCCTGCTGCGCGGTCGAGATGATGCACACCTCAATGCCCCGCTATGACCTTGAGCGGTTCGGCACCGCCCCGCGCGCCAGCCCGCGCCAGTCGGACCTGATGATCGTGGCCGGCACGCTGACCAACAAGATGGCCCCGGCCCTGCGCAAGGTCTATGACCAGATGCCGGAGCCGCGTTATGTGATTTCGATGGGGTCCTGCGCCAATGGGGGCGGGTACTATCACTACAGCTATTCCGTGGTGCGCGGCTGTGACCGGATCGTGCCGGTTGATGTCTACGTGCCCGGCTGCCCACCCACGGCCGAGGCGTTGCTTTATGGCATCCTGCAATTGCAGCGCAAAATCCGCCGCACCGGCACCATCGTACGCTAAGAGGACACGCATGAGCCAAGCGCTGAACGAACTGGGCACTTATATCGAGGGCAAGCGCCCCGATTGCGTGCTGGCCTGGGATGTGACCCATGGCGAGCTGAATGTGGATGTGGCCCCTTCCAGCATCCTTGGGCTGGTCGAGTTCCTGAAAGTCGACTCCACCTGCCGGTTCTCGTCGCTGGTGGACATCACGGCGGTGGACTATCCCGGCCGGGCCAAGCGGTTCGACGTCGTTTACCATTTTCTGTCGATGTACCAGAACCACCGCATCCGCCTGCGGGTGTCGATCCGTGAGGATCAGATGATGCCGTCGATCACGGATCTGCACCCCTCGGCCAACTGGTTCGAGCGCGAAGTATTCGACATGTTTGGCATCCTGTTCTCGGGCCACCCCGATCTGCGCCGCATCCTCACCGATTACGGCTTTCGGGGCTATCCGCTGCGCAAGGATTTTCCGACTACGGGCTATACCGAAGTGCGCTATGACGAGGTCGAAAAACGGGTGGTCTATGAACCCGTCAGCCTTGTGCAGGAATACCGCCAGTTCGACTTTATGAGCCCGTGGGAGGGTGCCGAATACATCCTGCCCGGTGACGAAAAAGAAGCGGAGGCCAAGTGATGGGCACGCTGATCTGGATTCTGATCGCGGCTGCGACCATCGTTCCGATGTTCAAGCTGTTGCCCCATTTCGGCATCAATCAATATTGGGCCTTTGTTTGCGCGCTGCCCATCGGCGGCACCATCGCGCTGCTGTGGTTTATGGCCCTCAAATTGCAGGAACTGGAGAAGCGGTGATGACCTTCCCTTTTGACGGCTTGCGCGAGGTGACAGCATGATGGACGGCACCAAAGGTTTCGAAGACGCCCTCACCGGCGAGCAGAAAATCCGCAATTTCAACATCAACTTCGGGCCTCAGCACCCGGCGGCACACGGCGTGTTGCGCCTCGTGCTTGAACTGGATGGCGAAGTGGTCGAACGGTGTGACCCGCATATCGGTCTGCTGCACCGTGGCACCGAAAAGCTGATGGAATCACGCACCTACCTGCAAAACCTGCCCTATTTCGACCGGCTCGACTATGTGGCCCCAATGAACCAGGAACATGCCTGGTGTCTGGCCATCGAAAAGCTGACGGGCGTCGAGGTGCCTCGCCGCGCCTCGCTGATCCGCGTGCTGTTCTGCGAGATCGGGCGCGTGCTGAACCACCTGCTGAACATCACCACGCAGGCGCTGGATGTGGGCGCGCTGACCCCGCCGCTCTGGGGCTTTGAAGAGCGTGAGCAGTTGATGATTTTCTACGAACGGGCGTGCGGTGCGCGCCTCCACGCGGCTTATTTCCGCCCCGGCGGCGTGCATCAGGACCTGCCTGACGAATTGCTCGACGATATCGAGGAATGGGCGCACAAGTTCATGTCTGGCTTCATGGAAGACATCGACGGGCTGCTGACCGAAAACCGCATCTTCAAACAGCGCAACGCCGATATCGGGATCGTCACCGAAGAAGACATACTCGAATACGGCTTCTCGGGCGTGATGGTGCGCGGCTCGGGCCTTGCATGGGATTTGCGCCGCGCGCAACCCTATGAATGCTATGACGAATTCGACTTCCAGATCCCGGTGGGCAAGAATGGCGATTGCTATGACCGCTACCTTGTCCGGATGGAGGAGATGCGCCAATCCGTCAGCATCATCAAACAGGCCATCGGCAAGCTGCGTGATTGCCCCGGCGATATTCTGGCCCGTGGCAAGATCACCCCACCAAGCCGGACGGACATGAAAACGTCGATGGAATCGCTGATCCACCACTTCAAACTCTACACCGAAGGCTTCCACGTGCCCGAGGGCGAAGTCTATTGCGCCGTCGAAGCCCCGAAGGGGGAGTTCGGTGTCTATCTGGTGGCGGATGGCTCCAACAAACCCTACCGCGCCAAGATCCGCGCGCCGGGCTTCCTGCACCTGCAAGCAATGGATTACATGAGCACAGGACACCAACTGGCTGATGTTGCTGCGATTATCGGAACAATGGATGTGGTGTTCGGAGAGATCGACCGGTGATCCAGCCCTTCATCTTGCCAAATAAACTCCCGCCGGAGGCACCTGCCGCTTCCACGCAGACAAAGGGACAACACTGATGCTACGTCGTCTCCACGCAGAACAACCCGACACCTTCGCCTTCACCCCCGCCAATCAGGCCTGGGCCGAGGCGCAGATCACCAAGTACCCCGAAGGCCGTCAGGCCAGCGCCATCATTCCGCTGCTGTGGCGCGCGCAGGAGCAAGAGGGCTGGTTGACCCGCCCCGCGATCGAGGCGATCGCGGATATGCTTGATCTGGCCTATATCCGCGCGCTCGAAGTGGCTTCGTTCTACTTCATGTTCCAGTTGCAACCCGTTGGTTCTGTTGCGCATATCCAGGTCTGCGGCACCACGTCCTGCATGATTTGCGGGGCCGAGGACCTTGTGGCGGTCTGCAAGGATAAGATCGCCGCCAAGTCGCATCAGCTGAGCGCGGATGGCAAATTCAGCTGGGAAGAGGTCGAATGCCTCGGGTCCTGCGCCAATGCGCCCATGGCCCAGATCGGCAAGGACTATTACGAGGATCTGACCGCCGCCCGCATGGGCGAGATCATCGACGAACTGGCCGCGGGGCAGGTGCCCACGCCGGGGCCGCAGAACGGGCGCTATGCGGCAGAGCCTCTGTCCGGTCTCACCACCCTCAAGGATGCCGACAGCGGGCGCACGAAATACAATGCCTCTGTCCAGTTGGCGACGGATATCGGCGACACGGTCAAACGTATTGACGGGACCGAAGTGCCGCTGCTCGCCCCATGGGGCAAAGCAAACGAGAATGTCGCCCCAAGCGGGGACATGATGCCCCCCGACAGTCGAGCGGGAAAACAGGGTGGACGCGTCGCGTCTGCAAAGCCTGCTGCGATCGCGGCCAAGGGCAAAAGCAGGCCAGAGGGTGACCGCGTCGCGTCAAAACCCGCCAACTCTCCTGTCGCCACAGGGCCGGGCACCAAGCCCGCCACGCTTGATGCCGCCCGCGCGGGCGGCCCCGACAATCTCAAGATGATTAAGGGCGTCGGTCCCAAACTCGAGACGTTGCTGCACCGCCTTGGCTTTTACCATTTCGATCAGATCGCTGCGTGGAGCGGGGACGAAATCGCGTGGGTCGATCAGAACCTCGAAGGATTCAAGGGCCGCGTCAGCCGCGACAATTGGGTCACTCAGGCCACCGCCTTGGCGGCAGGAGAAGAGACAGAATTTTCCAAACGTGCCAAAAAAGAGGGCACGTACAAGAAGTAGGAGCCTCTAGACGGGGAAGGGACGGTCATGGACAAGAAACAAGGTATGGTAAGTTGCGCACTCGGCTGTTGGCTGGTCGCAGCTCTTGGCGGGGCACTGGCAGCGGTGTTGCTGATGGTGGTCGGGACATGGACGTTCATGCAGGCGGTGTTTGCAGCAGGCGTCGTGTTTGTAATCGCGGGCCTGCTTTTGAACTTCATAATGTGTCGCCCCTTGCCCGCATTGGGCGAAGCACAGGCTGGCAAAGCGGATGATGCGGCCCCCGAAAAACCCAAAGCGGTTGCGACCCCTGCACCGGCCCAAGCTGCGGCACCGGCCAAGGCGGCTGTGACCGCGTCCGAACCGGTCGCGGCTCAGGCCGAAGTTTCAGAGGATAAAGGCACCGCCAAGGCTGCCCCCAAAGCCAAGGCAAAACCAAAGGCCGCGGCCAAGCCGAAAGCCGAAGCCAAGCCGAAAGCTGCCGCCAAAACCAAGGCAAAAGCCGCCCCCGCCGTGGCCGGTGAGGGCAAGAAGCCCGAAACCCTCGGCGCGGCCCGCGCAGGCGGCCCCGATAACCTCAAGCAGATCAAGGGGGTCGGCCCAAAGCTGGAATCGTTGCTGCATTCGATGGGCTTTTACCATTTTGACCAGATCGCGACCTGGGGCACGGACGAAATTGCGTGGGTCGACCAAAACCTCGAAGGGTTCAAGGGCCGCGTCAGCCGCGACGCATGGGTCGATCAGGCCAAGACGCTCGCTGCGGGCGGGACCACCGAGTTTTCGAAGAAAGTCAAAAAGGGCGGCGTTTACTAAGGCATGTCCGCCCCGCTTGATCCCAAACAGGCCCGTCAGGGCCGTATCGCGGCCCTCGTCATTGCGGGGGCCGCTTTGCTGTCGATCTTTGCGCCTGTGATCGTCGGTGTCTTGGGTCTGCCACCCCGGTTCGAGATACTTTTGCTGCTTTTCGCACTGGCTGCGTTCATTTGGGCACTGGTGGTGGCGCTCAGGATTTGGCAAAACAGCCGGGACACATGAAACGGCCCGGCGCGGGGCCGCACCGAGAGGATCTGACATGCTGGCCGACCAGGATCGTATCTTTACCAACTTGTACGGAATGCACGACCGCACGCTGAAAGGCGCGCAGGCGCGGGGCCACTGGGATGGCACTGACAAGCTGATCCAAAAAGGGCGCGACTGGATTGTGCAGGAAATGAAGGATTCGGGCCTGCGCGGGCGCGGCGGCGCGGGCTTTCCCACGGGTCTCAAATGGTCGTTCATGCCCAAGGAAAGCGACGGTCGCCCCAGCTATCTGGTTGTGAACGCCGACGAATCCGAACCCGGCACCTGCAAGGACCGTGAGATCATGCGCCATGATCCCCACACCCTGATCGAAGGGTGCCTGATCGCCTCCTTCGCGATGAACGCCAATGCTTGCTACATCTATATCCGCGGCGAATACATCCGCGAGAAAGAGGCGCTGCAAGCTGCCATCGACGAAGCCTATGATGCTGGTCTGGTTGGCAAAAACGCCGCCGGGTCCGGTTGGGATTTCGAGATTTACCTGCACCACGGGGCAGGGGCCTATATCTGCGGCGAGGAAACCGCACTGCTGGAATCGCTTGAGGGCAAGAAGGGCATGCCACGCATGAAGCCGCCATTTCCCGCGGGTGCGGGCCTTTATGGCTGCCCCACTACGGTGAACAACGTCGAATCCATCGCTGTCGTGCCCACCATCCTGCGTCGGGGCGCGTCTTGGTTTTCCTCGTTTGGCCGTCCCAACAATGCGGGCACCAAACTGTTTGCGATTTCGGGCCATGTGAACAATCCCTGCGTGGTCGAGGAGTCGATGAGCATCTCGTTTGAGGAACTGATCGAAAAGCATTGCGGCGGCATTCGTGGCGGGTGGGACAACCTCAAGGCGGTGATCCCCGGCGGGTCGTCTGTGCCATGTGTGCGCGGTGAAAACATGCGCGATGCGATCATGGATTTCGACGCGCTCAAGGAAAAGGGGTCGTCCCTTGGAACCGCTGCGGTCATCGTGATGGATCAGAGCACGGACATCATCAAGGCGATCTGGCGGCTGTCCAAATTCTACAAACATGAATCCTGCGGGCAATGCACGCCCTGCCGCGAAGGCACAGGCTGGATGATGCGCGTGATGGACCGGTTGGTCAAAGGCGAGGCGGAGGTTGAGGAAATCGACATCCTTCTGGACGTGACCAAACAGGTCGAGGGCCACACGATCTGTGCGCTTGGCGATGCGTCGGCTTGGCCGGTTCAAGGGCTGATCAAGAATTTCCGCGACGAGATCGAAGACCGGATCAACCACAAGAGGATCGCGGCGGAGTAGGAGACTTTCATGCTGAACAATATTGGCTTGCCTGGCATCCTGTTGTTATTGTTTTTGATAATATTCCCACTGATGTTCTGGAAAATCTTTACCAAGGCTGGCTTCAGCGGTTTTTGGGATTTGTTCTCTATTTTGCCAGGTGGAGTGTTTGTGCTGCTACTGGTGTTGGCGTTGGTCGACTGGCCGGCAAATCGCAAATCTGACGCGTAGTCTTTGGCAGCAAAAAGTCACGAGAGGTCCTCAGTCTGACGCGTGTGCTGCTGTGAGTGACGAACTACGAAAGGTGGTTTTTTGGGCGAAATGCCTAGTGGTCTGATCGAAGGTCTCGCAATTCCGTCGCAGCGTAACAGATAAATTCTTGCTGTCGCCGTGACCACGCAGCGCTTTCATCGCGCGAAAATCCATGGCAATAGAGGTCAGTCCACGGCTGACGGCACCCGCCCGCGGCCCAAGAACAGCGCTGAGGCGCGGAGAAGATATGATGACGACGAGCATGACCACATTTCCCCTTCGAAACGCGCGGATGACAGGTGCCCTTTTGATCGCGGCCCTTGCCTTATCAGCCTGCGCAGAGCGCAAGGCCGACCGTGTGGCTTTTGACGGGCAGTTCTTCCGCTCGAATGCGAGCAAGGTCGACAAGCAGCGCAACCAGTTCGAAATCTCGGTCAGCCCGGTATCGGCGTCGCTGGAAGGCGCGCGCGAGGCGGGGCGGTATGAGGCGACCCGCTATTGCATCGGGATCTTTGGATCATCGAATGTTGACTGGATCGAAGGCCCTGACGCCGAGGATGGAACCTTGCGCATTTCCGGTGACAAGCTGCTGTTGCGCGGCACCTGCGCGCCAGAGTGACCACAACCCGAGCAGATGGCGACAAATTGCGCGCTAACGGGTTGTGCAAACCCATGATATTGCATAGCACAAAGGTGTTTTCCCACCTTGCGTTACACCGACGCGACAAGTGGAGAGATATGATGCGCGCAATGACCATAGCCTTGATCCTTAGCCTGACTGCCGGAACCGTTTCGGCGAAACCGCTTTTGCGGGATGTTCCCGAAATCGATGACACGATTCTGGCTGTCGGCATCGCGGACGAGATCCGCAAGAATTGCCCCGACATTTCGGCGCGGGTCTTTCAGGCGTACCGCATCGTGACGGGTTTGAAATCGACGGCCCGTGATCTGGGTTATTCGGATGAAGAAATCGACGCCTACCGCAAGTCTGACACCGAAAAGGCCCGCCTCAAACGCGAGGGCAAAACCTATCTCACGCAGCAGGGCGTGACGGCGGGCGATCCGGCCAGCTATTGCGCCGCAGGGCGTGACGAAATCAAAAAAGGCGGCCAGATTGGCGCCCTACTGAGGATGAACTGACGTATGAGCAACCTCCGCAAGATCATCATTGACGGCAACGAGGTCGAAGTGGACGGGGCCATGACCCTGATCCAGGCCTGCGAAGAGGCGGGCATCGAAATCCCCCGTTTCTGCTATCACGAGCGTCTGTCCATCGCGGGCAACTGCCGGATGTGTCTTGTCGAGGTCGTGGGCGGCCCGCCCAAGCCCGCCGCCTCCTGTGCGATGCAGGTCAAGGATCTGCGCCCCGGCCCCGAAGGCCAGCCCCCCGTCGTCAAGACCAATTCGCCCATGGTCAAGAAGGCCCGCGAGGGCGTCATGGAATTTCTGCTCATCAACCACCCGCTGGATTGCCCGATCTGCGATCAGGGTGGCGAGTGTGATTTGCAGGATCAGGCGATGGCCTATGGCGTCGATTTTTCCCGCTTCCGTGAACCCAAGCGCGCGTTGGATGATCTGGACCTTGGCCCGTTGGTCGAGACCCACATGACCCGCTGCATTTCCTGCACCCGCTGCGTGCGTTTCACGACCGAGGTCGCCGGCATCACCCAAATGGGCCAGACGGGGCGCGGTGAGGATGCCGAGATCACGTCCTATCTGGGCGAGACGCTGGAATCGAACCTGCAAGGCAACATCATTGATCTGTGCCCCGTTGGTGCGCTGGTGTCCAAGCCTTATGCCTTCACCGCCCGCCCGTGGGAACTGACCAAGACCGAAAGCATCGATGTGATGGACGGCATGGGGGCCTCGATCCGCGTTGATACCAAGGGCCGTGAAGTGATGCGTTTTTTGCCGCTCAACCATGACGGCGTGAACGAGGAATGGATTTCGGACAAGACCCGGTTCGTCTGGGACGGTTTGCGCCGCCAGCGGCTGGACAAGCCCTATATTCGCGAAAACGGCAAGCTGCGCGCCGCCACATGGCCCGAAGCACTTGGCAAGGCGGCTGCCGCGATCAAGGGCGCATCTCGTCTGGCCGGCCTCGTCGGCGATCTGGCCCCGGTCGAGGCGGCCTATGCGCTCAAGGCACTGATCGAAGGGCAGGGCGGTATCGTCGAATGCCGCACCGACGGAGCCAAGCTGCCAAGCGGCAACCGCGCCGCCTATGTGGGCACAGCCACCATCGAAGAAATTGACGATGCGGAGATGATCCTGCTGATTGGCACCAACCCCCGCATTGAAGCACCCGTACTCAATGCGCGCATCCGCAAGGCTTGGACCAAAGGGGCCAAGGTCGCGATGATCGGCGAAGCAGTTGATCTGACCTATGACGTCACCAACATTGGCACTGATCGCGCGGCGCTCGAAAATCTGTCGAAAATGGATCACTCCGACAAGCTGGGCAAGCGCGGTGTGATGATTGTCGGCCAAGGGGCCCTCCAAGGCGAAGACGGCGCGGCGGTTCTGGCCATGGCGCAGGCTACGGCCGCGGCTGCGGGTGCCAAGCTGATGGTGTTGCACACGGCTGCGTCCCGTGTCGGGGCAATGGATGTCGGGGCCACCAATGACAACGGCATGGCCGCGATTGATGGGGCCGATGTGATCTACAACCTCGGTACGGACGAGATCGAAATCGGCGACGGCGCTTTTGTGATCTACCAGGGCAGTCACGGGGACCGCGGTGCGCACCGCGCCGATGTGATCCTGCCCGGTGCCGCCTATACCGAAGAGGGCGGGTTGTTTGTCAACACCGAAGGACGGCCACAGCTTGCGGCGCGTGCGAGCTTTGCACCGGGTGAGGCCAAGGAAAATTGGGCGATCCTGCGCGCGCTTTCGGGAGAGATGGACGCGATACTGCCCTTCGACAGCCTTGGTGCGCTGCGCCATCAAATCGTCCAAGCGCATCCGCATCTGGGTGACATCGATGTGATCACCGAGAACGAAGACGAGGCCCTGACGCAAGGCACGCTTGGATCGGGCACTTTCGCGTCACACATCACCGACTTCTACCTGACCAACCCCATCGCACGGGCCAGCCAGTTGATGGCCGAACTCAGCGCGAACGCCAAGGCGCGCCGGACCAAAGCGATGGCCGCCGAATGAAGGCTGCGTGGATCATATCCATGATGCCGCTTGCCGCCTGTGAAACGGTGCCCACAGCCGAGCAGTTCATCCCTGACTATCGCGGGGTCGAAACGCAATTGCTCGCAGATGATCTGGTGCAGTTCAACGTCTCCATGACCAACGCGCTGAGCGCGCAGGACGTGGCCAACTATGCAGAATGCGCTGCCGCGGGATATACGCTGATCCGGGGCTGGGGCTTTGCGCGTCATTTGCGCACAAATGTGAATGAAGAGGCTGGCGTGTGGGCGGCGGATGCTGTTTACACCATCTCGCCAGCCCTGCCACGTGGGATCAAGACCATCGACGCCGAAGTCGTGGCCGCATCCTGCGCGGAGAAGGGAATACCGACGGTGTGAGGATACATGGCTGACTTCTTTACCACTCCTGGCGGCATCGCCGTCCTGATCCTTGCCCAAGTGCTTGCGGTTGTAGCGTTCGTCATGGTTTCGCTGCTGTTTCTGGTCTATGGTGACCGCAAAATCTGGGCTGCGGTCCAGATGCGGCGCGGGCCAAACGTGGTGGGCACCTTTGGCCTGCTGCAAACTGTGGCGGATGCCGTAAAATACATTGTCAAAGAGGTTGTGGTGCCTGCGGGCGCGGACAAGACCGTGTTCATGCTCGCACCTATGACCAGCTTTGTGCTCGCGATGGTGGCCTGGGCCGTGATCCCGTTCAACGATGGTTGGGTGCTGAGCGATATCAACGTCGCAATCCTTTATGTGTTCGCGATTTCCTCGCTTGAAGTCTATGGCGTGATCATGGGTGGATGGGCGTCGAACTCGAAATATCCCTTCCTTGGTTCGCTGCGCTCTGCGGCGCAGATGATTTCCTATGAAGTGTCCATCGGGTTGATCATCATCGGGGTGATCCTGTCCACCGGCTCGCTGAACTTCGGGGCTATCGTGAACGCGCAGGACACTGGATATGGGTTCTTTGGCTGGTACTGGCTGCCGCATCTTCCCATGGTTTTCCTGTTCTTCATCAGTGCGTTGGCCGAAACGAACCGCCCACCTTTTGACTTGCCCGAGGCCGAGTCCGAACTGGTGGCGGGCTATCAGGTCGAATACTCATCGACCCCGTTCCTGCTGTTCATGGCCGGGGAATATATCGCGATCTTCCTGATGTGTGCGCTGATGTCGCTGCTGTTCTTTGGCGGCTGGCTGTCGCCCATTCCCGGCCTGCCGGATGGCGTGTTGTGGATGGTGGGCAAGATGGCGTTCTTCTTCTTCCTGTTTGCGATGATCAAGGCGATCACGCCGCGCTACCGCTATGACCAGCTGATGCGCCTTGGGTGGAAGGTGTTTTTGCCCTTCAGCCTTGTCTGGGTCGTGTTCGTGGCCTTTGCGGCCAAGTTTGACTGGTTCTGGGGCATCTATGCCCGTTGGGCGACAGGAGCGTAAAGATGGGTCTTGCAGATGCGATCTCGGGAAGTTCAGAACATGATCTGGCAGATCTGACGGCCTTTATTGTGGCCGAATGCGAGATGTGTACGCAGGATGCAGACGGGTCCAGAGTGGACATAGACAACGATGACGTGATCGCCGCCTTCAAGGCGTGGGCGGGCTTGAAACGAGATGGACAGGACGACTGACATGACTCAGATCGATTATGGCCGCGCGGCGAAATACTTTCTGCTTCAGGATTTCTGGGTGGGCATGAAGCTGGGCCTGAAATACTTTTTCGCGCCCAAGGCGACGCTGAACTACCCGCACGAAAAGGGGCCGCTGAGCCCGCGTTTCCGGGGCGAGCACGCGCTGCGCCGCTATCCCAATGGCGAAGAACGCTGCATTGCCTGCAAGCTGTGCGAGGCAGTCTGCCCCGCTCAGGCCATCACCATCGACGCTGAACCGCGCGAAGACGGCAGCCGCCGCACCACCCGCTATGATATCGACATGACCAAGTGCATCTATTGCGGCTTTTGCCAAGAGGCGTGCCCGGTCGATGCCATCGTCGAGGGGCCGAATTTCGAGTTCAGCACCGAAACCCGCGAAGAGCTGTATTACGACAAGGACAAGCTGCTGGCCAATGGCGAGCGGTGGGAAGCCGAAATCGCGCGCAACCTCGAACTGGATGCCCCCTACCGATGAGCGAGCCGATCAACCCCTTTGCTGCGATGCTTGAGCAGGTGCAGGAAATGACCAAGTCGTTTCCGCAAATGCAGGCGTTCGACCCCAAGGCGCTTGAGGCGATGTGGCCGACCATGCCCAAAGAGGTGATGGAGCAGTGGTTCGGCAATGCGCTGAACGAGGACGGGCTGGATGCCAGAACCAGGCTGCTGTTGACCCTTGCGGGCCTCACCATGCAGGGCGCGCAAGCTGATACGGCGGTGCGCCAGACGGTGCGCCACGCGCGCGCAGCCGGTGCCACAGACCAGCAGATTTCCGAGACCCTGGGCATGATGGCGATGTTTGCCGGTGTGCCCGCGGTGACCCGTGCCACCGGGCTCGCCCAAGAAGTCATGGCCGAAGATAAGGACAAGACATGAGTGTATTTGCCTTTTACCTTTTCGCGATCAGCGTGATCACCGGGGGGCTGTTCACCGTCATCAGCCGCAACCCGGTCCACTCCGTCTTGTGGTTGATCCTCTCGTTCCTCTCGGCGGCGGGCCTGTTCGTCCTGCTTGGGGCCGAGTTCGTCGCGATGTTGCTTATCATCGTTTATGTGGGCGCGGTCGCCGTGTTGTTCCTGTTCGTGGTGATGATGCTGGATGTGGATTTCGCCGAACTGAAGGCCGAGATGGCGCGCTATATGCCACTGGCCCTGCTGATTGCGGTCGTGATCCTGATGCAGTTCGTGATGGCCTTTGGCGCGTGGGAAAGCAATGCGGCCGCCGAGGGCTTGCGTGCCCAGTTGACGCCCGTGGATCGCCACAACACCGAAGCCCTGGGCATGATCCTTTATGATCAGTACTTCCTGTTGTTCCAGCTTGCTGGCCTGATCCTGCTGGTTGCGATGATCGGGGCGATTGTGCTGACGCTACGCCACCGTTCGGATGTGAAACGGCAGGATGTGGTCGCCCAGATGATGCGCGACCCTGCTGTTGCGATGGAGCTGAAAGACGTCAAACCGGGGCAGGGACTGTAAGGCATGACGGCGCGGGTCGCATATATCCTCTCGGGTGTCCTGGCGCTGGTCGGCGCGCAAGCGGCGGCGCTGACGCTGGCCCAGTGCGACCGGACCACCCACATCTCGCATGGGGGTGAGGCGGATCATGTCGATCTTGGCCAAGGCCGTGTGATGTGGCGCGACTGGTGGAGCCAGGAGGGGACTGCGACGTCGTTTACCCTCGTGGACTGCACGCCCGGCACAGCGCTGAGCTTTCGCAGCCAGGAAGAGAATATGGGCACGCGCCTGCCATTCAACCGCACCGAAAGGGCGCTGGCCGTGATTGCGCAGCATGAGCAGGGCGCGCGCGCCTTTGCGACCTTTCCCCGTATCGCGCAGGACCTTGATGGGATTGCCCGCGATATCACCATTGCCACCCTGCGCGCAGAGCCTTGCGCCTGTGCCGCGCTTTATCCAGAGGCGCGCGGGGAAAAAACAGAGTTCAAGCTTGCCGGGTAAGTCCTGCTGGCCAGATTAGGAAAGACCGATGATCGGACTAGAACATTACCTCACAGTCGCAGCGACGCTGTTCGTCATCGGCATCTTCGGGCTGTTTCTGAACCGCAAGAACGTGATCATCCTGTTGATGAGCATCGAATTGATGCTGCTGGCGGTGAACATCAATCTGGTGGCATTCTCGTCCTTCCTTGGCGATCTGGTGGGGCAGGTGTTCACCCTGTTCGTCCTGACGGTCGCCGCCGCCGAGGCGGCCATCGGCCTTGCGATCCTTGTGTGCTTCTTCCGCAATCGGGGCACCATCGCTGTCGAAGACGTCAACGTGATGAAGGGGTAAGCCGATGAACCTGCTGCTGGACTATATCTGGATGCTGCCGGTCGCAATCGGTGTGGCCGGTGTCTATTACTTTGCGATGCAAGACATCGCCCCTGCGCCCGCCCGTGCGCGCGTGCAGACCAAGACCAAGGGATAAGCCGATCATGGAAACCATCATCCTCTTTGCCCCTCTGGTCGGCGCGCTGCTGTGCGGCTTTGGCTGGCGCGCGTTTGGAGAAACGGCGGCCTGCTGGATCGCAACAGGCCTGTTGTTCCTGTCCGCGGCCCTGTCGTGGATCGTCTTCCTGACCTTTGACGGCACCACCGAAAGCATCCAGATCCTGCGCTGGATCGAAAGCGGCAGCCTCAGCACCGATTGGGCCATCCGCCTTGATCGGCTGACGGCCATCATGCTGATCGTGATCACGACCGTGTCCAGCCTCGTGCACCTTTATTCCTTTGGATACATGGATAACGACCCACAATGGCGCGAAGGCGAGACGTACAAGCCCCGCTTCTTTGCCTACCTGTCGTTCTTTACCTTTGCGATGTTGATGCTGGTGACAGCCGACAACCTTGTGCAGATGTTCTTTGGTTGGGAGGGGGTCGGCGTCGCTTCCTACCTGCTGATCGGATTCTATTACCGCAAGCCAAGCGCCAATGCGGCGGCGATCAAGGCATTCGTGGTCAACCGGGTTGGTGATTTCGGCTTTGCGCTTGGCATCTTCGGGCTGTTTTTCCTCACCGATTCGATCAAGTTCGACGATATCTTTGCCAATGTGGCCACGCTGGCGGACACGCAACTGACCTTCCTGTGGACCGAGTGGAACGCGGCCAACCTGATCGCCTTCCTGCTGTTTGTCGGGGCCATGGGAAAATCGGCACAACTGTTCCTGCACACGTGGTTGCCGGACGCGATGGAGGGGCCGACGCCAGTGTCCGCCCTGATCCACGCCGCGACCATGGTGACGGCGGGCGTTTTCCTTGTCTGTCGCATGTCGCCATTGATGGAGTTTGCGCCCGAAACGATGGCCTTCGTCACCTTCCTTGGCGCGGCGACGGCGCTGTTCGCGGCCTCTGTCGGCCTTGTGCAGACCGACATCAAGCGCGTGATCGCCTATTCCACCTGTTCGCAGCTTGGCTACATGTTCGTAGCTGCGGGCGTGGGCATGTATTCGGCGGCGATGTTCCACCTGCTGACGCACGCCTTCTTCAAGGCGATGCTGTTCCTTGGGGCCGGGTCGGTGATCCATGCGATGCACCACGAACAGGACATGACCAATTACGGGGCCTTGCGCAAAAAGATCCCTTATACCTTTGCGGCCATGATGATCGGTACGCTGGCCATCACCGGGGTGGGTATTCCGGTCTGGATCTTCACGCTTGGTGAAATCCCGATCGGGTTCGCAGGCTTCCAGTCCAAGGACGCAATCGTCGAAAGCGCCTTTGCCGCCGGCACCGGCTTCAGTTTCTGGGCGCTGGTCATCGCGGCGCTGTTCACCAGTTTCTATAGCTGGCGGTTGATGTTCCTGACCTTCTACGGCGAAGCGCGCGGCGACAAGCACACGCATGACCACGCCCATGAAAGCCCTGCCGTCATGCTGATCCCCCTTGGGGTGCTGAGCCTCGGCGCGGTCTTTGCGGGGATGGTCTGGTATGGCTCGTTCTTTGGACACACGGACAAGGTCGCGACGTTCTACGGCATCCCATATGCCGAGGCCGGGGACCATGGCGCGGCCAAGGACGACCATGCTGACGACAGCCACGGTGACGACAAGGGCAAAAAGGATGAACACCACTATGCCTTTGCCGGGGAGCCGGGGCAGGGTGCGCTTTATATCGGGCCTGACAACACCGTTCTGGATGACGCGCACAAGGTGCCTTATTGGGTGAAAACTTCGCCCTTTGCGGCGATGCTGCTTGGGTTCCTGACGGCCTATTGGTTCTACATCAAGAACCCTTCGCTGCCCGGACGGCTCGCCGAGAACCAGCGCCCGCTCTACCTGTTCCTCAAGAACAAGTGGTACTTTGACGAGCTTTATAATTACATCTTCATCCAGCCCGCACTCTGGATCGGCAAGCAGCTGTGGAAAAAGGGCGATGGGGATGTGATTGACGGCACCATCAACGGTGTCTCAATGGGCATCGTGCCCTTTATCACGCGACTCGCCGGGCGGGCGCAGTCGGGCTACATCTTTACATACGCGTTTGCGATGGTGATCGGGATCGCGATCCTGATCACGTGGATGACGCTGAGCGGGGGCGCCAACTGATGCCACTGCTTGGCCTGATCTGTCTGGGGGTGATGTTTGCGGGTGTAATGTACATGCGCGACGACCGGCAGGATGTGCGGCGCGTCGCCAAGGGCGGTGTGATCGGCGGGACCATCGGGGCGACCCTCGTGGCGATGGTGGCGTTTGGGCCGATGATTGCCCTGATCCTTTTTGCGGCGTTTGTTGCGCTGTCCTTTCTTAATCAATTCTGGACCTGACACATGGACAACCTTCTTTCCATCGTCACCTTTATGCCGGCCCTCGCGGCCCTGATCCTAGCTGTGTTCCTGCGTGGTGAGGACGAGGCGGCGCAGCGCAACGCCAAATGGGTTGCGATGGCGACAACGGGGCTGACCTTTCTCGCCTCGCTGTTCATCCTGTTCGAGTTCGACCCCAACGACACCGGCTTCCAGTTCGTGGAAGAGGGCACCTGGATCATGGGTCTGACCTACAAGATGGGGGTCGACGGGATTTCGGTGCTGTTCGTGATGCTGACCACCTTTATGATGCCGCTGGTGATTGCGGCCTCGTGGTCGGTGACGGACCGGGTCAAGGAATACATGATCGCCTTCCTGCTGCTTGAGACGCTGATGCTGGGTGTGTTCATGGCGCTGGATCTGGTGCTGTTCTACCTGTTCTTCGAGGCCGGGTTGATCCCGATGTTCCTGATCATTGGTATCTGGGGCGGGGCGAACCGCATCTATGCCAGCTTCAAGTTCTTCCTTTATACCTTCCTTGGCTCGGTGCTGATGCTGGTGGCGATGGTGGGCATGTTCGCGGATGCGGGCACCACCGACATTGAACAGCTTCTGACCCACCAGTTCGGCTCCGAAAGCTTTTCGCTGCTTGGCATTCAGGTCGTGGGGGGCATGCAGACGCTGCTGTTCCTGGCCTTCTTCGCCAGCTTTGCGGTCAAGATGCCGATGTGGCCGGTCCATACGTGGTTGCCGGATGCGCACGTGCAGGCCCCCACCGCCGGATCGGTGGTGCTGGCGGCGATCCTGCTGAAACTCGGCGGCTATGGCTTTATCCGTTTTTCCATCGGGATGTTCCCGGTCGGCTCTGACGTGATGGCGCCGCTGGTCTTGTGGATGTCGGCCATCGCCATCGTCTACACCTCGCTGGTGGCGCTGGTGCAGGAGGACATGAAAAAGCTGATCGCCTATTCCTCGGTCGCCCACATGGGCTTTGTGACCATGGGCATCTTCGCTGCCAACCAGCAGGGGCTGGATGGCGCGATCTTCCAGATGCTCAGCCACGGGTTCATTTCGGGGGCGTTGTTCCTGTGTGTGGGCGTGATCTATGACCGGATGCACACGCGCGAGATCGACGCCTATGGGGGCCTCGTGAACAAGATGCCCGCCTATGCGCTGATCTTCATGCTGTTCACCATGGCAAATGTGGGCCTGCCCGGCACCTCCGGTTTCGTGGGCGAGTTCCTGACGCTGATGGCGGTGTTCCAGGTCAACACCTGGGTGGCGGCCGTGGCAACGACCGGGGTTATCTTTTCGGCCGCTTATGCGCTGTGGCTTTACCGCCGCGTGGTGATGGGCGATCTGATCAAGGAGAGCCTGAAGTCGATCACCGACATGAGCCGGCGCGAGCGTGCGATTTTTGCACCGCTTGTGGTGATGACGATCCTGCTTGGGGTCTATCCTGCGCTGATCCTCGACATCATCGGGCCATCGGTGGCCGCCCTTGTGACCCAATATGACACGGCCCTTGTGGCGGCAGAGGCCGCAACGCAATTGGCTGCAAACTAAGAACGGTTTTGAACAATGTCCGCTGATCTGACCATCATCCTGCCTGAAATCCTGCTGTCGGGGTTTGCCATTCTGGCCCTGATTGGGGCGGTCTATACGTCCAAGGACGACCTGGCCTCGCCCCTCGTTTGGTCAACAGCGGCTGTGTTCCTGGCGCTGGCGGCGTGGATCGGGTTCACGGGGGAGGGCAGCAACGCGGCCTTCTCCGGCATGTTCATCGATGACGGGTTTTCGCGCTTTGCCAAGGTGACGATCCTGATCTCGGCAGCTGCCGTTCTGTTGATGAGCGAAGGGTACATGGCCGCGCGCGGATTGCTGCGCTTTGAATATCCGGTGCTGGTTGCGCTGGCGGTCGTGGGCATGATGATGATGGTGTCAGCGGGCGATCTGATGGCGCTGTACATGGGCCTCGAGCTGCAATCGCTGTCGCTTTATGTCGTTGCGTCCCTGCGCCGGGACTCGGTCAAGTCAACCGAGGCGGGCCTCAAGTATTTTGTGCTGGGTGCGTTATCCTCGGGCTTGTTGCTGTACGGTGCGTCGCTGGTCTATGGCTATGCGGGCACGACGCTGTTTTCGGGTATCGTGCAGGTCGCACAAGAGGGCGTGTCGCTCGGGCTGCTCTTTGGTCTTGTGTTCCTGATGGCGGGTTTCGCGTTCAAGGTGTCTGCCGTGCCGTTCCACATGTGGACGCCGGATGTGTACGAAGGTTCGCCCACGCCCGTCACCGCCTTCTTTGCCACCGCACCCAAAGTCGCGGCCATGGCCCTGTTTGCGCGCGTGATGCACGACGCCTTTGGCGGCGCGGTCGCGGACTGGCAGCAGATCATGGCGTTGCTGTCCGTCTTGTCCATGTTCCTTGGGGCCTTCGCGGCCATCGGGCAGACCAACATCAAGCGGCTGATGGCGTTTTCGTCGATTGCCCATATGGGCTATGCGCTGATGGGCCTCGCGGCGGGCACGGTGCTTGGTGTGCAGGCGATGCTGGTCTACATGGCGATCTACGTGACGATGAACGTCGGTACCTTCGCCTTCATCCTGATGATGGAGAAGGATGGTCAGCCCGTAACCGAAATCTCGTCCCTCAACAGCTATGCCAAGAAAGAACCCGGCAAGGCGCTCGCGATGCTCGTCCTGATGTTCTCGCTCGCCGGTGTGCCGCCCATGCTGGGCTTCTTCGGCAAGTTCTATGTTCTGCGCGCCGCCTATGAGGGGGGCCTTGCGTGGCTTGCCATCGCTGGTGTGATCGCCTCCGTTATCGGAGCCTATTACTATCTGCGCATCGTGTTCTTCATGTATTTTGGCGATGCGGGCGAAGATCGTCTGAATGGCGGCAAATCCCCGATTTTGTGGGTGATGCTTATGGGCTCGGCTGCGGTCATGGTTCTGGGCATCGTCAACATGTTCGGTGTCGAAGGCGCGGCAGCGGCGGCTGCGGCCACGTTGGTGAACTAGGCGCCGTTGGTTAGCCGACCGTCCGTGAAACACCTTCGGAACGCGGGCACGTTATGACCGGGTGGCCTGAAGGCTATGGCCGCACTGTCCTGACCGAGGTTGATTCCACGTTGAGCGAAGCGGCACGTCGCGCGACTGATTTGGCGGGGCTTGAGTGGATCTTGGGACTGAACCAGACGGCTGCACGGGGGCGACGTGGCCGCGCTTGGTCCATGCCTGCGGGCAATTTTGCCGCGACTTTGGTGTTGCCGATGCGCGAGGCACCGGGCGATGCCGCGCTACGCTCTTTTGTCATATCGCTGGCCTTGCATGATGCTTTCGTGGCGGCCACGGGGCGTGGCGATGCCTTTGCGCTGAAGTGGCCCAACGACGTGCTGCTGCGCGATGGCAAGGTGGCGGGCATCCTGCTTGAGAGCATCAGCACAGGTGCGGCGGTGACACATCTGGCCATTGGTGTCGGGGTCAACCTGAAAACAGCACCGGGCGCGGATCAGGTCGAGGAGGGGGCTGTGCGCCCCGTGGCCCTGAAATCCGAGTTGGGAGTGAACATCACGCCGCAGGCGTTTTTGAACCTGCTGGCCCAATCCTATGCTCGCTACGAGGCCCAGTTTGTCACCTACGGCTTTGCGCCTATTCGCACCGCGTGGCTGGCCCGCGCCGCCCGTCTGGGCGAGGTCATCACCGCCCGCACAACCCGCGAGGCCTATCAGGGAACGTTCGCAGATGTGGACGCAGACGGCCAACTTGTTCTAGAGACGCCCAAAGGCCGGGTGCGCATCCCGGCGGGCGACGTTTATTTCTGAAGGGACGCACCCCATGCTCTTGGCCATCGACTGCGGCAACACCAACACCGTGTTTTCCATCTGGGACGGAGAGGCGTTTATCGGCACCTGGCGCACCTCGACCGAATGGCAGCGCACGGCGGATCAATACTATGTCTGGCTGTCGACATTGATGAAGTTCCAGAACATTGATGTTGAAATCACCGATATGATTATCTCCTCCACGGTGCCGCGGGTGGTGTTCAACCTGCGCGTTCTGGCAGATCGCTATTTCAACACGCGCCCCATCGTGGTGGGCAAGCCCGATTGCCTGCTGCCGGTGGGGGTGCGCGTGGATGAAGGCACACAAGTTGGCCCTGACCGTCTTGTAAATACGGTTGCGGGGCACGATCTCTATGGCGGTGACCTGATCATGGTTGACTTCGGCACCGCCACGACATTCGACGTGGTGGACAGTGATGGGGCCTATATCGGGGGGGTGATCGCACCTGGTGTGAACCTCAGCCTTGAGGCGCTGCACAACGCGGCTGCCGCACTGCCCCATGTGGACATTACCAAGCCCCAGGCCGTCATTGGTACCAACACTGTCACCTGCATGCAGTCGGGGGTGTTTTGGGGTTACGTCGGATTGGTGCGTGAGATATGTGCCAGGATCAAGGCGGAACGCGCCCGTGAGATGCGCGTGATTTCAACAGGGGGCCTTGCGCCGCTGTTTCAGCAGACTGAAGCCCTCTTTGATCATTATCAAGACGAATTGACGATGCATGGCCTGACGGTCATCCATCGCTATAACAAGGAAAATACCTGAAATTATGAGCAGTGAACGACTGATCTACCTGCCCCTTGGGGGGGCGGGTGAAATAGGCATGAACGCCTATGTATATGGCTATGGCAAACCCGAACAGGAACGCCTGATCGTGGTGGACCTTGGCGTAACCTTTCCGGATATGGACGGCTCGCCCGGCGTGGACCTGATCCTGCCCGACATCACATGGCTTGCCGAACGCAAGGATCGCATCGAGGCGATCTTTGTCACCCATGCCCACGAAGACCATGTGGGCGCTATTGCACACACCTATGACCAACTTGGCGTGCCTATCTATGCGCGCGCCTTTACCGCCAATATCGCGCGGCGCAAGATGGGCGAACATGGCCACGATGAAGAGGCGGTGCGCGTCACCGGCGCATGGCCCGAACAGGTCGAGGTGGGCCCGTTCAAGGTCGGCTTTCTGCCCATGTCCCACTCGATCCCCGAAAGTGCGGCCCTGATCATCGACAGCGCCCATGGCCGGGTGATCCACTCGGGCGACTTCAAACTGGACGAGACCCCCATCGTGGGCGAACCCTTTGACCCGGACCTCTGGGCCGAGGTGTCCAAGGGCGGGGTCAAGGCGTTCGTCTGTGACAGCACCAACGTCTTTTCACCCAATCCGGGTCGGTCCGAAACGAGTGTCGGGCCGGAGATTGAAAAGCTGGTGCGCGACCATACTGAGGGCGTCGTGGTTGCCACCACCTTTGCGTCCAATGTGGCCCGTGTGAAGACATTGGCGGATGCGGGTGCGCGGGCGGGCCGTTCGATTGTGCTGCTTGGCCGTGCCATGCGGCGGATGATCGAAGCCTCAATCGAGACCGGGGTCCTCAAGGATTTCCCGACCGTGGTCAGCCCCGAGGATGCGCGCAGCATTCCGCGCGAGAACCTGATGTTGCTTGTGACCGGATCACAAGGCGAGCGGCGCGCGGCGTCGGCCCAACTGGCCAACGGCAAATATATGGGGCTGGAGCTGAAAGAGGGCGATCTGTTCCTGTTTTCCTCGAAAACCATTCCCGGCAATGAACGTGGTGTAATCCGGATTATGAACCAGCTGTCCGAAAAGGGCGTGGATGTGGTCGATGACTCCTCGGGGCTTTATCACGTGTCGGGCCATGCGAACGGGCCGGATATCGCGCGCCTGCATGACATCGTTAACCCGCAGATCGTGGTGCCGATGCACGGTGAACACCGGCATTTGCGCGAACACGTCAAGATGGCGGAAAGCGCCGGGCGCACAGGTGTGCTGGCGGTGAACGGGATGATGATCGACCTGTCGGGCAATGCACCCAAAGTGGCCGAATATATCGAAACCGGGCGGACCTATCTGGACGGGTCGGTGCAAATCGGTGCGCTGGACGGGGTTGTGCGGGATCGTATTCGCATGGCGCTGAATGGGCACGTTCTGGTGACGCTGATCCTGGATGAAGAGGATGAGCCGCTTGGCGATCCATGGTGTGAAACCATGGGGCTGCCGGATATGGGCACCTCCAAGGCTGCATTGGTCGAAGTGTTGGAAGCGGATATCGGCCAGTTTCTGGGCCGAGCGGATGCCAAGACCTTACGTGATGATGACAAGCTGACCGAAGCCTTGCGCCGCATCGTGCGCAAATCCGGGCAGGACGAGATTGGCAAGAAGCCGGAAGTCACGGTCGTTATCAGCCGGATGCACTAGGAAAGGCACCGCCCCAATCTTGACAGAGCGGGGCGGCTCACGCCTTAAATGCAAACAGTATTGCAATCGGGTCAATTTGGGCCCGCACAGGCATTTTTTCGGCAAGGGCATTTCGATGGCAGATGAGAAGATAAAGAAACCGCCGAAGATGGATTTCAAGAAAAAAACCAAGCGGATGGATTTTTCTGTGCTTGGATCCAAAGGGCAAATCTGGGTGCAGCAGTTCTGGTCGTACAATTATACGACCAAGGGGGGCGCAACCGCGTGGACCTCGAAGGAAAAGAAGGATTTTCACAAGGAAATCGAAAGGGTCATTCGCAAGGCCTGGAACGGGAAATTCGTGCTATCTGTCAGCGGCACATCCGATTTTGCCAACTATTTCAAGGACAAGCCCTTTGTCGTGAAATTCGACATCGACCCCAAGACATCCGGCGCGCATTGGAAGGTGACGGCCGTGAAGGTGCCCAAGGGCAAGTTCAACGGCAGCGTGGTCAACTGGGGCAAGCAGGAGATGACGCTCGATACCGAGGATACCGTCGAGGTGAACAAGGGCGGGGGTAAAGGTGTCAAACAGTCGGGTGCGGCGCATGAGTTCGGGCACGCCATCGGAAATTCCAAACATTCACCGGCCGGGCACGGCGATGAGTACAAGAGCTCAAGCGCGTTCAAGGATCACAAGAAGTCGATCATGCATTCGGGCATGACGATCAAGAAGCGCCATGCGGACTATCTGGTGATCGAATTGAACAAGATGATTCCCGATACAACATTCAGTGTAAAAAGCGTCAAATGATGCGCGCTGCGGCGGCCCTTCTGGCGCTTGCTGGTCTGGCGTGGATCGCCGCAACACTCGTTCAAGGCAATGAGGGAGAGACACACGTGAACAAACAGATTGAACGGGATGCGCCGGTCGAGGCCTTTGTCGGCATTGACCAGGAAGGTGCACGGGACCTTCTTGGTGTCGCGCTGCGCGAAGAGACGTTCACCATGTCACCGGGCGTTCCCGAATTTCGGATCGAGCTGCGCAATATCTTTGACGCCGATCAGACGCCGGATATCCGCGAAGTGACATGGGCGCGCAGCAGTGAAGAAAACCTCACGCTGTGGTTTGCCCAAAACGATGGCGTGTGGCGGGCCGTGCATGGGATGTCATGGCACCCCGGTGCCGAGTTCTGAGCACACCTTTCAGCTGGCGCGCCGCTCGTCGAAACTCAGCTGGATGAAGGTTGGCGTGTGATCGCCCAGGCCGACAACCTTGTTACCACCTCGATCATCATTGCGCCCCTTGCCGCGTCCACCGCGGTCGGACGAACGCCCACCCCGGCTGCTTGACGCTTTGGCTGTCGCCTCCTGTTCAGGCTTGGGCGTTTCCTTCGCCTCGACCTCTTGCATGGGCGCGTCGGCCTTTACCTCTTCGGCGTGGGGGGCGTCGTCCTTGGCCTTACGTGGGCGGCGGGTGCGCTTGGGCTTGTCCTCGACCTTGTCGTCTGGGTTTGTGTCCGCAGGCTCGGGCGCCTTGGTGCCAAGCGGGTTGTCCAGACGCGGAATTTCCTTCTGGATCAGCTTTTCAATGGCATCGAAGTTCTTTTCATCGCGCGGCACGCAGATCATCATCGCCTTGCCGTCACGTCCTGCACGGCCCGTCCGGCCAATGCGGTGCACATAGTCTTCGGCGTGGCTTGGGACGTCAAAGTTGAACACGTGGCTGACCGAAGGCACATCAAGCCCGCGCGCGGCCACATCCGAGGCGACAAGGAAACGCAACTCGCCATTGCGGAACCCTTCCAGCGTGCGGGTCCGTTGCGATTGGTCCAGATCACCGTGGATGGGTGCCGCGTCATAGCCGTATTTTTTCAGGGACTTGGCAACCGTGTCCACATCCGTCTTGCGGTTGCAGAAGATGATGGCATTGGTGCATTTCTCACCTTCGCCATCAATTATCAGGCGCAGCACCTTGCGCTTTTCGCTGCCTTCACGATCCTTGCGCGAGCCTTTGAACATGACCACGCCCTGCTCGATTGTCTCGGAGGCTGTGGCCTGGCGCGCAACCTCGATCCGCTCGGGATTGGACAGGAAAGTGTTGGTGATCCGCTCGATTTCAGGGGCCATGGTCGCCGAGAAAAACAGGGTCTGGCGGGTGAATGGCGTCAGACCAAAGATGCGCTCGATATCGGGAATGAACCCCATGTCAAGCATGCGGTCAGCTTCGTCCACGACCATGACCTTGACGTCATTCAGGATCAGCTTGCCGCGTTCGAAATGGTCAAGCAGGCGGCCCGGTGTGGCGATCAGCACGTCAACACCCTTGTCGATCAGGATGTCCTGTTCCTTGAACGACACACCGCCGATCAGCAGGGCCTTGGTCAGCTTCACATGCTTGGCATAGGTGTCGAAGTTCTCGGCCACCTGCGCGGCCAATTCGCGCGTGGGGCACAGCACGAGGCTGCGCGGCATCCGTGCGCGAGCGCGGCCACGGGCCAGCATGGTGATCAGGGGCAGGGTAAAGCTGGCGGTCTTGCCGGTGCCGGTCTGGGCGATCCCCAGAACGTCGCGTCCCTCAAGGGCAGGGGGAATCGCACCCGCCTGAATGGGCGTGGGGCTTTCGTAGCCCGCTTCGTCGATGGCTTTGAGGACCTTTGGATTGAGGTTCAGATCAGAAAATTTTGTCATGTATGTCCGTATGTTGCGGACACTGACTTGGCCCGCGGCATCATCTGCTGCCGGCCCGAATGGCCCAAGCGGAGGCCTTTGGCCCCGACACGCGCTGCGTCCATAACAAAGGCGTGGGTTGGCGTCAAACCGCAGCGTCGGGGAAGTGTCGGGCGAGCGCGGCATCAAGGGCCAGATCAACCTCGCGCAGCAACCCCTGTTTTGACAGGCGCGCGCGCAAGGCGGGGCTGTCACTGATCACTTCGTCAAAAAAGGCGCGCAAGCCCTCCTCGCCCTGATCATCGTATAGGTGGGCAAAAAGATCATGCAGCGACATGCCGCCATTTTCGGGCGGGATCGCGGGGCGCAGATCCGACCGGTAAGAGCCTTTGGCGTGGCGATAGTCAAAGGCGGTGCGCCATGCGTCCCAGGACGGGGCATGACAGTGGGCAAGGTCAATCTGCGCAATGTCCGCGCCACTTTCAAGCGGACCGCCATTTTGAAACGCGTTGTGAATCTGGATCGAAATATCGTCCAACCCTTTGCGTACAAAAACCTTTCCCGCGACATGGCTGAGGAAACCACCTTTGACGTAGGCCCCGAATGTTGGGTAAATCTCGCTGACCAGCTTGCGGCGTGCGGGGCCTGCGGGAATGAACGTCTTAAAGGCCGTCGCACTGCCGCCAAGCAGTTCCATGGGCCGGATCCGTGCCACGGCCTGCTGCTCTGGCAGGCCTGACAACAGGTCGGCCACCGGGGCTTGGGGCACCAGAAATTCGTCGACATCCATATGGATCAGCCAGTCCACCTCGGCACGCCGATGATAGGCATGGGTCGCATTCATCGCCTGACGCACCTGATGCTTGCCGGGCCGCTTGCCCCCAAGCCGCTGCCAATGCGCGGTATCACAGGTCTGAACCCGTACTTTCGGGTGTGCTTTCAGATGGTTAAAGGCTGCGTCATTCGGCGCATCCAGATAGATATATAGCCGATGCGCGCCCTGTTCGAGATGATAGGCCGCAAAGCGCAGCACCTCGGGGGCAGGGGCGAGGATGGTGGCCACAAGGCCCCAGGTGGTCACGGCCTAATCCTCCAGCTTGCCGAAAATGCGGGTCACCTTGTCATCAAGGTCCAGTCGCGCTGTGATCAGCATGTCATGCGCCGCGAGGAGGTCAAGCCGTTCGGGTGTCGCCGCACTCATCTCCTGATGGAAATGGCGCAGCGCATTTGGGTCTGTATCCTCCAGCAACACGCGGATCAGGTGCCCAAGCGGGTTGGCGCGGCCTTTGCGGTCGTGATAGCTGCCCTTGGCGAGGCGATAGGCCATATGTCTTTGAAATGTCTCGAAATCCGGGGCATGGGCGTGACCAAGATAGAGGTCGGTGGTTGCGCCCAAACCGTCCATGTTGTGCCCATTGCGCTGAAACGCGTGGATGCCAAACCGGGCCTCTGGCAGGCCGCTGCGCGCGATCAGTTTCGGACTGAGCGTGCTGATGAAGCCGCCCGGAACATGAGGGCCATAAGTGGGATATAGGTGGCGAGCCGCCTTGGGCGTGGCCGCCTTTTTGAAATGATGCAGTGCGCCTGCGCTGTTGAGCATCTCGACCATGGGGACTTCGATATGGATCGTCTCGGCGCTCAGACCCCCGAGCAATTGGCGCATGGGGGCCGGGGCCAGTAAGTATTCGTCCACGTCGAAATGCGCGAGCCAGTCCAGTTTCGTTTGCCGATAGATGCGCGTCGCATTGAAGGCCTGGCGCATCTGGTGGTTTTGAAAGCTTTGCGGGTGTTTGCCCCGCCAATAGGCCGCATCGCATTGGAAAAACCTGACGCGCCGATGATCGAGGCGGTCGGCTAGGGCCGGGTCGGGCGCGTCCAGATGCACAAAGATTCTGTTGGCACCAAGGTGCAGGTAATGCGCCAAAAAGCGTGCCACCTGAGCGATCGGTGCTTTGACAGTGGTGACGACGCCCCACCGCAGATCCGGCTTTGCGGTTTCGCCAAGGGCCACCGTTCAGACCATCATTTCCTTGGTCGCGGTTAGTTTCACGTCCGGATAGTCGCGCCCGACCCGGTCGATATCCCACTGCAGACGGGTCAGGTAAACGATGTCGCCATCATTGTCGTGCGCGATATGTTGTTTGTTGCTTTCTGTAAATTTTTCAACGGCTTGCTTGTCCCCGCTCACCCACCGTGCCGAGGTGAACTGCGACTGTTCGAACCGTACGGGCAGTCCGTATTCCAACTCAATCCGGCTGGCGAGCACTTCAAATTGCAACTGGCCCACCACGCCGACAATGAACCCCGATCCAATAGACGGTTTAAAGACCTTTGCGGCCCCTTCCTCGGCGAATTGCATCAGCGCCTTTTCCAAGTGTTTCGCTTTGAGCGGGTCGCCCGCGCGCACCCCTTGCAACAATTCCGGCGCAAAGGATGGGATACCTGTAACACGCAAAGGTTCCCCTTCTGTTAACGTGTCACCGATGCGCAATTGGCCGTGGTTGGGGATGCCGATGATGTCACCGGCCCACGCCTCTTCGGCCAGTTCGCGATCCGAGGCCAGAAACATGACCGGGTTCGAGATGGCCATTGGTTTTTTGCTGCGCACATGGGTTAATTTCATGCCGCGTTTGAAATGCCCCGAGGCCATACGCAGGAAGGCCACACGGTCGCGGTGCTTGGGATCCATGTTGGCCTGAACTTTGAAGACAAAGCCGGAAACCTTTGTTTCTTCTGGTAAAATCTCTCGCGGTTGGGCCTTTTGGATTTGCGGTTGAGGGCCGTATTGGGCGATCCCGTCCATTAACTCTTTGACGCCGAACGAGTTAATGGCCGAGCCGAACCAAATCGGGGTCAATGTACCTTGCAACAGTGCTGTCGCATCGAGAGGCGGCAGCAATTCGCGCGCCATTTCAAGCTCTTCGCGCAGTTGGGCAAGCTGGTCGGCGGGTACATGTTCGGCCAGTTTGGGGTCGTCCAAACCGTTAATCTCGATGCTTTCGGCAACCTTGTTGCGGTCGGCGCGGTCCATCAACTCAAGCCGGTCGCGCAAGATGTCATAACAGCCGATAAAATCGCGCCCGACCCCGATTGGCCAAGAGGCTGGGGTGACGTCAATTGCAAGGTTTTCCTGAATTTCGTCAATGATCTCAAATATATCGCGACTTTCTCTGTCCATTTTATTGCAAAATGTCAGGATCGGCAGATCGCGCAAGCGGCAGACTTCGAACAGCTTTTGGGTCTGGCTTTCGACGCCTTTGGCCCCATCAATTACCATCACGGCGGCGTCCACCGCCGTCAGAGTGCGATAGGTGTCTTCCGAGAAATCGGAGTGACCCGGCGTGTCTACAAGATTGAACCGGAACTCTTTGAAATCAAACGACATTGCAGAGGCAGAGACCGAAATCCCGCGGTCTTTTTCCATCGCCATAAAGTCCGAGCGCGTACGCCGCGCCTCGCCCTTGGCCCGCACCTGCCCGGCCATCTGAATGGCACCGCCAAACAGCAGGAATTTCTCGGTCAGCGTCGTCTTGCCCGCATCGGGGTGCGAAATGATCGCAAAGGTGCGGCGACGGGCGACTTCGGGGGGCAATTCTGGACGGTTATCAAGCATATGTGCCCTATATCGGCGCGCGCCATACGGGGCAAGCACAGGCGTGATGGACGCTGGTCGGGTGCGATTTACCAAATGTTGATACATTCATGGAATACCCCCGGAGGAAGCGGCGCGATCAGCTTTGAAGGGGTGCTGACAAAATATGGCAGGGGCGAGTGCTATACCATAAGCATCACATCTATGGAGGGTGCCCCGATGAACTTGAATGAAATAGCCACAGAACTTGTAGCAGGCTGCCGCGAGAACCGGACGCAAGCCAATCTGGAGGTGCTCTATGCCCCTGATGCCGTGTCGGTTGAGGCCACTGACAACGGCATGGGCCGCGAGGCCAAGGGGCTTGAGGCAATTGCCGGCAAGCACGCGTGGTGGGACGCCACGTTTGAAATGCAGGGCGGTGATATCTCTGAGCCGATGATGCACGGCCCCGACCGGTTTGCCGTCATTTTTGAACTGACCGTCAAGCACAAGGAAAGCGGCGAGGTCAGCGATATGAAAGAGGTGGCGCTTTACACTGTTGCCGACGGGAAAATTGCACGCGAAGAATTTTTCTATCCAACCTGAAGGGTCGATTGATTGTGATCGAACCGCCGTAGAATGTCGGTTGCCGTATCTCGCCCCACCGTGCAAGCCTGCGCGGTGGAGGATGGGCGATGGACGAAATGGCGATAGGTATTCTGACGCACACGGCGGCGTTGAACCTTTTGGCAGCAATGCTTTGCGGTGCTATGATTGGATCGGAACGTCAGATCCGGCGGCGGATGGCGGGCCTGCGCACCAACGCATTGGTCGCCGTGGGGGCTGCGGGTTTTGTTGTCTTTGCGGCCTTGTTTCCGGATGATATGAGCCCCACGCGCGTGGCTGCGCAGGTGGTGTCGGGCATCGGTTTTTTGGGTGCGGGCATCATGTTTCGTCATGGGTTTACCATCCATGGTCTCAATACGGCAGCAACCCTGTGGTGTTCAGCGGCGGTCGGTTTGATGTGTGGCACAGGTGCGTATCTGATTGCGCTGACGATGACCGGCATCATCATGTTCATCAATATCGGTTTGCGCCCCGTGGTAACGTGGTTTTCGCGTCTGACCAAATCGGGGCACGATGCATCGGTCGAGTTTCACGTGACGCTGTCCTGCGCGCCAAGTGATGAAGGCGCGGTGCGCAATCTGGCCGCAGAGATCCCATCCACCCCCGGTTTCCGATTGCTGGGACTGGAGCGGGAACAGGAGGCCGAGCGCGTTCTGCTCGAAGTGATCATATGTGCTGGCACGCGCGGCGAAGAGGCGCTGCGCCAAAGTCTGATGCCCTTGCTGCGCGATCCGCGAGTGTCAAACCTGCATTGGGAGCGGGTGGGGGCCAGCAGGGTCTAGTGGTGACTTGTACTGGTTATGGTCAAAGAAGGTCGCCTGACCCGAAACACCATCACACTGCCTGGGTCGGTCCGCTTGTTCCAAAGAGGGCAGTGTGCCCGAGTGCGTCGTTTACAACCACAAATCACGCCCGCCGAAACGCCAACAACGCCCCGGTCGAACAGCCCGGATCGTAGGTCAGATTGGTTTGTGACATGCAATCCACGATCTTTTTGATCACACTTGGTGCGTATTTTCGCGGATGAAGTTCGACGATGACATGGCGGACAAATCGGGGCCACGGCTGGTCAAACAACGACTGCTCTGCCCCTTCAATATCCATGATGACCACGTGGGGGCGATAGGTCTCCAAGAGGTCGGCAAGCAGCAGGGTCGGCACCTCGACCACATCTTCGGGGGACGCGGTGTCGTCGGCGATGGACGACCCCCAAAAGACCCGGCCCACACGGAACAAGAGGTGATCGCTGCCAATGGACCCGCCGATAACCGCGCCGTGAATGACGCGCGCCGTGTTCGCCCCGTTGCGGTTCAGGTTTTGGCGGATGACGTCGACGGTCTTGGGGTTGGCCTCGACCGTGGTGACGTTCTGGGGGGCGGTGATCTGGGCGCAGATCGAACTGATATAGCCAATGCCGCCGCCCAGTTCGAGCACGCGGTGATCCTTTTGAACCCGCATGCGCACGGCCCGCGCTTCGGGGCCCTCATAATCCTTGGACGACATCTTTTGCGTCAGTTTCTTGTCCAGAAGTGCGTCGGGCACATCCAGCGAGACATCGTCAAATTCAAAAAGAGCCATGGGGCCGCCCGTGTCCTGAGGGTTGCATGAACGCTGCTGACTGCATTACCGGGTCGAGGCGCGGCGCAGGATCTCTACTGCATCCGGGCGATCGAGCAGAGTCTCCGTCACATCAAGGCCGGACAGCCCGGCATCTGTGTGCGCAGTCAGCAATGCGCTGACTTCGGTGGGCACCACGGGCGCGCTGCGCGTGTCGATCAGCATGGATTCCGCTGCGATCCCTTCGGCATAGATGATCTGATGGGTATCAAACAGCAGCTCGAAATAGTCGACAAAGCCGCCATCCTGCACGATCACCGTCTCGCCGTTGACCAGATGGCGCGCCTTGACCAGCAACTCGGAGCGGCCTGCCCCCAAGCGATCGGTGCGCTGGTAGATGAACAGGCGGTGGTCGGGCGAGACGATCAGATCTCGGTCATTGTTCAGCGTGCCCGCGCGGATGCGGATTGGGGCGAAATCACCCACCGCCCGCACGGTCGCTTCGCCGATCCAGCGGATGGCCTGCACGCCGTCATTGCGGGTGAGGATCCGGTCGCCCACGCGCAAATCCTCGATCGGGGTTTGTGCGCCCGAGGCCAGCGTGATGTGGGTGCCGCGTGTGAACCGCGCGCAGGTCAGGTGTGCAATGCGGGTGCGCAGGTTTTCCGTGTCGATACCCACAAGCGCATAGTTGGTCCGCGGTGCCAGCCGCGCCATCGGCAACAGGTAGGTCTGCGCGATGTGACCCATCATGTCGACCTCGACAAGCACAAGGGTATCGGTTGTTTGCCCATCCGGCGACATGAACGTGGCGGCGCAGTCGAGGTGGACCGAATTGCCCGGCTGCCCGCGGGCGCTGGTATCGGCCACAGTGAAGTGCGTGTCATCAATGACGTTCAATGTCAGGCGATCGGTTTCGGCAGCACTGGACAGCGTATAAACATCGTCGAGCATCAAATCGTCCGCACAACCGATGGCATCACCCAGATTTGCACCCTCGCTCACCACAAAGGCTTCGGCCTGAAAGACAGGCAGATTTTGGGTGGGGGGCAAGTGGGCTTGGGTCATATATATGGGTCTGTTGGTCCTGTTCGCCGACGGTGTAATCTAGAATTGTGGCACGATCCGGTCAACGCCCCGGTGTTTTACTGGCGCTTGTGTGAACAGCCCGTTACCGATGGGACAACAACGATCAAGGAGAGACGTGATGGATCTGGGACTTTCGGGCAAGCGGGCGGTCGTGTGCGCGTCCTCCAGGGGATTGGGTTTGGGCTGTGCCGAGGCGCTGGCGGCTGCGGGCGTGTCGCTGGTGATGAACGCGCGCGGTGCTGAGGCGCTTGAAGCCTCTGCGCAAGCCATTCGCGATGCCCACGGCGTTGAGGTGACGACCGTCGCCGCAGATGTGACCACATCCCAAGGGCAGGCGGCCTTGATCGCGGCAGCGGGTGACGCTGACATCCTGGTCAACAACGCGGGCGGCCCTCCTCCGGGGATGTGGACGGACTGGGATCGGGACGATTTCATTGCAGCACTGGATGCCAACATGCTGGCCCCCATCGCGCTGATTAAGGCGCTGGTGCCGGGCATGATGGACCGGGGGTGGGGCCGTGTGGTCAACATCACCTCGCAATCCGTCAAGGCTCCCATTGCGGTTCTGGGGCTGTCCAATGCGGCGCGCACGGGCCTCACGGGCTATGTCGCGGGCACCTCGCGGCAGGTCGCAGGCAGCGGCGTGACCATCAACAACCTGCTCCCGGGCATTCACGCCACGGACCGGGCTGACGCGCTGGATGGCGGAGTGGTGAAGGCCCAAGGGATCACGCTGGACGAGGCCCGTAGCCAACGCGCGGCCACGATCCCGGCGGGGCGCTATGGCACGCGCGAAGAGTTTGGCGCAGCCTGCGCGTTCCTGTGTTCGCAACATGCGGGGTTCATTGTGGGTCAGAACCTGCTCTTGGATGGCGGTGCGACGGTGGCCACGATCTGATGGCCCGCGCCCCGGCCACGTTTTCATTGAAGGACCAGTTGTTTAACGCAGAGTCCTTGGGTGATCTGGCGGGCGAATTTGCAGCCGGAGTTCCGGGGTTCGATCACGCCGCCTTTCACGCGGCGGCGTTGTCGGGGATTGCGGATCGCACGTTGATGGAGTGTCTGGATTGGTTCGCGGACTGTGTTGAGCCCTATCTGGCCGCCGACTTCCCAACCATGGCGGATCAGTTGGAGGCGGCCATGCCCGCACCACTTGACCCCACCTTGCGCGACGATGACTTTGGCCGCTTCATCCATGCGGTGCCGGGGGTTTTGGCGGTGCGTCATGGGCTTGAAGATCACCGCGACCGCGCCCTTGATCTGCTGCATGCGGCCACGCAGCGGTTTTCGATGGAGTTCTATATCCGTCCCTTCCTGAACCGCTGGCCGGACGAGGTGCTGGCCCGGCTGGCGATCTGGGCGCGAAGCGACAATTATCATGTGCGCCGTCTGGTCAGCGAAGGTACAAGGCCCAAGCTGCCATGGGCGCGCAAGGTCGAGGTGGGCGGGGCGCAAACCTTGCTGCTGCTGGATGCGCTGCACGGCGATCAGACCCGCTTTGTCACCCGGTCGGTAGCGAACCATCTGAATGACGTGGCCAAGGACGACCCCCAAACGGTGCTGGACCGTCTGGCCAAGTGGGACAAGGCAGGCAAGCAATCCCCGAAAGAGCTGGACTGGATGCGCCGCCATGCCTTGCGCACGCTGATCAAGGACGGGCATCCCGGCGCGATGGCGATGTTGGGCTATGCGCGCGATGTTGCCGTGGATGTGGCTCTTGAGGTGGCAACCCCTGTCGTCGCAATGGGTGATCCGCTGGACTTTGAGGTCACGATCACCACGTCCGAAGCGGCCCTCGTGTTGGTGGATTACCGCATCCGTTTTGCGCGCCCCGGCGGCAAGACGGGCGAAAAAGTGTTCAAGTTGAAGGTGGGCAAGGTTGCGCCGGGCATCCCTCTGGTCTTGCGCAAGGTCCACAAGCTGAAGGCCAACGCCACCACGTTTGCGCTGTATCCCGGTGCGCATGCGGTGATGGTGCAGGTGAACGGCGTGGACCGGGCCGAGGCGGCATTCGAGATCACCTGATGCGGGCGGTCGGAGGCTGGTCTGTTTTGAGCGATGCTCAAAAGGCACCCACCCACCGTCCCCCGAAGCCGTTCCATCACATTTGTGTGGCCGTGCTGGCGTGCGGGCCTTTGCCCTGTTAGGCCGCGCAAAAAAACCCATTGCGAGAGTACATCCATGTCCCCCACCATTCTGATCGCCAGCTTTGTATTCCTGATTGTGATCAGTGTGTTGGCCGCACCCCGCCGCGCGACGGTCGAGGGCTTTTTTGTGGGCCGTGCCGGGGTGCAGGCACCGGGATTGTGGGTGTTGGTCCTGAGCCAGGTCACCACATGGATTTTTGCGCGCAGTCTGATGAACGCGGCCATTTTGGGCTATTTCTACGGGATTGCGGGCACGTTGGCCTATGCGGCCTATTACGGCAGTTTCCTGACGGGTGGTTTTATCGTGACCCGCTTGCGCGCCGGTGGGGCAGGGTCGGTTCAGGACTGGCTGGGTGCGCGCTTTGGCATGATCGGGACGGGTACATATAACGTGGTGATCGGGCTGCGCCTGCTGTCCGAAGTCTTTTCCAATCTGCTGGTCGTCGGTTTGATCGCAGGTGCCGTGATTGCGGGCAGTGCGACCTATGCCATTGTGTTGGTGGCCATTGTCGGCCTTTCCTATGCGGCGTGGGGCGGCTTGAGTGCGGCCCTGCGCACGGATGTCATGCAGATGGCGGTGTTTCTGATCGTGTTTGTGGTCGCCTTCGTGTTTTTGATCCTCAGCCCCGGTTTTTCATGGGGTGCGGTGCTGAGCGCGCCGGGCACGGCGGGGGCCTATAACGGATGGGTTTTGCTGGTGGTCGCGCTGTTGCAGGTGTTTTCCTATCCGGCCCATGACCCCGTGATGATGGATCGCGGGTTTCTGGCGGATGAGGCCACGACCCGGCGATCATTTGTGCACGCGTTCTGGCTGTCCACCTTGTGTATCATTGGATTTGGCTTTTTCGGGATACAGGCCAGCCTTGTGGGCGCAGAATATGAAGGTGAGTTGATCGGCACATGGGCGGGGATGTTCCCGCCGTGGGTCTTTGCATTGCTGATGGTGTCATTGTTGGTCTCGGCCATGTCGACGCTGGATTCGGCACTGGCCTCGGCCGCCCGATTGGTGGTCGAAGAACTGCGCGCAGCGCCCCGTTCGCTCGCAGGCGGGCGGGCCGTGATGGGGGTGTTCATGGCGCTTGGGGCGGCGCTGACGCTTTGGGGCAATGCGACGCTGTTTGACGCGGTGGCGGTCAGCGGTACGGCTTCGATGTTTCTGACGCCCGTGCTGATTGTGGGCCTCGTGATGGGGCGTGCGGTGCCGGTCTGGTCTTATGGGGTCGCGTTCGGGGCTGCGATCCTTGGGGCCTTCGCCTATTTCGCGCGCGGTTGGCCAAGCATTGCCGCGCTGCTGCCCGAGGGACATAAATACGAGCAGCTGCTGGTGATCTGCGTCATGGTTTTTTTGGTTGGATTTGCGGCAGTGCTTGCGGGCGCGCGCCGTGCCTGATACCTCCCGACTGTTTTGATCGGGAATTGACGTGACGTGACTGCCCCTCGGCTTGAAATTCGCAATCTGGTCCGCAGTTTCGGAGGACGCCGCGTGGTCGATGGCGTCAGCCTGACCATTCAGCCGGGGCAGGTGACCTGTCTGCTTGGCCCGTCGGGATGCGGCAAGTCCACCACATTGCGTATGATCGCCGGGGTTGAGATGCAGGATTCGGGCGAGATTTACGTCGATGGTGCGTTGATCTGTGACACACGGTTCCGCGTCCCCCCCGAGCGGCGCGAGATCGGGCTGATGTTTCAGGACTTTGCGCTGTTTCCGCATCTGAGCGTGGCTGGTAACATCGCCTATGGGCTGAGCGGATCGAAGGCTGAAAAGCGCGCCCGGGTCGAGGAAATGCTGGACCGGGTGCGCATGTCGCGCTTTATCGACGCCTTTCCACATCAGCTGTCGGGCGGGGAACAGCAGCGCATTGCGCTTGCGCGCGCGCTTGCACCGCGCCCCCGGATTATGCTGATGGACGAGCCGTTTTCGGGTCTTGATAACCGCCTGCGCGATGGCATTCGCGACGAAACCCTCGCGATCCTCAAGGAAGAGGATACCGGGGTCTTGCTGGTCACGCATGAACCGGATGAGGCGATGCGCATGGCGGATGAAATCGCGCTGATGCGCGATGGGGTGATCGTGCAGCGTGGCGCGCCCTATAATGTCTACACGCGCCCCGTCGATCGCGCCTCAGTCGCGTTTTTCAGTGACGCCAATCGGTTGTGCTCCGTGGTTCAAGGCGCGCTGGCGATGACCCCCTTTGGCCGTTTTCTGGCCCCCGGCCTGCCGGATGGGACGCGCGTGGACATTGTGTTTCGTCCCCAACACGTCAAGATCGACTTTGACCGTGCAGGGGTCGGGCCCGGACCCACCCCGACCGAAGGCACCGCTGCGCGTGCCCATGTGATCCGCGCGCGGTTCATGGGCAACGAGAGCCTGATTGAGTTCCGCATGGATGACACCGGAGCTGTTATCAAATCCACAGTGCCCGGCGTGTTTTTGCCCCCTGCGGACACGGTGATGTGGCTGCGCATCCGGCGCGACAAATGTTTCGTTTTTGAAAGTGGAGAGGCCCCATGAGTGGACCAATGATTGTGGAATTCGGGTTCGGGACGTCGCTGCGGCGGGGCAGTTACACGCAAGCCGCTGCGCGCGCAGTCAGGGCGGCTCTGTGGCGCAATTCGATCAATCTGGCTGAATATATGGGCGTATCCAAAGAGGATATGGTGATTGAGGTGCGCATTGGATGCGCCCGGCCCGATCAGGTGGATGTCTCTGTTCTGGCTGAGGTTTTTCCTTATGGGGCCACATCCTTTGTGGTCGAAAAGGGTGGTCTGGATGTGGTGCGCCCCGAAGGTGTGGGCAATCCGACGGTGATGGCGCAAGCCGCGCTGATCGTGTCGGTGGAGGGCGCGGCATGAGCGGGCAGCGGTTGATCATTGAGATGGCCCAAGGCGTTGATCTGCACGGGCGCGACGACACCAAAGCGGCGCGACGTGCGGTCGAGCAGGCGTTGCAGGGCGCGTCCCTGCCGATCTTTAGGACGCTGGATGTGGAGCGTGATACCATGCGCGTCGTCGTCCATGTCGGCGTGCCACGGCCCGAAGCGGTCGATGTGGCGGTGATCGCCGGGCTCTTGCCCTATGGATCGGTTGAGGTCGTCGTGGAAAAGGGCGGTTTGGATGTTCCGGTCGCAGGCGAGGTGCATGTGATGGCCGTGGCCGCGCTTGAGGTGTTTTTGCCTGTGCGCTGATCGCCGGGCGGCTCTGTTTGCTGGCGCAAAAGCGCCCGCCCGCCGACCCCCGTGGTGGTTACAAATTCGGATCGTAATCGCTCAGCCGTTTGCCGGGTTCATCCACGAACATCTGCGGCAACGCTTCGGCAGATTGAATAAGATCGACCCGGAACACGCGAAAATCATTGCGTAATTCACACCATGACGTGAGCGTCCAGACCCGCCCCCAATATTCCATATGCAGCGGGCGGATGGTGCGTGTGGTGATCCGGTCGCCTTTGGAGTGATAGGTGAGGCGCAGCTTTTGCCGTGCCCGGATGGCCGCCCGCAGCGTCGGCATCTGGGCGAAGCCGCGCACCGCATCGGCAAAGGGATAGACCGCGAATTTCCATTTGTCCGCGTCGGCGACCGTGCGTTCGGGCAGTACCGCGTCGATTTTGTCCGCGAGACTTGTGGCGGCGGCTTTCAGGTCGTCATCCGCAGCCTGGGCGACGATGGCCATGCCGAGGTTCAGCGCCTCAAGTTCCTGGGCCGTCAGCGTCAACGGGGGCAGGCTGATCGCTTCGGTGATCATATAGCCGACGCCGCGTTCGCCCTGCACGGGTACGCCGGAGGCCACAAGCGTGTCCATGTCGCGATAAATCGTGCGCACCGACACCTCAAGCGCCTCCGCCATGTCCTGCGCGCGGTGCAATTGCCCGTCGCGCAGGATCTGGATGATGTCAAAAAGGCGGTCGGTGCGGCGCATGTCAGTCCGGACGCAAGTGAACGACTGCGTGGCGCATGACCATGTCCGCAGGCTCAATCAACGCCATGAACGGGCCGGCCTCGGGGCGTTCGAACATGGCCTTTGCAGCAGCATCAGCCGCAGTCCGGCTGGTCCATGTGATGTGATCGGTCCACAGCCCGTCCGCATCACAGCTGAGCGTGCGGGCGATCATGTCACCGGTGCCGGTCAGGAATGGCATCAACCCCTGAGCCGTTTTCACAAAGGCGGCTGTGTCAGTGTCTGGTTTCAAGCGGAACGTCACGATTTCAGCGGTGGTGGTCATTGAGATATCCCTCATCAAAGTTGCGATGGGGTGGGTATGGCAGAGTCCAACTGACATTAACCTGTCAGTTGAATCCACGCCAGCCCAAATTTATCGGTCAGCATACGGGTTTCGCGCGGTTTGCCTGCCGCAATGGGTTTGCGCGCGCGGCACTTGCCCCTAAAACGGAGCGCGACTGGCGGCATGACCGCTGCACGAAAATGGAGAAGATTTCATGTTGAACAATATTGGACTTCCGGGCCTGCTGCTAATTGCGGTTGTGGTTCTGGTTCTGTTTGGCCGTGGCAAGATTTCGAGCCTGATGGGCGAAGTCGGCAAAGGCATCACCAGCTTCAAAAAAGGTGTGAGCGAAGGCAATGACGAGCTGGAGGCCGCGAAGGTCGAAGAGGCCAAGGACATCACGCCTGAGGCGACGGATACGGACGTCAAAACGGACCTGAACGTCGAAAAAGACAAGGTTTAACAGATGTTTGACCTCGGCTGGACCGAGTTATTGGTCATTGGGATCGTGGCGTTGATCGTGATCGGGCCCAAGGATCTGCCGATGGTGTTCCGACAGGTGGGCCGGTTTGTGGGCAAGGCCCGTGGCATGGCGCGCGAGTTTTCGTCAGCCATGAACCAGGCGGCGGACGAATCCGGCGTGCGTGACTTGCAGAAAACGATCAAGACAGCGACCAACCCGGTCGGGTCTGCCATGGACGGGGTCAAGGATGCGGCGCGCGATGTGACGTCCTCACTCAGCAATCTTGATCCCGAAAGCGAGACGGGCAAGATGGCCGCGGAACGTGCTGAAAATGCGCGTAAAATTCAGGCCGCCACCGCCCGTGCGCAGGCCGAGCGCAAGGCCAAGGAGGCCGCAGCCGCCCTCAAGAAGGCCGAAGAGCTGGAGGCCGCCGCGCCGCCCGCCGCAGACCCTGCGAAAGACACCTGAGCCATGAGCGATACCCAAGACGTCGACGCCTCCACGGCCCCCCTGATCGAGCATCTGGCCGAGTTGCGCACCCGGCTGATCCGCTCGGTCATGGCGTTCATCGTCGGCATCGTGCTGGCCTTCACCGTGGCCGAACCGATCCTGCAATTCCTGCTCGAACCGATCGAGGCGACGCTGCGCGAGTTGGGTGATCCGTCACCCACGATGCAATACACCAGCCCGCAGGAATACCTGTTCACGCTGTTTCGCATTTCGATGGTGTTTGGCTTTGCGCTCGCCTTTCCGGTGATTGGCTATCAGATGTGGCGCTTTGTGGCACCGGGGCTGTACCGGCAGGAGAAAAATGCGTTTTTGCCGTTTCTGATCGCCTCACCGGTGATGTTCATCCTGGGCGCGTCGTTCGCGCATTTCGTGGTGACACCGCTCGCGATGGCCTTCTTCCTTGGGTTCGCCGATGTGCCCTCGATCATTGCGGACCTCATGGGCAGCTTTGTTGGCACTGGCGCGACCCCGTTGCCACCCGATGGTGGCTTGTCTGAAATCAGCGGCATTGCCCCTGTGACGGAGGATGGCATTCGCATTACCTTCTTCGGAAAGGTCAACGAAAGCCTTGATATTACACTCAAATTCATCATGGCCTTTGGGTTGTGTTTCCAGTTGCCCGTGCTGCTGACGCTGATGGGCAAGGCGGGTTTGGTCAGTTCCGAGGGTTTGGGCAATGTGCGCAAATACGCGATGGTTGGCATTCTGGTGCTGGCCGCGTTGGTCACGCCGCCTGATGTCATCACCCAAGGCATCCTGTTCACCGTGGTCTATGGCCTTTACGAAATTTCGATCTTCCTTGTGCGCAGTGTCGAAAAGAAACGCGATGCCAAGCTGCGCGCCGAAGGCTATTTCGATGATGAGGACGAAGACGACCTTGGCGATCTGCCCGAGGACTCGCCCAAGTGATTGACGACCCCATGGACCGCATCGCCGCCGCGCTCGAGCGGATGGCCCCCGCGCCGATGCCCGTGCCGGATTTTGATGCAGCGCGCGCCTTTGTGTGGCAAACGGGCCCCGACCGATTGGTGCCTGTGCCGGATGTTGCCCGCATACCGCTTGATCTGCTGGTCGGGGTTGACCGGGCGCGCGATACGTTGCTGGCCAACACACGCCAGTTTGCCAAGGGCTTGCCTGCGAACAACGCGTTGCTCTGGGGATCGCGTGGTATGGGAAAATCGAGCCTTGTCAAGGCGGTACATGGCGCGCTTGAAGCTGAATATCCCACCCTCAAGATCGTTGAACTGCACCGCGAGGACCTGCCAAGTGTGGGCCGTTTGCTGAATATGCTGCGCGAAGGCAGGCACGCGCAGTTTATCCTTTATTGCGATGATCTGTCCTTTAGCCATGACGATCAGCACTACAAATCCCTCAAGGCGGTGCTGGATGGCGGGATCGAGGGGCGGCCTGACAATGTAATCCTGTATGCCACGTCCAACAGGCGCCACCTGATGCCGCGCGACATGATCGAAAACGAGCGGGGCAGCGCGATCAACCCCTCCGAAGCGGTCGAGGAGAAGGTGTCGCTGTCGGATCGGTTTGGCTTGTGGCTGGGCTTTCACGCCTGCGATCAGGACCAGTATCTGGCGATGATCCGGGGCTATTGTGCCGCTTACGGTGTCGAGATTGACGACGATACGCTCTGGGCCGAGGCGATTGAGTGGCAAGCCACCCGTGGGTCCCGTTCGGGGCGGGTGGCGTGGCAGTATTTCTGTGACCTTGCAGGGCGGAGAGGCGTCGCCCTTTAAGCGGCCAGCAGCTTCGCCTCATACCCACGCAGGCAGGGCGCAACCATCGGCCCATACGTCGCGATATCGGGAAACAGGCGTTCGATTTCCGCACGCGCTGCGTCGTTGACGGCCCCCATGGCCACAGCGCCGGGATAGAGTGTTTCGCTCCAGACCCCATGCGCCTGCACCACCTGATGCTGGTCCAGAAGGATATGACAATAGGTGACCCGCCCGCCGACCTTACGATAGACGCCGTCCATGTTCAGCAGATCGACTGCGCGCACAAGCACCTGATCCTGTCCATAGAACAATTCGGCCCGCCAGTCGTCCAACAGGATCGCGTGTTGCGGAGAGACCACCAGATCGCGGTCGTTGCCGAGCGTCCCGGCAGTGATGACGATGGGGGCGAGTGCATCGTTGGCGGCCACCGTGGTGCTGCCCGCCCAAAGGATGGGGCGCGGGCCGTCAGATGCGGTCAGGACCAGATCGCCAGGCGCAAGGTCTTCGATCCGCACCGGCCCATCGGGCGTTTCGATACATGTGCCAGTGGTAAAGCACACCACTTGCGCGCCAAGGCCAAGGTGGGGCGTGCTGTCATCGTTTTCGACGATGGCCCCGGTGGTGAGGTCGGTATTGGGGGGCGGCATGCCATCGGGAAAAACCAGAAAGTAACCGTTTTCGCCCGCGTCCTGCACGTCGTTGTCATTGTTGAGGTCCACGTCAATGACGCCAATGCGCCATGTGGTCGTGCCGTCCGTCACCTCGAAGGTGTAGTCCCAGATGATCTGGCGCTCGACGCCGTCGACCACCGCGGTCTGTTCCCACGTGCCGCCAATGCGGTCGTTTACATCGACGAATTCATTGGTGTCGCCGTCACCGTTGAACAGGGTTGCCCCATCATTCTCCTCGACCACAAAATAGGTGGTGTTGCCCGAGTAGCTCCACGTGCCATTGGGCGCAAAGGCGTAGTCGACGGGTGCGCCGTCAATCGTGGTCTGCGTGCCCCGCAGAGCAAAGGTGTAGGCGTAGAAAACGGCCATAACGTGAAACCAATCCAAACTCTTTCGTTGGATTGTTTCTGAATGCGCAACAGGGCGTAGATGGGGCCGTACGGTGCCGTTTGAGCTAAATCAAAGGTCATTTTTAGGCAAATGCGGCGGATCTGCACGTCAGAGTAGGCATCCGGCCACAGTTGCCCCGGAACTGCCTTATTGCAGGTAGGGGCCGGGGTTCACGCTGTCAAAGCCGTCGCGAACCTCGAAATGCACATATGCGTCCTCATCATTGGTCCGCAATTTGGCGATGGGTTGGCCGCGTTTGACGGCATCGCCCTTGGATACGCTCACATCGGCTACATTGGCATAGACGGTCAGCAGGTTGTCCGGGTGGCGGACCACGACGATGGGCACGCCGTCCGCACTTTTGGTGATGGCCGCGACGGTGCCGTCGGTGGCGGCGTTGACAGGGGTGCCGGGGGCGGCCTTGATGTCGATGCCCTCGTTGCGACCCTTGGCGTAGTCGCGGATGATGCTGCCCTGTACGGGGAATGCCATGTCCGAGGTTTGTGCGGGCGCGGTTGTTGTGCCCACATCCGCGACAGGTTTGGCCGGGTCCGGCGTGGCGGCGGGTGGATTGGCGGTATCATCTTCGGGCAGGGGCTGCGCGGCACTTGGGGGCAGTGGTGTGGGTGACCCGGTGCCGGGCGCTGTTGTGTCACTATCGCGGGCGGGGGCGGCTGCGCGGGCCACGGGGATCAACAGGAACTGCCCTTCGCGCACGGCAAAGTCGGCGCCAAGCCCATTCCATTCGGCCAGCGACTTGGCCGGGACCTGATAAAGCCGCGCGATGGTAAACGCGGTCTCGCCCCGTTCAACCCGGTGGCGGATCGGCTCCTGACCCGTTTGGGGCAGGGGCGTTGTGGCCACGCCGGGGGCCGCAGGGGTGGGGGCTGCATTGTCAATGGCGGACCCGGCAAGGGTGGTCACATCGACCGCGCCGGGCTGGATCGGTCCTGTGCCGATGGCCCCTGTCGCCGGAGAGGGCTCGCTGACGCGGCGGGGCAGGGCGATCACTTCGCCGGTCCGCAAGGGCACATCCGGTGACACCCCGTTAAAGCGCCCAAGTTCGGCCGGGGGCAGGCCCACCCGGTTTGCCACATCCGCCAGCGTGTCACCGCGCCGCGCCACCGCCACCTGATAGTTGGGATAGGAGATCACACCTCGATCATCCGCCTGAGGCCGCGACGTTGTTGCATTGCGCACCGCCTCGCGGGTGTTGAACCCGCCATCCGGGCCGCGCAGGTCGAAATCAAGCGGTGTGTCACAGGCGGCCAGCAGCGCAAGCCCCCCGCAGGTAGCCATCAACAGCGCGCCACGGCGTGCGGGGAAATATCGGGTCATCTGCATCGTCCTCTGCCGGGCCCCTCGTAGGCGGGGGCGTTACCGGTTTGGCCCTGTTCTACACCAGTTTTATTCTTTGCCCAAGCCCTCGAGCAGCGGGACAAAGCGGACATCGCGCAATTCGTCATACTCAAGCCCTGTCGCGGTCTTGTGGACCCGGATCAGGCTTTGCACCGCGTCTGACTGACCCACGGGCAGCACCATGATCCCGCCCTCTTTGAGTTGGGCCAGCAGGGGGCCGGGGGGGTCTTCGGCAGCGGCTGTGACGATGATCCGATCAAAGGGGGCCTGATCGGGTAACCCGTGCGAGCCGTCGCCCGTGATGGCGGTGATCGTATGCAAATCAAGGTCTTCGAAGATCGCGCGCGCCTCGCGCACCAGCCGCCGGTGCCGGTCGATCGTATAGACCCGGCGCGCCAGTTTGGCGAGGATCGCGGCCTGATAGCCGGACCCGGTCCCGATTTCGAGCACCTTGTCGCGTGGCGTGATTTGCAGGGCCTGTGTCATCAACCCCACAACCGAGGGCTGGCTGATCGTCTGCCCGCAGGCAATCGGCAGCGGCATATCCTCATAGGCGCGATCCGCGAAAAGCCCACGTACAAAGGGCCCCCGGTCGATTTCTTCCATTGCGCCGAGCACCCGTTTGTCCGTCACCCCGCGCGAGCGCAGCGCGTAGAGGAACTGCATTTTGCGTGTGGCAAGGTCGGGCTCGCTCATGTGGTGATGCCGGGCAATTGGGTGAGCATGTCATGCGCTGTCAGATCCGCGCGCATCGGCGTGACAGAGACGTAGCCGTCAAGGTTGACCTCTGCATCTGTGCCGGGTGCGGTTTGAACCTGTTGATTGCCGCCCTTGATCCACAGATAGTCGCGGCCTGTGGGCGAGGTCGCCGCCTCGGTGTGAAAGCCCGTGCCGGGGCGCAGTCCCTGGGGCACCAGCTTGATGCCTTTGACGTCTGCGGCCGCGACGGGCGGCACGTTGACATTGTAAAACAGTTGATACCCCGGTTGGACCAGTGGGGTGGCGGCAATAATCCGCTCAACCACCGCTTTACCATGGGCAGCAGAGGCCTCGAACGGGTCCGGGAGGGCCCGGTTCGCAGGCCCAAAATATTGCGACAGCCCGATCGAGAGCACGCCCTGAAGCGCCCCTTCGATGGCCGCCCCGAGCGTGCCGGAATACAGCGCGTTTTCGGCAGAGTTGTTCCCGCGGTTCACCCCCGACAGGATCAGGTCTGGTGGCGTGTCGAGCACCTGGTGCAATCCGGCCAGAACGCAATCTGCCGGGCTGCCTTCGACAGCAAAGCGGGTTGGCCCGATCTCCTGGATCATAAAGGGGCGGGCGTAGCTGATGCAGTGGCCGACGCCCGATTGTTCAAAGGCGGGCGCGACAGTCCACACGGCCCCATCCGGGCCTGCAAGGTCATGGGCGATCTTGTCCAGCACCGCCAGTCCGGGTGCCGAAATACCGTCGTCATTTGTGATGAGAATGCGCATGTGCTGCCCCTTTGTCCCTTAGTAGGGCAGCGGCGGTGTGCGGGGCAACTGCGGGAGCCTCTCGGATGGACTTTTTTGGAAGACAGGCAAGCGAGCGTTGCGTGCAGGTTACGCCCGCTGCGCGATGTAGCCATAAGAGACCCGCGAGGGCGGGCCGCTGGTGAAGGGATGCGCGCTGATTGCGGTGAACCCGGCGGCCTTTAGCATGGCGTGGGCTTTATCGGGGGTATAGGCTGCATTGCCCCACCGCCAGCGCACCAGCGCCGTACACCAGTGCGGCTTGGAGATCGCCATGATCAGCGTACCGTCCGGGCGCAATCGGTCGCGCAGCCACGTGAGGGCGGCATGGGGGTCGTCGAGATGTTCAATGACATGCGCGCACAGCACGATGTCCTGGGGCGGCACGTGTGGCACCTCGTCCCCCACGCCAATGGTGAGCACTTGTGTCGCGGGCAGTCTGGTGGCCGCGACCTGCAACATGGCGCGCGAGATATCCGTCAGGGTGAGCGTTGCGGGTGTGCCATGCGCGTCGATCCAGGCCTGCGCAAATGCGCCGGTGCCTGTGCCCGCATCCAGCACCTTTGGCGGTGTGGCGGGTGAGGGTGCGTTGCGCATCAACTGGGCGTAGGCGTTGATAAATCCCAGTTTGGAAATCCCGTCCTGCCAGCCGGTGGCGGCAGCGTCATAGATCGCTTGCAACGCGCCTGACTGGGCAGCGCTGCGGGGGCGATCAAAGCGGGGCAGAAGGCGCAACATGTCCCATTGGGCCACGCTTGCGTGGTGTGATCAACCGTTGAATTCCGCCAGAATGCGGTCCGCTTCGATTTTGGGGTCGGTCAGGGCCGCGCGGTCTTCGCCCGGATGGAAGCGGGCGCGGGTGGCCGTGGGCATCGGGTGGGGCGTCGCGATATGGACACGCGGCCCGGTTTTGACCGTTTCGGCCTGCCAACTGCGCGCCAGCGCGATCTGCGCGGCCTTGGTGGCCCCGTAGCTGCCATAAAACGGCGCGCCCGAGGTCGTGTCATCAAAGAATAGCGCAGCACCGTCCGTGCCCAAAAGGGGTGCCATATAGGTGATCAGCGTCGCGGTAGCGGTCATGTTGGCGTTCACCGACTTGGCCATATCCTTGGCATCGATCATGCCCGCCGGCGCAAGCGGGGCGGCATGGATGGCGGCGTGGACCCATAGATCAAGGCGGCCCCACCGGTCATAGATCCCGCGGCACAGTGTCTGCATCGCGGCCTCGTTGGTGATGTCCATGGGCGCAAGTGTCGCCGCGCCGCCAAGTGCCTTGATCTGGTCATCCAGTTCTTCGAGGGCACCTGTGGTCTTGGCCACAGCGATGATGTGATGGGTGGGGGCAAGGGCCAGTGCCAACGCGGCCCCAAGGCCCCGTGACGCACCCGTGATAAGAGCGGTTTTGGTCATGCACGCGTCTTGCCCTGTGCGGCAAGGGGCGTCAAGCGGCGCTGGCGGTGGACGTGTCCCGGGGCATTTCGAACTGGCGCGTTCCGGTCCGCGTGCCGAGGATCACTGCACTGTCCGAAATTGCGACCACCGTGCCCTGACGCAACCTGGTTCCGGTGCTCACATGCACGATGTCCCCATTGGCGGTCCGCAGCAGGGCGCGCCGCGCCTCGACCGGGCCCACGATCCCGATCAGGTGCATTTGGCGCAAGGGCAGCGCATTGCTTTGAGTGGCCGCAGTGGCGGTGGTTGCGTTGGTTGTATCGCGCATGAGAGCCTCGGGTCATCATCAGTCGAGGCGGGCGCTATCACGCGGGTTTTGGGACGAAAATCCGCTTTTCCGTGATTTGAGCGCAGCTTTGCCGATGACGCATGGGCAACCGGCATCTGAATGCCTAGGCGGTCTGACGTTTCGTCAGGTGGTAGGTGAACGTGAGGTGCGCAAGTTGTCGCACGGCATCCGTGGGCAAGTCCGTGTCCAGATCAAAGCCCAGACTGCGCCGCCCGTCATTGTGGAACGCGCAAGGAAAGCGGGCGGCCATCTGATCGGCCAGATCGGTTTTGCAATCCACATAGGCCATCAGGCGGTCAGGTGCAGCGCGGGACCAATCCAGCCGCAGCGTGGACCCGGTGCGCGGCTTGCGGGGCCGCCATGCGGGCTGCCCCCATTTCAGTGACTCCTCAAGGGGGCCGATATCTGCCTGCGCCGCCACGTCAAGAAACAGCGCGCGCATCGCGCCAAAGTGGTGCTGCGCGGTATCTGGCCATCCGGCGATGAGGGTCAGTTGACCGGGGTGCATGTGGGTCATGCGGGCAGGCTAGCCCGCTGTGCTGTCAGGTATCGGCAGCAGGTGTGGTGGTGCAGCGCGCGCGCAACATGGCGATATTGGCGGTGCCAACGCCCGTCCATGCGGTCAGCACTTCGGGGTGGCAGGTGGGGTCAATCTCTTGCAGGGCGATCTGCGCATCCACGATCACCACATTGCGCCGCTTTGGATGGAAAAACGGCCATGACCCATAGAAGTCCCACTCCGTGCTTTGGGTGATGGACACGCCTTGCGCCCCGAGCGTGGCGATGTCGTCGGACACGCCAAGCGCCTCCAGATGCGGGTCTGTGACGGGGGCTGCACTGTCAACAAAGATCAAGAATGCCTCGGCCTGGTCGGCCACGGGCCTGTCGTCGCGAATGGCACCGCTTATGTCAAAAAGCTCCGCCCAAGGGGCGAACGTCTCACCGGACCCATCGGACAGGGCGACACCCCACGTTTTCTCAAGATAAATTGCCGCGACGGGTTTGCCTGTCAGTGTGGTGCGCCAGGTCGAGTGGGGCGCGTAGGCTTCGATCATCGCGAGGCCAACTGACCATAACCACACCCCTGCAACGAGGATGACAGTCGCGATGGCCGGACCTTTGATCGACATGCGGCCCTATTCCGCCGCTTTCATCTCGAACCCTTTTTCGATCATGTCCGCAGGCTCGACCGGGTACTCGCCCGAAAAACACGCATCGCAATATTGCGGGCTTGAGGCGTCGCGCCCCTTTGCCTCGCCCACGGCGCGATAAAGCCCGTCGAGCGAGATGAACTTGAGGCTGTCGACGCCCAGATGTTGGGTCATTTCGGCCTCGGACATGGTCGCGGCCAGCAGCTTTTCGCGTTGCGGTGTGTCCACGCCGTAAAAACAGGGCCATGCGGTCGGGGGTGAGGCGATGCGGAAATGGACCTCGGCAGCGCCCGCGTCCAGGATCATCTCCTTGATCTTGCGCGAGGTCGTGCCGCGCACCACGCTGTCATCTACGAGGATCACGCGTTTGCCCCGGATCAGGGCCCGGTTCACGTTCAGTTTCAGGCGGACACCCATGTTGCGGATGCTCTCGGACGGTTCGATGAAGGTGCGGCCCATGTACTGATTGCGGATGATCCCCATCGCATAAGGGATGCCCGATTCCAGCGAATAACCGATGGCGGCAGGTGTGCCGCTGTCGGGAACGGGGCAGACCAGATCGGCCTCGACCGGCGCCTCCTTGGCCAGTTCGCGCCCGATGTTTTCGCGAGTCTCATAGACCGAGCGACCCCCGAGAATACTGTCGGGGCGGCTGAAATAAACATGTTCAAAGATGCAGAACCGGGATTTCTTGGGCCGGAAGGGGTGGCGGCTTTCGATGCCTTGTTCGGTGATCACCACCATCTCGCCCGGTTCGATCTCGCGGACGAACTCGGCCCCGATGATATCCAGCGCGCAGGTCTCGGAGCTGAGCACATAGCCGGTTTCCAGCTTGCCCAGCACCAGTGGGCGCACGCCAAGCGGGTCGCGCACGCCGATCAGTTTGGTGCGGGTCATGGCGACGACGGAAAACGCGCCCTCAACCCGGCGTAGCGCATCCTCCATCCGCTCAGGGATGTTGCGTTGCAGGGACCGCGCCATGAGGTGGATGATGCACTCGCTGTCAGAAGAGGACTGAAAGATCGAACCGCGTTCGATCAACTCGCGGCGCAGCGCATCGGCATTGGTGATGTTGCCGTTATGGGCAATCGCGGCCCCGCCCATGGCAAACTCGCCAAAGAACGGCTGTACGTCGCGGATGGCCGTCTGACCTTTGGACCCGGCGGTGGAGTAACGCACATGTCCGATCGACAGGGCACCGGGCAGAGTCTCCATGACCTTTTGCGAGGTGAAGTTGTCGCGCACATAGCCAAAGCGGCGCGCCGAGTTGAAGCCGTGATCGGGGTCGTATGATACGATCCCGCCCGCCTCCTGGCCCCGGTGTTGCAGGGCGTGCAGGCCGAGGGCCACAAAGTTGGCTGCATCCATGGTGCCAAGGACGCCAAAGATCCCGCACTCTTCTTTCAATTTGTCATCATCGAAGGGATGGGCAGGGGGCATCAGCGCGTCAGCGTCAAAGTCGGACAAGGGGCAGCTCCGAATCCAGTGCGGGTTGAGGCGGGGTGTACCAAGCGGGGCACGCCCTGTCACGACGCGATAACGTGTTGTGATGATGACTTTGCGTCTTGTGTTGCCGCACCGATACGAAAGAGACGGATGTGGGCCGCGTCCCTATTCGCCGCAATTGCCCACAAGGGTTTCGTATTGGGTTGTGATCCAGCCAAGCGCCTGTTCGGGGTTCTGATCTTCGATCTGGCCGGTAAAGCGGCCAAAGACAGCCGCGGACCGGCTTTCGTCCACAATCGTGAACTCCTGACCTGTGATCACGGTGTCATAGACAAAGAACGCAATCGCAACCAGCAAGACGCCGCGTGCGACCCCAAACAGGAACCCGAGCCCCTGATCAAGTCCCCCAAGAGCCGAGCGTTGGACGAGGGACGAAAATAGCGGGGTAAACAGCGACACCACGATCAGCGCGAGGGCAAAGACGAGCGCGAAAGCCCCGATAATGCTCAGCTCGCAACTGTCGGCGATGAATTCGCCCACAACCGGGATCTCGCGCACCAGCGGTTCGACCCGTGGCGCAAACAGAAAGGCGAGGATGGCAGCGGCGATCCAGCCTGCGATGGCCATGGCTTCGCGCACCAATCCGCGCCCATAGGCCAAAAGGGCCGACAGGATAATGACCACGGCGACTCCGCCGTCAATGATAGTGAACCCTTCCATGGTCCTTGTCCTTCTTACTGCCCTTGTCGCCGCTATCCTGCGCCGAACACTTCGCCCACGAAACCTGTCAGATCGCTCATCTGGTTCAGTGCCATGCCTTGAACGCCAGGGGCTTTACCCCCTTTTGGCGCGATTGCGCTGGTGAAACCAAGTTTTTGTGCTTCTTTCAACCTATTTTCGGTCTGGGGGGCAGGGCGCAGGGCCCCTGACAGGCTGATTTCCCCGAAAACAACGGTGTCGGCGGGCAATGCACTATCCTCGCGTGCACTGAGCAGGGCCGCGGCCACGGCCAGATCGGCGGCGGGTTCGTTGATCTTCATGCCCCCGGCCACGTTCAGGTAGACATCCAGGCCCGCAAAAGGAATGCCGCAGCGCGCTTCGAGCACGGCGAGGATCATCGCAAGTCGTCCACCGTCCCAGCCTACGACCGTGCGCCGGGCTTGGGAATGGGGCGAGGGGGCGACGAGCGCCTGCAATTCGCACAACACGGGCCGCGTGCCTTCGATCCCGGCAAAGACGACCGATCCGGGTGAGGGCGTGCCACGTTCGGACAGAAACAGGGCCGAGGGATTGGTCACTTCGGCCAGACCCGCGCCCGTCATTTCGAATACTCCGATTTCGTCGGCGGGGCCAAAGCGGTTCTTGACCGCGCGCAGGATGCGGAACTGGTGGCCGCGCTCGCCCTCGAAATACAGCACGGTGTCGACCATGTGTTCGACGACGCGGGGGCCTGCGATCTGCCCTTCCTTGGTGACGTGGCCCACCAGCACGACACTGATGCCCTTGCGTTTGGCGAATGTGGTCAGTTCATGCGCGGCGGCGCGGACCTGACTGACCGAACCGGGCGCGCTGTCCACGGTATCGAGCCACATGGTCTGGATCGAGTCGATGATGGCAAGGCCGGGGGCTTCGGCTTCCAGAGTGGTGAGGATGTTGCGCAGGTTGGTGTCAGCGGCGAGTTGCACGGGTGCGTCATCCAGCCCGAGGCGTTGGGCGCGCATGCGCACCTGTGCGCTGGCCTCTTCCCCGCTGACATAGATCGTCTTCATGCCCGCCTTGGCGAAATGCGCCGCCGCCTGAAGCAGGAGGGTCGATTTGCCGATGCCCGGATCACCGCCCACGAGGATCGCCGAGGCGGGGACAAGGCCACCGCCCAACACGCGGTCCAGTTCGGTCATTCTGGACTGGGTGCGAGGGGGTGGCGTTTCCTTGGCGCGCAAATCGGTCAGGGTGACGCCCGTGCCGCGTTTTGCGCCAAGCGCCTTGGCCCCGGGGCCGGTGGACAGCCCAGCATCTTCGGTGATGGTGTTCCATTCGCCGCACCCATCGCAGCGCCCGGACCATTTGGTAAAGGACGACCCGCAAGCCGAACAGGAATAGGTGGGGTTTTTAGCCATGGCCGAGGGTGTGCCAGCGCAGGGCGGGGGGGTAAAGCCCTATTCTTGACCCTACTCTGCGCCCTGTTCCAGCCGCGTGGGCAGCTTGGTGATCTTGGCCGTCGTGGCCAGTTTGGGTGTGGGCGTGTTCAACTCGGGCAACATGGTTTCCAACTCGTCCAGCAAACGCTCCATCTGAGTGCGGGCCACGGCCTCGTCCAACTCGATCCGGTTGATCCACAGCGAGAATTCGGACTGGATTGCGGTGGCATGGGCCAGCCGCTCGTTAAAGCGGTCGACCTCGAACTGGCGTTCCTTGATGAAAGACCGGGCGCGTTCGACCCGATCATCCGAGAACGCTTCGGCCAGATCGCGGCTGACATGGGACATCTTGGCCGCAAGTTCCAGCACCTCGGGTTCCAGCTGGGCCAGATCGGGGTGGTCGCGCATATGCATCATCCGGTCGCGCATTTCGTCAAAGGCGTCGTTGATGCGAAACGCGCCCTGCCGGTCAGCGGTGTGGGCCAGATGATAGGCGCGAGTCACATCATCAAGGCTGATGTCAAAGCGGCGATGTGAAGTTTCAAGTTGCAGGATGCGCCAGTTGGACGGCAGGAAGAAACACAAGGTGAGCGCAAAGACGGTCAGTCCGACCTGGGCGTAAAGGCCCGCATTCGCGACACTTTGCCCGTTCCATTGAACTGCAAGGTCCACCCAAGGCCAGATGCCCGCGGCTGCAAGTCCGGTGCTGATCAGCAAAACCAAGGCAAGAGCAGCAAACAGGATGAGCGAGATACGCTGCATGAAGACGGTCAGAACCTGACCAAAAAATCGTAACTTTTCCATAAGCCTTCCCCCCAGAAGACGTGACTTGGATCAGCTTACAGGGCTAAGATCCTGTGCAGCAACGATTATTTATATGAATTTACGCGGGCGGTGGCGACAAAGGGCTTTGGATCAGGGAATTGTTTCTGATTTTGGATCAATCGCGCGGGCTTTTGTGCGTCGATCTGTGCGCCAACTGACCCAAAGCGAGGTCAGGATGCAGGCGGTGAACAGGTACAGCCCCCATGCGGTTTCAAGCCGGCCCACCCCGATTCCCTTGGCCAGCGTGATGTAGAGCGCGATCAGGAAGATGTCTGCCATGGCAAGCTTGCCAAGGATGCTCAGCACAGGCGTGAGACGCGGGCTGAGCAGGTCCCAGTGGATCAGTGCCAGCCCGATGGTTTTTAGCAGCGGGGCCACAAGTGCAAAGAGGGTGACGATCAGCGCGAGGATCACATCGGTTTTCCACAGGGATTGCAGGCCGGTGATGACGGAGATTTCCTTGAGATTGAACAGCGGCAGCAGACCGGCGCGCATCAGCGGCGCAAACCACGACAGCGGAAAAAGAACAAGAAGGCAGAGGTTTATCCAGCGGTGCATATCTACTCTTGATGGGGGCGGGATGGGACTGTTTGGCCCCTGAACGGGCCCAAATGCGCCCACCCGCCGCCCCTCTATCTGACGGCCTCGATTGGTCCTGTGGCGCGTCCATGGATGAATTGATCGAGATAGGGATCGCCTGCGCTGTCCATCTCGCTGACCGGGCCTGTCCAGCGGATCTTGCCAGCATGCAGCATCGCCACATGGTCCGCAATCGTGCGCACGCTGCTCATGTCGTGGGTGATTGTCATGGTGGTCGCTCCCATTTCATGCACGATTTCGCGGATCAGGTCGTTGATGACCCCGGCCATGATTGGATCAAGCCCGGTGGTGGGTTCGTCGAAAAAGATGATCTCGGGGTCGGCGGCGATGGCGCGCGCCAGTCCGACGCGCTTTTGCATGCCGCCGGAGAGTTCTGCCGGAAGCCGATCGGCCACATCCGGGGTCAGACCGACCCGTCGCAGTTTTTCGATGGCGATGTCGCGTGCCTCGTCGCGTGGTTTGGCAAGGCTGCCGCGCAGCAGCCTGAACGCGACGTTTTGCCAGACGGGCAGGGAGTCAAAGAGTGCGGCCCCTTGAAACAGCATCCCGAAACGCGCCAGAAATGCGTCGCGGTCGGTTTGCGTGACGTCTGTGCCGTCCACCGTGATTGTACCTGCATCGGGGCTCACAAGCCCCAGCACGGATTTGATCGCGACCGACTTGCCCGTCCCTGATCCGCCGATGATGACCATGGATGTGCCTTTGGCCACGTGCAGGTTCACGCCCCGCAGGACGTGGTTGGTGCCGAATGCTTTGTGCACGTTGTCCAGTGTGATCATCGGTTCGCGCTCGCTGCGGGGGCGGGATTCGAGTTTATTTGGCAAGATGAAGAGGGGGATCGGGGTCGGGTCATAATGAAAAGAACACCCCCGTCAGGACAAAATTGGCGGCGAGGATCAGCACCGCTGCGGCCTCGACCGAGCCTTTGGTGGCACGCCCGACGCCTTGTGCACCGCGCCCCGAGTTCATGCCGAAGTAGCATCCCATCAGCGCCGCGATACAGCCGAACACCGCCCCTTTGGCGAGGCTTGAGGTGATGTCGCGCAGTTGCAGGAAATCGACTGTGTTCTGGATGTAGGCGGCGGCGTTGAACCCGAGTGTGCCCGTGGCCACCGCATAGCCGCCGAAGATGCCGATGATGTCCCCGACGCCCACAAGCAAGGGCACCACCAGCGTGGCGGCCACCACCCGCGGTGCGGTCAGGTATTTCATGGGATGTGTGGACAGGGTCACCAGCGCGTCGATCTGTTCGGTCACTTTCATCGTCGCGATTTCGGCAGCGATGGAGGACGTGACCCGTGCCGCGATCATCAGCCCCACAAGGACTGGGCCTAGTTCGCGCACCATCCCGATAGCGACGATCTGTGGCACGACCGCTTCGGCGTTGAACCGCGCGCCACCTGCGTAGATTTGCAGCGCCAGCGCGCCGCCGGTGAAGATCGCCGTCAGCCCGACGACCGGCAGGGACAGCCATCCGATGTTCAGAAGGGCCAGCCCGAACTCGCGCGGGTAGAAGGGGGGTGTCAGCGCATGGCGCAAGGTCGCAATCCCGAACAGGCTGACCCGCCCGATGGCGGCCAGCATGCCAAGCACCAGGTGCCCAATCGCGGCCAGAATCCTCATTCGGCGTAGGTCCGGTGGTACCGCTGGCCGAGGGATGTCAGGATTTCATAGCCGATGGTGCCTGCGGCCTCGGCCACCATGTCCACGGTTTGACGGGCACCCAACAATTGCAGCGTGTCCGGGTCATGCCCCAGATCGGTCACATCGGCGGTGATCAGGTCCATCGACACACGGCCCACAACCGGGCAGGGGGTCGCGTCCGCAAAAAGCGTTGCATGTGCCCCCATCGCGCGGATCAGCCCATCGGCATATCCCCCTGACACGGTGGCAATGCGCGCATCGCGCGGTGCCTGCCAGACGTTGCCGTAGCCCACGGTTTCACCCTTGGTGACATCGCGCACCTGAATGACCGGCAGATCGAGGCTGACCACGGGGGCGGCCCCCTCGAACGGCAACCCGCCATAAAGGCCCACGCCGGGGCGGGTCATGTCGAAATGGTAGGCTCCGCCCATCAGCGTCCCCCCCGTGGCCGCCAGCGAGCGTGGTGCATCAAGCCCGTCGGTCATCGCGTGAAATTCCGAGAGTTGATGTGCATTCATCGGGTGGTCAGGGTCGTCCGCGCAGGCCAGATGCGACATGATCAGCTGCGGCCCCTGGGCGATGGCGATATCGCGCACCGCAGACCATTCCGGCGGCTCCATCCCCAGACGGTTCATGCCTGTATCAAGCTGGATGCCAAAGGGTGCGCCCGGCAGCGCCTCCACATGGCGCAGCATCTGATCGACGGAGTTGAGCAGTGGGGTCAGCGCAGCCTCGCCCATGAGGCGCGTGTCCCCGGCCATATGTCCCGAAAAAATATAGATCGCGGGGCCTTGTCCCAAAGCGGCGCGCAGGATGGCCCCCTCATCTGCGGTGGCCACGAAAAAGCTGCGCACCCCCGCGCGCGCCAGGGCCCGCCCGGCGACAGGTGCCCCGATGCCGTAGCCGTTGGCCTTGACCACGGCCCCTGTTTCCCCCTCTGACAGCGCGTCCAGCGCTTGCCAGTTGCGCACCAAGGCGCCCAGATCAATTGTCAGCGTCGCAGAAGTCATGGGCGCGGTTTTGACAGGCAACGTCGCGGGGGGAAAGGGGAAAAAGGGAAATGTCAGCACGTCAGGCGCTGCGGTAGCAACCAGTCAGGGCAGCACAAAGAGGTCGCGGTTACGCTCCCAGATCTGTTCGCCGATCAGGCAGTCATAGCGACGGGTCTGCGCGCGATAGATCCGTTCGGGCCCACCTGCGATTTCAAGAACCAGTTTGCGCCGCACCGCATCCTCAAAGGCGGTCCAGGTGTAGACCGGCACCACAAAGGCCCCGGTGCCGCCGATCACGCAGGCGGTGTAATAGGCGTCGAGATCAGGGATGTTCCAGCGCGAGGTCAGATCATCACTTTGGGTCATGAGGGGCAGGCCGTTGATGGTGATCCCTTGGGCCAGGACCGTATCGCGTGCTGCCGTGACCGGGGGCCCCATATTGTTGGGCCCATCGCCCGAGACATCGATCACCCGGCGCAACCCGTCAAAGGCGTTGTCCTGGATGGAACCTGCCGCAAAAGCCAGTGCGCCGGAGATCGAGGTGCGGCGCAGCGCATCGCTGTAATTGGCGGTGATCTGCGTGGCGACACGGGCGGCATCCTGCGGTGTGGCGATCACTGTCCATGGCACGATTGTACGCTGATCATAGGCCCCGGCCCATTCCACATAGGTCAGTGCGACCCGGCCCAACAGGCCCGAAGCGATGGCCCCTGTAACCTCGTCCGAGGTCAGGGCCGCCGCATATCCGCGCCGCTGAATTTCCAACTCGAAAGGCTGCATGGAGCGGGAGACATCGACCGCCAGAAACAGCTCGATATCGACTTCTACCCGGTTTTGGGCAGACATCGGGCTGGCCCAGATCGTCAATAACAAGAGTAAGGCACGCATGAAACCAAAGGGCCGCACATTGGCGGCCCTGTCCAATCAAAACTGCGTAGAGCAAGCCTGGGGTGGTCTGGTGATTAGAATTCGCGCGTGCCGTCGCCGCCGTTTTGCCAGGGCTGCACAAGGTTGCCAAAGCGGGTGAAGCGCCCTTCAAAGGACAGATCGACCGTGCCGATGGGGCCGTGGCGCTGCTTGCCGATGATCACCTCGGCGCGGCCGTGCAGGCGCTCCATCTCGGCCTGCCATGTCGCCATCGCCTCAAGCTGGTCATCGCCGGGTTTTTCCCGTTCTTTGTAATACTCTTCGCGGAATACGAACATGACCACATCCGCGTCCTGCTCGATCGAGCCTGATTCCCGCAAGTCTGACAGCTGGGGGCGTTTGTCTTCGCGGTTTTCAACCTGACGGGACAGCTGGGACAGGGCCACAACGGGGATGTTCAGTTCCTTGGCGATGGCTTTCAGGCCCATGGAAATCTCGCCGATCTCCTGTACCCGGTTTTCGGCGACACCGCGCACAAGCTGGAGGTAATCCACGATCAGCACATCGAGCCCATGGGTCCGTTTCAGGCGGCGGGCGCGGGCGGCAAGCTGGGCAATCGGGATCGCGGGCGTGTCGTCGATATAGAGCGGGCAGGCCTCGAGCTCCTTGGCGGCGTCCACAAAGCGGCGGAATTCCGTTTCGGTCATATCGCCGCGCCGGATCTGTTCGCTTGGCACTTCGGAGGCTTCCGACAGGATGCGCGCGGCAAGCTGTTCGGCGCTCATCTCGAGCGAGTAGAAGCCGACGACGCCGCCCTCGATTGCACCCTCGGACCCGTCGGGTTTCACGCCGCGCTTATAGGCCTTGGCGATGTTGAAGGCGATGTTCGTCGCCAATGACGTCTTGCCCATCGATGGACGCCCCGCAAGGATCAGCAAGTCAGAGGGGTGCAGCCCCCCCAGCTTTTTGTCCATGTCGATCAGACCGGTCGAGATGCCGGCCAGCCCGCCTTCGCGCTGATAGGCCGCGTTTGCGACATTAACCGCGTCCGTTACCGCCTTGAGAAAGCTCTGAAATCCACCCTCTGAGGTGCCTTGTTCGGCCAGTTTGTAAAGCGCCTGTTCGGCTTCAACGATCTGTTCCTTGGGTTCGTTGGCCACATCGACCTTGGCCGCCTTGGCCGAGATGTCGCGGCCCAGAATGATCAGATCGCGGCGCACGGCCAGATCATAGATCATCTGGGCATAGTCGCGCACCGCAAAGGCACTGATCGCCGCGCCCGCGAGACGGGCAAGATAGGCGGGGCCGCCCAGTTCCTTGAGGCCCTCGTCATCTTCCATGAACGATTTGAGGGTCACCGGGCTGGCGAGGTTGTTCTTGGCAATCCGTGCGGCGGAAATTTCGAAGATGCGGGCGTGGACGGGATCGTAGAAATGCTGTGGATTGATGATTGCCGCGACGCGGTCATAGATGTCGTTATTGGTCAGGATCGCGCCCAAAAGCTGCTGCTCTGCCTCGATGGAATGGGGCATCGTGTCGGCATCCTGGACGGCGACTCCGGTTGGATTGATTGCTGCGATTTCGTTCATGCCTGACCCCGTTGTCCCGTGTGTCGATCCCCGGTGTCGTCTTAGCGGAGGGGCGCGCGGAGGTGCAAATTGTATAAGTCTGGGGAAAACGTGTGGACGCCCCGTGCGCCACTACATATTGGCGCAGGTAAGGTGCGCGCGTCAATATAAAGTGGGTGCGCTCGCGAGGGCGCGCGCAGAAATCAGCTGCGCGCCGCTTGCCAGCCGCGTGGATCGTTCAGAAATTCCTCAACACCGCTCAGGGTTGCAGAATCAAAGGCCCCACTCGCGTGAGCCTCGGCCAAAACGTCCCACCATGTGCACAGGGCGTGCAAGGTGACCCCGTGATCCCCAAGTGTCTTATCGGTTTCGGAGAAGATGCCGTAGTTGAAGATCACGGCCGTGTGGGCGCAAGTCGCACCGGTGTCGCGTATCGCATCCACAAAGGACAGTTTCGAGCCGCCATCGGTGGTCAGATCCTCGACCAGCAGCACGCGCTGGCCTTCGCGCATGTCGCCTTCGATCCGGGCGTTCTTGCCGTAACCTTTTGGCTTTTTGCGCACATATGTCATGGGCAGCGCCATGCGTTCGGCCACGAATGCGGCAAATGGAATGCCTGCGGTCTCGCCACCGGCGATGTTGTCGAACGCTTCGAACCCTGCGTCGCGCATGACGGTTACGGTCAGGAAATCCATCAGCGTGGTGCGGATGCGCGGATGCGAGATCAGCTTGCGGCAATCAATATAGGTCGGGCTTGGCAGGCCCGAGGCCAGCGTGAACGGCTCGGCCGCGTTGAAGTGGACGGCCTTGATTTCGAGCAGCATCCGGGCGGTCAGGCGCGCCATCTCTTCGGGGGTTGGGTGGCTTGTCGGGATCATATGCGTGACTTTCGAATGGTGCGCCGGGTGTGGGGTGGGGAGCCTCCGGCGGGAGTTTAGGTGGCAAGATGAAGACAGATCAGCGCACGGACCACTCAAGATCAAAACCGGGGTCAAAGACGGTGACAGGGCCATCTTCGGTGTCGATATGGGCAGGGTAGTCGGGCGCGGATTTGGTGAGCGTGATTGTGTCGGAATTGACGGGCAGGCCGTAAAAGGCGGGGCCGTTGCGCGATGTGAAGGCCTCGAGCCGGTCGAGCGCGGCGTCCTGTTCGAACACCTGCGCAAGGATCGCCATCGTGTTGGGGGCGGTGAAACAGCCCGCGCATCCGCAGGGCAGCAGTTTGTTTGCATCCGTATGCGGCGCACTGTCGGTGCCAAGGAAAAAGCGCGCCTCGCCCGATGTCGCAGCGGCGCGCAGGGCAAGCCGGTGCTCTTCACGTTTGGCGACGGGCAGGCAGTAATAATGCGGTTTGATCCCCCCGGCGAGGATGTGGTTGCGGTTGATCACCAGATGATGCGTCGTGATCGTCGCCCCGAGGCTGTCGTCCTGGGCGCGGGCATAGTCGACCGCGTTGGAGGTGGTGATATGTTCCATGACAACGCGCAAACCGGGCGTGGCGCGCCGGATCGGGTCAAGGACGCGGTCGATGAACACGGCCTCACGGTCGAAAATGTCGATATCCGCGTCCGTTACCTCGCCGTGGACACACAAGGGCAGGCCGATCTCGGCCATGCGTTCGAGCGTGGCGCGCACGATATCGAAATTTGCTACACCAGAGGCCGAATTGGTGGTGGCCCCCGCGGGATAGAGTTTGACCGCCTTGATCAGCCCGCTGGCATGGGCTGCGGCCACATCGTCGGGGTCGGTGTCTTCGGTCAGGTAAAGCGTCATCAACGGCTCGAATGCCAACCCATCGGGCAACGCGGCGAGAACCCGGTCGCGGTAGGCGCGCGCCTGATCGCCTGTCACCACAGGGGGGACCAGATTGGGCATGATGATGGCGCGTGCAAAATGCTGGGCTGTATGCGGCAGAACGGCGCGCATCATCGCACCGTCGCGCAGATGCAGGTGCCAATCGTCGGGGCGGGCAATCGTCAATGAAGTCATGGTCGCGCGTTAGCACGGGGTGCGGGGCGGTTTCTAGCCCTCCTTGGCGACGTTCTGTGCTGCTGCGGCCTCGCGGGCGGCCTCAAGCTTGGCAAGACGGCGTTGAAAGCGCGGCTCTTCCATCCGGGCGGTCACGTTTTTGATCAGCATATGCGTCAGCGCAGTGCGGTCCTGACGATCAAGTGCCGCCAGCACACGGCGCAGATACCAGGGATGGGTGCGCCGGGCACGGTAGGCTTTGGCAAAGCTGAGATCGTCAAGCGTACCGTCAGCCACCATGGTCAGCAGATTGGGCAGGATATCGTCCATGGCCAGAAGGTCGCCCTGAATGGCACCCCCCATATTGCGCAGGCGCAATTGCTTGACGGCTGCGCGGGTGAACAGGGCGGCATGCATCGCATCCATCGTCTCGGCCGGATCATAAAGCACAAAGGCCTGATCGCAGGCATCCAGCATGTCCGGCGCATAGCCATAGCGGGAGGTAAAATCGGTGCGCCGCATCTCGCGAAACCGATCGTCCCATTCGGTCACACGCGGATCAAGGGTGGCTTGGGGCTGCACGATCATCACGCGTGCGCCGGGTGCTGCGACGGAAAAGGCGGCGGCCCCATATCCGCAAGGGCCTGCGCCGTAAAAGATAACCTGTTCGAAATCATCGAAAAAACCGTCATCGATCATCCGGTCAAACAGACCGATCACGTGGCGGTCGCGAAACCATGTGTCTCCGTCCGAAGCCACGCACAGGTGGGACCAGCCTTGCTTGCGTACCATGGACCAGCCGAACGGTTCGGCTGATTTTGCCAAGCCGCGCATGCCCTGCACGGATTCAAAGGTCACAAGCAACGTGTCGCCGCGCCGGATGTGGGCCGCAAAATGCTTGCGCCCAAGGGGTTGGAAAAACCCTTGCTCTTCAGCCACCTTTGCCAGTTCGGTCAGCCACTCACCTTTCGGCAAGCCAGCCAGATCGGTGTAAAAATCGTACTCTGCGTCCTGCATCGCATCATCCTCATCTCCCGCGTTTTTGGGCGGGTTGGCAGTGGGATTAGACGCCCAATACGGCAGAAATAAGAAAAATTTGAGCGACTATTGCGCCGGTGGGGTGGTGATGGGTCAATCTTGGGCGGCTTTTGCCATGTTGGCAAAACGGATCATAAACTGTGCCGCCTTGGCAGGCACGGGGCGTGTGGGTGAGGTCATCAGCAGCCGGCCAAAAAGCGCGCGAAACGGTTCGTGCGTCATCAGCGTCTCAAAGCGTGCCTTGCGCCAGGCGACGGCATCGTTGTGCAGCGCCGCAAGGGTGTAATCGCTGCGCAGTTCGGCCAAATGCGTGTCGCGTGATGCGTCGTAGCGGCGGATCGAAGTGTCTGTTTGTGAACAAAAATTCCGCTCGACCCAGTAATCCAGACCCAGCATGTCATCCGAATGCACCGCGCGCCCCCGGTCGGCTTTGAGCACATAGCTTTCCATGGCCCCAAGAGGGTAGTGATTGATCTGTGCCAGCCCGTAATTGGGCCGTCCATAGTTCGAAAAAATCCGTCGGGTTTTGAACTGATCGTCCAGCGCGCGGCCATGGCTGTCATACCAGCGTGCGGCGACCAGTTTGGCCTCATCCGCGTCGCGGGGGCGGTGAACGCCCGGTTTTCTGTAGGTGCCATCATTGGCGTAAAGCGTCTTGAACATCGACGCCCGCCACGGCCAGTTCAGGATATCGGGGGCCCCTTTGATAAACGTCTCGGTCACAGGCGAATCGGCATAACGCACCTGATCATCATTGCCGAACAGCCGCCACGTGAGGGTGATCGCGCTGGCATCCGGCAGGGCGGCGTGCAGGGCAGACAGGGTTCCGTCGCCGGTGTGAATGTTCACAAACTCGTCCACATCCAGCGGCAAGATCCAATCGGCCCGTTTGACCCGCCCCATCTTGGCCGCGTGTTTCAGAGCGGTAAATTGGATGCCGCCCTTGTCGTAGGGGCCATCATTGCGCACATGTTTGAGCCAACCCATCGTGTCCAGCCGGTCCAGAATCGTGTCGGTGCCATCATCGCAATCGTTTGAAAAGACAAGGAAGTCATCAAAGCCAACGGCGCGGTGATGGGCCAGCCATTCCAGCAGAAACGCGCCTTCGTTGCGCACCGTCAGGATGGCCAGATGACTCACTTGGCCACGAATCCAACAAGGCTTCCGGCGCTGATTGAGGGGTCATAGGCAAGGTTGGCGGCTGCCATCGCCTCAAACACGCGCGCGATGCCAGCAGGGCCGATGCGGTCTGGGTTCAGCTTGATCAGGGCCTGCCGTACGGTTGGCAGCGGAACGCCCTTGAACACATCCGCCTCGCCCCCCTCGATATTGCACAGGATCACGGTCGGCTTGATATCTTTCATCACGCCCTTGGTGTTGACCATATCGACAGTCACGGGTGTGGCCTCGCGCCCGTCAAACGGCAACAGCGACGACAGCGGCGCATAGGATTGCAGCAGAAACGGGACCTTGGATTTACGCGGGCCCAGAACGGCGTTCGTCAGTTGAACATTCTGAATACCGTTGGTGGCAAGCATGGCCTCGGCATAGCGCACAACAGCCGCGTTGCCATCATAGCCGTGGATCATGGCCACCTCGCGCCGCTTGGCGATCATGCCGGTCACAAAACCAAGCCCGCTGCCCAGCTCCAACACTGTGTCGCCCGGTTGTACCACCTCAAGTGCTGCGGTCAGAAAGCCCTGATCATAGCGGCTCAACCGCAATTTCTTGTGAATTTTCGGGGTCAGATAGTCCGGGTCCAGGGGGAACTTCAGCGCGCCCACCTTGATATGCCCATCCGGGTCGATTGTGCTGCTGCCGTCCATGTCAACTTTCCATATCGAGGGCCAAAGCATAGGCCACACGTTCGGTTTCCGTCAATTTGACCTTGAGGGCCTGATCATACAGTTCCTTGAATTCGGGGTTCTTGTGCAACTCGTCCGCCTTGGCGCGGTGCCATTGCAAGCCCTTTTCGTGCCATGCGCACAGTTCCTTGTCTTCCATCAGGATTTCGAATTCGGCGTGCAGGCGGGGCAGGTTGCGCTTGATGGTGATGTCGCGGAAATCGGACCAATCCATGCGGATCCAGTAGTTGATCCCGATGGAGCGATCCACGTGTAGCGCGCGACCCCTCTGGCGCTTGATCAGAAAGGATTCAGCCGAGCGTAGCGCGTAGTGATTGAGTTGCAGTAGGTCATAACCGATTGACTTTTTCGAACTTCTCCACCCGTTTTCTGCTGCTTCTTTCGTCATATCCTTGCCGGAACCATTCACCCACCGTACTTTATCCCTTTTCTCGGGGACAAGCTTGTTGGGGCGGTGGCAACTTATCTTTTCATAGGCCCCGATGTTCTTGAACATGGTCTTGAAACCCCAGACCGTGTGGGGTTTGGGGCAGTATTTGGGGGCGCAGTGATCAAACTGGTCGATGACAAAGTCGTCCGCCAGATCGGTGACGCCGTTATGTCCAAACAGCCGCCATGTCATCGCTACGTTCGTCGCATCCGGCACCGCATCAAAGAAATCCTGCAAGGTGCCGTTGCCGGTGCGCACATTCATAAATTCGTCCACGTCGATGTGGATAATCCAGTCCGCGTTTTGGATCAGCGGCTCTTTCAGCGACTGGTTCAGCGCGTATTGCTGGGGTGAATTGCCCTTCCAGCCGTCGTTGTTGCGGTGCTGCACGACGCCCATCTCTTGCAATCGGTCGAGGATTTCGGTCGTCCCGTCCTCGCACCCGTTGGTGTAGATCAGGAAGTTATCGACGCCCATCGCGCGGTGATAGGCGACCCATTCGATGATATAGGGGGCCTCGTTTTTCATGCAGCCGACGATGACATTCCCGGTCGAGCCCTTGGGCAGATCGCGGGGCGGGACCGGGGTGTAGGCGACGGCCATCTCTTCTTCGTTCACCGCGCCAAGGCGATTGTGCGGCGCAAAGGACGATGTGCGCAGCTTTTCAAAGTTCTGCACGGCCAGCGGGGGCATGAGCGCGCGCGCGCTGTCGCTCAGCCCGTCGGTCTTGGTATCGGGGGCAACCTCAGCTGGTTCGGGTGAGGGGCTGGTGTTGATGCGGGCCAGATCAGCGGCCTTGGATTTGCGTTCTTCCTGCGTGGCCTTGTTAATGCGCCACATGAACCCCAGCAAATATTGCGATGCGCGAAAGCCTCGGGTCGGGTCCGCCTCGACCCAGGCGTCTTGCGCCGGTGGAGCTTTTAACAGCGCTTTGGGCAAATCATGGTCGGCCGTCAACACCTTGTTTTTTGTCGAAAAAACCTTTGAGATCGCCGACAAGCTGCTGGGATCAATCGGGTCGCCGCCCACCTGAATTTCATGCACGAATGAGCGCCACAACTGACGCGGCAGGATCAGCTTTTCGCCCTCCAGCACACGCAGGATCAGCGCGTTCAACTGACGCCCCCGGGCCAGCCATGCGGCAGAAATCGGGGCAGGCGGTTCGTCAGCCGCAGCCTTGCCGATGGCGCTTTCAATCTGAAAGGCCGCACGAATTTCGTCCGTGACGGTTTCGGCCGCAAATGCTGACGCATCATAGGCCCGGAACGTCAGCGCACCATCCCCGAACACCGCGTTCCAATGGGCCTCAAGTGCGGTGTAATCCAGCCAGAACGCAGCCCCCTGGCTTTCGGCAAAAATCCCGGCCTGCGCGTTGATGGCAGGCGTAGCGGCCAGCGCGGCATCCCACCACCGATCCGCCCCGACAAGCGCCAGTTCCTGATCCAGCGATGCGCCGCGCCCCTCGAATATCTGCTCGCCGTAGTGGCGCGCCAGCAGGCGGGCGGGTTCATCGATGTGGGCGATGATGCGGATGTCGGAGGATAGCGGCACCAGCATGTCCCGCAGCCGCTCCAGTTCGGACCGCGAGGCGAGCGAAACACCCAGTTGCGACGCCGACAGGATCAGATGATCGGGGGTGTGCTGCGCCACTTCCTTGGTCAGATCGGCGATCAGCGCCTCGCGCAGCACCTGCTGTTTGTCGCCCGTGATATAGCCGCGATTATAGCGCAGCGGGTCGATATGCTCAGGATCCGTTACGGCCATATAGAGGCGCGTGTGGTTCTTGTTTCCGGGGCTGCGCGCGAACAGGATGCCCTTGGTGATCAACTGATCACGTTTGGCGGCAAGTACGGATTGCAGCCGGTCCGCGCCCACCTGTTCAAGCCCGATGTGCAGGTGGATCTTCATCCCACGACCTCACTAAGTGTGTTCACGTTAAGCTTGCCCCACCAGGGCAGGTCAAAGCCCAGAAATGCGCTAATCTGATCGCGGGCATCCGGGGCGGCCACGTCATATTCAAAGAAATTCGGATCGCCGCGAAAGATGGCGCGCATATGGGCGTAATGTGCCTCGATCCACTGGACCCGCTGTGCGGTCGTCTCGCCATAACCTGCGGGCAGGCCGGGCGCATTTGTGGCGGGCAGGCGCGATGTGCCCAGATCGGACCACGCCAGCATGGACTGCGAAGTCTTGAAGCTGTCCCGGTTGGAGGCCAGAAACTTGACGCCTGGATGATGGGTGCGAATGGCCTCGATCAGCCCATGATCCATCTGCGGCCAAAGCGAGCGGGAATGTTGCAGCACGCTCATCTCGCTCAGCGCTTCGAACCCGGGCAGGTAAGTGGCGGGATCGCCAGTTTCGTAATATCCGCGATAAAGCAGATCCGCGACGAACTGGCCATGCAACTCGGTGACCGGGGTCTGATGGGGCAATATCCTGTGGTCTGCCGCGTGCAGGCCACCACGGCGCAGCGCCTTTGCCAGCGTCGTGGTCCCGGTTTTGGGCAGACCAAGGTTGACGACCTTCAACGTCATGCAGCCGGATCCATCAAGCCCAGAGAGATCAACATCGCCTCTTCCTGCGGGGGCAGAGTTGATGCGGCACGCAGCTGCGCCCGCATCTCGCGGTAGCTCTCCTGCTTCAGCAATTCGTCCCGCTTGGCGATATGCGCCTTGACGCAGGCGTCGTGCAGGCCTTTGATATCCTTGTCTTTCTTCAGCTCGGTCAGCGCCTTGTTCAGATCAGGCAGGTAGCGTTGAATGCTGGTATCTTCCCATGCCGGATCATTGCGTTCGCGCCAATATGTGTCGTCAAAGGCGCGGTTTTCGCGGTTCACATCGCCCCGGTCGTTCTTGACGAGATAGCTGTCGAGGCTGCGCAACGCATAGTGGTTTAACGTCGCGTGCAAGCGTGCCCCATGGGCCGGAAAACGACGGATGCGGCGCGGGTTTGCGGCCACCAGAAACCGATGAGGTACGCGGCGCGCGGATCCATCCGTCCACTTAGGTCGTTCTTTCCCCTTTTGAAACGGGCGATGGGCCCCATAGTATTTCAGGGGGAAATCGTGACGCACCAGTGACTTGACCTCGATCGCGGCCTCACCGCACCACAGATCCGGGTTGTGGGATCGGGTGAACTGGCCGATCACAGGGGCATCCTCGAACGCCTCGATCCCGTCATTGGCAAAGAACTGAAAGTTGATCGATATCGCCTGCGGATCGTCGCAGGCTTCGACCAGCGCCGAAATCGTATGATCGCCCACATGGATGTTCAAAAACTCGTCCACATCCGCAATCCAGACCCAATCGGCCTGCATCACGATATCCCGGCGGCGCGCGTCCTTCAGCGCCTCCATCTGGTAATTGCGCCCCTCGGCGGGGTTGGGCAGGTGCTGGCAAATGCCCCGCGCGGCCAGCGCATCCAGCAGATCATCCGTCCCATCAGTGCAATCGTTGGAGTAAAACAGATGGTCCGTCACCCCGATCAGCTGATTGAACGCGATCCATTCCAGCAGGAACGGGCCCTCGTTTTTCACACATGTCACAGCCGTCACGCGCATGCGCCGTCCGCCTCGGTTGTTGGGGTCATCGCCCGCCGCCTCTCGTGGGTCCGGGTGCGTTATGCCTCGGACCTCGTTTTCATCACCTTAACATCATGCCAGTTGTGGTGAATCCCGTCAACGACAGGGGGTTGACGCAGCCCCCCCACGGTGCAGTTTGGACACGCAAAGGGGAGCATCATGCCGCAAACAGATACCATCGACGCCGTCCAGAAAATGCTGGGCGATCAGGGCTATGTCTGTGACCGCGCGCTTGGGACGGTCGTGTTCCTCAGCCTGTCGCTCGGGCGGCCTCTGTTTCTTGAAGGTGAGGCAGGCGTGGGCAAGACCGAAATTGCCAAGGCGCTGTCCGCAGCACTTGGGCGTCGTCTGATCCGGCTGCAATGCTATGAGGGGCTTGATGCGTCCTCGGCAGTGTATGAATGGAACTTTCCTGCCCAGATGGTCGCCATTCGGACAGCCGAAGCGGCCGGGGGCGCGGATCGCAAAGCGTTGCAAAGTGAGCTGTTCAGCGATGACTACCTGATTGAGCGCCCGCTGTTGGATGCGATGCGCCCGGATGAAAACGGCGCGCCGGTGCTGCTGATTGACGAACTTGACCGCACAGATGAACCGTTCGAGGCGTTCCTGCTCGAAGCCCTCAGTGACTTTCAGGTCACCATCCCCGAACTCGGCACGATCAAAGCCCCCGAACCGCCCATTGTGATCCTGACGTCCAACCGGACGCGCGAAGTGCACGATGCGCTCAAACGGCGCTGCCTCTATCACTGGGTGGACTACCCCACGTTCGATCGGGAACTCGAAATCCTGACCGCGCAAGCGCCCGAAGCTGCCGCCAATCTCAGCCGCGAGGTGGTCGCCTTTGTGCAACGCCTGCGCACCGAGGATCTGTTCAAGAAACCGGGCGTGGCCGAAACCATCGACTGGGCCAAATGCCTGCTGGCCCTGGACGTGATCACGCTCAGCCCGGAGGTGATCGCTGACACGCTTGGGGCGATCCTGAAATACCAGGACGACATCCAGAAACTGCACGGCTCAGAGGCCAAACGACTTCTGGACGAGGCAAAAGCCAGCCTTGATCCCGCCTGATCCTCTTCATCTTGCAAGATAAACTCCGGGGGTCCGGGGGCTGGCCCCCGGGAACAACAGATGCCTGAATATGCGCCGCTTGATCTGCCTGATGACCCCAAACTGGCGGGGAACATCACCCATTTTGCACGGGCCTTGCGGCGCGCGGGCATCCCGATTGGACCCGGTCGGATCATCGATGCGATCCGCGCGGTCGAGACAGCAGGGTTTACGGAAAAGCGGGACTTTTACTGGGCTCTTCATGCGTGTTTTGTCTCAAAGCCCGAACAACGCACGGTCTTTGCCCAGATATTCCGGCTCTACTGGCGCGATCCGCGCTATCTTGAGCACATGATGGCAGCGATGTTGCCTGCGGTGCGCGGCGTGCAGGAGGATCGCGGCGCGCAAGCGGCGGAAAAACGGGCCGCCGAGGCATTGCTTGACGGGGCAGGGGCCCCTGATCTGGATGAGCCCGAAGCAGAGGACGGCACCGAGATTGAAGTCGATGCCTCGCTCACCATGTCGGCCGAGGAAAAGCTGAAAACGCTCGATTTCGAACAGATGAGCACGGCGGAGATGGCGCAGGCCAAGGCGATGCTGGCGCGCATGCGCCTGCCGATTGACCCGATCCCGACGCGGCGCACCAGGGTGGCCGGTCTGGGTCGTATCGATGCCGCCCGCACCTTGCGCGCCGCGATGCGGCAGGGCGGTGAACTCCATGATCTAAAATGGAAAACCCCGCGCACCCGCTATCCGAACCTCGTGGTGCTGTGTGATATTTCCGGCTCGATGAGCCAATATTCCCGCGCGGTACTGCATTTCCTGCACGCGGTCAGCAATGCCAGAGGGGCCGGGTGGGCGCGGGTGCATGCGTTTACCTTCGGCACACGACTGACCAATATCTCGCGCCATCTCGATCAGCGTGACGTGGACGCAGCGTTAAAGTCTGCGGGGGCCGAGGCGCAGGATTGGGAAGGAGGCACCCGGATCGGGGCCTGCCTTGAGGCGTTCAACCGCGACTGGTCGCGGCGCGTCATGGGGCAGGGGGCGGTGGTGTTGCTGATCACCGATGGGCTTGACCGCGACGACCCCAATGCGCTGGCCAAGCAGATGGAGCGGTTGCATCTGTCATCGCGCCGCCTGATCTGGATCAACCCGTTATTGCGATGGGACGAATTTGCCCCCAAAGCGCGGGGCATTGCGGCCATGCTGCCCCATGTGGACAGCTTTCGCGCAGGCCATTCTATCGCTTCGCTTGAGGAATTGGCGGCGGTCATTTCAAAGCGCGATGATGTGGGCGACCGCGACCGGCTGTTGTTGCGTCAGGTTGCGTCCTGAGGGGCGGGACCGGGACTGTTTTGGCGCTGCCAAAAGGCAACCGCCCACCGACCCTTTTTCAGGCAAATGTCTCGGCAAAGCTGTTGCGGAAGATCGCACTGAGTTCAGCCAGCGGTGCGCCGGATTGGCCGAACCATACGCTATCGGAGGTGAACTTGCCCACCGATTTGATCGGCACACCCGCGCGCCCTGCAGCGATCATCAGCGCCTCGGCCTTGTCGAAGTTGCAGGCCACCAGATAGCGTCCCTGATCCTCGCCAAAGAGCGTGCCCATGTCGCCGCTGTCGAGCCAGACGCCGACCCCCGCCGCTTCCGCCAGCTCGAACGCGGCAAGCGCAAGGCCACCATCCGAGAGGTCCGTGCACGCGGTGATCAGCGCGCGGTTGTCGCGGATGAAATCGCCATGGCGCTTTTCGATGTCGAGGTCCACCGCAGGCGCGTCTCCTTCGGCGCGACCAAACACTTCGGCAAGCAGGGCGGATTGACCCAAATGCCCACCACATTCGCCGATCATCAGCGCCACATGCCCGTCGCGCACATCGCAGCCGATCATCTCATCATCCGCGGCCAAGAGCCCGACCGCCCCGATGGTGGGGGTCGGCAGGATGCCCGCCCCGTCGGTTTCGTTGTAAAGTGAGACGTTGCCTGAAACGATGGGCATGTCGAGCGCGCTACAGGCCTGTCCGATCCCGTCCAGTGCGCCCACGAACTGGCCCATGATCTCGGGTTTTTCGGGATTGCCGAAGTTGAGGTTGTCGGTGGTGGCCAGCGGGCGCGCGCCCACGGCTGTGAGGTTGCGATAGGCTTCGGCCACGGCCTGTTTGCCACCCTCGACCGGGTTGGCCTTGACATAGCGCGGGGTCACATCGGACGTGAAGGCGAGCGATTTGCCCGTACCGTGCACGCGCACAACGCCCGCGCCCATGCCGGGCGTGCGGGCGCTGTCGGCCATGACCATGGTGTCATATTGCTCGTAAACCCACTGTTTGGCCGCGTAGTTCGGGCTTGAAATCAGCGCGCGCAGCCCGTCGATGGGATCGACCGCCGGCACCTCGCCAAGCGGTTCTGCGGTGGGCGTGGGCACCCAGGGGCGATCATATTCGGGCGCTTCGGATGAGAGTTTGGACAGCGGCAGGTCGGCTTTGACCTCGCCCCCATGTTCGATCACAAACCGATCTTCGGCGATGGTTTCGCCCACGATGGCAAAATCGAGGTCCCATTTGTCGAACACCGCTTTGGCCTCAGCCTCAAGGTCGGGGTTCAGGACCATCAACATACGTTCCTGCGACTCCGACAACATCATCTCGTAGGCTGTCATGGCCGTTTCGCGCACGGGCACCGCGTCCAAATTCAACCGCACGCCAAGGCCGCCTTTGTCGCCCATTTCGACGGCCGAACACGTCAGGCCCGCAGCCCCCATATCCTGAATGGAAATAACAGCGCCGGTTTGCATCAGCTCAAGCGTCGCCTCCATCAGCCGTTTTTCGGTGAAGGGATCGCCGACTTGGACGGTGGGGCGTTTTTCCTCGATTGTGTCGTCAAATTCGGCAGAGGCCATCGTTGCCCCACCCACACCATCGCGGCCCGTCTTGGCACCCAGATACACAACCGGCATGCCGATGCCCGACGCGGCGGAGTAGAAAATCTTGTCCGCATCCGCAAGGCCCGCGGCAAAGGCGTTCACGAGGCAGTTGCCGTTATAGGCCGGGTCAAAGCGAACCTCGCCCCCGACGCAGGGCACACCAAAGGCGTTGCCATAGCCGCCCACGCCTTCGACGACGCCGTGGACAAGCTGACGGGTCTTGGGATGATCGGGCATGCCAAAGGACAGCGCATTCATCGCCGCAACCGGGCGCGCGCCCATGGTGAACACATCACGCAGGATGCCGCCCACCCCTGTGGCCGCCCCCTGATAGGGTTCGATATAAGAGGGATGGTTGTGGCTTTCCATCTTGAAAACAACAGCTTGGCCGTCGCCAATGTCGACGACACCTGCGTTCTCACCGGGGCCACAGATTACCTGTGGGCCGGTTGTGGGCAGGGTCCGCAGCCATTTCTTGGACGATTTATAGGAACAATGTTCGTTCCACATGGCCGAAAAGATACCCAGTTCGGTGAAGGTCGGCGTGCGCCCGATGATTTCAAGGATGCGCGCGTATTCATCAGGGCTGAGACCGTGGCTTGCGATCAGGTCTGGTGTGATCTGTGGTTCTTGCATGGTCTGTCCCCCGGCGACGTTGAGGCGCTCTTTAGAGCAGGTGACGCCGGGGGGAAAGAGGGCAAGGGGGCAGTGCCGGTCTGTGGGTTGTGCGCGCGATCTGTTTGCACCATTTCAAGTGCCCCGATTTCGGAGCGGGTGTGATTGGGGCATGGCGACGCGGGCGCGACGGTCCAGAGGTCGTACTGACCCGATTTTGCACCCCGCCTTAGCGTGGGTTCAACAGAATGACCTCGATCGGGGAGCTGTCATCTGTAAAGGACTTTTTGGCCTTGGTGCGCAGACGCTGTTTGTCTGCATCAAGCACCAGATCACCACCGCGCAGCGTCAGTTGACTGGTCAGCACAGTGATCACGATATCCTTGCCGCCACTGGGCAGGAACACCCGACCGCCGCGTGGCCGCAGGAACATCCGGGTGCGATCTGTGTTGATCTTGATGCCATTCGAGACGCCGACCACGACACCATCCGATGACAACACGCGGAACCCGCTTTTGCCATTGAGGGCGTTGATGTCCGAGGGGCTAAGCTCGGCTTGGGCGGCGGGGGTCGTGAGCGCCAATGCGGCTGCGGTGAACAGAGCGGAGGCAGTGAGTTTGAATTTGGTCATTCCATTTCCTTTCGCTGAGTATAGGCAACACGTGGGGCCGACGTTTCCAAAGGCAAAGGCTGGTCACAAGTCTGTGTGCCTATATCAGCGGCGACTGAGCCAACGCCGACGAAAACGCCGGGTCGATGTTCGCTCTGGCCCGAGATGCCTATCAGATCAGGGGGGAGGGGGGCATAACGTCACCCGTGTCGCTTGCCTAGTTCCCCGGCTTGTCAGGTTTCGGGCTGTCTTCCGCCAGTTCCAGTGCGGCTTGCGTGGCGGCGGCGGCGATGGATTTCTTGTCATCTCCGGTCAGCCTGTGCCCCTCTTCCAGACCCGGCAGGGCGACACGCACCTCGCGGCGGGCAAATTCCAGCCCGTTTTCCTCGAAGGCCTTGTTCACCCGGTTGTAGATTTCCTTGCGCAGCACGAACTGGGTGCCGGGCTTGGCCATGAACTTGCCACGGATCACGATGCCTACATCGTCAAACTCAAACACACCCTGACTTTTGAACGGTTGCAGGAAGTCATCCTTGAACTGGTCCAGGGCCATCATCTCCTGGCCGATCTTCTTGAACAGCTTGCGCACTTTTTCGGGATCGGTGCCAAAGGGCACGGTAAAGCGCAGTTTCATAATCACCCAATCGCGGGAAAAGTTGGTGATCTTGGGGATCTCGCCATAAGGCAGCGTGTGCACGGGCCCCTTGTGGTGGCGCAGCTGCATGGACCGGATCGAGATTTTCTCGACCGTGCCCATGGTGCCTTCGACCTCAACATATTCGCCGGTGCGAAAGGCATCATCGACCAGAAAGAAGATGCCCGACACCACGTCCGTTACCAGTTTTTGCGCGCCAAAGCCGATAGCGAGGCCGACAATGCCCGCACCTGCGAGCAGGGGGGTGGTGTCCACGCCGATGTTCCCCAGCCCAAGCAGGATGAACACGATTGCGATGGTGGCGCGTGAGACGCCAAGGATCAGCGGCAAGACGGTGGACAGGCGCGAGCCGCCCGCGCCACCCCCGTCGCCCAGATCCTCGTTTTCAAGGTCATGGCCCGCAGCCGTCTGTTCAGCCGCCAGCTTGCTGTTGATCCAGAGCGAGACGACCTCATAGGCCAGATAGCCGATGGACAGGATCATCATAAATTCGATCAGCGAAGCGGCAAAGCGTTCGCCCACGCCAGCCGTCGCAATCGAGCCGGGCGTCATCCCCCAGAACCGTGCAATCAGGATCAGCACAAGCCCGAATACGATCACCCGCCCGATGCGGATGAACGAGCGTGTGGCCGCATAATGAGCGCGCTCGGCCACGGGACCTTCCCCGGTCATGGGCGGAGCAGCATGGCGCACGATCGCGCGAATGGCGGTGTCCATGGATGGCGCAAAGAACAGCAAGAACATGGTTTTATAGTGCGGCGCGCTGCCAAGCAGGGCGAAGTTGCCAAAGCTCGCCACGACGCTGACGACCCACCACGTGCCAAGCGAGACCACGATCCCAAAGATCGGAAAGGCGCGCGCGATCCGCTCTTCTATGGGGGATACATCCGGATCACTGCCTCGCATCATCATGGTCAGCCCCGCCCGGTAACGCCAGATCAGGACGGCCGCATAGATATGTACGGCAAAGTTCAGCCAGAACCCGATGCGGGTTTCACCCACTGGCACACCGTTGGCGGCATTGAAGGGGATGATGACCGCGCCCAACCCGATCAGAAAGGCGAGCCAGAAGTTGTGAAAGACCATCGCGCGCGCTGTGCGATCATCGGCATGCACGATCCTGTAGGCGGGATTTTCCGGTGCCATCAGAAAGCGTATGACCGCCGTGGCCATCCGGGGAAAGCCGATCAGAAACGGGCCAACCAACAGCATGAACGGGTGATAAAACTGCGGCACGACCTGATTTGTGATGATCCGGTAGGCCAACATGAACACCGCTACGGCGATGATATTGCCCGTCAGACGGACCCCAAGCGCCCAAAGCTGGTTGCGCAGCGTCTGATCCGCGGGCGGAGTCGGCGGCAGCACAAGCCATCGGCGCACCACCCGGCGGAACACGAACTCGATCGCGAGTGCGCCAAAGATGCTCAGCGCAAAGAACCCCGCCAGCCGCGCCAACCCGTCCCCGCCCAGAAAATTCCCAAAGTTTGAAAATGCTTCGGCCTGACTGCTGAACAGGATGGGCAAGCGTGCGATGGCCTCGGTGATGGTCGAGGCGGCCCCTTCGGTCAGATGATAGAAAAAGTCGTTCACATCGGTGTCTGCGGTGCTGTCATCGACCATTTTCGCATTGAGTTGATCAAGCAACAGGTCGCGCACCTGCGCATCCGAGAGCCGCGAAATCAGCGCATTGGCCGCCTCTTCGGTCAGGAGGGTGGGCAGGGCCGGGGCTGCGTTGTCGGTCGTGTTCGAAGTGGTCGAGAATAACGACTGTGCTTGGGCAGGTGGTGCTGCAACCAACAGCGTTGTCACAATCAGGCACAATGCCCCCATGAGTGCATGTTTGATGGTCATATGTCCCCTCGTGCGCGTTTTGCGTCTTCTGGACATAGCCTGCGTGTCTGTGCCGCGCGACGCAAGGGGGATGTATCTTGTGGCAAACACCAAAAAAAAGGCCGAGCGCGAAGCTCGGCCAAGTCCAACAGGGAGGTATGAAGATCGCGCCGAAGCGCCAGTCTCTTCAGCGCTCGAGGTAGGCCCGCCAATGCCCCCAATCAAGGCACTTTGTGAATTTCACATGACATGTCCGGCATGCGCCAAGCGCATAGCTCAGGCGTTTTCTTTTTGCCTCAATATCTTACGGTATGCGGCCAGCTCTTCCTGTACGAAGTCGCGGAAGGCGGCGATCCGCTTGGATTGCCGTAATTCTTCCGGATATGCCAGAAAAACAGGCACATCAGCGGATTCGATGTCCGGCAACACCTGCACGAGTCGTGCATCGTTCAGTGCCACATAGTCCGGCAAAATCCCAAGGCCGAGGTCCTGCAAGACGGCCTGAAGCACCCCGAAGTAGTTGTTGACAGTCAGCAGGCTGCGCACCTCGTAGGTCAGCAAATGCTGCACCAGAGACGAACTTGCCCCGACCTGCGCGGCATTCACGCTTTGGCAGATCAGGCGGTGATCGCGCAGATCGTCCAGATCATCGGGCACCCCGTTGGCATCCAGATATTTTTGTGTGGCAAAGAGTTGCATCTTTACCGTCATCAGCTTTTTGCGGACCAGATCGGCCTGACTTGGTTCCTTCATGCGGATGGCCACGTCGGCCTCGCGCATGGGCAGGTCCAGCACCCGTTCTTCCAGCATCAGATCGACACGCAGGTCAGGGTATTGCGCATAAAGTTTCGCCAGCCGCGGGGCCAGCCACAGCGTGCCGAACCCGATCGTGGTGGTGACGCGCAGATCGCCAAACACTTCTTCTTCGCTGTCGCGAATGCGCGCGCTGGCGGTGTCGAGCCGCTTGTTCATCGCGGTGGTTGCGTCAAACAGCAACTCACCCTGCTCGGTCAGGATCAGGCCGCGCGCATGGCGGTGAAACAGCGTCGCATTAAGCGATTCCTCAAGCCCGCGGACCTGGCGCGACACCGCAGACTGGCTGAGGTTCAGCTTGTCGCCCGCATGGGTCAGGCTGCCTGCATCTGCGACCGCGTGAAAAATTCTGAGCTTGTCCCAATCCATATTCCGAACATCCGTAAAGTTTGCCTGACACTACATCAATTGACTTAGTTTCATACCGCACCGGTAAGGGGAACATGAAGATAGCAAAAATATATGTATGCAGGTCAGTCTTTGTGACCTATATTTGGCGTAGATATGCAAGATTAGGTTGTATCTTATAATATCAGTCGGGCAGGGAGGCCGCGCATGAGCACGCAAAAGATTTCACTGAACGACCGCTATGACCTGGACAAAAGCCCGGTGCTGCTCAATGGCACCCAAGCCTTGGTGCGTTTGATGCTGATGCAAAAGGCGCGTGACGTTGCTGCAGGGCTCAAGACCGCCGGCCTTGTCACGGGCTATCGCGGATCCCCGCTGGGTGCGGTGGATCTGCATATGATGCGGGCGCTCAAGCAGCTGTCGGCCGCCGACATAACCTTTCAACCCGGCCTGAACGAAGACCTTGCCGCCACTGCGCTTTGGGGTGCGCAACAGGCCGAGGTGCGCGGTGAGGGCAGGTATGATGGTGTCTTTGGTCTGTGGTATGGCAAGGGGCCGGGCGTAGACCGGACCGGCGATGTCATGCGCCACGCCAATATGGCGGGTTCGTCGACCCATGGCGGCGTGCTGATGGCGATGGGAGATGACCATACCGGCGAATCCTCGACCGTGCTGCACCAATCCGAATTCGCGATGGTGGATGCGTATATGCCCGTGGTTTCACCCGCAGGTGTGCAGGAAATCATGGATTACGGCCTTTATGGAATCGCGCTCAGCCGGTTTGCGGGGGTCTGGGTTGGCCTCAAGACGATGAAGGACACGGTCGAGGTGACGTCGGTGGTCGACGGCAACCCGCATCGCTTGAACTTCGCCCCCGCTGACTACCCGATGCCCGAGGGGGGCCTGAACATCCGCCTTGTGGATGAACGCATCGCGCAAGAGGCGCGCCTGATCGATCACAAACGCTATGCCGCCGAAGCCTTTGCCAACGCCAACAAGATGGACAAGCGCATGTGGGGCAAGCCCGGTGCCAAGATCGGCTTTGTGGCTGCGGGCAAGAACTGGCTTGATCTGGTGCATGCGTTGTCGCTGCTGAACATTGATGCGAACGAGGCCGAGCGCCTTGGCATCACCACCTACAAAGTGGGCCAGACCTGGCCGCTGGACATGAAGGGGTTCAACGACTGGGCTGATGGGCTGGATCTGATCGTGGTGGTCGAGGAAAAGCGCAAGCTGATCGAGGTGCAGATCAAAGAGGCGATCTTTGACAACCGGCAGGGCCGCCGTGTCTATGGCGGCACCAAGGATGGGCGCGAGTTTTTCACCGCGAAATGGGCGCTCGACCCGGTCGAGATTGCCACCAAGCTGGGGCAGGTCCTGATCGATGAAGGCCGCGAGACGGACGGGATCAAGGCGGGTATGCTGACGCTGGATGAGGCCCGCCGGTCCGACAATGCCGAAGAGATCGCGGCCCGTTTGCCTTATTTCTGTTCGGGCTGTCCGCACAACTCATCCACCAAGGTGCCCGAAGGCAGCCGTGCCTATGCGGGCATTGGCTGTCACTTCATGGCGCAGTGGATGGACCGCGAAACGCTCGGCTATACCCATATGGGCGGCGAGGGCGCGAACTGGATTGGCGAGGCCCCGTTTTCCAAGCGCAGACACGTGTTCCAGAACCTTGGCGACGGCACCTACAACCACTCAGGTGTGCAGGCGATCCGCGCGGCTTTGGCGGCGGGCACCAGCATCACCTACAAGATCCTCTACAATGATGCGGTCGCCATGACCGGCGGGCAAACCAACGAAGGCGGGCTTGACCCCTACCGCATCGTGAACGAGGTCCGCGCGATGGGCTGCGAAAACGTGGTCGTGGTCTATGACGACAAGGAAGACGTGGACCTGTCCCGCTTCCCATCTGGCGTGCCGACCCATGAGCGTGCCGACTTGCAGGCCGTGCAGGAACGGCTGACCAAGACCGAAGGGGTCAGCGTCATGGTTTATGTTCAGACCTGTGCTGCCGAAAAGCGCCGTCGCCGCAAGCGCGGAACCTTCCCCGACATCGACAAGCGCGTGTTCATCAACACCGATGTCTGCGAGGGCTGCGGGGATTGCGGGGTGCAGTCCAACTGCGTCTCTATCGTGCCTGCCGAAACCGAATTGGGGCGCAAGCGGGCGATTGATCAATCCTCCTGCAACAAGGATTTTTCCTGCGTCAACGGGTTCTGCCCGTCCTTTGTCACGCTGGAAGGGGCGCAGGTGAAGAAACAGGCGACCACCACGCTGGACCTGCCGGACCTGCCGATGCCACGGCTGCCTGCGATCCGGGGCACGTGGAATGTCGTCATTACCGGGGTGGGGGGCACAGGTGTGGTCACCATCGGGGCCGTCATGGCACAGGCCGCCCATATCGACGGCAAGGGCGCGGGCATGATGGAGATGGCGGGCCTGGCCCAGAAGGGCGGCGCGGTGCACATCCACTGCCGTATCGCCAATGACCCCCACGACATTAGTGCAATCCGTGTGGCGACGGGCGAGGCGGACGCGCTGATTGGCGGTGACCTGGTGGTGAGTGCGGGGGCCAAAACCCTAGGGCTGACATCGGCGGGGCGCACGGGTGCGGTCGTGAACAGCCATGAAATCATTACCGGCGATTTCACCCGTGACACCGAATTCCTGTTGCCCACCGACCGTCTGGCCCTCGCGCTTGAGGCGCGGATGCGCGACCGGGTTGATATGTTTGATGCCTCGGATCTGGCCAAGGCCACGATGGGGGACTCGATCTTTTCCAACATGATGATCTTTGGCGCAGCATGGCAGCGCGGCCTCGTGCCCCTCAGCCTTGAGGCGATCCTGCAAGCGATTGATCTGAACGGTACGGCGGTCGACAAGAACACGCGCGCCTTCAATATCGGGCGTTGGGCTGTGCTGCACCCCGAAGACGTGGCGCGGGTGTCTGCCCCGAACGTGGTTCAACTGCCCAAAACGGTTGAGGACAAGATCGCCTTCCGCGCGGATTATCTGGTGAAATACCAGTCCAGGCGGCTCGCCAAACGCTATCGCAAGCTGGTGGACGGCATCGGGGACGAGGCGGTGAAAGAGGCGGCTGCCAAAGGCTATCACAAGCTGCTCGCCTACAAGGACGAATACGAGGTCGCACGACTGCATCTGGACACCGAGGTCAAGGCGCGCGCGCAGTTTGACGGCGATTTCAAGATGAAGTTCCACCTTGCCCCGCCGCTGTTGTCCAAGGAAGGGTCAGACGGGCGACCCGTGAAAAAGGAATACGGGTCCGGTATGATGCGCAACTTCCGCCTGCTGGCGCGGCTCAAGGCGCTGCGGGGCACCCCGCTGGATCCGTTCGGCTACACAGCCGAGCGCAGGATGGAACGCGCGCTGATCAAGCAATATGAGGCGGATATGAAAACGGTGTTGCCCAAGCTTGATGTGCAGACACGGGATGCGATTTTGGCACTGGCGGCCCTGCCACTGGATATTCGCGGCTTTGGACCCGTCAAGCAAGCCAATGAGGCCAAGGCGGCAAAACGGCGCGAGGAATTGCTGGCTGTGATCAACGCAGGCGGTGCTGTTCAGGCACAGGCGGCGGAATGATCACGGTAAATGGATGCCATAAAGGCTAGGCAGAGCTGGCGCGGCCCACTACATTGCCGCGACGTGCAACGACCTTTCCAGAGGCTCACATGCCCAGCCGGCAACGCCAGATCACCCGCGAAATCAGCTATTCCCATTCGGCGGAAACCAAGGGGGGCCGTGCCCTCATCCGGCTGATGGAAAACACGACCGGGCGGTTGCGCCTGATCAAGCGCGCGCAAGGCTACGAGGATGAGGTCGCGGCGGGCCGTGATTTCTGGGCGGTGATGGTTGAACGCTATGGGCTGAGCCTTGATGTCGTTGGCGGATCGCTTGACAATATTCCGCGTGATAAGCCGCTGATTTTGATCGCAAACCACCCTTATGGCATTCTGGATGGTCTGATCATGGGCCATATCCTGTCGATGGTGCGGGGTGATTTCCGGATCATGGCCAACTCGGTCTTCAAAAAGGCCGAAGAGTTGAACCGCGTCCTGCTGCCCATCAGCTTTGATGACACCCGCGCGGCGATGGCGTTGAATATGGCCACGCGCAAGGAATCCCTGCGCTATTTGGGGACGGGTGGGGCCATCGGTATCTTTCCTGGTGGCACTGTCAGCACCGCTGCCAAGCCGTTTTCACGCCCCATGGACCCCGGCTGGCGCAGCTTTACCGCCCGTATGGTGGCCAAATCACAGGCGACGGTGGTGCCGCTCTATTTCGACGGACACACAAGCCGTTTGTTTCAGATCGCAAGCCACACCCACAACACGCTGCGCCTTGGTCTGCTGATCAAAGAGTTCAAAAAGCGCGTCGATACCCCTGTGCGTGTTGTGATCGGCGACCCTATCGAGCGGGCGGTTTTGGACCCAATGGCCGGGAACCCCAAACAGATGATGGAATTCCTGCGCAAAGCCACGTATGAGCTGAACCCGAACCCGGTGAAGGTCTTTGATTTGGGCTATGAATTCGAAGAGCGGCACCGCAGCTAGGGCAGCGCAACATGGCAGTTGGCATTTTTGATTCCGGTCTGGGCGGCTTGACCGTTCTGGAGGCCGCGCAGACGCGGTTGCCGGATGTGGAATTCGTATACCTCGCGGACAGTGCCAACGCGCCCTATGGGGTACGCACCGCCGATGACATCTATACCCTGACATGTGCGGCGGTGCAGCGGCTGTTTGATGCGGGCTGTGATCTGGTGATTTTGGCCTGCAACACCGCCTCGGCTGCTGCCTTGCGTCGGATGCAGGAAGGCTGGGTGCCTCAGGACAAGCGTGTGCTTGGGGTGTTTGTGCCCATGATTGAGGCGCTGACCGAGCGGCAATGGGGTGACAATTCCCCGCCCCGCGAAGTCGGTGTGCAGCATGTCGCGCTGTTTGCGACGCCTGCGACCGTTGCGTCCCGCGCGTTCCAGCGCGAGTTGGCGTTCCGGGCTATCGGGGTCGATGTCGAGGCGCAGGCTTGTGGCGGCGTGGTTGATGCCATTGAAGATGGGGACATGATCCTGGCGGATGCGTTGGTGCGCAGCCATGTGGACGCGTTGAAACGCAAGATGCCGGAACCGCAGGCCGCCATTTTGGGCTGCACGCATTATCCGCTGATGCAGGACCAGTTTCAGGAGGCTTTGGGGCCGGACGTGGCCGTCTATTCCCAGGCCAGTCTCGTGGGCGAAAGCCTTGCCGACTACCTGACCCGCCATCCCGACAAGATGGGCACAGGGGCGGCAGCCTATCTGACGACGGGCGATCCCAAGACCGTCAGCACGCGCGCCACCCAGTTCTTGCGACGACAGATCAGCTTTGACGCCGCTTGATCTGACCTCTTTTCTGGATTTGAAAACATGACCTATAACATCGCAATTCTGGGCGCGTCCGGCTATACGGGCGCTGAACTGATCCGGTTGATTTCTGGACATCCTTCCATTGATATCAAGGCTTTGGGGGCGTTCTCTAAAGCGGGCCAATCGCTTGCGACTGTGTTCCCGCATCTGCGTCACCTCGATCTGCCCGATATGGTCGCCTTTGATCAGATCGACTGGGCTGGCATTGATCTGTGTTTCTGCGCGCTGCCGCACAAAACGAGCCAGGAGGTGATCTCGGGGCTGCCGCGCAATCTGAAAATCGTGGATCTATCCGCCGATTTCCGGCTGCGTGATCCGGAGGCCTATGCAAAGTGGTACGGCAATCCCCACAGCGCGGTCGAGATGCAGGGCGAGGCGGTTTATGGGCTGACCGAGTTCTACCGGGACGAGATCGCAGGCGCACGGCTGGTGGCGGGCACGGGGTGCAACGCGGCCACGGGCCAGTTCGCACTGCGTCCGCTGATCGCGGCGGGGGTGATCGACCTTGATGACATCATCCTTGACCTCAAGGCGGCGGTTTCCGGGGCGGGGCGGGCGCTCAAGGAAAATCTGCTGCACGCGGAATTGTCCGAAGGTTATCATGCCTATGCCACTGGTGGGACGCATCGGCACCTGGGCGAATTTGACCAGGAATTCAGCAAGGTGGCCGGGCGCGATGTGCACATCCAGTTTCAACCCCACCTGATCCCGGCCAATCGGGGCATTCTGGGCACCGCTTACGTCAAAGGGGAGGCGCAGGTGATTTATGACACGCTCGGGTCCGCCTACCGGGATGAACCCTTTATTGAGGTCCTGCCCATGGGCGAGGTCCCGAGCACGCGCCATATTCGCGGATCGAATTTCTGCCATATCGGTGTTGCTGCGGACCGCATTCCGGGACGGACTGTTGTGGTCGCTGCGTTGGACAATCTGACAAAAGGGTCATCGGGCCAAGCGTTGCAAAATGCCAATCTGATGTTAGATATATCGGAGACCGAGGGGCTGATGATGGCCCCTCTTTTCCCGTGAGACGTGACAGTATCCTATGAAAAGCCTGAAGAAACAGCGCCGAATCCAGATCATCGCCCTTGCGGCGGTGGCATTGACCGTGTCGACGGTGCTGATTGGTTACGCGATGCGCGACGGCATAAATTTCTTTCGCGCGCCCAGCCAAATCGTGGCCGAACCACCCGGCCCCAATGAGGTGTTCCGCATTGGCGGATTGGTTGCTGACGGGTCGCTGATCCGGGGGCAGGGCGAATCGATCCGCTTTGAGGTGACAGATGGCGGCGCGGCTGTGCCCGTCGTCTTCACCGGCGTTTTGCCGGATCTGTTTGAGGAAAACCAGGGGATGGTCGGCACAGGCCGCTACATCAACGGCGTCTTCGAAGCCTCTGAAATTCTGGCCAAACATGACGAGACCTATATGCCGTCCGAGGTGGTTGACGCGCTCAAGGCGCAAGGCGTGTACCAAGACCCCAACGGCTAGCGTACGCAGGGGTTAAGACCCATTAACCAACATGAATGCAGTGTTGCCCCATGGAACGCCATGAGGGGGCAGACATGCACACCGTTCGCCAGATTGCCAAAGAGATCGTCGCCCGCGAGGGCGGCTATGTGAATGATCCCGACGATCCCGGAGGGGCCACGAATTTCGGAGTCACGATCCACACCATGCGCCGTTTGGGCCTTGATCTGGATCGGGACGGGGATGTGGATGTGCGCGATGTGCGCCGCCTGACGCGGGCGCAGGCCGTCGACATTTTTGTGACCCATTATTTTGAGCGTCCGCGCATTGCCGAGCTGCCTGATGTTCTGCACGCAACCGTCTTTGACATGTATGTGAACGCAGGGGGCAATGCGATCAAGATCCTGCAACGTCTTCTGACCGAGATGGGTTTTCCTTGCAGTGTGGACGGTGCGTTGGGGCCGCAATCCATTGGGGCCGCGCGTGCGGCCTACGACTCTGCGCCACAGCATCTGGTGGACGCCTATGGGATTGCCCGGCGTAACTATTATTTCCGCATCGCCGATCAGCGCCCGGCCAGCCGTAAATACGCCCGCAGCCGGGCTGGGGGAAAGGGCGGATGGATCAAACGCGCCGAGGAATTTATTGCACCGCGCTTTCATCTCAGCGCGACTCAGTTTCAGGAAAGGGTTGGGACATGGGGTTGATGGAGCGGGTGTTGGGCCTCGTCTTTGGGGGCGGGCGCAATGTGGTCAAGGATACGGTCGAGGTGTTTCGCGAAAATGCGGAGGCTGGGTCGGTGCGCGCCCAAGCCGTGCAGATGCAGGCGATGCGCGAGTTTGGGCAAGAGTTCATCGTCCCCCGTCAGGGCGTGTTTGATCGGGTGATGGACGGGCTGAACCGGCTGCCACGCCCCGCGCTTGCGCTTGGCACTTTGGGTCTGTTCGTGTCGGCGATGATTGCGCCGTTGTGGTTTTCCGAGCGCATGCAGGGGCTTGCGCTGGTGCCGGAACCGCTGTGGTGGCTGTTGGGCGTGATCGTATCGTTTTACTTTGGGGCACGCCATCAGGTCAAAGCGCAGCAGTTCCAGCGCGAAATTGTCGAGACAATGAACCGCGTGCCACAGGTGATGGAAAATGTGGGCGCGTTGCGCAGGATGCGTGCGGGCAGTGTGGGTGCGGCTGAAACCGGCGCGAACGCGCGTCTGACAACCGCGTCGCTCGTTCCGGATGTGAACGCAGCACTGGACGAGTGGCGCCGCGCCGCCTGAGGGCGAAAGAGGGCCTCTGCCCCCGGCCATGCGGCCAGGAGTTTCCAGATGAGGAGGCTCTGCCCGAGGCCATGCGACCGGGAGTTTCCAGATGAGGGGGCTCTGCCCCCGGCCTTGCGGCCTCCCCCGCGGTATTTGTAGTCAAAAGAAGAGGCTGGCGATGTCGTGATGCGACATATCGGTCTGACCCATTGGCGAAGTGGTTCGGCCCCTCTATAATTCAGAGTATGATTACAGAACTCGGCCACTTTGCCCTCGTCCTCGCCTTTGTTGTCGCCATCGTTCAGGCAGTAGTGCCCATGATTGGAGCCTGGCGGGGAAATGCGGGCTGGATGGCGATGGCCCAACCTGCCGCATCTGCGCAATTTTACCTGATTGCTGTCGCCTTTGGCGCACTGATGTACGCGTTTATCGTGTCTGACTTTTCGTTGCGGTTGGTGGTGTTGAACAGCCATTCGGCCAAGCCGATGCTTTACAAGATTTCGGGCACATGGGGGAACCATGAGGGCTCCATGTTGCTCTGGGTGCTGATCGTGGCCCTGTTTGGCGCGATGGCGGCATGGTTCGGGGATAATCTGCCGCCCTCCTTACGCGCCCGTGTTCTTGGGGTGCAGGGGGCGATTGGGGTCGCGTTTCTGGCGTTTATTCTTTTCACCTCCAACCCGTTTCTGCGGCTGGCGGTACCGCCCTTTGACGGGCAGGACCTGAATCCCCTGTTGCAGGACCCCGGTTTGGCGTTCCATCCACCGTTTCTGTACCTTGGCTATGTGGGGCTGAGCATGGCGTTTTCATTTGCCGTGGCCGCGCTGATCGAAGGTCGCGTGGATGCGGCCTGGGGGCGGTGGGTCCGCCCCTGGACCCTGGCGGCCTGGGTGTTTTTGACCATCGGCATCGCACTTGGGTCCTGGTGGGCCTATTACGAGTTGGGTTGGGGTGGGTTCTGGTTTTGGGATCCGGTCGAAAATGCGTCCTTCATGCCGTGGTTGCTGGCAGCGGCCCTGGTCCATTCGGCCATTGTCGTGGAAAAACGCGAGAGCCTGAAGTCCTGGACCATTTTGCTGGCCATCCTCGCCTTCGGCTTTTCGCTGATCGGGACGTTTATTGTCCGTTCGGGCCTGCTGACATCTGTGCATGCCTTTGCCAACGACCCCGAACGCGGCGTGTTCATCCTGATGATCATGGGCTTTTTCATGGGCGGTGCGCTGATCCTGTTTGCCTTTCGGGCCAGCGCAATGGAGGCGCGGGGCGTCTTTGGCATGGTCAGCCGCGAAAGCGCGCTCGTGGCCAACAATGCCTTGCTGGCGGTGAGCTGTTTTGTGGTCTTTGTCGGCACCATGTGGCCGCTCGTGGCCGAGATGTTCTTTGATCGCAAGCTGAGTGTGGGCCCGCCGTTTTTCAACATGGCATTCACCCCGTTCATGGTGATTTTGGGCCTGATCCTGCCGGTCGGTGCGATGGTGCCGTGGAAGCGGGGGCAGTTGACCCGCGCCATGCGCCCCTTGCGCTATGCCTTTGTGCTGGCACTCGCCTTTGGCGGGCTAGCCTGGGCGATGCAGACCGGGCGCAGCCTGATCGGGCCGATGGGCGCGTTTTTGGGCGCGTGGCTGGTCATGGGCGCGGCCGTGGACATCGCAAGCCGTACCGGGCAGCGGTTCAATGCTGCGCGCCTGTTCCGTCTGCCGCGCGCTGATTGGGGCAAGGCCATCGCGCATGGGGGCCTTGGGATCACGATGCTGGGTGTTGCGGGCCTGACGTCGTGGCAATCCGAGGACATTCGCGTGGCCCAGATTGGGGCACCGTTCGAGGTCGGGGGTTACACGCTGACCCTTGACGGGGTCGAGGATGTCGAGGGGCCGAACTTTCTGGCTACGGTCGGCACGCTGACCCTGGCCAAGGATGGCCGGTTTATCGCGACACTGAAGCCGGAAAAACGAATCTACCCCGTGGCGCAGATGCCGACAACCGAAGCGGCCATCGACTATAATCTGGCGCGCGACGTCTATGTGGTGATCGGGGATGCACAAGCCAACGGAGGCTGGGCGGTGCGCACCTATATCAAGCCGTTGACCAACTGGATCTGGATCGGGTGTGCGCTGATGGCGCTTGGGGGTTTCCTCAGCCTGACGGACCGCCGGTTTCGCGTCGCCGTTGGGGCGCGCAAAATGGCCAAGCCGGTGCCTGCGGAATGAGGTGGCTTACCGTTACCTTGTGGTTTGTGTTGAGCGGGGCGGCCCTTGCGCTTGATCCGTCCGAGATGCTGGAGGATCCGGCCCTTGAAGCGCAGGCGCGCGAACTGGATCACGCATTGCGCTGTGTTGTGTGTCAGTCCGAATCCGTCGCGTCGTCCAATGCGCAATGGGCCGTGGACACCCGCCGCGTGATCCGCGAGCAGGTGGCCGCAGGGCAGACCAACGCCCAGATCACCGACTTTTTCGTCGAACGCTATGGCGAGTTTGTGTTGATGAACCCGCGCGTGTCTGGATCGAACTGGCTGTTATGGGCCGCGGGTCCACTGATGCTGCTGATGGCCGCGATCATGGGGTTTGTGTACCTGCGCGGGCGCAGCACGGCCCCGGCTGTCATGGATGCGGGCCTGAATGAGGCTGAAACCAGACGCTTGCGCGAGATTATGGATGAGTGACGGCGCGTCGGGGCTGTTCCAGACGGATCGGTTTGATATGCAAGGCTGATACCCACATGGGAGAGCTTTGGGCATGAACTACGAGACGCTGACATATGACCTGACAGATGGTGTGGCCCTGATCACGCTGAACCGTCCGGATGTGATGAACGCGCTGACCACGCAAATGCGGGCCGAGATTGAAGTGGCCGTGACAGAGGCGGGCAAGGTTGCACGGGTGGTTGTCCTGACTGGCGCTGGCCGGGCCTTTTGTTCGGGGCAGGATCTGGGGGACCGGGCGAATGCCGCGAACCTTGATCTGGAACGCACCCTGCGTGATGAATATACCCCGATGTTGAACGCGATTGTCGACTGTCCCGTGCCAACGATTGCGGCGGTGAATGGGGCGGCAGCCGGGGCGGGGGCGAACCTTGCGTTGGCTTGTGATGTGGTGATCGCATCGGAAAAAGCGTATTTTTTGCAAGCCTTTACCCGAATCGGCCTGATCCCGGATGCGGGCGGCACCTATGTGATGCCGCGCACCATGGGCATGGCCAAGACGATGGGTGCTGCGCTGTTTGCCGACAAGATCACCGCCCGCCAGGCCGATGATTGGGGTATGATCTGGGAAGCGGTGGCGGATGAAGGTTTTGATGCGCATTGGCGCGCCCGGGCCGCCCATCTCGCCAACGGACCCACCAAAGCCTATGCTGCGGCCAAACGGGTCATCCGGGGAAGCTGGGCCAACAATTTTGAAGGCCAGCTTGCCATGGAAGCCGCCGAACAGGGCGATTGCGGTCAAAGCAGAGACTTCCGCGAGGGCGTACTGGCCTTTGTCGAAAAACGCAAACCCGGCTTTGAGGGGCGCTGAGCCGCTATTTGATGGGCACGGCAGCTATGTTGGCGAGAAAGGCAGGCGTGGTCGAGGCCGCGTCAAGGCCGATCAGGTTCGCATAGATCGTTCCGGCAACGCACGAGGTGGCGGTGCCCCTCTCATCGGTGATGGTCACAGGCTGGCTTGAACCCATCCAGTTACCCAGCACAAGGGTGTCGCCCGTTGCGATATCGTGCTGCTCAGAAACAGGATGTCGTGCTGCGTGGTGCCATTCAGCGCATCGCTGAAACCTGTGTCGCCGGGGAGGTTGATCAGGGCCGATAAAGGTTTCATCGTCGACTGCAACCCCGGTCATGTCGGGTGCGTCAGAGGGCACGTTATTTTACGTCCCGCTGTCGTAACCCTCAAAGACGCTGACCAAAAGCGTGGCACTCAACAGCGCCAGAATTACAATTCCAAAGCCCATCACACATCTCCCCCAAGATATATGAAGCCAGCCAAGCGGGTGCAGATGACGCGATCAAACGTCAGTCCGGCGCTGTTTCCTAAATCGACACAAGCTCAGGTAAATGGTTGAACCGGATGGAAAAGCGCCCCGGCGTTCAGCCGGGGCGCGAGAAAACCCTAGCGGCTTTCGATGTCGATATAATTGCGCGTGATCTCGCCCAGATACAGCTGACGGGGACGCCCGATTTTGTTTTGTGGGTCTGCGATCATTTCTTTCCACTGCGAAATCCAGCCCACGGTGCGGCTTAGTGCGAAGATCGGCGTGAACATTGACGTTGGAAAGCCCATCGCCTCAAGAATGATGCCCGAATAGAAATCGACGTTCGGGAACAGCTTTTTCTCGGCGAAATACGGATCTTCGAGCGCGGCCTTTTCCAGTTCCTTGGCGACTTGCAGCACGGGGTTGTTTTCCACGCCAAGCAGTTCCAGCACCTCGTCGGCGGACTGTTTCATCACCGTCGCGCGGGGGTCGAAGTTCTTGTAGACGCGGTGCCCAAAGCCCATCAGGCGGAAGGGGTCGTCCTTGTCCTTGGCGCGGGCGATGTATTCGGGAATTTTATCGACCGTGCCGATTTCCTTGAGCATCTCAAGGCAGGCCTGGTTGGCACCGCCATGGGCCGGACCCCATAGGCAGGCAATTCCGGCAGCGATACAGGCAAACGGGTTCGCACCCGAGGACGAGGCCAGTCGCACGGTCGAGGTTGATGCGTTCTGTTCGTGATCGGCATGCAGCGTAAAGATACGGTCCATCGCCCGGCTGAGGATTGGGTTGACCTCGTAATCCTCGGCAGGCACCGCAAAGCACATGCGCAGGAAGTTGGAGGCATAATCCAGATCATTGCGCGGATAGACAAAGGGCTGTCCGATGGAGAACTTGTAGGCCCATGCCGCAATGGTCGGCATCTTGGCAATCAGGCGGATCGAGGCCACCTCGCGCTGGTGCGCGTCATGGATATCGGTGCTGTCATGGTAGAACGCGGACATTGCGCCGACGACTCCGGTCATAATGGCCATAGGGTGCGCGTCACGGCGGAACCCACGGAAGAAATAGGTCATCTGCTCGTGAAGCATCGTGTGGTTTGTCACGAGGCTTTCGAATTCTTCCAGCTCTTTTGCGGATGGCAATTCGCCATAGAGCAGCAGGTAACACACTTCGAGATAGTGAGACTTTGCAGCCAGTTGCTCGATGGGGTAGCCGCGGTGCAGCAGCACGCCTTCGCCCCCGTCGATAAAGGTGATGGTGCTGTCGCAGCTTGCCGTCGAGGTAAAGCCGGGATCGTAGGTGAATACGCCCGCCTGTCCATAGAGCTTGCGGATGTCCAGAACATCGGGGCCAGCGGTGGGGGAGTGAATGGGCAGATCGTAAGTGTTGTCGCCAATCGTCAGCGATGCAGATTTGGGTGCGTCAGCCATCAGGTTTTCCTTTTCGTCACAGGGCAAGGGCGGCTTGCCGATCGTCACAATGCAAGCGTGCTTGCCGGGGGCGACAGCGGGTGTCGCGGCCCCATCGTTAGACTGCGCGCATGTAACGATGGGTTAAGACCCCGCGTCAGGCGGCAGCATCCGTCAGTCTGGCAAGGGTTTCTTTGCGCCCCAGAACCAGCATCATGTCAAAAACAGAAGGCGTTACGGCCCGGCCAGCAAGCGCTGCCCGCAGCGGGCCCGCCAATTTGCCGAATTTGGTGCCCTGATCTACTGCGAAATCGTTCAGGACGGCCTCCAAACTGTTACGATCCCAAGTAACGGTTTGCAAATGCGGCGTCAATTGGCTCAGCATACCACGGGATACCGTATCAAGTGCTTTTGATGCCTTGTCGTCCGGCGTGATGGGACGTCCCGTCAGGATAAAGTGCGCTTTATCAAGGAGTTCGGGGAAGGTTTTGGACCGTTCCTTGACAAATGGCATCGCCGCCAGAAGTCCCTCGGCCTGCGATTGTTTCAACGCGGGCTGACCCGCCGCTGTCAGAAATGCGCTGATTTCCTGCTGCAATGCGGCATCATCCATCCCGGCCATGTGCTGCCCGCACAGGTTTTCCAGCTTTTTGAGGTCGAACCGCGCCGGGCTCTTGCCGATCCCGTTGAGATCAAACCACTCTTTCGCCTGCGCATCATCAAAGAATTCATCGTCCCCGTGGCTCCATCCGAGCCGGGTCAGATAGTTGCGCATCCCCGCCGCCGGATAGCCCATCACCTGATATTCCTGGGCCCCAAGTGCGCCGTGCCGTTTGGACAGTTTTTTGCCGTCCGGCCCGTGGATAAGCGGAATATGCGCCCAGGTCGGCACATTCCAGCCCATCGCGCCGTAGATCATCATCTGGCGCGCCGCGTTGTTAAGGTGATCATCGCCCCGGATCACGTGCGTCACACCCATATCGTGATCATCCACGACGACGGCCAGCATATAGACCGGCGTGCCATCGCCGCGCAGCAGCACCATATCGTCAAGCTGGCTGTTACGGATGGTCACGTCGCCCTGCACCGCGTCGCGGATTACGGTCTCGCCGTCCCGGGGTGCCTTGATCCGTACCACATGGGGCATGTCGGGATGCGTGTCTGGGTCCGCGTCGCGCCACGGTGACTGATACAGCGTCGAACGCCCCTCGGCCTTGGCCGCCTCGCGAAAGGCGGCGATCTCGTCCTGAGTGGCAAAGCATTTGTAGGCCTTGCCCTCTGCCAGCAACCTGTTGGCCACCTCGGCGTGCCGGTCGGCGCGGGCGAACTGGCTGATCACCTCACCGTCATGGTCCAATCCCAGCCATGCCATTCCATCAAGGATCGCCTGCGTCGCCTCGGGCGTGGAACGGGCGCGGTCCGTATCCTCGATCCGCAGCAGGAACTTGCCGCCGCGGCCCCGCGCAAACAGCCAGTTGAACAGCGCCGTGCGCGCGCCGCCAATATGCAGAAAGCCGGTGGGCGAGGGGGCGAAACGGGTGACAACGGGCTGAGACATAAGGAGGCCGTTTACCTTTCAGTAACCATGGGAGGGATAGGGTTCGGGCTCCTGATACTCAGCATGGGCCACAGGGGCAAGCATGGGCCTTGGCCAATCCATTCGCGACACGTTTCTGTACCAGCGCGGCCATCTGTTCGGCTGGCTGCCCGTCGGCATGGCCATCGGGATTGCGGTATTCTTCGGGTTGCGGTTCGAGCCATCTGTGGTGCTGATCGCCACCGTCCTCGCGGCCGGCGGCATTGCGTCGCTGTCGGTGCGGTACGTGGATGAAAGGGTGTCGCCGCTGCTGGTTCTGGGTGCGATGATCGCCCTTGGCTTTGTGCTGGCGGGCTGGCGTGCGCAAAGCGTGGCGGGGCCGGTGATCGACTGGCGCTATTATGGTCCGGTCGAGGGGCGGATCGTGGGCATGGATCGCAGTGGTTCGGATGCGGTACGCCTGACGCTTGACCGGGTCAAACTCGACCGGGTGTCGCCCGATGAGACGCCCACCCGCGTGCGGATTTCCCTGCACGGCGACGCCACCCTCGGGGTGGTGCCAAGCCCCGGCCTGCGGGTGATGACCACCGCACATCTCAGCCCGCCGGGCGGGCCGGTCGAACCGGGCGGCTTTGATTTCCAGCGCCATGCGTGGTTTGCTGAACTGGGGGCCGTGGGGTATACCCGCGTGCCTCTGGTCGCCATTTCTGCGCCCCGGTTTGATCTGCGGCAAGTGGTGTTCGGCATCCGCATGCGCGCCTCCGCTCGGGTCCAGGAGGTGCTGCCCGGCGATGTGGGAGGCTTTGCGGCTGCCGTCACCACCGGGGATCGCAGCGGCATTTCTCAAGACGGGCTGGACGATTTGCGCGCGTCCAATACAGCGCATTTGCTGGCAATCTCGGGGCTGCACATGGGCTTGCTCAGCGGGTTTGTGTTCGGCCTGTTGCGGCTCATCTTTGCGCTGATCCCGTTGATTGCCCTGCATTGGCCTGCGCGTAAGATGGCGGCAGTGGGGGCATTGGCGGCGGCTTCGATCTACCTCGCCCTGTCAGGGGGCAATGTTGCGACCGAGCGGGCCTTTGTCATGGTTGCGGTGGCCTTGTGCGCGATCCTGATTGACCGGCGCGCCATCAGCCTGCGGGCGGTGGCGATCGCCGCGCTGATCGTGCTGTCCCTGCGCCCCGAGGCGCTGATGGGGCCGGGGTTTCAGATGTCCTTTGCGGCCACCACCGCGCTTGTCGCCGTGTTCGGCTGGATGCGCGATGCGCAGTGGCAGTTGGGGCCGAAATGGGCGCAGCCGATCATTGGCGTGGTGCTGTCCTCGGCCATTGCGGGGCTGGCGACCGCACCTATCGGGGCCGCACATTTCAACGCCATCGCCCATTACGGGCTGATCGCGAACCTTGCCAGCGTGCCCTTGATGGGAGTGCTTATCATCCCCGCAGCGGTGCTGGCACTGGTCTTGGCTCCGTTCGGGGCGGAGGCGGTGGGCCTGTGGCTCATGGGGGCGGGGTTGCAGTGGATCTTGTGGGTGGCCGATTGGGTATCATCGCTTGAGGGCGCACGTGGTTATGTGCCGGGGCCGGGGCCATGGGTGCTGCCCCTGATGGCGGTGGGCGCGCTGTTCGTGATCCTCTGGCAAGGGCGGGTCCGTTTTGCCGGAGGTGTGGCGATGGTGGGCGCGTTGATGCTGTGGCAGTCGGGGGGACGTCCGACGGTGTTGATTGCGGATACCGGGGGGCTTGTCGGCGTGATGACCGATGCAGGGCGGGCGCTCAGCAAACCCAAAGGGGCCGGGTTCGTCGCGCGCAACTGGTTGGAAAATGACGGCGAAGGGATCGACCAGGAGGCCGCCGCCGCACGTTGGCCGGATGACGTGCCGGTGATCCACCTGAGCGGTAAGCGGGCACTTGCGGCCTTCAGCGGCTGCGCTCCGGGGCAGATCGTGGTGGTCAACGGCACGCTTGAGGGCGCACAAGAAGCGGAATGTCTGGTACTGGATGCGACGGTGCTGCGGAAAACCGGATCGGTTGCGGTGCTGGGGCAGGGCGCGGACGCCAAACTGATCACCGCACGGGATGTGACGGGGGATCGGATGTGGTCCGGGTGGCGGCGCTATGCGGCACCTGCCTTGGTGATATCGCACACGGATTTGACGCTGGCACTGTCGCAAGAGTAAGGCGGACCTGTTGGTCCGCCCTCGCCTTGGTCATCCAAACACGTCTGATCAATATGTCCGGATCAGTCCGACCAGCTTGCCTTGCACCTTTACATGTCCGACCGGGAACACGCGGGTCTCGTAGGCGGGGTTGGCTGCTTCCAGCGCAATCGTATCGCCCCGCCGCATATATCGTTTCAGGGTCGCCTCGTGATCTTCGACCAGCGCAACGACGATATCGCCATTGTCCGCGGCAGAGGTCTCGCGGATCACAACGACATCGCCGTCATTGATCCCGGCATCGATCATCGAATCCCCTTTGACTTCAAGGGCATAGTGATCGCCTTGCCCGGACAGCATCTGCCCCGGCACAGCCACCGAATGGGACACTTCCGAAATGGCAGAGATGGGCACACCAGCCGCGATCCGGCCCATCACGGGCAACTCAACAGCATGGGCTGCCTCGACCGACAGGGCAGAGGGGGGCGGGGGCACATCGGGACGGTCGCCATCAATGACCTTGGGCGTAAAGCCAGAAGCCGCGCCGCCAAGCGCTTCGGGCAGGCGCACCACCTCGATGGCGCGTGCACGGTGGGCAAGGCGGCGGATGAACCCACGCTCCTCAAGGGCTGTGATCAGCCGGTGGATCCCGGATTTGGAGCGCAGATCAAGCGCCTCTTTCATCTCGTCAAAACTGGGCGGCACGCCGTCGCGCTGCACCCGTTTATGAATGAACTCCAGCAGATCCAACTGCTTTTTCGTCAACATGCCCTGTCCTCCGTTTTGTCGCGTACCAACGACCGTGGTTTGCGTTTGTTCTACGGACGTTCTTGTTTTGTGTCAACTGTTCAGGACAAAGCGATGGTATCGACCAGATCGCCGGGGGCGCGGGCGGGATCGTGTGGGGGGCGCACGATCAGCGCGTTGGAGCGGGCAAGCACCGACAAAAGCGAGCTGTCTTGCGCGCCTGCACCCTGCACCGTGCCGCCTTGGATCGAGCTGCGCATGTAGTGCTCGCGTGGCCCGTTCTGATCCAAAGGGGCCGAGAGCGGCAAAGGGACCCGCGCCGCAGGTGTGTGCCCCAAACCCAGCATTGCGCTGATCATCGGCGTCAGAAATACGGTGCCGCAAACCATGGCCGACACCGGATTGCCGGGCAGGCCCACCATAGGCGTGCCGTTCAGACGCCCCGCCATCAGCGGTTTGCCGGGGCGCATGGCCACTTTGTAAAACGATTGTTCCATGCCCAGATCAGCGGCCACCCCGGCGACCAGATCGTGATCCCCCACCGATGCGCCGCCGATTGTGACGATAAGATCAGCCCCGTCCGCGAGCGCAAAGACGGTACGCAGCGCACTGTCGCGGTCTCGCGCAATCGGCAGCATGCGGGTTTGTGCGCCGACATTCTCCAGCATCGCCGCCAGTCCGAACGTGTTGGAGGCGATGATCTGGTCCGGGCCGGGGTCGTCACCCGGCTGCACCAATTCATCCCCGGTCGAGATGATGGCCACCACGGGCGCGCGATGTACGGGCACCGCCGCGATATTCATGGCCGCCAGCAAGGCGATGTCGCCGGGCGACAGGCGGCGGGGGGCCTCAAGCGCCATGCCTGCGGCGAAATCAACGCCAGCGGGGCGGATGTTGTCCTTCGGGCCGGGACCGTCGGTGATGGTGATCAGATCGCCTGTGCGGGTCACGTCCTCCTGGATGACAACCTTGTCGGCCCCCTCGGGCACAGGTGCGCCGGTGAATATCCGCACCGCCTGACCTGCGCCAAGCGTGCCGGTCCAGCGGTGCCCGGCAGCTGCTTCGCCAACGACTTTGAACTGGGCGTGCAGGTCGGCCTCAACGCTCTTGAGCGCGTAGCCATCCATGGAGGAGGCGGCGAAAGGGGGCTGGGTGCGCCGGGCTTTGACCGTTTCGGCGAGGATGCGGCCATGCGCGGCGCGCAGCGGGACCGTTTCGACGGGCAAAGGGTCGGCAAGGGCAAAGAGGTGGTCAAGCGCTTGGGCAACAGTGATCATGGTGCCTCGTACCGTCCTGATTTTCCGCCATCCTTCAGGCGCACGCGCAGCCCGCCGATTTCCATACCCTTATCGACGGCCTTGGCCATGTCGTAGACTGTCAGTGCAGCGGTGGAGGCGGCGGTCAGTGCCTCCATCTCGACCCCGGTCTGGCCCGTGGTTTTGACTGTCGCGGTGATGCGCAAGCCGGGCAGGTCCGCGTCAGGGTCGATCTCGACCGACACCTTGGTGATGGGCAGGGGGTGACACAGGGGAATGAGGGTCGATGTCTGCTTGGCTCCCATGATCCCGGCGAGGCGGGCCACCCCGATCACATCGCCCTTCTTGGCGCGCCCTTCGGTAATGATATCAAGGGTTTCAGGGTTCATCTTGATCCATGTCTCGGCCATGGCAATGCGGTCCGTGACATCCTTGTCGGACACATCGACCATATGCGCGGCCCCCGAGGCGTCGAAATGGGTCAGCGCCATATCACATGCCCCCGCCTGAGGTGAGCGGATTGGCGAGCAGCGTACGGGTGGCTGAGGCCACATCATCCTGCCGCATCAGGCCTTCGCCAATCAGGAAGGTGCGCGCGCCATACATGGCCAGATCAGCCAGATCGGCGGGGGTGTTCAGCCCGCTTTCGGCTACGATCATCCGATCTATCGGCACCTGTTTTGACAGCATACGCGTGGTGTCCAGCGTGACCTCAAAGGTCTTGAGATTACGGTTGTTGATGCCGATCAGCGGGCTTTTGAGGGCAGAGGCCCGTTCCAGTTCGGCGGCGTCATGGACTTCGATAAGGGCGTCCATACCCCAGCTTGTGGCCGCCTCTTCCAGCTCATGGGCCTGTGCATCGCTGACCGAGGCCATGATGATCAGGATACAGTCCGCACCAAGGGCGCGCGCCTCGGCGACCTGATAGGTGTCGTACATGAAATCCTTGCGCAAGGCGGGCAGGTCGCAGGCGTTGCGCGCCTGGGTGAGGAAGTCCTTGGCCCCCTGAAAACTAGGCGTGTCGGTCAGGACCGACAGACAGGTGGCCCCGCCTTCGGCATAGGCAGCAGCGAGGGCCGTGGGGTCAAAGTCTTCGCGGATCAACCCTTTGGAGGGGCTTGCCTTCTTGATCTCGGCGATCAGCCCATAGGCTTCGCGGCTGGCATATTGCAACGCCTCGGCAAAGGGGCGGACGGGGCCTGCCTCGTGGGCTTCGGCCTCGACCGTCTCAAGCGGTTTGGCGGCCTTGTCGGCGGCGATCTCTTCGAGCTTGTAGGCCTTGATTTTGTCGAGGATCGTGTCGGTCATGGGCGGTGGTCCTTGCGGATGGAGTGGGACCGAGGGGCCTGCCCCTCGGGCTCCCCGCGGTATTTTTGGTCAAAAGAAGAGGTCAGGCGGTACTTTGTGTGATCTCTGCGACTGCCTTTAGTTTAGCGTGTGCCGCGCCGCTGTCGATGCTGACGCGCGCCTGTTCCACTCCGTCCTTGAGTGTGTCCGCGTGCCCCGCGACCCTGAGTGCTGCGGCCGCATTGAGCAGTACAGCGTCGCGATAGGCGCTTTGCACCCCGTTCAGCAGCGCATCGAAGGCCTTGGCGTTGTCTTCGGGTGTGCCGCCCACGATGTCCTCGAACGGGTGGGTTGGCAGCCCGGCCTCTTCGGGGTGGAGTTCGAAGTCGGTCACGGTGCCGTTTTCCAGCGCAGACACCCAGGACACACCCGTGATGGTGAGTTCGTCGGTCCCATCCGAGCCGTGCACAAGCCATGCCGCGTCCGAGCCGAGTTGCCCGAGTGTCTCGGCCATGGGGCGGATCAGATCCCGCGAGAACGCGCCCGTCAGTTGCCGTTTGACCCCTGCGGGGTTGGTCAGGGGCCCCAGAATATTGAAGATCGTGCGCGTCCCAAGTTCCGCCCGTGTCGGCATGACATGGGCGATGGCCGGGTGGTGCATGGGGGCCATCATAAAGCCGATCCCGGCCTCATGGATTGCCTTTTCAACGACCTTTGGGCCGACCATCACGTTGATCCCCATCTGGGTCAGCGCATCTGCCGCGCCGGATTTGGAGCTGAGGTTGCGGTTGCCATGTTTGGCCACGGGCACGCCTGCACCGGCCACCACGAAGGCGGTCGCGGTCGAGATATTCAGCGTGCCTTTGCCATCTCCGCCGGTGCCGACAATGTCCATCGCGCCCTCGGGGGCCTTCACCGCGTTGCACTTGGCGCGCATGACGGCGGCGGCGGCGGCGTATTCATCGACCGTTTCACCGCGGGTGCGCAGGGCCATGAGCAGCCCGCCGATCTGGCTTGGCGTGGCCTCGCCGTCAAAGAGAATCTGGAAGGCGGCCTCGGCCTGTGCGCGGGTCAGCGGCCCGTTGGCGGCCGCATCGATGAGGGGTTTGAGAGCGTCACTCATGCCGGCACCGCCATCAGATCTGTAAAATTCCGAAGCAGTGCGTGCCCGTGTTCGGAGCGGATGGATTCGGGATGGAATTGCACCCCGTGGATCGGCAACTCGCGATGAGCAAGGCCCATGATCGTGCCATCCTCGATCTCGGCCGTGATCTCGAGGCAGTCGGGCAGGGTGGTCCGGTCCACCGTGAGCGAGTGATAGCGCGTTGCCTCGAACGGGGTGGGCAGGTCTGCGAACAGCCCGGTGCCGGTGTGATGCATCGTGCCCATCTTGCCATGCACGATATCGGGCGCGCGCACCACTTTGCCCCCGAAGGCCTGCCCGATGGTCTGGTGTCCAAGGCACACCCCCATGAGCGGCACGCGGGTTTCAGCCGCCGCCTGGGTCAGTGCCAGACAAATCCCTGCCTGATCCGGATCGCATGGGCCCGGAGACAGCAAGATCCCTTCGGGACGCATCCCCATTGCCTCTTGAACGTCCAGCGCATCATTGCGGCGCACCACCACGTCCGCGCCCAATTCGCCCAGATAGTGGACCAGATTGTAGGTAAAACTGTCGTAATTGTCGATCAGCAGCAGCATCGTGAAATCTCGTGTTCCAAGGGGGCGCATAGGGCCTTATAGTTGCGCGCATACATGCTCAGGCTTGCCCGTGACCGTCAAGGGGACGCGCAGTCTGGACCACGGGATAAAGCAGACGGCACGCTACACCGCAAAGCGGGGGCGGCCACGAAACGGGCGGAGACAGCGACATGGCACGGGGATTTCTGAGCGGCTTGGTATGGGGCGGCGTGGCCAGTGTGCTGGGGGCCGGGGTTGTGTCGGTCGTGGCGGACGGCCCATCGCGGCCCGATGCGGTTATCGAGGCTCCGACTGAAACCCGGGCCCCCGAGGCCGGAGAGGCGAGTACGGCGGCGGGGGTCACTGACGCGGATCTGGCCCGCGACGCAAACGCGCCCGAAGTGACGGAGCCGGAGGCGGACGATGTGGCCTCCGTTGCCGAGGCGGGATCGGACACGGCTGTGGTGCCTGAAACAGGTGCTGCGGATGATCTGGCTGGCCCCGCCGAGGCTGCCGAAACAGGTGCCGTCGATGTGGGCGATGTGGCCCCTGTGCAACCCTCGACCCAAGGGGACGCGCCTGTGGTGCCCGGCTCCGAAACCGAATTGTCGATCTCGACCGATCCTGCGCAGCCTCCGGCCCCTGAAGTGTCGGATACCTCCACCGCGTTTGCCCCCGAGGCGGACGCCGCGCCAGACAGCCCGGCGTCCGAAGATCCCGCGCCACAGGCACCTGATACAACACCTGCACCCAGTGCACCTGATGTGGCTGATGCCCCGGCAGATCCGCCCGCTGACGACATTGCGGCCCCGGCCCCCGAGGACGAGGTGCAACCGGGCCGACCAACGATTGGTGAACCAGCGGGATCGCTGGTGGATCGCAATCCCGAGGTTCCCGCGACCGCCGATACCCCCGCCGAAACCGAGGCAAGCCCATCTGATGCCCCGCCCATCGTGGCCTTCGCCGCACAATTCGAGAACCCGGATGCCAAGCCGCTGATGTCCATCGTGCTGATCGACAGTGGCGTTGACCTGACAAGTGGGCCGGTGGGCCTCGCCGCCTTGCGGACCTTTCCTTATCCGCTGAGTTTTGCGGTCGAGGCGACCTTGCCGGATGCGCAGGCCCGCATGGCAGACTACCGCGCCGAAGGGTTCGAGGTCATGGCGCTGATGGATTTGCCAGCGGGGGCCACGGCGAGTGATGCCGAAGTCGCCCTGTCCGCTGCCCTTGACGCCGTGCCTGAAGCGGTTGCGGTGATGGAAGGGACAGGCGAGGGGGTGCAGGCCAGCCGCGACGTGTCGGACCAGATCACCGAGGCGCTGTTGGCCTCGGGTCATGGTCTTGTGCTGCAATCCAAGGGGCTCAACACTGCGCAAAAACTTGCGGCGCGGGATGGCGTGCCTGCAGGCCTGGTCTTTCGCGACTTTGACAGTGCGGATCAGACCCCGACGGTGATCCGCCGTTTTCTGGATCAGGCCGCGTTTCGCGCCGGTCAGGAGGGGGGCGTGATCATGGTGGGTCGCGTGCGTCCCGATACGATTTCGGCACTGTTGCTTTGGGGGTTGCAGGACCGGGCCGAGCGGGTCGCGCTTGCGCCGATCTCGGCGGTGCTGACCACGCTGAACGCGGCGCAATAAACCTCAGATAATCTCGTCTTCGTCAAACAGGGGATCGGTGTCGAGCTGCGCGGTCAACGCCTCGACCGTGTCCTCATCCGCCTTGGGGCTGAGGGCAGCGAGGTGAAACACCGCGTCGCCCTCGTTCACGACAGGCAGAACCGCCCGCCCGATCAGGATGCCGGGGGCTGGGGCCAGCAATTCGGTTTCGACCTCGCCTGCGGGATCAGAGACGGCGGCCAGCACATCGCCCTTTTCAACGATGTCCCCCTCTGCACGGAAGGTGCGCAGCAGCCCCCCCACGGGCGCGCGCAACCAGGATGAGGCAAGACAGATCAGCGACGGAGCGCGGGCCTTGGCGATGCCTTTGGAGGCCACCATCCCCTGATCGCGCATCACCCGCAGAATGCCCGCCAGCCCGACGCGTACCGCGAACTCGTCAAACCGCAATCCTTCGCCCGCTTCATAAAGCAACACGGGCGTGCCACGCTCTGCCGCCTCGCCGCGCAGGGACCCGTCGCGCAAGGGCGAGGTCAGGATCACTGGCGCGCCAAAGGCCTGCGCCATGCGCGCGGTGGTCTGATCGCGCGGTGTGACCCGGATCTGGGGCAGGTTGGTGCGGTGCTCGGCGGCAGAGTGCAGATCAATGCCGAAATCACAGCGCAGCACGACTTCGTGCAGGAAAATATGCGCCAATCGTGACCCAAGCGACCCCGATGACGAGCCGGGAAAACAGCGGTTCAAATCGCGCCGATCCGGCAGATAGCGCGAGCGGGCAAGAAAGCCGAAACTGTTGACGACCGGCACCACCAGCAGGGTGCCGCGCAGGGCGTTGATTTGCGGCGCGCGCAGCAGCCGGCGCACGATCTCGACGCCGATCACTTCATCGCCATGCACTGCGGCGCTGACAAACATCGTGGGGCCGGGGCGCTTGCCATGAATGACCTCGACGCTCAGGTTGATGGGCGTGTGATCGGGCAGCGCCGACACAGGCAAAGCGACCGTCGCGCGCGTTCCGGGGGCGACTTGGACGCCGCCCAGGGTAAACGGCTCAACAGGCACGGCAGTCTTCATCGGAGGGGACAGTCGCAGCGATCAGACACATCACCGATTGCCTCCGGCAAAGCGCGCCGCATCCTCGGCCGCGCGCCGGATCGCGCCGGATTTGTGCACGGTTTCCATGAATTCGGCCTCGGGGTCGCTGTCGTAGACCACGCCACCCCCGGCCTGAATATAAAGCTTTTGGTCCTGCACCACGGCGGTGCGCAGCGCGATGCACATGTCCATGTCGCCGCCCGCGCTGAAATAACCGACGCCGCCGCCATAGACGCCGCGCTTTTCGGGTTCCAACTCGTCGATGATCTCCATCGCGCGGACCTTGGGCGCGCCAGACACGGTGCCCGCTGGCATGCCTGCGAAAAACGCATCGAGCGCGTCCTTGCCCTCGGCCAATTCGCCCACGACGTTGGAGACAATGTGCATCACGTGGGAATAACGCTCGACGATGAATTCCTCGGTCGGGCGCACGGTGCCGATCTTTGCCACGCGGCCCACATCGTTGCGCCCCAGATCAAGCAGCATCAGATGCTCGGCCAATTCCTTCTTGTCGGCCAGCAGATCGGCTTCGAGCGCGCGGTCCTCTTCCGGGGTGGCTCCGCGTTTGCGGGTGCCTGCGATGGGGCGGATCGTGACCTCGTTGCCAAAGACCCGGACAAGGATTTCCGGGCTGGCCCCGATCACCTGAAAGCCGCCGAAGTTGAAATAGAACATGAAGGGCGACGGGTTCGTGCGGCGCAATGAGCGATAGAGCGCAAAGGGCGGTTCGCGAAACTCCTGCGTCCAGCGTTGCGCCGGGACCACCTGAAAAATGTCGCCCGCCTTGATATAGTCGCGCGCCGCCTCAACCGCCTCCATATATCCCGACTTGGTGAAGTTCGACACCGGGTCGGCCATGGTGCCCGCATCGCCCAGATCGCGGGTTTCGGAGGGCATTGCGCGCTCCAGATCGCGCACGGCGTCCATCACCCGCTCGGCGGCCTGGGCATAAGCGGCGCGGGCCGATTGTCCTTCGCTGATCCATGCGGGTGAGACCACGGTGACCTCGCCCTTGACCCCATCAAGCACCGCAATGACCGAGGGGCGCAGCATGATTGCGTCCGGCAGGCCAAGCGGGTCAGGGTTCACATCGGGCAGATGTTCGACAAGGCGCACCATGTCATAGCCCAGATAGCCAAACAGGCCCGCCGCAGCCTGGGGCAGATCGTCTGGCAGATCGATGCGGCTTTCGGCGATCAGATCGCGCAGCACATCCAGCGGGTCGCCCGTGACGTCCTGAAACGCGTCCCCGTCATAGCGGGCCGTGCGGTTGATGGCCGAGGTTGTGCCGCGACAGCGCCAGATCAGATCGGGTTTCATCCCCACGATGGAATAGCGCCCCCGCACCTCACCACCCGTCACCGACTCAAGCACAAACGCATCTTTCTGCGCGCCCGTCAGCTTGAGCATCAGCGACACCGGCGTGTCCAGATCCGCCGCCAGCCGGGTATAGACCACCTGATTGTGCCCCGCGTCATAGGCCGCGGCAAACCTGTCGAAATCAGGGACCAGTGCCATTAGGGAAAGTTCACATGCACAGCGTCCAGCGCCTGCTGGTTGATCTGTGGGCTGGCGCGCACGACCACGTCCTCGGAAAAGATATTGAACAACTCGGTCGCAACCATCTGGCCCACTTCCGCGCTCAGCCCTTCGGTTTCACCCTGCAAGTCGTTATTTTCGGTCACAGGGTTGATCGCATCCAGACGCACGATCAGGACCGCCCCGAAATCAGGAACAACGCGCACGTCACCCGCCTCCATCTCGAAGACGGTGCTCATAAAGGAGGGCGGGGTGCCTTGGACAAAGGCGCTGCGATCCTGATCTTCTTCGATAATGGAATCAAGGGATTGGCTGGCGAAACTCTGCCCTTCTTGCAATGCGGGCAGGATCGCCTCGGCTTGCGCGGCCAGTGCGGTCTCGGCCTGCGCGGCCTCCCAGTTGGTGCGTACGTCGTCCCTGACATCCTCGAAGGGGGCAGGGCGCGGCGGCAGGATTTCGTCAAGGCGCAAGGCGACGATGCCACCTTCGTCCAGCGCGATGATCTCGGGGAAATCGTCGATTGTCAGGGCGGCTGCAGCTGTGCGGAAATCGTCATAGGCCGCGATGCCTTCGTCCTGCGCTGGAAACCAGTCCACAGTTCCAAGCTGCATGTCCGTCTCGGCACCCAACTCTTCGAGCGTGGCACCCCCGGCCAGCAGATCGTCATATTCCTCGGCTGAAAAGGCGACCTGACGGCTGGCGGCATCCAATGCCATTTCCTGCTGAATCTCGGCGCGCGCATCCTCGAACGAGGTTTGTTGGGCGGCCAGAACACCATTCACCCGGAACAGCGCTGGCCCGAGGGTCGAGGGCAGGGGGCCGACCACATCGCCGACCTCTGCGGTAAACACGGCCTCACCCGCTGCATCCAGTTCAAGGCGGGACACATCGCCCAGATCCACATCCGCAAGCGTCAGGCCACGGTCCTGCACCAGCGCGTCAAACGTGGTGCCGTTCACCTCAAGCTGTGCGGCGGCCTGATCGGCTGACGCCTCGTCCAGATAGACCAGTCGTTCAACCAGCCGCCGCTCGGGGCGGTTATACTCGTCGGCGCGCGCCTCGTATTCGGCGCGCAAGGTCGCTTCTTCGACCTCGACACTGTCGAGGATCATGTCAGGCAGGAGGCTTGCATAGGTGATCCGCTTGGTCTCGGGCAGTTCGTAGTCGTCAATGTTCTCGTCGTAAAAGGCGCGCAGCACCTCGTCCGTGGGCGTATCAAGCGGGGTGGTCAGATCGCTTTGATCAAGGCGGACCCACGTGAAGTCACGGGTCTCGCCCAGAAAGGCCACGAGCGTTTCGGCGTAGGTGTCGGGCATCGAAATCCCCGACATGATCGCACCTTGCAGCAGCGACCGTGCCACCTCGTCGCGCAATTGTTGTTCGAACTCTGCTTCGCTGCTGCCCGAATTGCTGAGCGCAAAGCTGTAGGCCTCACGATCAAAGCTGCCATCGAGGCCGCGGAAGGAGGGGATGTTCAGGATTTCATCACGCAGGGTTTCGTCCCCCACACTCAGGCCCATCTGATCGGCTTCGTGATCAAGCGCGCGGGCGCGTACCAGTTGGGACAGAACCGCCTGATCAAGCCCGATGGCTTGGGCGCGCGCAAAGGTCAATTGGTTGCCGGTTTGCTGGCTGACGGCCTGGATTTCCTGCTGGAGATTGCGGGCATAGTCCTGCACGTCGATATATTTATCGCCCACCTGACCCACGGTGCGGATCGTGCCGCTGAGGTTGGTCGCCCCAAAGCCGCCAAGTGCCAGAATAAGCAGACCCAACAGGATCCAGACTGCGGTTTTCGAAAAGGAGTTCGTGCCCTTGGCCATGCGTGCTCTCTTGGGTAAGAAACGGGTTTCGCGTTGTCTATCCGCGCACGCGGGGGCGGGCAAGGGTCGTTGCGCTCAGAGGTCCAGTGCCGAGAGCCTCGCGTAAAGATCGGCAATGCCGCGTGTGTCGAGATTTGCGAAGGCGATGCGCAACTGTCGCGCGCCTTCGGGCGATCCGTCAGGCCAGAACATCGTGCCCGGCAGGCACAGGATGCCGGCATCCTTCACCAGTTGGAGCGCAAGGTCGGCCGAGGAGATGTCGAACGGGTGTTCGAGATAGGCGAAATAGGCACCGAGGCCGAGCAAGGTCCAGCCTTTGGCCCTGAGTGTGTCAAAGCCGCCCGCGATGGCGGCGCGACGTGAAAGGATTTCATCGCGTTCCCCCGCGACCCACTGGCTGAGGTTTTCCAAGCCCCAGAGGGCGGCGTATTGCCCGATCTGGCCGGGGCAGATCGCGACTGTGTCGAGGAACTTTTCCGCCTCTGCCAGCCGCTGCGCGGATGTGACCAGCGCACCCACGCGGTGCCCTGTCAGGCGGTAGGCTTTGGAAAAGGAATAGAGGTGAATAAACGTCTCGTCCCACTTGTCTTGAGAAAAGAGCGGGTGGGGCGCGCCGCTGCGGCTGTCGAAATCGCGATAGGTTTCGTCCACGATCAACGCGATGCCGTGATCCTGCGCCAGTTTGAAAAAGGCCAGCGCCAGATCGGTGGGATATTCGACGCCCGCCGGGTTGTTGGGGGTGACAAGGGCGATGGCGCGCGTGCGCGGTGTGATCAGGGCGCGCGCCGCATCAACGTCCGGCAGCATGCCAGCGGCGACAGGCAGGGCGATAGCATTCACACCGGTCATATCCAGCCACATTTTATGATTGAAATACCAAGGGGTTGGCAGGATAACCTCATCCCCTTCGGCACACAGCGAAGACAGTGCAGCGGCAAAAGCCTGATTGCAGCCCGAGGTGATGGCCACCTGATCCGGGGTGGTGCGCGCGCCGTAATGGGCATTGATCTGCGTGCTGAGGCTCGCGCGCAATGCGGGCATCCCCAGAACCGGGCCGTAGAGATGTGCGTCGTCCTGCGTCAGAACTGCGTCCGCCATGGCTTGGCGCAGCGCGGGTGGGGGTGGATCAATCGGGGCGGCTTGGCTGACGTTGATCAGGGGGCGTTCGGGCGCAAAGGTGGCCCCTTCAAGCCAGCGCCGCGCCTCCATCACCGGGGGTGGGAATGTGGCGGCGGTGCGGGTGATCGGCATGATGGCCTCCGTCTCGATGGCACCGGAGCCTCCGGCGGGATTTCTTGGGAACTGAGAAAAGGGGGGAGGCGGCGTGCCTTAATCGGTGCCGCGATAGGGTTGGACGTATTGCAGGGCCATGTCCCAGGGAAAGAAGATCCATGTGTCCTGACTGACGCCCGTGATGAACGTGTCTACCATCGGTTCGCCCTTGGGCTTGGCATAGACGGTCGCGAAATGGGCCTTGGGATAAAGCGCGCGGACCACTTCGAGTGTTTTGCCCGAATCCACCAGATCGTCGATGATCAGGATGCCGCTGCCATCGCCCATGAGGTCCGCATCGGGAGATTTGAGCACCTGTGCGTCGCCTTGGGATTGGTGGTCATAGGATTTGACTGAAATCGTGTCGACCGTGCGCACGTCCAACTCGCGCGCAATAATCATGGCCGGGGCCATGCCGCCCCGCGTAATGGCCACGATGCCACGCCAGATGCCCTCATCCGGCCCTTTGCCGTCCAGTCGCCATGCCAGCGCGCGGCTGTCGCGGTGGATCTGATCCCAACTGATGTGGAACCCTTTTTCGTGGGGCAGGCGGCTTTGGTCGTCAGAGGGCATGTTATTTCTCCAGAATCAGGCGCAGGCCAAGCGCACCCAGCAAGGTGGCGGCAATGCGGTCAAGCAGGGGTTTGAGGCTGACATAGCCCGCACGCGCAGGCCCCGAACTGAGCAGGGTCGCAAGGAGGCCGTAAAAGACCAGTTCGAGCATCCAGTGGTTCAGCACGATCAGTGCGATATCTCGCGCCGCCAGCCCTTGGGGGAAGATGACCACGATGACAGCGGCAGCGAACAGCATGGATTTCGGATTGCCCGCATTGACCAGCAGCCCGGATGCAAAGGCGCGCCCTTTCGGCGTCGGGGCATCCCCCAAAGGCTGACGGGCGTTGCGCCACGTCTGGATCGCGATCCAGATCAGATAGGCCGCGCCCCCGAGTTTCAGCGCGGTATAGGTCCATGGAAACAGGGTGAACACCGCCTCAAGCCCCAGAAAAGCCGCCAGCGTCCAAAGGGCCGCCGCTGTGCCAAGTCCAACGCCCGTGGCCAGACCCGCCATCCGCCCCGAGGCGACTGTCATCCGCGTAATATAGAGCATCGCCGCCCCCGGTGAGGCGAGGGCGGCCAGCAAAACAGCGTTGAAAGCCAGCAGATCGGGAAGGGTCAGGCCCATAGCTTAACCCTTGGAAATGTCAGGGGCGTCGACCGCCTTCATGCCGACCACGTGATAGCCTGCGTCCACATGCAGGTTCTCGCCCGTTGTGCCCGAGCCAAGGTCCGAAAGCAGGTAGAGCGCGGATTTGCCCACATCATCGATGGTCACATTGCGGCGCAGGGGCGAATTATATTCGTTCCACTTCATAATGTAGCGAAAGTCGCCGATGCCGGAGGCGGCCAGCGTCTTGATCGGTCCGGCGCTGATGGCGTTGACGCGGATACCGTCCTTGCCCAGATCCTCGGCCAGATATTTCACCGACGCCTCAAGCGCGGCCTTGGCCACGCCCATGACGTTGTAATGCGGCATGACCTGCTCGGCCCCGTAATAGGTGAGGGTCAGCGCACTTGCGCCCGGGTTCATCATCTTTTCGGCGCGCTGCATGATGGCGGTGAAGGAATAGACGGAAATATCCATCGTCAGGGCAAAGTTGCCCCGGCTGGTGTCGACATAGCGCCCGCGCAATTCATTTTTGTCCGAGAACCCAATGGCATGGACGACAAAGTCAAGGCTGTCCCACCGCTCTTTCAGGCTGGAAAACAGCGCATCTATTGACGCCTCGTCGCCCACATCGCAGGGCAGGACGATGTCGCTGTCAAGTTGACCTGCCAACGGGTCGACCCGCTTCTTCAGCGCATCGCCCTGATAGGAAAACGCCAGTTCCGCGCCTGCCTCGTACAGGGTGCGTGCAATGCCCCATGCGATCGACTTGTCGTTGGCCAGCCCCATAATAAGGCCCCGTTTGCCCGCCATCAAATTGCTTGCCATATGCTGCGCGTCCCGTCCCCTTGTTTTATGACGCACAGCTTTAGGCCATTGCCCCAGACGCATCAAGAGAGGGCAGCGCGGTTGAAGCGGGGCTGTGACAACGCTAGCTGTGCGCAAACCCTTGAGGAGATGTGAAGTGGCGGACCGGGACGGAAAATTTGCAGGCGACAGCCCGTTTGAGATCGTGCGCGCGTGGATGGCAGAGGCCGAGGGCACCGAGGTCAACGATCCAAACGCCATAGCGCTCAGCACGGTGGATGCTTCGAGCATGCCCAATGTGCGCATGGTGCTGTTGAAAGATGTCGAGGATGACGCGTTTGTCTTTTACACCAATTACACCTCCGCCAAGGCGGGAGAGTTGGACAGCGCCCAAAAGGCGGCCTTTGTGATGCACTGGAAGTCGCTGCGCCGACAGGTGCGGGTGCGCGGCCATGTGGAGAAAGAGGACGGCCCGAGGGCGGATGCCTATTATGCCTCGCGGTCGCTGAAATCACGGCTTGGGGCGTGGGCGTCGGATCAAAGCGCGCCGCTCGACAGCCGCGCCACACTGATGGCAGAGGTCGCCAAGGTCACCGCCAAACATGGCCCCAACCCCAAGCGCCCGCCGTTTTGGGGCGGGTACCGCATCATTCCGACCGAGATCGAATTCTGGGCAGACGGCGCATTTCGACTGCATGACCGGTTCCGCTGGAGCCGCCTAAATCCCGGAGAACCTTGGCAAATTATACGTCTGAACCCCTGAATTTCATGCGACATGAAATGCAATTGACTGTAAGTAAACAACTTTTTCGGGTTGAAACCGGTGTGCAAAATAGCGCAAGTCTAGTGGTATGTCATAAGACACTCAGGGAAAGACACGCAGTGTCAGATCACATGGAAGACCCGGACCTGGTTGCAGGTACAGTTAAATGGTTCGATCCGGTCAAAGGGTTCGGCTTTATTGTTGCGACCTCCGGGGGGCCGGACATCTTGTTGCACGTCAATGTGCTGCGCAATTTTGGCCAGTCCTCCATCGCGGACGGGACGGCCATTGATGTGCGCGTGCAAAAGACCGACCGGGGTGTGCAGGCGGTCGAAGTGGTCCAGATCGTCCCGCCCCATCAGGAAGACGGTGCCCCGCTGAGCGACATTGCCGATCTGGACATGTTGGAAGTGTCCAATGCGCCGTTGCAGCCAGGGCGGGTCAAGTGGTTCGACAAGGGCAAGGGGTTTGGTTTTGCCAATGTGTTTGGACTGACCGAGGACGTGTTCCTGCATGTCGAAGTGCTGCGCCGCTCGGGCCTGTCGGATTTGCAACCGGGCGAGGCGCTGGCGATGCGGGTCATCGATGGCAAGCGCGGGCGTATGGCGGCAGAGGTATTGGCATGGGAAGCGGCTCTGATACGCGATGATGAGTAACGGCTGCGTTTTACGGATCCGGATGGTGGCGGCACTTGTCGCGCTCGTGTGGTGCGCGGCTCAGGCTGCGGCGCAATGCAATGACGCCCAGGTTTGGGTGCGGGGCGAGTTCGGTCAGGCCCGTTTCAATGTCGAAATAGCGGATGATGATGCAACGCGCGCCCTGGGGCTGATGAATCGCCCTCAGATGGCGACGTCCGCCGGAATGCTGTTCATCTATCCTGCGCCGACTCGGCTGTCATTCTGGATGCGCAACACGCTTATTCCGCTTGATATGCTGTTTGCCGACGAAACAGGTGTGATCCGCCACATCCATGAAAACGCGATTCCGCTTGATGAAACGCCGATCCACGGCGGCGATGGGTTGACCCATGTGCTTGAAATCAATGGCGGGTTGGCGGGCCAGTTGGGAATTTCGGTGGGTGATGCGCTGCGCCACCCCAGCTTTGATCAGATGGACGCGGCTTGGGCGTGTTAGGTCTTTTCAATCGCGCAAAGCACGTCTAAGAGAGGCGCACGGTCGGAGCGTGGCGCAGCCTGGTAGCGCACCTGTTTTGGGTACAGGGGGTCGGAGGTTCGAATCCTCTCGCTCCGACCAGTTTCCAGAAATCTGATGTGATACGGTCCGCAGCAGGCCATTATACGCTGATTGGGTCGGATGCTGTCGCTCGCAAGCGGCGTGCTAGTCGTCTCGTCCCGGTTCATCCGGATCGCTGGAAAACAGTGCGATCTTGTTGCCTTGGGGGTCGCGCAGATAACTGACATAGAAATGGGGGCCGTAGGATGCGCGAAAGCCGGGCTGCCCCTCATCAATCCCACCGGCCGCCAGCGCGGCGGCATGCAGGTCGCGCACCTGACGTTGACTGCCCGCCTCAAAAGCCACCATCACACCATTCCCGGCAGAGGCGGGATGCCCGTCAAATGTTGGCTTGACGTAAAAGTCTGGCAGAACGGGACGCTGGCCGGGGGTGACGGGCAGCGCATAGCTCAGACCTTCGGGCCCCTCTGAGAGCCCGTAGTCGAGGGCTGGCAGGAACGCATCGTAAAACCGTTTCGCTTGGGCAATGTCATCAGCACCGACGGTGACATAGGCAATCATGCGGTTTGTGTCCTTTTGGCAGGTTTCGGTCTGGCCTTGAGGATACAACATTGTATCAGACCACACACGCGCCGTGGCGCTGCACCCGGAGGGTGCGTCAGTTTTCAGCTATTCGCCGCCGTGCCGCCCGTCGCCGCAAGCAGGCGGTCCATCAACCCATCCAGCGCGCGCTGCTTGAAATAGATGCGCCGCGCATTGCCAGATTTCTGCACCACCTCGGCAAAATAGGACAATTCGACCACGAAGTTGCCTGCATCCTCATCCGTCTTTTTTTGAACCACAAGGGTGGGGGCCTCAAGTGCGCCGTCATATTGCAGCAGCAGGAACGCCGCCACATCGGGTGGGGGCAGGATGCGGCACTGTAAAACGTCGCTGGAGACCTCACGCAGAACATCGCCCGGCGCGTCGCACGAGGCACGGAAAGCCGAATCTAGCGGCTCGGGCATTGTGGCAAAAAACGCACGGCGAACGGGCAGGTCTTGTTCTGAGCTGACCGTTCTCTCTACATATTGTGGCGCGCAGGCGCCAAGGGCGACCAACAAAAGGGGCAAAATGGATCGCATGTGGGGCCTTTGGATGGGGGGTGCAGACAGATGATCATATTTTCCGCAGCGCGGCAAAAGCTTTCTCCTCAAGCGTGCGTGATCTGTGGATAACCTGAAGTGAAACATCCACAGGACCACCTAAGTCAGCCCCTTTCCTTGAGAAATCCGGGTCCGGTCGGGGGATGGATTTACGCGGCGTTAACGAAGTGAATCACGCTTAGGTGAACGGGAGAGGCGAAGTGCGTCCGGTCAAGGCAAAAGTTGTCAAAAAAGTTTTAAAATTACGTTGACGATGCCCCCTCCGATACGTCACCTTGTGCAAGCCGGATCGATCACCACAACATTTAGTGGCTAACACTAGGGGCGATGGGTCAGGTGCGAGGGACACACATACACGCCAATTCATAGGCTTTTCGATCCGTATGCCAGATTTCCATCTGCGCACACCCATATCGTTTTGTTTGTCCGTACGTATCGGCACCACATGAGGGCCTCCGCAACGTCGGGCCAGCCCTTGGAAACGACACATGCTGGAAACGAGGCAGCGCGATGAAAATTGAACGTCAATTCACCAAGACCGGTCAGGACGCCTATGCCGACCTTGATTTCGTGACCACAGTGTCCGAAATTCGCAATCCGGACGGTACGATCGTCTTTCGTCTGGACGAGGTCGAAGTGCCTGCCAAGTGGTCGCAGGTGGCTAGCGATGTCATCGCGCAGAAATACTTCCGCAAAGCGGGCGTGCCATCCGAACTGGTGAAGGTCAAAGAGGCCGGCGTGCCCGAGTTCCTGTGGCGTTCAACGGCGGCTGAGGGTGCCGAAATGGGCGGTGAGACGTCCTCCAAGCAGGTGTTTGACCGTCTGGCCGGTGCCTGGGCCTATTGGGGCTGGAAGGGGGGCTATTTCACCACCGAAGAGGACGCGCGCGCCTATTATGACGAGATGCGCCACATGCTGGCGACGCAGCGCGCCGCGCCCAATTCGCCCCAATGGTTCAATACGGGTCTGCACTGGGCATACGGCATCGACGGGCCGGCCCAAGGCCACCACTATGTCGATTACAAGACCGGCAAGCTGACCAAATCCAGGTCCTCTTACGAACATCCGCAACCGCATGCCTGCTTTATCCAGTCCGTGTCCGACGATCTGGTCAATGACGGTGGCATCATGGATCTGTGGGTCCGCGAGGCGCGTCTGTTCAAATACGGCTCCGGCACCGGCACCAACTTCTCCTCGCTGCGCGGTGAGGGCGAAAGCCTGTCGGGTGGCGGCAAGTCCTCGGGCCTCATGGGCTTCCTGAAAATCGGTGACCGGGCCGCTGGCGCGATTAAATCCGGTGGCACAACCCGCCGTGCGGCCAAGATGGTGATCGTCGATGCCGACCATCCCGATATCGAAGACTTCATCAACTGGAAGGTCATCGAAGAGCAGAAGGTGGCGAGCATCGTCGCAGGCTCCAAGATGCACGAAGAGAAGCTGAATGGCCTCTTTGCAGCCATCAAGGCATGGGACGGGGCGATTGAAGACGCCTATGATCCCAAGAAGAACGACGCCTTGAAAGACGCCGTGCGTGCCGCCAAAAAGGTCGCGATCCCCGAGACTTACGTCAAGCGTGTGCTCGACTATGCGCGCCAGGGCCACACCAGCATCGAGTTCCCCACATACGACACCGATTGGGATAGCGAGGCCTACAATTCCGTTTCGGGTCAGAACTCCAACAACTCGATCCGCGTCACCAATGCCTTCCTGACGGCGGTCGAAAAGGACGCTGATTGGGAACTGATCAACCGGGTGAACGGCAAGGTTCAAAAAACCGTCAAGGCGCGCGATCTGTGGGCGCAAGTCGGCCACGCGGCCTGGGCCTGCGCCGATCCCGGCATCCAGTACCACGACACCGTCAACGATTGGCACACATGCCCCGAAGATGGTGCGATCCGCGGCTCGAATCCTTGTTCGGAATACATGTTCCTTGATGACACGGCCTGTAACCTGGCGTCGATGAACCTGCTGACCTTCCTCAAGGACGGCCAGTTTCAGGTCGAGGATTACATGCACGCATCGCGTCTGTGGACCGTGACGCTGGAAATCTCGGTGATGATGGCGCAGTTCCCCTCCAAGGAAATCGCGCAGCGGTCCTATGACTTCCGCACGCTTGGTCTGGGCTATGCCAATATTGGCGGTCTGCTGATGAACATGGGCCATGGCTATGACAGTGAAGAGGGCCGTGCGCTTTGTGGTGCGTTGACCGCGATTATGACCGGCGTGGCCTATGCAACATCGGCCGAAATGGCGGGCGAGTTGGGGCCATTCCCCGGCTACAAGAAAAACGCTGATCACATGCTGCGGGTCATGCGCAACCACCGCACAGCTGCGTATGGGTCGACAGAAGGCTACGAAAAGCTGGCGGTGAAGCCCGTCGCGCTGGATCATGCCAACTGCCCTGATCCGCGTCTGATTGATCTGGCCATGTCCACATGGGACGAGGCGCTGAAACTGGGCGAGGCGCACGGCTATCGCAACGCGCAGTCCACCGTGATCGCGCCCACCGGCACCATCGGTCTGGTCATGGACTGCGACACGACAGGGATCGAGCCTGACTTTGCACTGGTGAAGTTCAAGAAGCTTGCGGGCGGTGGGTACTTCAAGATCATCAACCGCTCGGTGCCAGCCGCGCTGGAAAACCTTGGCTACGGTTCGGCTCAGATCGAGGAAATCGTGTCCTACGCGGTCGGTCACGGCTCCATCGGGAACAGCCCTGCGATCAACCACACCACGTTGACCGGCCACGGTTTCGGCCCCAACGAGTTGGCCAAGGTGGATGCGGCCCTCGAGTCGGCCTTCGACATCCGGTTCGTGTTCAACCAGTGGACGCTTGGCGAAGAGTTCTGCACCCAAGCCCTTGGTATCCCTGCGGAAAAACTGAACGATCCGACCTTTGACTTGTTGAAATCGCTTGGTTTTTCCAAGGCGGATATCGACGCGGCCAACGACCACGTGTGCGGCACCATGACCCTCGAAGGGGCACCGCACCTCAACGAAAGCCACTACCACATCTTTGACTGCGCCAACCCGTGCGGCAAGAAGGGCAAGCGGTTCCTGAACGTCGACAGCCACATCACCATGATGGCCGCGGCCCAATCGTTCATCTCGGGTGCGATCTCCAAGACGATCAACATGCCCAATGATGCGACCATCGAGGACTGTCAGAAAGCATACGAACTCAGCTGGTCCCTCGGGGTCAAGGCCAACGCGCTCTACCGCGACGGCTCGAAACTCTCGCAACCACTGGCGGCGGCCCTGGTCGAGGATGACGAGGATGCGCAGGAGGTGCTGGAAAGCGGCGCACCCTCCGAAAAGGCGGCTGTGTTGGCAGAAAAGATTGTCGAGAAGATCATCGTCAAGGAAATCGTCAAATCGCACCGCGAGAAGATGCCGCAGCGCCGCAAGGGCTATACCCAAAAGGCGATTGTGGGCGGCCACAAGGTCTATCTGCGCACCGGTGAGTATGAAGACGGCAACCTCGGTGAAATCTTCATCGACATGCACAAGGAAGGGGCGGGCTTCCGTGCCATGATGAACAACTTCGCCATCGCGGTGTCGGTTGGGCTTCAATACGGTGTGCCGCTCGAAGAGTTCGTCGATGCCTTCACCTTCACCAAGTTCGAACCTGCGGGCATGGTACAGGGCAATGACAGCATCAAGAACGCGACATCCATTCTGGACTATGTGTTCCGCGAACTGGCCGTCAGCTATCTGGATCGCACCGATCTGGCGCATGTGAAACCAGAAGGTGCCACGTTCGACACACTGGGGCAGGGCGAAGAGGAGGGCGTGTCCAACCTCTCCGAACTCAGCGAGACGGCGGCATCCAAGTCCTTGGAAGTGCTGAAACAAATCAGCTCGACCGGCTATCTACGCAAGCGTCTGCCACAGGATCTGGTGGTGTTGCAGGGCGGCATGGCCGAGACGAGCGGGATGGCCGTAGACGCAGCCGTCGCCCTCGAAACCCTCGTGCCCGAAGTGGCGGTCAGCGGCGGTGTTGCGGTCAGCGCGACGACCACGGCAGTCTCATCAGGAGCGGTAGGTCTGGATGCGCGCACCAAGGCGAAAATGCAGGGTTATGAGGGCGAGGCATGCGGCGAATGCGGCAACTACACCCTGGTGCGCAACGGCACCTGCATGAAATGCAACACCTGCGGCGGAACGTCAGGGTGTAGCTGAGAAATTGAGAGTTGGTGGGGAGCGGTGCGCCAACACCACCCCCCAGCTCGGTCTCCCGCTTCAACAGCGCGGGCGAGAGACAAAGCAGATCGGCCTGAGTCGGCCGTAATGAGAGGAGATACACGGTCGGAAACTGCGTTCAATGACGCGCTGCCGTTCCACAGAAGATACATGGCGATACAGAGAACATACCTGAATTGCCCACAGTCTTCGGTGGATAAGTGGAGGGCTAAATATGGCTCGACGCAGGAATTCGGAAGTAACGAGTGCCAAAGCTGCATCTGCTGCAGCTAAAGTATTACGTAATCCGAAGTCTTCTAAGGCTGCCAAGATGGCAGCCGCGTCGGCGCTCACGCAGCGACCGAACAAGAAGAAGTAATTCTTCTGAAATGACCGAGATGCCCCACTAAATGGGGGCATCTCAACCAAAATACGTGTCCCGGGGAAGGGGCGCGAGGGGGCTGGGGCGGTTCGCCGGTCTGGTCCCCGACGAAGATAGGGTGGGGCGGTACTTTGTCCCCCCACCTTTACACGGGGCGGGTGCGCTCGCCCCTGACGACGTTCAGGCCGCAGGCAAAAAAAGTACCGGGCGGTTAACATATTGAGCCTGAACGGCGAAACTAACGGGGAGCGTTCGCGCTCCCCTTTTTTGTGCGGGATATTTGTGCGCTGACTCCGGGTTCGGCTGCGCCAAGCCCGGAGTCGGGGGAGCGTGCATTTGCGGTGCAAATACCCGCAGAACGGCGAAACGACAACGAAGGGCTTCGGCTCTCCGTTTTTCTGTTTGGTAGCGGGTTAGGGCGGAGTAGAGCTGGCATTGATTTTGACGTGCCAGTAAGGGTTGAGGGTACTCAGTCAGGTATATCGACCCCAGAAATATATGATTTATCTCATTATTCCCATCGCACTGTTCTTTATGCTCAGTTGCATCGCCTTTGTCAGTTTCAGGTTTGCCTCAACCTACCCGCGTGACGAGGAAAATCTCGAGTCTGGGCAGCATGGCTGTCTTTTGACGCTGGCAAGTCTGTTTCTTAGGCCGGTCCCGATTATTTTCGCCTTTTATGTTTTCGGGTTCATACCGGCAGTCGTTGTCGCGCTCGCTATGTGGCTGTTTTCGCGTTGCTTGGAGTTTTACCGAGGCAAAATAGGGGCGAGCGCTGACTGGCGCTTGTTGGTGTTGCCGCTTGGTGCGGGCCTGACCTTGTTCACGGAAAATTACTTGTACTTTCAGCTTATTCCGAGCGCCTGGTGTGCGCTGAACGCTTTGGAGCAATTGGTTGCACTGATATTGAAGAAGACCCAGCTCTTCGGCGAAAACAGCGAAACAGGTTTTTCGAAAGAAGAGGTGAAACTGGCCCGTTATGGCATACTTGCTACTTGCCTAATTGCGCTAGGGATCAGCGAGTACTGTAGGCACAACTTATCACTGTCGAACTGGATCTGGTATTATGGGTACCTACGGCTCGAGTTCCTGCCGATTATGTTGGGGTCTATCGCGCCCGCCATGATCAAGATGATAAGACGGTCAGAGGGTGAGTAAACCAGCTCTGTGTTTGGGACGTCAGCCTGCCTCATCATGCGCGCCAATGACCAATGCGTTGACCTTGCCTTTCGATTTAGGAGATTTGGGCGAAGCAAGGGGCGCGCTACTTTCGGCATCGGTTCTTGGAGGCGCTTTGTTTCCGTCATCAATGGCGTGCCCCAAGTCCGTCAGGCTCTGACCAGCGCGTGCACTCCATCGCTTAGGCGTGGACATGTTGCCCGCAGCAAATCCCCAAACCCAGTCGCCGCACCCTCAATCTTCCGCCAGCGTTACCCGCAACCGTGCCCGCGCCCGTGCCAGCCGTGACATGACCGTCCCAAGCGGCAGCCCCGTGGCGCGGGCCAGTGCGCGGGGGGAGGTTTCGCCTGCGATCACCAGATCCAGCAGTTGCCGCTGCGGCGTGGGCAGCATCGTGATCGCCGCCAGCGTGTCCGCGCAATCCAGCCGGATCAGCGCGTCGGGTTCGGTCATGGCGTGATCCTCTTCCAACTCGTCCGTGGCCACGCGCCGCCAGTCGCGCCGGGCGCGGTTGGTGAGGGTGCGCATCGCATAGGCGTTCAGGTCGTCGATGTTTTTGCCATCCGCGATCCGCTGGCACAGGCTGAGCAATGTGTCCTGCACGATATCCTCAGCTTCGGTGCGCGAGCGGGCCAGGCGTCTGGCCCGTCGGGTCAGCATCGGGATCAGCGGCACAAGGCGGGGCGGGGTGTTATGCATGGTGTGTGTCATAAAGATAAGGTGCGCCTTTGCAGGCTCTCTGCCTAGCCCGGGGGTTTTTGCCGATCACCGGAATGCCCCTTTTTGGGCAAAGCCCCGCCCATGTCTGAGGCACCAATCGGCGTGGCCTCGCGGGTTTTCGGATACGTATGCAAGTGTTGGATGCGTGAGGCCCTTTGCGGCTCATACACTGTGAGGGTACCACTCACGGACCCTCGCAATGCAAAACTCAAAGGGAGTTTCCAATGACCAAAATTGCTTCGCTGACGTTCATGGCCGCGCTGGCCATTCCTGCCCTCGCAATGGGACAAAGTGCGTCCGGGCTGGATGTGAACGGCGATGGGGTTCTGACCATTGACGAGGTTCAGGCCAGCTTTCCAGAGGTGACATCAGATGCATTCACCGCGATGGACCTGAATGCGGACGGTGCGCTGGATGCAGATGAGGTCGCAGCCGCACAAGAGGCGGGCCTCATGCCTGCCACCGACGGCTAACGGGACTTGCTGATCCGTCCGGGTATTTCTGGATGATCAGTAGGCTGTGAGGTCCGGTCTCCCCCCAGGGGCCGGGCCTCATTTTTTTCGTGGATGTGTTTGGGGCTGCCCTGCGGCCCGAGGGCACCGGGGTCGTTATCTGGAGGGCACAGGCGCGCGCCAGAGGCTTGGCGTCAATATCCAGGGCGCTCTGTCTCCGCTCTGGCGGCGTCCTCCGGGAAATTTGTGGAACTTTTGGGACAATGAATAGGGCGGGGCACGCGTAAGGCGGACGTGTCGTCCGCCTGTTTGAGCGTAAGCGCATACGACGAAAGCGCGCAGGCCATTTGCATCGCCTGCGCGCTTTCGTTTCTTGCTTCATGTTCTGCCTAGAAGCGGATCGCGCCGCGCACGGTCAGCGTCGTAGCGTCGGCGTCTACGCCCGTACCACTGATGTCGTCAAAATTGTGCTCAAGCAGCTCGGCGCCGACAGTATACTGGTCCGTGATCTGGTAGGATACACCGATGCCGTAAAACTCACCGGATTCCGAGCCGAGCGAGGTGTCCACTTCCGCGACACCTGCGGTGAAATATCCAAGCGTCTGCCCGAAGTCGTAACCGGCTTTGAGTTTAAGCCGTGCGACATCGTCCACATCGACACCACCGCCCAGATCGATATCGGTAAAGTCGTAGTCGAGTTCGCCGCCCAGAACGAATGTGCCGAAGTCGTAGTTGTAACCGACATGCACACCGTAAAGGAAATCGTCCCCGTCCGCGCCACCTGAGGCATCTACATCGCCGTATCCAAGTTGCACACCAGCATATCCACCGGTCCAGTCGCCGCCCAAGGCCGGAGGCGGCGCGGAAGGGACCGGGGCAGCGGGTATCGGGGCTGCGGCATCGGGCGCGGGCGCACCGACGCTGCCTGCAAGGACCGGGCCGGCTGCGAGTGTCAGTGCAGTGACCGTGCTGGCGGTGATCAGATTGGCTCGTATCATGTTCTCTGCTCCTTTGCTTCGGATGGCTGGTGCGTGTCTGTTTTGACCATTCCTGATGATCAATTGGGGGGAAATAACGTCAGTTTCACCCCTCGTGTTGTTGGTGCCGTGGCAGTGGGCGGTCCCTTGCACATTCCCGCTATGTGCTGCGCAAGGGGCCGCCTGTCGGGCGTCGCAAACAGGACAGATTGGCGCAAACCGGTGCATTAGGCTGGCCCGAGGACCCGGACACAACCGCGAGCCGGTGTTGGTCCATTGATCTGGTGATGAGCAGGGAGGCTTGTCATGCAAGGATGTCGCAGCAAGATCGCGCTGGTGGCGCGGACCATCGGAGCCGAGCGTGGCCGTGCGGCCCGGGGGCGCCCCTTATCTGGTTGACCCATTGCCTTTCAATTGACGCCCAGACAAATGGACACCCCCCGAACATGAACGAACAGACCCCCTTGCGTACAGGTGGCCGTGCCGCCCGTCGTGCAGCCCGTGCTGCCCCTTTGGCTGACCATCTGCGCCCCATTCGCGCGGGTATGGAAGGGGGGCGCTATAACCCCCTGACCGAGGCCGAAGTCCAGCGCATCCATGTCGCAGCACTTGATGCGCTTGAAACCATCGGCCTTGCGGATGCGCCGCCAAGCGGGGTGGCATACCTCACCGCCGCCGGGGCCGTGCAGGGCGCGGATGGCCGTATCCGTTTTCCCCGCGCGCTGGTCGAAGACACCTTGGCGCGGGCCAACCGCACATTGACCCTGCATGGCCGCGATCCGGCGCATGATTTGCATCTGTCGGGGGCCCGCGTCCATTATGGCACCGCCGGCGCCGCAGTGAACCTTGTCGAAGTGGACGGTGAAAACTATCGCGAGTGTGGCGTGCAGGATCTGCACGATGCGGCCCGCATTGCCGACACGCTCGACAACATCCATTTCCTGCAACGCCCGATGATCTGCCGCGACATCCCCGACACGTGCGAGATGGAGTACAACTCGATCTTTGCCTGCGTGTCGGGCACCACCAAACATGTGGGCACCAGCTTTTCCGAGCCCGAATTCGTCGCCCCCGCGATGGAGATGCTGCACATGATTGCGGGTGGTGAGGACAAGTGGCGCGAGCGCCCCTTCGTGTCCAATTCGAACTGCTTTGTCGTGCCCCCGATGAAATTCGCCCCTGAAAGCTGCCTTGTGATGGAGGAGTGCATCAAACATGGCATGCCCGTGTTGCTGTTATCCGCAGGCATGGCCGGGGCGACCGCCCCTTCGACCATCGCAGGCGCGATTGTACAGGCCACGGCGGAGTGTCTGGCGGGCCTTGTCTATGTCAACGCCGTCAAACCCGGTGCGCCTGCGATCTTTGGTACATGGCCCTTTGGCCTTGATCTGCGCACAGGGGCCATGTCCATCGGGTCGGGTGAGCAAGCCTTGCTGACGGCGGGCTGTGGTCAGATGCACCGGTTTTACGATCTGCCCGGCGGGTCCGCCGGGGGCGCGTCGGATTCCAAACTGCCCAACATGCAGGCCGGGTGGGAACAGATGTGTTCCAACCTCACTGCGGGACTATCGGGAGTGAACATGGTCTATGAGGCGGCGGGCATGCATGCCTCCTTGCTGGGGTTTTGCCACGAGTCGTTGATTTTGGCGGATGATGTGATTGGACAGGCCTTGCGCTGCGTGCGGGGCATCGAGGTGACGGATGAAACGCTCGCCCTCGATCAGATTGCGGATGTGTGCATGAACGGTCCCGGTCATTATCTGGGCACCGAGCAGACGCTGAACCGGATGCAGTCGGACATGGTCTATCCCGCCTTTGGCGATCGCACCTCTCCCAAGGAGTGGGTGGAACTGGGAAAGCCCGACCTGCTGGCCCGTGCCGCCGCACGCAAGGAGGAGATCTTGGCGGCCAAACCCGCCGCCGCGCTTGATCCGGGGCTGGATGCCGCCGTGCGGGCGCGGTTCAACATCCATTTGCCGGCGCGTTAGGACGGGGCAGGGCGGAGGACACCTCCGCCTTACGCTGCTTGCCGTAAGGCGTACCTGTGGTGCGCCTCAGGCCCGCGTTTCGGCGAAATGGCAGAGGGTTTTCAAGGCCGTCTCAAAGGCTTCGTCCTCAATTGTCATCGCAACCCGTACATGGCCTGCGGCGGACTCTCCGAAACTTTCACCGGGCATGACGGCGATATGATGCGTGTCGAGCAGGGCATTGGCGAACGCGTCCCCGCTGAGCCCGGTCGCGCGGATGTCGAGCATCAGGTACATCGCCCCCTGCGCCGGGATCAGCCCCACAGTGTTCTGCTGTGCCAGTACGTTGCGCGCCAATGCGCGCCGCCGTTTGAAGGGGGCTGCAATCTCGGCCTCAAACGCGGACCCTTGTGAGAGCGCATAGGCGCTTGCGTCCTGAATAAACCCCGGCACCCCGTAGGTCGTGTGCGTGGCAAAGGTGATCAGGTGGTCGATCACCTCGGGTGGTGCGATCAGCCAGCCGCAGCGTGAGCCGGTCATTGCGTGGCTTTTGGACATGGAGCCCACAACCAGCGTGCGCCCGGCCATGTCGGGCAGGGCGCGTGGGCTTATATGCGTCCCCTCCCAGATTTGCGTGTCATAGACCTCGTCCGAGATCAGCCACAACCCGTGGCTCTGGCAGGCTTGGGCGATCCCCTCCATCGTGCTTTGGGAATAGACGGTGCCTGTTGGATTGTTGGGCGAGTTGATCAGCAGGCTTTTGGCGTTCTTGACGGCGCGTGCGGCGGTATCGATGTCGCTGGCGCGGGGCTGAAACGCGTCCTCGGCCCGCGTCTTGATCGCGTGCGGGATGGCAGACACCCCGCGCAATGTGCCAGGATAGGTTGCATAGTAGGGATCGAGATACAGTGCGGTGTCCCCGGGATCGCAGGTTGCGGCGTGGGCTGCAAAAAGCGCGGATTGTCCGCCCGGCGTGATCAGCACATTGTCGCGGGTGGTGGGCACGCCTGTGCGCTCTTGCGTGCGCCGCGCGACGGTATCGCGCAAGGCGTCGGTGCCCGGTACCATGGCGTATCCTGTGTGCCCGTCCATGGCTGCGCGGTGCATGTCCTGCAGGATGGGTGCAGCGGTGCGGATGTCGTGTTCGCCGATGGTCAACTCTGTCACGGGCGTGCCTGCCGCAATCATCTTGCGCGCCTTGATAAAGACGTCCCACCCGTCGGAGCCGCCTCCGGTGAGAGTGGTGATCCGCTTGGACATGGGGGTGTGGATGGTCATGCGCGTCTCGGAGGCTTTGAGGTTTGGTCCAAGGGGGCAGAGGGGGGATGGTTTGTCAATATGCAGGCGACGTGCGGGGCGTGCTGTTTCATTATCGAGGGGGCTCTGCCCCCGGCTGCGCCTCCCCCGCGGTATTTCTGGTCAAAAGAAACTGGTGTGCTCAGTCGGGCAGCTGCACAGGGCCGAGGGTGGCTTGCAGCTTTTTGGGCAGGCTGGCGCGGACAATGCTGTAGGATGTCAGGATCCGGTCCCGCATTTCGTTTGCGTCCTTGCCGTCAAAGGGGATGCGCACCCACGAACGGTGAAAGTATTTCGCCTTGGTCGCTGCCCCGATTTCGATCAGAAACTGCGCGCTGTCCACATCCGCGCATTTCACCGATACCCCATCATTTGCCATCCCGATGCAGGCGAACATTTTGTCCCCCACTTTCCAAGCGTCCAGCCCACCCTCGTGGTGGCTGGCCCAGTGCGCGCCGGGCAGCGCAGCACAGATCGCATCGACGGTTTCGCGGCTCATGGGCACAGAGTGGCGCGAACCGAGCCTTGAAACAAGCCTTGACCCCAAGTCGTGTCGCGCGTTACGCCTATGCCCATGACCCGGATGATTTGCATTTCCTGCTGCATTATCTGCTGAGCACCTCAGCGGGCCGGTTCACTGTTTTCATAGCATCTGAGACTTGATAGGCCCGCGCCAACCCATCTGCGCGAGACCGCCTTTATGTCCATCACTCTTTACAACACCGCCACACGCGCCAAAGCGCCGTTTGTGCCAATCGATCCTGCGAATGTGCGCATGTATCTGTGTGGCCCTACGGTGTATGACCGCGCCCATCTGGGCAATGCGCGCCCGGTGCTGGTCTTTGATGTGCTCAACCGGTTGCTGCGCCATGTTTATGGGACAGATGCTGTGACCTATGTGCGCAATTTCACGGATGTGGATGACAAGATCAACGCGACTGCTTTGGCCCGACGCGAGGCCGGGGCGCGCGGATCACTTGAGGATTTGGCGGCCGAGCGCACGGACGAGACCATCGCGTGGTATCACGCGGATATGGATGCGCTTGGGGCTTTGCGCCCTGATCACGAACCCCGCGCGACCCAGTATATCGCGCAGATGATCGCCATGATTGAAGGGCTGATCGCGGATGATTTCGCCTATGCGCGCGAGGGCCACGTGCTGTTTCGGGTGCGCGCCTACGAGGCTTATGGCGCGCTGTCGGGCCGGTCGGTCGACGACATGATCGCGGGCGCGCGGGTCGAGGTGGCACCTTATAAAGAAGACCCGATGGACTTTGTCCTGTGGAAACCCTCAAGCGATGACTTGCCCGGATGGGACAGCCCATGGGGGCGGGGTCGACCGGGCTGGCATATCGAGTGTTCGGCCATGGCCTATGAGTTGCTCGGCGACCAATTCGACATTCACGGCGGTGGCAATGATCTGCAATTTCCCCACCACGAAAACGAGATCGCGCAGAGCAAATGTGCGGGTCACAGGTTCGCCAATGTGTGGCTGCACAATGAGATGTTGCAGGTCGAGGGCAAGAAGATGTCCAAGTCCCTGGGCAATTTCTTTACCGTGCGGGATCTCCTGGATCAGGGCGTGCCGGGGGAGGTGATCCGGTTTGTGATGCTGAGCACGCATTACCGCAAGCCGATGGACTGGACCGAGAAGAAGCGGGCGGAGGCAGAGGCGACGTTGCGCAAGTGGCGGGCGATGACGGATGGGATCGATCTGGACCTGACACAAGAGCAGGCGGCGGAGGCGCTGTCTGATGATCTGAATGTGTCCGAGGTGATCATGCGGATGCACCGGCTGGCCTCTGAGAATAACGCGGGGGCCTTAAAGGCCACGGGGCATATGATCGGGCTGTTGGATACCCATATGGGGGCGTGGGTGGAAGCGTCGCACGCGGACTTGTCGGAGTGGACGGCGGCACTGAGCGCGGCGCGGGATGCCGCGATGCAAAGCAAAGACTTTGCCCCGGTCGATGCGATGAAGGCCCGATTGACTGCCGCAGGGGTTGAGGTGCGGATGAGCAAGGCGGGTGTTGAGTTGCTGCCCGGCCCCGGCTTTGATCCGGTGCGACTGGAGGAGCTGACATGAACAAACCTATGCTGCTCGTGGCGCACGACACGTGCGCCTTACCGCGTGTATGTAAGGCGTACCTGTGGTGCGCCGATATGTTGGTGATGCCATGACCCGCGAACGCCTTTCCCTCTTCGACACCACCCTGCGCGATGGGCAACAAACCCAAGGGGTCCAGTTCTCCACCTCGGACAAGCTCCAGATCGCCACCGCCCTCGACACCCTCGGTGTAGACTATATCGAAGGCGGCTGGCCCGGGGCGAACCCCACCGACAGCGCGTTTTTCGAGGCCCCTCCGAAAACCCGCGCGACCTTCACCGCCTTTGGCATGACCAAGCGCGCTGGCATCAGTGCGGAGAATGATGATGTGCTGGCCGCCGTACTCAACGCAGGCACGCCGGGCGTCTGCCTTGTGGGCAAAACACATGACTTTCACGTCAAAACCGCTCTCGGCATCTCGCTGGACGAAAATACCGCCAACATTGCCCAGTCCTTTGCCCATGTGGTGGCACAGGAGCGCGAGGCGGTGTTTGACGCTGAACACTTCTTTGATGGCTACGCCTCCAATCCCGACTATGCGTTACAGGCGATCCATGCTGCCCATGATGCGGGCGCGCGCTGGATTGCGCTGTGTGACACCAATGGCGGCACGTTGCCCCATGACATCCACCGGATCACCAAAGCGGTCATCGCGTCGGGCATTTCCGGCGACCGTCTTGGCATCCACACCCATAATGACACCGAAAGCGCGGTGGCCGGGTCGCTAGCGGCCGTGGATGCAGGTGCGCGCCAGATTCAAGGGACCCTCAACGGCCTTGGTGAGCGCTGCGGCAATGCCAACCTGACGGCGCTGATCCCGATCCTGTTGCTGAAAGAACCCTATGCGAGCCAGTTCGAGACGGGGGTGAGCCTTGAGGCCCTCAAAGGGCTGACCAAAACCTCGCGCATGCTCGATGATATCCTGAACCGGGTGCCGCAGAAACAGGCGGCCTTCGTGGGGGGCTCGGCCTTTGCGCACAAGGCGGGGCTGCATGCCAGCGCGATCCTCAAGGATCCGACCACATACGAACATATCGACCCCAGCCTTGTCGGCAATGCACGCGTCATCCCCATGTCCAATCAGGCGGGCCAGTCCAATCTGCGCAAACGGCTTGGCGATATGGGGCTTGAGGTTGCGCCAAAGGACCCGGCGCTGTCGGTGATCCTCGACCGGATCAAGACGCGCGAGGCGGACGGGTACAGCTATGACACCGCTCAGGCCTCGTTCGAGCTGCTGGCGCGGGATGCCTTGGGGTTGATGCCGGAATTCTTCGAGGTCAAGCGCTACCGCGTCACCATTGAGCGGCGCAAGAACAAACGTAATCGTATGGTGTCGCTCTCCGAGGCCGTTGTGGTGGTGAAGGTCGATGGCAAAAAGATGCTGTCGGTCAGCGAGTCCATGGACGAACAGGGCACCGATCGCGGCCCCGTCAATGCGCTGTTCAAGGCCCTGGCCAAGGATCTGGGCCGCTATCAGTCCAATGTCGAGGACATAAGGCTTGTCGATTTCAAGGTGCGCATCACCCAGGGCGGCACCGAAGCCGTCACCCGCGTCATCATCGACAGCGAGGACGGGCAGGGGCGGCGCTGGTCCACGGTGGGCGTGTCCGCCAACATAGTGGATGCAAGCTTCGAAGCACTTCTGGACGCGATCCGCTGGAAACTGGTGCAGGACGGGGTGGCATGAGGGGGGCCGCAAGGCGCACCTGTGGTGCGCCCGCGTGAGCCTTGGCCCCGATACAATCGCCTGCGCGCGCATCGTCGAACAGGGCGATCCGGACCGGTTTCGCACTGTTATGGCGGCCCCGGTCACGGCCCGTGCGGTGCTGTTCCCGATCTATGCAATGAACGTGGAAATCTCGCGTGCGCCCTGGGTCACCCAAGAGGCGATGATTGCCGAAATGCGCCTGCAATGGTGGCGCGATGCGCTGGAAGAGATCGCGGCAGCATCAGCGGTGCGCAAACACGAGGTGACGACGCCTCTGGCGCAGATCCTCACGCCTGCGCAGGCCAAGATGCTGGATGAAAGCGTGGCCGCGCGCCGATGGGATATCTACCGCGAGCCGTTCGAGGACGAGGCGCACTTGGACGCCTATATCGACCAGACTGCGGGGCATCTGATGTGGACGGCCAGCGCCGCCCTCGGCGCGCCAGCAGAGGCAGAGAGTGACGTGCGTGATCTGGCCTTTGCGGCCGGTATGGCGGCGTTTCTGCGGGCCGTCCCCGCCTTGGCTGCGGCGGGCCGTATTCCGCTGCTGGACGGGACGTATAAGGGGCTGATTGCGCTCGCCAAACGGGCCAGAGCACGGATCACTCGGCCTCACCTGCCCAAGGCCGCGCGTCCGGCCTTATGGCCTGCAATCGGCGCTGCCAAAGTGCTGGATCAGGTGATCGGCACTCCACAAGTCGTGAGTGAGGGGACGCTGCCTGTGCCCCTCACGCCGCTGCGCCTGGCGGTGAGCGCCACAACCGGGCGCTTGATGCTCTAGGCTGTGGCGGCGCGCTGGCGCATCACCAGCCAGATGATCGAGGCCCCCGCCAGCACGAGGAAGGGGACCATAGCGATGTTGACCGCCGCCCAGCCCTCGACCGGGTCGCCCCCGATGCAGTTCATCAACCCGCCCGAGGCCAGCGAGGCCACAGTCACGCCTCCAAAGACGATCAGGTCGTTCATGCCTTGCATCCGGCCCCGCTCTTGCGGGGTGTGGGCACCGGCGAGCATGGTGGTGGCTCCGATGAACCCGAAATTCCAGCCAAGGCCAAGCAGGAACAGTGCCACGTAAAAGTTGCTCAACTCGACCCCGTTCAGTGCCACGACTCCGGCCCCGCCAAGGATCGCGAGGCCAAGGCCCATGATCCGCTCGACCCCGAACCGGGTGATCAGGTGACCCGTGAAAAAGGACGGCGCGAACATCGCAAGTACGTGGACCGTGACCACATTGGCTGCGTCCGGCTCAGTGAACCCGCAACCCACAACCGCCAGCGGTGTCGAGGTCATCACAAGGTTCATCAGCGCGTAGGACACCGCCGCACAGATCACCGCGACGGCGATGCGCGGGCTGGCGAGCAATTCGGCGCGGCTGCGTCCGGGGCCATCCGTGGCCGAAGGCGGTGGTGGCTTGGGGATATCGAGCAGCAGGAACAGCGCCATGCCCATCAGGTTGAACCCCATCGCGACCCAGTAGATCGGGATATAGCGCGACACCGTGGCATCGACGGCCCCCGCGGTGACGTAAGCGACAACCTGGGGGCCGATGATCGCCGACAGCAAGCCCCCCGCCATCACGTATGAAATCGCCTTGGGCCGGAACGCGTCCGACGCGGTGTCGGCAGCGGCAAAGCGGTAAAACCCTTGCGCCGACATATAGATACCCGTCATGTAGCTGCCCACAAGGAACAACCAGAAGCTGCCGATGCTCAGCGCCCATACCCCGATAGCAGCCCCCACAAGCCCACCAAGGGCACCCAGTATGAACCCGGTCTTGCGCCCGAACTGTTGCATCACGTTCGACAACCACGGTGCGGTCGTCATGGACCCGAACACGATCAGCGAGATCGGCAAGGTGGCCAGACAGGCAATGGGTGAAAGCTGCTGACCCGCCAGTCCGGCAACAACAAACATCATGGTGATCTGGCTGCCCAGAAAGGCTTGCGCGGCCACCAGCACGGCTACATTGCGCCTGGCGCGGGTATCATCAACTTGGGTCATAAGCACTGACTAGACCCGTTGCCTGTGCGCGGCAAGCGCCCTGTGTCCCGCAGGGGCGCACAAACGGTTGCGCAGGGCAGGGATGGCACTAGGGTGGGGCCATGACCACATCCCCGTTGATCGCTGTTCTGCCCGGTGCCCGCGAGGTGCACGACGCGGTTGCGTGGCTGAAGGCGGCGGATGCGCGGGCCTGTGTGGTGTGGGGGCGCGAGGGCGAAGCGGTGCCGCTTGGGCTGCCTGAACATGCCACCGTGCCTGCCGACACCCGCGCCATTCTGGATGTAAGCCACGCCTTTGATGTGTTCACGCGGATTGGCGCACTGGCGGCTGTTCCGCAGGCCGCATATGCCCGAGTGGGCCGCGATCTGTGGGTGCCGGGGGTGGGGGACAACTGGCAACAGGTCAACACCATCGAACAGGCCGTCGCCGCCTTGCCGTCCGGTGTGCGGGTGTTTGCCGCCACCGGACGCGGCAGCCTCAGCGAACTTGCCCGTCATCCGGGCCGTGTGTTCCTGCGTCAACTGAACACGCACCGCGAGCCGACAGGCTTTGGCAATTGCGAATTCGTGTTTGGGCCTGCCCCTCTGGATGCGGCGGGCGAGGCTGATCTGCTGAAACGTCTTGAGATTGACGTGGTTCTGGCCCGCAATATCGGGGGACCGGATGCCTTTCCCAAGGTGCGCGCGGCCCGTGATCTGGGCTTGCCGGTGGTGATGTTGCGCCCACCCGGATTGCCGTCCGGGCCACGGTTGCGCAGTGCCGAACAGATGGCCGATTGGCTCAAGACCTTATGAGCGGACGCATCATCGAAACAGAGGCGGATGTGGCCGAAGGGGCGGCGTGGCTGGCAGCCTATGACCCGGCCCTTGCCCGCGCGATCAAGATCGCAGGCCCGCTGCCGCTGCGTCGTCGCCCGGACGGGTTTGCGGCACTCTTCAATGCGATCATCGGACAGCAGGTCAGCACCGCATCCGCGGCGGCGATCTGGGCGCGGCTTGAGGCGGGCGGGCTGACGTCTCCGGCCCCGGTGATCGCTGCCGGAGAGGATGGTTTGCGCGCTGCGGGCCTCAGCCGCCAAAAGATCGCCTATGCGCTGGCGCTGGCCGGGGCGGGCATTGATTATGACGCCCTGCGCGCAGCACCCGATGCTGACGTTATTAAGACCCTCACAGCCGTGAAGGGGATCGGGGTCTGGACGGCGGAGATCTATGCGATGTTCGCCCTCGGGCGCGCGGATGTGTTCGCACCGGGTGATCTGGCCCTGCAAGAGGCCGCGCGCCTGATCTATGATTTGCCCGCACGCCCCACCGAAAAGGCCTTGCGCGCCATGGCCGCCGACTGGAGCCCGTGGCGGGCGGTTGCCGCGCGCCTGTTCTTTACCTATTACCGGGTGGCCAAGGGCCGGGAAGGGATCGCATGACACGGGTGTTGCAAGCAGGGCGGGTCGAACCGCAATCGGGCGATCTGCGCTCGATCGTCGTATTTCTGCATGGCTACGGGGCCAACGGGGCCGATCTGCTCGGGCTAGCCGAGCCGCTGAAAGATCATCTGCCCGACACGCTTTTTGTGGCCCCCGACGCGCCCGAACAGATTCCGGGCTATGCGGGTGGGTATCAGTGGTTTCCGATCCCGTGGATTGACGGCAGCAGCGAGGAAGAGGCCGAGCGCGGGTTGAATGCGGCCAGCGAAGACCTGAACGCATTTCTGGACGCGCTGATGGTGGACGAGGATGTGCTGCCCGAACAGGTCGTGCTGTTCGGCTTTTCCCAAGGCACGATGATGTCACTGCATGTGGCTCCGCGCCGCGAAGACCCGGTGGCGGGGATCGTGGCCTTTTCAGGCCGCCTGCTGAATCCCGAGGTGCTGGCCGATGAGGTGGTGAGCCGCCCGCCGATCCTGCTGGTGCACGGCGATCAGGACGATGTGGTGCCGCCCCAATCACTGCCCCAGGCAGCCGAGGCCCTGCAAGAGGCGGGGTGGAAGGATGTCTATGCCCACGTCATGGAAGGCACCGCACACGGGATCGCGCAGGACGGCTTGAGCGTTGCGCTCGCCTTTATGCGTGACAAGCTGGGGCTGTGAGGATGGCAAACTTGCGCAAGGTGGCGTGGGTTCTGGCGTTGGCAGGGCTTGGTGCGACGGCGGGTCCGCACTGGATGGGCACGCCCGTATCCGCCCAGGACACCACCCAGGAACAGACGACACCCGAAACGCCCGCCACCCCCATGGTGCCGCTGGAAACCACGCTTGAGCGCCAATTCGTGTTGCTGCTGGAAGGGGTGCAATCGCCGCTGATCCTGCCCAACATGCTGCAACTTGATGCGGCAACAGGCGGGTGGAACTTTGCCGCAGCGCCGCAAAGCCTGCTGGATGTTGATGCCTATGTGCTGATGGCCGACAACTGGGATGCGGTGCGGGCCATGTCCTCGCACGTGCTGCACAACGTGATGGTGGCCAACCTTGAAGGGGTGAGCAACGATGTCGGCATGCGCTGGTTCTCGGTGACGCTGAACCTGTCGGACGGGTCGGGGCACCCGGTGCAGGTGGTGCTGGGCAACCGGTCCGGGTTGACCCAGATCACGCCGTTCTGCCTGTCGATGATGCTGCACGATATCGCACGGTTTTCGCACAATCAGGACCAGTTTTCGACCGCAACGAGGGGGCCGGGGACCGACTGGCGGTCCTGTGGGACACAAGGCTGGACCAGCGTGGCCGACATGACGGCGCGCCCGGTCGAATAAATCCGCGACCGCGTTAGCAGACTGCTCCGAAGGGAACACGGCGGGTGCTGCCCTCTTGCGATACCTGCGTCCGTTTCCACACCGCATAGATCACAAAACCGATCTGCGGTTCGGCGCGCATCAACCGCGCTGCCGTCTTGCCCGATATCCGTTTCAGCCCGAACAGCCCGGCCGAGGTCATCACTGCGCGAAACCCAAGCGGGCACATGGGGGCGTGGCGTGCATCCTCAAGGGTGACGTCAAACGCCTGCCGGCCCGCCAGCAAATCACGGGCGATGGCCTGAACCGAGTGCCACTGATCCATCAACTGGCGCTGCGCGCACTGCGCTTCGGAGGCTTGGGTCATCGCAACATAGGGATCATCGCATTGGGCGTGATAGACCGACGCCCCGTTTTCAAACACCACATGCCACAGCAAATCACCCCCCGTGGTGATCGCGCGGTAGGCGGTCATGGTGCCGAAATTGGACCGGATCGCATTGGCTGGATCATACCACAGGGTCACTGCATGTGTTCTGTCATGGACAAACTTGGTGCGGGCCGCACCCCGCTTGTCCGGCATGGGGCGTGCGGCGTGCAAGCGTTTGAACAGGCGGGCCGTGCGCTTGGCAGAGGCAGGCAATGACATGTGTGGGCTCCAGATCTGTGGCGGCGGTGGATCGATCACATTGACGATAATGACGTCGAAAGGGCATCCACCTTGAATTGCGCCTATCTTGCGCCGTGATGGCGTCGCAGGCGAGTGGTGTATTCCTTACCTTTGATACATGCGGCGCTTTTTCTTGGCCCAGGCCGCCAGAGGTCATGCGTCACTTGCCTGTTACGCAAGCGCCCTATCCAACATGCGACATGTCGTGGTGGACTGCGCTCTTGCAGATCGGTTTCCACAAGATATAGTCGCGATATAAGGCTGGGGCGGCTCCCCGCTCTGGTGTCAGTTTTGGCGGACCGGGCAAGGATGGAGTCACGCGAGATGGACGGCGATTTCAGAACAGATTTTGTGCGCAGTTCTGGCGCGCTCAGGCATCACCCGGCGCTGGTGCTGAATGCGGATTATCGACCGCTCAGTTACTACCCGCTGTCGCTATGGCCCTGGCAGGAGGCGATCAAGGCGGCCTGGCTCGACAGGGTGGATATCGTCGCCGAATATGATGAAGTGGTGCGAAGCCCGAGTACCGAAATCAGGATACCGTCGGTTGTCGTCCTCAAAGACTATGTCAAACCTCAAAAGCGCGTGGCCTTCACGCGCTTTAATTTATTTCTGAGGGACGAATTTCGCTGCCAGTATTGCGGGGCGCGGGGCGATCTGACCTTTGACCATGTGGTGCCGCGCGCCAGCGGGGGCGTGACAAGCTGGCAAAACGTGGTGGCGGCCTGTTCGCCCTGCAACTTGCGCAAAGGGTCCAAACCGCTGCATCGCACCGGCATGGGGCTGCGCAAGCCACCCCGCCAGCCCGCCGCCGAAGAGTTGCGCAATATGGGCCGCAAGTTCCCGCCCAACCACCTGCACGAAAGCTGGATGGATTTCCTCTATTGGGACGCTGAACTGGAGGCTTAGGCCGCCAGATCAATCCAGACCGGCACGTGATCGGAGGGTTTTTCCTCGGCGCGGACCTGTTTGTCGATCTGGCAGTCGGTCATCATGTCCGCGCAAGCAGGGGACATCAGGAAATGGTCGATACGGATGCCGTCATCGCGGTTCCAAGCGCCCGCCTGATAGTCCCAGAATGAATAGTGACCCGGCCCGAGGCTGCGTGCGCGAAAGGCTTCGGTCAGCCCGAGGTTGATCAGGCGACGATAGGCGGTGCGGCTCTCCAGCCGGAACAATGCGTCCTCGCGCCAGGCGTCGGGCCGTTTGGCATCTTCGGCTTGCGGGATGATGTTGTAATCGCCCGCCATCAGAAACGGTGTTTCTTCGGCCAGCAATTCCAGCGCGCGCAGGCGCAACCGCTCCATCCAGGCCAGTTTGTAGTCGTATTTTGGCCCCGGTGCCGGATTGCCGTTGGGCAGGTAGAGACCGCACAGGCGGACCGCTTGGCTTTCACCCATCACCGTGGCCTCTATATAGCGGGCCTGTTCGTCGCTCTCATCGCCGGGCAGGCCGCGGCTCATGTCTTCCAGCGGCAGTTTGGACAGAATGCCGACCCCGTTGAACGACTTTTGCCCATGGGTTTCGACGTTATATCCCCGGTCTTCGAACAACTCTCGGGGGAAATTTTCGTCTACGGATTTGATCTCCTGCATCAGCACCACGTCGGGCTGTGCCGCATCGAGCCAGCGCGGCAGCGCCTCGGCACGCGCTTTGATCCCGTTGATGTTGAACGTCGCGATTTTCATGGAGAGCCTCCGCTGCCTGATAATCCAGATGTGACCGATCCGTTCGGGGATCGCAAGCAGGCTGCGCCGCGCGGTCTGTGAACGCTTTTTCAAGGATCTGATTCGGGGTGCCTTGAGGCTGATTCTGGTCGAGCCGTTCTAGATCCATGAGAAATCGGGGCTGTGGGCAAATTTTTTTTGCCCCCAGTCGGCTGGCAACATCCGGCCTGACCTCAGCAACTTCCGAGGCGATCTTAATGTGGATAAGCTGCGGTAAAACACGCCTAAGGCGAATTTGTGTTTCGCAACACACTTTTAACGAGCAATGGTTGAAGGGTCACAACCAAGAGATGAAAAGGACCTCAACATGACTGCTCAACGTAAAGTTTCTTTCTCCACCATTATCACTGAAATCGACGGCCTGCACTGCGGCGATGCGACTGAAATGTTTTCCTCCGGTTCTGCGCCCACGGCGAGTGATGTGCTGATGGGGGATGCGATCTCGATGTTCTCTTCGGGGTCTGCGCCGATGGCCAGCGACGCCAGCTCAGGGGATGCGGTCGAGATGTTCTCTTCCGGCTCGACGGCGACAACGGCGCACACTGCCGCGGGCGACGCCGTGCACATGTTCTCGTCCGGTTCGGCCCCCATGGCCAGCGATGCCACGGCGGGGGATGCCACTGAAATGTTCTCCTCCGGGTCTGCGCCGACCGCTTCGGATGCGACGACGGGTGATGCGACGCACATGTTCTCGTCCGGCTCCGCCCCGACCACGTCGGATGCCAGTGCTGGGGATGCGACCGAGATGTTTTCCTCCGGCTCGGCCCCTGTCACGGGCACTGTAACGGACGGTGCGGTGACCGGTCTCTTCTCGTCGGGCTCGTAAACGTCGCTGCCGCGGCGGGACGCAATATTGCAAAGAAAAGGACAACCTACATGTCAAATGTCATTGCCCTCAACGTCCCGCCGCGCCGCCAGCGTCTGGCCGAGCGAACTGATGCCCTTATCGACGGGTTCGCGCGCCATCGCCGTATTCAGGATGATGTGTTCTGGCTGAAAGAGAACGCCGAACTGCTCAATATTCTGGAATGCACCGGCACGCGCGTGTCCCCAGAGGCGCTGACCCCGCATCTGGCCTTTTACGCCAGTCTGAGCGAGCGGCTGCAATTCTTTCCTCAATATTACCGCTTCCTGTTGTCTATTGGTCTCGACCTCGAAGACCTTGGCGTTGCCGGCGCGCAGATGGAACGGCTGTGTGGGTGGGTGGCCAAACAGGGCCTGCCCGAAGCCGAGCTGAGCGATCTGCAACGCGCCGAAGCGCGCCGCCTGCTGGCGCGGCGCGGCGTGCGCACGGCGGCGGCCGATCCGGCGCTGGATGAGCGTCTGCACGCCTTTATCAATCGCCCGGCCACCTTTGCACTGCCCAACAAAAAGGCGGCCTATGAGTTGACCCATATCGTGTTCTATCTGTCCGAATACGGGCGCAAGGACCCTGGCCTTGATGCCCGGGCGCTGGTCAGCCTGGAATATGCGGGCATTCTTGCGCATCTGGATCAGAACATGGATTTGCTGGCCGAAGTCTGTGTGGCCATGCGTCAGGCTGGCCAGGCCGCAAACCCGGTATGGGAAGCGGCGGTGCGCCAGACCGTTGATGGGTTTGACGTCAGGCAAGACGGCGATGCGCCGCTGTCAGATGATTATCACGAATATCTGGTGGCCAACTGGGCCTGCGCCACGGCGGGTCAGGACCAGATGGCCCGCGCCGTGCCCGGAGGGCGGACCTTGTTTCAACGCCCGGTTCCGGCGGCAGGGGCGCTGCGCCCGATGTCGGCCGCACTGCTGAGTTTCGCGGATGCACGAAGTGCCGATTGGGGTCAGATGCAGGCGGGCCTATATGACATGCTGGACCCGGATGCAGGAGCCACATTGCGGATCAGCGAGGCGTCCTCGCCCCATTTTGCCGCCTTCTTTGAACAATTCGCGCGGGCCGTGCCCGCCTGAGGCGTTACATCGAAAAGGATGTGCCACAGCCACATGAACTGGTCGCGTTGGGGTTTTCGATTACAAAACGCGCGCCGATCAGCTCTTCGGAAAAGTCGATAGTGGCGTTGGACAGGAAGGGTAGGCTGATCGCGTCCACCACGACCTTCTGGCCGGAGCCTTCGAGGATCAGATCATCCTCTTTGGGCTGATCCAGCGCAATCTCGTACTGAAAGCCGGAACATCCGCCCCCCTCAACCGCGATGCGCAGGGCCTGACCCTGATCTGCGGCCCCGATTTCAGCCAATCGTTCAAACGCACGGGATGTGACGGTGGGGGGCAATTGCATCTGTCGGCTCCGATCACTGATTGCAGGTGCGGCGGTTTCAATCGCGCTGCACGTGCAATATATGGATCATTGGAACAGGCGACAAGGATCAGCAACATGACTGCGCCCTTTGCCTCTGATCCTGCGCGTGCCCGGGGACGGCGTGTGCCGGAGACAGAGTTGCCCTTTCGCTCGTGTTTTCAGCGCGACCGGGACAGGATCATTCATGCCTCGGCCTTCCGGCGGCTCAAGCACAAGACGCAGGTCTTTGTCGAACATGAGGGCGATTATTATCGCACGCGCCTGACCCACTCGATCGAGGTGGCGCAGGTGGCGCGCACGATTGCAGGGGCGTTGGGGCTGCACGATTGCCTGACCGAAGCCATCGCACTGGCCCACGATCTGGGCCACCCGCCGTTCGGGCACACCGGCGAGGATGCGTTGCAGGCGTTGATGACCCCCTATGGCGGCTTTGACCACAACGCCCAGGCCATCAAGATCGTCACACAGCTTGAGTGTCACTATGCCGACTTTGACGGGCTGAACCTGACGTGGGAATGCCTTGAGGGCATCGCCAAACACAATGGCCCCGTCACCGGTGAACTGCCTTTTGCGCTGGCCGAATATAACGCGCTGTATGATCTGGAACTGGACACCCATGCCAGTGCCGAGGCGCAGGTGGCGGCCTTGTCCGACGATATCGCCTATAACAACCACGATCTGCATGACGGGCTGCGGGCTGGCCTGTTTGATGAGGATGATATCCTGCACCTGCCAATGATTGGCACGGCCTACGCCGAGGTGGATGCGCAATATGGGACCCTCGACCCCATGCGACGCCGCCACGAAGCCTTGCGCCGGGTCTTTGGGCAGATGGTCAGCGATGTGGTCGCAACCTCGGGCGATTTGCTGGCCACAAGCGGGGCGCAATCGGTCGAGGATATCCGCCATCTCGGTCGCCCCGTGATCCGGTTTTCCGACCGCCTTTGGGCGGACCTGCAAGACATCCGCGCATTCCTGTTCACCAATATGTACCGCGCCCCAAGCGTCATGGAAAAACGCGCCGAGGTCACCCAGGTGGTCGAAGATCTGTTCCCGTTGTTCATGGGGCAACCCGACCTGCTGCCCCCGGAATGGCGCCGCCACGCCACGGGGGGCGACAAAACGGCGCTCGCGCGGGCGGTGTCGGACTATATCTCGGGCATGACGGACCGCTACGCCTTGCAGGAACATGCGCGATTGATGGCCGATACAAGTTGAATTTTGTCAGTTTTTCATCATATATTAAGCAACAGTATGATCCGATATCCCAAAAGCTCGAAAGAGTTTTAAAGAGGTGCCATGAACAGAAAAACCACTGCATCACTGAGCACGGATGAACGTGTAGCGTCGAATGTGCGCAACTGGGCTATCTCCATGGACAAGAACGCATTTCGCATCCTTGCCATACTGATCGTTCTGGGTACCGTGACGGCTCTGGTCGGCTAGGGATCGGGTTCGACCCTCAGTGTCGCAAATGCGGCCGCTGCGAACAGCGCCAGATGAACATTGCCAAGAATTGCGCCAAACGAGGCGACGAACCGCGATTGACCCTCTTGAGGCTTGATATCGCCGAAGCCCAGGGTCGAAAACGTCACGGCAGAGAAATACATCGCCTCGTCACTGTAAACAGGACCTTCTTCAAACAGGACCTTCTTCGCGCGTGTGCACCAGTCCAAACACCACGAACATGCAGGCCGATCCCAGGATTATCAGGATCGCCGAAAGTGACACATGGCCGATATAGGCGGCCAGTGAAATCCTGCGCCGCCACCGCCCGAGCATCAAAAGGGCGACGAATGCCGCATAGCCGATCGACAGCATATAAAGGAACTGCGCGAAATATGTGTTTGTGTTCCAGTCATTCTTGAACTGAAAGCCCAGATACACCGACTGGACCAAAGCCGCACTCAGCCCAATCAGGAAGACACCCGCGAATTTCAGGCTCTGTTCGGCCTGTACTTCTTCGACGGGTAGTGAGCCGGGCGTACCCCGGGTTACATTCAGCGCCGACAGAATGCCGATACAGAACCCGAGCGAAACAAGCAGAATTGCGGTGAATGCGACTTCATAAGACATTTGTGACCGTAAATCTTGGCGTTGACCTTGCACTTATAGTTGATACACGCACTTCAACACCGTTCAAGATAAGAAGACTATGAACCTTTTCGCCGATATCCGCGCCCTTGTGCTGTCCGACCTTGCCGCCATGGTGGCAGAGGGCGTGCTGCCCGAGGGACTGTCGACTGACAACGTCGCAGTGGAGCCGCCGCGGGATGCGGCCCACGGCGATATGGCAACGAACGCGGCGATGGTTTTGGCCAAACCTGCGGGGATGAAGCCGCGCGATATTGCCGAAACCCTTGCCGCCCGGTTGGCAAATGATCCGCGCATCACCAGCGCCGAGGTGGCCGGGCCGGGGTTCCTGAATCTGCGGCTGGCACCAAGCGTCTGGCAGGGGGTCGTGGGGGCCATTTTGGCGAAGGGCACTGATTTTGGCCGCTCTGACATGGGCGCGGGCAAACGGGTGAATGTCGAATATGTCTCGGCCAACCCCACCGGGCCGCTGCATGTGGGGCATACGCGCGGTGCTGTGTTCGGCGATGCACTGGCCTCGCTGCTGGATTTTGCCGGCCACGATGTGACACGCGAATACTATATCAATGATGGCGGCGCTCAGGTCGATGTGCTCGCACGCTCCGTGTACCTGCGCTATCTTGAGGCGCACGGGCAGGAGGTCGCCTTTCCCGATGGCACCTACCCGGGTGACTACCTGATCGAGGTCGGCCAAGCACTGAAAGAGAAGGTCGGCGACAAGTTTGTCGACAAGGGTGAACAATTCTGGCTGGACGAGGTGCGCGACTACGCGACCGAAGCGATGATGGACCTGATCCGCGCCGACCTCAAAGCGCTTGGCGTCGAGATGGACGTGTTCTATTCCGAAAAGTCGCTCTATGGCACGGGCCGGATCGAAGCGGCGCTGGATGATCTGCGCGCCAAAGGGCTGATCTATGAAGGTGTGCTGGAACCGCCCAAGGGCAAGAAGCCCGAGGATTGGGAGCCACGCGAGCAGACGCTGTTCAAATCGACCGATCACGGCGACGATGTGGACCGGCCAGTGATGAAATCCGATGGGGCGTGGACCTATTTCGCGCCCGACATCGCCTACCACTATGACAAGATCACGCGGAAGAACCCGGATGGCACGACGGGCTTTGATGCGCTGATTGACGTGTTCGGGGCCGATCATGGCGGCTATGTCAAACGGATGAAGGCGGCTGTCAGCGCACTGTCGGGGGGCACGGTCCCGCTCGACATCAAGCTGACCCAACTGGTCAAGCTGTTCAAGAACGGCCAACCCTTCAAGATGTCCAAACGGGCAGGGACCTTTGTGACCCTGCGCGATGTGGTCGATCAGGTGGGGCCGGGCGTGACCCGCTTCCATATGCTGACCCGCAAGAACGACGCACCGTTGGATTTCGATTTCGACAAGGTGCTGGAACAAAGCCGCGAAAACCCGGTGTTCTACGTCCAATACGCCTTTGCCCGGGTGACGTCCGTTCTGGGCAAGGCCGAGGCTGCGGGGGTCGCGGTGGATGATGAAACGCTTGCGCAGGCCGACCTGTCCAAACTCGATCACGATGCGGAACTGGCGCTGGCGGCCAAGCTCGCCGAATGGCCCCGGCTGGTCGAAACGGCGGCGCGCAGCAATGAACCGCACCGGGTTGCCTTCTACCTTTATGACCTGGCGGGCACCTTCCACGGGCTGTGGAACCGGGGCAACGACGTGGCTTCGTTACGCTTCCTGCAGGAGGACGCGGCCACCTCGCAGGCAAAAATCGCCCTTGCGCGTGCCTGCGCCGTTGTAATTGCGGCTGGCCTTGATATTCTTGGCGTAGAACCAGCCAAAGAGCTGCGTTAGCCCCGCCAAAAGGGGCACAACAGGCACCGACTTCCCCTTGCGCCTCTTTCGGGCGCACCCACAATCAGATGATCTGCGCGGGCACGTATCGGCGCGGACAACGAGGCACAGATGGCAGATATGCAGTTCACCCACCATGTGGGTCACGTGGGATATACATCCCCCAATACAGCTTCAGAAACGCCCTCCAATCCACTGAAGAACCTGACTAATCTGGCCGGGGCCGCCGTGTCTCTGGCGCTGATCGCGGGCGTATCGGTCTGGGGGTACAAGCTGGTGATGCGCGATGTCTCGGGTATTCCGGTGGTGCGTGCGGCCGAGGGTGAAATGCGTATCCGTCCCAGTGAGCCGGGTGGACAACTGGCCCAGAACACCGGCCTTGCCGTGAATGAAGTGGCTGCTGTCGGTGAAGCATCCGGCCCCGTGGATCGGCTTGTTCTGGCACCGCGCCCCATGGATCTGAGCGACGAAGACTTGCCAATGACGGCTGAAACGGTGGCCCCTGTGCAACAGCCCGAACCGTTGAATGTGTCTGCCAGCCTTGAGGCCGCGCCAAGTGACGTTCTGGCGACGGACAGTGTTGAGGACCTGGTGAACCAGCTTACCGCCGGGGTCGATGCGATCGATACCGACCCGATTGAGGCGGACCCCATCGCGGCGGACCCGGCACGTGTTGCCGCCGCCGACATACCCGTTCCCACCGTGACAGCGCCCGCGCCGACCGTCACAGGCCCCGGGCCGTCCCAATCCAGACGTCCCCAATTGCGCCCCAAAACTGCCCCCGCCGTGGTTGTGCCTGTCGCGGCTATTGCCGAAGCGCAAGGCACGCAAGACCTTGATGCGACGACGATTCCCACGGGCACCCGTCTGGTCCAGCTTGGCGCGTTCGACAGCCCCGAGATTGCGCGCGAACAGTGGGACAAGATGCAAGGCCGCTTTGGCGACTACCTCAAGGGCAAGGACCGGATCGTGCAGCAGGCTCAATCGGGCGGGCGCACCTTTTACCGCCTGCGCGCCCATGGCTTTGCCGACCTCAGCGACGCGCGTCGGTTCTGTTCGGCACTTGTCGCCGAAGGCGCGGATTGCATCCCGGTCGTCACACGATGAATTTTGGCGCGACCATTCTCGACGCGGATGGGCTGACGCTCAGCATCGATGAAAAGGCGTTCTTTCGTGAAGCGGATCCGTTTGGGTTCATCCTGTTTGCCCGCAATATCGACACGCCTGATCAGGTCTATGGGTTGTGCTGTGAGATGCGCGATGCTGTGGGCCGTGACGCCCCGATCACCATTGATCAGGAAGGGGGGCGCGTACAGCGCCTGCGTGGACCCACCTGGACAGAACATCTGCCACCGCTCGACTTTGTGCAGCGGGCCGGAGACAACGCTGAACGCGCAATGTACTTGCGCCACAGACATATAGCGTACGAACTTAAAGCACTCAGCATCGACAGCAATTGCGCGCCAATGGTCGATATCATCGTCAAACAGACCCATGATTTCCTGCGCAACCGCTGCTATGGCACTTCGCCTGCTGACATTGCGCTTCTTGGGCGGGCCGCGGCCAACGGCATGCTGGATGGGGGCGTATTGCCGGTGCTCAAGCACATCCCGGGCCATGGACGTACCGATCTCGACAGCCACTATGATCTGCCGCGTGTGGATGTAAGCCTTGATACCCTGCGCGAGACTGATTTTGCCCCTTTCCGTGCACTCAACGACCTGCCGATGGGGATGACTGCCCATGTGGTCTACGAGGCCGTGGACGAGGTGCCCGCCACCCTGTCGCGCGACACGATGACCCTGATCCGCGACGAGATCGGCTTTGACGGGCTGATAATGACGGATGATATCGGGATGAAGGCGCTGCGTGGCACGGTTGATCAAATTGCGCGCCGGTCGTTGGAGGCGGGCTGCGATGTGATCCTGCATTGCAATGCGCCGCTTGCCAGCCGAATCACCTCTGCCAACGCAGCAGGGCCCATGAGTGACACCGCGCAACGCCGTGCCGAGGCCGCATTGGCCGCCCGGCGCACCCCTGATGACATTGACATTGTCGACCTGAACGCCGAACTTGAGGCGCTTTTGGGCGGGGACGTGTGACGATGAGCAGGCATGGCTGAAGACAGCTTTGAAGAAGACAGCGTGTCGGTTGCCGACCGCCTTGCTGCCGAGGCGCTGATCATTGACGTGGACGGGTACGAGGGGCCGCTGGACCTGCTCTTGACCCTATCGCGAACCCAAAAGGTCGATCTGCGCAAGATTTCGGTGCTGCAACTCGCCCATCAATACCTCGCCTTTGTCGAAAAAGCGAAGCAGTTGCGGCTCGAACTGGCCGCCGACTATCTGGTGATGGCGGCCTGGCTCGCCTTCCTCAAATCCCGCCTGCTTCTGCCGCCCGATCCGACCGAAGAGGGGCCATCGGGCGAAGAACTGGCCGCCCATCTGGCATTCCAACTTGAACGCTTGCAGGCGATGCGGGACGCCGCTGCGCGACTGATGGCGCGCGACCAATTGGGCCGTGATTTCTTTGCGCGCGGCCAGTCCGAGATGGTCACGCGGGTGCGCAAGGTGACCTATTCCGCGACTCTGCTTGATCTGATGCAAGGCTATGCGCGTATCCGCACCCGCGACGAATTCCGCCCCTTCGTGATGGACCGCGACGCGGTGTTCACGATGGAACAGGCGCTGGATCGGATGCGCGGTCTGATCGGCTATGCGGGGGAGTGGACTGATATCCTGTCCTATCTGCCCGAGGGCTGGGAGATAGACCCGGTCAAACGCCGTTCTGCTACTGCGGCCACTTTTGCCGCGTCGCTGGAGCTGGTCAAGGAAGGTCACCTTGAAATCCGCCAAACCGAGACCTTTGCCCCGATCCAATTGCGTAAAAGAGATGAGCCTCGTGACAGAAGCACTTGAAGAAAAAGAAGAAAGCCTGTTTGAAGCCCCCCCGATGGCGGAACAGGAACGCATGATCGAGGCGATCCTGTTTGCCACGGCGGAACCCATCACCGTGCGCGAACTTGAGGCGCGGATGCCTCATGGCTGCGACCCGGCGGAGGCGCTGGTTTACTTGCGCAAACGCTATGAGGGGCGCGGCGTGCAGGTGATGAAGATCGGTGATGCCTGGGCGATCCGCACGGCCGCCGACCTTGGGTTTCTGATGCAAAAGGAAACGGTCGAGACGCGCAAGTTGTCCCGTGCGGCCATCGAAACCCTTGCGATCATCGCCTACCACCAACCCGTTACCCGCGCCGAGATCGAGGAGATCCGCGGCGTGTCCGTCAGCCGCGGCACGGTGGACCAACTGCTTGAACTGGAATGGATCCGGTTTGGGCGGCGCAAGATGACCCCAGGGCGGCCTGTGACCTTTGTGGTCACGCAATCTTTCCTTGATCACTTTGGCCTTGAGAACGCGCGCGATTTGCCGGGCCTAAAGGAGTTGCGCGCCGCCGGATTGCTGGAAAACCGCCCACCACCCGGCACGATCCCCGGCCCCGAGACCGAAGAAGAGACCGAAGACACCGAAGGCCAATCCGAGCTTTTTGAGGATTAGAGCCCCCACGGGCCTGAAATTCGCCGCATTTGATGCTATATTGAATGCACAGGACGCCGAACAGGGCAGGAGCAGTGCCATGAATGCCAATCAGATCATCAACATGGTCATGCGCATCATCATGCGCAAAGCGATCAATTCAGGGATCAATGCGGGCGTGAACCGCATCGGACGGGGCCGGAAATCGGGACACCCCCCTGCACAAAACCGCGTCCGCCAGCCGCAAAACCAGATGGCTGAAAGCTTTGATATCGAGGATGATGCGCCGCCGACCCAAGCGGAAATCCGGCAGGTGCGCGCGGCCCGACGGGCTGCCAAACAGGCCCGTGCCCAGAACAATCGGAGCTGACCCGATCTCAACACGGTCAGGAAAACCCCCGTTGATCCACCACAGGTCGTGCCCTAGCGTAACCCCGTTGCTATAAAGTGGGGGATTTAAGCTATGGGCGATGACACGACAGGAAACCGTGTAGGCTCTCTTTCTTTGGGGGTGACGGTCGTTACCCTTTATGTGTTGTTTGTGATGCTCGTCACGCTTGGCTTTGGCAGCTATATTTATCGCACTGCATGGCAGAGCGAACCGATGCGCACCCAGATCGAAGGCGATACCGCGGCCGCCGGACAGGATGCGGATATCGACAACATGATCTTTATCCTGCGCCGCGAGCAGAACCTCGAATATGCCAAGCTGCAACTGGCCGGCAGCCTGCGCGACCTGCGCGAACAGGTGGCCGATTACGAGGCGCGGATCCTGTTGTCATACGGCCCGATCAACCGAGACCGCGAGACGCTGCGGGTGCAGGCGGACCTGATCGTGGCGGACCTGACCGAGTATCAATACGCCCTGCAAGCCCCGGCGCGCAGCAAATACGAGCTTGTGTTCAACCAGACCGGCCTTGGCCCGCATACCCGTGTCACCTCGTTGATCAGTGTGGTCGAGGAGGGGATCGGGGACGCCGACCTTGATGCGGACAGCCGCGATGCCTTCACCACGCTGGCCAATGCGTCACGGCTCAAGCTGGATGACTTGCTTGCCGCCCTTGAGCGCACGAACAAGGCCTCGCATGATCTGCAACAAGAACGCGATGTCGTCAAAAACCAGATTACGGCGCTTGAGGCGCAGCGGGGGCAGCATGACGAGCGCATCATGGCGCTGCGCCAGGTGCTGCCGATCGGGTCCGTGACCCGCGCCCGGCTGGCGGCTCTGTCGATGAACATCCCTCTGATCCCGGACGTGTTGATGCGGCTGGTCAGCTTTCCCACCATCTTCCTTACCCTGATTGTGACGATTGCGGCAGGGGGGCTGGGCACCGTGGTCGCGTTCTCGCGCCGATACTATTCTTCGGTGCACGCCGATACCCTGACCCTGTCGCGCCTGTTCGTGAATGTGGGCGAAGGGATTGCCGCCGCCATCGCGATCTTTCTGTTTTCGGGGGCGGGCATGCTGGCCCTGACCCAAGGCGGGGGAACAGCCAATGACGTTGAACTCAGCCCCTATACGGTTGCCTTTATCGCATTCCTGTCCGGGTTCATGGCCGAAGATGCCTTTGCCTCGATCCAGTCGGCGGGCAAGCGTATCTTCAAGCGGGACACGCCCAACGAAAGCGAGGTCAACGTGCCCCCCCCCGAGGCAGGCGACCCGGCCTAGCGCGGCGTGGCAAAGTGCTTGGAGAGCTTCAGGCCCTGACCCTGATAGTTTGAGGCGATCCCTGCACCATACATCTGGGCCGGGCGCGCCTTCATACGCTCGTAGATCAGCCGACCCACGATCTGGCCATGTTCCAGCACGAACGGGGCCTCATGGCAGCGCACCTCAAGCACACCGCGCGACCCGGCCCCACCCGCAGGGTCGTGCCCAAAGCCGGGGTCGAAAAAGCCTGCGTAATGGACCCGGAATTCACCCACCATGGCAAGGTAGGGGGCCATTTCAGCGGCATAATCGGGCGGGATGTGGACCGCCTCGCGGCTCACCAGAATATAGAAGGCACCGGGGTCCAGAATGATGTGACCATCGCCGCTGTGGACCTCTTCCCAGAATTCGGTGGGGTCATAATGTCCGATCCTGTCCAGATCGATGACGCCCGTGTGCGGCTTGGCGCGGTAACCAACCAGCGTGGTGTCGGGCAGACGCAGATCGACGGAAAAGCCGAGCCCCTCGTCGATCACCGCCGTGCCATCGACCAGCGGCATCTCGGCGTGCAGGACGTTCAGTTCGTCGTCACCCAACACCGCTTGGCCCGCGCGAAACCGGATCTGGTTCAGGCGCATGCCGGGCCGCACCAGCACAGAGAACGAGCGCGGGCAGATTTCAGCATAAAGCGGCCCCTGATAGCCCGGCGCAATCCGATCAAATTCGGCCCCGCCATCGGTGATCAGCCGGGTCAGCAGATCCAGCCGCCCGGTCGAGCTTTTGGCGTTGGCGACCGCCTGGATGCCGTCGGGCAGGTCCAGCCGCTCCATCAACGGGACGACATAGACACACCCTTTTTCAAGGACGGCCCCGTCTGACAGATCGACCCGGTGCATTTCGAATTCGGCCAGACGATCCGTGACGGTGCGCCCATGCCCGGCCAGAAACGAGGCGCGCACGCGATAGGCCACGTGGCCAAGGCGCAGATCAAGGCTCGCGGGCTGCACCTGTGCATCGGTGACCGCCACATCCGCCGTAATTTCGTCGTGCGCGATCATGGTCTTCAGATGTGTGTCTGCAAGTACGCCAGTCATCCCGTCCCCTCGATATCGTTGGCTTTCAGGGCGGTGATGCGTGGCCCCGTAGCGCGGAAGCCGTTGTAAATGGTCGGGCTAGCAGGACTCGAACCTGCGACCTTCCGTCCCCCAGACGGACGCGCTACCAGGCTGCGCCATAGCCCGACTTTGCCCGTGTCATAACCGAATTTTGGCCGGGGGCAAGGGGGAATTGGCACGGATGGGCGTTCTTGGCTTAGGGGGCGTCGGTGCGGGTGCCCACCATCTGATCGCGCAGTGCGGACAGCTGGGCGACAAGGGGGCGGATCGCGCTGATCTGATCGGGGCTGAGCCGATCAATCTGGCTCACACGGGTCAGCGCAGAGGGCGCAACCTCATAGCTGGCCGGGTCCGCATCGTCGGGCACATCCACGACACGCGCGAGCGGGCTTGTGGGCACGGGCGCAAGCGGTTCAGTCAGGAAAGAGGGCAGGGTGTGCGTTTCAGCAGGGGCAGGTCCGGAGGGAGCCTCTGGTGCCATCTGAGGGTCTGGCGCGGGCTCGGGGTCAACCTCGGGGACGACCACTGGGGCAGGTTCGGGTGCACTGGCCGCGATCGGTTCCGGCTGCGGGTCAAGCGGTACTGCTGGTGCCTCCGGTTCCATATCTGCGGGGATCGGGGTTGGCGGTACCGGGTCCATATCAGCGTCAGGGGCGGCGGGCTCGGGTGTTGGGTCCTCGGGCGGCGTGACAGGATCGGGCTGCGCAGGTGGCGCGACATCCGCTGCTGGTGCCGGATCGGCACGTGGGGTCGGCGCGGCCGGTGGCACGGGTTCGGCCAACACGTCGGGCATGGTTGGGGGCGGTGGCGTGTCCACTTTGGGTGGCTCCACCGGCGCGGGGGACAGCACGGTTTCGGACAGAAAGGCCGCGTTGGCCTCGGTCGGTTCGCGCGAGATCGGCGGCGGTGCGCTTGGGGCCGGGGCAGGGGGGATATCATCCTCCGCACGGGCCACAAGATCGCTGTCGAGCTGCGCCTCGGTTTCCTCGTCCAGGGCCTTGGACATGTCCGAGACATGGGCCATGCCCTCTTCGCGCAGGATTTTCTGGACGCCTTTGATGGTCAGCCCGTCATCATGCAGCAATTTGCGGATGCCGCCCAGAAGAAGCATATCGGCGGGGCGGTAATACCGCCGCCCACCAGCGCGTTTGACGGGTTTGACCTGGGTAAACTTGCTTTCCCAGAACCGCAGCACGTGGGTTTGCACACCCAACCAGTCAGCCACTTCAGAGATGGTGCGAAAGGCGTCTGCGGATTTTGACATCAGCTCAGGACTTGTTGCCGCTGGCCACACGATCTTTCATCAGATGCGAGGGGCGGAAGGTCAGAACCCGGCGGGGATTGATCGGCACCTCTTCGCCCGTTTTGGGGTTGCGACCGATACGGGCCGACTTGTCGCGTACCGAGAATGTGCCAAAGGATGAAATCTTGACCTGCTCGCCCTTCACCAGCGAATCAGACATGTGATCCAGCACGCTTTCAACCAATTGCGCGCTTTCGTTCCGCGACAAACCCACCTCGCGAAATACCGCTTCGCTCAGGTCCATTCGCGTCAAAGTCTTGTCAGTCATGTGAACTCCCCTTTGCTGAAGCATAAGTGGAGGGGAAATTCCGAGTCAATATCAATGGCTTGGGCAATCGACGAAATATGCAATCTCGGCGGGAATTTTGCGGAGATGCAGCATAATGCGCACCCCCCGGCTACCAGCGCAGGACCACCGCACCCCAGGCCAACCCCCCTCCGATCGCTTCGGTCACGATCAGATCGCCGTCCTTGATCTGTCCGCGTGCGCGCCCCACCGACAGCGCCAACGGGATCGAAGCCGCCGAGGTGTTGCCGTGATCCTGAACGGTGACCACGACGCGCTCCATCGGCACCTTCATCTTTTTGGCAGTGCCCTGGATGATGCGGATATTGGCTTGATGGGGCACGATCCATGTGACGTCATCTGCTGTAACGCCTGCGCGGTCCATGGCCGTATGGGCGGTGCTGGCCAATTTTTCGACCGCATGGCGGAACACCTGATTGCCCTGCATCCGCAGATAGCCGCTGGTGCCGGTGCTGACGCCCCCATCCACATATAAAAGGTCGCGGTGACGCCCGTCCGAATTGAGGTCGGTGGCCAGAATACCGCGATCCTGCGCGGTTCCGGCACCCTCTTGTGCCTCAAGCACCAGCGCGCCCGCGCCGTCGCCAAACAGCACGCAGGTGGCGCGGTCCGTCCAGTCCATGATTTTGGAGAATGTCTCGGCCCCGATGACCAACACCCGTTTGGCCTGACCGGACACGATCAGCGCGTTGGCATTGGTCAGCGCATAGACAAACCCGGCACAGACCGCCTGAATGTCAAAGGCAAAGCCGTGCGTCATGCCCAGTTGGGCCTGCACCATCGTGGCCGCCGAGGGGAATGTCAGATCGGGGGTCGAGGTTGCCAGAACGATGGCGTCAATATGATCCACATCCATGCCTGCATCGGCCAACGCGGCCTGAGCGGCGGCGGTTGCCATCGACGATGTGGTGTCGGTGTCAGTGGCGAAATGGCGCCGCTCAATGCCCGAGCGCGCCCGAATCCATTCATCCGTGGTCTCAAGCGTGGCCTCAAATTCGGAGTTTTCGACCACGCGCGCAGGCAGATAATGCCCGACACCGCGCACAACAGCACGCAAGGTCATGTTTCGCTCTCCTCGGTCTGCGGGGTCACTTTGGCGACGCGCGCGGCCAGTTTATCGTTAAAGCCGAGTTCGGCCAATTGGGCCGCAAGCTTGATGGCGGCCGACACACCCGTAGCATCTGCGCCCCCGTGCGATTTGACAACCGTGCCATTGAGGCCAAGGAACACGCCCCCATTGACCCGGCGCGGATCGATCCGCTTTTTGAGGCGGCGCAGCGAGGTAAAGGCCAGCAGTGAGGCGAGGCGCGACAGGGGCGAGAATTTGAAGGCTTCGCGCAACCGTTCGCCAATCAGGGTCGCGGTGCCTTCGCCGGTCTTGATGGCCACATTGCCGGTAAATCCGTCGGTGATGACAACATCCGCCATATCACCCGATATATCGCCGCCCTCGACAAAGCCGACAAACTCGAAATCGGCTGCGTCCGCGTGATCCTTGATCAGCTCGTATGCCTCTTTCAGCTCGGCGCGGCCCTTGTGTTCTTCGGTGCCCACATTCAGCAGCCCGATGCGGGGGCGCGGCAGGTCAAGGCCGTTGCGGGCATAGGACGCGCCCATGAGCGCGAACCGCAGCAGATCATCGGCATCGGCGCGCACGTCCGCACCCACATCCAGCATCACGTTGAAGCCTTGAGGGTTCGAGCTGGGGTACAAAACCGCGATGGCAGGGCGGTTCACGCCGGGCAGTTTACGCAGGCGGATCATCGACAAGGCCATCAGGGCCCCGGTGTTGCCGCAACTGACGGCCACGGTGGCCTCGCCTGCGCGCACCGATTCGATGGCCGACCACATGGAGGTGTCCTTGCCATTGCGCACAACGTGGCTGGGCTTGTCTTCCATGGTGACGACGTCTGTGGTGTCGCGAATCTCGCAACGATCGGCCAGACCCTTGCGGCGCGCCACCAGCCGTTCAAGCTCGACTTTGGGGCCGTGCAGGATAAAGCCGAGTTTAGGGTTGATCTGTGCAGATGTCGCACAGCCAGACACAACAACGGCGGGGCCCGCGTCCCCGCCCATTGCGTCAACAGAAAGTATGATCGGAAAAGCGAGCGCTGACCTCGTGTCGGCCGTATCGGATGGGGGGGCCGTCATTGAGCTGTGTTTTGCTGTGTCGCTTTCAATCCACTCAGGCCGCGTCGTCTTCCAGATCGATCTCTTCGGTCAGGGCGACGACTTCGTTATCGTCATAGTGACCGCAGGCAGCACAGATGTGGTGGGGGCGTTTCAGCTCGCCACAATTGGTGCATTCGTTGGGGTTTGCGGCGGTCAAGCTGTCGTGGGCGCGGCGGTTGTTGCGGCGCGATTTCGACACTTTATTCTGTTGCACAGCCATTGGAATGGGCCTTTGGATTTGGGCAGAGCCGCATCGCAAAGCGATGGGGATGCGAGATTGTCAGGTCGCCCGGCAAAGGGGCGCGGTTTAAATTGCCCGGCAAAGGGGCGCGGTTTGGGTTGCCCGGCAAAGGGGCGCGGTTTCGATCATCCTGATCAGGTGTGACGTGCGTTTAGGCAAGTGCCTAGCTTATGTCCAACCGAAAATTGCGTGAAGGGCGCAAAATACCCGATCCGTCCTTACGTGCAAGGGCAAATCAGTCCTCTGCGTCGTCCTCCATCTGCGCCTTGAGGCCCGCAAGCCCCGCAAAGGGGCGAATGGCCTCGTCCGTGAGGGGGGCCACACCCGGCTCGCTCAGAATCGTTTCGCCCAATGCAGCATCCGGCGCGCGCGGATATTCAGGCACCGAAAGGCTGAGCGCTTCGATCAGGATCGCCTCGGGGTCAATCCACTGGCCAAGGGGTTCGATGGTGTCATCCTCGGGTATTTCGACCTCGTCGCCCTCGGCCACATCCTCATCCGGGCGAAAGTCATGCACGAACAGGCGGCGCACGGGCACATCGAGCCGGGTGGTGACAGGCACCAGTGTCACGCCGCAGGGTTGGGTCACGGTGGCCCCCAATGTGCCGTCAAGTTGCCAGTCGCGCGCGCCGTGCCCCGAGATCGCCCCGCCAAAGCGCACCTTGCGCAGCCCGCTGAGCCCGAGCGCGTCAGCGATGGCGGCCATCGCGGCGGCGTCAGGGGTCACTTCGAAGGTGGTATCGCTGTTCTGGGACAGGTCGGCCACACGCAGGGCCGCCCGTGACGGAGGGGTCTTTGACATGCTGGACGCTTTCGTTTCTTGAACCGGGGGAAACCTTTTAGTAAGTCGGGATAAAAGCACTCCGCCTCCTGAGCAAGGGGCGGCGCAACAAAGGGGGGTCACGATGCGGACCTTTACACCACTTCTGGCCGCAGTTCTGGCCCTTTCGCTGGCGGGCTGTTCCTCCACCTTTCGCAACCATGGCTATGTTCCCAACGAAGAGGAGCTTCAGGAACTGGTGGTCGGGATCGATACCCGCGCCTCGGTCGAGGACCTGGTCGGACCCCCGACTGCGGGCGGCGTGCTCGAGGGTGGCAACTATTTCTATGTGCGCAGCCGGGTCAGGACTTTTGCCTTCACCCGCCCCCAGATTGTTGAACGTCAGGTGCTGGCCGTCAGCTTTGACAACGAGGGCGTGTTGTCCAACATCGAACGGTTCGGGCTTGAAGACGGGCGCGTCGTATCCCTGTCGCGCCGTGTGACCGAAAGTGGCGTGACCGATACCAACATCGTTCGCCAGCTCTTTGGCAATATCGGGCGCATCGGGGCAGGCGGCGTCTTTGGCGACAACTGATCTGGCCTGTCACCTTGGTGTCACGCGCGGTGTGGCATACGTCATGTGTCACCGCCCATGGCAGGAGATGTGAGACATGATCGGGCTGTCCAAGGGCCGTTATCTGGCAGAGCGGGCCTGTTCTGCGCATGACATGGCTGCCGCCCGGGCCCTGCGCGCCCGTTGCTTTGGGGTCGATCTGGATGGAGACGTCTTTGATGCCCGCTGCGTCCATATTCTGATCCGACGGGTGATGGACGGTGCGGTTGTGTGCTGTTTTCGGATGATGCCATTGACGGCCGGTGACATCTCTCAAAGCTATTCCGCGCAGTATTACGAACTGACAGCCTTGGAAGGGTATGCGGGCAATCTGGTTGAAATGGGCCGCTTTTGCGTGGCCCCCGAGGTGAGCGATCCTGACATCCTGCGCGTCGCGTGGGGGGCGATGGCAGCCTATGTCGATGCCAATGATGTGACGTTACTGTTTGGCTGTTCGTCCTTTGCAGGTACCGAGACGGCGGACTATCTGGACGCATTTGCGATGCTCAAGGCGCGCCATCTGGCCCCCAAGCACTGGCTGCCCCGCGTCAAGGCTCCCCATGTTTTCAGATACGCGGCCCACCTGCGCCGCAAGCCGGATGAAAAAAAGGCGATGCTGCGCATGCCACCCCTGTTGCGCACATATTTGATGATGGGCGGGTGGGTTAGCGATCACGCGGTTGTGGATGATCAACTCAACACCTTGCATGTGTTTACGGGCGTTGAAATTGGCGCGATCCCACCCGCGCGCAAACGGCTTTTGCGGGCTGTGCTTGGATAGGGCGGGACCGAGGGGCCAGCCCCTCGGGCTCCCCGCGGTATTTTTGGTCAAAAGAAGAGGCAAGGGCGGGCTGTGGTTGACCCTGAGGTCTTGACCCACTAGCTGCGCGTCATGGCACGTGTACCCCTTCTTCAGCTTTCCGATATCTCCCTCACATTTGGAGGTGACCCGGTGTTTGACGACCTGTCTCTGGTCGTTCAGCCCGGCGATCGTGTGGCCCTTGTGGGCCGTAATGGGTCGGGCAAGTCGACGCTGATGAAGGTGATGGGCGGTCTGGTCGAGCCCGACAAGGGCGAGATTGTCGCCGGTCCCGGCATCACCGTTGGCTATATGGAGCAGGACCCGGATATGTCCGGCTTTACCACTCTTGGTGATTTTGCGATGCACGGGCTGCATGCGTCGGATCTATACAAGGTGGAACGGGCCGGGGCGGGTTTGAAATTTGACCCCGCCCGCCCTGTGTCCACCGCCTCCGGGGGGGAGCGTCGCCGCGCGGCCCTGGCCCGGCTGATGGCCGAAGAGCCGGGCTTGATGCTGCTGGATGAGCCGACCAACCATCTGGATATCGAGGCGATTGCCTGGCTTGAAGGTGAGCTGAAAACCACCCGCGCCGGTTTCGTGCTGATCAGCCACGACCGCGCCTTTCTGCGTGCACTGACCCGCGCAACCCTTTGGATCGACAGAGGAATGGTGCGTCGTCAAGAGAAGGGTTTTGATGCGTTTGAGGCGTGGCGCGACACCACGTGGGAAGAGGAAGACACCCAACGTCACAAGCTCAACCGCAAGATCAAGGCCGAGGCCCGGTGGGCGGTCGAGGGCATCAGCGCGCGGCGCAAACGCAATCAGGGCCGGGTGCGCGCCTTGCAGGAATTGCGCGCCGAACGCGCCAGCCAGATCAAGCGGCAGGGCACGGCTGCGATGGCCTTTGGCGCGGGCCAAAAGTCGGGGCGCAAGGTGATCGAGGCCAAGGATATATCGAAAGCCTTTGGTGAAAAGGTGATCGCTGCGCCGTTTTCCCTGACCGTGCAGCGCGGCGACCGGATTGCCTTTGTTGGCCCCAACGGCGTGGGCAAAACCACCATTCTGAACATTCTGACGGGTCAGATGGAGCCGGATACGGGCACTGTGACCCTTGGCACGAACCTTGATATCGCGCTGTTTGATCAGGCGCGTGCAAAACTTGATGGCGACATGACCCTGTGGGACAGCCTGACGGGCGATCCGGACATGCGCGTCAGCGGCAAGGCCGATCAGGTCATGGTGCGCGGCACGCCCAAGCATGTGGTGGGCTATCTCAAGGAGTTTTTGTTTGACGATGCGCAGGCCCGCGCACCTGTCCGCTCGCTGTCGGGGGGCGAAAAGGCTCGGTTGCTGCTGGCCAAGATCATGGCGAAACCGTCGAACCTGCTGGTGCTCGACGAGCCGACCAATGATCTGGATGTGGAAACGCTCGACCTGTTGCAGGACTTGATTGATCAGTATGATGGCACCGTGATGCTGGTCAGCCACGACCGCGATTTTCTGGATCGGGTGGCTGTCACAACCATCGCGATGGAGGGGGACGGCAAGGCGGTTGTCTATGCGGGCGGCTGGTCGGATTATCGCAGCCAGCGCGGCGCAGATGAGCAGGTTGAAAACCATGCGAAATCAAAGACGTCCGGGGCGAGGTCAAAGCCGGAAAACGCACCCGCATCCGGTCTGACCTTTACCGAAAAGCACCGCCTTGAGAGCCTGCCTGCCGAGTTGGAGCGCCTTGAGGCGGAGATCAATAAAATTCAGGAATTGATGAGCGATCCCAACCTGTTCACTGAAAACCCGGTGAAGTTCCAGAAGGCCACAGATGCGCTGATCGAACGTCAGTCCAAACTTGATGCGGCAGAGGAGGAATGGCTGGCGCTTGAGGAGAAGGCGCAAGCCTAGCGGGTGCGGGCCGCGACCCCGATCACGGTTTCGTCTGCGCCGACATCCTTTGTCACCACGCTGCCTGCGCCGATGATTGCACGCGGCCCGACCGTGATACCCGGCAGGACAAGTGCGCCTGCGCCGATCCAGACGTCCGCCCCGATCCGCACAGGGCGTGCGATTTCGATACCTGCCCGCCGCTTCACCGGATCGCGGTGATGATCTGCACACAGGATATGCGCACCCGGCCCGATCATCGTTCCATCCCCGATATGCACGGGGGCGCTGTCGAGGATGACGCAGCCCACATTGATAAACACGTCGGCCCCCAGATGGATGTTGCGCCCGTAGGAACAGTGAAACTGCGCCTCGATCAGGCAGTTTGGTCCGTGGGCTCCGAACAGCTTGGACAGGGGCGCGCTGAGCGTACGCCGCTGCGAGGGGGGCAGCATGTTATGTGCATGCACCGCGTCAAGCGCAACCCGCCGCAGTTCTTCGAGTTCGTCATCAAGGCAGCTGTACCAGGCCCCCGCCTCCATCTTGTTCCGCTCGGATTGCATCACCGCATCCGCAATGCCCCGTCGAGCCGGATCACCTCGCCGTTGAGATAGCCCATTTCGACGATAAAGGCGGCGAGCCGCGCGTATTCGCTCGGATCACCCAAACGGGGCGGGTTGGGCACATCTGCGGCCAGTCCCGCCTGCACGTCCTCAGGCAGTCCGGCCAGCATGGGGGTCTTGAAGATACCCGGCGCGATGGCCATCACCCGCACGCCGCTGCTTGCCAGATCCCGCGCCATGGGCAGGGTCAGCCCGACAATCCCCCCTTTGGAGGCCGCATAGGCCGCTTGCCCCTTTTGCCCGTCAAAGGCCGCGATAGAGGCCGTGTTGATGATCACACCCCGCGCGCCGTCGGGTTCGGGTGTGTTGTCTGCCATCGCCGCCGCCGCCAGGCGGGCCACATTGAAGCTGCCCACCAGATTGATGTCGATGGTCTTTTGAAAGGCGGGCAGGGGGTGCGGACCGTCACGACCCACCGTCTTGATCCCAAGCGCGATGCCGGCACAATTTACCGCCGCTGTAATCCCGCCCATCTTGTCGCGCGCCAGATCGATGGCCGCCTGAACCGACGCCTCATCCGTGACATCGGTCTGTGCAAAGTGCCCGCCAATCTCGGCTGCGACCACCGGGCCCCGATTCGAATCGCGATCCAGCAGGGTGACTCGCGCACCCAAAGACGCAAAATGGCGCGCTGTTGCTTCGCCAAGCCCTGACGCGCCGCCCGTTACTACCGCTTGAGTTGTGTTGAGTTGCATCGACAGGACCTCCGGACAGATTTGAACACACGTTCAGTTAGCCGCATAGAGACGGGCGACGCAACCGCGCCGCCTAGCCTTTGTGGATCCACCCGCCGCCAAAGATCCGACTGCTGTCGCGGTCGTAAAACACGCAGGCTTGCCCGGGGGACACGCCTGCTTCGGCGGCGACCAGTTCGACGGTGGCTTCGGTCGTGCTGATGGGGCGAATCACGGCGTCTGTCGGGGGGCGGGTCGAGCGGACTTTGACCGCCACATGCCATTCCGATTGACTGTCGAGCGGAACATCGCCGAGCCAGTTGATCTCGCGCACAGGCACGGTGCGGGTCGCGAGCATCTCCTTGGGGCCGACGATGACCTGACGCGCATCCGCATCTAGCTTCACCACATAAAGCGGGTCCGAAAGGCCCCCGATCCCAAGGCCGCGCCGCTGCCCGATCGTATAGTTGATCACCCCGTCATGGGCCGCCAGAACGCGCCCATCGGTGTCCACGATATCGCCCGGTGCCGCCGCCTCGGGGCGCAGTTTGCGGATGACGGACGCATAGTCGCCATTGGGCACGAAACAGATGTCCTGACTGTCGGGTTTGTCGGCCACGCTCAGCCCGTATTTGGCCGCCAATGCGCGGGTGTCATCCTTGGACGGCAGGTGCCCGAGCGGGAAGCGCAAGTAGTCAAGCTGCTCGGGCGTGGTCGAAAACAGGAAGTAGCTTTGGTCGCGTGCGGCATCTGCGGCACTGTGCAATTCGGCACCGAAATCGCCCATTTTGCGCTGTATATAGTGACCTGTGGCCATGCAATCGGCCTCAAGATCCTTGGCCGTTTCCAGCAGGTCCTTGAATTTCACCCGCTCGTTGCAGCGGATGCAGGGCACCGGAGTGGCCCCGCCCAGATAACTGTCGGCAAACTCGTCTATCACCGCGTCCTTGAAGACGTTTTCGTAGTCGAGCACATAGTGGGGAAAGCCCATTTCCTCGGCCACGCGGCGCGCATCATGGATGTCACGGCCCGCACAGCAGGCCCCCTTTTTGGCCAACGCCGCCCCGTGATCATAAAGCTGCAAAGTGACGCCCACGACGTCATAGCCCTGCGTCTTGAGTTCGGCCGCCACGACCGAACTGTCCACGCCGCCCGACATCGCGACAACCACGCGGGTGTCGGCAGGGGACTTGGCAAAACCAAGCGAGTTGAGCGGACCGGATTGGTCAAGCATGGGGCATCTCCGGGAGGGGTTCGGCGCATATATATGAAAATGCGAAATAGTCTCAAGGGGCCGTTTAACGCTGCATTAAATGCCAGCGCCGATTGTGGGCAAAACCAAGACAAGAGCGGTGCAATGTATTTGAAAAAAGTCGATGGCCCACGGGCGGTCTCTCTGCCGGATGGCACGGTGTTAACACAGGCGGATTTGCCGCCCAAAACGACGCGGCGATGGGTCGCCTCGCGCAAGGCGGCTGTGGTGCGCGGTGTGGCCTTTGGACTGATCAGCCAAGAGGTCGCGCTTGAACGCTATGGCATCTCCGAAGAGGAGTTTGTGGAGTGGGTGCGCGCAGTCTCCGAACATGGCGAGGAGGCGTTGAAGGCGACTGCCCTTCAAAAGTATAGACAACCTTAGGTTGTTGTGCTATCTCTGCCTCAAGGGTAACGTGTGGTTAACCTTTTCAGTTCACGTTTAGTTCAACCCAAGACACCCCAAGTTTGGAGAGCCTAGAATGCGTGTGCTGCTTGTTGAAGATGATCCGACGACGTCCAAAAGCATTGAGTTGATGCTGACCCATGCCAACCTGAACGTCTATGCGACGGATCTGGGCGAAGAGGGGATCGATCTGGCCAAGCTTTATGATTATGACCTGATCCTGTTGGACCTCGATCTGCCCGACATGAACGGGCACGAGGTTTTGCGTCAATTGCGGCTGGCCCGTGTCGAAACGCCGATCCTGATCCTCTCAGGCGCGGACGATACCGAAAACAAGATCAAGGGCTTTGGCTTTGGTGCGGACGACTACCTGACCAAACCGTTCCACCGCGAAGAGCTGGTCGCCCGCATTCACGCCATCATCCGCCGCTCCAAAGGGCATTCGCAATCCGTGATCAATACGGGTGATGTGTCGGTGAACCTGGACGCCAAGACCGTCAGCGTTGACAGCAAGACGGTGCACCTGACCGGCAAAGAATACCAGATGCTTGAGCTGCTCTCGCTGCGCAAGGGCACGACGCTCACCAAGGAAATGTTCCTCAACCACCTGTATGGCGGCATGGATGAGCCTGAGTTGAAGATCATCGACGTCTTTATCTGCAAGCTGCGCAAGAAACTCAGCACCGCAACGGGCGGGCAGAATTATATCGAAACGGTTTGGGGCCGGGGCTATGTGCTGCGGGACCCGGAACCGGTGCAGGACACCGGGGATGAACGGCTCGCCATCGGCGCCTGATCCTATTTGGGTTTCTCTCGGCAGGCGGTCAGCGCAGTTCATGGGGGCGCTGGCCGTTTTCTTTTGCAGCTCCGAGGTGCAGGTCATCAATGACTGGACGCAGGGGCCCCACGCTTCTATCTCTTGGCCTGAACCGGGCGAGGGACACCGTGACAGCGCAGACCCCAGTAACAGATTTGGACGAGCAGACGGCCAGGGACGAACTTGCCCGTTTGGCAAAGGTGTTGGGCGGCGCGAATGCCGCGTACCATACGAGCGATGATCCGGTTATCTCGGACGCGGATTATGATGCGCTGAAACGGCGCAACTCTGAAATAGAGGCGCAATTTCCGGGGCTCAAACGCAAGGACAGCCCCTCCGAGCAAGTCGGCGCGACCCCGTCTGAGGGGTTTTCAAAAGTCACCCATGCCGTGCCGATGCTGTCATTGGCCAACGCATTTGATGACACTGATGTGGTCGAATTTGACGGGCGCATTCGCAAATACCTTGGGTTGGATGGTGCGGCAGCCCTGTCTTACACCGCCGAGCCAAAGATTGATGGGCTGTCGCTGTCACTGCGCTATGAAAAGGGCGAACTGGTACAGGCCGCGACCCGCGGCGATGGCACAGTGGGTGAAAACGTAACGGCCAACGCCCGCACAATTCATAATGTGCCACAGTCCTTGAATGGTGCGCCGGATGTTCTTGAGGTGCGCGGCGAAGTCTACATGTCTCATCCCGACTTTGAGGCGCTGAATGCACGCCAGGCGGAGGCGGGCCAAAAGCAGTTTGCAAACCCGCGCAATGCCGCCGCGGGATCGTTGCGCCAGCTTGATGCCACGATCACCCGCGCACGACCGCTGGAATTTTTCGCCTATGCGTGGGGGGCCTTGTCAGAGCCGTTGGCGGAAACACAAATGGGGGCGATTGAGCGACTGAATGCGCTTGGGTTTCAAACGAACCCGTTGACGATCATATGCGACAGTCCCGAAGCCATGGTCGCCCATTACCGGGATATCGAACAACAGCGCGCCAGCCTTGGCTATGATATCGACGGTGTTGTTTACAAAGTGAATGATCTTGGGTTGCAGGGCCGTCTCGGGTTCCGCTCCACCACGCCGCGATGGGCAATTGCGCATAAATTCCCCGCCGAATTGGCGTGGACGCGGTTGGACTCCATTGACATTCAAGTCGGACGGACGGGTGCGCTGTCGCCCGTCGCACGGCTTGCGCCGGTAACGGTGGGCGGCGTTGTCGTTTCGAACGCGACACTGCACAACGAAGATTACATCGCCGGGCGTGACAACAAGGGGGACGAAATCCGCGAGGGCAAGGACATCCGCGTGGGTGATTGGGTGCAAGTCTACCGGGCCGGCGACGTCATCCCGAAGGTCGCGGATGTCGACCTTTCAAAACGCTCCAAGGACGCCCCTGTTTTTGAGATGCCGCACAGCTGTCCTCAGTGCGGCAGCGATGCGGTGCGCGAGCCCGGTGATGCGGTCCGACGCTGTACGGGTGGGTTGATTTGTCCCGCGCAAGCTGTTGAAAAATTGAAACACTTTGTGAGCCGCTCCGCCTTTGACATCGACGGTCTGGGGGCCAAACAGGTCGAACAATTCTATGCTGATGGTTGGATCGCCGAACCCGCAGACATTTTTGAGTTGCGCGCGAAATACGGCTCCGGGGTCCAGCAGCTCAAGAACCGGGAAGGATGGGGCGACAAATCGGCATCCAACCTCTTTGATGCCATCGACGACCGCCGCAATATCCCTCTCAACCGGGTGATTTTTGCGCTTGGAATCCGACATGTGGGCGATGCAGCCGCGAACCTTCTGGCGCTGCATTACGCCACGTGGGATGCGTTCAGTGCTGCGATGCGCACCGCACAAGAGGGCAATCCGGCATGGAATGATCTGCTCAGCATCGACGGCGTTGGTGCGGTCATGGCGACATCGCTTGCAACCACCTTCAACCAGGCGGCCGAAATTGCCAGCATTGACCGGCTGGTCGCACATCTGGACATCCAGACCGCTGCGCGCCCTGATACGGCTGGCAGCCCCGTGGCAGGCAAAACCGTCGTGTTCACCGGCACGCTCGAAAAAATGACCCGCGCCGAGGCAAAGGCGCGCGCCGAGGCGTTGGGGGCCAAGGTGTCCGGCTCTGTCAGCGCCAAAACCGACATTCTGGTGGCTGGCCCGGGGGCCGGATCCAAGGCCAAGAAGGCCGTGGAATTGGGCATCGAAACGCTGGATGAAGACGCGTGGCTGGAGCTGATTGCCCCGTTATGAGCCGCCCCGAAGTCCTGTTTCCGCTGTTTGCCAATCTTGAAACACTCGACGGGGTGGGGCCGAAAACGGCGCAAAACCTGGGGCACATGGGCATTCTGGCCCCCCGCGATGTGCTGTTCACACTGCCCCATACCGGCATTGATCGCACCTTGCGCGACAGCGTTGAGGGTGCGCCGCTGCCCGGCACCTTCACGGTCAGGATCACGGTTGGCGCGCATCACCCGTCGCGCAATCGGGGCGGTGCGTACCGCATCCATGTGGAGGATGCGCAAACCAGCTTTCAATTGGTGTTTTTCCACGGGCGCAGCGACTACCTGAACAAAGTGTTGCCTGTTGGCAGTGAAAGGATCGTGTCGGGCAAGGTCGAGATGTTCGATGGCGTCGCCAATATGGTGCATCCGGACCACATCCTGCCGCCCGAGGATGCAGTGCAAATTCCGCAATTTGAACCGGTCTATCCCCTGACGGCGGGGGTGACGCAAAAGACGATGTTCAAGGCGTCACGTGCTGCGCTGACGCGGTTGCCGGACGTTGCCGAATGGGTTGATCCCGGCCAGATCGCGCATGCCAAATGGCCGGATTTCGCAAGCGCAATGCACGCCGCACACAGCCCCGAGGCGCAAGGTGATCTGTCGGCCACGTCGGCACCGCGCACCCGTCTGGCATATGATGAATTGTTTGCCCACCAACTGACACTCGCCCTGGCCCGGGCGTCTGAACGACAGGTTGCCGGGCGACCATCCGCGGGGACGCAAGTGCTGCAACAAAAGGTGCGCGCCGACTTGCCCTTTGCGCCAACCGGTGCGCAGGAACGGGCAATCGCGGGCATTGCGGATGACATGGCCAGTCCCTCCCGGATGAACCGGTTGCTGCAAGGTGACGTCGGTGCGGGCAAGACGCTGGTGGCGTTCATGGCGCTGTTGATCGCGGTCGAGGCGGGCGGGCAGGGCGTTATGATGGCCCCGACAGAAATCCTTGCGCGTCAACATCTTGAGGGGTTGCAACCCTTGGCCGAAAGCGCGGGTGTCGTGCTGGAAATCCTGACCGGACGGGACAAGGGCAGCGAACGGCGCGCCAAGCTGGCGGCCCTTGCGCGGGGCGACATACATATTCTGGTGGGCACGCATGCGGTGTTTCAGGATGATGTCCAGTTCGACGACTTGCGCCTTGCCATCGTGGACGAACAGCATCGGTTCGGGGTGCGCCAGCGGTTGGCCTTGGGCAAAAAGGGCGGCACGGCGGACGTTCTGGTGATGACTGCGACACCGATCCCACGGTCATTGGCGTTGGCGCAATACGGTGACATGGATGTTTCGGTGTTGGATGAAAAACCGCCCGGTCGCAAGCCGATCAAGACCGCACTGGTCAGCACGGGCCGCATCGACGAGGTGATCGCGCGCTTGCAGGCGGTCATGGCCGAAGGGCGGCAGTGTTACTGGGTGTGTCCCTTGGTCGAGGAAAGCGAAGCGCTGGATCTGACGGCCGCCGAGGAGCGGTTCAAAAGGTTGCGCGCGGTTTTGGGCGAGGGGCGTGTGGGGCTGGTACATGGACAAATGCCGCCCGCCGAAAAGGACGCGGCCATGGCGCGCTTTCAAGCGGGCGAAACCGGCGTTCTGGTCGCCACGACCGTGATCGAGGTTGGGGTGAACGTGCCAAATGCCACGATCATGGTGATCGAACGGGCGGAGACATTCGGTCTGGCCCAACTTCACCAATTGCGCGGCAGGGTCGGGCGGGGTGAGGCGGCGTCGACCTGCTTGCTGATGTATCAGGCACCGCTGTCGGAGGCGGGGCGCAAGCGGCTGGAAGTGTTGCGCGAAACCGAAGATGGGTTTCGCATCTCGGAAACCGACTTGCAGATGCGCGGATACGGAGACTTGATCGGAACCGCGCAATCGGGCGTCCCCCGGTTTCGGATTGCCGATCTGGAACGGCAGAGTGCGTTGATGGCGGTTGCCCAAAGCGATGCACGCAAATTGCTTGCCGATGATCCGACATTGCAAAGCGCGCGCGGACAGGCTGCGCGTGTTCTGTTGTGGTTGATGCGGCAGGACGAAGCGATCCGTTTAATATCAGTGGGTTAGCGCGTTTGTTCTAAAAAGTTCACAAATGTTCTTAAAAAGTTCTTTACGGATTGTTAAGAATATGAGAACAAAGAGGCAACTTCAGGAACGGAGACGCTGATATGACCACGCTGCACCACATCAAACAGATTGCCACCCGGGCCGAAGCGACATTGCTTCAGGATGCGCTTGGGGCGGCGGCATTGATGGTGATGCTGGTGGTGGGTCTGCATCTGCCTTCTTTGATCTGATTACTGCCTGCGTACTTGCCTTGATCCTCTTTGCGCCCGTCCCAAATTGGCGCTCTCCTTCGTAACCGGCTCTGCCTGTCGTTTACGGATCCCCCCAATTGCCTCGGGGGGTGACGGATCTGCCCCCCGCAAGACACGCTTTCCTTGCGCCGCCATCCTTACAGGATGTGCGGCGTTTTTTTTTGGGTAAAGAGGGCAACAGGTTAAAACATATAGGCTAGTCGCAAGCCCCCCCAATGCTGTCCCCGTACGGTGATCGGGGCCGATAGGTCCTTCATCATCATATATTGGCCGCCGCCCATATCGCGCCGATACACTTGCAACAGGAACGGTGCGGTGCTGCGCCCGGCCTTCAGGCCCACCCGATCATTGAAAATGCGCCGATTGCGGCAATGGGCGGTATTCCAGATGATATCGTCGCGCGGAGGTTGTGAGAATTTGCGATTGTGCGTCGGCAGATATCCATTCACATCGACCGCCGCACAAAACACCACCCTTGGATCGAAGGTGAGTGCCGGTTCCTGAATTGCGGGCAACACAGTATCGAGCAGGTCGACATAGGCAGTACGCACCTGTTCGGGGGCCGTGCCCGGAATGGGCACATAGGTGCGGTCAAACAGGGCCTGAACGCTGATTTTGCCCTGATCGATGGCACCTTCAAACACCTTTGTGATAGCTGCGGCCTGCGCGCGCACATGCTCAACAAAGGGCGCATCATCCGTCAGCCCACCAAGGTCAGCGGTGGATTGCACAATTTCTTCGGACGTGTCGATCAGCCGTTCAATCCGGGCATGGGCCTGTTTGATCCCATCGGTGGTGGCCACGATACTGCTGCCGATCTCTTTCATGTCGGGTGCGAATAATTCGACGGCGGCGCGCACTTTCCTTGTCTCAATATCGATGCGGTCGGCTTGAGATTTTGTGTCGCCAACGGATTGCTCCATCCGGCTGAGCGCCTGGTCGGTCTGGGTGCTGTGTTCCATCAGTTTTGAAGCACTTTCGGCCACATCCCGCGCTTCGATCCCAAGGGCCGAAATCCACCCGGTCAGTGTTTCGATATTGGTGGAAATTTGTGCGGCGGCCGCTTTGGTCTTTTGCGACAGCTCATTGATGGCCTCGGCGACCACGGCAAAGCCGCGCCCGCTTTTGCCCGCGCGGGCCGCTTCGATCTTGGCGTTGATAGCGAGGGTGTTCACCTGCATCGAGATCGCTGCAATTTGCGAGTTGTTGGATTTCACGGCCTTTAATGTCTCAGCCACTTCACCGCTGCGGTCGGACAGCCCCTGGACCCATGTCGCGACTTCGCGCGATTGGGTGCCAAACGCGCGGACTAAAGCGGCGGAGTGGCTGACATCTTCGGATGTGCGCGCCACGCTGTGCCCAAGATCGCTTGCCGCCTCTTGCGCGGCATCATTGGCGGTTTCGATCGCGCCGCTTTCCCGCTCAAGCGCGGAAAGGGCGGCGCGCTGATCGCGGGCCTGCGCCTCGACCATGTCGAGAAAGCCCGCGATATCAACAATTTCATACCCGAGTGCAGAAGCCGCCTGTGCAAGTGCATTCAATTGCGGCATATCGGGAAACTCAGGGTGGGCCGTCATCCAAGGTCTTTCGCAGTATAAAGGTTGACCACCCCTAGGCGCTAATCGTTCAGATTTGACTAAGATGGGTGTTCAGGCGCAGTCCGATTGCAACGCCTGTTCCATGGCTTCGACGGTGGCCTCGATGCTGAGGAGGATGGAGGCGTGGCGATTCTTGTACTCGCGGGCCGGTTCCAGCACCTCAAACCCTTCAAACGGCGCGGATGGGGCCGGGCCGCCCGACTTCAGCATCGCACGCAGACTGTCGCGCGCCACGATCAACTCGTCCAGGGTCCGCCCGATGATGGCGTCGCCGGCCACGGCCGCGGCCGCCTGACCCAACGCGCAGGCTTTGACGTCCTGACCAAAGTCCACGATCTTGTTGTCCGCCACATTCACATCCACCGTCACGGTCGATCCGCACAGGGGCGAGCGTTTCTTGACGCTGGCATCCGGGTCGGGCAGGCGGGTGTGATGCGGAATGTCGGCCGCCAGCGCGAGGATCCGGTTCGAGTAGAGTTTGATCAGGTCGGTATCGGCGGGCATATGCGTGGCGTCTCTGGTGTCGGTTGTGCTTTGTCCCTACATAAGCGGGTCTGATCCAGATGCAAAAAGGTTTTGCCATGAGTGATGTTTTTGACCCCGCCACGGTGCAGTTCGATGCACAAGGGTTGGTGCCTGCGATTGCGCAGGATGTGGGCAGTGGCGAGGTGCTGATGATGGCGTGGATGAATGTCGAAGCACTGCGCCGCACGCTTGAGACCCGGCGGGTGACCTATTGGTCGCGCTCGCGTCAGGCATTCTGGATCAAGGGCGAAACATCGGGCCATGTGCAGGAGCTTGTGTCACTGCGTATTGATTGTGACCGGGACTGTATCCTGATGCAGGTGAGGCAGGTCGGACCGGCCTGCCACACCGGGCGGCGCACTTGTTTTTATACAGATGTGACAAAAGGTTCCGAGGTGGAGCTGATGTCGCCGATGGTGTGACTGGGGCTGCGCGCCTGATTGGCCTTCACCCTGTCAGGTCTGAAGGAGACAACCCGATCATGGCGCGGATACCGTCGGGTGTTCTGCCCTCGGCGCGGTAGGTCGCAAGGCTGCGCGCATCATCGCGCTTGGCCAGTCGTTTGCCCGCCTCATCCCGGATCAATGCGTGGTGGTGATAGCGCGGCGTGGGCAACTCCAACAGCTGTTGCAAGATGACGTGGATCGCTGTGGCCGCGGCAAGATCGACGCCGCGCACCACATCCGTGATCTGTTGGGCTGCATCATCCACAACCACCGAAAGGTGATAGGACGTGCCCATGTCCCGGCGCGCCAAAACGATATCCCCGATGGTGCGCACGGGGTCGTCCGGGGCTATCTCGCCCGGTTTCAGCCCGGTTTCGACATAGGGTCTGAGTGTCATGGCAGACGTAGCCTCGCCCATATCGAGCCGCAGCGCGTGGTCCTGTGGACGGGGCCCGGTGCGGGGATGTTTGGTACGGCAGGTCCCAGGATAGATCAGCCCATCGGGGCCGTGCAACGGTGCCCCCTCCTGCGGCGCGCTGAGCGTTTCGGCAATATCGCGTCGATTGCAGTCACAGCGATAGAGCAACCCCGCCGCCCACAGGTGATCCAGCGCGTCGTGGTATGTCGCGAGTCGGTCTGATTGGCGCATCACTGGCATTGGCCAGGTCAGCCCCAGCCACCTCAGATCGTCGTAAATCTGCGCCTCCCAGGCGCGGCGGGCGCGGCTTTGATCAATGTCCTCAACCCGCAGCAGGAATTCACCACCGTGCCGTGCCGCCATCTGCTGCGCGAGCAAAGCGGAATAGGCGTGCCCCAAATGCAGTGGCCCGGTCGGAGACGGTGCAAAACGGGTTCGAAATGTCACGCTTTCTCAAGGATATAGACGGTGGAGTTGAGGTCGATTCCGGGCAGATGTGCGCCGGCCTCCTTGAACAGCAAACGGGCGGCACCGCAGTCGGTCCATTCCGACACGCCGGCCATGTTTGCCGGGTCTTCCAGAGCGTGATCGTTGAAGGAAAAGACCAGTTTGCCATCGTGTGGCAGGGCGCGCATCAATTGGTGCAGCACGCTGATCGGGGCTGCGCCTGCGCCGATGACGCCGATGGCGGCCATGGCTGTGTAGTCCGTGCGTGGCAGGTCTTGCCCGGCTTCGATCTGGTCCAGATGACGGTAAACACCTTTGTCGCGTGCACCGTTCAGCATTTCCTCGGACAGATCCACGCCGTCAATGGTGCTGAACCCGGCATGTTTGAGGGCAAGGCCGGAGAGCCCGGTGCCACATCCGAAATCGAGGACAGGGGCGGCCAGATCATCGACCCGCCGCGCCAGCGCATCCGCACAGCGCCCCGGTGTCGCATAGCCGTTTTCACAGACTTCCGCCTCATAGCTTGCGGCCCAGTCATCATAGAGCGTGCGGGTGGAGGCGGCATCGCGGGCCTTGTACGCTTTGTTCAGAAATTTTGTCATGGCGACAGTTTAGGCGGTGAGGCGTCCGGTGGCTAGGGTCAGCCTCAAAACCGGGACCTGGGGGCCAGCCCCCAGACCCCCGCGGTATTTTTGGTCAAAAGAAGTCAGGCCGCCTTGGCTTGGGGGGCGAGCCAGTCTTGCCAGTCGATTTTGGCGCGATCTGTATAGGCTTTGTAGCGGTCCTTGCGTCCTCTGCGCCCGCCTTTCAGGCCTTCGGCTGGCGGGAACAGTCCGAAATTGACGTTCATTGGCTGAAACGTCTTTGCATCCGCGCCGCCGGTGATGTGGGTGATCAATGCGCCCATGGCGGTTGTGTTGGGTGGGGTGGCAAGTGTGCCGCCCAGGATTTCGGTCGCGGCCATGCGCCCCGCCAGCAGACCCATTGCGGCGGATTCCACATAACCCTCTACGCCGGTGATCTGGCCGGCAAAGCGGATATTGGGGCGGGACTTGAGGCACATGTCCGCGCTCAGCAGCGTGGGGGCGTTCAGGAAGGTGTTGCGATGGATCCCGCCAAGGCGGGCAAAGCGCGCACTTTCGAGGCCCGGAATTTGTGTAAGAACATCAGTTTGCGCGCCGTACTTCATTTTGGTCTGGAACCCGACAATATTGTAGAGCGTGCCCAGTTTGTTGTCGCGGCGCAATTGGACAACGGCATAGGGTTTGATGTCGGGCGCGTGCGGATTGGTAAGACCAACAGGCTTCATCGGGCCAAAGCGCAAGGTCTCGCGGCCCCGTTCGGCCATCACTTCGATGGGCAGGCAGCCGTCAAAATACCCGGCCGTTTCGCCCTCGTGAAACTCGGTCTTGTCGGCGGCCAGCAGCGCGTCGATGAAGGCTTCGTATTGGTCACGATCCATTGGGCAGTTGAGGTAAGCGGTGCGCTCTTCCTCGGTTTCGCCCTTGTCATAGCGCGACTGCATCCACGCTTTGCTCATGTCGATGCTGTCATGGTAGATGATCGGGGCAATGGCGTCGAAAAACGCGAGTGCTTCGGTGCCCGTCTCGGCAGCGATGGCCTGACCCAGGGCAGAGGACGTCAGAGGCCCGGTCGCGATGATCCAGTGGCCGTCTTCGGGCAGGGTGGTGATTTCTTCATATTCAACGCGGATATTGGGATGCACCATCAACGCGTCTGTTACGGATTGGGCAAAGGGCTCGCGGTCCACCGCCAATGCACCACCCGCAGGCAGACGATGTTTGTCAGCTGTTTGCATGATCAACCCGTTGGCCGCCCGCATTTCCCAGTGCAGCAGGCCGACGGCATTTTGCTCACTGTCATCGGAGCGGAACGAATTTGAACACACCATTTCTCCAAGCAATCCGGTCTGGTGCGCAAAGGTGCCGACGGTGGGGCGCATTTCGTGGATCACCACGGAAATTCCCATATGCGCGGCCTGCCAGGCGGCTTCGGACCCGGCCATGCCGCCGCCAACGATATGCAATGTGTCTGTCATGGCGGGGATGTAGGGCATGGATCGCACACGCGCAACCGCGGGGTGGGTTCAGGTGCATGCTTATGTGGGGTGGTTTTGGGGTCGCCGCTGCGGGAATGGTCGATCAGTGAGAGGCTGATCTGGAGGGACCTTCCGCCGACGGCGACCCAAAAGTATGTCAGTTCCGATGAACTGTGTCCTATTTGTGCCGCATTTGTGCCCAAATTACTACGCTTGATTTGGAAATAATCCGGGCTTGATTTGGAAACAACCCTAAAGCGTGCGTAATTTCATTCAAATTCAATGGGTTATTGGTTCCATTCTGGCGTGCGCTTGGCGATGAAGGCGGCGATCCCTTCCTGCGTGTCGCCATCAGCAAGGTTTTTGACCATGACATCGCCCGTGTAGGCATAGGCATCTGCCGTGCTCATCTGGGCCTGAGCATAGAATGCCTCTTTGCCGATCTTGACGGCGCTGCCCAATTTGTCGGCGATTTTCCGGGCGAGGGTGGTTGTGGCGGTTTCCAGATCGTCGGGCGCAACAGCGTGGTTGATCAGGCCCAGCTCAGCTGCGCGCGCGGCCTCGACAAAGTCGCCGGTCGTAAGCATTTCAAACGCATGCTTGCGCGGGATGTTGCGTGACAGTGCGACCATCGGGGTTGAGCAGAACAGGCCGATATTGACCCCGTTGACCCCAAACCGGGTCCCATGGGCGGCGACGGCCAGGTCGCAGGTTGCAACCAACTGGCATCCGGCAGCAGTGGCGATGCCGTGGACCTGGGCGATCACGGGTTGGGGCAGGGACTGGATACGGGCCATCATCGCCGCACATCGATCAAACAGGTCCGCGAAATAGGCTGTGCCCCCATCCTCGGCCTGCCGCCCGGCTGTCATCTGTTTCAGGTCGTGGCCCGCGCAAAACGCCTTGCCCGCCCCCGACAGAACCACCGCGCGAATGCTGCGATCTTCGGCGATATCGTCCAGCGTGGTGTGCACCGCCGCTATCATCTCATCCGAGAGTGCGTTCAACCGCTCGGGCGCGTTCATGCGCAGATGCGCCACCGCACCGGTGACCTCACGTTCCAGAATTGCCATCTTGCCCTCCTCCCGGTTTCGGGCAAACCCTACGTCACGCCAGCAGTGAGGAAAAGTATGCAACCCGTGATGACCGCAACCGAGATGAACGCGTTTCTGCAAAAGGTGTTTCTGGAAGTGGCGGGCGAGTTCAATGTCGAAGAGGTGACGGAGACGGGCGTGACCTTGCGATTGTTGGTACAAGATCACCATTTGCGCCCCGGAGGGACAGTCTCGGGGCCTGCGATGTTCGGGCTGGCGGATGTGACCGCCTATATGGTGACGCTGGCCCAGATCGGGCCGCGCGCGCTGGCGGTCACCACGAACTGTTCGATTGATTTCATGCGCAAGCCCGCTGCGGGCGTGGATCTGATCGCGCAAGGTCGTCTGCTGAAACTTGGCAGGCAATTATCGGTGTCGGATGTGCTTATCTTTTCTCAAGGCATGGTCCAGCCCGTCGCGCGTGCCAGTCTGACCTATGCGATCCCGCCGCAAGGTGTCGACCTGCCTCAATAAAGTGCTCTTGGCATCTGTTAAATAATGAAAAGACGGCCGGGAGAAACCCGGCCGCAAGGAAGAGGTCTGGCGGGTGCCACGGGGATGTCACGCCCGCCAGAACACACGCTGTGCTTCGATTGAGGCGGCAGCGGGTGTCAGTCCCACATCGCGCAACTGCGCTGGCGTCAGCTGCGCCAAGGCCAGTCGTGACCGGCGGCGTGTGGCCCATTTCGACAGCACCACCGCACATTTGAGCGCGACAACCGAAGCCGCAGGAATGCGGGTTTGCGCCGTCAGATAGGTGAGGCTCGGATCGGCGTTCATCATGTGGTGTGTCATGGGAAATCTCCTGTAATTGTATTGACACAATATGGCAAGGCTGCCATAAATAAAGGTACAATAACGGCGCGTACTGAATCCACGGAAATATTGTAATGGATACAATTTGGCGACCTGACCTGCTTGAGACATCGGGGCCGAAATACAAGGCGGTGATGGAGGCCATTCGCGCCCGGATCGCCTCAAATCACTTGAAAAACGGTGAAAAGCTGCCTCCGGTGCGTGATCTGGCGTGGAAATTGGGCATAACACCGGGCACGGTGGCGCGCGCCTACACGCTGCTCACCGATGATGGCACGCTGCGCGCCGAGGTGGGGCGGGGCACGTTTGTGGCCACGCCTGATCCCAAAACGCCGCTGTGGACGGACATTCCGCTTGAGGTGGATTCGGCCACGCACAATTCGGAATACCAGCCCTATCAGGTCAATCTGTTCTCACCGCATTTACCGAGTGTGGGGCAGGCGACGCTCATCCGCGCCCTGTTGGGCGAGGTTGCCGCCGATCCGCCATCGGGGATGATGCACTACCCGACCCGCAGCGGGGCCGCGCCTGCGCGCGAGGCCGCAAAGGCGTGGTTGTCCTCCGCCCCTCTGGGATCTTTCAGCACGGATGACATCGTGTTGGCCCATGGGGGGCAAAACGCCATCATGTTGATCTTTCAGGCGCTTTTGCGGGGTCGCCGCCCTGCGGTGCTGGTCGAGGATCTGGCCTATCCCGGCTTTCGACGGGCCGCAGAGTTGCTGCGCGCGGATGTGATCCCGGTGGCCATGGACGAACACGGGGTGCTGCCCGACGCGCTTGAGGCGGCGATCAAGGCCCATGACGCGCAGGTTTTTTGTACATCGCCCGAGGTGCATAACCCGACCTGCGGCTTTACCCCGGAGGTGCGGCGTGCCGAGTTGGTCGAGGTGATCCGCCGCCATGACCTGAGCATTCTCGAGGACGACTGTTATCGCCTTGGGGCCGCGCAGGCCCCGAGTTACCGGATGCTTGCCCCCGAGCGCAGTTGGTACATTTCGTCGATCTCGAAATCGGTGACCCCGGCCTTGCGCCTTGGCATTGCGGTTGCGCCCAAAGGGCAGGCGGCGGTGTTGCGGCGCACGGCGGAGTATTCCTTTTTCGGGTTGGCCACGCCGATGACGGATCTGGCGGCAAAATTGCTGGTGCATCCCGAGCTTGCGCCGATGATGCAGCGCGCGCGCGATGAAATCGGGGCTTATGTTCACTGCGCGGTCAATGTGTTGGGCAGTTACGATCTGGAATGGCGCAGCGACGTGCCATTTTTGTGGCTGCGCCTGCCCGAAGGGTGGCGCGCGGGGGCCTTTGTGCAGGCGGCCGAGGCGCAGGGCGTGCGCATCCGCGCGGCCGAGGAATATGCCTGCCGCGATGCGCGCGCGCCCCATGCGGTGCGTTTTGCGGTCAACGCAGGCGTGGGCATCGAAAGCTACGAGCGTGCCTTGGTGCGCATGCGCGACCTGCTCGACAATCCGCCCGAATCCATCGGGGTCTAAAGCAGCCCCGCCGCCCCCCAGAACAACCCGAAGCCGACGGTGAGCGCCGACAGCGCCGCCGCATACCCCGCCAGTTTCCACGTTGAAAAGGGGCGCTCGCCAAAGGTGCGCCCTTGCATTCCGCACACGACCACCTTCTTGGCGTGCCCTTTGTAGGTATAGTGCAGGATCCAGACCGGCAGCAGGATACGCCGATAGTGGATGCCGGTTGTGGCCGTTTGATAGCCGATATTATGGACGCCGGATTTGTTGATATCGTCCTTGATGTGATTGCGGATCAGCAGGGCCTTGTCGCGCGCGTTCGCAGCCAGTCCTTCATGGACGGTCTGGTGGTGCTGTTCGGCGGCGAATCCGGCCAAATAGCCCGCACGGTAAGGGCGCAGCCGCGACGGGTAAAAGTCATGCAATATCCCGTCGCGGATCAGCGGCGTCACATGGGGCGAGGCAGGCACGAGCAGATCGTCAAAGCGGATGTTCATGCCGCCTTTGATCTTGTGGGTGCGTGTCTTCTTGTTGTGGCGCGTGGTGTACATCGCCCAATAAAGCACCGCTTCTTCGCTGTCGAAGGTCCAGAACGGAACATAGATGCCTGCCACGCGACCCTGCGCGACGATGTCCTTAAGATCATTGGGGGCGGCAAGCCGCTTCTTGACCCAGTCTTGCGCGAAAACCTGTGCATCGTGTTCGGGCACCCGAAATGGGATCAGCGCCATCGGGGCATAGCCAAGGTCCGCATGCTTGAGTACGACAGGCCCGTCGCAATAGGAACAGGCGGCGCTGAGCCCACGGGCAACAAAGGTGACAGTGCCGCCGCAGGTCTGGCAGGATTCCACGTAGCCGTTGAATGTGATCGGGGTCTCGGGCGGCGCAGTGTCGGGATCAAACGGGAACTCCATAGCCGCATTCGCGTCTTCGCCCGCATCAAACCTTTGCACGTTACCGCAACTGGAACAGACGAGCGCCTGCTGTGCCGGATCGTAAAGGCACTGCCCGGCGCAGGACGGGCATTGCAGTTCTGACTGAATGGCAACTGTATCGCTCATCCGTCAGACTCCATCAGCGCGACGGCAATCTCCAGCAAGATGCGCAGGCGCAACCACGAGCGATCAATGGCACCTTCAAGGTCTCCGCTGACGCCCCAATCACCAATGATGGTGGCGATGAACCAGGTGCTCATCAGCCAAAAGGCGATGATGGACCAGCCCCCGATGCTGCGGAACCACCCGGCAGAGCCTTGGCGCAACTCATGCTTGGCCTCGTAAACGGTGATCAGCTTGCGGACCGTTGGAATGCCCACGAGGGTGGCCACGGCGATCAAGGCCAGAGCGGCCAGCGCCGGAACAATCACGAGGTCGGATATCACGTCGAAAGGGGCCTTTGGGTTGTCAAAACCGTCATGGTCCCTTGTTGCAGATGTGGGGTGTGTTGCAAGGGTTGAAAATCGTCAAATATATGGGGTACTATAGTACCGTATTTGTAAGGCATTGATTATACGTAATTTTAACTGACTTCACGTCATTGACGCGCCTTGTCACCCCCCATATAACGCCCCAATCTGAAATTCGACCCTTTAGGGATGCGACACATGAAAACCTTTACCGCAACACCTGCGGACATCGACAAAAAGTGGATCATCATTGATGCCGAAGGTATCGTGCTGGGCCGCCTTGCCTCGATCGTCGCCATGCGCCTGCGTGGCAAGCACAAACCGTCCTTCACGCCTCACATGGATTGTGGTGACAATGTCATCATCATCAATGCCGAGAAAATCCAGCTGACCGGCAACAAGCGTCAGGAAAGCCACTACTGGCACACCGGCCATCCCGGCGGGATCAAATCGCGCACCAAAGAGCAGATGCTTGAGGGCAAGTACCCCGAGCGCGTCGTGACCCTGGCCGTCAAGCGGATGCTGCCCGGCAACCGCCTGAGCCGTCAGATCATGACCAACCTGCGCGTCTATGCCGGGGCGGATCACCCCCACGAGGCGCAAAGCCCCGAAGTTCTGGATGTTGCATCCATGAACGCCAAAAACACGCGGAGCGCATGAGCATGGCTGACGAAATCAACACACTCGAAGACCTGCAAGCCGTCGCAGGCGACGCCGCCCCCGAAGCGGTTGAGGTCATCCACCGTGAGCCCGTTCGCGACGAGCTGGGTCGCTCTTATGCCACAGGCAAGCGCAAGGACGCGGTCGCCCGTGTCTGGATCAAGCCCGGTTCGGGCAAGGTCACCGTCAATGGCAAGGAAATGAACACCTATTTTGCACGCCCCGTGCTGCAAATGATCCTCGCCCAGCCCTTCACGGTTGCAGGCGTGGAAGGTCAGTTCGACGTGGTTGCCACGGTCAAAGGTGGCGGGCTCTCTGGTCAGGCCGGTGCGGTCAAGCACGGCGTGTCCAAAGCGTTGCAGCTTTATGACCCCTCATTGCGTGGCGCACTGAAAGCCGCAGGCTTCCTGACCCGCGACAGCCGCGTTGTGGAACGTAAGAAATACGGTAAGGCCAAAGCGCGTAAGAGCTTCCAGTTCTCCAAGCGCTAAACCCTTCGATATCACGATCAAAAGCCCGCTTTTCAGTGGGCTTTTTTTCTGGCCGTTGCCTGTTGCGGCCCTTAATTTTGCCCTTGAGGGGCAGGGCGGGCAAGAACACCGGGATGGGGCCATGGACGCGACCGATATCATTGATCTGGATCAGGCAGAGCTGATCGCCCAAGGCGAGAACAGGTTGGTGTATCAGCATCCCGGTCAAGATAACGTGCTGATCAAACTGCCAAAATCAACCAGCAAGGACTTGCGCAAGCTGAAAACCCGCTGGATCAACCGACCCGCTTTGATCCGCTTTGGCAGTCTGCGCACCATGCAACGCGAACAGGACGAATATGTCGCGCTGTTGTGGCGCAACGGTGCGTTGCCCTCGTTCCTGCCGCGTCTGATGGGGTATTGCGAAACCAGCCGAGGACCTGGTGCGTTGGTTGAAAAGATCGTGGATGTGGACGGTGCGCTGGCCCCCACGGTCAAGGCGTTTTGCCAGGGTGGTCACGCCACGACGGCCTTTGCCGACAAACTGGCGGCATTTTTCGATGACATGGCCGATCAGGGCTGCATCGCCAGTGGGATCCACTGGGGCAACATTGTCGTCATTGATGGCGGCGCGCGGTTTTATCTGGTCGATGGACTGGGCGAGATCGTGTTGATCAAGACCCAGTGGCTGTCAGAGCGGCTGCGCCGCCGCAATCTGGAAAAGCAGAAACAGGCGATGCTGGTGCAGGTCCGCAAACGTCTCCCCTAGGTCGGGGGTCAGTCGTCGGGCCGGATCAGCCCCAAGCCCCGCAAATAAATCCCGATGCCCGACTCCAGCAGGTCTTCGGGCGGAAAGGGCGAGGCGCGGCCCGGTGAATTGCGCGCAAACAGCTCGACCACACCGTGGCTCATCGCCCAGATATGGGCCGAAAACATGGAGGCCGGGGGGCGTTTGTCTGCGGGGATGTGCTGGCTCAGATCACCGGCGGCCTTTTCCAGCACCCCATTGGCCCGCGCGGCCACATCCGCCAGTTCGGGGGTGCGGTTGACCGAAATGCCCGCCTCGAACATCGCGATATAGTGGCCGGGAAAGCGACGGGCGAAGGCGAGATAGGCGCGCCCCGTTGCCTCGAACGCAGCCAGCGCCGAGGGCTGACCGGATTGATAGGCATGCTCCATGAGGTCGGCAAAGATACCATAACCCTGCCGCGCGCACTCGGCGATCAGATCCGCGCGTCCTTCGTAGTGGCGATAGACGGCTGCCGGGGTCACGCCGGCCTTCTTGGCGGCCTCGGACAGGGTAAACCCGGTTGGTCCTTTCTCCTCGATCAGAACGAGGGCGGCATCAATCAGGGCTTGCCGCAGATTGCCGTGGTGGTAGCCGCGTTTAGGCATCCCAAATGTCCGGGGCACCGCAAATGCCTTTGTCAACCTTTCCAATGGCTTGGGAGTCTTTATTCGTGTAATCAAGCCCATGCAGAACGGTGCGGATCGCTGCGAGGCGGGCCCGTTTCTTGTCGTCTGAACGCACGATGGTCCAGGGCGCGGTTTCGGTGTGGGTCAAATCCAGCGTTTCGCGGATGGCTGCCGAATAGGCATCCCATTTCTTGAGACCCTCGACATCGATCCAGCTGAGCTTCCACTGCTTGAGCCGATCCCGTTCGCGCGCGCGGATGCGGCGCAGCTGCTCGGCGCGGCCCACGTTCAGCCAGAACTTGAACAGGTGGATGCCGTCCTCGACCATCATCTGCTCAACCGGGTTTACCTGCTTGAAGAACTGCGCGCGCTGTTCGGACGTGCAAAAGCCAAAGACCCGTTCGACCACGCCCCGATTGTACCAGCTGCGATCAAAAAAGCTGATCTGCCCACCTGCGGGTAACTGTTTGATATAGCGTTGGAAATACCACTGGCTCGCTTCGGTTTCGGTCGGTTTGGACAAGGCAACGACACGCGCACCACGCGGGTTGAGGTTCTCGCGGAACCGCTTGATCGTGCCGCCTTTGCCCGCCGCATCGCGCCCCTCAAACACGCAGGCTACCCGCGCACCGCTGGCCGAGGCCCACGCCTGCATCTTGACCAGCTCGATCTGCAATGTCTCCATTTCGGCCTCATAGGCCTTGCGCTTCATGCGCCGAGGATGGGGGTAGGAGGGGGCGAGGATATCATCCTCGTCCGCGTCCTTGATCGCCGCGCGAATGTCGTCCGGCGCGCCATTTTCGTAAAAATCGGAGATCGCCCCGTCAAAGGGAAGGGTCATGGCATGGTCCAAGTTACTGCTCTTAACATGCAATATGGGGGAGGGCGGCGGTTAACGCAAACCCGCACGCGCAGCGACCCGGTCGATGGCCTCGATCACGGCCTCGGGGTGGGTGTGCTGGGGCATGTGGCCAGCCCCTTCAAGGACGGTAACATTGGCACCCTTAATCTGGGCGGGCAGCTTGGCGGAGTGTACCTCAAGCGGCACGATGGTGTCCGCGTCGCCGTGCACCACCTCGACAGGGATGTCGATCCCACCATATTCTGATGACATCTCAACCACATAAGGGCGCAGCCAATTCACCTGCCGCGCATTGGCCCGCATCGAATGGCGCCGCAGGATCAGGGTGGGGCCGACATGGTCCACATAGCCCTCGGGCGCGCTGTGCGGCGTAAAGATATTGGCCACGGTGGCATCCACGTAAGCCTGTGGGACAAAGGCTGACAGGACCGGCACCACCAGGGCGCTGCCCCATGCCGAACCGTTGACCGTATATGTCCACCCCAGATCGCCGGGCCATGGGTTTGCGACCCCGGCCACGGATACGACCCCCGCCAGATCATCAAATTCGAGCGCCCATGCCAGCGCCACGATCCCGCCAAACGAGTGGCCAAGCACGATCGGGTTTTCGACTCCAAGCTGGTCGGTTGCCGCCTTGAGCAGTCGCGCCTGATCGCGCGGGTTGGCATGAGCGGTGGACCATGCGCGCTTGTGTTCGGGTTCGATCTGGTCAGTCCAGCCCAGACCGGGACGATCCAGGATGGTGATGCGATAGCGGTCCTGCAACCCTTGGGCAAAGCCAAGCGTGAAGTCGCGTGTGTTGCCCGACGCCCCATGGATCAGCACCAGATCCGGGCCCGTTCCCATCTGTTCGGCATGTACGGTGACCCCGTTTACATCCAGAAGCTGGCCTGCGGGGGGATAGGCGGCAGCCGCGTCGCGGTCGCGCTTGAACGCGAAGAACTGCACCAGACCGACGCACAGGACGACAACCGCCAAAAGCAGCCAGAACGCTGTTTTCATGTGCTTATCCTCGCAAATCCGTGCGATCCTGTCCGATCCGTTCCATCTCGTATGGAGTGGTTAGATAGATCTCGGACAGCCAGTTGCCATAAAGTAGATGCGCATGGCTGCGCCAGCGGTTCGCGGGGGCCTGCGCGGGGTCGTTTTCGGGGAAATAGCCCACCGGCAGCGCGATATCCGCGCCTTCGACCTGTACCGAGTCCAGATCGCGGTCATATTCCTGTTTCAGCGTGTCGCTGTCATATTCAAAGTGGTTCAGGATATAGAGCGCGCGGTGCGCCGGATCTTCGATCAGGCAGGGCCCGGTTACGTCGGAACCCAACAGGATCGGCAGGCCTGCGGCTTCGACCTCGGGGCGGCGCACTTCGGTCCAACGGCTGACGGGGATCACGCAATCATCCGAGAATCCGCGCAAATAGGGTGAGGCGGGTGCCAGGTTGGCATGCCGATAGGTCCCGAACAGCTTTGAGCCAAGCAGGTGTTTGGGCACCTTGTGGAAGTGGTGCAGCATCGCCATCCCACCCCAGCACACCCCAAAGGTCGAGTGCACGTTGGTCTGGGTCCAGTCCATGATCTGTTCCAACTCGCCCCAGTAATCCACATCCTCAAAGTCGAGATGTTCGATGGGTGCGCCGGTGATGATCAGCCCGTCAAATTTCTGGTCGCGGATGTCCGAGAAGGGTTTGTAGAAACTCTCCATATGTTCGGCGGCGGTATGTTTGCTTTCGCGGTCGGACATGCGGATCAGCGTCAACTCGATTTGCAGCGGGGTTGCCCCGATCAGGCGCGCAAACTGGGTTTCGGTCTGGATCTTCTTGGGCATCAGGTTGAGCAGCCCGATCTTGAGGGGTCGGATGTCCTGATGGGCCGCCAGCTCTTCGTCCATCACCATCACGCCCTCGTTCGTCAGAACGTCATAGGCGGGCAGGGTGGAGGGGAGCTTTATGGGCATGAGTGTGGTCCTGATGGCGCACGGGGAGAGGTGCATATTTATGGAACAATGAAGCGAAAGGTGCAGATAGCCCTAGGGCGCACGCCGCTCAAGGGCATCCGCGACCAGATCGACAAAATCCGCTTCACCTTTGAGCGAGGCGACCTCGTCCGCGGTCACGGTCACGCCCCACCGCGACATCGCCTCATAGCGGGGCTGGCGGTGGGCAAGTGCGCGTGCGTAGGTCCAGCGTACAAAGGCGTCCGGGTCCACCCTGTCCTCGCCGAGGCCCGTTTCAGCCAGATAGCTGTCCCAGCACTGGAGCAGAAAGGCGGGCTGATAGGCCATGGGTTTGGGAGCCTTGTCAAAGCGCGCGATCAGGGCGGCGGTGTGTGCCGTGTCCCCTTTGATCCAGATCGGGAGGCAGGCCGTGCTGAGGGCTTGCATAAGAGGGTCAGTGTCATCGTCCGGGTCTATCCATTCGCAGATCGACCCGCCCGTGTCGCAGATAAAGTGCGGATAACCATAAAGGTCATGTGCCCGGTCCGCGAAATAGGCGGTGTCGTTCAGTGCTGCGATTTCGGAGGTGCGGAATTGCTCTTGCCGCCGCTGGTATTCATCGATGGGCAGCCCGCCTTTGTCCGCATCCCCAGGTTTGCCCAGATAGGTGGACACTGGGCTGAGATTGTCAAAGGTGATGTTGGACCCGATATAGATGCTGTCGCTGAGCAGAAGCGCGCGCAGGAACGGCACCTTCATCGCTTCGGCCTTGGCGTTGTCGGCGATCAGCTCGCCCATGTAGCGCGTGCCGATCCGGTAATCGATCGAATAGTGAAACCAGTTGCCCGATGCGCGCACGGTTGTCGACATATGCGTCTTGCCAAGCCCGGACATCCCATAGACCAGCACCCGTTTTTGCGCAGCGGCGCGCCAATGGTCGGCATCGCGGTAAAGCATGTGCGTGGTTCCTGTCCCCGTGGTCGTGCGCGCTGTCCTAGCCGGGGGGACGGGGGCGGTCAACGGCTCTGCCCCGGATCAGGGTCCAGATGCGCCCATCAAGGATCATCAGCCCGAGCGCCAGCAGGGCAAAGCCTGCAAAGGCGTTGGCGCTGAGCGTCTCGCCCCGCACCACCGCGCCGAGCGTGATGGCGACGGGTGCGATCAGCAATGTGACCAGCATCAGGTTGCCTGATCCGGCCATGGCCAGCACGCGATAATACAGCAGATATGCACCTGCCGTTGCGATCAGGGCATAGTATCCAATGGCCAGCATCGTGTCGGTTTGCAGCGCGAGGGTGATCGGTCCGTCAATGATCCACGCCATCGGCAGGGTGATCAGGGTCGACCCGCTCAGCATGCCCGCCGCCGCAACCTGTGGCGCAAGCCCGCCCAGCATCCTGCGCGCCCAGACCCCGGCCAGCGCGTAACTGATCGTACCTGCGATGATCGCCAGTTGCGCCAGACTGCGCAGATCGAAACTGCGGAAGTTTTCCAACCCGATGGCGGTGGCGACCCCGAAAAAGCCCAAAGCGACGCCGATCCCCTTGCGCGGGGTGATCCGCTCATCCGCAAAGAAGAGGGCCGCCGCGATCACTCCGAAGATCGCTGTCGCAGCGTTCAGGATCGAGGTCAGCCCGGTTTCGATGTGCAATTGCCCCCATGCCATCAACCCGAAGGGAATGACGTTGTTGAGCAGCCCCATGCCCAGAAACCCGACCCAGATCTGCGGATTGCGCGGGATTGGTAGCCGCATCGCAATCACCACGGCCCACAGCACCAGCATCGCCCACCCGGTGCGGTGCGCCACGGAGGTGAGCGGGGCCACTTCGTCCAGCGCAATGCGGATCGACAGGAATGAACCACCCCAGATCAGGGCCAGCAGCAGCATCTCGGCCCACGCCCGGCCCGTCATGGTTTTCTGGAGTGTCATGGGGGCCATCAATGGCAGAGCGGCAGGCAGGTCACCACCCGAATCCTGCGCAAAGAAAAACCCCGCCCAGATCTGGACGGGGTCGATGCTGTGCAATCTGCGAGTGGGCGCAGATCAGAAGTTAAAGCCGACGCGGAAACCAATAGCGATGGCGTCGTTGTCGTCAAAGTCTGCAATGCCGCTGGCCGAGTTCACCAACTGATCACCGGGTTCGATATAGCTGATGCCGCCGGAGATTGTGGCAAGGTCACCTACATAGCGTGCGCCGATTGCGATGCCGCGCGACCCCGTTGTGGGGGCCAGTGCGGTTGTCGAAGGTGTCACGCCGTCGCTTTCATAGCTGATGGAGACCGAGGCCGACCAACGCTCCGAGAACTGGCGCCCGACACCGATGTTGTATGTTGTGGTGTTGTCGGCGAAGTTGACGAAGTTGATACCGTCCACGTCTGCGGTAAACGGGGTGCCGGCCACGGCTGCGGTCGTCGCAGGTGTTGTCAGGTTGAACCCGTCATATCTGGCGTGCCGGATTGACCCGAACAGCAGGGTGCCTTCGGCGATCCCTGTCTGGAATTCGAGGTTGATGCTTTCGGGGAAGGAGACCCCGAATTGAACCTCTTTCTGATCCAGGATCGCGGTGCGGGCGACATCGGTAAAGAAGGTTTGCGTGCCGTCGAACTCGGCCTCGATGGCTTCATTATAGGACAACGCGATCCGCAATGCGATCTCGGGAATTTCGTAGGCGACACCGACCACGGCACCAAAGTCGTAGTCGCTGTCCGCTTCAAGCGAGATTGGCAGCGATGTTGCCGCACCAAGCGGGCCGAGGAACGCATTGCCGTTGAACGGGTTGGCTGCAAACGTGTCGATGAACCCGTCAAGCTTGAGGGCGCGTGCGCCCAGGATACCCGACCAGTTGTCGTTGAACTTGTAGCGCCCGATCAGCGAGATCTGGTCCGAATTGACGCCCGCACCACCACCCAGAAACGGCGAACTCTCCTCATAGCGGATGTCCGCGCCATAAGGTTCTTCAAGGATCAGGGCGACGCTGATCTTGTCTGTCAGGTCGGTTTTGAACGCAAGCCCGGGTGTGTTGTACCCTGTCAGCGGGTCGGAAATGCCGTCAGCTCGTGCGTTCGGTTCGATGCGGCCAAAGCTGAATTGAACATATGAGCCGGTCTCCCCCCCCTTTTCAAACAGGGGCCCCAGAAACTGGGATGAGCGGTCGATGCCGCCAGCCTGTGCCGTGAACGCAGAGGCCGTGAGTGCGGCGGCTGCGAGTACGCGAGTTTTCATTTTTAGTCCTCCCAAAAATGCGCATTCGTGTTCCCCCACAATGCGCGTTGGGGTGGAACTAGCATTTTTCAACCCCTGTCGGTCAATAATGACCCTAGGGCACAACGGAGCGTCGTGACGAAGCGTCATTTATTTGTGACTTTCGGGTCACAGCCTGTTTTTTGGGCGCGTTTCGACCCAGATATTAAGGTAATTGCCCCCGAAAATGATCAACGCGCCGACAAAGACCCAGATATCAACCACTTCGCCGTAGACCAGCATTCCGATCACCGCGATGGTCGGCAACCGGATGAAATCAATGGGCACCACGACCGTTGCGGGCGCGATCGACAGCGCATTTGTCAGGCAGTAATGCGCCAGCAGTCCTGCGCACCCGATCAGTACGACCCAAGGCCCGGTTTGACCGTCCGGCAGCGCAATATCCCCATCATAGCCCGCCATCAGGACCCCCATCACCAACTGCATCGCGGTCAGCCAGAACAGGATTGACCCGATCCCCTCGTGACGCGTCAGTTTTTTGGTGAGCATGATCGTGAGCGCAAAGAAGATCGCAGAGGAGGCAGCGGTGATCACGCCCGCATTGAGTCCTGCCATGTCGGGGCGCGCCACGATCAGAATGCCGATGAACCCAAGCGCGGCGGCAAGGGCGCGCACCGGGGTAAGTCTCTCACCCAGGATCAGCGGGCTTAGAACGATCACCCAGATCGGGGAGGTAAACTCAAGAGCGAACACCTGGGCCAGCGGTATGACGGTCACCGCATAGAACCACAGGTTCTGGCCCGTGAAATGCGCCAGATTGCGCAGCAGGTGCGTGCCGATCCGCTGTGTCTGAACCGTGGGCCAGTTGCTTCTGGCGCTCAGCAGCACACACACGATCACAACCCCGACCACACTGCGGTACATCAGAATCTCGAACGTATCGAGGTGGTGGGACACTTCGCGCCCCGCCACCGCCATGACCGAAAAGGATGCAATTGATCCCGACATCCACAGGGCGGCCTTCAGCACCGGGTTCATGGCAGGCCCGTGATCTTGTAGTCGCGCGTGATGCCCTTGGTCTGGATCGCCCAATCCGAGGCCGCGGCGCGGGTGGCATGGGCGTTGAAGGCTTCGGGCGTCGTGAACTCTTCGGCCACATCCCAGATCAGCGGGTCCCCGGTTGGGGTGACATCAAAGGACACGCAGCCCGCCTCGGCCCGTGTCAGGCGGATATGTTCGGGCAGTGCTGCGCGCACGTGGGCGGCCTCGTCCGCGTCTGCACAGCGCAACGTGCCGGTCAGGATCACTCCCATTCAATGGTGCCCGGAGGTTTCGAGGTGATGTCATAGGTGACCCGGTTGATCCCCGGCACCTCGTTGATGATCCGTGTGGCCGTTTCGCCAAGAAACTCGTGCGTGAAAGGGTAATAGTCTGCCGTCATCCCATCGACGGATGTGACCGCGCGCAAGGCGCAGGCATAATCATAGGTCCGCCCGTCGCCCATCACGCCCACGGTGCGCACAGGCAGGATCGCAACAAAGGCCTGCCAGATCTCGTCATAAAGCCCGTGCTTGCGAATCTGGTCGATATAGACGGCGTCGGCTTCGCGCAGGATTTCCAGCTTGGGCCGCGTGATCTCACCAGGACACCGGATCGCAAGGCCGGGGCCGGGGAAGGGGTGACGCCCGATAAAGCTGGCGGGCAGGCCGAGCTCACGGCCCAGAGCCCGCACCTCGTCCTTGAACAATTCGCGCAGCGGTTCGACCAGTTTGAGACCCATCTTTTCTGGCAAGCCACCCACATTGTGGTGGGATTTGATCGTGACCGAGGGACCGCCGCTGAACGAGACCGATTCGATCACGTCCGGATAAAGCGTGCCCTGTGCGAGGAACTCTGCCCCCTCGACCTGATCCGCGTATTTCTGGAACACGTCGATGAACAGCCGCCCGATAATCTTGCGCTTGGTTTCAGGATCGGACTGGCCGTCGAGTTCGCCCAGAAACAGGTCCGCCTCGTCCGCATGGATCAGCGGGATGTTGTAATTGTCGCGGAACATGGCCACGACCTCGTCCGCCTCGTTCTTGCGCAGCAGACCGTGATCGACAAAGACGCAGGTCAGTTGATCGCCGATGGCCTCGTGGATCAGCACGGCGGCCACAGACGAATCGACCCCACCCGAGAGGCCACAGATCACCCGTTTGTCGCCCACCTGATCGCGGATCGCCTGGATCGCCTGTTCGCGGTATGCGCCCATCGTCCAGTCGCCGGTAAACCCCGCCAGCTTCACGAAGTTCTCATAGAGTTTCGCGCCCATTGGGGTGTGGTGCACTTCGGGATGGAACTGCACCGCATAGAAGTGGCGGCTGGTGTCGGCAGTGATCGCATAGGGCGCGTTGGGTGAGGTGCCAAAGACTTCAAAACCCGGCGCAAGTTTGCTGACGTGATCCCCGTGGCTCATCCAGACCTGCTCGCGACCGTCGGCAAACCAGCCCTCGACCAGATCAAGCGGGCTTGCAGGTGTGACAAAGGCGCGCCCGAATTCGGCTGTGCCGCCACCGCCCGAGATTTTGCCGCCCGTCACAGTGCCGCCAAGCTGCTGCATCATCACCTGTTGCCCATAACAGATGCCAAGGACGGGCACGCCCATGGTGAAAAGGGCTTCGGGCGCACGGGGGCTGCCATCGCGGGTGACGCTGTCGGGGCCTCCCGACAGGATCACCGCACGCGGTGCCATATCGTGCAGGAACGCATCTGTGACGTTCTGATAGGGATGAATTTCGCAATAGACATTCAACTCGCGCAGGCGGCGCGCGATCAACTGCGTCACCTGGCTGCCGAAGTCGATGATGAGGAGGCGGTCATGGGTCTGATCTGTCATGTGTGTGCAATAGGCGGGCACCCTGCTGGTGGCAAGGTCAGCTGCGGGCCAGCGGCCTTGCCTGCCGTGATTTTTTTGGGAACAGGGATGGGAAGTGTCGCTTTTTTCCCGGTTGCGGCGCTATCTGCGCGCGGCGCGCATCCCGATAGGGTAATCAGCACTCCACCAGTTGGGTTGAAGGGGATCAGCGATGACCGAGGCGGCAACACGCAGACGAGGGCGCGGGGGCGGAGGTGCGGCCCGCCGGGCAGAGCGCACGGCGGTGTCCTTTGAGACGGCCAAATACATCGAGCGGAACATCCCCAATTTCGAAGTGCTGACCGAAGAGGCGCTCGACATCATCGAAACCAACGCCGAGACGATCCTCCAAGAGGTTGGCGTGAACTTTCCCGACAATCCGGCGGCCTTGAAGCGCTGGGCGGATGCGGGGGCCGATATCGATGGCGAGCGGGTGCGTATTCCCAAGGGGCTGGCGCGCAAACTCTGTGCGACGGCCCCTGCGTCCTATACCCAACATGCCCGCAACCCCGAGCGTTCGGTCGTGGTGGGGGGCAACAACCTTGTGCTGGCCCCTGTTTATGGGCCGCCGTTCGTGCGTGATGCCACCGGAGGGCGCCGCTATGCCACGATGGAGGATTTCCGCAACTTCGTGAAGCTGGGCTACATGTCCAAGTGGCTGCACCATTCGGGCGGGACCGTCTGTGAGCCGACGGATGTGGCGGTGAACAAGCGCCACCTCGATATGCTGCACGCCCATATGACACTGTCGGACAAGCCGTTCATGGGATCGGTGACCGAGCCAAGCCGGGCGCGCGATTCGGTCGAGATGGCTGAGATTCTGTTTGGTAAGGACTTTGTCGCCGACAACACGGTGATGACGTCCCTGATCAACATCAACTCACCCATGACCTTTGATGATGTGATGATGGGCGCGCTTGAGGTCTATGCCCAGGCCAACCAAGCCTGCATCATCTCGCCCTTCATTGTGGGCGGGGCCATGGCCCCTGTGTCTGTTGCGGGCACGTTGACTCAGGTCTTTGCCGAAGTGCTGGCAGGCATTGCCTATTCCCAACTGTGCCGCGCCGGGGCACCGGTTGTGATGGGGGCCTTTGTGACCTCGATCGACATGAACTCGGGTGCGCCCACCTTCGGCACGCCAGAGGCGGCGCACATCACATATGGGGCAGGGCAGTTGGCGCGACGCATGGGCCTGCCATATCGGTCGGCCGGGTCATTTTGCGGCTCGAAACTGCCGGACGCGCAGGCGGCTTACGAGACGTCCAATTCGCTCAACATGGGGCTGCTCGCGGGTGTGAACTTCATGCTGCACTCCTGCGGATGGCTTGAGGGCGGGCTGGTCAGTTCCTACGAGAAATTCGTGATGGATGCGGATCAGCTTGGTGCGTTGCATCATCTGGCGGCGGGGGTGTCGATGGATGCCAATGCCCAGGCGATGGATGCGATTCGAGAAGTTGGCCCCGGCGGGCATTATCTTGGCTGCGCGCACACGCAGGAAAACTTCAAATCGGCGTTCTGGAAGTCCGATCTGCTGGACTACAAACCGTTTGAGACATGGGAAGACGAAGGTGCGCGCGATACCGCGCAACTGGCCTCCCTGCGGGTTCAGAAGATGCTGGGCGACTACCAGCAACCCGCGCTTGATCCAGCGATCCGCGAGGCCCTGGATACCTATGTCGCCGAGAAAAAGGCCGCAGAGCCCGACAGCTTTATGTAGTCGGGCCTGCCGGATGTAGTCGGGCCTGCCGGGTCGATCAGGACGCCACCGGATCGGCCTGAGCGGCGCGCAGAATGCGGGCCTCGCCCACAATGGCGATCAGAATGTCGATGTGACGCAACAGGCTGTAGGACGAATCATCACCGATGCGCATCGTGTTGAGATCACCTTCGATCTCCATCAGGCGCATTAGGGCTGCCCCGTGGCGCGGCAGGCTGCCATATCCCAACAGGCGGGGCAGATGGGCCGTGCGGCGGTAATCTTCGGCCCCGATACGCGCAGCGCGCATCAACAGGCGTGGACGGTGCAGGGCGTTCAACATGGATAGGATATCTTGCATTTCCGGTGCTCCTTCTGGTGTGTGTCACACCGATCCCCACCGGCCGTGACTTCCTCACCTTGGCACAACCTGAACGGGTGTTGCGTGCAGCGCGGTGCACCCGTTCGTTCGTTTATCAACTGTTTATCTTTTAGAAACAATGCTGGGCATCTCGACGAATGTTAACGAACAAGTAACCAATGCACCCTTAGGTTGTGTGGATAAGCTGTGGAAAACCGAAGCGTCTCGCAATGACTTTGGGCCCGGTAGGAAGAGGACGGACACGACATCATGTACCAGACTGACAGGCCACATCCTGTGCTGTCGGGGATGCCCCCATGGGTGCCCGACGCCGCCTTGCACTACCTTGCGCATACCGAGGCCGGTTTGCCGATCCGTGAATTGGCGCGCAAGTCCGGCTGCCATGCCTCTACCGTTTTGCGCCAGATTCGCCGGTTCGAGACCCGGCGCGATGATCCGCTGATTGATGCGGTGCTGCGCAAGCTGGGATCACGGGTTACCCGCAAAGGTTCGTCGACTGCACCTGCGCAACAAAAGGAATGCTCTGATATGCATGCTGTCGCACTTGATCAAAGCCCCGATACACCGACCCTGACCCGCGATGCCCAACGTATCCTGCGCCGCCTGTGCGAGACCGGCGCGGTGCTGGCTGTCGCGGTCGATATGGAAAAGGCCGTTGTTGTGCGTGATGGCGCAACGGGGGCCAGCACCCGCACCGCGGTGGTCGATCGCAAGGTGGCCGAGGCCATGGCCCTGCAGGACTGGATTGTCGCAGATACCGCCGGGCGCATCACCCGCTACAAGATCACGCCAGCGGGACGCACCGCTTTGGCCGACATGATGGGCGAGGCCGGGCAGGACCTGCACGGTATGGCCGAAGCGCCAGCCGAATTTGCCGATCAGCACCGCGTGTGGGGCGAACGCACGGTGCGCGACAACGAGACGGGTCAGCCGCGCAAGGTCCGCTACAATCTGGCCGAGTCGCCGCTGACCGCCCTTGCGCGGCGACGCGACAAGGGGGGCGCACCCTTTCTGACGGATGATCTTGTGAGCGCCGGCGAGCGTCTGCGCGAAGATTTTGAACTGGCGCAGATGGGGCCGCGCGTGGCTCAAAACTGGGATCGGTTTTTGACAGGGGGCGGACGTGGCGGTTTTGCTCAGGACAGTGGGGTGGGCAATGGGCCCGAAGGCGCGCGGCGTCGTGTGGGCCATGCGCTCAAGGATCTTGGGCCGGGTCTGTCGGATGTGGTGTTGCGCTGTTGTTGTTACCTTGAAGGGCTTGAGTCGGCGGAAAAGCGGCTGGGTTGGTCAGCCCGGTCCGGCAAGATCGTGCTGCGCATCGCACTGATGCGCCTGAAACAGCATTATGACGAGACGACGGGACCGGGGGGCGGCATGATTGGCTGACCTGATCTGATCCTGATTGAAATGGCGCTGCGATCCCTCCCTTGCAGCGCCATTTTTTTGTCTGACGCAATCTGATTGGCGCTGCGCGACGCGATATTTCAGGGGGCTCTGCCCCCGGCCTTGCGGCCTCCCCCGGAGTTTACTTGGCAAGATGAAGTTGGATCGGCATTAGGGGACGGATGTAGGTTTTGTCGCGGGGGGTGTGATGTCGGAACAAAATAGAGAGGGGCTGGCGCTGTTGGTTCTGCGCCTTGGTCTGGCGTGGTTCATTTTTTTGTGGGCGGCGCACAAGGTCATCACGCCCAAGCAATATCAGGGGCTTGCCCGGCATTTTGACGGTATCGATCTGGAATTTACCACCATCTATGCGGTGGCGGGCGTGCAAGTCCTGATCTGTGTGTTGGTTGCGGTTGGTGCGGTGCGCTGGATCAGCTATCCGGCCCTTGCGCTGATGCATCTGTTCACGGTTTTGCGCCGGTGGGAGGGGTTTTTCGATCCCTTTACCCTCAATGATCGCGGCTTTCCCATTCATCGCAATCAGGTCATCGATCTGGCCGTGCTGGGGGCGATGATCGCTTTGATCCTGTTGATCCATCGCGATCGTTGGAGCGTGGGTGCATGGTGGAAAAGGCGCGGTGCATAGCGGCCATGCGCCGCGTGGTATTCTTTTGCCCCCGCCTTGTGTTAGAAGCAGTTTAACGCTGAACTATTCCGAGGCTCTGCCCATGCGCGATTTGAAAATTCCCGAACAGCGCCATCCTGAAAAGGCGCGCCGTCCTGACAATCCGCAGCCCAAGAAGCCCGACTGGATCAGGGTCAAGGCCCCCGGTGGCCAAGGCTATACCGACACTGCCAAGATCATGCGCGACAACAACCTTGTGACGGTCTGCGAAGAGGCGGGGTGTCCCAATGTGGGCGAATGCTGGTCCCAAGGCCACGCGACGATGATGATCATGGGTGAGGTCTGTACCCGTGCCTGCACGTTCTGCAACATCGCCACCGGAAAACCGCCCGAAGATCTGGATGCGTTCGAGCCGGGCCGTGTGGCCCATGCGGTTGAGAAGCTGGGCTTGAACCATGTGGTCATCACGTCCGTGGACCGCGATGACATCAAGGATGGTGGGGCGGATCACTTTGCACAGACCATTCGCGCCATTCGCCATCGCAGCCCCGATACGACCATCGAAATCCTGACACCAGATTTTATTCGCTGTGATCCCAGTGTGCTGGAGGTCGTTGTTGATGCGCGCCCCGATGTGTTCAACCACAACCTCGAAACCGTACCGGGCCTTTATCCCGAGGTGCGACCGGGCGCGCGCTACTTCCATTCCCTGCGCCTGCTGCAACGGGTCAAGGAACTGGACCCGTCCATGTTCACCAAATCGGGCATCATGGTCGGCCTTGGTGAGGATCGCCAATCGGTCATGCAGGTCATGGAGGACATGCGCGCCGCCGACATCGATTTCCTGACTATCGGTCAGTATTTGCAGCCAACCCCCAAACACCACCGGGTGGATCGCTTTGTGCATCCGGACGAATTTGCAGCCTATGAAAAGGCGGCCTATGGCAAGGGGTTCTTGATGGTTTCGGCCACGCCGCTGACCCGTTCGTCCTATCATGCGGGTGACGATTTTGCGCGGTTGCGGGCCGCCCGGCAGAAAAAGCTGAACCTCGCCTGAACAGGTCAGGGAATGGCGGGCAGGGCCTTGATATAGGCGGCGATGGCGGCACGGTCCGCCTCGGGCAGTTGTGACAGGTTTTCAACCACCTCTGCCATTTTGCCACCTGCGCTGTCATAGTCGGGCGTGAAGCCGGATGTGAAGTAGGCGATCAGATCGTTCTCGCTCCAGTCAAGGACAGCAGGTGTGATATTGGGGATTGTGCCCTTGCCCGAAGGGTTCGGCGCACCGGCCATCCAGCGCGCGCGATCAAGCCCGCCAAGGGCGTTCCGGCTTGTATGGCACTCGGTGCAATGGCTCAGCCCTTCGGCCAGATAGCGGCCGCGTTGCAGGATGGGATCGTCCGTTGCCACTACAAAATCCTTGGCCACAAACAACCGCTTCCACAGGCCCAGGCCGCGCCGGATGTTGAAGGGAAAGCCGACATCATGGGGTCGGTTCACCGCATCACTGGGCGGTAGCGTCTGAATATAGGCAAACAGGTCGGCCACATCGCCGGGGGTGGCGTGTTGGTAGGCGGCATAGGGGAAGGCCGGGTAGTAATGTTGCCCTTGGGGTGAGACGCCCAACGTGACCGCCCGCGCGAATCCCTGTGCAGACCACGCGCCGATGCCATGGTCGGGATGGGGTGAGATGTTGGGGGCATAGAAGGTGCCAAACTCGGTCACAAAGGGCAGACCGCCCGCCAGAACAGGCGGGGCTGCGCCGTCGGTCTCGGCCTCTGGGGCGGTGTGACAGGACGCGCATCCTCCTGCATGAAACACCAGCGCACCGTTTTCAGGGTCAGGAATGTGATCCGCCGCGAAATTGTCGGGCAGGGATGCGGGCCGGGTCAGGACCCAGCCCAAGCCGATTGCCAAAGCCACCAGCACGACGCCAGCCCGCAACGCCCATCCCATGGCGCGCGCTTAGTTCTTTGGCCCGCGATAGGGTTTGTGACAGGCCCCGCAGGCATCACCCACACCTTTCATCGCGCCGCGCAGGGCCTCAAGGTCCGTACCGGCGGCCGTGACCATCGCCGCTGCTGCCGTTTCCAGACCGACAGCCTTTTCCTCGAACCCGGCAGCGTCACTCCAGATTTCAGCCTTGGCGCGCGATCCTGCGACAGCACCCTGTTCGGTGCCCTCGACCCACAAGACCGCACGGTTCATTTCAGCTGCGGCAGCCAGATTTTCGGCGGCGGCGGTGGCCGTTGCGGTATCATATGGCGTTTCACCCTTTGCCATGCTGCCAAGCAGGCCGGTGTGATAGGAAATCATGCCCATCTGCGCGTTGCGCGCTTTGACGGGCCCCTCAAGAGCGGGGTTGGCGTGACTGGCGGCGAAGGCCGCGACGGTCATGGCTGTGATCCCGAAGGTGGCCAGGGCGAGACTGGAAAGGCGCATCGTTTGAAACTCCGTTTTTCGTTGCTATGCCACAGTGTTAGCGCAAAAAGCGCGCGCGCCATAATCACAACTGCCCGGCGACGCAAAAATAGCGGGAGAGCAGGGCGATGGCCCATCTGCACCCGGCCCCATTTGGCCCGTCATGTGACATGGTGACGTTCGCGTAAGTCACGGATTAAGCGGGAAGAAATCGAAGGGTTAACAACCTTTGCGTGTGGTGGTTTTGCTTGACAGATCCGCATGTTCAACCGACGATAGAATTTAGGGGAGCTGGGCACAATGGGGGGCCATATGAGCGACAAATCATTGATTGTCAGAACGCTGAAGGGGATCATCAGCCGCTTGGATCCCAAGCAATCCGACGTGGCGATTTGCCATTTGCGCGACGCGATTGCCGCAATTGAAGCGGTGAGTGCGGGGCGTGCGACGGAATATGCACGCGATGACACCATTCGCAACGGTGTCGTGGGGCGGGTTACCCCGTTTCGGTGAACCGCACCTTGCCGATATAGGGCAGGTTCCGGTTGCGTTGGGCAAAGTCGATCCCGTAGCCCACGACAAATTCATCCGGTATTTCAAAGCCTGTCCAGTTGGCTTTGACGTCGACCTCGCGGCGGCTTGGCTTGTCGAGCAGCGCAATGGTGCGCAGCTTGGCAGGCTTGCGCCCTTTCAGCAGCCGGATCACGTGGTGCATCGTATATCCGGTGTCCACGATATCTTCGACGACCAGCACGTCACGCCCTTCAATTGCGCCACGCAAGTCTTTGAGAATACGGACTTCCCGGCTGCTTTCCATGCCATCACCATAGGATGAGGCCTCAAGGAAATCGACCTCGATCGGCAGGTCCAACTCGCGCACAAGATCCGCGATGAACACGAAACTGCCGCGCAACAGGCCCACCACGATCAGCTTGTCGGTGCCTTCGAACTCGGACTGGATTTCGCGGCACAAGGCCTCGATCCGGGCCGCGATGGCCTTGGCCGAGATCATCTGGTCTATGACATATGGCCGCTGTGGCATGGTCGTCCCCTTGATTTCGTGGATCTTTCGCGACACATCCATGCGCAACCGTTCCTGCAAGGCCTTGTCTAACCCAATGCCCACCCATTCCGAAACCCGCTTCCTGCCTTACAGTGCTCAACAGATGTATGATCTGGTCGCGGATGTCGCCTCGTACCCTCAATTCCTGCCCTGGTGTGCGGCGGCGCGGGTGCGCAAAGTGATCCCAAAGGGCGATCACGAGGTGATGGAGGCGGATCTGGTGATCAGCTTCAAAGTGTTTCGCGAACGCTTTACCAGCCGGGTGGTTTTGTACCCCGAGGCCCACAAGATCGACACCGAATATCTGGATGGCCCGTTTCGCTATATGAAGTCGAACTGGGCCTTTTCAGAGGCTGAGGGCGGCTGTGAAGTGTCGTTTTTTGTGGACTTCGAGTTCAGGAATGCGATCCTGCAAGGCATCATCGGGGTGGTCTTCAACGAGGCGATGCAGCGCATCGTGCGCGCGTTCGAGCGGCGCGCCGCAGCACTTTACAGCTGAGCACGACCCGGCCGGGAGGATGTTTTGCGACGGGGTAGTGGTGAGATCACCGACGTGCTGCTGGACTATGCGCAGGCTACGCCCCCACCCGAGGTGCGCGATGTCATGGCGCTGTCTCTGCTGGATTGGGCGGCTTGCGGGATTGCGGGCCATGCCGAAGGCGCGTTTGCGCAGTGGAGTGCCACGCTGAGGACACCCGGACCGTGCGTGCGCTTTGACGGTGCCCACTCCGGTGCGGCTGAGGCGGCGCTTGTGAACGGCACCTTGTCTCATGCGCTCGACTACGACGACACCCACTTTGCCCATATCGGGCACCCGTCCGTGGTGACGTGTTCGGTGGCGCTGGCCGTGGCCGAGGGGCAGGGCGCGCCCCTGTCCCTGATGCTTGATGCAGCCCTTGTGGGGGCCGAGGCATCGGTGGCTGTGGGCCTGTGGATGGGCCGCGATCACTATCAGGTCGGGTATCACCAGACCGCTACGGCCGGTGCCTTTGGCGCGACGGTGGCGGCGGGCCGTCTGATGGGCCTGACCGGCGCGCAGATGCGCCACGCCTTGGGCCTGTGCGCCAGCATGGCCTCGGGGCTCAAGGCGCAGTTCGGCACGATGGGCAAACCGCTTAACGCCGGGTTGGCCGCGCGCGCAGGCGTCGAGGCTGCGCAGTGGGCGCAGACGGGCATGACTGCCGCGCCCGACGGGCTGGCAGGCCCGCTCGGGTTTGGAGAGACGCACCACGGCACCGATGCCCCGGTTCCGTTTGACTGGCGCATGGGCAGTGTCAGCCACAAGTTTCATGCCTGTTGCCACGGGCTGCATGCCGCGCTGGAGGCGGTGCGCGGTGTCGATATGGAGGGCGCAAAGGCAGTGACAGTCCACACCCACCCCCGCTGGCTGTCGGTCTGCAACCACCCCGCCCCGGAGACAGGGTTGGGGGCCAAGTTTTCATACGCGCATGTCCTGGCGATGGCGGCGCATAGGATGGATACAGGCGATATTGGGTTGTTCAGCGATGCCTGCGCGCAGGCCCCCGATCTTGTGTCCTTTCGCCAGAAAGTGTGCGTCGTGGGCGACGAAAGCCTGTCAGAGATGCAGGCGCGGATCGACATCGACGGACAGACCTACGCCCACGATCTGGACGCGCCCCTGCCGCTTGAGGCGCGCCGCGCCCGCATTCAGGAAAAAGCCCGTGCGCTGGCGGGCGCACGGGCGGATGATTTGTGGAACGCCATCGGGGCAGCTGATCTGCCCCGTTTCGCTCAGCTGCTGACGTCGTAGGCCCGTTCGCCGTGTACGATAAGGTCGAGGCCGTTGACCTCGGTTTCCTCATCCACACGCAGCGGTGTGATGATCCGCACCACGAACACCAACACGACCGTGACGACCAACGTGTAAACGCCCACGATCACCAGCGATCCAAGCTGTGCTGCCCAGGCACCCGCCCCAAAGACCGCGATCATAACGGTGCCAAAGATGCCGCCGACTCCGTGCACCGCAAACACATCAAGCGTGTCGTCGATCTTCAGGGTGTTGCGGATCAGGTTCACCGCCTCTTGGCACAAGACGCCTGCAATGGCACCGATGATCAACGCTTCAACCGGGCCAACAAAGCCGGAGGCGGGCGTGATCGAGGCAAGGCCCGCAATCGTACCTGTGACCATGCCCACGAGGCTGGCCTTGCCGAACTTGACCTTTTCCCACAGCGCCCACGTAAGCGATGCGGTGGCCGCCGAGATATGGGTGACGGTCAGCGCCATGGCCGCGCCGCCGTCTGCGGCCAGTTGCGAGCCACCGTTGAAACCGAACCAGCCGACCCAAAGCAGCGCCGCGCCCATCATTACCATACCGGGATTGTGCGGCGGGGTGGTGGCGTTCTTGCGCGCCCCAAGGAACACGGCCAGCACAAGGGCGGCGATGCCTGCGGTTTCGTGCACCACAATGCCGCCTGCGAAATCGCGCACGCCTGTTTCGCCAAAGATACCGCCATCGGCCAGCATGCCGCCGCCCCAGACCCAGTGGACCACGGGTGCGTAGCACAAGAGCATCCACAGCCCCGAGAACAGCAACACAAAACCAAAGCCGATACGTTCGACATAAGCGCCCACAATCAGGGCCGGTGTGATGATCGCGAAGGTCATCTGAAAGGCAAAGAACAGGATCTCAGGCAACGTGCCGCTGAGCGACTCCGCTGTCACACCGCTCAGCAGCAGCTTGTCCAGCCCGCCCCAATACCCGCTGTCCCCGCCACCAAAGGCGATGGAATAGCCCGCAACGAACCAAAGGATGCTCATCAGACAGGCAATGGCATAGCAGTGCATGAAAACGCTCAGCACATTGCGCGCCCGCACCAGCCCGCCGTAAAAAAGTGCAAGGCCCGGCAATGTCATCATCAGCACCAAGGCCGTGGCCACGATGATCCACGCGGTGTCAGCTCCGTTCATGTTGTCCCCTCCGACAGATGTGTTTTCAGCGGCCATGGCGGAGGGCGCGTGCGGAAAAAAGAGGCGACAGGCCACAAAGGTGGCGCGAGAACGGGCAAAACGCGAATTGCATAAAAAAGAGGCGGAAATCCCCCGAGTATGATCAATATACAGGCATTTGGTGAAGCGGTGGCGCTAGCAGTCATCCAGGCGATCTTTGAGCAGCCCCAAGGCATGGTCGCGGGCCGCCGCGCGCACCTTCGCGCGCCCTATGGCTCCGAACTCGATCGTTTCGCTCCGTGTTCCCGATCCATCCGCGACCGCGAAACAGACCCGCCCTTCGGGCTTGAACTCGGACCCGCCCGGACCTGCAATCCCGGTGATCGAGACGGCTAGCTGCACGGGGGCGTGCGCCAGAGCCCCGGCTGCCATCTCGGCGGCAACCTCTTCGCTGACGGCCCCATGCGCCTCAAGCGTGGCCGTGGACACCCCCAGCATTTCGGTCTTGGCGGCGTTCGTGTAGGTGACAAAGCCCCGCTCGACCACGGCGGATGAACCCGGGATGTCCGTCAGGGCTGCTGCGACCATGCCCCCAGTGCAGCTTTCGGCGGTGGCGATCATCACGCCCCTGGCTTTGGCCCGCTCAAGGATGGTGGCGGCAGGATTCATGGTGTCGGCACCCCATGGGCGAGGGTCGCAAGAGCCAGCATGCCAATGGCTGCGAAGACACCTGCGATCACATCATCCAGCATCACGCCAAGCGCGTCACCACGCCGATCCGCCCAGCCCACCAGCCAGGGCTTCCAGATGTCGAACAGGCGAAAGAGGATAAAGGCAGCGATCCAACCGGGCCACATCACAAGAAGATCAAGATCCCGATCCCATGCCGCATAGAATAACGGGGCCAGCGCGATCCACTGGCCGACTACCTCATCTGCGACGATCTCCGAGGGGTCGTGATCTGTCGCACCGGCTGTCATTTGTGCCGTCGCCCACCATCCGGCCGCAAAATACAGGGCCGTTGCGGCGACCAGCAGGGGAAAGCCGCCGATCTGGTGCAGCACCCAACCCAAAGGCAGTGCCACAGCCGAGCCCCATGTGCCGGGGGCCGGGCGCAGATATCCGACGCCACCCACCGTCGCCACCATGCGCGCGATCACGGGCGCACCAAAGCGGCGGTGGCGATGCAGGCGATGCCCTCACCACGCCCTGTAAATCCAAGCCGTTCAGAGGTTGTCGCCTTGACCGACACCCGCGCCACATCCAGCCCCATGACATCGGCCATGACCTCGCGCATCCGCGCCGCATGTGGTCCGATTTTTGGAAACTCACAGATCAGGGTGCAGTCCACATTGGAAATCGCAAACCTCATCTCGGTCGCCAGATTGACGGCATGGCGCAGGAAAATATGGCTTTGTGCTCCTTTCCACTGCGGATCAGAGGGGGGAAAATGTTGCCCGATATCGCCCTTCGCCAACGCGCCATAGATGGCGTCCGTCACCGTGTGCATCCCCACATCCGCGTCCGAATGGCCCACCAGCCCCGCGTCATGGGGCACGTTCACGCCGCACAGGGTCACATGGGTTCCGGGGCCAAAGGCGTGCACGTCGAACCCGTTGCCTAGTCTAATGTCCATCGCGTCCTCGCATGATCCGCTCGGCCCGCGCAAAGTCCGCGGGGTGGGTGATTTTCAGGTTGTCTTCGTCGCCGGGCACGATGGCGACATCAAGTCCAAAGGCGCGCGCCACTTCCACATCATCCGCCGCATCGCCAGGGTGGGCCGCATGCGCGGTGGTGATCGCGTCGGCATGAAACCCCTGGGGGGTCTGGGCGCGGTAGAGGCTGGTGCGATCCTGTGTCCCGGTCACATGACCGTCCTGCGCGGTCCACAGCGCATCCGTGACGGGCAGGGCGGGGGCCGCACCGGGTGCATGTGCGAGTGCGACCAGAACCGCGCTGACGGTTTGGGGCAGGACCAGCGGGCGGGCGACATCGTGGATCAGCACATGATCCGCAGCGCAGGCAGCAAGCCCATTCCGGACGGAGGCTGCGCGCGTGGCCCCGCCGTGGACGTGGATCACCTTGTCGCTGAGGTAGGGAGCCGCGCGATCAATATCATCGGGATGCAGGACCAGCACGATCCGGTCAATTTGTGGATGGCTCTCGAACACCTGCAAGGTATGCGCCAAGATCGGCACGCCCATCAGCATTTGCCATTGTTTGGGCAGGTCTCCGCCCGCGCGCAGGCCCCGGCCAGCGGCCACGATGATGGCAGCGTTTACAGGCATATATCGGGCGTTTGCAACATGGCCAAATCTTTATGCGCTTGGTTTGTGGCTGTCCATGCCTTGTCCTGCGCGTGGAATATGCACAAAAAACAGGCAATCGTGCTAAACCAGTGCCACGAAACCCTTTGCCCTGATTGAGTACGCCTTGGGGCTGGGGTAGCTGAGGGAGACCGCACAAGGATTAGGCACATTTCCATGGCCACCGGACCACTCAATATGACCACACCCGTGATGCTGGCCCCGATGGCCGGGATCACGGATCTGCCGTTCCGCAACCTCGTGGCACGGTTCGGGGCGGGCATGGTCGTGTCGGAAATGGTGGCGAGCCACGATATGCTGAACGCACGCCCCGGCAGCCGTGAAAAGGCAGAACTGGGGCTGGATGCAGCGGCCACCGCCGTGCAGCTTGCGGGCCGCGAGGCCGCACCCATGGCCGAAGCCGCCAAGATGGTGGCCGGGCAAGGCGCGCGGGTCATCGATATCAACATGGGTTGTCCGGCAAAGAAGGTGACGCAGGGCTATTCCGGGTCGGCCCTGATGCGCGACCCTGATCATGCGCTGACGCTGATCGAGGCGGTGGTGCGCGCGGTGGACATTCCGGTGACGCTGAAAACCCGGCTTGGGTGGGATGATGCGCTGATGAACGCACCCGAGATTGCGGCGCGCGCCGAGGCGGCGGGCATCCAGCAGATCGTGATCCACGGGCGCACACGCTGCCAGTTTTACAAAGGGCAGGCGGATTGGGCCGCGATCCGCCGCGTCAAGGATGCGGTGTCGATCCCGGTGATTGCGAATGGTGACATTGTGGATGTGGCCTCGGCCCGCACGGCGCTGGCGCAATCGGGTGCGGACGGCGTGATGATCGGGCGCGGGGCGCAGGGGCGCCCCTGGCTTCTGGCCGAGATTTCCCATGCGCTTTATGGCACCGACGCGCCGGAGGTCCCCGAGGGTGCGGATTTTGTCGAGATGGTGCTGGCGCATTATGCCGAAATGCTGCACTTTTACGGTGATGTGCTGGGCTTGCGCGTCGCGCGCAAACATCTGGGCTGGTTCATGGACGCAGCAGACACGCCCGCTGACCTGCGCCGCGCTGTTCTGACAGCCAGAACCCCCGCCGAGACGCTCACCATCCTGCCTCGCGCCCTTGCGCCCGGTACTGACGTGGTGGCGGCATGACCTTGGTGGGGGACCTCTGGGCGTCGCTGCCCGTGCCTGCCATCGTGATCGGGCCGGGGGATGAGATTGTCGACATCAATTCCGCCGCCGAAGGGTTCTTCAACTCCTCCGTCAAGACCATGCGGGGGTTGCCGGTATGGGATCAACTGGCTGTGGATGCGCCACTGGAGGACAGTCTGGCGCGCGCGCGCAAGAACGGCACACCGCTGTTCGTGAATGATGTGGATGTGGGCAACGGTCAGCGCGCCCCGCTGCAATGCGCGTTGCAGATCGCACCGCTTGTAGGTGCGCCTGAACACATGGTGATGATGATCTCGCCCCGCGAACTGGCCGGGCGGATGACGCAGAACCATTCCGCCAAATCTGCGGCCAAGTCCGCGATTGGCATGGCCGAAATGCTCGCCCACGAGATCAAGAACCCGCTGGCGGGCATTACGGGTGCCGCACAACTGCTCAGCATGAGCCTTGAGCCGCAAGACCTTGAACTCACCGACCTTATTGTCGAGGAAAGCAGACGGATCGTGAAGCTGCTGGAGCAGGTCGAACAGTTTGGCAACCTCTCGCCTCCTGATCTGAAACCGGTCAACATCCACGATGTGCTGGACCGCGCCCGCCGCTCGGCGCTGCTTGGGTTCGGGGCGCAGATGACCATTATCGAGGATTACGACCCCTCGTTGCCGCTGGCTTACGGCGATCCGGATCAGCTGTTGCAGGTGGTTCTGAACCTGCTCAAGAACGCATCCGAAGCCGCCGGAGACAATGGCGGCACGATCCGGCTGCACAGCTATTTCGAACACTCCTTCCGGCTGCGCCGCGCGGATGGGTCGGGCACCTCGCTGCCGTTGCAGATCGAGATTATCGACGATGGCCCCGGTCTGCCGGACACTATTGCGGCGGATATTTTCGATCCCTTCGTGTCGGGCAAGGAAAACGGGACGGGGCTGGGCCTCGCCCTCGTCAGCAAGATCATATCGGACCACACAGGCTGGATTTCGGTCACGTCCGTGCCCGGACGCACCGTGTTCCGCCTGTCCCTGCCGCGGGCACCCAAACCTGAAACCGCATATACTGCATCTGACCCACACGAGGATTAACCGATGGATGGCACCGTTCTGGTCGCGGATGACGACCGCACAATCCGAACCGTTTTGACCCAGGCGCTGACGCGTGCGGGCTGCAAGGTCCACGCCACATCCAGCCTGACCACGCTGATGCGATGGGTGGGTGAGGGCAAGGGCGATGTGGTCATTTCGGATGTGATGATGCCGGATGGCAATGGGCTTGAGATGTTGCCCAAGATCAATCAGGACCGCCCCGGCCTGCCGGTTATCGTGATCTCGGCGCAGAACACCATTATGACGGCCATTCAGGCGGCCGAGGCCGAAGCCTATGATTACCTGCCCAAACCTTTTGATCTGCCGGATCTGATGAAACGCACCGCAAGGGCGCTTGAGATGAAGGCGCACAGCCCGATACGTGCGGACAGCGACGAGCGTCCGGACGAGTTGCCGCTTGTGGGGCGCACCGCCGTCATGCAGGCGCTTTACCGGGTGGTGGCGCGGGTGATGAACACGGATCTGCCTGTGCTGATCTGGGGCGAAAGCGGAACGGGCAAGTCCCTGATCGCGCGGGCCATCCACGACTTTTCAGATCGGCGCACATTGCCGTTCGTGACCATCACCGCCGCCGAGTTGCAGGACCTTGAGGGCCCCGCCCGCGTGCTGGCCCGCGTCAAGGGCGGTACGCTGTTGATCGACGAGATTGGCGACATCCCCGAAGAATTGCAGGCCCGGATCGTGCGCATGATGGACACGCCCGGCGAATATGTGCCGCGCTTTCTCGCCACCTCGCAAAGTGATCTGACAGCTGCGATGGAGGCGGGGATGGTGCGCAAGGATCTCTATTATCGCCTGTCGGGGGCGACGCTCAAGGTGCCCAGCTTGCGCGAACGGGTCGATGATATTCCGCTGCTTGGCGAACATTTTCTGGGCCGGGTCGAAAAGGTGGGGCAGGCCCGGCGCGTGCTGTCCGAAGATGCCGCAGAGATTTTCCGCACCTACAGTTGGCCCGGTAACGTGCGCCAGTTGGAAAACGCCGTGCGCCGCCTTGGGCTGACCAGTCGCGCGGTCGAGATTTCGGCCTCTGAGGTCGAACAGGTCCTTGGCAGCCAGCCCGAACTGGACCCGATCCGCAGCGCGGGTGATACTGAAAAACTGGGGGCGTCGGTGGCGCGCCACCTCAAGCGGTATTTTGATCTGCATGGCAATATGCTGCCCCCCCCCGGCCTCTACCAACGGATTCTGCGCGAGGTCGAGGCCCCGCTGATCGAGATTGCGCTGGATGCAACCGGCGGAAATCAGGCGAAATGTGCGGATTTGCTGGGAATCAACCGCAATACCCTGCGGAAGAAGATCACAGACCTGGATATAGAGGTGACACGGCGTCGTAAGTTGATGTAATACTGCCACACACCCGTGGCTGTTGGGGCGCACCGCCCCTCTGACCACTGGATATGGCGGTAATGGCGCGCAGGTGCCACATCATCGAGGACATGCCACGTGGCATCTGGGACACGCACCACTTGGTGGATGACGCTCGCACGCTTGCGCCGACGCAGGCGTGTGCGCAACGCCGCGACCCTTGGGCTGGTGGTTTTGGGCCCGGTTCTGGCGATGACCACCTTCCTTGTGCTTGGCCCTCTTGATCAGGGATCAAGCGCGCCGTCCTTGCGGCTGATCCTGCTGGCCGATCTGGTTTATGTGCTGGTCGTTGCAGCCCTTGTTCTGTCCCAGATCGGACGGCTGATTGCTGCGCGGCGGGCCAAATCCGCAGGGTCACGGCTGCACATGCGGCTGACGGGCGCTTTCGCGCTGTTGGCGTTGATCCCGACGGTAACTGTGGCCGTGTTCGCGGGGCTGACCGTCAATATCGGGCTTGAGGGTTGGTTTTCGGATCGGGTCAGCCAGGTGGTCGGCAACTCGCTGGCCGCCGCCGAAGCCTATGAAACCGAACAGCGCGAGGACCTGATCACCGACGCGCGCGCCTTGGCCCGCTATATCGATCAGGTGCGGGCCGCCCAAAGCGTGGCGGACCGCGAAGTGCTGGCGGATGGTCAGCTACAGGTGCAGCGGGGACTGCGCGAGGCGTTCCTGATAGATGGGACAGGCACGTTGCGCACGCGCGGCGACCGATCCTACCTGTTCGATTTCGAGATGCCGACGCAGGACCACATCACCCAAGCGATAGAAACGGGCGGGCTGGTGATCGAGGACTGGCCCAACAACGAATTCCGCGCGCTTGTCCCACTGGCCAGCTACGTGGACCGGTTCCTTTATATCAGCCGCGCGGTGGACGGTGAAATCCTGTCGCTGCTGGATGAAACGCAAGAGACCGTCCGGCTTTATCAACAGCTTGAGGCGGACCGGGGCCGGGTGCTGTTTGACTTTGGGGTGCTGTATCTGGGCTTTGCGGTGGTGCTGATTCTGGCGGCAATCTGGCTGGGGTTCTGGTTTGCCGAACGTCTGTCCGGGCCTGTGGGGCGGCTGACAGGCGCGGCACAGCGTGTGGGTGCGGGCGATCTGGACGTGCAGGTCCGCGAAGAAGAGGGCGACGACGAAATTGCGATGCTGGGCCGCTATTTCAACCAGATGACGAAACAGCTCAAAGGGCAACGGCAAAGCCTGCTGGACACGACCGAACAGATTGAACGGCGGCGTCGCCTGTTTGACTCCGTGCTCTCCTCCGTCACCTCCGGCGTTGTGGGGGTCGATCCCGAGGGCAAGGTGACCTTTGTGAACCGATCCGCCGCGCGTCTGCTGGAATGGGGCGAGGATCGCGAGTCCGTGCCCCTGGCGGTTGCGATCCCCGAATTGGCGGCGCTGTTTGCGTTGCTCAAGGCCGGGCCACAGGAGACGACCCAAGGTGAGGTCAAGGTGACGCGTGAGGGTCGCCTCGAAAATCTGCTGGTGCGCATGGCGACCCGGCGCAGTGATGAGGGGCGGCTTGAGGGGTATGTGATCGCGTTTGAGGACGTGACCGACCTTGTGAGTGCGCAACGCATGGCCGCCTGGGGTGATGTGGCCCGCCGTATCGCGCACGAGATCAAGAACCCGCTGACCCCCATCCAGCTGAGTGCCGAGCGGATCAAACGCAAGTTTGCCCCCAAACTGGGCGAGGACAGTGACAGCCTTGAGCAGATGACGGATGTGATCGTGCGCCAGACTGGCGATTTGCGCCGCATCGTGGACGAGTTTTCCAAGTTCGCACGGATGCCCGAGCCGGATCGTCAATCCCATGACATTGCACTGATCGTGCGCGATGCGATCCTGCTGCAACGTGCAGGGCAGCCGGATGTTACCTTTGCCGACGATCTACCGGGCGCGCCTGTGATGGGCGATGTGGATGCGACCATGATCTCGCAGGCCCTGACGAACTTGATCAAGAACGCGGGCGAAGCCATTGTAACCTTGCAGGAAAAGGGACTTGCGCCAGACGGGCACGTGCCCCGCGTCGAGGTCACGATGACGACCGACCCGCATGGCGCTCATATTATCATTTCCGACAATGGGATCGGTCTGCCCGAAGATCGCGCGCGCCTGTTTGAACCCTATGTCACCACCCGAAATGAGGGCACAGGCCTTGGCCTGCCCATTGTGAAAAAGATCATCGAAGAACACGGGGGGACACTCACCCTCGAAGATGCGGCCCCCTTTGAAGGCCAGACACATGCCGGGGCGATGGCGGTCATCATGCTGCCCATCACAACCCCGGTCCAAGTTGAGCAGGAGCATGCGGTATGAGCGACATTTTGATCGTGGATGATGAGCGCGATATTCGGGAACTGATCTCGGATATTCTTGAGGACGAGGGCTATGCCACGCGATTGGCGGGCAATTCGGACGATGCAATGGCGTCGATCAACACGGCCGCGCCCGCGCTGATGATCCTCGACATCTGGCTCAAGGACAGCCGGATGGACGGGATCGACATCCTCAAGACGGTCAAACGCGATAACCCGGACGTGCCGGTGGTCATCATTTCGGGCCATGGCAATATCGAAATTGCGGTCGCCGCGATCAAGCAGGGGGCCTATGACTTCATCGAAAAGCCCTTCAACATCGATCAGTTGCTGGTGGTCATCCGCCGCGCCATGGAAACCTCGCGCCTGCGCCGCGAGAATCAAAGCCTGCGCCGCCCCGAGGTCGCGCAATCTGCAATCGTCGGATCCTCGGCCAGCTTCCGCGGCTTGATTTCGCAACTTGACAAGGTCACCAAATCCAATGGCCGCGTGATGCTGACCGGCCCTGCGGGGTCGGGCAAAGAGGTCGCCGCCCGCTATATTCACGCCAAATCCAACCGCGCGGATGCCCCCTTCGTCACCGTCAATTGCGCGGGGGTTGCGCCTGAAAACATGGAAGAAGTCCTGTTTGGTCGCGAAACGCCCGAGCGCGGCATCGAAAAGGGGCTGCTGGAGCAGGCTCATGGCGGAGTGATCTATTTCGATGAGGTGGCCGATATGCCCATCGGCACACAATCCAAGATCCTGCGGGTGCTGGTTGATCAACAATTTCAACGGGTTGGCGGCACCGACAAGGTGCGCGTCGATCTGCGTGTGATTTCCTCGACCAACCGCGATCTGGAACAGGCGATTGCGGCTGAAACCTTCCGTCAGGAGCTGTATCACCGCCTGAATGTGGTGCCGATCCCGGTGCCCAGCCTTGAGGAACGGCGCGAGGATATTCCCGTTCTGGCCGCCCATTTCATCGAGGAATTCAACACCGCCCAGGGTCTGCCCAAGCGTGACTTAAGCGAAGATGCCTCGGCCCTGCTGCAAACGATGGTGTGGCCCGGCAACGTGCGCCAACTCAAGAACATGGTCGAACGGGTGCTGATCCTTGGCGAGGGCACTGGACCCATCGAGGCGCGTGAATTGCCCGGTTCCGACGAGCCAACGGGCGAAGAGGGACGGGTGGTGCTGTCGGGGGCGCTGGCGACTTTGCCGCTGCGCGAGGCACGCGAGGCGTTCGAGCGTGAATACCTGCTGACCCAGATCAACCGTTTTGGCGGCAACATCAGCCGCACCGCGAATTTCGTCGGCATGGAACGCTCGGCCCTGCACCGCAAGCTGAAATCGCTCGGCGTCGTGACCTCGTCCAAGGCGGGCGCGCGGGTGGCGCATCTGGACGAGGCTGACAGCGAGGCGGGCTAGCGCGCCCGCGTCCCAAGCTGCGCCAGCACGTCCAGCCCCTGCATGTTCAGAAAGTGCAGGATGTCGATGAACACCCAGTTCTCGGCCAGCTTGTCGCCGTCGCGCCGATAGATGTCGACCACGCGCATATCTGCCTTTCGCCCGGACGGAGGCAGGCCCAGAAACGGCCCCGTGCAGTCCATCGTCAGGTTCGGCCAGCCGAAAAACCCGCCATAGCGGCCTTCGGCCATGCGGCAGATGTGTCCGTTGAAAATGCGCGCACCCAGTTGGGTGCGGAACGGGCGCTGATGCTGCTCGATATAGCGATCAATCGTGTAGGTGGCCCCGATCCCGGTCGGCCCCCACCAGATCATGTCGTCATTCCAGTCGCGCGCCAGTTCTTGCTGCGGGGTGAGGGGCGGCGCGCCTGCATTGGCCTGATCAATGGCGTGCATCATCGCGTGGATGCGGTCGAGGGTCTTTTGCCCTTCGGCGGGGTCCTGATCTTCGAACAAGAGCCCGTCATGGGTCGCCGGCCCCGGTTGCACCAGTTGGGCGGCTGTCATGTCGGGCAGGGGGTACTGGCCCGCCTGCGCCATCAGGTGCAGCAGGTCCACGAACAGTGCCTGTTCCACGATCCGGTCGTTCTCGACCCGCGAGAACTCGGCATAGCGGATCATCACGATCTTGCGGGTTGGCTGGATGCCCAGAAACGGGGCATCAAACAGCGCCATCAGATGCCCCATGGAGGCAACCCATGTGGCACCACCCTCATCCAGATGGTTCTGCCCGGCAAAGAAGATATCCTGACGCCGCTGTATCCGTGACATGGCCTGCAACAAAGGAGCCCAGAACGCTTCGGCAATGGCCGCAGGGCCGGTCTGGACATGAAACGGGTGCATCCCGCGCCACGTCGCATCTGTGCTCAGATGCTCGGCAAGCGCGGCCCCCACATTGCCCGTATCGGCGCGCGCAAGGGCGGCGTGGTGGGCCTGCACGCAGGCCTTTGCACGGTGTAGATCAGTCATGTTTATCCTTGGGTGACGATCCGAAATCCACCACCTTCGGTGCGGATGGCACAGCTGGCGGAGTTGAGACGGGGCAGCACGGGCGAGGGGCCAAGCGGCGCGGCCTCGGCCACACCGCGCGGGCAGACGGGTACCTCGACAGGGCGATAGCCGCGATCCCCCATACACAGCGATTTGACGCGGGCACGCAGGTCGGCGTTCACATCGACCGTGTAAATCTCGCCCGGAACCCAATATCCGCCCCGATTGTAGCAGTGCCCTTTGTGATCGCAGACCCGGCGCGAGATATAGCGTGGGGGGTACTGCCGGGTTTGGGTCGCAACCGGCGCATCGCGCAAGGCGGCCACATCGCAGCGCGTGTTGTCCCGTTCAAGCTGCGCAAAACTGACGCCTTCCGCATAATAGGTGGACACAGGCGCGCATCCGCCCAACCCCATCAGCACCAAAAGTGAAACAACAACCCGCATAAAGCCAAGAGTGACCCAAGCCCCGCGTTTTGACAATTGCCATTTGCGTCATTGAGTTCACTTTGAACGAAACCCGCCATTGGGCCAAAGCGTTGACCGGGGCCGCCCGGTCTGTCATGCCATGTGGCTGAAATGGCGGCGCATGCGCGCGCCCCAACACGGGAACAACGATGAAAGTCATCATCTGTGGGGCAGGTCAGGTCGGCTGGCAGATTGCCCGCCACCTTTCGGGTGAACGCAACGACGTCACCGTGGTCGACAACGACCCTGAACTGGTGCGTCGTGCGACGGATACGCTTGATGTTCAAGGGGTTGCGGGTTTCGCGAGCTACCCGGACGTTCTGGACCGGGCGGGCGCGCGCGATGCGGACATGATCATTGCGGCCACCCATTCGGACGAGGTCAACATGGTGACCTGTCAGGTGGCCCACTCGGTCTTTGGCATCAACCGCAAGATCGCGCGGCTGCGCAGCCAATCCTATCTGACCGCGATCTATTCCGACCTGTATCGGCGCGATCACATGCCCATCGACGTGGTGATCTCGCCCGAGCGCGAAGTCGCGGCCGCGGCGCTGCAACGCCTCAGCGCGCCTGCGGCCTTTGATACAGAGCTGTTCATTGACGGGCAGGCCCAGCTTCTGGGCATTGCGCTGGATGCCGATTGCCCGGTCCTCAACACGCCGCTGCGCCAGTTGACCGACCTGTTTTCCACCTTGCGCGTGGTGGTCGTGGGCGTGCGCCGCGACGGCACCCTGTTTGCCCCCGAAGCCAGCGATCAGTTGTTCGAGGGGGACGAGGCCTATGTCTTTTCCCATGTGGACGATGTGCCGCGCACCATGGAAGTGTTTGGCAAGACCATGGCCAAGCAGGAACGTGTGGTGCTTGTGGGCGGGGGCAATGTCGGCCTGACGGTTGCCCGCGCGCTGGAAAAACGCGCCAAGCGGGTGCGCGTCAAGGTGATCGAACGCGCACGGCGCTGCGCCGAACTGGCGGCTGAGGCGCTGGAACGCACCATCGTGCTGAATGGCGACGGGCTGGACGTGACCCTGCTGGCCGAGGCGGGGATTTCGCGGGCGGATGCGATGCTGGCGGTGACGGATGATGACAAGACGAACATGCTGGCCGCGGTGCGCGCCAAGTCCGAGGGCTGCCCTTACGCCATTGCGCTGATCAACGATCCGACCCTTGTGCCGATGATGGGCCCTCTTGGCATTGACGCCTATATCAACCCGCGCGCCACCACCGTGTCCTCGATCCTGCGCCATATTCGGCACGGGCGCGTGCGTTCTGTCTATTCCATCGGGGATGCGGATGCCGAGGTGATTGAGGCCGAAGTGCTGTCGACCTCGCCGCTGGCGGGCAAGAAGATCAACGAGATCGACTTTCCCGAGGGCGTGCTGATCGGGGCCGTGCGCAAGGGCGTGGATGTGATCCGACCTTTCGGCCACACCCGCATTGATGAGGGCGATGTGATCGCGATCTTTGCGCTGGCCAAAGACGTGCCCGAGGTGGAGCGCCTGATGCAGGTGTCCATCGACTTTTTCTGATGTCGGATCGCGCCCACCAGCGCCCCGGATTGTGGGCCAGCATCGCGCAATTGCCGCTGTTTCTGCTGTTGGTCGGGCTTTTTTCCGCAGCCATGCTGGTGCCTGCCGTTTATGGGGGCGTCGTGCGCGAACTGGCCGCTGCACGGGCGTTTTTATACAGCGGATTGCTGGGATTGGCGGCCTTTGCACTGATCGGGCTGGCCCATGCGGGCCGCGAGACGCGCTATGGCACGCTTGGTCCCTTGTTGTCGTTGCTATGTGCGTTTGTGTTTCTACCGGCGATCCTGGCCGTCCCGTTCTATGAGGGGCTGCGCACCACCACCTTTCTGAACGCCTATGTCGAAATGGTCAGTGCGATCACCACCACGGGGGCCACGCTGTTTGAGGATCCCGGTCGCCTGAATGGGCCGCTGCATCTGTGGCGTGCCATTGTGGGCTGGATGGGTGGGCTGATGATGTGGGTGGCGGCCTCGGCCATTCTGGCCCCTCTGAACCTTGGGGGGTTCGAAGTTACGGCACGGGCTGAACGGGGGCGCAAGTCCTCGCGTGATTTCGGGATGACCGCCCCCGAGGTGCGCAAGCGGATTGCCAAGGTGGCGGTGGTGCTGGTGCCGATCTATCTGGCGCTGACGCTGCTGCTGTGGGTGTTGCTGGCGATCGGCGGTGATCCGGCCCTGACGGCGGTGTGTCACGCGATGGCGATCATGGCGACCTCCGGCATCTCGCCGGTGGGTGGGCTGACGGGCGCAGGGGCAGGGATCGCGGGCGAAGCGGTCATGTTGCTGTTTATGCTGTTTGCGCTGTCGCGGCTGACCTTTTCGACCGATACGGTCACCGCCGATGCTGGTGGGCTGCGGCGGGACCCTGAATTTCGGATCGGGATTGCGCTGATGATCGTGGTGCCGCTTGTCCTGTTCTTTCGCCATTTCATCGGGGCATTCGATGTCGCCGCCGAAGACGAGTTGCGCGATGCGGGCCGCGCGCTGTGGGGCAGTGCGTTCACGGTGCTTTCTTTCCTGACGACCACCGGTTTTGCATCGGCCAACTGGGTGGACGCGCAGGCGTGGTCCGGCCTGCAAACGCCTGGGCTGTTGCTGATGGGGTTGGCTCTTGTGGGGGGCGGGGTCGCCACCACGGCGGGCGGGGTGAAGTTGTTGCGGGTCTATGCGCTTTACAAGAACGGCCTGCGCGAGATGGAGCGGTTGGTGCATCCGTCCTCTGTTGGGGGGGCAGCCACGATGAGCGGGCGCCTGCAAAAGGGCGGGGCTTTCATCGCGTGGATCTTTTTCATGCTGTTCGCGCTGACGCTGGCGCTGGTGTCGATCCTGCTGTCGCTGGCGGGGGTCGATTTTGACACGGCCCTGATCATCGCGATTGCGGGCCTGTCCACCACCGGTCCCTTGCTGGATGTGGCCGCTGACATGCCCATTCAACTGATCGAAATGAGTGGTGCGGCCAAAAGCATCTTTGTCGCAGCCATGGTGCTGGGTCGCCTTGAGACACTGGCGATCATCGCTCTTTTCACGCCGGATTTGTGGCGCGGCTAGGCGGGTGTACGCACTAGGTCCGTAACGGACTGTTTTTTGGGGTGGAATCTTCGCAACCCCCGCGACATACTCTGCGCCGAGGGAGGGCCTGATCCGCAGGCCAAAGCAAGAAAAAAAGGGTTTACCGACATGGCTTCGGACAGACAGAATTTACAAGATGCATTTCTAAACCACGTACGCAAAACCAAGGTGCCCGTGACAATTTTCCTGATCAACGGCGTGAAGTTGCAGGGTGTTATCACGTGGTTTGACAACTTTTGTGTGCTTTTGCGCCGGGATGGGCAAAGCCAGCTGGTCTACAAACACGCGATCTCGACGATCATGCCAAGCCAGCCCATCAGCCTCTATGAGGGCGAAGACGCTTCTTGATGGGTGAGCAGCCGGAATTTACCCGCGCCTGGGTTCTCCACCCCGATATCAAAGCCGACAAGGACCGGCGCGAGCCCAAGTTCGCGCTGGCCGAAGCTGTGTCTCTGGCCCATGCGCTACCTGAATTGCAGGTTGTGGGCGAAACGATCGTCCCACTGCCTAAAGTTCGGGCAGGTTTGCTGTTTGGCTCGGGCAAGATTGAGGAATTGGGCAAGCTGATCCACGACGCCGAGGTCGAACTGGTCCTGATCGACGGCCCCGTGACGCCTGTGCAGCAGCGCAATCTTGAAAAGGCGTGGAAGGTCAAACTGCTCGACCGCACCGGGTTGATCCTCGAAATCTTCTCGGACCGCGCCGCGACCCGCGAGGGTGTTTTGCAGGTCGAAATGGCTGCACTCAGCTATCAGCGCACGCGGCTGGTGCGCGCCTGGACCCACCTTGAGCGACAACGGGGGGGGCTGGGCTTTGTGGGCGGGCCGGGCGAGACCCAGATCGAAGCGGACCGTCGCGCCATCGACACCCAACTTGTGCGCTTGCGCCGTCAACTCGACAAGGTGGTCAAGACCCGCACCCTGCACCGTGCCGCGCGCGCCAAGGTACCTTATCCGATTGTGGCTCTGGTGGGATATACCAACGCGGGTAAATCCACTTTGTTCAACCGCCTGACGGGGGCGGATGTGATGGCCAAGGACATGCTTTTTGCCACGCTCGATCCGACCATGCGCCGGGTCGAACTGGAGGATGGCCCCGAGGTGATCCTGTCCGACACGGTGGGTTTCATCTCGGATCTGCCCACGGAACTGGTTGCGTCCTTCCGCGCCACCCTCGAAGAGGTGCTGGCCGCTGACATCGTGCTGCATGTGCGCGACATCTCGCATCCCGAAACCGAGGCGCAGGCCGAGGATGTGCAGACAATCCTTGGTGATCTCGGTGTCGGCGATGAGCGCACCCAATTCGAAGTCTGGAACAAGATCGACCTGTTGCCCGCCGAAGAAGCCGACGCCGTGCGCGCCCGCGCCGCGCGCGAAGACGGGGTGTTTGCCATGTCCGCGATCACCGGTGAGGGGATTGACGCACTCCTGACCCATGTGGCCGAGACCCTGCAAGGCACCGTCATCACGGAAACGGTTGTGCTGCCATATGCCGAGGGCCGCAAACGCGCGTGGTTGTTCGAACAGGACGTGGTTGAAGCCGAACGGCAGGACGAGAATGGCTTTGCCTTCGACGTCCGCTGGAGTGCCATTCAAAAGGCGCGCTTTGACGGGCTCTGACGCCCTTTGCGACCTTATTCCAAAGGGCAGCCCTGACAGGATGCGTGGTCAGATCGCCCGCCACTCGCCGGGGGCTAGCCCGTCTACAGACCACTCCCCAATTTGCGCCCGGATCAACCGCAGGGTGGGAAATCCCACATGCGCCGTCATCCGCCGCACCTGCCGGTTGCGCCCCTCGCGCAAGGTCAATGACAGCCAGCTGTCGGGCACCGATTTGCGCACCCTGATTGGCGGGTTGCGCGGCCACAGGTCCGGGGGTGCATCCATGCGGATGGCCGTCGCGGGCTTGGTCGGCCCGTCCTTCAGCGTGACACCCGAGGCCAGCGCCCGCAGCGCATCGTCGTCAGCCTTGCCCTCGACCTGCACCCAATAGGTCTTGGGGGCCTTGAACTTGGGGTGTGCGATCCGGGCCTGCAATGCGCCATCGCTGGTCAGCATCATCAGCCCTTCGCTGTCGCGATCGAGCCGCCCGGCCGGATAGACACCTGGCACGTCAATGAACGCTGACAGGGTGGGGCGAGGCGATCCTTCCGTACCCTTGTCGGTGAATTGCGACAACACTCCAAAGGGCTTGTTGAACAGGATCGTGGTCATTGCAGCGGTTCGAGCCGGGTGATGCCGACCGCCGCTGCCCGTGCCAGCCCTTCATCCAGCGACATCGGGATATATTCGCCCCGCCGCCACAGTTGCGCCAGATCGTCATAGTGGCGCGACAGGAAGTGGCCCGACTGTCCGGTCGAAATCACGAAGACCGAAGAGTTGGGATCGGCAAAATCATAGACGCCGCGATAGCCCGCCCCGTGCACATTCTCAAACGGGTCAGGACCGGTGCCACGGGTCAGCCCGCGTTGCAGGGTATTGTCACCGCCCGAGGTCGATTGGCGGATGTTGACGAAATAGCGCAGGATCGGCACTTCGCCCAAGACCGCATGGTCGTGCGTTGCCTGATGCGCGTCCCCCCATCGCAGGGATTCCAGCTGTGTGCCCCAGTTTTCCGCAATCCAGACCAGCGCATCATCCAGCGACAGGCGCGCCATGTCCGCGCAGGTCTCGACGGGGGCGGATTGGCGCACGTCGCACCACACCGCCGCCCCGTCCACATCGCGAAAGGCACGTTCGATGAACAGCGGCTCCACATGGGTCAGCGCATCGGCCAGCGGCCCCAGATCATCACGCGCCATCCGGTCCTGCAATGCGCGCAACCACGCGGCATAGATCAACGGCTCGGGCCAGTGTTCGTTCATCTCGCCGTTCCATTCGGCCAGCAGGGCCAGTGCACGCTGGCGTTGCCGTTCGGCGGTGCCATCGGGGGCGGCTTCGCCCGTGAACCATAGCTCTGCCCCGATCAGCGGCAACAGCGAGCGCGCGGTGAAGCTGACGGTGTCCAGCTGCGCCTCGATGAAACTGTCGCGGGTGTGCACCTCGCGCGCCTGCATCAGCCGTTTCCAGCGTTGCACCCGCTGCGTGTCCCCCCAGTGAAAGCTCACGTGGTTGGGAAAGGGGCGGTCGACCGTCTTGTTGTTGGTGTTGCCCAGGATCCCGCCAATGGGCGACACAAAGCCGGGATTCGAGGTGTAGGGCATCCGGCCCTGCCAGCGGTTTTCGGGACGCCAGCCAAGGGCGGGCATGCGCCCCTGACTTTGGTGATTGGCATCCCGGCGCGGGATCGCACCGACTGTCTTCATCGCGATGCTGCCCCGATCCACGAGGGTGAGGTTCTGGGCGGGCGCGATATGCGCCTCGGAGGCGGTGATCGCCTCGGCCACGGTCTGGGCCTGCATGATCCCCAAACCGCCGCTGACGGAGGTGTCATTGGGGCTGAGCACCGTCCAGGCGAGTGCTGCCACATGGCCGGGCGGGGTGATGGTGCCAAGGTTGCGGAAACTGCCGGGCAGGACGGGGCCGTTGTCAGACCAACGCAGGGTGAGGGTGATGGGATCGGCCCCCTTGATCTCGATGATCGAGGCGCGGGAGTCGAATGCTTTGAACCCGTCCGGTGTGCGGTATTCTTCGGGGTTGTCGGGGTTCAGCTCTTCGATCATCACGTCTTGGTCATCGACGTAAGCCGTCGTCAGCCCCCACCCAAGGCGATCCGAGCGCCCCGTCAGGATCAGTGGCAGGCCCGGAATGCTGCCCCCGATGACACCGCCTGTGCGCAACTCGAGCCGCGCCAGATACCAGATCGCGGGGGCGGAAAAGCCCAGATGCGGGTCATTGGCCAAAAGCGTGCCGCCTGAGGCCGAGCGTGAGGCGGCGGCGGCCCACGCGTTGGATGCCCCTGCAAAGCCCCGGGTTTTGAAGGGCGACAGCGGATGTGTGGGCGGTTCAGCGGCGGCGGCATGGGACGGCGCGGCACCGGGCACAAGCTGGGCGTATGCGGGCAGGCTTGCGATGCCGGCACCGGGGGTGTCAGGGAGAATGTCGGCAAGGCGGGCATCATCCTCAAGCGCCAGTGAGATACGGGCGCGCAGGACCTCTTCGGTCAGATGGCCCGAAAGTTGCAGCCCCATCAGTTTGGCAATTGCAAGGCTGTCGGCGGGCCGCCACGGGGCAAGGGGGGTGGAAAACAGGAACATCTCGGGGGCACCGCGCCCCAGAGCTTCGGCGTTGATCTGATCGAGACGCGCATTGACTCCGGCGGCATAGGCGGTGAGTGCGGCGGTGGTGGCTGCATCCTGCGCGGCCACCGACTCGACCGACAGGCGGTAAAGATCGAGCCGCCGCACAAAGCTGTCGATGTCGACCGTGGCCGTGCCGAACACTTCGCTGAGGCGACCTTGCGCCGTGCGCCGCAGCATCATCATCTGCCACAGGCGATCCTGCGCGTGCGCGAATCCAAGCCCGTGGAACACATCCGCGTCTGTTTCACCAAAGATGTGGGGCACATTGGCATTGTCACGCACAATCTCGACCGGGGCCGAGATCGCGGGCACCCGCACGGTCGTGTCATAGTTCGGCAATGAGCGTGCGGCGAGGTAATAGACCATGCCCACCCCGATCACACCGAGCACAATCAGTGCCGCCGTGATCCGCACCAGCCATTGAAAAACCACTGCCATATGTTTGCCGCCATGTCCTGTTGCTGCGTTGACCCTTGGGCCGTGACTGTTAGGTAGGCAAGGGCAGAAGCGCAAGCCACGGGCGGCGCAAAATTGGAAAGGATCGGCATGGCGAAACTGGCATTCTTGGGGATGGGCGTGATGGGCGCCCCGATGGCGGGGCATCTGCAAAATGCGGGGCATGACGTCACCGTCTATAACCGCACTGCATCGCGCGCGCAGGATTGGGTCACCACCCATGGAGGGGCCATGGCCAAGACCCCACGCGAGGCGGCGCAGGGTGCAGATTTCGTGATGGCCTGCGTGGGCAATGACGATGATCTGCGCAGTGTGTGTCTGGGCGAAGACGGTGCCTTTGCCGGGATGGGGTCGGGCACTGTGTTTGTTGATCACACCACGGTGTCTGCGGTTGTGACGGCCGAACTATACGGGGCGGCGGATGCCATGCAGATCAGTTTTGTCGACGCCCCGATTTCAGGCGGGCAGGCGGGGGCCGAGAATGGCGCGCTGTCGATCATGTGCGGTGGGGACGCGGGGGCCTATGCGCGCGCCGAGTCGATCATGCAGTCCTATGCCAAGCTGTGCCGCCGGATCGGTGACAGTGGCGCAGGTCAGATCACCAAGATGTGCAATCAGATTGCCATTGCAGGTCTGGTGCAGGGCCTGTCCGAGGCGCTGCATTTTGCCGACAAGGCCGGGCTGGATGGCCGCGCGGTGGTCGAGGTGATCAGCCAAGGCGCGGCGGGGTCGTGGCAGATGAACAATCGCTATGAGACGATGCTGGAGGATCAGTTCGAGCATGGTTTTGCGGTGGACTGGATGCGCAAGGATCTGGGCATCTGCCTTGATACGGCCAATGAGAACGGCGCGAGCCTGCCGGTGACGGCTTTGGTCGACCAGTTCTACAAGGATGTCCAGAAGATGGGTGGCGGACGGTGGGACACCTCCAGCCTGTTCAAACGCCTCAAGGCAGGCGGTTGAGGTCCGGTCGGGGGACGGGACTGTTTTGACCCTGTGTGGTCAAAATGCGCCCGCCCGCCGACCCCTGATCAGGGAATGATGCGCGTGTATTTCGTGCCTTCCAGCGTTGCCCCAAGCCGCAGACCGGCCCGTGCAAACACGGCCGCCAGAACGGGTGAAAGCGCTGTGGTTGTGTCGGCGGCAACCCCGTCGCCTTGATCGGAGACCACATATTCGATGTCCGCCCCTGCGGCCCATCCCGGTGAGCGGCGGAATTTCAGCAATGCGTCTTCGGTCATAAAGAACAGCACATGCGCAAATTGCTGTGCACCGATTTGCAAGCCGCCCGAGCCCTTGACGACCGAGTAGTAGTCGACGGTGATATCATTGATCAAAAGCGCGCCGCGCCCGTAGGCCCCGCCCAGACCCAGGCCCGCTTCGGTCACAAGTGGCATCACGAGGACGCCGCTCGCCTTCTGGGCAAGGTTCCGGGTGTTGGGATAGGTGCGATACATCTCGTCCAGCGTGGCAGAGACGCGCGCGTCAATGGTTGCCCCGCCCCGTCCGCCGATGCCGTTGCCACATGCGGCAAGCACACCTGTGCCCGCCAATGCACCGGCCGAAAATGCGCGCCGCGACAGTGAAGTGTTGGTCATGTTGAACCGCCTGTACTGCTTCGTGTTGCTGCGTGATTTGCCCACGCTTGGCGTAACTATATGCTGGTTTGTAGGGGCTGTCACCATGGGTTGGGCTCTGCGCGGCTTTCTGCCGGGGTTCTTACGCCTCTGGCCCCCGCCAAAGGCACGGATTTTTGATTTAGGGGGCTCTGCCCCGTCCTTGCGGACTCCCCGCGGTATTTTTGGTCAAAAGAAGGGTGAGGTGTCTGTAAGGCGGAGGTGTCCTCCGCCCCGCTCAGCCGTTGTTCAGCAGCCGTGCGGCGGCGGGCGCGAAATAGGTCAGGATACCATCGCAGCCCGCCCGTTTGAACGCCATCAGGCTTTCCATCATCACGTGGTCGTGGTCCACCCATCCGTTACCGCTGGCTGCCTTGATCATCGCGTATTCACCTGACACCTGATAGGCGAAGGTCGGTGCCCCGAATTCCGTTTTGACCCGGCGGCAAATGTCGAGATAGGGCAGGCCGGGTTTGACCATCACCATATCCGCGCCTTCGCTGAGGTCCCGTTCGATCAGCCGCATCGCCTCATCCGAGTTGCCGGGATCCATCTGGTAGGTCTTCTTGTCCCCTGTGAGTGCGCCGGATGCCCCGACCGCGTCCCGGAACGGGCCGTAGAAGGCTGAGGCATATTTGGCCGCATAGCTCAGGATCATCACGTTTTGATGGCCCGCGCCCTCAAGTGCTGTGCGGATTGCTCCGATCCGTCCGTCCATCATGTCGGACGGGCCGATGATGTCGGCCCCGGCTTCGGCCTGGGAGAGCGCCATTTTCACCAGTGCCCCGATCGTGCGGTCATTCACGATTTCGCCGTTTTCGACAAACCCGTCATGGCCGTTGATGTTGTAGGTATCAAGCGCCACGTCTGTCATAATCGCGATCTCGGGCACCGCGTCCTTGATGGCCCGGATCGCCCGGTTGGCGTGGTTGTCCGGATCCCAGGCACCTGCGCAATCCTCGGTGCGTTCTTCCAGCCCTGTATAGGGAAAGATACAGATGGCGGGGATGCCCAGATCGTGGGCTTCGCGTGCGGCCTCGACCACCTTGTCGACAGATCGGCGCATCACGCCGGGCATGGAGGGGATCGGTTCTTCGATCCCGTCGCCGGACCGCACGAAGACGGGCCAGATGAAGTCATCGACCGTCAGGGTATTCTGGCGCACAAGCCCCCGGATCGCGGCACTTTGGCGGGTACGCCGCAGGCGGGTGGCGGGATAGGGGGCGGTTGTGGGGCGCATCGCATCTGTCCAGTTTGAGTGACACCTCATGGGTGCCATGGATTTTTGCGCGCAGCAACCCTTGGCCACGCGGTGCGCGCGCGCTAAGAGAGGCGACAAATACCCAGACGCTGTGTGTCGGCGTGAGAGGGACGGGGGCGACAGGGCAGGCCGTGGACTGGTACGACAACATCTTGGAACTGATCGACATGCGCTCGTTCTCGAACCTGTGGTTCTGGATCGCCCTGGCGGTCGTGTGGTCGACGGCAAGCCATTGGGTCTTGGGCGTGCCCTTCGACATGGTGGCCCGCGCGCGCCGCTATGGGGGCCAATCGGCGGAGGATCTTGAGGACCTTGTGCGCATCAACACCCACCGTCTGCTCTTTATCGGGCAGGTGTCGGGACTTTGGGCTCTGGGCTTCGTGTGTTTCAGCCTGACAGCCCTTGGCTTGCTCGGGTTTGTCTACAAGGTCGAATTTGCCCAAGCCTTGTTCCTGCTCGGTTTTCCGCTGTCCATTGTGGGCGCGCTCAACCTGTCCACCGCCCGGCTGATCCAGGCCGAAGGGGCGCAGGGCGAGGCATTGTGGCGCCGTTTGACCCGCCATCGCACATGGGTGCAGGCCGTGGGCATGATGTCGATTTTCGTCACCGCGCTCTGGGGGATGTTCCAAAACCTGTCCGTTGGCCCCTTCAGCGGTTGACAGCACGGCCCATTGCCCCAATTGAAGCGTCCTGTTTCCCCCGTAGGCGTTAGTCCATGAACCATGTCACCGTATCCGGCGCGCCCGAGGGGTTTGATGCCAGACTGATCCTCGAAGAGGTCGCTGCGCGCGGCCCCGTTGTGCATGTGGCGCGCGACGACAAGCGGCTTGCGGCGATGCGGGCGGCCTTGCGCTTCTTTGCGCCTGACATGCCGGTGCTGGTGTTTCCGGGCTGGGATTGCCTGCCTTACGACCGGGTGTCACCCAATGCCGATATTTCGGCGCAGCGTATGGCAACGCTCGCCGCGCTGGTGCATGGGATGCCAGAACAATTCATCCTTCTCACCACGCTTAATGCCGCGACGCAGCGGGTGCCCGCGCGCGGGCTGTTGGCCGAGGCCACCTTTACCGCAACCGTGGGCAACCGCGTGGATGAGGAGGCCTTGCGTGCGTTTTTAGTGCGTATGGGCTTTGTGCAAAGCCCGACCGTGATGGAGCCGGGGGACTATGCCATTCGCGGCGGCATCATCGACATCTATCCGCCCGGCGATCTGGGGCCTGTGCGCCTTGATCTGTTTGGCGATGTGCTGGACGGCGCACGCCGGTTCGATCCCGCCACGCAGCGCACGACCGAAAAGCTGGACATGATCGAACTGGCCCCGGTATCCGAGGTCATTCTGGACGATGCCGCCATCACCCGCTTTCGCCAGAATTACCGGCTGGAATTCGGGGCTGCGGGCACTGACGATCCGCTTTATGAAGCGGTCAGTGCCGGGCGCAAGGCGCAAGGGGCCGAACATTGGATGGCGTTCTTTCACGACCATCTCGACACGCTGTTTGACTACCTGCCGGGGGCCACGATTTCGCTGGACGAACAGGTGACCCCGTCCCGGCTGGCCCGCTGGGAGAGCATTGAGGATCAGTACGAGACACGGCGCCTGGCGATGGCGAACCGCTCCAAAATGGACTCGGTTTACAAACCTGCGCCGCCCGGTGGGCTTTATCTGGATGACGCAGCCTGGGAGACGGTGATGGCCGAGGCCCGGGTCTTGCAATTCGGCCAGCTTGTGCAAGCGACCGGCCCTGGTGTGACGGATGCAGGCGGGCGGATCGGGCGTAATTTTGCGCCCGAGCGCCAACAAGAAAACATAAGCCTTTTCGGTGCACTGGCATCCCATATTAAAGCGAAACTTCAAGATGGCCCCGTGGTCATTGCCAGCTATTCGGATGGTGCACGCGAGCGTTTGACGGGACTGATCGAAGACGAGGGCGTGGCCGAAGCTGTGCCCATTACCGACGCCACCCGCATCGGCAAACGGGGCCTGCATCTGGCTGTCTGGGCGCTGGAACATGGGTTTGAGGCACCGGGTCTTACCGTTATTTCCGAACAGGATGTGCTGGGCGATCGCTTGATCCGCCGTCCGGGGCGCAAACGGCGGGCTGAGAATTTCCTGACCGAGACACAAAGCCTCACGCCCGGCGATCTGGTGGTGCATGTGGACCACGGGATCGGGCGCTATCAGGGGATGGAGGTGGTGACCGCCGCTGGCGCTGCCCACGAATGTCTGCTGCTGGAATATGCAGAAAGATCAAAGCTGTACCTGCCGGTCGAGAACATCGAACTGCTGTCCAAATACGGGCACGAGGAAGGGTTGCTCGACAAGTTGGGCGGGGGCGCATGGCAGGCCAAGAAGGCGCGCCTGAAAGAGCGTATTCGCGAGATGGCGGATCGACTGATCCGCATCGCAGCTGAGCGCGCCTTGCGCAAAGCGCCTGTGCTGGAGCCGCCACCGGGCATGTGGGATGCGTTTTCGGCCCGCTTTCCCTATCAGGAGACGGATGATCAGTTGGCGGCCATCGGCGCAGTGATCGACGATCTGACCAGCGGCGCGCCGATGGATCGGCTGATTTGCGGCGATGTGGGCTTTGGCAAGACCGAGGTGGCGATGCGCGCCGCCTTCGTTGCGGCCATGTCGGGTGTACAGGTGGCGGTGATTGCGCCCACGACCTTGCTTGCACGGCAACATTACAAAAGCTTTGCCGAACGCTTCCGTGGCTTTCCCATCGAGGTGCGCCAACTCAGCCGCTTTGTCAGTGCCAAGGATGCCAGCGCCACCCGCGAGGCCATGTCGCGCGGTACCGCCGACATCGTGATCGGCACCCACGCGCTGCTGGCAAAGGGTGTGCGGTTTATGAACCTCGGCCTGTTGGTCATTGATGAAGAACAGAAATTTGGGGTGACGCACAAGGAGCGGCTCAAGCAGATGCGCAGCGATGTGCATGTTCTGACCCTGACGGCCACGCCGATCCCGCGCACGCTGCAACTGAGCCTGACGGGCGTGCGTGACCTCAGCATCATCGGCACCCCGCCCGTGGATCGCCTTGCAATCCGCACCTATGTTTCGGAGTTCGACGCGGTGACGATCCGCGAGGCGCTGCTGCGCGAACATTATCGCGGCGGACAGTCCTTTTATGTGGTGCCGCGCGTCAGTGACCTGCCCGAGATCGAGGAGTTTCTGAAAGATCAGCTGCCCGAACTGACCTATGTGGTCGCCCACGGGCAGATGGCGGCGGGCGAGCTCGATGATCGCATGAACGCGTTTTATGATGGCAAATTCGATGTGCTGCTGGCCACGACGATTGTGGAATCCGGCCTCGACATTCCGACCGCCAATACAATGGTTGTGCACCGCGCGGATATGTTTGGGCTTGCACAACTCTATCAGATCCGGGGGCGGGTGGGGCGTTCGAAAACACGCGCCTATGCCTACCTCACCACCAAACCGCGCGCGAAACTTACGGCGACGGCGGAAAAACGGCTGCGCGTGCTTGGCAGCCTCGACACGCTTGGGGCCGGGTTCACGCTGGCCTCGCAGGACCTCGATATTCGCGGGGCCGGGAACCTCTTGGGCGAGGAACAGTCGGGCCAGATGCGCGACGTGGGCTTTGAGCTTTATCAATCCATGCTCGAAGAGGCGATTGCCAAGATCAAGTCGGGTGAGACCGAAGGTATAATGGAGGGTGACGAGCAATGGGCCCCGCAGATCAATCTGGGTGTGCCCGTGCTGATCCCCGAAGCCTATGTGCCCGATCTGGATGTGCGTCTGGGGCTTTATCGGCGCCTGTCGGGTCTTGGCACCAAGGTGGAGTTGGAAGGGTTCGCCGCCGAGTTGATCGACCGCTTTGGCCCGCTGCCAAAGGAGGTGAACACGTTGATGCTGGTCGTGCGCATCAAGGCGATGTGCAAGCGCGCGGGCATCGCCAAGCTGGACGGAGGGCCGAAAGGGGCTACGATCCAGTTCCACAACGACAAGTTCGCCTCGCCCCAGGGTTTGGTCGAATTCATCAATGATCAGCGGGGCTTGGCCAAGGTCAAGGACAACAAGATCGTGGTGCGCCGCGACTGGAAATCGGACGCGGACAAGATCAAGGGCGGGTTCGCCATCGCTCGCGATCTGGCTGAAAAGGTGATCGACGCCAAGAAGAAAAAGAAGAAGGCCAAAGCCTAGGCCATCAGGGCCTTTTCCGCCCGGCGCATGTACTGCATCATCACCGAAGCAAGGATGCAAGCAGTCAGGACGGTCGCCACAAGTGCCATGGGTGTGCCGTCAAAGAGCATGCCAACGGGGGATGCCAGCGCCGCCCCGAGCACGGTCGAGACCGCGCCGATCACGGATGCGGCCATGCCTGCGATATGGCCCATAGGCTCCATCGCGATGGCGTTGAGATTGGCCACCGTAAGCCCACCCTGAAACATCACACCCCATTGCCAGAAGATGTAGAATGCGAACAGGCCCGGCATATCCGCTATCATCCACAGCACGAACACGCCTGAAATCACCACCTGTGCCGCCAGCGCCCATGTCACAAGGCGGCGCATGCCAAAGCGGCCCACAATGGCGGCGTTCAGCAGGCTGGACACGCCCGAGGCCAGGGCTACCGCGCCAAACCACAGCGGGAAACTTTCGGCCCGATCAAACGTCACCTCAAAGATGGGCTGCACCATGGTCAGGATCGAAAACAGGATCATCAGCATCAGTGTTTGCACGAAAATCGACAGCCGCACGGTCGGATGCGCAAACATCTGACGCACCGCATCCACCATCAGGGGCAAGCGCATGGGGCGGCGGTTTTCGGGGGGCAATGTCTCGGACATGCGGGTGCCGAACCAGACCAGAATGATCAGCGCAAACAGCACAAAGGACGGAAAAATGGCACGCCATCCAAAGGCTCCGGCGATCCACGATCCGACCAGGGGCGCGGCGGCGGGCACCAGCAAAAACACCATCATCGTCAGGGACAGAATGCTCGCCATGCCTCGCCCGCTGTAAAGGTCGCGGATGATGGCCGCCGACACGACGCGCGGACCCGCGGCCCCAAGCCCTTGCAGGACGCGGGCCGCCAACATCAGCTCAAGCGTGGGCGCAATCCACGCCAGCACCGCCCCAAGCGCATAGATCGCAAGCCCGATATAGACCACCGGCTTGCGCCCGATCGCATCCGAAATCGGCCCCGTGATGAACGTCCCGAGCCCCATGCCCACCAGAAACATCGTCATAATAAGCGCGGCCTGTTCGACCCCACCCGGCGCGATATCCGCCGCAATCGCTGGCAGTGCCGTCAGCATCGCGTCGATGGAGAACGCAATTGTCGCAAACATCATTGCCATCAGCGCAATGAATTCCGGCTTGCTAACCCTTTGGCCGGGGGGGGTGTTCATGGCGAATGACATCCTCGATGCAAGAAAGCGGCGACGCGCGTTGGCGTCACATTGGGTCTCTATACACCGGTTGGCAACGATCAGAGGTTGAAATTTGCCTGATTGGTCAAATTTTAGGCGCTTTACGTGAGGTCAGTCGGCGGTTTCTCGCAAATCAGCGATCACCTTGGCCCAAAGTTCGGGGGGCTGTGCGCCGGGAACCGCGTGTTTGCCACCCACGATGAAGGTCGGCACCGAATTCACACCCATCTGCCGGCTATGGGCGTCGCGGGCAGCGATATCGGCCCGGTCCGCGTCCGAGCCGAGCAATCTGGACACAACGGCCGCGTCCATTTCGATGCTATCCGCGATATCGGCCAGCACTTCGTGATCCCCGATGTCGCGGGTATCGACGAAATATGCCTTGAACAGGGCCGAGACGGCAGCGGTCTGTTTGCCCTCGATCCCGGCCCAGTGGATCAGGCGGTGGGCATTAAGCGTGTTGGGCGTGCGCTTCATCCCTTCAAAGTCGATCTTGAGCCCTGCCTTTTCAGCATGTTCGACAACGGGTGCATAGGCACGCACCGCACCTTCCTTGCCGCCGAACTTGCCCTCAAGATAGGCACGCCGGTCCATGCCTTCTGCCGCCATATCGGGGTTCAGCTGGAATGGATGCCATTCGATCACGAAAGGGTGGTCGGGATGGGCGGCCAAGGCCCGGTCCAGATGCGCCTTGCCGATATAGCACCATGGGCAGATTGGGTCGGACATGATGTCGAGTTTGATGGAATCAGCCATATCAGGTTGCTTTCGTTGGAGGCCAGAACAGGTGCAGGCGACGGCGCAGCAATTTGCCATTGGCCCCTGTGGGCAGGGATTGCAGATGAACATAGGCGCGCGGGTGTTTGTAGGGCGCCAGCTTGGCTTGCACATAAGCGCGCAGGTCCGCTTCGTCCAGTGGGTGAGGGCCGGTATAGAAGGCGGCGATGATGCGGGTGCCGGGTTTCACCTCGACCTGGGTGACGCCAACTGCCCCAAGCCCGGGCGCGCCGGCCAGTGCGGCCTCGACCTCAAGCGGGGACACCCGGTAGCCCCCCGCGTTCATCAGATCGTCGTTGCGCCCCAGATAGGTGATCTGCCCCTCGCGGTCCATTTCGCCGATATCGCCGGTCAGAAACCAGTCACCCTGAAACTTGGCTGCTGTCTCATCCGGCTGGCCCACATAACCCAGCATCAGCCCCGGATCAGAGCGGTGTATGGCGATCACGCCGGGCATGTCGCGCGGCACTGGGCCTGCGTCATCCACGATGGCCACGCGCCGCCCCGGCTGCGGCCGCCCCAGGGTCTCGGGCGTGCCAGGATGGGTGGGCGAGGCCGAGACGAAGGTCGAACATTCCGACATCCCATAGGCCTCAAAGAGCGGTGTGCCTGTCGCCTCTGCCCATGCGGTGTGGGTCGTGGGCGGCAGCTTTTCCCCCGCGCTCAGCCCGTGGCGCAGCGCGGGCATGAGGGGCAGGGTGCTGCGTGCCAGCATCTGACGGTAGACGCCGGGGGCGGCGGCAAAGATCGTGGCGCGGTGTCGGGCCAGCAAGCCGCCGAGCATTTCGGGTGTCGTGTCGGGGCCGGGGATCAGTGCTGTTGCCCCCACAGACCACGGATCCATCAGTCCGGTCCCAAGCGTGTAGGTCCAGTTGAAGGCACCTGCATGCATCATCACGTCCGATTGGGTCAGCCCATACCACCCCTCGTGCATCATTCGGCGCGCCCAGATGGCCCGGTGCGCATGGCCCACAGCGCGCGAGGTGCCCGAGGTGCCGGAGGTGTAAATCACATAGCCAAGCCGATCCGGGTCGCCCATATGCCACGCGGCGGGCGGATGGTGACGCATGGCGCGCAGGCTGGCCAAGCCGATTTCGGGTGGGCCGGGGGCCGAGGCCACATGCGGGTCGCGCAGCACCACGCGCGGGTTCATATCCGCGATGATCGTGGCGACCTCGGGCGATGTCAGGGTGGCGGATGTCGGGATCGGCACCAGCCCGACCGCCAGCGCGCTGAGATACGCGACGGGAAAGTCGACCGTATTGCCAAGGCGCATCAGGACCTTGTCACCCGGAGCGAAACCAGCCCTCTGAAACCCGGCCCCCGTGCCAAGCACAGCCGCTTTCAGCGCCCCATATGTCAGCGACTGCACCTCCTCGGGCAGCAGCACCGCCACCGCCACCTTATCGGCCAGTGCATCCGCGTGGGTCAGCACATGCGCGGCCATGTTGAACGGGTCGGGGCAGGGGGCCGCAGGGCCCGTGTCGTAAAGGCTGCTCATTCCATAGGGCTAGTGCGCGGGGGCGGACGTTGCAAGCCTGCGGGCGGCGTCCTATAGAGTTGGTATGCAAGGAAAAGACCCCAAATCCCTGATCCAGATCGCCCGCGCCACGGGCCATGAGGACGTGGCCGAACCACTTGATCTGGGCGCACGGGTGCGCGAATTGCGCAAGGCCCGTGACTGGACACTGGAACAGGCGGCGGGGCAGGCGGGACTTGCCCGCTCGACCCTGTCTAAGATCGAGAACGGGCAGATGTCGCCGACCTATGAGGCGTTGAAAAAGCTGGCTGTGGGGCTTGAGATTTCGGTGCCCCAACTCTTTACGCCGCCCGAGAGCGGGCAGATCAACGGGCGCATGGCGGTGACCAAGTCGGGCGAAGGCAACGCACAGGCCACCGTGACTTATGAACATGAGCTGCTGGCCGAAACGCTCACCAAAAAGCAGATGTTACCCTATCGCGCTCGTGTGCGCGCACGGTCGATGGACGAATTTGATGGCTGGGTCCGCCATGACGGCGAAGAGTTTCTATACGTTCTCACGGGGGTCGTGCGCCTGTTCACCGAGTTCTACGAACCCGTGGAAATGCGGCGCGGCGACAGTGCCTATTATGACGCGACCATGGGGCACAATGTGGTCTCGACCAGTGATGAGGACGCGCTGATCCTGTGGGTCACGTCGCTGGCATAACCGTTCAGGTGGTTCGCAGGGCGGCCACCCGATCAAGGTAGGCATCAAACGCGCGTTGCGTGTCTTTCAGCGCCACGTCATGCGTGGCGGCCTGATAGCTTTCGAACCGATCCTGATCGGCTTTGAGAAACGGCATCGCGTTTAGCTCAAGATGTGGAAATTCGGTGCAAAGCGCGCGGTCACCTGCCGCCCAATCGCGGGTCAGGTCACTTCAGGTCATTGTCGTCCCCCGCCAGATCCTTGGTCCGGCCCATGGCAAGGCGCGTGTTGGGCTGCACGGTTCCGGATATGCAGCAACCTCAGGTTTGGACGAACACTACGTCGAATTCCGGTCGGGTCCACCTTTGCCACCAAGGAGTTTGCCCAATGTCAGATGTGCAATGCCCACAGCCACAAATTGAAATGCAATGAACCCAAAGACATGGCCCGGGTAAATGCCTGCGAACGTGTCGGAAAGACTGCGCGCGATGGTCACTGCGGGATTGGCAAAACTGGTGGAGGACGTGAACCAGTATGCGCCCGTGATGTAGAGTGCGACAAGGGTGGGCACCGCGTCGGGGCGTGATCTGAGCCCGCCAAAGATCACGAACAGAAGCCCCCATGTCGCCACCACCTCCGACCACCACTGCGCGGGGCCGGTGCGGTGCAGCGTTTCGGAGGTTTGCAGGATCGGCAGGTCGAACATCGCATGGGTGGCCCAGACCCCGAGGATGCCCCCGATAACCTGCACCGCCGCATATAACAGCGCAGGCCGCATCGTGATCTCACCCCTGAGCCAGAAGGCCAGCGTCACGGCCGGGTTGAAATGCGCCCCCGAAATCGGGCCCAGCACAGTGATTATGACATAAAGCACGCAGCCCGTCGCAATCGCGTTGGCGAGCAGCGCAAGGCCCATGTTTCCACCCGCCAATGCCGCGCCCATGATACCCGAGCCGACCACGCCGACCAGCAGCAAGGCGGTACCGACCGCCTCGGCCCACAGCTTGTGGATCATGGTCGCTTACTCTTGATACCACCAGAATTGCGGCATCCAGTCCGGCCCGTCGCCATAGATGGGCAGAACGTCAGGATGCTTCATTTCCGTGATATGCGCGATGCGGCCCGTGGTGAATTGCCAGAAGGGCACCACATAGCGCCCCGCCGTCAGCAACCGATCCAGTGCGCGCGTGGCGGCGATCGACTCTTCGCGGCTGGTTGCGGCCAGCATCGTCTCGATCATCGCATCAATGGCCTGGTCCTTCGCCCCCATCAGGTTGGGCGTGCCCTCCTGATCGGCAGCATCCGATCCCCAATAGAAGAATTGCTCGTTGCCGGGGCTGAGCGACATCGCACGGCGATGATAGGTCATGTCAAAATCAAAGGCGGCGGTGCGCGCGGTAAATTGCGCCCCGTCCACCAGATCGGTGTCCACGGTGATCCCCATCTGGGTAAGGGCCTGCGTGTAAAGGTCTGCAATGGCACGATCTTCGGTGCGTTGCTGATCAAGAAGAATGGTGAAGGTCAGCGGGTTGCCGTCCGCATCGGCCAGCTTGCCGTTCTGGGTGGTCCATCCGGCCTCTTCCATCAGCGCCAGAGCGCGGCGCAGACCCGCGCGGTTGCGCAATGTGCCGTCGCTTTCGGGCAGGGCGTAGCCCTCCATCACGCCCGGCAACAGGTTGCCATTGAAAGGGGCAAGCAATTCGGCGACGCGGCCCTTGGCGGGGCCGGGGTCCATCGCGAGCGATGAGTTCGAGAAATAGGAGGTGATACGCGGCTGCGCGCCCCCCGTCAGCGTGTCGTTGATGTATTCAAAGTTGAAGGCGGTGATCAGCGCCTCGCGCACACGCCAGTCGTCAAAGGGCGCGCGGCGGGTGTTCATCACAAAGCCGGTGATGCCCGAGGGTTTCTGGTGCGCGATCTCGGTTTTGACCACCTGCCCGGACTGGGCGCGGGGAAAGTTGTATTGGCTGGCCCATGTTTCGGCGTTGAATTCGCGGATGGCCGACACGTCACCGGCCTTGAACGCCTCGAACACCACATCACCGTCCCCATAAAAGTCGATGGTGATTTCGTCGAAATTGAAGGTGCCGCGCATGAAATTGATGTTGGCCCCCCAATAGTCGGGGTTGCGGGTCAGAGTGACGCTGCGCGCCGCCTCGAAATCGCTGACCACATAGGCACCCGACCCGATGGGGATGTCATTGATCGTGGCGGCGGCGAAATCCTTGCCCTCCCACTGCGCCTTTTGCAGGATCGGGCGCATGCCCGCCAGCAGGGCCAGTTCGCGGTTGTCGGTATTGAAGATGAACTTCACCTTACGCTCGCCGGTTTGTTCAAGGCTTTCGATCTGCCCCCACAGGCTGCGATAGCGACCATGGCCTTGCGTCCCGAGCGTCTCGTAGGACCAGATCACATCCTCGACGGTGACCGGACTGCCATCCGAGAATCTGGCCTCGGGGCGGAGCGTAAACTCGACCCAACTGCGGGCCTCGTCCGTCTCAATCGATTCGGCCAGCAGGCCATAAAGCGCGAACGGCTCGCCCCGGTTCCGGCCCATCAGGCTTTCATGCGTTAAGAAACGCAACTGCCACGGCACGTTGCCCTTCTGGATGTAGGGATTGAGCGAATCAAAGCTGCCGGTGTTGGCAAGCGTGATCGACCCGCCCTTGGGGGCATCGCGATTCGCATGGGGAAGAGATACAAAATCCGGTGGTAGCAGCGGCGCGCCATACATAGCTATGCCATGGCTTGGCTCTGCTAGTATGTGTCCGGGGGTGGCAATCAGCCCGGCCAGAATCGCGCTCCGAGTGTATTTCTTGACCCGCTCAAAGTGGAAAAAATCCAGTGCCATTTCGTCAACAATCCCTGTCTGCCCTTGTTTTGTTAACAATAGCGATGCGCGGACCTTTACGCATTATCAAACTTTTAGCTTGGACTCTTTGCGCGGCTTTGCGTATAACAAGGGCACTGCTCGATAGGTTTCTTGCCTGTATGAAACCTGCCTCAATAACTTAACGCCAGCTTCGTGCTGGCGTTTTTTTTGGCCTCATGGCAACGCAGATCGCCCCGCCATTCCGCTCACGCCCTGCCCATTACATGCTGCGCCCAACAGCAGCAAAAGGGGGCGCGCCAGGGCCTTTGAGATTTCACTCAGCGGTAAGACGGCTGTCATCACAGGTTCCAATTCGGGCATCGATCTTGGCATGGCGCGGGAATTGGCGCGGTCGGGTGCGGATGTGGTGCTGACCAAGACCACAGCACTTGAAACAGCCAAAGAGCCGATCACCGCCAACGCGCTCTGTCCGGGCTATGTGCTGACGCCCATCGTTGAAAAGCAGATCCCCGATACGATGCGCGAATATGACATGAGCCGCGAGGACGTAACCCAGAACGTCATGCTGAACGCCAACCCTCCAAGGAATTCGCGACAACTGGGCAAATGGGTGGAACGGTCGTTTTTCTGTGCTCACGCGCGGCGGATCAGATCACGGGAAAAAATGATCAGTGTCGATGGGAGGTGGACAGCGCTTTAGGCGTAGGCCCATCTCTTCTCAGGTGCAAAAACCGTCGGCAGCACCCGCACCAAGGTCACTGGGGCGGCGTCGTTGGATCCTTGCCATTGGGGTAAACCAGCCCTGCCGAAATCACCAGTTTCGCCGCGTCCTCCACGCTCATATCCAGCTCGATCACGTCTTCGGCGGGAAAAAACAGCAAAAAGCCGGAGGTCGGGTTGGGCGTTGTGGGCACAAAGATGCTCAGCAAATTTCCACTGCTGCCTGCGCGCGCGCTCACTTCACCCTTGGCGGTGGTCGAGACAAAGCCGATGGCCCAGATCCCCTGCCGCGGATATTCGATCAGGCACGCCTTTTCGAAAGATCGTTCGGATTGGGCGAACACCGTCTCTGAAATCTGCTTGATCCCGGAATAGATGGAGCGGACGACGGGCGTGCGTTCCACCAGACTTTCGGCATAGCGGATGAGTGAGCGGCCAATATAACCCTTGGCGATCCACCCGATAAAGATCGTGAACGTCAGAAAGACGATCACACCCACACCGCGCACATTGACGTGAATCCAGTCGGGGTTCTCGATGCGCACGCCGTTGACCTCGACAAAGCGCGGATTGCCCAGCCAATAGTTCACAAGGGCGTCGGGCTGCCATACACCGGGCACCAGCGGCCAGACAAAGCCGTCAATCCAGCCAATCACCGTCCAGATCAGCCAGATGGTCAGCCCCACGGGCGCGATGACCACCAACCCGGTCAGGAAAGACGCGCGCAGCCGCGAAAACAGGCTGGGACGGCGTGGTTCTGGGTCAAAGGGGGTGTTCATACAGATTCCGCGTTAAACTCTGGGGGATAGGTAGGCCAACGGGCAAGCCTCTACAATGGCTTGTGATGGGGGCTTGCGATGGGGGCTTGCGATGGGGACTGCGCATGGAAGTCAGGTGCGCGGACCCTGATGGCTCAAATGCGTCGCGATTTCGGCGGCCAGCCGGGCGTTGTTGCGCACCAGCGCGATGTTGGCCGTAAGCGAGGTGCCCTCGGTCAGCTCGAAGATGCGTTGTAGCAGGTAGGGGGTGACGCCCTTGCCGGTGATCCCGTGGGTCTGGGCATCCATGGTGGCGGTTGCAATGATAGGGGCAAGCACATCGCGCGCGATTTCTGCCTCGACCGGAATGGGGTTGGCCACAAGCTGACCCCCCGGAATGCCAAGGGCGGCGCGCTGCACATGGGCGGCCGCAATGCTGGCAGGATCATCCATGCGCAGCGGGGCCTTGATCCCGGCACTGCGCGACCAGAAGGCGGGCATGTGGTCCTGACCATAGGCAATGACCGGCACCCCTTGGGTTTCCAGCACCTCAAGCGTTTTGGGGATGTCGAGGATTGCCTTGGCCCCCGCAGCCACCACCGTCACCGGTGTCTGGGCCAGTTCCATCAGGTCGGCAGAAATGTCAAACGACCCCTCGGCCCCTTTGTGCACGCCGCCAATGCCACCTGTGGCAAAGACTTTGATACCCGCCAGATGTGCGGTGATCATGGTCGCGGCCACCGTCGTGGCCCCCGTGCCACCGCTTGCCATGCAGGCAGCCATGTCCGCCCGGCTGAGCTTGGCGACATTGCGCGCTTTGGCCAGCGCCTCAAGCTGGTCATCGGTCAGCCCCACATGCAGCGTGCCTTTGATCACGGCCATCGTGGCAGGCTCTGCACCCGCAGCCCGGATATCTGCTTCGACCTGGCGTGCGACCTCAAGGTTTTGCGGATAGGGCATCCCATGGGTGATGATCGTGCTTTCGAGGGCCACGACAGGGGTACCGGCCTCAAGGGCCGCGGCAACAGAGGGGGAGGGGGTAAACAGGCTCATCCGGGGGTCTTTCCTGAAACATAGATTGCAGCGGCGGTCAGGGCGTCGGACAGGGCCGTTTCGCGGTCTGCCCCGCGCCCTTCAGCGGCGATATGGGCCGCCATGAATGTGTCACCCGCGCCCGTGACGCGCGTGACCAGCACCTGTGGCGGGGTCTGGGTGATCAGCCCGTCCTTGGTCCCCTCGGCGGCCATATCGCCCCCATCGGTGACCAGAACCCGGGCCGCACCGCGCTCGATCAACCCATGGGCGGCGTCCGGCGCGCTGTCAAAACTGCGCTGGCACAGCAATCCGGCCTCTTCGAGGTTCACATAGAGCGTCCCGCGGCTTTCGTTCAGAAACGGGGCGAGCCGCTCGGCCTTGCCGGGCGAGGCGGGGGCGACGCGCAAATCGGCCTGTGCCAGCACCGGGCTGGTTGCAATCTCGCGCAGCAACTCAAGGGTGAGGTTGCCGTCGAGTGCGGCGAGGCCGCGATAAGGGGCGTCCGTGGTTGCCAACGTGCCATCGACAAGCGGGCGCAGGATCTTGGCCCCCGCGTTTTCCAGCGAATGCGCATCTGCAATGGCGGCGATCAGCCCGTTGGCCCCTTCGACGGCCATGTAACGATCCGTCGGCAGGTCTTCGGAGCGGTAGACGGTGTCGGTGATCAGACCGCGCGCCGCACAGGCGGCGATCAGTTCGTCCCCTTCTGCGTCGCGCCCGATGGCGCTCAGCAGCGCGGGGGTGAGCCCAAAGCGCGCCAGCGTCATCGCGATGTTCATCGCAACCCCGCCGGGTAGGCGTGTGATGTGCCCCGGCACGTCCGAGCCTTGCCGCATCGCCCGCGAGGATCGCCCGATCACGTCCCACAGGACCGATCCGATACACAAAATGTCAGGTCTGGTGTTCATGGGCTTGTTGTGACCGGGCACGGCCCAAGGTGCAAGGCTTAGGGTCAAGACGTTAGGGGGCCGGAACCCCAAAGGTGAGCGCGGCCCAGAACGTGTCCCACACCGCATCCCCGCTGTCAGAGATCGGTTCGATCACAACCGTATCGAACAGATAGTCATATCCGGGAGTGACGGGGATGCGCGCGATGCCGGCCTCGTCCGTGCGGTGCAGCGTGATGGCAACCGTCTCATCAGGCGCGCGGGCAAACACCTCGACCTGTGCGTCAGCGCGCGGATCGCCCTGATAGAGAACCTGCACCTGCATGGTGCCGTCAAAGTCGTCCGCATAGGGGTTGGTGATCGCGACGAATTCGGTCTTGAGGCCAAGTGCGCGGTCCGCGCCAAGCGCCTCGCCAACACCGATCAGGGCTTTGGCGTGGCGGGTGTAACGTTCCTTGAATGGCGGCTCGGGAAAGCCGTTATCGGCATGGCGTACCTTGATGTTTGTGAAATCCTTGTGATCGGCGAATTTCTGGAATTTGGCCCATTCCATGTAGGTGACAAAGGACGGGGTTGTTTCATGCACCACCACCGCCAGCCCATCGGGCGGGGCAGGTGCATTCAGCGCGGGGCGGTCGCCCAGTCGTCCTTCAACGGGGCGGGCCGTGTCGCCCACCACCACATCAAAGCGGGTGAAGTTGTCCGGGAAGTAGGACAGGGACGTGCCCACAAATTCCTGTCCGTTATTCAGATCTGCCACAATTTCACCCCCCGAGGGGATTTGATATGCCTGCGCTTCAATCCAGAACTCATGAGCGGTTGCAACACTTGCGCAAATCACGCACCACAGCGTCAGGACAAAACGGGACAGGGTCATGGAAAACACCTCTTTCATTCAATTCCACAAGCTGCGGCTTTGGGCGGCGATGTCAAGCATCTGGCTCATGCTTTGGGCGGGGGCGGGGCTGGCACACGAAGTTGTGCCCGCGATTGCGGATATCACGGTGGCGGATGGTGCGGTCAGCATCGAGATGCAAGTCAACATCGAGGCCCAACTGTCGGGCATTGATCTGGATGTGATCGAGGATACAGACAATGCCGACAATGCGGCGGCCTATGACGACCTGCGGGCGCTGAGCACGGAAGAGGTCGCCGCACGTCTGGACGATCTGGTGGCCACATGGAATGCGCTGCCTTTGGTCAGCGTCGATGGCGCGCCCGTGCCGCTCACTTTGCAGGCGGCTGCGGTGCCTGTGGTGCCCGACCTTGAATTGCCCCGCATTTCGACGGTGACCCTGTCAGCTGCGGCGGCAAGCGCGAACACAGTGCAAGTGGCCTGGCCAGAGGGTGCGGGTGCTTTGGTGCTGCGCCAGCAGGGGGTGACCGACCCCTTCACCGGGCTGATCTCGGGCGGTGACGCCAGTGGACCGATTGCGGTTGCAGGTGGGGGCGAGGCCGGTGGATGGGCCACGTTCGCAGGTTACATCCCTGTCGGTTTTGACCACATCCTGCCCAAGGGCCTTGACCACATCCTGTTTGTCTTGGGGCTGTTCTTTCTGTCCACGCAGTTGGGGCCGCTCTTGTGGCAGGTCAGTGCCTTCACCCTGGCGCACACCGTGACGCTCGCCCTTGGGGCTTTGGGTCTGGTCAACGTGCCCGGCAGCATCGTCGAGCCGCTGATTGCGGCCTCGATTGTCTATGTCGCCATCGAGAATATCTTTGCCCGCGGGTTGAACAAGGGGCGCACGTTGATCGTGTTCGGCTTTGGGCTGCTGCACGGATTGGGTTTTGCATCGGTGTTGGGCGAGTTCGGTCTGCCCGAGGCGCAGTTCATTCCCGCCCTGATCGGGTTCAACGTCGGCGTTGAACTGGGGCAGTTGACGGTCATCGCGATGGCCGCGATTGCCCTGTGGCTGGGTTGTCAGGCGGCCGCGCGCGCCAAGTTCGAGGGCGTGCAGGAATTGGTGGCCGAATACCCCGTCATGTTCCGCGCATGGTCGGTCACGGGGTCGCTGATCATTGCGGTTATTGCGATGTACTGGGTGATCGAGCGGACGCTACTTTAGCGCCACTGTCAGGGTGGTCAGGGCCGCGGCGGGATCGTCTGCGGTCCAGATTTCCTCTCCGATCCCGAAAAAGTCGGTCATGGGGGCAAGACGGGCGATGCTTTCCGCCGTCAGCCCCCCTTCGGCCACACAAGGCACTTCGATCATCTCGGACCACCATTGGAGCAGATCGTCACTGGCTGTGGCCTCATCCGCGATGCCGCTTATGGGGCCGAACGAGATATAGTCGGCACCCGCTTCGCCCGCCGACATGCCCGCATGGCGGGAGATGCCGCAATTGCTGCCCACGATGGCATCCGGCCCCAGCAGTTTACGCGCGTCGCGCACCGATTTGGCCGCGTCCATCAGGTGCACGCCATCAAGGCCAAGCCGTTCGGCAAGGCTGACGTGATCGGTCACCACGATCGCCACGTCGCGCGCATGGGCGACTTCGCGGCAGGCATCAGCAGCGCGCGCGATGGTGTCTTCATCCCGGCTTGCAAGGGTCAGCCGGATGCAGGCGATGGCGTGGGCGTCCAGCACCCGCGCCAACTGATCGGGAAAGCGCGACAGCTCGATCATTGGCGGGCTCAGCAGATAGAGTTGGGGTTGTTCGGGGGGCTGCTCGGTCTCGGTCATGGCGCATCCTTTGTGTTGGTCGTGGCTCTAGCGGATGTTGGGAGAGAAAGACAACTTTTATGCCTCCGGCGGGCATATTTTTCAGAACAATGAAGGGATTGGCGTTTGTGGATTGGATGGGGTAGACGCCGCCCATGACACCGACATTTGTTCTGACACGGCCCCAGATGGGTGAGAATATCGGCATGGCCGCGCGCGCGATGCTGAACTTTGGCGTGGACCGGATGCGTATCGTGGACCCGCGCGATGGCTGGCCCAATCAGGCCGCTGTGGCATTGGCCAGCGGCGCAGGCCGCGTGCTGGACGGGGCAACAGTGCATGATGATCTGGCCGGGGCGCTGGCTGATTGCACTTATGTTTATGCCACCACGGCCCGTCAGCGTGATTTGACCAAGGATGTGTTCAGTCCCGAGGCCGCCATGCGCGACGCCGCGGCGCGGATCGCGGCGGGGGGTCATGTGGCGGTGATGTTCGGCCCCGAACGCGCAGGGCTCGAAAACGAGGACATCGCGCAGGCCAATGCGCTGATTTCGGTGCCTGTGAACCCGGAGTTTCCATCGCTCAACCTTGCGCAATGCGTGCTGCTGGTGGGCTATGAGTGGATGCGGGTGTCGGGCGAGGTCACCGCGCAGACGACGGAACTGGCGGGTGGGCAGTGGGCCACGCAGGATGAAATCCACCATCTGTCGCGCCATTTCGAGGATCGGCTGGAGGCGGCGGGTTTCTTCTTTCCCGAGCATAAGTCGGAGTCCATGCGCCTGAACCTGCGCAACATGTGGAGCCGGATGCCGCTGACCCGCGCCGATGTGCAGACCCTGCACGGTATGCTGCGTCAGATGGTCCGTTGGGCAACACGCCGCTGATGCTGGACCTATGTGATGCGCGGGCCTAGGTTGCCCGGCGACACAGACGACGAGGCACGCATGGCAAAGAACCGCAGCATTTTCGAAGAGGTGGACAGCGCCCAAAAACCGGTGGCCCAGGCCGGGGTGATCGACGCCGGCCGGGGTGGCGCGCGCGGCGCGATCCGGGTGTGGCTGTGGATGCTGTTCACGCTGGTGGTGGCGATGATCGCGGTGGGCGGGCTGACCCGGCTGACCGACAGCGGGTTGTCGATCACCGAATGGCGTCCCTTTACCGGGGCGATCCCGCCGCTCAATGGTGCCGACTGGGCCAGCGAGTTCGCAAAATATCAGGCCATTGACGAGTTCCGCCTGCAAAACGCGTGGATGGAACTTTCGGATTTCAAGGTCATCTATTGGTGGGAATGGGGTCACCGCCAACTGGGCCGGGTGGTCGGCGTGGTCTGGGCCATCGGGTTCTTCTGGTTCCTGCTGCGCCGCCAGATCCCAATGGGCTGGACATGGCCACTGCTCGGGATCGGGCTGCTTGGTGGGCTACAAGGCGCGATTGGCTGGTGGATGGTGTCCAGCGGCGTGACCTCCGGGCAAAGCGTTGTGGATGTGGCAAGCTACCGCCTTGCAACGCATCTGGGCCTCGCCTTTGTCATTCTGGGGTTCATCGCCTGGTACATCTATCACATGGGCCGGAGCGAGCGGGAGTTGATGCAGGCCCGTCGAAGCCGCGAGACCAAGCTGTTCGGGATGTCGACCGGCCTCATGCACTTTGCCTTCCTGCAAATCCTGATCGGGGCGCTGGTGGCAGGCATCGATGCGGGCCGCACCTATACCGACTGGCCGCTGATGGGCGGGCAAGTGTTCCCGGCGACCGCCTTCGTGTTCGAGCCGTGGTGGCGCAACCTGTTCGAAAGCCCGGGCCTCGTGCAATTCGTGCACCGGGTGTCTGGCTATCTGCTGCTTGCCTTCGCCGTGGTTGTCTGGCTGCGCGGGCGCAGGTCGGCCCATGCGCGCACGCGGTTTGCCTTCAACGCGGTGATGGCGGCGATGGCGGTGCAGATTGCAGTGGGCATTGTGACCGTCCTTTATGGCGCACCATGGCAGATCGCGATTGTGCACCAGTTCCTCGCCGTGATCCTGTGGGCGCTGATCCTGCGCGCACGGTTTCTGGCCGCCTATCCCATATCCACATCCATCCGGGGGAGTGTCTGAGATGACCGCCTATGACGATTTGATGGCCTTCAGCCATGATACCCAAGCCTTGTCCCAAGTTGCGGGTCGCCTGGGCTGGGATCAGGAAACGATCATGCCGCGCGGGGCCGCGCCCCAACGCGCCGAAGAGATGGCGGCGATGGAGGGTGTGCTGCAAGCCCGCCGCACCGATCCGCGTGTGGGCGAGTGGTTGGCGGCGATTGACGTCAGCGCCCTTGACCCGGTGGGGGCGGCCAATGTGCGCGAGATCAAACGCAGCTTTGAGCGCGCCATGAAGGTGCCTGCCGATCTGGCCGCGACGCTGGCGCGGGTCACCTCGACCGCCCAAGGGAAATGGGCCGAGGCGCGGGCCGCTGATGATGTGGCCGCTTTCCTGCCTGTGCTGGCAGAGGTCGTGGACCTCAAGCGCCAAGAAGGGTCTGCGCTGGCGGCGGGGGGCGACATCTACGATGCCATGCTCGCCGATTACGAACCGGGCACCACGGCGGCGGATCTGGATGCGATGTTCGGGGCGCTGCGCCCCGCCTTGACCGCCTTGCGGGCTGCGATTCTGGATCAACCCGCACCCCAGACTGTGTCCGGCACATTTGACGAAGCGGCGCAGTTGAAACTGAGCGCGCTGCTGGCCCAGACCTTCGGCTATGACACCCATCACGGGCGGATCGACAAGGCGGTGCATCCGTTCTCGTCCGGCTCGGGCCTTGATGTGCGCATCACCACGCGCACCAATCCGACCGATCCCTTCAATTGTTTTTATTCGACGATCCACGAGGTCGGGCATGCCTGCTATGAACAGAACATCGATGCGGCCTATCTGCTGACCCCGCTTGGGGCCGGCGTGTCGATGGGCGTGCACGAAAGCCAAAGCCGCATCTACGAGAACCAGATCGGGCGCAGCCGGGCGTTTACCGGCTGGCTTTATGGGCAGATGCGTGATGCGTTCGGCGATTTCGGGATCGACGGTGAGGACGCGTTCTATGCCACGGTCAACCGGGTCAGCGACGGCTATATCCGCACCGAAGCGGATGAGGTGCAGTATAATCTGCATGTGCTGCTGCGCTTTGATCTGGAACGCGCGCTGATGACGGGCGACTTGCAGGTCGGTGATCTCGAGGCGGCCTGGAATGACCGGTTCAAGGCGGATTTCGGATACGCGGTCGACAAACCCTCGAACGGGGTGTTGCAGGATGTGCACTGGTCCGTGGGGCTGTTCGGATATTTCCCGACATACTCGCTTGGCAATGTCTATGCGGGTTGCCTGAACGAGGCGATGCGGGCGGCGCTGCCCAATCTCGACGCGCAGTTGGGGCAGGGGAACACCTCGGCGGCGACAGGCTGGTTGCGCGATAGTCTTCAGACCCATGGCGGACTTTATGCGCCGCGTGAGGTGATCGAGCGGGCCAGCGGAATGGCACCGGGGCCTGCGCCGCTGCTGGCCTATCTTGAGGCGAAGTTTGGCGACATCTACGGGCTCTGACCGTCACAATTTCGGCGCGGTTTCACCCTGCCAAGCATATATCCACCGCGTACCCCTGATCCAATCTGAGGTTGTGAAAGGGGCGGGATATGCTGCGCGCGCTGATCATAGGGCTGGTATTGGCGGTGACGCCTGCGGTGGCCGAAGATTTTGACCATGACACCTTGATCGGGCCAGTGTGGATGCGTTTCTGAACGAGGCGCACGAGGCCGTCGGTCAAGGCACGCTCAGCGCCGATGGCATCCGCGATCTGTTTATCACCCTGTCACGGACGCACCCACAGACCGCACGTTTTGTGCGCAATTGGGCCGAGCGTGCTCCTGACAACGCGAATGCCCAGATCGCGCGCGCCTGGAGCATCTGGCACGAGGCCTATCAGATCGAATAGCTCGACAACCAAGGTGAGGCGGACCGGCTGATTACGATGCGCAATGCCGCCGTGGATCACGCCCTGCGCGCACGGGCGGTCAAACCGACACTGATCCCGGTATCGGATGCGGTCCTGCGCATGTTCCCCCATGATCCCCGCATCGGAGATCCGGCGCAGGAACTGCATACCGTGATGATGCGCGATCCGAATTGGGGATCGTTGCTGCGCGCCATGCCATTGCTCGGGCGGCGCGGAGACGAGGTCCTCTCGGCGCTGTGCAAGATATACGGGCCTTTGGTCAAACACGATATCACCGCCAAATGCGAAATCTATACACAGGCTTATTATGGTACAGGGTATGGGGTCGATTACGCGGTCAGGCCCGGTTACGACCCGGATGACCTGACACTGGTCATCGCGCGGGCCCATGCCTTGGTGAACGCCTATCCAGCGGCGCGGCTGACGACCGCACAAGTGGACTGGCTCGAAGAGACGCTGCTGACATTTGACGGCGACGTGTACCAGTTCATGCAGATGTTCGACATCGCCGGACGGTTTTCGCAAAAGATCAGCCACGTGCACAGCCGCCACGCAATCACGCGGCGGTTCAAGAAGGCGCATCTGGCCGAGGCCGAGGTGTTTCTGGAGAAGGATCCCTACAATGCCAAGCTGATGCATATCGTCCAAGGCGTCGCCTTTCAGCCCGATTTCGAGGTTGTGCATGACTCGAATGTCGGCGTGCGCGTCGTGGACAAGAAACCGGAAGTGCGCGACCTTGCAGAAGAGCGGGCGCGGGAACTCGGCAGGCAACTGCAACTGTTGGAATTTATGGGCCGCCGTCTGATCCTGACCCCATTGGCGGGTTCGGCTTGTGCGGACTATGCCATCCAGATGAGTTATGCGGATGACAATCGCTACATCTTCGAGGTCGAGGCCGCTTTTGAGAACGCGATCGCTTACGCCGACAGGCCCAGCATCATGTTGGATATGTATCTGGGACACAAAGAGGGGCAGGCCGAATTCTACGCCTTCCGCGATCACGAAGACCTGCAAGAGACGTGGGATCAGATCGGCGAGATCAATTATGCGAGCCACGTGTTGTGCCCGACCTTGCGCGCCTACCTGCTGCGCCAGGCCATCTGCCCGAAAGACGACCGGGTGCAACACTTGTGCCCGGCGGGTCCGTCCTATGATGAGGAGAGAGTGGCCGCGATGCTGGACGAAGCACGCGCGACGCCTCAGTGCAAAAGGATCGTGAGCGCGGACCCGGTGGATTTGATGTACTTTCCGGTGCCCGTGCGCCAGGCGATTATCGGTTGGGAGTAATCAGCCCTCGGCCGCGTCCTCTTCGTCGCCCTGATCCGCGATCCAGGCGACGCTCACGACCTCTTCGTTCTTCCCGGTGTCGAATACCTTGACCCCACCCGCGCTGCGCGAGCGGAAGCTGATGCCCTCGATGGGCACCCGGATTGACTGCCCCTTGGAGGTGGCAAGCATGATCTGGTCATCCATCTCGACCGGGAAGGAGGCGACGATCTGACCGCCGCGCATTGCCTTGTCCATTGCCGTGACGCCAAGCCCGCCGCGTCCGCGCACAGGGTAGTCGTGGCTCGATGACAGCTTGCCTGCGCCCTTGGCCGTGATCGTCAGGATCAGGTTTTCGGACGCCGACATCTCGGCATAGCGGGTCTGGTCGATGGTAGCGTTGGCGTCGGTTTCCTCTTCATCCGATACATCAACATCGTCGGCCAAGCCTGCGACAGCCCTGCGCATTTTCAGATACGCGGCCCGTTCGTCGCTGGTGGCGTCAAAGTGGCGGATGATCGACATGGACACGACCTTGTCGGCCCCGTTCAGCTTGATCCCGCGCACCCCAACCGAGCTGCGCGAGTTGAACACACGTACATCCGTTGCCGGGAAGCGGATCGCGCGGCCCGAATTTGTGACCAGCATCACGTCATCATCGTGGCTGGCGATACGGGCATTGATCAGGGTGGTGTTGGCGTGCTCGTCCTCGAACTTCATCGCGATCTTGCCATTGCGCATGACGTTGGTGAAGTCCGACAGCTTGTTGCGCCGCACCGTGCCTGCCGAGGTCGCAAAGACCACCTGCAAGTCATCCCATTCCTTTTCGTCGCGGTCCACCGGCATGATGGCGGCGATGCTGACCCCTTGGGGGATCGGCAGAATGTTGATGATCGCCTTGCCTTTGGAGGTGCGACCGCCTTGCGGCAAGCGCCACGTCTTGAGCTTGTAGACCATCCCGTCGGTGGTGAAGAACAGCAGTTGGGTGTGGGTATTGGCCACGAAGAGGGTGGTGATCACGTCCTCTTCCTTGGTCTGCATGCCGGACACACCTTTGCCGCCGCGTTTTTGGCTGCGGAAATCAGCCAACGGAGTCCGCTTGATGTAGCCGCCCGAGGTGACGGTCACGACCATGTCCTCGCGCTCGATCAGGTCCTCGTCTTCCATGTCGCCAGACCAGTCGACGATCTCGGTGCGGCGGGGGACGGCGAAAAGCTCACGCGTCTCGGTCAGCTCGGCGGCGATAATGCCCATAATGCGTTCACGCGAGCCCAGAATTTCGAGGTATTCCTTGATCTTACCTGCCAGCTCTTCAAGTTCGTCAGTGACTTCCTTGACCCCGATCTGGGTCAGGCGTTGCAGGCGCAGTTCGAGGATCGCGCGGGCCTGGGTCTCGGACAGGTTATAGGTGCCGTCCTCGTTCGCGGTGTGGGTCGGATCGTCGATCAGCGCGATATAGGGCAGGATCGATTCCGCGGGCCAGCGGCGTTCCATCAGACGGCTGCGCGCCTCGGCGGCGTCGGCGGATTGACGGATGGTGGCCACCACCTCGTCGATATTGGTGACCGCAACCGCCAGACCGCAGAGGATATGGCTGCGCTCACGGGCTTTGCGCAACTCGAACGCGGTGCGGCGTGCAACAACTTCCTCGCGGAAGTCTATGAAACTGGTGAGAAAACGGCGCAGTGTCAGTTGTTCGGGGCGCCCACCATTCAGGGCCAGCATGTTGCAGCCGAAATAGACCTGCATCGGCGTGAAACGGAAAAGTTGGTTCAGCACCACTTCGGCGGTCGCATCACGCTTGAGTTCGACCACCACGCGCACGCCGTTGCGGTCGGATTCGTCCTGCACATGGGCGATGCCGTCAATCTTTTTGTCGCGGGCCGCTTCGGCGATCCGCTCGATCATGGTGGCCTTGTTCACCTGATAGGGAATCTCATCAATAACAATGGCGTAGCGGTCTTTCCTAATCTCCTCGACCCGTGTTTTTGAGCGCACAATGACCGAGCCGCGCCCCTCAAGATAGGCTTTGCGCGCGCCTGTGCGGCCCAACATGATGCCACCTGTGGGAAAGTCGGGGCCGGGCACGTAATCAATCAGTTGCTCACTGCTCAGGTCCGGGTCTTCGATCAGGGCAAGGCAGGCATCGACCACTTCGCCTAAGTTATGGGGCGGGATGTTGGTGGCCATGCCGACCGCGATGCCGCCTGCGCCATTGACCAGCATGTTCGGAAAACGGGCGGGCAGGACGGTGGGTTCGCGATCTTTGCCGTCGTAATTGTCCTGAAAATCGACGGTGTCCTTGTCGATATCGGCCAGCACGAAGGCGGCAGGCTTATCCATGCGCACCTCGGTATAGCGCATGGCGGCAGGGTTATCGCCGTCCATGGAACCAAAGTTGCCCTGACCGTCGAGCAGCGGCAGCGACATCGAGAAATCCTGCGCCATGCGCACCAGCGCGTCATAGATCGCAGAGTCGCCATGGGGGTGGTATTTCCCCATCACGTCACCCACGGGGCGGGCCGACTTGCGGTAGGATTTGTCGTGTGTGTTCCCCGTCTCGTGCATGGCATAAAGAATGCGCCGATGCACCGGTTTCAGACCGTCGCGCAGGTCCGGAATGGCACGGCTGACGATGACGGACATCGCATAGTCCAGATAGGACGTGCGCATCTCATGCTCGATGGAAACCGTGGGCCCCGTATATTCGGGGCGTTCGGGCAGTATTTCATCATCATTTTCAGGGGGTTGTGGCGTGTCGTTCACGTGGGGCAGCCCGTTTATATGTGGGGTCTATATCTTGCGGTTCACCCTAGCAGATACAGCATATGAGGTGCAATGCCTGTTGGTGGATCCAGGTCGCCGCGATCCGAAGGCGCGCCCTGCGGCGCACGACATTCCAAAGGCCGTTTGCTGAAACGGGCCGCGATCAGGCCGAGCAGGACGCCCCGCCCAGCACACAGAATTTGGCGCAGTGAGGGTGGTTCAGCGCCACGTCACGCTCTGCCTCTTGCAGGGTTGTACCCAGTTCGAATTGCGGATCATAGGGCAGCAGCGTGCAGGCCAGAACCGCAGGTGCGACCGCCCCTTTGCGTTTGACCACCATGCGTGAGGACGAGCACATGACCGCCTCGGGGTGTTTGTTCAGGATCGACCAGCATTGCGTTGTAATTTCAGGCACTTCGACCTGTGCGTCCATCTCGGGAAACAGAACGGTTGCGCCCGGATTGAACGCGTCGATGTTCCAGCCATGTGCGGCATAGAGGGCGGCATATCCATCACGCGCCTCGCCCTCGCTTTCGGCCATTTCAATGCGCCCCGCCACGGCCAGCCGCGCCCCGATGGAGGACAGCCAGTTGATGCCCGCAAGCGTCTTTTCAAACGTGCCGACACCGCGTTCGGCGTCGTGAATGTGGGCGGCATGGTGATCGACGCTGATGCGGAAGGTCAGCTTGTCACCATATGTCGCGACCAGTTCGGTCAACCCCTCCTTGATCTTTGGGCGCATCATCGGGGCCATGGCATTGGTCAAAACCAGCACGTCATAGCCGCGCACAAGGCTACGCCCGAGCATGTCGAGGAATGCGGGGTTCATAAAGGGCTCGCCGCCGGTAAACGCGATTTCGCGCACGTTCCACTGGCGCGCCTCAAGCTGGTCAAGGTAGTCCGACACCTCGTCAGCCGTGATGTACACCAGCGCATCGTTCGTGGGCGAGCTTTCGATATAGCAGTTTGTGCAGGCGATGTTGCACAGGGTGCCGGTGTTGAACCACAGCGTCTCGGGGTTTGAGAGAGCCACACGCGCGCGGGCCTCGCCCTTGGCGGTGACATCAGGGTCCTGAAACTTGCCCAGATTTGCGAGGTCTTTCATCGAGGGAATTCCGTTTGTTGTCGGCGTGCAAAGGCCTTGTGCCGTGACTAGACCTAAAGCCGCAAGTCTTTGATAGAAAGAGCATCTATTCCGGTTTGACGCCTTTGTGATAAACAGTGCCAGAAGCCACCGTCGCGGGCGCTTTCCTGCGTTGAGTATCCGTTTGAAACTGTTTATGTTTGCGCAAACATATCGAGGAGCACTTGCCATGGTGTCGCGCGTCATTCCGGTCGAACCTTTTGACCTGGTTATCTTTGGGGGCACGGGCGACCTGGCACGTCGCAAGATCTTGCCGGGCCTGTTCCGCCGCTATTGCGCCGGTCAGATGCCTGAAAATTCGCGTGTGATCGGCGCGGCACGCGGTGACATGGACAACGCGGGATATCGCAGTTTTGTTGCCGAGGCGGTGCGTGAATTTGGCGGGCAGCGCAGCTGCGAAGACGGCACGCTTGAGGGGTTTCTTGAGCGCATGGCGTTCGTGTCCATTGATGCGCGCGGTGAAAAAGGCTGGCGCGAGATGGCCGAGCTGATGCGTCCGGACGTGGTGCGTGCGTTTTATTTCTCGGTCGCGCCTGGCTTGTTTGGGGATCTGGCCGAGCGGCTGAACCAGCATGGCCTGACCGATGACAGCAGCCGCATCGTTGTCGAAAAACCCTTTGGCCGTGATCTGGAGAGTGCGCGTGCGCTGAACCGCGATCTGGCCGCCTATTTTGACGAAGGTCAGATTTACCGGATTGACCATTATCTTGGCAAAGAGACGGTACAAAACCTCATGGCCGTCCGCTTTGGCAACATGCTGTTCGAACCGCTGTGGAATTCGCAGTATGTGGACCACATCCAGATCACGGTGGCGGAAACGGTCGGTGTGGGCGGGCGTGGTGAGTATTATGACAAGTCTGGCGCGATGCGCGACATGGTACAGAACCATCTGATGCAATTGTTGTGTCTGATTGCGATGGAACCCCCCTCCAAATTCGACCCTGATGCGGTACGTGATGAGAAACTCAAGGTCATCCGTGCCCTTGACCCGGTTGAGCCGCACCATATCGTGCGTGGACAGTATGACGCGACCGAGGACGAGATGAGTTATCGTGAGGGCGTTGGCGATCCGCGCTCGCGCACCGAAAGCTATATCGCGATGAAGCTGGGGATTTCGAACTGGCGGTGGGCGGGTACCCCGTTTTATCTGCGCACCGGCAAACGACTCAAGGCGCGCAGCAGCGAAATCACCATCGTGTTCAAGGAACTCAACCACTCGATCTTTGGGGATGGGGGCGATCATCGCAACGAACTCTCGATTCGTCTGCAACCCAATGAGGGGATCGAGTTGGGCGTGACCATCAAGGAGCCGGGGCCGGGGGGCATGCGCCTGATCAATGTGCCCCTTGATATGTCCTTTGCCCAGGCTCTTGGGGCGGATGCCGCAGATCCGCCGGATGCTTATGAACGCCTCATCATGGATGTGATCCGGGGCAACCAGACCCTGTTCATGCGCGGCGACGAGGTCGAGGCCGCCTGGGCCTGGACCGATCCGATCATCAACGGTTGGGACGCGCGCGGTGATGTGCCCAAAATCTACGAAAGCGGCAGTGAAGGACCGGTGGATGCGGTCCAATTGCTGGCCCGCGATACCCGTGTCTGGCGTAAGGTGTCCCCATGAAACTGATCGAATATCCCGACCGCGAAATTCTGGCCATGGGTCTGGCCGATACTCTGGCGAGTGAGTTGAAGAATTCTTTGCTGGTGCATCCCTGGGCCTCGTTTGTGGTGCCGGGGGGGACAACGCCGGGGCCGATCTTTGACAGCCTGTGTGCGGCGCATCTGGATTGGGACCGGGTGCATGTCATGCTGAGCGATGAGCGATGGGTGCCCGATGATCACGACCGCTCAAACGCCAGACTGATCAAAGAGCGTTTGTTGATCGAACGGGCAGCGCAAGCGCAGTTCATCCCCTTTCATAAGCCCGGTGAAACCCCCGAGACGGCAGCGGCGGCGCTGTCGGATCAGCTGCACGTCAAGATGCCGATTTCCATCCTGTTGCTGGGCATGGGCGCTGATATGCACACCGCCTCCCTGTTTCCCGGCGCGGAAGGGCTGGATGCGATGCTGGCGGATGATGCGCCCTTGGTGGTGCCTGTGTCGGTCGAAGGCCAGGAGCCGCGCATCTCGTTTTCCGGCCCGGCCCTTGCGGGGGCGCTGGCCAAGCATCTTGTGATCTTTGGTTCCGAAAAGCGGGCCGCTTTGGAGGCCGCGCAATCCCTTGATCCCCGTGAGGCCCCGATCCGGGCTGTGCTGAGCGGCCTGACTGTGCATTGGGCGGATTGAACCATGTGGAGTGAATTACAGGCCAAACAGGCCGATGTGGCGGATCGCGCGATCCTTGATTTGTTTGATGGGGCCCGCGCCGATGCGTTTTCGGTGCGCACCCAGCACATGCGGTTTGATTATTCCAAGACCAACATCGATGCCGACACCCGCGCGCTGCTGCTTGAGTTGGCGGACAGGTGTCAGGTTGCCGCCCGCCGTGATGCGATGTTTTCAGGGGCCAGGATCAACGAGACCGAAGGGCGCGCCGTCCTGCACACCGCCCTGCGCAATCTGGATGGCGATGCGATCGAAGTAGACGGTGTCGACGTTATGCCGGAGGTGCTCGCCACCCTTGATCGCATGAGCGTCTATGCGGACACCGTGCGCGGCTCTGGTATCACGGATGTGGTCAATATCGGCATTGGCGGGTCCGATCTGGGCCCTGCCATGGCGGTGCAGGCCTTGTCACCCTATCGCGACGGGCCACGCTGTCATTTCGTGTCGAACGTGGACGGGGCGCATATTGCGGATACGTTGCGCGGGCTTGATGCCAAGACCACGCTGGTGATTGTCGCCTCCAAAACCTTCACCACAATCGAGACGATGACCAATGCCCGCACTGCACGCGCATGGATGAAGGATCACGGCGGCGATCCGGGTGCGCAGTTTGCCGCACTGTCGACGAATATGGAAAAGACGGCCGATTTCGGCATTCCGGCAGACCGTGTCTTTGGGTTCGAGGACTGGGTGGGGGGGCGCTATTCGCTTTGGGGCCCGATCGGTCTGAGCATCATGCTGGCCATTGGCCCTGAGGCATTCCGGGCCTTTCTGCGCGGGGCGCAGGACATGGATCGCCATTTCTGTGCTGCCGAGGGTGCCGAGAACATGCCCCTGATGCTGGCGCTGGTGGGTATCTGGCATCGGCAGGTCTGTGGCCATGCGACCCGTGCAGTGCTGCCCTACGATCAGCGCCTTGGCCAATTGCCCGCCTACATGCAACAGCTTGAGATGGAGTCCAACGGCAAATCCGTTGGCATGGATGGCGCGCCCTTGCCGGTGGACAGCGGCCCCGTGGTGTGGGGTGCGCCGGGTACAAACGGGCAGCACGCGTTTTATCAGCTGATCCATCAGGGCACCTCGGTGATCCCGTGTGAGTTCATGGTGGCGGCCAACGGGCATGAGGACGATCTGCGCCATCACCACGACCTGCTGGTCGCCAATTGTCTGGCCCAGTCCGAGGCGTTGCTACGTGGCCGCACGCTGGACGAGGCGCGCGCCAGAATTTCCGGATCGTTTGAGGGGGCCGAGTTGGAGCGCCAGGCAGCGCACCGGGTGTTTGCAGGCAATCGGCCTTCGACCACGCTGATCTATCCCATGCTGGACCCGTTTACGCTTGGCCAGATCATCGCGCTGTATGAACACCGGGTGTTTGTGGAAGGCGTCATTCTTGGTCTGAATTCCTATGACCAGTGGGGGGTCGAGCTGGGCAAGGAACTGGCCACAGCCTTGCAGCCCGTGGTCGAGGGCGCGGCGTCCGCGGACGGCAAGGATGGATCCACGCAAAGCCTCGTCGCCTATCTGCACGCCCATCGCCAGGACGCACCCTAAGAATTGAGCGCCTGACGGCGCATATGATGTTTTGCGCCCGCCTTTGGCGGTCGCGCTGCCTCCGGCGGCGGTATTTTTGGTCAAAAGAAACAGGTTTTTTCGACCTACATAGGCCCATACGTGTGCGGTTGTCCGCTTGCGTATGGACCTTATGGGGGATTTCCTGACCTGCGGTGCTGTCCCCACAGCGCGTATCCTGATGTCAGGCGAGACTTATTTTCGCTGATCACTTTCAACATATCAGGAGGCCAATATTATGGCTGGTACACATCACGGGCTGTCACGGCTCGACCAACTTATGAAATCATGCATCAACGGTGAGGGACCCGCACGCCCCTTTGCCCAGACCCTTGGGCGGCTCATGCCGGCCAACCCGGTGCGCATCAAGAATATCACCCATGCGGATGTCATTCAGGCGCTTGATGATCTGTCCCAGACCATGGCCGCGACCGACAATACGGATGGGCCTGCGGATGCGGGCATGACCTTTTTCGGTCAGTTCGTCGATCACGATATCACACTGGATGCCACGTCGGCTTTGGGCACCCGGATTGATCCGTCGACCATCCCCAATGTGCGCACCCCGAGTCTGGATCTGGATTGCGTTTATGGCGCAGGCCCGGAGGCGTCGCCGCATCTTTATGGTGCGGGTGAGGCCGAGCAATTTCTGGTCTTTGGCCGTGATGACAACCATCGCGATCTGGCACGCACCTGTGCGGGCAAGGCCCTGATCGGGGATCCGCGCAATGACGAAAACATTCTGGTGGCCCAGGTCCAGTCGATCTTTATCCAGTTGCACAACATTCTGATGAGCAAGCGGGTGGAGGGCGGCGATGCGGCCCATGACATCAGCACATGTGCCCATGAGGGGCTGCCAAAACATGTCTGGCATGACCACGTCTCGCCCAAGCTGGCGAATTTTCAGGAGGTGCGCCGTTTTATCCGTCTGCATTATCAGTGGATTGTGTGGTGTGAATTGCTGCCATCCTTCGTCACGCAGGACTGTCTGGACTGGGCTCTTGAGAACCACGCCTTTGGCTGGGATGCGCCTGTGATGCCGGTAGAGTTCACCGGAGCAGGTTATCGTTTTGGTCATGCTACGACGCAGTTTGAATATGCGCTGCGTGATGGGGAGGCGGCGCGTGCGCTGTTTGCCTTGCCCGGCTTTGGTCCGCGCCCGGAGGATGGCAATATCGACTACCCGATGTTCTTTGGCATGAATGGTGGTGTGAGCGCGCAAAAGGCACGGCCTGTGGGCCCGAAACTTGGCGCTCCCTTGCTGAGCCTGCCCTTTGTGCATGACACCATTGAATTGGCGGATATTGACGAAGAGTTGACGCTGGCCCAATCGCGCAATCTTGCCCTGCGCAATATGGTCCGGGATCGCTATACCTATCAGCTTGCCAGTGGTCAGCAGGTTGCGGCCCGTTTGGGCACGGACCCTGTCCAAGTGCCCGATGTGCTGAAACACAAGGGCATCACCAAGACCCCGCTGTGGTTCTACTGCCTGCAAGAGGCCGAACAGCACGGCAACGGCAAGTTGACCGGGGCGGGGGGCCGCCTGGTTGCCTCTGTCTTTGCCAACCTGTTGCGCCGTGATCCCACGACCTTCCTGCATATCCCGCATTTCAAGCCCTGGCACGGGTTTGCGGGCCAACCCAGTGTGCTTGCGGGTCTGATCGCCTATGTGGAGGCCAATCGCGGGCATATTGCCCATGCCGACGCCTTGCGCTGCGGGTAGGTGCAAAGATAACGGCATGGGGGCGGGCATTGCGTTCGCCCCCTTTTTGCTGCGCATCAATCCCTTGCCAGTTGCACCGCCCCTTGGCAGGGTTGGTGTAACTGGGGACGTGCGGAGACACGCGCGCCTTGCCACACCAACGGGAGGCCCGCCATGCTTGGCCAAATGATGAACTTTCCCCTGACGATTTCGTCGCTGATCGACCATGCGGCGCGGTTTCATGGGGACACCAGTATCGTGTCGGTCAATACCGGTGGCGGCGTCGAGGACACCACGTGGGGGCAGGTGGGGGCGAATGCGCGTCGATTGGGGGACGCGCTGTTGGGCCTTGGCCTTGAGCCGCAGGCGCGCTGTGCCACGATCGCGTGGAACAACCGACGCCACCTCGAGATCTACTTTGGCGTCTCGGGCGCGGGCCTTGTGTGCCACACGATTAACCCGCGTCTGTTTCCCGAGCAACTGGTCTATATCATCAACCACGCAGAGGACCGCGTGTTGTTCATCGACCGCACCTTTATCCCGCTGGTCAAGGCGATCCGCGACAAGCTGCCGGGGGTTGAGCATATTGTGCTGATGGAGGGTCGGGATGAGGCGGCGGCTGCCGAGATCGAGGGCCTCAAGTTCTATGACGAGTTGATTGCCGACGGCGCGCCCGATTTCACATGGCCCGAGTTCGATGAAAACACGGCCTCATCGCTGTGTTACACGTCCGGCACCACGGGCAATCCCAAAGGGGTGCTCTATTCGCACCGCTCAACCGTGCTGCATTCCTTTGCCTCCAACCTCAATGACTGCATCGGCTTTTCGGCGATGGATGTGGTGCTGCCCGTGGTGCCGATGTTCCATGTGAACGCATGGGGCACGCCCTACGCCTGCGCCATGGTGGGTGCGCGGATGGTGCTTCCGGGGCCGGGGCTGGACGGGCCGTCGCTGGTGGGATTGATCGACACCTACCGCGTGGGTATCGCCCTGGGGGTGCCCACGATCTGGCTGGGACTGTTGGGCGAGGCCCAGAAATCCGGCTCAAAGCTGGAAAGCCTGACGCGGACGGTTGTGGGTGGGTCCGCCTGTCCGCCGTCGATGATTACTGCCTTCCGCGAGGAATACGGGGTCGAGACGATCCACGCCTGGGGCATGACCGAAATGTCACCGCTTGGCTCGTCCAACCAACCGCTGGCCAAGCATATGGACCTGCCGCTGGTCGAACAGCACGCGCTGCGTGAAAACCAGGGGCGTCCGCCCTGGGGTGTCGACCTCAAGATCGTGGACGCCGATGGGGTCGAATTGCCCCGTGACGGGGTGGCCCAAGGCAATCTGATGGTCCGAGGTCACTGGATCCTCGACAGCTATTTCTTGAGCACCCGAGACGAGACGCTGACGGACGATTGGTTCCACACGGGCGATGTCGCCACGTTGGATGCGGACGGATATCTGTCGATCAAGGATCGGTCCAAGGATATTATCAAGTCAGGGGGCGAATGGATTTCCTCCGTCGATCTGGAAAATATCGCCATTGCACACCCCGCGCTCGCGGATGCTGCGGTGATCGGTGCGCGTCACGAGAAATGGGATGAGCGGCCCGTGCTGGTGGCCGTGGCCGCTGAAGGGCAGGACCCGTCCGAGGCGGAGGTACTGTCGATTTTCGAGGGCAGGATCGCCAAGTGGCAGGTGCCGGACCGTGTCGTGTTCACGGATGTGCTGCCGCGTAACGCGACGGGCAAGGTGCTGAAGCGGAACCTGCGTGAATCCTTTGGGGACGTGTTGATCGGGTAGGGGGCTTGGGGGCGGTCGCTGAAAACCGCCATTGGCGGACAGCAAGCCCATCGTTGTCAGATATCGCTTTGAGAAGGTCGATTCGCGCTGTGCCGCGCGCACGGCGGACATGTCGGTTCGGTGCGGTCTTGGGGTTAGCGCCAAAGGGCGGTGACATCCTGCGTGTGATTGGTGGCGCACAGCGCGCGGACACAGATTTCAACTCGGAGTTAGACGGCCGAAATTGCAGGTAAAAACCGTCTTCAAGAAAAATTGTTAACCAATTCACTTCTTTTGACGCAAATGAATTTACAAAAAATACATTCAAGACCAGTATATTGGCGGCATTTTTGCAATTTGGTATAGCCTATCTCGCGGGCGCAGCATTTTCCTAAGATGCGGAAAGCTGTTGGCCAAGTGTGAGGAAGACACCCGTGATCATTGAGAATCTGGAAAGATCGGCACGGACGGTATCGCCCAAGGTGACACGACAGAACCCGTATGCCGCCGCTGACGAGAACGTGCCGATATACGCCGTATCTGTCACTGGCCTGACGTGCATTGGCCTGACTTGACCATGTGCGTCGATACCCTGCCTGATAGGGGGCCGCTGTGTCTGATGGCACAGTTACGCATCGAGATCGGACTGATTGCCAAACCGGACCTCATTCAATGGGTGCCGGGCCTGCCCAAGATACGTTTGCGCAAGATCATCGCCGCAATTTGGGCAAATTCACCGAGGATGAATTCGGCACGCCTGGCGGATATCTCCGTCGTGGACGGCCTCGTCAAAAATCGCATGGACATGAACCGGGGAGAGGCCTGATGGAAGGCGCTGTGACACATACCGTTGCTCCCGTTTTGATCCTGCTCGGGCCGCCAGGAGCGGGCAAGGGCACGCAGGCCCGTATGCTCGAAGCGGCCCATGGGTTTATCCAGCTGTCGACCGGAGATCTGCTGCGTGCCGCAGTTGCGGCCGGAACGGATGCGGGCCACCGGGCCAGCGCCGTGATGGAGGCGGGTGATCTGGTCAGCGACGAGATCGTGATCGCGATCCTGCGCGACCGGCTGTCAGACCCGGACTGTGCCAAGGGGGTCATCCTTGACGGCTTTCCACGCACGACCGTTCAGGCCGAAGCGCTGGATGCGCTGCTGAGTGATAGCGGGCAACGCATCAATGCGGCGATCAGTCTGGATGTAGTCGATGCGGCCATGGTCGAGCGTATCTGCGGGCGCTACACCTGTGGCGGCTGCGGCGAAGGCTATCACGACAGTTTCAAGCCCACAGCGACCACAGGCCTGTGTGATCGCTGCGGCGGTACGAACATGAAGCGCAGGGCGGATGACACCGCTGAAACCGTGGCACAGCGGCTTGCCGCCTATCACGCCCAGACTGCCCCCCTGATCGACTACTATCACAGCCAAGGGGCGCTTTGCCGCGTTCCGGCCATGGGGGCGATCAACGACATCGCCGCCCGGCTCAACGTGGTTGTGTCAGAGGCCACGGCATAACGCATTTCAAAGAAAGGCCCGGCATGGGCCTTGAGGGAACCAACCCAAGGAGGGAACCACACATGTCCCAAGACACTGACAAGAACGCCTATTGGTCCGCCAATGTGCGTCTGATCCTGATCAGCCTTGCCATATGGGCGCTGGTCTCGTTCGGGTTCGGGATCATCCTGCGCCCGCTGCTGTCCGGCATCGCGGTGGGCGGCACCGACCTTGGGTTCTGGTTTGCCCAACAGGGGTCGATCATCATCTTCCTGATTCTGATCTTTTTCTACGCGTGGCGCATGAACAAGCTCGACCGGGAACACGGCGTGGACGAGGAATAGGACCATGGATCAGTTTACACTCAATCTGCTGTTCGTGGGCGCGTCTTTCGCGCTTTATATCGGCATCGCGGTCTGGGCCCGTGCAGGCTCCACGTCCGAATTCTATGCAGCCGGGCGGGGCGTTCATCCGGTAACCAACGGCATGGCGACGGCGGCGGACTGGATGTCTGCGGCCTCTTTCATCTCGATGGCGGGGCTGATCGCCTTCACTGGCTATGATAATTCCAGTTTTCTGATGGGCTGGACGGGCGGTTACGTGCTGCTGGCGCTGTTGCTTGCGCCGTATTTGCGCAAGTTCGGCAAGTTCACGGTGTCCGAGTTCATCGGCGAACGTTTTTATTCCAAGACGGCGCGCATGGTGGCGGTGATCTGTCTACTGGTGGCCTCGATCACCTACGTGATTGGCCAGATGCAGGGGGTGGGCATCGCCTTTGGCCGTTTTCTCGAAATTGACGCCTTCTGGGGCCTCCTGATCGGTGCCTGTGTGGTGTTCGCCTATGCCGTGTTTGGTGGCATGAAAGGAGTGACCTACACGCAGGTGGCCCAATATTGCGTGCTGATCACGGCCTACACGATCCCGGCGGTGTTTATCTCGTTGCAGTTGACGGGCAATCCGATCCCCGCTTTGGGGCTGTTTGGCGCAACCGAAAGCGGTGAGCCGCTGCTGGCCAAGCTGAACCAGATCGTCACCGACCTTGGCTTTGCCGAGTACACGGCGGCGCATGGGTCGACCATCAACATGGTGCTCTTTACCCTGTCGCTGATGATCGGGACAGCGGGTCTGCCCCACGTGATCATGCGCTTCTTTACGGTGCCGAGGGTGTCGGACGCTCGCTGGTCCGCGGGCTGGACGCTGGTGTTTATCGCGCTGCTCTATCTGACCGCCCCTGCGGTGGGTGCGATGGCACGGCTGAACATCTCCGAACTGATGTGGCCCAACGGGACCAGCGGCGAAGCGGTCAGCCTTGAGCAGATCGAGAGCGACCCGGACTACGCATGGATGGCGACGTGGCAGAAGACCGGTCTTCTGGGATGGGAAGACAAGAACGGCGATGGCAAGATCCAGTATTACAATGATGCGAACGAGGATCTGCAAGCCAAGGCGGCTGAGAACGGGTGGGAGGGCAATGAGCTTACCAACTTCAATCGCGATATCCTTGTGCTGGCCAACCCCGAGATCGCGTCATTGCCGGGCTGGGTGATTGGTCTTGTGGCCGCAGGTGGTCTTGCGGCGGCGCTGTCCACGGCGGCGGGTCTGTTGCTGGCGATTTCGTCCGCGGTCTCGCATGACCTGCTCAAGGGCCAGCTGACGCCGAACATGTCCGAAAAAAGCGAACTGATGGCCGCGCGTATTTCAATGGCGGTGGCAATTGTGGTGGCGGTCACTCTGGGCCTCAACCCGCCGGGATTTGCGGCGCAAACCGTGGCGCTGGCCTTTGGACTTGCGGCGGCGTCAATCTTTCCTGCGCTGATGATGGGCATCTTTTCGACCCGCATCAACAATGTGGGTGCGGTTGCGGGCATGCTGGCCGGGCTGGCGGTCACGTTGCTCTATATCTTCCTGCACAAGGGATGGTTTTTCATTCCCGACACCAACTCCTTCACGGATGCCGATCCGCTGCTTGGGCCGGTCAAGTCCACGTCCTTTGGGGCGATCGGTGCCATGGTCAACTTTGCGGTGGCGTTCATCGTCTCTGGTATGACCAGGGAAACCCCGCAGGAGATCAAGGACCTTGTCCAAAGTGTCCGCGTGCCGCGCGGTGCGGGCACAGCGGTTGAGGGTCACTAGCCTGCCGAAAGCCGGGCGTATCTTTTGCGGATGCGCCCGGTGATGCGACACAATCCTGTCCGCACCCATGTGGGCAGGACATGCCACAAGAAGGCCAACTGCATGCCCCTGCCGGCACATCTCGCGCAATTCCTCGCCTCGACACATCCCTATGACGGTGTGCCGGATGCTGCGCTCAAGGCGGTGGCCGAGGCGTCTTCCGAGATGTCCTTTGGCGTGGGCGATACGATCTTTGCATTGGGCGACACGGTTCAGAATCTCTACATCGTTGTAGACGGAGAGGTGGAAATCACCGACGACACAGGCGTCCAAATCTCGCTGCTCGGCGCCCGCAATTCATTCGGCGAACGCGCCTTGCTGCGCGACGGGATTGCAAGCCGGACGGCACGGGCGGTGGCCTCAGCCACGTTGATCGTGATGCCCGCAGAGACGCTCTTTGGGCTGATAGAGGCGCATGCCGGGGTGGCGCGGTTCTTTGACCGCGGCCCGTCCCTGTCGAACAAGGGCGCTGATCTTGCCGTGCTGCAAGTTGCCCAACTGATGAGCCGCGATCCGATCACATGCCTGCCAGAGGCTCCCATCCGTGAGGCCGCCGCGCTGATGCACGCGCACCGCATTTCCTCGATCTGTGTCGGCACGCCCGGACACTTCCAGGGGATCGTCACCCTGCGCGACATGAATTCCCGCGTGATCGCGCAAAACATCGCGCCAACCGCGCCGCTGTCTTCGATTATGACTGCCGATCCACTCACCCTGCCACCACAGGCGCTGGTGACGGATGTTTTGCACCTGATGGTCGAACGGGGCATTGGTCATGTGCCCATTGTGGAGGGGCACGTGCTGCTTGGGATCGTGACCCAAACCGATTTGACACGGGCCCTTGCAACATCTTCAGCCGACCTTGTTGGTCGTGTGGCCCAAGCCGAAACGCCTGCCGAAATGGCGTCGGTCACGGCCGAGATCCCACAGCTTCTTGTCCAACTGGTGAGTGCTGGAAACCGGCACGAGGTTGTGACCCGCCTGATCACGGATATCGCGGACACCGCGACGCGCCGTTTGCTGTCGCTGGCCGAGGCGCAGCTTGGCCTGCCGCCCGTCGCTTATGTGTGGCTCGCCTGTGGCAGCCAGGGACGGCAGGAGCAGACAGGCGTGTCCGATCAGGACAACTGCCTGATCCTGTCGGATGATGTGACCCCGGCGCACATGCCCTATTTCGCCGCTCTCGCCAAGTGGGTGAGCGATGGGCTGGACGGATGCGGATATTTTTACTGCCCGGGCGATATGATGGCGACAAACCCCCGCTGGACCCAACCGCTGCACGTGTGGCGCGACTACTTCAAAGGGTGGATCGCCAGGCCGAACCCCGAAGCGCAAATGCTGGCCTCTGTTATGTTCGACCTGCGACCCATTGGCGGCGATGATACGCTGTTTCATGCCCTACAGGCTGAAACGCTCAAGGCGGCGACGCAGAATTCGATTTTCACAGCGCACATGATCTCGAACTCGCTCAAACACCAGCCGCCTCTGGGGTTGCTGCGCGGGTTGGCCACGATCCGGTCGGGGGATCACCGCAACCAACTGGACCTCAAGCACAAGGGTGTCGTCCCGGTTGTCGATCTGGGGCGGATCTACATGCTGCAAGGCACGCTGGACCCTGTGAACACCCGCGCGCGGCTGACGGCGGCTATGGCTGCCGGGGTGGTGTCCGCTTCGGGTGGTGCTGATCTGCTGGACGCTTATGACCTTATTGCGAACCTGCGTCTGGCGCATCAGGCCGCGCAGATCAAAAGCGATGACAAACCAACCAACTACCTTGACCCGTCCGTGCTGTCCGACTTTGAACGCAGCCACCTGCGCGATGCGTTTGTCGTTGTCAAAACCATGCAATCGGCTGCCGGGTCCGGTAAAGCTGCGCTAGGATGAGCTCATGTTTCTGGAACTGATCGCCACCGTCTTTGCCGGGATCGCCTGCGCGGGCGTCGCATTGCTGCTCAACATCGCCACGGGATGGCGCTTGCCCAAATGGGTGATGCCCGTGACTGCGGGTCTGGGCATGATCGGTATGACCATCTCGAACGAATACACCTGGTTTGAGCGCACGGCAGAACGCTTGCCGCAAGGGGTGGACATCGCCATGACCGTGCAAGAACAAAGCTGGCTACGCCCCTGGACCCAGGTGTGGCCCTATACAAAACGCTTTGTCGCAGCCGATATCGCGACCACGCGCACCAACGAAAACCTGCCTGATCAGCGGCTGACCGATCTGTACTTCTTTGGTCGCTGGTCGCCTGTCACGCAGGTTCCGGTCTTGTTTGACTGTGTCGGCGCGCGCTCGGCGGTGCTGATTGATGGTGCGGATTTCGCCGCGGATGGCACCGTGTCGAACGCAGATTGGGATGTGCTGCTGGTGGACGATCCCGTCCTGACGCTTGTGTGCGAGACCTGACATGGGCATGCGGCTCAACTTGCGCCTGCGGATTTTCCTGTTCTTCTGCCTGTTGGCCATAGCGGGACTGGCGCTGGCCGCCGGTGCGATGGCGTTCGGGTGGTTCCGCGCGCCGGATGTGCGCCCCACGGGCCCTTTTCTGACGGCTTTTGTCGTCTTTGGATTTCTCAACACAGGGCTGATCCTGGTCGTCTGGCTGTTGTTTGATGAACATGTGGCAAAGCCGATCAACCGGCTTTCTGCACACCTGCGCCTGCGCGCCCATGCCGGGGTGGATTGCGATGTGACCCCGGATACCGCTCAGTACCTTGGCGACCTTGCCCCCGCCGTTGATGCGCTGGCGCAGACCGTCAAAACCGCGGGCTCTGGCGATGATACAAAGCAACTGTCAGACGATCACGCGCGGCTGGTCGCCTTGCTGAGCGAGATTCCCATTGCCACGATCCTGCTGAATGCCGCGGATGAGATCATCCTTTATGACGGGCAGGCCGCCGCCCTCCTGTCTGCGGGCGGAACGCCCTGCCTCAAGGCCCCTTTGGCCGAGTATTTTGATCTGAGCGGGTTTGCCGAGGCCAAGAGCCGTCTGTCGGCCAAGACCGATTGCGTCTCCTTTGCGTTGCATGCTTCCGCGCAGGGGGCCGGGCAAAATGCCAAACTGAAAGCACTGGAGGGCGGCGGGCACATGATCTGTGTCGATGTTGAAACCGGGGCGGTGGCGCGCACAGAACCGCGCCCGCTGGTCTTCGATTTCGACCTGATCAACGCCGCCGGGACAACCGAGGTCTCTACAACACCGCTGTCCGAACTGTGCTATGTCGTGTTCGACACCGAGACGACAGGACTGTCGGTCGAACAGGATCACATTATTCAGCTTGGCGCGGTGCGGGTGTTGAACGGTCGCAGGGTGCCCGGCGAAGTGATGGACGCCTACGTTAATCCGGGCCGCCCGATCCCGCTGTCGTCCACCAAAATTCACGGGATTGCCGACGCGGACGTTGCGGATGCAACCGACATCGGTGCTGTCGGGCGCGCGTTTTATGACTTCGCGCGGGATGCCGTGCTGGTCGCCCACAACGCCCCCTTCGACATCGGCCTGCTGCGTGCCGCCGAGGCGCAAATGGGGGTAAAATGGAACCACCCTGTGCTTGACACCGTGTTGTTGTCCGCCGCCGTGTTCGGCACAACCCAAGAGCATTCGCTGGACGCGTTGTGTGACCGGCTGTCGATCACGATCCCCGTGCAAGACCGCCACACGGCTTTGGGCGATGCTAAGGCAACGGCTGAGGTTCTAGTCAAACTGTTGCCTCTGCTGGAGGCGCGCGGGTTCGTCACCTTTGGTGACTTGATCGCGGAGACTCGACGCCACAGTCGGCTGCTTGAGGACCTGAACGCCTAGCCGCACGGGCAGGGGCCTCGCCTGCTATCCCAATGTTCGCGGCAGAGCGGCTTAACTGTGCGCGATGCTCGGCCCGAAAGTCTCAAAATGGACGCGGTCCTTTGGCACTCCAAGGTCCTCCAAACCGGACATGATGGCGGAGATGAACTTGGCCGGGCCGCACAGCAGATAATCCGCATCGGGCCCAACTTGCATCGCGGCGATGTCCTTAGCCGTGATGCGACCGCTGCGGGCGACCTCCCGGTCCGCAAGGTCAGCGTCCTGCGCCCGGCTATAGAAGGTGCGCTGGTGCAGGGTTTCATTGCATGCAATCAGATCGGCAACTTCCGTTTGAAGTGCGTGATCGAGTTGCGAGCGCGCGCCATGCACATACCATGCGGTCCGGCTGGTGGCGGCGGCAGCATGCAGCATCGACACCATCGGGGTCAGCCCGACACCTGCGCTGATCAACACAACCGGCCCGTCGCCCTTGGGCAGCACAAACGTGCCCGAAGGATCGCGCGCCTCTATGATGTCGCCGACGCGCAGGTGATCATGCAGAAACCGGGACATGCCCCCGTGGTCTTCGCGTTTGACGCTCAGCCTGTAGTGCGCCTGATCCGATGGGCTGCCGGACAAGGAATAGTTGCGCGATGTCAGCCCGGTTTGCCCCGGGATTTGCACGGAAATAGGCAGATGCTGACCCGGCGCGAACGACGGCAAAGGGCGGTCATCCACAGGTGCAAAGTAAAACGAGGTGATGCTGGTCGTTTCGGGTGCGCGCCGCACAAGCCGCAGTTGCCGCGATTGAGCGACCGGTCTGTCCCACCGCAACGAGGTGGCACCGGGGCGCCAGATCACGCGGTCGATTTCGACATTGATGAAGCGCCACGCGTCGGGGTCACGGGCGTTTAGAGGGGCCCAATCAACCTCGGCGACCCCGGTCACGTGCAGCAAGCCGCCCGTTTCAAAGTCGACAAACAAAAGCCCGATGCGCGGGTCCGAAATCAGATTGCCGATCGTGTTGAAAAAGTTGTTGCCCGCGTAGTCCGGGATTTGCAGATGGGTGCCGTCCACCACGCGCACAAAACCGGGCGCGCCGCCCCTGTGCGATGCGTCATACCCGTTGGATACTGCACCTGTTTCGCCTTGGTGGCCGGACCCGATGAACATGGTATCCGCCGCACCGATCAAGGCGATTTGGGTGTCACTCAGCGCGTCACTCTGGTGCGCTTCAACCGCGTCGGTCTTGGTGACACGAGCCCAGGTGCGTTCGTGGATATATTGGGGGCAATTTCCAAAAGTTTGCTTGATATCAATCGCATAGCTATCATCCCGCGCGCGCATCACCCCGCTGAAACGGTTACGGCGGCGGTTCGCCAATTCGATCCCCAAAACGCCGATCTCTGTGCCGCTCCGAAAGGCATCGGCCAGCGGATCGGTTGGGTCAACATCTGTGTCCAGTTCAATCAGACGCGGGTGGGGTGCGCGTGCAAAGCCATCGGCCCCTTCAACCATGGTGACCCAGGCACGCCCCTCGGCATCCCCACCAGACACCACAAGGAAGGGCAGCGATGTGTGAAACGTCCGGTGCTGTTCTGGCAGGTGGTCACGAATGAACCCGCCGGCCCATTGCGCCACATCGCCGGCGCCAGCGCGCGCTTGTGCCTCCAATTCACCCGCGTGAAACGGTTGGTCGAGGTCCAGCCTGATCATGGCATTGGTCCTTTCAAGTGGGGGAGGAACGGCAATGCCGAGGCGGAATGTGCCGTCGGCATGCCGCAGATCCACTATGCCAGTTCGGGGACCGGCGATGTCGCCATGCCGATAAAATTCGGCGTGGCCTCGATCCGGGAGAGCCAGCTTCGGATATTTGGATAGGGGGCCAAATCCACGCCGCCCTCGGGGGCATGCGCGATGTAGCTGTAGCCTGCCACATCGGCGATGGTGACGTTGTCCGTGACCAGCCAGTCACGGTTTGCCAAGTGCGCCTCTATCACTTTGAACAGGTCATGTGACTTGGCGAGTGCGGCGGCATGATCATGTTTGGTGCCAAACACCTTGACCAGGCGGGCAGCGCAGGGACCCGAATAGATGTTGTCAGCCGCGATGGTCAGCCACCGCTGCACCTCGGCAGCCTCCTTGGGATCAGCAGGCATCCAGTCTGAACCTTTTGCATAGGTCTGCACCAGATAGATCAAGATCGCGTTGCTGTCCGCCAGCGTGTAGCCATCATCGTCAATCGCGGGCACAAGGCCAAAGGGGCTGATCTTGAGATAATCCGGTGCCTTGTGCGCCCCGTTGGCCATATCGAGGTCAATGGTCTGATAGGGCACACCGAGAAAGGCGAGCATCAATTCGACCCGGTGACAATGGCCGGATTTCGGATTGCGATAGAGTTTGACAGTCATTGTGTTGTCCTTTGAAACCGGGGGAAGGTCAGAGGTTGAGGTCACTCAGCCCAGGGTGGTCGTCCGGGCGACGCCCAAGCGGCCAGTGAAATTTGCGTTCGGTTTCCGAGATGGGCATTTCATTGATCGAGGCGTGGCGTTGCGCCATGTAGCCGTTCTCGTCAAATTCCCAGTTCTCGTTGCCGTAGGCGCGAAACCAGTTGCCGCTGTCATCGTGGTATTCATAGGCGTAGCGCACGGCGATGCGGTTGCCGCCAAAGGCCCACAGCTCCTTGATCAGCCGATAGTTGAGCTCTTTGTTCCATTTGCGTGTCAGGAAGGCTTCGATTTCGACCCGACCTTGGGGAAATTCCGCGCGGTTGCGCCATTTGCTGTCGGGTGTGTAGGCCAAGGTGACTTTGGCCGCGTCGCGGCTGTTCCAACCATCTTCGGCCAGTCGGACCTTTTCCCGTGCGGTTTCTGCGGTGAAGGGAGGCAGCGGGTGGCGGGGGGCTTCTTGTGTCATGGCGGTGATCCTCTAAACGCTGTTGACGCAACAGGTGGTGTGTAAGTTCCACCTTAATTGGGCTTGTCTGGCGAATGAATGCGGATAATCTGAAAGACACTATTTCGCATTATGATTGTAATAGGGTGTTGTTTTGGATCGTTTGCAAAGCCTTGAGGTGTTTATCGCAGTTGCCGAGGCCGAGAGCTTTGCCGAAGGCGCGCGTCGGATGGGATTGAGCGCGCCCTCTGCGACGCGCGGCGTAAAGGCACTGGAAGATCGTCTTGGCGTGCGCCTGTTCTCGCGGACCACACGGCGTGTCAGGTTAACGGACGTTGGCACCACCTATCTCGAAGATGCGCGCCACATTCTGGCGCATGTTCAAGCCGCCGAGGATGCGGCCTCGGGTGCGGCTGCGAACCCCGTGGGGGAGTTGCGTCTGACTTGCCCCAATGAGTTCGGTCGCATCCATGTCATGCCGATCCTGACCGAGTTTCTGGACATGTATACACGTGTGTCCGCCGAGGTCGTCATGCTGGACCGCGTCGCAAACATGGTGGAAGAGGGGTTTGATGTGGCGGTGCGCATCGGCCCTTTGCCGTCTTCGGGGTTGACCGCGGTGCGGGTGGGCACCGTTCGTCGGGTCATTTGCGGGGCCCCCAGCTATTTTGAACGTCACGGGTACCCCCAAACGCTGGCAGACCTGACAGGGCATCAGATCGTGTCCGCCTCGGCGGCTGGTCAGATAACGGATTGGCGTTTCGGTGTGGATCAATCAGAAGTGGTCCGCCTGAAACCACGGCTGCATGTGAGCAGTGTGGCGGCGTCGATCACCGCCGCGCGCCAAGGCTGGGGCCTTGTGCGCGCGCTGTCCTATCAGGTGGGTCCCGAATTGCAGGACGGTCAGCTGCAAAGCATCCTGACCGGATACGAACCAGCTCCATTGCCCATTCATCTGGTCCATGTCGAAGGCAGGCGCGCACCCGCCAAAGTCAGAACGTTCATCGATTTCGCAAAGGTGCGCCTCCGTTCGGCACAGATCCTGCAATGATTCCAAGGCCACCGGGGGGGTACCGTAGCCCCCCGGTGGCGACGTATCGCCCCCCGTCACATATCTGCATGTGGTGCAGTCGCCGCTAAAGCAACCCGTCCGGCATTTTCTGTTCGGCAGCGGTGTTGGCGCGGCGGAAATACAGCGTCACCAGTGTCGACACGATCACGATGAACAGGGAATAAAGCACAGGCACCGCGTTCACCGCCTGCTGTTCGGCCCCTGAAAAGGTGAAGGCGACGATGGCGATGGCCAGCGGGCCGTTCTGAATACCCGTCTCAAGCCCCACGGTGCGCGCATTGCGTGGATGCAGCCGCAGCGCCTTGGCAAACAGATAACCCACCGTGATCCCGATCAGCCCAAGCGCGATGGAGGCCGCATAAGTCGCCCACCCCGTCTCCATCAGGAATGCAAAGTTGCGCGGGATCCACGACACGATCAGGAATGCGATAAAGAAGATCGCCAGCAGCGAGCCCATGAATTCGGTCACCGCGCCCAGATTGGCGTTCAGCTTGCGCAGGACCATCCCAATCGCGACGGGCACCAGCAGCAGGATCAGCGTGATGATGATGTTTTCGCGCGGAATGTCCACGTCCAGCGCGCCGGCATAGACCACCAGCACGATGGGGATCAGGATCACCCCGAACACCGTCGATGTCACCGTCATCAGCACGGACAGCGCGAGGTTACCCTTGGAAAAGTAGGTGAAAATGTTGGACGTGGTACCGCCGGGCATGCAGGACATGAGCAGAATGCCGATCTTGATCGGGTCCGACACCGGCAGGGTCAGTGCCAGAAAAAAGCCGATCAACGGCATCGCCCCATATTGCGAGACGACCCCGATCATCAACCCATAGGGCCGCTTGAGCGCAAGGATGAAATCGCGCGGCGTCAGCGACGCCCCCATGCCAAGCATGATCACAAAGATCATAAGCGCGAGAATTGCCTGTTCGAATTGTCCGACCATGTCGATTATCTACCTGTTCAGAGTGGTCTTAGGACGCGTCGCGCATCGCGGCGTCCAGCTGGCGCAGATCCTTGCGCAGGATCTTACCGACATTGGATTTTGGCAGATCGTCGCGGATTTCGACTGTTTTTGGCACCTTGTAGGCGGTCAGATGCTTTTTGCAGTAGGCGCGGATGGCTTCGGGGCTGAGGGTGGCGTTGTGCAGCACCACAAAGGCTTTGACCGCTTCGCCGGAGGCCCCATCGGGCACCCCGATCACCGCCGCCTCCATGATGCCGGGATGGCGGGCCAGACAGTCCTCAATCTCGTTGGGATAGACGTTGAAGCCCGAGACCAGCACCATATCCTTTTTGCGATCCACGATCGAGAAATAGCCATCCTTGTCCATGATCCCGATGTCACCCGTCAGCAGCCAGCCGTCCCACATGGTTTTGGCGGTTTCGTTGGGTTTGTTCCAATACCCCCGCATAATCTGCGGGCCGCGGGCTGTCAGTTCTCCGGCCTCGCCTTGGGGGACTTCGTTGCCGGTCTCATCCACACATCGCAGCTCGGTCGAGGGCAGGGGGATGCCGATCGAATTGGCACGCGTCTTGCCAAGCGGGTTGAACGTGATGACGGGCGAGGATTCGGTCAGCCCGTATCCTTCAAGCACGGGCTTGCCCGTTACGTCTTGCCAGCGCTCCGCAACCGCGCTTTGCAGCGCCATCCCCCCGGCAGAGGCGAATTTCAGCGATTTGGGGGGCGAGTCCTGAAACCAGACCTCGTTGCTCAGCCCATTAAACAGCGTGTTCACACCGCTCATCCACGTGATCGGATAGTTTTCGAACGCGCGCTTGAGGTTGCTGAGGGGGCGTGGGTTGGGGATCAGGATGTTGCGTGCACCAAGGTAGTAAAACCCCAGCAAATTCACCGTGAACGCAAAGATATGATAAAGCGGCAGGGCGGTGAGGGCCACCTCGCGGCCTTTCTCGACGCCGCTGATCATCTCCATGGTCTGTTCCATGTTCATCATCAGATTGGCATGGGTCAGCATTGCGCCCTTGGCCACGCCCGTGGTGCCGCCAGTATATTGGAGGCACGCGATATCATCAGGCGACAGGGCTCCGCGATAGCCCTCAACCGCGATGTCGTTGCGCTTGCTTTCCTGATGGCCTGCCGCGATGGCGTCCGGCAGGCGGATGTGGGGAAGGGTGATGGAGGCCAGCGTGCGATCCCAATGCTTTTGTACCAGCCGCACGATGCCGCGTGGCATGGCCGGGAAGAACTCGGCCACTTGGGTGACGATGACGTTGGGGATGGGATGGCCCTTAAGGGCTTGGGTCAGTTTGTCGGCAAAGATATCCACGACGATCAGAGCCTGCGGATCGGAGTCCGCAAACTGGTGAGCCATTTCCTCGGCTGTATAAAGCGGATTGACGTTCACAATCACACATCCGGCTTTCAGGATCGCGAATGCGACGACCGGAAAGGACAATCCGTTGGGCATCTGGACCGCCACCCGGTCACCCTGTTTCAGGCCAGCCGTTTCGCGCAGGTATACCGCCAGCCCGTCCGACATTTCGTCCACCTGCGCAAAGCTGAGGGTGCCGTTCATCCCGTTGGGCAAACAGGCCGTAAACGCGGGCTGATCTTTGTAAAGGTGGGACACGGCGCTGACCATGTCGCCGATGGTTCTGTACTGTGCGGTCTCAATCTTGGTGCGCATGGACGGGTCGTAAAACGCAGTCCACGGATGGTGTGATTGGCTCATAATCCCTCCCCAGAGCATTGATCCACAAAACAGCCGTTTGTTCCGTATACGCAAAACCTCGGGGGATACGACTGTTACCCTTGGTCAAATCCATATCCAACGCCGATTTCGCGACGCCACAAGAGGGCCATTCGCGGGTTCTTAGGCATTGGGGCTTTGGTGCAGAGAGGTGTCGGTGGGACACTCTGACCTGAGCAAATGGCGACACCAAAATACCTCACCTGCTGCAACAACGCGGTGCCTTGAATGTTGAATATCGCGTCCTCGCAGAAATTCCGGCCCAGCTTGAGTTTTTGTCGCATGCGTGTCACGTTTTGCAGGTCAAAAGCGCGTGCCGACACAAACGTACGGCAACCAATGGCAACGCACCAATACCGGTGCATGGGAGGAAGAATGAAAAAATCACTGCTCGGCGGTCTTGCCGCATCCACTGCTATCCTGTTTCCGATGGTCGCCTCGGCGCAGGCCGAGGTCCAATTCTGGCACGCCTTCACAGGCCGTCTTGGCGAGTTGGTCAAGGCTCAGGTCGAAGAGTTCAACGCCAGTCAAAGCGACTATGTCGTCGTCGAAAGCCACAAGGGCAACTATTCCGAAACGCTGAATGCCGGGATTGCCGCCTTCCGGGCGGGCGAGCAGCCCCATATCCTGATGGTGTTCGAGGTCGGCACAGCCACGATGATGGCGGCCGGTGGTGCGGTCAAACCCGTGCACGAAGTGATGGCCGAAAGTGGTGCCGAGTTTGACGCCGATGCTTATATTGGTGCTGTGAAAGGGTATTACACCTCGACCGATGGCGAGATGCTGTCGCTGCCCTTCAACTCGTCCACGCCTGTGCTGTGGGTGAACCGGGATGCAATGCAGGAAGCGGGCGTTGACCCCGACACGGACCTGTCCACATGGCAGAACGTCGGTGCGGTGCTGGATCAGCTGAAAGAGGGCGGCGAAGAATGCGGCCTTGTGACCGCGTGGCAAAGCTGGATCCACCTTGAAAACTTCTCGGCCTACCATGACGTGCCGTTTGCGACGCGGGACAACGGCTTTGCCGGGCTCGACACCGAGCTGGCGCTGAACGGCCCGGCACAGGTTGCGCACCTCACGGCGATGGGCGAGTGGGCTCGCGACGGGAAATTCATCTATACCGGTCGGCGCAATGAGGGCGGTGCAAACTTCCGAGCGGGCGAATGTGCGCTCTTTACCGAAAGTTCGGCGGGCTATGCGGGCATAAGTTCCGAGGCCGAGTTTGAATTTGACGTGCGCCCCTTGCCCTATTGGGAAGGTGTCGGTAACGCACCGCAAAACACGATCATCGGCGGGGCCTCCCTTTGGGTGATGTCGGGCCATGAGGATGCCGAATACAAAGGTGTCGGCGAATTCCTCAGCTTCCTGTCGTCCTCGGACGTGCAAGCCTCGTGGCACCAGAACACAGGGTATCTGCCCATCACAGCCGAGGCGGGTGTTGCGACCCGCGCAGTCGGTTTTTATGAACAGAACCCCGGCACGGACGTCGCTGTGATCCAGATGACCGCCAAGGAGCCGACGGCCAATTCCAAAGGTCTGCGTCTTGGGTCATTCGATCAGATCCGCGGCATCATCGACGAAGAGCTGGAAGGTATCTGGGCGGGCGACAAAACCGCGCAAGAGGCGATGGACAGCGCCAAGGAACGAGGCGACGCGCTGTTGCGCCGCTTTGAAGCCGCCAACCGCTAGACGGACGGCAATCGGGGCGGGCCAGCATCGGGCCTGCCCATTTTTCTTTGGGCTAATTTTCGCAGGGGCAGCGACATGGAAAAACGCGTCACGTTTCGTGGCTGGTGGTTGCCGGCGCTTTTGATTGCGCCTCAGGTTCTGATTTCAGCGGTGTTTTTCTTTTACCCCGCAGGGCAGGCGATCTGGCAATCGCTGTTCATTCCGGACCCATTCGGGCTGTCCTCGCAATTCGTGGGTCTGGGCAACTTTGAATTCCTGCTCAGCGACAAATTCTACCGCGCGTCCTTTGTGACCACCGCGGTCTTTTCCATTCTGGTCACGCTGTGTTCGATGATCCCGGCGCTGTTTCTGGCCGTTATTGCGGATCGGCTGATCAAAGGGTCGGGTGTCTACCGCACGCTGCTGATCTGGCCCTATGCGGTCGCTCCGGCGGTGGCGGGGGTGCTGTGGCTGTTCATGTTCAACACCCGCGTCGGCGTCGTGTCATGGTATCTGGGCAATCTGGGTTATGACTGGAACCACGTGCTGAACGGGGGCGAAGCGATGGGGCTGGTTGTCGTCGCCTCGGCCTGGGGGCGGATCAGCTACAACTTCCTCTTTTTCTTTGCGGCCCTGCAGGCGGTCCCAAGATCGGTGATCGAAGCGGCGGCCATTGACGGGGCGCGATTCTGGAAACGGTTCTGGACCATTGTGTTGCCGCTGCTTTCGCCCACTACCTTCTTCCTGCTGGTCGTCAACGTGGTCTATTCCTTCTTTGAGACCTTTGGCGTGATCCACACGATCACCTCGGGCGGGCCGCAACAATCGACCACAATTCTGGTCTACAAAGTGTTTTCGGACGGGTTTGTGGGGCAGGACCTTGGCTCATCCTCGGCCCAATCCGTGATCTTGCTGATCGTTGTGGGGCTGCTGACGGTGATCCAGTTCAAGTTCGTTGAAAAGCGGGTGCATTACTGATGGCGCGCGAAGTTCATGGGATGGTGGAAAAGCGTGGGGCGGGCCTGTGGCTGACGCACGTTTTGATGATTTTGGGCGTGCTGGTGATCTTCTTTCCAATCTGGCTGGCCTTTGTGGCCTCCACCGTGACCCAAGCCGAAATCGTGCGCCCGCCGATGCCGCTGCTGCCGGGCGACCGGTTCTGGGAAAACTACGCGGCGGCGCTGTTTTCGGGCGTCAACGTGCCGGTGGCCACGATGCTGTTCAACAGCCTTGTGATGGCCATCGGGATCGCGGTGGGCAAGATCGTTATTTCACTGCTCTCGGCCTTTGCGATCGTCTATTTCCGCTTTCCAGGGCGAAACGTCTTTTTCTGGATGATCTTTCTGACTCTGATGCTGCCGGTCGAGGTGCGCATCGTGCCCACCTATGAGGTGGTCGCGGGGTTCGGCATGCTCAACAGCTATGGCGGGCTGATCTTTCCGCTGATTGCCTCGGCCACGGCAACCTTCCTGTTTCGCCAGTTTTTCCTGACCATCCCGGATGAGTTGGCCGAGGCCGCGCGCGTGGACGGGGCCCGCCCGATGCGGTTTTTCTGGGACATTGTCGTCCCGATGAGCCGCACAAACGTGGCCGCCCTGTTCGTGATCCTGTTCATTTACGGCTGGAACCAATATCTGTGGCCGCTTTTGATCACCACGGACCCCGAAATGAACACCATCGTCATGGGCATCAAACAGATGTTCCCGTCGGGCGATGATGTCGCCGACTGGCCGGTGATCATGGCCACATCCATCCTTGCGATGATCCCCCCGGTGATCGTCGTGGTCAGCATGCAACGGCTGTTTATTCGCGGCCTTGTGGACAGTGAGAAATAACATCATGGCGACCATTACCCTCAACAACGTCAAGAAGAACTTTGGCCCCACCCATGTGATCCACGGGATCGACGCGGATATTGCGGATGGTGAATTCATCGTGATTGTCGGCCCCTCCGGCTGCGGAAAATCCACGCTGTTGCGCATGGTTGCGGGGCTTGAGACGATCTCGTCGGGGGATGTGCTGATCAATGATGCGCGTGCCAACGACAAGGAACCGATGGATCGCGATGTGGCGATGGTGTTCCAGAATTACGCGCTTTATCCGCATATGTCGGTGCGCCAGAACATGGGTTATGGGCTGAAGATCGCCAGGATGCCCAAGGATCAGATCAACGCCAAGGTCGAAGAGGTCGCAACGATGTTGCAACTCTCGCCCTTGCTCGATCGCAAACCCAAGCAACTGTCGGGCGGGCAGCGCCAGCGCGTCGCGATGGGCCGCGCGATTGTGCGCGAACCGGCGGTGTTTCTCTTTGACGAGCCTCTGTCCAACCTGGATGCCAAGCTGCGCGTGCAGATGCGTCTTGAGATCAGGGAACTGCAATCAAAACTGGGCATCACCTCGCTTTATGTGACCCATGATCAGGTCGAGGCGATGACCATGGCCGACCGGATGATCGTGATGAACGCCGGAATGGTCGAGCAGATCGGCACCCCGCTCGAGGTCTATGAAACCCCGCGCACGCTGTTTGCCGCGCAGTTTATCGGCAGCCCTGCGATGAATGTCATCGATGCCGAGGTGAAGAATGGCAACGTGATGGTTGACGGTCGGGTCGTCTTGGCCACGGCAGGGCCGGACGGGCCGGACGGGCCGGTCAAACTGGGCATCCGGCCCGAGCATATGGATGTGGCCGAAGACGGCCCCCTTCACGCCTTGGTTCAAATGACCGAACCGCTTGGGGCCAACACACTGTTTCACAGCAAGCTGGCCGGATCATCCGACAGTTTCACCATAAGCCTGCAAGGTGTGCATGCGCCGTCCAGCCATGGGCAGATCATGCGCTTTGCAGTGCAGCCGGGTCAGGCGCATATCTTTGACGCCGAGACGGGGGTGCGCCGGACCGTGTGACCGGATGTGGTCCTTGCTAGGCAGGATGCATCTGTTGTGGCAGGTGGCCCGGTGTTGTGTCAGTCGGTTCCTGTGGCTCAGGGTGGTCCGCTTCCATCGGCAACCGTGCAATCGTTGATCCGGCAAGGTCGGTGACAAGCTCTGCCAAGGCGCTGGCCCCGTTGTCCTGCATCTGCTGCCGGGCAAGCCGTGCGCCCGCCTGCGCCATCCGATCCCGATTGGCGGGGTCCAAAAGGTGCGACAGCGCCCCGGCCACGTCAAACGGCGCGTCCCGGCGCACCATCACCCCGCAGCGCGTATCAACCGCATAGCGCGCACGTTCGATTTGCTGATCCATCTGCGCATGCTCATTGGGCACCCAGAGCGTGGGCAGACCGGCGGCCAGATGTTCGCAGAAGGTGTTGTATCCGGGGGCGGCCACCGCAAAATCGAAGGCGGACAGATATTGCGCAAACGGGTATCCGTTCAGCCGCGCGATGGTGTCGGGCACATCCAGACGCTGTTGCGCAATTTGCCATTCAGCGAGGGCGACCCCCACGCCCGCCCGCCCGCTGAGCCCGTCGATAACGCGGGTGGTGATCCCTGCAAGGTCGAAGTTATTGCCCGATCCCGTCGCCACCAGTGCATTTGTGTCTGACGGGTCGAGGCCAAGTGCGGCGCAGGCCTCCGCACGGGCGGGTCGTTCGGACTCATCAAGGATGCGCACGGGCGGCACGCTGCGGGTCTGCGCGGCGTAGTCGACCGTTGGTCCGTGATCATAGGCCCAGGCGGGATCAAGCGGTTCGACAACAACATCGAATGCTGCCCCCCGCTCAAGCCCGACGATATCGCGCCCCGCCCCCCACATCGCACGCCGTACCCAGACAGAGGCGATCCCCGGACGGCGCGCCAAGGCTTTCAGTAAGCCCTTGAACGGCACATTGCCGTCAAAGATCACCGTGTCCGGTTTGTAGAATGCAAATGTGGCCTCAAGTGCGGCGGCAAGGCCGATGTTCCAATGAGCCTGCGCCTGCCCGTAGGTCGTATGATAGGGCAGGTGTTCGCTGACAAAGCCGAACTGGCGGACGGTGTCGACGGCACGCGAATGGCTGACGAACACTGGCTGAAGGCGCGCGGGCAGTCGCCGCGCCACGGCCAGCTGCCGGGTCAGATGCCCCATCCCGATCCCATTGGTCGAATAGAACAGAACGCGGGCATTTGGGGTTGTGTGGATCGCAGGCGCAAAGGGGGTGACCGAGGGTGCCCCGATCAGGGTCGCAACCCGGGCCACAAAGAGGGCGGGCGCAAAGACCTCGCGCCGCATTGCGATGCCTGCCTGCCGCGCGCCTTCCATCAGGTCGGGGTTCAGTGTGAGGTCAACAGCCGCCTGAACCAGCTCGTGCGGATCGCCATAGACCGCCGCACCGCCAAAAATCTCGCGATAGGGTTCGGGCAGGCAGGGCACGACACCTGCCGATATCGCCATCAGTGCCTCGACCGGAACCGGGTCGTCATGGGCAAGGTCCGCATTGGCAAGCAGATCGACCTTGGCCAGAAACGCATCCATCGCCAAGTGGTCATCGGGCCATATCTCGACCGGGGCAGGGTGAGGCCAATCCTCGCCCGCGTCATCAGCCAGCCCCCGTTCGCGCAAGGCAACAAGGGGCGTGGTGCGAAACGGGGCGGGCCATGGGGATGCGGGACGCGTCCGTGCGATGCGTGCACGCCCAAGTGTGGGCCGTGCACGCTCGGCGGCGTCGGCGTGCACATGGCTCAGATCGGGAGCCACGGGTGCCCAGTCCTGATCCGCCAGGGGCCAATCCGGCGTGACATAGACCATGGCATCGCGCGCAATCATCGATGTGGGGGCCCACAGGACCGGGCCGCCCATGACCGTCTCGGCCCGCGCGCGCAGGCGGTTGCGGGCGGGCCTGTCGAGGCTCGCATAGGCGGCCGGACGCTCCACCGTGATAACGCGTTGCCGTGCGTCAATACGGGGGGCACGGGTCAGGCTGGCGGCAAAGAGGCGCGCATCGAAGGCCAAGGCGAGGGTACAGGTCACGGCGGCCTCCGGCCCGATCCAGCGGATGTTGCTTGCCTTGAACAAGGCGCGCAGATCGGGATCGACCGCATAGGGATCGGCCCGCACCGCGTCGCTGATCACCGGAGTGACGGCCACGCTGTATCCGGCCTTTGCAAGGGCGGTGATGGCGGCGCTGTGACATGGCGTTGCGATATCGCCCACGCGGATGTCCGTGAGGATCAGGATATCAACTTCAACCGGTGTCGCGCTGCCGATCAGGTTGCCCGACACGAAAGGCCCGAGGCAAAGGTGCCGCGTTCACCGGGTGCAAAGGCGATTGTCTCGACTTTAGTGGCGGCGCGGCGGGCAGAGGGTCGTGTGGCCTTGCTGACGACGTAAAGCCCGTCACGGGCACCACTGCCCGGCTCGAACATGACATAGCTGTTCAGCTTGTATTCTTCCACGGTGCCATTGGCGGCTGTCGCGCGCGGCCTGGGCGTGCGCGCCTGACCCGATGGGGTCCGACACTGCACCGCCGCATTGATCGGCCCGGTATAGCGCAACGCCATTGGGGTGCCCGAGGGGGTTTGAGCGGCGACGCTGAACCCGAGCGACTGGAGCCGCGTGACGTCTTCAGCGGTTGAACGGTACGACACCGGGGCCTCGTCACAGGCCGTCAAAAACAGGGGAAACGCCAAGGCCGCGGCACAGAAGTATCGGTTCATCATTGTCTGTCTCCTAATAAGTTGCTGAAATAATGGCTAAAATATCAATCGTTATAGGCCCGGAGGGCAGGGGGACACCTTGCTCGGCAAAAACTTCGGCAAGGGCGGTTTGGGTGCCTGCACCCAGTTGTCCATCGGCAGCGCCCGGCTGTTTGCCCGCGCGCGCCAGCATCACTTGCGCGGCGGTGATAAATTCGGCCGCGCTGTAGTTTGCAACACCTTCGGCGACCAGCCGCACAAGGTTTTCATCATCCGACAGGCTGAGCGCTTTGGCATAAAGGGCCAACGCCTCGGTGCGGTTCTGGTCGATACCGCGGCCCGTTTCAGTCAGTTTTGCCAGATCAAGCGCGGCCCATGGCACACCCCCCTCGACCGCCTGGCGATACCATGTCGCGGCGGTCGTAAAATCCGGCTCCACCCCGTCACTTGAGGCAAATACCCGCCCGGCATCGCGCGCCGCCCATGGATTGCCCTTGGCGGCCACGCTGTAAAGCGCCCGTGCACGTATCATGTCCTTGTCGACGCCGCGCCCGGTCTCGTAAAGCTTGGCAAGCGCGCGTTCTGCGCCATAGACCTCTTGCTTGATCGCGCGTTCAAACAGCAAGGCAGCGCGCGCCGGGTCATCAAACAGCGGCGTTTGCGACGCATAAAGCCGGGCCAGCCGGAAATAGGCTTCGCCGTCGCCTTGTTGGGCCGCACGCACATAGAGCCGGGCGGCGGCCTCCACATCAGGGGCGGTACCCTGGCCTTGCTCGTACATGACACCCAACCGGGTCATACCATTGGGCACCTTGCGCGACGCGGCTGTTTCGAACCAGAACCGTGCCTGCTCAAAATCCTGCGCGATGCCATCCCCGTCCTGATACATGCGGGCAAGGCGGGTCTGTGCGGTCAACTCGCCGGATTTGGCCGCCTGAATATACCACCGCTTGGCCTCTTCGGGATTGGCCTCGACGCCCAGCCCTTTCTTGTAGAACTCGCCCAGATTGGTCATCGCCCAATCATTGCCGCGCGCAGCACCCCGTTCGTAGAATTCGCGTGCCTTGGCGTAATCCTGCGGCACACCGACGCCCGCCCGGTGGACCCAGGCCAGCGCGGTCAGCGCCGCTGTGTCGCCCGCAGCCGCAGCCGCTTCAAACAACGCGTAGGCCCGTTCAAAGTCCTGCGCGACGGCCTGTCCATCCAGATGCATCTGGCCCAGATAGACCATGGCGTTGATATATCCCGCCTCGACCGCGCGGACCTGCCAGACACGTGCGTCTTCATAGCGGCCCGCTGCGCGATAGGCGCGCGCCAGTTGCGCCCAGAACCGCACCACATCGGGGTAACGGGCGATGGCCAACTCGCACACGACGATGGCCCCTTCAAAGTTTCGGTCAAGAATGAACTGGCGCGTGCCCGCCGTGACCCGTTCGCTGTCATAGGGGTTGCCCGCCAGCATGTCGCAGGCATCGACATAGCTTTCGACGTCAACCGCGACCGGCTCGGTCGCACCACCTTCGCCCAGCACTTTGCCCTCAAGCGTTTCGCGCCCGCCGTTGGAGCCTACATGGGGTTCGAATTCCGACATGTCACCGACGCGCACGTAATGCACAGCCCCCTGTGCCAATGGGGTGCCATCTGCGGCGCGGATCTCGCCCAAGCGCGGTGCGCGCGACACATAGACCCACCCATCCGCGCCCTGATCTGACAGGGCGACCCGAGACGGACCAACCCCAATCGGAACCGCGTGAGCGTCGCTGTCGAGCCGCGCAATGACATCTGCGCGAAAGTCGGTTTGTGCGGCCTCGGTCCGGGGTTGCAAGGCCGGCAGGGCGGGGTCGGGTGCGCGCACAGCGTCCGGTACCCCCCCCAAGGCCGCGATGCGCGCGCTTGCGTCCGCGGCAAAGGCCCCATCCGGGCTGGTCTTGATATAGGCCTCGAACGCGTCCAACCGGTCGGACCCCTCGATCGCACGCCAGAAGATACGGTCCACGATACGCTGCGGGGGCAGGGTGCCCAATGTGTCGCCTTCGGCCCCGAGCCCGGTTGTCGCACCGCGCAGATTGGCGGTGTCGGGCTTGAAATAGAACGGGTTTTCCAGCGTGCTGGTGGTCCAGGCGATCTGCTGGCCGTCGGTGCGTTCGCGCACGCCGCCGCGCACACGGCGAAACAGCTCGGCCAGTTCCAGGCCCGGCTCGTCGATAGTTTCGGCGATAGAGGCGGTGTAGGGGCTGTGCTGGCCGACACCGTCAAAGGCGACCGCGCCGGGGGCAGTGGCAAAGCTGATCATCGTTTCGCTGTCACCGGCCGTCATCTCGGCCAGCCCACCGGTCGAGGCCTCGGACAGCAGGACCAGCCCGCGCTGCACCTCATCGCGCGACTGCCCGATGGTGATGGCGCGGGTCGCGATCTCGTCCGCATCCTGACTGGTGATGTCCACAAACGGGTTGTTGCGGCAGGCATCCAGCAGCACGATGTTCAGCCGCGCGCCAGAGCCATCCATGATGTCCACGAACAGTTGCGCATCCACCGACTGGGCGCGCAGATCATCGATCGAAGACGGTGCGACCGAGATCGGCAACAGGTAATTGCGCCCGCCCACCTGCACCCCGTGGCCCGCATAAAAGAACAATGCCTCACTGCCCTCGCGCAGGCGGCTGCGGAAGGTGGCGAGGTCGGCCAGCATCGTCTCGCGATCCGCATCAATGCTCTCGATCACCTCGAAACCGGACTCCCACAGCTTTTCGGCAATAAGTCGCGCATCGTTGGCCGGATTGGGCAGAGGTTCGACATTTTGATAGGCGGAATTGCCGATGACGAGGGCCACGCGGGACGCTTTTTGCGGCGCGGTGTTGTCTTGGGACAGGGTGGCGGATCCGACCGTGATTGCGGCCAGCACAACGCAGCAGGCCAGCGCGGGCCGCTGAAACGATGCCCCAAACCGGGGGCGCGGCAGATGGTTAGTAAAGATCCCCACGGCCATCATCTCGTTGAGTGTTACCGGTGGTCTGGCCGGGGCTGGCGGAGCGTCCCGGCACCGAGAGATTGACGCTTTGAGCGATGTCAGAGCGAGAAAAACCTGGGTTTTCGCGCGCCAGCTGGAATTCCACGATGGCCATGAACGCCGCTTTAGCGCGGGGGCCGGTCGGGCTTTGGCGCAGATAATTCTCGGCCTGAGCCTGTGTTGTGAACGTATCGCTGCCAAAGGTTTGGGCCCGCACGGCCCCCGGTAAACCGATGACGCCGATCAGCAAAACCAATTGTCCCACAATCCAACTGCGCATGAGAAGGCCCCCTTACCCTGGGTCAAAGGATAGAAACCGGCACCTGATCGAGTCAACTGAGGCCCCTCGCGCATCGGCGTGGTCTCGCCAAAACGCGCCGCCTGTGCCAGAGTTGGGCATGTTCAATGCCGTTTCTCCCGGTCCGGTTGAGGTGTGCTTCTACCCGGACTACCGTGACTTTAATCCTTATCAGGACCTGCTTTATCGGTCCCTAGGGCCCTCCGTCCTTACGACCCCGCTGGCAGATATCGCAGGCCTTGGGTCAGAGCCGAGCGCTGGCCGCGTCCTGCATCTGCATTGGGAGACGGCGGCCATCTCCAACGGTACCATGACACCCCAGGGGCTTCTGGATGCCTTGTCCGCCTTTCGCGACCGGGGCGGGCGGATCGTGTGGAGCATGCACAATCTTATGCCCCACAACCCGCGAGAGCGCGCGGCAGCCGCACAGATCCGCAACGGCCTGCTGGCACTGGCGGATGTGGTGCACGTGCACTCGCTGCCTGCCCTGGCGGCGGCGATGGCGCATCACACGCTGCCCTTGGACAAGGTGCGCGTCATTGCGCATGGCAATTACGATGGGATCTATCCTGTTGTTCCGCGCGCCACGGCCCGTGCCGCATTGGGGTTGGACGACGCGCATATGGTGCTGCTGCTGGCGGGGCAGATGCGCGCCTACAAGGCCCCCGGCACCCTTGTTGACGCGTTCCGACAGGTGGCCGGGCCGGATGATCGGCTGATCCTTGCCGGTCGCCGGGCCTCTGACGTGGAGGATCTGTCGATCCCGGATGATCCACGCATTATGACCCGGATGGAATTTCTGGATACTGCCGATCTTGCACAGGTGCATGGGGCCGCTGATATGGCGGTGCTGCCCTATACCGACTCCCTGACATCCGGCTCGGCCATTCTGGCGCAGACCCTCGGGCGTGGCGTGTTGGGCACAGACACGCCCGGATTGCGGGACGTGGTGACCATGCCCTCGACCGGGGTGCTGTTCGAGGCAGATGCGTTGGCGGAGGCATTGGGCACCGCCTTGGCTGAGGGACCGGCGGTTTGGGCCGCGCGCGGCAAGGCAGCGGCGCAGGTCAGCCGGGCGCGCGACTGGGCCGTCTTGGGGGCATCATGGCGGGCGCTGTTTACAGAACTCGCTGCTCGGACGCGCCCTGCCAGGGTGCTTGGACCATGACATTTGATGCCATCCCCCCTGATGACAACGCTGACCGGGCCGACGGATCGGAACGCCCCGCCGACGCGTTTGAGGCGGCATGGCCCTTCAACGCAGACAGCGCGCAGGTCGAGGGATTGCTGCACAGTGACCGGTTCATGTCGATCATGCTTGTCGATGTCACAGGGCTGCACTGGGACCAGATCGCACCCTATCTGGACACGGTGCGCGAGACGGCAAGAACCAAGGAAATGGTGCCGGTGTTCATCGTCGATCTGGTCGATTACCGGCCCCTGATCGCGGAAAATCTGGCCTATGACACCCTGCCAAACGCGGCCCTCAATGCGCCCCTTGCGCCCGAGATCGACTGGCGCAGCTATCTTGCGTGGCGGCGGATCCTGTTGCGGGACAAATGGCATCCTGCCGCGATCATCACCTTGGGCCCTCACGCCGAATGGGGAGTGCCATGATTGATCTTGGCACCTGTGACGTGGTGTTCCTCAGCTTTGATGAGCCCAATGCGGAGGACCATTTTGAGCGCATCCAGAAGGTGGTGCCCCGCACGCGCCGGGTGGCGGGGATCAAAGGGTTTGACGCTGCACATCGCCGCGCCGGAGAGGTCTGCGTCTCGCCGCATGTGATCACGATAGATGCGGACAACGTGCTTCTGGACCCGGAATTTCTGTCAGCGCGCTTTGACATCGCGCCACGGGATCGGGCACGGGTGTTTTCATTCAGCGCGCGCAACGGCGTGAACGGGCTGTGCTATGGCAATGGCGGGGTGAAAATCTGGCCGCGCAGCACGCTGCGGACCCTCCAGACCCACGAGAACGCGGCAGGCCCCAGAGGGGCCGTCGATTTCTGCTGGACGGTGCCATATTATCAGGTGAACCGGTTACTGTCCGAGGTGATTGTCACGGGGTCAGACTACCAGGCGTTTCGGGCCGGATTTCGCGAAGGGGTCAAGCTGAACCTCGCCGATGGTCAGATCGCCTATGACGCCTATCCGGACTTGCCACGGGCCGAGGCACTTGCGACGCATATCGGGCCGCGCAACCTTGATCGGCTCAAGGTGTGGTGCTCGGTCGGGGCGGATGTGGAACGTGGGGACTGGGCCATATTCGGTGCGCGCCTCGGCTGTGTGATGGCCGCCCTTGACGGGTTCGACATCGCCAAGGTGGCGGATTACGGATGGATGGATTATTTCTGGTCCGAGCGGATCGCGCCCCATTATACCGACGGCCAGGCGCGGGCGGCGCGGACCGAGGCACTTGGGGTGCAGTTGAACGCGGCGCTGGATCTTGGCCTTGACGCGCTGGATGCGGTGGCCTCCAGATATTTCAAGTCGACCTTTCCGGGGCACCGGGCCTATGGGGCGATGCGCGTGGTATGATGTGCAGGGTAAACAGGCCCGCACGCGCGATCACTCAATCTCGATGATAAAGGCGCGGCCGGTGCGGGGCAGGTCCACATCGTTCCACTCGTTGCCAGTGAATTTTTCGAGGTCCATATCCTTGGTCCATCGGTAAAAAGTCGCATATTCGCTGTCATAATCGACCCCGTTGTTGGGGTTTCCATAGGCCCAGTTTGTAAAGGACACGGGCTGGTCGTTGACCCATGACCAGCCGCCATCCGGCTCGCGGCCTTCTTTCTTCTGGTAGAACCCAAAGGTGGGTCCGTAACTGTGACGCCCCTGGCCTGCGTTGCTGACCTGCCAAAACCGATCATCCCGGCTGACAAGCTGGTAGACGAAATCGTTCTCTTCCGCGTCACCCATCACCGCAAGATATCCGCCCGCGCGTTCGGCCAAGGCCTGTGCTTCGGGCCACTTCATGCGCCATGCCAGCACCCCGATATAGAGATGATCGCCGTACCATCCGTACAGGATTTCCCAGTCCTTCAGGACCTCGGCGGCCCGGATCAGCCGCGGATCCGTTTCGACCTGCACGAGCGCATCAGGAGCCCATTTGCGCGCATCAAGGGACGAATAGATCGGGATGGTGCTGACCTCGAGGCCCGAGACGTCGATATCCATCGCGCGCACCGTAAACTCGGTCATTATCCCGGTCGAAGGCAACTGGTTGGCCTGCTGGAAATCCGCGATGGATTTGCGGGTCTTGTCGCCCATCACCCCGTCCGCGATCCCCGCATCATAGCCCAGGGTGGCAAGTTTCGTCTGGATCAAACGGATGTCGGCCACGCTCAGCCCAAGGGTCCCTTGGTCGCTGCCGCGATCCGTGCTCTCGCTCGCGAGATTTGCGACCGTGATGTTTTCGGATCGGGCAAGGGCGTCGCGTTCCTGTTCGGCAAGGCCCGCGAACTGGCTGTCGGGAAAGCGGTCCAGAAACACGGACCAGCCGCGCAGAGAGTTCATTTCGCGCACCGCCTCATAAAGCGCCTGCTCGCGTTGAAAGGCGAGGGTCTGGCCCGCTTCACCTTCGCCGATGCGCAGGTAAATTTCAGTTGCCAAGTCGTTGTTGATGATCGGGATCTGCTTGTCCTCGGTCTCGAGCTTGACGTCACCGATGACGCGCTTCATTACGCTGAGGATCTCGGAATTCGGAGTGTCCAGATGGCGTGCAACCGAGGCGGCAAAGGGTGAATTCGCGCCCGCCCCATCATAGGCGACCTGACCGGGTGAGGCCGAAAAGACCACCATCGCACCTTGCGCAGACGCCCTGAGCGGCACAAGCCCACGGGTTTGCAATGCCCGGCTTTCGGAAAAATTGTCCTGATAGAACGCATTGGCCAGCGGATTGTCGCGGCAGGCATCCACAAAGATCAACGAGGCATGTGCGGTTTTCTGGATCGCCTTGATGATGGCGTCGATCGGCGTGGTCTCGGATGGAATATCAAATTCGGTGCTCAGCTTTGCATCGGTGCCAAGGAAGTAATTGCGCCCTTCAAACTGCATCCCGTGCCCTGCAAGGTAGACGAATGTGACGTCCGCATTCTCGTTATCGTCCAGAAACTGCGACAGGCTTTGGCCGATTTCGGCGCGCGTGAGGTTCTCGTGCAGGGTGACGTCGAAATCGAGGCTTTCGAGCACCCCGCCGATCAATCGGACGTCGGCAGAGGGGTTTTGCAGGTTGGCGGCATGCGCATAGGCACCATTGCCCAACAGGAATGCGGTGCGCTTTTCGGCCGTGGCCGGCGACATGCCGCCAACCAGAAAAAGCAGTGCGATCAGTATTTGAAAATTCAGTCGAATCATGGCGAAGTCTCCGCTTGACGTAGGGGAATGTTATCCGCGTCAGATCGAATGTCGCAACAAAATGCTGGACGCAAGAAGGACAGAGAGGTTGACCACCCGGCCAGCGTACCCCGAGCCACTGCGGCGAAAAAATTTGGCATGTGTCGCCCGTTGCGATAGGCTTTGGGCAGATTGCTCATATATTTTTATGAAGGAATTCCAATGATACGCCTCGACACATTTCTGGTCGCAGCCACGGTCAGCCTTACTGGCCTCCACGCCCCCGCCATGGCGCAAAACGCGGCCGACCAAACCGTCGAAGAGATGACGGAAAATTTCAAAAAGCAGAAAACGCGCGGGCTGGTGATTGCAACGCCAAGCACCCAGACCGCAACGACAGACACCGCCACGACCAATGACACCACGGTCGCCGCGACCACGACCACCAATGCGCCGGTGGCGGAAGAGCTTGCCGCGATTGTCCCAAGGGACGAGCAGGTGAACGTCAATGTGGCCTTCGATTTTGACTCCGCCGCGTTGCGCGCTGATCAAAGGCCGAAACTGGGGGCGTTATGTGACGCGCTCAAGGCGGCTGACGTCCAAAAGATACGCATTCTGGGGCATACCGATGCGTCAGGCTCGACCAGCTATAATGAACGCCTTTCAAAGCTGCGCGCCGAAGAGGTGAAGCGTTTTCTGATCACTGATTGCGGCTATCCAGCCGAGCGGATGGAGGCGGTGGGCGCGGGCGAGCGGTTCCCGTTTGACCCTGATGATCCCTTGGGCGATGTCAATCGGCGCGTCGAATTCCAAGCGTTGAGCTAAGCGTGGACATGGGCTCTGGCACCAAGATCCGATGCGAGGGCCGATTGTGAGTTCCAGGGCCAATCGCGGCATCTTTCAGATCGGGGATGTGCTCAACAACACCTATCGCATCGACAAGGTGCTGGGCCTTGGCGGCACATCCGAAGTCTATCGCGCCAAAAGCGAGATTTCGGGTCGTGTCGTGGCGGTCAAGGCCCTGCGCACCGAGTTTTCGCGCGACGAAGCCTTTCTGGCGCTGATGACCCGCGAAGAAGAGATGCGCGAAATCCGCCATGATGCGATTGTGCGCTATTACGACAACCAACGCACCGATGATGGGCATGTCTATCTGGTGATGGATTATGTCGACGGCCCCGGTCTGGATCGCAAGCTCAGGGACGGTGGAATGTCGGCTCAGGACCTGTTGATCGTGGCGCGCCGGGTGGCCGAAGGTCTGGTCGCGGCCCATCGCAAGAATATCGTTCACCGCGATCTGTCGCCCGACAACATCATCCTGCGCGATGGTGATCCCAATGACGCGGTGATCATCGACTTTGGCATCGCCAAGGACACCAACCCCGGTGCCGAAACGATTGTGGGCAATGAGTTTGCGGGCAAATACGCCTATGCCGCCCCCGAACAGCTGAGCGGGCAGACCGACGCGCGCGCCGATATCTACGCTTTGGGGGCGTTGCTGCTGTCCACCTTTCGCGGCAAAAAGCCCAATATCGGCAACAACCTTATGGATGTGGTCAAGATCAAGGCGCAGCCCCTCGACACAAGCGGCGTTCCCGAGCCGCTGAAATCCCTGATCGACCGGATGACGACGCCGGATCGCGAAGATCGTCTGCAAACTGCCCAAGCCGTCCTGGATGCGCTCGCGCCCCCCGATACCGCTGACGAGGACCGTACCGTTGTCGTGCGCCGTCCCGCTCCGGACGCAAGGCCTGAGGCATCGACTGTCACACAGGCCCCCATCGCACCAGTCGAGACTACGCCGCCCCCCGTTACGCCGTCCAAGCGGCGGGGCATCGTGCCCATTCTGGCTGTACTCGCCGTCGCAGCCATTGGCGCGGGCGCTTACGTATCAGGTGCTTTGGACGGCTTGCTTGGCCCGCAATACCCGGTGGTCGATCCCTACACGCTGGTGGTGTCGCGCGCCGAAAACGAACAGCCGTTGGCGGTGGGTCATGTCCCCTCCGAAACGGCCCGCGATGCGTTGGACAGTCTGGTCGGGCAATCGGGCGGCACCACCGAGTTGACCTTGGCCACCGGGGACATACCGCCCAGTTGGGACGCTGATGTTTTGCGCCTTGTCGATGCGGTCAGCCATCTGCCCGACTGGCGGGTACACGCAGATGCGCAGCGCGTCCAGATAAGCGGGCTGACCTACGATAAAACGGAACAGGACACGCTGACCGCAGCCCTGACCGAAGGGGATATCAAGGGCGCGCTCGACGTGGTGGCACGCATCGACCTTGGCCCCCGGTTTCTGGACCCGCAGACCCTGGCTCCGATCCTGCAAGCCCATCAAAACTGCGGCGATCTGGACGTCATGGACGCGCCGCTGACGGGCTATCCAAACGGGGGGCAGGTGCTTGTGGCCGGGCGGCTGGACAGTGCCGCAAGCCGCGACAGCCTATCGGATCAGTTGACAGAGGCCATCGGGGACCGCAGCCTCGCCCTTGAGGTCGACATTCTGAACCCCACGCTGTGTCTGATTGATGGCGTTCTGCCAAATGTCCCCGAGGCTGGCGTTGGTATCGAGTTCAGGAACGGGGCTGACGGCACGCTCAACCCCACGGGCGATTTTTATGTTGGCCAGAATCCGGTCATCGAAATCATCATCCCGTCCGAGATGACTGACGGGTATCTGTTCGTGTCTGCCTTGGATGTCTCGGGCAATGTGTTTCACCTGCTGCCAAACCTTTTTATGGCCGACAACAGCCTTGCGGACCTGCGCGGCGGGCGCGGGGGCGACCTGAGGCTTCGGGTGGCGCACAGTGCAGCCGACGGGCAGGACGGCAGCAAGCTGGCCTTTCTGGTTGATGATACGTCCTTGGGCAAAACCAAGATCATCGTCATCCACTCGGACCGCCAGATATTTGATGGGGTGCGTCCGACAACGGAATCCGCGGGTGGATATGCGGATGCACTGGCCCAACGTCTTGGATCACTCAATTCACTGGACAGCCGCATTTTGACGACACTTGAACGCTAAGGCGGGCAGGCACGTTGGCGGGGCGCATTCTGCAGGGCCTGTGGGCGGGCACAACCAGCTTGTCACCTCCTCAAGACGGTGCAACAGTTCCATCATTGATTGAAGCAATTGTCTGGATCGCATTGTTATGGGCCTTGAAAGTCGACTGAAGAAAAAGCTTGTTCTGTACGAAGGCAAAATCCCGCACATGTATCTCGACAGTGTTGGCAAGGTGACCGTCGGCGTAGGGCACATGCTGCCAAATCTGGCAGCTGCTCAAAAGCTGTCATTCGTGAATGCCAAAAATGCGGCGGCCAGCGCGGCCGATATCAAGACGGATTGGGATGCGGTTGTTGCCAAGGGCAAAGGGTTCAAGGCCAGCGCCTACAAACATGACAAGAGCCTGACATTGCCTTCCTCAAAGATCGAGGCGCAGATGAGTGCGCATATCAAGAGCTTTCGCACGGAACTCAAAAAGATATTTCCTGATTTCGCGTCCTATTCCGAAGATGTGCGACTGGCCCTGTTCGACATGATCTTTAACCTCGGCATGACAAACCTGCGCAAAAAATTCCCGACCTTCGTGAAGGCGGTCAAGGACAAGGACTGGACGAAAGCGGCCAGCGAATGCAAACGCAAGGGGATTTCGGGCACGCGCAATGCCTTTGTCAAAGGTCTCTTTGAAGGCGAAGCCAAGAAGTCCGCGGACGACACTGGAGATGAAAAATGATCTCTTACCGATATCTGGCCCGCGCACCCTTGGTCTGCTTGGCCATCGCAGCAGGGTATGAGGGTCATGCGGATGAATTGCCGACACTGGCCCCGTCCGGGTTTGAACGTTTCTTTGTGCTTGATGGGGCGGCAAATGCGCCAGACGCGATTGAACAACTCTTGACCGCGCAATGGCAGGATCAGTTCATCATTCAGGAAGGGGCAGATACGGGACGCGAGATCGCTGTGTCGTCCTGCCCATCCTTCTTTGCGGCACGTGCTGCGGCATTGGAGCCGGACGCCCCGAGTGAGTGGCCGATCTATCGGGATTATGGATTGCGCTGCCTGGCCTTGCAGGAAAGTGTCTATCTGCGCGCGGCCCCTGATCTGATCGCGCAAGGTATGGATGAGGGGGCGCTGGCCACTCTTGACTTGCCGGTATCGGATATGGTTTCCGATGAAATCGTTGCGATCCCGCCGGATGGGCTTGTGCCGATCCTGTTTGAGGACGGGCAGGGCACGTTGACCATCGACGCGGACCAATTCACCTTTGAGGTGGTGGACAGCCTGTCGACCAAGACCGTTCCAAACGCGACTTTGCTGGTGATGATGGCGGCGGCGTCCCTTGAGGGCAGCTATAGCACCGCGACACTGTTCCGCCTCGACCGAACCAAGCCGGACGGCCCCTATTCGGTGTCACGCCGGATCAATGCCCGGCACGAGGATTAAGGCATGAACATGCGCGTCGAACAAACGGGCGCAGATTGCTCTGCACCCGTCAGTGTCGTCAATGCAGCCCGGCCGTGCTTACCTACCCGACCAGCGCCCCATCTGACCGCTTCACCGCCACAATGGCCGAGCGGGGCAGGGAGCCTTCGCCGTCCGGGAAGGGGGCGTCGGGGTGCTGGATGCCGACAAACATCGTGCGCCGGTCACTGGACCATGTGAGCCCCGTCACCTCGGCTCCGTTCGGACCTGTCAGAAAGCGGCGGATTTCGCCCGTCACCGGATCACCTGCCAGCATCTGGTTGTTGCCCATGCCCGCAAACTCGCCCTCATTCTCGTCGTCACCATCCGTCTGGATCCACATGATGCCGGTTGTGTCGAACTGCATCCCGTCGGGTGAGTTGAACATATTGCCCTCATTCACATTTGCCGACCCGCCATAGGCGGTGTCGCCATGCACAACCGGGTTGCCGGCCATCACATAAAGGTCCCATTCAAACGTGTTGGACGCGTGGTTGTCCCCATCGGGGCGCCAGCGTACGATCTGCCCAAAGTTGTTTTCTTCCCGCGGGTTGGGGCCATTGGCGGATGTGTCATCCCCGCCCGCATTGGGTTTCACGCCCCGGTTCTTGTTGTTGGTCAGGCAGCAATAGGCCTCGACCGCTGTGGGGTTCACAGCGACCCATTCGGGGCGGTCCATTGTCGTGGCCCCCACCGCAGAGGCGGCCATACGGCTGAAGATCGCGATCTGGGCGGCATCCATGCCGGTTGCAGCGGGGGTCAGGGCAACCCATTCACCGGACATGTCATCGTTGAACCTGGCCGCATAAAGCTGGCCCTCGCTCAGCAAGGTCGAGGTGTCGCCGCCGGGCACGTATTTGTCACGGCTGAGCCACTTGTACATGAACTCGCCCCGTTCATCATCGCCCATATAGACGGCGACCCGGCCATCGGGGGCGAGCGCATAAGCTGCATTCTCGTGTTTGAAACGGCCCAAGGCGGTGTGCTTGACGGGGGTGCTGTCAGGCTTGGCCGGGTCGATCTCGACGATATATCCGGCCCGGTGCGGTTCGTTCGGGTTTTTGGAGATGTCAAAACGCGCGTCGAACCCGTGGTAGTTGTAGCGGTTGGGGTCGACTTCGGTGTTTACGCCATAGCGGATGAACCCGGCGGCGGTCGCCTCGTCCAGTTCAGGCACTTCGGTGGCACCGAAATAGCCGTTGAAATTTTCTTCACAGGTCAGGTACGTCCCCCACGGCGTGCGTCCCGAGCCGCAATTGTTGAACGTGCCCAAAGACGCAGTGCCGGTCGGATCGGCCTCGGTCTTGAGCAGGTCGTGGCCTGCGGCGGGACCATCGATTGTCATGGGCGTGTTGTGGTGGATGCGGCGGTTATAGGGGCTGTCGATCACGACCTCCCACCCGTTTTCGCCCTCGGTGACTTCCATGACGGACACACCCTGAAAGTTTTGCAGGCGCAACACGTCTTCGGCTGAGGCGACCTTGCCTTCTTCGTTCTGGGGCAGGTTCGTTGTGGTGTTCACATATTCCGAGTTCACAACCAGCAATTCGGTACCGCCACCGATGTTGAACAGCTCCATCCCATCGGTGTTTTCGCCGAACACCCGGTCAGAACCTTCTGTGGGGATGCCGGTGGTGGCATCAAATGCAGGTGCGTCCGAAAACAGCGGATCACCCCACCGCACCAGTATCTTCCATTCGTAGCCTTCGGGGACATGGACGGTGCCGTCTGTCTGGATCGGCAGTTGTTCGAAGGCAAAGCGGTCCGATTGCCCCGCCATGGCAGTCGTGCCCTTGAGCATGGATGTGCCCATCACGGCGGCCCCCGACCCAAACGCAATGACACCGTTCATAAAGCCACGACGTGAAATCGCCGCTTCGACCACGCGGTCGAAATCCTGCACGTCAGGGCGGGGAGAGATCATCTCATCCCAATCATCTGGGGACATGGCGGCTTGATCGATATCTTTCATATCTGGCTCCGTACTGTTGGATTGCTGAGGCGCGAAATAGCGCGTGGTCAGGGCTTAGCCCGGCTTCTCAACACATTTGTGACATGGCCGCAGAAAGACAGGAGCGTTATTCTCGTATGGCGCGAGATACTGGCGGGTCTTTGCCGATACGTTCTAGTCTTTGGGGAGGTGATTTTGCCGGGCGGGGCCGCGATATTTTTCGGTCAGCCGCGCGTCGACCTCGCTGCCATCCTTGAGGAAGGGCAGGATTCCCTTGCCGGTCGAGGCCCCGCGTGACGCCACGATGTCGGCTTCCGATTTTGTGACCCGCTGCGACATGCGCAACCCCCACTCATGCAGATATCCGGTCAGCCGTGCAACGACGTCCCGGTGGGTGTTCCCCTTGCACAGATCGTGCAGTTCCTGCGGATCGTCTTGCAGGTCAAACAGCATGTCGCGCAAGCTGTCGGCGGCGCAGTGCATCAGTTTGTAGCGTCCGTCAAAGACCATGAACAGGCGGCAGTCACGCGGGGCAAGCCCCAGTTTGACTGCGGGGGCCTGGGCGGAAAAGTCGTATTCCGAGATCACGTAGTCCCGCCACTCGGGCGTGTTCCCATGCACCCATGGCATCAGGCTGCGCCCCTCGATGATGTGATCGGGAACCGTGCCGCCTGCGGCCTCGACAAAGGTTGCGGCCAGGTCAATCGATTCGACCAGTACGTCCGACACGGTGCCGCGTGTGTCATCCGCGTCGCTGCGCGGGTCATAGAGGATCATCGGCACCTTGACCGAGGGGTCGTGAAACAGGTTCTTTTCGCCCAGCCAATGATCGCCCAGATAGTCGCCATGATCCGAGGTGAGCACGATCATGGTGTGCTCCATCTGCCCTGTCGCCTCCAGGTGGTCGAGCAGGCGGCCCAACTGGTCATCGCATTGCTTGATCAGGCCCATATAGGCGGGGATCACCTTGGCGCGAACCTCCTCATCCTGAAAGGCGCGGCCCACGGGGCCGTTCATAAAGGCGTCAAGGATCGGGTGGGCATCCTCGCGCTCAGCCGCGTCGCGCATCGGCGCGGGGATGTGTTCGGGACCATACATCGAGGCATAGGGTTCGGGCACAATGTAGGGCCAGTGCGGCTTGATATAGCTCAGATGCGCGCACCACGGGCCATGGGTCGCGTCGATGAACGTGATCGCCTCTGAGGTCAGCCAGGGTGTCTCGCTGTCTTCTTCGCGGATATTGGCGGGCAGATCGGTGTTGTCAAACATCCAGCCCGACGCGATCTGGCCGTCCTTGATGCCTGCATTGGCATAATCCGCCCAGGGGTTGGTGCCGTCATATCCCCTGGACTTGAGGTATTCGTTGTAAGGGCTTCGTTTTTCGTCATAAAAACCGTCCGGCCCTTCGGCCCAAAGCCCGTCATCGCGCACCCATGGATCAAAGCCGCATTCGGATTGGCGCACCCCGATGACGCTGTCAGCGTCCAGCCCAAGCCGCTCCATACCAGCCGCATCGACTTTCATATGCGTCTTGCCGATCAGATGGCAGGACATGCCAAGCGCGCGCAGATGATCACCCATGGTTTGCTCGCCCACCCGCAGCGGAAAGCCGTTCCAATGCGCCCCGTGGCTGGCCGCATAACGCCCGGTGTAATAGCACATACGCGACCCGCCACAGATGGGCGATTGCACATAGGCATTGGTAAAGCGCACGCCCATGGCCGCCACATGGTCAAAATTGGGGGTGTGCAGGGTCGGATGGCCCGCACAGCTCAGATAGTCGAACCGCAGCTGGTCATACATCACGAACAGAATGTTCAAATCGGGTTACTCTCCGAGGGTTTGCAGCCGATCCCGCACGGCCATGACCGAAGAGTAGGTGGAGACGGAGTAGGGCACAAGGAAGGTCAGCATGCACTTGGCCCATGCGATGGTGGTCATGGTGCCGCCCGCGATCTTGTCCCCGTGGTTGATCAGCGCAATCACGATGCCCACGACCAGCGCAATCTTGGTGGCGCGCCGCATGACGGTCGGGTCTGTCGCGATGGACCATATGGAGGGGTGCGTCTGTGCCATGATCCAGACATGGCGCGGGGATGCGATGGCGGCAAGCCATGGGTCAGCCACCTCGCGCGACGGTGAGCGGGCGTGTCGAACTTGTGAAGAGAAGGCTGGAGCGGGTAACGAGAATCGAACTCGTAACTAAAGCTTGGGAAGCTGCCGTGATACCTTTTCACCATACCCGCGCGCTGAGGGTGGGATAGGCAAGCACGCCAATGGCGTCAAGTCGATTTGCGCGCGGTGAACAGATTGATGGAGGCCGGGATGCGCAAGTTGTCGCCCTCTTGATATTGCGCGAAACGGGCCGCGATGCGGTCAGCCACAGCACGGCGTTGGGCCGGATTTGCCTCGTGATGGCGCAGCGCCCGGTCTGCCGGGCCGATCTGACAGCACAGATCGGCAGCTTGGCTGAGGTCACCTAAGGGCGTGAGGTGCAGGTCGATCTGCGTGGCCTGAATATCCTCCAGCCCCGCCGCTTGCAGTAGTGCGCAGGTCCGTGCTGCATCTTCAAAGGCAAAGGGGCCGGGTTCCGTGCGATCCACTTTGGGCATTGACCCAAGCACATCCGCTGCCGCGCCTGCGGGCTCCATGAACCAGGGATTGTGCGGGGCAGGCCCCCAAGCCGCGCAGATGATCCGCCCGCCCGGTGCCAGGGCGCGCGCCATATTGGCGAAAGCGGCTGTGGTGTCGGCAAAGAACATGACCCCAAAGCGCGAGATAAGGGCGTCGTAATCCGTCGTAAAAACATGGGTTTGCGCGTCACTCTTCAATAGGTCGACATTCGCGCGCCCACCAAGTCGCCCTTTGGCCAGTTCCAACATCGATGCAGCAATATCTACGCCCGTGACATGGCCCCTATCACCTACCTGATCCAGCGCCTGCAAAACGCTCGCCCCGGTGCCGCAGCCGATGTCGAGCACGCGCTCACCAGGGCGCAGGCCCGCACGCTCAAGCACAAGATCCAGAACGGGCTGGATCAGCGCATCCATTTGCCCTTGCAAGGCAACCCATGCCGGCCCCGCACTTGCGTCCCAGAATTCTTCCTGATCGTGATTCATGCCATGCACCTGCGTTGAGGGTTCATTATCCTGCGCGCCTCCGGCGGCGACGCCCGCCACCACCTTCACTGTCGCCGCCGGTGTTGAAACTGACATCAGGCAACGCCACAACGCTGTTCAAAATCGGAAACGGATCGACAGAATTGGGAATGGCAGAGGCATTCACGAAATGCTCCTGGAACCGCGGCTCGATCGCGGTTTCGACTTTGTGGATGCGGCGCACGGTTTCCTCGATCTCGTGGCGGGCATCACGGTTCAGCAAGGCGATGCGTGCGCCGGTTCCGGCGGCGTTGCCTGCCGATGTGACCTTGTCCAGCGGCACATCGGGGATCATGCCCAGCACCATGGCGTGTTTGGACGAGATATGTGCGCCAAAGGCCCCGGCCAGCACCACGCGGTCGACGCGGTCGACCTCGAACTTGTCCATGAGCAGGCGCGCCCCGGAATAGAGGGCGGCCTTGGCCATCTGGATGGCGCGAATGTCGGGATTGGTGACGGTGATGCGCCGCCCGCCCGTGGCCGTCCCGTCGTAGAGCACATAGGAATGGGTGCGCCCGTCCTCGATGCACCGGGCGGTTCCGGTCTGGGCGGCGCTGCCGATCAGCCCCGACGGGTCCAGTACACCGACAAGCCGCATTTCGGCAATTGCCTCTATAATGCCCGAGCCGCAAATGCCAGTGATCCCGCTGCCTGCGGCGGCCTCTTCAAAGCCATCCTCGTTCGACCACAGATCGACCCCGATGATGCGAAAGCGGGGTTCTTTGGTCACGGGATCGATCTCGACCCGCTCAATGGCCCCCGGGGCGGCGCGCTGGCCCGAGGTGATCTGGGCCCCCTCAAAGGCCGGACCGGTGGGCGAGGAACAGGCCAGTACCCTGTCCTTGTTCCCAAGCAGGATCTCAGCGTTGGTGCCCACATCCACGACCAGGACGAGGTCCTCGGATTTGTCGGGGGCTTCGCTGAGGGCAACGGCTGCGGCATCCGCGCCCACATGGCCCGCGATGCAAGGCAGCAGATAGATGCGGGCCGAAGGGTGGATGTTCAGGTCAAGATCATCGGCGCGCAGGCGCATGCTGTTGGAGGTGGCGAGCGCAAATGGGGCCTGTCCCAATTCGAACGGGTCGATCCCGAGGAACAGGTGGTGCATGACCGGATTGCACACAAAGACCGCATCCACGATCAGCCCTTTGTCGATCTGGGCCTCGGTCGCGATCTGGGTAAAGAGCGCGTTCATGCCTTCGCGCACGGCGCGGGTCATCTCGGCGGCCCCCCCGGCGTTCATCATCCCGTAGCTTACCCGGCTCATCAGGTCTTCGCCAAAGCGGATCTGGGGGTTCATAATGCCGGATGAGGCCACGACCTCGCCCGAGATCAGGTCGCACAGATGGGCGGCAATGGTGGTCGAGCCAAGATCGACGGCAAGGCCATAGACCGACCCCTCGTAATAGCCGGGCCAGACATGCATGATGCGGGGCGCGTTTTCGGCATCGCCCAGATGGATCGCCGCGGTGACTTTCCACGCCCCCTTGCGCAGCACAGGTTGCAGGGTCTGAAGGATATGCAGATCGGCATGAATATTCGTGATGCCCCATTCGGCCTCAATGGCGCGCGCAAGACGTTCCAGATCGCCTGACGGTTCGTGCATGTCCGGCTCTTCGACCTCGACATAATAAAGCTTGGTCGAGGGGTTCATGGTGATATCGCGCGCCTCGGCCCGTTTGCGCACCACTTGCTTGTGCACCTGACTTTCCGGCGGCACGTCGATCACAACGTCGCCCTGCACGGTGGCCTGACAGCCAAGGCGGCGCCCGTCGATCAGGCCGCGCTTGGATTTGTAGCGCTCTTCGACGGTGTTCCAGTCGGACAGGGCATCCGCCTCGACCGTGACACCGTGCTTGGAAAACTCGCCATAGCTTGGCGTGATCTGGCATTTTGAACAGATACCGCGCCCGCCACAGACGGAATCGAGATCAACACCCAATTGGCGGGCCGCTGTCAGGATCGGCGTGCCGGCGGGAAAGTGTCCGCGTTTGCCGGACGGGGTGAAAACGACAAGTGGATCGGTGCGCATGCGGGGCCTCGGGTCTTTGGATTTGGGCCACAATACCGGGGCGCAGGCTGTGCGAAAGGGGACAAACGACATCTCCTCAAAATGCAGTGTCGTATTTTGATGGAAACCGGCCCTCCGGGGGGAGTTTATCTGGCAAGATGAAGCACGGGGATCCTCTCTTCATCTTGCCCGGCAAACTCCGGGGTGAGGCCGCAGGCCGAGGGGGCTGGCCCCCTGACCCCGCCGGAATTATCGATGACCCCGTGCATGAAAGACAAAACCGAGCAGGTTCATCAGCACTTGTGCGGCCAGAATGGCAGTGCTGCCTGTGGGGTCATAATCCGGTGCCACCTCAACCAGATCGATCCCCACCACCTCATGGGCGCGGCTGACCGTTTGTAGTATCTCGACCGCATCGTAGTAGAGGAATCCGCCGTGGCTGGGTGTGCCCGTCCCCGGTGCGATCGAGGGGCAAAATGCATCGATGTCGATGGTGATATAGACCCGCGCACCCTTGGGCAGACGCGCAACCACGCCTTCGGGGCCGAGGGCACGGGTCTGGCGCACTGACAGGATATCGGACCCCATGGCGCGCGCATCGGCATATCCTTCTTTGGCGGTCGAACTGACATTGCGAATGCCGACCTGTGTCAGCCCCGTCACGTAGGGCCGTTCGGCGGCGCGGCGCATGGGATTGCCGTGCCCGTGCCGCACACCGTGTCGCTCATCCACGAAGTCCAGATGCGCGTCGATTTGCAGAATGTGGATCGGCCCCTGATCATCAAAGGCCCGGATGCAGGGGATGTTGATCGAGTGATCTCCGCCAATGGTGACGGGCAGCGCCTTTGCGGCGAGTGCCGCCCGCACGCCGGTTTCTATGTTGCGGTGTGACCCTTCGGTGTCCGTGTGGATGATGTCCGCATCCCCCATGTCCACGATCCGCACGCTTTCGGGCAGATAGGTCGTATCGTCCTCGTGATCGTAGGCCCCTGCATGCCCGAAGCTGAACAATGTGGACGCCTCACGCACCGCCCGTGGACCAAAACGGGCCCCGGATCGCCACTGGGTCCCCGCATCAAAGGGCGCGCCGAGGATGGCCACATCCGCGTCCAAACCGCTCCAATCCTCGGTATAGGGCCGCTTGCCAAAGGTCGCGATCCCCACAAATGGCAGGTTCAACCGCCCAGCTTCATATCCATGTGTCATACCGCGCACTCTGATCGCGTGCGCCAGAACGCGCAAGACACGCGATTGCCCCTTTCCATTCAACCCGGCCCGTGAAATAGGGACGTGCCAACTGAAACTCCCTGTTGCGAGGTGTGTAATGGAGATTCGTGAGGCCCTTACCTTTGATGATGTTCTGCTGGTTCCGGCCGCGTCTAACGTGCTGCCAAGCACCGCTGACACCCGCACCCGTGTCACCCGCAGCATCGATCTGAACATCCCGCTGCTCAGCTCTGCCATGGACACCGTTACCGAAGGGCGGATGGCCATCGCGATGGCGCAGGCCGGGGGCATGGGCGTTGTGCACCGCAATCTGGATATCGAAGCGCAGGCCCGCGAAATCCGCCGCGTCAAACGGTTCGAAAGCGGGATCGTCTATAACCCCATCACCTTGCGTGCCGACCAGACGCTGGCCGATGCCAAGGCCCTGCAAGACCGCTACCGTGTCACCGGCTTTCCGGTCGTGGATGATCAGGGCCGTGTGGTGGGTATCGTGACCAACCGTGACATGCGCTTTGCCAGTGATGATGCCACCCCCGTTTCGGTGATGATGACCTGCGATAACCTCGCCATCCTTGTCGAACCTGCCGACCGCGACGAGGCGATCAGCCTGATGAAGTCGCGCCGGATCGAAAAATTGCTGGTCACCGACAAGGGCGGCAAGCTGACGGGGTTGCTGACACTCAAGGACACGGAACAGGCTGTGCTGAACCCAACCGCATGCAAGGACGATCTGGGCCGGTTGCGTGTCGCGGCGGCCTCGACCGTTGGCGATGCCGGGTTTGAGCGTGCCGAGGCGCTGGTGGATGCAGGTGTCGATATGATTGTGATCGACACCGCCCATGGGCACTCCGAAGGGGTGGCCGAGGCGGTGCGCCGGGCCAAGAGCCTGTCCAACGAAGTACAGATCGTTGCGGGCAATGTCGCGACCGGTGCCGCCACCCGCGCGCTGATCGATGCCGGTGCGGATGCGATCAAGGTCGGCATCGGCCCCGGCTCGATCTGCACCACGCGCATGGTGGCTGGGGTCGGCGTGCCCCAGTTGACTGCGATCATGGACTGCGCCGCAGCGGCAGGCGACGTGCCTGTGATTGCGGACGGTGGCATCAAGTTCTCGGGTGATTTTGCCAAGGCCATCGCGGCGGGTGCGTCCTGTGCCATGGTCGGCTCGATGATTGCAGGCACAGACGAGTCTCCCGGCGAGGTGATTTTGTATCAGGGCCGCAGCTTCAAATCCTATCGTGGCATGGGCTCGCTTGGGGCCATGGCGCGCGGCTCGGCGGATCGGTATTTCCAGAAGGACGCGGCCAGTGACAAACTGGTGCCCGAAGGGATCGAAGGGCAGGTCCCCTACAAAGGCTCGGCCGGTGCGGTCATTCACCAGCTCGTCGGCGGATTGCGCGCGGCCATGGGATATACCGGCTGTGCCACCGTTAAGGAGATGCGCAAGAACTGTGCGTTCGTGAAGATCACGGGGGCGGGCCTGAAAGAAAGCCACGTGCATGATGTGCAGATCACCCGTGAATCACCGAACTATCGAGTCATGTGATAAATCAATAGCTTGTAGTTCTTTATTAAAGTAAAGGCGGAGCCATGACACCCGGCGCACGCGTGGCCGCGGCCATCGAAATTCTGGATGCGATTGTGGCTGGCCAACCGGCGGAACAGACGCTGACCCGGTGGGCGCGGGGCAACCGCTTTGCCGGGTCAAAAGACCGTGCCGCGATCCGCGATCACGTGTTTGATGCCTTGCGTCACTGGCGCAGCGATGCGCTGCGCGGTGGCGGGGTCACGGGTCGTGCGCGCATGATCGGGCGGATGCGCGCGGCAGGTCTGCATTTGGATGCGGTCTTTGACGGGGTCGGACACGCCCCCCCACCGCTGAGCGCTGCTGAGCGCGCTGCGGGTCAAGCACCGGAAACGCAAGGCGATCAATGGGATATGCCGGATTGGCTAGTCCGAACCTTCGAAGACAGCCTTGGTGATAGCGCAGAGGCCACTGCAATGGCATTGAGCGAACGCGCCCCGGTGACCTTGCGGGTCAACACTGCCAGAACAGATGTGGCGGCTGCCCGAATTGCGCTTGCCTCTGACGGGGTCGAGACTGCGCCCAATGCCCGCGCCGCGAGTGCGTTAACCGTAATTGAAGGGCCGCGGCGGGTCCGCGGTGCGCGGGCGTTCAACGAGGGGTTGGTTGAGCTACAGGATGCCTCCGGTCAGGCCGCTATCGCGCAGTTGACGGGGCAGGGCCGTGCCCTTGATTATTGTGCGGGCGGCGGGGGCAAGGCGTTGGCCCTGGCAGCGCAGGGCTGGACAGTCAGCGCCCATGACATCAACCCCTCAAGGATGCGGGATCTGCCCGAGCGCGCTGCAAGAGGCGGGCATATGATCGAGGTTTTGGCCGCCGACGCGGTCGGCCACAGCGCACCTTTTGATCTTGTTCTTTGCGATGCGCCTTGTTCGGGAGCTGGCACATGGCGCCGCGCCCCCGAGGCGAAATGGACGCTGACACCTGCACGGCTGGACGACCTCGTGGCGTTGCAACGCTCCGTCCTGCAATCGGCCGCGCCTTTGGTGGCACGAACGGGCGTGTTGGCCTATGCGACATGCTCGATTTTGAGGGACGAGAACGAGGTCCAGATCGACTGGTTTCTAGCGGCAAACCCGGATTGGGACGTCTTGAGCGTGACCCGTTGGCCTGTTGATGATCTGGGTGATGGTTTCTTTCTGGCGCAGCTCGCCCGCCGCTGAAGGCAGCACAACCTAAAGTATAGATACAATCGGTAGGGTTGTGTTAAGGTGCTCCGAGCGCCTGTTTTATGCGTCGATTAAGTCGCAGTTAACAGGTTTGCAGGCACAACATGTGCAACGAATCGATAAGGATGAGGTTTTTGGTGACCGACAGCGCGCTCTCTCCGGCCACGAACTCTCGGTTTTCGCAGATGCGCAGTACACATGCCTACAGTGTGCTGGGGGCGGCGGTGTTGCTGGGGGTGATGGCGGCGCTGGCCCCTGAGCGGATGATCCAGATGGGCCTGACCACGGCATCTTTGGGCCTGCTTGGTTTGGGGCTCGCGGTGATGTTTGCGACGCGCAAGGCGACCGCGCGGCGCAATATGACCATTGAGGCGGTGTCGGGCTTTATCGAAAAAGATGCCTCGCCCAGCTTTGTCTGTGATCAGGACGGCGAAGTTGTGCGCGCCAATGCAGCGGCGCGCAAGGCGTATGGCACGCGCGGTGGCGAGACACTTGCGGGCACGTTGCGCAACACGTTTGCCAATCCTGGCGGGATATTGTTCCGCCTTCAAGGTGCGGCCAAAGATGCAGGATCCGCACGCGAAGATATTGTGACGCGCAAGGGTCACATGCGGTTGGCAGTGCATGACATGGGCGATTCCAAGCTGTTGTGGCGGCTTGAGGCGGTGCCTGACACCGGTCAGGGACGCGGCGCAGATGGCCCGGGCTTGCCGATGATTATGATTGGGCGCACGGGCGCGATTTTGTACATGAACGAGCCTGCGCGCACCTTGATCGGGGGGCGCGTCAAATCGCTGGATGCGGTATTTGACAAGTTGCCCGTGGCCTATGGACAAACCAATGGTATCGCAACGGCCGAGGGGCCGGTCGAGGTCTTGGCGACGCGCGTTGATGCAGGTGCCGGGCGCACAGCGGTCTATTTGCTGCCGCCGTCGGGGGGCAAGGCAGATGCCGGTGCATGGTCTTCCTTTGAGGATTTGCCTGTTCCGCTGGTGCGGTTTTCACCGGATGGAACAGTGCGCAGTTTCAACCGCAAAGGGGCTGATCTTGTTGGGGCCGACCTTGTCGAGGGAGTGCACATTTCGGCCATCATGGAAGGGTTGGGGCGACCGATTTCCGACTGGCTCGGTGAAACGATATCAGGTCGCGCGGTTCAGCAATCGGAATTTCTGCGACTGAAACGGACGGACAAAGAGATGTTTGTTCAGGTTGCGCTGAACCGCATGAATGACCTTGATGAAGTGTCTATTGTCGGCGTGCTCGCGGATGCGACTGAATTGAAAACCCTTGAGGCGCAATTCGTGCAAAGCCAGAAGATGCAGGCCATTGGCCAGCTGGCTGGCGGGGTGGCGCATGATTTCAATAACTTGCTTACGGCGATCTCGGGCCACTGCGACTTGCTGTTGCTGCGTCACGATCAGGGTGATTCCGACTATAGCGACCTGGTTCAGATCAATCAGAACGCCAATCGCGCCGCTGCATTGGTCGGCCAGCTTCTTGCGTTCTCGCGCAAGCAAACGCTACGCCCCGAAGAACTGGATTTGCGTGATACGATGTCTGATCTGACACATCTGTTGAACCGGTTGGTTGGTGAAAAGGTGAGCTTGAGCCTGACACATGATCCGGTTCTCAAACCGATTCGTGCAGATAAACGCCAATTGGAACAGGTGCTGATGAACCTTGTCGTCAATGCGCGCGACGCAATGCGCGAGGGCGGGGTAATCGAGATTGAAACCGAATGCATGACCCTGACCGAACCGCTGGAACGTGACCGCGTGAGTGTGCCCGTTGGCGATTATGTATGTCTGCGCGTGAAAGATGCGGGTGTCGGTATCCCGGCGGACAAACTTCAAAAAGTGTTTGAGCCATTTTATACCACAAAACGCACGGGTGAGGGGACGGGTCTGGGGTTGTCCACGGCCTATGGCATCGTGAAGCAAACCGGCGGCTTCATTTTCGTCGACAGCAAATTGGATGAAGGCACCTGTTTTTCAATCATGTTCCCTGTGCTCGAACAGACGGCGGAGAAGCCGAAGAAGGTGGCCAAGCCGGTTGTCGCTTCTGAGCCGAAGCACGGCGATGGTGTCATCTTGTTGGTTGAGGATGAAGCGCCGGTGCGCGCCTTCGCCAGTCGCGCGCTGCGGCTGCGAGGCTATACGGTGCTTGAGGCAGACTCTGCCGAAGCCGCCCTGAAGACTCTGGAAGATGTGAGTTTGAACGTGGATCTGTTTGTCACGGACGTGGTCATGCCGGGCAAAGATGGGCCAAGTTGGGTGAAAGAGGCGCTGGTTGAGCGCCCCGAAGTGCGGGTCGTCTTTGTCTCGGGATATGCCGAAGACAGGCTGAGCGATCAGCAAGACAGTATTCCAAATTCGGTGTTCCTGCCCAAACCGTTTTCATTGAATGATCTGGCCGAGACAGTTCACAAACAGCTTCACTGACAGCCCTCAGGCCGTTGGAATGCTGTCATACAACTCAAAATCTTCTGCAAATTTACGGCGAAAGCGTTGTTCGACATCCCGAGACAGCTGTTGAGGAAGTGATGGCGACACGTTCTCGCGTGCCAACTCGAATGTGACGTCAAGCCGATCCGTCAAAAATGACTTGAGGCGATCAGGATCTTCATACCGAAACAAATGCGTCACGCCCGTTCCGTTAGGTTGTGTTTCAAGAAACCTGAACTGGCTTCCGACGTCGGCGAAAGGGGGCTTTTGTCCTTTCATATAAGCGAGGACGAAATCGTCGAAACTTATCCCATGTGTCGCATTTGGTTTGCCTTTCATAAACGGGCGTTGGCGATACCGCCACCAACTGCCAAGCCAACTGATCGGCTCGCGCATCACGGCCATCACCTCAAGTTCGACGTCGCAAACCCTTAAAAACATTGGCCGCACGAACCGATTGTATCGATAAACGGGCGCATGTTTCAGCATGGCGGGTTCGGAAATGACCAGATCCGCGTGCGGGCGCAACGCAGTCTCATAAGCGGTGGTGCCGGTCTTGGGCACGGACAGAAACGCCAGCTTCGCCTTGTAAAATACCAACATGTGCCTGTCCGATCATCATTTTTCATGTCTCTTTGGCCTGTAAACTACTCCTTAATATGTTCAGGCAAAAGATAGATGTAGAGATTTTAATTGAAATGTTCTTCTTTTGATCTCATAAGGAACACAATGGGAACATCGCCAAGGGCACGGTATCGATTGCCGGTTTGAAGCGGGTATGACACAAAGGAAAAAACCATGGCAACGGCAGACCTTTTGACAATGACAGACAAGAAATCAGCAGACAAACAAAAGGCGCTGGACAGCGCTTTGGCCCAGATCGAACGCCAGTTTGGCAAAGGGTCGATCATGAAACTCGGGGCCGAAGGTGCGGTGCAGGACATCAAGGCCAGCTCGACAGGCAGCCTTGGCCTGGACATCGCGCTTGGCATCGGTGGATTGCCAATGGGGCGGATCATCGAGATTTATGGCCCGGAATCATCGGGTAAGACGACATTGACGCTCCACTGCGTCGCAGAGCAGCAGAAATCCGGCGGCGTTTGCGCCTTTGTGGATGCCGAACACGCGCTTGACCCGCAATACGCCAGAAAGCTGGGCGTTGATATTGACGAGTTGCTGATTTCGCAGCCCGATACCGGGGAGCAGGCGCTGGAAATTACTGACACGCTCGTGCGCTCTGGTGCGGTCAATATGGTTGTGGTCGATTCGGTGGCCGCGCTCACGCCCAAATCAGAACTCGAAGGCGACATGGGCGACAGCAGCGTCGGCGTTCAGGCGCGTCTGATGAGCCAGGCCATGCGCAAACTGACCGGATCGATCAGCCGCTCAAATTGTATGGTTATTTTCATCAACCAAATCCGGATGAAAATCGGTGTCATGTTTGGCTCGCCTGAAACCACCACCGGGGGCAACGCGCTGAAGTTCTACTCGTCTGTTCGGCTTGATATTCGCCGGATCGGCGCGCTGAAGGATCGCGACGAAGTTGTTGGCAACGCAACCCGCGTGAAAGTCGTCAAAAACAAGGTAGCACCGCCGTTCAAGCAGGTCGAATTTGACATCATGTACGGTGAGGGCATCTCGAAAATGGGTGAACTGCTGGATTTGGGTGTCAAAGCTGGCGTTGTCGAAAAATCAGGATCGTGGTTCAGCTACGGGGATGAGCGGATCGGGCAGGGGCGTGAAAACGCGAAGGCTTTCCTGAAAGAAAACACCCATATGGCCATTGAAATCGAAGACAAAATTCGCGCGGCACACGGTCTCGATTTTGACATGCCACCCGGAGAGAAAGCCGAAGACGACGATATTCTCGAGGCATAAACAGTTGGGTCAGGGGATGCCCAGAAATCCCTGACGTGTTCGACGGAACACGGACAATACCCGGAGCGGGCTGTCACGACGGTGGCAGCCTGTTTCGTTTGTGGACAGTCGGTGGTGGCGGCGGTATGTCAGGACAACCCAAAGACGTTTCGGAGCAGACGACATGCAATCGCTCAACGATATCCGCTCAACCTTTCTGAATTACTTTGAAAAACAAGGGCATGCGGTCGTGCCGTCCAGCCCGCTTGTACCGCGTAACGACCCCACATTGATGTTCGTGAACTCGGGTATGGTGCAGTTCAAGAACCTGTTTACCGGCTTGGAAAAGCGGAACTACACGCGCGCGACAAGCGCGCAAAAATGCGTGCGGGCGGGGGGCAAACACAATGATCTGGACAATGTCGGTTACACAGCGCGCCATCACACGTTTTTCGAGATGCTCGGCAACTTCAGCTTTGGGGACTACTTCAAAGAAGAGGCGATCCCGTTCGCGTGGAACCTGATCACTGGTGAGTTTGGTATTCCGAAGGACCGGCTCTATGTCACGGTGTACCATACCGATGACCAAGCCTTTGATATCTGGAAGAAACTTGGTGTCCCCGAAGAACGTATCATTCGGATCGCCACCTCGGACAATTTTTGGCAAATGGGTCCGACCGGGCCGTGCGGCCCCTGTACCGAGATTTTTTATGACCATGGGGATCACATCTGGGGCGGTCCTCCGGGCAGCCCCGAAGAAGATGGTGACCGGTTTATCGAAATCTGGAATATCGTTTTCATGCAGAACGAGCAGTTCGAGGACGGCTCGATGGTCGATCTCGATATGCAGTCGATCGATACAGGCATGGGGTTGGAACGGATCGGCGCGCTTTTGCAGGGCAGCCATGACAACTATGACACCGATCTGTTCAAGTTGCTGATCGAGGCCTCCGCACAGGCTACGGGCGTCGATCCCTATGGCGATCAAAATGTGCATCATCGTGTCATCGCGGACCACTTGCGCTCGACCTCGTTTTTGATTGCGGACGGGGTGATGCCCTCGAACGATGGGCGCGGTTATGTGCTGCGTCGGATCATGCGCCGTGCGATGCGACATGCGCATTTGTTGGGTGCAAAAGATCCGGTCATGCATCAACTTGTGCCTGCGCTGGTCCGTCAGATGGGGGTCGCATACCCCGAACTTGGGCGGGCCCAGGCCATGATTGCCGAAACTCTGGAGGCGGAAGAGACCCGGTTCAAACAGACCCTTGAGCGTGGTTTGAAGCTGCTCGATGAGGAGGTCAGTGGCCTAAGTGAGGGCGCTGATCTGCCCGGTGCCGCGGCGTTCAAGCTCTACGATACCTATGGTTTTCCGCTGGACCTGACCCAAGATGCCCTGCGTGAAAAGGGTCACGGCGTCGACACGGATGGCTTTGACGCGGCCATGACCGAACAGAAGGCCAAGGCGCGCGCGGCCTGGTCCGGGTCGGGTGAGGCCGTGGATGCAGCGGTTTGGTTTGATGTGGCGGACGCCAACGGGGCGACGGATTTCCTCGGCTACGACACTGAAACAGCCGAGGCGCAGATCACCGCGCTGGTCGTTGACAGGGTACAGACGATGTCGGCCGAGGCAGGCACGACGGTGCATATCGCACTGAACCAAACCCCGTTTTATGCTGAAAGCGGTGGGCAGGTCGGGGATACGGGCCTCATCCGCACCGAAAATGGCGAGGCGCGAGTCGTCGATACGCGTAAGACAGCAGATGTCTTCGTCCATGTTGCCGAGGTGGTAAAAGGGAGTCTTTCCAAAGGGGAAGCCGCCGTTCTTGAAGTGGATCGCACGCGTCGTGAGGCCATTCAGGCCAATCACTCAGCAACCCATTTGCTACATGAGGCGCTGCGCCAGATGTTGGGCGGACATGTGGCACAGCGCGGCTCGCTGAACGCGCCGGATCGGCTCCGTTTCGATTTCAGCCACACCAAGGCCTTGTCTTCGGACGAGTTGCAGCAGGTCGAGGCGGAGGTGAACGCTTATATCCGGCAGAACAGTGCGGTTGAGACGCGGGTTATGACGCCGGACGATGCGCGCGCTTTGGGTGCTCAGGCGCTGTTTGGCGAGAAATACGGCGACGAGGTACGGGTCGTGTCGATGGGCAAACACGCAGACTCCGGCAAGGGGGCAGGTGGGGACACCTATTCGCTGGAGTTGTGCGGCGGGACCCATGTGCGGCAAACCGGTGAGATCGGTGCGTTTGTGACGCTTGGTGACAGTGCATCAAGCGCCGGCGTGCGCCGGATCGAGGCATTGACCGGGCAGGCCGCAATGGACCATCTGCGGGCACAGGATCAACTGCTTGCACAGGCGGCGACCGCGTTGAAGGCCCCGGCTCAAGACGTGCCTGCGCGTCTCAAGCTGCTGTTGGAAGAGCGCAGGGCCCTCACCGGTGAGATCGCACAATTGCGCCGCGATTTGGCGATGACGGGCGGTGGTCAATCGGCACCAGAGGTGCAGGATATCAACGGGACAGCTTTCATCGCGCAGGTGGTGAGCGGCGTCACGGGCAAGGACCTGCCTGCCTTGATTGACGAACATAAACAACGGATTGGCAGTGGCGCTGTGTTGTTGATCGCAGATACAGACGGCAAGGTTGCCATCGCCGCAGGCGTCACCCAGGATAAGGTGGACAGCCTCAGTGCGGTTGATCTGGTCAAGGCGGCCGTCGCAGAACTGGGCGGGAAAGGCGGGGGCGGTCGACCTGATCTGGCACAGGGTGGTGCCAAGGATGCCAGCAACGCCGCCGCTGCCATCACCGCAGCACAAGCCATCATGGGAGGATAGGATGCCAGCACTCTGGATTGCACATGTCACTGTCACCGACGAAGAGGCGTATAAAAAATACGCCGCAGGGGCCACCGTCGCCATTGCCGATCACGGCGGAACCTTCATTGCGCGCGGCGGGCGCTATGTGCAACTTGAAGGCAAGGATCGCCCGCGTAATGTGGTGGCGAAATTCCCCGATGTCGAAACGGCGGAAAAATGCTATCACTCCGCCGCCTATCAAGCGGCCTTGGCCCATGCCAAAGGCGCATCAGAACGCGAACTGATGATCGTGGAAACGACCGAATAGGTTTCTTTTGACCAAAAATACCGCGGGGTCTGGGGCACCGCCCCAGACCCGACCTTAGCCAGCGCGCGCCATGCGTTTGCGTTCATGCGGATCCAGAAACCGCTTGCGCAGCCGGATCGCGTTCGGTGTCACTTCCACCAACTCATCATCGTCGATATAGGCAATCGCCTCTTCCAGCGACATGGTGATCGGCGTCGTCAGGCGTACCGCTTCGTCCGTACCCGACGCCCGCACGTTGGTCAGTTTCTTGCCCTTCAGCGGGTTCACCTCAAGATCGTTGTTCCGGCTGTGCTCGCCGATGATCATGCCGGTATAGACGTCGGCCTGCGCCCCGATGAACATGCGGCCCCGCTCTTCGAGGTTCCAGAGCGCAAAGGCGACGGACTGCCCGTTTTCCATCGAGATCAGCACACCCGCGCGGCGGCCCGGAATGGCACCTTTGTGCGGTGCCCATTCGTGAAAGACGCGGTTCAGTACGCCCGTGCCGCGCGTGTCGGTCAGGAATTCACCGTGATAGCCGATCAGCCCGCGCGACGGCACGTGGGCCACGATGCGCGTCTTGCCGGCCCCGGCGGGCTTCATCTCGACCAATTCGCCTTTGCGGGTGCCTGTCAGCTTTTCGATCACCGCGCCGGAATATTCGTCGTCGACGTCGATGGTGGCTTCTTCGATGGGCTCGTGGCGCACGCCGTCGATTTCTTGAAACAGCACCTGTGGGCGCGAGATGGACAGCTCAAAACCCTCGCGGCGCATGTTTTCGATCAGCACACCCATCTGCAATTCGCCGCGTCCCGCCACTTCGAACGCGTCACCGCCAGGCGTATCGCTGATCTTGATGGCGACATTGGATTCCGCCTCTTTCATCAGGCGGTCCCGGATCACGCGCGACTGGACCTTTTTGCCGTCCCGGCCTGCGAGGGGGGAGTCGTTGATGCCGAAAGTGACGGTGATGGTGGGCGGATCAATGGGTTGGGCAGGGATCGCGTCCGCGACAGATTGCTCGGCCAGCGTGTCGGCCACGGTCGCCTTGGTCATGCCCGCAATGGACACGATGTCGCCTGCTTCGGCCACGTCAATGGCCGTCTGGTCCAGACCACGGAAGGCGAGGATTTTGGTGCAGCGGAAGTTTTCGATCAACGTGCCGTCGCGCGACATCGCCTTGATGGTTTGGCCCGCTTTCAATGTGCCGGACTCAACGCGGCCCGTTAGCAAACGGCCCAGAAACGGATCACCGCCAAGGGTTGTGGCAAGCATGGTGAACGGCTTGTCCGCATCCGCAAGCTGCGCGGGGGCAGGGACGTGATCAAGGATCAGATCGAACAATGCATCAAGGCCGTTGCGCGGCCCGTCCAGTTCGTGGTCAGCCCAACCGGCACGGCCCGAAGCGTACATGGAAGGGAAATCCAACTGCTCGTCCGTCGCGTCAAGGTTTGCAAACAGGTCAAAACATTCGTCCAGTGCCCGGTCAGGTTCGCCATCGGGTTTGTCGACCTTGTTGACCACCACGATGGGGCGCAAACCCAGTTTCAACGCTTTGGAGGTCACGAATTTCGTCTGCGGCATCGGCCCTTCAGCGGCATCCACCAGCAGCACCACACCGTCGACCATCGACAGAATCCGCTCGACCTCGCCGCCGAAATCGGCGTGGCCGGGGGTGTCCACGATGTTGATGCGCGTGCCTTTCCACTCCACGGATGTGGGCTTGGCAAAGATGGTGATCCCGCGTTCGCGCTCAAGGTCATTGCTGTCCATGGCGCGTTCGGTCGTGGCCTGATTTTCGCGGTAGGTGCCGGATTGTTTCAGCAGCTCGTCCACAAGCGTCGTCTTGCCGTGGTCAACGTGTGCGATGATGGCGATATTGCGCAGATCCATGTCGGGCCTCTTTGGTGCGTTCGAAACCCGAGGGAGCGGGCGGTTGTGCGGCCCATAGCGTGCCGCGCCGCAGAAAGAAAGGTCTAGTGTGTCGCGGTGTCCGAGAACACCTGAATGACCACAATGCCCGCGACGATCAGCCCAAGACCCAACAGCGCGGCCCCGTCCAGTCTTTGGCCAAACACGGCAAAGCCGATCAGCGCAATCAACACGATGCCAAGGCCGGACCACAGCGCATAGGCGATCCCGACGGGGATGTACTTGAGCGCGATGCCAAGGAAGTAAAACGCCACCCCGTAGGCGAGGACGACAACCACGGTTGGCCCGAACCGCGTGAACTGATTGCTGGCCTGCAACGCGGTAGTGCCGATGGTTTCAGCCGTCACCGCAAGGATCAGATAGACGTAGTGAAGCGGCATGGTGCACCCCCAGTGTTCAGCCCCGGATCGGGCAAATCTCCGGATGCACCAGAGTGAAATCAAGCCGCGTCGCAATGCGTTGCGCTTGCCCCTCGATCCTTTCGCATGCGACGTCAGAGGTTTTGCGCCCCACAGGCTGACACCGGCCAAGAAGCCTCCGAGCATGTCGCGTGCGGGGCCGGCTGTCGCGCGGTGATGACCGAGCAGACAGATGCGCTGCTTGATGATATGGTTTCCGGTCATAAAAAAGGGCCCGGCGGTGACCGGACCCTTTGGTGCAAAAAAACTTGAACCGGTTTACCCGGCCAGTGCCGCATTCAGGTTTTCGTCGATCTTTTCAAGGAAACCCATCGTGGTCAGCCATTTCTGATCGGGGCCAACCAGCAGTGCGAGGTCCTTGGTCATGTGCCCGCTTTCGACCGTGTCCACGATGACCTTTTCGAGCGTTTCGGCAAAGTTCATCAGGGGCGCGTTGTCATCGAGTTTGGCGCGGTGCTTGAGGCCACCGGTCCACGCATAGATCGACGCGATGGAGTTGGTCGAGGTTTCCTCGCCCTTCTGGTGCTGGCGGTAGTGGCGGGTGACGGTGCCGTGGGCCGCTTCGGCCTCGACGATTTTCCCATCGGGTGTCATCAGTTGCGACGTCATCAGGCCAAGCGAGCCGAACCCCTGCGCAACCGTGTCGGACTGCACATCCCCGTCATAGTTTTTACAGGCCCAGACGAAGCCGCCGGACCATTTCATTGCGGCCGCCACCATGTCGTCAATCAGGCGGTGTTCGTAGGTGATGCCCGCCTCTTTGAACTTGGCCTCGAACTCGGTCTCAAAGATCTCCTGGAAGATCAGCATGAACTGACCGTCATACTGTTTCAGGATCGTGTTCTTGGTTGACAGGTACACCGGCCAGCCAAGGTTCAGACCATAGTTGAGCGAGGCGCGCGCAAAGTCGCGGATGCTGTCATCAAGGTTGTACATGCCCATGTAGACGCCCGAGGAGGGGGCCTTGAACACTTCGCGCTCGTCCACGGTGCCGTCTTCGCCGACGAACTTCATGGTCAGCGTGCCGGGGCCGGGGAATTTCATGTCGGTGGCGCGGTACTGATCCCCGAAGGCGTGGCGGCCGATCACGATGGGCTGGGTCCAGCCGGGCACAAGGCGCGGCACGTTCGAGCAGATGATCGGCTGGCGGAAGACAACGCCGCCCAGGATGTTGCGGATGGTGCCGTTGGGGCTGCGCCACATCTGCTTGAGGCCGAATTCCTCGACGCGGGCCTCATCGGGCGTGATGGTCGCGCATTTGACGGCGACACCGACCTCTTTGGTCTTTTCGGCGGAGTCGATGGTAATCTGGTCGTTCGTCTCGTCACGCGCCTCGATGCCCAGATCGTAGTAGAGCAGGTCCAGATCAAGGTAGGGTGTGATCAGCTTTTTCTTGATGAAATCCCAGATGATGCGGGTCATTTCATCGCCATCCATCTCGACGATGGGGTTTTCTACCTTGATCTTGGTCATGGGCGGGTCCTTTGGGTTATGTGCGTTTCGCGCAGCGCATAGCGCGTCTGCGGCTGAATTGGAAGCCGTGTATGCGATTGTATACTGAGGTTTTGTGACGCATTACAGAGCCGCATCATACCCGTATGGGCGCGGCGGTATAGTCGGGCTTTGTCGATTTTCGTGACGTCCGCGCGAACGGCTGTTTTCTGCCATCGCACGGTCATATGCGCCGACAAAGGTCCGCGTCTCGAACCTGTCCGGACGATGCCAATGCAATTTCGGAGTGTCCATGGTCGGGCATGCCTATCGGTCCGCATCCTGTTTGCAGGGCGTTCCTATGATGCCCGCGTGGCAAAGAATGCAGCGATCCTGTGCCGCGCATAGGTCCACAGCGCCGGTGCACCCCGTGCGATCTTGGTGCCGACGCGCTCGGCGATCATCGCCTCGGTCACGTCATAGTCTGTCCAACTGCCCCCGCCCGAAGCGAGGTTCAGCATGGGCGGTTGAAATCTGTCCAGTGCCTTGGCGAATTGGGCCGTGGGGGTCTGGGCGGCTTCGAACTCTTCCCAGATCGCGCGCAGATCGGTGCCGATATCCGCGGGCAACAAACCATAGATGCGGTCGGCGGCGGTCTGTTCCTGTGCGGCCACGGCGGCTGCGTCAACCTCATCAAAGATCGGATGGTCACCGGCGTCGATCTCTACCAGATCGTGCAGGATCAGCATCCTGATCACGCGGTTGATGTCAACGTCAGGGCCCGCCTGATCCGCCAGAACCAGCGCATAGAGCGTCAGATGCCAGGAGTGTTCAGCGCTGTTTTCCGCACGGCTGGCATCAGCCAGGGTCGTGGCGCGGGTGATCGATTTCAGTTTGTCCGCCTCATCCAGAAAGGCGATTTGCTGGTCAAGCCTGCTCACTCGGATTTGGCTGCGGCTTGATGTGCTTTGAGTTTTTGCGCCAGAAAGCGGCGGCCTGCGTCATTGGCCATACGTGTCCGCACCGCTGTCAGAAACGCCTCTTCCAATGTCTGGGAGGATGCGCCAAGCACATCGCCGACCTGCATGAACAGGCGGTCGTCCCCGACCTCGCCCTGCACCGCCAGACATTCCTCGGCCAGCCGGTTCGCCATTTCGACAACAACAGGATCGGCCATCAGCGGGATGTCTCGGTCAGGCGGCGTTTGACGTAGTCGGTGGTGTGGCTGATCAGCGTATCCATGTGTGGTTCTTCGAAGAAGTGCCCGGCCCCCTCAATCTGGGTGTGGGTGATGGTGATGCCCTTTTGCTCGTGCAGTTTGTTCACAAGGCCCTCGGTGTCGGCAGGCGGTGCAACGCGGTCAGCTGTGCCGTTGATGATCAGGCCCGATGAGGGGCAGGGGGCCAGAAACGAAAAGTCGTACATGTTGGCGGGGGGTGAGACGCTGATGAACCCGGTGATTTCGGGGCGGCGCATCAGAAGCTGCATCCCGATCCATGCGCCAAAGCTGAAGCCTGCGACCCAGCAATGTTTCGAGTTGTTGTTCATGGATTGCAGATAATCGAGAGCGGAGGCGGCGTCGGACAACTCGCCGATCCCCTGATCGTATTCACCCTGACTGCGCCCCACGCCGCGAAAGTTAAACCGCAACACCGTGAACCCCATGTTGAAGAATGCGTAATGCAGCGAATGCACCACCTTGTGATTCATCGTCCCGCCAAATTGGGGATGGGGGTGCAACACAATCGCGATAGGCGCGTCACGTTCTTTTTGAGGGTGGTAGCGGCCTTCGAGGCGGCCTTCGGGTCCGGGAAAAATGACCTCGGGCATATGCGTGTCTGTCCTCGCGCGTTTTTTGAGGGTCCGATTTCTTGACGAAATTGATCGGATACCTTAGAACGTTTCTAAATTACTGGGCAGGGTCGTGGTCCTGCGGTGAAAACGGATGTATGGCCAATAGGCTGTGACGTCAATTGGGGGTGGATAGGCGATGAAACTTTCAACAAAGGGGCGGTATGCGATGGTCGCGTTGGCGGACATCGCTTTGCAGCCGGGCGATCATCTGGTCAGCCTCAGCGATATTTCGAGCCGTCAGGATATTTCGCTGCCTTATCTTGAACAGTTGTTCGTGAAATTGCGCCGCGCCAATCTTGTGCAATCGGTGCGCGGGCCGGGGGGCGGTTATCGTCTGGCCCGCTCGGCCTCTGACATTCGTGTCGCCGACATTCTTGAGGCCGTCGATGAAAAGGTTGATGCCATGCACAAGGGGGCCGGGGCCTCGGGGGCGGCGTCCGGGTCGCGGGCGCAATCGCTGACCAATCGGCTTTGGGAGGGGTTGAGTGCGCATGTCTATGTGTTTTTGCACCAGACCCGTCTGTCGGATGTGATTGGCAACGATCTTGTGCCGTGTCCGGCGGTGCCCAACCTGATGGCGGTGGTGGATGAGGCGTAGTGCGGGATGGGGGCCAGCCCCCAAACCCCCGGAGTTTTCTTTGCAAGATGAAAGATGGATCAGGTGAGTCGCATTTATCTTGATCACAATGCCACCACTCCGTTGAGGGTAGAGGCGCGTGCGGCGATGGTTGCGGCGATGGATGTGATTGGCAATCCGTCCTCTGTGCATGCCGAAGGGCGCGCGGCGAAATCATTGGTCGAGGCGGCGCGCGCGCAGGTGGCCCGTGCGATGGGTGCGGTGGAGGCGGACATCGTGTTTGTCTCCAGCGCGACCGAGGCGGCCGCGTTGGCCTGTGCGGGGCGTGAGCTGGTCGCGGCCCCGGTTGAGCATGATGCGGTCGGCGCATGGGTCGAGGATCGGTTGAGCGTGGATCGGCGCGGCACTGTTGTGCTGGATGAGCCTGCTGCCAGTGCGCTCCAAATGGCTAATTCAGAGACGGGCGTCATGCAAGACGTCCCTATGGGCACCGCAGTGTGCGACATGACCCAGGCCCTGGGCAAGGTTGCGGTTGATTTCGACGCATCCGGCATCGATATGGCGTTGATTTCCGCGCACAAGCTTGGCGGACCCAAAGGCGTTGGCGCGCTGGTGATCCGCCGGGGCCTTGATGTGACCCCGGCCTTGCGCGGCGGTGGTCAGGAGATGGGCCGCCGGTCGGGCACCGAAAACATCGTGGGCATTGCCGGATTTGGTGCAGCGGCGGCGGCGGCGCAGGCTGACGTTGAGGCAGGTGCGTGGGCGAAAATCGAGAAACTTAGAAATATTCTAGAATGTGCTCTTGAGGCTGCCTCAAATACGACTATTTTTATCGGGAAAGAAGCGCACCGGCTTCCCAACACGACCTGCTTTGCGACTCCGGGATGGAAGGGGGAAACGCAGGTGATGCAGATGGATCTGGCGGGCTTTGCGATTTCAGCCGGATCCGCTTGTTCAAGTGGCAAGGTCAAGGCCAGCAAGGTGCTGACGGCCATGGGATTTGAGGATGTTGCGGGCCACGCGATCCGCGTGTCGCTTGGGCTGGAAACGACGGAACAGGATGTATTGCGCTTTGCCGACGCATGGACGCAAAAGTTGAAGAAACACGAGGCGCGCGCCGCTTAAAGCGTGCAGCACAGAGGGAAATGTCTGATATGGACAATGTTGTAGACGATGTGGTGGTCAAGGATGGCGTTGATCAGGAAACGGTCGATGCGGTTCGTGAGGTTGGCGGTGCGTATAAATACGGCTGGGAAACCGACATCGAAATGGAATACGCCCCAAAGGGCCTTTCCCCTGATATCGTCAAGCTGATTTCCGAGAAAAACGAAGAACCCGAATGGATGCTCGAATGGCGTCTGGCCGCCTACGAGCGCTGGTTGCGGAAAGAAGAGCCCACATGGGCGATGGTCGACTATCCGCAGATCGATTTCCAGGACCAGTATTATTATGCCCGTCCCAAATCGATGGAGGTGAAGCCCAAGTCCCTGGATGAGGTGGACCCCAAGTTGCTGGAAACATATGCAAAACTCGGCATTCCGTTGAAGGAGCAAATGATCCTTGCGGGTGTCGAGGGTGCCGAAGAGGCGGGCGATGCCCCGCGCAAGGTGGCTGTGGATGCCGTATTTGACTCCGTGTCGGTCGGCACGACCTTCAAGGACGAACTGGCCAAGGCGGGCGTTATCTTCTGTTCGATTTCTGAGGCGATCAAGGACCACCCCGAACTGGTTAGGAAATACCTCGGTTCGGTCGTGCCGGTGTCGGACAACTATTATGCGACGCTCAATTCGGCTGTGTTTTCTGACGGCTCCTTTGTCTATGTACCGCCGGGCGTGCGCTGCCCGATGGAGTTGAGCACCTATTTCCGCATCAATGCCGAAAACACGGGCCAGTTTGAGCGGACGCTGATCATTGCCGACAAGGGCAGCTATGTGTCCTACCTTGAGGGGTGTACCGCGCCGCAGCGTGACATTGCCCAACTGCACGCCGCTGTGGTCGAGATCATCGTCGAAGAAGATGCCGAGGTGAAATATTCGACCGTTCAGAACTGGTATCCCGGTGATGAGAACGGCAAGGGCGGCATCTATAACTTCGTCACCAAACGTGCCGATTGCCGGGGTGACCGGGCCAAGGTGATGTGGACGCAAGTGGAAACCGGGTCGGCTGTGACGTGGAAATACCCGTCCTGCATCCTGCGCGGCAATGACAGTCAGGGCGAGTTCTATTCGATCGCCATCGCCAACAACATGCAGCAGGCCGACACCGGCACCAAGATGATCCATCTGGGCAAGAACACCAAGTCGCGCATCGTGTCCAAAGGCATCAGCGCGGGCAAGGCACAAAACACCTATCGCGGGCTCGTGTCGATGCACCCCAAGGCCAAGGAGTCGCGCAACTACACCCAGTGCGACAGCCTGCTAATTGGCGACAAATGCGGGGCACATACAGTGCCTTACATCGAGGTCAAGAACAACTCGTCCCGCGTGGAACATGAGGCGACGACCTCCAAGGTTGATGATGACCAGCTGTTCTATTGCCGCAGCCGTGGCATGGACGAAGAAGAAGCCGTGGCCCTGGTTGTCAACGGGTTCTGCAAGGACGTGCTTCAGGCGCTGCCAATGGAATTTGCCATGGAAGCCCAACAGCTTGTGGCAATTTCGCTTGAAGGGTCGGTGGGCTGATCGTGGTCGGATCAAAGGATCATAAGGCCCCCAATATTCCGGCAACGATGCTGGGTTGGGTCGCCCTTGGCGCTTTGCTGGGTGCCGGGTTGGGGGCGATCTTGGCACCATCGTTGATGGTTGGTTTTGCCGTTGCAGGTGCGATGACAGGCGGGGCTGCGCGTGCGGCATGGTTTGTGTTTGCGCCCAAGTCCGGGACGGATGACGACAGATGATCCAGGACCTTGTTCAACAGTCCGCAGGGGCCGCTGTGGGTGTGTTTATCGGCACGCTGATCGGGCTTTATATGCGCAAACGTAAGGGCAAGACCTCGACCGGATTGCTTGGCGGCTCGCCCTTCGTGATCGCCTCGGCAGCGGCGGGGGCCGCGTTGCTGGCAATGATGCTTTACAGCTATCTCAGTGGGGGCGTGGCATGATCCTGACCACCACAAACACCGTCGAGGGCTACAAGATCACGGACTATCGCGGCATTGTCGTGGGCGAAGCGATCATGGGGGCCAATGTGGTGCGCGATTTCTTTGCGGGTATCACGGACATCATCGGGGGTCGTTCGGGCGCTTACGAATCCAAGCTACAGGATGCGCGCGACACGGCCATGCAGGAATTGGAAGAGCGCGCCGCGCAGGCAGGTGCCAACGCGGTTGTCGGCATCGACCTCGACTATGAAGTGGTTGGGGACAGCATGCTGATGGTGTCCGTTTCGGGCACCGCCGTGATCATCGGATAAACGCGCATCATGCGCCAAAGGAAGAAGAAAAATGCTTAACATCAGAAACTTGCATGTGAAACTCGAAGAAGAGGACAAGCAGATCCTCAAAGGTGTCGACCTGAGTGTCGAGGCGGGCAAGGTGCATGCCATCATGGGGCCCAACGGGTCGGGCAAGTCGACGCTGTCCTATGTGTTGTCGGGCAAGGATGGTTATGAGGTGACCGACGGCACCGCCCATCTGGGGGATATTGATCTGCTTGATATTGAGCCCGAAGAGCGCGCCGCTGCCGGCCTGTTCCTCGCCTTTCAATATCCTGTCGAAATTCCCGGTGTTGGCAACATGACCTTTCTGCGCACGGCGGTGAATGCACAGCGCAAGGCGCGCGGCGAGGACGAAATGAGCGCGGCGGAGTTCCTCAAAGTCGTGCGCGCCCGCGCCAGGGAACTCAAGATCGACGCCGATATGCTGAAACGTCCCGTCAATGTCGGCTTCTCCGGTGGTGAGAAAAAGCGCAACGAAATCCTGCAGATGGCCATGCTTGAACCCAAGATGTGCATTCTGGATGAAACGGATTCGGGGTTGGACGTTGACGCGATGAAGCTGGTGGCCGAAGGCGTGAATGCGCTGCGCAATGAGGGCCGTGGATTCCTTGTGATCACCCACTATCAGCGCCTGCTGGACCATATCAAACCCGATGTGGTGCACATCATGGCGGATGGCCGCATCGTGAAAACCGGCGGGCCCGAACTGGCGCTTGAAGTTGAAAACAACGGGTATGCCGATATCTTGGCTGAGGTGGCGTGATGAGCGCGACCGCAGAAAAACAGAATGCGACCGAAGCGCGGATCGCTGGCCTGAACTTGCAAACAGACGGATGGTCTGCGTCGACACGTTCGGACGCGGTGGCCCGGCTGCGCGCCATGGGCTTGCCTGAACGGCGCGATGAATACTGGAAATTCACCCGCCCCGATGCGCTGACCCAAGCCGACGCGCCACAAGCGGCTCTCTTTGATGCGGGCGAGGCTGCGCTGTTCGAGGGAACCGACACGTTATCGGTCGTGTTTGACGATGGGGTGTTCAACGCCGATGCGTCCGACCCGCTTGCGATGGATCACCTCAGCATTGAGCGGCTGGCCGGGGCGGGCGCGGATATCCACTGGGCCAAAGGCGTTTACGGTGTCCTTGAGGCGCGCGGCCAAACGCCGGTGCCGCGCCCCCTGGCCACGTTGAACACGGCTTTTGCCACCGATGGTGTGCTGATCCATGTGACGGGTAAGGCCCCCAAACCGATCAGCCTTGTCTACAATCACAGCGACGAGGCGTCGGATGCGATCCTGCACCACGTGATCAAGCTGGATGCGGGGGCCGAACTGACTGTGCTTGAAAATGGGCCTGCCGCGGCCCGGTTCAACAAGGTGATGGAGGTCGACATTGCTGACACCGCCACCTTCCACCATGTGCGCGCGCAGGGGCGTGACCATGAACGCCGCGCTGCGACGCATCTTTTTGCGCGCTTGGGCACAGAGTCGACCTTCAAATCCTTTACGTTGACCGTGAACGGACGGCTGACACGCAATGAATGCGTGATCGAGTTGACCGGCGATGATGCGATTGCCCATGTGGCCGGTGCCTGTGTCGGGGACGGTGATTTCCATCACGATGACACGGTGTTCATAACCCATGATGCGGAACGCTGCGAAAGCCGTCAGGTCTTCAAGAAAGTCCTGCGCAACGGAGCCGTGGGCGTGTTTCAGGGCAAGATTCTCGTCAAGGCGGGCGCGCAAAAGACGGATGGCTATCAGATCAGCCAATCGCTTTTGCTGGATGGCGACAGCGAGTTCCTTGCCAAGCCCGAGTTGGAAATCTATGCCGATGATGTGGTGTGTTCGCACGGCTCGACCTCGGGCGCGATTGACGAAGAGGCGCTGTTCTACCTGCGCTCGCGCGGCGTGCCGGAGGCGCTCGCAACCGACCTGCTGACCCTTGCGTTCCTCGCCGAAGCGGTTGAGGAGATCGAAGACGAAGGGCTGCGCGATGTGATCGTGGATCGCCTTGAGGGCTGGCTGGAGCGGCATCGGGGCTGATGGCGCTGACCCACAATATTGCCGCGACCTATCGGGGGCCGGGCCGGGTGATCCGCCGTTTGCTTGACCTTGGCCAACGCGAGGACCGGGCACTGGCCTATCTGATGGGGGCCTGTGCGCTGATCTTTGTGGCGCAGTTGCCCCGGCTGTCGCGCGAGGCCCATCTGACCGGGCAGGACCTTGATATGCTGATGGGGGCGACCCTGATGGCGTGGCTGTTCATCGCCCCGCTTCTGTTTTACGCGATTGCGTTTCTGGTGCGCGGGATTGGCCGTGTGCTTGGCGGACGTGGTGATGCCTATGGTGCCCGACTGGCGCTGTTTTGGGCGCTGTTTGCCTCGACCCCGCTGATCCTGCTGCATGGGTTGGTTGCCGGATTTGTCGGACCGGGCCTTGAGACGCAGATCGTCGGGCTGATCTGGTGCTGCGTGTTTTTGTGGTTCTGGATCGGTGGCGATATCGCGCAGGAGCGGCGCACATGATCAATTGGACGCAACTGGCCGTTGATACGGTGCGCGACCCCAAGGGCACGGCGGACCGGATCATGGGTTGGGACGTGGACCGCACAACGCTTTACATGGCGCTGTGTGCGGTGGCGGCGATCAACGCGATACTGGCCACCGGGCCCGTCGTCCTGGCAGGGCAAGCGGTTGATGATGTCGCGCGCGCGGCGCTGCCGGTTCTGGCCCTGCTTGAGCGACCCATATTGCTGTTCGTCCTGATCGCGGGCGGGCTGGTTGTGATGGTGCAGGGACTGTTCTGGGCGGGGCGCGCGATGGGCGGGCAGGGTGAAATGAGCGATCTGCTGGTCTTGCTGGTCTGGCTTCAGGCGCTACGCGCAGTGGCGCAGGCCGCGATCCTGCTGCTCAGCTTTGTGGTGCCGACCCTTGCGGGACTTGCCGCCCTGGGCGTGATGATCCTGGCCTTTTGGCTGATGCTGCATTTCATCAGCGCAGCCTTGCGATTTGACTCTCTTTTGCACGCGCTTGGACTGCTGGTTGCGGTCGTGGTGGGTGTCTTTATCGGACTGATGCTGATCCTGACCGTGATGGGCGTGTCAGCCGGAGGACTTTGATATGTATGACGTAAATCGCATTCGTGCCGATTTTCCTATCTTGTCACGCGAGGTGAATGGCAAGCCGCTTGTCTACCTCGACAACGGGGCCTCGGCGCAGAAACCGCAGGTGGTGATCGACGCCATTTCGCGCGCCTATTCCGAGGAATATGCCAACGTCCACCGGGGTCTGCACTTTCTGTCGAACCTTGCCACGGACAACTATGAATCCGTGCGCGCCAAGATCACCAAGTTCCTGAATGCGGGCTCCGAAGACGAGATCATCTTCAACTCCGGCACCACCGAAGGCATCAACATGGTCGCCTATGGGTGGGCCATGCCGCGCCTTGAGGCGGGCGACGAGATCATCCTCAGCGTGATGGAACACCACGCCAATATCGTGCCCTGGCATTTCCTGCGCGAACGGCAGGGTGTGGTGCTGAAATGGGTGGATGTGGATGCGACAGGCGCGCTTGACCCGCAAAAGGTCATTGACGCGATTGGGCCCAAAACCAAGCTGATTGCCGTGACCCATATGTCCAACGTGCTTGGCACCAAGGTCGATGTGAAAACGATCTGCGCTGCCGCGCATGAACGCGGTGTGCCTGTCCTGGTTGATGGCTCGCAAGCCGCGGTGCACATGCCGGTGGATGTGCAGGATATCGATGCAGATTTCTATGCGATCACAGGACACAAACTCTATGGTCCGTCCGGGTCCGGCGCGATCTATGTCAAGGCGGAGCGGATGACCGAAATGCGCCCCTTTATCGGGGGCGGGGACATGATCAAGGAGGTCGCCAAAGATGCGGTGACCTATAATGACGGCCCAATGCGGTTCGAGGCGGGCACGCCCGGTATCGTGCAGATGATCGGCCTTGGCGTGGCGATCGACTATATGATGGGCCACGGTATGGATGCGATCCAGGCCCATGAGGATCGGTTACGCGACTATGCGGTGGACCGGCTGAACGGTCTCAACTGGCTTCAAGTACAGGGTACAACCCCCGACAAAGGCGCGATTTTTTCGTTCACGCTGGATGGGGCCGGGCATGCGCATGACATCTCGACCATCCTTGACAAAAAGGGGGTCGCGGTGCGTGCGGGTCAGCATTGCACCGGCCCATTGATGGAGCATCTGGGGCTGACGGCCACGTGCCGCGCATCCTTCGCGATGTACAACACCACGGATGAGGTCGACGTGCTGATCGACGCACTGGAACTGGCGCACGATCTGTTTGCCTGAGGCACCGCATCGCGCGAGATTAGCAATTGCAGCACCTTCGGCACCCCGCTATACCGCCGGGCAGTGATCCTTTGGCTGGATGGCGCGCGGCGCTCGGAGGGCTGAAGGCAAAACCATCGCGAATGACGTGCGCTGGCACCGAAAACGCACCAACACGTGGTCGCATAGCTCAGCTGGATAGAGCGCTGCCCTCCGAAGGCAGAGGTCCCAGGTTCGAATCCTGGTGCGATCGCCACCTTTTTCCCGCACCGGATCAGGAAACATGTCCCAATGTGTTCTTGCTTAGTTCTCGTTGGTCTGATCTATTTGGGCAAAGCGGGGGTCACAGGCTTTGCGTAGTTTCTATGAGTTCTTTGCGGGTGGGGGCATGGCCCTGGCCGGTCTTGGTGAGGGGTGGCAGTGCCTTCTCGCCAATGATTTCGATCACAAGAAAGCCGAGACATATCGCCGGAACTGGGGCGACGACCATCTGATCGTTGATGATATCCGCAACATCGCACCCGAAGACATGCCCGGCGAACCTGATATGGTGTGGGGGTCCTTCCCGTGTCAGGATCTGTCTTTGGCGGGCGAGGGCGCGGGGCTGAGAGGTGACCGCTCCGGAACCTTCTGGCCCTTTATTCACCACATTCAGGCGCTGCGCGACGAGGGGCGCGCGCCGCGCATCATCGCTTTGGAAAACGTGCTTGGGACGCTGACCTCCCACAAGGGTGCGGATTTTACAGCGATTTGTGAGGCACTCAGCAGTCTTGGCTATCGATACGGCGCGATTGTTGCGGATGCGGTGCATTTCGTGCCGCAATCGCGACCGCGCCTTTTCATCATCGCCGTGCGCGCGGATGTGACGGTGCCTCCCATGGCGATCTGCGAGGCACCCAAAGCCCCTTGGCACCCGACCAGTCTGAAAAACGCCTTTGGCAGATTGCCGGGCGTGTTGCAGAACGACTGGCTGTGGTGGTCCATGCCAACCCCGCCAAGGCGCAAAACCAAGTTCGCTGATTTCGTCGAGGACACGCCGACCTCCACCAAGTGGCACAGCGCGTCCGAGACAACCACGCTGCTGTCGATGATGTCAGAGGTGAACCTGGCCAAGGTCGAGACGGCCAAGGCGGCTGGCGTGAAAATGGTCGGAACGATCTACAAACGCACGCGGCATGAACATGGGATCAAGGTGCAACGCGCCGAAATCCGCTTTGACGAGATTGCCGGGTGCCTGCGCACACCTGCGGGTGGGTCATCGCGCCAGTTGATCATGGTGGTCGAGGGTAAAAAGATCAGATCGCGATTGATTTCGACGCGTGAGACAGCGCGCCTGATGGGGCTGCCTGACACCTACGCGCTGCCCGCGCGTTATAATGAGGCCTACCACCTGACCGGTGATGGCGTTGTGGTTCCGGTCGTGCGCTATATCGCCAAGCATCTGTTTGAAAAGCTGATTTCAGAAACCGCACTCGCCCAAAGCCGGGTGCGCGCGTGAGCGAAATACCCTGCGAAAAGAACGCCGAGTTGCGCAAGAAGATCCTGGAGTTCGCCGAGGTGCTCAAGACCCAGGCGCACACGCTTGGCGATCATGGTCTCGACGAGCAGGACTTTTATCAGTCGGGCCTGTTCCGAGGCACGATTGAACGTATCAGAGGCCAGTTTTCCGCGTCGATGAAGGAGAAGCGGGATTTTGTTTCGCTGGTCCTCAGCCATATGCAGGAGGGCGGCTATATCACGGATTGGGGGTCGGCGGGTGAGGCAAACCGCCACGACTATTTTGTGACGCTCAACACCGGACGAACCGCAATCATCGAGTTGAAAGGGTGTCTGGACGGGAACAACACGAACATCTTTGAACGTCCTCCGCACGCGGATGAGTTCATCGTTTGGAGCGTGTGCAGCAATCCAGGTGCCGATCCCCGCCACAACGTGTGGTCCGGCATCCACACCCGGTTGAGTGCCGAGATGATCGACCGAAATCAGCGCATCGACGGGCTGGTTGTCTGGGACTGGATTTGTGGCACGCTGGCCCGACCTTGTCCGAAACTGGCAACGGATCAGACCCGGCTGACCGAGGTCGGCCCATATCGCGTACCACCCCCGTGCATCTATCTGTTTCCCGGCACCGTTCCCAGCCCCCGCAACAATCCAAAACCGCGCGTTAATACGCTCTCGGACGTTGGTATTCTTGATGCGATGCACCAGTGCTTTGGTGGTCTGGACACCGAATTGAACCGGGTCGAGATCGAAGTGGGGCATCAGGGGGCCGAGACCGTGCGTGCCACATCCATCTCGCGCGGTGGGGTCGAGCAGAAAAAGAGCAGCCCGACGCCGATCCGTCGATCATAGTGGAGGGCCTTACTCGCGCTATCGTGGCAAGGCGCGTCGAGACATTGAGCGTTGTTCCGATCCCGACACACAAAAAAGGCGCGAACCCATTTGGAACACGCCTGTCAGTACATATCAAAAAGGGCCGCTTAAAGTCAGCCGCCCCAACTGCGCACGACGCCGCAATCCATATGCACAAAATTCGAGCCGGAATATTTTCCGACCCCACCGCCGCGACAGGCAACAGCGGCGCGCGCCATCTGACTGACTGACCGCGTGGACAGGCGCAGATCAGCGGCTTGCCCTTTCATGTGCAGCGAATTCTTGGCCACACCACGGCTGCGCGAGCGCAACATCGCGTTGGTTTTCGGGCTGCGATAGCCTGACAGCAACATATAGGGTTCGTCAGCCTCCAGCAGATTATGTGCGGCGGCCATAATATCGACCGTTCGCAGGTCCATGTTTTTCACATCATCCGTGCGCCAGTCGCGCATGAAGTGATTCACTTCCTGTACCGCGTCCTTGATGTAGTCGCCCTCGATCCAATAAATCATGTCGATCCGCTCGCCTGTCCGACCGGAATACATCCGGAGGCGGCGAATATCGCCTGATCCGCGCAGAAATCCTGCTGCGTTGGAGTAGGTCGGTGCGGCTGTGATCGCTGTTGCCGCAAATGCGCCCATAAGTGCGCGGCGGGTCATACCCGAAGAGATTTCATGTGTCATTTACTGCGCGCCCCGTACGCCTGCCTGCTGCCTGCCCATGATGTTACACGGGTCTATTCATCTCGTCCCCAGATGCACCATATCTATGTCATAGGACGATTCGTTTACCAAGTGCTGAATCTGTCACACATTTCATCGCAACTGATTTTGGCAGATTCTTGCGCAAATTGGATCTTTTGTGGCGCAGGCCCCGGCCAGCGATGCACATGCGCATCAGACGGGGCCAACTTCGCTAAATGTTGGGGTTGTGAATGGACACTCCACAATCTGATTTGAGATATATTTACCCACTGGCAAGAGATTTATTTTACGAGGTGCAATATGACCGTGACCGTTTCGACTTTCTGGAGGCCCCGCATTTGGGCAACGCTGCTGGCGGTGACGCTGGCTTTGGTCCTGACCGGGATGCCTCAAACGGCGACCGCACAGGTCACAGCATTCAAGCAAGCCGTGGCCGAAGCCGCCGCACGCGACGCGGATATCGCGGCGTTCTACAAGGCGAACGGATATGCCAGTCTGTGGACGGGTCGGTCTGGCAAGGAACGTCAGCGTCGGTCTGCACTGTTCAAGGCGCTGGACGGGGCGGGCAATCACGGGCTGCCGACAGCGCGTTATGATGCCGCCGGATTGCAGGCCAAGATGAAAGCGGCCAAGACCGAGCGGGATCGCGGTCTGGTTGAGGTCGAGTTGAGCCGGACCTTTCTGCAATATGCACGAGATCTGCAGACGGGTGTTCTGGTCCCAAGCCGTGTGGACCGCGCCATTGTGCGTCAGGTGCCCTACCGGGATCGCACGTCCTATCTGGTGAACTTCTCCAAATCCTCACCGGGCGGTTTTTTCAAGGCGCTTGCCCCAAAGACTATGGAATACAATGCCTTGATGAAGGAAAAGCTGCGGATGGAGCGGCTGCTGTCCAAAGGTGGGTGGGGTGCACGCGTTCCGGCCAAGGCGCTGAAACCGGGCCAGTCGGGGGGCGAAGTCGTGGCGATGCGCAACCGGCTGATCGCTATGGGCTTTCTCAAGCGGACCAACAGCCAGACATATGATGCGGCGATGCAATCGGGTGTGCAGCAATTCCAGCTTGCCCATGGTCTGTCCGCGGACGGTGTTGCCGGTGCCGGCACGATGGCAGAAATCAACAAGGATGTGCAGGCCCGTCTACAATCCATCATCGTCGCGATGGAGCGGGAGCGGTGGGTCAATCAGGAGCGTGGCAAACGCCACATTCTGGTGAACATCCCCGATTTTACCGCCAAGGTGATCGACAATGGCAAGGTCACGTTCCAGACGCGTTCGGTGGTTGGGGCCAACAAGGATGATCGCCCGACGCCTGAATTCTCCGATGTGATGGAATTCATGGTGATCAACCCAAGCTGGTATGTTCCCCGCTCCATTGTTACCAAGGAGTATCTGCCTGCGCTGAAACGCAACCGCAATGCGGTCAAGCACATTGAAATTACCGACAGCAAAGGGCGCAAAGTGAACCGGGGTGCTGTGAATTTCTCGCAATATACCGAGAAGACGTTCCCCTTCGCGATGCGCCAACCGCCCAGCAAAGGCAACGCATTGGGGTTGGTGAAATTCATGTTCCCCAACGTGCATAACATCTATCTGCATGACACACCGGCCAAGAACCTCTTTGGTCGCGAGGTGCGTGCCTATAGCCATGGCTGCGTGCGTCTGGCTGATCCGTTCGACTTTGCCTACGCGCTGCTGGCCAAGCAGGAAGCCAACCCGGAAAAGTATTTTCAGTCGGTGCTGGCCACGGGCCGCGAAACGCGGGTTGATCTGAAGTCGCCCGTGCCGGTGCACATCATCTACCGCACCGCCTTTACCACTGCCAAAGGGCACACCCAATACCGCCGCGACATCTATGGCCGGGATGCCAAGGTCTGGCGTGAGCTGTCCAATGCGGGGGTGGCTCTGCGCGCGGTTCAGGGGTAAGTCATGCCCCTGAACATGAGGGGGCATTGATGCAATATACGATTGGCGCTTTGGCCACCGCCCTTGAGGCACAGGCCGTGGGTGACACAAGCCTGACCATAACCGCATTGGCGGAGCCGGGCGATGCCGGTGTCGGCGACCTCGCACTCGCGGGGACACCAAAATACGCCGCGACCTTGAAAGAGGGCCGGGCCGAAGCCGCAATGCTCTGGGCGGATGCGGATTGGCAGGCCCTCGGCCTCAAGGCTGCGATCCTGCCTGTGCGCCCGCGCTTTGCGATGTCGCGGCTGACGTCTATGATGGATCAGGGCCAAGGCTTTGCGCCCGGCATTCACGGCGCGGCAATCATCGACCCTACAGCCCAAATCGGGGCGGGTGTGAGCATCGGCCCGGGGGCGGTGATCGGTGCGGAGGCAGTGATTGGCGACGGGTCGGTGATCGGACCGCTCTGTTATGTCGGCTGGCAAGCGCATCTGGGGCCGGGGACCTTCTTGCGCGAACATGTCAGCATCGGGGCCAAGGTGCGGATCGGGGCACGGTTCATCGCCCACCCCGGCGCGCGCGTCGGAGGCGACGGGTTTTCCTTTGTGACGCCGGAAAAAAGTGGAGCCGAGTCGGTGCGCGAAACCCTTGGCGAGCAGGGGGAGAGCGCAGACCAGGCCTGGGCCCGGATCGCGAGCCTCGGCAGCGTCGAGATTGCGGATGATGTCGAAATCGGGTCAAATACGACGGTCGACAATGGCACCATCCGCGCGACCCGCATCGGCGCGCGCACCAAAATCGACGCGCTGGTTCAAATCGGGCATAATGTGGTCATCGGCACCGACAATCTGCTTTGCGCTCTGGTCGGCATCGCAGGGTCCACCACGATGGGCAATTTCGTGGTCTGTGCCGGACAGGTCGGCGTTGCTGATAATCTGAAAATCGGGGATCGGGTGGTGATCACCGCGGGTTCCAAAGTGCTGAGTTCGGTGCATACGGGAAAGGTGATGATGGGCTATCCCGCCACCGAAATGAAAGGGCAGATCGATACTTACAAGGCCCTGCGCCGACTGCCCCGCTATTTGCGCGACATCGCAGACCTCAAGAAAGCGGTTTTCAAGGCGGACCCCAGTGACTAAATCAACGCCAGAACGGGCAAAGGGGCGGCTGCCATGAGCGTGCAGGACAAGGTGATTGAAATCGTCGCTGAACAGGCGGTGCTTGAACCGGGTGATGTCCATCTGGACAGTACGCTTGAGGATCTCGGGATTGACAGTCTGGGGTTGGTCGAAAGCATATTTGCGATCGAAGAAGAGTTCGACATATCGATCCCCTTCAACGCCAACGAGCCGACCAAAAGCGATTTTGATATCTCGACCGTGCGCTCGATTATTGCCGGGATCGAGACGTTGATCGCGGGCGAGATCCCCTGATGCACCGCGTTGTCATCACGGGGGCCGGCACGGTCAACGCCCTTGGTCACGATGTTGCCGACACGCTTGAGGCGATGCGCGAGGGGCGCTGCGGGATTGGTGCGCTTGACTTTCAGGATGTGGACCGGCTGTCGATCAAGATTGGCGGTCAGGTGCACGGGTTTGAGGCCGAAGGGCGCTACAACCGCCAACAGATGAGCCTCTATGACCGCTTTACCCAATTCACGCTGGCCGCCGCCAAAGAGGCCATCGCGCAATCCGGGCTGACCTTTACAGGCGAACTTGCGGCGAAATCGGGGGTCGTTCTGGGCACCGCAGGCGGCGGCGTCAGCACGTGGGATGCCAATTATCGCTCAGTATATGAAGAGGGCAAGAACCGGGTGCATCCCTTTGTCGTGCCCAAGTTGATGAACAATGCCGCGGCCTCTCATGTGAGCATGGAATATAACCTCAAGGGCCCATCCTTTACCGTCTCGACGGCCTGTGCCTCGTCCAATCACGCCATGGCCCAGGCCTTTCAGATGGTGCGCACGGGCATGGCCCCGGCCATGGTGACAGGCGGATCGGAATCCATGCTGTGCTTTGGCGGGGTCAAGGCGTGGGAAGGTTTGCGCGTCATGTCCAAGGACGCGTGCCGTCCGTTTTCGGCCAATCGCAACGGTATGGTGCAGGGCGAAGGGGCGGGGGTGTTCGTATTCGAAGAGTATCAACGCGCCCGTGCGCGGGGTGCGGATATCCTGTGCGAGGTGGTCGGGTTTGCGATGTCCTCGGATGCCGCAGATATCGTGATGCCGTCCAAGAATGGGGCGGCGCGGGCCATGTCAGGGGCTTTGGCCGATGCCCGCATTAATGCCGATCAGGTCGGCTATATCAATGCGCATGGCACCGGCACCGCCGCCAACGACAAGACCGAATGCGCCGCTGTGGCGGATGTGTTTGGGCCGCATGCGGACAAGCTGATGATCTCATCTACCAAATCCATGCACGGGCACTTGATTGGCGGCACCGGGGCTGTCGAATTGCTGGCCTGCATCATGGCGCTGCGCGACGGGGTGATTGCACCCACCATCGGCTACGAGGAGCCTGACCCCGAGTGTGCGCTTGACGTTGTGCCAAACGAAGCGCGCGAGACCAAGATCGATGTGGCCCTGTCAAATGCCTTTGCTTTCGGGGGTATGAACGCGGTCATTGCCATGCGCCGGGTCTGAAACGCGAAAAGGCCACCCCGGATCGCGGGATGGCCTTTCAAAGATGCAATCAACAGCGCTCAGTTCTGCGCGATTGTCGTCTTGTTGTAGGACGCTGTGAAGCCGGTCAGCGACAATTCCAGTTCGACCTTCTGGTCGGGAGCCTGTGCTGGTACCAAGGTCACCTTGGCCGCGTTGCCATTCCTGAACGAGGCCACCTCTTCGGCAACCATGCCCACGCGCGAATAGCACCCGATGGAATTGCAGAACGCATAAGGATACCGGCGCGCCTGACCACCATCGACCTGAATGGTCAATTGCTGGGGCAGCGAGGTTTCCAGTGGAACGATGATCGTGGCACCCGCAACGGCACGGCCACCTTCGGGCAGGCGGAAGATCGAGATTTCGGCGACCGGCGTACCCTCGTCATCCTGCATCAGCTGATACATCTGGCAGGGGTCTTCGCCGTCTTCGGTCCTGATGCAGCGCATTTCCCAATCGCCAATCTTCTCGGCGACATAGTTCTGGCCCACCTGCGGGCCGCTGGCGTCTTCACCAAGGCTCAGCTGATCCTCGATCGAGGACCCGCCGGTCCCGGCGTCGGCTTCTGCCTCGGTGGCGGGCGCGTCTGTATCTGTGGTTTCGGTGTCTGTGGATTGTGCCATCAGCGCGGCAGGCAACAAAAATGCCATCGACAAGGCAATCAGAGAAATACGCATATCAGATCCGTCTTGTTTCATTTTGCAGGCGAGATAGCACGCCCGGAACCCGCTGTCAGGGCCAAAGCGTAAAGATTTGATGCAGGCACGGCGGACGAACGCTGAAACGCAAAAAAGGAGGCCCCAAAGCCCCCTTTTTCAAGTATTTTTCTCCCCGTCGGACTGGCCGACTTATTGGTGGTGACGTTACGAGAGGACCTGTCAGCGGTCAACAGCTAATCCGTGCCAATCCGGTCACATTCTGTGCCAGCGCGTGTTTGGAAAAAAGGCCGCGCACAAGGCGCGGCCAGTCTGACAGGGAGGAAATGTTCCACGCCAGGAGGACTCGTAGGCGGGAACAAGAACACTATGGCACCCAAGTGTTAACTTTGTATGGTCGGGGCGACAGTGCCCATGGACAAAAGGTTAACACACATGAGCGACGACATCTTTATCGGCGGCGGCGGCCTGGACTACGGCACGTCCCAAGGATTGACCCTGAAATATGCCAACCGTCACGGACTGATCGCCGGGGCGACGGGCACGGGTAAGACTGTGACCTTGCAAATCCTCGCCGAAGGGTTTTCCAATGCAGGCGTCCCGGTGTTCCTGTCAGACGTCAAAGGGGATCTGTCCGGCCTCGCCAAGTCCGGCACGCCAGAGCACAAATTGCACGGCCCCTTCACCGAACGCGCGGCCAAGATCGGCTTTGCGGATTATGCCTATCACGCTTGTCCCGTCACGTTCTGGGATCTGTTTGGTGATCAGGGCCACCCGGTGCGCACCACGATCACCGAAATGGGCCCCTTGCTGCTGGCCCGGCTGCTGGAGTTGACCGAGGCACAAGAGGGCATTCTCAACATTGCCTTCCGTCTCTCGGATGAGGAGGGCCTGCCGCTGCTGGACCTCAAGGACCTGCAAGCGCTGCTGGTGTGGATCGGTGAGAATGCGAAATCGCTGTCCTTGCGCTATGGCAATGTGTCGACCCAATCCATCGGGGCCATCCAGCGCCGCCTGCTGGTGCTCGAAAATCAGGGCGGGGCGGGCCTGTTTGGCGAACCGGCGCTGGAACTCGCGGACCTGATGCGTGCGGATGCGGACGGGCGCGGCATGATCAACATCCTCGCCGCGGACAAGCTGATGGGTGCACCCGGCCTTTATGCGACCTTCCTGTTGTGGTTGCTGTCGGAACTGTTCGAGGAATTGCCCGAGGTGGGTGACCCGGACAAACCCAAGCTGGTCTTTTTCTTTGACGAGGCGCATCTGCTGTTCGAGGACGCCCCCAAGGCGCTTGTCGACAAGGTTGAACAGGTCGCCCGCCTCATCCGCTCCAAAGGGGTGGGGGTCTATTTCATCACGCAAAACCCGGCGGATGTGCCCGAGGATATTCTGGGCCAGCTTGGCAACCGCTTTCAGCACGCCTTGCGCGCCTTCACCGCCAAGGACCGCAAGGAATTGCGCATGGCGGCCGAGACGTATCGCGAGAACCCCCGTTTTTCGACCGAAGAGGCCATTCGCGAAGTTGGCGTGGGCGAGGCCGTGACGTCCATGCTGCAAAAGAAAGGCGTGCCGGGGATCGTCGAGCGTACGTTGATCCGGCCCCCCTCATCCCAGTTGGGCCCGGTCACCAAGGCCGAGCGTGCCGCACATATGGCGGCAGGCGACATGGCCGGGAAATACGACGCACCCCTTGATCGAAAATCGGCCTTCGAAATTCTCAAGGCCCGTGCTGACAAGGCGGCAAGCGAGGCCGCTATGTCCGAGGAAAAGGCCGAAGAAGGCGGGCCTGTCTTGCGTGAATTTAACGCAGGTCGGCGGTATGCGGGCACCCGCGTGACACGCTCCACCTCGCGCAACACACGATCCGCGCCCGGCTTTGGTGAGGCGATGACCAAGATGGTGGTGAAGGAACTGACAGGGGTGACCGGCAGGCGCATGGTGCGCGGGATATTGGGCGGACTGTTCAAGGGGCGGTGAAGGTGGACGGCTGTTCGGGGCCGTTCTCGTCGTAGCAAACAGCTTGGACAACAGCGATGCTGCGCCGCATTCGAGGCCCGCTCTGAGCCCAGAGTCACGGATGCTTTGGGTAGCATGAACGTTAACTATGAAGTTACGGTAATTTGAGCCAAGCCAAGCCGGATTGATACTGGGCAAAGGGCTATTGGTTCAAAACAGCAAAATAAGACCTATTCCAGTAGATCAGAGCAAGGAAAACCATGCTGACAAGGTTCGGTATCGCGATCTGTGTCATTCCAAGCTGATCCGCCAAAGTAAATAACGCGACACCCCCATTTAGAAGGAACAGACCAATGTAGAAAAAAGCCCAAGGAAGCCCCCAGGGTTTTCTGTTCCACAAAGCGTAGAAGAATACCAATGGTCCAATGAAATCGAGAAACATTACTACAAGGAGGGCGGTGGTTCCAAATACGAACGTGCCCAACACGGGCAATCCTTTCGCCATCAAGGTCGGTAGGTTCATAGCCGACCCAATTGCCCATAGTACCATGACAATCGATAGCACCTTGAGGCCGCGGGGGATCGGCTTCCAGCGGACATGCGGTGTCGCAACGTCGCTCATTTCTGGCTCCTTGAGTTTTCTCATCTGGCAACATAAGCGCCGGATTCGGTTCGCAAGAGGCACCCTGAGGTCGGGTCGGAGGATGCCTTGTCGGTGTTTGTCAGCCAAGCTTGCTGTGGATGAGCCCCAAAAGGATGCCGAAAGCCGAGAACTGCACAAGACCAACGAACGCTTCAACTCTGATCCATGCGAATATGTCCGGCGTTTCGTACTTTGCAGGTTCGACCAAAGTGATGTAGGCGATCAGGAAGACGCCAAAGGCAGCAGCAATCGCGAAGCCATTCGCAATCGTAGCGTCGCCTTCCCGCCATGCGCGCAAAGCAACTGACATAATCAGCCCCTGCATAACCATCGCAGCAAAACCCATTGGAATGATCGGATTTTCGCGCAAATAGGATATCGCCGCGAAATGATCCTTGTTCACCATGAAATGGGACAGACCCTGCGCCGCAAAGCTGACGCCCATAAATGCAAGGACTGATACGGCATGTACAGTTGTGGCCATCATTCTGGCTTTCCCAGGAGGTCTGCCAATTTGTCGATGGCTTGGTTCCATCCGCCATCCCCGGCAGTTCCGGCAACAACGCCAACATGAACCATCGTCACGCGCGTCTTACCATCCGTTTCACTCAGCTCGACGATTACTTCGGTGATGTCAGGATGGCCCTCTGGCATGCCCATGCTTTGCGGCGAAATAATCGTGCCGTCTGCGTCGCACATGCTTTCTGTGTAGACGAGGCGGGATGGCCGATTGACTTCTTTATAGACACCGGTGAACCACATCGACATCGTGCGCTCTGGTGATGTCATTTCCATACAAACCTTCCGAATGCCCCCCACGACAACATTCATTTCCGCTGTCGGCACTGACATGCCCATCGGTCCATACCATTTCTTGAACATGTCCGGATCAACCCACATGCTCCAGACCGTTTCGATGGGCGCATCGAATTCACGCTCTACCCGTACCCAGTTTGGTTGTTCACTCATCGTTTGTGTCTTTCATTGTTTGGAGAATACCGGCCATCACATCAAAGCGCGCATCCCAAATGTGGCGATATTGATCGGTCCAGTTGGCGACGACTTCTAGTGGCTGTGTATTCAATGTGCAGGGACGAAATTGCGCGTCGCGCCCACGTGTGATTAGGCCAGCATTTTCGAGAACACGGATGTGTTTCGAGATCGCAGGCAGGCTCATGTCGAATGGCTCTGCCAACGCATTCACCGTCGCTTCGCCCTGCGCCAAATGCGCAAGGATTGCTCTCCGAGTTGGATTGGCCAGCGCGGCAAAGGTCGCGTCAAGTTGATCGGAATGGTTCATGTCACATATAATAAACTACTTAGTTAATTAATCAAGTGGTAAAATTCAGGGAGAGCCCAGGTTGTAGATTCTACGGTCAAATAGTTTTTAAAAAGCCGACGTTGATTGATTTTTCTTGAACGGCAGTAAATCCCGCAAAGCGGGCGTTGGCGCAAAGGCTACGAATACTCAGTTTGTCCGCCCAATTGACCCCGATCCGTACCCACGCTCGCCGAGCCCGAACCTAACGCTCCGGGATCAACCCGCGCGGGCTGAACCGCAGCACCAGCAGCAACACGAGCCCCATCGTCAGCAACCGCATGTGCGCCGCCGACTCCAGCAGATGAGTGCGCAGCCAATACCCTTCGGCCATGCCCGACGTCACCAATTGCATCAGGCCCAGACCGATCGGCTCGACCATCACCCAGAGCCACCAGATCAGGAAGCCGCCCAAGACCGCGCCCAGATTGTTGCCCGATCCGCCCACGATCACCATCACCCACACAAGGAAGGTAAAGCGCAGCGGCTGGTAGGTGCCGGGCGTCAACTGTCCGTCCAGCGTCGTCATCATCGCCCCCGCAATTCCGCAGATCGCCGAGCCGAGCACAAACACCTGCAAGTGGCGCGCGGTCACGTCCTTGCCCATGGCCTCGGCGGCGACCTCATTGTCGCGGATCGCGCGCATCATCCGCCCCCAGGGGGAATGCAGCGCCCGTTGGGCCAGCACGAACAGCACGATCAGTACGGCCGCAAAAAGACCCGCATAGATCAGCTTGACCCAGATAGTTGAGGCAAAGACCGGATCCAGCCCAAAGCCCGCGGCCTGTTCAACAAAGGCGGGATCGTTTTGCAGGTTGATTTCGTAGGGGGCAGGGCGGGGCAGGCCGACGACATTCTTGACACCGCGCGCCAGCCAATCCTCGTTCTTGAGGACCGCAATAATGATCTCCGCAATGCCGAGGGTTGCGATGGCAAGGTAGTCCGAGCGCAGGCCCAAGGCCGTCTTGCCGATAATCCACGCCGCCCCCGCAGCCAGCAATCCGCCCACGGGCCATGCGATCAGCACCGGCAGGCCAAGCCCGCCCAGATAGCCCGCATTGGCCGGATTGATCGCCTCGACCGCCTGTACGCCACCATCAAAGACGGCGCGGTAGACAAAAAAACCGATGAACAGGATGGCAATCATTGCGATGGTGCGCATGCGCCCCTTGGGCAGCGCGCCATATGCGAGGATCGCACCCACGATTGTGGCCGCACCCAAGATCAGTGAGATGATGACACGCGTGCCCCCGGCCGCCCAGGCCTCCGGCTCGGGCGGCATGGAAATCAACACGGTCGCAAGGCCGCCAAGGGCGACAAAGCCCATGATGCCGACATTAAACAGCCCGGCAAAGCCCCATTGCAGGTTTACACCCAGGGCCATGATCGCCGAAATCAGCCCAAAATTCAGCACAAACAGCGCCGAGTTCCAACTTTGGATAAAGCCGGTGCCAATGATCAGCACGGCGATGAACCCGAAATAGAGGATATTGCGTTGCGTGTCGGTCATACCGATTTCCCCGCGAACAGACCCGTGGGCCGAAAAAGCAGCACGATCAGCAGGATCACAAAGCTGACCGCAAATTTGTAGTCGGTCGACAAAAGCTGCGCCAAGCCGTCCGGTGCCAGCGCGTCGGGCAGGGCGTAGGTGGCAACCTTCTTCCAGGCATAAGTGATGGTGACTTCGGAAAATGCGATTACAAAGCCCCCCGCGATGGCCCCGATGGGGGATCCAAGCCCACCCACGATGGCCGCAGCAAAGATCGGCAACAGAAGCTGGAAATAAACGAATGGCTTGAAGGACTTATCAAGCCCATAGAGCACACCCGCAATCGTCGCCAACGCCGCCACGATCAGCCATGTGACCATCACAACCCGTTCGGGATTGATGCCTGACAGCAGCGCGAGGTCTTCGTTATCGGAATAGGCGCGCATGGATTTGCCCGTGCGCGTGCGGTTGAGGAAATAAAACAGCAGCGCTACCACAATCACGGCAGTGATCACCGTGATGCCTTGGGTCGTCTTGATCGCCAGCCCCTCCTTCAGCCCCGTCAGCGCCTTGAAGTCACGCACTGAAATGATGAACCGCTCCCCATCCGAAAACCGCTGATCGTCAGGGCCGATGATAAAGCGCACAAGGCCATTCATTATGAACATCACCCCAAGCGAGACGATGACAAAAATCACCGGCTTGGCCTTTTGGGTCCGGTAGAATTTGTAGATGCCCCGGTCGGTCGCGAGGATCAGCGCCGCACAGCCCGCAATGCCAAAGGGCAGGGCGAGCAGGGCCGTGGGCAGCGGCCCGCCGGAGATCCCGATACTCTGAAAGGCCCATGTGACAAGGATCGTGCACATCGTGCCGAAGGCCATCGTGTCGCCATGGGCGAAGTTCGAAAACCGCAGGATGCCGTAAATCAGCGTGACCCCAAGCGCGCCAAGGGCCAGCTGCGAGCCGTAGGCAATGGCCGGGATCAGAACAAAGTTCGAGAGAGCCACAATGGCGTTTAGGAGGTCCATTATTCGATCACCTTACAGGTTCCGGCATATTTCCAGACATGGTTGTTAGCCGAATTTTCTGCCATCTGCCGGAGTACGAAATCAGCCTGAACACTCTCATTATTGCAGCTCAAGTTTATCAACCCACGATCCGCCGTTGCGCCGGCCTGGTACCAATCGAAATCGTTGAAATGCGGGCGTGCTTCCTTGAAAGAGATATCAATGTCTTTGCCTTTGACGTCGATCCCACGTGAGCGCACAATCGCCTCAAACGTACGGGTGTTCTGAGCGCAGATTTGCTTTGGCGCATCCGGCAAATATTGCTCCAGTCCAAGGCAGCCTTTCTCCGATTCACAAACGCAAAATTCATTGCTCTGACAGGCATAGGTGTTCGCAGCGACCGGGACAGCCGTCAGTATGCCGAAGGCGGTAGCAAAGATGCGAAGACTCATCCTCATCCCCCCAAAAACGATTTGCGCACTTCGGGATCGGCCAGCAATTCCTTGCCCGTCCCCGTAAACGCATTGCGCCCCTGCACCAGAACATAGCCTTTGTCCGCGATCTCAAGGGCTTGGCGGGCGTTCTGTTCCACCATCAGGATCGGGATGCCGGTGCGGGCCACCTCGATGATCCGGTCAAACAGCTCGTCCATGACGATGGGGCTGACGCCAGCCGTCGGCTCATCCAGCATCAACACCTTGGGCTGGGTCATCAGCGCGCGGCCCACGGCGACCTGCTGGCGTTGGCCGCCCGACAACTCGCCGGCGGCCTGATTGCGTTTTTCCTTGAGGATCGGGAACAGATCATAGACCTGCGCCATGGTGCTCCGAAAATCGTCACGACGGATAAAGGCCCCCATCTCCAGGTTTTCCTCGACGGTCATCGAGGTAAAGATGTTCGAGGTCTGGGGCACAAACCCCATGCCCTTGCTGACCCGGTCCTGGGGGGACAGGGATGTGATATCCTCACCATCCAGCCGCACCGACCCCTGGCGTACATTCAGCATCCCGAACACCGCCTTCATTGCGGTGGATTTGCCCGCACCGTTGGGGCCGACAATCACGGCAATCTCGCCCGGGTTCACCGCAATCGTGCAGTCATGCAGGATGTCGGGGCCCGCGCCGTACCCGCCCGTCATCGTATCCCCGATCAGAAAGGCCGAACCTGTGTCCATCACCTGACCTGTGCCGGGTGAGGGGCGCAACGCCCCGGCCCCTTTGGGATTCGCAATCGAAGCATCGCGATTGCCGCGGGTGTCCTGATAGGGATCGCCGCTCATGCGTCACCTCCCCAAGACCGGTTATGTTTCTTTTGACCAGAAATACCGCGGGGAGCGCGAGGGGCAGCGCCCCTCGCATCGGTCGGATTGGCTGTGCCAATTCGAAACAGGATCATGCGCCCACCTTGTCTTTGTTTTTCAGGCCCGTGCCCAGATAGGCCTCGATGACCTGTTCGTTGGCCTTGATCTCAGCCAGGGTGCCTTCGGCCAAGACCTTGCCCTCGGCCATGCAGATCACGGGGTCGCAAATGCGACCGATGAAATCCATGTCATGTTCGATCACCACAAAGGTGTAGTTGCGCTCCTGATTGAGCCGCAAGATCGCGTCGCCAATGGTGTTCAGAAGGGTGCGGTTCACACCCGCGCCAACCTCGTCCAGAAACACGATCTTGGCGTCCACCATCATGGTCCGCCCGAGTTCGAGCAGCTTTTTCTGCCCGCCCGACACCTGACCGGCCTTGTGATCGGCCAGATGTTCGATCGTGAGGAATTCAAGGACCTCATCGGCCTTGGCCGCCAGCGCACGTTCGGCATCCGCGATCCGCTTGCGCCCGAACCATGTATTCCAGAGCGTTTCGCCCACCTGATCGCCCGGCACCATCATCAGGTTCTCGCGGCAACTCATCGAAGAAAACTCATGCGCGATCTGGAAGGTGCGCAACAGCCCCTTGTGAAACAGTGTGTGGGGCGGCAGGCCGGTGATATCCTCACCGTCCATGGTGACACGGCCCGACGTTGGTTGAAGAACACCTGCGATCACATTGAAAAGTGTGGTCTTTCCTGCGCCATTCGGACCGATCAGCCCGGTGATGGATCCCGGTTCAATGGTCAGGGTTGCCCCGTCCACCGCGTGAAAGCCGCCAAAATGTTTGTGAATGTCGTCAACGACAATCATATATTTCCCCGATTGTGCCTTGCGCAGCTTTAAAAGCGGTCTTCAAGATATTGAAACAGCCCGAGGATTTCGCCTCGGGCTGCTTGTTCGCCGATCTTTCGATCAGCGGTATTTGATGGTCGAATAGACGCCGTCGGCAAATTCGATTTCCTGATAGTTGCCCGCCGATTCACCGGGGCCGATCAGTTCCACAGCCGAGGCACCGACATAGTCGATGTCTTCGCCTGCCTTGATCAGCTCCAGACCCTTGGCCAGCTCACCGGGGAAGATCTGCACGCCGGGCGCGTTGGCCACGTCAAACACGTGCTCTTTGTACGCGGCGCTGTCGGTCGAGTTGGCGGCCTGCATTGCAAACATCAGCAGGGCAGCGGCGTCATAGCTTTCGGGTGCGAAGGCACCTGTGCCATCAAAACCAGCCGCTTCGGCCAGTTCGACAAAGCTTGCCGCGCCGGGGCTGTCCGTGCCGGGATAGGCACCATAGGATCCGTTCAGCTCTTCGCCGAAGTTCTCGTTCAGCTTGGCACCCACCATCCCGTCGGGGAAGTAGAACGTGTCGAACGCGCCTGTGTCGAGAGCGGCGCGCACGATGCCCGACCCACCTTGGTCGACATAGCCCGCGACAACCAGCGTTTCACCGCCACCCGAGGCCAATGCGCCGACTTCAGCAGAGTAGTCTGCCTTGCCGTCTTCATGGGCTGCCGAAATCGTGACGGTGCCACCGGCTTTTTCGAACTCGGCCTGGAACGCATCCGCCAGACCCTTGCCGTAGTCGTTGTTGGTGTAGGTCAACGCGACTTCGTTCACACCGCGATCCTGGAGGATGTTGGTGATGATCACGCCCTGACGCGCGTCCGAAGGGGCTGTGCGGAAGAACAGCCCGTCATCTTCGGCTGTCGACAGACCGGGCGATGTGGCGGAGGGTGAAATCATCACAACTCCGTTCGCACGGGCCACGTTTTGCAGGATCGCGCCGGTCACACCCGAGCAATCCGCGCCCATGATGCCGTGCACGCCATCCGATGTGATCAGACGTTCGGCGGCAGCCGTCGCCGCACCCGCATCGATACATGTGCTGTCACCGCGCACCGATGTAACGGTCGCGGAATCCAGCAGCGCGCCGGATGCGGTCACCTCGGCCATTGCCATTTCAGCACCTGCGCCCATGGCGGGTGTGATCGATTCCAGCGGCCCGGTGAAACCGAGAATTACGCCGATCTTGACCTCTGTGGCGTGGCCATCCGCAAATGCGGTGCCCGCCATCAGAGCCGTTGCGGCCGAAGCCATCATCAATTTTTTCATTTCGTTACTCCCTGTGGAATTTTTTCCTGGCGCGGAGCCTATGCGCCGAAAATCCAAATGAAAAGTCGAATAATGGGCCGTGACCCACGGGAATGTGGGTGGATGTGGGGGGCGATCTCTCTACCTTGAAAGAAAACCCGTCAAAGGAGAGCCAAAATGCGAACACTGTTGATATGTGCAGCTATGATGACCCCCGGGATCGTACTGGCGCTGAACACCGACCAGGGCGGTGTGACCACCGCTGCGGTGGTCACCGGGCTGGATCAGCCATGGGCCGTCGTGCAATTGCCCGATGGCAGTCTTTTGGTGACCGAGCGGGCCGGCAACCTTGTGCGCATCGCTGACAGTGCTGCCTCTCGGGTGCGGGGTGTTCCGCGTGTGGCGGCTGAGGGGCAAGGCGGTTTGCTCGACATCACTCTGGCCCGTGATTTTGCGACCACGCGCACCCTTTTCCTGACCTATTCCAAACCGCAAGGCGGTGGGTCCGGCACGGCGCTGGCCGCGGCGGAGTTGAGCACGGATGGCAGCCGCCTTGAAAACCTGCGCGACCTGTTTGAAAGCGCGCCGGGGGGCAACACCAACCGCCATTTTGGCAGTCGTGTGGTCGAGGGCACGGATGGCAAGCTCTATGTGACCATCGGGGATCGCGGCGACCGCCCTTCTGCGCAGGATCGGACCCTGCACAACGGCTCGATTGTGCGGGTGAATCGCGACGGCACGGTGCCGGACGACAATCCGTTTGTGGGGCAGGCGGATGTGCTGCCCGAGATCTGGTCCTATGGCCACCGCAACCCCCAAGGGGCGGGTCTGGATGCGCAGGGCACATTGTGGACCGCCGAGCATGGGGCGCGCGGCGGGGACGAGGTGAACCGCGTGCAAAAGGGTGCGAATTTCGGCTGGCCGGTGATTTCCTATGGCGTGCATTATTCAGGCGGCAAGATCGGCGATGGCACGTCCGCCCCGGGAATGGAGCAGCCCGCGCACTATTGGGACCCCTCCATCGCGCCGTCTGGATTGATGGTCTATCAGGGTGATATGTTTCCGGAATGGAAGGGTGACATGTTCGTCGGCTCGCTCAAGTTCAACTATATCTCGCGCCTTGAGATATCGGGTGAAGATGCGCGCGAGGTCGAACAGATCGAAGGGGACGAAACGGCGCGCGTACGTGACATCGTGGAGGCACCAGACGGGAGCATCCTGTTCATCTCGGTCGGAAATGGCACGGTGTATCGGATGGCGCGGTGAATGGTGCAGCCAAAGGCAAGGTGCGCTTGGGCCGCTAAAGTCATTGGTGCTACAAAGAAAGAATGGCGGAGTGGTTCGGACAAAGTCCGGACCCGAGCCACCGCGCTCAAGTAGCCGAAGGCGGTAGCGCAAGAAAGAAGATGGCGGAGAGACAGGGATTCGAACCCTGGGAACCCGTGAAGGCTCAACGGTTTTCGAGACCGCCCCGTTCGACCACTCCGGCACCTCTCCGCGGGGGTCTGGTGCGCCCAACTAGAGCCTCTGTGAGCCAAGGGCAAGACGCTTTTTGCACTGACCGGTGCATCTGTGGCGCGACAGGCCATGAACGCCCGTGGCACACGCGAAATTTCGGCCACTGGGGGTGACATTGCCGCCCCTCACCGCCACTTTAGTTGGAACTCGCCACATCACGTAAGAGGATAGACATGCGCGCACTTCGTTATGGCCTGACCGTTTTGACCCTTTGCCTGACCCTGCCGGGTGCTGTTCTGGCGGCGGACCGGGCCAAGTTGCAGGACTTTCTTGAGGTGACGGGCTTTGATGTGGCGCTGGAAAGCATCCGCCTGTCAGCCAGTTCCGCCCCCCAGATGCTGGGCCTTGAGGCCGAGGATTTCGGCACCGAGTGGACGCGGCTCACAACCGAAGTCTTTGCCACTGACACGATGCACGACATGGCCCTCGATATCCTCGAGGAGACCCTTGAGGACGATATGCTGACCCACGCGGCAGAGTTTTACGCCACCGATCTGGGCCAGCGCCTCGTGGAGGCGGAGAACGCCTCGCATATGAAAGAGGATGACGCGCTGAAACAGGAAAGCGGTGAGGCGATCGTGGCGGGTCTTGAGGCGCTCGACAGCCCGCGCCTTGACTATATCAAGCGGATGAACGCGGCATCGGACAGTGCGGGCACTGCGGTGCGTGCCATTCAGGAGGTGCAGGTGCGCTTTCTGCTGGCCGCATCCGGTGCGGGTGTGATCGAGTTGCAGATGGACGAGCCGGACTTGCGTGAGCTTCTCTCAGCGGACGAAGAGGCGCTGAAAGAGAGCATCGAGCAGGGGGCAATCAGCGGTGGGGCCTATACCTATCAGGCGTTCTCGGATGACGAGGTGCTGGAATATGCCAAGGCACTCGAACATCCCAAAATGCGCCGCGTCTATGACCTGATGAATGCGGTGCAATACGAGATCATGGCCAACCGGTTCGAGGCACTGGCCAGTGCGATGCAACGCCTTCAGCCGAGCCAGGAGTTATGAGACCGCTGCGCACAGCCTTTGCCGCGCTGTGCCTGAGCGCAAGTGCGGCCCTTGCCAATCCGGATGTGGATCGGCTGATCGAGGCGATGGGCGTGCCCGCGTTGATCACCGCCTTCTCGCAGGACGGGATCGAGTCGGGAACCGCGATCAACGACACGATGTTGCAAGGGCAGGGGGGCACGGTCTGGGCTGAAACGGTGCGCAAGCTGTACGATCCTGCGCGCCTGCGGGCCGAATTGCAGGACGCCATGGCCGAAATGCTGGATGAGAGCACCACCGCTCAGGCGCTGCTGTTCTTTGAAAGCGATATCGGGGTCAAGATCATCGATCTCGAAGTGCAGGCCCGTCAGGCGATGCAGAACCCGGACCTTGAGGCGGCCGCCCGCGCCGCCGGTGCCGGGGCAGGCCCTGCCGTCACCCAATTTCTGGATCTGCGGGACCTTGTCACACGCAACACTGATGCCGCTGTCATGGCCCAGACCGCGTTCTTTGCCGGGATCGCCGAAACATCGTTGCGCAGCGCCACCCCGCCGGATGTGGAAGCCCAACGTCCGGCCATCATGGAAGAGACGAGCGCGTGGCTGCACGGCTATTACACGCTGATCCAGTCGCCCATGACCGCAGACGAGATCGAGACCTATACAGGGTTCTGGGCAACTGATGTCGGGCAGGCCCTTGATGATGCCTTGTTTGACGCCTTTGCTCAAAGCTATGCGACGCTGTCTTACGGATTGGGGCAGGCCGCAGGCGCCTTGATGCCTGAAAATGAGCTGTGATCCCGATAGCGCTTGACTTGGCGGTGTGATCTGACAATAAGCCCGCACAACTGGCCAGCGTTCTTGCTGGCTCGTTTCGTTTTAATGACGCTCCGGATGGGGGCGCGCTGTTCGAGGCGACCTTTGAATGCAAGGGTCACAAACACCGGAACTCCGGGGCCACAGAACGCGGCAGACAAAGGAAAAGACCCATGTTCGCGGTTCTCAAAACCGGCGGCAAACAGTACAAAGTTCAATCGGGCGACACGCTCCGCGTTGAAAAACTGGCCGCAAACGCAGGTGACAAAGTTCAATTCAATGACGTTCTGATGATTGGTGGCGACAGCCCCATCGTTGGCGCGCCCACCGTGGCAGATGCCGGGGTGCAGGCCGAAATCATCGAACAGATCAAAGGCCCCAAGACGATCAACTTCGTCAAACGGCGCCGGAAACATTCGTCCAAGCGCACCAAGGGCCATCGCCAGCAACTGACCCTGCTGCGCATCACCGATATCCTGTCCTCGGGTGCGGACAAGTCCGGCGTGATGGCCGCTGTGAACGGGGCCGGGTTCGGTCCTGCCGTCAGCGATGCCAAGCCCGCCAAAGCCAAAAAGCCCGCTGCAGCCGCGCCAACGCCCAAGGCCGAAGCCCCCAAGCCCGCCAAAAAAGCGGCTCCCAAGAAAGCTGAAGCGGCTCCCGCAGGTGCAGACGACCTCAAAGAGCTGTCCGGTGTTGGTCCCGCCCTTGAGAAAAAGCTGCACGCCGCCGGTGTGACCACGTTCGCGCAAATCGCGGCATGGACCCCCGAGGACGTTGCTGCTATGGACGAGAAACTGTCTTTCAAAGGCCGGATCGAGCGTGAAGGCTGGATCGACCAGGCCAAAGCAAAAGCGTAAAGGAGAGCACAGATGGCACATAAAAAAGCAGGCGGCTCATCCCGTAACGGTCGCGACTCCGCAGGGCGTCGCCTTGGCGTCAAGAAATATGGCGGTGAAGCGGTCATTCCCGGCAACATCATCGTGCGTCAGCGCGGCACCAAGTTCTGGCCAGCCGAAGGCGTCGGCATGGGCAAGGATCACACGATCTTTGCAACCGTTGACGGTTCAGTCACCTTCCATAAGGGTCTGAAAAACCGCACGTTTATTTCGGTTCTGCCAGTGGCGGAGGCCGCAGAGTAAGCCGCACCCCAAAAGGTTTTGACAAAATCAGGGATCGGCGGACACGCCGGTCCCTTTTTCTTTTTCGCGTTTGGAGGGCAGGATCATGGCCCAACACGACAAACCCATTTTGAAAGGCCCGCAGGTCACCCTGCGCCCGGCTGTGTCAAGTGATGTGGATGCCCGCTTTGCACTTGGCAACACGCCTGAAATCCATGCCATGTTCGGCGCAGATCCGTCTCAGGTCCGGGATATCACGCCCGAAGCCGCACAGGCCTGGGTGCAGTCCCAGATCGACACGCCGCACGCCTGGATTATCGAAGCGGGCGGGGCGCTGATCGGCGCGATGCGCCTGCATTCGATCAATCACGCGGATCGGCGCGCGCAGCTGTCCATCGGCATTCTGGACCCGAACGCCCTGGGCAAGGGCTTTGGCACCGAAGCGATGCGGCTGCTGGCCACCCACGCCTTTGACACGATGGGCCTGCACCGGCTTGGCTGCCGTGTGCTGGCCTTCAACGAACGGGCCACGGCGGCCTACATCAAGGTGGGCTTTGTGCAGGAAGGGCGCGAACGCGAATCTGCCTGCATCGGGGCCGCCTGGCACGATGATCTGATCATGGGTCTGCTCGACCGCGATCTGGAGCGACTCTGATGAGCGTCGCCGTCGCTTCATTTGCAGTGTTCGCAGCGAGCCAGGTGGGCACGCCCGGACCAGCGAACATGGCGCTGCTGGCCACAGGGGCGCGTTATGGCTTTCGGGCCGCGCTGCCATTTGTGGCCGGGGTCGCCTTGGGCAAGCAACTGATCATCTGGCCCATAGGCTTTGGCCTGATGGAGCTTGCGGACCGTGCACCATGGGTGTTTGAGACGCTCAAATGGGTCTCAGCGGTCTATATCATGTGGCTGGCGTGGAAGGTGGCAAACCTGCGTCTTGGGGCAGGCAATGACGCGCTCAAAGCGCCCGGTTTCGCTGCGGGGCTGATCGTGCATCCGCTCAACCCCAAAGCATGGGCGATGATCGTGGCGGGGTTCACCAGCTTTGTGACCCCGGGAACGGATCCTGTCATCGCGACGACATGGATCGCGGCGATATTGCTGGGCACGCAGATCCTGTTGCACCCGCTGTGGACGCTGGCGGGCAATACGATCGCGCGCACCCTCGCAGGAACCATTTGGGAACCCTATCTAATGTATACGCTCGCAGGGCTGACGGTGGCGTCCGTCCTGTTTGTTCTGTTCGGAGGAGGAACATGACAGTGGAGATGAAAAAAATCGTAAGCCAACCCACCATCGAAACCGAACGCTTTGTGCTGCGGCCCTTGCGCAAGTCCGACATGGGCCTGATTGAAATGTATGCCAGTGACAAGCGCGTGGCGTGCATGACCACCTCGATCCCGCACCCGGTCCCACCCGGCATGACCGAAGGCTTCGTGGCCCGCGCCATGGCAGATGAACGCGACGAAGACGTCTGGGCCATGGATGGCCACAAAAGCGGTGGGGCCGAAGTCATGGGCCTGATCTCGCTTGAGCGGATGGACCGTAACCAGTCCGAAGTCGGATACTGGGTCGCGCCGCCGTTCTGGAACACGGGGCTGGCTTCGGATGCGGTGCAAGCACTGGTCGAGGCCAACCCGATGGACAATGCCAACATGTTTGCCTCGGTCTTTCAGGACAACCCGGCCTCGGCGCGGGTGCTGACCCATTGCGGCTTCGAATATCTGGGCGACGCGGAATCCTTCTCGGTGGCCCGCGACGCCCCTGTGCCCACATGGACCTACAGCCGCAAGCTCTGACCTCTGCCTTCTTTTGACCAAAAATACCGCGGGGGAGGCGCAGCCGGGGGCAGAGCCCCTTTTGACCGTACTGCTTCGCAAACCCCTCACGTGCCCATTCCAATGACGCCCAAACTCCTCTAGGACGCCGCCATGAAGTTTCTTGATCTCTGCAAGGTTTACATCCGCTCGGGTGCAGGCGGGAATGGGTGTATCTCGTTCCGGCGCGAAAAATACATTGAATATGGCGGCCCCGACGGGGGTGATGGCGGCACGGGTGGTTCGGTCTGGGCCGAAGCGGTGGATGGGCTGAACACTCTGATCGATTTTCGTTACCAGCAGCACTTCTTTGCCAAGAACGGCGTGCCCGGTATGGGACGCCAGCGCACGGGCAAGGACGGCGACGATATCGTGCTGCGCGTCCCGGTAGGCACCGAAATTCTGGACGAGGATCAGGAAACCGTCATTGCCGACATGACCGAGTTGGGGCAGCGGGTCGAACTGGCGCGCGGCGGCAATGGGGGCTGGGGCAACCTGCACTTCAAATCCGCCACCAACCAGGCCCCGCGCCGCGCCAATCCGGGTCAGGAGGGTGTGGAACGCACGCTGTGGCTGCGGCTGAAACTGATTGCGGATGTGGGTCTTTTGGGGCTGCCCAATGCGGGCAAGTCGACCTTTCTGGCGACCACATCCAACGCGCGCCCCAAGATCGCGGACTACCCGTTTACCACGTTGCACCCTAATCTGGGTGTGGTTGGTGTGGACAATGTCGAATTCGTGGTGGCTGACATTCCGGGCCTGATCGAAGGGGCCTCAGAAGGACGCGGGCTTGGCGACCTGTTTCTGGGCCATGTGGAGCGTTGTGCGGTGCTCTTGCACCTGATTGACGGCACATCCGATACGGTGGCCGAGGACTACCAGACCATCATTACCGAACTCGAAGCCTATGGCGGTGATCTGGCGGCCAAGCCCCGGATAACGGTGCTGAACAAGGTTGATGCGCTGGATGAGGAAGAACGCGCAAGCCAAAGAGAAGAATTGGAAAAAATGTCTGGTGGACCTGTGATGATCATGTCCAGCGTTGCGCGTGAAGGGGTCACCGAGGTGCTACGGGCCTTGCGCGCCGAGATCGACGATGACCGCATCCGCCACCGCCCACAGGAAGAGATCGAGCCATGGCGCCCCTGACAAAGGCCAAACGGCTGGTCGTCAAAATCGGATCGGCATTGTTGGTGGATCGCGCAAGCGGCACCTTGCGTCAGGATTGGCTGAACGGTCTGGCGCAGGATGTCCAATGGCTCAAATCCCACGACGTGCAGGTGGTGCTGGTGTCTTCAGGCTCTATCGCCTTGGGGCGGGGCGTATTGGGACTGCCCGCACATGACCTCGCGCTCGAACAATCCCAGGCCGCCGCGGCGGTGGGTCAAATTCGTCTGGCGCGCGCCTACGAGGCGGCGATGGCCCCCCACGGCATCACCACCGCGCAGGTCCTTGTGACGCTTGAAGACAGCCGCGACCGACGCCGCTATCTCAATTCCCGCGCCACGCTCGAACAGCTGATCGCGCTTGGCGCACTGCCGATTGTGAACGAAAATGACACCGTGGCGACGGATGAAATCCGCTTTGGTGATAATGACCGTTTGGCAGCGCAGATCGCGGCAACCATCGGGGCAGATCAGCTTGTTTTGCTGTCGGATGTAGATGGGTTTTACTCGGCCAATCCCGGCGATGATCCGACTGCGACGCGATACGATGTGATCGACACGATCACACCCCAGATCGAAGCGCAGGCCGGTGATGCGGGCTCTGGCCTGTCCAAAGGGGGCATGAAAACTAAGCTGATGGCGGCCAGGACGGCCACCGCCGCGGGCTGCGCCATGGCAATTTGTCAGGGCGGTGACATGCGCCCGCTTCAGGCGCTCGATACCGGGGCGAATGCCACGTGGTTTACGGCGACGCTGGACCCGCAGGCGGCGCGCACGCGTTGGATTGCTGCCATGAAACCCTTGGGTGCTGTCACATTGGATGCGGGCGCGGCACAGGCTTTGTCAAAAGGAAACAGTCTGTTACCTGCGGGAGTTCATGCGGTTTCAGGTGCTTTTGGGCGGGGTGATCCGGTCGCAATCATCGGACCGGACGGGCACCAGCTTGGCCTTGGCCTCAGCCGCTATACCGCCGCCGAGGCGCAAAGGATCAAAGGCCACCACAGTGCCGAGATCGAGGCGCTTTTGGGCTATCCGGGTCGCGCGGCGTTGATCCACCGGGATGATATGGCGCTTTGAGTTGCGTCTTCTGACTGGCAATACCGCCGACCGAGGCATAAAATCCGGCACACTCCAGTGCGACAAGGGACATGTGGCATGAAAGATTTCGACGACATTCCGGCGCTGATGGCAGAGATCGGGGCCCGTGCCAAAACGGCTGCCGCGACGCTCGCCTTCGCCAGTGCCGAGCGCAAACACGCAGCCCTCATCGCGGCCTCGGAACATGTCTGGACGCAACGCGCGGAAATTATAGCAGCCAACGCGCGCGATATGGACTATGGCCGCGAAAAGGAGCTGTCGGATGCGATGATGGACCGCCTGCGGCTGGACGAAGAGCGCGTGCGCAGCATCGTGGACGGATTGCGCGCCGTGGCCGAACAGGCCGACCCGGTGGGCGAAGTGCTGGCCGACTGGACCCAAGCCAGCGGTCTGCATATCCAGCGGGTGCGCACGCCTCTTGGCGTGGTCGGGGTCATCTACGAAAGCCGTCCCAATGTCACCGCTGATGCGGGCGCGCTCTGCCTCAAGGCGGGCAACGCCGTCATCCTACGCGGCGGGTCCGAGAGTTTTCATTCCTCCGCCGCGATCCACGCAGCCCTCGTGCAAGGCTTGCGCGATGCCAATCTGCCCGAAGACGCGATCCAGCTGGTGCCAACCCGCGACCGCACCGCGGTGAGCAAGATGTTGACCATGACGGACACCATCGACGTGATCGTCCCACGTGGTGGCAAGGGGTTGGTGGGCCTTGTGCAACGTGAAGCGCGCGTGCCCGTCTTTGCCCACCTTGAGGGCATCGTGCACATCTATGTGGACAAGGACGCGGACCCGCAAAAGGTGCTGAGCGTGGTGTTGAATGCCAAGACCCGGCGCACTGGCATTTGTGGCGCGGCGGAATGTCTGCTGATCCATCAGGACGTTGCGCAGACCATCGGGCAGGGCGTCGTGCGCGCCTTGATCGACGCAGGTGTCATGGTCCACGCCGACATCGGCCTCCAGTCGATCGAAGGCGTGGTGGCCGCGCAGGATCAGGACTGGGGCAAGGAATATCTCGATATGGAGATCGCAGCCCGTATTGTCCCTGATCTGGACGCGGCGATGCACCATATCCGCACCTATGGATCAAACCATACCGACTGCATCCTGACGGAAGACACGGCGACGGCCACCCGGTTCCTGACGGAACTTGACAGCGCCATTCTGATGCACAACGCCTCGACCCAATTTGCTGATGGGGGCGAGTTCGGGATGGGGGCCGAGATCGGGATCGCCACGGGCAAGATGCACGCGCGCGGCCCGGTTGGGGCGGCGCAACTGACCAGTTTCAAGTATCTGGTGCGCGGCGACGGCACCGTGCGCGGCTAAGCCATCGCGGCGGCGGGGTCTTAGAACCGGATGCGCAGCAAGTCCGGGGTGATTTCGGTCTCGACCGTGCGCCCCGCATCACCGGCCACCGCGCTCAGCAAGGCGAACTGCACATGGGCTGGGGCCAGATCCGCCACCTCCGCCCCCTTCAGCAAATCCCACAACGCCGGATCGGCATTGGTTTTCTGCGAAAATCCGGTCACGGACCAGCCATGTGCGTCGCGATTGACCTCGACCCGGCCGCCATAGGGCATGCTGCTTTCAAGGCATTGAATGGCCAGAAACGCCATGCGGATTGCCCATCTGGGCTGACCATCAAGCGGCCCATAGGCCAAGGTCATCCGACCACCGCGTGAGGTGTCATTCAGGATCGACACCACCTCGGCCCGGCCCATTTCGGTGTTGCTGGCCGCGCCATAGGCAATGCGGAAATACCGGATTCGTGCGCTGGCATTCTCCACACTTTCCGAGATGAGGTCGATTTCAGGCCCATCCCGCCCATCGGACATGCCAAGCAGTTCCAGGCCGTTGTTGATCGCCCCGATTGGGGATATGAGATCGTGACAGATGCGGCTGCCGATCAGCGCGGCAAGATTGACATTAGACTGGCCCATGCTGGGCCCCCGAACGATGCCCACAGAAAAGGTGAGACATGGAAGATTTGAACGCCATTCTGGCTCCCGGCATGTTGGTCCGCCACCCCACCCAGGACGACTGGGGGATCGGTCAGGTTCAAAGCAATATCGACGCCCGCGTCACCGTGAACTTTCCCGATGCGGGCAAGGTGGTGATCGATGGCACGCGTATCGCCCTTGTGCCCGTCTTTGATGCCTGAACATCCTTTCTGAAACATTAACATCTTGCTGCATGAATGCAACTATAAGGCGAGGTGGTGATGCCCTCTTTACGGGGCTGCCAAAGGATTGGTAGACGGCGCCCATGACACTGATCCACGCGCCCGTATTTCGTGTGACCCTTGCGCGGGGGGATGCTGATCTGCGGGCGGCCCAGGCCTTGCGCTATGATGTGTTCGTGCGCGAATTGGGTGGCGGTGGCCCTCTTGTTGATCATGCTGCAGGTGTTGAGCAGGACAGGTTTGACCCGTTTTCCGACCATCTGCTTCTGACGGATGAGGTGGCGGACCGGGTTGTGGGCGTCTACCGCATGCTGCCTGCCGAGCGCGCTGCGCAAGCGGGTCAGTTTTACTCCGAAGATGAATATGATCTCGCACCTTTGCGCGCCTCGGGGCGGCGGCTGCTGGAATTGGGCCGATCCTGCCTGCATGCGGATTACCGGGGTGGGGAGGCGATGTTTCACCTGTGGAACGGTTTGGCGGCCTATGTGGCGCAGCATCGCATTGATATCATGTTCGGAGTCGCCTCGTTCCATGGCACGGATGTGGCTGCGCTGGCGGCACCGCTGTCGTTGCTGCATCATCGCCACCTTGCACCCGCCCCCTTACGCGTGCGGGCCAAGCCACCCCATGCGGTCGCGATGGACCTTATGCCCGAGGCCCGGATCGACCGGCGGGCAGCCATGATCCAGATCCCTGCGCTCATCAAAGCCTACCTGCGCCTTGGCGGCGTTGTCGGGCAGGGGGCTTATGTGGATCACGCCTTTAACACCACCGATGTATGTCTGATCATGGACACAGCCGCCATGTCAGAGCGGCAGCGGCGGATCTATGGGGCGGCCCCATGAGCGTGACATGGGAGGGCGGCCCACCGCCCAAGGCCTCTGACATCACAGGGCTTGGATGGGTTCGGGTGTTGCTGCGGGGCGGAGGCATTGTCGCCGTTGTGGGGCTTGGCCTGTGCCTGCTGTTGCCGCTGCGGTTGATCGAGCGGCCCTTGTTCGGTTTGGCGCGGCCCTGGACGCCGTGGATCACCCGGACAGTGTGCCGGTTGGCCTTGCTGCTGTTGGGATTGCGTCTGGTGCGTCGTGGGATACCGATGCGCGGGCAGGGGGCGGTCGTTGCCAATCACTCAAGCTGGCTGGACATCTTTGTGCTGAATGCCAGCGACCAGGTGTTCTTTGTGTCGAAATCCGAGGTGGCGAACTGGCCGGGTATTGGCTTGCTGGCGCGGGCCACAGGCACGCTGTTCATTGCGCGCGACCGGACCAAGGCACGTGCGCAGACTGACCTGTTTCAGGAACGACTGGGCGCAGGGCAGCGCCTGTTGTTCTTTCCCGAAGGAACCAGCACGGACGGATTGCGGGTGCTGACCTTCAAATCGACGCTGTTTGCGGCGTTCTTTGTGCCAGCCTTGCGCGACAAGACGTCGGTGCAGCCGGTGTCGGTCACGTATCACGCGCCCGAAGGCGGCGACATCCGCACCTATGGGTGGTGGGGGGATATGGAGTTTGGCGGCCACCTGCTGACAACGCTGGCGCTGGCCCGGCAGGGCTGGGTCGAGGTGGTCTATCATCCGGCCGTTGCAGTGGCCGACATGCCAGATCGCAAAGCACTGGCCGCGGCAGCGGAAAAACAGGTCCGCGAGGGGCACGCACTTGCTTCAGACACGGGCTGAGCCCGCCTGCCTCTTTCATTGTTCTCAAAATACTCAAATTCGGCCGGAGTCGCGCCATTCCCCCTTGCCAAGGCGCGCGCAACCTCCTAAAGCGCACCCACTCAATCCGCAGTCCGGGGCGGGCCTATGGGAGAGACATCCCCATAAAGTCCACCGGTTGGCGCATCTGCGCTGCACCCCCGGACAAGGCGAAAACCGGAAAAAGGAATTACGACATGGCTCTTCCCGAGTTCTCCATGCGCCAACTGCTCGAAGCAGGCGTACACTTTGGTCACCAGACACAACGCTGGAATCCCCGTATGGGCCCGTTCATCTATGGTGCGCGCAACGGCATCCACATCATGGACCTGACGCAAACCGTCCCCATGTTGGACCAGGCGCTGCAGGCAATCCGCGACACCGTCGCCAAGGGCGGGCGCGTCCTGTTCGTGGGCACCAAGCGTCAGGCGGCACAGCCTGTGGCCGAAGCGGCTGAAAAATGCGCGCAATATTACATGAACCACCGCTGGCTTGGCGGCACGCTGACCAACTGGCAGACCGTGTCCAAGTCCATTCAGCGCCTCAAGGCCATCGACGAGCAATCCGAGATCGGTTTTGAAGGTCTGACCAAGAAAGAGCGTCTTGGCATGGAACGTGACCAGGGCAAATTGCAGGCCTCGCTTGGCGGGATCCGCGAAATGGGCGGTCGCCCCGACCTGCTCTTCGTCATCGACGTCAAGAAAGAAGCACTTGCCGTGGCCGAAGCGAACAAACTGGGCATCCCGGTTGTGGCCGTGGTCGACACCAACTGCTCGCCTGATGGTGTGGACTACATCATCCCCGGCAACGACGATGCAGCCCGCGCCATCTCTCTCTATTGCGATCTGGCAAGCCGCGCTGCCCTTGACGGCATGACCGCACAACTCGGTGCCGCTGGTGTTGATCTGGGTGCCATGGAAGAAGCCCCCGCCGAAGAGGCCGTGGCCGAAACCGAAGCCGCAGCCGAGGCCCCTGCAGAAGAGGCAGCGGCCAAGGCCGACAGCTAAGCCCTGTCACAGCCCTGACAGTCGCGGCGGTGTCGAGCACCGCCGCACAAAATCCCTATTTCAGTGAGGAGAGCCGATCATGGCAATCACAGCAGCAATGGTCAAAGAACTGCGCGACAGCACGGGCGCAGGCATGATGGATGCGAAAAAAGCGCTGACGGAAACCGATGGTGACATGGAGGCGGCGGTCGACTGGCTGCGCACCAAGGGTCTTGCCAAAGCCGCCAAGAAATCGGGCCGCACCGCTGCCGAGGGCCTCGTGGCTGTCGTCGTGGACGCTGGCACGGGCGTCGCGGTCGAAGTGAACTCGGAAACCGATTTCGTCGGCAAGAACGCTGAGTTCCAGGACATGGTGTCCGGCATCGCCAAAGTCGCGCTTGGCGCGGATGATGTGGATGGTCTCAAGGCCGCTGACATGGGTGGCAAATCCGTCGCGGACGTCGTGACCGACAAAATCGCCACCATCGGCGAGAACATGAGCGTGCGCCGCATGGCGAAGCTGACCGGCGACACGGTCGTCTCCTATGTCCACAACGCAGCCGCCCCCGGTATGGGCAAGATCGGCGTTTTGGTCGCGATGACCGGTGGCGATGCCGCGTTCGGCAAGCAGGTTGCGATGCACATCGCGGCGGTAAACCCTGCCTCGCTGTCCGAGGATGATCTGGATGCGTCCGTCGTCGAAAAGGAAAAGCAGGTCCAGATGGACATCGCCCGTGAAAGCGGCAAGCCCGAAGCGGTGATTGAAAAGATGATCGTGGGCCGGATGAAGAAATACATGTCCGAAGTCACGCTGCTGAACCAGCAATTCGTGGTGAACCCTGACCTGACCGTGGCCAAGGCCGCCGAAGAAGCAGGTGCTGCGATCACAGGCTTTGCCCGTCTTGAAGTGGGCGAAGGCATCGAAGTCGAGAAAGAAGACTTTGCAGCGGAAGTCGCCAAAGTCGGCCAAAGCTGATCTGACCCCTTGCAAAGTTTATGAAACGGCGCGCCCATGAGGCGCGCCGTTTTGCTTTGGAGGGTTGCACGATGATGCTGAATGTCGGTGATGGGCATGAGATTTACATCCGTCAGGCCGGGCAGGGGATCGATGCGCTCGTGCTGCATGGCGGTCCCGGATCGGGCTGCACTGACGGGCACTATGATCTGTTCGACCTCACCCGCTATCGCGTGATCCTAATGGATCAGCGCGGGGCAGGGCGCAGTACCCCCTCTGCTGCCAATGATCTCGCAGCCCTCGATCACAACACCACCGAGCACCTGATCGCGGATATCGAAGCGGTCCGCCGACATTACGGCATTGAAGAATGGGTGTTGTTCGGCGGCTCGTGGGGCACGACCCTCGCAATGGCCTACGCCCAGACCCATCCGACCCGTGTGCGCGCCATGGTGCTGGCAGGGGTCGCGACGACAGCGGCGCGTGATCTGCAATGGCTTTACGGCGACGTGGGCAACCTCTTCCCCGAAGCCCATGCCGCCTTCTGCGATCATGTCCCCGAGGTCGGGCGGTTGCCCGAACACACGCCCGCGCGGATCAGTGCCTACTACGACCGTCTGCGTGACCCCGCCCGCGCGCAAGCCGCAGCGGATGCATGGTGTGCATGGGAGACGGGGATTTTCGGCGGCGACATTCACGACCCCGGCTCGCGTTATGCCGATCCGGGGTTCCGGCGCGGCTTTGCCCGGATCGTAACGCATTATTTTGCTCATGGTGCGTGGTTCAACGATGATCAGTTGCTGCACAATGTGGACCGGATCGCGCACATCCCCTGCACGATGATCCACAGCCGGCTTGACCCGTCCTGCCCGCTGCGCTGTCCTTGGGAATTGGCACAGGTCTGGGATGCCGCGACCTTGCAGGTTTTGGGCGGCAGCACACATTCCGCGCTGGACGCAGAAATGCGGGTCGCGATCCGTGCGGCGACGGATGCGTTGACGATCTGATCAAGGGGGGGCAAAGGCGGGCGGAACCGTTTGTTTGGGACTGGGTTCCGCCCCTTTGGAAGCACCCAATGCCACGGGGAAGAGACGTGCAGGTGCGTTCAAAGTCCGACCCGCCTGTGGAAAAATACACAAACGAGCCGGGTCCGGTAAGACCGGTCAAAACAGAGAGCCCACGAAATCGCGCGGGGTCTGTTCTGCTGCTCCCTGGCCAAAGCCACCACTCACGGAACATCCCTAGAATGCAAATTTACCTAGCGTTAAGAAAGTGGGGGATTCCTTACCCTTTGGTCAAAAACTACAAGTGACGTGAGGTTATCCGCAACATTATGTCTATATTTCAGATGTTTAGGTTGTAACCGATACAGCAGCCGGATTTCTGCCCTGACAGAGCGTGATGTCAGGCCCCAAGCGCTTTGGTTGGGCGAGGTGGTGCTCAAAGCGGCAGACTGATTCTGCAACCTATGCGAATATTTACGCTTCCAGGATGAACATCTGGTTGGCAAATGCCGCCTTCAGCACGGCCTGTGCGGTGGTTTCAACCGCCAGTGCTTCGCGTGCCAGACGCAGGTGTTTTTCGATCGTGGCCGAGGTCAGACCCATGATAACGGCAATATCCTGCATCGTCTTGCCATCGCCGACCCATTCCAGCGCCTCGCGCTGACGCTTGGTCAGTGACCGATTGGGTGCCGTATAGGGCAGGGTGAGGATCTTGAGGTGCGCAACATTGTTCATCAGATGAATATCGCGCCCATGTTCGGCCCAGACCGCATCGATATCATCTTGCGACATGCCTGCCTTGGCCGTCAGCGCAATCGCCCCCTTGGAGCGGGCCGACACGGACTTGAAGCTGATCGTATATCCGGCCGTCACACCCATCGAATAGTTGAATTCCAGTACGCGCTGTTCGGCAGGTGTCAGGGTCTTGGTGCTTTGCATCTGGGCCAGAATGCCCCAACTGCACGCCCCTTCGTTGTTAAGCGCCCAGTTGACCATGGGGGCGTGTACATAATGCTGCTCGCCCATGAACACGTTTGTGTAGGCGCTGTCATGGTTCGTCAGGATGATGAAATCCTCGGGATCGCCAAGCGAATTGCCGGACCGATAGCGGGTGAATCCATAGATCAGCCGGTCAAAGCCATACTCTTCCATGCGGCGGCTATGGGCTTCCCACAGCTCTTCGATGGTCTGGCAGTTGGACAGGCGGTGCAGATAGCTTTTCACGATGTGTCCTCCAGATGTCCGAGCAACGCATCAAGCGCCAGCGTGTATCCTGCTGCCCCAAAGCCGCAGATCATGCCCACGGCGACAGGGGCGATAAAGCTGTGATGGCGAAACGCCTCGCGTGCATGAATGTTGCTGAGGTGCAGTTCGACCACCGGCAGTTCGGTGCCCGCAATTGCGTCATGCAGCGCAATCGAGCTGTGGGTATAGGCCCCCGCATTCAGTACGATCCCGTCATGGGTGCCTTTGGCGGCGTGAATCGCATCGACCAGCGCGCCTTCGTGGTTGGACTGCGCACAGGTCACCTCAAATCCCTTGGCCTGCCCGTGTGCGGCGCACATCGCTTCGACATCGGCCAGCGTGGTGTGCCCGTAGATCTCCGGTTGGCGTGTACCAAGCAGGTTCAGGTTGGGCCCGTTGAGAATAAGAACGGATAGCATTTCAAAATTTACCCTTGAGATACGCAGGTGTTAGCGAGTTTTTCGGGGTCCTGTCCAGTGTTGCGATCAGGGCTGGGCGTCAAATACCGCCAGTCCAAGCCATTCTGCCACAAGTGCGGGCGCCTCGTGCCCCTCGATTTCGATGCTCAGCCGGGTTTCGCGCATCAGCTCCGTGGCGGACCGCAGGGTCACAGCCGTCAGCGTAAAGCGTCCCCGCAACCGGCTGCTGGCCCGCACAGGGTTCAGAAACCGAATGCGGTCAAATCCATAGTTGATGCCCATGGTTTGCCCCGCCATCAGCGGAAAACAGTCATAGGCAAAGCGTGACGCAAGGCTGAAAGCGTGACGCAAGGCTGAGCGTCAGAAAACCGTGGGCGATGGTTCCGCCGTGGGATGTGTCGCGGGTGGCGCGTTCAGGGTCGGTGTGGATCCACTGGGTGTCATGTGTGAGATGTGCAAACTGATCGATCATCACCTGATCGACCGTGATCCAGTTCGACACACCCACCTCTTGGCCGATCTGCGCCGTCAGAGTGGCGTGAGCTTGCGCGATACTCATGCCGGGTCCGGTCCGACGCGCACCATCCGCTTGCCCGTGTTGTCGCCGTTCAACAGGCCGATCAAGGCTGCGGGCGCGTTCTCCAACCCGTCCACGATGTCTTCGCTGACCTTAATCTTGCCCTCAGCCACCCATGTTTGCAGCGCGCGCGTCGCTTTGGCGTCGTTATGGGCGAAGTCCATGACAATGAACCCCTCCATCCGCAGCCGCTTGACCACCACAAGGCCGGGCAGGTTGCGCGGCCCGGTGGGCGTGTCGGTGTCATATTGACTGATCGCTCCGCAGCACACGACCCGGCCTCGCTCGTTCATCAGCGGCAGCGTGGTTTCGAGGATCTGGCCGCCCACATTGTCGAAATACACATCCACACCGTCCGGGCAGGCCGCCTTCAGCGCCTTGAACAGCCCGCCCGCACGGTAATCAACACACCCGTCAAAGCCCAAGTGATCGGTGACATAGGCGCATTTGTCCGGCCCGCCCGCGATGCCCACGACACGACACCCCAATGCCTTACCGATCTGGCCCACATAGCCGCCGACCGATCCCGCAGCGGCAGAAACGACGATGGTTTCCCCTGCGAGCGGTTGGCCGACACTCAGCAGGCCGTGAAAAGCGGTCTTACCCGCGATGCCGTAAACGCTCAACAAATGGGACAGGGGCGTAATCTTGGGCAGCTTCTGGAGCTTGTGGGCCGGTCGGGTCACATGATCAGCCCACACGGATTCGGCGGCGACAATGTCGCCGGAGCTCAAGCGCGGCGATCTGCTCTCGACCACCTCACAGATCGCATAGGTCGGCATCGCGTCGCCCGGCTTGACCGCATCGCGATATGTCGCGCCCTGCATCCACGACCGGTTGGCCGCATCAATGCTCATCAGGATGGTGCGCAACAGAACCTCACCCTCTTGCGGTTCTGGCATGGGCACATTGCTAAGCTGGAAATGCCGGGCCTCAAGCGCGGCGGTGGGCAGGCTGGCCACAGTGATCTGATGGTTGGTCATTGGCAGGCTCCGATGTATGAGGGGGCATGACGCAAGAATATCGCCAGCCCGTATATGCGCCGCCCAAAGGGGCGACCGACTTGATCCTGATCCGGCATGGGGAAAGCGCACCTGCGCGACCGGATGTGAGTTTTCCGATGAAGGACGGCCATGGGGATCCGCCCTTGCATCCGCAAGGGGAACGGCAAGCAAATGCCGTGGGTGATCGTCTGAAAAATGACACGTTTGCAGGGCTTTACGTGACGAAGTTGACGCGAACGCATCAGACGGCGGCCCCGTTGGCCGCGCATCTGGGAATGGTGCCGGTTGAAAACCCGGATCTGCACGAAGTCCATCTGGGGGAATGGGACGGCGGGCTCTATCGGATCAAGGCCGCCGAGGGCGATCCGATCTACCGCGAGGTGGTCGCATCGCAAGACTGGTCGGCAATTCCAGGGGCCGAGACGCGCGACGTATTTTTTGGACGTGTTCGCAAAGGGTTGCAAGACATAGCTGACGCGCATGCCGATCAACGGGTCGCTGTGTTCGTGCATGGCGGCGTGATTGGTGCTGCACTTGCCATGGCGTCCGGGTCCGAGCCATTCGCGTTTCTGGGCGCGGCCAATGGATCGATCAGCCGCCTTGTGGTGCAGGGTGACCACATGTCGGTGCGTGGTTTCAACGATATCGCGCATTTGCACCACCTTTAAGGGGCCAGCAGGACAACCTTGCCCAACACTTTGCGATCCGAAATCATCTCCAGCGCTTGCGCGCCATCCTGCATGGGAAAACGTGCCGAGATGTGTGGTTTGACCTGACCTTTGGCATACATCTCAAAGAGTTCTGACATGTTCTGCATGTGACCTGCTGGATCGCGATAGATCGAAGCCCCCCAGAACACGCCCACGATCTGACAGCTTTTGAGCAATGTCAGGTTCAGCGGAATCGCAGGGATACCAGCGGGAAATCCCACAACCAGAAACCGACCGCCCCAGGCCATCGACCGGATGACAGGTTCTGCATAGTCGCCGCCGACCGCATCATAGGCCACGTGAACCCCCTCGGGTCCGGCTGCCGCCTTGATTTGTGCCGACAACTCTTTTTGTGCGGCACGGTCCATATCGCGCGGATAGATGATTGCCTCGTCCGCGCCAAGTGACGTGCAAAACTCCGCCTTGTCCTGACTGCTGACGGCGGCAATGACGCGCGCCCCTGCCGCTTTGCCCAACTCTATGGCGGCAGCCCCCACGCCACCCGCAGCACCAAGGATCAGCAGCGTCTCACCCGGTTTCAATTCTGCGCGGTTCTTCAAAGCGTAATGGGACGTTCCGTATGTAAAAATAAAACATGCCGCATCCTCGAATGACATCCTTTCGGGCATCTTGAGGCAGGCGTTCGCCTGGGCGCAGATATGGGTGGTAAACCCGCCAAAGCCGGTCATGGCAATCACCTTGTCACCCACGACAAAGCCGCTGACCCCGTCGCCAACCGCATCCACAATGCCCGACACTTCGCCACCCGGCGCAAAGGGGCGTGGCGGTTTGATCTGATAAAGATCGCGGATGATCAGCGTGTCGGGAAAGTTCGCGCCCGCCGCTTTGACCGCGATGCGCACTTCGCCCTTCTTGGGGGTGGCGTCAGGCAGTTCGGTCCATTCCAGCGTGTCCGGGCCGCCGGGGGTGGTGCTGAGCAATGCGTGCATATGGTGGCCCTTTCGGCGTGACGTTACGGCAGGGGTGCAATGCATCTGCCTTTGCCACATCCTGCAAGGGCGTGGGCCGCGCTGTAAAGCGGTGCGCCGCGCGACGTTGCGACAGCCTGATGCAAAGGACATAAAGAATGGACCCCAAAACATTGTTTTCATTGCAAGGTAAGGTCGCCCTGGTGACAGGCGGCGCGACCGGTATCGGGCGGATGGCCGCCACAGGGCTGATGATGGCAGGCGCGCATGTGCTGATCGCCAGCCGCAAGGGGGATGCGTGCGAGGCGGTTGCGCGCGCGTTGAACGCGATGGACAGCCCCGGCACGGTCGAAGGGTTCGCAGGTGATGTCAGTTCCGAAGACGGGATTGCGGCGCTGGTCAAAGAGGTCGGCGAACGCAGCGACAAGTTGCATATCCTGATGAACAATGCGGGTGTCACCTGGGGTGCCCCTTTGGGTCAATTCCCCCATGCGGCGTGGGAAAAGGTGATGAATGTGAATGTGGCGGGCCTGTTCCACCTAACACAAGCCTTACTGCCAACGCTGATCGCATCCGCAAGCCCGGACGATCCGGCGCGCGTGGTCAATGTGGGCTCGGTCATGGGCGAAGCGGCATTGGGTGACGGGGCTTATTCTTATGCGGCCTCCAAGGCGGCGGTGCTGCATATGACCAAGATCATGGCTAAGGAACTGGCAGGCCACCACATCACCGTCAACGCGCTGGCTCCGGGACCGTTCGTAAGCAAGATGACCGCTTTCGCCACCGCAGATGAGGGGATGCGCGACAAGGTGGGCGCGGACGTGCCCCTGGGCCGCGTGGGCCGGGACGAGGATATCGCGGGCTGCATGCAGTTCCTGTGCGGGCGGGGCGGGGCCTACCTGACAGGTGCCGTGTTGCCGGTCTCTGGCGGGATACAGGTGATGAGCGGGCCGAACCTGTTTCGCGCCGCGCTTGAGGGCTGAAAGATGATAAATTTCACGGACCGCGTCGCAATTGTTACAGGGGCCGGGGCGGGCCTTGGGCGCAGCCACGCGCTTGGGTTGGCCGCTCGCGGCGCCGCGGTTGTGGTAAATGACATGGGCGCGGGTGCCGATAACGTTGCAGCCGAGATCGAAGCCGCAGGTGGGCGCGCATGGGCGTATCGCGCGGATGTCTCGGACACCGAAGCCGTCGCGGATATGATCGCCCAGACCCAAGCCAAATGGGGCCGTATCGATATTCTGATCAACAACGCAGGGATCCTGCGGGACAAGACCTTTGCCAAGATGGACATGGCCGATTTCCGCAAAGTGGTTGATGTGCATCTCATCGGCAGCGCCAATTGCTGCCACGCGGTCTGGCCGATCATGCGCGATCAGGGCTACGGGCGGATTGTGCTGACCGCATCGGGCTCGGGGCTTTACGGCAATTTCGGGCAGGCCAATTACGGGGCCGCCAAGGCCGCGATGGTTGGGCTGATGAACGTGCTGCATCTGGAAGGCGCACGCGATGATATCCGGATTAACACGCTGGCCCCGACAGCCGCAACAGCCATGACCGAAGGGCTGTTGCCGCAAACAGCCCTTGATGTGCTCGGGCCAGAGACAATCACGCCCGGCGTGCTGTATCTCGCCAGCGAAGACAGCCCAAGCCGCACCATTCTGTCAGCAGGCGGTGGCACTTTTGCCGTGACGCAAATCCGCGAAACCCAAGGCACCCTGATCCAAGGCGAGATCACCCCCGAAGCGGTCGCTGCCGCATGGAACGACATCACGGATGCCACGGATGCACAGGACCTCGAAAATGCCTTTGCCCAAACCCGCAAATACGCCCTGCGCGCCGCCAAAGCCAAAGGGGTGACGCTTGACTGGTAAGGCACGATCCGTCTTCATCTTGCCAGGAAAACTCTGGGGTCCGGGGCAACGCCCCGGTCCTGTATTCACCACAAAACCAAGGAATTGATCTCATGCGCGACGCTGTCATCGTCTCAACCGCCCGCACTCCGATTGGCAAGGCCTATCGCGGCGGGTTCAATGCCACACCGCCGCAAACCCTTGCCGGACATGCCATCGAACACGCGGTCAAACGTGCCGGGATCGAAGGGAATGCGGTGCAGGACGTGGTGTTCGGGGCGGCATTGCAACAGGGGCACCAGGCGAGCAATATCGCGCGTCAGGCGGCGATCCGGGCGGGCTTGCCCGTGACGGTTGCGGGGATGAGCCTTGATCGCCAATGCGCCAGCGGCATGATGGCGATTGCGGCGGCGAGCAAACAGGTGGTGATCGACGGGATGGACGTGGTCGTGGGCGGCGGCGTCGAAAGCGTGTCGATGGTGCAAACGCCCGAAATGCGGGTCCACAGCGATCCCTGGCTCAAGACGCACAAACCCGAAATCTACATGACCATGCTGGAAACCGCCGAGACGGTCGCGGCGCGCTATGGGGTCAGCCGCGAGGCGCAGGACCGCTATGCGGTGCAATCGCAGGCCCGCACCGCTGCCGCCCAAGAGGCGGGCAAGTTTGATGACGAGATCGTGCCGCTCAGCACAGTGATGAAAGTGCAGGATCGCGAGACCAAAGAGGTGTCCGAGCACGAGATCACCGTCGCCAGAGACGAGGGCAACCGTCCGGGCACCACTTATGAAAACATCGCGGGCCTCAAGCCCGTCTTTGCCGATGGTATCCACGTCGACCAGGGGCAGTTCATCACCGCCGGCAACGCCTCGCAGCTCAGCGACGGGGCCTCGGCCGCGGTGGTTATGGAGGCGTCACTGGCCGAAAAGCGCGGCCTGTCCCCGCTTGGGCGCTGCGTCGGTGTGATGGCCGCGGGGTGTGAGCCGGACGAGATGGGCATTGGCCCGGTCTTTGCCGTGCCCAAACTGCTTGCCGCACATGGTCTCGGTATGGACGATATCGGGTTATGGGAACTCAACGAAGCCTTTGCCGTACAGGTGCTGTATTGCCGCGACACACTTGGCATCCCGGACGAGATCCTGAACGTCAATGGCGGTGCGATTTCGATCGGGCACCCTTATGGCATGTCGGGTGCACGTATGGTTGGTCACGCGCTGATCGAGGGCAAGCGGCGCGGTGTGCGCCACGTCGTGTGCACCATGTGCGTGGGCGGCGGTATGGGGGCGGCTGGCCTGTTCGAGGTCTTGTGAGCGTGTGCGATTGGCGCATCTGTCGGAGCCTCCGGCGGCGGTATTTTTGGTCAAAAGAAACAGGGATCTGTGCATGATTGATCGAGCACCCTTGCCGCAGGCGTTGCAGGGCCTGCGCATTCCGATGATTGCCGCCCCTTTGTTCATTATCTCGGTACCGGAACTGGTGATTGCGCAGTGCAAGGCCGGGATCGTTGGATCCTTTCCGGCGCTGAATGCGCGCGAGGCCGACGGCGAGCCACCACTGCTTGAGACGTGGCTGACCCAGATTTCCGAGGCGCTGGATGCCCACAATCAGGCCCATCCTGACACGCCTGCGGCCCCTTTTGCGGTAAATCAGATCGTGCACCGTTCGAACGCCCGGCTGGACCGAGACCTTGAGATTTGTGCCCGTCACAAGGTACCGATCTGGATCACCTCGCTTGGGGCGCGGGTCGATGTCAACGAGGCCGCCCATTCCTGCGGCGGCGTGGTGCTGCATGACGTGATCAACAACACCTTTGCGCGCAAGGCCATTGCCAAGGGGGCTGATGGGCTGGTGGCCGTCGCCGCAGGGGCGGGCGGGCATGCGGGCCAGCAATCTCCCTTTGCGCTGATCCGTGAAATTCGCGACTGGTTTGACGGTCCTGTGGCCTTGTCAGGTGCCATCGCAACGGGTGAGGCCTTGTTGGCGGCGCGCGCCATGGGGGCGGATTTCGGCTATACCGGATCGCCCTTCATCGCCACGAACGAGGCCAATGCCCAAGCCGACTACAAGCAGATGATTGTCGACAGCGGGGCCGAGGATATCGTCTATTCCTCTTTGTTCACAGGGGTGTGGGGAAATTACCTGCGCGGCTCGGTGGCGGCGGCGGGCATGGACCCTGACGATCTGCCCCAGGCGGATGCCAGCACCATGAATTTCGCGAGCGGCTCGTCCAAACCCAAGGCATGGAAAACCATCTGGGGGGCCGGGCAGGGTATTGGCGCGATCACCTCTGTCGGCCCGGCGGGCGCGATTGTGGACCGCATGGTGCGCGAATATGCCCAAGCGGGGCACGCCCTTGCCGCAGAGTTCGCCGGTCGGCATGAGTAACGCGCAAACATTGGATCTGGGGGCCGTTGCAGCCTACCTTGCCCCGCACCTGCCCGGCTTTGATCGCCCCATCGAGGCGACGAAATTCGAAGGCGGCCAATCCAACCCGACCTTTTTGTTGCAAACCAGCGCGGGCAACTACGTGCTGCGGCGCAAACCGCCGGGTCAATTGCTGAAGTCGGCCCATGCGGTGGATCGTGAGTTTCGTGTGCAACATGCTTTGCGTGATACGGATGTGCCCGTCGCGAAGGTACACGTGCTGTGTGAGGATCCGAGCATCATCGGCTCTGATTTCTATGTGATGGACCATGTGCCGGGGCGCAATTTCAACGAGCCTACGATGGAGGGTCTTACTCCGCCGGAACGCACCGACGTGATTGATGATATGAACCGGGTTCTGGCCGCCCTGCACAGCGTCGATATCGAGGCTGTGGGCCTTGCCGATTACGGCCCCCCCGGCAACTACTTCGAGCGGCAGGTGGGGCGGTGGTCCAAGCAGTACCGCGCCTCTGAAACGCAGAATATTGCGGCGATGGACGCCCTGATGGAACGTCTGGTGAGCGATATGCCGGCCGATGACGGGCAGCGCACGCTTGTCCATGGGGACTACCGGATCGACAATCTGATTTTTGAGGCGACCGGCACCAGATGCCGGGCCGTTCTGGATTGGGAACTGAGCACGATTGGCCACCCCTATGCGGATCTTGCCAGTGTGATCATGCAGTGGCAACTTCCCGCCGGTGCGCAGGGGCGGGGGCTGATGGGCGTGGATCGCGGCGCGCTCGGGTTGCCCTCGGATGAGGCGTTCATCGCGGCCTATTGCGCGCGGCGGGGTCTGCCGGGCATTGATCGGTTCGGATATTATCTGGCGTTTTGCTTCTTTCGGATGGCGGCCATTATCCAGGGCGTTCTGAAACGGGCGCTGGATGGAAACGCCTCCAACCCCGAGCGGGCGATGCAGGTGGGCGCTTTTGTGCCGGTCTTTGCAGAGAACGGGTTGAAAGCCCTGAAATCCATTTGATAACAGAATAATAAAGGATTTACTTCATGTCCTTCCGTGCAGATGCATGACACCCGCAACAATTGAATGCTGCCTGATGTCAACGCTTGACATATCCCCGATCTGTGCAACGCTAAGCCCATTCCGACCAAACAATCATGCCCGTCAGAGGCGACTGGTTGGGTCCATGTTCTAGGGAGGAACACATGCGCACATCCACCACCCTTGGCGTGGCTGCGGCCCTGACCCTGACGGTCAGCGCATTCGCAGCAACCGCCGACACCATCAAGATCGCCTTCATCGATCCGCTCAGCGGCCCCTTTGCGGGAACTGGCGTGAACGGGCTGCACCAGTACGAATTCGCTGCCGAAGAACTTGTGAACAAGCAAGGCGGGGTTCTGGACGGCGACATGTTCGAGATCGTCGCCTTTGACAACAAGATCAGCCCCAAGGAATCCCTGATCCAGCTGCAAGTCGCCATTGATCAGGGCATTCGCTACATCGCCCAGGGCAACTCGTCCGGCGTGGCCAGTGCGCTGACCGAAGCCATCAACAAACACAACCGCCGTAACCCGGATGACCGGGTGCTGTTCCTGAACTATTCCGCCGTCGACCCGGCGCTGACCAATGACAAGTGCAACTTCTGGCATTTCCGCTTTGACGCCAATGCCGACATCAAGATGGACGCTCTGACGGACGTGATCGCCGCCGATGACGAGATCAAAAAGGTCTATATCATCGGGCAGGACTATTCCTTCGGCAAAGCGGTCTCTTCTGCCGCCGTACGTTTCATCGGCGAAAAGCGCCCCGATATCGAGATCGTCGGGAACGAGCTGCACCCCATCGGCAAGGTCAAGGATTTCACGCCCTACAGCCGCAAGATCGTGGCTGCCGAGGCGGATGCGATCATCACAGGGAACTGGGGGGCAGATATGCTGGGCCTTGGCAAATCCGTCCTTGAAAACGGGTATGAGGGGCCGATCTTTACCTACTATGCCGCCGCAGATGGCATCACGGCGGCCTTTGGCGCAACGGGCGAGGGCGCGTTGCGCCTTGTGGCCGAAGGGCAGATCAATCCACCCGCCAATGACCGTGCCGCCGCCTATTATGAGGCCTTCAAAGCCAAGTACCCGGACGGTAACATCAGTCAGGCCCGCATCACCAACGTGATCGAGATGCTGGCACGCGCCATCAACGAGGCAGGCAGCGCCACCGACGTGGTGCCAGTTGCCTACGCCCTTGCGGGGATGGAGCATGAGAGCATGTGGGGTGGCAGCGTTATGATGCGCGAGCAGGATCACCAGCTCATTCAGGATGTGCACATCCATGCCCATACCGGTAACGATGTCACCTTTGACTATGACAATTCCGGCTTCGGGATCAAAGTCGAGGAAACAGTGACGATGGCGGCCATGGACTCGCCCACCACCTGCGAAATGGATCGGCCCTGATGCGTGATGGGGCCGTGCCCGAGGTGCGTGGCCCCTTCTTTTGACCAAAAATACCGTGGGGGAATCGCGTCAGCGATGGGGGTGAAACCCCCTCAAAACATGTCGTGGCGCAGCCGCATTCGGATCACGCGAGGGACGGAACACTCTTGGATCTCATTCTGGTCAATCTGATCGACGGGTTGGTGACGGGGCTTTTGCTCTTCATGCTCTCGGCCGGGCTCACGCTGATCTTTTCGATGATGGGCGTGCTGAACTTTGCCCATGCCAGTTTTTACATGCTCGGGGCCTATTTCGCCTTCCAGATCAGCCTCGCGCTCGGGTTCTGGATGGGGCTGCTGATCGCACCACTGATTGTTGGCGTGCTCGGGGCGGGGGTCGAACGTTATGGGCTGCGACGGGTGCATCAATACGGCCATGTCCCCGAACTGATCTTTACGTTCGGGCTTGCGCTGCTGATCGAGGAACTCGTGCAATTCATCTGGGGCAAGAACCAGATGCCTTACGCAGCCCCCGACATCCTGCAATTCACCGCCTTCTCCATCGCGGGGAATTCGATCCCGGCCTACAAGATCTTTATGATCTTCATCTCGGTTGCGATCTTTATCGGGCTGCTTTGGGTACTGACGCGCACGCGCGTGGGCATGATCATTCAGGCCGCACTGACCTATCCCAAAACGGTCGAGGCCTTGGGGCACAACGTGCCGCTGATCTTCATGGGCGTTTTTGGTGTCGGCACAGCGCTGGCCGGGGTCGCGGGCGTCATCGCAGGGCCGGTCCTTGGCACATTCCCCGGCATGGCCTTTGTCCTCGGCTCCATCGTCTTTGTTACCATCGTCATCGGGGGGCTTGGCAGCCTGTGGGGGGCGCTGGTCGCCTCGCTGCTGATCGGCTGGATCACCACATTCTCCAAGGCCTATAACCTGCGGATGGAGGATCTGCTGACCACGCTCGGGTTCACCAAACCCGAGGCCATCGCTGACAGTCCGTGGCGCGATCTCTGGAGCATCACAAGCCCGCAGATCGCCGATATCCTGCCCTATATCCTGATGGTGCTGATCCTGATTTTCCGCCCCTACGGCCTGTTCGGAAAGCGGGACGCATGAGCGATCAGATCACCAGCGAGCCGACCAAACCGGCACAACGGATGCGGGCGGGCAGCATGGTGTTGCCGCTGGCCCCATGGCTCATCGCCGCCGTTGCCCTCGTGGTGCTGCCTTTCATCTTTACGAACAATTCCGCCATCACGATTATGAACCAGATGGCGATCACGATCATCTTTGCGCTCGCTTACAACATGTTGCTGGGGCAGGGGGGCATGCTGTCCTTTGGGCATGCGGTCTATGCCGGGGTGGGCGGTTTCGCCTGTATGCATATCATCAATGCCGAGGATTTCTTTGCCGGGCTGCCGCTGCCGCTGCTGCCCATCTTCGGCGGGCTGTTCGGGATGGGGCTGGCCACCATTGTTGGTTCGTTTTCCACCCGCAAGGCAGGCACCGTCTTCGCCATGATCAGTCTTGGCGTGGGCGAGTTGATCGCCGCCTGTTCCGTCATCATCGTCGCCTTTTTCGGCGGCGAAGAAGGCATCTCGGGCGACCGCACCTATGGTTTGCCCTTTTTCGGGGTCGAGTTCCTGCAACAGATCGAGGTCTATTACCTCATCGCCGCTTGGCTGATGATTTCGGCCATCCTCATGTACCTCTATTCCCGCACGCCCATGGGGCGCATGGCCAATGCGGTGCGTGACAACCCCGAGCGGGCCGAATTTCTTGGCTATTCCGCGCGGTGGGTCCGTTTCTATTCCTTTGTGGCGTCTGGTTTCTTTGCGGGGATCGCGGGGGCGCTTTTTGCGATCAACTATGAAATCCTGACCGAGGAGAACCTCAACACCACCCAATCCGGCATCATCCTGCTGGTCACGTTTCTGGGCGGCGTCGGCTTCTTCTTCGGCCCGATCCTCGGGGCGATCGTGTTCACGCTGGTGCAGACGGTGCTGAGCCTTCAGACCGAGCTTTGGGCGTTCTACCTCGGCATCATTTTTGTCGCCACGGTCATGTTCTTTCCCGGTGGTCTTGCGGGACTGCTGATGATGCACGTGCCCGCGTGGCGCATGGGCAAGATCGGGCATCTTGCATGGCCTTACCTCAAGACGCTTGGGGGAGGGCTGATCGGCAGTCTTGGGGCCGCCGCCTTGATTGAGATGGTGTTCCACTTGCGCCACGCTTCGATCGGGGATCACGAGATGACACTGTTCTGGACAACCTTTGACAGCCACACCGTGCTGCCATGGATCATCGCGGGCGTAACCACCCTGATCGGGTTCGGCATCTGCCGCGCCACCGCCCCCGCACTGGTCGAGGCATGGAACGAGGCCAACGCCGCCCCCAAGGTGGCACCATGACGGCCGCGCTCGCTCTTGAGGGGCTGACCAAATCCTTTGGCAAGACCGAGATCATTCGCGGCGTAGACCTTGCCATCGGCAAGGGCGAACGCCATGCGATCATCGGCCCCAACGGGGCGGGCAAATCCACCCTGTTCAACCTCATCACGGGCCGCTTTTCGCAAACCGCGGGCACCATCCGCCTGCACGGCACTGATCTGGCGGGCAAGGCCCCGTTTCAGATCAACCGCATGGGTCTGTCGCGCAGTTTCCAGATCACCAACATCTTTCCGAAGATGACCGTGTTCGAAAACGTGCGTTGTTCGCTGCTGTGGGCGATGGGCTATCGCTACAACTTCTGGTCCATGGTGGGACGCAGCCGGGCGCTGACCGAAGGGGCGGATGCGATCCTCGAACAGATCAACCTGACCGCACGGCGTGACCTGCCCGCAGGGGTGCTCAGTTACGCCGAACAGCGCGCGCTTGAGATCGGAATCACCATCGCGGGCGGTGCGGATGTGATCATGCTCGATGAGCCAACGGCGGGGATGAGCCATTCCGAAACCGACTATATCGTCGATCTGATCCGCACCGTGACCGTGGGCAAGACGCTGGTGATGGTCGAACACGACATGGGCGTCGTCTTTGGTCTTGCCGATCAGATTTCGGTGCTGGTCTACGGCGAGATCATTGCCACCGGCACCACCGAAGCGGTGCGCGCCAATCCGAAGGTGCAAGAGGCCTATCTTGGTGGCGTGCTGGAGGATCACTGATGCTGGAAGTGCGCGATATGCATGCCTATTACGGTAAGTCCCACATCCTTCAGGGGGTGAACCTGTCGATTGCCGAAGGCGAGATCGTCGCGCTGTTGGGCCGCAACGGAGTAGGGCGGTCCACCACCTGCAAGGCCGTGATGGGCGAGGTGACGCCCCACGGCTCGGTTCGTTTCAAGGGGCAGGAGATTGCGGGCAAAAAGGCGTTCGAGGTCGCCAATCTCGGCATCGGCTACGTGCCTGAAAACCGCGATATCTTTCCGGGTCTGACCACACGGCAAAACCTGATTCTTGGCCTCAAGCCGGGACAAAAGGACGGGGCCGGGCGCTGGTCGATGCAGGACATGTTCGAGATGTTCGAAAACCTTGACCGGCGCGCGGATGTGGAGGCCTCGGTGCTGTCGGGGGGCGAGCAGCAGATGCTGACCATGTGCCGCACGCTGATGGGCGACCCGGATCTGGTGATGATCGACGAGCCGACCGAGGGGTTGAGCCCCCAGATGGTGCAGCGTGTCGCGCAACTTTTGCAGGAAATCGCGCGGCGCGGCATCGCGACGCTTCTGGTCGAACAAAAGCTGTCGATCGCGCTGGATATCGCGCACCGGGTCTATGTGATGGGGCATGGGCAGGTTGTGTTTGAAGGCACGCCAGCCGAGTTGAAGGCGCGTGAGGATGTGCGCAAGGAATGGCTTGAGGTCTAGGGGGCGTGACGCTGAACCTTGATAAAGGCCGCCTTGCGCGGATTACCCCATGGGCTGCGTCCTACGTCGAACAACGCAAGTTCGCAGGCCTATCGGTGCTGATCCGCCAGCACGGGATCGAGGTCTTCTTTGACAGTCACGGCGTGCGTGACATCGAAACGGGTGCGCCGTTTGCCCGCGACACGGTCGCGCGTATCTATTCGATGACCAAGCCGATCACCTCGCTGATCCTGATGATGCTGGTGGAAGAGGGTAAGGTGCATCTTGATGCACCCTTGTCGAGGTTCCTCCCCGGCTTTGAAAACTGCCGCGCCTTGGTACCTGGTGCGACGACCATTGATCAGACCGAACCTTGCGCAACGCCCACGCTGCACCAGTTGCTGACGCACCGCTCGGGGCTCAGCTATCCGTTCAACCCGGGCGTCCTGGCGCAGGTGATGGCGGATCAGGACCTGCTGTTCAAGCCGAACGCGGGCACGCTCACCACGCAATGCGACGCACTGGCCGCCCTGCCGCTGGCCTTCGCCCCCGGTGCGCGGTGGGAATATTCGGTGGGCATCGACGTGATCGGACGGGTGATCGAGGTGATGACGGGCCAACCGCTCGATCAGGTGTTTGCAACCCGTGTGCTTGACCCGCTCGGGATGCACGACACAGCCTTTTCAGTGCCAGAGCACGTGCGCGACCATTTCGCCGCCCTCTACACCCCACTTGCGGGCAACGCGATGGATCTGAACGGTGCGGACACGGGCGACGATCCCCTGCGCCTTGTGGATGCGTCCACAACCTCACCCTTTCTCGATGCCACCTGCTACAGCGGCGGCGGCGGGCTGGTGAGCACAATCGACGACTATATGCGCTTTGCCGAGGCGCTGCGGTTAGGCGGGCAGGGGCTGGTCTCGCCCTCGACCGTCCAATTCATGCTGTCCAATCACCTGCCCGGCGATATCGCGAGCCTTGGCCCTGCCAGCTTTGCCGAACAACCGATGGAGGGGGTGGGCTTTGGCATTGGCGGGGCTGTGGTACTTGATCCGGCGCGCAGCCGGGTGCCGGGATCGGTGGGGGATTTCAGTTGGGGCGGGATGGCCTCGACCTTTTTCTGGATCGACCGGGTGCATGATATCAGCGTGGTCATGTTCACCCAACTCAGCCCATCCTCAAGTTATCCGGTGCGAGCTGAACTCAAGGCACTGGTGCAGGGCGCACTGATGTGACAGGCATTGGGGCACGCCAAGGACGGAGCCTAACATGACCGACGCACACCAGACCCTGCTGAACCTGCTGGCGGTGGAACGGCTCGAGGTGGATCTTTTTCGCGGTACCGGGCAGGGCGGCGAGACGCCCACGCGCATATTTGGCGGGCAGGTGATCGGGCAGGCCCTGGCGGCCGCCTACAAGACGGTCGAGGATCGGCTCTGCCATTCACTGCATGCCTATTTCATCCGGCCCGGTGATCCCGAGATGCCGGTGGTTTATCAGGTGGATCGCGCGCGGGACGGGGGCAGCTTCACAACGCGGCGGGTCGTGGCCATTCAAAACGGACGGCAGATCCTGAACATGTCCGCCTCATTTCACGTAAGCGAAGAAGGTTGGGCGCACCAACATGCAATGCCGGATGTCGAAGGGCCCGAGGACCTTGCGGATCGCAACACCCTGCGCGCCGGGATCATCGACAGGATTCCCGAAAAATACCATAAAGAATTCCTGCGCCCACGCCCCATCGACATCCGTGAAGTGGCCCCGCGCGACTTCTTCACGCCCGAACCGATGGATGACAAAAGCCATCTGTGGTTTCGGATGGCGGCGGCCAAGGGGATCAGCCCGCAACTGCAGCACTGTCTGCTGGCCTATGCGTCCGATCTGAATCTTCTGGGCACCGCACTGCGCCCGCATGGGCAGACGTGGTTCACAGGGAAGGTGATGGCGGCGAGCCTCGATCACGCCATGTGGTTCCACGCGTCCGCAGCCTTTTGCGACTGGCACCTGTACACGATGGACAGCCCCTGGTCGGGAGGCGGGCGCGGCTTCAACCGCGGCATGATCTACGATCGCGATGGAACACTCGTGGCCTCCGTCGCGCAGGAAGGGCTGATCCGTCCGATCACCCCCAAATCCTGATCCCTCTTCATCTTGCCAGGAAAACTCCGGGGGTGTGGGGGCTGGCCCCCACGGATGGCGTATGTAGGAGCTAGCCTTTACGAATGTCTGGCATGCGGGTCGTCAATCGCGTGTATATGCGCGGTTCAACTTGCGCATCCCCGCAATCCAGCGATCATAATCCGACGTCTTGCGCTGCATGTAGGTGCGCACATCCGGGTGGGGCAGCACCAAAAATGTCTCGTCCTGAATGGCCGTGATGCAGGCGGCAGCGGCATCTTCGGCCTCGATCATGCCGTCGATGGCCGCCACATGATCCTCAAACCCCGCGGTCATCGCCGTGCGCACGGCTTGGGGGCAAAGCACCGACACCTTGATCCCGGCATCGCCGTGGGTGATGGCAAGCCACTCGGCAAGGCCCACAGCGGCGTGTTTGGTTACACCGTAAGGGGCCGATCCGATCTGGTTCAACAACCCGGCGGCAGAGGCGGTGTTGAGCAGATATCCACCCCCGCGTGCGACCATCAGTGGCACCACATGGCGCGCGGCCCAGACGTGGGCCATCACGTTGATATCCCACAAACGCTGCCAGTCCACGTCGGGCAGGTCCGTACCGCCTTCGATCAGCACGCCCGCATTCGAGCAAAAGATATCAATCGGGCCGACCTCGGCCTCGACACGCGTGATCAGGTCTTGGATCTGATCGGGGTTGGCCACATCAACCTCGCGCGATATCCCATTGATTTCCAGCGCAATAGACCGCGCACCCGCAATGTTGCGATCTGCGCACACCACCTGCGCCGCACCCGCTTGGGCAAAGGCCGTGCACAAAGCGCGCCCAATACCGCTGGCCGCCCCTGTCACAACGATGATCTTGTCGGTGATTTCCACAAGGCACCCCGGCTCAAAAGATATCTGACCACAAATCTACGGCGAAACACGGATCAACCCAAGCGCGATTGCGCAGGCTCACAGCGTTGACAGGGTGGTTTCCAGATCGCCATAGCCCGTCAAGCGGCGCTCAAACGTGAGACCCAGAGTCTCTGCCGCCGCCTGCGCCTTGGCCGTCAAGGTCGGATCATCGGTTTGCGCCTGGTAGACCAGCTTTTCATAATTGCCGAAATACATGTCGCGCAGCTCGGGGTGCCGGTCGAGGCCCATGGGTTTCATAATGAACGCATCGAACTGGCGCACAAGGAAATCAGTCAGGTAGAAGGTGGTGATTTCACTTTCACTTTGGTGTGCAAATCTCTCATTTCCCTCAAAAAAACTGTAGCAGTGAGGGCCTGCGACCATCTTGACGCCCATCTCGTCACAGGCCGCCTGCAACAGCCCGCCCGTGCCGCAATCCGCGTAAACAACAAAGATATCAGCATAGGTTTCACGATGTTTGGCCACCGCTGCGCGCACCGCATCCGTGATCTGATCGGGATAGAGGTGCAGTTTGGCCGGCAGGCAGGTCAGGTCCATATGCGTCCACCCGTTCGCGCGCTTGAGGTCCAGGATTTCGCGCGCCAGTGCCCCGCAGGCGATCAGCAGGATACGGCCCATGCCCGAGGGGGCCGGACCGTCTTGGGTCAATATGGTATCGTCGATCTGCATCTGCTGTCCCAAAGAAAAAGGGCCCGCGCTGTGATCAGCTCGGGCCCTGTCATATCATGCGACCCCGCGCCCGTCAGGCCGTGACTTGATTGTGCTTGCGGGCCATGAAGTCCTTGGCCGTTTCAACAGCCACGGCCGCATCCCGGCAATAGGCATCCGCACCGATGGCTTTGCCAAACTCTTCATTCAGTGGCGCGCCGCCCACCAGCACGATATAGTCGTCGCGAATGCCCTGTTCGACCATCGTGTCGATCACGACCTTCATATAGGGCATCGTTGTGGTCAGCAGCGCGGACATGCCCAGAATGTCGGGGCCTTCGGATTCGATGGCACCCAGATAGTTTTCGACCGGGTTGTTGATGCCCAGATCGACCACTTCGAAACCCGCACCTTCCATCATCATGCCGACAAGGTTCTTGCCGATGTCATGGATGTCGCCTTTGACGGTGCCGATGACCATCTTGCCAACGCGGGGTGCTCCGGTTTCGGCCAATAGGGGCTTGAGGATGGCCATACCGCCCTTCATTGCGTTGGCCGCCAGCAGTACCTCGGGCACGAACAGGATGCCATCGCGGAAATCAGCGCCCACGATGGTCATGCCGCCCACGAGGGCCTTGGTCAGAATGTCATAGGGCTGCCATTTGCGTTCGAGCAGGATGTTGACCCCTTCCTCGATCTCTTCCTTGAGACCGTCGTAAAGGTCGTCAAACATCTGCTGCACAAGTTCCTCGTCATCGAGGTCCGCGAGGATGATTTCGTCTTCGTCTGACATGGGCATTCCTTGATCGTCAGGTGCACGCACCCGGGGGCCTATGGGGGAGGTTATCGTCCAATATGTCGCAAGGGCACTGTCCGAATTGCGACATGGACAACGCCGTGCGCGACGCGCAGGGGTACTTTTCCACGACGCCCATGGCGGTGGGTCCCCTGATTTCGAACTCTTTTCTGGTGTATGTTCCTGTTGTGTTCTATTGTGGCTGCATGGGTGCAGATTTGCAGACGGCACGGCCAAAAGGGCGCGGCGCGGTGACCAACGCGGTCAGCCGTTATGACGCGTTGACCCGGCACATCGAGCCCGATGGCTGGGACCGGGACGAAGGGCTGCCGACATTGCGCACCGAGGTCAGTCTTGAGCGACCCCGCAGCCTCATCAGTTACAACCGCTCGCCCGATTTGCCGTTTGATCGGTCGATCAATCCCTATCGTGGCTGCGAACATGGGTGTGTCTATTGCTTTGCCCGACCCAGCCACGCGTATCTGGGCCTGTCGCCGGGGCTTGATTTCGAAACCCGGCTGATTGCCCGTCCCGATGCCCCGGATGTGTTGCGCGCAGAATTGGGGCGCAAGGGTTACAAGGTTGCGCCATTGGCCATCGGGACCAACACGGACCCCTATCAACCCATTGAGAAAGAACACGAAATCATGCGTCGCTGCCTTGAGGTTCTGGAAGAGTGCGGCCACCCCGTTGCGATCGTGACGAAAGGCGCGCTGATTGAACGCGACATTGATATTCTGGCCCGTATGGCGCGGCGCGGGCTGATACGGGTCGGTATTTCGGTAACCACGCTCGACCCGGTTTTGTCCCGCGCGATGGAGCCGCGCGCGCCTGCACCAGCCCGGCGTCTGACCACGATCCGGCGTCTGGCCCAGGCGGGCATTCCGGTGCGCATCATGGCCTCGCCCATGGTGCCCGCGCTCAGCGATCCCGAGCTTGAGGCGATCCTGGCGGCAGGCAAGGACGCAGGTGCACGCACGGCCAGTTGGATCATGCTGCGGCTGCCGCGTGAGGTGTCGCCGCTCTGGCAGGAATGGCTGGCTGTCACATACCCGGACCGGGCCCCACGCATCATGGCGCGCCTGCGCGAAATGCACGGCGGCAAGGAATATGACGCGGCCTGGGGGCGGCGCATGCGCGGGGAGGGGCCATATGCTGAGATCGTTGCGCATCGCTTTGCCGTTGCCATCAAGCGTTTGGGATTAAAGGAGAAAGGCCGACCGATGCGGTGTGACCTGTTTCGCCCGCCGCGCCCTGATAGTGACCAGTTGGAGTTGTTTTAGGCCGCACGCCGCCCGCGTCGTTTGCGCACGGGTGTGTCGCCGTCGCCCGTGCCGTCATTGGCCGAGGAAAACGCACCAAGAGCGGCAACGATTGCCTCCAACGTCGGTGACGATTGGCGCGGTCGGGTGTCGAGGGCCGTGCGCATATGGCGCAAATGCTCGGGCGTGGTACCACAGCACCCGCCGATGATGCTGGCCCCGCAATCGCGCGCCAGCACCGCATAGTCGGCCATCAATTCGGGTGTGCCATCATAATGGATGTGCCCGTCGTGATATTTCGGGATGCCCGCGTTGCCCTTGGCGATCAGCGGCAGTTCGGTGCCGGTCGCCGCAAAGCCCAAGACGGTGCGCAACAGGTCGGATGCGCCGGTGCCGCAGTTGGCCCCAAAGGCCGCAGGCGGATTGTCGAGGCCCGCCACAAGGGCGGCCATGTTCGTGCTGGTTACGCCCATCATGGTGCGCCCGGCGGTGTCAAAGCTCATCGTGCCGACCCATGGCAGGCCCGCCAGCGCAAACCCTTCGGCGGCGGCGCTGTATTCCTCGGGGGCCGATATCGTTTCGAGCCAGCCGATATCTGCACCACCCGCCTTCAGGCCCGCGGCGGTTTCGTGAAACATCTCGACCGCATTGGCATGGGTAAGCTCGCCCACGGGTTCCATGATCTCGCCGGTCGGCCCGACCGAGCCTGCGACGATCACCTTGTGCCCGGCGGCGTCGGCCACATTGCGCGCCAGTTCGGCAGAGATCTTGCTGAGTTCAAAGGCGCGATGCCCGGCATCGTGCAATTTCAGCCGCGACGCATTGGCCCCGAACGAGTTGGTCAGAAAGACGTCACTGCCCGCATCCACTGCCCCTTTGTAAAGCGCGGTGATCTTGTCGGGCTCTTCCTCATTCCACATTTCAGGCGCATCACCCGACATCAGGCCCATCGCAAACAGGTTGGTTCCCGTCGCCCCGTCGGCCAGCAACGTGCCCTTTTCAACGAGCAGTTCGGTCAATGGGTTGCTCATGGCGGTCTCCTCGCGCGCGTGTTTTATTCTGTGTCTCACGCGGCAGTTTTTGAGGCCAGTTCATAATTCTCATCATTAACATGAGGTGCGCTTGTATCCAGGCGTGGCAATGGTGGTGGTTTGTGCACGGCGCGGGTGATGTCGGCCAACCCGAATGCAAGGGCGCGCCAGCTGCGCGCGGCGGCATAACGCGGGACCCATCGCGGCGCGAAGCTGGACTTGAACTGACGCAATCCCGGCCCGCCCGCACGTGCAGAAAGCTGTTGCGCCGCCCATCGCCAGAGGGTGCTGGCCGGATCGGGGCAGGCGGGGGTTGCGGCCAGACAGAATTGGGTCGCACCTGCGTGTCGGGCATGGATGATGGCGGCATGCACCAGCGCGTGCATAGTGCCGTCCGGTGCCGTTTGGTCATGGCGCATGAGGTCAAGGCACCATTCGGTTTCTGACCGGTGCGCGGTCACAAAGGCGACCAATGTGCCCGCCGCATAGGCGCAACCAACCCATTGATCCTGAACGTAGTCTTCAGCGAACCGCCCCATGCTGCCGCCGCGTGCGATCCCATGGGTATGTTGCCAAGCGGTATCTATCCGCGCCATTGCCCCAAGGGGCAGCGGTGCCCCGCTGCCCACCAGAACCCCGGCCTTGTCCGCCGCGCGCAGTTTGCGCCGCAGCGTGCGCCTTGTCGGCAGGGACGGGGTGTAGCTGGCCGTGTCGATTACCGCGTCATCTGCGATATGAAGCACGCGCCAGCCGGATGCGCGTGCCACCTGCGCCAGTCGCGGCCCGCATTTGTAGATCATGGGCACGTGCCCCATCTGCTGCGCCCCTGTGCGCAGGTGCATCAGCGCGGCATTGCTTGATCCGGCCACGGGATCACTGAACAGTGTCAGCGTCTGCCCCGTGGGCCAAAGTGCGAGCACGCTTGATCCCCATCGTGCGATCTGACCGCCATTTTGCAGGACCACACCCGCTTCGCTGCGCGGGGCCTTGTGGTGTGCGACCGGCGGAAGCGGTTGGCGATCAGCGGTCCGGCAGGGGCGCAAGAGTGCGAGCGCAGCAAGACCCGCAGGCAGCGCATAATAGATCAGGCGATAACCCAGAATGGCCGCCAAGACCGGGGCAGGATCGTCAAGGGGCAGGGCAGCAACCAGGACCAGTTCGAACGGTCCGACACCGCCGGGGGTGTTTGAAATCAGCCCACAACCCAATGCGATCAGAAACAAGGGAAAGAAGGTGGCAAAAGGAAGTGTTCCCACGGGCAGCAGCACAAACAGCGCGCCCGCCGCAAATGCGGTGTCAAGCAGCGACCAGCCAAGAATGGCGCGCGCTTTCAACAGGTTGGGCAGGGGCAAGGCGCGCCCGAATACACGGATATGAGGCCACCAGACCAGCAATGCGATCAAGACAGGCACCGCCGCGCTCACCATGACGGCAGGCCAGAACGTCCACGCCGGGGCGGGTAGGATCAGGCAGGCCAGTGCCGTGATCACCATCCATGCGCTCACGAATGTCAGAGAGACGAAGGCCGACAGGCTCAGCGCTGCCGGGAACGACAGGTCCGGCAGCATGCGCCAGCGCGCAACGGCACCCGTCAGCAATCCAAATCCGAGCGTCTGGCCAAGGGCGATTCCTGCGGCCCCCGACACACGCGCATCGCGGGGTGCGATTCCGGTCTTGAGCGCGGTATGGGCCACGGCGTCATATTGGGCGACGGCCCAGAAACTGCCTGCTGTCATCAGCGCGGCCAACGCCCATTTTGCCCCTGCGATGCCCGCCAGTTGGTGCGGCAGGCTGAGCACGATATCGGGGGACACCTTCTGGGACAACGCAAACAGACATCCCGCCAGAATGATGACTGGCAGCCCCGCGCGCGCGGCGACCTTGAGTGATGATGACAGTAAAATGGCGCGCATCGCACACCCTCCCGATCCCGCAAATACCCTGTATCAGGGGTAAGGGATGAAGGTGCGCCAAAGATTAAGGCGCGAGACGCGAATGCAAACAATCAAAATAAAAACGCGCAGGAAAACGGGTGGGCTGCGCGTTCTGTTTTACTTCAAGATTGGCTTGGAGATGTTTGAAATCAGTCGGTTTCACTGAGGATCTGTGCTTTGGCCTGACCCATCAGTTCGGCCATCTTGGCACGGATCGTGGCCTCGTCCGCCTTGTCACCCAGATCGCCCGACACCTTGCGGTAGACGTCTTCGTGCCCGGCTTCCTCGAAATCGGATTTCACGACTTCGCGGGCGTATTCCGCGGCCTCATCGCCGGTTTTACCCAAGAGCTCCGCAGCCCACAGACCCAGCAACTTGTTGCGTCGTGCATCAGCCTTGAACTGCATTTCGGCGTCATGCGCATATTTCGATTCGAATGCGTTTTCACGGTCGTCAAAGCTGCTCATCTGTCAAAGCCCTCGTGTTAATGTGGTGTTATATCAAGATATGCGAAGACACAGGTCCGTGCGCAACCCCTTTGCTTGCGGCATTTCACCCGATTGCTTATGAGAGCGCAACGGCGGGCCGCATCCAGGCGCACGCCAGAGCCGAGAGGACGCCCATGGCGCGACGCAAGAAGATTTACGAAGGCAAAGCCAAGATCCTGTATGAAGGCCCCGAGCCCGGTACGATTGTGCAGTATTTCAAGGATGACGCGACCGCTTTCAACGCCCAGAAAAAGGACGTCATCGAAGGCAAGGGGGTGCTGAACAACCGCCTGAGCGAATATTTTATGACCGGCCTCGCCCAGATCGGCGTGCCGACCCACTTTATGAAGCGGTTGAACATGCGCGAACAGCTGGTGCGGTCCTGTGAGATCGTGCCGCTCGAAGTGATCGTGCGCAACTATGCGGCCGGGACGATGAGCCAGCGCCTTGGCATCGAAGAGGGCACGCAATTGCCCCGGCCCATTGTCGAATACTGCTACAAGGACGACTCCCTTGGTGACCCGCTTGTCACCGAGGAACATATCGCCGCCTTTGGCTGGGCCAGCCAGCAGGACATGGACGATATCCTGAGCCTCGCGCTGCGCGTCAACGACTTTCTGTCGGGCGTCATGCTGGCCGTCGGCATTCGTCTGGTGGACTTCAAGATCGAGGTGGGCCGCGTTTATGACGGGGATTTCCAGCGTCTGATCGTCGCCGACGAGATCAGCCCGGACAGCTGCCGGTTATGGGACATCGAGACGGGCCAGAAGCTCGACAAGGATGTGTTCCGCCGCGATCTGGGCAATCTGGCGGACGCCTATACCGAGGTGGCCCGTCGCCTGGGCGTGCTGCCCAAGACATCGACCCCGATCACCAAACCGACGCTGATCAATTGATCCGTTTTTTTTGAGTATTTTTGGAACAATGAAAGGCGAGGCATGAAAGTGACCGTACATGTGATGCTGAAAACCGGCGTGCTGGACCCACAAGGCGAGGCGGTGCGCCACGCGCTTGGTGCGTTGGGCTTTGACGGTGTGAACGGCGTCCGGCAAGGCAAGGTGATCGAGCTGGATCTGGCCGAGGGCACATCTGAGGCGGATGTGGAGGCGATGTGCGAGCGTCTGCTCGCCAACACGGTCATCGAAAGCTACCGGGTGGACATGCCATGAAGGCGGCCGTCGTCGTTTTTCCCGGATCGAACTGTGATCGCGATCTTGCGGTGGCTTTCAAGGCGGCGGGCGCCGAGGTCGAGATGGTCTGGCACAAGGACACCGACCTGCCTGCGGGTGTTGATATCGTGGGCGTGCCCGGCGGCTTTTCCTTTGGCGACTACCTGCGTTGCGGGGCCATTGCGGCCAACTCCCCGATCTGCCGGGCCGTCAAGGCCCATGCGGATCGCGGTGGCTATGTCCTGGGGGTGTGCAACGGCTTTCAGGTGTTGACCGAAACAGGTGTGCTGCCCGGCGCATTGTTGCGCAACGCGGGCCTCAAATACATCTGCAAAACCGTGCGTCTGCGGGTCGAGACGGAGATGTCGGATTATCTGCACGGTTACGGTGAAGGTGATGAGATCGACATTCCGATTGCGCACCATGATGGCAACTATTTCGCGGACAAAGAGACGCTGAGCCGCCTGCGCGGCGGGGATCAGATCGCGTTCACCTATGTGGACAACCCCAACGGGTCCTGTGACGACATCGCGGGTATCCTGTCGGAAAACAGACGGGTCCTTGGGATGATGCCCCATCCCGAGCGGGCGGCGGATTTGGGCCATGGTGGCACGGATGGACAAGCGTTGTTTCGCGCAGTGGCGGGGCAGTTAACGGCTGCGTGACTTGATGCGGGTGACGTATGGGCAGTAGTCTCGGCGAATGGCAGTGACCCGACCAGCACCCAACCCCAATCCCAACCCCGACCCGCGTGCGCGTGCGACAAGTTGGCGGGTGCGCCTGGCGCTTGGTCTGTTGACCGTGGCGGCTGTGGCCACGGTGTATTTTACCAACCGCCTTTTGACCGACCGCTTTACCGAGACGACGCGCAACCGCGCCGAGTTGCGGCTGGCGCTGTATTCCGGCAACCTGCTGAGCGAATTGCGCCAAAATGCGATTGTGCCCCAGTTGCTGGCCCGCGACCCCACCTTGATTGGTGCACTGAATTCGGCGGATTATCAGCAGTCCACCCAACGCCTGATTTCATTTGTCGAGGAAATCGGGGCCGCCAACCTGATCCTGCTGGACAGTGACGGGCGCGCCGTGGCGGCCACCGACCGCAATCGCCTTGGCTCCAATCACCGGATGGAGCACTATTTTATCGACGCTTTCCGCGCCACCGGCACCATCTTTACCTTAGCAGAACGCGAAGCGGGCGGGTTCGCCTTTACCTATTCGCGGCGCATCACGGCGGGCAACGAAGTGCTGGGGGTGATCGCGGTCGAGGTCGATCTGCAAAAATTCGAACGCGCCTGGTCGGATATTTCGGCGGCCGTTCTTGTGACCGACAGCACCGGTGAGATCATCCTTGCGACCGAACCCCGCTGGCGGGGCCGCTCCGAGGAAGAGGCGCTGGCCCGCCAAACCCCACAAAGCGCGATTGAACGCGCCATTCGCGCCACCGCCGACTGGACCGCGCTGCCGCCCGACGCCTACCTGCAAGGCGAAGGCGTGATGCGTCTTGAAACCCGCATACCGTTTCGCGGCTGGCGCATGGCCTCGTTCACCACCTACGCTTCGGTCCGGGAACGGGTGAACGGGGTGCTCGCGCTCGAAATCATGGGATTCGCGATCCTGCTTGCGCTGTCGTTTTATGCGCTCAGCCGCCGCTCGGCCTTGCGCATGGCGCTGTTTGCGCGCGAGTCGGCAGAGCTTCGCCATCTGAACGTGCAGTTGCAGCGGGAAATTGCCGAACGCAAACGGGTGCAGGAAGACCTCGCCGTTGCCGAACAAACCCTTGAACAGTCATCCAAACTTGCGGCTCTTGGCGAGATGTCGGCGGCCGTCAGTCACGAGTTGAACCAGCCCCTTGCCGCGATGAAAACTTATCTGGCGGGCGCGCGTTTGTTGCTGCGCCGCAATCGCCCGGACGAGGCCCTTGTCAGCTTTGGGCGCATTGATGATCTGATCGAACGGATGGGGGCCATCACGCGCCAGCTGAAGTCTTATGCGCGCAAAGGTCAGGACGTGTTCAGCCCTGTAAACATGGGCGATGCGCTGGCTTCGAGCCTGTCGATGATGGAACCGCAATTGCGCCAGCGCCGGGTGCTGATCAACCGCATGGTCCCCCCTGAACCCATCGAAGTTCTGGGGGACCGGATGCGCATCGAACAGGTGATGGTAAACCTCTTGCGCAACGCCATTGACGCCACCAAATCAGAGAAAGAACCAAAGGTGGATATCATCCTTTCGGCGGGGGAAACCGCGACCCTTACGGTGCGCGATAATGGCCCCGGCATTGTTGATCTGGATGCGCTGTTTGAGCCATTTTACACCACCAAGCAGCCCGGCGACGGGGTTGGCTTGGGCCTTGCCATCTCGTCCGGCATTGTGAACGATTTGGGCGGACGGTTGACCGCACGCAATGGACAGGCTGGCGGGGCCGTTTTCGAGATGCAGTTGCCCATCCTTGATGAGGATGCGGACCATGACAAGAAAATCGCAGCGGCGGAGTAGATCAAAATGACCCAAGCCATGAAAATCGCCATCGTCGATGACGAGCAGGACATGCGCCAATCCATCAGCCAGTGGCTGGCGCTGTCGGGCTATGACACCGAAACCTTTGCCAGCGCCGAAGATGCGCTCAAGGTCCTTGGCCCCGAATATCCCGGTATCGTGATTTCGGACATCAAGATGCCCGGCATGGATGGGATGCAGTTTTTGAAAAAGCTGATGGGCAATGACTCGGCGCTGCCTGTCATAATGATCACGGGCCATGGCGATGTGCCCATGGCGGTCGAGGCGATGCGTGTGGGTGCCTTCGATTTCCTTGAAAAGCCCTTTAACCCGGATCGGATGTCCGAGTTGGCCAAGAAGGCCACCGGCGCGCGTCGTCTGACCATGGACAACCGTGTACTGCGCCGCGAATTGTCCGATGGCGGCCAGTTGATGAAAAAGCTGATCGGGCAGAGCCCGGTAATGGAGCGGTTGCGCGAGGATATCCTCGACCTTGGCCAGGCAGACGGTCATGTGCTGATCGACGGCGAAACCGGCACCGGCAAAACCCTTGTGGCCCATGCGCTGCATGCGGTGGGCAGCCGTGCGGGCAAGAAATTCGTGCTGGTGAGCTGTTCGGCCTGGGAAGAAGATGCGCTGGCCAAGCGCCTCTTTGGCCCGATGTTGCCTGAAGATGCCCAATTGCCCGCGATCGAAGAGGCGCGGGGGGGCACGCTTGTCCTCGAAGATATCGAGGCGCTGAGCGAAACCCTGCAAGCGCGCCTTCTGTCGGTGATCAACGAGCAGGGCACGCCCGCCGAAACCCGCATCGTGGGCATCTGCAACATGCAGGAGGCCGGCAAGACCTGCGAAGACGCGCTGCGCCCCGATCTGTTCTATCGTCTCGCTGCCCTCAAAATCACCGTACCGCCCTTGCGCCAGCGCGGCGAGGATATCCTGACGCTGTTTACCCGGCTCGGGGATCAGTTTGCCGATGAATATGGCTGCGACGCGCCCAAGGTCTCCGCCCAGGAGGCCGCGCAGCTGTTGCAGGCCCCATGGCCGGGCAACGTGCGCCAGTTGATCAACATCGCCGAACGCGCAGTGCTGCAATCGCGGCGCGGCACCGGATCCATCGCGTCCTTGCTGATGAACGATCACGAGGAAATGCAGCCCGTGATGACCACCGAGGGCAAGCCGCTGAAAGAGTATGTCGAGGCGTTCGAGCGGATGCTGATCGACAACACGATGCGGCGCCACAAGGGGTCCATTGCGTCCGTAATGGACGAGTTGTGCCTGCCCCGCCGGACCCTGAACGAGAAGATGGCGAAATACGGGCTGCAACGCTCGGACTATCTCTAAGGTCTCTCGATATGAAGACAGCTAAGGGTGCGCATCCTGCGCGCCCTTTTTCGCGCGTTGAGGATCGAGGTGCCGGACATCAGTGGCGCGGCGCGCCCATCCTTTGGGCGCAAGATGTGGCGATCGGGCGCTTCGATGAGCCGTCGCGCATTTGGCCATTGTATTTGCACCACCATTCCTCTTATCTAAGAGGGAAGGGACCTCGACGCGCATTCGCGTCGCCCTTGTTGAGTTTCGCTGTATGGACCTGCCGGGCGGCATGACCCCCCCGAAAAGTTCGACAGACCGATTGGGCCTCGCAAGAGGCCACGAGATGCTGACGCAGGTGAAAGCCTGGCGCAGCTTATGAACGGATACGCCGCCCCAAGGGGCGAGTCGTGTCGGAGAAGAACCGCGATGACGCGCGTGAGGACATTAAACATCCCAGCAGAAGGCCCCTTGGGTCAGGCCTGCCGCGTGTCACAGATCGCTTTAACAAGACACCCCCGATCCACGCTGGCACCCCCGGGTGACCGGCTGGCATGCGGGTGCAATGGACTTTTATGCCAAAGAAAATGCTTATCGATGCCACCCACGCGGAAGAGACCCGCGTCGTGGTGGTTGACGGAAACAAGGTCGAGGAGTTTGACTTTGAATCCGAAAACAAACGCCAGCTTGCCGGCAACATCTATCTCGCAAAAGTAACACGGGTCGAACCTTCGCTTCAGGCGGCCTTTGTGGACTATGGTGGCAACCGCCACGGCTTCCTTGCGTTCTCGGAAATCCATCCCGACTATTATCAGATCCCGGTCGCTGACCGCGAGGCGCTTATGGAAGAAGAACGCGCCTATGTTGAGGCACAGCGCGCCCGCGACGAGGCCGAGGAAAAGCCGAAACCCAAACGGTCGCGCCGCTCCAAGGCGGCCAAGGCCAAGAATGACGATCCCACGACCTCGACCGAGGTGGAGGGCATGGAGACCATCGACCTTGAGGCCGACGTGCCCGAGGACGAGGCGGCCTCGCCCATGGAAACCGTCGCCGAAACGCCCGTGGAAACGCCTGCCGCGGACGAGACGGACGACGAGGATCACAACACGGACGACGATGATGATCCCAAAGCGGCCGATGCCACATCCAAGGATGACAGCATCGAGTCGGTGGCCGACGAGGACGACACGGATGACATCCGCCCCGTGCGCAAGCCGCGCCCCAAACGCTACAAGATCCAGGAAGTCGTCAAGGTCCGCCAGATCCTGCTGGTGCAGGTCGTCAAGGAAGAACGTGGCAACAAGGGCGCGGCCCTGACCACGTATCTGTCGCTGGCCGGTCGCTATTGCGTGCTGATGCCCAACACCGCACGCGGTGGCGGTATTTCCCGCAAGATCACCAATGCGGCCGACCGCAAGAAGCTCAAGGAGATCGCAAACGAAATCGACGTACCGCAAGGCGCGGGCCTGATCGTGCGCACCGCCGGGGCCCAACGCACCAAGGCCGAGATCAAGCGCGACTATGAATACCTGCAACGCCTTTGGGAACAGATCCGCGAGCTGACGTTGAAATCCATCGCGCCCGCCAAGATCTATGAGGAAGGCGACCTCATCAAACGCTCGATCCGCGACCTTTATAACCGCGAGATCGACGAGGTGTTTGTCGAAGGCGAGCGCGGTTATCGCACCGCCAAGGACTTTATGAAAATGATCATGCCGTCCCACGCCAAGAACGTGAAACGGTATGAGGAAACCCTGCCGCTGTTCGCCCGCTATCAGGTCGAAACCTATCTGGGCGGCATGTTTAATCCGACCGTGCAGCTGAAATCGGGTGGCTATATCGTGATCGGCATCACCGAGGCGCTTGTGGCCATCGACGTGAACTCCGGCCGCTCGACCAAGGAAGGCTCGATTGAGGAAACCGCCCTCAAGACCAACCTTGAGGCCGCCGAAGAGGTAGCGCGCCAATTGCGTCTGCGTGACCTTGCGGGCCTGATCGTCATCGACTTCATCGACATGGACGAACGGCGCAATAACACCGCTGTCGAAAAGCGGATGAAGGACAAGCTGAAAACCGACCGCGCGCGCATTCAGGTGGGCCGTATCTCGGGCTTTGGCCTGATGGAGATGTCGCGCCAGCGTCTGCGCCCTGGCATGATCGAGGCCACCACACAGCCCTGCGCGGCCTGTCACGGCACCGGCCTGATCCGCTCGGACGACAACCTTGCCCTGTCCATCTTGCGCCAGATCGAAGAGGAAGGCACGCGCCGCCGCTCACGCGAGGTGTTGGTCAAATGCCCTGTCGGCATCGCCAACTTCCTGATGAACCAGAAACGCGAGCACATTGCGCAGATTGAAGGCCGCTATGGCCTGTCGGTCCGCATCGAGGGTGAACCACATCTGGTCAGCCCGGATTTCTCGGTCGAAAAGTTCAAGACCGCAACGCGGGTTGTGAAACCTGCGGCGGCGCATGTCGTTTCTGTCGACACCTCGCTGATGGATCAGATCGACGAGGACGAGGCAGACGCAGATGTGGATGCCAGCGAAGCGCCTGAGGCGTCCTCGACCAAATCGGACTCCAACGGGGGCCATCACAATGGCGAAGACGGCGAAGGCAAACCCAAACGCCGTCGTCGTCGGCGGCGGCGGGGTCGTGGCAAATCCTCCGGGGATGAGCAGAACGGCGATGCTCACAACGCCGAAGGTGGAGCCAATGAGACATCCGAGCCAGAGGCCGTACCAGAACCTGCCGCTGAGCAGGTCGAGGTCACAGATGGCGATGCCGAGGTAAAGAAAACGCCCAAGCGCACCCGTCGCAAATCTACGACAACAGCGCCTGAGACCGCCAAAGAGGATGCACCCGCCGCTGAGGTGGACGCGGCGGCATCGGCTGACGCAGCCCCTGAGACCGCCGGGGAAGAGGCCCCGAAGCCGAAACCCCGCCGTTCACGCAAAAAAGCGGCTGTTGCCCCCGAAGCAGCGGCAGAGGCGGAGACGGAGACCAAGGCCGAACCGGCCCCCGAACCCGAAGTTGCCGCGGCAGCGCCAGAGGCAGAAGCGGCAGCACCAACGCCTGAACCCGTCGCAGCCAAAGCCGTGGCCGCAGAGCCCGCTGCCCCCGAAGCGCCACCCAAGCCAAAGAAACGCGGCTGGTGGTCGCTTGGTAAGTAAGCCGGACAGCTAGAGAGACAAAAGGGCGTGCCACAGCGGCGCGCCCTTACTTTTTGCGGATCACGTAGGTCTGGACGAGGCCCTCAAGATCGCTGGACACCAATATATGCCCGGCCTCTGCACAGAAATGTGGCACGTCCACCACGGCTGCCGGATCATCGGCCTGCATGGTCAATGCCTCACCCGGTGCCAGGGCCATCAGCCGCTTGCGCGCCTTGAGGACGGGCAGGGGACACAGCAGCCCCGTTGCATCAAGTGTGTGCGGATCATCCATGTCTTTCAAATAGGGGCGATGTTTCAGGCTGTCCACAGACATGTGACCGAACGGCCCGTGACCTGCGCCCCCGCACAGGTTAGGTGCAACGTATGTTTGGAATTGATATCATCGACGCAAGTCTGATCCCTGCGATGAGTGTTGCGCTGCTTGCAGGCATCCTGAGCTTTCTCAGCCCCTGCGTGCTGCCGATTGTGCCGCCGTATCTGGCCTATATGTCCGGCCTCAGTGTTGGTGAGATGTCGGATGATCGCACGCAGCGCAACCGTGTCACGATTACGGCGCTTTTCTTTGTGCTGGGCCTGTCGACCGTCTTTCTGATCCTCGGTTTCACCGCATCGGTCTTTGCGCAATATTTCCTGCAAAATCAGGTGCTTTTCGCGCAGATTTCAGGGGCAGTCATCATGGTCTTTGGCCTGCATTTTCTGGGCGTCTTCCGTATCCCGTTTCTGGATCGCGAGGCGCGTATGGATGCAGGCGACCGGGGTGGTTCGGCCTTTGGGGCCTATATCCTTGGGCTGGCCTTTGCCTTTGGCTGGACCCCTTGCATCGGCCCGCAGTTGGGGGCCATTCTGACACTTGCAGCTTCCGAGGCGTCTGTCGCCCGCGGCACGGTTCTGCTGGGCATCTACGCGCTTGGGCTTGGCATTCCATTTCTGCTTGCGGCGATGTTTATGAGCCGGGCCATGGGTCTGATGAACCGCCTCAAGCGGCACATGGTGCTGATCGAGCGGGTCATGGGCGGGCTGTTGTTGTTGGTCGGGGCGGCGATGCTGTTTGGTCTGTTCACCCGCTTTTCATTCTGGCTGCTTGAACAGTTCCCCGCATTGGCCACTCTGGGCTAGGCGCAACGCCTTACTTTGGCCCAACAAACCCGCTAGACTGCGCCAAAATCAGGTGCAGTTATGAGCAGTTCGCATCCCCCAAAAGTAAGCCGTCGCCGGGTGTTCTACATCCCCGGCTATGACCCGATTCATCCTCGCCGCTACCGCGAGCTTTATCGCAAGGAAGGTGCTGCGCAGGCAGCGATTTCTGGCTATGAGATCGCGCTGAAACCGGGGGCAGGCGGGGATCACTACGGTTGGCAGGTGGACGCGCGGATTGACGGCACAGATACTCACGCCGATATTGAGGTGCTGGTCTGGTCCGACATTGTGCGCGACAGTATGGACGCCTCAATCCCCGGCACTTACCTGCAATTGCTGCGCACCGCGTGGACCTATATCGCCACCGGCGCGCTGTGGCGGTTGATGCGGCTGCGCAAGGGGCCGGTGATCGCCGCCCTTTATCCGGTGGGGATGTTGCTGGGGCAGTTGCTGCTTGCGCTCGGGCTCTGGTGGGCGCTGTTCCGGGTCGGAGGTCTCGCCGGACCTACTGGCACATCAGGCGGGGCCGCAGTGGGCGGGGTTGTGTTTGTGGCATTACTGCGCTGGTTCAAGGCCAAGGACGGCAAATTTTTCGCCTATTACCTGATGCATGACTACGCCTATTCGGCCGCCTCGCGTGGCGCGAACCCACCCGCGCTTGAGGCGCGGATGGCTGAGTTTCAGGCCAGCGTTGACGCTGCCCTGAATACGGATGCCGACGAGGTGCTGGTGGTTGGCCATTCCTCGGGCGCGCATCTGGCCGTGTCGATCCTTGCCGATCTGATCCGCGCCGGAAAGGTCGCCCCGGACGGCCCCGCATTGGGGTTCCTGTCGCTTGGCCAGGTTGTCCCGATGGTGTCATTCCTGCCCGACGCACACCGCTTGCGCGCGGACCTGCAATACCTTTCGACCCAAGAGGCACTGACATGGGTCGATGTGACAGCGCCGGGCGACGGCTGCGCCTTTGCGTTGTGCGATCCGGTGGCGGTCTCGGGCGTGGCACCGACGGCCAAACGCTGGCCGCTGGTCTTTTCAGCCGCCTTCACCCAGACCCTCAGCCCCGCGCGGTGGAAGGCGCTGCGCTGGCGGTTTTTCAGGCTGCATTTCCAGTATATGTGCGCCTTTGATCGCCCCAAGGATTATGACTATTTCCAGATCACGGCGGGGCCGATGACGCTTGGCGCGCGCTATGCAGATCGCCCGGCCTCCAAGTCGCGGATTGATCATGCGGTGTCCAAATACACGTCCGTGGCCGCATGATCCCGCCCAAACCCGCCAGCCGTCCCGACCGCGTCTCGCTTTGGCGCTATATGCAGCTTTTTCGGCGCGATATCCTGTCGGCGCAGCCTGCGCGTCTTTATCGGGCCTGGATGGCTGAGTTTCGCACGCCGTTTTTTCGCAGCTATCTGATGAACCAGCCGGAACTGGTGAAAACCGTGCTCAGGGATCGCCCGGACGATTTCCCCAAATCGGATCGGATCGGCGAGGGGTTGCGCCCTTTGCTGGGCAATTCCGTCTTTCTGACCAATGGGGACACATGGAAACGACAGCGGCGCATCATTGACCCGGCCTTTGAGGGGGGGCGACTGCGCGAGACGTTTGAGGCGATGTGGGACGCCTCCGAAGCGGCTGCTCAACGGCTCCCAGAGGGTGTCACGGAGATCGAGGAACAGACCAGCCACGCCGCTGCCGATGTGATCTTTCGCACGTTGTTTTCGATCCCGATCGAGAATGATCTGGCCAGCGCCGTGTTCCACGAATTTCGCGCCTACCAACGCAGCCAGCCGATCCTGAACCTTGCAGCCTTTGTGCCGCTGCCCGGATGGATGCCCCGCCTGTTTCGCCGCGACACCCGCGCAAGTGCGGCGCGGATCCGCGACCTGATCACGCAACTGGTCGAGCAGCGCGCGGATCAGATCGTGCAAGGCGTCGCACCGGATGATCTGGCGACCAAGATTATGACGACTGTCGATCCCGAAACGGGCGATACGTTCTCGGCCGAGGAAATGGTGGATCAGGTCGCGATCTTTTTCCTTGCGGGCCACGAAACAAGCGCGTCGGCGCTGGCTTGGGCGCTTTATCTGCTCGCGCTTTATCCCGACTGGCAGGCGAGGGTCGCCGCAGAGGCACAGGCGCTTGAGCGGTGCGATTTCGCGGTCATGTCCAAATTGCCGATCACCCGTGATGTGTTTCGCGAGACGCTGCGGCTTTATCCTCCGGTGCCGATGATGGTGCGCGAGGCGAGCTGTCCCGAGCGGTTTCGCGACCGCGATGTGCGCAAAGGCAGCCAGTTGGTCCTTAGTCCGTGGCACCTGCATCGCCACACACGGCTGTGGGACAGGCCCGATGATTTTGATCCCGCCCGCTGGCACACCGAGAATGGCAAGGCCTGTCAGCGCGACGCTTATATCCCGTTTTCCGCCGGGGCGCGGGTGTGCACGGGTGCGGGCTTTGCCATGGTCGAGGGGCCGCTGATTCTCGCGCGTCTGCTGCGCGATACAGAGGTTTCAGTGATGCCTGAGCGCGTTCCAGTGCCTGTTGCGCACCTCACCGTGCGCGCCAAGGACGGCATATGGCTGAATTTGCGCAAACGGGAGCGCTAACATCGCCGTCACGGGATTAACCGCGCCCGCAGAATGGGTTAGGGCTGATATATCAGAAACTTGACGCCGGAGACGATCATGCCCGATTTTGCCAGAATGCGCGACCAGATGGAAAATGGGGCAGGCTTTATTGCGGCTTTGGACCAGTCGGGTGGTTCAACGCCCAAGGCGCTTGCACTTTATGGGGTGGATGCCGCCGAATATGATGGCGAAGAGGCGATGTTTGCCGAAATCCAACGGATGCGGGCCCGGATCATCTCATCCCCCGACTTTACCAGCCAAAAGGTCATCGGTGCGATCCTGTTTGAAAAGACGCTCTCTGAACAGATCGGCGGGCAGGCGGTGCCCGCCTATCTGTGGGACAAACGCGGCGTTGTGCCCTTCCTCAAGATCGACAAGGGGCTGATGGACGAAAGCAATGATGTGCAGGTCCTGAAACCCATTCCGGGGCTGGCTGACACGCTGGCTGCGGCCCGTGAGACGGGGATTTTTGGGACCAAGGAACGCTCGGTCGTGCATGGTGCCAATGCCGCCGGGATCGAGGCCATCGTCGCCAATCAGTTCGAGGTGGCCCATGCGGTGATGGAGGCGGGCATGGTGCCGATCGTCGAGCCCGAGGTGAATATCAACTCCGCCACCAAAGCCGAAGCCGAGGCGATGTTGGCAGACGCCCTGATGCGCCACGCCGCGCAATTGGGCGAGGGGCAGAACATCATGCTGAAACTGACACTACCCGAACAACCGGGGCTTTATGATGCGCTGGCGGATCATCCGCGTGTGATGCGGGTCGTGGCCTTGTCGGGGGGCTATTCGACGCAGGATGCCAGTGCGCGCCTGTCCCAGAACCACAAGATGATTGCAAGTTTCAGCCGCGCCCTCACCGAGGGGTTGCAGCGCGATATGGACGAAGACGGGTTTCGCGCGGCCCTTGGCGGCAATATCGACCAGATTTACCGTGCTTCAATCGCCTGAGCAGTCCTTGTACCACGCCAGCACATAGACACGGATCGCCGAGGCGAGGCCGACTTCTGCTTCGCGTGATGCATCAATGTCGCTGGCCAATGCGTTGATTGGAATGGATTGTGCGGCGGCGATATCGCGGAAGGCCGTCCAGAATTCAGGTTCCAGCGAAACGCTGGTACGGTGCCCTTTCAGGGTCAATGAGTGTTTTTGGGGCCGTATGCTCAATGCTCGGCCCAGAACCGGCGCGCGGGATCCAGCGCCCCAATCCGTTCATAGGTGTTCAACAGGCGCGCAAGGGCCCCTGTATTGGCGTGAATGTAGCGCCGGGCGCGCCGCAATGCGCGGGCGCGACGTCGTGCGGCATAATCAATCTCGTGGTCCATAATGACACCTGTTCGTCGTAATCAGCGCCAAATATGGTCGCCCATTGTGGCTATTCGATGCCATCATCTGATCCGTTCGGGGGCGTTTGCAGGGCTTTGCCGTTAAAAATGCGCGCCACGCGGGAGTTTTCGCCTTTGGCGCGCATTTTTCTGGTCTTTGGTCAGCCCAAACCGCACCGCATTCGCCTGCGCCTTTGCAGCAGTGCGGGCGCGGGCCTTGCGGGCTTTGTTCAGGTTGATGGGCTGATCGCTCATGGGCGGCTCACTTGGGTCCAATCATGTTTTCGGGGCGGACCACGCGGTTGAAGGTCTCTTCATCCACGAAGCCCAGGGCAATCGCCTCTTGCAGCAGGGTGGTGCCGTTCTTGTGCGCAGTCTTGGCGACCTTGGTGGCATTGTCATAGCCGATTTCGGGCGCAAGGGCCGTGACCAGCATGAGCGACTCGCGCATCAACTTGTCGATGCGCACCTCGTCGGCCTGCAAGCCAACCACCAGATTGTCGGTAAAGGCGGACGCCGCATCGCCCAGCAACTGCATGGATTGCAACACGTTATAGGCCATCATGGGCTTGTAGACGTTCAGCTCGAAATGCCCTTGCGAGCCTGCAAAGCCTACAGCCGCATCATTGCCCATGACATGCGCGCACACCTGGGTCAGCGCCTCGCATTGGGTCGGGTTCACCTTGCCGGGCATGATGGACGAGCCGGGCTCGTTTTCGGGCAAAACCAATTCACCCAGCCCACAGCGTGGGCCGGAGCCGAGCAGGCGGATGTCGTTGGCGATCTTGAACAGCGACGCAGCAACCGTCTTCAGCGCGCCTGATATTTCGACCATGGCGTCGTGGGCGGCCAGGGCCTCGAACTTGTTGGGCGCGGTGACAAAGGGCAGGTCGGTGATGTCAGCCATATGGGCCGCGACCGCCTCGGCCCAGCCCACTTGGGTGTTCAGACCCGTGCCCACAGCCGTGCCACCCTGGGCCAGCTCGTAAATGCGGCCAAGCGCGTCGTTCACGCGCTGAATGCCCATCGCAACCTGATGGGTGTAGCCGGAAAACTCCTGACTGAGCGTCAGGGGTGTTGCGTCCTGTGTGTGCGTGCGCCCGATCTTGATGATGCCGTCAAAGGCCTCAACCTTGGCCTGCAAGGCGGCATGCAGCTTTTCCAGCCCCGGCAGCAGCACGTCACGCGCGGTCATCGCGGTCGAGATGTGCATGGCCGTGGGAAAGGTGTCGTTGGATGACTGGCCCATATTGCAATGGTCATTGGGGTGCACAGGGTCTTTGGAACCGATCACGCCGCCCAGAATCTCGATGGCGCGGTTGGCGATGACCTCGTTGGCATTCATGTTGGACTGGGTGCCCGACCCGGTCTGCCACACGACCAGCGGGAAATTGTCGTCGAACTTGCCCGCAACCACTTCGCCGGCGGCTTCGATGATGGCATCCGCAAGGCGACCGTCCAGCGTGCCCTGGGCCTTGTTCTGCATCGCGCAGGCTTTCTTGATCACGCCAAGGGCACGCACGATGGGCAGGGGTTGTTTTTCCCAGCCAATCGGGAAATTCATAATCGAGCGTTGGGTTTGGGCACCCCAGTATTTATCGGCCGGAACCTCAAGCGGTCCAAAGCTGTCGGATTCGGTGCGGGTGTCGGCCATGGGCGGCTCCTTGCTGGTATGTTCACGCCTGTAGCATGTACCGAGGGTGACGTGTGTAAACAAGCACAGCACCGACTTGCTGCGCTGCGGGCACATGGATGTGATGCAAAACACGTGTAAGTTAACGATTGAGCACCTATATTGAGCCAAGAAAGATGCGCGCAATCAAGGAAGTCAGCACATGAATACCACCCGCACAGCCACATGGTCGGTTTCGCGCCCCATGATCGGGGCCTTGATGGCGCTGAGTGTCGCACTGCTTTTGCTTGCGGGGCAGGCGCGGGCCGAGTTGGATGCCTTTTATGGCAGCTATGCGGGATCAGCCGACGTGATGGCGCTGGATGGCAGCAAAATCCCGCGCGACATGAGTGTTGTGATCTCGGGCACAAAGACCGGATTTCAGGTGCAATGGACCTCAGTGACCTACCGCTCTGATGGGCGCACCACCGAGAAATCCTATACCATCGACTTTGTCCCGAGCGACCGCGAGGCCGTCTATGCCGCTGCCCAGAAAAAGAACGTATTCGGGCATGAGGTGCAGCTTGATCCGATGAAGGGCGAACCCTATGTCTGGGCGCGCGTTTCAAGGCAGACACTGACAGTGTACTCGTTGTTTGTTGGTGCGGATGGGGGCTACAGCCTGCAACAATACGACCGGACCCTGACCGAAGGCGGGCTGCAATTGCGCTTTCAGACCATTCGGGACGGAGCCATTCAACGCGCGGTCGAGACGTTTTTGACCAAAAGCTAGGCGTTACTTGCGAAAACTGTCGAGTGAGACCACTTCGGCGTCCTTGGCCGTTTCCGCACCTTTGGTGTCGGCATCCACCTCCTTTGGGGCAGATGTCGCATGGCTTGGCATGATCTCGGGCGGTGCGGTGACTGCGGCATCCTCGCCCTCCTCGTCCTGAGACTCAAAGCGCAGCCCGAATTCCACCGACGGATCGACAAACGTCTTGATCGCGTCGTAAGGAATATAAAGCGGCTCGGGGGCATCGCCAAAGTTCAGCGTGACCGCAAACCCTTCGACACCCACGTCCAGCTTGTCATACCAGTGCTGCATCACGACCGTCATCTCACCGGGGTAGCGATCACTCAGCCAGTCCGCCAGTTCGGCATCCGGGTGGCTGGTGTCAAAGGTGATGAAAAAGTGGTGCGAACCGGGCAGCCCATTGTCAGCCACGTCCAGCAATACCTTGCGAATGAGACCACGCATGGCCTCATGCATCAGGTTGCCGTAATCAATGCTCCGGCTCATGGCGCTCCTCATGGGTTACATCGCCACCATATCCCAATTTATCGCCGTGAAAAGAGGGGTGCGTGCAATGAGATGGATTATGTCAGCCCGGTCAGCGATATTGCGCAGCCAAGTGCTGCCATAAGCGCCAGAACCGGCAGTAAACTCAGCCGCGTCCCCAGCATCAACGCGCCTGCAACCCCCGTCAGGATCAGCGCCCAAAGGTCGAGCGTGCCAAGGTCAGGGATCGGCAGCGCAAGTCCGGGCGCGGTTGCGATCCGGGCAAACAACACATGCAGCGCAAACCAGACCGACAGGTTCAGAATGACGCCGACCACCGCCGCAGTGATGGCGCGCAAGGCCGCTGCAAGCCGGGGTCGCGCGGCGATCTGGTCGAGGTATGGGCCGGCCGCGAAAATCCACAAGAAACACGGCGTGAACGTCACCCACAGCGCAACGCCCCCCGCGACAATCGCCATGCCAGGCCCGCCTTGTGCGTATCCGGCCAGCAGGGCCACAAATTGCGTCACAAGGATCAGCGGCCCCGGCGTGGTTTCGGCCAGCCCAAGGGCGTCGATCATCTGCCCGGTGCTGATCCAGCCGAATTCCTGCACCACAGTTTGCGTCATATAGGCCAGCACCGCATAGGCCCCGCCGAAGGTGACCACCGCCAGCCTGGAAAAGAACAGCGCAACCTCCAGCAGAAACGTCTGATCCGTGATCCACAACAGCGCCACAGGGCTTGCCCAGATCGCGCCCCAAATCGCGCCCCAAATCGCGATTGTCCGGGGGGTGTTGGTGTGTTGAGGGGCGTCAGGCGTTGCCGGGGTCTGAGCCGGGGTTGCAAGATATCCGTACACGCCAGCTGCGATCACGATAAGCGGAAACGGCACCCCAAAGGCAAAAAGGGCGACAAAGGCAAGCCCGGCCAACATCCACGCAGCGGGGCCTTTCAACGCCTTTGTCCCCAGGCGCAGGAGGGCTTGCAGCACCACCACGATCACAGTGGCTTTGATGCCCAGAAACGCGGCCCGCACAAGGGGAAGGTCGCCGAAATGGACATATCCGATCGCAAGGCCAAAGATCACGCATGCGCCCGGGACGACAAACAGCAACCCCGCCAGCAATCCGCCCGCCACACCGCGCAGCCGCCAGCCCGCATAGGTGGCCAGTTGCATCGCTTCGGGGCCGGGCAACAGCATGCACAGCGACAGGGCGCGCAGGTATTGCGCCTCGCTCAGCCACTTTTCGCGGCTGACAAGGGCGTCGTGCATCAGTGCGATCTGGGCGGCAGGCCCACCAAAGGACAGCAGGCCAATGCGTCCAAATACGCGCGTCATGTGGGTCCAGTCGGGCTGCATCATGCCACCTCGCGCAACGCATCGAGGTGCGCAACCCACGCAGCATCAAGGATGGGCAAGGCGGCACCACAGGCACCTTCGGGCCCGACCTCCTGCGTCCCTGCGGCCCTCAACAGGGGCAACCAATGGGGTGTCCCTTGATCAAATTCGGCAAGGAACGCTGACAATGGGGGGTGGTCGAGGCCGATATCCATGCAAAACAGTGCCAGTCGGGAAAGGTGCGGCGCGGTTGCATCAAAACGCATTGCGACCTCGGTGCACATGGGGGCGGGGACCCACATCACGGTGGCGGCGGGGTCAAACCAGCGGTAAATGATCCATGCGGCCACGATGGCATTGCTTGTTTTGGCGGGCAACACCCACGCCGCGTCGATCTTGGGGCGTGCATGCAGCGCGATGCGGGGCAGGTTGCGCGCCGCCCAGTTCTGATTTCCTCCCTCAAGGGCGTGGGCCTCGATTCCTTGGATGCGCAGCAGTGCTGCCGCCCCATGGCTGAGTTTCAGCCCCTTTTTGCAGATGACAACCACCGGGCCGGGTGTCGATCTGCGCCCGGCCCAGTCCTGAATTTCAAGATGTGACACATGGCGTGCACCCGGCACCCGCCAGGGATCGGCGGCGATATCTTCGGGAATGCAAACGTCGATAAGGGTAGGGGCCTTTGGTGTGGCAAGTTTGCGCATCACATCATCAGCGGAAATGGTCAGGGTCTGGTCCAATGGGGCATCCTTTGAGCATAACAAAAGATGCGACATTTGGGCCAAGGCATGCCTGCGGCCTGTCGGGGCAGTCGCGATTGGCCCCATAGGCAATGGGTAGTGGGGCGGCTGTGCGGCGTCAAGCCTTCAGGTCAGGCGGTTGCCGCCCATCAAGAGCGGATAGATATCGGGTGGTAATTGGCCAAGCTGCTCGAAAAAACGCAGCATGTCGAATTGAGGATAGCTTTCGACCAGCAGACCGCCCGACTGGCGCGACATGATCTGCTGATAGACCACGACAGTTTTGCCATCGGTGCGCGAACTGCATGTGATCTCAAGAAAGGCGGAGGCCCAATCGCCGCTGTCGATGGCATGGATGAAGCGTACTTTGATGTCACGTACCAGCCGGTTGAGGATCAGCATCCATTCGCGCACTTCGTTCACATCGACGGCCCGGTCCGCAACCAGGATAGGGTGCGTTGAGGAGGGAACAAAGTAATCTTCGATCCGGTCGAACTGCGCCTGTTCCCAGATCTCGGTATAAAAGGCGCGCAGGATTTGGGATGTCTTTCTCGTTTGGGTTTCGCGCGCCGGATATGGGGCTGACTGGGTCAATTGAGCCGGTTCCCGCTGAGCATGATCGCCATCGCATCCTCAGGCAGGAGGCCAAGTTGTTCAAACAGCGATAGAGAATCCACACCGCTGTTGATCTGGACCATCCGCGTGCCCTCAAAACGGGCGATGATCTGGTTGAACACATGCACCGGCGCGCCGGTTTCGGCGGACTGGCTCTTGATCTCGACCAGGGCGGACAGCCAGTCGTCCTGTTCGACCACGATCGGATAGGACACCTGGATCGGCCCCAGCAATTCGCGCACCATGCTGACCAGTTCGGTGAAATCATCCGCATCAAAGGGCATATCGCCCATAATGCCCCGCGTGCGGGCATCAGGGGCCAGCACGCGCGGGATCGCCGTCAGATCGCCCTTGACCCATATATCCTCAAAATAGGTTTGCAGCGTTTCGAGCTTTTGCGGCATGTGACGCCCTTCCGCGACCATCCAGTGGACTTCGGATGTAGCAAGGCTGCGTTAACAAGGTCTGAAGCGGTGTGGAAAAGTGCAGGCTTCTGTTGCCAGGTGCCTGCGAACCCCGCCTTACGCGGCTAGGCGCAAGGACTTAAGTTTCAATGTTAGTAACAGCTTACGCTGCGACTGCCACTGGAGCACGATTGTCATTTGCAATTGTACAAGTTTCGCCGGTAACGGTGGCAGACAGCCGAGACAAAGCAAACCCCTTTAGACGTCCGTCGATCCTGTTTCGACCCCATGGTCCCCCAAATGAAGGGATGTTTGGTGGAGTCGCCGGGTACCGCCCCCGGGTCCGATCCGCTTATTACGAGCGCGTTTATGTCCATAGTCCCGAAAGACATGCTAAACATAGGCGGGTGATGCGCCAGTTGCAATCTGCGGGTGCCTCTGGCGTGGAATTTTTTTGCGACAAGGGCAAAGTCTTTCCTTATGCAATAGATGAAATATGGCGTTTATTGCTTTGTTATAAAAAGACTTTATAACGTATGATGGACATAAACTTTGCGCCAACTACAAGTGAATCCGATGGTAAACGGCACAAGCGCATCGTTGATCAGGGCGACGTGCAGCCCGACGCTTGACCCGCAGCCTCGGGGCTGGTTCAGAGATTGGCGGCGATGAACCACGCCGCCAGTGCGGCTTCGATCCCGCCAAACAGCATCACTTTGGCAAAAGGCGGCTTGTCGAGGACCAGTGAGACCGCCCGGCCCAAAGTCGCACCGGTAAAGGCAAATCCGATCATCCCATAGCCCAATGGATGGTCCAGCCACAACGCGCCAAGCCCGGCCACCACGAACAGCCCGCCCACGCTGGCGCGCAACTCACTCAACCCCATGGTGCTGTGCGTCGTGGTCAGGTCCAGCGCGCTGGCAGTATAGCGCGGGGCCAGAAACCCGAACAGCCCGAAGCCGATGGTCAGTAGGCAGGCGATGATGTTGAGAATGTCTGTCATGCGGTGGAGGTAGAGCGCGCGGCGGTCCTTGACAAGCGCGGCTTACAGATCGTGGGTGATGGGTGTGTTCAGCAATTCTTCGAGCCGGGCGTTGAAGGCGGGCAGGGGAAGGTTCGGGTCCAGTCCTTCGAGCGGTGTCAGCGCCACACCGACATGACGACGCCCCTTTGTGCGGCCCAGAAAGCTCCAGAACAGATCATAAGTGGCGCGCTGGAACTGCCCCAACCCGTCAAGGCGCAGCAGGACCACGGGGGTGTCCGGTTCGCTGCGCAGAATGTCATGCACTCCTGACAACCCCGGCGCGATGATCTCTTGCGGTTGGCGCCGGGTCAGGCCCGCTGGAAACAGCAGCACACAGTTGCCATTGTCCAGCACGCGATGAATCACCCCCAACGTGTGCTGCTTTCGTGCCGCACGCCGCTCATCCGGCCAGGATTTGGGCGAACTCATCGGAATGGCCGACCCGATCCACATCGGCAGCCACTGCATCCAGTGGTAATATTCATTATAATGCACTGTGGGCCGTATCCGTTTGGTCGAATACAGTATCGCCGAGATCAGCGGCCCGTCATGGCGGCTGACATGTGTCGCAAGGATCAGAGTGCCGTTGTCCGTTTGCAGCAGGTGCTTGCCTGAACAACTGACATTGTAAAACAGTGCGTAGTAGCTGCGGATCAGGATGAAGAGCGTGTGGCGCACCCATTTGCCAAACGTGGCGTCAATCAGGCGGAGCATAGTCCTCGTTTCGAGTTGGGGCGGTTGGCGCATACCTTTTCGGTCTGCTTGGGCAGCGTCAATGGCTTTTTGAACGCTAAAGCGCCATCCAGAGGCCCAGACCGCCCACCACAATCAGGCTAAACGCCCAGACGAGTTCAAGGTCAAACCAGCTGCGGCTGAGAAATTGCAGACCCAGCCAGCGGTGCGTGGCATAGGCCATCGCCCCGCCGGACCCCATCATGGCCACCGTGTGCAGGACTGCGACCCCAAGCGCGAGGGCGGTTGTGGCCATAAGGGCCGAGGCAGCGCGGTGGCCCGGGTCAAGCTCTTCGATGGCGCATAGGCCCAGGTAGATCGGGACCAGCATGAGTGCGGCCCCATGCGCGAGTGCCACGAGAAAGGACCAAAGCGCCAGCCGGTGCGGCGGAATGCGCGCCAGAAAGCGGGGATGGCGGCGCGTGATGGCCAGAAACAGACCCATCCCGATCACGATGATCCCGGCCCCGATGCGGATTTCGCGTTCAAAGTCGATCAGCAGGGTCATCATCGAAAAGGGCAGCAATATTCCCAGCATCGCCGCGAAATGCCCCGCCGACAGCGCGCCGAGCGCGGGCCAGAGTGCTGCACGCCGCCGTTCGAACAGCGCAGAGGAGACCGCCAGCGGCCAGCCCATGCCCGGATTGAGGCCGTGATAAAGTCCCGAGAGGATCACGGCGAGCCAGAGGCCCGCCGCTGTCGTCATGTCCATCTAGACGCCCATCTAGACGGAAGGATAGCAGAAGCTGTCGGTCGAACAGTCCCCACCCTCGAGCCGGATCTGATGACTGCGATAACCTTCGGGGAATTTCGTCCAGAAATCCTTGTCCAGCGTCAGCCCGCCGTTTTCACCCACATGGGCCATGACCATCGCCGCACCCCGGTCGCCGGGATAGAACTGGTCATCCCATGTGGAGTAAAGCGAGTTCGTCCAGTAGACGCGCTTGCCGTCGCGACTGATCTCGACCATCTGCGGGCCATAGCCGAAATCCTCGCCATTGGGATGCTTGTGCTTGGCCACGATCCCGCCGATTTCGACCTTGCCTGCCAGCACCGGGTTCATCGGGTCGGTGACGTCATATTGGTGCATCTCGCCCAGACCCCAACAGGCGACATAAAGGTATTTGTCGTCCAAACTGAGGTCGATATCCGTGACCAGAGGCGGCACCGCGCCAAAGCCCTTGAGCAGGTCGGGCAGATCGTCGGCATCCGCAGGCACGGGGTCGATGGTGATGGTCTTCTTGGCCTGCCACTCGCCATTCTCATCGCGCCACCACGTGAAAATCGAACCTTGCAGGTTGGTGGTGTCCACAACCACGCCGCAGAACCCGTATTCCTTGACCGGGTCATGCGCGGGCCGGATTTCAAGCGCCATCTGGTGATTTTCGCCCAAATCCAGCGACTTGACCACCTTGCGCGCACGCAAATCCCAGAAGTGGATCGTGTGCCCGTACTTGTTGGAGAGCAAATCCTCGGCCACCACACCGTTTTCGAATTGCGGCGGCAGACCCCATTCGGAACTCACCATGTAATCGCGCGGCAGGTTCCACCAGAAATCATAATGCTTGTCCTGAATGCCGCGATCCATCTCGTAGCGGCCCTGGATTTCAAATGTCTGACAATCCATGATGAAGATGCCGGGCGGGCCGTCAGTGCCATCCGCGCCACCACCGCCAAGGGTCGAGACATAGATGCCTTCGGGGCCGCAATGGATCGTGTGGGGGCGGGAATAACCCGTCTTGGCCATCAACTCTTCGGGTTCGATGATCTTGTGGATCTTGGCATCGCGCGGGTCCTTCACGTCGATGATGTAGATGCGCGAGGACCGGATGCCCGGAATGATCAGGTAACGCCGTTCGAGAAAGGCATGGCCCGTCAGCGGCGAAAGCGACGAAGAACAGGCGTTCCAGCCGAAGTGGTGAAATTCGTCGCCGAGGTTGGGCACATAGAGTTCGTGCACGATCTGCCCGTAACTGTCTGATTTCGGGTCAACATCGACAACGGCCAGCCCATCGGGTTTGGTGCCATCGGGGCTGAGCATCAGCGTAAATGCCAAGGTCTCGACCGGGGCCTCCATGGCCATTTTGGGGCTTGGGTGAAATGTGGGGTCTGGTCTCAAATTCATAGCGTCCTCCCTGACGTCTAGATTTGCCTGCCCCTGCTTATTCATGCCGAGGTCAGGCTGAACTCTGCTCCTTGGTCTTTGCACCTTTGGTGGGGCGGTCACGCTGCTGGCGTTCGGCCACCACCGTGTGACCGAGATCACGGGTATAACTTTCAAGCGCGGCAAGGGCCGCTTCGGTGCCCAAGGCATCGCGCGCTTCAAGCGTGCTGACCATGTTCTGATGCAGCATCACGATGCGCTCGCGCGAGCGGGCGGTGAAGGTGATCATGTTCATCAGAGGCTGCATCGCCTCGACCGCTCCGGCCAGTTGATAGCTCAGCATCGGATTGCCGGCCGCATCCACCAGCGCGCGGTGAAACGTGACATCAGATGCGCAAAACGCCTCGTCACTCAGCCCGGGTTCGGATTGGCGGGTGATTTCGGCGCGCATAGTCGCCAGATGATCAGGCGTGCGCCGGGTGGCTGACAAAGGCGCACAGGCCCGTTCAAGCGCATAGCGCGCCTCACAGGCCACATCGAAACTGACCGCGTTCATGGACAACAACAGCGTCGAGGTGGTGACCGCCTGGGCATAGGCATCCTCAAACCGAAGCCGGTTCACGAAGGCTCCGCCCGTGGCCCCACGCTGCGTGCGGATCAGGGATTGCGCGGCCAGCCGCTTGAGGGCCTCGCGCACGGTGGGGCGCGAGACGTCGAATTGATCGGCCAGTTCCGCCTCGCTCGGCAGACGTTGATCCACGATCAGATCACCTGCCACAATCGCATCCCGGATCGCCTTGGCAATCTGGGCGGAAAAGTCGGCGCTGCTGTCAGGATCAATTTTCATCTGGTCACTTTTTAATTGTCTGGCATTTTAATGTCTGACATTTAATCTGGCAAGCATTGAGTCGCAGCATCCTTGGGAGGACATATGCCGCATCTTGTTCGCTCGACCCTGTGGCTGGGGTTTTTCGGGGCCATTCTGGCGGCGTGGTGGATGATGTACGCCATGTCGATGGACATGGATCTGGACCTGCTTGGGCGGCCCGGCGAGATGGGTGCGCGCATGGCCGCGATGGACCCGCACATGCCGATGTATATGCCGATGGCGAATTTTGGCCCGCTGTTTGCGATGTGGGCGATTATGATGGCGGCGATGATGCTGCCTACGCTTGTGCCGACCTTGCGCGCCTATGAGGATCTGATGGTATCGGCCACGGGGACGCGTGCGGGGTGGCTGGGTGTGGTGCTTGGATATCTGGTCGTCTGGGTCGCCTTTGCCGCGCTGATCGCGGGGGTGCAACTGGCGCTGCTTTATGGCGGGGTGATCGACATGCTCGGCATCTCGAAAACCTCCACTTTTGCGGGATTTCTGCTGCTGGTCGTCGGCGCGTTTCAATTCAGTCGTGCCAAAGAGGTGTGCCACGGCGTCTGCCATTCCCCGATGATGTATTTTCTGGGCCATTGGCGCACCGGAGTGGTGGGAGGCGCGCGTATGGGCCTTGGCCTTGGTGCGTTCTGCGTGGGCTGTTGCTGGGGCTTTATGGCGCTCGGGTTCGTGGGCGGCGTGATGAGTCTGGCCTGGATGGGCCTTGCGACGCTGTTCATGGTGCTCGAAAAACTGCCGCAGATCGGGCATGTTGTCACCAAACCCATGGGGGCGATCCTGATTGCCGCCGGGCTGGCGGTGCTGGCCCAACCCTTTATCGCCCCAAATATCGGAGGACTATGAGATGGCCGTAAAACGACGCGCTGACGCGGACAAGCTGCCGGTCAGCCAACGTATCGACAGCCGGATGCCCAATCCGGGCCGCCGTCAGATGACCCCAACCGAATGGGCGATCAAGGGCGAGCTGTTTCTAAACTGCTCGTGCGAGTTGTTCTGTCCCTGCGTCGTCTCGCTTGGCGCGCATCCGCCCACCGAAGGGCACTGCCACGCATGGATGGCCATCGCCATCGACGAAGGTCATTACGAGGGCGAGGACCTGTCGGGGCTGAACGTGGGGCTGATGGTCGACATCCCCGGACGCATGGCTGAGGGCGGCTGGCGCGTGGCGGCTTATGTGGATGAACGCGCAAGCGGCAAGGCGTATAACGGGCTTTTGCAGATATTTTCGGGCGCGGCGGGCGGCACCACGGGGCTGTTCACGATGCTGGTCAGCGACATTGTGGGAGCCGAGCGTGAGAAGGTCGAGATCGTGCGCGAGGGCAAAAAGCGCGGCCTTTATATCGGGCGCAAGATCCAGGGCGAGATCGAGATGATCGACGGCAAGGATGCGGACCATCCGGTTGTCATCTCCAACTCCAAATACTGGATGGGGCCTGACATCATCGCCGCACGCGGCACCAAATCGAAAGTGCGCGATTACGGGCGCATCTGGGACTTTGGCGGCAAATCGGCTGAGATCTGCCCGATTGACTGGAAAGGCCCCAAGCCGTGATCGAGGCAGGGTATGTCCGTTCGATGGCCCGGTACAACGCGTGGCAAAACCGCCAGTTGACCACGCTGCTGAGCGACATGCCAGATGCCGACTTGCGCAAGGATCGTGGCGCCTTCTTTGGCTCGATCATGGCGACACTGAACCATATCCTGTGGGGCGATACCCTGTGGATGAACCGGTTTGAGCCGCGCATCGCGCCCCCGGACGTGCCGCCCGCCAAACATGCCGAGTTCACCCCGACCTTCGCGGTGTGGAGTGCTGAGCGGTTCCGTCTGGACGGGGCGATTCGCATGTGGGCGGACACGCTGCGCACGCTCGATCTCAAAGGGGAATTGGCGTGGTATTCCGGGACGTTAAAGCGCGACTTTCAACAACCTCTGGCCAATTGCGTTGTCCATTTTTTCAACCACCAGATCCATCATCGCGGCCAGGTGCACGCGATGATGACCGCCGCCGGGCGCGAGGCTCCGGTCAGTGACATGGTCTTTATGCCCGAGGATGAATGATGGCAGTCATATCCCCTTCGCGTCGGCTGCGCCGTACTCCGTTTTCCGCTGGCGTTGAGGCGGCAGGCGTCAAGGCCTACACCGTTTACAACCGCATGTTGCTGCCAACCGTTTTTGACAGCGTCGAGGCGGACTACCGCCACCTCAAGGACCATGTGCAGGTCTGGGATGTGGCGGTCGAGCGACAGGTGGAACTGCGCGGACCGGATGCGGGGCGCCTGATGCAGATGCTCACCCCGCGCGATTTGCGTCGGATGTTGCCGGGCCAGTGTTATTACGTGCCCATCGTGGACGAGACGGGCGGCATGTTGAATGACCCCGTGGCGGTCAAACTGTCCGAGGATCGGTGGTGGATCTCCATCGCGGATTCCGACCTGCTGTTGTGGGTCAAGGGGATTGCCAACGGCTATCGTCTGGACGTGCTGGTGGATGAACCTGACATCTCGCCCTTGGCCGTGCAGGGTCCCAAGGCGGACGATCTGATGGCCCGTGTGTTCGGGGATCGTATTCGTGACATCCGCTTTTTCCGCTTTGACATGTTCCAGTTCGAAGGGCGCGATCTGGCCATTGCACGCTCGGGGTATTCCAAGCAGGGCGGGTTCGAGATCTACGTCGATGGCACCGAGATTGGGATGCCACTGTGGAATACCCTGTTTGAGGCGGGCGCGGATTTGAACGTGCGTGCGGGCTGTCCCAATGCGATTGAGCGGATCGAGGGCGGTTTGATGTCCTATGGCAATGATATGACCGACGACAACACCCCCCATGAATGCGGCTTGGGCCGGTTTTGCGACACGCAGACGGCCATTGGTTGTATTGGGCGGGACGCCTTGTTGCGTGTGTCCAAGGAAGGGCCCGTCCAGCAAATACGCCCCATTGCGATCCATGGTGATCCGGTGCCCGGCTGTGATCGGGTGTGGCCGCTTTATGGTGGTGGCAAGCGTGTGGGGCAGGTGACCTCGGCGGCCTGGTCGCCTGATTTTCAGACCAACGTGGCCATCGGGATGGTGCGCATGACCCATTGGGATCCGGGCACGCCGTTGGAAGTCGAAACGCCAGATGGTATGGCCCGTGCAACGGTGCAGGACGTGTTCTGGATTTGAGCCTCGGACTGGGGCGCTGCCCCAGACCCCGGAGTTTGTTTGGCAAGATGAAGCAGGGGATCAGCCCCCGGATAGGAGATCGATATGTTTGATGCGTTGGTGGTGGACAAGGATGAAGGCAGCGGCAAGACGTCGGCTGCGGTGCGCCAGATATCGCTCGATGATCTGCCTGCCGGAGAGGTGACGGTTGCGGTCGAGTATTCGACCGTCAACTACAAGGACGGGTTGTGCATCGGCTCCGGTGGTGGGTTGGTGCGGAAATATCCCCACATTCCCGGTATCGATTTTGCTGGCACGGTCGAGGCGTCGGACGATGACCGCTATGCGCCCGGCGACAAGGTTGTGCTGACCGGCTGGCGCGTGGGTGAGGCCCATTGGGGCGGATATTCCCAAAAGGCCCGCGTGAAGGCGGATTGGCTTGTCCCGCTGCCCGAGGGCCTGGATACCCGTCAGGCCATGGCTGTGGGCACCGCTGGTTTCACTGCGATGTTGGCTGTGATGGCGCTGGAAGATCATGGGCTGAAGGCTGGTCCTGTTCTGGTCACGGGTGCGGCGGGCGGTGTCGGGTCTGTTGCTACTGCGATCTTGGCCAATCTGGGTCACAAGGTGGCGGGTGTTACGGGTCGGCCCGAAACGGCCGATTATCTGACCTCGCTTGGGGCCAGCCAGATCGTGGCCCGTGAAGAGATCAACGAGACCGTGAAACGCCCGCTTGAGGGCGAAACATGGGGCGGTTGCGTTGATGCGGTGGGTGGCGCGATGCTGGCCCGTGTGTTGGGCCAGATGGAATATGGTGCCAGCGTGGCTGCCGTGGGTCTGGCCGGGGGGGCGGGACTGCCTGCGACCGTCATTCCGTTCCTGCTGCGTGGTGTGAACCTGCTTGGCATCGACTCTGTGATGCAGCCCTATGACAACCGGGTGCGTGCATGGGGCCGGATCGCCAAGGACCTGCCGATGGACAAGCTTGAGGATATGGTCCAGCCCGCGACACTTTCAGACCTGCCCCAGCTTGGTGCGGATATTCTGGCCGGGCAGGTCAAAGGCCGTGTGGTCGTGGACCTCAATGGCTGAGAGTGACCTGACGGCGCGGGTGGGCTTTGCGCTTTGTCCGCGCATCGAACCCGTCCGTCAGAGTGTTGAGCAAGAGGAAGGGGCACGCCATGACTGCCTATGATGACCAGAACATATTCGCCAAGATCCTGCGCGGCGAAATCCCCGCCTTCAAGGTCTATGAGGACGATGAGACCTTGTGTTTCATGGATATCATGCCGCGCACGGACGGGCATTGTCTGGTGATCCCCAAGACGCCCTGCCGCAACGTGCTGGATGCCTCGGACGCCCAACTGGCCACTGTCATGGCGACGGTCAGGAAGGTTGCCAACGCGGCCAGGACCGCCTTTGCAGCGGACGGGATCACCTTGCAACAGTTCAACGAGACAGCCGGAGGGCAGGAGGTGTTCCACCTGCATTTTCACATCCACCCGCGCCATGACGGTGTTGCAATGCGCGCACCCGGGCAGATGGGGGATATGGACGCTATCAAAGGCCACGCCGAAGCGATCGCGAACGCGCTCTAGCTTTGTTTCCCCGGTCTGCGGCGGAGCACCGGGCGGCAAGTGCTCATGGGTCTGCGCGGTTTGCAGCGCGGCACCACCCGAGGTGCCAGATGCGCGCAAAATCGCCGAAAGGTGAAGAATTGACGGTGATTTTCACCAATATGCGCAAGACGACCGTTTGAATGAAGGTTTCGGCGACAAAATCGGCAATTAACGTTTCGCGTATCAGGCGCGGCGTGGTTTCCTGTGCGTCACAAAAAAGTGAAAAACAGGAAGGAAGCCATGTCTATTCAACCTCCATTGACGGAACTGCCGATCAAGACCGCAGATAACGGTTTTTATCGGGGGTTCAGCGTTGACGTGACGGTGGTCAGTAAGATGATCATCTCGGTCCTTGTCGTGTGGTGCATCTTTTGGCCCACGCAGTCGGGCCGCGTATTGAGCGATTTCAACAGCATCATTCTGTCGAACTTTGCGGCCTGGTATATCTGGGTTGTCGCGTTTTTTATCATTGTGTGTCTGGGGCTGGCGTTGTGGCCGGCGGCGGGCAGGTTGAACCTTGGGCAACCGGGCGAAAAACCGGAATTCAGCAACTTCTCGTGGTTTTCGATGATGTTCGGGGCCGGGATCGGTGTCGGCATGCTGACCTGGGCTGTGGCCGAACCTGTCGCGCATTTCGGGTCAAACCCGGAAACCATTCAGGGGATCACCACTGGTGGCACGGCAGACAATGTGCGTATGGCCTATAAGTGGTCTTTCCTGCATTGGGGCCTTGGCGCGTGGGCCTGTTACGCGGTTGCAGGCCTGTCGCTGGCGTTCTTCAGCTATCGTCGTGGCTTGCCACTGACTATCCGTTCGGCGCTGACCCCGCTGTTTGGGTCGTCGCTTTCGGGCAAGCTGGGTCATTTGATTGACATCGTGGCTGTGGTTGCGACCATCCTTGGCGTTGCCCAAACCCTTGGTTTCGGGGTTGAGCAATTCGTGGCGGGCCTGACCCGGATCGGGATCGGCGGTTTGATGAATGAAGATGGCGGTGCCACCTTCGTGGGCATCGTTGTTGCGTTGCTTGTGATCATGGGGGCGTCGACCCTGTCCGCCTTGTCGGGCGTGGGCAAGGGCATCAAGTGGCTCTCCAACATCAACATGGTGTTGTCGATCTTCTTGCTTGGGTTCTTCATCATCTTCGGGGCCACATGGTTTGGGGCCACTGCGATGGTCGTGGGCATCTGGGACTATCTGGTTGCACTGCCCGCGATGAGCTTCAACGTCTTCACATCGGATGGGGTTGACGGGTCCGAGTCCTTCCTGCTCACGCAGTGGCAGGGCTGGTGGCCTGTGTTCTACTGGGCCTGGTGGATCGCCTTTGCGCCGTTTGTGGGTCTGTTCCTTGCGCGTATTTCGCGTGGTCGCAGCATCCGTGAGTTCGTGCTGGGTGCCATGATCGTGCCTGCGCTGATGTGCTTTGTCTGGTTCGCCTGGGCAGGCGGGACGGCCATCGATCTGGAACTGAACGGTGGGGCCAATGGCGTCATCTTTGATGCGGCCAATGGCGACAAGATCTTTGCCATGACCGAGTTCATGCTCGCCCCTATCGCGCAGGCCCTGGCCTGGGGCATGGCGTTTCTGATTGTCGTGTTGTTGATGACGTTCCTTGTGACATCTGCGGACTCGGCCGTTTTGATCGTGAACACCATCAATGCAGCCGGTGATGAAGGCCCCAAGGCGCGCCCACATATCCTGTTCTGGGGTGTGGCGCTTGGCCTTGTTGTGGGTGGTCTGCTGCTGTCGGGGGGCACCTCGGCAATCCAGACCGCCATGGTGATCGGTGCGCTGCCGTTCTCGGTGGTGATGGTGTTGATGTGTATCGCGCTGATCAAGGCGATCTACAATGACAGTCGGCGTGAAGCGGCAGGCGTGCCTTCGGTCCATTCCGAGATCGAGGGGGCAACCGGAAACGGATTGTCACCTGCCGAGTAGGTCGGTCCAAGAAAAAGAATGAGGCCCTCGCATGGATATGCGGGGGCCTTTTTTGGTGGGGCAGGCAGGGCACTGTCGCCGTTGGCAATGACCGGTTATTTGGAACTCTGGTCGAATGAAACCATCTCAGGGGTGCCGCGCCCATCGTTCCACCAACGGTTCGAATTGTCGTTTCTTGGCGTGTAGTTTGCTCGGCTTGCCCATTCCTCGCGGATGTGAATGATCGGCTCTTCGTACTGATGAGCGTGCAAAGCCGCCTCCATGATCTTTTGGAGAAGTTGCACATCGCGCTCGAAAGACACTTTCAGCTCGACCGAGGGGTAAACCTCGGTGCCGTCAGCTTCAAAGTCTTTGTTGTGAATCCTGGTGACCGTTTGTTCCCCGGGTCTTCCCGTCTCTGCTCCTTGAGCAGTCACGGTAGCATTTCGCTCGTAAGCGCCGACGGCAAGCGGGTGAACTTTGAAAATGGCGTCCAACAACCGCTCGGCATCATCCGGTCGTATATTTATCTCCATACGAAATACGGGAATTAGTCTTCCGAATTGAGATTCGTAGTTTTCGATGCCACTCATTCGTTGCTCTCCCGCGCCAGCCCTGTTCGAGGATAACACATACCTTCGCCAGAATATGTCAGTGGTGTCATCTGACATCGCCTTTTGCATCGTCGCATCGCTCACTCTGGGCTCAGAGCCGACCGTCATCACATTCCGCATGTTTCAGGCCATTGCCCCGGTGCCCATCACGCAATCCACCTCCGAACTCCCCAACTTTCCCTTGCATTTCCCCGTGGCCTTGCGAACATGTCCACGCCTACTTTTCGGGGGATGATATGCGGTTCTTTTGTCTGGCGTTCTTGTGTCTTGGTCTGACGGCCTGTGTTGCGGGGGTCGAGTTACCGGCCGGGCCCGCGCCTGAACCCGAGCCTGTTCCCTTGTTCGAGCCGGACAATCCGGGGGCGTGGTGTGGCTATGCCAACCGGCTGATTGCGAACCCCAATGCCGATCCCGACCTCAAGGCGAATGTGCAAACGCTGGCGCAGCAGCGCGGCTGCTGAGGGCGGCGCGACCAGCAAAGGCACCAAACCCTTGATCCTTCGGTCATATGTCGCGATCCTGTGCGCATCCAAACGCACAGGCCCTGGCATATGACCCTCGATCTTGATTTCGTCCGCGCGCAATTTCCCGCGTTTTCCGAACCGTCGCTGCAAGGGCAGGCGTTCTTTGAGAATGCAGGGGGCAGTTATGCCTGCGGACAGGTCATCGACCGGCTCACCCGGTTTTACACGCAGCGCAAGGTGCAGCCCTACAGCGATTACGACGCCTCCCGACTTGGCGGAGAGGAGATGGACGAGGCACGCAGGCGTATGGCCGCCATCCTCGGGGTTGATGCGGACGAGTTGAGCTTTGGCCCCTCGACCACCCAAAACACCTATGTGCTGGCGCAGGCCTTTGCGCAGATGATGCGGCCGGGTGAGGCGATCATCGTCACCAATCAGGATCACGAGGCCAATACCGGGCCGTGGCGTCGGCTGGCCGATCGGGGGATCGAGGTGCGCGAATGGCAGGTGGATCCAAGCACCGGGCATCTGGACACCGACGCGCTTGAGGCGCTGCTGGATGACAACGTGCGCCTTGTCTGCTTTCCCCATTGCTCGAACGTGGTGGGTGAGATCAATCCGGTCACGGAGATCACGGCACTGGCACACGCAGCCGGGGCTTTCGTCTGTGTGGACGGGGTCAGCTATGCACCGCACGGATTTCCGGACGTGGGCACGCTTGGGCCCGACATTTACCTGTTTTCGGCCTACAAGACCTACGGACCCCATCAGGGTTTGATGGTGATCCGCCGCGCTCTGGGGGAGTTGCTGCCCAATCAGGGGCACTATTTCAACGCTGACAGCCTTTGCAAACGGTTTACCCCCGCAGGCCCGGACCATGCGCAAGTGGCCGCCTGCGCGGGCATGGCCGACTATGTGGATGCGCTTTATGCCCATCATGTGGGCGGGGATGCGGATGCAACCGCGCGTGGGGTGGCGGTGCATGATCTGATGCGTGCGCGCGAAGAGGTCGCTTTGGCCCGCGTGCTCGACGCCGTCAAGGATCGCAACGATCTGCGCGTGATCGGACCCGTGGATGCGGCCACAAGGGCACCGACGCTGGCGCTTGATCTAGGGCGTGATCCCGTGGCCGTGGCCGCCAGGCTGGCGCAGCACGGGATCATGGCGGGGGGCGGGGATTTCTATGCGGTGCGCGCGCTGAATGCGATGGGGGTCGATCCGGACGTCGGTGTCTTGCGGCTGAGTTTCACGCATTACACGTCCGATGCCGAGATCACGCAGCTGCTTGAAGCGCTCGACGCTGTTCTTTGACCCAAGGTCAAGCGTGCCCGACTTGATCCGCACGCGATGGTGCTACGTAACCTCTCATAACAAAAGGGAAACGGGGCGTTGAGCAGCACACCGATTATTTTATGGTTCCGCAGGGATTTCCGGCTGAGCGATCATCCGGCGCTGAGTGCGGCCAGCGCAACGGGGCGGCCCGTCATTCCGGTCGTGATCCGCGACAAAAGCGTGGATGATCTGGGGGCGGCACCCAAATGGCGGTGGGGCCTTGGGGCGGCACATCTGGACGGGTCCTTGCGCGACAAGGGCAGCCGGTTGATCTGTCGTTCAGGCGATGCACTTGCGGTGTTGCAGGCGCTGATCAAGGAGACCGGGGCAGGGGCCGTCTACTGGACGCGCCAATATGACCCCTTTGCGATCAGCCGCGATACGGATGTGAAATCGACCCTCAAGGATCAGGACATTGACGCACGCAGCTTTGGCGGCCACCTGATGTTTGAACCCTGGACAACCGAGACGAAAACGGGCGGCTTCTACAAAGTCTATACGCCCTTTTGGAATGCAGTGAAGGGGCGGGATGTGGATGCGCCCCTGTCGACACCGGGCAGTATCCCCGCCCCTGACACATGGCCCGACAGCGAAGCAATAGACGACTGGGCCCTCGGCACGGCCATGAACCGTGGTGCAAATGTGGTGCGCCCGTTTGTGCAACTGGGCGAACAGGCCGCACAGTCCCGCCTTGGGGTCTTTATCGCGTCCAAAGTTGCGGGCTACGTGGAGGGGCGCGATATTCCGGGGCAGGACCGGACCTCCAACCTGTCCGAAAATCTGGCCCTTGGGGAAATCAGCCCGCACCAGTGCTGGCATGCGGGGATGCGCGCTCGTGAGGAGGGCAAGGACGGTGCCGAAACCTTCCTCAAAGAGTTGGTGTGGCGCGAGTTTGCCTATCATCTGATGCACCACACCCCGCTCATCCTCGATCAGAACTGGAAAGAGGATTGGGACGCGTTCCCATGGAATAACGACGCATGCACGGCCGAGGTTTGGGCATGGAAAAAGGGGCGCACCGGCATCCGATTTGTCGATGCGGCCATGCGCGAGATGTATGTGACCGGGCGGATGCACAACCGGGGCCGTATGATCGTGGCAAGTTACCTGACCAAACACCTGATGACCCATTGGCGGATCGGGCAGGCATGGTTTGACGACTGCCTGATCGACTGGGATCCGGCCAGCAACGCGATGGGCTGGCAGTGGTCGGCGGGATCAGGGCCCGATGCGACACCGTATTTCCGGGTGTTCAACCCCGTCACGCAGCTGGATAAATTCGACAAAAACCGGGACTATGTCAGCCGTTGGATCGCCGAGGGGCGCAGCAACAAACACGATGATGCGCTCAAATTCTTTGACGCCATCCCGCGGCGTTGGGCGATGACACCCGATGACGCCTATCCCGATCCGATCGTACCGGCGGATCAGGGGCGCAAACGGGCGCTAAGTGCCTATGAGAACCGGAAATTCTGATGACAAACACGTGCGCATGGTTGCGCGCAGTCAAGTGTCAAGCTAGCGTGACACGATATGCGAACGGGGGAGTTGCATGATCCTGACAACCACCGATGGCCAAAGCGGTCTGCCGCGCTATTTCGCGCGCGTTTTTGCGATGTCGCAAGGGATGAACACCGGTCGAATCGACTTTGTGCTGCCCGATGGCCGTCAATTCCGTGCCGAAGGGGCAAGACCCGGCCCGGTGGCCGAAGTACACATCCACAACGATGACTTATTTGCTCGCCTGATCCGCGAAGGTGATCTTGGGTTTTGTGACGCCTATCTGGACGAGTGGTGGACGACCCCCGATTTGCAGGCTTTCATGGACCTTGTGCACGCGGATAACGAGAACATCTACGATGGCTTTCCGGGTATGGGTCTGGTGCGCCAGTTCGAGAAATTCCGGTTCTGGCTCCAGCGCAATCATCGTGATCAGGCGCGTAAGAACATCAGCTATCACTATGATCTGGGCAATGATTTCTACGGGCTGTGGCTGGACGACACCATGACCTATTCCAGCGCCCTGTTTGAAACGGGGCAGGAAAGCCACGAGGCCGCTCAGATCGCCAAATATGCCAGCATGGTTGATCAGATGGGCGCACAGCCCGGCGATCATATCCTTGAGATCGGCTGTGGCTGGGGCGGGTTTGCGGAATATGCCGCACGCGAGCGCGGGCTGAAGGTGACGGGGCTGACCATCAGCGAAGAGCAGTTCAAGTACGCCCAACAGCGCATTGAAAAGGCAGGCCTTTCTGATCTGGTTGATTTCAAGTTGCAGGACTATCGCGACGAAACCGGCACCTATGACGGGATCGCCTCTATCGAGATGTTCGAGGCGGTGGGCGAAAAATACTGGCCCGTCTATTTCGAGACGGTTAAGGCGCGATTGAAACCCGGCAAGAACGCCACGCTTCAGATCATTACGGTGCAGGATCGGCGCTGGAAAGTGTACAAGCGGGGCGTGGATTTCATCCAGAAATACATCTTTCCCGGTGGCATGCTGCCCAGTCCCACGGTGCTGCGCGAACAGATCGCGCGCGCAGGGCTTGGGGTCGAACGCTCGGTCGAGTTCGGCCAAAGCTACAACATTTCGCTACGCCGCTGGCACGAAACATTCAACGACAAGTGGGATCAGATCGCCGAAATGGGCTTTGATGATCGATTCCGCCGGATGTGGAATTTTTACCTGACCTCTTGCGCGGCGACCTTTGAAAGTGCCAACTGCGACGTGACACAGATCACAATCAAGCGGCCCGGATAAAGATGAAAGTTCACTGTCATGCCTAGCGCAGCCAAATTGGTGGCCGCTTTGGGATTGGCGATCCTGGCGTTCATCGTGTCGGGTATGATCCCCCCATTGTTTGAAGAGGACAAAAACTTTGGCATCTTCGTCTATGTCAACGTGGTCGTCGGCATACTTGTCGGTTGGATCGTGATCGGGCGGCGCGCGGGACGGGGCATGATCTCGGCCGTGAACGTGGGCCTGACGGGCCCCGTCGTGTTGGTGTTCTGGGCGCTGTTCATCCAGTCCTGCAACGAGATGGTCCGCATCGCGATGCGCAACCGCTATGATGGCGCGTTCGAGGCCTTGATTTCCATCTTTGAAATCGGGGCGGAGTGGGCCTTGCTGATGATGACCATCCCGATCTGGACCACGCTGTTGGTGGGGGGCGTGTTGACCGGGATCGCCGCCGAACATGCCTCGCGGCACTGGCGATAACCTGATGAAATCCATATTCTTTTACGGCACGTTGCGCCATGTGCCGCTGCTGGAATGCGTGATGGGTCGGGTGGCGGGCGACCTTGATATCAAGCCGGATGTGTTGCCCGGCCATCGGATCATGGCGGCGGTTGACGGGCCTTACCCGTTGCTGTCCGTTGATCCCGACAGCGACGCTACGGGCGTTCTTGTGCGCGGACTGACGGCGGACGATATTGCCCGGCTCGATTACTACGAGGCCGGGTTTGCCTATGATCTGCAACGCCTGACCCTTCAGTCCGGCGCGGCGGCGGATGTCTATGTGCCGCTGCACCATATGGCGTCGGACGGGCCGTGGGATATCGTGGGCTGGCAACAGGACTGGGCCGAGATGAGCGTCGCTGCCGCCGAGGAGGTCATGGGCAGTTTTGGCCATGTCAGCGCGCAAGAGATCGCCCGCCGCTTTCCCCGCATCCGCGCGCGCGCCTGGAGCCGGGTATTGGCGCAATCGGGTCACCACAGCCCCGACACCTTGCGCGGCAAGGTCGAGATCGTCGAGCGCACGCGCGCCTATTCCGACTTTTTCGCGCTGGACGAGATCAGGATGCGCCACGAGACCTTTGACGGGGTGATGTCGCCGGTTCTGACGCGCGCGGTGTTTGTTGCGTTTGATGCTGCCCTTGTGCTGCCCTATGATCCGGTACGCGACCGGGTGCTGCTGGTTGAGCAGGTCCGGCTTGGGCCTATCGGGCGCCATGATCCGGCCTGTTGGCAGCTTGAGCCGATCGCAGGCATGGTCGATCCTGGCGAACAGCCCCCACAGGCCGCGCGCCGTGAAGCGGCGGAGGAGGCGGGGCTGGTGCTCGACCACATGGAAACGGTTGGCGCGGGCTATGCCTCGCCTGGGTCCGCCACGGATTTCTTTCACACATTTGTCGGCATCTGCGATCTGCCGGATGATGTTGCGGGCATTGGCGGCGCAGAAGCGGAGGGCGAAAACATCCGCTCGCATCTGGTTTCATTCGATACGCTGATGGGCATGGCCGAGACGGGGCAGATCGGCAACGTGCCCCTGACCATGCTGATCTACTGGCTCGCGCATCACCGAAACCGACTGCGCGCGCGCCGCCGCCCCTGACCCCGTTTTGCTTGAGGTCGCCTGACGCCCTCGCTACACCTGAACCAACTGAAAAAGGAACGCTGTCATGCGCTATGCCCCGGATCTGGCTGCGGCCGTTGGAAACACTCCCCTGATCAAGCTGCGCCGCGCCAGCGAAGAGACGGGCTGCACCATTCTGGGCAAGGCCGAGTTTATGAACCCCGGCCAGTCGGTCAAGGACCGCGCCGCCTTGTCGATTATTCAGGACGCGGTGGCCTCAGGCGCGTTGCGTCCGGGTGGTACGATTGTCGAGGGCACCGCCGGGAACACAGGGATCGGTCTGGCGCTCGTCGGGGCCTCCATGGGTTTCAAGACGGTGATCGTGATCCCCGAAACCCAGAGCCAGGAAAAGAAGGACATGCTGCGCCTGGCAGGGGCGGAATTGATCCAGGTGCCCGCCGCACCTTATCGAAATATCAATAACTTCATCAAATACTCGGGCCGTTTGGCCGAAAAACTTGCTGAAACCGAACCAAACGGTGCAATCTGGGCCAACCAGTTCGACAACACCGCCAACCGCCGCGCCCATATCGAAACCACGGGCCCCGAGATTTGGGAACAGACGGGCGGCAAGGTTGACGGGTTCATCTGTGCCGTGGGATCGGGTGGAACCTTGGCAGGCGTGGCCGAAGTCCTGCAACCCAAGGGCGTCAAGATTGGCCTGGCGGACCCGGACGGGGCAGGGCTTTACAGCTATTTCACCACCGGAGAGATCGCGACCGAGGGCAGCTCGATCGCTGAAGGCATCGGACAGGTCCGCATCACCAAGAACATTGAAGGGCTGACACCTGACTTCAACTACAATGTGTCCGATGCCGAGGCACTGCCCATCGTGTTCGACCTTTTGCAGCACGAAGGCCTGTGTCTGGGGGCGTCCTCGGGGGTCAACGTGGCCGGAGCGATCCGGCTGGCGCGCGATCTGGGTCCGGGACATACCATCGTGACGATCCTGTGCGATTTCGGCACGCGCTATCAATCCAAGCTGTTCAACCCCGACTTCCTGCGAGAGAAGGGATTGCCTGTGCCCGAATGGCTGGATCAGGGAGCCTCGTCGATTCCCGGCGTGTTTGAGGACGTTTGATGTCGCGACATTTCATGGTGCGCCTGTGTGCGGCGTTGTTTTTTGGGCTGTGGGCCGTCCAGGCGCTGGCGCAATCGGACACCCCCGACTACGAGGCGTGGCGCGAAGTTGCCCCGCGCGCTGAAGCGGCTGTTGAAGCGGCGCAGGCGTCGGATGCGGCGTTGAGCGAACTGCGCTCGGAAGTGGCGATGTGGCGCCAACAGTTTCAAACCCAACTCAGCGCCAATGACAGCCGCCTGCAAACGCTGCGCGAACAAATCGTCTCACTTGGTCCCGCACCCGAGGAAGGGGCCGAGGAAGCCACCCAGATCGCGGCCCGCCGCGCCGAACTCAATGCGCAGCTTGAGCGGCTGAGCACCCCCCGCCGCACCGCCGAAGAAGCCTTTAGCCGGGCCAATGGGGTCATCGCCGAAATCGATGACATCCTGCGCCAACGCCAGACCGAAGAACTTTTGAACATGGGCCCCTGGCCGGTGAACCCCGTTCATTGGGATGATGCGATCCGCCACCTGGGCGAAAGCGTAGCCGCCATCGTCGGTGGGGTCACACAAGCGTGGAAAAACCCGTCGCGCCGATCGAATGCGCGGGACAACCTGCCGCTTGTGATCATCTTTCTGGTTGTTGGCCTTGTTTTGCTGGCGCGGTCACGCCATTGGTCCGAGCTGTTGGCGGTGCGCATCCAGCGGGGCGATCACCGCTCGGGCGCGGGGATTGCCGGGTTTGTCGTCTCCTTGGGGCAGATCATTCTGCCGATGCTGGGCTTGTTTGCAATCGTGCGCGCCATTGGGGCCACCCAGTTGTTTGGCCAACGTGGTCAATTGCTGCTCGACACACTCGAACCGATTGGGCTGACGCTGTTTTACGCGTTTTGGCTGGCCAGCCGCATTTTCCCACGCAGCGATGCGGTGCCCACGCCTTTGCAGCTGCCACCTGAACGGCGGGTCGAGGGGGGCGTCTATACCTGTATCCTGGGGGGCGTATTCGGTCTGTTCATCCTTTTGGATGTTTTTGCGGACTTTGACCGCTATGATCTTGCGGTTGCGGCGGTTCTGAAATTCCCGCTGATCCTTGTGGCCGGGCTGTTGCTGGCCCGGATGGGCTGGTTGCTGCGACGCCCGCTGAGAGAGCCAGCCGACGAGATTTCCAACGAACGGCAGTTTTCGGCGCGTTTCCTTGGAGTGCTGGGCCAGAGCGTCATTGCAATTGGTATCCTGGCCCCGATCCTGGCTGCGTTCGGATACGGGACAGCGGCCCAGTTCCTGACCTTTCCGACTATCCTGACCTTGGCGTTGATCGGAACCGTGGCCTTGTTGCAGGGCGTCGTGCGGGACGTTTATGCGGCGGTGCGACCGGGCGAGGGGGCGCGTGACAGCCTGATCCCCACCCTGGCCAGCTTTGTGCTGGTGCTGGTGTCCCTGCCGCTGCTTGCGCTGATCTGGGGCGCGCGGGTGACCGATCTGACCGAAGTGTGGACGCGGGTGCGCGGTGGCCTGACAATTGGGGACATGACGATCTCACCGGGCAGCTTTTTCACGCTGATCATCGTGTTTGTGCTGGGGTATCTGCTGACACGGGCGGTGCAGGGCGCGATGCGCACCTCGGTGCTGCCCAAGACCAAGATCGATCCCGGCGGGCAGACGGCTATCATTTCGGGTCTTGGCTATGTGGGTATCTTTCTGGCCGCCCTCATTTCGATCACGGCGGCGGGCATTGATTTGTCGAGCCTTGCGATTGTGGCTGGTGCCCTGTCCGTCGGCATCGGCTTTGGTCTGCAAACGGTGGTGTCGAATTTCGTGTCCGGGATCATCCTGCTGATCGAACGACCCATTGCCGAAGGGGACTGGATCGAGGTTGGTGGCCAGATGGGATATGTCCGCTCGATCTCTGTCCGTTCGACCCGGATCGAGACCTTTGATCGAACGGATGTCATCGTACCCAACGCCGATCTCATCTCGGGGACGGTCACGAACTATACCCGTGGCAATACCATCGGACGGGTGATCGTGCCCGTCGGTGTCGCCTATGGCACTGACACCCGTCGCGTCGAACGCATCCTCAAGGAAATCGCCGATGCCCATCCCATGGCGCTGGCCAACCCGGCCCCGCAGGCCTTGTTCATGGGCTTTGGGGCGGACAGTCTGGATTTTGAAATCCGGATGATCCTGCGCGATGTGAACTGGACGCTGGCCGTCAAGAACGAGGTCAACCACCAGATCGCCGCCCGCTTCATAGAAGAGGATATCGAAATCCCGTTCGCCCAACGCGATGTGTGGCTGCGCAACCCCGAAACACTGCAACCGCGGGATGCGCGCACCTCTCAACCCGCACCGCCCGTGACAGAGCCGGAAATCATTCAGCCCGCCGACGGCGATATGGACCCGGACGGAGACGCACGATGACCGACATGCTGTTCCGACAGGATGCCTATCAGCGCGAGGCCACTGCCACTGTTGTGGCCCACACGACCGAGGGTGGCATCGTTCTGGATCAAAGTATCTTTTACCCCACAGGTGGCGGCCAACCCGGTGACAGCGGTGCACTGCGGTGGGACGGGGCCGACATGGGTATCGCCACAACCATCAAGGGCGACGGCGAGGCCATCATATTGGTGCCGTCCGAACCACGCGCCTTGCCCCCGGTCGGGGCCGAGGTTGAACAGGTGCTGGACTGGGACCGCCGCTTTGGTCACATGCGGGTGCACAGCGCGCTGCACCTGTTATCCGTCGCTTTGCCTTTTGGGGTGACGGGCGGGTCCATCGGGGCCACCCGCGGGCGGCTCGATTTCGATATGGAACACGCCCCCGAGGACCGCGACGGCCTCGAAGAGATGTTGAACGGACACGTCACCGCCGATCTGCGGGTCAGCGAAGACTGGATCACGGGGGCCGACCTTGATGCGAACCCCGGCATGGTCAAAACCCTGTCCGTGCAACCCCCGCGCAATGCCGGGCGCATCCGTCTGGTGCGGATCGGGGACGGCGACGACATGATCGACCTGCAACCTTGCGGCGGCACCCATGTGGCCCGCACCGGCGAGATCGGCGCACTGCGCATCGGCAAGATCGAAAAGAAGGGCCGGATGAACCGCCGCATCTATCTGCATCTGGACAGCTGACGTCACGGTGCGGTTTTCTTTCATCTTGCGGCTTGCATTTTACCACGACAATTGGATAGAGACGCCTCAACGGACAGGTGGCCGAGTGGTCGAAGGCGCACGCCTGGAAAGTGTGTAGGCGGGAGACCGTCTCCAGGGTTCGAATCCCTGTCTGTCCGCCATCTTCTTTCTTGCGGTATGCCATCCGGAAACTTGAGCGCGGTGGCTTGCGTTCGAACCTTATCTGAACCACTTCGCCACGTCCTTACTTTGGATGTCACAGCGTTTGATCGGCACTGTCGCTGGTAAGAAGTTGTGTATTATTGAGACGAAATGAGCCAATAATGCATCCACATTTCAAAAATATGAAAATCACATCGACTGTTTTCAAAGCCGATCTTCCCGTGCTGCATGTCACTTGCGCGCGGGACACCTCCGCGCGTACCTAGGGTCACGCGTAGGGCCGATTTGGCCTATGCCCCCGTACACTTTAGGGATTTGATCATCTATGGCACGCCAATACCTCAAGAAAGCAACTCTTACCGCCCAATCCGGTGCGTCCGATGTAAGCGAAATTGTCACCGGCATTCTTTCGGATATCGAAAAGGGCGGTGATGCGGCGGCGCTGGACTATGCGGCAAAGTTTGATCGCTATGAGGGTGCCGTCGTGCTGAGCGCGGCCGAGATCGAAGCTGCGTGCGCGCAAGTGTCCGACAAGTTGAAGGCCGACATCCGGTTTGCCCATGAGAACGTGCGCACCTTTGCCCAAGCCCAGAAAAGCACCGTTGCCAATTTCGAGGTCGAGGTTGTGCCGGGTCTGATCGCAGGTCAAAAGGCGATCCCGGTGGATGCGGCAGGGTGTTATGTGCCCGGTGGACGCTACAGCCATATCGCGTCGGCCATTATGACGGTGACCACCGCCAAAGTGGCGGGCTGCAAGCACATCACGGCGTGCTCGCCCCCGCGCCCCGGCGTCGGCGTGGCCCCGGCCATAATCTATGCGGCCCATATCTGCGGTGCGGACAAGATCTTGGCGATGGGCGGCGTGCAGGGTGTTGCGGCGATGACCTTCGGGCTGTTCGGACTGCCAAAGGCGAACATCCTTGTCGGACCCGGCAACCAGTTCGTGGCCGAAGCCAAGCGTATCCTGTTTGGGCGTGTGGGCATCGATATGATCGCGGGCCCCACGGACAGCCTTGTTCTGGCGGACAAGACGGCGGATCCGCTGATCGTGGCAACGGATTTGGTGTCTCAGGCCGAACATGGATACAACTCGCCCGTCTGGTTGGTCACCGATGATCAGGCCCTGGCCGAAACCGTCATGGACATGGTGCCCGGCCTGATCGACGATCTGCCCGAATTGAACCGCGAGAATGCCTTTGCCGCCTGGCGCGACTATGCCGAGGTGATTGTGTGCGCCGACCGCGAAGAGATGGCGGCCTGTTCGGATGACTACGCCCCTGAACACCTCACCGTGCAGGCCGATGATCTGGACTGGTGGCTGGACCGGCTGACCTGCTATGGCTCGCTGTTTCTGGGCGAAGAGACGACCGTGTCCTATGGGGACAAGGCGTCTGGCACCAACCACGTGTTGCCCACCTCCGGGGCTGCGGGCTATACTGGCGGTCTGTCGGTGCATAAATACATGAAGATCGTCACATGGCAGCGCGCCACGCGCGAAGGGTCCAAACCTGTGGCGGAAGCCACCGCGCGCATCTCGCGCCTTGAAGGGATGGAAGGGCACGCCCGTGCGGCAGATGTGCGGCTGGCGAAATACTTTCCCGGCGAAAACTTTGATTTGTCCGCCGATGAGTAAGCGTGCTGAACCCGGTGGAGCGGTCAAGCGATGAAGGCGCTGGTTTATCAGGGCGTGGAAACGCTTGGCTATGTGGATGTTGCCGATGCGGTTGCTGCTCCGGGGCAAGAGCTTGTGCGGGTCATGGCGTCGGGCATCTGCGGCTCGGACATGCACGCCTATCTTGGCCATGATGCGCGCCGACCTGCGCCACTGATCCTCGGGCATGAGGCCGCAGGCGTGATCGAAGGTGGCGCGCGCAATGGCGAACGGGTCACGATCAATCCGCTGGTCAATTGCGGGACATGTCCGGCCTGTCGCTCGGGTCGCGAGAACCTGTGCCCTGAGCGTATGATCATCTCGATGCCGCCGCGCGAAGGTGCGTTTGCGCAATTCGTTGCGATGCGCCCGGACAATCTGGTGACGGTGCCGGACGGCATCGATCTGGACAAGGCGGCTTTGGCCGAACCGCTGGCTGTCAGCTGGCATGCGGCGCGATTGGGGCTTGAGACACTGCATCCCGGTGCCACCGGCCGCGCGCTGGTGCTTGGGGGTGGGGCGATTGGGCTGGCGGCATCGCTTGCGCTCAAGGCGCAGGGGCTTGTGGATGTCACAATCGCCGAACCCAACGCGGCGCGGCGTGACTTTCTGACAAATTGCTGCGGGGAAAATGCGGTGCCCGCGGGCGAGGGGGCCTATGGCCTTGTGATTGACGCGGTTGGTTATGCCGCGACGCGCTCCACAGCATCGGCGTTATGTGAACCGGGGGGGGTGATCCTGCATATCGGGCTTGGTGAGGACCTTGGCGGGCTGGATATCCGGCGCATGACCTTGCAGGAAATCACCTTTATCGGCACCTATACCTACACTGCACAGGATTTTCGCGACACGGCAGCGGCCATCTTTGACGGACGGCTCGGCGCGCTGGATTGGACAGAAAAGCGCGATCTGTCCCAAGGGGCCAAGGCCTTTGCCGACTTGCGCGCAGGCCGGGTTGCGGCCCCCAAAATCGTCCTGCATCCGTGGCCCTGACAACCGTGGTCATATCTTTTTCAATCAAACCGGAGACGCCCAAAAGATGAGTATAGACAAGAAGATCACGGACGATCTGGTCGCCAATGGCGTCTCGTTCGTGACCACCGTGCCGTGCAAGCAACTGGCCGGGGTCATTGACGAGATCGAGGCGCGCGACGAGATTTTCCACATCCCCTCCAACAAGGAAGACGAGGGCATGGGCCTGTGCGCAGGGGCCTGGATGGGCGGCAAGCGCCCCGCCATCATCATGCAGAACACTGCCATCGGGGTCACGATCAACACGCTGGCCACGCTGATCCAGTATTACCGGATGCCGCTGCCCATGCTGATCTCCTATCGCGGAGAACTGCGCGAACCTGTCGCCTGCCAGGTCGAGATGGCCGTGCACACCAAGGCGCTGCTGGCACAGATGAACATCCCCACCTATCACTTCCACAAACAGTCCGACGTGGACGAGCTGGATATGATCCTGAAATACACATTCATGTGCAACAAACCCGTGGCGATCCTGACGGACGCCAATTTCTGGGGAGGCTATGGCGACCAATGATCCGTTCTGAAATCCTGCGCGAGATCGCGCCCATCCTTCGCGACCATCTGGTCGTGTGTAACATCGGTCTGCCCAGCCAGGAGCTGCACATGATCGATGACCAGCCCACGAATTTCTACATGCTCGGGACGATGGGGTTGTCCTCTTCCATCGGTCTGGGGCTTGCCCTGGCCCAGGACAAGACCGTTATCTCTATCGATGGGGACGGGTCGGTGCTGACCAATCTGGGGACCTTACCGACCATCGCCAACAATGTGGCCGACAATTACATCCTGATGATCATCGACAACGGCTCTTATGGTTCAACCGGCGATCAACCGACCTATGCGGGCAAGAAGACCAAGCTTGAAGCGGTTGCGGCGGCCTGTGGCTGCGAGAACGTGGTGACCTGCAAGGACGTGGACACCGGGGCGACCTTGCAAGCTGCACTCCACAGTAAGAAGATGACCGTGATCGTGGTGAAATGCGACAGCGGCAACATCAAGCTGCCGGTCATCACGATGGATCCGGTGGTGATCAAGGATCGGTTTATGAAGGCCGTGCAAGCCTGACGATCAGGGTCAACCGCCGCCGTGTGGTTGACCCTTGCAATTAAGGCGACCTTCACACTTGCGGCTATAGAGTGCCTTGGGGAAACAGGGCTTTCGCAGGCAAAGTTGATGGTGTGGCCACGTAATCGTACAGGCAAATATAAGCAGTTGTGCATGGCATATGTCATGCGCTTGCGTTTGATCTGATGGCCCCGCCGGGATCAGATAAGACGCCTATGCGCGTCGTCGTTGTGGACGATTCAACTACGATGCAACGCTGGTTGCGCAGCGTCTTGTCCAAGGACCCGAGGTTGGAGGTTGTCGGCGTTGCAGGCTCTGCGAGCGAAGCGCGCGCGCTCATCAAGGCGACGAACCCGGATGTGCTGACCCTGGATATTGAAATGCCGGGAATGAACGGTATAGAATTTCTGGCCCACCTGATGCGGTTGCGGCCGATGCCGGTCGTCATGCTGGCCTCATCCGTAAGCCCCGACAGCGCATTGGTCAGACGCGCACTGGCAATAGGGGCCTTGGCCTGCGTGCCAAAACCGACTCTGCCGACACCGGAGTCTATGGCGGCCCTGTGCGACAGCGTCTTTGCCGCGGCTCATGGTCATTCTCAGCAGGCGCAGGGCGCAGATCAGAGCGTTTATCACGACAAGATCCTTTTGGTCGGCGCATCGACGGGCGGGGTTCCCGCGATTGAGAGGCTGCTTGCACGTCTGCCCGATGATATTCCCCCCATCGTGATCGCGCAGCACATGCCTCAAAGCTTTCTTGAGAGCTTTGTGCGACGCCTTGACCGGATTGGGCCGCACCGTGTTGATTTCACACGCAATCGCATGCGGTTGGCACCGGGCGATATCCGCATCGCCCCGTCTGCTGGCGTCCAGACCTGTGTCACCTGGTATAGCAACGCCTGGCACATTCAGGAAATTGCGCGCAGCGACGCGCACAGCTTTTGCCCATCGATTGATGTCCTGTTTGCATCCTCCACGGCGTGGGGGCGTCAGGTCGGGGCCCTTCTGTTGACCGGGTTGGGCAGTGACGGGGCCAAAGGCATGTTGGCGTTGCGTCGAAGCGGCGGACGCACGATGGGTCAATCCCGACACAGCTGTGTCATCTACGGCATGCCGGGAGCGGCGCTCGCGCTGAACGCATCGGAGGCCGAAGCCGATATTGACACCATCGGTGCAGAAATCCTGTCACGGATGCAGGGCGGGAGCTTGCGGCAGGTAACCATATGACGTCGCAACAACGCATCTATATCACGCAAGGTGAACATGCGGTCGGGAGCACCGATCACCTTGTCATTGTTACATTGCTGGGGTCATGCGTGTCCTGCTGCTTGTGGGATTCCAAGGTCGGTGTCGGGGGCATGAACCATATATTGCTGGCAAATGGCACCGATGGCAGCACAGCGCCTACCCTGTCTGGGATCAACGCAATGGAAATTTTGATCAACGATCTGATCAAGCTGGGCGCGCAGCGTGATCGGCTGAAAGCCAAGGTCTTTGGCGGTGCCCGGATGATATCGGGATTGTCCGATATCGGGGCGGAAAATGCCGAATTTGCCGTATCCTATCTGTCGCAGGAACGGATCCCGCTTGTGACGCAGTCCTTGGGTGGCACACAGGCGCGCAATTTGCGATTTTGGCCCGCGAGCGGTCGGGTGATGCAAAAGCTGACCAATACCCGTGTGAATGACGTTGAGGTGAAGCCGCCACATCCGCCGACCCATGGGCTGGAGCTGTTTTAGGCTCACCAACTGCGTTTGGCCCTAAAGGTGGGCGCGCGGCCGCATCAAACCTCAAAACAAATCGACCACACCCGAACTGGGCCGCAAGGTTGAGACAGGTGCGTCAATCAGCAAGCGTGTACTTTCCAGAACCAACGCGTTCAGCGCCGCCTCGCGCCCATGTCCCGTTGCGGCCAATGCGGTAGCGAGCCGCGACAAATCCCTGAGCGATTGACCAATCGCATCAAATTTTTGCAGATGCACTATGTCTGGTGTTTCGACCGAGGTGTTTTGCACAGCGACCACGAGCACATTCTCGATCTCAGTGACATTCGCCGCCAACACATTCAGATGTGCGGCCATGTTCAACAGGGTCATGCTGTCGCGTGAATGATCTGCTGACCTCACAGACATCAAAGCGGGCCCACAACCGTCTCGATACACTTGCGCAGATCGGCGGGTTGAAATGGCTTTTTCAAATAATTGTTCATGCCCAGTTTCTGACCATGATCAATGATCTGCTGTTCGGCCCGCCCGGTGATCAAAATGAATCCCACTCCCTTGGTCCGGGGCCCACTGCGCAGATGATGCAGCAACTTCAACCCGTCCATATTTGGCATGTTGTAGTCGGAAATGATCAAGTGCACCGGGTGGGCTGCGAAGGTGCGCAATGCATCCGCCCCATCCTCCGCGGTGGAGACGTGGCGGATTCCCATGCCATCAAGGCTTTGAGTGATAATGCCGCGGCTGGTGGACATGTCATCCACCACCATGATGCGAATTTGATCTCGAAGGGCCATGATTATTCTTCCAATCTGAAATTCATACGCGGGTTCCGGTTTTGGCATATGCGGTGGGGCCGATTGATTTGAACCCATATGCGGCAGCATCGGTAATGCGTTCGGAATGACCCAAAAAGAACTGACCATCCGGCTTCAGGGCACGCTCAAACCGGGGCCACAGGCGGCGCTGCGTTTCAAGGTCAAAGTAGATGACGACATTCCGGCAAAAAATCGCATCAAAAGCATGTTTCATCGGCCAGTCGGTCAACAGATTGAGTTCGTGAAATACGACGTGGGTCTTCACCTCATCCGGTATCCTGATCGGGGTCAAACCCGTCCCGCGCGGCTCCAGAAAACGCACTCGAGTCTCATCCGGGATTTCTGCGGATTGACGGGCATCATATTGTCCACGCCGGGCAAACCCGATGACGTTGGGATCGATATCCGTTGCCAGTATCTTGAAATCCGCATCGGCCAGGCGCGGTTCAACGCCTAGCAGATGCATGGCTATCGAATAGGGTTCCTGACCATTCGAACACCCGGCGGACCAAATGCGGATGCGTTGACCGGCTTCAAGATGATCCGTCAATTTCGGCACAAGTTGCTTTGACAAGAGGTCAAAGTGATGAGATTCCCGAAAGAAATGGGACACATTTGTGGTCAAGGCAGAGATCATGTAGCGTCGCTCATCCCAGCCCTGCCTTGATTTCACGAGGTCGCAATAGTGATCAAAGTTGCTGATATCCAACGCGCGAAGCCGATGGCGTAACCTTGACTGCACCAAAAGAATTTTTTCGGGCACGAGCTTTAGCCCGCTTTCGCGGTAGGTCAGAGCGGCAATCGCATCAAAGGTCGCCTCGCTCAGCCGCGCATATCCGAGATCAGTGCTCATCAGGCGGCCTCGCCCTGGGAAAGGACGACGATATTGTTCAGGTCGAGCACCCGGATCATGCGATCTTCGATAAGGGTCAGCGCCTTCACGACCGTTTGGGCACCATAGTTGGCGGCATCCGGGGGGGGCTGCAAGGCGTCCGGCGACAAGGCAATGATGTCAGACACCGCATCGACCAAAAGACCCGTCATTGTCTCTTTGAAACTGACGACGATGATTACATTGCGATCGCAATGCGGGCGGGTCGGCAGGCCCAATCGTTCCCCCAAATCCATCACCGGCAAAACCGCCCCGCGCAAGTTTATCACGCCGCGCATAAAGCTGGGCGCATGGGGCAGGGGAGTGGCCTTGGCCCAGCCCCGAATTTCGCGCACGCACATTATATCAAGGGCGTATTCGTGCTCTCCCAACTCGAACGTGAGGAGCTCCACGGACTGGGATGTTTGCGGCTCTTCCATCTTATGCCTCCATTCGCGTCTTTTGGGATCTGTTGTGCGGGGGATCGCCCGCCTGGGCAATAATGTCTGACGGGTCCAGGATCAGGGCTATCTGCCCATCGCCAAGGATGGTTGCGGCGGCAATGCCGGGTGCGCGGTAAAATGTGTCGTCCAGTCCCTTGATCACGACCTGGCGTTGATCTTGGATCTCGTCCACGACAAGCGCGCCCTGGGAGCCATCATCATGGGTAATCAGCAACGCAACGCCGTCGATATAGCTGTCTTTGCGCGCGCGGTAGCCAAGGAGGTAGCCAAGGTCGAACAAGGGCACCAGCCCACCCCGGACCCGCACCACATCCAGCCCCGGCTGGACTGCGTCAAGGGTGCTTGCTGACAGCGTCACAGTCTCCGCAACCACGTTCAGCGGCAGGACCAGCGTTTCGCCTGCGACTTCTATGACCATGCCATCCAGTACGGCCAGTGTGAGAGGCAGCGAAATCGAAAATGTCGTGCCAAGATCGGGGGTCGAGGTGATCGAAATACGCCCCCCAAGGGATTGGATCGCTGTGCGCACCACGTCCATCCCGACACCGCGCCCCGATAAGTCAGACACCGTGTCAGCCGTCGAGAATCCGGGTAAAAACAGGAGGTTGTCGATCTCACTTTCTGACAAGACCGCATCCGGGGGTATCAACCCCTTGTCCATCGCGACTTGCAGGACACGGGGCCGATTTATGCCGCCACCATCGTCGCTGACCTCGATGATCACGCGACCCGAGCGATGCGCGGCGCTGAGTGTCACATGCCCCTGGGCGGCTTTGCCATTTGCCAGGCGTTCATGTGTCGGCTCCAGCCCGTGATCAACGGCATTTCGGATCATATGGGTCAGCGGATCGGCAAGCCGTTCGATCACTGTTTTGTCGACCTCGGTGGTTTCGCCGTCCGTGATCAGTCGCACATCCTTGTTCACGGCTGTGGACGCCTCGCGCACGATGCGGGACATCCGTTGAAACAGCGGTTTGACGGGCTGAGCCCGGATCATCATCACGCTGTCCTGAATATCGCGCGTGAGACGCTGAAATTCCTCCAGTCCGTTCATTGCATTCGAGTGCGGAGACAATCCGGCGCTTTGCAGGCTTTGGGCCAGCATCGCCTGATTGATCACCAGCTCGCCGACCAGATTGACTAGGCGTTCGATACGATCCAGATCTACGCGCACCACTGACTTTGTGGCTGCAGGTGCGGTGCGCTGTGGGGGCTGTTCGATTTTGGGCCTGTCAGCTTCAGGCTCAGGGAGGCGGCTAACATCCTCGTCCGCAAGGGGCGGCGGAGGGGGGGCGTCTGCGGTGTCTGAACCTGCGACCCGTTCAATGCGCAGCTTGCAAAGCCCTTCGACGAATTCAAAGACGGAGGCGACTTCGGCCTCGTCCACATCGCTTGTCAGCAGAATCGTCCATGACAGGTATGACGTTTCCGGCACAATGTCGGACAGTGCGGGCACCCGCGCCGTATCACATCGGATATCGCATGCGCCCAAAGCCGCCACAGACCGCAGGATCGGAAAGACATCATTGCCCGTGTCAAACATCTCGGCATCGGGGGTAAAGCAGATCTTGAACTGCGGTGCCCGCGGCGGGTCGTTCAAAGGTGGCAGGTCGACATCAAGATCGAGGGTCAGGCCCGTGGGCTGAAACTCGATCTCGGGCTCGACCTCGTCCGGGGTCACATCCGCCCCGATATGCGCGTTCAGTTCTGCCAATATGGCCTCACCTGCGCCGGACGGGACCTTGATTTCGTCCCGGCTTGCACGCACAAGGTCTGACAGGTGGTCTGCTGCGCGGAAGAAATGCTTCAACAGCCCGGCCTCAACACCAAGATCACCGCTGCGCACCCTGTCGAGGACCGTTTCGTAGCGGTGCGAAAAGCGCACCAACGCCTCAAGGCCAAACGCGCCAGCCCCGCCTTTGATCGAGTGAACTGCGCGAAAGACCACATGGATCGTTTCGGCATCATCTGTGCCGTCTTCCATGGCTTGCAGACCATCCTGCATCGCCTCAAGCAATTCATCGCATTCGACAAAGAAAGAGGCCCTGATTTCTGCCATGGGATCGGGCATGGTCATCTGATGATCCTATCCGGCAACCATTTGTAGCGCTTTGACCAGTTTCGACGGATCAAATGGTTTTACAATCCAGCCCGTTGCACCCGCTGCGCGGGCGCGCATTTTCAGTTCAGGGGCCGCTTCGGTCGTCAGAACCAGAATGGGGGTTGTTCGATGCCCGATTTGGTCGCGCACCGCGTCAATAAATCCGAACCCATCCATCCGGGGCATATTGATATCTGTGATGATCACGTCGGGTGTGATGCCGGCCAACACTTCGGTCCCGTGCACGCCATCATCTGCGGTATGAACCCGAAATCCGGCAGGTTCGAGCGCCAGTCGGATCATGTCGCGCATTGTGCGGCTGTCATCCACAGCCAGAACTTCAAGATTCATGTCGCACCCTCCATCAAATTCTCCGGGGTCAGCCCCATGTCGGCCAGTTGGTCCAGAGCGCGCGCCGACACATGGACGAGGTCGAGACCCCCACCAGCATCGCGCGCCGTCTTACCCGCGCTGAGCAGCAATTGCGCGCCCAGTGCCCCCATATGGGTCACATTTGACGCATCCACGCGAACCACACCGCCCGCAGCAACAGCGCGCAGATGCGCATGCACATCCCCCACACCTGTCACATCCAGCCGGGCAGGCAGCACCACCACGTCAGACATAGGGCACACGCACCCACACAAAATACGGTTTCAACAGACCGACCTTTCGCCAAAAACCAAGTCGTCATCGGTGTAGCGGACGCTGTGTTAAGGTGGCGTAAAGCGCACAAAAAAACCCGCGCTCGATCCAAGCGCGGGTTTCAATAATTTTAACTAACGATGACCTAGCCGCGTCGACGACCGCCACTGCGACCCGCCCGGCCGCGTCCTTCCTGACCGGCCTTGGGGGGCATCCGGTTGAACTTGATCCACTCGCCGCCACCCTCGTCATTGTTGGTCAGGAAATTGGCGGCGCGGATCGCTTCCATTTCCTTGCCTGCACGGGGTTTGGTGGAGCCAAGACCGAACATCTGCACCAGTGCCTCATCGTCCATGCCCTCGGGCAGGATAATCCCCGCGGCCTCGATCTCTGCGCGCTTTTCTGCGATCTTGGTGGGGCCAACGGGCAGGGCAACAGGGTTCATAATGGCAGAGGTCATGCCCGCGCCCATCGCCATCGGAAGAAAGGCGTTGTTGATGCCATGGCGGTTGGGCAGGCCAAAGGAGATGTTGGAGGCACCACAGGTCGTATTGACCCCCAATTCTTCACGCAGACGGCGCACAAGGGTGAACACCTGCAAACCCGCCGTGCCCATGGCTCCAATCGGCATCACAAGCGGATCAACGACGATATCATGGGCCGGAATGCCGAAATCGGCAGCGCGTTCCACGATCTTCTTGGCGACGGCAAAGCGCACGTCGGGGTCCTCGGAAATGCCGGTGTCGTCGTTGGAAATTGCGACAACGGGGACGTTGTATTTCTTGACGAGGGGCAGGACCAGATCAAGGCGCTCTTCTTCACCGGTGACGGAGTTGAGCAGGGGGCGCCCCTCGGCGGCAGCCAGACCATTTTCAAGCGCACCGGGGACCGAGCTGTCGATGCAAAGCGGGCAATCGGTGACGGCCTGCACGCGTTCCACCAGCTCTTTCATCAAGGTGGGTTCGACAAAGTTGTTGTCGGCATAGCGCGGGTCTTCGGCCATTTTGTTTGAGAACACGGCCCCTGAGTTGATGTCGAGGATCGTGGCCCCTGCGGCCACCTGCGCAATCGCATCGGCCTCAACGCGAGAGAAATCGCCGCGCTCCAGCTCTTCGTTCAGGACCTTGCGCCCGGTGGGGTTGATCCGCTCTCCAATCACGGCAAAAGGCTGGTCAAAGCCGATCACGGCCGTCTTGGATTTGGATTCGACGATGGTGCGTACCATGAATGGGCAGTCCTTTTAGGCGTTGGCCGGGACCGCGGCGCGGCCCCCGTTTTCGATGGCCCAATGGGCGTTGGTCTTGATGCCGCCAAGGGGGAAGAAATGGACCTGGGCGATGTTGAAACCGGGGTTGGCCGCCTTGTGCGCCGCCAGATCCGAGATCACCTCGGCGGGGGAGAACGGCAACAACAGCTTGGTCACATCCTTGGCCCGCTTTTGCAGCACTTTGAGGGACGGACCGACACCGCAGGCGATGGCGAACTTGATCATGGTCTGCAACTTGGCGGGACCTGCGATGCCGATATGGATGGGCAGGTCGATGCCCGCAGCCTTGAGGCTGTCGGCCCAGGCGATAATCGGCGCCGCCTCAAACGCGAACTGCGTGGCAATCGCCATCTTGGCGTCGGTGCGATTGGCAAAATCCTGTTTCCAGCGCAGCGCCTCGTCAACCATGGCGGTGCCGCCGGTGGGGTCGATATCCTTGTTGCCTTCGGGGTGGCCTGCAACATGCAGGTGCTTGAACCCGGCAGCATCAAAGGCCCCGGTTTCCATCAACTGCATGGAGCTGTGAAAATCACCGTGAGGCTGATCGACGCCACCCGCCAGCAAAAGGGCCTGATCCACATTCGCCTCACCCTGATAGCGAGCAATCCAGTCTTTCAGGGTGGCGGTGTCCTTGATGATGCGGGCCGGGAAGTGGGGCATCACCGGGAAGCCTTCGGCATTGAGGCGCTTGGCAGTGGCCACCATATCCTCGATCGGGGTGCCTTCGATATGGGCGATGTAGACGCGGGTGCCCACAGGCAGAAGCGCGCGGAAATCAGCAACCTTTTCGGCCGTGCGCGGCATCACCTCGATGGAATAGCCGTCCAGAAATGCCTCGACCTCGGGGGACAGGGTGCCGGGCAGGGGGCCGTCGTCTTTCTTGAAGTTCAACAATGCCATGGCGGCACCTTTCGCAGTGAGCGGGTGGGTCAGGCCCAGCCTTCGTTGTCGATCAGCGCCTTGATGCGCGCGGTGTCATATTCGGTGTCCAGACGGGTGGCTTCGGCGTCAGCGACGGCATCAGGCTCGCCCTCCATCGGATAGGGGTCCGCCTTGCGCCACTCAGCCAGATAGGCATCCGCATCCTTGGCGTTCACCTTCATTGCGGCGCGGTCAATGGCCTGTTCAAACCGTTCGGGCAGTTGCCGCTTTGAGCCACGGCGGCCCTTGCCCACAATCACTTGGGCCGGGATGTCGCGCCAGTAGACGATGGTGACGTCAGGCATCTGATTCCTCCTCGGTCGGTTGGTCCTCCATACAAGCCAGATCCCGCTCGTCGCGGGCTGTTTTCGACAAATGCGAAGACGGTTGCGACGCGGGAGTGGGCAGGGGGACCGACCGGGCATGGGTAACGCCGATTGCGCTGCCTGATCAACGTCAAAGGGTTCATAAAGAATATCAGCCCGGCGGGCAGTCTATGTCACAATAGATGAAGCCACTTGCGCGGATTGCGCGTAGCCCATATCGTCAAGACAACTCGATATGAAAGGCGCATCAAGATGGCGCCAAAGCGTCCCCATGGTGCGGGCGCGCAACAAAAGCGGGACAGGCCGCATCTGTCCCAGCCCGTGCCGCGTGCCCCAGGATCGCCCGAGCTTTATGCCGCGCTGGATCTGGGCACGAACAGTTGTCGTATGCTGATCGCCGAGCCGCGAGGCGCGGGGTTTCACGTTGTCGACAGTTTCTCGAAATCGGTGCAGTTGGGGCTGGGGCTTGAACGCTCGGGGCTGTTGTCGCGGGGATCCATGACGCGCACGGTGCAGGCGCTGCGGATCTGTCAGCAAAAGCTGAAACGCCACAACGTCCAGCGCATGCGGCTGGTGGCGACCGAGGCCTGTCGGCGCGCCGCCAATGCCAGGGACTTCATCAACCGGGTGCACCGCGAAACCGGCCTGCGCCTTGATATCATCGAAACCGAGGAAGAGGCGCGGCTGGCCGTGATCTCCTGTGCGCCGCTGGTCAGCCCCAAGACAGAGAACCTGCTGGTGGTTGATATCGGGGGCGGATCGACCGAACTGGTCTGGATTGACCTGTCCCGTGTGCCCGGACCGGACCGCCCCCAAGCGATCATGCGCCTGCATTCCGGCTTCGTGCAGGCGGTGACGAATATTCCCGAGGCGCGCGTGGTCGACTGGATCAGCGTGCCCCTTGGGGTTGCAACCTTGCGCGAACAGTTCAACGATGTTGAGGACGATGCCGCCCGGTTCGCGCTGATGAGCTGGTATTTCGAAGAAAACCTCGCCGATTTCGCCCCCTATCATGACACCGAACTGACCGAGCGATTTCAGATCGTGGGCACGTCCGGAACGGTGACAACCGTCGCGGCCTCGCATCTGGGCCTCAAACGCTATGACCGCACCAAGGTCGATGGGCTGCGTATGACGTCCGAGCAGATTGATGCGGTGATCCGCTCCTACCTGAGCATGGGGCCGGGCGGGCGGCGGGCCGACCCACGCATCGGCTCGGATCGGCATGCGCTAATCATGTCGGGGGCCGCGATCTTGCAGGCGCTCATGCGTTGCTGGCCGACCGACCGGCTTTCGGTGGCGGACCGGGGCCTGCGCGAGGGGCTGCTTTATGCGCAGATGAGCGCGGACGGCGTGCTTGAGGAACAATCGGTCTGACTTGAAGCGGTGCGCGCCCCGGTGTAGGGCGGGTGCCTGATATGCGAAAGGCGGCACATCGTGGGCAAGACCCCGACAGGCAAGAACACATCCGGGCGTGGCCAGCGCGAGTTGAAGGTCAAGGTCAAGAGTGCGCGCGGGCGCAAACTGTCCTCTACCCGCTGGCTGCAACGCCAGTTGAACGACCCCTATGTGAAACGGGCCCAGGCCGAAGGCTATCGCGGCCGTGCCGCTTACAAGATCCTCGAACTGGACGACAAGTTTCGGTTCCTCGTGCCCGGTGCGCGGGTTGTCGACCTTGGGGCTGCTCCGGGGGGGTGGTGTCAGGTGGCTGTCAAACGGGTCAATGCGCTGAGCGAACGCTCGGGCAAGGCCGTTGGCACGATTCTGGGCGTGGATTTGCAGGAAATGGAACCGATTGCGGGGTGCGAGTTGCACCAGCTTGACTTCATGGAAGATGACGCGGACCTCAAGGTCAAGGAATGGCTTGGCGGCAAGGCCGATGTGGTGATGTCGGACATGGCGGCCGCGTCCTCGGGGCACAAACAGACCGACCACTTGCGGATCATTTCGCTGTGCGAGGCGGCGGCCTATTTCGCGTTTGACGTGCTCGAAGATGGCGGCACATTTGTCGCCAAGGTGTTGGCGGGCGGGGCCGAGGGCAGCTTGCAAAAGCTGCTGAAACAGCGGTTTGCCAAGGTGGCGAACGTCAAACCACCTGCATCGCGGTCCGACAGTTCAGAGAAATTTGTGGTTGCGACGGGGTTTCGCGGTGCCGAGGCAGGCACCTGAGTGCATCAGTGACGCAATGGCGCGCTATTGCAGGGTGTGGGCGACGCGCGGACTTGCCTGATGATCCGTTGCGGGGCCAACCTGCCGTGTCGTATTTCGGGCCGCACTGTCATCATGCAACAGGGCAAAGATACGGGCGCGGCCAGCGGGATGCGTGCGGTATGTGGTCATGGCGACATCAAACGGCATGATGCTGAATGTCAGGCTAAGCGCGGCCTCGACAGACATACTATTCAAGCGCCAATTTTAGCGAAACTGTCACGGCTCCAAAGAGCGGAGCGCCTGAATCTTGAGGGTCTTCCAGTCTTCTGCTGCGTTTTGGCGCTGATCGGAAGACGTCGCAGCCTGATGGCCCAATGCGGTTTGACGCATCAACTCGAACAGGCGCATATGGCGGGGCGGGTTGGACATGTTATGGGTCATGGGCACAATCTGTAGCGTGCGTTTCAGACCAATATTGGGTCAGGGCATGGCGATCTTGGGGCAGTCCTCAGATCGACAGGCGCGCGGCATGGGTGCCACGCTCGCGGTAGGGCGTTGTGTTGTAATGCGCGCGGTAGCATTTGGAAAAATGCGACGGGCTGGCAAAACCGCAGGCCAGTGCCACATTGATCACGCTCATATCCGTCTGCATCAGCAGGTTGCGCGCCTTTTGCAGGCGCAACTCCATGTAATACCGCTTGGGTGAGCGGTTCAGATAGCGTCGGAACAGGCGTTCAAGCTGGCGGGTGGACATGCCCACATCCTTGGCCAGAATCGAAGGGCTGATCGGCTCTTCGATGTTTTGTTCCATGATCTGAATGACCTGGCTGAGTTTGGGATGGCGCACACCGATGCGGGTGGGCACTGACAGACGCTGCGTGTCCTGATCGGTGCGGATCGAGGAATAGATCAGCTGATCGGCCACCGCATTGGCCAGATGTTCGTCGTGGTCATCCGCAATCAACTTGAGCATCAGATCGATGGACGAGGTGCCTCCGGCGGTGGTCATCCGCTTTTCGTCCACCACAAAGACCGATTTGGTCAACTCGACCTCTTGGAACTCTTCGGCAAAGCTGTCCTGGTTTTCCCAATGAATGGTGGCGCGTTTGCCGTCCAGCAAACCGGCCTTGGCCAACGTGTAGGCAGCAGTGCACAGACCCGCGACAGGCACGCCTTTGCGCGCTTCACGACGCAACCAGCCAAGCACGCGCTTGGTGGTGGCCTCTTGGACGTGGATGCCCGAGCATATCATGATCACATCATCGCGTCCGATCTCGTCCAGATCACCATCCAGCGTGAACCCGGTCCCGGAAGAGGAATAGGCGACATCCCCCCCCTCACCAATGGTGCGCCAGGTGTAAAGCTCGCGCTCGGCCATACGGTTGGCGATGCGCAGGCTTTCAAGGGCTGCGGCGAAACTCAGCAATGTGAAATTCTCAAGCAGGACAAAGACAAAATGCTTTGGCTTATCGATCTCTTGGGGGATCTGTGTGGCCGGGCGCGGGTTCGACATCGCGGCAATGTTCCTGATGTTAACGGGCCACCTGTCACGATGACCTTCTGTTTTCAGCCTGACGCGGAGCATGACCACGCGCCAAACCCTACGTCAAGAGGGCGTATTTGTGATATGGTCACGGGTCCACGCCTTTTGTATAGAGAGGCCGCGATGATGAGATCGCTAACATTTTGCGGAGAGAGACGATGAGCAATTGGACAAAATCTGACTGGCGCGCCAAGCCCCGGATCCAGATGCCCGATTATACCGATGCTGCGGCCCTGAACGCGGTCGAGGCGCAGCTCTCCAAGTATCCACCGCTGGTTTTTGCGGGTGAAGCGCGGCGGCTGAAAAAGCATCTCGCGGATGCCTCGCGAGGTGATGCGTTCTTGTTGCAGGGCGGTGATTGCGCCGAGGCGTTTGACCAGTTCAGCGCCGACAGTATCCGGGACACATTCAAGGTGATGCTGCAAATGGCGATGGTGCTGACCTATGGTGCCAAGGTGCCCGTGATCAAGCTGGGCCGCATGGCCGGTCAGTTCGCCAAACCCCGCTCGGCCCCGACCGAAACGATCAACGGTGTGGAATTGCCCAGCTATCGCGGCGACATCATCAACGAACTCGCCTTCACGCCCGAGGCCCGTATCCCGGACCCGGCCAAGATGTTACAGGCCTACACCCAAGCGGCCGCCACGCTGAACCTGCTGCGCGCCTTTTCGACAGGTGGTTTTGCAGACATGAACATGGTCCATTCCTGGACCCTCGGCTTTGCCGATGGTGCTGAGACCAACCGTTACAGCGAAATCGCCGCGCGCATTCAGGACACTATCGATTTCATGGCCGCAGCGGGCATTGATGCGGACACGACGCACGAATTTTCAACCGTCGAGTTCTATACCAGCCACGAATCCCTTCTGCTCGAATACGAAGAGGCGCTGACCCGTATCGATTCGACCACGGGCAAGTGGCTTGCAGGCTCGGGTCACATGATCTGGATCGGCGACCGGACCCGTCAGCCTGACGGTGCCCATGTGGAGTTTGCCAGCGGCGTGCAGAACCCGATCGGCCTGAAGTGTGGGCCGACCATGACGTCGGATGACCTCAAGGCGCTGATGGCCAAACTGAACCCTGAAAACGAGGCGGGCCGTTTGACCCTGATTGCACGTTTCGGGGCAGGGTCCGTGGGAGAACATCTGCCCCGCCTCATCAACACCGTCCGCGAAGAAGGCGCAAACGTGGTCTGGGTGTGCGACGCGATGCACGGCAACACGATCAAGTCGTCCACCGGCTACAAGACACGGCCCTTCGACAGCGTTCTGCGCGAAGTGCGCGAGTTCTTCGGGGTGCATGCAGCCGAGGGCACCATCCCCGGTGGCGTGCATTTCGAGATGACGGGTCAGGACGTAACCGAATGCACTGGTGGCGTACGCGCAGTGACGGATGAGGACCTGAGCGACCGTTACCACACGGCCTGCGATCCCCGTCTGAACGCATCGCAATCGCTGGAACTGGCATTCCTTGTGGCCGAGGAGTTGTCCAACCTGCGCAGCACACGTGGCAAGGCCCGCGCGGCCAGCTAAGTTGGCGTGTAGACATGACACAAGGGCCGCCCGACGGGTTTGTCGGGCGGCCCTTTTTCGTTCGATATCTGGCGCTTAGTCGTCGCTCTTCACAACGCGCAAATAGGGCACATCCGGGCGCGGTGTATGCGATTTGAAGGTTGCTGCCGATTCTGCCAACCCATCCACATATCCGGCCCGTTGCTGTACGGTCTGCGGGGCGGACTTGGGCGGGGCGGGCACCGTCGATGGGGCCGAAATGGGTCGGATTTTCGCACCCACCACATTAAAACGGCGCGGCGTGTGACCAACCTCTCCCTGCGCAATCATGCAGCCCAATACGCGGCTGACATCGCCAAGGTCACTTTTGAGGGGCAACAGCAGCATGCGCGCATCCAGATGGGGCTTGGTTGCGCTGGTTTCAGCGTTCATGCGCAACTCGCACACGGCGGGCCGCTGGCACACATCTTCGAGTACATCATTGATCTGACGGCGGCAGGGGGGCGTGATCAACGAGGTCAACGGCATGCCGCGCACCTCCATGCCCATCAAGTCGCTCAGGTGGCTGCCTGCGATGCGGATACGGGCCATGCCTGGCGCGATCCGTTCCAGAATGAACGTATATTCCAGCGCCGTTTCGATGCCACGCGGATCGATCTCGGATCGCCTTGGCATGAGGCGGGCACCGCGCAAACCTTCCCAATAGGCCTCGACCTGGGAAAGAGCGGAATATCCAACTTCTGCGCGAAACTCTGTCATAGCCACGATAGTGTGCGGGTTCAGGTCTGATTTGTCCATCGCTTGCGTCTCTCACTCGTTATTCAACCCGATCAGGGCCGTCTGGATCGTCAACTTGGTGACAGATGTATCAATTTTGCAGCGGATTTCGCCCAATATCCTAACAATTGGTTAACCTTCGGGGGCCATGGCAGGGCGGGCAGCCGTGCAGGCTTTGGCTTGCTTGGGTGCGGCGTTGGGCCTAAACGCATGGGCATGAGCGACAAAACCACTCCGACCCCGTTGCGTTCGATGACCGGCTTTGCGGCTGGCACGGGTGCGATGGATCCGTTCCGCTGGTCCTGGGACATCCGATGTGTGAACGGCAAGGGGCTGGATGTGCGCCTGCGCGTGCCTGACTGGATCGACGGGCTTGAGGCCGCGGCCCGCCCGATGGTTGCCGCCCAAGCGCACCGGGGCAATGTGACCCTGTCGTTGCGAGTGACCCGTGACGATGCGGTGGCCGTCGTGGCGTTGAACACTGCCCAGATGAAGGCGATGGTGCAGGCCCTGCTTGAGATCGAGGCCGAGGCGATGGAACAGGGCCTGTCCCTGGCCCCGTCGCGGGCCAGTGACATCGCAGCCATGCGCGGCGTCATCGAACAAAAAGCCGCTCAGGATGATCCCGCCCCCTTGCGCGCCGCGCTGCTTGCTGATCTGCCCGCGCTACTTGAGGCGTTTGACACCATGCGCACCGCCGAAGGGGCAGCCCTGACCGAGGTGCTTATCGCCCAACTGGCCCAGATCGCGACCCTGACAGACGAAGCCGCCGCACTGGCCGAGGCGCGCAAGCCCGAGGTCGCGGACACGCTCAACCGCAACCTCGCGCGTGTGTTGACGAACGCAGATGCCGCAGACCCGGACCGGGTCGCGCAGGAACTCGCTCTGCTGGCCGTCAAGGCCGATGTGACCGAAGAGATCGACCGCCTGCACGCCCATGTGCATGCCGCGCACGAGTTGATCGGGCAGGGCGGGGCCGTGGGCCGCAAGCTCGACTTCCTGATGCAGGAGTTCAACCGCGAGGCCAACACATTGTGTTCCAAGGCGCAAAATGCCGAGTTGACCCGCGTCGGCCTCGCCCTCAAGGCGCTGATCGACCAGATGCGCGAACAAGTTCAGAACGTGGAATAACAAAATGAGCGCCTCACATCGTCGTGGCCTTTTGATCATCCTGTCTTCGCCTTCAGGCGCTGGCAAAAGCACTCTGGCGGGCCGCTTGCGCCAATGGGACAATGATCTGGCTTTTTCCGTGTCGGCAACCACCCGCGCGCCACGCCCGGGCGAGGTGGACGGCGAACACTACCGCTTTATCCCGGAGGCCACGTTCAAGGCCCAGGTCGCGGATGGCGAAATGCTGGAACATGCGCATGTGTTTGGCAATTTCTACGGCTCGCCCAAGGGGCCGGTGTCGCAAGCCATCGAAAGCGGCTGCGACGTGCTGTTTGACATCGACTGGCAGGGGGCCCAGCAAATCCGCAATTCGGATCTGGGCCAGCACACCCTATCGATCTTTATCCTGCCGCCCTCCATCACCGAACTACACCGCCGTCTGGTCAACCGCGCCCAGGACAGCCCCGAGGTGATCGACAAGCGGATGCGCAAAAGCTGGGACGAGATTAGCCGATGGGACAGCTATGATTATGTGCTTGTAAATGATGATCTTGATGAGACAGAGGCCCAGCTCAAGACCATCATCAGCGCCACTCGCCTGCGCCGTGAACAGCAACCGCAACTCAACGAACACGTGCGCGCCTTGCAAACTCAATTCGAGGAGTTGACATGACCCTTTATGCCTTGGGTGATCACCGCCCTCAGATTGCAGCTGACACCTGGGTCGCCCCTGATGCCAACCTGATCGGTCAGGTCGTGCTGGAAGAGGCCGCAAGCGTCTGGTTCGGCTGCACAATCCGCGCCGATCACGAGGAAATCCGCATTGGGGCGGGCAGCAACGTGCAGGAAAACTGCGTGATGCACATTGATCTCGGCTTTCCCCTGACCATCGGTGCGGGCTGCACCATCGGGCACAAGGTCATGCTGCACGGCTGCACCATCGGCGACAATTCCCTGATCGGGATGGGGGCCACGGTGCTGAACGGCGCCAGGATCGGCAATAACTGCCTGATCGGGGCGGGCGCGCTGATCACTGAAGGCAAGAAGATCCCCGATGGGTCGCTTGTGATGGGCGTGCCGGGTAAAGTGGTGCGTCAACTGGACGAGCAGACCATTCAATCCTTGCGCGCCTCGGCCCTGCATTATCAGGACAACATGCGTCGCTTTCGCGATGAGATGACCGAGGTGGACAGCTGATGCCCCATTGCGAGCTGCATTATTCCAATGACTTGGACATCGACGTTGATGTGATCTTGGCCGAGGTTGAGGCGATCATTCTGGCCCATGACGCCGGATCGGGCCAGACCAAGGGGCGCGCCTATCCCGCTCCGTATTTCCGCCACACCAACTTCAAGGCCAGCCTGTCGCTGCTGCCCAAACCCCACCGGGATGCGCAGTTCGTGGCCGCCCTGCAACGCGATGTGGTTGCGGCCATCGCCAAACACCTGCCGCGCCCGTGCTGGATGAGCATCGATATCGGGTTTTCCGGCACCGGCTATCACACGGAGTTTCTGGAATGACCAAGAACGACCGCGGCTCGCTGGTACGCCCCGCGCCCTTGCCCGAAAGCGCATCGCGCCCGGTTGTGACACCACTGTCACCGTCCGTCGTCTATGCCTCGGACACGCCCGATATGCTGGATGCGCAATACGAGGGCGATCTGCACGGCTACACCTACAGCCGGGAAGGGCACCCCAACGCGGATGTGGTTGCCCAAGCCATCGACCGGATGGAGGGTGCCCCGCATATGGGCGTTCTGTGTTCATCGGGCATGGGCGCTGTATCTGCGGTGCTGCTCGGGTTGACAAAGGCCGGGGATCACGTGATCGGGGGCAACCAGCTTTATGGGCGTTCGCTGCGGATAATGTCCGAAGACTTGCCGCGCCTCGGCATCGAGACCTCAATGGTGGACCCCGGTGATGTGGACGCGGTGCGCGCCGCGATCCGCCCCGAGACCCGGATTATTCTGGTCGAGGTCGTGTCGAACCCCACCTTGCGCGTCGCCGATATTCTGGGCCTGTCGGCGCTGGCGCGCGAAACCGGTGTGCTGTTGGTGGTGGACAACACCTTCACCACCCCGCGCGCCTTCAAGGCGTTCGATCATGGAGCCGATATCGTGATCCACTCCATCACCAAGCTGCTGGCGGGGCATTCGGATGTGATGCTGGGCTATGTGGCGGCGCGCGATCAGGCGATCAATGATCGCTTGCGCGTGTTCACAGTGACGGCGGGCATGACGCCCAGCCCGTTTGACTGCTGGCTGGCCGAGCGGGGAATGCTGAGTTTCGAGCTGCGCTATGACCGGGCGCAATCGACGGCGATGCGGCTGGCGGACCATTTGGGCACATTGCCCGGCGTCAAGCGCGTGATTTATCCCGCGCGCCACGATCACCCAGATCATGCACGGGCCGAGGCACTGCTCAAGGGCCAGTATTGCAACATGGTCAGTTTTGAAATCGACGGGGATCGCGCCGCGGCGAATGGGCTGGCGCGCGGGGCCGAGGGTCTCAGTTTTGCGCCAACCCTGGGCGATGTGGGCACGACGCTCTCGCACCCTGCATCCTCGTCCCACCGCGCGCTTACGCCCGAAAGACGCGCCGAACTGGGCATGTCCGAAGGGTTCTTCCGCGTCTCGGTCGGCCTTGAAGACCCGGACGCACTGTGCGCCGTGTTTACCGCCGCCGTGCAGGCCGCGACGGCCTGACGGGGGCCGGGGCGATGGGTGATGATATGTTGGAGGCGCTGTTGAATGCCTTCCCGTTGCCCGCCCTTGCCATCGATGCCTCCGAACGCATTGTCGCCGCCAATGCCGAGGCGCTGACCCTGATCGGACAACAGGCGCGGGGGCGCAATTACGTCACCATGCTGCGCCAGCCTGCAATGCTGGATGCGATCGAGGCGACCTTGCAGGACGGGCGGGCACGCACCACGCGTTACTTGGGCAATGACGGCGCGCAGGACACCACGTTCCGGGTCAGCGTGCGGGCCGTACCAGAGGTGCGCGCGCGCGGGGCAGGGGTCGCGTTGCTGAGTTTCGAGGACATCACCCATGTGGAACAGACCAGCCAGATGCGGCGGGATTTCGTGGCCAATGCGAGCCATGAATTGCGCACACCGCTGACGGCGCTGATGGGCTTTATCGAAACCTTGCGGGGGCCTGCGCGCAATGACTCTGCCGCCGCCGAACGGTTTCTCGACATCATGCAGGACGAGGCGGCGCGGATGAACCGGCTGGTGGGCGACCTCATGTCGCTGAATCGGGTAGAGGGGGACGAACGGGTGCGGCCCACCGAAACGGTGGTGGTAAACGACGTGCTCGACTCGACCTTGCGTACGTTGCACACCTTGGCGGACGAAGCGAAGGTGGCGCTTGAATCCGATTTTGGCGACACCGATGTGCAGATGAACGGTGATGCGGATCAACTTAAGCAGGTGTTCACCAACCTCATTGAAAACGCGATCAAATATGGCGGGGCGGGCGGGCGCGTGACAGTGCGCATGATGCAAAGCACGCGCGAACCGGCCCTGCGGGCACCGGGCGTGCGGGTGCAGATTATCGACTACGGCCCTGGCATCGACCCACAGCATTTGCCGCGCCTGACCGAACGGTTCTACCGGGTGGACGATCATCGCAGCCGCGCGCTTGGGGGCACGGGGCTGGGCCTTGCCATCGTCAAACATATCATCAACCGCCATCGCGGACGGCTGCGGGTCGAAAGCGATCTGGGGCAGGGCGCGACCTTTACCGTGATCCTGCCCGTGCTCGAATAAGATGGAGCTGACGTCTGGGTAATTCGGGCACTGTCATAAAACTGTTACGTCGCTGTCACAAAAGCATTGCGCGGGCTGCCTAGACGGACGCCAAGGTCCTCATGGGGGGGATCATCGAAATGCCAGACAGGAGACATTTATGTCCTTTGTAAAACTCACGACCTCGACACTTGCCATCACCGCCTTTGCGGCCACCGCCGGGGTCGCACGCGATCAGGTGCAGATTGCAGGGTCGTCCACCGTGCTGCCCTATGCGTCTATCGTCGCCGAAGCCTTTGGCGAAAACTTTGACTTTCCGACGCCGGTTGTGGAATCGGGGGGGTCGTCCTCGGGCCTCAAACGGTTCTGCGAAGGTGTGGGCGAAAACACCATCGACATCGCGAATGCCTCCCGCGCGATCCGCGAAAAGGAAACTGCGGCCTGCGCCGAGGCGGGTGTGAGTGACATCATCGAAGTGCGCATTGGCTATGACGGGATCGTCTTTGCCAGCCAGATCAACGGGCCGGCCTACACCGCCTTCCAACCTGCCGACATCTTCAACGCGCTTGGGTCGCAAGTGCTGGTCGATGGCGCAATCGTGGACAACCCGCACCAGCAATGGGCCGACTTCAACGCCGACCTGCCTGCCGCTGACATCGTCGCCTTCATTCCCGGCACGAAGCACGGCACACGCGAAGTGTTCGAAGACAAAGTGCTACTTGAGGGCTGCGAAGCCACCGGTGCCATGGCTGCCATGATCGAGGCCGGCCTGTCCGAAGATGACGCCGAAGACGCCTGCATCGACGTCCGCCAGGACGGCAAGTCAGTCGACATCGACGGTGACTATACCGAAACGCTTGCCCGCATCGACGCCAACCCAGATGGCATCGGCATCTTTGGCCTGTCCTTCTACGAGAACAATACCGACAAGCTGAAAGTGGCGACCATGGGCGGCGTGTCCCCCTCGACCGAGACGATCTCGACCGGGGAATACCCCGTCTCGCGCCCTTTGTTCTTCTACGTGAAAAAAGCGCATATCGGCGTAATCCCCGGCCTCAAGGAGTTCGCCTCGTTCTTTGTTGCGGATGAGGTGGCTGGCCCCGATGGCCCATTGGCGGCTTACGGTCTGGTGTCCGATCCTGAACTGTCGGCGACCCAAGACGATGTGGCCAACGAAGCGGTGATGAACGGAGGCAGCTAAACGCCTCTTTACAAGACGGGGGATGGCGGCATACGCCCTCCCCGAACACGCCCCATCTGCCGGGGTTTCCTGCCACTTTCCGTCTGGATCGGAGCCGACATGCCTTTCACATGGCTCGTTCTTATCATCCTTGCCATTGCGGGCTTGGGTTACGTGTTGGGGCGCCAGCGGGCGTTGGCCAGTGCCGGTGGTGACAGCCGCGGCTTGCATTCCCTGCCCAGTTATTACGGGGCCCATGTGGCAATGTGGGCGATTGTGCCTGCCGCCGCCCTTTTGGTCGTATGGTTGCTGGCCCAGCCCTATCTTGTGAACTCCCGCGTGCTGGCGACATTGCCGGACATGGCTGCGTCGGATGCCGGGTCGCTCAGTTTGGTGATGAGCGATATTCGCCGCGTCGCAGACGGGCTTGATCTGGCGGTACGCAACGGGGAGATGACCGCGCCCGAAGCCGCAGCCATCACGACCGACGTGCGCGAGCGGTTGGGCGAGATGGGGATCGCACTTGGGTCCCAGGTCAGCCCTCAGGTCCTTGAAGGGGCACAAGAATACCGTAGCCTCAATGCGACGGGCAATATGGCCATGAGCCTCCTTGCCCTGCTGATCGCGGCTGCGGGTGCGGCCTATGCGTTTCGCCAGTCCCACGCGCAGTTCCGGGCGCGCAATGTGGTGGAACGGGGCATTCTGGCGCTGCTGATGTTTGCCGCCTCTGTCGCGATCCTGACGACCGTGGGGATCGTGTTTGCGCTGCTGTTCAACACCATCGAGTTCTTCAAACTCTATCCTGCCGCCGACTTTTTCCTTGGCACCAACTGGGCCCCCAGCTTTTCCGGGCGTGGTGGTGCATCCGACCTTGGGGTGCTGCCGCTGCTGTGGGGGACGTTCTATATTTCGATCATCGCCTTGCTGGTGGCGGTGCCGGTCGGGCTGTTCTCGGCCATCTATCTGTCCGAATACGCCACACCGCGTGTGCGCAGCATCGCCAAGCCGCTGATCGAAATCCTCGCCGGTATCCCGACAATCGTCTATGGGCTGTTTGCCCTGCTGACGGTCGGGCCGATCCTTGTGTCGATGTTCGGCCAGAATACGGTGGGCTGGATGGCAGGCGGGACGGCGGTGATGACGGCGGGGTTGGTGATGGGGATCATGCTGATCCCGTTTGTGTCCTCGCTGTCAGACGATATCATCAACGCGGTGCCGCAATCATTGCGGGATGGCTCATATGGGCTGGGTGCCACGCAGTCGGAAACCATCCGCCAGGTGATCCTGCCCGCCGCCTTGCCGGGCATCGTGGGGGCGATCCTGCTTGCCGCCAGCCGCGCCATTGGCGAGACAATGATCGTGGTGTTGGGGGCAGGGGCCGCCGCGCGCCTGTCGATGAACCCCTTTGATGCGATGACAACCATCACGGCCAAGATCGTGAGCCAGCTGACCGGGGATGCTGACTTTGCCTCACCCGAGGCGCTGGTGGCCTTCGCGCTTGGCATGACGCTGTTCGTGCTGACGCTCGGCCTCAACGTCTTCGCCCTTTATATCGTGCGCAAATATCGGGAGCAGTACGACTGATGACTGACGCAAGCCTGGACAGCGGCGCGCCCCGGAAGGGCCTGACCGTCACTGACGCCCGCACCCGCAAACGCAATGCTGCCGAGCGCCGCTTCCGCGCCTATGGGATCGTCGCGATCAGCATTGGCCTTTTGTTCCTGCTGTTTCTGTTCGGATCCATCCTGCGTTCGGGCCTTCCTGCCTTCACGCAGACCGTGGTGGACGTTGAATTCACCCTCAGCCAGGCGGCCATTGACGAGGCCGAGAGCAAGATGCTCAAGACCAAGGCGTACGAGAATTTCTTTATTGCCGCCCTTGAGGGGCAGTTGAATGCACGGGGGCTCGCGGTCGATTTCGATGCCAAGGCAATCGAGCGGCTGGTGGGTAAACCCGGCGGGACGATCCGCGAGTTTTTCAAGGAAAACCCGGACCGGATCGGCACGCCTGTCAGCTTCGAACTTGCTGCATCCTCGCGCGTAGATGGGTACCTGAACGGGCGGATCACACGCGGCACGCTGGTCGACAGCCGGTTCCTGATGGCCGCGGATCTTGATCTGGTGGACGCACTGGAAGAGGCGGGGATCATCAAGGGTGCGTTCAACTGGAATTTCATCACCGGGACGGATTCAGGCGTGGACAATCCGGGCGGTGCAGGCCTTGGGGCCTCGGTCATCGGGTCGTTCTTTATGATGCTGGTGGTGCTGTTCCTGTCGTTGCCCATCGGGGTCGCTGCCTCCATCTATCTTGAGGAATTCGCCCCCAAGAACCGCTGGACCGACCTGATCGAGGTCAACATCTCGAACCTCGCTGCCGTACCCTCGATCGTGTTCGGTATTCTGGGTCTGGCCGTGTTCATCCAGTTCGCCGGGCTGCCGCAATCCGCGCCCCTCGTTGGGGGCCTCGTGCTGACGCTGATGACGCTGCCCACGATCATCATCTCGACGCGCGCCTCGTTGAATGCGGTGCCCCAATCGATCCGGGATGCCGCACTGGGGGTCGGGGCCAGCAAGATGCAGTCGGTGTTCCACCATGTGCTGCCGCTTGCGATGCCGGGCATCCTGACGGGCACGATCATCGGACTGGCGCAGGCACTTGGGGAAACCGCCCCGCTGCTCCTGATCGGCATGGTCGGCTTTGTGGCGCGGGAGTATCCCGAAGGGTTCCTGGCCGGGTTTACGGACGCCAACTCGGCCATGCCTGCCCAGATCTACACCTGGGCCAGCCGCGCCGATCCGGGGTTTTACGAAAAGGCCTGGGGTGGCATCATCATCCTGCTGGCCTTCCTGATTACGATGAACACCATCGCCGTGATCCTGCGGCGTCGCTTTGAACGTCGCTGGTAGGGGTCAAGCCGATGAGAGATATGAGAATTGTGGAGAGAGACGTGGACACAAACGACGTCAAGATCGCGGCCAGAAACGTGCAGGTCCACTATGGCGACAACCACGCCATCAAGGACGTGGACGTGGATATCGAAGACAAGACCGTGACTGCGTTCATCGGCCCATCAGGCTGTGGCAAGTCCACTTTCTTGCGTTGTATCAACAGGATGAACGACACAATTGAAGTGTGCCGCGTGCAAGGCGATATCCTGATTGACGGCGAGGACATCTACGACCCCAAAGTGGACCCCGTCCAGCTGCGGGCCAAAGTGGGCATGGTGTTTCAAAAACCCAACCCGTTCCCCAAATCGATCTATGACAATGTGGCCTACGGGCCGCGTATTCACGGATTGGCGAAGAACAAAGGCGATCTCGATGATATCGTTGAGAAATCCTTGCGCCGTGCCGCCATCTGGGACGAGGTCAAAGACCGCCTGAGTGCCCCCGGCACGGGTCTGTCGGGCGGACAGCAACAGCGTCTGTGCATCGCACGCGCCGTAGCCACCGAACCCGAAGTGCTGCTGATGGACGAACCCTGTTCGGCGCTCGATCCCATCGCCACGGCGCAAGTCGAGGAATTGATTGATGAGCTGCGCACCAACTATTCCGTGGTGATCGTCACCCACTCCATGCAGCAGGCCGCGCGCGTCAGCCAAAAGACCGCGTTCTTCCATCTCGGCAACCTCGTGGAATACGGTGAAACCGGGCAGATATTTACCAACCCGGTCGATCCGCGCACCGAAAGCTACATCACTGGCCGCATCGGCTAAGGAGAGCACGCTATGAACGATCTACATATTGCATCCGCCTTTGACCGCGATCTTGAGGCGATTCAGGCCCAGATTATGAAAATGGGCGGGCTGGTTGAAAACGCCATCCTTGAGGCCGCCATCAGCCTTGAAAGCCGCGATGAGGAACGGGCTGAAACCGTGCGCAAGGCCGACAAGGCCATCGACGCGCTTGAGGAGGCAATCAACGAAGAGGCCGCCCGCGTCATCGCCCTGCGCGCACCCACGGCGATCGACCTACGCCTTGTGCTGTCGGTGATGAAGGTGAGCGCCAACCTCGAACGTATTGGCGACTATGCGAAAAACATGGCCAAGCGCACGGGGGTTCTGTCGCAGATGGCACCCGTGAACGACAGTGCCGCCGCGCTGCGCCGCATGGCCAAAGAGGTCAACCGGATGCTCAAGGACGCGCTGGACGCTTACGTGGCGCGCGACGCGGAACTGGCGCAGGATGTGATCGACCGCGACGCCGAAGTCGACCAGATGTACAACGCCCTGTTCCGTGAATTCCTCACATTTATGATGGAGGACCCGCGCAACATCACGGCCTGCATGCACCTGCATTTCATCGCCAAGAACGTGGAGCGGATGGGCGACCACGTGACCTCGATTGCCGAACAGGTGGTCTATCTGGTCACCGGCACGACTCCCGACGATCCGCGCCAGAAGGCCGATAAAACCTCGCTTTCCCTCTAGGAGAACACGCACATGTCTGCCGGTCAGCCCCGCGTTCTGGTTGTCGAAGACGAGCCCGCACAGCGTGAAGTGCTGGCCTACAACCTTGAGGCCGAAGGCTTTGCCGTCAGCCGTGCCCAAAACGGCGAAGAGGCGCTGTTGCTCGTGGATGAGGACGTGCCCGACATCATCGTGCTGGACTGGATGATGCCGAACCTGTCGGGCATCGAAGTGTGCCGCCGCCTCAAGATCAGGCCGGAGACACGCAGCATTCCGGTCATCATGCTCTCGGCCCGCTCCGAAGAGGTGGACAAGGTGCGCGGGCTTGAAACGGGTGCGGATGACTATGTGGTCAAACCCTATTCCGTGATCGAACTGATGGCGCGCGTGCGCAGCCAATTGCGCCGCGTGCGCCCCTCGACCGTGGGGCAGCGGCTGGAATATGACGACATCGTGCTGGACTCCGAAAGCCACAAAGTCACGCGCGGCCCCCAAGAGTTGAAGCTGGGGCCAACCGAATTCCGCCTGTTGAGCACCTTCATGGAAAAACCCGGCCGGGTCTGGAGCCGCGAGCAATTGCTCGATCGGGTCTGGGGGCGTGACATCTATGTCGATACGCGCACGGTGGACGTCCATATCGGGCGGCTGCGCAAGGCGTTGACCCATCACGGGGGCGGCGATCCGGTGCGTACCGTGCGCGGTGCGGGCTACGCCTTGGGCTAAGGCCCTGCGCGCGTTTCAGCCTCAAACCGCATTTTTTGAAATAAGTGCGGCGCGAAACACTGGCGAAACCGCTGATACCACTGTATAAACATGTGCATTAGCACTAATGTTTTTTTACAACTGAATATCATTTTACGATAAAGACGGCGACTGGCCAGAAGGGCATTCCCATGAAAATTGCGGTAATCGGCACGGGCTATGTTGGCCTTGTGTCGGGTGTCTGTTTCTCCGATTTTGGACACACGGTGACTTGTGTCGACAAAGATGCGACCAAAATCGACATGTTGCTGCGCGGCGAGGTTCCGATCTATGAACCCGGTCTTGAGGCACTGATGGTACGCAATGTCGAGGCCGGGCGGCTGAGTTTCACCACCGACCTTGCCAGCGCGATTGACGGGGCCGGGGCTGTGTTTATCGCTGTGGGCACGCCCACGCGGCGCGGCGATGGGCATGCGGATTTGACCTATGTGATGGCCGCCGCCGAGGAGATCGCAAGGCTCGCCCGGACCTATGTGGTGATCGTGACCAAATCGACCGTGCCCGTGGGCACCAACCGGCAGGTCGAGGAGGTCGTGCGCGCCGCCAATCCGTCCCTCGATTTTGACGTGGCCAGCAACCCTGAATTTCTGCGCGAAGGGGCAGCCATAGATGACTTTATGAAGCCGGACCGCGTTGTGGTCGGGGTGCAGACCGACCGCGCCGCCGATGTCATGGCCGAGATCTATCGCCCCCTCTATTTGCGCGACTTCCCCATCGTCACCACGGATCTGGAAAGTGCGGAGATGATCAAATATGCCGCCAACGCGTTTCTGGCGACCAAGATCACCTTCATCAACGAGATCGCGATGCTGTGCGAACGCACGGGTGCCGACATCAAGCAGGTCTCGCAAGGGATGGGGCTGGATGGGCGGATCGGCAACAAGTTCCTGCATGCCGGGCCGGGCTATGGTGGGTCCTGCTTTCCCAAGGACACCCGCGCGCTGGCCCGCATCGGTCAGGAACACGCCGTGCCGATGCAGATCACCGAGACGGTCATCAAGGTCAACGAGGAGATCAAGCGTCGGATGATCGACAAGATCTTTGCGCTGTGCGGGGATCGGCTGGCGGGCAAGACCGTGGCGGTTCTGGGGGTCACCTTCAAACCCAACACCGACGACATGCGCGACGCACCGTCGCTGACCATCGTGCCTGCACTGATCGGGGCAGGGGCCAAGGTCCGCGTCACCGACCCGCAGGGACGTCACGAGGGCGAAGGCTTGTTGCCCGGTGTTGATTGGGTCGAGGATGCCTATGAAGCGTGCGAGAACGCCGATCTCGTCGTCACGCTCACCGAATGGAACGAATTTCGCGCTCTGGACCTCAAACGCCTCGCGCGCAGCATGGCCACGCCGCATATGGCCGATTTGCGCAATATCTACGCCGCACAAGATGCTGAAAAGGCGGGCTTTGCAGCCTATGACAGTATCGGGCGTGTCGCCTGGCAGAAAGAGGAGACCGCGCAATGACCAAGGTTCTGGTAACAGGCTCGGCGGGGTTCATCGGCTATCATCTGTGCAAGCGGTTGCTGGAGGACGGCTGCGAGGTCGTCGGTTTTGATGCGCTGACTGATTACTATGATGTGACGCTCAAAGAGCGGCGCCAGCAGATGCTGCAGCAATCACCACAGTTTCGCGTGGTGAATGAACGGCTGGAAACCGATGGCGCGCTGCACGATCTGGTGATTGCCGAGAAACCGGACGTGATTGTCCACCTCGCCGCGCAGGCAGGCGTGCGTTATTCCATCGACAACCCGCGATCCTATGTGGATGCCAATATCATCGGCACCTACAACCTGCTTGAGGCGGTGCGCGCCACGCCCTGCGCGCATCTGCTGATGGCGTCAACGTCGTCGATTTACGGGGCCAATGCCGACATGCCTTATGCCGAGACGCACAAGGCCGACACGCAGATGTCGTTCTATGCGGCCACGAAAAAGGCGAATGAGGCGATGGCCCATTCCTATGCGCATCTTTATCACATGCCGGTCACGATGTTCCGGTTCTTTACCGTGTATGGGCCATGGGGGCGCCCGGACATGGCGCTGTTCAAGTTCACCCGCGCGATCCTGCAAGGGGACCCCATCGACGTCTACAATCACGGCAATATGGAGCGGGACTTTACCTATGTCACCGACCTTGTGAACGCGATCCGGCTGTTGATGGATGTCCCGCCAGAACGTGACGCACCCGTGGGCCAAAGCGACAGTCTGTCCCCGGTGGCCCCTTATCGTATCGTGAACATCGGCAATGGGGCACCTGTGCGATTGCTCGACTTTATCGAAGCGATCGAGACCTCTTTGGGCCGCAAGGCCACGCGAAACATGATGGATATGCAACCCGGCGACGTGCCCGCCACATGGGCGGATGAGACGCTGTTATCCGAGCTGACCGGGTACACGCCGCAAACGTCGGTGCCCGATGGCGTGGCCGCTTTCGTTGACTGGTACAGAGATTATTATTCTTAAACAGATGCCTGCGCCGCAATTTTAAAGTGATACATCAAGCAGGTGACGCCACAGGGCTGCGCCGCTCGGCCATCCGCCCGATCCGCGCGACGGTCCGAGCAAGATCGGCGATCTCGTCCTGTGACCAGCTTGGGTCGATCAGAAAGGCAAGGCTGGTTTCGCCAAGCGATTTTGCAACAGGCAGGGGCGCGGACGGGCCTATGCCACGGGCGCGAAACATCTCTTCGCGGTAGATTTCAGAGCAACTGCCCGAAAAGGCGGGAAACCCGGCCTCTGCGATCTCGGCCAGGATACGGTCCCGTGACCACCCTGCCGCCAAGGCCGACGGTTCAACGAAGGCATAATAGCGGTACCACGCATGAGTGATGCCCGCGGGCGGGGACACGACGCGAAACGCGCTGCATCCCGACAGCGTTTCGCTCAGAATGTCGGCGTGAGCGGTGCGGATCGCGCGCCACTCGTTCAACCGCGCAAGCTGGACGCGCCCGATGGCCGCCGACATGCCCGTCATGCGCAGGTTGGTGCCGGGCTCACCCCGGTGCAGCCAACGAAAGCCGGCGGGATGATCATCGGCGTGGACCACCGCATAGCTTTTGCCATGATCCTTGAAGCTCCACGCACGGTCCCACAGCTGCGGGTCCTCGGTCAGCAGCATGCCACCTTCGCCGCCCGTCGTCATAATCTTGTCCTGACAGAAGGAAAACGAGGCGAAGGTGCCAAAGGTACCCACATGGCGCGCGCCAATCATTGCACCATGCGCTTGCGCACAATCCTCAATCACCCACAGCCCGTGGGCCGCGGCCAACGCCATGATCTCTGCCATGTCACAGGGCCAGCCCGCAAGGTGAACGGGGATGATCCCGCGCGTGCGCGGCGTGATCAGCGGGGCGATGGTTTCGGGGGTAATGTTCTGCGTGTCAGGGTCTATATCGGCAAAGACGGGCACGCCGCCCGCAAGCATCACGCACGCCGCCGAGGCGACAAAGCTGCGCGGGGTCACGATCACCTCGTCCCCCGGCTCAAGGTCAAGCGCGCGCAGGGCCGCATCCAGCGTTACCGATCCGTTGGCCATCGCAATCGCAAAGGACGCACCCGTATAGGCGCAATAGGCATCCTCGAACGCGGTCACGTCAAACCCCGTCCAGGCGTTGACCTTGCCGGATTTCAGCACCGCCGTGACGGCAGCGATCTGTTCATCATCATATATGGGCCAGCGGGACATGGGCATTCTCCGGTTCTGGGATCAAAGGACGGCACGGACGAGGACAAAGCCCTCGGCGGCGGTGCGGTGCACGGTGGCACCGCGCAGGGTGGCAAGCGCGTGCAGGCTCTGGATCGAGCGTTCGTGCGGGGCGGCACGCACCTGACTGACAAAGCAGGCAAATGCGGCCAGTTTGTCCTCGAGCGTGTCGGTGATGTCCACAAACACGTTGGGCAGAAATGCGGGCGTCAGATAGGGCGCATTCCAGTTCGTTTCGGACAGGGTTTCATAAGCCAGGATGGTGGTGGGAAAGCGCGCCTGATGCGGGCGGCTGGCCACCAGCGTCGACAGGAACGTCAGTTGGTGATCCATGTGGATATCGCCGGGGTGGGGGGCAAAGACGGTGTGCGGGTCAAGGGTGCGGATCAAATCGCCCAACCCCTCATTCAGTGCGCCATGGGGGTGTTCGGCCAGTTCGGCGGCCGGAAAGTCCAGCAAATGGGTCTGCGCGATGTTGAGATGGGCGTGGGCGGCACCAGCCTCGGCCCGTACTGTCGCAATTTGCGCCGCGTCAAAGCGGGGCGGCTGGCCGCTGGTCACGACCGCAACATGCACATTGTGCCCGGCGCGCGCGAGCCGTGCCATGGTGCCGCCCACGCCCAAAACCTCGTCATCGGGATGCGGTGCGACCACCAGAACCGGGCGGCCATCGGGATCGGGTTGGCCAAACAGGCCGGGCAGGGCGCTCATGGCTGGCTCCTTCCAAGGTGGGTGTGTCGGGCGGGCGCGGCACCAGACCAGGCCGTCACATCAAGGCACGCGCCATCGCCGCAATAGATCGTGAAGTGGTCGGATGTGACCGCCTGCACCTGACCGGGCAGACCGATGTAATATCCATCCCGCGGGCATATCTGCGCAGCGGTGATCACCAGCGTCTCTCCAGCGGCGTTGGTCGTGAAGGCACCGGGATAGGGGGGACCTGCCGCACGGATCAGTCGGTGAATGTCGCGCGCTGGTCTGGCCCAGTCGATCAGCCCGTCACTGGGCCGGCGCCGGGCACAGACAGAGGCCTGCGTCTCATCCTGCGCCATTGCGGGACGCTGACCTGCCTTGAGGTCAGACAAAAGGGCGGGCAGCATGTCTTGCAAGGCGTCAATCACCTTATCATAGAGACTGCGGGCGGTTTCGGCCTCGGGGTCGATGGCAAAGCGGCGCTGCGCGGCGATGTCGCCCGTGTCCACCCCATCATCAAGCCAGAACAGGCTGGCCCCCGCCTGCGCACCGCCCATCAAGATGGTCCATGGAATGACACCGCGCCCGCGCAACTGCGGCAGGGCCGAAGGGTGAAACCCTATGGCACCATGCCTGGCCAGCGCCCGGAACGCAGGTCCGCAAATCTGGGACCAGCCAATGACCATGATAATGTCGGGGTCGATTGCCGCAATAGCGGCATGGGTGTCGGGGGCGTCGCTTTTCTCGGTCCGGTGAACGGGGATGTCATATTGTGCGGCGATTGGCCCAAGATCGGCAAAGTCCGAATGACGCCGTGCCAGGTCTGTGGGCAGTGTCACCACCAGATTGGGCGCATGGCCGGCCTTGCAAATCGCGGCAAGCGCGGCACGCGAGCCTTCTACCGCTCCGACGAACACCGTTCTCATGGCGTTGCAGACCCGGCAAGCGACTTTGACACCAGCGCAATTCGGTCGACACGGCGCTGTTCACCATAAAGGGCAACGCCAATCGTCTCGGCCAGGATGCGCAGATCAAGCCACGTGCTGCGGTTGTCGATATACCAGACGTCCAGTTGCAGCTTTTCGGTGTCCGACAACATGGTGTTGCCGCTGACCTGCGCCCATCCGGTCAGACCGGGACGAACGGTAGCGCGGCGCAGGCCATCCTGACCAAACTCGGCGATGGTTTCGCGCAACAAGGGGCGGGGGCCGACCAGCGCCATCTCACCGCGTAGGATCGTCAGCAGCTGCGGCAGCTCATCCAGCCGCAATCGGCGCACAAGGGTCGAGATCGGGGTCTGGCGCTGCGCATCGGGCAGCAAGGTCCCGTCGGGTGCACGCGCATCTGACATGGTGCGCAATTTGACGACTTTGAACGGCACATCATGCAAGCCGCTGCGGGTCTGTCGAAAGACACTTGGTGCCCCAAGCGACAGACGCAGGATCACACAGGCAATCAGGAAAAACGGCAATGCCAGCATCCCAGCCAGCCCCGTGATCAAAACTTCAACCGCACGGTTCATGTTCAATACTCGATCGGGTGCGGGCAAAATCTGCCCCTGCGGCACCACTCTGTTAGGGTCAACACCGCTGCGAGGCGGTTTCTTTAATCAATATATCCGGCTGTATATATGATGTCCGCTTTGTTGGCCATTGCAAATGACGGCACATGAGAACCATATTGCACGAGAATGGACCAGACGCCGCGGGCGCATTGAATATAATGGGCGAATGGAAGTGTTCTGATTCAACTGTTCCGGCAATTGAAGGAAAGTATTTTTCCAAAATCGCGATATTCCCAAAAATGTAAAAGACTCCGTCAGCGAATCGCAATGGGCGCGGAAATTTGCTCACGCAGGGTCGCCCACTCTCGATAAGGGAAATCATCCCGGAAAATTGCAACCATGAAGAGAATACCGCTTAAGTTGTTCCGTCATGCAGCAAACACCCGCAAAAACGGCCGTAATTTTAAATAGTTGAAAACATTAAATATTATAAAATATATCCACATGGATTGCAGAAAACTGTTAACAAATTGCTTACTTTTCGGCGCGTTTGAAGTATACATGAGGCAGGCATTTTATCGCCTAACACGCCTGACCGACGCGAAATTTTCTTCGCACAGGCGACGACGGGACGAGCGGAAAATACACCTGCGGGGACACGCGGGAGAAAAAAATTCATAAAACCAAATAATAATGTAGGGCGCTAAGCCTGACGATTTTGAATAAGATAACGCGCTCCTAGTCACATTATGCGCGACATAAAAAAGGCCACACACGGCTGAGCATTTTCTGATTTGAGACTGGCAAACCCCTATTTGCCGGTACCTGGAAACGTGTGTCATTTCTATTGCAACCAGTTGCCCGATTAGGAGGTGCTGGTATTTGTTTAACGAGGTGTTTGGAAATGAGCAATTTAGACGGCATGACGATAGGCGACCAATTGGTCTGGACGCCAGCAAGACGGGCCGGACGCGCAATTTCGGCGCGGATCGGGGGGCGATTTGCATCGACGGGTCGGCTGTTGGCGGCATTGCGCGCCAACCGCCGACTTGCGATCGCCGATACCGTTGCCACGGCGCTGGCCGCACTGGCTGCCCTGCTGCTGACGGCCAATCTGATCGGCGCGCATGTTCTCAGTCAAAGCCTTGCCGCGTTCGTGTCATCGGCTGTTCTGGCCGCCCTGATCATGTATCCGCTTAGCGCCTTTTATAAACGCCACGCCCGCGCCACATCCTTGCGGGACGCGGTTGTCGTGGTGCGCGGTGCGATGTTGGCGCTTGGTCTGCAATGGTTGTGCATGTCGCTGCTGCCGGGCACGGCCTCTGTGCCCCTGGCTTCTTTCGCCATTCAATTCCTTGTCGCAGTGCCCGCGCTGGTCGGCTTGCGCCTGTGTGCTCGCCACCGCGAACTGCTGCGCAAGGTCAATCACGCTGACCGCGCACCCGCTGAGATGGCGGTTGCGGACACGCGCATTCCCGTGCTCGTGGTCGGGACGGGGACAAACTGTGATCTGTTTGTGCGCGCCTCACGCACGCCTGACGCCCGCTATCGCCCCATCGGCATCATTGATGATGCACGCGACACCGGCGGTCTCGTGTTCCATGATATCGACATCCTCGGCTCGCTTTTGTCGCCGGACCGGCTGTGCGCGACCCTTGAGATGATGGAGGCCTTGCCCCAACGCCTGTTCCTGACCGAGCCGGTCACGCAGCTTGATTCCGCCGGGATCAGCAAGTTGATCGCCTGGGCCAATGCGCACAGCGTGCCTGTGTCGCGCCTGCCCAATCTGGGCGAAGCACCCTCGGGCTCTGAACTTGGCGGGGTTGAGCCGCGCGCCGTCGATCCCACAGACATTCTTAACCGTCCGCAAAAGGCGGTAGAGCGGTCGCTGCTGCGCGCCTTGTTCAACGGTCGCCGTGTCCTGATCACCGGGGCGGGCGGATCCATTGGCAGCGAGCTGTCGCGTCAGATCGCCTCCTTTGGTCCAAGCCAGCTGGTATTGCTCGAACAGTGCGAACTGAACGCCTACACCATCGATCAGGACCTGAAACAGTATTTCCCGGACGTCCAGCACCATGTGCATGTCGCAGATATTCGCGATGCCAAGCGGGTGAACGCGATCTTTGCCAAGCACCGCCCCGAACTGGTGTTCAATGCCGCCGCCCTGAAACACGTGCCCATGGTCGAGGCCAACCCTTGCGAGGGTGTGCTGACCAACGTGATCGGCACCCGCAACATCGCTGATGCAGCCCGCGACGTCGGGGCCATTGCGATGGTGCAGGTTTCGACCGACAAGGCCGTGAATACCACCAATGTGATGGGCGCGACCAAACGCGTGGCCGAATTCTATGTTCAGGCGCAGGACCGCATCACATCTGAAACCGGCGAAAGTACCCGCTTTTTTTCGGTCCGGTTTGGTAATGTTCTGGGATCGTCCGGCTCGCTGATCCCGTTGTTCCAGAAACAGATCGCCCAAGGCGGACCACTCACGATCACCGACGACCGCATGACCCGCTATTTTATGACCATTCGCGAGGCGGTCGAACTGACCCTGGTGGCAGCCGCCAAGGGATTGGCGCAAAAGACCGGGCTGGGCCAGATCTTTGTTCTGGACATGGGTGAGCCGGTCAAGATTGTGGACATTGCCCACCGGATGATCCGTCTGGCCGGGTTGCGCCCTGACGATGATATCAAGATCGAAGTGATCGGCATTCGTCCCGGCGAAAAGCTGTTCGAAGAGCTGTTTGACCAGACCGAAACGCCCCGTGATTGCGGGATCCCCGGTGTGCAGGCGGCGGTGCCCGAGGGGATTGCCATCTCCCGGCTGCGCGCCGCGATCCATCACCTTGAAGGTGCGGCGCGGGGTGGATCAGCGCGTGACGTAAAACGCCGCCTGAAAAATCTTGTCCCCGGCTATGGGGTCAACGGGCTGCGGCCGATCGAAATCACCGACGACACGCTGCGCGCGCCCGCGCCGCGCAGGCATGACCCCATTGCTTTACCGCCCGTGACTGTGGCCCTTCCGACGGGCGGTTACCCAAATCGATTTCATTACGAAACAAATACTTAGACATGTCAAACCTTGCCAAACATACAGCGTCGCACTTGCGGCGAACGGGAGTGGTTTCTCCTGACGATGCCGTGGAGGTGACCCCGGTGACCTCCCAGCACGTGGTTGTGATCGCAAGTCTGGCCTGGTCACTGGTGAATTTCCGGCTGGATCTGATGCGCCGGATGATGGCGCAGGGCCACCGAGTGACAGCACTTGCGCCCGACTTTGATCCCGACACCCGTGCCCAGTTGCAAAGCGAAGGGATCACTTGTCATGCCGTGCCCATGCAGCGCACCGGGCTGAACCCGTTGGCCGATCTGCGCACGCTGCGCACCATCTCGCAGCTGTTGTCGGCCCTGCACCCGGATGTGGTGGTCGGCTACACGATGAAACCGATCCTCTATGGATGCTGGGCAGGCCATATGGCTGGCGTGCCACGCCGCTATGCACTGTTCACAGGCCTTGGCTATGCGTTTTCCAAGGCGCGCCCGCGCGGGCGGCGCCGTGTGGTGCGCGCCATTGTCGTCGCCTTGCACCGGATGGCGTTGCGCCATGTGACAGCCGCGTTTTGCTATAACCGGCAGGAACGCCGCGACATTCGCAGCCTGCGTCTGATCCCGGACAACGTGCCTTTGGTGGATGTGCCCGGATCGGGTGTGGACACCCGTCGCTTTGCGCCCGGCACCGTGACACCGGCCCAATTCCGCTTCCTCTTTGTGGGGCGGCTTTTGAAAAGCAAGGGGTTGGAGGTGCTGGCAGAGGCCGCACGGCTGTTGCGCGCGCGGGGCCATGACTTTGACCTTGGCGTGCTCGGCCCGCTTGATACGAACCCCGACGCGATTCCGTTGGCGCAGATCGAACAGTGGCAGGCAGAGGGGCTGTTGACCTATCTGGGCGAGACCCGCGATGTGCGCCCGCATCTGGCCTCTGCCGGGGTGTTCGTTCTGCCCACCATGCTGCGCGAAGGGGTGCCACGCACCATTCTTGAGGCAATGGCAAGCGGTTTGCCCGTCATCACCACCGACGCGCCGGGTTGCGGCGAAACCATTGAGGACGGCATATCGGGCCGGGTTGTGCCTTGCGATGATGCGCCGGCCCTGGCGACCGCCATGGCCCAGTTTATCGCAGACCCTACATTGGCCCGGACAATGGGGCAGGCAGCACATGACCGCGTGATCGAGCGTTATGATGTGCACAAGGTCAACGCCCTGTTGCTGACCAATATGGGGCTTGAGGCCCCGTGCGTGGCTCATGCCACCACCCCCGCAACCCCGCTGAGCGCAAGCGTGGAGTCCGTGGCATGAAACAGATGCGCTATCCCATTGATCTGCCCTTTGATCCGGGCACCGACGCCGCCAGAGCCGCGCCCCAGTTCCGGGCACGCGTGCTGCGGTTTCTGGGTGCGGGTGTGCTCAACACCGGGTTCGGTTACGGCGTCTATGCCGCCACGATCTGGATGGGGGCGGCCCCACAGATCGCGCTGATTGCGCAATTCGGGCTGGGGGTTCTGTGGAACTACACAACCCATGCACGCCTTGTCTTTGGGGTGCAGGGTACCGCACGACTGCCCCGGTATATCCTGATCTATGTCGCACTTTATGCGTTGAACGCCGCGCTGTTGACGGTGCTGCTGGCCGGGGGGCTGAACCCTTATCTGGCGCAGGCACTCGCGCTGCCCTTGATCGTCGTCGCATCCTATATCGGCGTCTCCGCCGCCCTTGGCGTGCCACTGCGCGGAGGTCTGTCCGATGACTGATGTGGCACATACACCGTCGCTGCCCGGTGCTGTACGCACCACACAGACACAGCACGCACCCAAATCGCGCCTGATACTGATCGTCGCGGTGATCGGTGGGCTGATCTTGCTGATCGCCCTGTTTGGCCGCATCATGGACTTCGGTATTCGCCGGGACGAGATGCTGTTCGTTGCACCCGCGCATCTGTTGGGCCGCTTCGATCTCTATACCGATTTCTTCTACAACCACCTGCCATATTCCGCCTGGCTGTTTCGCGGCAGCTATCTGGCCTTTGGCGATCTGGGGCTGTTGATGTCGGCACGTCTTGCGGTCTTTGCAGGCTGGCTGCTGTTGCTGGGGGCTGCCATGTGGGGCGTCTACGTCGTGTCACGCGCGCCGATGCTTGCGATCTTTACCGGGGTTGCGCTCATCACCAACGAAACGTTGTTGGGGCAGGCTGGCATGGCGGCGTCGAACAACCTGTTGCCGCTCAGCTTTGGGGTGCTTGCGTTGGGCCTGTTCCTGAACGAAGCGCTTCGGGGCCCCGTGCGTGCCGCGCCTCTGTTTTGCGCGGGCCTGTGTCTGTCGATTGCCACGGGGATGAAGATCAGCGCCGTTGTGATCATTCCGCCCTTGGTGATCGGAGCCTTTCTGCTGCCGCGCACCCTCGGCTTTGTGCAGCGGCTGCGCCGTGTTGTGCTGCCCGCCCTGATCGGGGGGCTTTTGGGTGCTGCGCCATTGTTCCTGCAATTGCTGAGCGCGCCCGAGGTGTTCATGGCCCACGTGACCGGATTTCATACCGGCCCCCACATCGCCTATTGGGAGGCCTTTCGCCACACCGAGCCCGAGCTTGCCATGAGCCTGCGTGACAAGGTGGTGATGGCCTATGCCGGTTGGCTGTCGGGGGGCGCGCTGTTGCTGACCCTTGGCGTCGTGGCCTCGGGCTGGCTTGTGCTGACAGGGGCGCGAGAACGGGCCAAAGGGATTGAGTGGGGTGCGCTGCTGCTGACCCTCGCTGTTCTGGGCACCACCATGGTGATGAGCTTAGTGCCCACACCTGCCTTTCCGCAATATTATGCGGCTCCGGTTGTGTTCCTGCCCTTTGTGGGCGCGGTCTTGGTGCGCGCGCTTGATCCGCAGACCATGCGTGCGCTTGTGCCTGCATTGGCGGCTGGCATGATCCTGATGGTGTTTCTGGCGCTGCCCCGGCTTGGCCCCGGACTGCTGGCCCTGCGCGCCCCGGCCCAGACCGAGGTGGCGCAGTTCGACGCGGGCGGGCGCGAGATCGCATCGGTGCTGAGTGAGGCGGGGCTGACTGGCCCCATCGCGACGCTGATGCCCCTTTATCCGCTGGAAGAAGGGCTGGAGGTCTATCCCGAAATCGCCACCGGGCAATTCGCCTACCGGGTGGCGGATTTCATCACACCTGATCTGGCCGGGCATTTCGTGATGTCCGGGCCGGATGGCATGGCCGCGCTGTTTGAAGCTACACCCCCTGCGGCCCTTTTGCTGGGCTATGAGCCGGACCTTGAAGGGCCCATGCGCGCCTATGCGCAGGCCCATGGCTATCAGCCCGCTGCCGCGCAAAGCCTGTCCAACCGCTATGGCGACGGCGTTTTGTTTATTGCCCGGGGGGAGGTCGCGAAATGACAGCTGCGCCCATTTTTCCCCACAGCGCCCATGCCGATTTTTACGGTGTGACCACGCCCGTTTTTTCAAAAGACATAAAGAAGGAACCATTCAAATGAAGACGATACTTCTGGCCGGAGGCCTTGGATCCAGACTTGCCGAAGAAACGGTGTCCATTCCCAAACCCATGGTCGAGGTCGGCGGACGCCCGATCATCGCGCGGGTCATGGATATCTACAGCAACTTCGGCCACCGCGATTTCGTGATTGCGGCAGGCTACAAGGCGCTGCTGCTCAAACAGTTCTTTGCCAACTACCACCTGATTTCGAACAACATCACCGTGGCGCTGGACAGTGGCGAGATGACATTGGTGCCCTCGGCACCCGGCGGGTGGAACGTGTCGGTGGTCGACACCGGGGCCAACACCATGACCAGCGGGCGCATCCGCCGCCTCAAGGACTGGCTGAACGGCGAGACGTTCATGTGCACCTATTCCGATGGGCTGGGCAATATCGACATCGACGCGCTGCTCGACTTTCACCGCTCGCATGGCAAGCTGGCGACGGTCACGGCCGTGCAGCCGCCCGCGCGCTTTGGCAACATCGATCTGCAAGGGGACCGGGTCAACGCCTTCACCGAAAAGGTGCATGGGCGCGACACCTGGATCAACGGCGGCTACTTCGTCTTTGAACCCGGCGTCCTTGACTACATGGTCGATGACAACGAACCGCTGGAACAGACCCCGCTCAGCCAGATGGCCAAGGACGGGCAGTTGATGGCCTACCGCCACAACGGATTCTGGCATCCCATGGACACGGTGCGCGACCGCAACACGCTGAACGCGCTGTGCGAAGACGACACGCCGCCCTGGATGGACTTTGACGCCTATCAGCCGGAGCGTATCCCGGCCGTGGCGATTTAAGGGTCAGAACGATGTCGGCTCAGATCGGATCAGATTTCGACGGCGTGTTCGCAGGGCGACGGGTGCTTTTGACGGGGCACACGGGTTTCAAGGGCGGGTGGATGTCGCTGTGGCTTGCCCGGCTCGGGGCCGAGGTCACCGGCATTGCATTGCCGCCCGAAACCGGGCCCAGCTTCTTTGAAGCCTGCGGGGTTGCGCGGTCGGTGGACAGCCGGATGGCGGACATTACCGACCGTGTACGGCTCAGCAAGGTGATGGGTACGGTGGATGCGGAAATCCTGATCCACATGGCCGCCCAACCGCTTGTGCGCCGCTCCTATTCCTATCCGGTCGAGACATTTGCGACCAATGTGATGGGCACAGCGCACGTGCTGGAACTGGCGCAGCGGATGCCGTCGCTCAAGGCGATCATCGTGGTCACCAGCGACAAATGCTACGAGAACAACGAATGGGAATGGGGCTACCGCGAGGCCGACCCCCTGGGCGGGGCGGACCCTTACAGCGCTTCCAAAGGGTGTACCGAAATCCTGGCCCACGCCTATCGCCGCTCGTTCTTCAACAAAGAGGGTGGGGCCCGGCTGGCCACGGTGCGGGCGGGCAATGTCTTTGGCGGTGGCGATTGGGGGCTGGAACGCCTTGTGCCCGATATCGTGCGCGCCGCAGCCAACAAACGCCCGGTCAAGATCCGCAATCCGGGCAGCGTGCGCCCCTGGCAGCACGTGCTTGAGCCGGTGTCGGGATACATGGCGCTCGCGGCACGTCTGTTTCAGCACGGAGCCCCTTTTGAGGGGGCGTGGAACTTTGGCCCCGATGTGTCCTCGACCGTGCCGGTGCGCCAGTTGACGCAGGAAATCTGCGAGGCATGGGGCGCGGGCGGCCCCGAGATCCTGTACGGCGATGCGCAGGACGCGGCCCCCGGCCACCAAATGCACGAGGCAGGTCTGTTGCGCCTCGACAGCACCAAGGCCCACACACGGCTGGGCTGGCGACCCCAGCTCAGCCTCAGCGAAGCGGTTGGTATGACCATTGAGTGGTATCGCCACCATGCCGAAGGCCACGGGATGGTCGCCCTTACGGACGCGCAACTCAGTACATTTTGCGGCCGCATGGACGGGCAGGGCACCCATGCCACCCCGGTTCCCATCATCGCGGCCCAAGCCAGCCGCCGCCGCGAACCCCTTATGACAGGCACGCTCAGTGTCCAACCAGGTAAAACGTCAGGAGTCCAGAAATGAGAGTGAATTACGGTCAGACCGTCCACGGTCAGGAAGAGATTGATGCGGTGGTCGAAGTCTTGCAGACCTCGACCCAGATGGGGCCACGCGTGCACAAGATGCAGGCGCGGGTCGCCGCACTGTTCGACAAAAAGCACGGGATCATGGTGAATTCCGGATCGTCCGCCAACTACCTTGCGGTCGAAATCCTTGACCTGCCCAAAGGCAGCGAGGTGATCACCCCGGCGCTGACCTTTGCCACCACTGTTGCACCGCTGATCCGGCACGGGCTGATCCCGGCCTTTGTCGATGCCCAAGAGGGCACCTACAACATCGATGTGGCCAAGATCGAAGCGATGATCACCGACAAGACAAGTGCGCTGATGATCCCCTCGCTGATCGGGAACCTGCCGGATTGGAAAGCCATCCGCGCCTTGGCTGACAAGCACGGGCTGCGCGTGATCGAAGACAGTGCCGACACGTTGGGTGCCACCATGCAAGGGCGCAGCACGGGCCGCTATTCCGATGTCTCGACCACCAGCTTTTACGGCAGCCATGTGATCAACGGCGCGGGCAATGGCGGCATGCTGTGCGTCAACGACCCCGACCTCGCGCGCAAGGCGGTTCTGCTCCGGTCATGGGGGCGCAGCTCGTCCTTGTTCGTGGAAAGTGAGACCATCGAAAATCGCTTTAACGTCGAACTGGACGGTATTGAATATGATGCAAAATTCGTCTTTGAAGCACTTGGGTATAACCTCGAACCCTCCGAGATCAGTGCCGCCTTCGGCCTTGTGCAGCTCGATAAGCTGGACCTGAATATCTCCGAGCGGGAAAAGAACTTTGCCAGCCACCTCGCGTTCTTCCAGCAATACGAAGACTGGTTCGTTCTGCCGCGCCAGTTGCCGGACTCGCGCACGGGCTGGTTGTCATTCCCGCTGACGCTGCGCGATGACGTGCCGTTTACCCGGCGCGAAATGCAGATGTTCCTGGAAAGGGCCGACATTCAGACGCGGCCCGTCTTTACCGGAAACATTCTGCGCCAACCGGCGATGAAAGACCTTGAGTATCGCACAGCTGCGGGCGGCTATCCGGTGTCGGATGCCGTTATGCGGGGCGGTATCCTGCTGGCCTGTCACCACGGGCTGACGGACGCCCATGTCGCCTATGTGCACGAACAGTTCGAGGCATTCGCCGCGCAATATCAAAGCCGCAGCGCGACCCACACGGCCGCCTAAGCCTGCGCCCTTTCAGGAGAATGAAATGCCCCTCGCAGATCGCAAAATCGTAGACAGCCTTGTTGACTGGCCAGACACTGCACCCGACCCCGCGGGGGCCACGACCACGTCTGCCACCCAGTCCGACGGGTTGCCGATCTATGTCGATTTCGCCAATTCCGTGATCGACATCGATGACCTGAAAGGGGCGGATGCAGGCCAGATCGAACGCCGCCACTATTCCGGCCTTATCGGTCGGCTCAAGCGGCTGGTCTCTCCGATCAAGGAGTCGACGCTGGAGAACACGCAAGCGTTTATGCGTGCGCTCAAGGCGACCAACCCCGAACCTGTGGTGCTGGTGATTGGCGGCGGGACGGTCGGGCAGGGGATGGATGCGCTCTATGAGGATCCGGCGATCAAGCTGGTGGCGCTTGATATCTACCCGTCGCCTGAAATCCACTTTGTGGCCGATGCCCATAACATTCCGATCCAGAACGGTGCCTTTGACGGGGTTGTGGTGCAGGCCGTGCTGGAACATGTGCTGCGTCCCGAAGTGGTGGTCGCCGAGATCTGGCGGGTACTGAAGCCAGGCGGGCTGGTCTATGCCGAGACCCCGTTCATGCAGCAAGTGCATGAAGGGCCTTATGATTTCACGCGGTTCACCGAAAGCGGACACCGCTATCTGTTTCGCCAATTCGACCGCGTCACCTCGGGGTCAAGCGGGGGGCCGGGCACGCAGATGATCTGGTCCATCGACTATTTATTCCGGGGGCTGTTCCGCTCGCGCAAGGTGGGCAGCATTGCAAAACTGGCCTTTTTCTGGCTGCGCTATCTCGATCATCTGATCCCCGAAGAATACGCGGTGGACGGTGCAAGCGGCGTCTTTTTCCTAGGCAAGAAAGCCGCCCACACCATCACCGCCAAGGACATCATTGCCCAATATCGCGGCGCACAATAAGCGGCGCGCCCCTCGAATTTTTTGAATTTTTGAATTGAAGACTTTGAAAAGGACACGGATATGAACACTCAAGTTGCACTGAACAGCACATTGAAAACCTGCCGCTGCTGCCGGTCGGAAAACTTGCTGACCTTTCTGCCGATGGGCAATCATCCCCCCGCAAACATGTTCGTGCGGCCCGAAGAGTTGAACGATCCCCAACCGGCCTTTCCGCTCAACACCCAGGGGTGTCTGGATTGCGGCCTGATTCAGGTGGCCGATCAAATCCCCGAAGGGTTCTTTACCCACTACCTTTATGTGCCGTCGGGTGCGACCACGATGCACACGCACTTTAAATCCTTCGCTCAAGTCCTTGAAGGAATTGCGAAAGGTGGGTTGATCATCGACATCGGATGCAATGACGGGCTGATGCTTGGCTTTGCCAATGCCAACGGGTCCCGCACCCTCGGCATCGACCCCGCAGCCAATCTGGCCGAGATCGCGGCCAAGCAGGGCGTCGAGGTGCACGTCGCCTATCTGACCCCCGAAACCGCGCAGGATGTGGTCGACGCGCATGGCCGCGCGCAGGCCATCGCGACCTCCAACACCTTCAACCACATCGGCGATCTGCACGGTTTCATGGCCTCTGTCGACATTCTGCTTGCCGAGGATGGGACCTTTGTCATCGAGGTGCCGTGGGGCAAGGCCATCATGGAAACCAACGAGTTCGACAACGTCTATCACGAACACATGTCCGAGCTGAGCCTGCTGTCCATTGTCAAACTGGGACAGGCGACGGGCTTTGACGTCGTGGATGTGACGAAATTGCCGGTGCATGGCGGGTCCATGCGGGTGTTTATGCGCAAGGCGTCGCAAGGCGTGACACCCACCCCGATCGTTGCCGAGATGATTGAGAACGAGCGTGCCGCCGGTCTGCTGGATCGCGACGGATATCTCGACTTTGCCGCGCGGGTCCAAGAGATGAAGGTCGAGCTGCTGGCCCTGTTGTCTGACATTAAGGCCAAAGGTCAGACAATTGCCGGATATGGTGCACCCGCCAAGGGCAACACCTTGCTCAACTACTTTGGGATCGGGCCGGAAACCCTTGATTTCCTTGTGGATCGCAATCCGCTGAAACAAGGACTCTATGCGCCGGGGTCAAAAATCCCGATCCTCGCGCCCACGGCGGTGGCCGAGCGTAAGCCGGATTACATGCTTGTTCTGGCCTGGAATTTCTTTGACGAGATCCGCACGCAGCTGTCCGATTATGAAGCCACGGGCGGCAAGTTCATCGTGCCCCTGCCGATGCCGCGCATCGTTGGTGCCGACTCGGACTAGGCGGGCAGGGCGATGGCATCCATTCTGATCACAGGGGGTACGGGCTTTGTCGGGGCGCACTTGGTGCGCGCCTGCCTTGCGCGTGGCGACCGGGTGACGGTGTTGGCGCGCGCAGGCTCATCGCTTGCGCGTCTGGATGGCATGCGCCCCCGGATCGCGCTGCTGCGTGCCGACTTTGCTGATGTGGGCAGCGTGCGGCAGGCCCTGCGGGTGGCCAAGGCGGATGTGATTTTCCATCTGGGCGCCACCACCCGTTATGTGGCGCAGGATGATCTGGGGGATACGGCCCAAAGCCTTGAGGACAATCTGAGCCCGCTTGTGACGCTGGTGGCGGCAGCCTGCGATGTGCCGCCCGCGGTGCTGGTGCGCAGCGGCACCATCGCGGAATATGGTGATGTGGCCATACCCTATGACGAGCGTCTGCGCGAAGCGCCGCGCGGGGCCTATGCCGCCTCGATGTGTGCAGCCACCCACTATTTGCAATCGGTGCGCGCGCGGCTGCCCTATGCGGCAATAACCGTACGGCTGGCCCTCACTTATGGGCCGATGCAAAACCCTGATTTCCTGATCCCGCAATTGATCAGGGCCTGCCAAGGGGGCAAACGCCTGACCCTGCACCGCCCGCTGGATCGGCGCGATATGATCCATATCGATGACGTGGTGGCTGGCCTTTTGGCCGTGGCGGATGCCGGACACGCCGCCCCCGACCTTGTCAACCTCAGCACCGGGCAGGCCCCCACGATGGCGCAACTGGGCCGTGATGTGCTGCGGGCCTGCGGCGCGCGCCCTGCGCTGCTGACACAGAAAACCCAAACCACACCGGCAACCGAATTGATCGCCAGCGCAGCACTGGCCCAACAGACCCTGGGCTGGAGCGCGCGCATTCCCCTTGAGGAGGGGCTGAAAAGGACACTCGAATGGACACCATCACACGCCACCCCGCCACGCCGCACCCCCGCAGCGCAATTGACCCAGACAGGTGCGGCATGAGCACCCTTGTGTCGATCCTGATCCCCGCCCTCAACGAAGAGGCGAACGTGCGCACGGCCTATGATCGTGTGCGTACTGTCTTTGACGGGCTGGACGGGTACGAGATGGAGGTGATCTTTACCGACAATCATTCGGATGATCGCACCTTTGATATCCTGTCCGAGATGTCGGCGGCGGATGAACGGGTCCGGGTGATCCGCTTTTCGCGCAATGTCGGTTATCAGAAATCTGTGCTGACAGCCTATCGCGCGGCACGGGGGGCGTGCGCCATCCAGCTTGATTGCGACATGCAGGACCCGCCCGAGTTGATCCCGCAAATGCTTGATCAATGGCGTCAAGGTTATCACGTGGTTTATGGCGTGCGCAAAAGCCTGCCCGATGGGCCAGTCGTGGCTGCCGCCCGGCGCGCGTTCTACGCCCTCATCGATCTGATCAGCAATGATGATCTGCCGCGCAACGCGGGTGAATTTCGCCTCACGGACCGGCGCATTCTTGACGAGCTGCGCCAGATCGATGACCAGTCGCCATATGTGCGCGGCCTGATCAGCGGAATGGGATTTTCCCAGATCGGCTTTGATTACGACCGTCAGGCGCGCACCGCTGGCGAGTCAAAGTTCCCCTTCAAGGCCATGTTATCGCTGGCAATTGACGGGTTGATCAACCACTCGCTATTGCCGCTGCGGCTGGCTTCGATGATCAGCCTGTTTGTGGGCCTGTCCACCTTCCTGCTGATGATTGGCTATATCGTGGGCAAGTTTGTGTTCGGGGCCGACTGGCCTGCGGGCTTTGCCACCACCACCATCCTGTTGCTGCTGTCGATGACCCTGAACGCAATGTTTCTGGGGATCATGGGTGAATATATCGGGCGCATCTTCTTGCAGTCCAAGGGCCTTGGCCGCCCGTTGATCGAATCCGAGTTGAACGGCGGCCACACGCCACCCGATCACACGCGCTGGTCCCCGGACCGCGCCCGGATCGAGGCGGCGGAGTAGGGCGGATGAAACTCCTCATCATACAGGCGGGCTTTGGCGCGGGCGGTGCCGAAAAGATCGTGGCGATGATCGCCGCGCATCGCGCCCGACTGGGCGATGAGGTGCATGTGGCGGCCATGACCTGCCCACCCGAAGGGTCCTATTTCGAATACCCCGAGGGGGTGAGCCTGCACGTGTTGGACCCGCCGCAGCCGCGCCGCGCCCGGCTGAGCATGCTGCGCCGCACACGCGCCATCCGCGCCCTGATCCGCACCCATGAACCGGATGTGGTGGTGTCCTTTTTGACCAAGATCAACGTCCAGACCCTGATCGCCGCACTTGGCACCTACATCCCCGTCATCGTGTCCGAGCGCAACAATGTGCAGGCCCAGGCCGCACACCCGTTCTGGCGGCATGCGCAGTCGGCGCTCATGCCTCAGGCCGCGCGGATCGTGATGCAGACCAAACGGGCCTGCCGAGATGTGCCGACACGCGCCCGCGACAACGCCCACGTGATTCCCAATCCCTGCGCGCCCCGCGCGGGACAGTCCGACCCGCCAGTCGTAAATCCCCCACGGCTGGCGGCTGTCGGGCGGCTGTCGCATCAAAAAGGCTTTGATCTGTTGTTGCGCGCCATGGCGCTGCTGCATGGGCAACACCCGGACTTGCGCCTGACGATCTACGGTGAGGGCGAACAGCGCGCCGCCCTTGAGGCGCAGCGCACTGCCCTTGGTCTGGAGCACGTCGTAGACCTGCCTGGCAACAGCACGACACCGGGTGCATGGATCGCAGACACTGACATTCTGGTGCTGTCGAGCCGCTACGAAGGCTTTCCCAATGTCGTGGCCGAGGGCCTGGTCAATGCCCGCCCCGTGGTCGCCTTTGATTGCGATTTCGGCCCCCAGGAGTTGATCGAAGACGGGGTGAATGGCCGCCTTGTGCCGCAGGGCGATGTGATGGCTCTGGCGGAGGCTCTTGGTGCCCTGGCCGCCGCACCAAGGATGCGCGCCGCCATGGCTCAGAACGCAACTGCCCTGCGCGTGCGGCTCGATCCGGCCATCATCATGGCGCAATGGGATGATGTGATTGCCGACGCCGCTGCCACCGCCCGCCACGCAAGGGGCCACACGTCCGTGGTCCGCTCTTACCCCCAATCCGAACGCTAGGAGAACGCGATGAAAATCACCCACGTCGTGACCAGCACCAATATTGGCGGGGCTCAAATCATGCTTCAACGCTATCTGGCGGCCCTTGGCCCCGAAGCGGCGCAGCACGAGGTCGTGTCGCTGATGGATGATGGCAGCATCGCCGGACCGATCCGCGAGACCGGGTGCAGGGTAACCTCCCTCGGGATGATATCGCCGCTGTCCACACTCACTGCGGTGCGCAGGTTGCGTGCCCATCTGCGCCGCTCGGCCCCGGATGTGGTGCATGGCTGGATGTATCATGGCTGTCTTGCGGCATGGGCCGGGGTCGCAGGCCGCCGCCGCGCGGCGCGACCGGGTCTGGTCTGGGGCATCCACCATTCCTTGCAGGACGTGGCCAATGAAAACCGCACCACGCGTGCCATGCTGCGGATGATGGCGCGCGTCGCGCCGGGAGTGAATCTGATCACCTATTGTTCGAACGCCTCGCGCGTTCAGCACGAGGCGATCGGCCTGGCCCGTGCGCGCGCGGTGCTGATCCCCAATGCTGTGGACACGGATGTCTTTCGTCCCGATCCCGATGGGCGGGCGCGCCTGTGCGATATGATCGGGGTGCGCGATGATCGGATCCTGATCGGCAATGCCGCCCGCAACCACCCCATGAAGGATCATGTGAGCATGGTCCGGGCCATCGGCATTCTGCGCAGTCAGGGCCACGACGTGCACGGCGTGATGATCGGCGCAGGCCACACAGGCAGCGCGGCCGAGGCCGAAATGCACAAGCTGGGCCTGAGCGACCGGATCAGCATGGTACCCGCCCGTAACGACATTCACGCATTGATGCCGGGGCTTGACCTGTTCCTGCTATCGTCGGCCTGGGGCGAAGCGTTTCCGTTGGCCGTCTGCGAGGCGATGGCCTGCGAGGTGCCTGCCGTGGCCACGGATGTGGGCGATTGCGCCTATCTGATCGGGGACACAGGGCATATCGTGCCGCCCGGTAATCCCGCCGCCCAAGCCGCCAAGATCGCCCAGATGATCAAAGGTGGTTCTGCGCATTGCATGCAGATGGGCAAGGCGGCGCGGGCCCGCGTCTCGGCCCTGTTCTCAACCCCGCACTACATCGAGGCGCATCGCGCCGCATATCGTCAGGCCATCGACGGTTCCACTGTAACCACATCCGCAACGCGCCCCATCGATCTGGCCCGCGCAGGAAAGGAGGGATGAGATGACCGATACCAGCATGTCAGACACCCAACCCAAGACGAACCCACGCATGACTTCGCCAAACACCATCCTCAGCTCGCTTGCAGGGCGCTCGGACGAACGGGTGGGGCTTGACGGCATATGGCGGATCATCCGCCGCCGCATGGCGCTGATCGTCTGTGTGACTGCCGCAATCGTCACGGCCACCTATGTGATCGTCTCCACGATGGAGCCGGAATACAAGACCCGCTCGACCGTGGTGTTGACGACGCTGGACACCCGTGTGCGGTCCTCCGATGTGCAGCTTGAGACGTTCGAGTTGTCGCGTGCCACCATCGAGACCGAGCTGAATATCCTGCGCTCGCGCGAGTTTGCCTATCAGGTGCTCGACACGCTTCAACCCCATGACAATCCCGCCTTCATGGACACTGACACCGCAGATGTCCTTGAGGGAGAAGCCAGCCTGCGCGAGCGCATGATTGACAAGATGCTGAGTTCCTATTCCGTGTTCCGCGAGGGCGAAAGCCTTGCGGTACAGATCGTTGCGACCGCGTCCGATGCGGCGCTGGCGGCGGATATCGCGAATGCGGTGGCCGAAACCTATATTGCACAGAACGTCCAGAAACGCAGACAGGCGATCAGCAGTTCGATCACCTTCCTGCGCGAACGGGTGCAGATGCTGGGCGAAGAGTTGTCGGCAGCTGAACTGGCTCTCGCTTCGTTCATTCGCGAGAACGAGCTTGATGATATGGACCTGCCCATACAATTGCGCGGGGATGTTGATCGTCTGACGGCGATTGTCGCGGCCCGTGGTGACAGTGCGGACGAAGACGGTGCCGGGGCCCGTGCCGCCGCCCAACTTGAACAGACCCAAGCCGCCTTGCATGCCCGCACCCGCGCCGAGCTGTCATTGCTCAGCCAGGAACGCGCGATGGAGTTGTTGCGCGTGCGCTATCAAAGCTCGATCGAGCGGCTGAACGATCTGGAAACACAGATCGATTTCATCGTGCAGGGGGATCGGCAGGTGTCCTTTGCCCGTATCCCGTCGCAAGCCGCCTCTCCGAACGCGCCTGTGGCTTTGGCGGCCAGCGTTTTGGCGGGGTTGGTGTTGTCTTTTGTCGCAGCCCTCGCATTGGAAAGCGTGAACACGCGGCTGTGGAATGAAGATCAGACCAGTGCGGTCAGTGGGTTGCCCAACTTTGGCTACACCCCCAGGATCTTCAAACATGAATATGTCGGCAACCTCTACAAACCGAGCATGTTCATGTTGTCCCATCCCTATTCCGCCTTCACCGAGGCGTTGCGCGGGTTCCTCACGATCTGGTTCAACATGATCGAGAAAAGCCGCATTGTGATGGTGACCTCGGGTCTGCCCAACGAAGGCAAATCCACCGTTGCCGTCGCCCTTGCGACCGCTGCGGCCCAGGACGGGATGCGCGTTCTTCTTCTCGACCTCGATTTCCATCGGCAGGGGGCAGCCGCCTTGCTGGAAGTGTCCCGCTCGAAGTCCTCGCTTGAGGATGTGCTGGACGGGGCCAAACTCCCGGACGTTGTGGTGCTGGATGAGGCCGAAAATGTCAGCCTTGAGTTCCTGAGCATCAAGATGCGCAACAAAACCCCACCCAATGTGTTCAAGGCGCAACTGAGCGAGCTGCGAACCCATCTGAACGAGGCTTACGATCTGGTGCTGGTTGACACCCCGCCGGTGCTGATCCTGGACGAGGCATGTCGGTTGAACAGTCTGGTAGACAACTCGATCCTCGTCGTGCGGTGGGGCAAAACCACTCAGGACGTGCTGCGCGATGCCTGCGAGCGGTTGCAGCGCAACAGCGTCCCCGTGGCGGGCACGATCATCAACGATGTCGATCTCAGCAAACACCGCACCTACGGGTATGGGGGCTATGCGCATTATTATGGCGATGATGCGTATCAGCGGGGCTAGACACGGCCTGACCGGGGGACTGGCCCTGTCGCTGGCCCTGTGTGCCCCGGTCGGGGCGGCAGGCAAGGGGGCGTTTCCCGGCGCGGATGGCTATGGCGTGCAGGCGGTGGGGTGGAAGGGCGGGACCATCGTGGCCGTCACGACCCTCGCCGATGCCGGCCCCGGCAGCTTGCGCGCCTGTGCGCAGGACCTCGGATCGCGCCCCCGTATCTGCATCTTTGAGGTCGCGGGCACCATCGATCTGCGAGGCCCGATCATGGTCGGGTCCAACGTCTATGTCGCGGGCCAGACCGCACCGGGCGACGGGGTGCAGTTGCGTATCATCGGTGGCGGCCACGGACCCCTGATCGTCAAGAACGCCCATGACGTTGTCATTCGCCACCTCAAGCTGCGTCCCGGCCCAAGCCGCGCCCCATCGCCCACGGTGGACGCAATCACTGTTGAAAATGCGCGCCATGTGATGCTCGACAACCTGTCGATGTCCTTTGCCACGGACGAGACGTTCAACATCCATGTCTCCAACAGCACCGCCTCGGACATTACCTTGTCTGACAGTATCCTCAGCCTCAGCCTTGATCGCACCAACCATCCCAAGGGCCGCCATTCCAAGGGTGCGCTGATCTGTTCAGACGAGGGGGCCTATAACGCCTGCGGGCGCATCAGTCTGCTGCGCAACCTCTTTGCCCATCACCGCGACCGGATGCCGGACATCAAGGCCACACCCATAGGCCCGATCGAGGTCATCAACAACGTCTTTTACAATCCCATCAGCCAGTTCGGCGAAGTCTATGACCTGCTTGGCGATGCCGAGGTGGCCTATGTCGGCAATGTCGCGCTGACGGGTCCAAGCACGGTGCGCAAGACGCCCGAGGCGGTGCAGGTGTTCGAATGGGAGGATGAAAATACCGTCCGCCTGATGGCGGCGGACAATGTGACGGGCACGCCGACGGGCTGTCGGCTGCGCCGTTTTGAGGTGCTGGATGCCGCCGCGCGCGGTCAGCAGGTGTCGGACGGCTTGCCCATGTTGTCGGTGTCCCCAATGCCCGCCACCAAGGTCGTCGATCACGTGTTGGCCCATGCCGGAGATCGCATTGCAGGCACCCGCGATCTTGATCCGCTCGATGCGCGGGTTGCCGCAGATGTCATCGCCTGCACCGGGCAAGTGATTGACGACGTGACGCAAGTCGGAGGATGGCCGGATCTTGCGACGATCCGCGACCCGGCACAGGTGCGCGACACGGATGGCGATGGGCTGCCTGATACGTGGGAGACGGGGCGGGATGACCTCGACCCGGGCGCTGCAAATGATCCATGGGCGCATGATGCGTGGACGGGCCTGAGTTTCGTGGAAAGCTGGCTGGCCGAATTGGCGGACGATCCGCTGGACTGACGCCCCCTAGAGGGACCACACAGTAATGTCCGGGCGGATATCATCGCGGGCCAGCGCGCTTTTGAGGTCCAGCAGCATGCCCCCCTCGCGAATCCGGGCCATCAGGTCCGCACCTTCGGCCAGGAACGCCTCATGCGGCACCGCAAGGATCAACATATCGAGGTCGGAGACATCCGACGGCGGGGCCATCGCCAGCCCATAATGGCTGTGCAGATCATCGGGTGATCCGACCGGGTCAAACAGGATTGGCTGCACCGAATATTCCGACAGGATGCGCACAATCTCGGGCACGCGTGAGTTGCGCAGATCGGGTACGTTTTCCTTGAAGGTCAGGCCCAATACCCCCACACGCGCATGGCCCGGCGACAGGCCAGCCTTGGTCAGCATGCGAATGGCGCGTTCGGCGACGAACTTGCTCATCGCGTCATTGGTGCGCCGCCCGGCAAGGATCATTTCGGGGTGCAAGCCCACCTCGACCGCCTTGGCCGCAAGGTAATAGGGATCGATCCCGATGCAATGCCCGCCCACCAGACCGGGCGAAAAAGGCAGGAAATTCCACTTGGTGCCTGCGGCCTCCAGCACATCGCGGGTCGGAATATCGAGCCGCTCGAAGATGATCGACAGCTCGTTCATAAGCGCGATGTTGATGTCGCGTTGCGTGTTCTCGATCACCTTGGCGGCCTCGGCAATACGGATCGAGCCCGCCTTGTGCACCCCCGCCGTCACAACCGAGCCATATAGGGCCGCAACACGTTCCGTTATCTCGGGGGTCTGCCCGGCCACGACCTTGGTGATCGTCTCGAAGGTGTTGACGCTGTCGCCGGGGTTGATCCGCTCAGGCGAGTAGGCAAGAAAGAAGTCCTGCCCGCAGATCAGCCCCGACGCCGCCTCGATGGCCGGGCCCATGATGTCTTCGGTCACGCCCGGATAGACGGTGCTTTCAAGGACGACGACGGCCCCGCGGGTCACGTGCGGCCCGATGACCTCACAAGCCGACAGGATCGCGCCAAGGTCGGGGCGGTTGAAGCCGTCAAGCGGCGTGGGCACCGTGATGATGAAGGTGGTGCATCCGGCCAGATCGCGGTCCGCGGCACTGAATTGGGTGCGGGTGGCGTGCAGGTCCGCACTGGTTGTTTCGTTGTTGGAGTCCCGACCTGCCGCAAGGGTCTGCACCCGCGTGGCCGAGCGATCATAGCCCACCAGATGCTGCACCGTTTGGGACAGCGCAAGGGCCACGGGCAGACCGACATAGCCCAGCCCAATCACAGCGACGCGTTCAGGGATCAGGGCATGGTGATCGGCGGGGGCAGGGGTCGGTGACGTATCCAATTACAAATCCATTTCCGCGTGCCGCACTGTGGGGGTCAGGCCAAGCTTGGCCATGAGGATGGTATTGACCCTAGCCACATCAAAGCGTGCCGCTGCCCGCGCACGCCCCGCAGCCCCCATGCGCACCGCCAGATCGGGGTCCTGCACAAACCGGGCCATCGCATCGGCCAGCCGATCTGCATTGCGCACCGGAACGATATATCCCGTGACGCCCTCGTCTACCGGCTCGGCACAGCCCGGCGCATCCGATGTGATCACTGCACGCCCCGTCGACATCGCCTCAAGCACGGTGCGCGACACGCCCTCACGATAGGAGGGCAGTACAAACACGCTGCAGACCGTCAGATGCGGGCGCACATCGGGGGTTTCGCCCAGATATTCGATAACGCCTTCGGCCTCCCATGCCTCGACCTCCTGTGCGGTGATCGAGGACGGGTTGGCGTCGACCGGCCCCACAAGCTGGCAGCGCACCTCGGGGTGGCGCGCCTTGAGCTGGCGGGCGGCCTGAATGTATTCGCAAATCCCCTTGTCGCGCAAAAGACGGGCAACCATCAGAAAGACGGGCGGCCCTTTGGGCACAGGTTGGTGGGCAAAGCGATCCAGATTCACCCCCGAGCCGGGCACAATGCTGACGGTGCTGTCAGGGGCGACAAGGCGGTGTCTGCGAAACTCCGCCGCATCCGCATCGTTATAGACCACGACCTCGTCCACCTGTTTCAACGCATGGCGATAAAGCTGGACAGAGCCCTTGCGCAGCAGCCGTTTGCGCAGGCCGCAGTGCTCATCCACGAACACATAGCCAAGGCCCGTACACATGGGCAGCACCCGATCAACGCCTGCCCAACGGGCCGCGAGGCCGCCATAGATGATCGGCTTCATCGTGTAGGGAAAGACAATGTCGGGGCCAAAATCGCGAAAAAGCCGGACCAACGCACGAAACGTCCTGACATCCCGCAGCGGGTTCTGGCCTGTACGGTCCATCGGCACGATCTTGAAGGCCACGCCGATCTCGGCCAGCTTTGCCTCGGTCACGGGATCCGGGTTCGGCGCGCAGGCCAGAACATCCGCGGATGCCGCCATCGCCTTGAGCAGATCATAGCGGAACCCCACAAGCGACGAGGTCAGGCTGGCCAGCACCACGATGCGCGGCTTGCGCGCGAGGCCCGTGTCCGTGCGGGATCCGGTCACGGTCAGGTCCTCGACCGCATCAGGACCAAAGGCCTGTCGATATGTGACCGCGCGCTGCATCACGCCGCCCCGGGCATCTGGGTGGCGGTGTTTCGGGCTGCATCCGCGGCTTGCGCCATGGTGCGCGACGGCCAGCCAAAGCGGTCATGTAGGCTGCGCCAGAACGTGATGATCTCTGCCAGCAACGCCAGATTCTCATCCGTGCAGGTGCCGAAATTATGCGGATGAAACCACAAGTGGAACATGCGGTTCTGCCGCGCGGCTTGCGCCATCTCGCGTTTGATCAGGCCGATGTGCATGCGGGCCGGGGCCATCGCGCCGCCACTGAAAGGGCGCAGAAACCGGCTTGCGGGAATATTTATGACGTCCCCCTCATGCGCCACATCGACCACCGCAGGCCCGCAAAGCGGTACATAGCTGTTGGCCAGCCGCATCCCGCGCCGCCATGTGGATTGCTGCGCCCGCCCCGCAGGGCGATCCATGCGAAACGGGCCGGGGCCGCGATAGACGTCAATGCCGCGTGCGGCACAAACGGCCAGCGCGTCCCTGGTCACCTGATTGCGCGGAAACACGATACTGCGCGGGCGCACATTGACCGGCTCAAAGGCCGCAATGGCCGCGTCGATGTCGGCTGCAAAGGCCGGCACGTCCAACTGGTCTTCGAGGCAATAGAAGTGGGAAAACGTGTGTGTCGCCAATTCCTGATGGGGCCGGTCCGCGATCTCGCGCACGAGAGACAAGCCAAAGTGATAGGGATCTGATGCCTCGTCCGGGCCGACCGCGTCCACGAACGCGTAGCTGTCATCGCGTGCATTGGAAAACTGTGGGCGGCGATAGGGCAGGGCAGCGCGCAACGCAGCGCGGTTTTCAAACATCAAAAGCCCCACACAGGCCCATGTCGCGCTGATCCCTTGCGCCTCAAACAAGTCAAGCATGGCCGGAACAGCCTGACGCGCGCCAAGGATGTTTTGGCCATAGGAGGCGATGGAATGGGTGCCATAGACCCCCCACATCAGTTCCAGATCCAGGGAAAGCACAAAGCCACCGCTGGAGAGTTGACTGTTATCTTGCGCAGATACCATTGATTTTAATGCAAATTTAAGTGACAAAGAGAAATTAGAAATTTTACTTTGAAAATCTTAGCAAATCGCAGTCTTCCTGTAACTGATTTTTGTAACGAAAAATTTATTTGGTGTGAGTCATGGGCTCTCGAAACGTATCTTTGGATACACCGCAAACCATCGTGATCGGGGCAGGGCCGTCGGGCCTGAGCGCTGCGTTGACCTTGCAACAAGGCGGGCATGCGCCCGTGTTGCTTGAACAGGGCCAGCATGTGGGCGGCATGATGCGCTCGCCACGCTGGCAGGGTTTCACACTGGATCTGGGGCGCAAGGAACTTTACGCCCGTTTTCCCGAAATCGACCAGTTGTGGCGCGCTGCCTTGGGGGACGATTATGCGCCCTATCCGCACCGGGTCGGCAGTCTTTACGACGGGCGCATTGTCGAAATGTCGGGGGCCTATCGTGGCCGCACGCGCGGGATGCCCGTGGGGTGGCTGGCGCGGGGCGGTTTTGATCTGTCGCGCGGCTGGATGGCAAGCGCGCGGCGCGCGCCCAAAACCTACGAGGAGTTCTGGCATTTCCGCGTCGGCCAGACCTTTGCCCGCATTCTGGCGCAGGGGTACTGGGAGAAGTTTCGCGGCACAGCATGGGCCGATATTGCCCCGCCCGACACCAACCCGGTCGATCAGACCATGGGCGCGGGCCTGCTGGCAACGGCCAAAAATGCGCTGGCCATGGCGGCGCGCGGGGGCGTGTCGCGGCAGGTGGCATGGCACCATCCGGGGGGTGGCACCGGGCAGCTGTTCGAGAGGCTTGCGGCGCAATACACTGCCCTTGGTGGCAGGATCGTGTTCGGGGCCACCGTCACCGCATTGGAACAGGACCCCTGCGGCGGCGTCACCGTCACCTATGATATCGAGGGCAAGACCACCGCTCAGAAGGCGCGCCATGTGGTGTCGAGCATGCCGATCGAGCGACTTTGGGGCGCCCTGCCAGCCGCCCGGACCGACGCGCTGGACCTGCCTGCGCCGGGGCCCGAAGCGCAGCGGGCCGTGCTGCTTGTCTATCTGTTTCTAGACGTGCCCCATCAGTTTCCCCATGCCTGGCTTGAGGTGAATGACCCGACGCTTTTGTGTGGGCGCATCACCAATTTCGGGGCCTTTGGCGGGCGCATGGTGCCTGAGGGGAAGGCGGCCTATTGCGTCGAATTCTTCTGCGACGGGCAGGCCCGTATCCTGAACTGCACGCCAGAGCAGCAGATCGAGATCGCGACGTCCGAATTGGAACGCGCGGGCCTGCTCGCCCGTGCCAACCTGATCGGGGCCCATGTCCTGCATTTTCCGCGCACCAATGCGGCGGCCAGTTGGCGCGAACAGCAGACGGCCTATCGCACGGCCCTGTTTGCCGAAGTGTCCAAGCTAAGCTCAATCTATCACGTGAACCGGCCCGGTGCCGATTGGGCCAGCCTGTCGGGCTTGCAGGCCGCCAACGCGATCCTGATGAATGACCGGGCCGCATTCGATGCAGCGGCGGATCCGACACGCCGTCAGAACGACAATATTGCCGCCAGCGCCCGCAGCGCAGTCTGACCTGATGATCCAAGAAAAGGCAAACGCCATGACGACACCCAAGCCCCTTTCAGTTCTCATCTGCTCTGCCGGGCGGCGCGTGGGCCTGCTCAACAGTTTTCGCACCAGCCTGCGTGATCTTGGGCTGGAGGGCCGGGTGATCGCCTGCGATCTGGACCCGGGGATGAGCGCGGCCTGCGCGGCGGCCGATGCTGCCTTTGCCGTGCCGCGCGCCACCGATCCCGGCTATGCCGCGGCGATCCTTGATATTGCGCGCGCCGAAGGGGTGGGGCTGATCGTACCCACTATTGATCCTGAATTGCTGCCATTGGCGCAGGCCGCACAGGAGTTTGCTGCGGCTGGCATCCGTGTGCATGTGTCTGCCCCGCCCGTGATCGACGTCGTGCGGGACAAGTCCGAAACCGCCCGCGTGCTGGACATGGCCGGCGTGCCCGTCCCGCGCACGTTGACCGAAGCGCAACTGCGCGCCACCCCGGACGGGCTGCGCTGGCCCGTCTTTGCCAAACCCTCGGGCGGCAGTGCAAGCCGTGGACTGGCGGTGTTTGATCACATCGACATGCTGCCCGACACCTTTGACGAACCAATGATCTTTCAGGACCGTCTGACCGGGCCGGAATACACCATCAACATGTTCGTTGACGCCAAGGGCGCGCTGCAATGCGTGGTCCCTCACAAGCGCCTGGCGATCAGGGCAGGGGAGGTTGAAAAGGGACGCACCGAACGTCGCGAGGACCTGCACGAGATCGCCGCAGGCATCCTGCGCACCTTGCCCGATCTGCGCGGCGTCGCCTGTTTTCAGGTTATCGAGGATCCCGAGATCGGCATCGCCGTCTTCGAGATCAACGCACGCTTTGGCGGTGGCTATCCGCTGGCCGACTATGCCGGCGCACCCTTTGCACGGTGGCTGCTGGAAGAGGTCGCCGATCTGCCCCGCAGCGCGGACAATGCGTGGCGCGATGGTGCAGAGATGCTGCGCTATGACGATGCGGTCTATCGGGGATAGGGGCCGCACATGATCGTCTTTGACCTCGATGACACCCTCTATCTGGAGCGTGACTTTGCCTTCAGCGGCTATACGCATCTTGACCAGTTGGTACAGAGCGAGACAGGCGTCGCGGGATTCGGGGCTCGCTGTCGTGCCTTGTTCGAGGCGGGCGAGCGGCGCACCATCTTTGATCTGGCCCGTCGCGCACTTGGGCTGGACGCGGCGGACATTGCCATCCAGACCCTGATCGACGCCTATCGCAACCACCCCCCCGACATTACGTTGTGCCCTGATGCAGCCGATTTTCTAGAGCAAAACCCCCAGCCCTTTGGTCTGATCACGGATGGGCCCGCGCATATGCAACGCAACAAAATCGCAGCCCTTGGGCTACCTCGCTGGATCGAACATCTGCGTCCCACAGGGGCGTGGGGCGAGGGATATGGCAAACCCCATCCGCGCGCCTTTATCGAGATGGAACAGATCGCGGGCACCGCAGATCACATGGTCTATATCGCGGACAATCCGGCCAAGGATTTTGTCACGCCCAAGACACGGGGATGGACCACCGTGCAGGTCACGCGGGTCGGCGGGGTCCATGATCCTGCGCCCAAAGACGAGGCGCATGCGGCCGACATCGTGGTCCCAAGCCTGCACGACTTCTCGCTATGGGTGAATGCGCGGCAATAGGTTTGCGATAACGCCCTTTTGGTGTATCGTCAGGACATATTTCATGTCTTCCTCGGGCTTTATCCCGGGCACCTTATTTTTGACGACCAGTATTTAGCGCCACTTGCGCCCTGTTTTTGGGGACCGTTTTTTGCTCATATTTGATCAGCAACATGCCCGTGTGTTCGCGAACCCTTCGTTTGGGCACACGACCGCGAAATGCTGCCACAGCTGCGTGCGCCCCTGGGGGAATGTCCAATGCTGGGGGTAGGGCGGCATCCGGGCTGGCTTGCCCAAAACGTGATGTACAAGCGCATCATCCGCAATGCGGGGTGGTTGTTTTCGACCCAGGTTCTGGGCGGGCTGGTCGGCGTGGTCACCCTGGCCATGATGGCGCGCACCGTGGGCCCTGCGGGTCTGGGGGTGATCGCGATTGTGCAGGCCTATACCCGGATCGTGGATCGGCTGATCCGGCTTGAACCGTGGCAAACCATCATCAAATACGGGATGGAGGCGCTGGAGGCGGGCGACACCGAACGGTTCAAACGGCTGCTCAAAGCCTCGATTGTGATCGACATGGCAGGCGCGCTGGTGGCCGGGAGCGTCGCGGTCGGTCTGGCATCGATTGCCACGCCGTTGCTGAACCTGTCCGAAGAGCACACCCGCTATGTCCAATTGCTGAGCCTTGGGTTGTTTTTCACGCTACAGCCCACGGGCATTGCGATCTTGCGTGTGTTGGATCGATTTGACCTGTTGGCCAAGATTGACTTTGGCACAGTGATGGTGCGCTTTGCGCTCACCGCGCTGGCGTTCTGGTTTGGTCTGGGCATCTGGGCGTTTATCGTCATCCTGCTGGTCGAACGGACGCTGAATGGCAGCGTCGGTTTTGCCTTTGGGCTGCGCGAACTGCGCCGTCGCGGATACACACAGATCCTGACGCCGCCCTTGTATGGGGTGCTGGGCGAAAACCCCGGTTTTCTGCGCCTGCTCTGGAACTCGAACATCAACGTGATCCTGCGTCAATCCACGCAGCGCTTTGATATCATCATCCTGTCAGCCTTTGCCGATACCTCTGCGGTTGGGGCGTATTTTCTGGCGCGGCGGTTGTCGGAGGCCACGTTGCGGCTGACGCGCCCGCTCAGCCAGGTGGTCTATCCCGAACTTGTGCGCATCTGGTCCTCGGGCACGGCACAGGCGTTCCGAAAACTCGTGCTGACCGCGACGCTGGTTCTGGGTGGGCTGAGCACGGTGTTCTATGTGCCGGCGGCTTTCTACATGGGCGATCTGCTGGCCTTGTTCTTTGGCGAAGGGTTTCGCGATGCGGCCCTGCTGGTCAGCGTGCAACTGCTGGCCGTCGCGATTTACCTCAGCGGGACGATGGCCAACCCCGCGATGCTGACCATTGGCAGGGACCGCGAACTGGTGCGGATCACACTGATCTCGACGGTAATGTTCTTTGTGCTGATCGTGCCGCTGATCTTATGGCTGGGGCCGGTGGGGCTGTCCCTGAACCACCTGTTGTTCAATGTGTTGTGGCTTGGCGGGTGCGGTGTGGTTATCCGCGACACGGTGCGCGCGCGCAAAAGGACTGAAAAACGCACAGCTGCAATCCAAGCGGAGGTGCGCCCATGAGGCATCCGACATTCCATGGGATGAGCCTGTCGCAGGTTGAGACATGGCTGGTGCTCGCCGTTGTCTTCCTTGCGCCCATGAACTTTCTGAGGCTGCCCAACGTCTACGTCACGGCCAGCGATATCATGGCGCTTTTTGCACTGGCGGCCATGACGTTTCGACAGCGCATGCCGCTGAAATTCTTTGGAGAGGCCACGTCATTCTGGATCGCGAGCCTGATCCTGCTGCAAACCGGGTTGCTGATTGGATCGCTTGTGAACGGTGATCCGCGCGACGGGTTGATCGGCTTTGCGCAATACGGGTTTTCGATGTTTCTGCTGCCTGTTTTGATCTGTAATCGCCCCCTTGAAGAAACATTGGGGTTGATAAAGGCGTTTGTGCTGTCGCTGGTCGTGATCATGGCCCACGGCGCTTATGTGGTGCATTACACGCCGGATGACTTGCGGTTCATGTCCTATAGCGGCCGGCTGACCTCGCTGATCGAACGGGAGAATGCCGCGGGTACATTGGCCGCCCTCGCCATCGTCTATGCGTTTTTCCTCGCCTATGTGGGGCGGCTGCGGGTTGTAACCTTTGGAACATGCATTGTCGTACTGGTCTATGGGCTGATGCTGACGGCGTCCAATACCGGGTTTTTTCTGGCCGGTATCGGGGTGATTGCATTGGCCGTGTTCACCGGGTCCCTGCGGCTCATGGGCTGGGTTCTGGGTGTCGGGTTTGTGGCGCTGATCGTGACCCTTTTGTTTGGCGAGGCGATCTTGCCCGAAATTTTCGTGCGCCGGGTGATGGCGACGCTGACCACCGGCGATATCACCGCAGCGGGGACATTCACCGGGCGCATGGCGCTGATTTCGGAAGCTATGGGGATTGCGCGCGACACCCTGTTTGTGGGGCTGGGAATCGATCAGTACCGGGTGGTCAGCCTGCACGGCGCGCCGGTCCACAACACCTATCTGCTGTTGCTGACCGAGGGGTCACTAATGGCGCTGTTGGGCTTGATGGGGTTGTTTGTGACGGGTATTTTCCTCAGCTGGCGGGCGCTGCAATACCCGCAAACCCGGCTGCTTGGCGGCGCGAGCGTGACGGTGCTGCTGATGTTTGCGCTGGCCATGAATGGATTTGCGCATGTCTATGCACGGTTCTGGGCGGTACCGTTCATTTTGGCCCTCGCGCTCAGCGCGGCGGCCGTATCCGCACGCGCAGATCCTCAAACGCAGCCCGAAACAGACCACGCCCCACCAAAAGGAGCCCCAAAGAACGCCTGATCCCAATTTGCAGACATGCGCCAGCATGTTTGTATTTTGAACGCGACCGCTTTTATGCTAAATTAGTGGATATATTTCAGCACTTTGTGCGCCCTAATTTTTATAATTTCAAATTTGAAGGTTTTTGATCGTGTCACATATGGCCACACCTCACCTCTCTTTTCCGCAGCTTTGCAGAGCGCTGATTGGTGCCGCAGCACTTGTTGTGCTGGCACAGCCCAGCCTTGCCGAAACCCACGCGCTGGCACCCGGCGACACCATTTTCATCCGCGCTGGCAATTGGAGCTTTACTGATCAAACCTATCAGGAATGGGCGGGCGTCAGTGGTGAGTACAAGGTCGGGGCAGGGGGCGCGATATCGGTCGCGTTGGCCGGGCAGATCGAGGCGACCGGCAAGACGCCCCAAGCGCTGTCGGACGAGATCAGCCAGATGTTGCAGCGTCGCATTGGCTTGCCCGATGCCCCAACTGTCGCCATCGAGGTCTCGCAATACCGCCCCGTTTTCGTGACGGGTGCCGTGGATCGCCCCGGCGCACATCCTTTCAGCGCCGGGCTCACCGTTGGACAGGCGCTTGCGCTGGCAGGCGGTGCGCCACGCACCTACGAGCCGGGCCAAACCTCGACAACGCCCGATATTGAATTGCGTGGCCGTCTCGAACAGGTCCGGGTAAACCTTGACGCGCTTGTGGCCCAGGAAGCCCGGCTGGTGGCCGAAATCGCCAGCTACGAAGGGCAGGGGACCGATCAGAGTGTCACCTTGTCGCCCATCGAAACCCAGTTGAAGGACGCCAACCAAACGGCTGTTTTATCTCAACAAGAGGCATTGCGTGAACTTCAGCGCCTGCTCGATGAACGGATCGTTCGGCTGGATCAGGAGATGCAGCTGATCACCGGACAGATCGATACAACAAACGAAGAACTTGAGCGCATCTCGACGCTTCAGGAACGTGGTCTTGTCATCAACACCCGGGTTGCTGCACTGCAAACCAGCATCGCGAATATGGAGGCACGGCGCCTGCAAGTCGAGGTCGCGCGGCTCACCGCCGAGCAGCAACGCAACACCGCCTTGCGCGAAGAAGCGGGAATTTTGGATCAGGCGCGGTTGCGCCGCCTGACAGAGCTGAAACAGACCCGCGATGCCCTCGCCGAGGCGCGCATCCGGTTCCTGACCACCCAAGCCATTCACCGCGATTATATGGCAACCGATGGTGGGGCGACGTCGTATATGGCCGCGAAGGAACCACCGATTTACCGGATCACACGGACGACGGGCGATAGTACGGAAACCATGACGGTGAACCGCAACACGCCCGTCAAACCCGGCGACCTGCTCGAAGCCATCCAACCGCTTGCCGCCTTTCTGACCGAGTAAGCGCGGGCACTCACACGATGGTACGTACGTCCAAGCGCATCCGCGTCCTGTTTCCATTTGTCGGCGGGGACGAGATCGGTGGCAGCCATATCTCGGCGATGATGCTGATCCGCAATCTTGACCCGGATCGGTTTGATCCGCGCATCCTGATCCATCGCCCCACAGGTCCGTTCGCCGAAATGCTGCGCGACAGCGGCGATGTGTTCGAGGCCGTGCCAGACATTCCGATCCTCGGATCCGAGCGCACGCTCGCGGTAAGCAATTCGACGGGTGTGGTGGGATATATGCGCCGATCCCTGTGCCCATTGCGCGCGGTGTTGAAGCGGACAGACGCCGATATCGTGCACACAAATGATGGACGAATGCATGCCAATTGGGTGCTGCCCACGCGCCTGTCAGGACGCGCCTTACTGTGGCACCACCGTCAGGATCCGGACGGGGTAGGGATCAACAAGATCGCCCCCTTGCTGGCCAACCGCATCGTGACCGTGTCTGAATATGCCAAACCAAACAATCCCTTACGCAGCATTCAGGGCCGCTGCGATATCATTCACAGCCCGTTTGATTTTGCGACAGACCCGCCTGATCCGGACACGGCACGGGCGGGCCTCTGCGCAGAGCTTGGGATCGAACCGGGCGCACTCATCCTTGGGTATTTCGGGACCATCATCGTGCGTAAACGGCCCGACCATTTTGTCCGCTCAGTGGCTGCGATTCAGGCGCAGATGCCAGAGACCCCGGTCTACGGTTTGATCTTTGGCGAGATGGAGCGCCCGGATTCCCGCTTGGACGAAACTGTGCCCGCACTGGCGGCGCAGTTGGGGGTCGGGTCGCGTGTCCGGCTCATGGGATTTCGCAGTCCCATCCAGCCCTATATGGCTGGAATTGACGCAATGCTGGTGCCTGCGTTGAACGAGCCGTTCGGACGCACGCTGATCGAATCCATGTATCTTGGCACGCCCGTCATCGCAACAGATCACGGAGGTAACCCCGAGGCCATAACCCACGGCAAGACTGGATTTCTGGTCGATAAGGACGATCCGAGCGCCTTTGTCGAACCGGTCCTGACGCTCAAAAAGGACCCGGACCTCAGGTCACGGATCATCGCCGCCGCAAAGGCGGATGTGTTGGAGAACTACGGTACGGACAAACACGTTTCAAAAATCAGCGCCATCTACGAACAGTTGGTGACACGACAGCCCTAGGAAACACATATGTCTGATTTCAAACTGAATTTCCTGATCATCGGTGGAGCGAAATGCGCCACCACATGGCTACAAAACTCGCTTCAGCGCAGCCCCGACATCACCATGCCAGACCCCGAATTGCACTATTTTTCGCGTAATTATCACAAGGGTGCGGCGTGGTATGCGGATCAATTCCCGCGTCCCCTTGGGACCATCCTTGGTGAGAAGTCGAACTCCTATCTGACAGATCCGGCTGCCGCAGCGCGCATCAAGGCCCATACACCTGATGTGAAGTTGATCATGCAAATCCGCAATCCCGTCGAGCGCGCGTATTCGGACTATTGCATGCTCTATCGTCGCGGTGAGGTTGACGCGGATATTGCAGCACATCTTGACCCTGCGCGCGCGTCCTCGGAACGGTTCATCAGCGACGGGCGCTACGCACACCATGTTGCGCGCTTTCTGGATCTGTTTCCGGCGGAACAGTTCTTGTTTCTGAGGTTTGACGACATCCAACAGCATCCAGTGCGTCAACTGAAATGTCTGGCCGACCATATCGGTCATCAGGGTGTCCTTGCCGCGCCCTTAAGGTCAAAGGTGAAGGACAAGTCGCAAGCTGTTGTTCCCAAACGGTTACGATCATTCTTGACACCTTTGCGGCCACTGATCGATCCGGTGCGCAACACACGGCCCGTGACAGCAATCCGAAGCCTCGTAGTGCGCCCGACGGTGCATCCAAAGCTGAGTTCGGATTTGCGCAGAGCACTGGAAAGCTATTACGCACCCGAGGTCGAAACCCTGGCCCGGGTCACCGGGCTGGATTTGGAGCGTTGGATGACGCAGCCATCTCAGCGTATGATATAGGGACGTCGGCATTCGCATCGGTTTTAAGGAGTTTTGGTTTTATATATATTTAACATAATATTGATTATGTGCCTTTTGCTCCCATTGCGGGTGGATTCACAAACGAAGTGCGAATTCTGTATTAAAACAGAGCTTTGCATGGAGTATGAAGAAGGGAACCCACTACTCTCACCTGAGACTGGAAGAACGGCGCAAGTTAGCAAAGTGGCTTGAGGCCAAAATGCCGATTGCTGAGATTGCGGATCGCTTAGGCCGAGATGCCTCGACAATCTACCGCGATATCAAACGGGGCTTTTTTACGGATGATAAGCTGCCGCATCTGAACGGGCTACTACGGGATGAAAGCCCAGTTGCTCGCCGCAGATCGGTGTGCCCGGCAGCGCAACCGCGACATCCGGCGATGCACGGATCAGGGCATCAAAACCGTCTGCCATCGCTTCAACAACACACCCCGAAATCCCTCGGATCGAGGACACCCGCCGAAGTGTGCTGCGAAAAGATGATGGAAGAGATGACCCGATCCCCCTACCCTGACACGAACGAGAGTCGCGGCTCAGGCATCGCTTACATTACCAATGCACCGATAAAGATCATATTTGCCCGGGCGCCAGCCTTTACCTCAAGACGAAGACTGAACATTGCGCATGCCTGACGACACGGGATGCGGTCGAGCCCAAAAGGTAATCAGACAAATCCGGCCTGTGCGATGAGATAATGATGCAATCGACACTGTGCGTGCGTGCAAATTCCACGATGGTCACACCGGCCCGTCCGCTGACCAACTCTATCTTGCATCTTGGATCCTCACCGACAAATTCCCGAAGTATGTTCGAGATCTCGGCGTCCCGATCCTTGATGGCACCTTTGTCGAGATAGTGACGCGCCGGTCCGGGGATCGGTTCATGCGAGTTCAGGACCGTTATCGTTCCACCCTCAGATAACATCTCGCGCGCTTCGTTCAGCGCCTTCCCGGCCATATCCAGCTGATTTACAGAGACTGGTACCAGAATGGAGTTACGTTTCATTTAGATTTTCTCCTGCACGCCAGTTGTTGAGGTATTCGCAAGCTCACGGCTTCTGTCCGTGGCGGCTTTGATGCCATCGCGAAACAAAGTGGTGAGTCCGTCACGCGGTCTTAGCAATGTTTTTAATGCGGCTTCGGTTGTGCCGCCTGGTGACGTCACAGCCTCACGAAGGGATGGCGGTGCGGATTTTGATACCGCCATCAGCTGCCCTGCCCCTCTGATGGTCTCGATGACCAACTTTCGGGCCAATTCATTGGGCAATCCTTGGGCAATCGCCCCGGCTTCCATCGCTTCGGCCACTGCAAAGACATAGGCCGGTCCGGATCCTGATACCCCCGTGACCGCGTGCATCTGTTCTTCACTTTTCAACACGGAGACCTCGCCAACCGCCGCCATCAATTGCTTCGCAACACTTAGAGGCGCCCCGGTCGCTCTTTGATTTGCAACAACACAGGTCATGCCATACCCAATCTCGGCCGGAGTGTTCGGCATCGCACGTACGATCGCTGCGGATGTGCCAAGCATCTTTTCTATCCCCGCAATCGAGATACCGGCAGCCACGGAGACCACCAGCGTCTTTTCAAGAGAGATATCACCAAGCGACTTGACGGCAGAAAGAAGATACTGGGGCTTCGTCGCAAAGACGACAACGTCGTAAACGCGTTTCTCGGATGGATTGATACGAAGCCCAAGCGGAACCATCTCCTTGATCCACCCTGGTGGGTTTGGATCAAGCACATCGACATGGCTGGCCCGAAGCCCCTGATCGAACCAACCATGCAGCAAAGCCGATCCCATCTTGCCACACCCGACGAGCAACAAGTTCAGTTCATCAAGTTTATTTGCTGCACTCATAGCTTACACTTTCGGCGTTGATTTGATCGTGGCCCCGGCCAACAAGGTTGTGTTTGGCCGGGGCGTTTCATTCGTTACCCGCCGCCACGCGCACGCATGTTTTCCGGCATCCAGGTGGCCAGTTCCGGGAACACGATCAGCACGACCACCATCAGCACCATGATCAGGAACATGGGAACAGCAGTGCGCGCGATGTAACCCATCTCGTGCTTCGTCATGCCCTGGAGGACAAAGAGATTGAATCCCACTGGCGGCGTGATCTGCGCCATCTCGACGACGACCACAATGAAGATACCAAACCAGACGAGATCAAACCCAAGTTCCGCAAACGCTGGTGTCGTGATCATCGGCAAAATGACCGCCATCGTCAGAACCACAGATGAAATGCCGTCCAAAAACATCCCGATCAGAACGTAAAACACCATCAATGCCAGGATCAGCACTGTCGGTGACAGGTTCAATGAACCAATCCATTCAGCAATCGTTCGTGGCAGGCCGGTAAAGCCCATCGAAAGGCTGAGAAACGCAGCCCCCATCAGGATAAGTGCGATCATGGCAGACGTGCGCGTTGCGCCCATCAGGCTTTCAAAGAAGGTTTCGAATGTTAACGACCGTTGAAATGCCGCCAAAACAAGCGCGCCGATCACACCAAAGGCGGCCGCCTCGGTTGCCGTCGCGATGCCGGAATACATCGAACCGATCACGGTCAGGACCAACAGGATCACCGGGGCCAGAAACCGAGAATTCCAAACCTTCTCCCTGAACGTCATCGTGGGTTCGGGTTCGGGACGCTGGTCGCGTTTCAAAAAGTACCAGAACACGATATAAAGCGAGAACATCGATGCGAGCACGATACCCGGCAAGATACCCGCCATGAACAGTTGTGTGATGCTTTCGTTGACCGTCACGCCATAAACGATAAGCGTGAGCGAAGGCGGTATCATCAGCCCCAGTGTGGCCGAACCCGCCAATGTCCCGATTGTCATAAACTCAGGATAGCCGCGTTTGCGCAATTCCGGGATCGACATCTTGCCTACAGTCGTCAGCGTCGCTGCCGAAGAGCCCGAAACAGCGGCAAAAATCGTACAGCCGACAACATTGGTGTGCAAAAGACCGCCCGGCAGGCGTGCCATCCATGGTGCAAGACCTTTGAACATGTCTTCTGATAATCGAGTTCGATAAAGAATCTCGCCCATCCAGATAAACAAAGGAAGTGCCGTCAGCGTCCAGCTGGATGCGCTCTCCCAGGCTTTGTCGGTAAGGTTTGCGCCCACAAACCCTTTGTCAAAGAGCATGATCCCGATCGCACCGACGCCCATCAGCGAGAGTCCGATCCAGATCCCTGATCCCAACAGAAAGAATAAGACGATCAGGAAAATCGCGGTGAGTGTAAAATGATCCATGACCTATTCAGTCCTCTCTTCCGGTGGCAAGTCTTCAATCCCCGAATAGCTCGTAAAGAGCAGCCGGATGACGTGATCCCAGAGCGCGATGGCAAGAATGCCTGCGCCGATTGTCATCGAAAGTTCTGGAATCCAGAGCGGCATCTCGTCCTGGCCCTGGCTCAAAAAGTTAAACTTGTGTGATTGGTGGTTACGCTCGAAAGCAGCGTAAAAGAAAAACGTGATCAATATGGCACTGAATCCATAACACCAGATCTCAGCAATTTTTCGCCCTCGGCCAAGTCCGGAAAGGATCAATGTCACACGGATATGAGCGCCATGATTAAGCGCGTAGGCAAGCGCGAAAAAGATCGATGCTGCCATACAGTACCCAGCATAGTTGGCGGCCCCCGGGAAGGACATTCCCAACCATCTTGATACCATCTGAATACAGATCAGGATCAGGATGGCGATCATAGAAATACCCCCCAGAACCCCACCTAAGAAATATAGACCATCAAGCGATTTTCTGATCACGGCCATGAGAGCCCTCCCCTAATGTTGGTTGGGGCCCGATCTCTCGGGCCCCAAAGTCAGTTATTGTGCTGCGCGATAGGCATCGATGATGGCCGATCCGGTCTCCCCGGCTGAAGCCAGCCATTCCTCCGTCATCGTGGCACCAAAGGCTTTCAACTCGTCACGCAACGCATCGCTCGGCGGTGCAACGGTCATCCCGTTGTCGACAAATTGCTGAAGATACCACCCTGCCAGTTGCTCGGAACGCGCCGTCGCAGCAGCCGATGTCAGCTCGCCTGCTGCCTGAAGGCAGTTTTGCTCCTGTTCGCTCAAGGCGTCATAGGCGGGCTTGTTCGCGAAGACCGCATTGCGTGGCAACCAGGCTTGGGTGTCGTAAAAATGGGTCAGCAGTTCCCAGATCTTCGTGTCATAGCCGGTCGACCCCGACGAGATGAAGGATGCTGCAACACCTGTGGCAAGCGCCTGCGCGAGGTCCGCGGCCTCGATCTGCACCGGGTTCATGCCAGCGAGCTCGGCAAGACGCGATGTCGCCGCGTTGTAGGCGCGGAACTTGATACCCTTCATATCCGCGACGGAATTGATCTCCTGCTTGAAGTAGAGACCCTGTGCCGGCCAGGGTGCCGAATAGATCAGCACCAGCCCGTCTTTCTCCAGCGCCGAACCGATCGCATCCTTTGAGGCATCCCAAAGGCGATTGCTGTCCTCATAGGACGTTGCGAGAAACGGGATGGAGTCGACGCCATAGACAGGGTTTTCTGCCTGGTGAGCCGACAAGAACCGTTCACCGATAGGTGCCTGTCCGATTTGAACGGCACGTTTGATTTCGTTCCCCTTGAACAGCGAACCACCGGAATGGATCGTGATGTTGAGAGACCCGCCGGTACATGTGCGGACCGCATCGGCAAACCGATGTCCGTACTGCGTGTGAAAGTTGCTTTCGGGATAGGCCATCGGCATGTCCCAGTCCGTCGCCAGCGCGGTACCGGCCCCGGCGGTCATAATCGCCACCGACGCTGCCAGTGTTCTGAATTTTGAAGTCATAGTTCTCTCCTGTTGAAGTTATAATTTTGCTTTTCGCATGGGGATCAGCCTCCGAACCGGTTAGGGTCATAGGGGGCGAGATCCATATTGACCCCTCCATGAGAGATCAAATCTGCAATAATCCTGCCGGTCTTCGGACCACCAGTCAAACCGATATGATGATGTCCGAACGCCGCGAAAACGCCGCTTGCCCCGATTTCACCGATCAAGGGAAGACTGTCAGAAGGTGCCGGTCGATGACCAAGCCATGTATCGCGCTTCTTTAATTTCAGGTTGGGAAAGGTCGCTCTGACCGTGCGTTCCAGCAGCGCAATCGGTTTGTCGGATGCGGGTGCCTTGAGGCCGCCGAATTCAACAACGCCGGCGCAGCGCAAACCGCCCGACATGGGTGTCGCCACGAACTTTCCGGTTGTCACCATGATAGGCGCGCGCAAGGCGTCGTCCTCAGGCTCAAATTCGATGTGATAACCGCGTTCGGTTTCAAGAGGCACATTGATACCAAGCTTCGCCGCCAATGGTTTTGACCACACCCCGGTTGCGATCACGACACCGTCACATGGGATCGTTTCGCCGTCAATGACGACAGCCTCGACTCTGTCGTCCTTCAACAGGATGTCTCGGACCTCGCTTTGGACCAGACGTGCGCCAAGCGCCTCCGCCTCCTGGGCCAGCGCCTTCACATATGAACCCGGCGCATCGATCACACCATGCTGGCGCATCACGGCCAGAAGTTTCATCTCGGTGCTGAGCAACGGCTCAAATTCCTGAACGGCAGGGCCTTCGATAATGTCCGGTTCGAACCCTGCATCACGACGCAAACCCCATGTGAACGCATCCGCCTCGAAGGCCGCCCGATCCCTATAGGCGAAAGAATAATCCGATCTTGTCAGCCAACGTGACGCATCGGTGCCGTTGGTCAGACTTTCGTGCTGCTCGACACTGTCGGAGGTCAGCGGCGCAAGCCCCTGCGCGATGCGACGTGTCTCCGGGGCGTTCGCATGGCTGAGATACTTCAGCAGCCACGGTGCCAGCTTCGGCAAATATGACCAACGCAAAAACAGTGGGAATTCGGGATCAAGCAGCATCTTTGGCGCTTTTGCGATCATCCCGGGTGCCGTGACCGGTGCAACAGAGCAACTCGCCAGAACCCCCGCATTCCCATAGGACGTGCCCTCGCCCGGCTCTGACCTGTCCAGCAAGGTCACTTTCTTCCCGGCCCTCAAGAGCCAGATCGCAGCCGAAACCCCAACGATTCCTGCACCAACGACGATGATGTGTTCTTTTGCGGGCATCTGGACCTTTGTCGAAATCTACGCTGCATTCTGCTTGGTTTCAGCACCTGTATACAGATAAGTATCTAATTCTGTCCACAAAATAATTGACAATCCGGAAGTGGCAGATAAAAGATCATCACAGGAGAGCATCATCAAAAATGAGCACAAGTGTTGATCAGGTCTACGAGCAGGTGCGGCACATGGCGGCCAACTTCGAGTTCAAGCCGGCTGAACGCATCAACGAGAGTGAACTATCACGAAAACTTGGAGCAAGCCGGACACCATTGCGCGAAGCAATGAACCGTCTGGTTGCCGAAGGCCTGCTCAAATTTGAAGGTGGACGGGGCTTTTTCTGTCAACACCTGAACCCTGAAATCGTGGTAAACCTTTATGAGCTGCGGGGTGCACTGGAAATTTGCGCGGTTCAGGCCGCTGTAGAACGAGCCACAGACAGTGAGCTTGAAGAGTTGCGTCGCTTTCTGATCGAGACCGGGGTAAACTACACAGATGGGACACCCGCCCGTGAGATTGTCTCCCTTGACGAAGAATTCCATCTGATGATTGCAAGGCTCGCAAAAAACCCCGAGCTGCTCAATATGATCGAGTTGACCTATGAACGCATCCGCTATGTCCGATGGATTGCGATGCGTGAGAAGATCGATATCACCCATGCGGCTCACATGCATATCTTCGAAGCCATTGCCGCGCGGGATGGCCATAGCGCGGCTGACAGAATGCGCGCCCACATCAAGACCAGTGTCGACGAGGCGACCGAGACCGTCGAAAAAGCCTATTCACAGATTTATGTTCCGCGACATTGATCCGGACTGATTGGAGAGAGAGTTAGGATGTCAGTTGAGTATGGCGGAAAGTCCGTCTACGGAGCCGCACTTGGAATCCTGATGCTGGAAGCGAGATTCCCCCGTATCCATGGTGATATCGGTAACGCGACGACGTGGCCATTCCCCGTGCAATACCGTGTCGTGCGCGGCGCAAGCCCGGACAGGATTGTTCGTCATGATCCGATGGAGCTGGTGGATAAATTTATCGAGGCGGCTCAGGATCTTGTGGCCGCGGGATGCGATGGCATCACCACGAATTGCGGCTTCCTCGCCCTGACGCAAGACCGAATATCAAATGCCGTTCCCGTTCCGGTCGCAACCTCGTCCCTGATGCAGGTGCCAATGGTGCAAGCTCTTCTACCGGCAGGCAAGAAGGTCGCGATCCTTACGATTTCCAAGGCGACGTTGACGCCAGCGCATTTGCTTGCAGCAGGAATCTCCGATCCGGATCGTGTTCCGATATTTGGAACGGACGGTGGGCGCGCATTCACACGCTGTATTCTTGACGACCATGAGTCGATAGATTTCGCGGATTGTCGGCAGGATATGCTTGATGCAGCACGAGAGATCGTCACAACCGATAGAGATGTTGGTGCCATCGTGTTGGAATGCACCAATATGACCCCCTATGCCTATGACGTTCGAAAAGCGACAGGCCTGCCGGTCTTCTCGATCTACTCCTTCCTGAAATGGTTCCACGAGAGCCTGGTCCCGGATCGGTTCAATCTTGAATTGGATGATCCCAGAGCGGGCCTTCTCTGATCGATCGACCTACGCGCCGCTCACATATCCCGACCGTCCCGATTTCTGATGGTCGGTCAATTGACATTGGAACGTCCGGCACCGCCGATTGACGCCGCGCATCTGCCTGCAATCAACGTCGCTCCCCAATTTATCTATGCCGTGGCCGCAGTACACAATTCATCATTGAGTTTATTGGTTGTCCGCTTCGCGTTTCGTTGCACCGTACTTGTAACGCACGACCAACTTTGGGTGAACCTGGGCGATAAATCGCCTGTTCGTAACAATCTCACTTACGATATTGATCAACAGGGCATAAAGAAATAAAGATAGTGCACTAGGTGTATCGAGCGATGAATGATCATCACTCAGCAACTAAGCCACGAAATTGAAAGGAACTTCTTTATGAAGAAGCAGAGACGATCAAATGCCGCCGCGCTGACACTTCTGACAATTGGGTGTTTCGCCCTTTCGTCCGTCGCTATCAACGCATCCACATATTCAAGCGATGGAGCCGAGATTATTGAAGCGAGTAACGCAACCTTCGACGACAGCAGCGAAATTGTTCAAAGACGCCTCGAACCTGGCCCAGGCCCGGGGTCAATCAGACAGTACTTAGAATGGCTACGTTGGTTCATGTGAACTGAGTTACAATGTAAAATGGTAACCTGCTCTCAGGCGATTGCTGAACTTCGACGAAGGGAAAGGTGGAAGTTCAGCACTCACCTTGAATACTCCAGCACGAGATTGTGCTTCCCCGTTCAAGACATATCCTTGTCGTCATAATCAGGGAGGCAGACTGCTTCAAAGACGGAGGTCTGCCTATTCGCGAGGGTCAAAAGCTCTTGCGGCACCGGACCCTCTCGGCCAAGTCATTGAGACACATATTAACCATCAAAACTGGATATACTTCCAAGACATTCAGCATGATCGCCCGATAAAGAGGCATGATCGCTGAAATTGGTCAGAACGTCCCGGACCGTAAGAGTTACGAGCGAGGGTCCCCTCGCCCGCAAAGCTTGTGGCACTCCGACCGCGCACGCCTCCCTTGATCCCGAGAAGAAACTCGTTTGGGGCCAGCGCCCCGCGCGCCGTGGTTCTGTCTCCTCCGAAGTTATTCGAAGTAAGGCAGGTTTTTGGCTTTCGCCGCGCGCACCCATGAAGGGACAAAAGGAACAATCTTATCCTGGGACGGCACCATCATTTCGATGAAACTCGCGCCCTGATGGTTGATGGCCTGGGACAGGACGGTTTCAATGTCATCCTCAGATGTAATGCGCGCCGTGCTGAAACCGAATGCCTCGGCAACCTTGACATAGTCAACCGCCCCGAAATCTGTTGACCAGGGTTCGTCCACATCGTCGAGCAATATCGCCTCGCCCCTGATCCACCCGAACGTATCATTCCGCGTCAAGATGATTGTCACGTTCTTCCCGCTCCGCCGAATAGTCTCCATATCACCGATGACAAACCCGAAGGAGCCGTCACCCGTAAAGGAGATGACCGGGCCGTCGGACGCATAGGATGCGCCGAGGCCTGCGGGTACCGAATACCCCAATGCGCCCATGGAGTAATTGGTGATGTAGCGCCGCCCCGGCTCTTTGATGGTGAGGAGTGCAGACGGGTAGATGGCACTCACCCCCGGCTCGGACGTGACAATCGCATCGGGGGGCAAAATCTTGTCCAGCGCCTGCGTGAGTTTCACAGGAGAGATCGTGCCATCTGGCATTGGGATGTTCGATTTAAACACCTTGTCCAAGGCCGACTTCTTGATCGGGTTGAGGTCCACCTTATCACGCGTCAGATCGGGGTGTTCCGCTTTGATGATCTCGACCATGTATTCCAGCGTTGCACGCGCGTCCCCGACCATGCCGACCTTGAGAGGATAATTATTGCCGATATGGGCCTCGGCAATGTCCAGATGAAGGAATGTCGTTACCGCCGGATCCCCATAGAGCTTCCAATGGTCTGTTGCCGCGCTGTCCGTGTTGGACCCAACGAAAAAGACCGTGTCTGCCGCATGGACATAACTGTTGGAATATTCCATTCCACCGCGCCCCCCGATCACCCGCAATGCCAGCGGGTGGTTCTCGGGAATGGTGCCTTTACCGGGCGTCGTCGTGCCCACCGGGATCTGCAAAAGCTCTGCCAACTCGACCAGGATTTGCGAGGCCCCGGATATCAATCCACCCTGACCGCACACGATCACGGGTTTTTTGGCTTTCAAAAGCGCGTCGATGGCCTGCCTGATCTTTCCGTGATCCGCGACCGGCCGGTGTGCAGGGTATCTTTGATAGTCACTTTCTGCATAGAGGTCCGCGATCTCTGCCTCTTCGAGGAACACATTGATCGGGACCCGGATATGGACCGGGGCGGGACGTCCAGACGTTGCAACACGGAAGGCGCGCCGCATCAGGAAAGGGATCTCCTTTGCGTTCGTCAGGACAAAGGACTCCTTGCAGATACTTGCATAGAGCGCGGTCTGGTCGACGCCGGTGAGGCCATGTTTTTTGTCCTGATTGATCGGAATATCCGAACTGAAATAGATGACCGGAACAGAGCTCAGATAGGCTTCGGTGATCCCCGGCGTACAATGCGTGACCCCGGGGCTCGGGGCTTCCAACACACAAGGCCGCCCGGTTATCTTGGCATAGGACTCCGCAGCATAAGAGGCCGTGCGCTCATCGCGCGTCAGCACATATTCGATATCGGAATGCTCCTGCCATTCCTTGTACCAACCGATCGTGGTCTCGCCCGGAAGCCCAAAGACGTGTTTTACGCCATGAAGCTCAAGCATTTTCAAAATGATCTGCGCGCCGTTCATGGTCGCCGTGGTTGAATCGCTCACGCTCTTTCCTCTGCTGCGGACAAACATTGTTGGAATATTCTGTATACAGAATAATATACAAGCACGCCGACAGGTCAATGCGCAAATTCGGATGAGACCGGAGGCTCAGAAAGATGCCGCACCTTTGCCGTTCAGCCCCGAACTGCCCAACAGGTCCCGATATCTGGCAGCCTGAATTTACTGCTCTTTGGAACCGCAGGGACTCGTTGACAAAATGGATTCAAATCCGGCGGCAGGCATGATTGATGCTGGTTATCGCGAAGAAGCTTCTTGGCAAATGGTAAATTGGGATGATCAAAGCGATTGTCGAAAAGGACTCCTGGGTGTGCTGACCGCTCCCGCACCTGTTCACCCTGCCCGCCTTTGGGGATCATATGATCGTCAGGCCCCTCGTTTTCCAAGCCTACGACGTCATCGGCCGCTTCTGCGAAAAGATTGAGCTGTCACTCGCACCTCAACCGGGTTCATCCTGATGGCCGCATCGGGCAAAACGCGGCGCTTGATCGATCAAAAAGCCACCTGATCGCCGCCCTTGAGAGCGAGCATCTCGCGGGCTTCGTCCGGTGTCGCAACGCTGAGGCCAAGCCCCTCGATTATTTGCGCCACCTTCCTCACCTGCACCGCGTTCGAGGTCGCAAGCTTGCCCTTCCCGGCCCAAATGCTGTCCTCCAGCCCCACGCGGACATTGCCACCCAACGCGGCCGCCTGCGCAGCGATACGCAGCTGGTTCGCCCCTGCGCCCAGAACCGACCAGCGATAATCATCGCCAAAGAGCCGATCAGCCGTGCGCTTCATGTGCATCACATCCTCGGGGTGCCCCCCAATTCCGCCCAACAGGCCAAACACGGACTGCACAAAGAACGGGGCTTTGACCAGTCCCCGATCCGCAAAATGGGCGAGGTTGTAAAGATGCGAGATATCGTAGCATTCGAACTCGAACCGCGTGCCGTTGCCATAGCAGGTCTCAAGCACATACTCGATGTCCTGGAACGAATTGCGAAAGACCAGATCGCGAGACCCTTCAAGATGGGCTTTTTCCCAACCGAACTTGAAGTCCTTGAAGCGTTTGAGCATCGGATAAAGCCCGAAGTTCATTGACCCCATATTCAAGGACGCGACCTCGGGCTGGTATGTCGCGGCCGGGGCTGCACGTTCGGCCACGCTCATGTAGGGGCTGCCACCGGTCGTGATGTTGATGACCGCGTTCGTGCCCTGCTTGATGCGCGGCAGGAAAGAGGCGAAACCCTCCGGGCTTTGATCAGGTTGGCCGGTTTCGGGGTTGCGCGCATGCAGATGCAGGATCGCGGCCCCGGCTTCGGCAGCCGCCAGCGCCTCCTGGGTTATCTCGTCAGGGGTAATCGGCAGGTAGGGCGTCATCGAAGGCGTGTGTATTGCCCCGGTCACGGCACAGGTGATGATGACTTTGCCAGATTGTTGTGCGGTCATTGCATCACCCCGCAAACCGCGGCTCGGGCAGACCCCGGATGCCAAGGCCCGTGACCTTGAAGAGGCTCCCCGCCTGAAACTGTGGCTTTGCCTGCTTGGCGAACATGTCATGGACCGCGGGATGCTTTACCCGCGCCATCGACGTCACGTACAGCTCATCCAGATTGTCGCCGCCAAACATAACGCTGGTGATGTTCTTGACCGGCATCCCGATGCGCCGCTCAACCGACCCGTCAGGGGCGTAACGTACAAGATCACCCGAGATCAGCTGCGCGTTCCACATAAAGCCCTCCTCGTCCACGGTCGATCCATCGGCAACCCCTTCGTCGTCCTTTGTCGTGGCATGTACGCGCTTGTTTGAAAGGGTCCCCGTCTCGATATCATAGTCATAGGCCCAGAACTCCTCGATAAAGGTGTCGGCGATATAGAATGTCTTGTCATCCGGGCTCCAGCAGGGGCCATTCGTGCACATCAGGCCTTCTTCGACTTGTGTCAACGAAAGGTCAGGGTCCAGCCGCCAAAGGCCGCAGTTCCTCAACTCTTCCAGATCATCCATACCGCCCGCAAAGAACCGGCCACGACGATCTACCTTGCCGTCGTTGAGACGGGTCCGTTCGATGTCTGCGTCCACCTCCTGGATCAGCTCAAGTTCAAGTTTGTCACCATGGAAATGCATGAAATAGAACCCGTCGCACATTGCAGCCACAGCCCCGCCTTTTTCTCGGAGCGCCATCGCGCCGATATCCTTTGGAAGGTCCCAACTTTCGACTTTGCCTGTCCTGGGGTCCATGCGCCATACCGCCTTCTTGCCAAATCGCGGTCCGGTGCAGTCAAGCCAGTAGAGTCGCCCTTCATCAACATCCCAAACCGGCCCTTCACCAAGGTGATTGTTGCAATCCAATACGCATTCGATGGTGACGGACATGTTCAAAGTCTCCTGTCTTTGGCGGCACGCCGCACTCAATTGGGTTTGATCGCAATCTTCATCGACCCATCCCTTCGGCCCTCGTACATGTCGAGTGCAGTGGCGAAATCCGACAGCGGGAAGGTGTGGGTCAGAAGCGGTTTAAGATTGACGCGGCCCTCATACATCATCGCGATGGCGGGTTCAGCCGTGTTCGGATTGGCCCGGTTGCCAATCAGTTCCACCTCGTCCAGCACCATGCGTTTTATCGGCAAGCCGGGGTCTTCATGCGGGATACCGATCATCGACACGACCCCCCCCTTGGACGCGGCCAGACAGGCGTCGTTGATCGCCTTGGCCGTCCCTGCGCATTCCAGAACGCGCGGGACACCCAACCCATCGGTCATATCCCTGACGGCTTCGACCACATCGTTTTCGCGATAATCAATTCCGACCGCACCCAGCCCAACCGCCAGTTTCAGCCGTTCGCCACTTCCCGCGATGATCACCCGGCCTGCCCCCATCGCCTGAGCACAAAGCTGGGCCATCAGCCCCTGTGGCCCCGTACCCATGATCAACACATCGTCACCCGGTTCAAATCTGGAGCGGTTGACCGTGTAGAGCGCGATGCTGAGCGGGTCGACGCAAGCGGAATATTCCAGGTCCATGTCGTCGGGAATCCGATAAAGGCTCTTTACCGATGCGCGCATATACTGCGCATAGGCTCCCGGCGTGATGTGGCCATGTTGACGGTGGCCCTTTTCCAGATCACCGTAGTTCAAGCAGATATTATAGCGACCTTTCATGCAGTTGCGGCAATAGCCACAGCCAACATGCGAGATGGCACAGACCCGGTCGCCGTTTTTCCAACCCAGAGCCGCCGCCTTCGGCCCGGCATCGACAACGGTGCCGGACCATTCGTGCCCGGGCGTGAAAGGAAAGGCGGGCGGCCAAAACCCGGGAAAGTCACCTTGGATAATATGAGGATCGGTGCCACAAATGAAGGTCGTATCGACCTTGCACAGCACCTCATCACCCTCGATTTCGGGCACCGGCACTTCCTGGATTTCGAATTCACGTGGCGCAGTGAGAACCAGTGCCTCCATCACATCGCTTCGCATCAGCATCTCGTTGCTCCCTAACCTAGAGTTTGTTCCTGAATCGCGCGCCAGATGCGTTCCGGCGTCATGGGCAGGTCGGTGATCACGACACCGATGGCATCCGCGACCGCCGCGCCCAAAGCTGGCGCCGTGCACAGGATCGCGCCCTCGCTCACGCCCTTGGATCCTTTTGGGCCGGGCCCGTCCTCATTCTCGATCATGCCGGTGGACAGACGGACAGGCATGTCCTTGCTTGTTACGATCCGGTAGTCGATGGCCCCAAGGTTGCGGATCCGGCCCGCGTCATCCATCAGGATTTGTTCGTAAAGCGAGTGGCCAAGCCCCATGATCGCCGCGCCCTCGTCCTGCATTTCCACATGCAGAGGGTTGAGCGCCTTACCGACGTCACCGACCGTCACATGCTTGTGGATCATCACTTCACCGGTGTCCCGGTCCACTTCGACCTCAAAGGCCGTGCAGTTGAACTCAAAGAACGCGGGCGAACCACCCAAGGGGTGTTCTGCGACATTCGGTTTGCGCATACGGCCATTGCCGATCAGTTCACCATTCCATGAACCGAGGCTTTTCTGCACAAAATCAAAGATAGGCTCACGTCGGTCAGGTAACACGATGACACCGCCCTCGATGCGGATCTCGGTCTCGGGGATCCCTAGCGTGTCGCAGGCCAACTCGATGACTTGCGCGTGGATGTCCTCGCACGCCCGGGTGATCGCTGTTCCCATGAAAACGGTGGATCGGCTGGCCGAGGTCTGAAGGTCAAAGGGCACGACATCCGTGTCCCCCATGATAAGTGACACCCGATCATAGGGTGCGCCTAGCGCATCCGCTGCAATCTGCGCAAAAATCGTCCGGGCCCCCTGCCCCATGTCCGACGTGCCCGCAAAGACCAGGATGCTGCCATCGGCAAGCAATCGCACCATCGCATTCGACAGCCCCGTCGTGGCGCCCGCCTTGATCCCGACCGCAATGCCACGTCCGCGCCCGGCAGGCTTAGTCGTGTCCCAGCCCAGCATATCGGCGGCCCTTTGGACGGCCTGCAACCAGTGACCGTCTGCTGGCACCTCACCTCGTACAATCTCTTGGCCTTTGTCAGCCACATTGCGCAGCCGGATTTCCAGACCATCAATCCCCAGTTGCCGCGCGGCCTCGTTGATCTGACCTTCTACCGCCCAGTTCACCTGCGGCGTCCCGAAACCACGGTAAGCACAGCTGGGCGTTGTATGCGACAAGACGGGCCGCGCCCTGATCCGCGCATTCGGCACCCGATAAGGCCCGCAGGCCAGGTAGTTGCCCTTGGTTGTTACGCGCTCAGCGATGTCGACATATGCTCCGATCAGATAGTCCGACTGGATGTCGTGAAACAAAAGATCACCATCCTTCGAAAAGCCGGATCGCACATGGATCCTTGCACCGGCGCGCCGGACCGCCTGAAACGTCTCTTCCAGTGTCAACACCAAGCGGACCGGGCGACCGATCCTGCGCGAGACCACCGCAACGAGCGGTTCGAACTTGGGCATCTGCTTGCCGCCAAAACCGCCGCCGGGGTCCGGTGCAATCACCTGCACCGCACCAAGCGGCAGATCAAACAGCCCCGCCATGATCTTTTGCAGCAGGAACGGATGCTGCACCGGGCTCCAGATCTTCATCCTGTCTTCTTGCGCATCCACGATGAAACCATGCGGCTCGATTGCGAAATGGGTCACCATCGGGAAGGTGTAGGTCTTCTCCACCACCAGATCGGCGGCGGCTCCATCCACATCCCCCCAACCGAAATTCAGCTCTTTCAACACGTTGGAGCCCGCCAGCGGATCGTCGGGGCGCAGTTCGACGGGCTGCACCAGTGGCGCACCCTGGGCAAGGGCTGCATCAATCGACGTCACCGCAGGCAATGCGACGTGTTCGACCTCGACCAGCCCCGCCGCATATGCCGCTATGTCCTTGCTTTCGGCAACCACGGCAGCGACGGGCTCACCGTGATAGCGTGTCTCACCCACCGCAATGATGGGTCGATCCTGATAGGCCGGGCCAAAGCGAGCCACAGGCTGCGGCAGGTCTGCCGCTGTCACCACATCGATCACACCGGGCACCGCGTGCGCCTTGGAGGTGTCGATCCTTTTGATCTGCGCACGCCCGACATCCAGCGTCACGAGCTTCAGATGCGCCATTCCGGCAATGTCGAGATCGGCCAGAAACTCCTGAGATCCGTTGACCCGCTCGACACCGCCGAGGCGACTGATATCGGCCCCGACCGTCGCTCCCGTGATCGGCGCGGTGGTGTGGCATTGCACTTTTTGTCCCGCAGCATCGCGCATCGCATCAAACATGCGGTTGTAGCCACCACAGCGGCAAAGATTGCCGGACAGGGCCTCGCGCACCTGCACCTCGCCCGCCTCAGGCATCGCACGGTGCAGCGCCTCGGCGGACATGACCATACCCGGAATGCAAAAGCCGCACTGCACGCCGCCGCATTTGAGGAAACTGTGCTGCACGGTTGAAAGCTGCGCGCCCTTCGACACGCCCTCAATGGTTTCGATGGACTTTCCCTGCCCTTCGACAGCCAGAAGAAGGCAGGCATTCACCGGCTCTCCGTCCACCAGCACCGTACATGCCCCGCATTCGCCGACCGCACAGCATTCTTTGGCGCCCTTCAGCTTCAGGTCGTCGCGCAGAAAATCAAGGAGTGAAATATGTGCCGCCACCTCGCGGGTGACCGGCTGGCCATTCACCATCAGATCCATGGTCTTGAGGGACCCCAAAGTGGTGGCCCCGCTGTTGGCGCCAGGCCCGCCGAGGGATTTGAGCGTGTCAGGCATCCATACCTCCCGCACGCCGGGCATGGGCCGTTTTGCAAGCACGATCCGCCATAATACAGAGCATGGCCGAGCGATAATCGGCACTGGCCCGCACATCCGAGATGGGACGGGCCTTGGCAGCCATCACCTGAATTGCCTTGGCTCGGTCTTCGTGATTTGCCTTTGGGTCACCCATCACACCGCTTTCGTCTGTCAGCACCAGAGGCCGGGGTGAAACGGCACCAAGGCCGAACAGCACGGCCCCTTTGTCATCGATATTGCAGCACAGGTTCGCGGTTGCCAGATCAACGCCCCGGCGGCGCGTAATCCGGTCAAAGGCGCACCCATGGCGGCCTTGTGGTTTGGGGATCAGCACTGCCGTGACGATTTCGCCACGCTGCAGATCGATTTGACGGTTCCCTTCGATGAAAGCCGTGATCAGTGTTCGGCGCGTCCCCTCGGGGCCACAGATTTCCACCTCTGCGCCAAGGGCGGCCAGCACCGGAACGGTGTCCGCAGCAGGCGAGGCGTTGCAAACATTGCCTGCAAGTGTTGCGCGATTGCGAATCTGGATCGATCCCACGACCCGTGCCGCCTCTTGCAGCGCAGGCAATAACGCCCGTTCAGACAGATAGCGGCACAGTGTCGTCATTGTCGTGCCTGCGGACACCCGCAACCAGCCTGCATCGTCCTCAATATCGGGCTTCAACTCGGCAATGCCCTTGAGATCGATCACCACATCCGTGGCCAGATGACCATGTCGCAGCGCCACGGTCAGGTCGGTGCCACCGGCCAACAACCGGGCAGCGGGCCCAAGTTCTTCCCAAACGGTATAGGCCTCGGACAGACTGCCGGGCATGATAAAATCAAATGGTTTCATGGTCCCTACCCCGTCCTGCTCATCGATAGTAATCCATGACAAGCACCCGGGTTTCGGTCGGAATGTCGGCTGTGGTGATGCTGGCATCATAGCCAAAGGCGTAGTCGACCTGCTCATCATTGAAATGAGCAAGAAAGTCCTCGATCCAGGCCCCGCGACGACCTTTATATGTGAGCGTTCGGTAGTGCATGGGGATCACAAGCCTGGGCTTCCTGAGATGGATCATCTCCATCAGGTCCGGAAGCTTGATCGTGAGCGCAGCCCCCGTCAGCGCCAACAGAACATCGACGTCTTCGAAAAAATCCAATTGCTCTGACGTCAGCCGGTTTCCCACATCTCCCATATGAGCGATCTTGAGTCCGTCAAGTTCGAAACGGTACATGGCATTCTGGCCGGGTACATCATGGAACGGGTGATGTTCCCATTCCATGGCACCCATGGCGGTGAACTCGATGCCCTCCACCGTCTTGCTGCCGCCTTCGGCAACGACATCCAGTGCATTCAGAACGGCGTGCTCGCCCGGCACCAGGTCCTCGCGGCAATGGCCATCATCATCTGTACTGGACACCACCACGAGGTCCGCTGAGTCCGGGATCGGGGCATAACCCACCAGTTCAGGCGTATAGGGGTCAGTGATGATCGACACCCCGTTTTCGGGGCGCAGCCCAAAGGACGCATGCCCATACCACCTGATATCCATCGAAAGTTCCTTTCAATTGGCACGCATCATCAGCACGGCCGGTTTCGCGTCGTCCCCGGGCCGGTGGCGCCGACCCGGGGCCGCCACCTACATGGCTTCAAGTTCCAGGACGGCGTCCCCATCCACGCTGCCGATTTGGCTCAGCGTGCCATCGTCCTGCCAAGCGAAGATGCCAAACAGACCCGAGACGATGCCGGTGTCGGTGTATTCCATCGAACCCGTCACACCGTCATAGTTGATGTCCTCGCCCGCGCGGATCGCAGCCAATCCATCTTCGTAGGAATAGACCTTTTTGCCTTCGCCGCCGGTGACTGCATACATGGCATCTGTCCAGCTTGCCGTGTTCAGCTCACCAGCCTTTTCGATAGCCAGCGCCGAGGCAACCAGAAGGTCATAATACTGGATTGCGTAAGAGTTGGATGGATCCCCGATGTCATCGATCCACTGCGATGCATTCGCAAACTCCATATATGGCTCAAATGACGGGTTGTCGCTGTGCGAGTTTGCGGCAAGCACCACGGCTTCATGTTGTGCGAGGGCACTTTGGGTGGCAGTGTCGTAGAACTCGGTCTCCTGCCATTCGCCCGATCCAACGATGTACCACGAATTGCCGCTCTCTGCCGCGTTCTTGACAAAGCTGCCACCGGCCTGCGGGGATGAGAACATCACCACCGCTTCGGGGTTGAGCCGCGCAATCCGCGAAACGACAGAGCGGTAGTTGCTTTCACCAGCCTGGATGTCAAAGTCGCCAAGGACCTCAAAACCAATCGCCTCGGCGGTGCGGACAGCGGCCTCTTTCTGGAGCTGTGAGCCCGAGACTTCGGTGGCGATAATCACGACGTTTTTCTTGCCGGCATCTCTGACGTGCAGAAGGGCTGCCGTACCATTGGCCGTATCAAGCGGGGAACCGCGGAAAATCGGTTCGTCTGCGACCCCGCCGATTGTGCCTTCTATCGCGCCACCATGAACTGACGGCATGATTGGCAGTCCCTGTTCGGCCACCTTTTCCAACATGAATTCGCGATATGACAGATAACTATGCGCCGGGTTCAGCAGGACCTGCACCCCGTCACTGTCGACAAGCTTGCGCGCCGCGCGGGCCTCTCCGACGGTCCCGATGTCCTGGTGGATCGCGCGCATCGGCATGCCAAGCGGCGGGTCCGCGTTGATCTTGGACAGCACCATTTCGGCGACGCCATCAAAGAACGGCCCGAAAGCACCGAATTCACCAGTGTGATAGGTCAGATGACCGACCACGATTTCGCCCTCGGCATGTGCGGGGGCTGTAACCCCAAGCGCGGCGGCAAGGGCGATTGCGCCTTTCAACGACATATTTCTGCGTTTCATTGATATCTCCTCCGTTGGTCGACTTTATTTGCACTTCAGATGTGATAAGCGGCGGTGATGTCGCTCATTTGCAGTTCGGATCGCGGGCGAAGCAGGTGCATTTCGCCAAGCGACAGCACCATGACCCGATCCGCGATTTCGAGTGTCTTGACCGCGTTCTGTTCCGCTAGAACGATGGTCAGACCCCTTTCCTTGCGGGTTTCGGCGATGCTCGAAAACAGTGCATCCACGAAAAGCGGCGAAAGCCCTGCTGAGGGTTCGTCCAGCAACAGCACCTTGGGATCCTGCATCAGCGCACGACCCACGGCGAGCATCTGCCCCTCCCCGCCCGACAGCGAGCCTGCGGCCTGTCCACGCCGTTCCTTCAGGCGCGGAAAGAGCGCAAAGACCTCTTCGATCTTCTCTGCTTTCGTGCGGTGTCCGGTCCGCCCGCCGATGGACAGGTTTTCCTGCACCGACAGATCGGGAAAGACATTTTCCTCTTGCGGCACATAGGCAACGCCCGCATCCGGCATCGCATAGGCTGGCGATCTTGAAACGTCAGCCCCATTCAACGACAGGCTGCCAGCCTGTAATGGCAAAAGCCTCGCCAGGGTTTTCAACAGCGTCGTCTTGCCTGCACCATTCGCGCCCAACACGGCAAAAATCTCGTCGCTGACCGAGAATGTCAGGTCCTTGAGAACAGACATTTCGCCATAGCCGCTGCGCAGTGATTGAACATCAAACATGTCCTACACCCCCATGTACTTTTCAGCGACGACACGATTGGACTTCACCTCTTCGGGTGCGCCCTCGAACAGGATGCTGCCTTCGGACAGGAAATGAACGTAGTCGCAGTATTCCCAGATCAGCGGCAGGTCATGTTCGACAACAACCACGCGCATCTTTCCGTCGGCCACTTTCTGGCGGACAATGTCCATAACAGTGCGGGTGATATCATCAGGCAGCCCCGCAGTGGGTTCGTCCATCAGCAAAAGCCTGGGTTCGGCAATCAGACAACGCAGGATGTCGACCAACTTCTTTTCGCCACCTGAACGGGCGTAGCCATTCCGGTCCGTAAAGGGAAAAGCCTCGATCAGCCGCGAGACACGTTCTTCCACGTCTTCGGGGTCCCGTTCGCCCGCGAAGATGCTCATAAAACCTTCGGACCTGGGCGATGTGACCGCAAGCCGGAGCGAGTCGCGGATCGTGAGGCTGTCAAACCCCTGAATACGCTGATTGGTCTTGATCAACCCGATGCGCGCCACCTCATGCGATTTCAACGGGTTCAGTTCCCGGGATCCCGATCCCACATCAAGCCGGATCCGGCCACTTGTCGGTGCAATCCGCCGGGTCAACAGACCCATCAGGGTGCTTTTGCCCGCGCCATTGGGCCCGATCAGACCTTCCAGACCCTTCGCGCCAAATGCCACCTTGTCGATATTGACCACCTCGTGCTGGTGATAGGCCTTGGTCAGGTTTTCGGCTTCCAGTTTCATCGCTCAGCCCTCCTTGACCGCTGTGTCATTGGCGGGGGCGGCATCGGCACGCGCACGATGGCGGGGACGGTCCTCGCCCAGCATACCCGCTGGACGGAACATGATGATCATCACCAAAAGGACGCCATAGCAGAACAGTTTGAAGTTCGGCAGCATGATGGCCTGTTCGGCAGGCACCGGGGCGTAGGTCTCTATGAGGATGTCAAACAGCCCGAAGGTGGCGAAGACCCCGATCATCGCACCCAGATTATGGCTCTTGCCGCCAAGAACCAGCGCAATCCAGACCGCGAAGGTCAACGATGGCGCAAGATGGTAGGGAACCAGAAACTGATGCAGTGGTGCCGTCAGCCCCCCAAGAAGGCCCATCAATGCGCAAGTGACCACGAACACCGTCCGTTTGGTGCCTGCTGTATCCTTGCCCAGACTGGCCGCGAGTTCCTCGTTGTCGCGGATCGCAATCATCATACGGCCCATGCGGCTGTCGCGCAGCTTGGCCGAAACCCATATCAGCGCCACAACCACCGCCAGCAGCACGCCAAAATAGACAACGTTGCGCGATGCAAGATCGCCGAACGGAAACCCGATGGTTCCAAGGCCCTGGACCCCATTTGTCAGCTGCTTTTCGGTAACCACCAGCGTGGCCACCATCGCAGCAAAAGCCAGTGTCGCGGCGAGTATGGCCTGCCCACTGCGTTGCAGCACCATCGACGCCAGCACATAAGACACCACCGCCACGATAAGCGACGCAACAATGATCGCAGGCACGAGCGGGACATCATAGCTGACATAGAGAACCCCCGTTCCATAAAGGCCCAGCCCCCAGAAACCCACGACACCGAAATTCGGGATACCAAGAAGGCCAAATTGCACGTGCAGGAGTTGTGCCAACCCGATGTAGACAAGCATCAGCGAGAAGGAGAAGATCAGGTAGTCCATTATGCTGTCCTCGCGCCGCGGAAGGTCAGAACCCCGATAAACGCCATGAGCAGGGCCACTTCGGAATAAAGCGGTTTGGTGACCAATGTGATGAAAGCGGTCAGAACACCGGCCACAACGGCGGCGATCACAGCCCCGCGGACGCTGCCGATACCGGCCACGATGGTCACCAGCATGGTGATCAGAATGACGTTCCAACCCATATAGGGTGTCACCTGTGCGAAGACGCCGGAAAAGACACCCGACAACCCGCCCGCGCATCCGGCAATGAACCAGATGGCCACGGACGTGCGGTGCGGGTTGATCCCGCTTGCCATTGCCAGATCATGGTTGTTGGCAAGCCCGCGCATCTGCTCGCCAAGGCCCGTGTTGTAGATCATCCAATAGAGGACGCCCGCACCAACAAAGACCAGCACCAAAGCGACCAGTTGCAGGTTCGAGGCCCCCAGCCCCATGAACTGCATGTAGGTGATATTGGGCTCATTCAGGAACAGGTTCTCGGGTCCGACCACGAGGATCAGCCCGTAGCGCAGCATGAACGACACCCCGACAGACAGGATGATCATCTCTGTCGGTCCGACGCCACGGTTCAGGGCGGGGCGGAAAATCGCGAGGTAAACTGCCACACTCAGGCAGCCCGACAACAGCATCGATGGCACGATAGACAGATAGAAATGCGCCCCAAGCACTACATTGAACAAGACCGCGAAGTATGCACCGAAGGTGATGCTTTCTGCATAGGCGATGTTCATAAAGCCATTGAGATAGAAGATCAGCGTAAAGCCCATCGCCGCCAGAATGAGGGGCGAGGCTTCCAAGAGGCCGATAAAGATGGCGTCGATCAAGAGCATCCCAGGCAGTTCCTTTTCATCGATCCGCGGTGCCGCATGCCCGTCCGGGGCATGCAACCTTTTCCGCTACTCAGCAAATTTCATATCGGCAGGATCGAATGTGGTGACCTGCGCGTACATCAGCCCGTCACGTGTGACGTAGGCGTCGCCCCCCTTGTAGGGTTCGGCCAACCAGTCCGCTTCGACCCGCCAGGACACGTTCACGGTGTCACCGACGGTCTTCACCTTTTCGGCGATAAAGGTCGCACCCAGAAAGCCGCCCTCTTCGCGCGGCGTGCAGAACCCGGCAAAGACATCACCAATCGCAGCGCGGCCCTCGACCCAGACACCGTTGGGAAGGATGAACAGAACTTCTTCGGGGTATTGCGCCATCAGCCTGTCCCAATCGCAGGCATTCAGCGCATCGATATGTTCGAAGGTCACGCGCTCGGCGTTGGGCTGCATCACGAGTGCTGGCAATGTGGGGCCATGTGTCTCTGCCAATGCCGATAGTGGAACAAGCGCCAGAATTGCCGCTGCAAACAGTTTTTGAACGTCCATAGATCAGTCTCCTCCGTTATGTACCCATCGCCCCGCACGGTTTCGATCCATTCGGGAACCGCGTAGTCCTTCTGGCCCTTAAGCCTATGCGCTCACGCCGTGATCGGCCGGGATTGCAACAAAAAGACATCGTTCTGGAAGATCGCCCATTCGACGTCCTGCGGCTTGCCGTAGTGAGTCTCCAACTGCACGGCGAGTTCCGATATCCGGGTCAGCTCCGCTTGTGTCAGAACACCGCCATGTGGGATTTGTGATTTCTTTTCGCGGCCTTTTCGGTCAACAATATACTGGTCCGGCGTCACTTCACCCGAGACAACCTGCTCTCCGAGGCCATGCACCGCTTCGATCATCATCCTGTCCTTGCGGCGGGTGACGGGATGGTTCGAAAAGACCACCCCGGCCTTGTCGGCATCGACCATGTTCTGGATGACGACAGCCATGCGCAGGTCATCAAGCGAGCCCTTCTCGCCGCGATAGAACAGCGCACGCTCGGAAAAGAACGAGGCCCAGCAATCGATGACGCGCCTGCGTACATCCTCTGCGCCAGACACTTCCAGATAGGTTTCCTGCTGCCCGGCATAGCTCGCCGCTTCGCTGTCCTCGGCGCTGGCCGATGACCGGACCGCAACCATGCCACCGCCAAGTTCCGCGTAGGCATCCAGCACCGCCCGAGGCACGATGGCTGTTTCTTCCACCAGTTTGATAGCGGCGTAGTGGTCCCTGGCACGGGCAAATGCGCGCAGCTTTTCAGCATCGACACATGTCGCAAGAACATCTGCGGGCACGGCGAAACCACCGGGCACCGGCAAACCCTGTTGCGTCATTGACGCAAGGCTCGCCCCCTTGCCGCCTGCATTTGCAACCTCACAGCAGGCCGGTTCGGAAAACCAGATCACGTGTTCACTCATCGATCATTCCCACGGCACGTACCGGGGCCCCTGTTGTGCCGACCCATTTCACTGGAAAGACCGAAAGCTTGAACCCATGCGGCGGCAGATCGCCAAGGTTCACAAGGTTCTCGATATGCCAGTAAGGGTCCGTTTGCATGACCTTGTGGGCAAGCCAGAATTTCCTCGTCTCGAACATGGCCCAGATCGGCGGGTCGTAGGTTGGTGCGTCGATGCCTGTCACCCGGCAGTCCTGATCGATCAGCCACTTGGTGGCTTCTGCCGACATGCCCACATGATCCGTGAGATAGCGATCTTCGTCGTTATAGTCTGACGCGCCCGTCCGGATCAGCACGATATCGCGCGGCTTGATCTTATAGCCGATCCTGGACAGCGCCCTTTCCATATCCGGCACGGTGATCGCCGTGCCGTAGTCGAGGTGACGGAAATCGAGCACAACCCCGTCCCCAAAGCAGTATTCAAGCGGTATGCCCTCCGGCCCGGGTGAATTTTCGTGCCCCATATGCTTGATGGCATCAATATGGGTGCCCGCATGATCACTCAGGGTCACCGCGTAATGGGCCGTCAGATGGTCTTCGCCATATTCGTTGGCACCGATCCCTGCGGCAAATTCCGACCAGGATTCCTTCATCTCCATCCGCAATTTCTCAATGCGCGGAAACAACTTCATCTCGGCATGAACCGGCATCGATAGATCTATCATGCGAGGTGCCATGAGAGGTATCCTTGCTTGGGCGAAAGACTGCTGCGGATCAGTTCAGGATTTCAACAACACCGGTCGTGCCGTTCACACGCAGCGTGTCGCCGGTCTTGATATCTTTGGTCGCAACCGAGGTTCCGACAACGGCTGGCAAACCAAATTCGCGCGACACCACGGCCGAATGCGAGGTCGTCCCGCCAGCATCCGTCACAAGGCCAGAAATCTGAGTAAACAGAACGACCCAGGCCGGGTTGGTCATACGGCAGACAAGGATTTCGCCCTCTTGCACCGTGTGGAACTGGTCGAGCGAGGTAATCACGCGGGCCTTCGCCTCGATCACGCCCGGACTGGCCGCCAGCCCGGTGATTTCACCTGCCTTGGTTGGTGGCTCACGATAGAACCGCTCGGGAAAGCCCCACAGACCGGCATAAGGGAAGTCAAGCGCCTCTTGCGTGACAGTGCCAAGCCAGTCGGGTGGCCGTTTTTGAGTTGCTTCCTCATGTTCGTCGCGCCGATCCGAGACGATCTCGCGCGCGTCATAGGCGTCTTTGTCCCCTACCAGCGCCCGCAATTCGTTATAGCGCAGGAAATTGATGTCTTCCTTGTCGTCCAGTATATCCATCTCGACCATCTTGTTGCCGATGGCGATCAGCACGGTACGCAGACGTGCGTTTGTGCCCTGATCGATGTAGAAATGGTGATCCGGCGTCAGCGGGTTCATCTTCAATGACTGGTCAAGTGCGGCTTGCAGCTTGTCTGCCGCTTCGCCCTGAACGCCTTGCATGCATTCGGCGATGGCGGCCTTCAGGTCATCTTCGACTTCCTTGATCGTCTTGGGATAGTCGTAGTCCGACACGACATAGCCGCGCACCGCCTCGATCGCCGGCCCCGGATTTTCCATCCAAAGCGGGAACATCGTCTCATGGCTCCACAAGGCCTTATGACCGAATTCTTCCAGATAGGGCTCCAGCATGTCCGTGACAAAGGCTTTTCCGTCAGCGGAGCCTTGCAGCGTTTCCATCACGTCCGCCGCGGTGAACCCTTTGAAGGCACCCATCAGCGTCCCGTTCGCCTTCACGGCCTCTTTCATCTTCCAAAGGGCCTCGACCGAGTCCCAGTTGCGATCCTTGACCGAACTCTGCAGACGTCCCTTCAAGGCAGGGTCGGCATCGGGCTTGAATTCGTCAATCGCGCCGTTCAGCGCCATCGTGGCAGAGAACTGGGCAAAGTTCAGCATCCAGTGAATTTTCCAGTGTCGGTCATGGATATCGATGGTGTCTTCGAGCAGAACCGCCAGTGACGTCAGACTTGCGCCCGCTTTGTCAAACCCATCAATGTAGGCGAAATTCGTCTTCATCTCGGGCAGAATGCGGTCATTCCACCAGTCCAGGAAATTTTCGGCGTAGTGAGGCAGCACGTTGCCCAGATAAGCCCCGATCTTGCCTGCATATTCTTCGTCTCTTGGAACCCGTGGGACATACCGGTTTTGATATTCCGTCGCCTCGACATGAATGCCGGGCGTGGCTGGCAGCGCCGCCGTATAAAGGTAGCCATTCACGTTTTTGGCGATCCAGTCACTTGCAAAAGGCGTTCCGAACCGTCGGAACATATGGTCGCAGGTCAGCCACCATCCACCAATGTCAAAGAACATCGGCGACAGTGGATTGGGGCAATGCAGATCATCAAGGATCCAGAAAAGGTCACCCTCACCTGTATCCCATGCCACAGGGAAATCGTCCGAACCCAGATTTTGGCCCAGCACCTTTGTTTCATCCAAACCCATGATGTCCTCCCAGAGAGCTCGCAGCGTTCCACTCGTGAATTTCGAAAGCATAAGCAGCGATCATATTTTAAGTCAAGCGATTATCGATAATTCATTATCCATACATCTGACACTCAGATCATCCACACGAACACGCTCTAACAAATTGACTTACATGCATTAAATTGGACACCACTATGGAGCGGGCGCGTTCAATTTTCTGCACCTGCATTGGTAGTTTTTCGATTTCCAAGAGATTTCGGCATGTTCCGGCCACACCCTTTTGGGGTGTCACAGAGTGTCAAACACAACAGAATGCGGCAATGAGCAAAGCGATCGCATTCTGATTGCCAAACCAATGGTTTTAGCAATGCAAAACAGTTGCCGCTTCTGTTGCACCTACTCAGGAAGAAGCGGCAAGGTTCCCACGTGATCACGGAACCGATAGGCCATACCGTCCCGAGACACCTCAAGCACGATCTCTTCGACCCAGTTCGGCTCTCCGGTGTCAACACGGCCCAGACCTTCCAGCAGGATCGCACGCATCACCGGCGAATGGGTGACGCAGGCAACCACAAGGTCGGACTGGTCAGGCGCCGCCAGAAAGCTTTGCGCGAACTGCAACACCCGCTTGGCAACCGCCGCTGCGTTCTCGCCGGGTGGGTTTTTGCTGAATAGCCAGTATTCGATGCGATCTGGCGCGGTCAGAAAGCCATCATAAAACGTCTGGCCCCGCACAGCCTTTGGCGTCATCTCGAAATAGGCGCATTGCGATGCAAAGAATTCCGCCTTGGACCCCAGTTCCACACGCGAACCAGCCAGATAGACATCAGGATTACGCAGGCCCCAGGCGGGTTTTACCTCGGGTGCGCCAGGGTCGATCGCAGCCCGCAGCGCCTCGGCCGTCTGACGCGACCGATGGGTCTTGGTCGCCAAAAACAGAAATTTGCTGTTTGCAGAGGCCAGTTTTCGCAGCCGTGGCACCGCCGCTTCAATGTCGGGGCTTGAATCCTCGGTCAGCGGCATATCGCCCTCGTGCGACGGCACTTTCGCATGTCGCAGGAACGCAAGTGTCACTTTACGCATCACAAAATACCACCATGCTCGGAAATCCCGGAACCCTGCCCGCGCCTAACCGGTGCGCGCCGTTGGCGCAGCGGGGTAATCCACTGAAGCGGTCTGACGGTCCGGATCGGTCGTGCCCTGCTTGCTGTCGAAAATGTTCTTCATCACCTCGCCAAAGGCCTCGACGTGATTGCGCATCTCCGCCCCGCACCGCTCCGGGTTGCCTTCACGCAACGCCTCGATGATGGGGTCGTGCCAGTCCGCAAGGTCAAGGTCGGGGACCCGCGCCATGAGATTGCTCAGGGTCACATAGGTCCGCGCCTCAATCATCAGCGAGCCCCATGTCTCGATCAGAATCTGGTTGCCGGTGGCTTCCATGATGGTGCGATGGAATTGCACATCCCAATGAGCCATCTTGCGCGCATCTTTCATCTTGAACGCCTTGGTCATCCGCTCGACAGCACGTTCCAGCTCGCCCAGATGGGGCTTTGCATTTTCCGCGGCAAGCCGCCCTGCCAGTTCTTCAAGGCTTGCGCGCACCGGATAGATTTCGAGTATCTCGCGCTCCTCAACCCGCCGGACCCGCGCACCTTTATGCGGGACAACCTCTACGAACCGCATCGCGACCATGTCGCGCAGGGCCTCTCTGACCGGTGACTGGCTGATACCCATACGCTTGGCAATTTGCGATTCAACAAGCCGATCTCCTGGTTTATATCGACCGGACAAGATATCATCGAGGAGCTCCTCCTTGACCTGTTCGCTTAAGACGACTCTTTGAATCACGGCGCGTTCCCCTGGCTAAAGGAGCAATCCGGAAGCTTCATCGTGACACACAAACGGCGAACACAATCACGCCCGAAAAGCAGATATTGGTCTTGAACGTAAAAGTCCCCCACCAGATTGTCAACGATTATCGATTAACGCTTAGGCACCTGTTATTGCGGCTTTTCGAAACCCTTTGACCGCGCCGGGATCTTCACAGCAACCCGTGGCATGGCCCGGACACGTCTTGCAAAGGCCCTCGGAAAACACGCCATCACGCAGACCTCGGCACTCGACTGAAAGACGCAGGGATACAGGTGATATTCACGTCCGGCAACGGATGCGCATTTCTGGGCAGGCCGCGCGGGAGAGGTCTCTTTCACCCATCCAAGGCCCCTACTCTGCCGCGACCAGCCTGATCCGCTCGATCATCGCACGCAATCCGTTTGAGCGTTGTGCCGACAAATGATCGTTCAAACCCAGCCGCACCATTTCGGCGCGCGCATCCACGGCCAGCACCTCTGCCGGGGTCAACCCGTTGTAGAGATTCCGCAGGACAGCGATCAGCCCGTTCACGATCATCGCGTCACTTTCACCGTCAAAATGAAACCTGCCATCCTCGATCACCGGATGCAGCCACACCTGGCTCGCGCACCCATCGACCTTGGTGGCAGGCACCTTCAGCGCATCAGGCAACGGGTCCATCGCCTTGCCCTGTTCAATGACATGGCGATACCGGTCCTCCCAGTCCTCCAGAAACTCAAAGTCCTCTACGATCTCTTCGAATGCGGCAGTTGCCATCGGGGCCTCACGGTTTTGCTGTCCCACCGGACCTAGGGGCGCGCGGCCCAAACGTCCAGCCCGGCAATGTATGCTTTTCAAGCGGAGCGAGTTCGGCTACCACATTCCCATAAAAACAGGACACGAGCAGACCATGCGCCTCAGAACCGTTTCGCTTTTCGTTGCATTGATCGCACTGACCGCCTGCGGGGCAGTGCGCGACAGCCGGGTCAACCCCTTTAACTGGTTTGGCCAAAGCCGGTCGCAACCCGTCCAACGCTCCGAAGAACCCAAAGAGGTGAACCCGCTGATACCCGTTGATCGCGGCCCCGGCCTGTTCGCCAGCCTGCGCCGTGGAAACGAGGAGTATTTCGGCACACCCATCGATCAGGTCAGCGAGTTGGTCATCGAACGTGTGCCCGGCGGGGCCATCGTGCGGGCTACAGCGATTGCGGATGTAGACAATGTCTATGACGTGCGTCTGATCCCGGCGAATGATGATCTGGAACCTGACGAGGACGGCGTTCTGGTCTATCAGGTCGAGGGGGTCCACCCCGAAGACCGCCGACGCACCACAACGCAGCGCCAGCGGACATTTGTGGTCGCTGACCGGATCACCGATCGCAAATTGGCTGATATCCGGTCCATCCGGGTCGAAGGCGGACGCAACGCACAAAGCAGCGCACGCCGCTAAGTCATTCGTCCAGATAGATAATCTTGACGTCAGCCCCTTGGGCTGTCAGGGCTACGCGTCCGTCGCACAAGCGCAACGCATCCTCGCCAAACACTTCCGACCGCCAGCCCCCGAGGGCCGCAACATCGCGCATCCCTGCGGCCAGCGCATCCAGATCCGCGGCAGAGGCAATCAATTTGGCCGCCACGCCTGCGCTTTCCGTCTTGGCCTTGAGCAGGACGCGCAGCAAGTCCGCCAGCGCCGGATTGACCTGTAGTTTTTCGCGGGACCGGTCCGGTTTGGGCATCGCCTCGGGGTCCATGTTCATCCCGCGCCTGACGGCCTCCAATATCCCATCCGCGATGTCGCCCTTGCGCGCCTCGCGCAGCAACAGGCGCGAGCGGCCCAGATCTTCGTAGGATTTCGGCTTATTACTGGCCAGTTCCACCAGCGCGTCGTCTTTGAACACCCGGTTGCGCGGCACGTTGCGCGATTGTGCGTGGGCCTCACGGAAGGCGGCAAGCTCTTGCACGATGGCGAGGAATTTGGGCGAAGACGTGCGCGTCTTGACCCGCTTCCACGCGTTCTCGGGTTTGACGATGTAGGTGTCGTGCGACAACAGCACCTGCAACTCTTCCTCGACCCACCGTGCCCGACCGCTTTCGGCCAGCTTGGCGGCGAGAAATTCATAGATCTGGCGCAGGTGGGTGACGTCTGCGATGGCGTATGTCTTTTGCGCATCGGTCAGCGGGCGGCGTGACCAGTCCGTGAAACGAGACGTCTTATCAAGAGGTTGCTTGGCAATCTTGCGCACAAGGGTCTCATAGCCCACCTGTTCGCCAAAGCCGCAGACCATCGCCGCCACCTGCGTGTCAAACAGCGGCGTCGGGAACACTTCGGCATCGACATAGAAAATTTCAAGGTCCTGACGGGCAGCGTGAAACACCTTGATCACGGATGTGTCGCGAAACAGCTCATAGAGCGGCTCAAGCGACAGCCCCCCGGCCAACGGGTCCACCAGCACCGCGTTGGACGCGTCTGTGCCCGGCATTGCCAATTGGATCAGACAGAGTTTGGAGTAATAGGTCCGTTCGCGCAGAAATTCGGTATCGACCGTGACATAATCGTGGGTGGCGGCCTCGCGGCAATAGGCGGCCAGTGCGTCAGTCGTGGTGATGGTTTTCATATGTAGCTTCTTGCTTTTGGGGCCTGCGCCATTGGGTGTTCGGGTCTACACCAATCCCCGCACAGTGACTAGAGCGTGAAAGGCGTCATGTTTCCATCCACAAAACGACGCAGTGCCGCGGGGTAAAGCGCATGTTCCTGCACAAGCACCCGTGCGGCCAGTGTTTCGGGCGTATCCCCCTCGATCACAGGAACCTTGGCTTGCCCCAGGACCGGCCCGTCATCCAAGGCGGGTGTGACCAGATGCACGGTACAACCATGCTCCGTGTCGCCGGCCGCAAGTGCGCGCGCATGCGTGTGCAACCCCTTGTATTTGGGCAATAACGAGGGGTGGATGTTCAGCATCCGCCCCTGCCATGGGGCGACAAAACCAGCCGTGAGCACCCGCATGAACCCCGCCAGACAGATGATATCAAGCCCGTGGGGCGCAAGGGCGGCGTCAAGGGCGCGCTCAAAGGCGGTGCGGTCTGGGCCAAAGGGGCGGTGATCGACCACTTCGGTCGCAATCCCCTGCCCGCGCGCCCACGCGATGCCGCTGGAGCCTGCGTTATTGGACAGCACCAGCGCCGGACACCCTCCATGATCGCGCGTCATGTCCTGCACAAGCGCGCGCATGTTCGACCCCCCGCCCGAGATGAAAATCCCGACCCGTTTGGTCACAAAAGCGCACCGGAATAGGTGACACCCTGACCCTGGACCACATCACCGATCCGGACCACATCCTGTCCTTCGGCCTCAAGCGCTGCGGTGACGGCCTCGACCGCGTCCGCGGCCACGACAACAACCATGCCGATGCCTGCGTTGAAGGTCTTGAGCATTTCGGCCTCGGCCATACCCCCCACTTGCGCCAGCCAGCCAAAGACGGGCGGCAAATTCCAAGCGTTCAGGTTGACCGTTACACCAAGCCCGTCCGGCAGCACGCGGGGCAGGTTTTCGGTCAGCCCGCCGCCGGTGATATGGGCGAAACCATGCACGCCGCCCGCCTTGATCGCCGCCAAGGCCGCTTTGACGTAAAGGCGCGTGGGGGTCAGCAGCGCTTCGCCCAATGTGCCGTCGCCCCAAGGGCACGTATCGTCCCAGGCCAGCCCCGAGGCCTCGACCACCCGGCGCACCAGCGAATAGCCGTTGGAATGCACCCCATCCGAGGCAAGGCCCAGCAACACATCCCCCGCAGCGACGCCTGCGGGCAAGGCCGTGCCCCGCTCCATCGCACCGACGGAAAAGCCCGCCAGATCAAAATCACCCGCCGGATACATGCCCGGCATCTCGGCCGTTTCGCCCCCGATCAATGCACAACCCGACGCCGCACAGCCCCGCGCAATCCCTTCAATGATGCGGGCGGCCTGATCAAGCTTCAGCTTGCCGGTCGCAAAGTAGTCGAGGAAAAACAAAGGTTCCGCACCCTGACAGACCAGATCATTGACGCACATGGCCACCAGATCGACACCCACGCCGTCCACATTGCCGGTGTCAATCGCAATGCGCAGCTTGGTGCCCACACCATCCGTGGCCGCCACCAGAACCGGATCGATAAAGCCCGCCGCCTTGAGGTCAAACAAGCCGCCAAAGCCGCCAAGACCCGAGGCCACACCGGCCCGCGTCGTTGCCGCTGCCGCCGGTTTGATCCGGTCGACCAGCGCGTTGCCCGCGTCAATATCGACGCCCGCATCGGCATAGGTCATTCCAGTCTTGTGCTCGCTCATGTGCATACTCCCAAGGTCATGCGCCCCATATCGCGAACTCGGGCGCGGTTGCAAAAGGAAATACACGTGTGCGGGCGTATTACGAGAATATCACAAAACAGGCATCTGTTGCGCAGCCGGCCGACATTTGACTTTACAGAGGCGCGCCTTTCGGGCGTTCTTGAAACATGCTCTCTTTTTGAAAGGAATGTGCCATGCGCAACATCCTGTTGACCTGTCTCATCGGCCTCGCAACATCCACGCTCGGACCGACGCTGGCGTATGCTCAGGTCGTCAATATCGAAGATGGCGGGTTCAAGTTTACCTTTGGCGGCCAGATCAACCGCGGTGTGCTGTTCACCGATGACGGTGTCGAATCCAACGAATTCTGGGTCGATAACGATAACTCCTCGACCCGGCTGCGCTCCAGCATCTCCTATGATTTCGGGAACTATGTCATCGGGGGCAATGTCGAATATGAATTCGAATTCTCGTCTTCGAACGTGATCAGTCAACTCAATTCCGACGTCGGTTCATCCGTATCGAATGAACGCAAATTCGAAGTGTTCACACAGACCCCCTACGGCACCTTCACATACGGTCAGGGCGATGCAGCCTCCAACGGGATTGCAGAGATCGACACGTCCGGCACCTTCATCGGCAACCATTCGGCTGTGGGTCTGATTGCAGGCGGACAGATCCTGCGCACGGCCACCGACGACTTCAGCTCAAACGACATCGGCGATTTCTTTTCGAACTTCGACGGGATCACCCGGATCGAGAGGTTCCGCTATGACACGCCCACATTCGGTGGCGGCTTTGTGGCTTCGGCCTCGATCGGCGAAGACGACCAGAACGATATCGTGTTGCGCTACACCGGCAAGATGGGCGATTTTCGCATTCGCGGCGGGATCACCTTTGCCGAACTTGACGACACTGATCGGATCGCAGGCTCGGTCTCGGCCTTTCACGAGCCCACCGGCCTAAATGTCACCTTTGCCTCGGCGCAGGATGATCTGGACGTAGAGGGGCGCGATGATCCGGGCTATTACTACCTCAAGCTTGGCTATCAGCAAAAAGAGCTGCTGCCCTGGGGCAGTACATCCTTTGCGTTCGATTACTACGATGGCAGCGATCAGAACGTGAACGGAAGCGATTCTGAATCCTTCAGCCTTTTCGTGGTCCAGAAAGTCGACAAGTGGAACACCGAGTTTTACGCGGGCTACCGCACCTATGAGGTGTCCACCCCGGCAGAGGATTTTCAGGACACCGATGTGGTGTTCATCGGGTCCCGCTTTACCTTTTAAGGGGCGCTTGACACGTATCGCCCCGGTGGTATTCCAACCCTTGGCGGGCCTGTAGCTCAATTGGTTAGAGCAGAGCGCTCATAACGCTTTGGTTGCGGGTTCAAGTCCTGCCGGGCCTACCAACATATCCGCCCTCTACGCTTTGCGCACATGCCAGCCCACGGTCATGGTCACAACGGTGTCGCCTTCGGCGTTGCGAATATCGACATTGATGTCAAAGGCGACCTTGCCCACCTCATCGAACTCTTTGAGCAGGTCCGTGGCGGGGCGGTCTGTACTTGCATGCGCCTCAAGCCGCCCTTTGGCGATTTTTACATATGAAATGGCCGCCCCCGAAGCGACGGGGCGCGCCTGAAAGATCATCGGCCCGAAGGCCCCTGCTAGGGCAGCGCCTGATGCGGCCTCACCCAGAGTGAACATCGCACCTGCATGTTGGGACTGAATGTGGTTCGATGTCTCTTCGCGCTGATCCAGAGCGGTGATCCCGGTGCCATCGCCCACCTCGACCACTTCGACGCCGACATGGTTGGCAAAGGGCACAACCTGGCTCAGTTGCGCGCGGATCATCTCATAGGGGGTCATGGGGCGGGTTCCTTGCTTGGTCAGGACATCACTAAGATGGGCAATTGCGCCAGGCGCAAGCGTGCCGCTGCGGCACAAGGCTCAGCGCCCGATGACGATATCGGCACGCAAGCCGCCCAACTTCTCACTCCGGCCCAATCGCAGCACGCCGCCATGGGCGCGGGCGATATCAGTGGCAATGGCAAGGCCCAACCCCACGCCTGACCCTTTGTCCTGATTGCGCGCACTGTCGAGCCGGGTAAAGGGGCGCTGCGCATCCGCATAGTCGCCCTCGGGAATACCGGGGCCATCATCCTCGATCCTGAAGCGCAGGAACGTGTCAGTCAGACGCACCGATATCTCGGCCCGCGTCCCGTACCGCACCGCATTGCTGACCAGATTGTCGAGTGCGCGGCGAATGGCCATGACCCGCAATGGCATCTCGCCTGCACCCTCGCTTTCGACCAGCGTGACAGGTTGCCCCCCGCGTTGCGCATCCTCGACCAAGGTGCGCACCAGCGCGATCGGGTCCGTGTCCTGGGGATCATCTTCACTGTCGCCTTTGGCAAAGGACAAGAATGCGTCAATCATGCGCTGCATATCGTCCACATCCCGCTCCATGGGGATGCGTTCGTCATCCTCAAGCATCGACAGAGACAGTTTCATCCGGGTCAGAGGGGTGCGCAGATCGTGGCTGACCCCCGACAACATCAGCGTGCGTGTTTCAATCTGCCGCTCAATCCGGTTGCGCATGTCAACAAAGGCGGTACCCGCCGCGCGCAACTCGGTGGCCCCTGACGGGGAATAGGGCATCACCCTGCCCCGCCCGAACGCGTCCGCGGCACGCGCCAGTCGCTTGATCGGACGCAACTGATTGCGCAGAAAGATAAAGGCGACAATGGTCACAAGCACGCTGAAGAACAACATGTTGACGAACAGTTGGTGCGGGGCCGCGGCAGAGACGCGACGACGATCGAAACTCACCTCGACCGCCCCCATGGCCGTGTCCAGAACAAGACGCACCCGTCGGTCATTGGACAGATCCACCACTGCGACCTCGGGCACCGCATCCTCAAGCCGATCCGTGATCACGATACCGGAAAAGTCATACCACGCCCGCTTGTGCGGCTCATCCAGTGCAGCATCGGTAACAGGTGTGACGGTCATGGCAAGCGGGGTGGCCACAGGGGCGCTCGCCGTGGTGATCTCCGAGCGGCGCGGCGCACTTTCGATATTGGTCAGCACCAGACGTACCTCGCGCGCGGCCGCTTGCGACATTTGGTGTGAGACTTCCTCGAAATGCCGCTTTACAAACACGACCGAGACCACAAGCTGCACGACCACAACCGGCAGCAACAGGATAAGGGCGGCTCGGGCATAAATCCCGCGCGGCATGTAACGCTTGAGCCATTTGAACGACATGGGCGCGAACCTAGCGCCCCTGCCGGCGGGGTGAAAGACGCAAAGGTGAAAAGGGACGCCGCGAACATGCAAGTTGACGCCTTTGATCCCGTTCCGGGCAAGGTCGAGGACCTGGAGTCTGGCCTGCGCCGTATCGTGGCCCCCAACCCCTCGCCCATGACCTATCGCGGCACCAATACCTATCTGGTCGGCTCGCGTGATCTGGCAGTGGTTGATCCCGGCCCCGACGACCCGGCACATCTGGATGCGATCCTTGCGGCCTGCGGGCCGGATGCACGCATCACCCATATTGTCATCACGCACACCCATCTTGATCATGCCCCTCTCGCACGTGCCCTGTCCGCAGCGACCGGGGCACCGACCTTCGGGTTCGGACCAGCTACCGCAGGCCGCAGCGCGGTCATGGAGCACCTTGCCCAAACCGATCTGGTGGGCGGCGGCGAAGGCATCGACACCACCTTTGTGCCGGATCACGTTGTTGGCGACGGGGCACAGATCCGCGGCAGTGATTGGACGCTCGACGTCATCCACACCCCCGGCCATCTCGGCAATCATATCTGCCTGGGGATCGGGGATGCTTGCCTGACGGCCGATCACGTCATGGGTTGGGCCAGTTCACTGGTTTCGCCTCCGGACGGGGATCTGACGGACTTCATGGCCTCTTGTGACCACCTCAACAGCTGGCGCGATTGGCGGGTATTCTACCCCGGCCACGGCGCGCCGATCATGGACCCGCACGGGCGTCTTGACTGGTTGATCGCACACCGCCGCGCGCGCGAGGCGGCCATTCTTGAGGTCTTGCAAGCCGGCCCCGCCACTGCCGCTCAGATCGCGCGGGCGGTCTATACGGATACGCCGCCAACATTACTGGGGGCGGCCACACGAAACGTGCTGGCGCATCTTATTGACCTTGCAGGAAAATCCCGGGTCGCAACGCAAGGCGCACTGCATGCAGATGCCATTTTCGAGGCGACGGGGCCGCGATAAACTTTTTTCCCGATCAGAGGCGCAAACCCTCTGGACGAGGTGAATCAGCATTGCTATACGCCTCAAACCGTTCCGGCGTAGCTCAGCGGTAGAGCAGTTGACTGTTAATCAATTGGTCGTAGGTTCGATCCCTACCGCCGGAGCCATTTTTCCACGTAGCAACAAAGTATTACTCACTGTGGTGCGCCGTGGGAAATCGTATTTTGGATCTACGGAAGCACTGTGGAAGCAACGTAACCAAGAAATACACACACTGCGGCCTTCCACTTCTGTCACACGTATATCGCACTTGCCGCAGCAATCAGACAACCCGGGTTCCTTGGTTTCGAATACAAGAAATGAGCAAGGCCGCATAGCAGCCGCCCGACATCTTCTGTCCGGGCTTGAAGACGGGCAGGATTTTCAAAGAAATTGTTTGCAACACAAAGGTTAGGTGCGCGCCGTTTCAAACCACCAATGACAGTCGGTTTTCCGCCATTCTGATCCGGGCCTGGACACCCCAATCGAAAGGTA
>NZ_CANMEU010000001.1 GCF_947497045.1 uncultured Tateyamaria sp. | reverse complement strand
CTGGCTCTGGCTCTGGCTCTGGCTCTGGCTCTGGCTCTGGCTCTGGCTCTGGCTCTGGCTCTGGCTCTGGCTCTGGCTCTGGCGTCATGTCATCAGCCACGTCGCCGTCGACATCTGGGGCCACATCCACCGCGTCGGGGGCATTATCGGTTGTTTTAACATTCGCATCGGGCAACAAATCATCGGAACCGATGTCAATATGTGGCGCACCATTGTCCGTAGGCGGCGTTACATCATCCGACCCGGTCTTCGTAGGTGTTGGCGTCTTCGCCTCATCCGGCTTCTTACGTTTGGCCAAGGTCTTCCCCCGATTCTACTTTGCGGTGCTGCGCCGTGTTAAACACTACTCCGCGACCTCGTTACCCTCAACCCGGTGGCAGGGTCCTCGTCGTCAAACCACCGATGCGATAGCCGTTCGCATTGCGTCCGCATCGGGGCGGGCGGCATTTGTCACCGACGCAATACCCAAACCGCGCAATGGTTCCGCCACTGCAGCGCTCAGCGCGATGATATGAACAGAGCTAGGGTGGATAACATGCTCCGCAAATTGCGTGGCCGTGCGCGGCGAGAATAAAGGAACGCACACAAAAGGTGCGCTTTGCATAATTGCATGCGCGTCGTTGGATAGCGGGTGCAACGGCTGGTCATAAACGGCGCGCCGCTCGACCTTCAATCCGGCGCTGCGCAACTGATCCACAACATTGCCGCGCGTATATGTGCCGGACAGGTGAAACAGTCTCTGTGTTGGGTGAATACGTATGATCTGTTCAATCAAGGACTGGGCGTCACCGCCTGCTTGCTGTGCTGTCCACCCACGGGATTGGGCCAATTCAGTCGTGGCACGTCCAACGCAATACGCCACCTGCCCAGTGCCGTGCGGCGCATGACGCACACCGTTACCCGAGGTGAAAATGACGCCGTGATCGCGTGCGATCTCAAAATCCGCGCCAATGCCTACGATGTCGATAAGCGGGCTGTAGATGGGGGTAATTCGGTTTGCCACGTCACGGCTCAACCTTGCCACGAAAGCTTCGGAGGCCGCGCGCGGGCGGGTCATCACCAGTGGGACGGGGGTGCGGGGTGCATTGTTTGCCACAGCTTATGCTGTTACCCCGCGCAGGCTCTTGGTGCAACGGAACATGGCTATGGATCAGCCCGTCACAGTCCTTGGAATTGAAAGCAGTTGTGATGACACGGCTGCTGCGGTCGTGCGCGGTGTGCCGGGCGACATGCAGGTCTTGGGCGCGGTCGTCTATGGGCAGACCGACCTGCACGCGCAGTTTGGCGGGGTCGTGCCCGAAATTGCTGCGCGCGCCCATGCGGAGCGGTTGGACGTCAGTATCGCGACCGCATTGGAACAGGCCAACCTGCCGTTGAGCGCGATTGACGCGATAGCCGTCACATGTGGACCTGGCCTGATCGGGGGCGTTGTGTCTGGTGTGATGATGGCCAAAGGGCTGGCGATGGCCACAGGCATTCCGCTTTATGGGGTGAACCATTTGGCGGGTCATGCGCTGACGCCGCGGCTGTCGGATGGTGTCGCCTTTCCCTATCTGATGCTGCTGGTGTCGGGGGGGCATTGCCAGTTCCTGATTGCACACGGACCGGATCGGTTTGAGCGGTTAGGCGGGACCATCGACGATGCGCCGGGTGAGGCGTTCGACAAGGTCGCACGGCTGCTTGGATTGGATCAACCAGGAGGTCCCGCGATTGAGGTTGCGGCACGGGGCGGCGATCCTGCGCGCTTTGCGTTTCCGAGGCCACTGGCAAACAAACCCGGTTGCGATCTCAGCTTCTCGGGTTTGAAAACGGCGGTGTTGCGCGCGCGGGACGATATTCTTGCAGGACAGGGTGGATTGAAGACGCAAGATCAGGCTGATCTTGCCGCATCGTTTCAGGCGGCTGTCGCTGACAGTTTGGCCCGCAAGAGCGAGCGGGCGCTCGAGGTCTATCTGGCGCTAAATCCAGCAGCACCAACACTCTGTGTGGCAGGAGGGGTCGCTGCAAATATGTATATTCGCACCTTGTTAGAGACTGTTTCAGAGTGCCACGGCACCATGTTTCTGGCCCCTCCATTGGCGTTGTGTACGGACAATGCGGCGATGATTGCAGCCGCAGGGGTCGAACAGATGCAGGTCCGCGGCCCCGACGGGATGGGATTGTCGGCGCGTCCTCGTATGCCTCTTGATACTCAAAGCGCCTCAATGCTCGGGTCCGGTAAGAAGGGGGCCAAAGCATGAGCGTCGCAATCATCGGGGCAGGTGCATTCGGAACAGCCCTAGCCGTTGCATTGGGCCAACCAGTGACCCTGTGGGCACGCGATGCCGGCCAGGCGCAACACATCAACGAAACGCGCCGCAATGAGCGCCGCCTGCCGGGCATTGATATTCCGGATCACGTTGTCATAACGCCCCACATAGAGACTGTTTTTGACCATGATATCCTTGTTCTGACGATACCTCTGCAACAGGTACGGCGGTTCATAACGGATCTGGATATCTCGGCTTATACAGTTGTGGCGGCGTGCAAAGGCATAGAGGTAACAACTGGTGTTGGCCCCTCCAAAATCTTGAGCGATGCACGGCATGTCGCGGTCTTGACCGGGCCCAGCTTTGCCCACGACATCGCCCGTGGACTGCCAACTGCACTGACCCTCGCCTGCAATGATCTGGAGGTCGCAGCAGATATCCAGACGCAGCTTGCGACACCTGCGCTGCGACTTTATCGTACAGCGGATGTCATTGGGACCGAGCTTGGTGGGGCCTTGAAAAACGTGATCGCCATTGGCTGTGGTGCGGTGATGGGTGCAGGTCTGGGTGATAGTGCGCGGGCGGCACTGATGACGCGCGGCTTTGCAGAAATGCGACGAATCGCGGCGCAGATGGGGGCCGACGCCGAAACGCTGATGGGGCTGAGTGGGCTAGGGGATTTGACGCTGACATGCACATCAGATCAGTCGCGCAACTATCGGCTTGGGCTTGCCCTTGGTGCGGGGACCGACTTTGATGACAGTATAACGGTCGAAGGGGCAGGCACCGCGCGTGCGCTGCGGCATCTGCCAAACCGGCACGAACTGGATTTGCCGATCTGTGATACCATCGCGGATCTGATCGACCACAAAATTGATATCAGCGGCGCGATGCATCACCTGCTCGCACGCCCGCTCAAGGAGGAATAAGATGTTGTTTGCATTGATGGCTTGGGACAAGTCAGGCGCGCTGGACGTACGCATGAAAAACCGGGCGGATCACCTTGCCTACCTCGACGCGACTGGCGTTGTCCGGCAGGCAGGGCCCTTTCTGGATGCCGATGAACAGCCATGCGGGTCGTTGATTGTGCTTGAGGTAGCAGATTTGGCCGCGGCCCAGGACTGGGCGGATAACGACCCCTATGCTAAGGCAGGCCTGTTTCGGGATGTGACGATTACCGCGTGGAAACAGGTGATCGGCGCATGAACTACTGGTTGTTCAAATCCGAACCCAGCACATGGAGCTGGAATGATCAGGTCGCAAAGGGCGACACGGGCGAGGAATGGGATGGTGTGCGCAACTATCAGGCGCGTAACTTTATGCGCGAGATGGCTGTGGGCGATCGTGGGTTCTTTTACCATTCCCAAACTGAAAAGGCGGTCGTAGGCATTGTCGAAGTGATTGCCGAAGCACACCCGGACAGCACAATTGACGACGACCGATGGGAATGCGTCGACATCAAAGCGGTTAAACCCGTCAAAACGCCGGTCACACTTGAAATGGTCAAGGACGATCCGCGCCTGACCGACATGGCTTTGATCCGAAATTCGCGCCTGTCGGTGCAGCCTGTGACAGCCCCGGAATGGGCTGTGGTTTGCGAGATGGCTGGTGTCGATCCCTAGTTGGATTTGGTAAATGTGCATTTTTCTGCCACTCTGCCGGTATCAAAGTCGAAGGAGGGACAGATGGGATTTCTTGCAGTTGTGATTGCGGGCATCGCTGGATTTATGTTTGGGGCGGTTTGGTACACCGTTCTCGCCAAACCGTGGATGGAGGCGTCGGGTGTACCGGTCATTGACGGCAAACCAACCAACAGCGCAAACCCGCTTCCCTACATCACCAGCATCGTTGGTGCGATCTTGGTGGCGGGCATGATGCGCCATGTCTTTTCACTCAGTGGGATTGATTCGGTGGGTGAAGGGCTGGTGTCCGGCTTCGGGATTGGGCTGTTTCTGGTCACACCCTGGATCGCTACGTTTTACGGGTTCGGTGCACGACCGTTCCGATTGGTGCTGATCGATGGGGGGTATGCCACGTTTGGATGCGCGGTGATTGGCACTGCGCTGACATTTTTCTGAACGAAAAAAGGGTTCTGACCGGACGAAGATCAGAACCCTTTCTCACCACATAGCACTCCCAAGAGCCACCACACGTGTTCGAAATATCGGGCCTGACCGTTCTGGTCGGACTTGTTTCTGATACCAAAACCACAGTCCGAACGCCATTTCATTGTAATATGCATTCAATTCAAAACAGAAACACCCGCCAGTACGGCGGGTGCATCAAATCGCGAAAAAGGACGGCTGATCAGCCGTATACGGCTTCTTTGCCGAAGTGCTTGGTCAACATATAGTAAACAACGGCGCGGTACTTGTTGCGCTCCGATTTGCCATAGGTTTCGATCACCTTGTCGATGGCCGCCATCAGGTCGGGGCTATCGGACAGGCCAAGCTTCTTGATCAGAAAATTGTCTTTTACCGTTTCCAGCTCGGATTTCTGGCTGCCTGCAACGGTTGATGCATCTGCGTTGTAGATCGCCGGACCGCAACCAATCGTGACCTTGGTCAACAGGTCCATGTCAGGTGTCATTCCGCATTTATTCTTCAGATCGTCTGCATATTGTGCGATCAGCTCGTCACGTTTGCCCATATGTTTTCTCCCAACAGTATGAGGCGCCAGATTTCAGTCTGATCGCCCGGAATTATGTTCGTGGGACAGACGTTAACGCGAATGTGAGCGTGTACAAAGAAGTTTTGAGGGGGAAAACCGGCGCCTGACACGCAAAAACGGGATGTCACTGTGGGCGCCTCGCTGATTTGATGTGCTAGGGATCACAGCGATGTGTTGATCTTGTAGTCATTTGGCAGTTTTTCTTCGCTGATTATCCGGAATTCGGACAGTGATACGGCAATTGCGTAACAGCCCAGACCCAGAAGGCCATTGATGCCGATGACGGCTGTATAACCTTCACTTTGGTCGATCACATGGCCGATTTTATCGACGATCTCGCCACCTTAGCTCCCGGCAGGTCCGGAGCCGTTATCGACACAGCCCCCAACCAGTATGTTGAAGGTGAAAATGATCAGCGTGCAGGGCGTTGTAGTCCGGGCCAAGCGTGACCTGAAACCATATGCAGGCACTGTCGCGCAGGTCCTTGAAAAAGGGACCGCGTGCCTCGCTGACATCCCAACCATTTATCAGATCGATGCGCCGTCCATCTGTCAGGGTTACACCTGAAATATCAATCGCTTCTGCGGTGGCATGGGCGCTCATCCGACCTGACCCACCGCTGGTGGTTCTGATCTGTCGACAATTATAGCTTGAGGCATGATGCAACTGCCTGACCTCCTGCCCAAAGTGGCGCGTGGCCGCCGGGATCACCCCATGCTGGTGCCACATCGCCAGTCGCAAAGCTGTCTGACACCGGGTTTCGACGGGATGCATCGTGGCTTGCCCAACCCGGCGCAATGTTACACGATCTGCGATCCCGCATTGCGATGAGGTTTCCAGATCGTTCAGAGCGTCAAACTGTGCGCCTGTTGCCAAGGCCGCCCGGCAACTTTCGCCATTCGTCAAGGCGCGGCGTAGTTTGAAGGCGGTCAGCGGCGTTACAGAATCGGCGATGTTCAGCGGTTTCCTCGGGTTAAGCGCATCCGGCAACGGTGACTCTGGCGCATAGATCAACAAAAACAACCCAACGCAGGCCATCAGGACCAGCGTGAGTAGCGCGTAAACCAGCGACATCAGCCGCATCGCCTAGCGCACAGTCAGAATTTCAGAGAGCGGTTTTTTGATCTTGGCCACCGACGGGATCGTCGCGTCCTCAGCCGCATGACCCACAGCGATAATCATCGTTGCCTTTTCGCTGTCGGGCCGATCCAGCAACTCACCCAGAAATTTCATAGGGTTCGGCGTGTGCGTCAGCGTGACCAATCCGGCCGTGTGCAGTGCCGTCAGCAACATACCTGTCGCAATCCCAACGCTTTCGGGGACGTAGTAATTCTTGTACCGGGTCCCATCGTCGAAAGTGCCATAGCGTTGGGCAAAGACGACAATCAGCCAGGGCGCATCCTCAAGATGGGGTTTGTGATCGTTGGTTCCTATGGGTTCCAGCGCCTTGATCCACTCATCGCTTGCACCACCGGCATAGAACTTGCGTTCTTCTTCTTCGGCGGCGTCGCGGATCGCCTTTTTGGCCGCAGGGTCTTTGATCGCCACAAAATGCCAGGGCTGGTGATTGGCCCCCGATGGGGCCGTTCCTGCGGCTGCGATACATGCCTCGATCACGTCCTGCGCAACGGGCCGGGTTGAATAGTCGCGCACCGTATGTCGCGTGGCCATGAAATCGCGGTAGTGTTCCGCGCGTGCCAGCATCTCGGCATCGTCCAGGTCCTGCCGGTCGGGCAGCGGCAGTTGCGTGTATTCAAGCGCGTCCTTGGAAAACATATCAGAAGTCCAGATTTTCCACGCTCAGCGCATTTTGCTGGATGAACTCGCGACGGGGTTCGACCACATCACCCATCAGCTTGGTGAACAGATCGTCGGCTTCGGCCATATCCTCGACCCGCACTTGCAGCAGGGTGCGCGCATCCGGATCCAGCGTGGTTTCCCACAATTGATCGGGGTTCATTTCGCCCAGACCCTTGTAGCGTTGCAGGGACAGACCCTTTTCACCCTCGGCCAAAATCGCGTCCAGCAGGTCCATCGGTCCCATAATCACCTGAGAGCGATCCTTGCGATGCAGCGTCGCGGGCGTGCCGTAGACGTCTTGCAGCGACTCGGTAAAGCTGCCGGTCTTGCGCGCCTCGCCCGAGCGCATCATGCGCCCATCCAGTGTTCGCACCTCTTCGACGCCACGCAGGATCCGTGCCAACCGCACACCTTTGTCCTGTGTGATCCGCCCGACCCAGCCACGTTCCCATTCCAGCGCAATCAGGTTCAGCCGCTCGGCCACTTTGTCGGCGACCCCTTGCAAATCCGCGTCGACCGCGCCGGGCACAAAGGCCCCCGCAATCGCTGCCTGTTCCAGAATGTGACGGGGATAATGGGTGGGGAAGGCTTGCAGCACACGGCGCAACTGACGTGCCTCGTCCACCACGCGGACCAGGTCCTGGCCCGCGATTTCCTCACCATTGCCCTGACGCAACATCGCCCCCTCGATCCCTTGTTGGATCAGGTAATCCTGCATCTCGGCCTCGTCCTTGAGGTACACCTCGGATTTGCCCCGTGCGACCTTGTAAAGCGGCGGTTGCGCGATGTAGAGATATCCGCCTTCGATCAACTCAGGCATCTGGCGATAAAAGAAGGTCAGCAGCAGGGTGCGAATATGCGCCCCGTCCACGTCTGCATCTGTCATAATGACAATCTTGTGGTAGCGGAGCTTATCAATGTTGAACTCATCGCGCCCGATCCCGGTGCCAAGCGCCATCACCATGTTGCCGATTTCCTGAGAGCCCAGCATTCGGTCGAACCGTGCTCGCTCCACATTCAGGATTTTACCCTTGAGGGGTAGAATGGCCTGGGTCTTGCGATCCCGCCCGGTCTGAGCTGATCCACCGGCGCTGTCACCCTCGACCAGAAAGATTTCGGTATTGGCGGGGTTCTTGTCCGAACAATCCTTCAGTTTCGAGGACAAGAAATTCATATCCATCGGGTTCTTGCGCCGGGTCAATTCGCGGGCCTTACGCGCAGCCTCACGGGCGAGGGCAGCCTCGACGATTTTGCCCACGATGATCCGCGCTTCGTTCGGGTTTTCCTCGAACCATTCGGCTAGCTTGTCGTTGACCAGCCCCTCAACCGCAGGGCGCACTTCGGAGCTGACCAGCTTGTCTTTGGTCTGGCTCGAAAACTTGGGGTCAGGCACTTTGACGGACAGCACACAGGTCAGCCCCTCACGGGCATCATCGCCGGTAAAGCTGACCTTTTCCTTTTTCGCGATACCGCTGGTCTGGGCATAGTTGTTGATGGTGCGGGTCAGCGCCCCGCGAAAGCCTGCCATATGCGTGCCACCATCGCGCTGTGGGATGTTGTTGGTGAAGGGCAGAACGTTCTCGTGATAGCTGTCATTCCACCACATCGCCACCTCGACGCCGATGTCGTCTTTTTCGCCATGGATAAAGATCGGCTCAGGCATGACAGAGGCTTTGGAGCGGTCGAGATACTTGACGAACTCGCGCACGCCACCCTCGTAAAACAGCTCGGATTTCAAATGCTCGACAGGACGCTCATCTGTCAGAATGATGCGCACCCCGGAGTTGAGGAAAGCCAACTCGCGCAGCCGCTTTTCCAGCGTCTCGAACGAGTAATCGAGGTTCGAAAATGTCTCGGTTGACGCAAGAAAGCGCACCTCGGTTCCGGTGCGCCCGTTGGAATCGCCCACGACCTTGAGGTGTTCGACCGTGTCACCATGCGCAAAGCGTGCGACATGTTCCTTGCCATCGCGCCAGATGCGCAGGTCCAGCTCGACGGACAGGGCGTTTACAACGGAAACGCCGACTCCGTGCAGACCGCCCGACACCTTGTAGGAGTTGCTGTCAAATTTGCCGCCTGCATGCAGTTGGGTCATAATGACCTCTGCGGCCGACACGCCCTCTTCTTCGTGAATACCAACCGGAATACCCCGGCCATTGTCGCTGACGGATATCGATGAATCCTCGTGAATTGTGACGGTTACCGCGTCCGCGTGTCCTGCCAGCGCCTCATCGATGCCATTGTCCACAACCTCGTAAACCATGTGGTGCAAACCGCTGCCATCGTCGGTGTCGCCGATATACATGCCGGGGCGCTTGCGCACCGCCTCCAAGCCCTTGAGAACCTTGATAGAATCTGCACCATATTCTTCTGGGATCTGCTCGTTATCTGCCATGTATCGGGCCCTTTTTTAGTTGCCCTGAATTTACGCTTTTTGAGGGGGAATGTCACGTGACCGAGGCAAGATTTTGTGTGTCAGGTCAGGGGGATAATCAGACCCAGACAGATCAGCAGAACACCAGCCGTCAGGTTCATCCGGCGCAAGGCGCGCGGGCTAGACATCAGGCGCCGTGCGCGATCGATGAACAGCGCCATGGCAAGGTTGCCGATCAGGGGTACGACCATCGACAGGGCGACGATGATGGCCACATCCCACCCCGTCAGCCGGGTCAGATCAAAGAAGCCGGGCAGCATCCCCATATAGAACAGGATCGCCTTGGGATTGCCGAGGATGACAGAAAGCCCGGCCAGAAATCCCGCCCACATGCCCGGACGGGTCAGCCGACCGTCGGTGTTGACCTTGGCGTCCGCACTGTGGATCACAAGCACCCCCATGACGACGAAGATGCCCGCCGAGACCCATTTCAACGCTTCAAGAAACCCGCCATAGACCGACAGGATCCACGTGATCCCGAAGATTGCGAGCAGCGACCAAAGCACGTCACCGACAACAACGCCCAAGGCCAAGGGCCACGTGGCGTGAAAGCCGCCCGACAGGCTGCGCGCGATCAATCCAACCCAAACCGGGCCGGGTGTCAGAAACAGAGCCAACAGTGCACCTGTATAAAGCGCGATGTCCCACGGCGCGAGCGTCACGGGCGCGCAACCACGCTCGCACCATCAACGTCGCTGACATGCAGGTATTGCGCACGTGTGCCCATCGTCTCGAACAACTCGGGGCCCGTGCCCGTCATCCAGGCTTGCGCCCCAAGCGTGGAAATCTCGTCATACAGGGCCGCGCGGCGGCCGGCGTCCAAATGCGCACCCACCTCGTCAAGCAACAACAGGGGCGGTGCGCCAAAATCACGGGCCAACGCACGGGCATTGGCAAGGATCAGTGACACCAGCAGCGCTTTTTGTTCACCTGTCGAACAGTCCTTTGCCGGAACCCCCTTGGTCGCATAGACCCCGAACAGGTCTGCACGGTGCGGCCCGATCAGGGTGCGCCCGGCCCCCAGATCACGGGCGCGGTTGTCCGTCAGTGCAGCGCGCAAACCGTCGGCACCTTCAGGCATGCCCAATTCACCCGGCTCAAGCAGCAGATCTGCGGCAGGAAAGGTGGTCAACGCATCCCCTTGCGCCTGGGCCAACTCATCAAGCGCGTGCAGCCGATTGGCATGGATCGCCGCCCCCGTCTCAGCCATGCGCGTCTCAAGGGCTGCGTACCAATGCGGGTCGCGGACCATATCCTTGAGCAGCCGATTGCGTTCGCGCATCGCCTTTTCGTATTCAAGCGAAACCTGCGCGTGGTCCGGCACAAAACTCAGCGTCATGCGGTCCAGAAAGCGCCGCCGCCCCTCTGCCCCTTCAATCCACAGCCGATCCATGGCCGGAATCAGCCACAGCACCCGCGCAATACGACCCAGTGCAGTTTGGGCCGCAGCCTTGCCATCAATGCGAACCTGACGGGCGGACCCGTTCTCGGACCAGGTCTCGACCTCATGCACCTGCTGTAAGGAGTTTAAAACCGTTGATATCTTCCACCCCACAGCCTCGGGGCGGCGAGTCATATCCTCGGCAGAGGAACGACGCAGCCCGCGCCCGGGCGAAAGCAGTGACACGGCCTCCAGAATGTTGGTTTTGCCCGCACCATTGGGGCCATGGATCGCCACGGGACGGGCATCCACAGACATCCGCGCGACTTTATGTGAGCGAAAATGCGACAGCACCAACGATGTCAGATGCAGCGCCATCCCAGCCCTTCATTGTTCCAAAATATGCCCGCCGGAGGCGAAAGTTACACGCGCATCGGCATGACGACATAGACAGCCGACTGATCCGTGCCTTCGCGCATCAACGTCGGATCACCCGACGAGTTGAACATAAACACCGCATTCTCGCGATCCACCTGCGACGCAATCTCAAGCAGGTATTTCGCGTTGAAACCGATCTCGAGGCGCTCGTCACCGTAGGCGACGGCCAGTTCTTCCTCGGCGGCACCCGAATCCGGGGCATTGACGGACAAGATCAGACGATCCTCATCCAGTTGCAGTTTCACCGCCCGCGAGCGCTCGGATGATACGGTGGCGACACGGTCCACGGCCTTGGCGAAATCGGACGCATCCACTTCCATCTTGCGAGTATTGCCGACCGGGATCACGCGGGTGTAGTCCGGGAAGGTTCCGTCAATCACCTTGGACGTCAACGTAATGTCCGGCGTGGCAAAGCGAACCTTGGTTTCGGACACCGACACAGCGATCTGCATGTCGTCATCATCTAGCAGCTTGCGCAACTCGCCCACGGTCTTGCGCGGCACGATCACGCCGGGCATGTCCGCAGACCCGTCCGGCAAATCGCTGTCGATCCGGGCCAGCCGGTGACCATCAGTGGCCACACAGCGCAGCGCCTTGCCGTCATCCCCGTCTGCGATGTGCATGTAGACTCCGTTCAGATAATACCGGGTCTCTTCGGTGGATATGGCAAATTTGGATTTGTCGAACAGGCGGCGCAGCTTGGGCGCAGGCACGGAAAAGTTCGACGCGTACTCGGACGATGCCATGACGGGAAAGTCTTCTTTGGGCAGCGTCGCAAGGGAAAAGTTGGAACGGCCCGCTTCGACCGCCAGACGGCCAGCGGCACTGTCGGCGGTCAGGGTCACCAGCGCGCCATCCGGCAGTTTGCGCACGATTTCATGCAAGGTGGTGGCAGCGACCGTGGTGGCTCCGGCACGCTCGACCTGAGCCGGGGCCTTGTCCACGACCTCAATATCCAGATCCGTGGCCCGGAATGTGACGTCAGACCCTTCGGCCTCGATCAGCACATTGGCAAGGATCGGAATGGTATTGCGACGCTCGACCACAGACTGCGCCTGACTGACAGCCTTCAACAAGACACCGCGTTCAACACTGATTTTCATGGTCGCTCTCCCACCAGGCATCGGGACGGGCACACTAGCTTACCCACCGTGCATCACAAGCATTTTGTTGCTTGTCGGGTGCGCAGGCATCGGCGTCAAGACGCCGGGAGCTCAAATACGAAACGGGTGCCGAATAGGGCACCCGCTGTGGTGAATTTACGACCTGTTTTCAGGCCTCAAGGGCCCGGCGCAGCATTTCGAGATCTTCGGCGATCTGACCGTCTTGCTGCTTCAACTCTTCGATGCGCTTGACGCCGTGCATGACCGTGGTGTGGTCACGGCCCCCAAAACGACGGCCAATCTCGGGCAAGCTGCGCGAGGTCATCTTTTTACATAGATACATCGCAACCTGCCGGGGCCGGGCATAGCTGCGCAACCGCTTGGGGCCGATCATGTCGGACAGGCGGATGTTGTAATGTTCCGAGACCTTGCGCTGGATTTCTTCGACCGTGATCTTGCGTTCCGAGGCGCGCAGCACGTCGGCTAGGCAATCCTGGGTCAGATCCATGTCGATCTTGCGCCCCACAAGGGAGGCAAAGGCAAACAGCCGGGTTAACGCGCCCTCAAGCACCCGTACGTTCGTGGAGATGCGATGGGCAAGGAATTCGAGCACTCCGTCCTCGACGCGAAGGTCGGGATAGGTGAGGACATGCTGTTCGACCTTGGACTGCAGGATGCCAAGGCGCAGTTCATAATCAGTCGGGTGCAGATCGACTACCAGACCACATTGCAAACGGGATTTCACACGATCTTCAAGGTCTTTGATCTCACCTGGTGCGCGGTCGGCAGAAATGATGATCTGTTTGTTCTGATCCACCAGTGCGTTGAAGGTATGAAAGAATTCCTCTTGTGTTGACCCCTTGCCGGCGATGAATTGAACGTCATCGACCATCAGGACGTCGACGGAGCGGAATAGCTCTTTGAAGTCCATCATCTTGCGGTCGCGCAAGGCCTGCACAAAGCGGTACATGAATTGCTCGGCGGACAGATAAAGGACATTCAGATCGGGGCGGCGGGTCTGAAGTTCCCAGGCGATGGCATGCATGAGGTGCGTTTTGCCAAGGCCAACGCCCCCATAAAGAAACAGCGGATTAAAGGTGACAGGACCGCCTTCGGCCACCCGACGGGCAGCGGCGTGGGCCAATTCGTTAGGTTTACCCACAACAAAGCTGTCAAAGGTAAAACGCCGATCCAGCGGCGCGGCGGACAGAGCAGCATGGGCGCGGGTCGGCGTGGGCGGCACAGGCGCGGCCGTCCGGGCAGGCGTATCAATCGCGCTGGGTCGGCTTTGTGAATTGGCGGGCACTGAAAAGCTGAGGCGGCGGATGCTGTCATCTTCGTTTTTCAGCTCGTGCAGGATCAGATCGGAAAAGTTCTGGCTGACATAATTGCCCATGAAATGCGTGGGCACATCAAATGTCGCGATCCCATCGTCAAGATCCCTGAAGTCGAGCGGTTCAATCCATGTGGTGTAATTGTTCTGTCCAACCGTCGTAAGCAGCCGTTCCCGCAGTTCGCCCCATTTTTCTTTTGTCATCTTCGTCCAACCATTCATATCTGCCATCAGAATCAACCGGCCCGTGCCGGACGACTCCTCCGTCCCGTTCATTTTGAAGGCAAATCGATCCCACCCCGCTGCCAGATGCCAGCGGACTCGATCCCTTCGGATTTTAACAGATGAGACACCGCACATAAGGCCAGAACATGGCCAAACGCGCTCCGCGTCTACCGTACACCAATTTTTATGACAGGTCGGATTGCAGCCAAAACTGCACCATTCCAAATGCGGGTTACATTATCTTTGTCTACCCGCTCCGTCGATCAATACGGCAACAATCGTATCGATGTCTGGCCTGTCCCCCCAAGGCGATTCCTAGTCGCACCACGGTGGTAACAAGTTCGCGCGCAGTGCGTCCATAGAACTTAAATCTTGACTCAGACTTTTTGTGCAAAGAATCTGTGCGGCCCTTGTTTTCATAGGAAAAACGAAAAAAGCGCCGCAAAAATGCGACGCTTTGAAATTCACGCGGTGCGTGTCTTAGCCCAGCGCTTTGACCCGGGCCGACAGGCGCGACATTTTGCGCGCCACTGTATTCTTGTGGTAAACACCCTTGGTCACACCCCGCATCAATTCCGGCTGAGCGGCCTTGAGTGCGGTGCCTGCTGCGTCTTTGTCACCCGAGGCAATCGCCTCTTCGACACGGCGCAGATAGGTGCGGATGCGCGAGCGACGCGCCTTGTTCACTTGAAAGCGTTTTTCGTTTTGACGGGCCCGCTTTTTGGCCTGAGGCGAATTTGCCATATTATCTCGTCCCAATCTATTGGTGCGGTAGTTTCAGAAGTGGCGTCTTTATGTCCGTCCGCAAACCGAGTCAAGCCATGTCGACCCTGGAGGGGGCCAGCCCCCGCCCTGCGGGCCCCCCGGAGTTTATTTTGCAAGATGAAGAGGCTGGATCGGTACCCTATTTGTCCCGGAACTGCGCTTCGCGTTTTTCAAGGAAGGCGGCCATCCCTTCCTTCTGATCTTCGGTGGCAAATAGCGAGTGGAACACCCGCCGCTCGAACAGCAGCCCCTCGCGCAGCGGCACTTCGAACGAGCGGTTGACGGCCTCCTTGACGGCCATGGTCGAGATCATGGATTTTTCCGCAATTTTGGCAGCGGCCCCCATCGCTTCGTCGAGCAGTTTTTTGGCAGGGACCACGCGGCTGACAAGCCCGGCGCGCTCGGCCTCTTCTGCGTCCATGAAACGGCCTGTGAGGTTCATATCCATCGCCTTGGCTTTGCCCACGGCGCGGGTCAGGCGCTGTGTGCCCCCGATTCCGGCCATGACCCCAAGGTTGATTTCGGGTTGCCCGAACTTGGCTGTATCCGAGGCGATGATGAAATCACACATCATCGCCAACTCGCATCCCCCACCAAGGGCATAGCCGGACACCGCAGCAATTACCGGCTTGCGCACCCGTACGATCGCATCGGTTTCTGGGCCAAACAAATCTTCGGTAAAGGCCTCGACATAGGTCTTGTTCTTCATCATCGCGATATCGGCCCCGGCGGCGAAAGCCTTTTCCGACCCAGTGATCACGATGCAGCGCACTTTGCTGTCGGCCTGAGCCGCGCTCATCGCCTCCGCAAGCTCGCTCATCAACTGATCGTTCAGCGCATTCAACGCATCGGGCCGGTTCAGCGTCACCTTTGCGATGTGGTCTTCTACTTCGACGATGATCGTCTCATAGGCCATGGGATTGCTTTCATCTGTTGTCGTCAGGGGGCGAGCATTACCATGAGGTGCCCCCGTTTCAAGTCAAGTTTGACACGACCGGCAATAGAATGACGACCGCCCTGCTTGGACAATCCGGGCAATTGTGTGGGGGCAGTCAGCGGTCCGGCATGGCTCCCCTTCGCGCCCATACACGTCAAAGCTGTGCTGAAAATATCCAAGCTCTCCATCGGCTTGGCGGAAATCCCGCAGCGATGATCCCCCTGCCTCAATCGCCTCTGACAGCACCTCGCGGATGATCGGGACCAGTGCGGCGACCCGCCCCTTGCCGATATTTCCCGCCTTGCGTGCCGGAGAGATGCCGCCACGGAACAGGGCCTCGCACACATATATATTGCCCAGCCCGGCAACGATTCTCTGATCGAGCAGTGCGGATTTGACAGGGCTGTTCTTGTTTCTGAACGCGTCAATCAGGTGGGTTTCATTGAAGTCATTGCCAAGCGGCTCCGGCCCCAGCACCGCCAGAAGCTTGTGTTGATCCGAAGTGGCCGTGTCCATCAGGTCCATCGCCCCGAACCGGCGCGGATCGTTGAAGGTGATGCGCGCGCCATTGTCCATATGCAGCACCACATGGTCATGCTTCTGTGCTGCGGGATGGTCATGCACAAAGACCCCAAGCGGATCGCCAGACACCAGCATCCGCCCCGACATCCCAAGATGTACCAACAGCGTTTCGCCCCCGCTGAGGTCGGCGAGGATATATTTCGACCGCCGCCGCAGCCCCAGCACCCGCTGGCCCGTCAGCCGGTCTGCCATACCGGGCGGAAACGGCCAGCGCAGATCGGGCCGGTTTATATCCGCCTGCTTGATCACCGCGCCTGTCATTGCCGGACTCAACCCGCGGCGCACGGTTTCAACTTCGGGCAGTTCGGGCATGGCATTGGTCCTGCGTCAAAAGGGCTACGTTGTGTATGCCCGCGCGCGCTCTATAACAAGGCCTGACAGATGAGAAAGATGCGCACCATGAGTGATGACAAAACCACCCATTTTGGGTTCGAAACCGTGCCCGAAAGTGAAAAGGCGGGCCGGGTGCGTGGTGTGTTTGATTCCGTGGCCTCAAAATACGACGTGATGAATGATGTGATGAGCGTCGGCATCCACCGTATCTGGAAAGAGGCGATGATGGATTGGCTTGCCCCCCGTGCCGGTCAAAGACTGCTCGATGTGGCCGGTGGTACGGGCGACATTTCCTTCAAATTCCTGAAACGGGCTGGCCGTGGGCATGCCACCGTGCTTGATCTGACCGAACCGATGCTGGTCGAGGGGCGCAAACGGGCCGAAGCGGGCAAGATGGCCGACAGTCTGGACTGGGTTGTGGGCGACGCCATGGCGCTGCCTTTTGAGGACAACAGCTTTGACGTCTACACCATCAGCTTTGGTATCCGGAACGTCACCCGCCCCCAAGAGGCACTGAGTGAGGCCTACCGCGTGCTCAAACCCGGTGGGCGGCTGATGGTGCTTGAGTTCTCGCAACTGCCCAATGAGGGCATGCAGAAACTTTACGATCTCTACAGCTTCAACGTGATCCCCCGCATGGGCCAGATGATCGCCAATGACCGCGAAAGCTACCAATACCTTGTGGAATCGATCCGCAAATTCCCGGATCAGGACACATTTCTTGGCATGATCCGCGCCGCCGGGTTTGAGCAGGCCAAGTACCGGAATATGACCATGGGCGTTGCCGCGCTGCATTCGGGCTGGAAGATCTGAGGCCGCACGGATGAGAGGACCTCACAACATCATCCGTCTGATCCGGACGGGCGCAACGCTGGAACGGACCGGGGCGATGAACCTCGTGCTCGATGCGTTTGAGGCCCCGCCCGCCCTGCGCTTCGTGGCCAAGGCACTTGGCAAGCCCTTCCAATTCCTCGGTTACAAGGGCGACCCCTCCATGCCGCCCGCCACCCGCGCGCTCACCGCCCTGGGCCCTGCCTACATCAAATTTGGACAGGTTCTGTCGACAAGGCCGGATGTGGTTGGCGATGAGTTGGCAGTGCAATTGCGCGTGCTTCAGGACAAACTGCCCCCCTTCTCTATCGAGGAGGCCAAGGACGAAGTCCAACGCGCGCTTGGCCAACCTACGGATGCCATTTTCTCCGAGTTCAGTGCGTCGGTGGCGGCGGCGTCCATTGCGCAGGTCCACAAGGCCCGACTCGCGGAGACAGGGGAAGAGGTCGCAGTCAAAGTGCTTCGCCCCGGTATCGAACGCGCATTCAGCAAGGATGTCGACGCGTTCTACCTCGCGGCTCGTATCGTTGATATTTTCGCCCCGGGCGCGCGCCGTTTGCGCCCGATGGAGGTGATCGAACACTTTGATGGTGTCGTGCAGGGTGAGCTGGACTTGCGGCTCGAATCTTCGGCTGCGGGTGAATTCGCAGCCAACACAGCCAATGATGACGGGTTCACATTGCCCAGGATCCGGTGGGAACATTCCGCGCGTCGGGTGATGACGCTGGAATGGGCCGATGGGGTGCCGATGGGGGACAATGCGGCGATTGATGCGGCGGGACACGATCGGGTGGATTTGTCGCAGCGGGTGCTGAAGCTGTTTCTGATGCACGCTCTACGAGACGGATATTTCCACGCAGATATGCATCAGGGCAACCTCAAGGTCGCACCGAACGGGGATATCATCGCCTATGATTTCGGGATCATGGGGCATATCGACGAGTACACGCGCCGGGTCTACGCAGAGATCCTGTTCGGGTTCATCCGCAAGGACTATAAACGCGTCGCCGAGGTGCATTTTGAGGCGGGATATGTGCCTGCTGACAAGGATGTGGACGAATTTGCGCGCGCATTGCGCGCCGTGGGCGAACCGATCTTTGGAATGGATGCCTCCAAAATCTCGATGGGGCGGCTGCTGAGCTATCTGTTCGAGGTCACCGAACGCTTCGGTATGGAAACCCGCACCGAACTGATCCTGCTGCAACGGACCATGGTTGTGGTCGAAGGGGTCGCACGCTCGCTCAATCCAAACACGAACATCTGGCAGGTCGCCTCGCCCGTTGTCACCGATTACATCCAGAAATCCATCGGGCCCAAGGCGGTGGTCAGCGATCTTTACAAAACCGCACGCGTCCTCACCCGCTTTGGTCCGCGCCTGCCACGTCTTGTCGAACAGGCTCTGATTGCACAATCAAATCCCGTCCCCGAAAAACGACGCGGCTTCTGGCGCTGGCTGGTGCTGGCCGGATGCGTGGGCGCACTGGCAGGTGGCGCACTCACGCTCATTGTCGAAGCGCTTGTCTGACTCTTCTTTTGACCAAAAATACCGTTCGGGGGTCCGGGGGTGAAAAACCCCCGGTCCGGCACTGGCCATTACGCAAGGGGTTCAATGGGGACTGTTGCATTAGTCGGTTGATGGCGTGTGTGTGTGGTGTTGATGCGCTGGATCATGCGGTTGCAAACAGTTGAGAGATGAATCGGATTTCACCCCGAACACCTGGTTGTTTGTGATAGATGTGGCCGCGTCTGATTGTTCTAGTGGTCTCTATTCTGCTCAAAGTAGCTTTGGCCAATCACAAGGACCGGACGCTCTGTCGGCAGTCGAGCAGTCGTTTCGTAGCTGCATGATCACTCTCAATCAAATTGTTGCGCCATTTTTTGTCGACGTACCGGATGCTATCAAAATGAGGGTCATATCGGTGATTGATTTCACGAATGACGCGGCGATAGGTCGGTGCTTTGTCGGTCCCGATTGTTACGGGCTGGTGCAGGCGCGCACGCTCGATCGCTTTGTTGAGAAAGGCTTTGGCGTCTTTCGCATCCCGTCTGGCGGTGAGGGGGAAGTCGATTATCTGACCGTTCGCATCGACTGCCCGCCATAGATAGCACCACCGTCCGGCTGCGCGGATGTAGGTCTGGTCTCTCGCCCGACAGGGCATTGCTTGCAATGCCTGAGAGGGAACATGCCAATCGACGCTGGCTCGGCGCAGATGCTTCTCGGTCCGCTTGGTCAGTTCAGATCCAAACTTCTAAGCTCAACGGTAAGCCGTGGATCGATCCACACTGATGTCGCGCTCAGCCAGCAAATATACAACGTCTTGATATGACAGCGGATATCGCAAATACTACCGTACAGCGCAAAGGATGATGCCGTGCGGAAAACGGTGGTGCTTGAACGGTGATTTGTGTGGCTTGCTCAATCTCAAAAGCCCAAAACGAACAACACCACCGACTAATGCAATAGTTCAGATGATCGCTATGCTGCAAAACGGGTTGGACGTGTCGAACGTGATCACGCACCGCTCTGATATGGCGGATTTCGAGGCCGGGTTTGCCGCAATGAAAGGCGGATCATCGGGCAAGGTCGTACTGAATTGGCGCTAGGTCAGGGTGTCAGCGCCTGACGCCCGTTTTCGGTCAGCGTCCACACCTGCCCCCCTTCGAACACGGCTGCTGTAAGGGGTTTGCCATATCCGGCACCCGTATCAAGGTTCACCCGATTGCCATAATGCGTAGCCCGGTCGATGGGTGTGTGTCCGTGCACGATCAGTTTGGGGTGTGGCCCTGTATAGGTGTGGAACTGCTGGCGGATCCAGATCATGTCCTCTTCGGTCTGATCAGTCAGAGGGACACCGGGGCGGATGCCTGCGTGGACAAACATCAGATCGCCGACGGTATGCGTGATGCGCAATTCCGCCAGAAAGTCGAGATGGGCTTGGGGAACCGCGGTGCGTGCCTCGGCATGCACGTCTTTTTCCCGCCGCTGGCCGCTGGCATCCACGCCATAAGAGGCCAGTGTCGTATCGCCGCCCAGCCGTTGATGCAGCCAGTACAGTTCAACCATCAGATAAGGGTCGTGTCGAAGTGGGTCTTGCATGAACCACTCAAACATGCGGTCGTGATTGCCTTTGATAAAGGTCCAGTTGCGATGCGCGTCACGCCCTTCGATCAGCCGCTCGATCACGCCACGGCTGTCAGGGCCGCGATCCGTATAATCGCCGAGAAAGACGATCTGCGCATCGGCCCCACCGTCTTCTTCGATCAGAGACAAGATCTGATCCAGTTTGCTCAACTGCCCATGAATGTCGCCAATGGCATAGATCGGACTGGTCATGGGATTCCCTTGCAAAAGCGATGTGCCGTAAGGCGGAGGTGTCCTCCGCCTTAGGACAATACTGTGTCAGGCGACGTCAAATTCCAGAGGTTTAACCTGAGTAAACATCCCCGTCCCGTCCAGTGTTTTCAGCACATCGCCCGGAATCGGATGATCGACATACAAAAGTGCAATCGCCTCACCGCCCTCGGCGGCACGCCCCAAGGTGAAGTTCGCGATGTTCACGCCGTTCTTGCCCATCGTGTTGCCAAGCAGGCCAATGATGCCGGGTACGTCTTCGTTGGTGGTATAAAGCATGTTGGCCCCAATCTCGGCATCAATGTTGATGCCCTTGATCTGGATGAAGCGCGGCTTGCCATCACTGAACACCGTGCCCGCAACCGAGCGTTCGCGCTTGTCCGTCACCACGGTGACCTTGATATAGCCATCGAACGTGCCTGACTTGTTTTGGTTCGTGGTCGAGATCTGGATACCACGTTCCTTGGCGATGATGGGCGCGCTGACCATGTTCACGTCTGGATTGGCGCGTTTCATAATGCCCGCAATCACACCGCAGTTGAGCGCATCAAGGTTCATATCTGCGACTGACCCGTCATAGAGGATGTTGATGGCCTTGATCGGCTCATCCGTCATCTGGCCCACGAAGGCCCCGAGATGTCCGGCAAGTTTCACCCAAGGGCCCATCACCTTGGCCTCTTCTGCCGTGACGGAGGGCATGTTCAGCGCGTTCTCGACCGCGCCTGTCAGCAGATAGTTTGCCATCTGCTCTGCCACCTGAAGGGCCACGTTTTCCTGTGCCTCGGTTGTGGCGGCCCCAAGGTGCGGGGTGACAACGACATTGGGCAGATTGAACAGTGGATTGTCCTTGGCTGGTTCCTCGGCAAATACATCGAATGCTGCACCCGCCACATGACCGGATTTCAGCGCTTCGGCCAGGGCAACTTCGTCCACAAGGCCACCACGGGCGCAGTTGATGATCCGCGCACCTGGTTTCATCATCGCGATCCGTTCGGCGGTGATCATGTTGGCTGTCTGTTCCGTCTTGGGCACGTGCAGTGTGATGAAGTCGGCGCGCTTGATCAGATCTTCGAGTTCGACCTTTTCGACGCCCATCTTGGCGGCTTTTTCCTCGCCCAGGAACGGGTCGAAGGCCAGCACCTTCATTTTGAGCCCGCGTGCGCGGTCGCATACGATGCCACCGATGTTGCCTGCCCCGATGACCCCAAGCGTCTTGCCGGTCAGTTCGGTGCCCATGAATTTCGACTTTTCCCATTTGCCCGCATGGGTTGAGGCGGAGGCTTCGGGGATTTGCCGTGCAACGGCGAACATCATCGCAATGGCATGTTCGGCGGTCGTGATCATGTTGCCAAAGGGCGTGTTCATCACGATCACGCCTTTCTTGCTGGCGGCATCCTTGTCGATGTTGTCGGTGCCGATACCCGCGCGCCCGATCACCTTGAGGTTGGTCGCGTTCTTGAGGATCGTCGGCGTCACCCGCGTGGCTGACCGGATGGCGAGGCCGTCATAGTCGCCGATCATTGCGGCGAGCTTGTCTTTGTCCTTGCCGAGGTCGGGTTGAAAATCGACCTCGATCCCGCGATCTTTGAAGATTTGAACGGCGGCTTCCGAGAGCTTGTCGGAGATGAGTACTTTGGGGGCCATTGCTGTGGTCCTTTGATGGAGCGATGGCGGACGACACGTCCGCCTTGCGAAAAAGGGGATTGGGTAAGGCGGAGGTGTCCTCCGCCAAGGTTTATGCGTTGATTTCGGCCTCAAAGGCCCAGGCGAGCCATGGCAGCATGGCCTCGATGTCCGACGTCTCGACCGTGCCGCCGCACCAAATGCGCAGGCCCGGGGGCGCGTCGCGGTAGGCGCCGATATCGAGGGCTACGTTTTCATCCGCGAGGCGTTTTGCGACCGCCTTGGCAAAGGCTGCCCCGTCTGTGATCCGCTTGTCGGTGAACTTGAGGCAGACCGAGGTCGTAGACCGGGTCGCCGGGTCGGTTGCCAGATTTTCGATCCAGTCGTGTTGCGCGACGAAGTCCGCGATGGCTTGCGTATTCGCATCCGCCCGCGCGATCAGCCCCGGCAGCCCGCCCACGGATTTCGCCCAATCGAGCGCAAAGAGGTAATCCTCAACCGCCAGCATCGAGGGCGTGTTGATTGTTTCGCCTTTAAAGATGCCTTCGATCAGCTTGCCGCCTTTGGTCAGCCGGAAAATCTTGGGCATGGGCCATGGCGGGGTGTAGCTTTCCAGCCGTTCGACCGCGCGCGGCGAGAGGATCAGCATCCCATGCGCCGCCTCGCCCCCCAGTACCTTTTGCCAGCTGAAGGTCGTCACATCCAACTTGTCCCACGGCAAATCCATCGCGAAGGCTGCCGAGGTCGCATCGCACAGCGTCAGCCCGGTGCGGTTGGCGGGGATCGCCTCACCACTTGGCATGCGTACGCCCGAGGTTGTCCCGTTCCAGGTAAAGCAGACGTCGTGGTCGTAATTCAGCGCTGCCATATCCACGATCTCGCCATAGGTGGCGGTGTGGACGGTGTGGTCAATCTTGAGTTGTTTGGCCACATCCGTGACCCAGCCTGCGCCAAAGCTCTCCCACGCGACCATCTCGGCAGGCCGTTCCCCAAGCAGGGACCACATCGCCATTTCATAGGCACCCGTATCCGAGGCTGGCACGATCCCGATGCGGTAATCCGCCGGTACACCGAGGATTTCGCGGGTGTTATCGATGGCCTGTTTCAACTTGGCCTTACCGACAGCGGCACGGTGCGAGCGGCCCAACGGGGCGTCGGCCAAGGCGGTCAGTTCATGTGTGGGGGGTTTTGCGCAAGGCCCTGAGGAAAAGCGCGGATTGCTCGGGCGTGTGCCCGGTTGTGGAAGTGCCATGTCTGGTATCCTTACAGATAATCGCCCTTCGTTGGGGAAGGGTGTCCCACTGCCGGACGTACGCCGCCGGGCGGGGTGGTGCAAGCGACGTTTGGGGGCTATAGCGCCGCTTGTTGATTTATTTGCGACATACCCGTCGCCTTTCGGAAACTTGCCCATGTTTGTGTGTACGCTTTTGACGGACCCCGCCCACCCGTCGCTGAACCCAGCGATGGCGGACGCGCTGCGCAACGCTTGGGGCGGGAGGGATGTGCAGTGGCTGGCGGTTGATGAGGCTGCGGCATTCACCTTGCCCGCCATTCCCGACAATCGCTGGGAGGTTTGGGGCGACATGCAGGACCATGGCGTCGATCTGGTCGTGCTGCCGTTTGAAGGGCGACGTAAGCGGATGCTGATTGCCGATATGGACAGCACCATGATCCAGCAAGAGTGCATCGACGAACTGGCGGACGTGGCCGGTGTCGGGGACCGGGTAAAGGAGATCACCGCCCGCGCGATGAATGGTGAGCTGGACTTTGAAGCGGCCATTGTCGAGCGTGTCGGGTTGCTGGCCGGTCTGCCTGAAAGTGTGATTGCGGATGTGCTGCGTGACCGCATTACGATGACGCCGGGTGGTGCGACCTTGTTGGCGACGATGAAGGCGGATGGGGCCTATGCCGCGTTGGTGTCGGGTGGGTTTACCGCGTTTACATCCTCAGTCGCGGCGGATTTGGGCTTTGACGAGAACCGCGCCAATACGCTGCTTTCGTCGGGCGGTATTTTGACGGGTGAGGTCGGAATGCCGATCCTCGGGCAGCAGGCCAAGGTCGATGCGCTGGAGGAGATTACGACCCGCTTGAGCCTTGGCGATTCGGATGTTTTGGCTGTTGGGGACGGAGCCAATGATCTGGGCATGTTGCACCGCGCAGGGATTGGGGTTGCGCTGCATGCCAAGCCGAGTGTTGCTGCGCAATGTGATGTGCGGGTGAATTTTGGGGATTTGACTGCGCTGCTGTTTTTGCAGGGCTATGCGCGGTCTGAATTTATTGAGGGATGACTGGGGCACAGCCCCAGACCCCGCGGTATTTTTGGTCAAAAGAAGTGGGTAAGGCGGATGTGTCGTTCGCCTAAAGCAGCGTCGGCGCGGCGCGGAGGTATCCTGTGTGCAGGCCCGCGAAGTTATGGATGGGACCGTTGGTATAGGCCAGCGCCTCCGGGTGATCAGGGTCGAGTTCGCCGAGTTTGACAAGGATTTGGGCGATGGCGCATTCGCTGGCCCGCGTGCCTCCGTCCGTGACCTTGAGGGCGACACCCATTTTCTGATCTGGCAGGATTGCGACAAAGTACCCTTCGGCCCCGGTCTTGATTGCGACACGCCCGGCCATGGCGCGCATCAGGCGGGTGCAGGCGCGCCCTTCGCCGGCCACCAAATCGGGATGCCGGGCCATCGCGTTTCGCAGCCGTCCCTGGGGGCTGTCATCCGGGGCGGCTGCGTATTTAGCCATGGCGCGCGCCATACCGTGCAGGGTACAGGCGTGGTTCGGGGCGGAACAGCCGTCAATGCCAAAACCGGGAGAGGTTTCCCCTGTCATCCGCTCGAATGCCTCAAGGGCGGCCTGCTGCACAGGATGGGACGGATCGACATATTCCGGGCCTGCGCCCAGATGGTTCGACAAGGTCAGAAAGCCTGCGTGCTTGCCGGAACAGTTGTTGTGAATGCGGCAGGGCGCTTCGTGTGCGCGGATCATCGCGTGGTGTACGTCGTCGTCCCGAGAGGGTTGCGGGCCGCATCGGAAATCATCATCGCCTAGTCCAAGGTGGTCCATCCACGCGCCGACTTTTTTCGAATGGATCGTGGCTCCCTGATGCGAGGCGCAGGCCAGCGCGAGGTGCTCGGGCATGAGGTTGTGCGCAGTGGCGGCACCACTTTCGATCAGGGGCAGGGCCTGAATCATTTTTGAGGATGAGCGCGGCAACACCACCGCGTCAGGATTGCCCCAGGCCCGTACGATCTGCCCGCTGTCATCGCAGATCACCGCGTGCCCCAAATGCGCGCTTTCAAGGAACGGTCCGCGCCATATTTCGGCGAGCGTTACAGCGTCATGGGCCGGATGCGTCATCTTTTCCCTCACAGTTGCGCGAAAACTCGCCAATTCATCTTTCCTGCGTCGCGCGTTTCGCGCTAATGTGCCACTTGTCGAGAAGAAATGCCGCTCTTGCAAGAGAATGCGCTGAAAAAGGCGTGCCTTGGGGCGGTGCAGGTATTGAGGCTACTTACAGCTTGGAGGCTGTGACTATGGGAATGACATCTAGAATATTGCGGGGCATGGCCGTCGTCGTAGGCGCGTTGTCGCTTATGTCCGGGGTAGCTTTTGCCCAGGATCAGAGCACGAACCGAGTGGCCGCCAAAACCGACTGGAGCGTGTTTGTCGAAGACAATCCGACCGAATGCTGGGGTGTCGCAACACCCAAGGAAACGGTGAACACCCGCGAGGGCCGCGTCGTGGCGGCGACCCGTGGCCAAATCCTGTTGATGGTCTTTTATCGTCCAAGTGCCCAAGCCAAAGGGCAAGTCGCCTTTACCGGCGGATATCCCTTCCGGTCTGGATCAACAGTAAACATAAACATCAGCGGCAATGAGTTTGAGCTGTTTACGGATGGGGAATGGGCGTGGCCTGCAACCGTTGCTGATGACGCCAAGATTGTCACCGCTATGAAACGCGGTTCGGATGCCATCGTTACCGGCGTGTCGAGCCGGGGCACGACGACCAAGGACACGTTCTCTTTGTTGGGCTTTACGGCCGCTGTCGAGGATGCCGAAGGTCGCTGCGGCGGCTAGGGCCACCTTCAAAGTCAAACATGCAGAAGCGACTGTACAGAGATGCACGGTCGCTTTGTATTTCAGCCCATTGGGATCTGCGCGGCCCCTTGCCGAGTCTGTATGGTTGTCCGGGTCCAGATCTGATTGTGACAGAGTAACGACTGACTGGGGCTTTGCCCCAGACCCCAGAGTTTTTCTGGCAAGATGAAGACGCGATGGTGCAATGCCGTCGCTTTATTTCATTTGGCGAATCCCTTTGTGATTGCCTGCACCTTTCATATATAGGGGCGCATCACCTTACCTATCTGGACCTTTGCCATGGCTGACGCGCCGATCACCCAGGATGTTTTGACGATCCCCCGCAAGCTGCCGGAGGGGCCTGTGAACCTTGTCGGTCTGACCCGTGATGCGATGCGCGATGTGCTGATCGCCAATGGCACGCCCGAAAAGCAGGCCAAGATGCGTGTCGGCCAGATCTGGCAGTGGATCTACCAGTGGGGCGTGCGTGATTTTGATGTGATGACAAACCTGTCCAAGTTCTATCGCATTGAACTGGCCGAGCGATTTGTGATTGAAATCCCCGAGGTCGTGTCAAAGCAGGTGAGCGAAGACGGCACCCGCAAGTGGCTGGTCCGCATCGCCGGTGGGCATGAAGTCGAAGTTGTCTACATTCCCGAAGAGGGGCGCGGCACGCTGTGCATCTCGTCTCAGGTCGGGTGCACGCTGACCTGTTCGTTCTGCCATACGGGCACTCAAAAGCTGGTGCGCAATCTCACGGCTGGAGAAATTGTCGGTCAGGTTATGATGGCCCGCGACGATCTTGAGGAATGGCCCATCCCCGGTGCGCCCAAGGACGAAACCCGTTTGCTGTCCAACATCGTGTTGATGGGCATGGGTGAGCCGCTGTATAATTTTGAGAACGTGCGCGATGCGATGAAGATCGCGATGGACGCCGAGGGCATCCAGCTGTCGCGTCGCCGTATCACGCTGTCGACCAGTGGCGTTGTGCCAGAGATTGCACGCACCGCTGCCGAGATTGGCTGTCAGCTGGCGGTATCCTTTCACGCCACCACCGACGAGGTGCGCGACAAGCTGGTCCCGATCAACAAGCGCTGGAATATCGAGGCACTGCTGGAGGCCTTGCGTGCCTATCCCAAAGTGTCGAATTCGGAACGGATCACGTTTGAATATGTGATGCTGAATGGGGTGAATGATACGGACGAGGACGCACGCCGCCTGATCAAGCTGATCGATGGTATCCCGGCTAAGATCAACCTGATCCCGTTCAATGAATGGCCCGGTGCGCCTTATACTCGCTCATCCAACAATCGCATTCGTGCCTTTGCCGACATCATCTACAAGGCGGGATATGCGAGCCCGATCCGCAAACCGCGGGGCGAGGATATCATGGCGGCCTGCGGGCAGTTGAAGTCCGCGACGGAGCGGGCCCGCAAGTCCCGTGCCCAGATCGCGCAAGAGGCCGGATTAGGATAGGCGGCTGCCATTGTTCCCGGCTTTGCCACAATTGGCCTCAATAATTTCCAAATCACGAACGATTGATGCCACGGAGGCACGACAAGGTGATCCTCAGGGAATGAGGAATTGGAGATACCCATGTCGATTATTACGAACAAGGATGAATTTGCCCACGCTCGAATCGTGGATCTTGTCACACGCGAACGCGAGATTGCCTTGTCGCGCCGCGAATGGAAGCACCGCCTTGCGGGCTACGGTTTTTCCATCCGCGAAACGGACGCAGGCGACATGGTCGAAACACTGCCCCACCGCACCGAAGTGTGCGTATTGCCCAGCATCGCCGCCTGATAATCAGCGCCCGGGCACCTCACCGCGTTTGTCGGTCGGGCCCCATGCATCGATGACGTCGATCGCCTCTTGCGCGGTGTCGACAAAGCGGAACAGGTCAAGATCATCAGCCGAAATGGTGCCTGCATCCGACAGCGCATCCCAGTTTATGATCGAATTCCAGAACGCCTTGCCAAACAGCAGGAACGGCACCCGTTCCATGCGGCCGGTCTGGATCAGTGTCAGGGCTTCGAACATTTCGTCGAGCGTCCCGAACCCTCCCGGGAACACGCAGATGGCCCGTGCGCGCATCAGGAAGTGCATCTTGCGGATTGCGAAATAGTGGAAATTGAAACACAAATCCGGCGTCACATAGGCGTTGGGGGCCTGCTCGAACGGCAGCACGATATTCAGCCCGATTGACGCCCCCTCTGCATCATAGGCACCGCGATTGCCCGCCTCCATCACACCCGGCCCGCCGCCTGTGACGATGACGTTTTGCGTGCCCCCGCTTTGCTTGGATTTTTCCGTCATCAGACGGGAAAATATGCGCGCCTCTTCATAATAGTGCGACAGATCAGCCAGCGTTTTGGTCCGTGCTTGATCCTTGTGATCCGGGTCAGGAATGCGCGCGCCGCCAAACAGCACGATGGTTGATTCAATCCCCGCCTCGTTCATCAGCATTTCAGGCTTGAGCAATTCGAGCTGCAACCGCACAGGTCGCAATTCGTCCCGGCACATGAACTCATCATCTGCGAACGCAAGCCCATAGGCGGGCGAGCGGGTTTGGGGTGTGTCTGGCACCCCTTCGGCGGCTTTGCGATCGGTGTGCGCATCACGGAATGGGCTGTGGCGGTCATCTTTCATCTGGTCATGGTCCTTTCAAGGCTTGGGACAAGGGGTAGCGTGGCCTGTGCGCCTTGCCCAGATGTGATTGCATGGGGTCGTTGATTGTTGTCTAAGCGCGGCGACCATTTCTGGAGGGACTCCGCATGTCGAACGCACAGCTTGAAACCGCGATTGAGGCAGCTTGGGAGGCGCGCGACACGATCACGCCCGCAACCACAGGCGAAACCCGTGACGCCATCGAGGACACGCTGAATGCGCTGGACAGTGGCAAGCTGCGTGTGGCCGAACGGCAGGACAGTGGCGACTGGCATGTGAACCAGTGGGCCAAGAAGGCTGTGCTTCTGGGTTTCCGCATCAAGGATATGGAGCGTCAGGATGGCGGCCCTCAGGGTGGTGGCTGGTGGGACAAGGTTGATTCCAAGTTCAAAGGTTGGGGTGACGATCAGTGGAAAGGCGCAGGCTTTCGAGCCGTGCCCAACTGTGTCGTGCGCAAGTCTGCCTTTATTGCCCCCGGCGTTGTGTTGATGCCGTCCTTTGTGAACCTCGGCGCTTACGTGGATGAGGGCACGATGGTTGATACTTGGGCCACGGTCGGGTCTTGCGCCCAAATTGGCAAGAATGTCCATCTGTCCGGTGGTGTTGGCATTGGCGGCGTGCTTGAACCGATGCAGGCAGGGCCAACTATCATCGAAGACAACTGCTTTATCGGTGCCCGTTCCGAAGTTGTCGAAGGATGCATTGTGCGCGAAGGGTCTGTCCTGGGCATGGGCGTGTTTATTGGCCAGTCAACCAAGATCGTGGACCGCGAAACAGGCGAATTCACCTATGGCGAAGTTCCTGCGGGATCTGTCGTTGTGGCCGGGTCCATGCCCTCGAAAAACGGTGTGAACCTTTACTGCGCGGTCATCGTGAAGAAGGTGGATGCGCGGACACGTTCCAAAACGTCGATCAACGAGCTGCTGCGTGACTGACACGCCCAAAAAGCCAAAGAAACCGTCGCGCCAACAGGTCTTTACTTTGCTGGTGCAGATCGGGCGCAAGCATGGTGATGGCCTGCCTGATGGTGCGACCGGTGCTGCCCTGATGTGCTTTGCCAGCGGTGTGGACGAGGCCGAAGCTGTGCGCGAGACGGTTGCGCTGCTCAAGCAGGCGGATACGGCCCCGCTGGATGTGACTGGCTATGGCACCCTGGCCGAACGTGAAGTCGAAGGGCACGAGATCAGCGATGACGAACGGGACCTGATGGCGCGTGCGCTGGCCGAGAATGCGGTGATCGTGGCGCAGGTCACGCCCTTTTTCGACGAGGCTTAGGCGGCGCGCTGTTCAACCAGCGTGATCGCTTCAAACTGTCGCAACACCTGATGGATGGGCTTGGCATGTTCGGGCAGCAATCGGCTTGGCATATCTGCAAGGATACTGGCATTCAGGTCATGTTCGTTGCGACGTAATCGCCCGATATAGAGACTTTCCAGCGCGCATCCGGCGGCCACCAGCGCCTCGTGGCCGGGCAACAGGATCTGCACGAAATCGGCGGTCGCTTGGGGTGCTGCCCATATCGCGGCATGTCCGTTGACCATATGTCGGGCAGGCACCAGAACCGCCTCTTGCCCAAAGATGTATTCGACGTCTGATCCCCGCAACACAAGCCGTTGTTCGGGCGATACGACGATATCGCGTGCCAGTCCGAAATAGGGGGCTTGCAGACGCACCGGCCTGAAACTGCCCCGCGCCGGAACGGATTGGCGCACGGTGTGCAATACGGGCACGATGTCACCCACCGCTGTCATCACAGTATCACCACGCCGCAAGGTTTCGGCTGGGCGGTAGCCGTTTGGGGTGGCAATGGGTGTGGCAGGGTGCAGGCTTGGCGTCGGACCAATCGGGAAGATGTCAGGTGAGATGGCGGCGAACAATACCTCGCGCGACAATGTGCGCGCGCCGCGACCCAACATCAGATCGCGCATATCCTGCGTCAATAGCGGGTTGGGTGCGTGTACCGTGTTCGACACCACTTGGGCGCGTTCGGGTTGTTCCAGCGCAAGCCGTGCCCAGCCTGTTGATGTGTCCCAGGCGTAGGTGACGCGCAGCGTGTGTGCCCGCCCATCGCCCGTCCACCGGATCGCAGCGTGATTGATGGTGTCGTTGTGGCGATGCACCATCGCGATCCCACCGCCCGGAATGGCGCGAAAGATCAGCTCGCGCGCCCACGGCACGGGATGTGCCACGCCCAACAGGTCGTGGGGGCGCACATGCCCGGCCATATTCGTTTCAAACATCAACGTGCCGCAGGTCATCGCCTCGCGCACGCGCGCATCGGCCTTTTGGGTACCCAGACCCGATGGCGCATACCGCCCGTTCCGATGGTCACAAAGCCCGGTCCAGATCATGCGGCTGCACGCGCCTTGCGCCACAACGTGGCCTCATATGCCTTGAGGGTCCGGCGCGCCGCAGGGCCGTATCCTGCTCCCGTATGCGGATCTAACTCAGGGAAAATCGAACATATCTCGGCCACGATCTGCTGCTCGAAGCTTTTGGTGGTCTGGGGCCCAGGCAGGAAACTTTCGGTGGCCAGCCCTTCGGAAAAGACGACCTGATGTTTGTCGAACATGAGGTGCACGTAAGTGACATTACCCCCGGACTTCTGAATGACAGATCGGTCGTTGACGAGATCCTTGGCGGCCACCAAAACCTCGGGTTCGCCAAACAGCAACTCGGCCAAACTGTCACGGATTAACACGCGGTGTAACGGTGACACCATGATGTCGTTCTGGGCTCCAAACGTGCCAGCGCGGATCAGGATCGGGGCGTGATTGCCCTCGGCCGGGACAGCGCGCATGCCGATCCAGCGCAGGGGTTGGGCACCATCGTCTTTGGTGAGTACCAGATCCCCGGCTTGTAGGTCCTCGACCATCCTGTCGCCCTCGGGCGTTGCAATCATCGTGCCTGCGACAAAGCATGGGATCGAGGTGGCGTTAACGAACCCTGTGTCGGTGTTGACCCCATCGGTTATCGAATAGGTGAAGTTGAAGTCTTCGATGTTGCCGTCGCCTGTGACGGTCAGCAATCCGTTTGCGCCCAAGGTAACGACTTGGCCGGTGGGCAAGGTGATCGTATCCCCGACAGAAACGGCCTGCCCGTTGATATGGGTGATCGTGAGCGTGCTGTTGGTCGGCGCGATATCGTTGTCGAGCACATTGAAGGACGTGGTGCCATCAGGAAAGACGTTCACATCGTCCGAGATCGCGACGAGAGAAGTTTGGACGGAATCCCCGGCAATCAGCAGGTTCGAATCGTAGTTGCTGTCCGCAACGTCTGCGATCCCAATCCGGATCGAGTTCACAACGTTTGGATTGACCACCATGGTCAGGGTCATCGTGATAGTGAACCCGTCCATCTCCGTATTGAAGTCGTCGTTTGAGTTGTCGACGAACATGTTGATGTTGTTGGTGGTGTTGATGTTGCCGGGGTCCGTGTCGCCGTCGCCCACATCCATTTCAACCTGCTGGCCGTTGACCCACACGCCCACGAAATCCTGATAGACCGAGTTCTGGAATTCCGGGTATTCTTCGGAGCTGAACACGAATTGCATCGTCATAACGTTGCCGTCGGGGATGAAGTCGACGTCGAGATAGGAAGCATCGAATGTGCGTGTTCCAGCAGCCGCGTTGAACTGGGAATTGTTGTTTTGCCCCGATGTGTTGGTGGACGTATTGGTCGACTGGTTCGCGTCGCCGGACGAGTTGGTGAAATCTTCGGCTTCGCCTGTGGATAGAATAACACCGGTGTTTCCGGGTGTGACGCCCGGTGCGACGGTGTCCCCGTCCGTGTAAATGCCCGCACTGTCGATGTCGCCCGTATAAGACGCTGAAACGACCTGCACGCCCGTGCCGAAGATCGTGCTCGCCATTTGCGTGGCGTCAACGCCCTCGCGTACCGTTTGAATCGGAAGTTCCGATGCCGCAACCATATCCTGCCCACCCCAAATGTTGACGGCAGAACGGGTGCAGCGCACGCAGTTGGCCTGCGTGTCTCGACGTGCGTTTTTTGCACTTGTTGTGGCCGCACGTTGGCGACCGGACTGCTGATGCCCTGCCTCGGGTCATATTATTGCGCCAACCCTAGCACAGCTATTGACAGGCTGTTAACTCTTTCGTGGCGGCAAGGGTTTGCAATCGCGTCCTTTTGGCCACAACCCATGATTGGAGACCGGATGCCTCGTATTGACCCCGCTCAATTGACTGCCGATCTTGTGCGCTGTGCCTCGGTCACCCCTGAGGATGCCGGGGCGCTCGATATCTTGCATGATCTGCTGCGTGACGCGGGGTTTGAGTGCGCGTGGGTGGATCGAGGTGGCATCCGCAATCTGTTTGCGCGGTGGGGGACCAGGGGGCATGCCCGCACCTTTGGGTTCAATGGCCACACCGATGTGGTGCCGATTGGTGATGCTGCGTCATGGTCCATGCCCCCCTTTGGGGCCGATATCAAAGACGGGATTATGTATGGTCGTGGCACAACTGACATGAAATCGGGTGTGGCCGCTTTTGCCGCCGCCGCGGTCGACTTTGTGCAATCCGCGCCACCCGACGGGGCCATCATCATCGCCATCACCGGAGACGAGGAAGGTGACGCCACAGACGGTACAACAGCCTTGTTAGAGTATATGTCAAAGCAGGATGAGGCGATGGATGTCTGCCTTGTGGGTGAACCGACCTGCCCCAAAAACATGGGTGATATGATCAAGATTGGTCGCCGTGGTTCGATGACGGCATGGATCACCGTCACGGGCGTGCAGGGGCATTCTGCATATCCCCATCGGGCCAACAATCCCTTGAACCCTATGGTGCGGTTGATGGATCAGCTTGCCTCTCACAAACTCGATGATGGGACTGCGCATTTCGACCCGTCGACCTTGGCGGTGGTCACGGTCGATACAGGCAACCCGGCCACCAACGTGATTCCGGCCCAAGCTACCGCCACCGTCAATATCCGCTTTAACGACATCCACAGCGGCGACAGCCTGACCGCCTGGTTGCGTGCACAAGCAGATGCGGTCGCCACAGCGTTCGGGGTCGAGATTGATTTGCACGTCAAAGTGTCGGGCGAGAGCTTTTTGACCCCTCCCGGAGTGCTTTCTGACATGGTCGCCCGTGCGGTTGAGGCGGAAACCGGGCGGATTCCGGCGCTCAGCACGTCTGGGGGCACGTCCGACGCCCGTTTTGTTAAAGATCACTGTCCTGTGGTCGAATTTGGCCTGGTCGGGCGATCTATGCACAAGGTGGATGAACATGTGCGCGTCGATCATATCCACCAACTCAAAGCGATCTATGCGCGTATCCTCAGGGACTATTTCGCATGACATGGGTGATCCGGCAAACTGACGATATCGCGACCTGCCATGCGTTGCGCCGCGCCGTGTTTATCGAAGAACAAGGTGTTAGTGAGGCTGACGAGGTGGACGGGCATGACGAGGGGGCCTTGCATGTTCTCGCGTATGTGGACGGTGTCGCGATGGGGTGCGCGCGGATCCTGATAGGTGACGGCGTGGCCAAGATTGGTCGGGTCTGCGTGTTGAAAGAGGCGCGTGGCACAGGCCTCGGCGCTGCGATCATTCGTGCCTGCATGGATGTGGCGCGGGGGCAGCCGGATGTGCGCAAGGTCAAGTTGGGCGCGCAGACACATGCGCTCTCCTTTTATGAGCGGTTGGGTTTTGCCGCTTACGGTCCGATCTATGATGATGCAGGGATCGCGCACCGGGATATGGAGCGCGATTTGTGAAACCGACCCTTGTTGTCATGCTCAAAGTGCCGCGCCCGGGTCGTGTCAAAACCCGGTTGGGCCGCGATATCGGCATGACAGCCGCCGCATGGTGGTTTCGCCATCAGGTCGCGCGGTTGCTGGGTCGTATAGAAGACCCGCGTTGGCGGGTTGTGCTGGCAGTCGCGCCGGATATCGAAGGGCTGCGCACACGCGTCTGGCCCGCACGGTTTGATAGATGGCCTCAAGGCGGCGGATCATTGGGGGATCGGATGGTGCGAATGATGCGGCGGACGCGTGGCCCGGTTTGTGTGATCGGCGCTGACGTGCCCGGGATCACACGTAAGGGCGTCGCCAAGGCCTTTGCCACCCTAGGTGAACATGACGCGGTTTTTGGGCCTGCACCCGACGGGGGCTACTGGCTGATCGGAGTGAAACAAGGCTTTAAATTGGGAAAAATGGCGCTGGATGGCGTGCGTTGGTCTTCACCATACGCGCTGGCGGACAGTTGTGCGGCCCTTGCACCCTACCAGATCGATCTGGTCGACGTATTGGAAGATGTGGACACCGTCGACGATTTGCCATGACGACCCACAGCGCGCGTGCTACCTCGCGTTTATGACCCGTATCCCGACAAAACCCGAAATCCTCGACTGGATTGCCGCCAACCCCACCCTGACTGCCAAGCGCGATATCGCCAAGGCGTTCGGCATCAAGGGGGCGGCGCGCATCGACCTAAAACGCCTGCTGAAGGAGTTGGCGAATGAAGGGCATCTGGAAAAGCGCAAGAAATCCTACAACGATCCGGATCGTCTGCCGCCGGTCAGTGTCTTGCTGGTCAATGCGCCTGATGATGACGGCGATTTGTTTGCGCGGCCGATGGAATGGCACGGTGCCGGGGTCGAACCGAAAATCCTGATCATAGCGCGCGCTTCGGATCCTGCGCTGGGGGCGGGTGATCGCATTCTGGCGCGCCTGACTTTGGTGAGCGGGCAGGACTATCATTATGAAGCGCGGCTGATCCGGCGGATCGGGACGAACCCTGCGCGCTTGCTGGGCGTGTTCCGCAAAACGGCTGAAGGCGGGCGCATTGTGCCCGTCAGCAAGGGCACTGACAGGGAATGGTCGGTCGCAGCCGATGCCACTGGTGGGGCCAAGGACGGCGAGTTGGTCGAAGCCGAACAAGCGGGCCCCAAGTCGCGCATTGGATTGCAACGTGCCCGCGTTGTGGATCGTTTGGGTGATCCCTCGGCACCCAAGGCCGTGTCGTTGATTGCGATCCATGAGCACGGGATCCCGGACAGCTTTCCGGACGAGGTGGTCGCCGAGGCCGACGCTAAGCCCCCCGTCGGTCTGAAGGGGCGCGAGGATTTGCGCGACATGCCCTTGGTCACGATTGATCCGTGGGATGCGCGCGACCACGATGACGCCTGTTATGCGCATGCCGACGACGACCCCAAAAACAAGGGTGGCCACATCATCTGGGTCGCGATCGCGGATGTGGCGGCCTATGTCACGCCCGGCTCCGCGTTGGATCGTGAGGCGAAAAAGCGGGGCAACTCAACCTATTTCCCTGACCGTGTGGTTCCCATGCTGCCGGATCGGTTGTCAGGTGATCTGTGTTCTCTGCATGAAGGGGTGCCGCGCGCTTGTATCGCGGTGCGTATGCAAATTGATGCCCAGGGGGAAAAGATCGGCCACAGCTTTCATCGTGGACTGATGCGCTCACCTGCGTCCCTGAATTACGAAGAGGTGCAGGCGGCGATTGATGGTACCTCGAACGAGCGCACAAAGCCCTTGTTAGAGCCTGTTTTGCAGCCGCTCTATGCCGCCTACGCGGCCCTTCTTAAGGCGCGCAAACTACGCCAACCACTTGAGTTGGACCTGCCGGAACGCCAGATCGTGCTGGATGAAGATGGCACCGTCAGTTCGGTCAATTTCAAGGACCGGCTGGACGCGCACAAGCTGATCGAAGAGTTTATGGTGCTGGCCAACGTGGCGGCCGCAGAGACCCTGATTGCCAAGTCACAGCCCCTGTTGTTTCGGGTGCATGAGGAGCCGGCGCAAGACAAGCTCGACAGTTTGCGCGAGGTCGCGCATGCCGCTGGGTTGAACATGGCCAAAGGGCAGGTGTTGAAAACTGCGCATCTGAACCGATTGCTGGCGCAAGCGCGTGATACCGACGATGCCGAATTGATCAACATCTCGACTTTGCGATCCATGACGCAAGCCTATTACGGGCCACAGAATTTCGGACATTTTGGCCTTGCCCTGAAAAGCTATGCGCATTTCACATCGCCCATTCGCCGCTATGCCGACCTGATCGTGCATCGCGCCCTGATCACCGCCTATGGGTGGGGCAAGGACGGGTTGCGGGCCGAGGATGTCGAGGTGCTGGAAAAGACCGGCACGCATATTTCAGACACTGAACGGCGCTCAATGATGGCCGAACGGGATACGACCGACCGCTATCTGGCCGCCTACCTGAGCGAGCGTGTCGGAGACGAGATGGAAGGGCGCGTCGCGGGGATCGCCAAATTCGGTATCTTTGTGAAGCTGGACGGCAGTGGGGCGGATGGCCTTGTGCCGATGCGCTCCATCGGGGCGGAATACTTCCATTTTGACCGTGAGGCGAACACGCTCATGGGGTCCGATACAGGTATGGTGATCAGCCTTGGGCAGCGCGCCACTGTGCGTCTGACTGAGGCGGTGCCGGTCACGGGTGGTGTCGCGCTCGAACTGCTGGCGCTGGATGGCAAGTCGCTGCCGAAGGGGCGTAGCAGCCCGGCGGGTCGCAGTCCGCGCCGCAAGCCGACCAAGGCCAAACGACGCACGGACAAGACCAAGCGCAAGGTCAGCCGCAAGCGGTGATCAAGCTGCACGTCCTGTCATATTCTGACAGGACGTGTGATATGCTCGCCCAATGACCCGCACCCATCGCCTGTTCCAATTGATGCAAACGCTGCGTCGCATGGCCCCGCCCATCACCGCACAATCGCTGGCGTTCGAGATGGACGTGTCCTTGCGCACGATCTACCGCGACATCGACGAATTACGGGGCCTTGGGGCGGTGATTGATGGCGAAGCCGGCTTTGGTTTCACTCTGATCGAAGACGCGACCCTACCCCCTCTCGGTTTTGAGGATGATGAGTTGGAAGCGCTCGTTCTTGGTCTGCGTGACGTGGCAGTGATCGGAGATCCGGCCTTGGCCAAGGCGGCGACATCGGCCTTGGCGAAAATTCAGGCGCGGGTGCCGCCTAAACAAGCGCATCGCCTGAAACACGCGATTCTGGATGCCCGCCGCTACTGGCGCCCTGATCCTCCGCGGATTGATGTGAGCAAGCTCCGTCAAGCTGCCTGGGACGAGGTTTGCGTCCACTTTGCCTATCAGGATGCCAAAGGGGATCAGACAACGCGCGCGGTCAAACCGCTAGGGATCGTCTATATGGAGAGCACGAACATGCTGCTCGCGTGGTGCATGCTGCGCGAGGACTTTCGGGCGTTTCGATTGGACCGTATGGATGAGCTGATTGTGACCCGCGACAGCTTTCGCCCACACCGGGTGTCCCTGCTGCGTGATCATCTGGCACGCCTGCGTGCGGAACTGCATGAAGTGGCGAAGGATCGCGTGACCCTGGATTGATACCTTTCCGGATTGCGTGATTGGCGCTAGATTGGAAACAACGCGAAACAAGCGAGCATGAGGCATAATATGCGGTGGGCAGTCACCCTTGGGGCACTTTGCAGTGCCGTTTTCATCGCGCACGGCACGATGGCGCAGGGCATTTCACAGTCGATCAGACCCGAACTGCGGCCCATTGCGCAGGTCTCCGCATCCACCGTGCTGGCGACGTTTGATCCTGTCGTGTTACGCCCACAATTGCGCCCGCAGGCGGTCAGCCAGGTGGTCCCGCCCCCGGTTGAGAAAACAGCCGCCGATGCCGGTTTTCAGCAGTGGATCAAGGTCTTTCGTGATCGGGCAATAAGCCAAGGCATCGACGCGACCACCTTTCGCCAAGCGTTTCGAGGTGTGCGCTACGACCCTGACGTGATCAAACGCGACCGCAACCAATCGGAGTTCACCAAGACGATTTGGGACTACCTTGACAGTGCCGCCTCTGACAGCCGGATCGAAAACGGCAAGGCGGCATTGGCCAAGCATCGCGGCCAGCTTGACGCAATCGAGGCGCGCTATGGGGTCGAAAAGGAGGTTGTCGTCGCTGTTTGGGGCCTTGAGAGCAATTATGGTACCTTCCGCGGCAAGAATGACGTGGTGCAAAGCCTTGCGACACTTGCCTATGACGGCCGTCGTGGTGCGTTCTTTGAACAGCAATTGGTTGCAGCGCTCAAGATCCTTCAGAACGGGGACACCTCCCCACGGAACATGACCGGATCGTGGGCCGGGGCGATGGGGCATACGCAGTTTATGCCAACATCTTATCTGGACTATGCCGTGGATTTCGCAGGCGACGGGCGTCGGGATATCTGGGCGGATGATCCAAGCGATGCGTTGGCATCGACCGCTGCCTATCTTGCCAAATTCGGCTGGGTCAATGGCCAGCCCTGGGGTGTCGAGGTGACGTTGCCTGGTGGCTTTGACTACGCATTGGCCAGCCGCAAAATCACCAAAACACCGGGCGAGTGGGCTAACTTGGGGGTGACGGCGACGAATGGTGCGGCTGTCGCGAACCATGGTGCCGGGGCGATATTGTTGCCAGCGGGTGGTAAGGGGGCCGCATTCATGGTGTTCAAGAATTTCGCGGTGATTGAACGATACAATGCAGCAGACGCCTATGTGATTGGCGTTGGGCACCTGAGTGACCGGATCAAGGGCGGTCCGGCGATCCAGGCATCATGGCCGCGTGGCGACCGCGCGCTGACATTTGACGAACGCCAGGAAATGCAGCGCCTGCTGACGGCGGCGGGGTTCGACACTCAGGGTGTGGATGGCAAGATCGGGCCGAAAACGCTTGATGCAGTGCGTGCGTTTCAAAATTCCAGGGGGTTGGCGGCGGATGGGTATGCGTCGCTGACGCTGCTTCAAACCTTGCGTTAGGGGTCAACCGCGTCTGGTGTGGGTAGGGCCTGTGTCGGTGGAACGTTCAACTCTCCGAGCAAGGACACCGCCGAGCTAAAGACTTCTTCACCCAGATAGTGGGTGAGCAGGAAACCTGCATGGATTGCCTTGATGATCGGAGGGTCCTGCGATTGATCCCGAAGCGTTTCAAGTTCGCTGGCCAGTGCTTCCTGTTCGCCATCGGGCAGGTTTGAATCCAGCGCAAGACATGTCGTAGGCAGTTGGGTCATCACCATTTCGGGGCCAAGGCTCAGAACGGCATCCTTGACCAGTTGCGTGCGCGATGTGCTGCTTGCGATGTGATCTTTCAGAGTGTCTTTGGCCGCTTTCAACACGTTGAACCCAACGGTTCCAGCCAGAATAAGGCCAAGTTCCAAGGATTTGTTTTCTTCGTTCCGCCCTACCTGATTTGAGAGTGCGAGAACCTTTTCCTCGACACGGGTCCGTTCTTCGACACTGACGTTTTGCAACAGGTTCAGGCAGGTCGAGGTGAGGGGCACATAGGCGCGCGAGAAGCTGACATTGGCCATAATCTCAGAGACGGCCGTTGCCCGCGGCATGGCGCGGACACGGTCAACATCGCGGTCGATTATTTCGCGGAACACATCAATGACGGCAGCAGGGCCAACCGGTACATCCTTGTCACCCACCCGTGCCGTAAAGATGCTGGAGCGGAAAAAGGCCATGGCCGACAGCCCGGCCAGCAAAACATCCGTGACAAGCTGGCGTGCTGTATCGAGGGTTTGATCCGCTCCACGGTACTGGAAAACTTCGCGGATCAGGTAGAACGCAATCAGCGAAATCCCGACATTGAACGCGATGTAGGCGAAAGCGGCGCGTGAACTTGCCGCCTCCCATGGATCATCCCGATAGCGGGATACGATTTCCGAAAATGCGGAAACAAAGCCGATGAATCCAACGGCCATATATGCGTAAATCATGCTTGAATATCAGGGTGCGCGTTTAAAAATGACCCCGCCTTCTTCGGTTTCTTCCTTAATAATGAGGCCGTACGATTCCATGGTCTGAAGTGTTTTCAAACCTTGGGTACTGCCGATGTTCAATGCTTTAATCAATTTCAATGCACTTGTTGGCCCCGACGCGTCGAGATGTTTCAACGCGACCTCAACCGGGTCAGGCCTGGGATCCATGTCAGCCGCGCTTGGCGCAGGTGGCGCTTTCTTCGGCGCCGCTTTGAGCATTGGCCCGTCGTTGCTGCTTTTGAGGAATGTCTCAAAAACAGAGGATTTGCGTGCGGGTCGTTTGAAGTCCATCAGGTGGCCTCGCGATCATGCCTTTATCGAAAATATAGGGGGCTGGATCGCGTTTGGGTAGTGGGTTTAACCCGGGCTCATGCCCCGCAGCCGTTCTGAACGGCGTCGCAGCAGTTCCACAGTGGTCAGCAGACAGATCGAGATCACCACAAGGATCGTCGCAACGGCGAGGATTGTCGGGCTGATCTGCTCGCGCAAGCCGATGAACATCTGCCACGGCAGCGTTTTTTGGCTGGCTGAACCGACAAACAGCACCACGACCACCTCGTCGAAAGACGTGATGAATGCGAACAGCCCGCCTGAGATGACGCCCGGAAGGATCAGCGGCATTTGAACCCGGAAAAAGGTCGTCACCGGGCCCGCGCCCATATTGGCCGCCGCCCGTGTGAGCGAACGATCAAAGCCCACAAGCGTTGCTGTGACGGTGATGATCACAAACGGAATACCAAGGACGGCATGTGCCAAAATGACCTTCACATAACCCACAAACCCTTTGTCGAGGCCGAGTGTGCTTTCCATCCAGTTGCCCAAGGACGAGTAGAAAAAGAACATCCCCGTGGCCGAAATGATCAGAGGCACGATCATAGGCGAGATCAGGATCGCCATGATCGCCCCTTTGAATGGCACATGGCTTTGCGACAGGCCGATGGCGGCGAGCGTGCCAAGGCTGACTGAAATGATCGTCGCGATGGGTGCAATGATCAGCGAATTCTTCATCGCGAGCTGCCATTGCGGGTTGGTCAAGAAGTCTTCGTAGTGTTTCAGCGAGTATCCCGCCGGGTCCAGTCGCAGCATTTCCGGCGTGAATGTAAAGAAGTCCTGCGCGTTGAACGACAGCGGCATCACCACGACAATAGGCGCGATCAGAAAGAAAAATATCAGGCCGCAAATTACCCGAAAGCTGTAATACCAGATCCGCTGGCCCAGTGTCGCATATGGAGGAAGGCCCATGTCAGTTACCCCAGCTTAACATTGTCGATGCCCACGATCTTGTCATAGGCCCAGTACAGAACCAGCACCGCCGCCAACAGGATTGTCCCAAGTGCGGCTGCCAGTCCCCAGTTGAGCGAGGACGAGATGTGGTAGGCGATCCGGTTCGAGATGAAGACCCCCTTGGTCCCTCCCACGATTTCGGGTGTGATGTAGTAACCGATGGCCAGAATGAAGACGAGGATGGAGCCCGCCCCGATCCCCGGCACCGATTGCGGGAAATAGACCCGCCAGAACGCGGTCCAGTTCGTTGCCCCAAGTGACTTGGCCGCCCTTAGATAGCTGGGCTGAATTGTCTGCATCACCGAATACATCGGCAGGATCATAAATGGCAGCAGAATGTGCGTCATCGACACGATTGTGCCGAACTGGTTGTTGATCATAATCAGCCGCCCGTCGTCGGCCACCAGTCCGATCCAGACGAGCACGTCGTTGATCACCCCTTGTTGCTGCAACATCACCTTCCAAGCCGATGTGCGCACCAGAAGTGATGTCCAGAACGGTAGTAGCACAAGGATCAGCAGCAGGTTCGCCTTGCGCATCGGCAAGTTCGCCAGCAACCATGCGATGGGATAACCGAGCAGGATGCACGACCCCATGATCAGCAGCGACATCCAGATCGTGCGCACAAATAGCGTGATCAGGATTTGCTTGTTCTCGGGCTGCCACGCAACGCCGTCCGCAGTCTTTTGCGCATCCACCGCGTTCAGGAAGTAGCCGCCGGTATAGGTGCTCGAATGGGTCTGAATGGTCTCCCACGGGGTTTGGGTGCCCCAATCCTCGTCCATGTCGACAAACGCATCGACAAAGTTGGCGACCGGCAGATTGGCCGCTTGTGCCGTGCGCAGTTTGTCAGCTTCGGGCCCTGAATAGCCGCTCAGATCGGCAGTTTGCAGATCAAGCAGCAGGGCAGGGGCAACAGCCTCCCACGGGTCACGGGTGGCAGGGTCGCGCCCGTCTTGCGTGGCCACGTAAACCGCCCATGCGGTGTATTCGCGCGCGGCGAGCGGTAGTAAGACGGCGACTTCCGCGTCGGGGGCAAAGTTGACCTCGCCATTTGTTTCATTGTCGGTCAGCGCAGCAACCCGCGCCCGCTGCTGTGCCATCAACGCATCGTCAGCGACCTCGCGCGTATTCATCAGCGCGTACCATGTTTCGCCCTCGTCCCATGCCTCGTCCAAGTCTTCGAGCGGTTCATAGGATATGTCGGCCACATCATCCAATTGCCGTCCAGATTGGCGAAAGAGGGAGGAAAGACCCGTGGTTTCATAGTTCAGGCGGGTGCCAAGGCGGGTGTGCCGTTTAGCCTCGGCCGCCAGGAACATGTCAAAGAACATCGCTTGAAACGCGTCCTCGGGCGGCAGCGGGCTTTCGTCTGCATCCCAGTCAGCGAGGGCCTCGACTGTGTAAGGCAACGTGTTGCCGACCATCTCGTTTTCGACTGAACGGAACAGCATCGACCCGATGGGCACAATGAAGGTGATCAGCACAAAGATCAGCAAGGGCGCGATCAGCATCAGCGCGCGCAACTTCTGACGGCGCAGGGCGCGGGCCAGACTGCGTTTCAGCGAAGTGCCGTCAGCGGCCAGCATGGCTTCGGCCATCAGACGCCCTCCACTACGAGAATAGTGGAGGTGGCAGAGCGGTGGCGGATCTTGGCCACCTCTTGGTATTCGGGGTCATTGTAGGCGGCAAGCGCTGCCTCGTATGATGGAAATTCAAAGACGACGTGGCGGTTTTGGGTTTCGCCTTCCATCACTGTGGATTGCCCACCACGCACGATGGGCACAGCACCCAGACGAGTCAGGATCGGCGTGTCCTTTTCGATATACGTCTTGTACGTCTCAGGATCGTTCACGGTGATGTGGCCGATGATGTAACCTTTGGGCATTGTCGTCTCCGGCGAAGGTGGAGGGGCGCAAGGCACGCATATGGCGCGCCTTGCAGATATTTTAGCGTCGTAAGGCGCAGGTGTCATGCGCCCCAGACAAGTTTATTGAGCGAGCCACGCCTGGAATTTGGCGTCGATGTCGTCGCGATAGTCAGCCCAGAACTCGTAGTTATAAAGGAACGTGTTCTGTGAGTTGTCGGGATCGGTTGGCATGTGTGGTGCCATGTCGATGCCCAATGTTGCGTGCTGACCGACGAGGGGTGCGGATGAGGCGCGGGCAGGACCGTACGAGATATACTTGGCCTGATCCGCCAGACGCTGCGTGTCTGTTGCGAACTTGATGAAGTCCAGCGCGCGCGCTTCACGCTCGGGGCTCAGACCCGCTGGGATGATCCAACCGTCAAGGTCGAACACCTGGGCGTCCCAAAGCATGCCGATGGGCTGCTTTTGCTCTTCGATGGCGGCGAACAGACGGCCGTTATAGGTCGAACCCATGATGACTTCGCCATCGGCGAGCAGTTGGGGCGTGTCCGCACCAGCCGACCACCAGATTACGTCGTCCTTGATGGTGTCGAGCTTGGCCAGGGCCTGATCCTGGCCTTCGGGTGTGCCTAGAACGTCATAGACGTCATCCTTGGCCACGCCGTCACAAAGCAGTGCCCATTCCATGTTGTTGATCGGGCGTTTTTCCAGCGAACGCTTGCCGGGATAGGCTTCGGTGTCAAAGACGGCGCAGACGGATGTGGGCGCTGTGTCCCCAACCAGATCGGTGCGATAGCCAAAAGTCGTCGAGTAGACGATCTGAGGGATAAAGCAGTCGCTGACCAGCAGGTCGCCAAAGTCGTCCGACGCAGATGTGCCATCGGGGGCGGCAGCAAGTTGCTCGTCCGCATCGATTTCCAGTGCGAGGCCTTCGTCGCACAGGCGGATCGCATCCGCGGCCACAACGTCAACGACGTCCCACGTGACGTTGCCCGCTTCGTTCATAGCGCGCAATTTGGCCACGGCTTCGGCCGAGCTTTCGTCCCACACGGCAGTGACGCCGGCGTTGTTTTCGAGGTAAGGGGCGACATAGGCGTTTTGCTGGCTAGACTGGTATGCGCCGCCCCAGCTTACAAGTGTCATATCGCTGGCCATGTGGCCGTCGGCAAAGGCTGTGCCGGTTGCAACCGTCAAAGCCGTGGTGGCCAGAAGGGTCTTGGTGAGTTTCATGGTATTACTCCCACTGTTTACGCCCGTTGTGAGTGTCAAAAGCCGAACGTCGGGCACCGCCCCGGCCTGTCTGGTGTTGCCTTAGGCGTCGAGCGCCCTGCAATCCTGTGCCATCCACCCGATGTCGACCACTGTACCTGGGGTCAGGCGGATCTGATCGGGGGCGTTGCGTGTCTTGATGACGAAATCATCGTTCCCCGCCACCCGCAGGCGGGTGCGGAAAATATCGCCCATATAGATGAACTCAAGAACTTCGGCTTTGAGCGTATGTGCGTCCGGGTTCAGGCGCGTCTTGTCCATCTCCACCCGTTCGGGCCGGATCGACACACGGGTACGCTGGCCGACTTCGGTGACGTTGATGGGCTTGGCGTCAATGATGCTGCCATCATCAAGCCGGACCTCACAGGTGTCGCCCTTGATCTTTTCGATGATGCCCAGAAGCGTGTTGTTTTCGCCGATGAACTGGGCAACAAAGCTGTTTTGCGGCTCTTCATACAAGGCATCTGGCGGTGCGAGCTGCTGGATGCGTCCATCGTCAAAAACGGCGACGCGGTCTGACATCGTCAACGCTTCAGTTTGGTCATGGGTCACGTAAACGGTCGTGATCCCAAGATCATGCGCCAGGCGTGTGATCTCGAATTGCAGCGTTTCGCGCAGTTGTTTGTCGAGCGCGCCAAGCGGTTCGTCCATGAGCACGAGTTCAGGTTCAAAGACCAGCGCGCGGGCCAGCGCGATCCGTTGCTGCTGACCGCCGGAAAGCTGGGCAGGTCGGCGCCCTGCAAAGTCTTGCATCTGCACCATGCCAAGCGCACGCATTACTTTCTCTTCGCGATCCGATTTGCCGATCTTGCGCACCTCAAGCGGAAAGCTGAGGTTTTCGGCCACCGTCATGTGTGGGAACAGCGCATAGTTCTGGAACACCATGCCGATGCCGCGCTTGTGCGGTGGAATGTTGTTGATCGATACGCCGTCAAGCCGGATGTCGCCATGTGTGGCCGTCTCAAAACCCGCCAACATCATCAGGCAGGTTGTCTTGCCTGACCCCGATGGCCCAAGCATCGTCAGAAATTCGCCTTTGGGCATAGACAGGTTCAGATCTTTGACAACGAGCACTTCGCCATCATAGCTCTTTTGCACGCGTTCGAATTCGACGAACGCCTGGTCGGTCGCAATATCAGCCAAATCTGGCTCCCCGTTTTATATCTGATGGTTGACCATCAGTTGCGACATGTAAAACGGTACGAAACGCATGTTGCAACCAACAAGGTTCCAAAAAGCGGTTTGATAGCGCAATCGGGTCGGTTTCACTTAAAAACAAGCCGCTTTCAGGGATTCTTCTTTGAAGGTTCGGCAGGTCGTTTGTCGGAATTATATGCACTTTAGTGCGTCAGGCCGGACTGAAATGCGGCTATTGGGCCGCTGGTTTCAGCATATCTCCGTCCTTGAGTTGCGCATAACATTCATCAAGGGCGGTGCGCGCCCGCTGTCCAAGCAGTGCGATTTCGTCGGTTGAAATCACCAAGGGGGGCGAAATCACCATTCGATCATAGACATGGCGCATCACCAGATTATTCGCAAAACAACGCTCGCGACACATGAAACCGGCAGTACCTGCGTCCATCGCAAATCTGGCGCGGCTGTCCTTGTGCGGCGTCAGCGCAAGCGAGCCCATCATCCCGGTGATCGTCGTCTCGCCCACAAGCGGATGATCGGCCAGCCCGTGCCACATTTCGTGCAGCGCTGGCATGGCGACCTTGCGTACGTGGTCCAGCACGTTTTCTTCTTCCAGAATGCGGATGTTTTCCAGCGCAACAGCCGAGGCGACGGGGTGTCCGGAATAGGTGTAGCCGTGATTGAACTCGCCTGACCCGATAACCTGGGCCACCTCATCACACACAATCGACCCACCGATGGGCTGATAGCCCGAGGACAACCCCTTGGCGATGGTCATGATATGCGGCGTGATCCCAAGCGTTTCGCTGCCGAACCAATTCCCTGTCCGCCCAAAGCCACAGATCACCTCATCGGCGATCAGCAGGATTTCGTATTTGTCGCAGATACGCTGGATCTCGGGCCAGTAGGTGCTGGGCGGGATAATGACGCCGCCAGCTCCCTGGATCGGTTCGGCGATAAAGGCTGCGATGCGATCCTCGCCATGGGCCAGAATTGTATCTTCCAATTCGCGCGCGCGGGCAAGGCCGAACGCCTCAGGACTCATATCACCGCCTTCGGACCACCAGTTAGGTTGGTTGATGTGATGAATATCGGGGATCGGCAATCCACCCTGTTCGTGCATCGGAGTCATTCCGCCCAGACTGCCCGACCCGACCGAAGACCCGTGATAGGCGTTCTTACGCGAGATGATGATGGTTTTGGCTGGCTTGCCCTTGATCGCCCAATAGGTGCGCACCATCCGAATATTGGTGTCGTTCGCTTCGGACCCGGAGCCTGCGAAGAAGACGTGGTTCAGATCACCCGGTGCCAGTTCCGAGATCTTTTGGGCCAGCGCGATGGCTGGTACGTGGGTCGTTTGGAAAAAGGTGTTATAGTAGGGCAGTTCTTTCATCTGACGTGCGGCGACGTCGGCGAGTTCGCTGCGCCCATAGCCTATATTGACGCACCACAAGCCCGCCATCGCGTCCAGAATTTCATGGCCTTCGCTGTCGTGCAGATAGACACCCTTTGCGCGCGTGATGATCCGGGCACCCTTGGCTGCCAGCTCGCCCCCGGCGGTAAACGGATGCATGTGGTGCGCGGCGTCCAGCGCCTGCAATTCGGATGTGGGCAAATGGTTGGTGATCGCGGGCATGGGAACCTCGAAGGTAAGAGACCTGCGGAGAATATGGACAAAGGGCGTGCCGTCAATCGCCGTAATGCGATCCTGCTGGACGGGACCAATAAAAGTTGATTTCATATCAAGCGACCCGGCAAACCGGGCATGTGACGGGAGTACACTATGAAGAAGTTAATGCTGAGCACAGTCGCTGGTCTTGCCCTGACAGGTGCCGCGCTGGCCGAGGAAGTGCGTGTTTATAACTGGTCCGATTATATCGATGAGGACCTATTGACCAAATTCGAAGAAGAGACCGGCATCGAGCTGATCTATGACGTGTTCGACAGCAACGAAGTGCTGGAAACCAAAATGCTGGCCGGTGGATCAGGCTATGACGTGGTGGTGCCGTCGGGGACCTTCCTGCAACGCCAGATCACAGCTGGAGCGTTTCAGAAGCTGGACCAATCCAAGCTGACCAATTCCGAGAACATGTGGGACGTGATCAGCGAACGGGTCGCCAAATATGATCCCGACAACCAATATGCGATCAACTACATGTGGGGAACGACGGGCATCGGTGTGAATGTCGGCAAAGTGCAGGAGATCCTGGGCGAAGATGCTCCGGTCGATTCCCTCGCCCTCGTGTTTGATCCGGCCAATATGGAAAAACTGCAAGCCTGCGGTGTGCATATCCTGGATGCCCCGGCCGAATTGATCCCCGCGGCGCTGGCCTATCTGGGCGAAAACCCGGATGCACAGGACGCTGATACCATCAAGCTGGCCGAGCCGGTCCTGACGGGCATTGCGCCTTATGTGCAGAAATTCCACAGCTCGGAATATATCAACGCCCTTGCAAACGGCGACATCTGTGTGGCCGTCGGTTGGTCGGGCGACATTCTGCAAGCACGCGACCGGGCCGCAGAGGCCGAGAACGGAGTCGAAATCGAGTACTACGCGCCGAAAGAAGGGGCGCTGATGTGGTTCGACAACATGGCGATTCCGGTCGATGCACCCAACCCCGACGGCGCGCACAAGTTCCTGAACTTCATCATGGACGCGCAGAATATGGCCGCTGCATCCAACTACGTCTATTATGCCAACGGCAATTTGGCGTCGCAGGAGTTCCTGGTCGAAGACGTGATCGGCGATGTCGCGATCTATCCCGACGCGGCCACGCTCGAGAATCTCTATACCACAACGCCCTATGACGCCAAAACACAGCGGACCGTCACGCGCATGTGGACCAAAATCAAATCAGGCACCTAAGCTGTGCTTTCAGGGCGCGGGGATACTCTTCGCGCCCACTTTATTTGAACGGAGTCCCCCTTGGCAGAGACTGTTTTCGCCCCTTGGGACGATCCGACCGCAGAGCCGATCATACGGTTTCGCAATGTCACGAAACGCTTTGGCACATTCGTTGCCATTGATGATCTGACGCTTGATATCTATCCACAGGAATTCTTTGCACTGCTTGGGCCGTCGGGCTGCGGCAAGACAACCATGATGCGGATGCTTGCTGGCTTTGAAAACCCGACCGAGGGGTCCATCGAACTCGCGGGCAAGGACATCGCCGGGGTGCCTGCCAACAAGCGGGCGGTGAATATGATGTTTCAATCCTACGCCCTGTTTCCGCATCTGAGCATCTGGGACAACATCGCCTTTGGCCTGCGGCGTGAAACCAGTGACAAAGCCGCGATTTCAGCCCGTGTCGAAGAGATGCTGAAGCTGACCCGGCTCGAAAAACTTGCGCGCCGCAAGCCGCATCAGATTTCCGGCGGGCAGCGTCAGCGTGTGGCACTTGCCCGGTCCTTGGCCAAGGCACCTAAGCTGCTGCTGCTGGACGAACCTCTTGGCGCGCTGGATGCCAAATTGCGCGAGGCAACGCAGTTCGAGCTAATGGATATTCAGGAAAAGACCGGTACCACATTTGTGATCGTCACCCATGACCAAGAGGAAGCCATGACGGTCGCCTCGCGCATCGCTGTGATGGATGAAGGCCGGATCATGCAGGTGGCGACGCCTGATCGTATTTACGAGGCCCCCGCGTCCGTCTATGTTGCTGATTTCATTGGGGATGTGAATATTCTGGCCGGAACCGTCACGGCAACCGGGGCGGATACCTACGCGCTCACATGGAAAGACGGTGCCGCGCCCGTTACCGCCGTGTCGGAGGCGACGTTCACGGATGGGCAGCAGGCCCATCTTGCTGTGCGCCCGGAAAAAGTGGCGATCCACACGACCAAGCCCGAGGATGTCGACAACCTGTTGAAGGGCAAAGTCCTCGACATCGCATATCTGGGCAACCTGTCGACCTACCACGTGGAATTGCCGGGCGGTCAGATCATCAAAGCGCAAACCGCCAATACACGCCGTCTGTCCCGACGCAGCATCACGTGGGAAGACCCGGTCTGGGTCGGTTGGACCAAAACAGCGGGCGTGCTGTTGGACACATGAGACGCGCAGCGCTCATATCAGTGCCGTATATCTGGCTGCTGGCGCTGTTCCTGATTCCATTTCTGGTCGTCTTCAAGATTTCACTGTCCGATATCGCGCTGGCGATTCCACCCTACACGCCGACCATGCGCGACGGGTTCTGGAATATGCTGTCGCAGTTAGATTTCGAGAACTTCATCTTTCTGACCGAAGATGATCTCTATTGGAAAGCCTATGTCAGCTCGTTGCAGATTGCGCTGATTTCCACGGTGCTGACACTGATGGTCGGCTATCCCATGGCCTATGCGATGGCGCGCGCGCCGGATCAATGGCGGCCCACCTTGCTGATGCTGGTAATCCTGCCGTTCTGGACGTCATTCCTGATCCGCGTTTATGCGTGGGTCGGCATCCTGTCGAACGAAGGGTTCCTGAACCAGTTTCTGCTGTGGGTCGGGGTAATTGGCGAGCCGCTGACCATTCTGAACACCAACACCGCCGTCTATATCGGAATTGTGTATACCTATCTGCCGTTTATGATCCTGCCGATCTATTCCGCGCTCGATCGGCTGGACGGATCGCTGATCGAAGCGGCGGAGGATCTGGGGTGCTCGCGGCTCAAGGCGTTCTGGCTGGTGACAGTCCCGCTGTCCAAGAATGGGATCATTGCCGGTTGCTTTCTCGTGTTCATCCCGGCCCTCGGTGAATTCGTGATCCCGTCGCTGTTGGGGGGATCAAGCACGCTGATGATCGGCAAAGTGCTGTTTGAAGAGTTCTTTTCCAACCGCGACTGGCCTGTCGCCTCGGCGGTCGCGGTGATCCTGTTGCTGATCCTCATCGTTCCCATCGTCCTGTTCCAACGCAATGAACAGCGCCAGGCCGAGGCCGAAACATGAGCCGCCTCAGCCCTTTCAACGTGGTGTCGCTGACACTGGGATTCGTGTTCCTTTATGTGCCGATGCTGATCCTCGTGATCTACAGCTTCAACGCGTCCAAACTGGTAACGGTCTGGGCGGGGCTTTCAACCAAATGGTATGGCGAGTTGCTCTCGAATGAGGCGTTTCTGGATGCGGCTTGGGTCACATTGCGGGTCGCTGTGATCTCATCCACCATTGCGACCGTGCTGGGCACCATGGCGGCCTATGTTCTGGTGCGTGGGGGGCGGTTTTTCGGGCGGACCCTGTTTTCGGGGATGATCTATGCACCGCTTGTGATGCCCGAAGTGATCACCGGCTTGTCCCTGTTGCTGTTGTTCATCGGAATTGGATTGGACCGCGGTGTGCTGACAATCGTGTTGGCGCACACGACATTCTCGATGTGTTTCGTATCCGTGGTTGTTTCGTCCCGCCTGATGACATTTGATAGGTCGCTGGAGGAGGCTGCCCTGGATCTGGGTGCCTCACCGCTGGACTCCTTTCGATTGGTCACCTTGCCGATTATCGCACCTGCGGTGATATCGGGTTGGTTGCTGGCCTTTACACTCAGTCTTGACGATCTTGTCATCGCATCCTTCACATCCGGTCCATCGGCCACCACGCTGCCGATGAAGATCTGGTCATCCGTGCGCTTGGGCGTCAGTCCGGAGATCAACGCGCTGAGTACGATTATGATCGGGTTGGTTACCGTCGGGGTGATCACTGCATCGCTCAGCACCAAACACGCGGCTTTGCGCGCCAAACGGGATGAGCAGGCCGCCACGCGCGCCACATGAAACGCATCTTTGCAGACTACGCCTATGGGCCCGGGCCACGTGATGGGTGTTGGTGGGATGAAACGGTGCATGTGCCTGTCTGGCCCAAACTGGAGGGTGACGTCGTTTGCGATGTAGCCATTGTGGGCGGTGGGTTCACCGGGCTGTCTGCGGCGCTGCATCTGGCCCGCAGCGGTGCGTCTGTCGTTCTGCTCGAAGCGCAAAGCCTGGGCTGGGGTGCTTCTGGTCGAAACGGTGGGTTTTGTTGTTTAGGCGGTGGGATGGCATCGGATGCAGCGCTTGATCGACGCTTTGGAAAGACGGCGCGGCTGGCGTGGCGGCAATGCGAAAAGGCGGCGGTTGATCTGGTTGATCGCCTGATTTCTGAGCTGGATCTGGACGTTGACCGCCATTCAAATGGGGAAACCTGTCTTGCGCATACGCCAAGGGCCGCAGGGATGTTGGAGGCCGAAGGTGCACGGATGCAGGAGAACTACGGCGTCACACCCCAGATTGTCGGGGCAGGTGATTTGGCTGCGCATGGTATGGCCGGGCCCTTTCATGGTGCGCTCACAAACCCGATTGGGTTTGGATTGAACCCACGCAAATACCTCGGTGGTTTGGCAAGAGCCATCGGTACATTGGGGGTGCGGATGTATGGTCAAAGCCCGGCCACACGTATCGAACCAAAGCGCGTCACAACACCATCAGGCACCGTGCGGGCTGAGCGGATAATCGTGGCGACAAACGGATACTCAAGCGAGGATATTCCGTTGGCGATGGCCGGTCTTTATATGCCGGCGCAATCCACCATCGTCGTTACGCGGCCTTTGAGCCGGGCGGAGTTGGAACACCACGGTTGGGTCACCCACCAGATGGCCTATGATACGCGGCATTTGCTGCACTATTTTCGGCTGATGCCGGATCAGAGGTTTCTGTTTGGTATGCGGGGTGGATTGGCCGCGTCTGCCTTTGCCGAACATCATGCACGATCTTCTGTGATACGCGATTTCCGGCGAATGTTTCCGGCATGGTCAAAGGTGAATATCACACATGGCTGGTCTGGCTTGGTTTGTTTGGCGCGCAATTTGTTGCCGTATGTCGGCCCCTTGTCGAATACGCCACATGTGCTTGCAGGCTTTGCGTATCATGGGAACGGTGTTGCTATGGGTACGCTCACCGGGAGGTTTCTGGCTGAAATGGCACTGGGCAATCAGCCAGTTGATTGCCCTAAAGTGATACAGCACCCGGCCCGCGCCTTTCCGTTTGGAACGAAGCGCCGTGTTGTTATGCCGCTGATATATGCCGCATTTCAGGCAAGCGATTGGATTCGTTAGGCGGGTTCGCGCAAGCCGCTCACATTGCTGGCCTCGATCAGGTATCCGCTGCCAAGCACCAAGAGTGTTGTACCGTTTTCAATACGGGCTTCGGTCACGCGGCTGTAGGACAAAGCGGGTTCGGTCAGCAGGATGGCATCATTTGCGCGGCTTTCGATCTGAAAGGTGTATTCGCCCGGTTCAAAGGATGATCCATCTGCTTTTTTGCCGTCCCAAACAAAGGGTTCTGCACCCAGTGGCAGGGCCAGACGTTGCACCTGCGTGCCTTGTGCATTGGTCACAATCAAATCAACTTCGCTGGCTGTGATGGGTGGGTTCGGGGCGATTGTGATTGGATCACCATTAAATTTGGCTGGGCCTTGTACCAATGCCTCCATCCCGATCCAGTTTGCAGCACTCGCCATGTCATTTGCGCCTAACGCCGTGAGCATCTGTTGCATCAGGTCATTGGTTGTCACCTGTTGTTCAACCATCGAAAACTGCGCGAGTTGTGCGGCGTATTCTGATGAATCAATAGGTTCCAGCGGATCCTGATATTCAGCTTGCGCCGTCAACATTTGCAGGAAAACCTCAAAGTCGGAACTGAGGACATTGGCCGATGACGGTGCTGTAGTCGCGGCGTTCGTGTTGGGTGCTTGAAGAATTTCCATAGTCTTATAGCCTTATATCAACGCCATCGGGCGTAATTTTGAGTGCCGATATGAGTGCGGGGATGACGGTCGTGGTTTGTTTTTCGAAAGGGTCTGCGCGGGCAGTCTCCGCCTCTTGATGGCTCCCGTCGGGATCCTGCTCGGTTTGATCACCTTGAGCGAATGAGAATGATATGTCCTCATAACCAAGCTCTTCGAAGGAACGTCCCAAATCTTCGATATTGCGCCGCATCAGGTCCAGCGTTTCTGGTCGGTCCGCCACAACACTGACTACAATACCTGCGTCAGATGGTGACAGACGCATCCTGACTCTCCCAAGCTCAGGCGGATTCAACACAAGTTCCAATGGTTTCTCAGGGGCTCTGTGCAACGCTTCCGCAATCTGCTGCGCGACATGAGGTGGCAGGTCCGGGCGTGTCTGCAAAACTGTTGGCATGCCCGGGGTCGTCAAAGGCCGAACGTCCCATACTATTTGCTCGAAGGGACCCTCGACCGATGTCGCTGTGTCGGTGATCAGAGAGGCGGCCTGATTGATAGATGGCTTTGAAATATCACTTCCCCCGCCAAGCCAGGCGGTGCCCAAGTCTGGTTTGCCATGTACGGCATGGGCGATGAACGGACGATCATGTCGCATTATTTGTGCTGCCGTCTCTGGAGTGGCGCGCACCTGTTCGGTGATCATGTCCTGGCCCGCGATTGGTTTAATTGATGAAAATTCTACGGAGTTTTGAATGAGACGTGATCCTGATGCCGTGTTTGAGGCTATCGGTGACACGAGTAGCGTTGCGGTATGTCCCGAAAGATGTCGATCGGTCGGTGACAATTTGGTGCTCGAAGCCGCATCCATCAGCGCACGCTGTTCCGTGCGGGGCATTGCAGTATCGGCGGCGTCGTTAGCGCGCGGTGGTGGGAGAGTGGACACCGACCGCTCCCTTTTTGTTGCTGACTGAGAAGTTGCTGGCTGCCACGCCTCAATCGGCGAAAGTCGAGACGATGTTTCTGTCCCGACCGCTCTTGACCGAACCGGTTGAGGCTCTGCTGTGTCCAGAGACCTGACTGCGGACTGATCAGTCTCGGACATGTCTGATGCTGGCACAACGAACTGTTCTACAGGCGTGATTGTCGGAATTTCTACCTCAATAGACCCTGTATCGTTGCGTCCATGTACGACCTCAATGTCGGTCGGCGGCAATGCTTTCAATTTGGTTTTCACACCGTCAGTGGCGTGTTGGGCAGTTGGCGACGGATAGACTTCAACCTCTGCATCCCGATCTTGCATATCATTGCGAACGGCGACCTCATGCTTCACACCGATTGAAGCCACCTCTTTCTCAAGATCATCTGATGCTGTTGATTGGTTAACATCTGGCACCAAAGCCGAAGTGTCGGCCCCTTTCCCAAGAACGTCAGTAAATAGCAGCGAGGTGCCGACCGACGTTTCGGTTTCCAGGACCTTGGGTCGCACATCTGCTGTGTCGGTCAAGGCCGTCAGGATCGTGAGGTTCATGCGCGTCTCCGGGATTTCTTCCGCGTTGACGACACTATGGATCAGCGATGGTTACCGGTTCTTTACCGATCATCGTCCATGATCTGAAATATTGATCGAATTGAAAGGAAGTCAGTATGCAGTTTGTTGACGCGCAACCGCTTGTCGCCAAAACCATGACCCGGACCGACGGCGCATTGCGTGATGCTGCGCAGAAGTTGGAGGCGACTTTTTTGGCTGAAATGCTAAAGGCCGCCGGGTTGGGGCAGACGCGCACCGCCTTTGGTGGCGGTGCGGGCGAAGATCAATTTTCGTCCTTCTTAGTGCAAGCACAAGCCGAAGAAATGGTGACTGCTGGCGGAATCGGATTGGCAGAATCGCTGTTCGAAGCGCTCAAGGAGCGGCAGCATGAAGGATGATCTGACGCAAGCAACTGTCGATTCTTTGAACGATCTGCTGGATACAGAGCGTGCCGCCTTGCTGGAGGGAAATCTGGAAGATGTCTCGCGACTGCATCTTCGAAAGGAGGGCTTGATCAACAGCCTAAATGTACCTGATTTTTCGGGCGGATATGAGGTGGGTGCTTTGCAGGAGAAATTGCGACGCAATCAATTGCTGTTGGATGCGGCTCTTGACGGTGTGCGATCCGTAACGCGTCGGTTGGCAAGCATTCGTCAGGTGCGCCAATCGCTCGATACTTACGATTCATTGGGGAAAAAATGCACCGTCACCGTGGCTGATGGCGGGACTTTGGAAAAGCGTGCTTAGGTTTGATTCAAATCTAAGACATTGGGAAAGCGGCACTTAGCAATCTGTTAGGACTAAACGGGGCATGGTCCTCCTGCACTCAAACCGGGTGGCGCAAATCCCTGATCATAGGGACTGCATTTGTCAGAACGGCAATCGGTTTCGCCCGCGATGGTCGAGACGTAACCCTGGCGCAAAGCGCCGTGACAAAAGGACATACTTATGTCGAGCATTCTAACGAACAACAGTGCAATGGTTGCGCTGCAAACCCTTAAAGGGATCAACAAAAACCTAGCAATGACGCAGAACGAGATTTCGACAGGTAAGTCGGTATCGAGCGCCAAAGACAACTCTGCCGTTTGGGCGATTTCCAAGGTCATGGAGTCCGATGTCAAAGGGTTCAAGGCGATTTCCGAAGGCCTGAGCCTTGGTGAATCTACAGTTGCGGTTGGCCGGAACGCCGCAGAAACTGTGACTGATCTGCTGGTCGATATCAAAGGCAAGATCACAGCCGCTCAAGAATCCAATGTGGATCGCGACAAGATCCAGACGGACATCAATGCCCTTCGTGATCAGATTGAGGGCGTGGTTGGGGCTGCGCAGTTCAACGGCCTGAACCTTGTTGATGGCACATCGACGGATGACGTCACTATTCTTTCGTCGCTTGACCGGAATTCGAGTGGCAACGTCAGCGCCTCAGATATCACTGTGGAACGTCAAAACCTGTCGGTTTCCGGTTCTGTGACCACGCAAGTCTATGATGGTACCGGTGCGGATACTGGTGCGACGATTGTTAACGCAACACCTGAAGGCGCAGGGGCGGCGGTTAATTCTGGCACCGCAGCGCCCACCACGGGCACAGCATCTTTCGTTGATGTTGCAATTGCGTCGGTCGGTGATGGGTTCGGATATCAGCTCCAGTTGGATGACACAGCTGGTGCCAACAGCCTTGGCACGCGGACGTTTGAATATGTGGCTGATTCTGATGACAGCACACAGGATGTCGCGACAAATCTGTATAATCAGGTGTCGGCCTTCCTGTCTGCCACGGATGAGACCAATTATACAGTGGCGCTTGATGGTGACACCGTGCGACTGACGCGTGCAAATGCTGGCAACGAACTGTCTGTGACAATCGAAGCCGACACCGATGGGAACACCGCAGGCACAAGTTCTGGTGGTTTGGCAGCTTTGCAGGCAGTTGATGTCACGACCGACGCAGGCGCAACTGCTGCGTTGACTTCGATCGAGACGCTTATCAACACCGCAATTGATGCTGCTGCATCGTTTGGTTCTGTCGAGGGCCGGATTGAAACGCAATCGGAATTTGTCGGCAAGCTGACGGACTCGTTGAAATCTGGTATCGGCTCGCTTGTTGACGCTGATATGGAAGAGGTTTCGGCCCGCTTGCAAGCTCTACAGACGCAGCAGCAGCTGGGTGTTCAGTCACTGTCGATTGCGAACCAGGCACCGCAGACAATCCTGTCGTTGTTCCGTTAAGCAACATAGGCGAGGCACTGTTTTTGGTGCCTCGCCAACTCATTTCATTCCAATGGAACAGGTGATCGTGTGAACGCGACTTCTCAAGCTATACGTGGCTATGCAGAACATGCAACGTCGACCCGAAGTAACCGTCGGGCAGAATATCAGGTGATCGCGCGCGTTACTCAAGAGCTGCGCGACAAGGCGCTGGATAGCAAAAAGAATTTTGCTGCATATGCCGAGGCTTTGCATCGGAACCAGCGGTTATGGACCGCGCTGGTGGTCGATATCGCTGATGCCGATAATCCATTGCCGGATGAGTTGAAGGCGCGTGTGATATATCTCGCCGAATTTACCAGCCATCATACACGGCGGATCCTGCGACAAAAGGCTTCGGTTATGCCACTGTTGGAAATCAATATGGCTGTTTTGCGCGGCCTGAAAAGTGAGGGGCCCGCGACATGAGTGGTCTTATCCTGAAGCTAAGCCCGAAAGAACGCGTTTTGATAAACGGTGCCGTTATCGAGAACGGTGACCGCAGAAGCCGTCTGGCGATTATGACACCGGATGCACATATTTTGAGACTTCGGGATGCCATCCATCCTGAAGATGCGAAAACGCCCGTGCGTCGCGTTTGCTATGCTGTGCAGCTGGTTCTGTCGGGCGATGCAGATCGAGGTGAAAGCAGACGTTCACTTTTGCGAAGCATTGAAGAATTGAGTCAGGTTTTTATCGACGCAGATAGCCGCAAACATCTTGATATTGCGTCGCATGCATTGGTTCAAGATGACCACTATCGTTGCTTGAAGGCCCTCAGAACATTGCTGCCTCGCGAAGAGCGTATGCTGTCCGCCGGGGTGCAATAGCATGTATCAGCCTGTCCTGATTTCTTCCGGGTTAGTTGGTTGGCAGTTTCTGCAAAGGACCTATGATCAACAAGCTACCGCCTTTAATCAATCCGCGCAGCTAAAACGAGATACGGATCACTTTGCGGAAAAAATTGGGTCGGTGACCTCGGCACAGGAGCTGGTGGCTGATCGGCAAATTCTGACAGTGGCTCTTGGGGCATTTGGCCTTCAGGACGATATCAATAATCGCTTCTTCATCGAAAAAATGCTGAGTGACGGGACGACCGCAGATGATGCACTGGCCAATCGGTTTACCGACTCCCGTTATCAAGATTTTTCAGCGGCATTTGGTTTGGGTCCCGGTGAAGTTCGAGGCGCATTAGCTTCTGATTTCGCGGAAAAAATCATTGCTCAACATCAAGCGAACAGTTTTGAAATTGCTACAGGCAATCAGGACGAAACAATGCGTATCGCCCTATATGCGGAACGAACTCTTGAAGATGTCGTAGGCGGTACAGGCAGCGAGGCGCAAAAATGGTTTAGCATCATGGGTCAACCACCCCTGCGGACCTTGTTCGAAACCGCTTTGGGTTTGCCCGATGGGTTTGGCCAAGCTGACATTGATCAGCAATTAGGAGTATTTCAGGACAGAACCGCACGTATCTTTGGAGTATCTGATCCATCTGAATTTGCCGAGCCTGAAAATCTGGATCGGCTTATTACAACGTATCTTGCACGTGCGCAGATAAGTGCATTTGGAGCTGGATCTTCAGGTGCCCAGATTGCGCTTACTCTGCTTAGTTAGTAATTTCGTGTCTTCGGCGGGCGTTGGGACAACGATCCAGCCTGCTTGAGGCTGAAACAACAGAACTGTATCCACCATCATTGGTTTTGTTGTTGTCTAGCCCCCTGTGTCTGGGCCAAGGATTTCAGGGCTAGACAATTGCCCACGGTCAGCTCTGGCTCGATCTCGCGCAGCAATTTCAATACGTCTTTGTCCGAATATCCCTTCCACTCCATGCCAACCCCTCTTGCGCGGACAATGTAGTGCTCCAGTTCTACGGGGGAAACCGTGTGTCTCAGTTCATGGCCCGCGACCGGCGCGTCTCAATACCAGCTTGAGCTGGTCGAAACTGTGTTTGCAGTTGTTTGCGTGCAGGCCTGCCATCACCTCATCCAAAGATGGCCATATATCAACCGCCGCATCGATTTCCGCGTCCGTCCCCCGGGTATATAGGCCCGCTTTGATCATCATCTGATTTTCAGCATACACGCTCAGGTGTTTTCTAACCCTTGCGATCACGTCGTTTTCTTCCTCCGTTGCCGCGCTCGGCAGACTGCGAGAAACGGATCGCAGAATATCAACAGACGGAAAGCGCCCCCTCTCAGCGATCGACCGATCAAGGACGACATGACCGTCCAACACGCCTCGCAAGATATCGGCGATGGGTTCGTCCATATCGGACCCTGCCACCAGCACGCTGAATACTGCGGTGATATCCCCTTCATCTGATAAGCCCGGCCCCGCACGTTCACAGAGTGACATTATCAAATGAGAGGTTGATGGCGGAAAGCCACGCAGTACCGGAGCCTCCCCGGCAGCGACAGCGACCTCGCGATGTGCTTCGGCAAACCGTGTGATGGAATCCGCGAGCAACAATACAGACATCCCCAGATCGCGAAAATATTCTGCAATGGCCATTGCCGACCACGCGCATCGACGCCGCAACAGTGGCGATTGATCTGATGTCGCAGCGATGACGATCGAGCGTGCCTGGCCTTCGGGCCCAAGAACCTCGTCGACGAAATGGCGCACCTCGCGCCCCCGCTCCCCAATCATGGCGATCACAACGATATCTGCCGACATATGTTGTGCGAGCTTTCCCATAAGGCTTGATTTTCCGACCCCCGATCCTGCGAACAGGCCGATGCGTTGCCCCCTAACGACCGGCAGCATGGTATCGAACACGACGTGGCCCGTATCAAGGCGCTGTCCCAACGGCCTGCGTTTCGCAGCGGCGGGCGGAGCGGACAAAAGTGGGCGGGAAATCACACCCTTCGCCAACGACCGGCCATCCAGTGGTGCACCGTCAGGGTCAATGATGCGGCCCAACCAACTCATGTCTGGCGACAATCCAACATTGCGCTTCAGGAAAACGCTGTCGCCGAGGGCGATCCCCTGAATGGGATCATCTGGCAGGACGATCACGCCATCCTCGGTCAACTGCACCACTTCGCCGTTCAATTTATTGCCGATCTTGAGCCGAATTTCAGCGCGATCACCGATACGCGCATCATTGCCCAAGCCTGTGATCGTCAAAATGCCAGATTGGACACCGGCAATGCGTCCAATTGAGCGTGCCACTTTGATGTCAGCCAGATTTGTTTGCAAAGATTTCAGCCGTATCGCGTGTTTCATCGGATCCTCCAAATGCCTGCAAACAGTTTTTAAAGGAATCACAGTTAAGCCTTGGTTGAAATTGCTCGAGGGAGAAGCCCCGATGTTCCAAAATCTAACTGTTTTCGAAACGGCACATGCAATGGCCGTTCACGCAGGTCAAAAACAGGCTGTCATCGCGCAGAATGTCGCGAATGCCGATACGCCGGGGTTTGTTGGCCGCGATATCCCCAGTTTTCAGGAGATTTACGCACCGCAAGATGCCGGTGCCTCGCTTCAACGCGCCACACGTGCCAGCCATCTGCATGGGATGAAGGCCGGACGTGTTGATGGCATGATCTTTGAGGATCGCTCATTCGCCGCACCTGATGGCAATTCCGTTTCGTTGGAAACCGAAATGCTGCGCGCCACCGACGCCAAACGCCAGCATGATCGTTCCCTCGCCATCTACAAGTCAGCCATGAACATCCTGCGATCCAGCCTAGGGCGTCAGTAAGGAGCATAGCGATGAGCGAGTTTTCAAAAGCACTATCTGTTTCCACAAGCGGTTTGCAGGCGCAGTCTTCCCGTCTTCGTCATCTGTCCGAAAACATATCGAACGCGGATACGCCGGGGTATCGGCGCAAAACTGTCCCGTTTCGTACTGAATTTGATGCCGGAAATGGTGTCGCACGGGTTGAGGTGGGCCGCATGTCTTTGGATGATCGCGCTTTGGAACGTGTCTATGATCCGGGCCACCCGATGGCGGATGGAAGTGGTCACTACGATGGATCAAACGTCGATTTGCTAATCGAGCTGGCGGACGCGCGAGAAGCGCAACGCAGCTACGAGGCCAACCTGAAAATGTTCGAACAAGCTCGGCAAATGTCGTCGAGTTTGATGCAACTGCTGCGCCGTTGATTGGCGCATAAAGAGGAGATCCAGAATGGATTCAGCAGCACTTTCCGCAGTCAAAAGCTATGCCGCATCGCGGCCCGCCACTCAGGCCGGCACCGAATCCGGCGGCAGTATGTTTGGCCGGGTCGCAATGAATTTTGCGCAGACCATGGCGCAAGGCGAAGCCGTCGCGCAGCAGGCGATGGTTGGTGATGCCGATCCGCACGCCTTGGTGCAGGCACTCGCACAGACCGAGCTTGCCGTCGAAACGGCCGTAACGGTGCGCAACAAGGTAGTCGAGGCCTACCAAGAAATCCTGAGAATGCCGGTCTAGCATGCTCGACGAGATCATCTTTTTTGACACCTTGCGGCAAGGTCTTTGGGTTGCTGTGCTGGTTTCTATCCCGATCCTGACGGTGGCCTTGGTGGCTGGCGTGTCGATTGGTTTGGTGCAGGCGCTGACGTCGATCCAGGAAATGACCCTCACTTTCGTGCCCAAACTGGCCGCCATTGTCGTCGTGTTCTGGATGTCGATGGGGTTCATGACGCAGACGATGGTCTCATTCTTTCATGGCCGCATCATTCCACTGATTATCGGAGGTTAAGTTGGACAGTACCGGATATATTACGTTGACGCGGCAGTCGGGTCTGATGCGCGAAATGCAGGTCGTCGCAAACAACATCGCCAACAGCGCTACGTCGGGTTTTCGCCAAGAGGGCGTTGTCTTTTCCGAATTTGTCAAAGGGATGCAGGGTGGGCCGTCCTTGTCCATGGGGCAGGCCAATGTGCGCCAGACATCGTTTGAACAAGGGGCGCTGACCCAAACTGGCGGCACATTTGATTTGGCGATTGAGGGTGACGGCTATTTCCTGGTCCAGACCCCGAATGGGGAGCGATTGACCCGCGCAGGGTCGTTCACCCCCAATGCCGAGGGGGACCTGGTCACGCCTGATGGATATCAGGTGTTGGATGCTGGCGGTGCGCCGGTGTTCATCCCGCCGGATGCCGGAACGATTGCGATATCGCCGGACGGAACAATCAGTGCTGATGGTCTGCTTGTTGGTCAGGTCGGTCTTGTGGCCCCGACCGATACGGTCGGCATGGTCCGCGAAACGGGAGTCATGTTCGATGCCCAGAACGGGTTTGAGCCAGCCGGAAATGCGCGCGTGATGCAAGGCTTCATCGAGGCTTCAAACGTCAATCCGATTGGACAGCTGGCCCGGATGATTGAAATCCAACGTGCCTATGAGATGGGGCAAAACTTTCTTGATTCCGAAGACGAACGTGTGCGCCGTGCCATGGATGCAATGTTGAAATCACAATAAGGAGACGCTGATGCGCGCCCTGAAAATCGCGGCAACAGGAATGTTGGCCCAACAGATGCGGGTGGAAACCATTTCCAACAACCTCGCCAACATGAGCACAACTGGATACAACGCCCGCCGGGCTGAGTTTGCAGATTTACACTATCAGCAAATGACCCGACCGGGGGCGATCAATGCCTCTGACGGGACAGTTTTGCCTGCGGGTGTTCAGCTTGGGCTGGGGGTTCGTCCAACGGCCGTCTCGGTTCATGTTGCCCAGGGCTCACTTGCAGCAACCGGCGGCGATCTGGATGTTGCGATCGACGGCAACGGATTTCTCGAGGTGACACTGCCATCTGGCCAGACAGCGTATACGCGGGACGGTGGTTTGAAGCGAACAGGCGAGGGGGTGATCGTTACGTCTGACGGATATCCAGTATCGCCCGAGATTGTTATTCCCGAAGATGCGCAAAGTATATCCATCAACGGCGACGGCGAAGTTTATGCCTATTTCACCGACACCCCTGCGGGTCAGTTGATCGGGCAATTCAACCTGACCGGTTTCACGAATATCAAAGGGCTCGAAGCGCTTGGCAGCAATCTGTTTGCCGAAACCGAGGCGTCCGGCCCGCCGATTGTCACCACGCCGGGACTCGATGGGTTGGGCACCTTGCGTCAGGGATTCTTGGAGGAAAGCTCGGTCGATGCCGTGCGAGAGATTACGGAACTGATCGCGGCGCAGCGCGGCTATGAAATGAACTCCAAAGTTATTTCGGCCGCGGATCAGATGATGGGCGCAATGACGCAGGTGCGCTGATGAAACACCTGATCGCTCTTTTGCTCCTGTGTACCTCCGCTCAGGCGGATGTGGTGACACCGACCCGCACGCTGCGCCCGGGCACGTTGATTACGGCCGCGGATCTGACGGTCAAGGCGGGTCTTCAGGATGGGATGTTTGACCGCGTGTCAGATGTGGCAGGCCAAGAGGCACGTATCGCACTTTACGCCGGGCGCCCCATCCCCTTCGAAGGGATCGGTCCCCCCGCGGTTATAAACAGAAACCAGATTGTGCCCATGCAATTTGATGCAGGCGGTCTGACGATCCGAACCGAGGGACGCGCGCTTGAACGCGGCGGCATCGGTGACCGTGTCAGGATTATGAACCTCAGTTCACGCGCAACGCTCTTTGGCTTTGTTCAGCCGGACGGCTCCATAAAGGTGACCCAGTAATGACTTTTGCCATGCGCCCATCGCTCCGTAAAATCGCAACCCTTGCCCTGTTGGTTACGATTGCTGCGTGTGGGCGATCAGATCATATCGGCAAGGCCCCCTCGTTCACCAATGCGCTTGACACCAAAGAGCATTCCGCGATGGTGTCGACGGCTCTGCCCGAAATTATAGAAGAACGCGGCCCCTTGGATCGTGCATCGCTCTGGAGTGGACAGCGTGGGTCGCTGTTGGGCGATCGACGTGCCATTCGACAAGGTGATATCTTGACGGTGGTGATCGAAATCGATGAAAAAGCCGAGATCTCGAACGAGACAGACAGATCGCGCAGTGGATCGGAGAGTTTGGCAATCCCGCAACTCGGTGGTCTGCCGCAGCGTCTTGATCGCAAATTGCCGGAAGGCGCGTCTAGCTCGGACTTTGTTTCAATCGATTCCAACAGCAGTTCCAGTGGGGACGGATCGGTCAAACGTAAAGAGAAACTGACGCTGCGTGTGGCGGCAACCGTCGTCGATGTCCTGCCCAATGGCGTCCTGTCAATCACAGGCTCGCAAGAGTTGCGGGTAAATTTCGAGATGCGCGAGCTGTTGGTGTCCGGTTATGTCCGCCCCGAAGATATCTCGCGCCAGAATGAGATCACCTATGACAAAATCGCCTCCGCGCGGGTGTCATATGGCGGTCGCGGGCAGATCACGGATGTGCAGCAACCCCGTATCGGGCAGCAGGTTCTTGATGCTGTTTTGCCATTCTAAAGGATCGATGCAATGAAAAAACTGTTGCCGCTGATACTGATTTTGATCGGGACAGGTGCGGGTGTTGGGGCGGGTATCTACCTGCGTCCCGAACCCGACATAGCCGAAGAAAGTGTGGCATCTGAAGCTGTCAAACCCGAAGCTAAGACGGATGAGCCCGGCCAGGATGGCATGCATGAATATTTCAAGATGAGCAACCAGTTTGTCGTGCCTGTCATCAAGGAAGACAGGGTAAAGGCACTGGTTGTGATGTCATTGAGCCTTGAGGTGCCAGTCGGGCAAAAGGACGTCGTCTATGCCCGAGAGCCAAGGTTACGCGACTCATTTCTGCGGGTATTGTTTGACCATTCAAATATTGGTGGCTTTGACGGCGCATTTACGAACCCGTCCAACCTGGATGTGGTACGAACCGCATTGAAGACTGTGGCGCAAAGAGACATGGGCGAACGCATATCAGACGTCCTCATCATCGAGATTGCGCGTCAGGATTATTGATCATCATTTGTGCAGCGTGTGGTTAATTGCAGACTGAATGACGTCATTCTGGCGACGTTGCTTGTCTTGTTTGACCGCATCTCGCGCCAGCTGCGCGGCGACCAGTTTTTTACCATGCGCACGGCGATGTTGAGGAAGATAGAATTCCTTTTGTGCGAGCACCTGCGCCAGTTCGGTGGTGAGTTGCTGTTGTGCCTGACCGATCCACTTGAGCCAGATGACGTCCGCACCAATGGCCCGGATTGATGAATGTTCCGGACGTTGCGCCTGAGTGTCGAGAACAAGCGACCTGAGTCGCGCCAGTTCGGCACGCAGCACTTGTTCCCGTTGACGAATGGTTGCCATTGCCTGTTCGCTTTTTTGGAACTTGAGGTCGGATAGCGTTTTCAACTGCTCCAGATTCACGGGTTGACCCCCCGCCGCACACGATCGCGCATTTGGTCTGCGAAACGGACAGCCGCCGCAACTGCTTCGTAGTGCTCTGGCGCAATTTCATCGCCAATATTTGTCACCGCGTACAAAGCCCGTGCAGTGGGTGGGTTGCTGTGGATGGGCACCGCGGCCTCGGTTGCAACCTCGCGGATTTTCAATGCGATTTCATCAACACCTTTGGCAACGCAAACAGGCGCCGTGCCAGAGCTTCGGTCCCATTTCAGGGCGATGGCGAAGTGCGTTGGATTTACAATGACCACATCCGCGGCTGGAACATCCGACATCATTTGTTGTGCCGCTACGGCTTGTGCCCTCGCGCGCCTTTCCTGCTTGAGATGTGGATCCCCTTCGGCGTTTTTCGTTTCGTCCATGACCTCTTTGCGCGACATCCGGTTTTTGCGGATATGTTCGTGATGCTGCCATAGTGCGTCGATGGCACCCAAGGCGGCAGACACAAGAACCACGATCAACAAAAAGGTGACGCACAGTTCGGCCAACAACGCGACCACAATGCCAGCATCGCTGTGGATGACTGACACCATTTCGGGCAGGCGCGCCTTGAGGAACAGGGCCAGACAACTGGAGTAGATGATCAGCTTCACAAAACTCTTTGCGAACTCGAAAAATCCACCCCGCCCGAACTTTTGCTTGGCATTCTGCAACAGCGATATGCGCGATAGCTTTGGTTGCAATTTGCTGGGTGCGACAACAAACGCCCTTTGTGCAAGGACAGCCAGGATCACCGCCAATCCGGGCAACGCAAATACAGGAACCAAGGCAAGGCCCGTCGCCCGGAAAATACCGCCCAGGACCGGTGCCTGAGAGCCTGAAAATGCGACATCAGAGAGCTCGGCGGATTGATCCAGAACCACTTGCATCGCTGATCCGAACGGGATGATCATCTGTGTGCCCAGGGCGATAAATGCGAGTGTCAACCCCGCGTAACCAGCTGCCGTTTGTAAATCCGTTGATTTTGCAACCTCGCCTTTTTTGCGTGCCTCCAGCAGTTTTTGGGGGGTCGGATCGAACGGCTTGTCACTGTCGTCGTCTTGCCCGCTCATCTGGTGTGCCCCATTGGGTTGGCCATGAATTGATCCAATGCGGAGAGCCACACTGACAACATCGTTGGCGCGGCCAAAAACAACAGAAACAAGCCGCCCAAGGTGATGACCGGCGCTCCGACAAAAGCGACCATCAGTTGCGGCATCGCCTTGTTGATCACCCCAAGTGCCAAATTGTACAGCACGGACATGATGATGAACGGAGCGGCCAAGACAAACGCTAATTCAAAGGCATGCGCAATCTGCGCAATGCCCCACCCTGCGATGTCGCTGCCAGCCGAGAACAATCCAATCGGCAAAATGACATAGGAATGTATCATCAACTGAGCCGCCTTGACATGCAGCCCGGCCATCATCGCCAAGGCTATCGCGCCAACCATCAAAATGTAGCCGATGGCGGCGAGCGGTTCTATCGTGGCTCCGCCCAGGATTTGGGACAGGGATGTCGATTGGGCAGCGATTGCGCCAGCCGTCTGAAGCGCCAGAACAAACAGCCGCACTCCGATGCCCAAAAGCAAACCAGAAATCGTTTCGGTCAGCGTAAGCGTGGCAAGCGTGCTTGTTGAATAGTCCAACTCGGGCAGCGAAACGGCTGGCGCGACGATCAGTGTAAAGGCCAATGCAAGGGCTAGCTTCACGCGAACGGAAACGGATTGCTCACCAAATCCAGGCAGCAGCGCGACGGTTGCGGCAATGCGCAGGAACACGATGAAGCCCAGCCACAGCTCGGCTTGCATCAGCGAGATCAAGTCAGCGGCAACGTTCACGCCGCAATCACGCCGACCAACGAAGGCCGCGCATCGACGCCGATTTCCTCAAAGGACAGCACCGGGTTCGAGATACCCTTGGCCCGCATCAAGGTTTTTATAAACCGACGGCGCTGGGTGTTTGTGACGACGGCGGCAAAGACGCCTTGTTCTGCCGCATCTTGCAGTCTTTCCGACATGTTTTCGGCCAGCCGATTGAACAATTCCGGCGGCAGTGCGACATCCAGACCCCGATCCGCATCCACCTGATAGCTCACAAAGGTATCTTCCCATTCGGGTGCAAGCTGAACGAGGGGCAGGGTCCCATCTGTCCGGCGCATCTCGGCCACCAGCTGAAATCCGAGACGCTGGCGCACATGTTCACAGATCGCCTCGGGCCGCGCATTGACCCCTCGCGCCTCGGCCGTCGCCTCAAGGATCAATGGCAGATTTCGGATCGAGACCTGCTCATCCAGCAACAGACGCAGGACAGAGTGCAGCACGTCGATGGGCACCTTGTCAGGTATAAGCTCGTCCAGCATTTTCCGGTTCGCCTCGGCCCGGCCTTGATCAGATACGTTGCTCATTTCGTGCAGCAGGCGGCGCAATGATTTAAGCGTGAGCAGGCGGCTGAAGTTCTTTTTCACGACTTCAAGCAGGTGCGTCGCAAGAATTTCGGTTGGCGTTACGATGGTCACGCCAGACATTGCAGCCGTTTCCTGATGTTTTTGTGCGATCCATCTGGCAGGTGCGCCATAGACAGGTTCTGATGTATCTTCGCCTGCGGGTAATTGGATGTCCTCGCCTGGTGTCAATATCAGGATGTCAGAGGCACGCAAAACGCCGCGCGCCTGCTCGACCCCCTGAATGCGCAAAACATAGGTGCCTGTCTCCAATGCAGGATTGTCGGTCAGCCGGATTTCAGGAAGAATGACGCCAAAGACGGACGCAACATGTGTGCGCATATTTGCGATTCTGGCATCCAGCCCCGTGCCGGGATCAAGCACCATATTGACGAGATCCGGCGCAAATTCGACGTGAATGTCGTCAAGCTCCAAGACATCGCCCAGAGATTTTTCCGCGATTGGTTCTGGCAATTCTTCGATTGTTAGGTCGTTCAGTGGCGCGGCATCAGCGCGTCGCTTCATCAAAAATGCCGTTATGCCCAATCCGATCGCGCCGGCCATGAACGGCAAAAACGGCATCCCCGGAAATACGGCGAACACGGCCAGTAAAAGCGCGACCGTCCCGAGTGCCGCCGGATGCTTGCCCAATTGCCCAAACACCGCAAGGTCTGCGGCCCCCTTTGCGCCACCCCGTGCCAACAATAACGCAGATGCAATCGAAATGATGACCGCCGGAATTTGTGAGACCAAACCGTCGCCAACCGTCAGGATGGAATAGGTTTCGAATGCGCTGCCAAGCGGCATTCCGTGTGCAACCACCCCAACGCCCAAGCCCGCGACCAGGTTCAGAATGGTGATCAGCAATCCGGCAACTGCATCGCCTTTCACAAACTTTGACGCACCATCCAATGATCCGAAAAACGTCGTCTCTGCCTGTTCGAGTTCGCGGCGCGCCTTGGCCTCTTTATGGTCAATTGCCCCTGCGGACATATCGCTGTCGATGGCCATTTGCTTGCCCGGCATCCCATCGAGTGCAAAGCGCGCGCCAACTTCGGCCATGCGGGTTGCCCCCTTGGTGATAACCATGAAATTCACGATCAGCAGGACGCAAAAGACGACCAGACCCAAAAAGACGCTGCCGCCCATAATGAATTGGGAAAACCCGTGAATGACGTTCCCGGCGGCTTGTGTGCCTGTGTGGCCTTCACTGATGATCAGCTTGGTGGAGGACACGTTCAGCGACAATCGCAAAACAACTGACGCCAACAAGATCGTCGGGAAGGATGAAAAGTCGAGCGGCCGTTCGATGAACAAGGTGATGGTAAAGACAAGGATCGCCAACGTGATCGAAATGACCAAACCCATATCAAGCACCCACGCGGGCATGGGCAAAATCATCATAATGATGATGCCCATCAAGAAGATGCTCAACAGAACCGTCGGGCTAAACGCATTGATCTTTGGCATAGTCGGTCTGTGCCCTTGCAACTTACTCGTAAATTCATCTGATAATTTAAGGTAATTAAGAAACGCCTAATCGATCAGAGGTCTTTTGGGGCTGCCTTGGCAGAAGGAATAGTTAAAGTATTTATATATAACAGTATCTTATGGCGTTTGTGTATTTACCAACCATGACAGCCCGAAGGGTGGTATCCTTTGCCTTTAGCCTCTGGACGCATCCATCTTATTGAGATCTGATCGCCTACAGCCGCATCTACCGGAGACCGCAAATGACTTTCGCTTTCGATCCACCGCCCCAAGCATCTGTCGCGATTGCGGACAGTTCCGTGCGGTTCCCCGTGCGCCGTATCTTTTGCGTGGGGCGCAATTACGCCGCGCATGCTCGTGAAATGGGCAAGGACCCGGATCGTGAACCGCCCTTTTTCTTTACCAAGCCAGCGGATGCTGTTGTGGATTGTCCCTGCGCAATTCCCTATCCGCCGCTGACACACGACCTGCACCACGAAATCGAGCTTGTGATTGCCATTGGCAAAGGAGGCGCGAATATCGAGCAGGCAGACGTTATGGATCACATCTGGGGTGCTGGTGTTGGCGTTGATTTGACCAGACGCGACTTGCAGGCCGAGGCCAAGAAAATGGGCCGCCCCTGGGATTGGGCCAAGGCGTTTGACAACTCTGCGCCGATGGCCCCCCTTGTGCCGCTCAGCGCGATCACGTCCTTGGCGCAGGGCCGTATCTGGCTCGCAGTCAATGGCGAGACGCGTCAGGATGCAGATATCGCTGACCTGATCTGGGACGTGCGCGAACACATCTCGATCCTGTCGCAGGCCATGACGCTGGCCCCCGGTGATCTGGTTATGACTGGCACGCCTGCGGGTGTCGGCGCAGTGGGGCTGGGGGATGTGATCACAGGCGGTGTTGACGGCATCGGGACACTGAAGCTGACAATCGATCCACCGGGCTGAGCGTAGTCGTCAGACTGTTTGAGTCGCAGTAATCGCGCGTTGCCAGCGGGCATAGCCGTCGGCGCGCGCATCTTCGGGCATGACCGGATCAAACCGGGCATCTCGTGCCCAAGTATCTGCGAACCCGTCCATGTCCGGGTAAATGCCCGCGCGCATACCTGCCAGCCATGCTGCACCAAGCGCTGTGGTTTCAAGCCCCGCAGGCCGATCCACGGGTGCGCCCAGCATATCCGACAGGAACTGCATCGCCCAATCGTTGGCGCTGAGGCCCCCATCGACCCGTAGCACCGCATCCCCTGCATCTGGCCAGTCGGCACGCATCGCTTCCCACAAGTCGCGGGTCTGAAAGCCAATGCTTTCAAGGGCCGCACGCGCCATGTCCGCGGGTCCTGTATCGCGCGTCAGCCCAAAGGTCGCGCCACGGCAATCAGGGTTCCAATAGGGTGCCCCAAGCCCGGTGAACGCCGGCACCAATGTCACGTTGCCACTGCCTTGTTCTGCCAGCGCCGCCGTTTCAGAGGCGGACCCGATGATGCCCAACCCATCGCGCAGCCATTGCACCACCGCACCGGCGATAAAGATCGATCCCTCAAGCGCGTAGGTCGGTTTGCCGTCCAGTTGATAGGCCACTGTGGTCAGCAATCGATTGGTTGATGTGACCGGGGTGTCGCCAGTGTTCAGCAGTGCAAAACACCCCGTACCATAGGTCGATTTCAGCATGCCCGGCTGGAAACACGCCTGACCGATGGTGGCGGCTTGCTGATCGCCTGCAACACCGTGGATCGGTGTCTCGCCCCCCAGCAAATCGGTTACGCCAAAGTCGGACGCGCAATCGCGGACCTCAGGCAGCATCTGCATCGGAATGTCGAGCATGTCGCACATCTCAGGGCTCCACTGCCCCTTGTGAATGTCATAAAGCATCGTGCGTGCCGCGTTCGTGGCGTCCGTGACATGTGCCGTCTTGCCGGTCATGTGCCAGATCAGAAAACTGTCGACCGTCCCAAACAACAACTTGCCGGACGCGGCACGGTCACGGGACCCTTTGTGCTGATCAAGGATCCATTTCACCTTGGTGGCGGAGAAATAGGGGTCAAGCAGCAGACCGGTAACCGCCGTGACCTGATCGCCGTGTCCCTCATCGCGCAACTGCTGACACATTGCAGCGGTGCGCCGATCCTGCCAGACAATCGCGTTGTGCAGTGGCTCGCCCGTCTCTGCATCCCAGATCACGGTGGTTTCGCGTTGGTTGGTGATCCCGATGGCCGCAATATCGCTCGCGCCTAAACCCGACTTGTCCATTGCGGCGGCGCAGGTCGATTGCACCGTGGCCCAAAGGTCGCCAGGCGTGTGCTCGACCCAACCGCTGTTGGGAAAATGCTGGGTGAATTCCTCTTGCGCGGAGGCGATGGGTTTCATGTCGGTGTCAAATACAATGGCGCGCGACGACGTGGTGCCCTGATCAATGGCGAGGATATGGGTCATGTGGCGGCCTCCTTCATCCAAGTATCCACAGCGGCGCGCTCGTTAGCAGTCAGGCGCAGCCCCAGTTTGGTGCGGCGCCACAGTGCGTCGTCCCCGACAACCGCGTATTCGCGGGCCATCATCCAGCGCAGTTCGGCTTCGGTCAATGTGGCACCAAAGTCGCGGCCCAGATCCGCTGCCGCTTTGGCATCACCCAACACATCCCACGCTTCGGTCCCGTAGGCGCGGATCAGGCGGGCAGCCCACTTGTCGTCCAGAAACGGATAGTCAGCCACCAGCTTTGCCCGCAGCTTGGGCACATCGGCGACTTTGAAGTCTCCGCCGGGCAGGGGCACACCTGCGGTCCACGCCTCTCCCAAACCCATCTTGGCGAGGGCTTGCTCGGCCAACTTGCGATAGGTGGTGATCTTGCCCCCAAAGACGCTGAGGACGGGTGGGCCGTTTTCATCCAGCGCCAGCACATAGTCGCGGGTCGCCGCCGTAGCTGATGAGGCCCCATCATCATAAAGCGGGCGCACACCGGAATAGGTCCACACCACATCATCGGCGGTGATCGGCTTTTCGAAATACTCCGACGCAAAGGCGCACAGGTAGTCCCGCTCGGTATCCGAAATCTGCGGTTTCACGTCCGCATCGGTGTGATCTGCGTCGGTTGTTCCGATCAGAGTAAAATCCTGCTCGTAGGGAATGGCGAAGATGATCCGCCCGTCAGATCCTTGAAAGAAATAAGCCTTGTCATGGTCATAAAGCCGCTTGGTCACAATATGCGAGCCGCGCACCAACCGGATTGCATGCTTGGAGTTCTGGCGCATCACACCGGTCAGAATGTCGGCCACCCACGGACCACCTGCGTTGACGAGGGCTTTGGCGCGATAGGTGCCGCTTTCGGTTTTGATCTGCCATGCGTCGCCTTCACGGGAGGCTTGGGTGACAGCCGTGCGGGTCAGGATGGTTGCACCACGCGCCTCGGCGTCGCGGGCATTGAGCATGACAAGCCGCGCATCCTCGACCCATGCGTCGCTATATTCATAGGCCATCTTGAACCGCGATTTCAGTCCTTTGCCTTCGGGTGCAGCTGTCAGATCCAACGTCTTGGTGCCCGGCAAAATCTCGCGGCCGCCAAGATTGTCATACATGAACAGGCCCAGCCGGATCAGCCAAGCAGGGCGGCGCCCCTTTTCGATCCATGGCATTACCTTTGCCAACAGACGCGATGTCGGCGTGTCACTGTCGAACCGCATGTCGGGGGCATAAGGTAGCACAAAGCGCATTGGCCAGCTGATATGCGGCATCGCCTTCAGCAGCACTTCACGTTCTTTGAGGGCGGATTTTACCAACCCAAACTCGAAAAATTCGAGGTAACGCAGGCCGCCGTGGAACAGTTTGGTTGAGGCAGAGGACGTCGCACCGCCCAAATCCCCGGCCTCTGCCAGGGCCACGCTCAGGCCGCGACCAGACGCATCGCGCGCAATGCCGGTGCCATTGATGCCACCACCGATGATAAACAGATCGTATATCTTGTCGTCCGCCACGTGTGTGCCCTCCGCTTGGGGTTTGGGCATCGGTTTAGGGCAGGTTCGGGTCGCTATCAATCGATAGCGTTAACGCTGCGGCGCGATGTCCTTGAGACCAAGCAGCGCAGCGGCCCCGATCATCAGCCCGCCACAGATGCGATTGATGCCTCTAAACGATAGTTGCGCCATGCGAGCGGCAACCCGGTCCCCGGCCCATCCCCACAGCACCAAAGTCACCCCATCTACCACCAGATAGGTCGTCCCAAGGATCAAAAGCTGGGGTAGGATCGCCGCATTTGGATCAATGAACTGTGGAAACAGGGCGGCAAAGAAGACCACGGCAAACGGGTTGGTCATTGAGGTCACAAACCCCATTCGAAACAGACGGAACGGTGCGGATGAGCGTGCCGCAGCCTCTGTATCTTGACCGGATCGTGACAGAATGAGTCGCAGCCCGATCCAGACGAGATAGGCAACGCCCAACCATTTGATCCACCCAAATGCCGCTGCTGACGTCGCAATGATCGCAGCCAATCCAAAGGCAGCGGCTGTCATCTGTACGGCATTCGCGCTCAGATCTCCGCCAATCACCCACATACTGCGCCGCAGCCCATGTTTTATCGCGTTCGAGACGATCAAAAGCTGGCTGGTATCAGGCGGCGTGGCAAAGAATATGGCGACGGCCGCGAGGTAAAGCAGATAGGTCTCGCCGCTCACGCGTGCACCAGATCCGTGCCAAAGATCGTTTCGGCATGATCCGTCAGGTAGATGCGCAGCCACGGGGTGAAACGTTCAGGGTTGCGCGCAATCGCGGCTTTCAGATCATGGAAATCGACCCATTCCACCGCCATCACCTCGTCCGGGTTCGCCAGAACGGACAGGTCTGAGGGGGCGTGCCCGACATAGACGTCGACGACCTCATGTTCGATCAACCCGCCGCCGACATCTGCGCGATATTCAAGATGGTGACGATGTTCCAAGGGCAGGTCGGTAATCCCCACCTCTTCTTCGAGCCGTCGGGCAGCGCACATATCAGGTGCCTCATCCCAACCGGGATGGGTACAACAGGTATTCGCCCACAAACCCGGAGTGTGATATTTTTCCATCGCGCGTTGTTGCAATAGCACCGCCCCGTCCCGGATCACGAACACCGACACCGCCTTGTGCCGCAGGCCCCGCTTGTGCGCGTCCAGCTTTTCAACGGGGGTCAGGGTGCCATCGACCCAAGCGGGGATCATAATGCTCATACGTGGTTTGCTTTCACGAGGCCGGTCAGATGGGCCATGTTCTTGATACCGATTTTGATGTGGGCCATGGGCCGCGCCTTGACCAGCTTTTTGTTCATATACGCCTCAAAGGTCAGGCGTTGTACGTCAATATCATGGCACAGCGACACAAACCGCTCGCGGCGATCATCACTGCGATAGTAGGCGTTCTGCATTGAAGCGAGCACCCGGAACACCGTCTTATGTTCGCGCATGAACAGCTTTCGGGCAAGCTTCAGGTCCTTGACCCGGCCTGACGCAAGTGTCGCCGCACAGGCTGTTGCCGCAACACGCCCCCCCACCATCGCATAATAAATCCCTTCACCGGAGGACGGGGCCACAACGCCTGCCGCGTCTCCGGCCAGCACGACATCCTTGCCATTGTCCCACCGATCCAGTGGTCTAAGCGGTATCGGCGCACCTTCTTTGCGCAATGTCTCACAGTCAGTCAGACCCGAAGCGGCTCGTAGGTCGGCGGTCGCCTGCTTGAGGTTCACCGAACTGAGTTCAGAGCCCATGCCCACGCTGGCACTGTCCCCGTGGGGAAACACCCAGCCATAAAAGTCGGGCGAGATCGCCCCGTCATAGATCACGTCACAACGCACAGGATCATAGACGTCGGTCTTGGCCGGGGCCTTGATGATCTCGTGATAGGCAAAGACAAGCGGGACCTTGTCTGCATCCTTGACCTCGGCCAGACCAACGCGGGACCTTGCGCCATCGGCACCAATCACCAGCTTGCAGGGCAGTTCCTTGTGCTCTTGCGTGGCCTTGTCGCGGTAAATGACGACCGGCGTACCCTCGAGGCGGTCAATGCGCACGAAAGTCCCGGTAAAGTATTCGGCCCCCGCCTCGGTCGCACGGGCGCGCAGGAAGGGGTCGAAATCCTTGCGGTCCACCATGCCGACAAACCCGTTTTCGATCGGAATATCGACGTGCCGCCCTGTGGGCGAAATCATACGGGCGGTGTTCACCTTGGCCACAAGCTGACCGTCGTTGATATGGAAATCCTGCATCAGCCGGGGTGGAATGGCCCCGCCGCATGGCTTGATCCGGCCTTCGCGATCCAGCAGTGCGACCGAATGGCCCGAGCGCACCAGATCCTCGGCGGCGGTGGCACCGGACGGTCCCCCGCCCACAACAACTACATCAAACATCGCGTCATTCCCCCGGAACCAAGGTTGCATCATCTGTCATGTCATCGCCCTGCATCACCCGCGCGGCCACAACGGCGGCGACCAGGAACAGAGCGGCCTCAAAGGTGAACACCACGCCGTAGGCTGCACCATCGGGCAGGACCAAACGCGTCAAATCCAACATGCCAGTAGCGACCAATCCAGCGAGGCCTGCGGCAATCGCTTGCGCCGCACCAAACACACCCATCCGGGTGCCGGTCGCTTGCGCGTGCGCAGCGGCCAGTTGCATCATTGATCCGACTGCACCCACAACGAACAATCCGTTGCCCAGACCCAAAGCAACAGTGCTTGGTACCAGCGGCAGGCCTGCCCCCAGACCTAATAGGCCAAGGGCTGACAGTACACATCCGGCAACTGCCCAAAACCGCAACGTGCCTAGGCGCAGCTGCGAGAGCACGCCGGCACCGATCATCCCCATCAATGCGGCCCCGTCCTTGCCACCTGACAGCTTGGTGGAATCTTCGGGGCCAAGGCCGTGGACATGCCCGGCGAAGGGCTCAAAAATCAGCTCAGACAGGTAAAAGGCAAGGATCGACAGGAACACAAACCCGGTAAAGCGGCGCGCGACGGGGTCACCCCATGTCGTGCGCAGAGCCATCATCAAAGGCATGTCATGTGGTGCGGTGGTTTCGGGGATACGTGCTTCGACCCGCCATGTGGCGATGACGCACAACAGGACCGCGATAGAAACGACTGCCCCAACCACGACAACCAGACGGTCGGGGGAATATGGTTCAAGCGCAATGCCCGTGCCGATGGACGCCGCAATTGCACCCGCGATCAGGAACAGCCATGCGGTCGTGGCAACGCCCCCCTTGCGCGCCCCCGATGCACTGGCGAGCAGGGCCAGAAACGATGTGCCCGCCGCTCCGATGCCCAGACCGATGGCAATGTAGGATAAAGCCCAAATCACAAGCGCCCACTGCACCGATATCTCGGCAATGGCGATGCCCCACGCGGCACCCAGCACGCCAGCGCCCACGACTGCAATCCCACCAAGGATCAGCGGCGTACGCCCGCCCTTGGCATCCGAGCGGTGTCCCCAAACGGGCCGGGTCAACTGCACCCCATAGTGCAATGCAACCAGCAGGCCGGGCAGTAGGGCAGGCAACGCCAACTCGACCGCCATCAACCGATTGAACAGGTTCACGGGCAAAGCGGCGAGGCCTCCGATGGCCGCATTCACAAGGCACAGACGTGCCAGGGTGACCCATCCGACGCTCATGCCAGTCCTCGCAATGCAAAGGCGGCGATCATCATGCCCGAGACATAAAGCAACACGCCTGTGCCGTTATACCAAGGGGCTTTGGCGCGGGGATCGCGGAACATGATCTTCATTGCCCAGAATTGCAACACCAGAACCAGTGCCACCCCGGCGGCATGGGCAGGGCGATCCCAGAAGGTGAGCGCTGCAATGACAACCGCCTGAGGAACAGCCATCACGATGCAGGCGACCTGGGCCGCCCGGCGGGGTCCAAGCGTGACAGGCAGCGAATTGACGCCCGTCTGGCGGTCCCCTTCAAGCGCCTTGAAATCATTGAGGGTCATAATGCCATGCGCCCCGATCCCATAGAGCAGCGCAATCAGCAGAATTTCGGGGCGGGGCGCACCCGCCGCCAAAACGGCGGCACCCGTAACCCACGGCAAGGTTTCGTAGCTGAGGCCAACAAGGCCCGGACCCCACCAACCTGATCGCTTCAGGCGGATGGGCTTGGCGGAATAGGTCCACGCCGCGGCCACACCTACGAGGGTCGCGGCAAATCCATAGATACCCAGTTGCCAGCCAACAAACAGTGACAGTGCCGACATCGCCAGTGCGATCCACAACCCCCATCGGCCCGGGATGCGACCCGACGGGATCGGGCGATCCGGTTCATTGATCGCATCTACATGGCGGTCGCACCAATCATTCGCAGCTTGGGACATCCCGCACACGATGGGCCCAGCCAACAATACGCCCAACAAAACCAGATACCACTGTCCCGCAGGTGCCACACCAGACGAAATCACGCCGCACAGATAGGCCCACATTGGCGGGAACCACGTGATCGGCTTGATCAGACGCAGTGCAGCCGCTGGCTCCGGGAAACGACGCACGTGTAGGGTGGGGCTGACATCCATGTGTCAACTATGGCTGACACATTGAGTCGGCGCAAGGGTGCGAGCGGCCTAGCCGTTTTTGCTGAGCAGCCCGAATTTACGCAGTTTGACGTAGAGGGATTGACGCGACAGCCCCAACATTTCCGCAGCGGCCACGCGGTTGTTTCGGGTCAGGTTCACAGCCGTCTCGATGCACATTTTCTCAACCACATCAGTGGTTTCAGCGACAATTTCTTTCAAAGACGCGGTGCCAACCAGGTCCATTACATTGCTGCCGGGGTCTGGCAGATGGCCGGTGCCAGAGGCATCTGCATCGCGCACCCCGCCCATCCGGCTGACATCGCGGATGATCAGGGCCACGGCAGGGTTGGTGGGATCCTCAAGTTGGGCGGCGGACACCTCGACAGGTACGCGCGCGCCCAGATCGTTGACCATGCGACTGGCATAGATACGCATCTGTCCAGCCTTCGCGGCGTTGTCGAGCAACACGCCCATGTCAATCTGACCACGGGCCATGAAGTCCGCCAATGAGGCGCCAACGACTTCTCTGAGGTGGGCCGCGCCAATCAGGTCAAGGAACGCCTCATTGACGGACAGAATGACGCCACGCGGATCCATGAACACAACCGAGTCCGTTGTTGCGCGGAACAGGGCCGCGGCGTGATTTATGGGGGTATCCGAGGTATCGGCGGCGGGCGTGTTGCCGGACAAACGGCACATCAACATACGTTGACCAGCGGCGCGGAATACAATGGGCTGCAAAGCCAGGGTCTGACGGGTGCGGGTCGCGCGCACTGACACGGGACCTGCATCCTCCGACAGGGTCGCGTTCATAAGGCTTTCAGTCAGTTCCGCGCCAGAGCGGTCCGAAAACAGGCTGGCGAAGGTTGCACCTGTCAGTGCTTCGCGTTTGAGGCCAAGCAAGGTTGCCGCTCTTTCATTCGCGTCATCCACGCGACCGGTCTGGACAGAGACAAAGACGACAGCATCGTCCACATTGCTCATCACCACACGATACCGACTGTCAAACTCGCGGCGGGCTTCATACCCTTGCTCAAGTGCAATCTGGGCCTGCACCAATTGCTGCTGCGTTTCCGCAATGGGGCGCAGATCGCGACCCAACAGCAAAACGGCGTTCTCTTGACCAAAGCGGTGGAAGGTATAGCGGACGGGATACTGCCATACCGCATTGTCGGCGTGGTTCAGCTCAATCGATTTTTTGAGCGTACCACCGGACGTGTAGGCATCATGGGCACCCTGAAACTTTTCAATGCTTTCGTCGGTCAGGAAGTCCACGATCGGACGACCCTCCCAATGGCTGAGATTGCCAAAACTGTCGTCTTGTGCGTTCAGCAACACAGACAGAACCGTGCCTTCGGCAGAGACCACAAGGGCGATATCCGACGCGGCCGCCACAATGCTGCTCAGAAATTCTGGCTCGATCAGTGGCACACTGCCACTGCTCCAGAAATTGCTGCCTCCTGTCGTCATAGCTGGCCCAATGCCTTCATGCGTTTCGTGCAAAAGCCGTAGACGTCTGCTGCTGACTTAGTAACCAGATCCACGTCTGTCTGACCCTTCATTCCCTCAGCACTGGCGCGCACCGATCCGCCCAAGGCGAGGACGGGTGGGGTGTCGACAGATGCGCGAATGGTTTTAACAGTCCGTGTGATGCTTTCAAGGGCCGCAATGCGTGCACAGGAAAACAGAACCATGTTCGGCTGATCGCAGATGACGCGGGCCATGACCTGCTTGCGGGTCTCGGAGATGGACAGGCTGACGTCACCGCCCAAACGGCGCAATTGGGCGGCCACAACGCTGGCCCCCAGAAAATGCTGTTCACCTTCCGGGACAACCACAAGGGCGTGGATGGTGCCGGGATCATCCGCATGCGCCCCATTCAGCCCAAGCGATGCCTCGCTCAGCAAGGCCTGCAAGCGCAGCGATGCAATGGTCACATCGGCAAAACTCATATCCGAGCTGAGCCACAATTCACCTAACGCAAACGCCACTTGTGGAATATAAAGGTCGATAATCGCGTCGACGGTCAGTCGAAAGCCGCGCATCTCATCCAGCACAAGGCAGGGGTCAAATCCGGTCCGGGCGCTTGTCGCGCGCAACAGGTAGTCGACGGCGACCTGACGGGCTCCGGCTGTCGTTACGGTCTGACGTTCTCGCAGCATCGAAATAACCTGAGAAGCCAGCGGCTCAAGGTCCGTGGAAAGCTCAAATCCTGAGCGGGTCGTGCCATGTGGGTCGTCATGCGCCATGGATTACCTCGATCCTGAGCAACGCAATGAACAACTCTGGCGCGTCAGAGTCGCGGATACGTCAAAAATTGTCTGCCTCCACAGTCTGATTGTCAACTGTATTTGACAGTCATCCAGTAACTTCGGCGCAAGCGCAATGCGTGATTCCGATCAATGCTCATAAAAAACAAGGTTCATACGAATGGTCGGCGCATATCTGACAGAAAATGAGCCAGCCCGAACTGACATTCAAACTGTAACTTTTAATTGACACTTTTCCCTTGGCACCGATACCTTGAATCATAACCCAAGCGGAGAGTTCCATCCAAATGTCCACCGGGATGTCACAGCACACGGTGCCCGTCGGCCTCTATACGGCTGAAGAGCGCGCGCGGCGCGATGCGACCATCTGGACTCTGGTTCAGGGCGTCCTTGCTCCGGTGCAGTTTGTGGTGTTCCTTGTCTCTTTGGCGCTGGTGCTGCGTTACCTTGCGACGGGCGACGGATACGTGATCGCAACCTGGTCTATCGTGATCAAGACGGGTGTGCTTTATCTGATCATGGTGACGGGCGCGATTTGGGAAAAAGTCGTTTTTGGTCAATATCTTCTGGCACCTGCATTCTTTTGGGAGGATGTGTTTTCCTTCCTCGTCATCGGGCTGCACACCGCCTATCTCTGGGCGCTGTTCACCGGTGCATTGGGCCCCGTTTCGCTGATGATCCTCGCGCTTACCGCCTACGGTGCCTACCTCATCAATGCGGTGCAGTTCATCCTCAAATTACGCGCCGCCCGCTTGCAGGCCGCCACCTATGCGCAGGTCTCCGTATGACCGAGCTGCCCCGCCTCCCTTCCGCCGGCGGATGCCGTGACACGCCGATTCTCAAGCAGCGCGGTCAGCGGGAAGTGTTTTGCGGTCTGACGGGAATCATCTGGCTCCATCGCAAGATGCAGGACGCCTTCTTTCTGGTAATCGGGTCGCGGACCTGCGCCCATTTGCTGCAATCGGCTGCCGGGGTGATGATTTTTGCCGAACCCCGCTTTGGCACGGCGATCCTTGAAGAAACCGACCTTGCCGGTCTTGCTGATGCGCAGGACGAACTCGACAAGGTCGTGAACGAGCTGCTTGCACGCCGCCCGGATATCAAACAGCTGTTTCTGGTCGGCTCCTGCCCCTCCGAAGTGATCAAGCTGGATCTGGCCAAGGCAGCCGAACGGATGAGCCAGACCCACGCACCCCATGTGCGCGTACTGAACTTTTCCGGATCGGGGATCGAGACGACGTTCACCCAGGGCGAGGACGCCTGCCTCGCCTCCATGGTGCCGGTTCTGCCCAAAGATGACCAGCGGCAGTTGCTGTTGGTCGGGGCACTGCCTGATGTGGTGGAAGAACAGGCGATTGGCTTGCTCGAAGCGATGGGAATTGGCCCGATCAAGGTCTTGCCGGCACCGCGCGCAACAGACGATCTGGGCGTCGGCAGCGGTACCGTTTATGCCCTGACCCAACCATTCCTTGGTGATACACATGATGCGCTGACGCGTCGTGGGGCCCGGCATTTGCCCGCGCCGTTTCCTTTCGGAGAAGAGGGCACAACCCAGTGGCTTGCCGCGATCGCAACCGAATTCGGCGTGGCACCTGACTTGTTCGAACAGGTCACCGCTGCGCCGCGTGCCCGGGCGCGCAAGGCCATCTCGCAGGCCTCCGAAAACCTGCGCGGCAAATCGGTGTTTTTCTTCCCAGACAGCCAGCTCGAAATCCCGCTGGCCCGCTTTCTGACTCGTGAGTGCAGTATGGATGCCATCGAGGTCAGCGCGCCATTCATTCACAAAGGCATCGTCGGTCCTGACCTCGACATGCTGGCAAGCGGTCCAACGATCTCCGAAGGGCAGGACGTCGACCTTCAACTTGACCGGGCCCGCGATGCCCGTCCTGACCTTATAGTGTGTGGCCTCGGTCTCGCAAACCCGCTCGAAGCCGAAGGGCTGGCCACCAAATGGGCCATCGAACTCGTCTTTACCCCGGTCCATTTTTACGAACAGGCCGGTGACCTGGCCGGGCTCTTCTCGCGGCCCATCCGGCGTGCCGAAACGCTGAAACTGAACTCTGTTTCTTTTGACGAAAAATACCGCGGGGATGTGGGGGCTGGCCCACATGCAGGCCCACAATGAAGCTGACGGTCTGGACATATGAAGGCCCACCCCATGTCGGCGCAATGCGTGTCGCGACGGGCATGACCGGGTTGCACTATGTGCTGCACGCCCCTCAAGGCGACACGTATGCGGACCTGCTGTTCACGATGATCGAACGGCGCGATCATCGCCCGCCGGTGACCTACACCACCTTTCAGGCACGTGACCTTGGTGCGGACACAGCCAACCTGTTCAAATCCGCCGCTCAGGACGCTTACGACCGGTTCAGGCCCGAGGCGATCATCGTCGGTGCGTCCTGCACAGCCGAGCTGATCCAGGACGATCCCGGCGGCATGGCTGAAACCATGGGTTTGCCCGTGCCTGTGATCCCGCTGGAACTGCCCAGCTATCAGCGCAAGGAAAACTTTGGCGCGGATGAGACGTTCTTTCAGATCGTAAAAACCCTCGCCAAGCCGATGGCGCGGACCAAGCAGATCACGGCCAACCTGATTGGGCCAACTGCACTCGGGTTTCGCCATCGCGATGACATTCAGGAAGTTACGACGCTGTTGTCCGATATGGGTATCAGCGTAAACGTGGTGGCCCCCATGACATCGTCTCCCCAAGACATTTCCCGTATGGGGGCCGCGCATTTCAACGTGTTGATGTATCCCGAAACAGGCGAAAGCGCTGCGCGTTGGATGGCGCGGGAGTTGGATCAACCCTATACCAAGGTCGTGCCGATCGGCGTTGGTGCCACGCAGGATTTCGTTGCCGAAGTGGCCGGGATCACGGGGCGCGACGCCTATCTCGATACATCCCGTTTGCGCCTGCCGTGGTACTCAAAATCCGTCGACTCGACCTACCTGACGGGTAAGCGTGTGTTCATCTTTGGCGATGGCACCCATGTGATGGCCGCAGCCCGGGTTGCGCGTGACGAGATGGGTTTCGAGGTCGTTGGCATGGGCTGCTACAATCGCGAACTGGCCCGCCCCGTGCGCGCCATGGCCAAGGACTTCGGCATCGCTGCGACCATCACTGACGACTACCTTGAGGTCGAGCGGGTGATCGAGGCCTTGCAGCCCGAAATGATCCTCGGCACCCAGATGGAGCGCCACATCGGCAAGCGCCTTGGCATCCCTTGCGCGGTGATTTCGGCCCCCGTGCACGTGCAGGATTTCCCCGCCCGTTATTCCCCGCAGATGGGGATCGAGGGTGCGAATGTGTTGTTTGATACATGGGTTCATCCGCTGGTCATGGGGTTGGAAGAGCATCTGTTGCACATGTTCCGTGATGATTTCGAGTTTCACGATGCGGCAGGTGCGTCTCATCATGGTGGGTCTGCGCCTGCAGCGAGCGCGGATGGGGGGCCAGCCCCCCAAACCCCCCGCGGTATTTCTGGTCAAAAGAAGTCAGAGAGTGGCGATGTCATCTGGTTGGATGCGGCTGAGCGCGAGTTGAAGAAGATCCCGTTTTTTGTCCGTGGCAAGGCGCGCCGCAATACTGAGAGTTTTGCCGCCGAGCGTGGTGTGGGCGAAATTTCTGTCGATACCCTTTACGAAGCGAAGGCCCATTTTGCGCGATGAAACCGGCATAACGGGGCGCATGCCCGGCTACCGTGTGGTCATCATCACGCTGGATAGCCATGCCGCGGGTCCCGCCCGCCGCGCCATGGAAGCATTGTCCGCCGATTATCCCGGCCTCGATTTGCAGATCCATGCGGCCGCCGAGTGGGGCGAAACCCCCGGCGCGTTCGAGGCCGCTGAGGATGCGGTCCGCCATGGTGACATTATCATTGCGAACCTGCTGTTCCTTGAAGAGCACGTGGCCCGCATCCTGCCTGCATTGCAGGCCCGGCGTGATCACTGTGACGCGATGGTTGGGGTGGTAGCCGATGCCGAGGTGGTCAAGCTGACCCGTATGGGCACGCTTGATATGATGGCTCCGCCCAGCACCATGGGCAAGTTGATGAAACGGTTGCGCGGCTCGTCCAAGCCTTCGACCGAGAGCGGTGCCAAGAAGATGGCGATGCTGCGTCGCCTGCCGAAAATCCTGAAATTCCTGCCGGGCAAGGCGCAGGATCTGCGGGCCTGGTTCCTTGTGATGCAATACTGGCTGGGTGGGTCGGACGATAATATCCGCGCGATGGTCCAGTTCCTGTTGAACCGCTATGCGACCGATACCGCCTGGGCCGACGCGCCCGAGGCCGCCGCCCCGGTCGAGTACCCAGATACGGGCCTTTACCATCCTGATCTGGCCGCGCGCATTACGGTCGATCCCACGGATGTGCCCGGCCCCAAGGGTGCGACGCTGACCGTCGGGCTGGTCATGTTGCGCTCTTATGTGTTGAGCGGGGATACCGCCCATTATGACGGCGTGATCCGCGCGTTCGAGGCGCGCGGCGTGCGCGTTCTGCCGGCCTTTGCAGGTGGCCTTGATGCCCGCCCCGCGGTCGAGACCTATTTCATGGGCAAGGTCGACGCTCTCGTCTCTCTGACCGGGTTCTCGCTGGTGGGTGGCCCGGCCTATAATGACAATGACGCCGCTGTCGCGCTGCTGAGCGAACTTGATGTCCCCTATGTTGCGGCGCATTCGCTTGAGTTTCAGACCTTGGGCCAATGGGCGGACAGCACGGGCGGCCTTGGCCCGATCGAGACCACGATGCTGGTCGCCTTGCCTGAACTTGACGGGGCGACTTGCCCCACTGTCTTCGGGGGGCGGCTTGGGCCTGAGGGGTGTGCGGGGTGTCCCCACAAATGTCGGGCCGGGTCCGAGCCGAAGGCGATGGTGCCCTGTTTCGAGCGTATCGACTCGCTGGTGGAAAAGACGCACCGCCTTGGTCAGTTGCGCCGGGCGAAGAACGCCGACAAGAAGGTTGCGGTTGTTCTGTTCGGCTTTCCCCCCAATGCAGGGGCGGTTGGAACGGCGGCCTATCTTTCCGTGTTCGAAAGCCTTTTCAACACGCTGCGCGAGATGCGTGCGCGCGGCTATACCGTCGATGTGCCGGAAAGCGTGGACGCCCTGCGTGCCCAGGTGATTGAGGGCAACGCCGCCCAATACGGCCAGCAGGCCAATGTGGCCGCCCATGTGGATGCCGACACCATCGTGCGCACCTCACGCCACCTGGCCGAAGTTGAGGCTGTGTGGGGGGCTGCCCCCGGTCGGGTGCAATCCGATGGGCGTGGTGTGTTCGTGCTGGGTGCTGAGCTAGGCAATGTGTTCGTCGGGGTGCAGCCTGCCTTCGGATACGAAGGCGACCCGATGCGCCTGTTGTTCGAGAAGGGGTTCGCGCCGACCCACGCTTTCGTCGCGTTCTACCAGTGGTTGCGCGACACCTACGCGGTTAATGCGATCCTGCATTTTGGGATGCATGGCGCGCTTGAGTTCATGCCGGGCAAACAGGCGGGCATGGGTACGCGTGACTGGCCGGACCGCCTGATTGGCGAAATGCCGAATATCTATCTTTATGCCGCCAACAACCCGTCCGAGGCCTCGCTGGCCAAGCGTCGGTCTGGTGCCGTGACGATCAGCCACCTGACCCCGCCCCTGGCGACGTCGGGGCTGTATAAGGGTATGGCGGATTTAAAGGATTCCCTGTGCCGGTGGCGCGAGTTGCCTGCGGACAATCCGACCCGCGCGGATATTGAAACGTTGATTGCCGAACAGGCCGAAGCGGTGGATATGGGCGGGATCGCCCCCGATGCGCTTTGGCTGAAACTGCTTGAGACCGAGGACGCGCTGATCCCCGATGGGCTGCATGTGGTAGGTCAACGCCTGAGTGATGCGGCGCGTGCTGAATACCTCGATATCACGCCGCATGTTGATGCGGACGCACGGACCCGTATGGATCACTTGTTGCGGGATGAGACCGAGTTGAGCGCGATTATGAACGCGCTTGATGCCCGGTTTACCCGACCTGTGGCGGGGGGCGATCTGATCCGCTCGCTCGATATTCTGCCCACCGGGCGCAACATCCATGCCTTTGATCCGTTTCGTATGCCCACAGCCTACGCCTGCCGCGATGGGGCGAAACAGGCCGAACTTCTGCTGGAGACGCACCCGACCTTGCCCCGGTCCATTGCATTGGTCCTGTGGGGGTCCGACAACATCAAATCCGACGGGGGCCCGATTGCGCAGGCGCTTGCGTTGATGGGTTGCACGCCGCGCTTTGATAGTTTCGGGCGGCTTGCCGGCGCGGACCTGATCACGCTGGAAGAGCTTGGTCGTCCGCGTATCGATGTGATTATGACCCTGTCTGGTATCTTCCGCGACCTGCTGCCACTGCAGTCGCGCATGTTGGCCGAGGCGGCGCTCAAATGCGCGCAGGCGGACGAGCCGCTGGAGCAGAATTTTGTCCGCGCCCACGCGCTTGCCTATGCCGAGACCCAAGGCGTTGATCTGGAGACGGCGGCCTTGCGCGTGTTTTCCAATGCTGAAGGGGCCTATGGGTCGAACGTGAACCAGTTGGTCGACAGTTCGGCATTCGGGGATGAGGACGAATTGGCTGATGCCTATGAGAACCGCAAGAGCTTTGCCTACGGCATTGACGGCAAATCGGCGGCCAATCCCAAGCTGCTGCAACAGGCGCTGGCGGATGTGGAACTGGCTTATCAGAACCTTGAATCGGTTGAGTTGGGGGTGACCTCGGTTGATCACTATTTTGACACGCTTGGCGGGATTGCGCGGGCGGTGAAACGGGCGCGGGGTTCGGATGCGGCGGTGTATATCGGTGATCAGACACGCGGCACCCCCAAGGTCCGCACACTCAAGGATCAGGTGGCGCTGGAAACGCGCAGCCGGGCGCTGAACCCGAAATTCTTCGAAGGGCTGCTGAAACACGGCCCCGAAGGCGTGCGTCAGATCGAGGCGCATGTGACCAATACGGTTGGTTGGTCCGCCACGACGGGTCAGGTGGATGAATGGGTCTATCAGCGTATTTCCGAAACCTTTGTGCTGGACGACGAAATGCGCCAGCGCATTGCGGATCTCAACCCCACCGCTTCAAGCCGGATGGCGAACCGTCTGATCGAGGCGTCGGATCGTAATTACTGGGCACCTGATGCCGACACGCTGGCCGCTTTGCAGGATGCCGCAGATGCGCTTGAGGACAAGTTGGAAGGGATCGCTGCCGAATGAGCCTTGCGTGTGACTCATATGACGGGAGCCTCCGGCGGGAGTTTTCCTGGCAAGATGAAGCAGGGGGCCATCCCTTGATTGCAATGACGGGCCGAACAGGTCCGATGGAAAGGAGGCTCGCATGAGCCCACTCGACAGAACGCCCCCCGCGTTGCGCGGGCAGGATGGTGAAGGATCCGTGCAGGTCCATCAGGATGAAGGTGCCAAGATCGAAGGGGCCAAGGTCTTTTCCGTTTATGGCAAGGGCGGTATCGGCAAGTCGACAACCTCGTCGAACCTGTCGGCGGCGTTTTCAATGCTGGGCAAGCGCGTGTTGCAGATCGGGTGCGATCCCAAACATGACAGCACCTTCACCCTGACGGGTATGTTGCAGCCCACTGTCATCGACATCCTCAAGGAGGTTGATTTTCACCCCGAAGAGCTGCGCCCCGAGGATTTTGTATCCGAAGGGTTCAATGGCGTGAAATGCGTTGAGGCCGGTGGGCCCCCTGCGGGCACGGGCTGTGGCGGTTATGTGGTCGGGCAGACCGTGAAACTCCTCAAGCAGCATCACTTGCTTGAAGAGACCGACGTGGTGATCTTTGATGTGCTCGGCGATGTGGTCTGCGGTGGTTTTGCGGCTCCGTTGCAGCATGCGGATCGTGCGCTGATCGTCACTGCCAATGATTTTGACAGCATCTATGCGATGAACCGGATCATTGCTGCCGTGCAGGCCAAGTCCAAGAACTACAAGGTGCGTCTGGCGGGTTGTGTTGCGAACCGGTCCAAGGAAACCAATGAGGTGGATCGTTATTGCGATACCGTTGGGTTCCACCGCATCGCGCATATGCCGGACGTGGATGCGATCCGCCGTTCGCGGCTGAAGAAAAAGACGCTGTTCGAGATGGACGATGAGGAAGACATCGTGCGCTGCCGCGCCGAATACATGCGTCTTGCCCAGCTTTTGTACGATGGGACCGAGGGCATGGCCCCGGCCCCAATGGAAGATCGCGATATCTTCGAGTTGCTTGGATTTGATTGATGCCTGCCTATGATCAAACCCGTGCGCGGGTCGAAGACTACTTCGATCGCACCGCGACCAAGACATGGGAGCGTCTGACTTCGGACGCGCCTGTGTCGCGTGTGCGCGAGACGGTGCGGGCTGGTCGGGATCGAATGCGCAAGCTGATGTTGTCGCGCCTGCCCGAAGACCTGCGCGGCGCGCGGGTGCTTGATGCGGGTTGTGGTGCGGGCCCGGCCACGATTGAACTGGCCGAGCGCGGTGCGCAGGTGGTTGCCGTCGATATCTCGCCCCAACTGATCGACATTGCGCGCACGCGCCTGCCAAAGAGCCTGGAGCGTCAGGTTGTGTTTCATGCAGGCGATATGTTCGACCCTGAACTGGGCCAATTCGATGCGATTATCGCGATGGACAGTCTGATTTATTACACCGCTGACGATATCGGCGTGCATCTGGCCGCGTTGGAAAAGCGCACCAGTGGCCCCATCGTCTTTACCGTTGCGCCGCGCACGCCTGCGCTGATGGTGATGTGGTACGCAGGCAAGGCGTTCCCGCGTTCCGATCGCTCACCCGTTATGATCCCGCACGCCCATCCCACGCTGGCCAAGGCCGCCAAGGCTGCGGGTGTGCGTGCTACCTTGCGCCCCGTGGATCGCGTGACCTCGGGCTTTTACATCTCCGAAGCGATGGAGGTGCGTGGATGAGCGGACTGCGCCATCTTACCACGCGGGTTTTGCCCTTTGCCGATGCGGCTTCGGACAATCTGCCGCTTGCGCAATTGCTGCGCCTGTCGCTGTTTCAGGTGTCGGTGGGCATGGCATCGGTGATGCTGCTGGGCACGCTCAACCGGGTGATGATTGTCGAGTTGTCGCTGCCTGCGATGATCGTGGCGTTTATGATCGCGCTGCCTGTGTTGATCGCGCCGTTCCGCGCGCTGCTTGGGTTCCGCTCGGACACCCATACATCTGCAATCGGGTGGAAGCGGGTGCCTTATATCTGGTTCGGCTCTCTGTGGCAGTTCGGTGGTCTTGCCGTCATGCCCTTTGCGCTGCTGGTGCTGGGCGGGGATGTCTATCACGAAGTGCCGTTTGCGGGTGAAATCCTTGCTGCGCTGGCCTTTCTGATGACCGGGTTGGGGCTGCATATGACGCAGACTGCGGGCCTGGCCCTGGCCAGTGATCGCGCAACGGACGAGACGCGGCCGCGTGTCGTAGCCCTGCTGTATGTGATGTTCCTTGTGGGCATGGGTATCTCCGCGCTGATCATCGGTGGGTTGCTGAGCAATTACAGCGATTTGCGCCTGATCCGTGTGGTGCAGGGGGCGGCAGTGGTTGGCATCGCGTTGAACCTGATCGCGCTATGGAAGCAGGAATCCATCCGCCCTTCGACCCGTGAAGAACGCGCGGCCCCGCGCCCCTTGTTCCGCGATGCGTGGAATGACTATGCGCAGGGTGGTCAGGCGGGGCGTCTGTTGGCCTGCGTCTTTATTGGGACAATGGCGTTCAACATGCAGGACGTCTTGTTAGAGCCTTATGGCGGCGAAATTCTGGGCCTGTCCGTGTCGGCCACGACGCTGCTGACCGCGCTTTGGGCGGCGGGTGCCTTGGCTGGATTTGCGTGGGCCGGGCAGCGGCTGGCGCGCGGATCGAACGCCTATCGATTGGCTGGTGGCGGCATTCTCGCGGGTATCTGGGCGTTCAGCCTCGTGATCTTTGCAGCCCCCATGCAGGCGAACGTGCTGTTTTATGCGGGCGCGACGCTGATCGGATTTGGCAGTGGGCTTTTCGCCGTGTCTACTCTGACAGCGGCCATGACCATGCCTTCACGCGGCACCGCGGGTCGAGGCCTTGCGCTTGGCGCATGGGGTGCAGCACAGGCCACCGCCGCCGGCCTCGCCATCGCGCTTGGTGGCACCTTGCGCGACTGGATCGGGGCCATGGCAACGTCAGGCGCATGGGGCGAGGCGCTCAACACGCCCGCCACCGGTTATTCATTTGTTTACCATGCGGAGATCGGCTTGCTCTTCGTCACTCTCGTCATCCTGGGACCGCTTGTGCGCACTTCGGGTCCCCTCACCCAAGCGGAGAAACCACGCGGCCTGGGCCTCGCGGATTTCCCCACATGACCTTGTCCAGGAAAGGAATTTAACATGACTGGCACATTCTTTGGCGAATTCGACCTCGCGTCGCTGTCGCTCTGGCTGTTTTACATCTTCTTTGTGGCGCTGATTATCTACATTCAGCGTGAAAACATGCGTGAGGGCTATCCGCTTGAGGATGACGAGGGCAACAAGTCGGCCAACACCGGGATGTGGCCGCTGCCCGAGGACAAGACCTTTAACCTGCCTCATGGGCGCGGGTCGGTGTCCTTCCCGTCGGGCCAGGCACCCGAACGCGCGGATCTGCCGCTCAAGCGCAGTGGGCCGGGCAATGGCTATCCGTTGGAACCTACGGGCGATCCGATGATCGACGGGGTTGGGCCTGCCTCATGGGCACCCCGCCGCGACGCTCCGGAACTGGACGGCCATGGCCATCCCAAGATCATTCCAATGGCAGCAAATGAGTCTTTCAGCGTGGCCTCGGGGCGGGACCCGCGCGGGCTGCCAGTGATGTCTGGCGACGGCGAGGTTGTGGGCAGAGTGACGGATATGTGGATTGACGAACCTGAACAGCTTGTCCGCTACCTCGAATATACGCTCGACCCCAAATGGGGCACGGGCACCCGGCTTGTGCCGTTGACCTTGGCGCGGATCAAATCCGACAGGGTCAATGTGCGCACGCTCTATGGCAAGCACTTTGGCAGCGTTCCAAAACATGCCAGTGCGACCCAGGTGACCGTTCTCGAAGAAGACAAGATCTGCGGCTACTACGGGGGCGGCGTGCTTTATGCCGATAGTGCCCGTCAGGAACCCAAACTCTGATCTCAATCGCAGAGGTGGGCGGGAACGCCCATCTCACTTTATAAAACCATGACAAGGATGCGCGCCATGTCTCACGATGACTTTGCAGTCGAACCGATCAAGGGGCTTCCCGAACGCCCCCCGGAGGGCGAGGAGATTCTGTGGCAAGGCAGCCCCTCTGTCCCCGCCTTGGCGCGCGAGGCGCTGAACGTGAATTGGGTGATCGGGTATTTCGCCCTGTTGGCCGTGTGGCGGTTCATCACCGTGAGTGATCTGATGCCGCTTGGACAGGCACTTGGGGCGACGGTGCCCATGGTTCTACTGGGTGCGGTCGTGGTCGGCTTGCTGTATCTGATCGCGCTTATTCAGGCGCGCGCGACCGTCTATACGATCACGAATGCGCGCGTTGCGATGCGTATCGGGGCGGCGCTGACGCTCACCCTGAACCTGCCTTACCGCCAACTCGGCAATGCCGGACTCGACCTGCGCAAAAGCGGGACCGGGACCATTGTTCTGGAAACGACGGGCAAGACGAAACTCAGCTATCTGGTGATCTGGCCCCATGCGCGCCCTTGGCGGTTTACCCAACCGCAGCCTGCGCTGCGCTGCATCCCCGACGCCCAAAACGTGGCGACCATTCTGGCAACAGCCGCCGAGGCAAAGATCAGCGTGCCCCAGATCAAACGCACGGCCCCCCTTGCGGCTGTCGCGGCGGAGTGAGGGCAGATGTCTGACACCCACACCGCCCGCATCCACGCCAAGGAAGAGGAACTGGTACCCCGCGTTCTGGTGCGCGCGGTCATGGCGCTGCTGCTGATCATCCTGTCGATGGTCACGATCGCGACGCTGACCAACCGCCCGCTCGAAAGCCAACCGAGCCAAGGCCCCATCCTGACCGAACGCGCGATTTTTCTGTCGGGTGAGGCCAGCGGGGCGGCCCGCGTGCTGGATGCCAACGGTGCGCTGCTGGCGGATTTTCCGGCTGACGAGGGCGGCTTTGTCGCTGGCATCGAACGTGTCATCATCCGTGAACGACAAAAGACCGGGGGCGCCGCCGATGCCCCCATCCTGCTGCGCCTTCGGGCCGGTAATCGCCTGTCCATCTACGACCCCGAAACCGACTGGAGCGCCGAACTGATGGGCTTTGGCGCCGACAATCTCCGCACCTTCGCCAGGTTGCTGGATCAACCCTAGTCAATGGAGGAAGCCACCATGGGACTACTAACAAAGGAATTTGAACGTGCACCCTGCACGGTAGAAATCTCTCACAAATTCGAAAGCCTGCACGCGCATGTGCGGTTCAACAACGGGGCTGTCATACACCCTGGGGACGAAGTGCAGGTCCACGGGCCGGAAATCATGGCACCCTTCGGTGAAATCGTGTCCGAAGACCGCGAAGCGACGATCATCCGTGCCTCGAAACTTGAACAACTCTGGACCCGCCTCACAGGCGATTTCGAGGTCATGGAGCTGTGCGAATTCTCCTTTTCCGAGGAGGTGACGCTATGAACAAGCACACATCCGAAATCACCGACGCCGAAGAGTCGCTGGCACTGCAACAGGCACAGTCCGTCACCGACAGCGATGCTGCCACCGAACTGGCCATGCAGAACACATTGCTTACCCCGCGGTTCTACACCACCGACTTTGACGAGATGGACCGTATTGACGTCACCCCGGTGCGCGCCGAATGGGACGATCTGATCGCGGACATGGTTGCGGACCCCAACAAGGGTCACTTCAAAAAGAACGAAGACTGGGACCACGTCGATTGGGATGGGATGGAGCCGGAGTTGAAAAAGGAATTCCTCGACTTCCTGATTTCATCCTGCACCGCCGAGTTTTCCGGCTGTGTGCTTTATAAAGAGATGAAGCGGCGTGGTTCCAATTCCGACATCACTCAACTGTTTCAGTTGATGGCCCGAGATGAGGCGCGCCATGCGGGCTTTATCAACGATGCGCTGCGCGAGGCGGGTGTGGCCGTGAACCTTGGTTTTCTGACGCAGAAAAAGAAGTACACCTACTTCCGCCCCAAGTTCATCTATTACGCGACCTACCTCAGCGAAAAGATCGGCTATGCCCGTTACATCACGATCTTCCGCCATCTTGAGGCGCACCCCGAACATCGGTTCCACCCGATCTTCAAATGGTTCGAGGAGTGGTGCGGGGACGAGTTCCGTCATGGCGAAGCCTTTGCCCTGCTGATGAAGACTGACCCCAAGCTGACGCGCGGCTTCAACCTGTTCTGGATCAAGTTTTTTCTGACGGCGGTCTATGGCACGATGTATGTGCGCGACCACCAGCGCCCGGCCTTTCACAAGGCGTTGGGTGTTGACCCGGATTGGTACGCGCACGAGGTCTTTACCAAAACCTCGAAGATGACCGAACAGATCTTTCCAATCACGCTTGATATTGATCACCCGCGCTGGCAGCGCAACCTCGAACGGTTGCAAAAGGCCAATGTGGATATGGCCGGGGCGACCGGTTTGAAAAAGATCGGCGCACAGTTGCGCGCCGGTATGGCCTTTGTGGCGTTGTTCACGATTCCGGTGAAAAAGCATCAGGCCCCCGCGTCGGTGCGGTTGGAGCCGGTGTATTGAAACAGCCCACCACATATCTGTTTTCCGGCGTGGATCGTGGCGTTGTGCCCTTTGGGCGCATTGCTGGTCCATGCGCACACATGGCCACGCGGCCTGCGTCGGAAAAGCCTGACGAAAGGGACGTCGGATGAGCCCCTGGATCGCGGCCCTGATTGCGTTGTTCGTCTGGTGGTTTTCCACCGGGACAATCCTGATGGCCGTGAAGTATGCGGATCGCGCAGGCCCCGTGGCGCGGCAGACGACCACGTGGGTTACGCTGCCGCTGATGGCGCTTGGGGCATACGGGGCCTATTGGTCGATGGGGCAGACGGATATCTTTGGCATCTATGTCGCGTTTCTGTCTGCGCTGGCGCTCTGGGGGTGGATCGAATTGGCGTTCCTGACGGGCATCATCACCGGCCCGAACACCAGCGCGTTGCCGCCCCATACCCCCGAGTGGGAACGATTCATTCGCGCTTGGGGCACCGTCGCCTATCACGAGATGTTGCTGGCCGCGACCCTGGCCGCCTTGGCCCTCCTGCTGTGGCAGGCCCCGAACCCATTCGCGTTCTATACCTTTGCGGTGCTGTTCTTTGCGCGTATCTCGGCCAAGCTGAACCTGTTTATGGGCGTGCCCCACATTAACGTGGATTTCCTGCCTGCCGCGCTGGCGCATCTGCCCAGTCATTTTCGCACACGAGGCATGAACTGGCTGTTCCCGATCTCGGTCAGTGCACTGACCTTTGCCGCCGCCTGCTGGCTTGAGCGGCTCTACGGCGCTGAAGCGACCGGGCATGTCACCGGCTTTGCGCTGCTGACTGCGCTCACGGCCCTTGCGGCCCTCGAACACTGGGTGATGGTTCTGCCGATCCCTGATGAACGGCTTTGGCGGTGGATGCTGCCAGCCCAGAAACCAACTGAAAAACAGCACCAACAAGGGGGACATCATGGACTTTGATGTATTGTTCCAAAGCCAGATCGAAGCGCTCAAGGATGAGGGCAACTACCGCATCTTTGCAGAACTTGAACGCCAGTCAGGCGCGTTTCCACGGGCCAAATGCCATGACAAGGATGCCCCGGACGAGGTGACGGTGTGGTGCTCGAACGACTATCTGGGCATGGGGCAGCACGAGAGTGTGACCAAGGCGATGAAGGATGCGGTTGATTCCTATGGTGCAGGCGCGGGGGGGACGCGCAACATTTCGGGCACCAACCATGCGCACAAACTGCTTGAGGCCGAACTGGCCGATCTGCACGGCAAAGACAGCGCGCTGCTGTTCACCTCTGGCTATGTGTCAAACTGGGCGGCGCTTGGCACGCTCGGGTCCCGCCTGCCTGATGCTGTGATCCTTTCGGACGAGTTGAACCACGCTTCCATGATCGAAGGTATTCGCCACTCACGGGCCGCCAAGGTGATCTGGAAACACAACGACCCTGAGGATCTGGATCGCAAGCTTGCGGCCCTGCCGGCCAATGCGCCCAAGATTGTCGCGTTCGAGTCGGTGTACTCAATGGACGGAGACATCTGCCCGATGCGTGAAATCGTTGAGGTCGCGGAAAAACATGGTGCGATGACCTATTTGGATGAGGTGCACGCCGTTGGCCTTTATGGTCCGCGCGGTGGCGGCATTTCCGAACAGGAAGGGCTGGCCGACAGGATCACGCTGATCGAAGGCACGCTTGGCAAGGCCTATGGCGTGGTTGGTGGCTATATCACCGGGTCCGGGGCGATGTGTGATTTCATTCGTTCGTTCTCAAGCGGGTTTATCTTTACGACCGCTTTGCCCCCGGCTGTGGCGGCGGCGGCCCAAACCTCGATCCGGCACCTCAAGCAGTCCGATCAGGAACGCATCCTGCAACGCGAGCGGGTCGCTTACCTGCGCAAGCGGCTGGACCAGGAAGGAATCCCGCACCTGGAAAACCCCAGCCATATCATCCCGGTGATGATCAAGGACCCGGTCAAATGCCGGATGTTGTCGGATTACCTCATGCAGCGCTATGGGATTTACGTCCAACCCATCAACTACCCGACCGTCCCAAAAGGTACCGAACGGCTGCGATTCACGCCCGGGCCCTTGCATACAATTGACGACATAGAACACCTCGTCTTTGCGCTCAAAGACCTGTGGAAACAGTGCGCTATCAGCCATGCGGTCGCCTGATGGGGAAACATAGGCCACAATTCCCGCCCATAGAGCCATCAATTCAAAGTTACTGTTGACTTGAGCGCCAAGCCGCTACGTTCTAGGCCAAGAACTTTGCAAGGAGAGACATATGTTCCGTACCCTAGCCGTTGTCGCCGCAACCGCACTTGCCGCACCCGCCTTTGCTGATGGGCACTCTGTTGACCTGACCGCATCGGGCGATGCCGCAGCCGGTGAAAAAGCATTCCGCCAGTGCATTTCCTGCCACGTCGTTGTGAACGATGAAGGTGAGACACTCGCTGGCAATAAGGCCAAGACTGGTCCGAACCTTTACGGTATCATCGGCCATCGCTTTGGCGTGGTTGAAGGTTTCCGGTACTCCGATATCAACCAGCTTGCATCGGACATGGAAGATATCGTGGTCAACGAAGAGGTCTTTGTCGCCTACGTGCAGGATCCAACCGGTTATCTGCGTGAAGCGACAGGCGATGGTGGCCGCAGCAAGATGACCTACAAGGTCCGCAAGGAAGAGGACGCGATCAACATCTATGCGTATCTGGCGTCCATTTCGCCTGCCGCTGAAGCTGAGTAAGACGTCGCAGGACGCGACACTCGGTCGAAAAGTTGAATAGGGTGGCCGTCGGACGAGTCCGGCGGCCATTTTTTTGTTCTATTCTGTGGATAGCGGACCCGCGTCAACGGGTTGTTATCTATTGGCTGTCACGGTGCCGGACGACGTTGGGCGCATAGGTATGGAGACGACTGTTTGCCAATGCAAAGACCAGGTGCGTTTCGTTTTGTTCCTGCCCTATGGCTTTGGATCGCCGTGACCTGTGCCGCCCTGTTTGGGACGGTGGAAAAAGGTGTGGCGGAAACGGATCGTATCGTAGCCGCCTTTTACCCGCCGCTGATGATCAATGCCTCTTACGACAAGCCGGGGTCAGCCATTGAAATCATACGTGAGGCCGCGCGCCGCGCAGGGCGCGATGTGACGATTGAATTTCTGCCGTTCCAGCGCGCAATGCACTTGGTCAAACAAGGTGAGGCGATAATGCCATCGCTGTTTCGCAATGAGGCGCGCGAGCCTCATTTTACATGGGTGACCCAGATTGATTCGATGCGGCTGCAATTCCTGACGCTCGACCAGCCGTTGAATTCGCTGGTTCAGGCGCGCGAGTTATCCATGATCGGTGTCGAAGCAGGGGCCGCGACGGATGTCTTTCTGACGAAGCAGGGCTTTGATAATATTGTGCGGCTGCCGGGCCCAGAGGCGAGTGCGCAAATGCTACAGGTACGACGCATCGGAGCGTGGTTGTTGCCCGCCGATCTGGCGCAGGACGTGTGGGACCGCCTTGATTTCCCCGAAGAATTGCACACGGGCGCGAGTATACATGAATATGCGATTTATGTCGTTGGCGGCCTGGATTTGTCGCCTGAGATGGCGCGCGACTATCGCCTTGCGCTGCGCAGCATGGAGCGGGACGGTAGCTTGACGGCGATCTTGTTAAAGTACCGCTAGACCATCATTGGCAGGTCGGTTGCATCCGGAACGGCACCCGCCGCCGTCAGCATTGCGTGAATTTGTCCGCGGTGGTGGGTTTGGTGGTTGAACACATGGGCCAAACACGCCGCACGCGGTTTTTCGACACGGATGTCGCCTCCACCGGGATACCATGCAACGCTGCCCTCAAGATCGGGTGGTTGCAAGCTATCGGCCCAAGCGGTGAGTCTGTTGTCCAGATCCGCACGGGCCGCTTTGAAAACCGCCCATTCGGCTGGATCCTTTAGCGAACCTTTGACCCAGACCTCGGGCCGGGCATCGCCTTCGAATCGTGCCAGCCAAAGGGCATCGTCCAGCAAAAGATGATTGAACGTCGCAGTGATCGAGCCAAAGAACGCACCCCGATCCGCGTGGCGTGCCGTCTCACTCAATCCATCAGCAGCGGTGATCAGCGAGGTATTCTGCCACCCATTGTATCGTGCCATCAACCGCAGATGCGCCAGCATGTGCATAGCGTTATCCTTTGCAAGCCAAGATCAAAGTAGCCCAGATCAGACCGAATGCGATTACGCCAAGCACCGCCGCGATAATCGCTTTTGCTGGCAGGGCCACGCCGGATTGGGGGCGGCCTGCGAACACCCGCAGGGTCTGTGCCAATGTTAGTCTGTACCGGCGGCTGATCCAAAATCCCAGCACAAGCGCGCCCATGACAAACAATGCAAACGGTACGGTTCGGGTCTGTTCTGCGCATTCCAAAAGGGTCATGTCGGTGTCGCATTTTGTGCTGCGTTCGCAAACCCAAGGATCAAATTCGCCACTGTGACTGGGTCTTCTTCATGCGCCAAATGCCCCAGGTCGGGCAAGTTGGTGACCCGCGCATCAGGCATGGACTTCGCTGTTGTCAGCGAGACCGTTGGCGACACCGTCGCGTCCTGTTCACCGACGACGAACCGCACTGGCCCTTTGTGATCCGGCAGGGTGCGCAACAGCGGGGCCAGTTTCCACTGCGCCATCATCAGCAATGTTCCGTCGACATGGGCGCGATCCGCAACCAGTCTGCGGTACAGTTCCAACCCTTCGGCGTCCAAAGTGGACCCGGTCGAGCGGATTAATGCCTCGATCCGCTTGGGATTGCCGGATGCGCCTGAAAACAAGCTGGCCGTAAAGGGGACAGCGGCCAACGCCTTGGCCATGATGGGGAAAACGATGCCCGCCAGTCCCGGAAACTCGCCCAAGGCTGCGTTCAATCCGATGACCATCGGGATCTGGTCTGGGGGTGTAAGATCGGGTTGCACAAGCCGCAACGCCACCGCCGCGCCGGCTGAGTGGCCGACGATGGTACGGGGCACCCATCCCTCTCGCATACAAAGTGCCACGATATCCTGCGCCATGCCATCCAGCGTTGAGCGGTGGCGCGCGCCAAGTTGGCTAAACCCGTGACCGGGCAGGTCCAGTGCCACGACGTGATGGTGCTGGCTCAAAGGGGGGATCAGCCTGCGGAAGCTGTGGGCTGACCCCCCCGCACCGTGCAGCAGCAACATCGTGTGACCCTTGCCAGCCTCCTGGACATGCCAACGGTGGACGGGCCCATGAACCCGTCGTGACAGATCGACATTCGGCCAGGATGAGATGTTGGCCCAATCCATGCCTCAGCCATCCAGCGCGGCAGTCACCGCGCCTGTCAGGCGATGTGCGTCCGCGCGTGGCATCGCCACATAGGGTGCATTCAGCGTCTGACCCAAGGCTTGCAGCACGGGTTGGGGGCGATTGGACATGTCGATCACCAACGCAGCGACGCCTTGGGCACGCAGGGCTGTGCCCATATTCGTGGCGTCCTGCGCGGCTTGGACCCGATTTGCGGCCCCGTCCAGCGTGATATTTGCGCGCCCGTCCGTGATCAGGATCACCGTCGGCGTCAGCCCCTTTGAGCGTGACTGCTCGGCCAGAAGCAGTGCGGTTTGCAGCCCAGAAGCCAGTGGTGTTCCGCCGCCGCCCGGTAGGGCCGAAAGCCGCCGTTTGGTCTGCACAAGAGACCGGGTGGGTGGCAGCAAAACCTCTGCTTGTGTGCCTCGGAACGACACCAGCGCGACGTGATCACGGCTGGCATATGCGTCCGCAAGCAGCAACTCGATCGCCCCTTTGGCCTCCCCCAAGCGGGACACCGCGGCAGAGCCGGACGCATCGACGCAAAAGATCAGCAGCCTGTCAGATTGCTCGGCATAGCGTTTCAGCCGGATATCCGTCGGGCGGACCAGTAGCCCAGACCGCTTGGGTTGCTGTTGGCGGCGCAAGGGTTGCCATGGGGCGGCGGTGCGCAGGGTCGCAATCAAGTCGATGCGCGCGGTGCCATCGAGGCGGCCTGAGCGCGATGGCATTGGCCGCCCGCGTCGGTTCGAGGTCCGTTTTTGACCCGCCCCCGCGCCGCCTGACACACGCGTCGTGCCGCAGGGCACCAACCCGTTCAGCAGATCCGGTGGCAGCATCGCTTTGACGGCCTCGATCAGCATATCTGTGTCAGGAAGCGACAGGATGTCGTCGGCCGTGCTTTCACCCTGCCCTTCATCCGTGTCAGGTGGCGGGGGCGGCGGGCTATCTGTGGCATTCTCTGTTTCAGGCACCTGAGTTGCCCGGCTTGGATACACGAGGCTTGCAGCCACCGCCACGTCGCCCTCGGTCAACGCAGTCCGGCCATTCAACCGCGCATGAGCGCGCGCGGCCCTCAATGCCAGCGTTGGTGCACGCAATGATGCGATGCCAAACCGTGCTGCAAGAAGGGTCAGTTGGGTCAGCGCCTCCTCGGTGCCAAGGGCGGTTCGTGCGGTGTCAGACTGTGACGGAGTCTCGGGTTTGCGCCCTTCGGGAGAGATGTGGAATGCAAGGCGGTCTGCCAACGCCTCCGGGGTGCGTTCATCCGCGTCAACGCCCTCATCAAGCGCCAGAATACCGCTTGTTAGAGACTGATCTAGCGCGTTGGCCAGCTTGGCAGCCAAGGCGGGAGGGCACCGCTCCGCCATGGGGATCAGGGCGATACATGGATGTTCGAAAAACCCGGCGCTGTTGGTCACTTGGGCTGATGCGAGCGTGGTGCTCAGGTCGATGCCGCCAAACAACTGATCATCGGAAATGGTGATGGGCAGCCTGCGGACTGCCAACGAGGCGTCAAATTCGGCCAGAAGGGCGTCGCGCGCCGGGCTAGCGCGCATACGGATCACGGCACCGCCAAGGCCTTGTGGGTCGAGGGCCAGCAGGCGCAGCGCAAGCGACGCGTTATGCCAGCTTTCATAGCTCATGCGCGGCGGTGGTGTGCGGGTCGATGTGTCATGCCAGCACCGCCTCCACGGTGCGCACGACGCGCGTCGTGCTGCCAGCCTCATCCAGTGGGTCGCGGCGCAGACGGTGGGAGAGCGCGATCGGGGCAACCGCGCGCAAGTGATCGCGGGTCAACGTCTTGGCCTTGTCAAAGGCGGCCAGCGCGCGGGCCGCACGCAACAGCGTCAGCTCTCCGCGCAAACCGTCGGATCCGAGGGCGATGCACAGCTCAGCGCAGTCTTGCAGGATTGCGTCCGGTGTTTCGATCTGTGGCAACAGCTTGCGGGCGGCAACGATCCTGCGCCGGATTTTGGCGTCTTCCTTTTGATACAGTGCCATAAAGGCGTCGAAATCGGACTCGAACCTGTCGCGCCGCTTGATGACTTCGATCCGTTGGGCCACGTCATTTGGGCTGCGCACTTCAACCGACAGACCAAAGCGATCCAGCAATTGCGGTCGCAGCTCCCCTTCCTCGGGATTGCCGGACCCTACGAGGACAAAGCGGGCAGGGTGACGGATACTGAGTCCCTCACGTTCGACCACGTTCTCGCCGGATTGGGCCACATCTAGCAGCAAATCGACGATGTGATCCTCAAGAAGATTAACCTCGTCAATATAGAGGTAACCGCGATTGGCGCGCGCCAGCAACCCAGCCTCAAATGCCTTTTCACCCCGCGTCAGGGCGCGTTCGATATCAAGCGCGCCGACCACCCGGTCTTCGGTCGCACCGAGGGGCAGGTCAATCACCGGGGTCGGGATTTTGTGGGTCTTTTTCGTCTCTATGTTGGCCCAATCAGGGCAATCGCCGTGACGTTCTGCATTGATCGGACAGCCCATAACAGCGGTGATTGGTGGCAACAATGCAGCCAAGGCTCGCACTGCTGTCGACTTGCCTGTGCCCCGATCCCCGAACACCAGGACGCCACCGATACCGGGATCTATCGCTGTCAGGATCATTGCACGCTTCATATCGGACTGACCGACGATTGCAGAAAACGGAAAGGGGGTCTTGGTCATGTATCGTCCAATTGTCTGAGCGGGCTGGCACCGCCCCATGTGCCCGTGTCGCCAAGAATGACAAAGCGGGCATAGAGTTCTTCGCGAAACCACGCGCCGTCTCTTACCGCCTGAATGGCCGCGGCATGTGGCCCGTTGTGGCGGGCGAATTGTGCCATTTCGGCCACGCCGGGCCAGATCGAAAATGTGACTTGATGCAGCATCGGCACCTCACCGATTCCGATCTTGAAGACGACGTTCTGATCCGAGCCGATCATGGCTGAAATGTCGGGCACGCGACCCCAGAATTTCGCGAGGATGCTTGGTTTGATTGTGGCACGCGTGAGGGCTGCGATAGGGCCAAAATTAGGCTCCAATACGGGAGAAAACGGCGTTTGACCACTCCACGCGCCACGTGCGGAGGTGGGGGACAGGAACACAGTCCAGTCCTCGCTCGCGCGTGCCCGATAGCGGTTGAAGATCGGGATATCTGCAAGCCGCGTGCGCGCTGTGTCCTCATCCGGCCATATGCACAGGATCGCGTAAACGCCTGTGTTAGGCACTGGGGTGAACCCTTCGCCGGTGCCAGATCCGCATAGTTTCCAAAACCCGAGGTCGGGCACCCGCGCCATGGCCAGACGCGCCCCGCCCATCATGGCCAGCGCCCACGCCCGGTCACGCCACCGCTCAAAACGGAAGAAGGAAATTGTGGTTGTCTGGCTCATGTCTTTTGCACTGGTGATGTGCCCACTGGCACCTCATTAAACCTACGACGACAAAACAAATTGTCAACTAAACTGGACACATCTATTGTTCCAGAGAGATGACACGTTTTGATCCCATAGAATCGGAGACCCGTACCGGGAACCGCGCCATCGTGATTGGGGCAGGCCTGGGTGGGCTCGCGTCTGCGATGCGGTTGGGGGCCAAGGGGTACAAGGTCACCGTGATCGACAAGTTGGATGTGCCGGGCGGACGCGGCTCTGCGATTTGGCAGGACGGGCACCGCTTTGATCTGGGCCCTACGATTGTCACGGTGCCCCAACTTTATCGCGAGCTGTGGGCGGCGTGCGGGCGTCGGTTCGAGGACGATGTGGATCTGCGTGCACTGACCCCGTTCTATGAAATCCGCTGGCCGGATGGCACCACCTTTACCGCCCAGCAAGACACCGATGCGATGCGCGCTGAAGTCGCCAAGATCGAGCCGCGCGATGTTGCCGGGTTTGACAACTTTCTGCGCGACTCCGCGAAACGCTACTGGTTTGGGTTCGAAGATCTGGGCCGCCGATCCATGCACAAGTTGTGGGATCTGGTGCGGGTCTTGCCCACCTTCGGAGTGCTGCGCGCGGATCGCTCGGTTTACGCCCATGCGGCAAAGCGGTTTCGCAACGAGAAACTGCGCATGGCCTTTTCGTTTCACCCGCTGTTCATCGGGGGTGATCCGACCCATGTGACCAGTATGTATATCCTTGTCAGCTATCTTGAGAAGGAATTTGGCGTCCATTATGCGATGGGTGGACTGGCCGGGATGGCAGCGCGGATGGCTGAGATTGTCGAAGACCAAGGCGGCGCCTTGCTGATGGATACTGGCGTGGACGAGATCGTGGTTGATGGCGGGCGGGCGCGCGGTGTGCGCCTGAAATCCGGACTTGAGTTGGGCGCGGATGTTGTCGTGTCAAACGCCGATGCCGGCCACACCTACGATCACCTCATGCGCAATGCGCCTCGGAAACGGTGGACACCCGCCCGTCTGAAACGGACCCGGTATTCGATGTCGCTGTTTGTTTGGTATTTTGGGACCAAAGGCACGGGCGATCAGTGGTCCGATGTCGGTCACCACACGATCCTGAACGCGCCCCGCTACAAGGGTTTGCTGAACGACATCTTTATCAAGGGCAAACTCGCGGATGACATGAGCCTTTATGTCCATCGCCCCTCGGTCACCGACCCCAGTGTCGCGCCGGAGGGAGATGACACATTCTATGTGCTCTCGCCCGTACCTCATTTGGGCCATGGCGGTGTGGATTGGTCTGTCGAGGCGGATACCTACAAGGCCAAGATGCTCAAGGTGCTTGAGGATCAGTTGTTGCCAGGGTTGGGCGACAAGATTTCGACCGAAACCGTGTTCACGCCCCAGACTTTCCGGGATCGGTATCTGTCCCCCCATGGGTCCGGGTTTTCGATTGAACCGCGCATTTTGCAGTCGGCCTGGTTCCGCCCGCACAACGTCAGTGAAGAGGTCGAAGGCCTGTATCTGACAGGTGCCGGAACCCATCCCGGTGCAGGCGTACCGGGTGTGATTGCCAGCGCCGATGTCCTCAGCCAGCTTGTCCCGGATGCAGTCAAATGATGGACCCGCACGACTTACAGACCTGTACCGAAGCGATCCGCCATGGTTCGCTGTCCTTTCATGCGGCCTCAAAGCTGTTGCCGAAAAAGGTGCGGGACCCGGCTCTTGCGCTCTATGCGTTTTGCAGGCTTGCCGATGATGAGGTTGATCTGAAGGCAGAAAAGGCCGAAGCCGTTTTGCGGCTGCGCGACCGGTTGGATTTGGTCTATGCCGGGACCCCCAGGAACGCGGCCCCTGATCGTGCGTTCACAGCCGTGGTCGAACAGTTCGATATGCCCCGCGCCTTGCCCGATGCTTTGCTCGAAGGGCTGGCATGGGATGCAGAGGCGCGCACGTACCGGACGCTATCGGGCCTCAAGGACTACTCGGCCCGGGTTGCGTCGGCTGTCGGTGCAATGATGTGCGTGTTGATGGGGGTGCGTGACCGCGATGCCCTTGCCCGAGCCTGTGATCTGGGTGTTGCGATGCAATTGACCAACATCGCGCGCGACGTTGGCGAAGATGCGCTGGAAGGGCGGTTATATCTGCCGACCGACTGGCTGGATGAGGCGGGTATTGCGCACCACGACTTTCTGATGAACCCGCGCCCGACCAAAGCCGTGCGTGCCATGACCAAACGGCTGATCATCGAGGCGAACCGGCTTTACTACCGATCCGAGGCGGGCCTTGGCGCGTTGCCGCGTGCCAGTCGTCCCGGAATCTATGCGGCGCGTTATATCTATGCCGGTATTGGCGGCCAGTTGAACGCGATGGGCTATGACAGCATCACCGTGCGTGCCCGCACCTCCAAGCGCCAAAAGGTCGGCTGGCTTGCGCAATCCATGTTGATGAGTGGGGTGAGTATGGTCGTGCCTCGCTCGCCCGTGCTGTTTGCCAAGCCGCTGCCCGAGGTCCAGTTTCTGGTCGATGCGACCGCAGTGGGGGCCACGACCCCGCGCAGTGACAGCATGTTCGATGCCCTTGCCGCCCTTGAGGCCAAACGCAAATCAGAGCGCGCCGCACTGATTGGCGCGCGCGTCCGGGCGATGTGACCGTGATGTTCTGGTTGCTGTTTTTCATCTTTTTCGCGGCCTGCCTTGGGGCTGGGCTGACCGGTGGTCTGTTTCCACCGGGACCGTGGTATCGCGCGCTGAACAAGCCATCATGGACGCCGCCGGATTGGGTTTTTCCTGTGACCTGGACGGTTCTGTATATCTGCATGGCGTGGGCCGGTGCCCGGGCGGGCATGGCCCCCGACAACGGGATCGCGATGGCGTTCTGGGCGATGCAGATCGCGTTCAACGGGTTGTGGACCCCGGTGTTCTTCGGGCTGCGCAATATCCGTCTGGGCATGGCGATCATCGGGGTGCTTTGGATCACCGTCTTCAGCGCAATGCTTGCACTGTGGCAGGTCGATACCCTCGCGGGGTGGCTCTTTGTGCCTTATCTGGTGTGGGTCACCATTGCGGCTGCCTTGAATGCGTCGGTCTGGAACCTGAACCGGGAAGAAGCGGCGGCACCTCTGAAATCTCAAGGCTGAGGTATTGTGTCAGCGTCGGAACGAGGGGCCAGCCCCTCGCGCTCCCCGAGGTATTTTTGGCGAAAGGAAGATCAGGAGAACGTCCAATTGGGGCGTCTGGGCACCCGAACAGCCAGCATCGGTTTTAGCAGGGGTGAGCGGAAGCGTTTGAGGTCAAGTGCCTCATGCACCCCGGTTGTGGCCACTCCGTCAAGTGTTGTTTGCACGGCCGAGCGCGAGTAAAATGGCGCATCCAGCATGTTTTGTATTTGCCGTGCGTTGGATCCTGCATCCCCGCGTGTTTCCCGTTTGACGGCCCAGAGCGAGCGCCGCATGGGTGCTTTCGGGGGTAGGGGTATTGATCGCGCATCGCCTGTGCTGTCAAAGCGGAACGCAGCGGCCAGTTCCGATCCATCCAGCCGGGTGGCGTCATAAAAACAGGTTGCACCATCACCTGTCGGATAGCGGCCCCATGTCCAATAGCTGAAGTCTTCTTCCAACGCGCGGGTGCCGAAATTGGCGTCGAAATAACCTTCGCCCTCCCATTGCCAGCCTTTGCGGTCGATATCGACCGTGATCCGGGACCGCGGCGCAAAGGGGCGCCAGATATGTGCGCCGTCTTCCGTAAGTGGCAGTTCGACTTGTGTCAGCGCACTGGGTGTGATGGTGATCTGGCCTTTGATCCTGTTGATCATCGGGTGAGATGATATTTCATTGACATCGATGATCAGTTCGCCGTTGCTCCACCGCATGCAGGATGGACCGACCTCGAGCCGGGATGCGGTCTGGCGCAGGGCGGATTCGCCGCGATCTGTCATGGTGAACCGCCCGCCCGGGCCATAGGTCGCCACATTGATACAGACATGGTTTTGCGGGTTCTTGCGGCCGGACCAGCGATACCAGGGCGAAAACACCGACCCGATGAACCCGATCACCGAGACGGCGCGCGTGCCGCAATCGCTCAGGCCGTCGACATACCACCACGCGTAGCCGTTTGGCCCAACCTGAATGTTGAAGTTTGGTCGCTCAAGATCGCCGCGACCGCGTGCTTGGCGGAGAGGGTCGCCATCGGCACCCCCGCCCCGGGATGTGTCCCGCCCCCGGCAAGGTAAAGATTGGGGATCGCCGTGCGGGCGGTCGGGCGTTGCAGGGCGGCTGTCAGCCCGTGCGGGCTTTGCCCGTAAAGCGCGCCCTGACTTGCCGGGAACATCTGCGCGAAGTCCTGTGCTGTCGTCACGGATTGTGTCGTCGGGGTCGGGCTGAAAGTCATACCTTGTTGTGCCATCTGGCGCGTGATCTGATGAAGCCATTGGGTGATGTCCTCGGGTGTTTTGGATGTGCCAACCGTTGCTGGGGCGTTTGTGATGATCTCAAAGCGCTCGGTGGCGGGAGGGGCTGTTTTCTGCCCCCTGTCGAGCGCGCAAATGTAGAAACTGGGATGGCGCGGAATGTGTCCGGCCATCAGATCGTCGAATTCTTCCGTTGGCTGATCGCTGAAGAATACGTTGTGATGGGCGAGGTCCGGCCCCTTTGGCGTCGCTGCAAAGCTGAGAACGCGCGCCGAAAAACTTCGTTTCGCTTTGAACGTCTGCGTTGCGATATGTTCGGTGCTGGCCCCAAGCGTTCCGGTGGCCAATGCGCGAGGATCGCCCGCATGGACAACCACGTCGCAGGCCAGCCGTGTTCCGTCTTGCAGGTGCACCGCAGCCGCGCGCTCGTTTTGCATCTCGATCCGATCCACATGGGCGTTGGTTCGGACCTCGGTGCCGTGCGTTTGCAGCAAGGTCGCCAGCGCCTGTGTCAGCTTGTGCATCCCGCCTTTGACAACCCAGACCCCCGCCGCCTCTGCCTGCCAGATCAGTGACAAGATGGCGGGTGCGTGCGTCGGACTGCCGCCCACATAGGTGGCATATCGCCCAAAGAGTTGACGCAGCCGTGGGTCATCAAAGCTGGACCTGAGTAGCGATTGCAGCGTCGACAGGGGGGCCATAGCCGGGATCAGCTGCGGATGTTTCAGCACATGCGCGGTGAGTGTAGCGAGCCGCGGTTCGGCGGCCTGCATCATCGGGCCATCAAAGGCCGCAAACAAATGCTCGGCCCGGGCGCAAAAGGCGCGAAATTGTTGTGCCGCCCGTGCACCTGCAAACTGACGCACCGCTTCTGTGCTTTGGCCGCGGTCCGCAAACAGATCAAGCATGCTGCCGTCCGGCCAAAAGTGGCGGGCCAGCGTCTTTTGCCGGATCAGGGTGACGTGATCGTCCAGCCGCGCACCAAGTGTGGCGAACAGATCATCAAACACATGGCGCATTGTCAGAACCGTAGGCCCTGCATCTATCGGTCCTGCTGCGGACGGCACTGTGCGGATTTTACCCCCGACTGTTTCGTGCCGTTCCAGTAGCGTCACGTCATACCCGGCCGCACGCAGCCGGGCCGCGCAGGCCAGGCCCGCGATACCGGCACCGACAATGACGGCGTGTTCAGATGGTGAGGTGGCAGAGATAGATGCCCCTTTCGCGCGTGCTTCAGCAGCGTTGCCAAGATGGCCTGATTGTTGACTCATGCATGCAATGTGTCCAGTATGATTTACACTTTAGTGTCTCACTTACGTGACATTATCCGGTTTTAGGAGCGAACTGCATGGGCCTCAACACACGTATCGAAGCCGCAATCGCAGAGGCTGTGGCCGTGGGACAGGGGGCCGGACGCGCCACGCCGCCCCGTCTGGCCAGCGCGCTGGAATATGCCACTGCGCCGGGTGGTGCCCGCATTCGTCCCACAATCTTGATGTCCGTGGCAATGGCCTGTGGGGATGACCGACCGCGGGTCTCCAACGCTGCTGCCTCTGCGCTTGAGATGATCCACTGCGCCAGTCTGGTCCATGATGATCTGCCCTGTTTCGACGACGCAGATATGCGTCGCGGCAAGCCGAGCGTGCACAAGGCATATTCGGAACCGCTTGCGGTTTTGACGGGGGACAGCCTGATCGTTCTGGCCTTTGAGATTTTGGCACGCGAGGCGCATCTGGCTCCTGAGCGGGTTGCTCAACTGATTATCACGCTCTCACAGCGCACTGGCATGCCAGGTGGGATTTGCGCGGGCCAAGGGTGGGAGAGCGAGGCTGAGATTGATTTGCGCGCCTACCATCAGGCCAAGACCGGGGCGCTGTTCATTGCGGCCACTCAGATGGGTGCCATTGCGGCGGGTCAAGATGCAGAACCCTGGTTCGAGCTTGGCGACCGGATTGGTGAGGCATTTCAGGTCGCCGATGATCTGCGCGATGCCCTTTATGACGCTGAAACCCTTGGCAAGCCTGCGGGTCAGGACGATCTGCATGGCCGCCCAAATGCAGTTACCCAGCTTGGGGTGCAAGGGGCGATTTCGCGGCTCAAGGATATCCTGAGTGGGGCGATTGCATCCATTCCTGCCTGCCCCGGTGAGGCCCAACTGGCCGAAATGGTGCGCATGTATGCCGAGCGTCTGACGCCTGTGGTCGCGCCAACCCACGTGCCGGGTGAGTGATGTCTGAGGCTGCTGATCCGCCGACGTGGCGTGGTGGCTGGCTGAATCGGCTGGTCGCTCGCCCCGGTTTTCAAAGTTGGGCCAGCAAATTCCCCCTGACCAGACGTCGTGCCCGCTCTGACGGTGCGGCCTTGTTCGACGTGGTGCAGGGATTTGTTCAGTCCCAGGTGTTGATGGCGCTGGTTGAGCTGGATATCTTCCGTCGTTTGCGCGCAGGTCCACAAAGTGCCGAGACGCTTGGGCGCGCATGTGATGTGCCTGCCGACCGGATGCAAATCCTGTTGCAGGCGGGTGCGGCCCTTGGGTTGCTCAAACGCAAGCGGGGCACCTTTGCGCTTGCCCGAAAGGGGGCTGCGTTAATGGGCGTGCCGGGGCTTGAGGCGATGATCCGGCACCACAAGGCGTTTTATGATGACCTGCGTGATCCGGTTGCGCTTTTGCGCGGCCCGGAGGAAACGCAGTTGTCCCAGTTCTGGCCGTATGTCTTTGGCGGTGACGTGCCCGCGCGTGAGGCAGGGATTTACTCTGACCTGATGGCGCAGTCTCAACGGCTTGTGGCCGAAGACACGCTGCGGGCGGTGTCCCTGAAAGGGGTGCGCCACCTGCTGGATGTGGGTGGAGGAACCGGGGCGTTCCTTGAAGCCGCCGGACAGGCCGCTCCACAGATAGAGATGACACTGTTCGATCTGCCCTCCGTTGTGCCCGATGCGCAGACCCGTTTCGACAGGGTTGGCATGACGGACCGCGTGCGAATCGTGCCCGGTAGTTTCCACACTGATTCGCTGCCCGCGGGTGCGGATGCGGTGTCTTTGATTCGGGTCCTTTACGATCATTCGGACGATACGGTGCGCGCCTTGTTGGCTGCTGTTTTCGATGCCCTCCCTCCCGGTGGGCGCTTGATCGTGTCCGAGCCGATGGGCGGCGGTGCCCGCCCGGATCGCGCGGGGGATGTGTATTTCGCGTTCTACACCATGGCGATGCAAACAGGGCGTGCCCGGTCTGCCGCTGATGTCGAGGCGCTCTTGGGCGAGGCGGGGTTCACCCAAATTCACAGCCCGCCGCCAGCACGCGCCTATGTGACCCGAACTCTGACCGCGCGGCGTCCAGACTGATTCGCCCAGAAGTGTCCAATTTAATTGACACATCGACATGTCTAACTAGAATGACACTCAACCCCGTGCGGCACGCTCTCGAGTCTGTGATGCGCCGCCCTGCCAAAAAGGAACCACCCTTGGACACCTCCGCCGTTCTGTTGAAAGGCCCCCGCGATCTTGATGTGGGCACGCTGGCGCTGACAGCGCCCGGCGCAACGGATCTGGTTGTTGAGGTTGCGCATTCGGGGATTTCGACAGGCACGGAAAAACTGTTTTGGACCGGCGACATGCCGCCCTTTCCCGGCATGGGATACCCTTTGGTGCCCGGGTACGAATCGGCCGGCGAAGTGGTCGAGGCGGGCCCGATGACCGGCTTCAAACCCGGCGACCGCGTCTTTGTGCCCGGTGCCAACTGCTATGAGGGGGCGTTCGGCCTGTTTGGCGGGGCGTCCCGAACGCTGGTCACTGACAGCGAACGTGTGACCCGCATTGATCCGGCGTTAGGCGCGTCCGGTGCGTTGCTGGCCTTGGCCGCGACTGCCCGCCACGCGATGGCGGGGATGAACAAGGCTGTGCCGGACCTGATCGTGGGCCACGGCGTGTTGGGCCGCTTGCTGGCCCGGCTGACAATTGCCGCAGGCGCGCCTGCGCCCACGGTTTGGGAAATCGACCCGGCCCGGCGCGATGGCGCGATGGGCTATCAGGTGCTCGATCCCGAAACCGACATGCGCCGCGACTACCGCTCGATCTATGACGCGTCCGGGCAGGGCGCATTGCTGAACGATCTTGTCGGGCGCATCGCCAAAGGTGGAGAGATCGTCCTTGCGGGGTTCTATTCCGCGCCGTTGTCCTTCGCCTTTCCGCCCGCCTTTATGAAAGAGGCCCGCTTTCGCGTTGCCGCCGAATGGACGCGCGAAGATCTGGCCGCGACCCGCGCGCTGGTCGAATGCGGCGCGCTGAGCCTTGAGGGTCTGATCACCCATCGTCGTCCTGCCAGGGATGCCCGCGCCGCGTATGAGCAGGCGTTCAGCGATGGCGACTGCCTCAAAATGATTTTGGACTGGGAGCACTGAACGTGAAAGACGAAGTACCGAACCTGAAGGATTTCGATCAGCGTCTGCGGGACGAAGCGCACGAAGACCTCGCTGATATCGTGGCCGAAGAACCCACCTCCAAGACGCAGATTATCGCAATTTATGGCAAGGGGGGCATCGGCAAATCGTTTACGCTCGCGAACCTCAGCCACATGATGGCCGAACAGGGCAAGCGCGTGCTGTTGATCGGGTGCGATCCGAAATCCGATACGACAAGCCTGCTTTTTGGTGGCAAGGCGTGCCCGACCATCATCGAAACCTCGACCAAGAAGAAGCTTGCAGGCGAAGAGGTGAAGATCGGCGATGTGTGCTTCAAGCGTGGTGGTGTGTTTGCGATGGAGCTTGGCGGTCCCGAAGTGGGTCGTGGGTGCGGTGGGCGCGGCATTATCCACGGGTTTGAGCTGTTGGAAAAGCTGGGCTTTCACGATTGGGACTTCGATTATGTCCTGCTTGATTTCCTCGGTGACGTGGTTTGCGGCGGCTTTGGCCTGCCCATCGCGCGCGACATGGCGCAAAAGGTGATCCTGGTCGCCTCCAATGATCTTCAGTCGCTCTATGTGGCCAACAATGTGTGTTCCGCCGTTGAATACTTCCGCAAGCTGGGTGGCAATGTGGGCGTGGCGGGCCTCGTTATCAACAAGGACGATGGCACGGGTGAAGCGGCGGCCTTTGCCGAAGCGGTTGATATTCCGATCCTCGCCGCGATCCCGCAGAATGATGACCTGCGCAAGAAATCCGCGAATTACCAGATTGTCGGCACTGCCGACTCCGAATGGGGCAACCTGTTCGCGGCCCTTGGAGAGAATGTCGCGGTGGCCCCTCCGGTCCGCCCGGCACCATTGGATCAGGATGGGTTACTGAACCTGTTTGATGCCTCCGAAACTGGCGGTGACGTCGTGCTAGAACCGGCGACTGACATGGATATGCGCGGCAGCAATGCCGAGCCCAAGGCCTCGCTGGAGGTGGTCTATGACGAGGCGTGAATCTTTGGATTTCGCATCCCTGACAGGATGCGACCGGCCGGGGCGCGCTGCCCCCCGGACCCCCCGCGGTATTTTTGGTCAAAAGAAACGGATGACCCGTTGAGTGATGAAGTCACATATGACGCCGCGAGCGCGGTGGAGGTGACGAAAGGCCACCTACGCGAGGCAGAGATGCCCGCGCCAAGTGGTGCACCTGTGGACGGTCTTGGCTGCCACTCGGGTTCCGAGATGGAAAAGGCCGCGCGTATGGCGGGCAATTCCGAGATGCTCGACAAGTTTGCGGCTGATTATCCGCAAGGACCCCATGACAAGCCTCAGTCCATGTGCCCGGCATTCGGGTCGTTGCGGGTTGGTTTGCGGATGCGCCGGACGGCGACCGTTTTGTCCGGGTCCGCGTGCTGTGTGTATGGCCTCACCTTTGTGTCCCACTTTTACGGCGCGCGCCGGTCGGTGGGCTATGTGCCCTTCAACTCCGAAACCCTTGTGACGGGCAAGTTGTTCGAGGATATCCGCGAAAGCGTGCATGATCTGGCTGACCCCGACAAATACGACGCGATCGTGGTGACCAATCTGTGTGTGCCCACGGCCTCGGGTGTGCCGCTGCGCCTGCTGCCCAACGAGATCAACGGCGTACGCATCGTCGGTATCGACGTGCCCGGCTTTGGTATTCCGACACATGCAGAGGCCAAGGATGTGCTGGCCGGTGCCATGCTGAAATACGCCCGAGAAGAAGTCGAGGCCGGGCCCGTGGCCGCCCCCGTTGGCGGTAAATCCGATCGTCCCACCGTCGCACTGCTGGGCGAGATGTTCCCGGCTGATCCGATGATGATCGGGCAGATGCTGGCCCCGTTGGGTCTGGCGGCTGGCCCTGTTGTGCCGTGCCGGGAATGGCGCGAGCTTTATGCCGCGCTTGACAGTTCGGTCGTCGCGGCGATCCATCCGTTTTATACTGCTGCTGTGCGCGAATTTCAGGCGGCGGGCCGCCCTGTTGTCGGGTCGGCCCCCGTTGGTCGGGATGGCACGGCCACGTGGCTTGCCGAGATTGGCGCGGCGCATGGATGCTCGGCTGATCAGATTGCAGCCGCTCAAAACGCTGTGCTTCCCGTGATCACCGGCGCGCTCGCCGCGACACCGATCAACGGCACCATCACCCTGTCAGGCTATGAAGGTTCCGAATTACTGGTCGCGCGGTTGCTGATAGAAAGCGGTGCGACGGTGCCTTATGTCGGCACCGCTTGCGCGCGCACCCCTTGGAATGAGGCCGATCAGGCTTGGCTCGAGGACATGGGTGTGAAAGTGAAATTCCGCGCCTCGCTCGAGGATGATTGCGCCGCGATGGAAGCCGTGCAGCCGGACCTTGCCATCGGCACGACCCCGGTTGTGCAAAAGGCCAAGGAGCTGGGCATTCCCGGTCTTTATTTCACCAACCTGATTTCCGCGCGCCCCCTCATGGGCGTGGCCGGGGCCGGATCGCTGGCCGAGGTCATCAATGCCGCCATCGCCAACAAGGGGCGGATGGAGCACATGAAGGAGTTCTTTGAGGGTGTCGGGACCGGTGACACCGCTGGTGTCTGGGAAGGTGCCCCAAATGTGCGCGAGGATTTCCGCGCGCAGAATCAGAAGAAACTTGAACGGCAAGCGAAGGCGGCGAAGGCCGCTGAGATGATATGATGCGCCGTTTTGCATATGTCGGAGCGGGGGTTTCACACCCCCACACCCCCGTGGAGTTTTCCCTGCAAGATGAAGCAGGGGAGAGTCGGGCATGTTGATCATGGATCACGACCGGGCTGGCGGGTATTGGGGCGCTGTCTATGCGTTCTGCGCCGTGAAGGGCCTGCAATGTGTGATTGACGGCCCCGTTGGCTGCGAGAACCTGCCTGTGACGTCGGTGCTTCACTATACGGACGCCCTGCCTCCGCACGAGTTGCCGATTGTCACTACGGGTCTCGGCGAAGAAGAGTTGGGCCGCGATGGTACCGAGGGCGCGATGAAGCGCGCCTGGGGCACGCTTGATCCGGCCCTGCCCGCTGTTGTCGTCACCGGCTCCATTGCCGAGATGATCGGCGGTGGTGTCACGCCTATGGGCACCAACATTCAGAGGTTCCTGCCCCGCACCATTGATGAGGATCAGTGGGAGGCGGCGGACCGTGCCATGACCTGGATTTTTACCGAGTTCGGCATGACGAAAGGGCGCATGCCGCCCGAAAAGAAACGCGAGGAAGGTGCGCGTCCTCGCGTGAACATCCTCGGTCCGATGTATGGCACGTTCAACATGCCATCCGATCTGGCCGAGATCCGGCGGCTGGTCGAAGGGATCGGCTGCGAGGTCAACATGGTGCATCCCTTGGGTGCCCACGTGGCCGAAATGCGAAATCTGGTGAATGCGGATGTGAACATCTGCATGTACCGCGAGTTCGGGCGTGGATTGTGTGAGCTTCTTGCCAAGCCATACTTGCAAGCCCCGATAGGGGTCGAGAGTACCACCAAATTCCTGCGCGCACTGGGGAATTTGGTGGGCCTCGACCCCGAACCTTTTATCGAGCAGGAAAAACACTCCACGCTCAAACCTGTGTGGGACCTGTGGCGGTCCGTCACGCAGGATTTCTTTGCCACCGCATCCTTTGCCGTTGTCGCAAACGAGACCTATGCCCGCGGGATCCGGTTGTTCCTTGAAGATGATATGGGCCTGCCTTGTGCATTTGCGGTCGCCCGTGTTGCGGGCAAGAAGACGAACAACGAAGAGGTGCGCGCCTGGATGGGCCAGAAGCGTCCGCTGGTCGTTTTCGGATCCATCAATGAAAAGATGTATCTGGCGGAGCTGAAGGGCGGGCACGGGCCAAGCCCTGCGTTTATTCCCGCCAGCTTCCCCGGCGCTGCGATCCGCCGTCATACCGGCACGCCCTTCATGGGCTACGCCGGTGCCACCTATATGATTCAGGAAGTGTGCAACGGGCTGTTCGATGCGCTGTTCCACATCCTGCCCTTGGCGACCGACATGGATGCCGCCGAGGCGACCCCGACGACCCTGCGCCGCGATTTCCCATGGGACGCGGATGCGCAGGCCATGCTTGACCGCATTGTCGAGCAACACCCCATCCTGACCCGGATATCTGCGGCAAAAACCCTGCGCGATGCGGCTGAGCAAGCAGCCCTCGCCAGCGGTGCAGACCGGGTTGTGATCGAAACTGTGCGCGCTCTTGATCCGGCCCTGGCCGGGTCGATCCAGACGAATGATCCGGGGGCATCCGGATCGTCAGAGACTGTTTCCGAGGGAGGAACATAAATGACTGACATGACGTCCAACATTGCGACCGAAGCGCCAAAGAAGCGCAGCGCCCAAAAGACCGAATTCATGGTCTATTTCGCGATCATCTTCGTGGCAACACTGCCGCTGGCCTGCCTGACATGGGCGCTGGCCGCGATCAAATCGCGCAGCTTTACCGACAAGGGCCCGATGGCCCGTGCCTGGACCCAAGCCCGGATCATCACGCCGATGATCTTTAACGCTTGATCCGGGCGATCCGACATAAAGGCACGCGCCCTTTGGCGTATGTCACAGAATCTCTCGGCCTGTGTGCGCCTGCCGAGATGCGAGACTGTACGCCTGGCAACAGGTGGACAGAGCCCGGAGGGGGCAACCCCAATGGACCCGGCCGCGGGGTGCGCGGCATCAGCATAAAATTCCGGAGGAATTAATATGGCTGAAAACCTGTCTTTCACAGGTCTCACAGACGAGCAGGCGCAAGAGCTGCACGCTGTCTATATGAGCGGGCTCTGGCTTTTTACAGCCGTTGCCGTTGTCGCTCATTTGGCAGTGTTCATCTGGCGCCCGTGGTTCTGAGGAGGGATTAGCAAATGGCGAAGTTTTACAAAATCTGGCTCATCTTCGATCCCCGTCGTGTGTTTGTCGCACAAGGCGTTTTCCTGTTCCTGCTGGCGGCGATGATTCACCTCGTCCTGCTGAGCACGGACCACTTCAACTGGTTCGAACTGGCTGCTCAAAGCGCCCAGTAAGACCCGTTGATGCGGATCTAAAAACAGTTGCGGGCGGGGCGAACAGTGCGCCCTCGCCTGCCCGCAACAAACCAACAAAAATACCAAGACGGCTTGTCGGCCCCTGTCGGGTCACGCCGCCAACTGCGGAGTTTGAGAGATGGCCTTGCTATCCTTCGAGAGAAAGTATCGCGTCCGGGGTGGGACGCTGATCGGCGGTGATCTGTTCGACTTTTGGGTCGGCCCCTTTTACGTGGGCTTTTTCGGCGTCACGACTGCCTTCTTCAGTCTTTTGGGCACGGTCCTGATTTTCTGGGGCGCGTCACAGCAAGGCACCTTCAATCCCTGGCTGATCAACATCGCGCCGCCGGACCTGTCCTATGGTCTGGGCATGGCACCCCTGCTTGAAGGGGGCCTTTGGCAGATCATCACCTTCTGTGCCACCGGCGCGTTCATCAGTTGGGCGCTGCGCGAGGTCGAGATCTGTCGCAAGCTCGGGATGGGCTATCACGTGCCCATCGGCTTCAGTTTTGCCATTCTGGCCTATGTGACCCTTGTCATCTTCCGCCCGCTTCTGATGGGTGCATGGGGGCATGGATTTCCATACGGGATCTTCAGCCACCTCGACTGGGTCAGCAACACGGGTTATGCCTATCTGCACTTCCACTACAATCCGGCGCACATGCTGGCGGTCACGCTGTTCTTTACCACGACGATTGCGCTGGCGCTACATGGGGGTCTGATCCTGTCGGCGGCGAATCCCGAAAAGGGCGAACTGGCCAAGACACCCGACCACGAGGATGCGTTCTTCCGCGACTATATCGGCTATTCGGTTGGCACATTGGGCATCCACCGCGTCGGCTGGTTGTTGGCCATCAACGCCGTGTTCTTCAGTGCCGTGTGCATCATCATTTCTGGCCCCGTCTGGACGTCGGGCTGGCCCGAGTGGTGGAACTGGTGGCTGAACATGCCAATCTGGGGCAGCGATCCGCTGCCTGTCTATCAATCCGGTTTTGGGGGCTGAGCGCATGATTGAGTATCAAAACATTTTTGCGCAGGTTCAGGTGCAGGGCACTCCGGACTGGGGCATGGACGACAGCGGTGAAATGATGGCGGACCGCGCTGGCAAGCCGCGTTTCTCTACCTTGTTTGGCCTGCTTGGCAATGCGCAGTTGGGGCCGATCAACATCAGCTCGTACGGGGTGATCTCGTGCGTGTGCTTTATGATCTGGTTCAACATTGTTGGATTTTCGATGCTGGCGCAGGTTGGCTGGTCGGTGCCCGAATTCATCCGGCAACTGTTCTGGCTGGCGCTCGAACCTCCGGGGCCTGAATATGGGCTGAGCATGCCACCACTCAACGATGGGGGCGCCTTCATCATCGCGGGCATGTTCTTTCTGGCGGGTTGCGTCACATGGTGGCTGCGGACCTATCAACTGGCGCAACAGCACAAGATGGGCAAACACCTCGCCTGGGCCTTTGCGGCACTGTTGTGGCTGATCCTTGTGCTGGGCCTGTTCCGTCCCATCCTGATGGGCTCATGGAGCGAGGCGGTGCCCTACGGTATCTTCGCGCACCTTGACTGGACGACGGCATTCTCGATCCGCTACGGCAACCTCTATTACAACCCGTTTCACTGTCTGAGCATCGTGTTCCTTTATGGGTCGGTCCTGCTGTTCTGCATGCATGGCGGTACCATCCTGGCGGTGACCCGCTATGGCGGGGACCGCGAGTTGGAACAAATCTATGACCGGGGCACCGCGACCGAACGGGCCGCCCTGTTCTGGCGCTGGACCATGGGCTTCAACGCCACGATGGAAGGCATTCACCGGTGGGCCTGGTGGTTCGCGGTACTGACCCCGATCACGGGCGGCATCGGTATCCTGCTGACCGGCACGGTCGTGGACAACTGGTTCATCTGGGCACAGGAACACAACTTTGCGCCCATGTATGACGGTGCCTATGGCTATGCGGACTATGGCAGTTACGAAACCTTTATTGGGAAGGAGAACTGAGCAATGTTTCCCAAGTGGTTTGACAAATGGAATGCGGACAACCCCACGAACATCTTCGGCCCGGCCATTGCGGTCGGTGTCGCGGGCGGGGCGATCTTTGCAGCCGCACTGATCGTCACATGGGGCAACCCGGCGCAGACTGAAAGCATGCAGACCGGCCCGCGCGGCACGGGCATGTCGGTGCCGGAATACAATGTCTCGCGCGCGGCCCCCGATCCCACGATCGAGGCCTATTACACCGAAGAACCTTACATCCCTGAAGGGGGCGAGGAACTGGCCAAGGACATCTACGAGAATGTTCAGGTGCTGGGTGAGTTGACGGATGACAACTTTAACCGGGTGATGCTGGCCATGACCCAATGGGTCAGCCCCGAAGAAGGTTGCGCCTATTGTCATGGGGATGTCGACATCTCGGAATACGGATCGGATGACCTTTATACCAAGGTTGTCAGCCGCCGCATGGTCCAGATGACCCAGAACATCAACGAGAACTGGGATGGGCATGTCAACGCGGTCGCCGAGGTGGGGGTGAACTGCTACACCTGCCACCGCGGCCAGAACGTGCCAAGCGACATCTGGTTCAATGTGACCCCGGTCAATCAGAACGTCGAAGGCTGGTCTGCGGTGCAGAACCGCGCAACGACCATGAGCGGCTCTACCTCGCTGCCGTCATCGGCCCTCGAAGTCTATCTGACCGATTATGACAGCATGGTGAATGTGCACGATCTGGAAAGCCGGGTTGCGGGCGTTCCGGGCCTGACCGAGGATGTGCATTCGATCCAGAAGACCGAGATGACCTTCAGCCTGATGAACTACTTTGCCAATTCGTTGGGAGTGAACTGCGTGTTCTGTCACAACAGCCGCGCGTTCTATGATGCGGGTCAGTATACCCCGCAATGGGGTATTGCCCAATTGGGCCGTCAGATGGTTATTGAGACGAACGCCGAATATCTGATCCCGCTTGAGGGAACCTATCCGCCCGAGCGCCTTGGCCCAATCTATGCCGATGCGCCCAAGATCGGCTGCCGGACCTGCCACAAAGGTTACCAGCGCCCATTGCAAGGCATGAACGTGATCGCCGCCTGGCCCGAATTGGCCAAGACCGGGGCCCCTGTCTACGAATGATCTGCTGTGGGGCGGAGGACACCTCCGCCTTACGGGCCAAAGATGCTGCCGGGCGGTCCGAGATCGCCCCGCAACGCCAGGTTCGGACCGTCGGCTTCCTGGTCCGGGCACGGGGTCCTCTGACTCCGGTTCCTTTCCTGTTGGCTACAGGAACCTGGCGCCGTGCTTGTTTGGTCAGGCACGGCGCTTTTTGCCCCTCAGGCTCGCAGGCAAGGCGGGTGGGGCGCTTGAAGAAAAGGATGTGCGCGATGACCAATACCCCGTTGCTGGACAAAGTGGCTGGCCCTGCTGACCTCAAACGCCTGTCGGACGCGGACCTGACCGCATTGGCCCATGAGTTGCGCGGCGATGTGATCGAGGCGGTCAGTCGCACGGGTGGCCATCTTGGATCATCTCTCGGGGTGGTGGAATTGACGGTGGGCATCCACGCCGTGTTCGACACGCCCCGCGATAAGCTGATCTGGGACGTGGGCCACCAGTGCTATCCGCACAAGATCCTGACAGGCCGCCGTAATCGTATGGGCACGCTGCGCCAGCAGGGCGGCCTGAGCGGTTTCACCAAGCGCGCCGAAAGCGATTTTGATCCCTTTGGGGCCGCGCATTCCTCGACATCCATTTCAGCCGCTCTCGGGTTCACTGTGGGCCGCGATATGGGGATGCCGACCGGCGATGCGGTCGCCGTCATCGGGGACGGGTCAATCAGCGCAGGCATGGCCTATGAGGCGCTCAATAACGCTGGCCATGAGGGCCGCCGCCTGTTCGTGATCCTCAATGACAACGAGATGTCCATCGCACCGCCCACGGGGGCGATGAGCACGTATTTATCAAACCTCACCCGCACTTCCCCGCTCGCCCCGTTGCAAGCCATCGCCGAAGGGATGGAAAGCGCGCTGCCCAAGCCCATGCGCGACGGTGCGCGGCGTGCCCGCGAGATGGTCACCGGAGTGGAAAACAAAGGCACATTTTTCGAAGAGCTTGGCTTTGACTATATCGGTCCCATTGACGGCCACGATATGGCGCAGGTGCTGTCCGTCCTGCGTGGGGCGCGTGCACGCGCCACGGGTCCCGTGCTGATCCACGCCTGTACCATCAAGGGCAAAGGATATGCGCCCGCCGAGGGATCGGCTGACAAATATCACGGTGTATCAAAGTTTGATGTCGAAACCGGCGCGCAGTCCAAGGGCAAGAGCAACGCGCCCTCCTACACGTCCGTTTTCGGAACCACGCTGGCTGATCTGGCCGCTGAAGACCCAAAAATTGTCGCCATCACCGCTGCGATGCCGGGCGGTACCGGTGTCGACAAGATCGCCGAACGGTTTTCAGGCCGTGTGTTTGACGTGGGTATTGCAGAGCAACACGGCGTGACATTTGCTGCCGGTATGGCGGCCAGTGGCCTCAAACCGTTCTGCGCGATCTATTCGACGTTCCTGCAACGGGGGTATGATCAGGTGGTGCATGATGTGGCGCTGCAAGGCTTGCCTGTGCGGTTCGCAATCGACCGGGCCGGGCTTGTCGGTGCGGATGGGGCGACCCATGCGGGGTCCTTTGATATCGGATACCTGTCCGCTCTGCCGGGCATGGTCGTGATGGCGGCCGCCGATGAGGCCGAGTTGATGCATATGGTGACCACAGCGGCAGCCCATGACAGCGGCCCGATTGCATTCCGCTATCCGCGAGGCAATGGGCGCGGGGTGGATATGCCCGAAAGGGGTGAGATGCTGGAGATCGGCAAAGGGCGGATGATCCAGGAGGGGTCGGATGTGGCCCTGTTGAGCCTTGGAGCGCACCTTGATGAATGCGAACGCGCGGCTGCGCTTTTGGAGGCTGACGGCGTATCGGTCAGCATCGCAGATGCGCGGTTTGCCAAGCCGCTGGACATGGCGATGATCCGCGATCTGGCCACACGACATGCTGTCCTTGTCACCGTCGAACAGGGGGCGATGGGTGGCTTTGGGGCCATGGTGTTGCAAGCGATGGCGTCCGAAGGGTTGCTGAATCAGGGCCTGAAGGTGCGCACCATGCATCTCGCAGATCGGTTCATCGATCAGGCTGGCCCGGATGAAATGTATGCTGATGCGGGGCTGAATGCGGACAGCATTGTTGAGACCGTTCGTGGTGCCTTGGGCCAGACAAGCAGCAATGTCGTTGATCTGAAGGCGTGATGGTTTTCATTTAGGCAATAGCCGTCGGAGGTTCTTACTGTTGAGCGTTGTGCCCGATGTGGCTTTGGGAGCCTCCGGCGGAGGTATTTTTAGCGAAAGGAAGCAGCACGGGCGCGTGCTTGGGAGGCTTGTGCGGGCAGTCCCGACTTCTCGTATACATCTGCCAGCATTGTGTTGAGCGGGACGCCGTCGGGGTCGTAACTGCGCCGCATCTCGAGCACCTGTTGCGCCTGTGATGTGCGCCCGGATTTCACCAGCGCATCGAGGTGGATTTGCTCGAATAGGTCCCGCTGCGCGTGGCTGCCGCCGCATTCGGCCAAGCGGGGCAGCGCCTTGCCCAGAAACCGGATTGTGTCGTCATAATCGCCTGCGCCATGTGCGGCGATCCCGTGCGCCGCCCAAAGGGCCACGTCGCGCCATGTGTCGACGTCGTGCTGTGTGTCGTCTTCGGCTCGCGCCTCAATGGCCTTGAGCAGCGTTTCGGCCTCGGGCCGCCCGGTGCGCCCAAGCGCGTAAAGGTACTGCAGCGTTAGGAAGGGCGACGTGGTATCGGCCCCCCGATTGGCCACATGATCTGCGACCTCTTGCCAGCGCGCACCAACGTCGATGCCTGCGAATTCGAGCCGGGCCAGTAAGGAGACCGCGCCGATCTGGTCTTGGGAGTAGTCCTTGGACAGTCCCCAGACATGAGTGTCGTAAGCGGTCAATACATCCTCTCTCCGCCCCGCAGAGATGTAAAACAAGGCCAGATGCCACCAGTTGTGGCTGTGCATGAAGCTGTTGAGGTTGGCCCAATGATGCGCGACCGACTCCAAGAACGCGGTGCCCGCACTGACCTGTCCACGGGTGAGGTAGATATGGGCCAGCGCATGATGCGCCCATGGCTCGCTTTCATCGAGTGACATGGCGTGCCGGGCCGCCGCTTCGGCCTCATCCAGCAGGTGGCATTCCTCAAATCCGAAGGCCAACATGCCATGCGCGTACGCGATATCGCTGGCCCCGGGCTGCGCCTTTTGTGCGATCCGCAGCATGGCCGGAAAGTCGCCGATGTTGAATGTGTGATACTGCCCGAGCTTGAGCATCACCATGTCGCGTGGATAGGCGCTGACCGTGGCCTCGCACAACTCGATCAGTTTGGGAATCTTGCCGGTGACAAACAGGCGCGCGGCCTCGACCGCCTCGACTTCGCGCGGGGTCAGGCCGGTTGCGGCTTTGGCGTTCTCAAGGAAGGGCTGTGCGAGTTTTGGGGCGGCGGGGGCTTCGAGCAGCATATAGAGGATCGCGGCATAGGCATTGGCGAGCCCATTGCCTGGGTCTGCTTTGGCGGCCTTGAGTACGTTGACCGCCTTGGTCTGGAAACTGATGAAGCCGTGTACGAAATCGTCGATCCCCTGGCGGGTCATTTCATTGTCGGTGGTGATGGGCAGGCCGTAAAGATCGTGCATGGATGTCCCCTCAGATCGGGTGTTTGGTCGTGTAGGCGCGTACGTGGTCGGCCACGATTTCGGGCGCATCCCAGTGGATCGAATGCCCGGCTCCTTCGATGATATGATGCGGCAGGTGGCTGAGTACGGCCAGAATGTGATCAGGCGGCACAATCAGATCAAGCGCGCCGAGCAGCACTTGCGTCGGGCATTTCGGGCTGGCCAGATCGGTGCCATCAAACCCGCGCAGGGCTGTCAGCTGGTGTTCCATCGCATCGGCCGATTGGGCGTGCGGGTAGGCCAGGCTATCCGCGACGGCCTGACCCACCGCACCCGGGTCATGGTATACACGCGGGTTGAACAGCCATGGAAACAGCGCGTGCAGCCATGTGTCCGCCGGCGCGTTGCTGCGCCGTATCGTGATGAGGTTCGCAAACAGCGCGGTGTTGCGCGGCAATCGGATCGGGGCCGAGGCCGCAATGTGGGTGGAGGCAAGCCGGGCCGGAATGTCCTGCGCCATGTGCAGCGCAATGATCCCGCCCATTGAGTGACCCAGCACGTGAAAGCGCTCGTGCTCAAGCGTGTCCATCAGGGCGATGGCGTCTTTGCACATGTGATCGATGGAGACGGGCGCATCCCATGGTGTGGTTTGCCCTGTGGTCCGATTGTCGATCCGGATGCAGGTGAAATGATCGCACAGTAAGGGCACCAGCGGCGTCCAACTGGCGTGATCGGACATGAACCCGGCCAGCATCAACAGGGGCGGGCCGTTGCCTGTCACCTCGTAATGCAGGCTGATGTCGCCGTGATCAAGTTTGGGCATTGAGTTTGCTCCAGGTGGGCAGCAGATCATCAGGCGCAGCGGTGGCTGCATAGACGCCCCGCGCGATGGCCCGTGACAGGCACAACGCGGCGGCGTGCCCGATTTGCGCCAGATCCGTTGGTGTGCTGAGGGGCTTGGCCGAGGTTGACACCGAAAACACCAGATCGCCGTCCGCAGGACTGTGCGCCGGGACGCATGCCCGCGCGATGCCGTCATGGGCGGCGATGGCGACCCGCTGGCACTGTGCCTTGTCCAGCGTTGCGTCCGTGGCGACAATTGCGATTGTTGTGTTTGCCCGCTCCATCATTGCGCCGAGTTTGCGACTATCAAGCGTGCGTCCAAGGCCAGCCGCCGGGTCGGTGCCAAGCCCACCGAACTCGCCATCGATCTCGAACGGGGCGGCCCAGAAATGCTTGTCCCCGGGGGTCGTCACGCTGCCCATCGGATTGGCCACCACCAATGCCCCGACCGTCATGCCATTGCCAAGCATGAATGAGGCGGTTCCAAGCCCGCCTTTCATCATTGCGGTCATCGCACCCGTTCCAGCGCCGATAGTGCCAATCTCGGTGCGCGTGGTGGCTGCGTTTAATGCGGTGCGGCCCAAGGCAGGGTAGGGTGTGTCCGTCCAGTCCTTGTCTCCGCCTGACAGCAGATCGAAGATAATCGCGCCGGGAACGAGTGGGATGACCGCTGTGCCGACCCTGTATCCGCGCCCCTGATCCCGCAGGCCAGCCATAACGCCTGAACAGGCATCAAGGCCGTAAGCGGACCCCCCTGCAAGCACCAGTGCATCCACTTGCGCCACGGATTTGTCCGGGGCCAGCAGGTCGGTTTCGCGCGTGCCCGGTGCGCCGCCCAATACGGAGACGGAGGCGGTGAAGGGCGCGTCGCTGGTCAGCACCGTGACCCCGGATTTCAGTGCGTCATCCTGAGCATGACCGACCATCAGCCCCTCAATGTCCGTGATCGCGTTTTGCGGGCCTGGGATCATTTGATTTCATGCCTCCGGCGGCGGTATTTTTGGTCAAAAGAAGTCTCAGATACGCGGTTTTGGGGCGGCCGTGGTGGGATCGCCCGTGTTTGGCACACCTTTGGGTTCGATCAGCAAGACATGGCATTCTTTTTGGGCGCGGGGGCGGTGCGTGACACCTTTGGGGACGATAAAAAGCTCGCCGGTTTTGACGATGTGGCTTTGGTCGTCGATATCCATCGCCATTTCGCCATCCAGGACCAGAAAAAAGTCATCGGTGTTCTCATGCAGGTGAAAGGGGAATTCGCCCTGAAACTTCACCACCATGACGTCATTGCCGTTGTAGTCCGCCACCACATGCGGGTCCCAGTGGGTGCTGAACCTGGCCAGCTTGTCGGCGAGACTTATGGGTTTCATATGCAGCGCCCTCCGTCGATTTCCATGGCAACGCCCGTGATCATCGAGGCCGCATCCGAGCACAGGAACGTGGCCGCAGCCCCCATGTCTTGTGGTGTCGAGAAGCGGCCCAACGGGATTGTCGACAGGAATTTGGCCCGGATTTCGGGCGTGTCTTCTCCCATGAAAGATTTCAGCAATGGGGTTTCGCCCGCAACGGGGTTGATTGCGTTCACCCGAATGCCGTTGGGGGCGAGTTCGACGGCCATGGCCTTGGTGGCCGTGATCATCCACCCCTTCGAGGCGTTGTACCAGTTCAGCCGGGGTCGGGGGCTCACCCCTGCGGTTGAAGCCACGTTGAGGATGGCTCCGGCCCCTCGTGACTTCATGTGCGGGACAATGGCGCGTGCGGTCAGGTAGACCGACTTGGCGTTCACGGCCAACACGCGGTCAAAGTCTTCTTCGCTGACGTCCTCCAGGGCTGTCGGTATGTGTGTGATCCCGGCATTGTTCACGAGGATGTCGATATGGCCAAAGATATCAAGTGCACGGGCGGTCATCGCCTGCACCGAGGCCCCGTCTGCGACGTCGACCTCTATCGCGTGGCCGTTGACCTCGGTCGCGATTTCCCGCGCCCCATCGCCATTGAGATCGGCCACCAGCACACGTGCGCCTGCGGCTGCAAAGGCCCGTGCAATCCCAGCCCCGAAACCGGAGGCGGCCCCTGTGACAATCGCAGTCTTGCCCTCTAGTTGCATGCTGTGTCCTTTGTCTGACCCTCTGCGCATCGTTGAGCAGGTGGCATTTGTTTTCAAGGGTGCACGGCGTCAACCCGTGGCCCGCCCGCCGGATTGGTCAAAACAGAAGCCCGTGGAAAAGCTTGCCTCGTCGGATGCCAGCCAGCAGGCCATCGCTGCGATTTCTTCGACCGTGCCGAAGCGACCCATGGGGATCTTGGACTGCATGAAGTCGATATGGTCTTGGGTCATTTGCTCAAAGATCGCGGTGCGCACGGCAGCTGGTGCGATGGCGTTGCAGGTCACCCCGGTTGTGGCAAGTTCCTTGCCCAAGGATTTGGTCAACCCGATCACACCGGCCTTGGAGGCGGAATAGGCGGGCGCGTTGGGGTTTCCTTCCTTTCCGGCGATGGAGGCGATGTTGATGATCCGCCCCCAACCCTTGGCCGCCATGATCGGAGCCGCAGCCCGGCAGCAATAGAATACCGCGTTCAGGTTAAGGTTCTGCACCGCCAGCCAATCGGCCACGGGATAATCCCATGTGGTCGTGTTGGGGCCTGTGATCCCGGCGGAGCAGACAAGGATGTCAGGGCTGGCTTGGGTCATTGCGGCGCTGACGGCTTCGGCATCGGTCACGTCGATCTGCCGGGTGGCGTGAGTGTCAATCCGTGCCAGCGCGTCCGCGTCAATGTCCCAGACTTCGACCCGCCCCCCTTCGGCGGTAATCCGTGTGGCGATCCCTGCGCCAAGTCCCGCAGCCCCGCCTGTGATGACAGCACTGCGCCCTGCGAACCTGTTTTCAAATATCATGGGGTGTCCTTTCCCAGTGGCAGCCGTTGCACGTGACGCATCTGCCCATCGCCCGCTTGTGTCGATTTTTCGTGGACAAAGCCAAGTCGCATCCAAAAGACCCGCGCCCTTGGGTTGGTGTCAAGCACGGCGATCCGCAGGCAGGCGGCATTGTCTGCGCGCGCTTGGTCGATCACATGCTGTGCCATCCGCTTGCCAAGTCCGGCACCCCGTTTGGCGGGATCCAGCAGCAGCAGACCCAAATACCAGTCATCGGGCTCGTAATACCCTTTGAGGCAGGTCGCGATCGCATCAAGCGTGTCAGACCGATGCCCCCAGCACCAGACTTGATCGGATGGAACCGTGGGCGGCGCGTCCGTCATCGTCTCGTGGACATAGGCGGCATCCGGGGCCATCCCGGTTTCCAGCCGCACGTAGTCGCTTGCGCGTTGGCACAGATCGAGCACTTGCGTGCTGTCCTTGGGATAATGGAGTTGCGCGATGTCACCCATGATGGGCCGCGACGGTTTTGAGGGTGGAAAAGCCGTAAAGCGCTTCGAACCCTTTTTCGCGCCCATGGCCCGATTTACCGATCCCGCCAAAGGGCAATTCGACTCCGCCGCCAGCGCCATAGTTGTTGATGAACACCTGACCGGCCCGCAACTGCTTTGCCAGCCGCATCTGGCGCGCGCCATTGGCTGTCCAGATGCTCGCGACGAGGCCGTAATCAGTGCTGTTGGCGATGGCCACCGCGTCCTCTTCGGTGTCAAACGGGATCAGAACCTGAACTGGCCCAAAGATTTCGTCACGCGCGAGGGCGTGATCGGGGGGGACGTCCGTGAACAGCGTCGGAACGACATAGGCTCCACGGTCGGGGGCATTTTGCAACGTGCCCTTGGCCGCGATCTGCAAGTTGGCCCCTTGCGCCAGAAAGCCGTCGACGATTTCCTTTTGGCGGCTTGAGATCAACGGACCAACCCGCAGATTGTCCATTGCTGGCCCTACCGTGAGGTCGGCATAGGCTTGGGTCATACGGTCACGCACTGCATCGTAGACCCCGCGCTGCACCAGAATGCGCGAAGAGGCGGAGCAGGTCTGGCCCGCGTTCTGGATGCCCGCATTGACAAGAAACGGTAGGGCCGCCTCAAGATCCGCATCGTCAAACACCAGTTGCGGTGACTTGCCACCCAATTCGAGCGTGACGGGCACCACATTTGCACCTGCGGCCTGTTGCACCAATGCGCCTGTACGTACGGAACCGGTGAAACTTATGTGCTGCACATCCGGATGCGCGGCCAGCGCGGCGCCTGCTTCGGCCCCTAGACCCGGCACGACATTCAGCGCGCCGTCGGGCAGCCCTGCGTCCTGGCAGATATGAGCGAAGGCGAGTGCGGTCAGGCAGGCCTCTTCCGCAGGTTTCAAGACGCAGGCGTTGCCCATGGCAAGGGCGGCCCCCACGCTGCGCCCGATGATCTGCATGGGGTAGTTCCAAGGTACGATATGGCCCGTCACACCATGCGGTTCGCGCAGCGTGTAGACGGTGTAGCCATCCAGATAGGGGATGGTTTCGCCCATGACCTTGTCCGCCGCACCGCCGTAAAACTCCATGTAGCGGGCCAGCGCGATAGCATCTGCGCGCGCCTGGGTCAGGGGCTTGCCGACGTCATGCGCCTCGATTGCGGCCAACTGGTCGATCCTGTCGAGGACCACGTTGCCAATACGGGTGAGAATACGCCCTCGTTCGGTGGCGCTCATGCGGCCCCAATCGCTTTGGCGGGCAAGGTGGGCGGCGGTCACTGCGGCATCAATGTCAGTGACACTGCCCCGCGCGATCTGAGCCAATGCGGTTCCGTCCGACGGGTTGATCAAAGTCAGGGTCGCATCTGCCGCGCGCCACCCGCCGCCAATCAGCATCAGTGAGGGGTCAAACCATATGGCGTCGGTCATTGCATCACTTTCGTCTTGGAGGATGCAGGCAGGGTCGGGGCCGCATCAATCAGGGTTTGAGTATAGGGGTGCGTGGGTGCGGTGAATACCGCCTCGGTCGCACCCTGTTCGACGATTTGGCCCGCCTGCATCACCAACACCCGATCCGTAATCGTGCGCACGACGCTGAGGTCATGCGAGATAAACAGATAGGTCAGATCGTATTGCACGCATAGCCCGGCGATCAGGTCGAGGATTTGGGCACGCACCGATACATCAAGCGCACTTACCGCTTCGTCAAATACGATCAGGTCGGGTTGGATGATCAGGGCACGCGCAATGGCGAGCCTTTGGCGTTGGCCGCCGGAAAACTGATGCGGATACTTTTGAGCATCGCCTGGCGAGAGCCCCACGGCGGTCAGCGCCCCGGCAATGCGATCGCCCGTGTTGTCAGGGGGCGTGTCGAGCAGATGAAAGGGTTCGGTGATCAGGCGCGCGACACGGTGGCGGGGGTTGAAGCTGCCATAGGGATCTTGAAAGACGACCTGCATACGGCGGCGCACGGTAAGGTCGGGTGCGCCGCCGCTGAACACGGGCGTACCGTCTAGTGTGATGGAGCCTGATTGCACTGGCTCAAGCCCCAATATGGCCCGCGTCAGTGTCGATTTCCCACATCCGGATTCACCGACCAGCCCAACCCGTTCGCCACGGGCAATGTCAAAGCTGACACGATCCACCGCGCGGTGGGTGGCGGGGCGCCGAAAGAGCCGCGTGCGGGGCAGGGCATAGTCGCGCACCACGTTTTCGACGCGCAGCAACGGGGCGGTTTGAGCAATCTCTGGCAGGGTGACCTGATGGTTTGATGCGGCAAACAAGGCCTGGGTATAGGGATGCTGAGGGCTGGTGAGTAAGGCGGGGGTGTCCCCCGCCTCGACCACGGCACCGTTTTGCATGACGATGATGCGTTGCGCCAATTGGGCGACCACGGCAAGGTCATGGGTGATCATCATCAACCCCATCCCATCCTCGCGGGCAAGCTGCACCAGCAAATCAAGAATTTGGGCCTGGGTCGTGACATCCAGCGCAGTTGTCGGCTCATCCGCGATCAGCAGCTTGGGACCACAGGCAATCGCAATGGCGATCACCACGCGTTGGCGTTGCCCGCCGGACAGCTCGTGCGGATAGCGCGACATCGGGATCAGACCGGGCGGCAACCCGACGCGGGCCAGCACCTCGGAGGCGTGCGTTGCCGGATCAAGATCGGGGCGGTGCAGGCGCACGGTTTCGGCCACCTGCGCTCCGATGGTCTGGACGGGATTCAACGCGGTCATGGGTTCCTGAAAGACCATGCCAACGATGTCGCCGCGCAGACGGCACAGCGCCGCTTCGTCCATGGCCGTCACGTTGTTGCCATCCAGCACGATCTGTCCATCAACCTCAGATCCATCTGGCAACAGCTGCATTACGGCCAGCGCGGTCATGGATTTGCCCGACCCGCTTTCGCCAGTGATGGCCACAACCTCGCCTGCATCAATTTGTAACGACACATCCTGAAGGATCGATGTCCCCCGGATCGACAAGGACAGGTTTTCGACCGAAAGCAGGCTCATACCCGGGCCACGCGCAGCTTGGGATCAAGCGCGTCGCGCAACCCGTCGCCCAACAGATTCAGACCCAACACGGTCAGGATGATCGCGAAGCCGGGTACCAGCGCCATGTGGGGCGCGATGCTGACCAGCGTTTGGGCATCGGCCAGCATCCGCCCCCAACTTGGGGTCGGTGGCTGCGCGCCAAGGCCCACATAGGACAGCGCCGCCTCGGCCAATATCCCAAGTGAAAACTGGATTGTCGCCTGCACAATCAGCAAATTGGCGATGTTGGGCAGCACATGTTCATAGCTGATCCGCCCCGCCCCTTTGCCCGCCACACGGGCGGCCAGAATGAACTCGCGCGCCCAGATCGGCAATGCGCCACCGCGCGTCACGCGGGCAAAGACGGGGATGTTGAAAATGCCAATGGCGATGATCGCATTGATCGCACTTGCACCAAAAATCGCTGTGATCAGGATCGCGATCACGAGGCTGGGAAAGGCAAAGATCAGATCATTGCCGCGCATGATGACTTCGTCCACCCAGCCCCCTTGGCGGGCCGCTGCCCATAGGCCCAAGGGAACCCCCAGCCCGATCCCGATGCCCACCGCAACAAAGGCCACCGCAATCGAGGTGCGTGCCCCCACCATGATCATCGAAAACATGTCCCGCCCAAAGTGATCAGTGCCAAACCAGTGCGTCCCGTTTGGGGTCTGCAATTTGGTGGGAATGTTCATCGCCGTATGCTCAAACGGCGTCCAGACGAAAGACACCAACGCGGCCAGGACAACCAAAGCCGACAGCGCGCCGCCCAGGATCAACGTGCGGCTCATGCGCGTGCCCTCAACCGTGGATCAACCGCAGCATAGGCCAGATCGACAAGAAAATTCATCACAATCACCGCAAAGACAAGCAGCATCGTGACGCTTTCAACCACGATCAGGTCCCGCGCCGAAATGCTTTGGAAAATCAGCCGCCCCAGACCGGGCAGATAGAACACTTGCTCAATGATGATCCCGCCGGCCAGCAGGAACGAGAACTGCAAGCCAAGGATCGTCAGCACCGGGATCATGGCATTGCGCAACCCGTGACGGCGCAGAGCCTGAGCCCGGCTCAACCCCTTGGCGCGCGCGGTGCGCATGAAATCCTCGCCCATCACATCCAGAAGGGCCGACCGCATCACCCGTGCAAGGATCGCAGCCTGCGGCAAGGCAAGCGCAATCGCGGGCAGCGTCAGCGATTTCAAGGCCGCAAAAATACCCTTGTCCCACCCCGCAAACCCACCCGCGCTGAACCAGCGCAGATTGATCGCGAAGACCAGCACCAGCATCATCGCAAACCAGAAATTCGGGATGGCCACACCGATCTGGGTCGCGCCCATTACCCCGATATCGCCCGCCTTGCCCCGGCGTGCGGCGGCGTAAATCCCGGCCGGAAAGGCGATCAGGGTAGACAGCGTCAGCGCATAGATCGCAAGCGGCAGGGACACCCACAACCGATCGCCGATCATCTCGGCCACGGGCGTGCGGTACTGATATGAGGTGCCGAAGTCGCCCTGAAGCATGCCCACGACCCAGCCCAGATACCGCTGCAATTTGGACTGATCGAGGCCAAGTTCGGCGCGCAAAGCGGCCAGCGTGTCCTCTTGCGCGTTGATCCCCAGCATAAAGGACGCAGGATCGCCCGGGGCGACCTCAATCACCGCAAAGATCACCAGCGATGCGATGGCAAGGCTGATCATCAAGGACAGCAAGCGTTTGAGGGCGTAGCGCAACATATGATCACGACGTTAGGCGGGGTCAGGGGGGCAGGCAAGCGGGTCGACGTCCAAATGGGCTGCGGCGGCCTGACCTCTTGCCGATCCGGGCACAGTCGCTATGGTCACGGTGTGAAGCGCCCCTTGTTCATCGGCTCGGAAATCTATCGTGGATCGCCTTATGGCGGCTGGCATCCGTTGCGCGTGCCGCGGGTGTCGACGGTAATGGATCTGTCGCGCGCCCTGGGATGGTTGCCTGCGCAAGCATACGTGCCCAGTCCGCGCGCCAAACCGGATACGTTAACGGTCTGGCACACGCCAGACTATGTCGCCGCGCTGCATGCCGCAGAGGTGGCTCAACAGGTGGGCGATGCGGTCAAGGCACGCCACGCCCTCGGCACCCCGTCGAACCCGGTGTTCCCCGAAATGTATCGCCGTCCCGCAACAGCGGCGGGCGGGTCGTTGCTGGCAAGCGAATTGCTGGCCAAGGGCGGCATCGTCTATCACCCCGCAGGTGGTACACATCACGGTATGCCGGATCGGGCTGGCGGGTTCTGCTATCTCAATGACCCGGTGCTTGCGATCCTGTCACTGCGCCGAAACGGGGCGCGCCGCATCGCCTATGTCGATATCGACGCCCATCATCCAGACGGGGTTGAGGTCGCGTTTGGCGATGATACGGATGTGCTGATGGTATCGGTGCATGAAGATGAACTATGGCCGCGCACCGGCCCGACCGGAGTGACCGGACAGCGGAGCATCATCAATCTGGCTGTACCGCGCGGGCTGCATGACGATGACATGGCTCTTATCCAGGATCAGGTGATCCTGCCCAATGTCACAGGTTTCAAACCTGATGCTATCGTCTTGCAATGTGGTGCCGACGGGGTCGAGGAAGACCCACAAGCCCACCTGTCCCTGTCAAATCAAGCGCATTGGGCAATCGTACAAAGCGTCATGGGCCTCGCCCCCCGACTGCTGGTCTTGGGCGGTGGCGGGTATAACCCGTGGTCCGTGGGGCGCTTATGGACGGGCGTGTGGGGAATACTGAACGGATTTGCTATTCCAGACCGGGTGAACCCGGGGTCCGAAACGATCCTGCGCAGTTTGAGGTTCGACGGCAATCCGTCCATGGCGGCGCAGTTGTCTGACCACTCAGACACTCGATCCAATCGACTTGGCCTATAAATTGTGCGCTTTTCTTGGAACAGCCGGGATTTGTGCTGTGACCTGCAGACACATTGTTCAAGCCAGAACACACCCTGACCGTTTCAAGTGCGCCGAGAAGCGCGGTTCGTCAGTCTATGCGCAAGCGAAGGGTGCGGGTGACATGATCTTGAAGGGGGGGTGGAACCCCAAGGCTCGTGGCCAATGACTTCCAGTCGGCAAAGGCGTTTTGTGTCCGTTCAAGTATTTGGCTTTCACGCCCGCGTGGCAGTCCAGCGTATTCTGCGAGATGTTTCAGATCCGCGCGCGTAAAACCCGATGTCTTTCCGTTGATGCTGAGTTGATGGAAACTCGTAAAAGCGCTGCCTTCAGCGTGGCAAAGATCGTAGGCAGGTGAGAGGCTCCAGTCCCCATTGCGGTCCATCATAAACCCGAAGTTCTTGACATGGTCATCTTGGTTGCAACCGACGATGTTGAAGATGACACGGCGGAACTGTTCTTCGATCTCAGCTTTGGGCATGTCGAGCTCTTTCATCAACATAAACAGCTGTTCGTAGGAATGGGCACCACTCTCGAAATAGTCGTAATGCGCAAGCGCTGCGAAGGTTTGCACGAATTTCTTGCCACCCCTGTCATCCCGATCAAAGCGGCGTGTCATGAAGTGGTTCCGTCCGTTCTCTGAGAACACACGGCTTTCCATCATATTGATGCCGCAGGCCTTGGCCATCTCATAGTAGCTAAATTCCAAGAGTCCGTAGCCTATCGGATCGGCGACGCCCCAATCCCCACTAAACTCAACGCCGTCAAATTTGATCAACCAATGTTCAAATCCTTCTGCGAGATCGAGCTGACCTGATCTGATATGATGGGTCTGAGGATTAAATGCGATAACCGCCTTGGCGCGTGCGCCGCCCGCTGATGTGCCAACGTTCAAAATATCGAGTAAAGCCTCCTCGCCACCGGCTTCTTCAAACTTCGTGTTCAACGTCTCCTTGCTTGCAAATGCCATTGATGCGAGTTGGGTTAGCTGTTCGATCTCCAACTGCTTGTCATCTGGCATATCGGGACGCTTTGAGGGTTCAAACTCAAGCGCGCCCATGCCACGTCGCCCTGTGTAGCAAAGCCTGTCAACCGCGTTGAAGTCTTCGGGTTTTCGCCCGGTTTGCGCAAGCCAGACATCGATCAGGCGTTGGCCGTATTTGTCAGGCAAACTGTCGGCGATCATCCCGGGCATCCCGTGAAACGAGCGCGGATGCAGATCTGGAAACTGATAAATCTGGCTCGAAACAACCGGCATGTGGATTGGTGCGGGTTCTACTGCCAGACCAGCAAAATCGGGATCATACTCAAAACGTGCAAAGCGCTCCGATGCATCCATCGCGACATAGCCAATTGTCGTCCCCCACAGCTTAATGGTCGCCGTGCTCATTCGGTTTCATCTCCCCATCTCTTCCCTGAGGATGTTGTGCGCTTCGTTGTTTTTGATTGCGCCCTGACCTGTGCCAATGGTGACTCGATGCTCTCAGGTAGTAACTGCTCTACACCCGAGAGCATCTTCAGCGCCTTCAGGAGCTTGAGCCACGATTCCATCTGGCTGCCTTCTCCAGCCTCAATCCTGCGCAACGTGGCAACGCCAAGTCCCGCTTCACGCGCGAGGTCATCTTGAGAAAACCCGCGCTGCTTTCGGTGCTTAGCAAGGCGTGTCCCGAGTTCTTCCAGGATAATGGTGTCAGGTGTCAGGCTGTTGATCTTCATCCTATCACTTTCAATAGCTTTTGGGCAAATTGACGCTTTTTCAATCATAATTGATAGCATGATTGGGAGTGCGGAGTCTATGGCATGCTGGCCGCATAGGCTCCAAATCCATATCATATATGATAGTAATATTGCAAAAAAGTAAAAAAAAGATCAAAATTGATAGCGAACTCTGGAATCTCGACTGATCAAGGTACAACAGGCGGACTAATTCCCTCAAACGCCAGTTCCGTCTCTAAAGAGTGAAAACAGCACAACCCCCGTCCCAAGCAATGCCGACCGTCCACAGTATTCCTGCTCAAATGCAGCATCTGATACCCATTTTTGCCTACCCGTTGCGAAAATTTTGGCCGAAAAGGAGTGGTGCGCGCCACGGTGTTCGGATCGCTGGCCGGGCGCAGGGTTGCAGAGAGGAAGAGGAGGGAAAGCCCGGGGTGCCGGGCTTGATAGGGAGAGAGAGGCTCTCCCGGGTCCCGGTTCGGAAGAAGGACCCCGAGACATGACCAAGACAAAAGCCAAAAAGACCAACGCGCCAGCAAACGCAGCTGCGAGTGCGCAAATCGACATGATCCCCCTCCTAAAGCTCGTGCTTAGTCCCAAAAACGTGCGCAAAACACCAGCAACGCCTGAGGCGGATGCCGAATTGCGCGCAAGCATCCAGCAAACGGGTCTGAAACAGAACCTGCTTGTGCACAAAGTCGGTGCGAAATTCCACGTCCATACCGGCGGTCGGCGCTTGGCAGCCCTGAACCAGCTCAAAGACCAAGGTCATCTGAAAGCAGATCACCTCATCCCTTGCCAGATCGAAGAGCCCGACCAAGCTGAAGACAGCTCCGCCGCAGAGAACATGATCCGTGCCGCCATGCACGCTGCCGATCAGTTCGAAGCTTTCGCGGCGTTACGCAACAAAGGTCGCACCGAGGATCAAATCGCCGCACAGTTCGGGATTACGACCGATCTTGTACGGCGGCGCCTGAAACTCGCCAGCGTCTCGCCTGCCCTGGGCCGCGCGCCGCCGCCATGCGTCAGGAGCTGGACGCGATCCCGGCCGAGGCCGAGGGCGCTGCGTTGAGCCGGGTGCAGATTGAGAACTGCATGGCCGATCTGGATGTGCTCAAGCGGTGGATCTGCGAGGATGCGTTCAAGGACGCACCTGAGCATGTGCGCAAGGCCGATGCCCGCGACTGGTGTGAACAGCAACTCAAACCGCTGCTGGCCGGGCTGGACCCCACCAAGCACCACGTGATGGGAGAGGGCTTCGGTCGCAGCGGTGACGCCACCGACATCGTTATCTTCGAGATCGGCAACGACCTCGTGCGCCGTCAGCGCTTTGTCGTCGAATTGCGCAACGTCCCCTTCGATCAACAGCGCGACATCCTGTTCTACGTCTGCGATCGCATCCCGCGGTTCAGCAAGGGCGCGATGGACAAGGGCGGCAACGGCTCCTACCTCGCTGAGATCCTCGCCGCCGCCAAGACGTCTGGTAGCTATGAAGAGCTGCTGGCGAGCCTCGATCAGATCACGCCGGACGTCACGGCGATGGCCAACCGGCTGGCCGTGCAACTGATGAAGGCGCGCGGCGACGGCGACATCGATGCCTGACGATCTGTTCACCCAAGCCCCCGAAGAGGTCACCGGGTATTTTGATGCCAAGGGGCAGCGTCCATCACTGGATTGGACCGACTTTGCACCGCACGATCACGCCGTGGCGTTCACGGTCGCGCAATCGGCGGGCTACGACGTTCTCGATGATATCCGATCGGCGGTTTCGGACGCGGTCACCAATTACAAGTCCTATGGCGATTTCGTGGATGATCTCGAGCCGATCCTGCGACGCTAGGGTTGGTGGGGCCAAGCGGCACGGGCGGACGGTCAACTCGTCCAGCTCGGTAGTCTGCGCCGCCTGCGCACGATCTACTGGGCCAACACGCGCACGGCGCGCGCCGCTGGTGAATGGGAGCGCATCCAGCGCACCAAGCGCGGGATCCCGTTTCTGATCTATGAGCTGTCCTCGGCTGAGCAGCGCCGCCCGGAACACGAGGGCCGGGTTGGCACAATTCTCGAGGTGGACGATAGCTGGTGGCTTGTTCACTACCCGCCCAATGGGTGGCTCTGTCAGTGCCGCGTGCGACAGATCACACGGTTTGAGGCCGAGAGCCTTGGATATGTTCCCGACACGCCCGCACCGGAAGTCACGACCCGGCCCTGGAAGAACAAGGCGACCGGCGAGACCGTCCAGGTGCCGCGCGGCATCGATCCCGGCTGGCAGACACATCCCGGATTGACGCGGGCAGGGAATGTCCGCCGCCATCTCGCGCAGCGCCTCGACAATTTGCCCGACACCGCGCGCACTGTGGCTGCGCGCGATATGGTGCGCTCGGCTCCGTTTCGTGCGGTCCAAGAGAACATCTTCAAGCATCAGCGCCGCATGGTGACAGATCCAAACCGTCGCCTCACGGCACCTGTGGCGATGCTTGATGGTGACCGCGTGGATCTGATACGCGCCAAGACACGCACCGTAAGCCTGTCCGTTGGTGATGCAGCCAAGCAGCTCGAGCGACATCCAAGCGTCACCCGTGAGCAATACGAGATGGTGCAGGACTTCATCCAAAGCGGCGCGATGTACGAGGATGCGGCGAGCGAGTTCGAGTTCGTGTTTCAGCGCATGGTCGACGGCGTGCCTTGGGCTGCGGTCATCCACGTGACCAAGGATCGCCAGGAATTGTTTCTGAAGAGTTTCCATCGCATCCGGGCAAAGCAGTTCGGAGAGACGGATCGGTTCGTTCTCATGGATGCGGCGCGTGACGTTGAAAACTGAGCGCGGATCTGCTACGTGTCTTGCAGCGGCGTTGAGCAAACATAACCGGGCTTGTTCCGAGGGGATGTTGTGACCCCCCAACGCCGCAAGTTCCTCCCTTTCAAAAAAAACGCCCACTGAGCGCCTCGAGCTTCAAACGCGGCCCATGGGGCCTGAAAACCCGAGATGACGTCCTGAGCGTTTTCAAATCGCTTTCAAATTTGAACCTCGCATGTGACAACGCACGCGATTGCACCGGATCTGACAGATCGGTGTGAGGCCCGCGCGATCAGGTAGCACCCGCTACCAAAGCCCGCGCCGCCCGCATGGTCCATTGCCGGGCCATGACATCACAAATCCTCCCCGCCGCCAACTTCGCGACCGCACTGTGTTCTGCTGCCGCCGATGACGCTTCGAGAGGTCTATCAGGATCGCGAGGATGCGCGGAAGGCGGCGGACGCACGCGTGAAGGAATTGCGGGCTGGTGAAGGCGAGCTGACTCTCGAGCTGATTGGCGACCCACACGCGCGGGCCAAGGCACCGCTGAACATCACAAACGTGGCCCCGGACGTCGACGGGTCATGGGTGGCCTCGACAGTGACGCACTTGTGGGACTATGGTGAGGAAGGCGGCGCGAAGACGACCGTAGAAGCAGAGTTCGGTTAAGAAGAAGAGGCCGATGACAAGTCAGTTGAGCAGGCGCCCAAGTCGAAGAAACCCCAAGGTGAGTACGTGTCGGTTCTTGACCGCTGATCGTCTGCGGTGCCAAAAAAAATGCGACAAACCTTTTGTCCAGACGCACCAAAATTTTTGACCCGCTATATTAAGCTTGCCAGAAAAACTCCGGGGGGGAGGCCGCAGGGCCGGGGGGGCTGGCCCCCTTCTCATCACTCGGCGTAATCGGCATCGCTTACATGGTCCAACCACATCGCTGCTGACCCATCCAATGCTTCCTGCATCGCAATATGGGTCATGGTCGTGTCTGGAGTTGCACCGTGCCAATGTTCGACATCCGCCGGAATCCATATGGTATCCCCAGCCTGAATGCGGTCCGGGCGTTGGCCGCGCGCGCACACAAGGCCGACGCCGTGGGTCACATACAATGTCTGACCCAATGGATGCGTGTGCCAAGCGGTGCGCGCGCCCGGTTCAAATTGGACACTCAGCGCATTGAGGCGGGCAGGTGCATCCGTTGCGATGATGGGATCCAGCCATACGGTACCGGTGAAATATTCTGGATTTGCGCGTTGAGCGGGGCGCGTCCCCGCACGGTGTATCTGCATGATCCCATTCCCTCTTTGGACAAAAAGTAAGGCGCACCTGATGGTGCGCCCTGTCGTTTGATATCCTTGCGAAACGCCGATCACTCAGACCAACTGACACCAGTCAGGTCCGTGGCCTGGGTTGGCGCATTGATCCACAACCCTTGCACCTCGGCTTTGGCCACAGACAGCTGCGCCAGCTGGAACAGATAGCCATTCACCGCATCACCCGAGATGATCTCCTGCGCCTTGGCCATCAGGTTGGTGCGGGTATCGGGGTCAGTGGTGGCATTCAGGGTCGCCATCAACTCCTGAAAGGCGGGGTTGTCATATTGAAAGTAATAATCGGGATTGGCGTAGATTCCGATATCCATTGGCTCCGTATGGCTCACGATGGTCAGACCAAAATCCTTACCACGAAACACCGTTTCAAGCCACTGCGCCCACTCCACATTGATGATCTCGGCGGTGATGCCGACATCGGCCAGTTGGGCTGCGATGATCTCCCCCCCGCGGCGGGCATAAGACGGGGGTGGCAGATGCAACGTGGTTTTAAACCCATCTGCCATGCCAGCCTCGGCGAGCAAGGCACGGGCCTTGTCTGGGTCAAAGGCGGACTCGCCTGTCAGATCGACATAGGCGGGATTGTGGGGTGCGAAATGGGTGCCAATGGGCGTGCCATATCCAAACATCGCACCATCAATTATGGCTTGGCGGTTGATGGCATGAGCCAGGGCTTGCCGGACACGCACATCGTCAAAGGGGGGCTTTTTGTTGTTGGTGGACAAGATCGTCTCACCCTCGGTTGAGCCGATTAACACTTGAAAGCGAGGGTCCGCTTTGAACTGTGGTAGGTTTTCAGGCGCGGGGAAGCTCCAGAAGACGTCCACATCCTCGGCCATGACAGATGCGAAGGCCGCCGTCGGATCCGAGATGAACTTGAACGTCGCTTTCTCTAGTGCGGGAGCATCACCCCAATAGCTGTCGGCGCGGCTGATCTCGATCTTGTCGCCTTGGGTCCAGCTGTCGAACTTGAAGGGGCCGGTGCCGATGGGCTGCTGTTTGATGTTCTCGATGGTTTCAGGGGCGACGATCACCGCGTCCCCCCAGGCCAGGTTGAACAGCATGTTGCCGTTGGGCGTGCCAAGGGTCATGCGCACGGTTTGGGGGTCGACGACTTCGACATTTGTGATCCCCTCAAACAGTGCCTTTTGGGCATTTGCGCTATCTTCGGCCAGAATGCGGTCAAATGTGAATTTCACATCTTCGGCGTCCATGGTGGTACCATCGTGAAAGGTGACACCCTCGCGCAGCGCGAATGTATAGGTCAGCCCGTCATCGGAAATCTCCCAGCTTGCGGCAAGGCCGGGCACAACCGATCCGTCACCCATAAAGCGGGTCAGCCCCTCGAACACATTGGAATAGAGCACCGAGTCGATGGCCCCGGCAGCGGCTGATGTGGGATCAAGGTGGGGCGGCTCAAGCTGGATTGCGACGGTGATGTCGGTCTTGGCGCTGGCCACTCCGGCCATCAGCGCGGCCGTGGCGACACCAAAAATAAGCGTGCGGGTCTGGAACATGGGGGTCTCCCTTGGATGATGTTTGGCGAAAGGCTAGCCAAAACAGGGGAGGTTGACCAGTCTTGGACACTTGGCTTGAAGGTGTTGTTGGGGTAATCGGTCGGCCTTTTGGATGGTAGGGCAGGTGCGATGGCAGTTCTGGGTGTGGATTTCGGAACCTCGAATTCGGCTGTCGGTGTGGCCGTGGACGGCCAAGCGCATCTGATCCAGCTTGAGCCGGGCGAAACGACTCTGCCCACAGCTGTGTTTTTCGATTTTGAGGCGCGGAAGGCCGTCTATGGCCGTCCTGCAAACGCTGCGCTGATCACAGGGGATGAGGGACGCTATATGCGTGCGCTCAAGTCATTGCTTGGTACGTCGCTGATGCGCGAAAGCCGGGTTCTGCTTGGCGAGCGGCTGGATTTCATCACCATCGTTGCCCGCTTTCTGGCAGAACTGAAACTGCGTGCGGAAACGGAGACAGGACAGATATTCACCGAGGCTTTGTCCGGTCGGCCTGTGCTGTTTCACTCGGCTGATCCTGCCCGCAATGCCCAGGCGCTGATCGATCTGACAGAATGCTACCACGCGGCGGGCTTTGAGACGGTCCGCTTCATGCCCGAACCCGAGGCCGCAGCACTGGCGAACCGTGCCACGCTCCGCCCCGGTGATGTCGCGCTGGTCGTCGATATCGGCGGCGGGACTTCTGATTTCACCTTGTTTCGACAGGGGCAGGGGGCGGGCATTGATATTCTGGCCAGTCATGGTCTGCGCCTTGGGGGAACAAATTTCGATCGGGCGCTGAGCCTGGCCTTTGTCATGCCCGAACTGGGCATGGGCAGTCAGATCAAACATGCGTTTGGCGATCAGTCTCATGCGGCTCCGAATGCGATCTTTACCGATCTGGCCACGTGGCAGAAAATCCCGTTTCTTTACGCCCCCGACACGCGGCGGGCGACGGTGGAATTGGCCCAATACGCACGTGAGCCGGACAAGCTGAAACGGCTTGTGCGCGTGCTGGAGGATGAGTTGGGTCACGACGTGGCCTTTGCGGTTGAGGCCGCCAAAATTGGGGCAAATGGCGCGTCCGCAAACATCCCACAGATCGACCTGTCCGTTATCGAACGCGGCATGACCGTGCCGTTGTACCCGATTGCGATGACGGCCACGCTGGCCCCCATGGCGGATCAAATCAGTGCGGCGGCCGCGATGACGCTAGAGATGGGCGGGGTGGAGCCGGATGCCGTGAACCGATTGATTTTTGTGGGTGGATCCAGTCTGATGCAGGTGGTCGAAGATGCACTGCACACGCTGTTACCCCGCGCAGAGGTACATCGAGGTGCTGCCATGACCGCGATTGTCGAAGGTCTGGCCTTGGCCGCAGGTTAGTCCTGTTTGGGCAGCAAAAGGGTTTCCAACGCGGCCCCCATCACCTTGGCGCTGTCGAGCATATCTGTGATCCCGATCCATTCATCCGGCTTGTGTGCGAGTTCCAATTCGCCCGGCCCGTAGGCGATGCAGTTGCGCAATTTGCCGATCCGGTCGATGTGTTTTTGATCGTAGGACCCGGGTGAGGCCACATATGTCGGGCTGACGCCCAGAACCTGTTCAATGGCGGCATGCACCGTTTCGACCACAGGTGCGTTTTTGTCGGTCATGGATGGGAGGACGACGTTCAACTCGCGCATTTCGTATTCGAACCGATCCCGCGAGGTCTTGAGCCCTTCAAGCAACTCAACGACTTCGGCGCGGACATCTTCGACGGCTTCTTCGACCAGAAAACGGCGATCAATCACGATACGGCAACTGTCCGGAACGCAGTGGGCAGGCAGGCCGGTATAGTCCTCGGCGGGTTCGGGTTGGCCGCCATGGATCGAGTTGATGTTCATCGTTGACTGGCGCGCACCGTCCGGCACGACGGGCATCTCCGTGTGACGCGCGGCCATGGCTGGAAACAGATCGCTTTCGAATTTGTCGAGTACGGCCCCCATATGTCGAACGGCGCAATCCCCAAGGAAAGGCATGGAGCCATGGGCAATCTCACCCTTCGTTTCGATTTCTGCCCACCACCCGCCGCGATGCCCAAGGCAAATTCGATCCTTGTTCAGCGGTTCGGGGATGATGACATGCTGCACGCGATCCGGTGCAAAAAGACCCATCTCAGCGAGGTAGGCAACACCGCCATACCCGCCCGATTCTTCATCCGCTGTGGCGCTGATTTCGACGGCACCGGTAAAGTCGACGTGTTCTTCGATGAAGGCTTCGGCAGCAATAATGGATGCGGCCAGCCCGCCTTTCATATCGCACGCACCTCGGCCGTAGATTTTATCGCCTTCGATCTGAGCGCCGAAAGGATCGCGTGTCCAGCCGTGCCCGACCTCGACCACGTCATGGTGGCTGTTGAAATGGACGCACGGACCGCTTTGGGCCCCGTCCTTGCGCGCAACGATGTTCCATCGTGGGTACGCGTCGCTGTCCCCAGGTGTGCCGTGGGCCCGGATCATCTGAGTGGTCAGCCCGTGTGCCTTGAACCGCCTGTCCAGAAGGATGCAGATATCGTGATAGTGCTGCCCCGGCGGATTAAGCGTCGGAATACGGATCAAGGTCTGGGTCAGATCGATCAGATCGTCGCGCTTGGCGTCAATGCGAGTGGACAATGTCATGCGCATAGTCTTGTGCTGCGGTCATCAAATGACAAGGGCGCGCGTGATCACTGCGTCCTTTGGTGAAGATACCGTGGAACAGAGAATGTCGGCTGTGTTTTTGGATCAGAGTTTGCCAAGTGGGACTTTGAGGGCCATATCGCCCGCATTGTCGCGTGGGATCTTGCCTGCGCGCATATTCACCTGAAGGGCGGGAATAATCAGGGACGGCATGGCAAGTTGCGCGTCCCGCTCGGTTCGAAATTTGATGAAATCCTCGCGGGTCTTGCCGCCGCCGACATGAATATTGTTTTCCCGTTCCTCTGCCACCGTCGTCTCCCACGCGATGGCACGACCGCCGGGTCCGTAATCGTGGCAGATAAACAGACGCATTTCATCGGGCAGGCTGAGCACCCGCATAATGCTGTCATATAGCTGTCCGGCATCCCCTCCTGGAAAATCAGCGCGTGCGGATCCCCCATCGGGCATGAACAAGGTATCTCCGACAAAGGCCGCGTCGCCCATGATATGCACCATGCAGGCGGGTGTGTGCCCCGGCGTATGCATCGCAGTACATGTCATCGCGCCCACCTGATATGTATCACCGTCGATGAAAAGCGCGTCAAACTGTGATCCATCCCGCTGGAATTCCGTACCCTCATTGAAAACTTTCCCAAAAGTATCCTGAACTTCTGTTATCTTCGCGCCGATCCCGATTTTGCCACCCAGTGCTTGTTGAATGTAGGGCGCGCCTGATAAATGATCGGCGTGCACATGGGTTTCGATGATCCAGTCAAGCCGCAGGTCGTGCGTTTTGATATGCGCGATCATTGCATCCGCCCCATCAAAGTTCAGCGCGCCGGCGGCATAGTCGATGTCCATGACAGCATCGATGACGGCACATCCGGGGCCATCCGGCTCTTTTACGATGTAGGATATGGTGTTTGAACGCTCGTCAAAAAATGGGGTCACTAAGGGTTTGATTTTCATCGCTTCTCTCTCCTCTCCACCGGGCCGCCATGCGCCTCCCAGTCCGTGAAACCGTCGCGCAAATGCACAGCATCAAAACCCATATCCTGCAATGTCGCCACGGTCAGCGCAGATCGCCAGCCTGAGGCGCAATGGAACAGGTATGTCTTGTCCGGGTGGCCGAACACATCTTTGAAATAGGGACTGTCCGGATCAACCCAAAACTCGATCATACCACGCGGCGCGTGAACAGAGCCGGGAATGAAACCGCTACGCTCACGCTCTCGGACATCACGAATGTCGACAATCACCACATCCGGGTCCGAGAACATGGCGAGGGCATCGCCAGTTTCCACCTCTTGAATTCGGGCGCGGGCGGCTGCGACCATCGTCGCAGCGGTTTGTTTCAAGGCCATCTGTTTCCTCATCTACGAGACAAGTGGATTGTGTCACCCTCGATACATCGCTTCAAGATTCATCTCGATGCTGCCCTGTCCGCGTGCAGGTTCTGGTATTCGTCCATCTAAGGTTAAACCGCAGAAGCTTATACGGCACCCGAGCGGGTTGATCAGAGGTGTAAGGCGCTGCTCATTGCGCTTGACCGGATCACTCGCCGCTCAGCGAACCGCGCCGAGCGCGGATCCTAAACTCTTCGCTTTCAAGTAAAATGCCCTGGAACTCCTTGAGACCAAAAGGTGTGGCATTTTTTGCTAAAGCATCCGTTGACGGTGCCTCAAATGCTATACTAGGTGAGTCAATTGCAGGTGCTCGGATTGGTGGGTTCAAATCGGTTCTTTCAGCCTCAGAGATCTGTTGACCCGCCGAATCAGACCGGCTTGTAATCGTTGGATCGACTCTATCAGCAAGATCATGGAACCCAAGAGATGAGAGGCGTTGCACAGTGTTGTCAATCAGCCCCCTATCAAGTACCGATAGCCTCACCGGATCAATGTTGTATATATTTTCAATGAATTCAACATCGGTGGAATCACTTACAAAATGGTTAAATACTGTTTCAAAAAGTAAATATCCACTTTCATCATTATCCAATCTTGAAATATTTTCAAATGCATCTGAAAAATTACCTATACCGCTTAGCGCGAGTGCCAGTGACCTAATTAGAGGACCTCGTAATGCGCTGTCTTGAAATTCTGTGATATATGATTCTATCAGAGTAATGGTATCCATATCTATCATCTTACCAGCCATCAGTTCAGTATGGATGTAATCTTCCATTGTGGCTGCTGGAGTATTCCTGATAGTTAGTACATCGCTTAATTCTGGGAATCTGGTAGGTATTCTATCACTCGCAAAATCTAGATTAACTTCGTGCTCAGGGCCCGTATAAATATTTACTTCCTCAAGCACTCTGTTGATTGCACTTGCTGCGTCTACCTCACCAATTAGCCGCAACTTCTTCATAAATTTTGGCCCTAAATGTGCCCTTAGGTGTGCTGGTAGAGCGCCAAACCCTCGCTGTGCACTGTTAACCGCGGGTCTTGAAAAGCGCTCCTTCCCCTTATTATCTAAGATAATCCAGAATGCCGCCATATCGGAACATTGCTCAGATATTTCAGAAAAAGTAGTTCTAGCGATATTGCCTGATTGCGGCTCCATAATATCTGCTAATTTAATAAACTCAGAACGCCTCTCTGCTATTGACGGATGTGCATTGAGCAGTTGCCGAGCCTCTGACCCAAATCCATAATAGAGATATGTTTTGATGGTTTTTACATTATTTTCTTCGCTAGCCTCCAGGGTAAATTCTAATATTTCGGAGTGTAATCGTGAGATCGCCTCTGAAAATGTGGTGCCTTCGTTTATCCAAGTTTGTATCTCAAGATCTTTGCTGCTTGAGCAGTTATTGGAAGAAATATTAGATTCAATTTCGTAAGAACCAGACCGTGTTGCTCCAGGAGCACTTGCTAGGCTTGAATATTGAGATGCTGTCATATTGGATTTGAGGTTTTTCAATATAGAGTCTTTGTGCATAATATCCATAGTGTTTTCTATTATACTATTATCACTAGGTTTGTCGTCTCTTCTCGCTAGATTATGGAGATAAGTTCCCCACGTAGAATAAACTTTCTTGGTGGAATTCTGAGTTTTTTTCAAAGATATATACACGTCAAATGTATAATTATCCTGACCTAATCCATTGGGTTTTTTTGGCATAGATCTTGTAGGCATTAATCCAACCATATCGTTCGGCTCTTCACTCGAAGGCCGGGCTTTCTGAAGATTCTCCACAGACGCTGTTGTAGAAAGATCACCACCGAGTTCTGACTCGATTTCAATATTTTTCTCTAATATATCAAATACTAATAAATCACCTCGTGGAACATGACGTACTAAGCAATCACATGACATCGTCACAACAAGTTGCGATTCTTCAGCGGAGATATTAGATATATGGCGCTTGTCTATTCTACTAAAAACCCCTTTGTTGTCGAATTTAGGAGTTTGATTAGGAAACGAGATTTCAAGTCTGCGATCAGAAATATTCGTAGCCCATTGCATATCAACCGCATCGTATAAAACGATTCTGGTAAATTCGCCATGGCCTCCTGTGCGCACCGTAATAGGTGCACCATGAGCAGGTTGATGAAAAACAAATAGTAGAATGGCAAGCCGCCACATCATCAAGCCGCCCTCTGTTTGGTGTCTTTCAGTGCATCTTCCAGCTCAGTAAAAGTCGGTCGGTAATGTATTGGGGCGTTTTGGCGGCCAACCTCAATACATGTGTTTGTGGCGTGATTGTATAGATTGGCAACCAGCACCTCACGAATGAGTTGATAGAATTGCGCATCCTCTTCGACAACGGCCTTTACCTTGGCGCTGAACGGGCCGACTAATCCGTAGGCGAGGAAGACGCCAAGAAAGGTACCCACCAGTGCGCCACCGATCAGCTTTCCCAAGATTTCAGGAGGTTGATCGATTGATGCCATCGTCTTGATGACACCCAACACAGCAGCAACAATGCCAAGCGCAGGTAGGCCATCTGCAACGGTTTGCAACGCGTGGCTGGAATGCATGGAATGATGAAGATTTGAACTAAGGCGTTTTTCCAAAACCTCCTCGACCTGGTGTGGATCATCATAGTTCATAGATGCTGACCGAAGGGTGTCGCATATGAGGTTCACAGCTTCACTATCGGACGAAATCTTCGGGTAGTTGTTGAAGATCGCAGACTCACTAGGGTTCTCTATATGTTCCTCGAGCCCTACCGGATTTTGGCGGGCGAGACGTATTAATTCAAATAATAGACATAAAAGTGAGGTATAGTCTTCTGCGATCCATTTTGGCCCTTTGAAGACCTTTCCCAGATCCTTGATTGTGTGTTTTATTTCAGACATGGAATTGCTGATGAGGAAAGCACCAACTGCCGCTCCGATGATCATGGTCATTTCAAACGGAAGTGACTTCAGAATTATGCCCATCTTGCCGCCGGCGGCCAGATATCCACCAAATACCATCACAAAGACTGTTATAATGCCGACTATGCCGATCATTTCTGTGCCCTCTCGATCTACAAATTTGAAGCACGGGCATTCCGACCGGCGACAATAGCGCTGATGGAATACGCGGTTTCTGGGTTTAGACCTGCCAAAAGCTTTGCGGCCGCCTCAGGTTGCATTCGTGCTAAAAATCCGGCGGCAAACTCAGGTTCCATCGTCTCAAAGAGTGCTGCGGCATCTTTGGGCTTCATATTTTCGTAAACTGTTGTCAGTCGTAGAACGTCATCCTCTGCTGTTGCTTCGGCTTGTGTGATCATCTGCCTCAGGCGATCCTCCGATGCCTCAAGAACGCGTATGCGGCGCTCTACTTCTGCCTTGGTTGCCTTGAGGTTGTTTTCACGCTGCAGAAGAGCGGCCTCCTGCCTTTCGACTTGCGCCTCCCGTTTAAGTAGAGCTTGTAGCAATTGCTCTCTACCATTCGAGTCATCTTCTTGATTTGTCGTGTTATTTCCTGATGAGGTTACGTCTGGGTCTATCGCCGACATCGTTGTTTGAGCGATGGCCGCTCCGGTATCGGTGCCGAAGCGCAAAAATGCTGAACTGACCAAGAGTGACGAAATGATCAAAGTGGATCCCGAAACGCGCACACTGTTTCTAACTTTGGAAAGCTTGCTCATTTTGCGTTCCCCGCTGTTCGCCGAACAAACATTGGTTGATCCGGCTGTTGAACGCTGTCGGCCGATCGAACAGGTTGAGCGGTACGTTGCGGTTTTTCGGGTATGTCATGCAAGGATGCAATTTGCAGCTCGAGCCGTCTTGATGTCTGCTCAGCATTTTCTGCTACCTGTGTGAGCGTATTCGCTGATTCCGTTGCCACATCCTGGGCGGCCGCGAGCATCTTGCTAAGGTCGTCGACCTGCGCAGATAGCACCGCGACAGCGCCCCCTACGCCTTTTTCAAGATCATTGAACCGCTTCAGCCGTCGACCCAGAATGAAACAATAGAACCCCGCTCCTAAAGCGCCTGCCATAAGCAAGATATCAGATATCAAATCCATGATTTATCCCTCAATGCAGTACAAATTCCATAACAAGAAGATCGTTCACGCGCCCCGGACCTGTGACAGCTTGAACGCGCCGCAACATTTGTGCTCGAATCCGAAACAAAGATGCAGAATCTTCGATGTCTCGTGCCTCAAGTGCGCGAAGATACCCGTTCAAGATGTCGATGACTCGGGGCAATGCCGACCTGACCTCGTCAGCGTATTGGTAAGGTGTTTCCAACTGGGCGCGAAATCTCAGGTGGCGAGAGTGAGACGTGGGATCGAGCGATATAACGAGCGGATCCATTTCAACATATGTCACTTTTGGCAGCGCATTCATTTCTGCTGACGATGCGGCAGCCGCAATCGCCGATTCGGGTGCAAGAACCAGTCCGGAGAAAGTTGCATAAAAGCTGCCCCCGCCCGCGGCAATGGCGGCGACCAAGCCAATTAAGATTGGCTTTTTTGATGCTTTTTCAGGGCTGGCGGGGTCTGCCGCAGCTGCGTCTGTCATAATCATACCGTCTGCTATTTCTCGAAACCTGTTTTGGCACAGATCAACTAACCGATTGTTAAGGCTGATCGGTCATTGCTGTTACATCGCCACACAGAACGTGGGGCAGGACGGAGGAAATTGTGCAGCAGTTGCTAAATGTCTGGTTGGGCTTGGATATACGTAGGCAAATTACGGTTGTGGTTGCGACATTGGCTGTGGTGTTGGCTGTACTTGCGATGTCGCGCATCGCCACGTCGCCGTCCCTGACACTTCTTTATGCCGGCCTCGAAAGCGGTCCTGCCGGAGATGTCGTAAGTGCGCTGGAGCAACGCGGGATAGCCTTTGAGGTGCGGGGCGGATCGATTTTTGTTGATAGCGCCAATCGTGATCAATTGCGCATGACGCTTGCCAGCGAAGGTTTGCCTGCCAACAACAGCCAGGGGTATGAGTTGCTCGATTCGCTCTCGGGTTTCGGGACGACATCTCAGATGTTTGACGCAGCCTATTGGCGCGCGAAAGAGGGCGAATTGGCGCGTACAATCGCGGCTAGCCCGCATATTGCCATGGCGCGGGTTCACATCGCCTCTACTGGCTCAAACCCGTTTCAACGCAGCGTGACGCCGACTGCTTCGGTGTCGGTAACACCCAATGGGTCGGGCCTGACGAATGGGCAGGGCAAGGCTATTCGGTTTTTGGTGTCGTCAGCGGTTGCCGGTTTGTCGTCGGATGACGTCGCTGTCATTGACGCGAATGGGAACCTGATCGGCGGGCCCGAAGATGTTGCGCCAACTGGGGGTGCAGATGACAAAGCGCAAATGCTGCGCGAGCGTGTCGAACGGCTGTTGGAGGCACGCGTAGGTCCCGGGAACGCCATTGTGGAGGTCAGCGTTGATACGGTGACCGAGACCGAAGAAATCCGTGAGCGGCGGTTTGATCCGGATGGGCGCGTGGTGATCAGCACGGACACCGAAGAGCGGACGAGTAATTCGAACGAGGCCGGCAACGGCAATGTGACTGTTGCATCGAATTTACCTGACGGGGACGGTGCAGAAGGGGATAGCGCATCCTCGGAGAATTCGGAGACGCGCGAGCGGATTAACTACGAAGTATCCGAAACGGAGCGGGCGGTGGTGCGCGCCGCCGGCGCGATCAAACGTGTGACCGTTGCCGTTCTGGTAAACGATGCGACGCAGGAAGGGGATGGTGAACAGCTGGAAACCATTCCGCGAGATGCGGAAGAGATTGATGCGCTGCGTGAATTGGTGGCATCCGCGGTGGGCTTTGACGAGTCACGGGGTGACATCATCACCATTAAGTCAATGGTTTTACAGTCAGTTGCACCTTTGGGCACGCAGGTGCAGTCATCGTTTCTGGACAATTTCCACGTCGACATAATGTCAGCGATTCAAATGGCTGTTCTGGCAGTTGTTGCGTTGGTTTTGGGACTATTCGTGGTGCGACCGGTTTTGACGCAGGCCCCAGGGGCGCCTCTCAGCTTGCCGCCAACTGAAGCTGGGGAAGCAAATACACAGCCTGCACTCACGGGTGAGGTTGCCGAGGCATCGGATGACTTCCTGAATATCCCGATGGACTCCAACCTGGACACGTCCTCTGAACTACCGGCCCTCAACTTTTCTACCGAAGCGGCCGGTATGTCGCCCGTATCGACAGACCCTGTTGATCGACTGCGCGCCATGATCGGTGATAGACAAGAAGAAACCGTCGAGATCCTGAGAAGCTGGCTGGAAGAAGAGGAGCGCGCGTGATGTCCGCTGCACACCTCTTTCAGGACTTTGGAACAATAAGACCGACCACCGCCAGCAAATCACTTCTGTCTGTTGAGGACATTGAAGAACTCAAGCTTCAGGCATTTGAGAATGGCTATCAGGCTGGCTGGGAAGACGCCATTAAGGCGCAATCCGACACTCTGACACATGTATCCAGTGGTTTGGCCTCAAGCTTGCAGGCCGCATCGTTTGAATACCATGAGCTGCGCGCGGCGATGACGGCATCGGTTCAGACAATCATGGCACAAGTGACCCGTAAAGTTCTGCCGCTGATTGCGCAACACAGCCTCGGCGCACACATCGAGGACGTCATTTTGGATGCGGCAAGGAAGAGCTTGGACCGACCTATTGAACTGGCGATTGCGCCAGCCAATGAAGAGGCTGTGCGCGCTGCGCTGTCTGATAATGTACCAGCGCCCTTTGAGATCGTTCCAGATGATCTAATGGCCCCGACCCAAGTTGTGTTGCGCCTGGGCAATCGAGAGGTAGAGGTGGATTTGGACCGGGTTGTTGCCGACATCACAAACGAAATTTCAACATTTTTTGAAACGCAAACGCCACAGGTGACTAATGAGTGACGTACCCAATACGCAAATGCTGGCCTCCGACACACACAATCCATTTACGGCCGTACCAATCGAAATCACCGTGTCCGTCGGTCGCGCGCGCCCCATGGTTCGTGATTTGGTCATGCTTGGGTCAAATGCGGTTCTGACGCTGGACAAACGCGTTGATGACCCCGTTGATCTGTTTGTCGGCAACAAGTTGATCGCCCGTGGAAAACTGGAAGAGGCTGATGGGGATGAGGAGGGTCAACTGGTCGTGAGACTGACAGAGATCGTCGACCTTGGGTCGAGCGTTTGATGCGATGAAGCTGCATATCATTTTATTGGGCGTTGCCTGCCTTCTCCCGACTGCGGCTTTAGCCCAAGATATTGCCATCTCGCTTGGTGACGAAAATTCGCTAAGCGCCAGGACTTTGCAGCTGATCGCTTTAATTACAGTGCTAAGCCTCGCGCCGGGTTTGGCCATAATGGTAACATGCTTCCCCTTTTTGGTGACGGTGCTCTCTATTCTGAGACAGGCAATCGGACTTCAGCAGTCACCCCCAAATATGTTGATCGTAAGTCTTGCACTGTTTCTCACGTATTTCGTGATGGAGCCTGTCTTTATGCAGGCCTGGACCAATGGGCTTCAACCGTTGAGCAACAATTTGATAGATGTGGAAACCGCCTTTGCACGAACAGTCGAACCCTTTCGCGGTTTCATGTCCGTGCGTTTGGATGCTGATACGTTTAGCGCGATGGCTGACCTCCGGCCAGACACCCAAGGACTCGAGTTGTCACCAGATGCCCCACTTTCCGTTCTGGTACCCAGTTTCCTGCTGTCCGAGATCGCAAGGGCGTTCCAGATCGGTTTTCTGATTTTTCTGCCGTTCCTGATAATCGATTTGGTTGCAGCGGCAGTGTTGATGAGCATGGGGATGATGATGGTGCCACCTGCGATCGTTTCGTTGCCTTTCAAGCTGGCGTTTTTCGTTGTTGCAGATGGTTGGAGCCTTATTGCTGGAAGCCTTGTTCGCAGTTACTTCTGACAAGCGAAACAGACAATACTCTCCAGGCCTCAGGCCGCGGCGTTTCGCTACAGGCATACCTGAAGCAAATGACGACCGGTACGCGTTCAACGAAACGGGCCAAGCCTTGCATTTGCACTTAGCGCACTACGAACTCTGCATGTAATGCGCCAGCTGCCTTGATGCTCTTTAGGATATCGATCATGTCGCGCGGCGCGACCCCAAGCGCATTCAGACCTGCAATGACCTCGGACAACGATGCGCCATCCGGTACCTCGGCGAGGCTGGGCCCGTCTTGATCCTCGATGTCGACGGTGGTGCGAGGAACCACCACGGTTTCACCCTGTGCGAAGGGGTTCGGCTGTACGGTGATAGGCTGTTCTTGAATGCGCAGAGTGAGGTTGCCTTGCGACACAGCGACACGCGATATCCGCACATCATCGCCCATGACAATTGTGCCAGACCGTTGATCGACAACCACACGTGCCTTCCGTTCAGGTTCAACTGCGATGTTTTCTATGCGGCCCAAAGCATGTGCGACCGATTGCATACGGGTCCGAGGCACATTCAGACTGACGGTGCCAGAATCCAGCATGATGGCAACCTGCCGTCCAAAGTCATTGTTGATCGCACTTTCGATCCGGGCAGCGGTGGTGAAGTCGGCGTCGCGTAAAGCAAGGCGCATGTCGGTCAGGCTGCTCAGTTCAAAGTCGATCTCCCGCTCAACACGGGCACCCGAGGGTATCACGCCAGACGTGGGGACACCTTGTGTGACGCGTGCTCCATCGCCCTCTGCCACGGCGCCACCTGCGATGATCGTACCTTGCGCTACGGCATATATTTCACCATCCGCTGCGTTCATCGGTGTCATGATCAGGGTCCCGCCCAACAGACTTTTGGCATCTCCAATCGCAGAAACCGTCACATCAATCTGAGACCCACTTCGGGCAAATGCTGGCAGTGTGGATGTGACGAATACAGCGGCCACGTTCTTTGGTCGAAACTGCTCACCGGTCACGTTGATGCCAAGACGCTCCAAGATGTTGGTCATGATGTCTTCGGTGAAAGGCGCGTTGCGCAGTCCATCTCCGGTTCCATCAAGTCCTACGACCAGTCCGTAGCCAACCAGATCATTCCCCCGAACGCCGTCAAATTCAACCAGATCCTTGATGCGCACGGAACTGGCGGTAGCGACCTGTGCAAAGAAAAGAGTGATCAGAAAGAAAGAGAGCCATCTCATCGAATGAAGTTCACAAACGAAAGGTCTGACATGCGCGCGGTGACCGTATATAGGCTTTGAAGTTGAAATTGGACTGCCTCCAGTTCAGTGGCTGTTTCGTAGGGGTCTGCCTGCAACAAAGCGCCCTTCGCAAATTGCAGTGATGTTTGCTCGGTTGCGTTTCTGGTCGCCACCTCATCGATGCGTGCCTGGGCTGACCCGATATTGGCACGCAAAGCAGTCATGTCAGTTTGCGTGGAGAATAGGTTGCGCCCTGCCTCGGTCAGTAACTCTTGGCGATCAGTTGCACTTAGAGAAGACGCGGCATCGCTCGCGATTGCAGCGAGTGCGTACTGTTTGATTATGTCTTTGAATATTGGATCATCACCCTTGATCTGTACGGAAACCTCTTCGTCTTGACCGATCCGCAGCGGAGCTATTTCAGTTGCGGAACCACGATAGGCCGTCGCGACAAAACCAGCGGGGTCATTGAACCAGATGTCTGCTGCGGTTTGGAGATCCTGAGGCGTCGTTGCTCCGGTGGTTGCAGCACGTAGCCCATCAAGAATGACCTCCACGTCTGCCATTGGCCGCTGATCTGTCGCATCACCGGCAAAGAGACTACGCCCACCCACACTGATGTTCAGTATGCTCACGATATCGGCCAACTGAGATTCGGCATCATCGGAAAACTGGTCCAGAACCGAACCCGTCGCATTTGATGAGATTTTGAGTAGCGAGGTGCCAAAACGTTCGCTGCTGTCGCTGACCCTTTCTAATGATAGCTGAATGGATTCAGCGTACTGTGCAGCCTCTGTGGTTGCGACACGAAACCCCGACAGCGTCTTCAGATCTCGTTCGATGTCACTCAGATAGCTGGTATTGCCGGCAAGAACCGACTTAACGTCGCTGACCTGTCCGGTTGCCAGCTCCTCGTTGAGGCGGGTCATATTGGCTTTCAACGCGGCACCTTGGCGTTGGAGCATGAAGGTGTGGGCCAGATCGCCAAGAGAAAAATTGCTCATTTTCAAATCCCTAGCAAAGTGTCAAACATCTGATCGACGGTTTCAATGACACGCGCGTTGGCCGCATATGCCTGTTCGATGATCATCAGGTTTTGCAGCTCAGCGTCGGTGTCTACGCCATCGGCAAGTTCCATTTGGGTCAATTCATAAAACTGTGCTGAAGCAAAGCCGAGTTGCTGATCTTCGCGCAACCGATCCGCTCCGAGTTGCGATGAGAGGCGTGAGGTCAAATCAATTGCCGTCAGAGGAGAAGATCCGAAACTGCCGGAGTTCACCACGCGAGGTATCGTCAGTGCGTCGGACAACGCGTTGAGTAGCGTCGCATTTCCAGATGAACCAGCCACAAGTGCTCCTAGCCCATCGCGCATCCGCCAGACATCACCGCCTTGCGTGGGATCGACCAGCTTATTGATCTCTATGCGATTGGCCAGCCCCTTCTCTTGTAGAGGGTCAAGGGCTGCGCCACGGTCGGTGAACAGGCCTGCGTCACCTGCTGACAGGGACGGATCGACCGTAGAATCCTGAAAGCGCTCGATAAGGTCTCGTGCGAGAGCATCAATCTTGATTTGCGCCTCAGGCGCGCGTTCGTCGCGAATTTCAAATTGAGCGCCGAGCGTGCCGCCATGTAAGCGCCCCAGCTCAGACGACGTATTCAGCGCGAATCCGTTGATCGTCAGGCCAGAGAGCGTGCCATCGTCAATCGACATATATGGCGTAACGATATTGGCGGGTTCAAAACCGATCTCTACAGCACGGCCATCCAACAGGATCGATCCACCCGTGGAATACAGGGCAACCGCACCATAATCGCGATTTACCGTTCGCACCGGAACTATTTCGCTGACTTCATCGATCAGTATCCTGCGTTGATCCTGCAACGCGGACGAATCCATATTCTGGTTGTTGGTCGCGGTGATCCGGACGTTGAGTGTTTCGATGCTTTTGAGGGTGTCATTCAGGCGCGTGACCTGATCGGCGATGTTGCGATCTGCATCTGTGCGTTCTGATTGGATGCCACCCGCGACCGACTTGATGGCGCGTGCAAGATCGCGTGCCCCATGTGCTGCGCTATCCAGCCGTTCAATCGCGTCGGGACGACTGCTGGCGGTGATCAAAGCATTCTCGAAGTCAGTCAGTCGCGCTGACAGAGATCCCGCTTGATCAGGCGTGCCCACCAAATTCTCGATCCGGTTGAGGTAGGATGTCGTTTCAGATCGATACCCAAATTCCGAACCTGCCAACCGCCGATCGGAGACGATCTGAGCGTCAACATGGCGTTGAATCCCGTTGACCCTGACCCCGCCAATATCGCCGATGCTGTAGGACCCGATAGACAGTGTGCGGCGCGCGTATCCCGGGGTCGATGCGTTCGCAATATTGCTCGACACCAATTCGGAGGCGCGCCCGGCTGCCCGCAGCCCGGACATGGCGGAATTCAATGCGCTTGTGATCGTCATGGCACGGTGTTCCGTTTCTGTTGGCGGGCTGCGAAAGCCTGCGGGTTAACGTTTGATATTTGTCGTTTCCTGAAGCATCTCGTCCACTGTCTGGATCACCTTCGCGTTCGAAGAGTATGCCCGCTGCGTCTGGATCATGGCGGTAAGTTCACCCGCCACATCGACGGCCGACTCCTCACGCGCATAGGAAACGATGTCACCTGTGGGCCCGTCACTTGCATCCCAGAGAAAGAAGCTTCCGCTTTCAGGGGATGGTAGATAGGTCTGCTGATCCAGCGCGACCATCCCGTTGGGATTGGGCAAGTCCACCAGGGGAATTTGATAGATCGTCCGGTTGATCCCGGTGTCGAAGAACGCAGTGACAAAGCCATTTGCATCCACCTCAACATTGGTCATGTTACCGACCGGTGAGCCATCCTTGGAAATCGACACAGGTGCAAAGCTGTCGGAGAGCTGGGTAATCCCATCGCTATCACCCAACTGCCCGATATTGATCTCCAGCGGGCCACCTTCGGCCGCAATGACGATGTTGCCGGTTGCCGGATCATAAGCGCCCCCGATAGCGGCGGGTGTCATCGCGACCGATGCCAACGTACCGCCGGATGTCCGGCTGTCATCGAATGTCAGCACGTATTCACCAATGACTGCGCCACCCAATGCCGAGTCAGACAGCTGCATCGTCCATTCGTTTGATGCGGCGGAACCAGAGGCCGGCACGGTTGGAGAGAAGCTGATGTTGATATTCTCAGATGTGCCCAAGTTGTCAAAATACTCGACCGACAGGTTCTGCGTATCACCGGTAGAACCTGCATCCGTGTCCGTTGCGGGCAGGTTCAGGCCCAATGAGAGTTTGGTCGTCGGCTCACCTGAAAACTGGTTCACGTTGATCTGTACAGGTTCGAGCCCATCGGCAGTATCACGTGGAAATGTCGGTATTGTCCCGTCAGGCAGGGCGGGCCAACCTAACAGAACAAGCCCAGAGTCAGAGCGCAGATACCCTTCTGCATCGGTGCGGAACGAGCCGGTCGTCGTCAGGTACATCTGACTGTCGCCATTGCTGTTGTTGATGTCCGTGGCTTGCGCCACTGGCAACATGCCCCGCCCTCTGACCGCAAGGTCGGTGGCATTCGCGGTCGAAACAAGCGACCCACTCTGGTCGATCAACCGGGATGTCGTTGCGCGCACCCCACCGGCTGAGTACGAGCCCGACCCTGACCCCGAGATCACCATCGAGTGAAAATCGGTTTGTACACGCTTGTACCCATAGGTCGACGAGTTCGCAATATTGTCGGAGATGGACGCAAGACGCGTGGCATTGGATTGAAGCCCCGCGACACCTGCATTGAGCGACGAAGAAATTGTCATGGATACGCCTTTCTGCTGCATCGACTTGATGGTGCCACAGTTAGGCCTCTGCTCTTAACGTCAGGCTAACAGATAAAATCCAACCTATTCATTCGCGCAGCAAAATGATTTCCAGCCGGTCATTACGCACAGCCATCGTGTTGGGGACCGCAGGCTCGCGGTCCGCATGGCCCGTCACTCGCTGCATGCGCGTGGGCGCAACACCGAATTGTTCGAGCAATTTTCGCATCTGTGTTGCCCGATCCGCCGATGATTGCCATGTCGAATTGTTCGCAATCACAATGGGCTGCGTCGGCACATGCCCATTGATCGCAATGCCATTGTCCACAGTCACTGTAGAGGCCGCTATCCATTCCGCGAGGTCGATCAGCATTTGGGTGGGTGTATCGGTGCCCGGTTCAAAGATCGAAGATCGCTCGCTTGCAAAGACCTCGATCACCAGACCCTCGTCTGTAAGCTCGGTCACGATATGCTGGAAATCATTATCCATCAGCTTGGATTCACCGCCATGCCCGATCAGGCGGGCTTCGAGCGATTCAAATACCTCATCTTCAGCGGCCCGATCCTCTCCCAACTCGCCACGGGCCTCACGGGCTTCGGTGGGGCGTTGCGAGGAGGCACCCGTCCCGTTCTGGGGCAGCGTATTTTCGGAAAACACACTGTCACCCCCAAAGCTGCCATCGCCACCGCCTGAAACACGGCTGATCGGGATCGTGGGCGAAAAATAGTCGGCAATGCCTTTGCGCTGCTTTTCGGTCGTGGCATTCAACAGCCACATCAGCATGAAAAACGCCATCATGGCCGTCACGAAGTCCGCATATGCGACCTTCCAGGCACCGCCGTGGTGGCCGCCACCCTGCACGACTTTCTTACGCTTGATTATGATCGGTTGCGCGTTCGCCTGCACCGTCATGGCCCATACCTCGGTTCTTCTCACCCGAGGAGCGGTGTACAGCAGTGGCCTTACCCTTGGCTTAACACATCCAATTGTACGAAATGAAAGTCGGTGCTTGCATGGATGGTGGTAAAGGTCACAGATAAGCGCATGACCGCACCAACACATGACAGCCGCTATTCGTGGACGCGACTCGCGCTGACATTGACCATTGCGATGGTGGCGAATGCAGGCATGTGGGCCATCATTGTCATCATGCCAGCGGTTCAGGCCGAATTCGGGGTGAGCCGCGCGGACGCGAGCCTGCCCTACACGCTGACCATGATCGGGTTCGCGACGGGCAATTTCATCGTGGGCCGGGCGGTGGATCGATGGGGTGTCACGCCTGTGTTGATCGTGTGCGCGTTGGGTATTGCGGGGGGATACGGGCTTGCAATGGCCGCGGGTTCGATCTGGGCGCTGTCGTTGGCACAACTGATTGTGGGCTTTGGAACGTCAGTCGGATTTGGTCCTTTGATTGCGGATATCTCGCACTGGTTTATGAAGCGGCGCGGCATTGCGGTCGCGATTGCGGCAAGCGGAAACTACCTGTCGGGGGCCATCTGGCCACTGATCTTGGCGGGCGTGTTGGCCGAAGATGGATGGCGGGCCACTTATGCCGTCCTCGCAGCGGCGACAGTGTTGGTTGTTGTGCCGCTGGCCTTCGCTTTGCGGCGGCAGGTTCCTGACAGCGCGCACCAAATGGCCGAGGCCGCATCCTCCGCAAATGCGCGATCCGCAGGACTGTCCCCGACAGCACTGGCCTGTTTGCTGGGCTTGGCCGGGGTCGGTTGCTGTGTGGCGATGTCGATGCCGCAGGTCCATATCGTGAGCTACTGTGTTGATCTCGGCTACGGCCCGGCCGTGGGGGCAGAGATGCTGTCGCTCATGTTGCTGGGTGGGGTCGGATCGAGACTGATCTCGGGCCTGCTTGCGGACAGATTGGGCGGGGTGCGCACGTTGTTGTTGGGCTCTATCGCGCAGGCGATTGCGCTAGCGCTGTACCTGCCTTCTGACGCGCTGATCTCGCTCTACGTGGTCAGCCTCGTGTTCGGGCTGAGCCAGGGTGGGATCGTCCCCAGCTATGCGATTATCGTGCGCGAATACATGCCCGCACGCGAGGCCGGCGCACGGGTGGGTTTCGTGCTGATGGCGACGATCATGGGCATGGCGCTCGGAGGCTGGATGTCGGGGTGGATCTACGACATGACGGGTAGCTATCAAATGGCATTCTGGAACGGGATCGTCTGGAATGGGGCGAATATCGCGATCATGCTGTGGCTGCTGTCACGCAGCCGATCCCGAGGGGCAATGCAACCGGCGTAATCGCCCCGTAAGGCGGACGTGTCGTCCGCCCATCTCAGCCTTTGTCGGTGACATGGCCGGTCATATGGGCGGTGCCGCGATCGCGCGCCAAACCCATCTGTTTCTGACGTTCGCGGAATCGGGCCTTGTCCGTATCCGACGTCTCGTCTGCGCAATGATGACAGGCGACTCCTTGCTCGAATTGGGGCCGATCACGGTCGGCAGGCAGGATCGGGCGACGACAGGCATGACACAACAGATGCGGGCCGATGGCCAAGCCATGGCCGACACTGACGCGCCCATCAAAGACAAAGCACTCGCCATGCCATGTGCTGTCGGCCTGCGGGACCTCTTCGAGATATTTCAGAATACCCCCCTTGAGGTGATAGACATCCTCCACCCCCTGCCCAATCAGGTAGTTCGTTGACTTCTCACAACGAATACCGCCCGTGCAGAACATTGCGATTTTCTTACCCCGAAACTGATCCTTGTTCGCCTCCCACCACGCCGGAAACTCCCCAAAGCTGGCGGTGGCCGGATCGACGGCGCCGTCAAAGGTCCCGATGGCGACCTCGTAATCATTGCGGGTGTCGATCACAGCCACATCCTCGCGGCCAATCAGGTCGTTCCAACCGGAGGCCTCAACATAGTGACCCGTGCGGGCAGTCGGGTCGACGTCGGGCTGACCCATGGTGACGATCTCACGCTTCAAACGCACCTTCATCTTGCCGAAGGGAGCCGTGGGGCTGGTACTCTCCTTCCACTCCAGATCGGCGCAACCGGGCAGCGCGCGGATATGGGCCAGCACTGCGTCAATGCCCGGGCGTGGCCCCGCAATGGTGCCATTGATCCCTTCGGAGGCCAGCAACAACGACCCGCGCACATCATTGGCGGCACAAAGTGTAACCAAAGGCGGTTTGAGGGCCCCGATATCGGCAAACCGGGTGAAGTGATAAAGAGCAGCGATGGTGAACATATCTGCGAAATAGGGCAACGCGATGCCCTTGTGCAAGGGGGCGGGGCGGTGCGACACTGACCGCGTACCATTGCGGAGAAGCCCATGACCCATGCCCTGATCGTGATCGATGTGCAGAACGACTTTTGCCCCGGTGGCGCGCTGGCCGTGCCGGATGGCGATCAGATCGTGGACGGGATCAACGTGCTGACGAACACGGCAGAGGCGGTGATCCTGACCCAGGATTGGCACCCGGCAGGTCATTCGTCATTTGCGTCCTCTCATCCGGGGCACACAGCCTATGACAGGATCGACATGGCCTATGGGCCGCAGGTGTTGTGGCCTGATCACTGTATCCGAGGTAGCCAAGGGGCCGCGTTCCACCCTGACCTCAACGTCGAACGTGCACAAATGATCGTGCGCAAGGGATATCGACCCGGCATCGACAGCTACTCGGCTTTTTTCGAAAACGACCACACGACGCCAACCGGGCTCGAGGGCTATCTGCGGACGCGCGGGATCGACACGCTGACTCTTGTGGGGCTGGCAACGGATTTTTGCATAAACTTTTCGGCGGTGGATGCAGCACAACTCGGGTTCGATGTGACGGTCCGGCTGGACCTGTGCCGCGGCATCGATCTGGATGGATCGCTGGCCGCTGCGAAGACAGGCATGAAGGACGCCGGGGTTCAGTTGACGCTGTGACTTTTTTGAATCACTGTTGCAATCATGACTCTTGCTCCGTCGGCCAAGCTGACTCATACTGTTTGCATCCGCTCCACCGAAGCAGGCCGCCCCACTGATCTTGGGGCTGTGCCAGAAGGTGGAGCTTTTTCGTTTGGACATGTCTCTTGCGTATAAGACGAGTGGCAATTTTGATCGGCGGTGGCTTTTTCCTGAAACGCATTAAGGCTTGGCCTGGCATTTCAGAGAAAGACGCGAATTCAGTAAAACAAGAAATTGTACGTCTATGCCAAAACCATATCATGCAGCTGGTGCCTAGCTGTAAGTCATCCGATTGGCTAGATCATGTCTATCGAATGTTCTTTTACGATGCGCAGCCTTATGATGGTTCTCCATTTAATCCGATAAGTTGGAAGCAAGTAAATTTCGACAGAACGGCCGAAGCTGCCTTCCGAAGAGGTCTATTCGATCTATTGCGTAAGCAACGCAAGTTTGCCCTTCGTCTCGGAACCCTCAAAGCAGAGCGCACTTGGACTCCTTTCGACGCAAACATGAAGTCCCTGCTAAAATTTTACCATCGTGTGGACGAAATCGATTCTATTCTCTCGCAGCAAGTATCGCTTGAAGATGTGGACTTGGTTAGTTTGCGCGAGGCCCTTGCACCTTGGCGGGAAATAACGCCGATTCAGTTTATTTTCCGCTCCGCCAGAAAGGAGTGGATATGAAGATCGGCCTCGATATCGCGTCCATGACACTCAAACGACAGGTCGATACAATCGTTCTTGTAACGGGCGACAGTGATTTCATTCCGGCGGCCAAGGTAGCCAGAAGAGAAGGTGTCGAGTTTATCTTGGATCCGATGTGGCAGAGTGTAGATGGTGATCTCATGGAGCATATTGATGGCATCGCGTCTGGATTTACGAAGCCATATAAGATCAAGGACTGAACAATGGTTGATATCGCCACCCGTGTCTGGAACCATAAATGGAAGATCGACCCGATTGTCCGGTCCCTGATCGACACCGATTTTTATAAACTGCTCATGTGCCAATCGGTGTTTCGCAACAAGCCGGATACCCAAGTCACTTTCAGCCTGATCAACCGATCCAAACATGTCCCGCTGGCCGACCTGATCGACGAGGGCGAGCTGCGCGAACAACTCGATCACATCCGCTCACTATCGCTCAGCCGTGGCGAAAGCACGTGGATGCGCGGCAACACGTTCTACGGCAAACGCCAGATGTTCACGCCTGAGTTTATGGACTGGTTCGAGACTCTCCGGCTACCCGCCTACCACCTTGAACGGCGCGGCGATCAGTATGAGCTGACGTTCGAAGGGTCCTGGCCCGAGGTCATGTTGTGGGAAATCCCCGCACTTGCGGTACTCATGGAGCTGCGCGGGCGCGCTGTACTGAACGAAATGGGCCGGTTCGAGCTGCAAGTGCTTTATGCGCGCGCCATGACGAAGCTGTGGGAAAAGATCGAAGTGCTGCGCGGCCATGCCGGGCTGCGGGTCGCTGATTTCGGGACGCGGCGGCGGCATTCCTTCCTGTGGCAGGACTGGTGCGTGCAGGCGATGGGCGAGGGGTTGGGCGAGGCGTTCGTGGGCACGTCCAATTGCCTGATTGCCAAGAACCGGGATGTGGCGGCGATCGGGACCAACGCACATGAACTGCCCATGGTCTATTCTGCACTGGCCGCGGATGATGCGGCACTGGCTCAGGCCCCCTATGATGTGCTGAGCGATTGGCACGAGGAACATGACGGCAATCTGCGGGTGATCTTGCCCGATACTTATGGCACCCAAGGGTTTCTGGACAACGCCCCCGACTGGCTGGCGGGCTGGACCGGGATACGGATCGACAGTGGTGACCCGGCGACCGGCGCGGAAAACGCGATCAAGTGGTGGAAAACCCGTGGTGAAGATCCGCGTGAAAAGCTGGTGATCTTTTCGGACGGGTTGGACGCCGCAAAGATCGTTGAATTGCACAAAAAATTCGCAGGCCGGGTCAAAGTGTCGTTCGGGTGGGGCACGATGCTGACCAACGATTTCAAGGGGCTGACCAAGGATGATCGACTGGCGCCGTTCTCGCTGGTCTGCAAGGCGATCTCGGCCAACGGAAGGCCAACGGTCAAGCTGTCGGACAACCCTAACAAGGCGATGGGCCCGCAATCCGAAATCGAGCGGTACAAACGGGTGTTTCAGGTGGGCGTACAAGAGGCGCAGGCAGTCGAGGTCTGACCGGGCTTTGGCGCAAACATGCCTGATGGCCATCATTGTTTCGCAAAATTATACAATGGCCCAAAATTAACCACAATTGCCCGATATCTCGCTCTCAAAGAGCAGGTATTTTTTAAGAAGGACGGGCAATCGCGTCATGTATAGTTTTGTAAAAACAGGGATGATCCTGAGTGTTGGGATCTTGGCAGGGTGCGCCTCGAGCGTGGAAGAAACATCGCGGCTGGACGTGTCGTTGATCGGATTTTCAGAGCAGCGCGGGCCGTCAACCGCCCCTGCTGAAGTTGTCGAGACCATTGACGTAACGACCGAAGCGCAAGCGCTGAGCGCACTCGCCCAAACCCTCGTGCGCCGCTCAAAAGCGCGGCAAGGCGTGACCCCCGTTGCCCAAACGGATGGACGTAACGAACTTGTCTCTGCGGATGCCTTGGTGCGTAGTTTGCGTGCGATGAACGACCAGATGGACAGCGTCGAGGCGGCACTGCACACGCAGAGCGCCCGCTTGAAAAACCTGAATATGGAACGCGATCTGGGCCTGATCTCGGAGGCTGACTATGCCGCACAGACCGACAGCATCCGTCAAAGCCAAAACTGGATTGCCGATGCGCTAAGCGATACGATTGCAAACACTGAAACAGCTCAGGTGAACCTTCGGGATGCCACTGACCGAGGTCATTCCGGGCTCCACTGGCACATGAGCGCGACGGCCCAACTGACCCGCGAAGCTCAAGCGGCACGGGACGCTATTTTGTTGCGTTAAAAGTGTTGCGCCGCCCGGGCGCGCCGCCGTTCACGCCAGACGATCATCAGCCCCCCGGTCGCGATCAGTAGCGCGCCGGGGAACAAGGCGTCCCACGGGGTTTCGTCAAAAAACAGCCAGCCCAGAACAAAGGCCAGCGGAATGCCGAAATAGCTGAACGGGGCCAGATTGCTGGGTTCGGTCATGCGATAGCTGACGACCAACAGCAACACCGCCGTGCCACCAAAGGCACCCATGGCCACGATCCAACCCATGTCCGCTGCACTGTGCACCGGGGTAAACCCGCCAAACCCAAGCGCCAGAAAAAAGGCCCCGATAAGGGCTGCGACCGATGAATAAAGGTTCACCAGCGGGCTGGGGACATCATCGTCTATCGTGCGGGCCTGCACCGTCACCAACGCATACAGCAAAGCCGCGAACAGGGGCAAAAGGGCGTCCGTGCTGAAGGCAGCGGAACCCGGGCGCATCACCAATACCACGCCGACAAATCCGATGGTGACAGCACCCCATCGCACCCAACCGACCCGTTCACCCAACAAGAGCACGGTAAGGGCTGTGACAAACAGCGCATTGGCATAGGTGATGGTCGAGGCGGTCGCGAACTCCATCCGCCCCAAGGATAGGTAATAGCACAGCTGCGCCAGCGTCACGACAAACCCGCGCGACAGGCCCAGCCGCCATTGGCGAATACGAATGGAACGTCCCGCCGCATGCCACTTGCGCGACATCATCAACGCAATCAGCACAGGAAAGATGCCAAACAGGTTGCGCCAGGCCGACAGTTCGGCAGCGGAATAGGTGGTGGACAGATGCTTGATCACAAGGCCCATCGCATCGAACAGGATCAACGCAATCAGGCTAAGCACGATAGCAAGGGCCGGGCGATCCGTGGGGCGCATCCCCTAGCTTTCCGGGTCGACGCGACCGCGCATCTGTTTGACCTCACCGCGCACTTTCTTGGCCTTGAGGCGGCGCTTTTTCGAACCAAACGTGGGCTTGGTGGCGATACGGCGTTTGGGGGCGACGAGGGCCTTCTTGATCAATTCGGCAAGCCGCTGGCGGGCGATATCGCGGTTGCGGGCCTGACTGCGGGTTTCGTCGCATTGGATGATCAACGCACCTTCAGTCGTCCACCGCCGCCCCGCCAGACGGCGCAGCCGCGTCTTGACCGCAGCGGCGAGCGAGGGCGAACGCGCCGCTTCAAAGCGCAATTCGACGGCTGTGGCGACCTTGTTCACGTTCTGCCCGCCGGGGCCGGATGCGCGCACAAAGCTCTCGCTCAGCTCCCAGTCCTGAATCTGTATATCATCCGTGATGTGCAACATCCCCCTTGCTACCCATGGAACGACCTGCCCGACCAGTGCGTTTGTCCTCCAATCCACAAATAATTTCGGGAGAGACACAATGCCGAAGACGCAGAGCATCCCAGACACAGACAGCCGTGGCCACTTGAACGCACGAAAAAAGGGCCACCTTTGCGGGTGGCCCTTTTCGAAATGTTTCGGAGGTGTGCCGGTTAGATCTCACCGACCAACTTGGCGGCCTGCGCCGCGTGGGGTTGCCCTAGAGGGCGGCCTCCCAAGCTGTTCCGACACCTCGCTCCAATACCTTTCTTGACACTGGATCACCTCCTTTTCATTTGTTGAACTCAACACCAGCTTTGCACAGCCGGTGTGAAAGTCAACGGATTTATGCCCGTGTTCCCATACGTGCCGTGATCCAGCGAAACGGTGCCAGTGCAATAAGCGCAAGCGTCAGTTTTACCGCCCAGTCCGCGATGGCAAGTGACACCCAAAGTGGTGCGACGGGTCCAAGGCCAAGGATCGGCAAAGCCTCGCCGGCCCAGGACACATCATTGCCCGGCTCGATAAATGCCAGCGAGGCCGAAAACGCGACGCTGAAGAAAATGGCTGTGTCCACGGTACTGCCGATCAGGGTCGAAACCAGCGGAGCCTTCCACCACACGCCACGACGCAAGGCGGCAAAGATACCAACGTCAAGCAGTTGGGCCGTCAGAAAGGCAAGGCCCGATCCCATGGCGATACGGAAGGTGACGAGCGGACCGAATTCGCCCACGATCTGCGTGCCGATCATTGAACACAGCACACCCACGATAAAGCCGACCAACACGACGGTGCGCGCAGGCCCGGCCCCATAGACACGGTTCATAATATCCGTCACGAGGAACGCAAACGGATAGGTAAACGCCCCCCATGTCAGCCAATTGCCGAACAGGTATTGGACAAGAATGTTGGAGGCCACCACGATAGTGGCCATGGCAAGAATGCCGGGAAGATGTGCGCGTGTCATAATGTGATGCCCGTTTTTGCAAGGTAGCGGCGACTTGGCCCGGCAGGATACCGGACGGGCTGCGTCTTAGTCGCAGGTGGCCCCGCCCGCAAGGGTTTCCGTGAGGGCGTATTCCACCAGTTCGGTGCGCAGGATCGACAGAAAGTTGTCATCCGACACCATGCTGAGGCACGTGGCCCCGCTGGTGGATTGCCAGACGGTCACCCCTTCGAGGTTGTCATGCTGTCCGGCGTGGGTGGTCAGAAGGGTCCGGGGTGGTGCAGCCCAGTCCATGGGGTTGAGGGTGCGAATGCGGCTGCGAAAACCAAGCGGGGAAAAGGCCCGCTCCAGAATGTAAAGCCGCCCGTCGGGGCCCATATCTGCCCCGACAGGCAGGAACGGATTGTGACGGGACAGGGTGGCAGGCACGTCCCAAACCCCATTGCGAAACCGATAGACCGGAAAACCCCGCGCCTTGTGGCCAGATCGCTCGGGTAGGGTGTAGACCGTGCCGTTCGCCTCGGCGGCCAGCGCCTCGAACGAGCCGTTGGGATGGTAAATGTGGAACGCGGGGTTGTCCGGCAAGGCGTTGCCCTGCTGATCCACGATTTCGCCCGGCCCCTCATAGCTGTAGAACAAATCGCCGCCTGAATAGGCAAGCCCTTCACTGTCACGATCAGGCTGGGGCTGGTTGAACCCGCCCACCTCGTAGGTGCCGGCGGCCCGGTTCAGGCTGACGGAAAAGGCAGCCCCGCGATCGGACAGCAAAACCGCAGTAGACCCATCGCGGGTCTCAATGGCCGATATCCCGCCAAAGCCGGGCAGACCAGAGGTCAACGGAACCGCACGCACAAAGGTCAGTGGGTCGGCCCATGCCGCTCCGCACACCCAAGTGGCCGTGATCAGCGCGAGGCCAGGACGCCAGCACATTGCTGCGGCAAATCTCCGACCCGCAACTCACGGCGGGGTTGGGGGGCAGGGGCGTTGGGATCGCGTGGCTTGGCGGGGGGTGGGTTGAGGATGTTATTCACCCATTCCTGCGCATCTGCACAACCGTCACCTGGCGGCGGTGCCGCCTGTTCGACACAGCCACGCGCACCTTTGGGGCACGAAAGGCGGATATGGAAATGATAGTGATGCCCATACCATGGCCGGATCTTGTTCAGCCAGGCGCGGTCGCCCTTTTCATCCTTGCACATTTGCACCTTGGCACCGGGAAAGACAAAGATACGCGCGGTGCGCTTGTCTTGGGCCGCGGCCTTGATGACCTCGTGATGGGCGCGGGTCCAGTTTGAATTGACGAAGGCTCCGGCGGATCGGCGGGTCGAGATGGAACTGATGCTTTCGCGTTCCGCCACAGATAGGGTAAGGTTGCGGGCTGGCAACATCCAGATATCCGCATCCAGCCCGATCTGGTGGCTGCGGTGCCCGGTCAGCATGGGCCCGCCGCGCGGCTGGCTCATGTCGCCCACATAGATGCCATTCCAGCCGGGTTGCTGAGCGGCCTTCACGCTCAGCTTTTTGACCATGTCGACCAGTTCGGGATGGCCCCAGTTGCGATTGCGCGACAGGCGCATGGCCTGCCATGTGGGTCCGGTTTCGGCCAGTTGGATCGACCCTGCAGCACAGCCCTTTGCATAGCTGCCATAGGCTGCCGCCTCTTGGGCCGAGGCGCGGCGCTTGGCCCCGAACGCACCTTTGGCGACGCCCTGCAATGTGGCCGGGTCGACATCGGGCAGTGGCGTGCCGTCAATGTTGGTGTCAGCCCCGCCTGCGCAGGCGCACAGCACCAGCGATGCAATCAGGGCAAGGGATCTGTTGAACCGTCTCATGCGTGATCTCCCTCTGGTTTCACCCATATCAACATGATGATCCCGATCAGGAATAGCACAATCAAGGGGGAAACGCCCAGTCTTTGATCTCCGGTAATGTCGCTGGTCACAGCGATCAGGAACGGGGCCATGAAGGCCGTGGCCTTGCCGGACAGGGCGTAAAGGCCAAAGGCTTCGGCCATGCGGGCTGGATTGCCCTGGCGGGTCAACATGTTGCGAGACGAGGCCTGAAGCGCGCCACCGGCCGCACCGATGATGGCACCGCCAACGTAGAACATCGTATCGGGCAGGGTTGAGCCAAGCGGCACCGCAAAGCCCATTACGGAAGTCGGGGTGAGCGACACGATCAGGATCGCCACACCCATCAGCGCGATACAGCAGGTCAGGATGACAGGTTTGGGTCCGATGGCCCGGTCCACGCGCCCGCCCACCCAACAGAAAATCGCGCCCGAAAGGGCTGCGATGATCCCGAACACGCCCACATCCACAGGTGCCCAACCCAGAACCCCGAAGGCATAGATGCCCCCGAACGTGTACATCCCGTTCAGCGCATCGCGGTAAAACATGGACGAACCAAGATAGGCAAACAGCGATGGGGTCTGGGGCAGCCGCTTCAGCGTGTCAATCAGGTCGGACAGCCCGCTGCCAAACCTGTATTTGGTGGAAACCGCATTGGGTGTGTCGCGGATATATAGAAAGAACGGGATCATAAAGATCGCGAACCACGCTGCTGCAAAAGGCCCCACAATCCGGGTGTCGGCGCGGCTTTCCGTATCCAGACCGAACAGGGGCGACAGGCCTACCATGGTTTTGCCACTGTCGGTTGCCTGAAACAGGGCGATCATTATGACAAGCGCGATCACGCCGCCCAGATAGCCAAAGGCCCAGCCCGACCCGGAAATGCGCCCCAACTCTTCTTTCGGGCCAAAGGTCGGCAGAAAGGCGTTGGTGAAGATCGTTGCGAACTCCATCCCGACGAGGCCAAGACCGAAAAAGAACAGGGCCCAAAGCACCGAGAAATCTGCCGGTGCTGTCCACCATAAACCGGCAGCACCAATGACATAGGCAACGGAGAACACCCAAATCCACGGCATCCGCTTGCCGGTGCTGTCCGAAATTGCGCCAAGGATGGGGGCAAGCAGGGCAATGATGACGCCCGTGACGGTCAACCCGTACCCCCAATAGGCCTGGGCCTGCGCATTGGCGGCATTTTCGGCCATGCCACCTTCGACAAGCGCGCCTGTGGCGACCTGGGCAAAGTAGGGGCCGAAAATGAAGGTCAGCAGAAGGGTATTGTAGGGCTGGCTGGCCCAATCAAAGAAATACCACCCCCAAATGCGCTTGCGCTGTGAAGTCTCTGCCATGTCCGCCCCTTCGTATTCCCCTGAGGCAGAGTAGAAGCGGGTTGCGCGCCCAAGCGCAAGGAAAGGTTTTCAGGCGGCAGCGCGTGCAGGGACCGGGATGTCCTGCATTGGGGGCCAGGGGCGTTGTGCTTCGGCCTGGACCCACGCTGCGATCCAATCGGGCATGGGGGTTGATACGGCATCCCTGCCCATGGCCGCCAAAACGCGATCCGGGGTTACAATCCCGTTTTTGTCGGTGACGGCGGCGCGGTAGAGAACGTGGCTGGCGCATTCGCCATCCGCCTTCCACATCGACTGTTCGATATAGGTGAACTTGTCATCCCAGCACACCGCACGGCTGCGGGTCTCAAACCGTTCAAAGGCGTGCAGACGGCGGCGATAGCGCACGGACGACCCAGCCATGGTCAGACCCCATTTGCGCTCTTTCAAAACGGTGACAAGGCCGGTGCGAAAGGCCATGCCCAAGCGGCCCAGATCGTACAAGGTCAACGCACGCCCGTTGTTCAACTCCAGAAACCCGTCCAGATCCCACGGCCAGACCATATGGTGCGACACATGCAGATCAGTCAGTCCGATATCAGGCCGGTGACGGGCGAGATACATATCTTTGGCAAGGCGAATGAATGGAAACATAGGGTCGACCTCCAGCGCCTGTAGATGCGGCGGCGCAGCGAAACGTCAACCACCGTTGCCAAGTGACCTTGCGCCATTTCGCGTGGCACCCTAGGTCTGGGGAAACAAGAGGGACGTCCGCATGATTGCCATTTACCAAACGCTCGACCTGATTTTGGGCGTCGTCTACATGATTATGATCATCCACATCATAATGAGCTGGCTGATCAACTTTCAGGTGCTCAACCTGCATCAGCCGATTGTCGGTCAGATCTGGCAAGGGCTGAACAAATTGCTTGAGCCGATCTATCGCCCGATCCGCCGGTATATGCCCGACACGAATCCGTTGGATCTGGCCCCGCTGGTGGCGTTTATCGCGGTCATTGCCTTGCGCTCGTTCATCCTGCCAGCAATCTTCCTGGGTTAAGTTTGGCTTGTTCACGACCCGTTAAAATGTGAGTCTGTACCAAACGAGCAGACAACATAAAATTTGACAGGGTTTCGAGATATGGCCAGCGCTGCCACGCTGTTGCAGGACGTCTTTGGGTTCGACGGGTTCCGCCCCGGACAGGAAGAGATCGTGGATGCGGTGACGGCGGGCGAAAACACGCTGGCCATCATGCCCACGGGCGGCGGTAAATCCCTGTGCTTTCAACTGCCTGCACTGATGCGCGATGGGGTCACGGTGGTGATCTCTCCGCTGATCGCATTGATGCGGGATCAGGTGCGCGCCTTGCAAGAGGCGGGCGTGAACGCAGGTGCGCTGACCTCAGGCAATACCCCCGAAGAAACGGATGCAGTCTGGACAGCACTTGAGGCGGGCGAGCTCAAACTGCTCTATATGGCCCCCGAACGGCTTGGGGGTGGATCGGCTATCGGCATGTTGCGTCGGATCGGCGTCAGCATGATTGCGGTGGATGAGGCGCATTGTGTCAGCCAATGGGGGCATGATTTCCGGCCAGACTATTTGCGGATCGGGGAATTGCGCCGCGCGCTGAACGTGCCACTTGCGGCGTTTACGGCCACGGCGGATGCGGAAACCCAGGCCGAGATTATCCAGAAACTCTTTGACGGCGAGCCGCCCCGCAGTTTCTTGCGCGGCTTTGATCGGCCCAATATCCACCTCGCCTTTGCCGCCAAGAACGGGCCGCGCGCGCAAATCCTGAACTTTGCAGGTGCGCGCAAGGGACAATCGGGCATCGTTTATTGCGGCACACGCGCCAAGACCGAAACGCTGGCCCGCGCGCTGCGCGAGGCCGGGCACGCGGCGATCCACTATCACGGCGGGATGGAGGCCGACGACCGCCGTATCGCAGAACGCCGTTTTCAGCAGGAAGACGGGCTGATCGTTGCGGCTACCGTCGCCTTTGGGATGGGCGTCGACAAACCGGACATCCGGTGGGTTGCCCACGCCGATCTGCCCAAGTCGATTGAGGCCTATTATCAAGAGATCGGGCGGGCGGGGCGCGACGGTGCGCACGCCGAAACGCTGACGCTGTTTGGACCCGAAGACATCAAACTGCGCCGTACCCAGATCGACGAAGGGCTGGCCCCGCCCGAACGGCGCATGGCGGATCACGCCCGGCTGAATGCGCTGCTCGGATTGGCCGAGGCGCTGGAATGTCGGCGCAAGACGCTGCTTGGATACTTTGGTGAGGCCGAGGTGATCTGCGGCACCTGCGATCTCTGCGACACACCCGCAGACGTGTTCGACGGAACCACCGCCGTGCGCAAGGCATTGTCGGCCATGTTGCGGACCGAAGAATGGTTCGGGGCAGGTCACCTGATCGACATCCTGTTGGGAATCGAGACGGATAAGATCCGCCAACGCGGGCACACGTCCTTGCCGACCTACGGGGTAGGCAAGGAATACACCAAACCGCAATGGCAGGCGGTGTTCCGGCAGATGATGGGGCACGATCTGGTGCGCCCTGATCCCGAACGCTACGGCGCGCTGCGCATGACGGATGCGGCTCTGCCGATCCTGCGGGATGAGGCCAAGATCAACCTGCGCCGCGACACGATCAAATCGGCGGTACGCGGCCCTGCGGTCAAAGAGATGGTGTCGGACGAAGACGCACCATTGCTGAGTGCGCTCAAGGCCAAGCGGCGCGGGCTGGCCGAGGCCGCGCGCGTGCCCGCCTACGTCATTTTCCCCGACCGGACCCTGATCGAGATGGCGGAAAAGCGGCCCAACAATCTGGATCAAATGGCCGGGATCAGTGGCGTGGGTGCCAAAAAGCTTGGAAAATTCGGCGACGCATTCCTGGAGGTGATCAACGGGGAGGCGGCCAATTTGCATCCCACCCGGCGCAAACTGGCGGGGCACACGGCGGGTACGATCTATGACCAATTGCTTGCGGCGCAGGCCCAACTGGCGCGCGGGCTGGACGGAACAGACAAACCGCTGAGTTGCTCGGCATCCCAACTGGCCAAAGTCGCGCAGTTGCGCACCGCCGACAATGCGGCGCTGGAAAATCTGCTTGGTGATCGCAAAGCGGAACGCTTTGGCCCGGCATTTCTGGACGTGCTGCGGGACGCGGGCTAGATCGATTTCAGACAGGTAAGGATAGGTTTATGTTGGTGGTGATTTCCCCGGCCAAACGGCTGGATTGGGCAGAACGTGACGTCAAAACAAGCGAACCCGCGATGCAGGAGGATGCGCTGCGGCTGGTGCGCACGGCGCGCAATCTGACCTTGGGCAAGCTTAAGGCGCTGATGGACCTAAGCGATGATCTGGCGCGACTGAACCGCGACCGGTTTGCCGTATTCGAGGATGCGCCCGCAGCCGATCTGACCCGCCCCGCGATGCTCGCCTTTGCGGGCGATACCTATCAGGGCTTGGACGCGGCGAGCCTGTCGGCGGATGATACCGCCTATGCCCAAGGTCATCTGCGGATATTGTCCGGACTGTATGGGTTGCTGCGCCCCTTGGATGCGATCCAACCCTATCGATTGGAAATGGGCAGTCGTCTGAAAACGCGACGTGGCACCTCGCTTTATGACTATTGGCGGGACGAAATCGCACAAGCCCTGAACGCGCAGGCTGATGCAGTTGGCGCGGACACGGTGGTGAATTGCGCCAGCCAGGAATATTTCGGTGCCGTGTCAGAGGCCGCGTTGAAACCCCGCGTCATCACGCCCGTCTTTATGGAAGATAAAGGGGCAGGCCCCAAAATCGTCAGTTTTTTCGCCAAACGGGCGCGGGGCGCGATGGCGCGTCATATCGTGCAGAACCGGGTGCGGGATCTGGACGGGCTGCGCGCCTTTGATGCGGACGGATACGTCTTTCAGCCCGAACAATCGGATGACGCCCGGCTGGTCTTTGTGCGCCCCTATCCGGCCTGACGCGCCTCTTCCTCTGCGTCTGGCAGGGGCGGCAGGGCCCCTTCGGGGCACATCTCGCGTAATTTGCCGTGGATTTCGGGTTTGCGCAGCGGTTTGGTCAGGTAGTGATCAATGCCCGAGGCGAGTATACCTTGATCATCGCCATCCATCGCATGCGCGGTCAGCGCGACGATTGGAACATGGCTTCCGGTTTTGGTTTCAAGCTCCCGGATTTTGACGGTCGCCTCTTTGCCGTCCATTTTGGGCATCGAAATATCCATAAAGATTAGATCGGGCGCAAAGCTTTCAAAATATTCGACGGCTTCAATCCCATTATTGGCAAATTTGAGGTCAATATCGGCGTCCTTTACCATTTTACCAAAGACCAGTTGGTTGGTCTTGTTGTCCTCGGCGGCCAGCACGCGCATCTTGCGCGGCATGGCTGGATCGGACGGTGCGGCGGTACTGCTGTTGATCACCGGACCAACCGATTGCAGGCGCGCAAACAGGTCGGCGCGTGGCACTGGCTTCTGCATGATCGCGTGCAGATGTGCAGCACCCGGATCGTTTGCGGCAAAGCTGGGATTTGAGCTGAGCAGCAGGATCGGCACCGGATTATCGGCGGCGCGGATGGCATCGGCCAGCTCAAGCCCGTCCATTTCGGGCATGTTGTGATCGGTCAGCACAAGGTCGATATTATCGAGGTTTTTCAAGGCCTGCATCCCGCTGGAACAGCAGACCACGCCCAGGCCCATCTGTTCGAGCTGGCGGCGCAGAATGGTGCGGTTGGCCTCGATATCATCGACCACCAGCACGCGGCGTAGCCCATCGGGCACAGGCGGATGCTCGGGCAAGTTACTTTCACTGAGCGCGAGGGGGAGTTTGAACCCAAAGCATGATCCAACGCCGTCCTCACTGGTCACCCACATGTCACCATCCATCAGCTTGACCAGCCGTTGCGAGATCGCAAGGCCAAGACCGGTGCCGTCAAATTGCCGATTGCGCTCGTTTTCGACCTGATTGAACTCGCCAAAGATATGGTCGACCTTGTCCTCGGGGATGCCGATCCCGGTGTCTTCGATCACGATCGTGACGTCGGCTTGCCCGCTTTCAGGGTCCGGCACGCCGGTGACGCGCACCAGAACATGACCATCGGACGTGAATTTCACCGCATTGCCCATCAGGTTGGTCAAAACCTGCCGGATGCGCCCCGGGTCGCCCACATAAGTCGTCGGCAGGAACAGATCGAAATCAACGAGCAGCGTCAGCCCCTTGTCCCGGGCCGAGGGCTGCAACAGCATGATCACCTCGTGGATGGAACGTTCCAGGTCAAAGGGTTCGGGGTGCAATTGCAGTTTTTGCGCCTCGATTTTGGAGTAATCAAGCACGTCGTTGATGATGACCAGCAGCGCCTCGCCGGAATTCTTGATCGTGTCGACATAGAGCTGTTGTTCTTCGCTTAAACCCGTATCTCCCAGCAATTCGGCCATACCGACGACCCCATTCATGGGCGTTCTGATTTCGTGGCTCATATTGGCCAGAAATGCGGACTTGGCGCGGCTTGCCGCCTCTGCCTCTGCCCGCGCATCCTTCAATTGCTTTTCGTACCGGACGGATTCGGTGATGTTGAGGCCAAGCGAGACGATATCGCCCCCGTGCCCGCGTCGGTCGACAAGCTTGACATATTGATCGTTCCAAAGGCGCACTGTGATGGGTTCCGGGTTGGGCGACATCCACCGCTCGGTCATCATCTGACGCCAATCATCAGGCGCGAGATTACCAGTGTTCACGATCCCCTCTTCCGTCAGCACTTGAAGGATCGTGACATAATTCACCCCCGGCCGGATCAACTCGTGCCCATCAAAGATCGTCAGATAGGCCCCGTTGGCCGCAATCATCTGGTTGTCGGAATTAAAGAATGCAAATCCGTCCGTGATCGTCTGAACCGAGTGCCACAACCGCCGTTCGGCGATTTCGACCTTTTGGTTAGCCTGCCCAAGTTCGGTTTTGACCCGCTCGTTTTCCGTCTTGACGGTTTCGACTTCGGCGCGGGTTTCGACGATTTCGCCTTGCAATGCGGCCGCGTGCCGACCCAGCTTGCGGTTGGCGGCTGACAGTTCGACCTGTTTCAACTCAAGCAGCCGCTCAGCCGCGAGACGCCCGCGCCGTTCCTCAGCCAGCTTGTTTGCCAGACTCATACATCTGCCCCATGGAAACTTCTGGGATTCGGTATCTCACGGGGATGGTGAATATGCGCTTAACCCCATCACCCGAAACATTTGCATGCCCCGCCCTACGCGTGGCAGGTTGGCGCGTATTGTGCCCACTTTATCGGAGATCACGCATGCGTCGTGCCATCTATGCCGTCATCGGTTTTCTTAGCGTTTGCCTGATGGTTCCCGCCGCCATGGCCCAGCAAATCCTGCCGGAAAACCGCTATATTCTGACCCAGGATATGGATTTCTTTGGCGCGGACCGCACTGCGTTGTTCGATACCACCGTTGAGGCCTGTCGGCGGGCGTGCAGCGCGGATGACCAATGCGTTGCGTTCACGTTCAACACCCGGTCGAACGCTTGTTTCCCGAAATCTGCGATCACCGACCGCCAACCCTATGCGGGTGCGCAATCTGCGGTGCGGGTGCGTGGTGATGCAGCGCAAAACACGACGGCTGCGCAACGCGCTGCCGCATTGGGGGTGAGCGAGGACGACATTGAGGCCGCGCGTATTCTGGCCGCGCGCATGGGTTTTCGGTTTGCGGTCAATGAGCAGTCGCTTGAGGCTCTGATCGAAGCATCCCGCGCCGCGTGGCAGCGTGGTGAGCGTGCCGTGGCTCTGCGGCGGTCGGGCGCTGCTGTCGCGTTGAGCGATGCGCCGGATGTCTGGGCGCGCTACGCCTATATCGCGCAGCGCTTGGGTGAGAATGTCCCGAGCCGACAGCGACGCGATGCCCTCCAAGAGGCCGTTCCCGCAGCGCTCAACGCTTACCTGCGCGCGAAGACCGTTGGTGGACAGGCGACCGCGTTGCAGACTTACGCCGAGGCGCTCGAACGCAATGGGCGCGGGCGGGAGATGATCGGCGCACTCCGGCTCGCGCAGGCGCTGCAACCGCGCGATGACATCGCGGCCGCCCTGACCGGTGCCATCGGAAAATATGGCTTCCGCGTTGTCGAAACCCAAGTGGACAATAACAGCGCCGCACCGCGCATCTGCACCACCTTTTCCGAGGATCTGGTGCAGGCGGGTGTGGATTACGAACCCTTCGTGCGCACCGACACCCAAGGGCTGGTCGTGGATGTGGATGCACGCACGCTCTGCGTTGACGGGGTGCGCCACGGTGAGCGGTATCGCATCACGCTGCGCTCCGGGCTGCCCGCGGCCAGTGGCGAGACCTTGAACAAAGATATCACCCTCACCCAATATGTCCGCGACCGCGCACCAGTGGTGCGCTTTCCGGGGCGCAGCTATGTGCTGCCGCGCGGTGCCGGGGCCAGCATTCCGGTCGAAACGGTCAATCTGGACACCGTGGCGCTGACCCTTGCGCGGGTCAGTGACCGCAATCTGGTGCAGGCGATGCGGCGCGATTTCTTTGGCCGCCCCATGACCCAATGGCAGGCGGATCAGTTCAATACAGACATTGCCGAGGTCATCTGGGAAGGCTCTGGAGATGTGGAAAATACACTGAACACTGAAATGCGCACCTTGCTGCCCTTGGGTGATGTGCTGGCCGATCAAGCGCCGGGTATCTATGTGCTCACCGCCAAACGTCCGGGCAGTGACAGCTTTGACACGCTGCCCGCCTCGCAGTGGTTCGTGCTGTCCGACCTTGGGATCAGCAGCTGGCAGGGGACGGATGGGCTGACGGCTGCGGTGCGTGCGCTTGGAGATGCAAGCGCGGTTGAAGGGGCAGAGGTCAGTCTGATCTCGCAGGCCAACGCGATCCTGGGCACTGCGCGCACGGACGCAGACGGATTCGTGCAATTCGAGGCTGGATTGACCCGTGGCAGAGGGGCCGCAACGCCGACCCTGCTGCAAGTCGAAACGGGCGATGATTTCGTGTTCCTGCCGCTGAGCGATCCCGCTTTTGACCTGTCGGACCGTGGGGTCGAGGGTCGCCCACCTGCCCCCCCCGTCGATGTGTTCCTGACAACGGATCGAGGGGCATACCGGCCCGGTGCGACGATCTATGCAACAGCATTGGTGCGTGACGCCAAGGTCGGTGCAATCAACGGACTGCCACTGACCGCAATTCTGTTCCGTCCCGATGGGGTCGAATACGCGCGCATAGTCAGCACCCAAGGCCGGGCGGGTGGACATGTGATGGCCTTGCCCGTTGCGACGACCGCGCCGCGCGGCACATGGCGGATTGAGGTGATGGGCGATGTGGGTGCTCCGCCACTGGCCAGTCAGACCGTACTGGTCGAAGACTTTATTCCCGACCGGATTGAAGTGGATCTGAACCTGCCCGAGGGGGCCTTGCGCATTGGAGCGCCCACGCGCGTTGCTGTTGGTGCCCGCTATCTGTTCGGCGCACCGGGGGCGGATTTGGTGGTTGAGGGCGATGTGCGCGTGCAACGGCGCAACAGCGTCACAGGCTGGCCGGGATACTTCTTTGGCCGCCATGATGCGCAGTTTTCGCCGCAGCGCGTCTTTTTCGATGGGGGCCGCACGGATGCCGCGGGACAGGCAGATGTCGCCCTCACATGGCCCGATGTCACGGCCGAGGGCGTCTTGCTTGAGGCGATCACGACGGTGCGGGTGTCGGACAGTGGTGGGCGCCCGGTAGAACGGTCGCTCACCCGGCCCATCGCGTCGACAGGTATGGTGATCGGGATCAGGCCGGGGTTCGAGGATGTTCTGCCCGAAAACGGCACCGCCCGGTTCGATCTGGTGGCGCTTGGCGGTGCTGCGGTGCGGGCGCAATGGACCGTCAACAAAGTCGAAACGCGCTATCAATGGTATCAACTGTTCGGCAACTGGAATTGGGAACCCACAACCCGGCGCACGCGGGTGGCCCAAGGAGAGATCACACTTGGGAGCGAACCGCAAAGCATCGAGGTGCCAACCGAATGGGGCGACTACGAAGTGGTCGTCGAAACGGTTGAGGGGGCTTATGCCGCAAGCTCGGTCAGTTTCGCAGCAGGTTGGTATGGGGGCACGGACAGCAGCAGCACGCCGGATCGGCTGACCCTGTCGCTCGACGCGGCGCGCTACCGGATCGGGGACACAGCGCAACTGCGAGTCGTGCCCGGATTTGACGGCGTGGCCCTGGTGAGCGTTCTGTCAAACGGGGTGATTGCGCGCCAGGTGGTGCCAGTGGTTGCAGGTGAAAACGTGATTCCACTGGACGTGACCGAGGATTGGGGCACCGGGGCTTATGTCACGGCTTCAGCCTTGCGTGGATCGGGCGAAGGGTTCGGACCGGGCCGCGTCCTTGGCCTTGCCCACGCGGCCATTGACCCCGGTGCAAAGGCGCTGAGCGTGTCCATCGAGGCCCCATTGGCCGTCGACGGTCAGCCCGGAAGCACAGATGTCGAAGTGCGCGTGGATGGGCTGGAGGAGGCCACGGGATACGTGACACTTGCGGCGGTCGATGTGGGCGTGCTGAACCTGACGGGGTTCGACGCCCCCGACCCGCAGGCGCACTATTTCGGCCAGCGGCGTCTGGGTGTTGATCTGCGCGATATGTACGGGCGGCTGATCGATGGGCGCAGCGGGGCAACGGGCACCGTCCGCTCGGGCGGGGATGCGGGTGCCGCGATGCAGCGCCAAGGGCCGCCGCCGACCGAGGCTGTGATGGCCGCCTTTTCCGGCCCCGTCGAGGTCGGGCCAGATGGGGTCGCAGTGATCCCGGTGCCGCGTCCGAATTTCAACGGTACAATCCGCTTGATGGCGATGGCATGGTCGAACACAGGCGTCGGGCAGGCCAATGCGGACATGGTTGCACGCGATCCGGTTGTGATCTCTGCGGCGGTGCCGCGCTTTCTGGCGCCGGGGGATCGCAGCCGTGTGATGCTGGAATTTGTGCACGCAACGGGAGATGCAGGGGCTATGACGCTTGCAGTCGACGCAGAGGGTGTCATCCTCGGCAGCGCACCCGATCAGATCGAAATGAGTACGCAAGGAACGGTGCGCGTCGCTGTGCCGGTGACTGCTGACGCGGTTGGTGATCACAGCATTCGCGTGGCCTTGACCACACCGGATGGCACCGTGTTGCGCAAGGCGCTTACCTTGGGCGTGCGTGCCAACGACCCGATTGTCGCCACCACACGGCGGTTCAGTCTGGATGCAGGGGCCGCCCTGACCTTCGACGACAATGTACTCGCCGATTTGCATGGGAGCACGGCGCGGGCGACGCTCGCCGCAGGACCACTGGCGCGTTTCGATATGCCGGGACTACTGCGCCAGCTTGATCGCTACCCCTATGGGTGCACTGAACAGGTCACATCAGCGGCACTGCCGCTGCTCTATGCGCCACAGGTCGCAGGTGCGGCGGGGATCGACGACATCAAGCCTCGCGTGGATCAGGCGATTGCACGCGTGCTGACCCGTCAGGCCAGCAACGGGGCCTTTGGGTTGTGGCAGGCCCAGGCGGGGGAGTTCTGGCTGGATGCCTATGTTACTGACTTCCTGACGCGTGCGCAGGAACAGGGCTATAACGTCCCCGCACGTGCCGTGCGGTTGGCCTTGGACAACTTGCGCAACCGGATCAACTATGCGCCCGACTTTGACGCCGGGGGAGAGGACATAGCCTATGCGCTCATGGTGCTGGCGCGGTCCGGGGCCGCGTCGATTGGCGATTTGCGGTACTATGCCGACACCAAGGGCACTGCTTTTGCCACCCCGCTCGCGCGGGCGCAATTGGGGGCGGCCTTGGCCAGCTATGGGGAGCAAACGCGGGCGGACCGGATGTTTGGTCTGGCTGGGGATATGGCGGTCAATGCAGGCCCCGGAAGGCAGCAATGGCGCGACGATTTTGGCACGCCACTACGCGATGCGGCGGGTGTTCTGCACCTTGCCGCCGAAGTGGGCAGCACCGCCGTGAACCGCGCGACACTTGCCAGTGCGATCACCGCGCAATCGGGTCAATATTCGACCCAAGAGGCAGCACAGGTGCTGATGGCGGCGCAGGCCCTGCGCAGCGGTACGGGACCTGCAAGCCTGACCGTTGATGACGTGCCCGTGGCAGGGCCGCTGGTGCAGTCGCGCGGGCGCGGGGATGCGGTGTCGATCATCCGCAACGTCTCTGGTGCGGCGCAGGACGTGACGCTGACCACATATGGTGTGCCGCTGACCCCACCCGAAGCGGGCGGATACGGATACCAGATCATACGCGCAGCCTTCACGCTTGAGGGCACCCCGGTCGAGGGGCCATGGGCCGTTGGCGAGCGTCGAGTGATTGTCTTGCGCGTTACGCCGTTTGAAGAGGTGGGTGCGCGGCTGATGGTGGACGATCCGCTGCCTGCGGGCATCGAAATCGACAACCCGACCCTCATAAGATCGGGCGATGTGAGTGGCTTTGACTGGCTGAGTCAGGCACCGGTGCAACATGTCGAATTCCGCGCCGACCGCTTTCTGGCTGCTGTCGATCAACGGGGGGCCGATGCGTTTGAGCTGGCCTATATCGCGCGCGCCGTCAGCCCCGGCACCTTCCATCACCCCGCCGCACTGGTCGAGGACATGTATCGGCCCGAATATCGCGCCATCACAGCCACCGGCGAAACGGTCGTGACCGAGTGAAACCGCATCGTCCCCTTATTGCGATAGCCTTGGCGATGCTGTCGGTCGCCTTCGTGCGCGAGCGGTGGGACATATGGGTGGACGCGACCGTGATCCCGCCAACGCTAAGCGAAACCTCGGTCGAGATGCGGGACCGCGATGACATCCTCATGCGCGCCTTTCCGGTCGAGGATGGGCGGTTGCGGCTGGCCGTGACGCGGGGATCGGTGGATGCTGATTTCATCGACATGTTGATCGCCTACGAGGACAAGCGGTTCCGGGATCACAACGGTGTGGACGCGCGGGCCATGGCGCGGGCTGTGGGGCAGGCGATCTGGTCGCGCAAGATCGTTTCGGGGGGGTCGACACTGACCATGCAGGTGGCGCGCCTGCTGGAAAATTCCGGCACAGGGTCGGTGCGGGGCAAGCTGCGCCAGATGCGGCTGGCCTGGGCGCTCGAGCGGCGATTGAGCAAGGACGACATCCTGCATCTCTATCTGCAACACGCGCCTTATGGGGGGCGGATCGAAGGGGTGCGCAGCGCCAGTTTCACGTGGTTCGGCAAAGAACCATGGCGTCTATCGCCAGCAGAGGCGGCCTTGCTGGTCGCTTTGCCCCAAGCCCCTGAAAGTCGTCGCCCGGACAGGTTTGCAGGTGTCGCGCGGGTGGCGCGCGACCGGGTTCTCGCGCGGGTGGGGGCAGCCGGGGTTCGGGCTGATGTGCCACGCCGGATGCGCCCTGTCCCCCGGCTGGCCCCGCATATGGCGGATGCGCTGCGCCAAGCTGATCCGTTAGCGCAGCGGCACGACACCCACCTCTCCGCCGGACTTCAGCGCAAGATGGAGCGGCTTGTGCGCACCCACGCCGCCGGGCTCGCGCCGGGGGTTTCGATTGCACTGATGGTGGCAGATCATCAAACAGGCGAGGTTTTGGCCCGTATCGGTGCGCCTCGTTATACGGACGCGCGCGGCGCACTGGGCTTTGTGGATATGACGCGGGCGGAACGCTCGCCGGGATCGACCCTCAAGCCGTTGATCTATGCGTTGGCCTTTGACCGGGGTCTTGCGCATCCCGCCACCGTTTTTGCGGATCGTCCCACCCGGTTTGGCCGTTATGCACCGCAGAACTTTGACGGACAGTTTCGCGGCGATGTGACCGCGCGCCAAGCGTTGGAGATGTCACTGAACATCCCGCCCGTCGCGCTGACAGAGGCGTTGGGGCCGGAACGTCTGATGGCCACCTTGCGTGCCTTCGGGGCCGAACCGCGCCTGCCGTCAGGAACCGCCGGATTGGCGGTGGCCTTGGGCGGATTGGGTCTGACGCTTGAGGATTTGATGCGGGTCTATGCAGGGTTGGCGCAGTTGGGAACGCGTGTCGGCTTTGACGGCGAAGACATCCCCCGCGCCCGCATCCTTGCCCCCCGTGCGGCATGGCAAGTGGGTGATATCCTGCGTGGCACTGCCCCGCCACGCGACGGGGTTGCGGGACTGGCCTACAAGACCGGCACGTCCTATGGGCACCGCGATGCGTGGGCTTTCGGCTATGACGGGCGGCACGTGATTGGGGTCTGGATGGGGCGGCCTGACGGTACGCCGGTGCCCGGCGCATTTGGGGGCGATCACGCCGCCCCTATCCTGTTCGAAGCCTTTGGGCGGCTCAAACCCACCTATGACCCGGCCCCACCACCGCCCGCAGACACGCTGATGCTCAGCACCGCAGACCTGCCTGCGCCCCTGCAACGCTTTGGCACCCCGCAGGACACTGTGACTGGGCCTGCCGTGGCTTTCCCACCGGACGGGGCCGTGCTGGCCCAAGCCGATGCGGTGATCAAAGTCGAAGGGGGCGCATTGCCGCTGACGGTCCTGTTGAACGGCGCGCCCATCGCCTCGAACCTGCGCCATCGACAGATAGATATCGGCACACTAGGCCTCGGCTTTTCGGACATTGCGGTGATCGACGCAGCGGGTCGTTCGGCGCGGGTGGCAGTGGAACGACGCCCCTAACGGCGACCCTCGCGCAGCCACGCACCTGTGATCAGCCCCGCAGCCAGCAACAAAACCAACCACGGCGGCAGCAGTGACATCTGGCGTACATCCTGCGTCTCATAGGCGTTGCGTGGCGTAATGCCGATCCAGCCGCGGCCCGCAGCAGGGCGTCCTTCGCGCACGGCGCGGATGCGCGGCGTACCCCCTTGCAGGCGCAACACGCCACCGCGGGTGGCCGCGACGCGTTCCCCCAGAATGTCGGGGGTCGCGATGGTTGCTTCAAACTCCTTGGGCGCGGCAGGGCCAAGGCCGATCACCGTGCTTTGGTCACCATTCTCGAGCCGGTAAAGGCCGATTTCAGGACCATCAAAACGGGTCTCGAACTGGCCGGGCGCGCCTTCGCTCAGATCAAGCTGCGTGGTCGTGCCATCAGGGCCCGTGATGGTGACCGGAGGTGCTGTACCCTCAAGCGTGCGGCGCAGGATGCGCATGGATTGGCCCGTGGCAATGGCCGTCAGGGCCTCTTCCTCCAACTCCGGTTCTTTCATCATCCAATGGGCCAGACGGCGTAGCAATTCCAGTTGCGGCCCACCGCCCTCATATCCACGATTCCACAGCCACGCATGATCCGAGGCGAGCAGCGCCACGCGCCCCTCACCCACTCGGTCAAGCACGAGGAGGGGGCGGTCATCCACGCCCTCCATCACCGTGGTACCAGACCGTGGATCAACGTCGATCTGACGCAACCAGCGCCCCCAATCGCCCGCATTTGGCAGGGCCGTGGTGACCGGATGACGTTCCCCGATCTCGGACACTTTGGGCAGATATGCCTCTTCGATCACGCGGGCCGAAGGCTGGGCTGGCAACACCGCACCAAGGGGCGAGCGAAAAAGGCTGTCGGCCCCTGCGAAATCGGGACCAGCAGCGACCAGAACGGCCCCACCGTCGCGGATATAGCGCGCCACATTGTCGAGGTAGAGTGCAGGCAAAATCCCCCGCCGTTTGTAGCGATCAAAGATGATCAGGTCGAAGTCGTCGATCTTTTCGAGGAACAATTCGCGGGTCGGGAAGGCGATGAGGGACAATTCGCCCACAGGCACCCCATCCTGTTTTTCAGGCGGGCGCAGGATGGTGAAGTGGACCAGATCAACAGAGCTGTCGGATTTGAGCAGGTTGCGCCATGTGCGCCCGCCTGCATGGGGCTCACCCGAGACCAGCAGAACGCGCAGGCGATCCCGGACCCCGTTCATCTGAATCAGGGCCGTGTTGTTGCGGTCTGTCAACTCGCCCTCAGCTTCGGGCACCGAAAACTGGATCACGTTGCGCCCGCCATGGGGCAGGGTCACGGGCAGGTCGATATCCTGCCCGATAGGCACGTTAAACCTCTGCGCAGGTGCGCCATCGACCGAGATATCGAGCGGGGCCAGCCCCACATCGGTTGGTGCGGCACCGCTGTCTTCGATCCGCAGGGTCAGGGTTACTGCCTCGCCAATGATCGCAAAAGCGGGCGCGTTCTTGACCAACAGACGGCGGTCCCAATCGGTGTCTTTCCCACTCAGCAACAGGTGCAGCGGGGCGGGCAGGTCAACGGGCAGATCGGGATCATGCACTTGCCCATCGCTGATCGCGATCAGGCCCGCAACCTGGGCGCGGGGTTCTTCGGCCAAGGCGTCCGACAGGGCGGTCATCAGGCGGGTGCCTGCGTCCTCATCCCCGTCCGGGACGGTGATCCGGCGCACCTCGGTGTTGTCGCGCGCGATCAATGCGGCCTCAAGCGCGTCCGCCGCACTGATGCTTTGGGCAGGACGGTCGCGCAGGCGTTGGCTGGCGCTTTGATCTTCGGCCAGGATCACGATGTCGGACAGCGGCGCGCGGTCTTCTTGTTGCAGGGCGGGACCCGACAACGCAGCCAGCACCACAAGGCCCGCCGCCCCGCGCAAGGCCCAGCCCGAAAGGCCACGCATCAGGGCCAGCACAACCCCGCCGACAACCAGCACGGCCAGCACGGCGAGGACTGCCCATGGCAAAAGGGGATCAAACAGAACAGTTCCGGTCATTGGCCCAGCCGATCCAGCAATGCAGGCACATGAACCTGATCGCTTTTGTAATTGCCCGTCAGCACGTGCATCACGAGGTTCACGCCAAAGCGGTAAGCCAGTTCACGCTGCCGCTCACCGCCAAAGCCACGGCCCACAGGCAACATCGCCTGACCGGACGAAGTCACAGCCCACGCCGCTGCCCAGTCATTGCCGCCGATCACTACGGGCGTGACCCCGTCATTGAGGTTGCGGAAAGGCATGCCCTCAACCTGTTCGGCACCGGGTGGTGCGGCCTCGACCCAGATATCCGCGCCCACGTGGCGACCCGGAAAATCCTGCAACAGATAGAATGTGCGCGTCAGCACGTGGTCACGCGGCACCGGCTCAAGCGCGGGAATGTCCAGCGGGGCGGCAAGGTCCTGCAACTTGCGCCCATTGCCGCTGGTGGTGCCAAAGCCCGCAATATCGCCGTCGCGGGTATCAAAAACGATCAAGCCGCCGGAGCGCAGATATTCGTTCAGCTTGGTATAGGCCTCACGCGAGGGGCGGGGTTGGTCGGGCGTGATCGGCCAATAGAGAATGGGGAAGAACGCCAACTCGTCTGCTTCCAGGTTCACGCCAATGGGTGGCGCTGGCTCGATCGAGGTGCGAAAGAACAGGGTGTCCGAGAGACCACGCAGGCCCGCCTCTGCGATTTCGTCTACTTGGCGGTCGCCCGTGATGACGTGGGCCAAAACGACTTCGGAGGCGGCTGCAATCTGGGATTGGTCATCCTGTTGTGCGTGGGCGTGAGGGGCTGGCAGGACGAGGATAACGGCCAAGGCGATCCCCGATACACGCGTGGCGCGCACACCGCCCGTCAACCGACCCGACAAGGCAAGGGAGGCCACGATATCCAGCAGCAGCAAACAGATCGCGACAGCCAGCAGCAACCCGGCCAGCGGTTGTTCCGGGGCGATGGTCAGACCCGACACCGGAATACGCGCGGGCCATGTCGCGGGGCTCAGAGTCGCATCCGCCGTCAACACATTGCGTGCGAGGCTGCGATCCCCCGAAAGATATACACCGGGCAACAGGTCAGGCCCGGTCGGATCGCTCACCAGCGACGGGCCATCAACGCCTGGCATCGCGCCTGCATCGCGCAAACTGCCAAAACCATCCATCACGATCTGCGGGGTCCATATGGTGCCCTCAAGGTCACCGGCCTCGGGTGCGGAACTGGTCGATGACACAGCCAGCCGTTCGAGCATTTCGACAAACAGACCGGACAAAGGCAGGGTGGACCACTCCGCATTGGCAGTGACATGGAACAGCACGATCTGGCCCTGACCAAGCCGTTTGCGGGTCACAAGCGGGGTGCCATCGCTCAGCTCTGCAATGACCCGTTCGGCCAATGTCGGGTCGGGCTGGGCCATGACCTGTGCGGTGATGGCCACATCCTCGGGCGCGTCCAGCCCAAAGAACGGAGACCCTTCGCGAAAAGCAGCCAGCGTCTTGGGCGATCCCCAACTCATCGCACCACCAACGCTGCGCCCCCCGGCGCGCAGGCGTACGGGCATCAACGGATCCTCATCGATGCGGCTGATGTCGCTTGCGGCGACACGCGGCCCGGCAAAGCGCAGCAGCAGCCCGCCTTGGTCCAGCCATTCGGTCAGATTCTCTGCCTCGCCTTCGGACAGGGTGGCGACATCGGCCAACACGATCACATCCGGGTTTGCCGGCAATACCTCTGACAAAGCGCCGCTGAGCAGATCGGCAGTCGGTTCCAGCGCGCGTTCAAGGTAATGAAGTGGAGAGAGCAATTCGAGGCCTTCGCGCCCTTCACGTCCTGCGATCAGCGCGACCTCGCGGCGGCGCAGACTGTCATCGACCAGCGTGACCGACCCGGCAGAGCGTGCACCCTGAATTTCGAACCGCGTGACACGGGCGCGTAATTCGGCGGGCAGCGACAAGGCAGTGGTTGCCGTCATCTCACCGCTTGTGAACACGGCATTGGCGGTGGCGAGCGTTGTGGCATTGCCCGCAGGATCGCGCCCTTGGGCCAGCACGGTGACGCCCCGTTCGGGGCCGGGCTGTGCGCGGATGGCGGTCAATTGAACCGCCCCGTCCACATAAGCGGCGGGGGTCAGCGCCAGCACATCCAGCGCGGTTTGGGTGACACGCACCGGGCCGCGGGCCTCAAGAGTCTCAAGCAGGGGCGCACGATCCGGATAGTCGAGCGCATCGCTGAACCACACAGTCTCAAATGACCCTTCGGGCAGCATTGCGTTGACCTCATCCGCACTGTGGGGTTGCCACGGGGCAGGGGTCAGACCGGGCAGGCGCGCCGAAATGGCATTGGCGGCCTGAAAGACAGCCGGGGCCGGGGCCGCCAGATGCAGCAATGCGACCTCGCGGCCCGCAGCCCCCGCGCGGCGCAGGGTATCACTGACAGCTTCGATCTGGCGCGCCCACTGCGCGGCCCCCGCCCAACTGCCATCCATCACGATCAACATCGGCCCGTCACCGGTTTCAGCATCCGTCTCGGGGTTGAGAACCGGACCAGCCAACCCAATGATCATCGCGGCCACGGCCAACATGCGCAGCAGCAACAGCCACCAAGGGGTGCGATCCGACACCGCCTCGTCGTCCTGAAGGCCAAGCAGCAGGGCCACGCCGGGAAACCGCTGACGGATCGGGGCGGGTGGAATCGCGCGCAGGATCAGCCACAGGATCGGCAAGGCGATCAGCGCAATCAGCAACCAGGGTGCTGTAAATCCGATGGGGCCAAAGACGGTCATGCGCGGGCCCGCCCGCCATCAAGGGCGCGCCACAGCCACAACAATCCCGACTGGGCGGATGTGTCGGTGTGGTGCAGGCCGTACTGCCAGCCCGCAATGGCGCAGAGGTGTCGCAATTCGGCCTTGCGCGCGGCGAGGCGGTCCAAATAACGCTCCTTGAGATCGGAGGCTTTCAGTGTTTCATGTTCCATTGTGCCGCCGATGCTTTCAAAAACGGTGCGCCCCCTGAATGGAAACGCCTCTTCTGCGGGATCAAGCGTGTGCAGCAACACACCGCGTACGCCCCGGTCAGCGGCCTTGGTGAGGGCGGTGCGCACGGCCTCGATATCGCCCATGAAGTCCGATACGAAAACGGCGCGCGCATGAGGGATCATGGCGCGGTGTTCGGGGGGCGCGTAGTCTTGGGTATCGTCCTGAGAGAACATCTCGGCCAGACGCAGGATCTGGGCGCTGCCCCGGCGTGGGGGTAACTGGGTTCCGGTGAGGCCCACACGTTCGCCGCCACGAATAAGGAGGATCGCACAGGCCAGCCCCAGCACGCGGGCGCGTTCTGCCTTCGTCGTCAGATTGTCGGAGGAGGCAAAGCGCATGGACGCGCCCTGATCGACCCAGAGCATCACGGACTGCGCGATCTGCCACTCGCGTTCGCGCACAAACTGCACATCGCCCATCGCACTGCGGCGATGATCGATCATGCGGCGGCTGTCCCCGATCTGCGCGGGGCGGTATTGCCAGAAATCATCCCCCAGACCCGCGCGGCGTCGCCCGTGATCGCCCAAAAGAACGGCCCCTGCCAGATGCTCGGCCCGCGCCAGAAGGGCGGGCAGGCGGGCGGCTTGTGTCTCCGCCTTTTCGCGCAAGGCGAGGGGGGTGATCACGCGGCGGCCTCTTGACGGCTGAGGGTCGCGGCGGTCGTTTCGATGAGGTCGGCAAGGCTGTCCCCACGGGCACGGGCGGCAAAGTTCAGCGCCATCCGGTGGGACAGGACAGGGCGGGCCATGTCGATGACATCTTCGGCTGAGGGGGCCAAACGGCCTTGCAACAACGCGCGGGCGCGCACGGCCAACATTAAGGCCTGCGCGGCACGGGGGCCGGGACCCCAGGCTACGGTTTCGCGGACCTGATCGGAGGCGTCAGCCTCGTCCGGGCGGAAGGCGCGGACCAGATCAAGGATCATCTCAACCACGCTGTCCCCCACCGGCATGCGCCGCAGGAGGGTCTGGGCAGAAAGCAACTCGTCGCCGGAAAAGACCGGTGTGGCCTGGGCGTCTTCGGTGCCTGTGGTGGCGAGCAGAATATCACGCTCGGTCGCGCGATCAGGGTACAGCACGTCGATCTGGACAAGAAAGCGGTCAAGCTGCGCTTCGGGAAGGGGATAGGTGCCCTCTTGCTCAATCGGGTTCTGGGTCGCAAGCACGTGGAAGGGCATGCCAAGGGGGCGGTCCTGTCCGGCGACGGTCACGGTCTTTTCCTGCATCGCCTGCAACAAGGCGGATTGGGTGCGTGGGCTGGCGCGGTTGATCTCATCGGCCATCAGCAGCTGGCAAAAAATGGGGCCGGGGACAAAGCGGAAAGCGCGGCTGCCATCCTCGGCGGTGTCCAGCACTTCGGAACCCAGAATATCGGCAGGCATCAGGTCGGGTGTAAACTGGATACGGCTGCCATCCAGTCCCATCACAGTCGACAGGGTTTCCACCAGGCGGGTCTTGCCCAAACCCGGCAGGCCGACAAGCAACCCGTGCCCACCGCATAACAGCGCAGACAGGGTCAACTCGACCACACGTTCCTGACCAATAAAGCGTTTGGTGATCGAGGCTTTGGCCTCGGCCAACTTGCCCCCCAGTGCTTCGATTTCGGCCACAAGATCCTGCGCGTCGGTCATGACATCTCTTTCATTCGGGATATATGCTAGTTGATAACCTATTACCCTCAGAGGGAATGGCAAAAGATATGAGTGGACAAAAAAGCGTGACACCTGATGCCGAAGGGCTTTTGGCGTCGATCAACGCCACTAAAACGCGCGGATTGCCGCCCGTGCATCTCTGGAATCCGCCGTTTTGCGGGGATCTGGACATGCGCATCGCGCGAGACGGGACATGGTTTTATGAAGGCACACCAATCGGACGTCCCGGTCTGGTCAAGCTGTTCTCCTCCATTCTGAAGCGGGAAGAGGGTAAGTATTTCCTTGTCACTCCGGTCGAGAAGGTCGGAATCACCGTCGATGATGCCCCCTTTGTCGCGCTGGATTTTGAGGCCAAAGGGGCGGCTGCTGATCAAGTGCTGACCTTTACCACCCATGTGGAAGATGTGGCGGTGGCGGGCCCGGATCATCCGATCCGCGTGCACCGGGATGCACAGACGGGCGAACCGGCCCCCTATATCCTGATCCGCAGCGATCTGGAGGCGTTGATTGACCGCAAAAGCTTTTACCGGCTTGTCGATCTGGGGGTGCATCACCAGGATTGGTTTGGGGTCTGGTCAAGTGGGCAATTCTTTCAGATCATACCCTCCGTTGAATTGCCCTGAGGATGGCGGAAGACACCTCCGCCTTACAAGACAGAACATTCCGCAATTTGCGATCACCAGACGGGCGCGCAGTCAGATGTGTGGCGTAAGGCGGAGGTGTCCTCCGCCCTCTTTGGCATCGGCAGGATACGGCAATAGGGACAATGGCACAGCCGTCATCCTTGGTGCAGGCTACGATCTGGTTTCGGGCATGGGTGGGTCAAGACGTTTTGATGGCGCTGGTTGATGACCGCCGCTAGGGTGCCGAAATGCCTCGCTTTGCAGCAAACCTGACTCATCTTTGGGCCGAGCTTCCCTATCTGGATCGCTTTGATGCGGCGGCGGAGGCCGGCTTTCTGGCCGTCGAGGTGTTGTTTCCCTATGATGTGCCTGCGCCCGATACGCAGGCCGCGCTGAACCGTAATGGGTTGCAGATGGTGCTGTTGAATGCGCCGGGGCCGAGCTATACGGGCGGACCGCGCGGGTTTGCGGCCCTTCCCGGGGGTGCTGCGCGGTTCGACTATGATATGCGCCGGGCTGTGCGCTACGCGCAGGTTCTTGGCGCTGGCATCATTCATGTGATGAGTGGCGATGCGCAGGGGCCAGAGGCGAAGGCCACCCTTATTGACAACCTCAAACGGGCGACCGAGATTTTGCCAGATGGCCTGTGCCTGACGTTGGAGCCCCTTAACCCAAAGGCGCAGCCCGGCTACTTTCTGAACAGTTTTGATCTGGCGGCCGAGGTCATAGAGGCCGTGGATGCGCCCAATCTGGGACTGCAATATGACAGCTATCATGCCTATGAAATCACCGGAGACCCCGTGGGCACGTTCGAGGCAATGGCCCCTCTGATCCGCCACATCCAGATTGGGGATGGGCCGGGGCGCACGCCGCCGGGCACCGGTAAAATTGATTTTCCTGCATTGTTTCAGGCGATTGATGCGTCCGGCTACGCGGGCTGGGTCAGCGCCGAATACACACCGCAAGGCCGTACCGAAACCGGGCTGGACTGGATGCGCTGAGCGGGCGCGCAGCGCAGCTTTCTGGGGTGCACACGGGCGGCGCTTTGTCCCCGATCTGCAACATGAGATGCGCCCAGTGATTGCTGCCCTCCAGGCTTATGTCGCCTTTCCTGTCGCCCCGATTGCGCGCCGGGAGGTCGAAACGCTGACGATCGATAAGTAATGGGCAGGGAGCGGCGGGGCCGGGTGCCTAATGCGCCTCTGCCCAGTGCTGTCCCTGCCCCGCATCCACGATCAGCTTCACATCCAGATGCACGACCGGATCTGCCGCACCCTCCATCACGTCCTTGGCCACACCTATCAGATCGTCCACCGCGCCGTTTTCAACCTCGAACAGCAGTTCATCGTGGACCTGTAGCAGCATCGCCGCGGGCAGGTCCTTGATGGCTTCGGGCATGCGGATCATCGCGCGCCGTATCACATCCGCCGCGGTGCCCTGGATGGGCGCGTTGATGGCCGCACGCGCGGCGAACCCGGCGCGTGGGCCTTTGGACGCAATCTCGGGTGTATGAATCCGCCGCCCGAACAGGGTCTGCACATAGCCGTGTTCCTTCGCGAAGGCCTTGGTGTCGTCCATGTAGGTGCGGATGCCGGGGAAGCGTTCGAAATATCGGTCGATGAACCCCTGCGCCTCGGCGCGTGGAATACGCAGGTTGCGCGCCAACCCAAAGCCGGAAATGCCGTAAATCACCCCGAAGTTAATCGCCTTGGCCTGACGGCGTACCTCGGGCGTCATCTCGTCCAGTGGTACGTCGAACATTTCGGACGCAGTGAGTGCGTGAATGTCGATCCCATCTGCAAAGGCCTGCTTGAGTTCGGGAATGTCGGCGATGTGGGCCAGAATGCGCAACTCGATCTGCGAGTAATCCAGCGCAACAAGCGTCTTGCCCTGTTCCGAAACGAAGGCTTCGCGGATGCGCCGCCCTTCCTCGGTGCGGATCGGGATGTTTTGCAGGTTCGGATCGGTCGAGGCGAGCCGGCCCGTTGAGGCCCCCGCGATGGAATAAGAGGTGTGTACCCGGCCCGTGTCCGGATTGATGTGGTCCTGAAGGGCGTCCGTATAGGTCGACTTCAACTTGCTGAGTTGACGCCAATCCAGTACCCGACCCGGCAGGTCATGCTCGGTCGCGAGATCTTCAAGCACGTCCGCGCCGGTGGCATAGGCTCCGGTCTTGCCCTTCTTGCCACCTTCGATTCCCATTTCGTCAAACAGGATTTCACCCAACTGTTTGGGTGAACCGACATTGAACTTGCGCCCCGCCATTTCATAGATTTCGTCCTCGAGCCCCGCCATCTTCTGCGCAAAGGCGTTGGACATGCGGCTGAGGGTGTCGCGATCCACCTTGATGCCCGAGCGTTCCATGGCCGCCAGCACCGGCACCATGGGTCGTTCAAGCGTTTCATAGACCTTGGTGACTTGTGCGCGATGCAACAGCGGCTTGAAATGCTGCCAGAGGCGCAGGGTGATATCGGCGTCCTCGGCGGCGTATTTCACGGCGTCATCTACAGGCACCTGATCAAAGGTCTTGGCGGACTTGCCGGACCCAAGCAGGGGTTTGATCGGGATGGGGGTGTGGTTCAGATAGCGTTCGGACAGGGTGTCCATGCCGTGATTGTGCAGCCCGCCATGCATCGCGTAACTCATCAGCATGGTGTCGTCGATGGGGGCGACGGTAATGCCGATCTGGGCAAAGATCTTGGCATCGTATTTCATGTTCTGCCCGATCTTGAGGATGCTGTTGTCCTCCAGCATGGGCGCGAGCATCTTCAGCGCCTCATCGAGCGGCATCTGCCCCTCGGCCAGATCGTCCGAGCCAAAGAGATCATCGCCGCCCTGCTTGTGGGTGAGCGGGATATAGCAGGCGTGACCGGGGTTCACCGCCAGTGAGATACCAACCAGCCCCGCGGTCATTTCATTGAGCCCGGTGGTTTCGGTATCAACAGCCACATAGCCACGCTCGTAAATCAGGTTGATCCATGTTTGAAGGGCGCTCGCGTCCTGCACGTGTTCATAGGTGGCTTCGTCAAAGCCGGGGGCTTCAGGCGCATCCGGGGCGGCGGGGGCAGGCTCCTTGATCTCGGGCATTTCGACGCCAAGCTGGTCGGAAATGCGCTTGGTGAGGGTGCGAAACTCCATCTCCGCCAGAAAGGGCATAAGCTGATCCGGGATCGGATCGCGGACTTCCAGATCGTCGAGCGTGAAATCCAGCTCCATCTCCGCGTCCAGCTGCACAAGGCGGCGGGACAGGCGGATCTGATCGGCATGTTCGATCAGGGTTTCGCGACGCTTGGGCTGTTTGATTTCACCAGCCCGGTCAAGCAACCCATCCAGATCGCCATATTCGTTGATCAGCAGGGCCGCCGTCTTGATCCCTATGCCGGGCGCGCCGGGCACGTTGTCCACGCTGTCACCCGCCAGTGCCTGCACGTCGACCACCCGGTCGGGATAGACACCGAATTTCTCGAACACCCCGTCACGGTCGATGCGCTTGTTCTTCATCGCATCGAGCATCTCGACGCCATCACCGACAAGCTGCATCAAGTCCTTGTCTGAACTGATGATGGTGCAGCGGCCCCCCGCGGCACGGGCCTGCACGGCGAGGGTGGCGATGATGTCGTCGGCCTCGAACCCTTCCTTTTCCTTGCAGGCGATATTGAAGGCTTCGGTGGCTTGACGGGTCAGCGGAATCTGTGGACGCAGGTCCTCGGGCATGGCCTCGCGGTTGGCCTTGTACTGGTCGTACATGTCGTTGCGGAAGGTATGGCTGCCCTTGTCAAAGATCACGGCCACATGGGTGGGCGCGTCGGGGCCGGTGTTTCCTTCAACATAGCGGTGCAGCATGTTGCAGAACCCCGACACCGCCCCGATGGGCAAACCATCAGACTTGCGGGTTAACGGAGGCAACGCGTGATAAGCGCGAAAGATAAAGGCTGAGCCGTCAATCAGATGCAGGTGGCAGCCCTTGCCAAATTGTGTTTGTGTCATGCCACGCCCTTCCATTGACCACGTCGAGATCCGCGATGCTACGCTTAACCATCCTATGCGCAATTACCAGTGCAACGCTGGTTGATCCTGTGCAAGCGGATACAACCTGCACATTAAATGACAACTTTTGCGTCCCCTTTGTGGGATGCACGCAGGATGGGCAAAACTTTTTCACGGGGCGCACATTCGGACGCGAAAGCGGCCCATTGACGGCAACAGGTGCAGACGGGACAGCCTGTCGAGGAATGTGGCGGCGCACTTTCCTTGGGGCAGGTGTGGCCAAATTCGAATGCTCTGACGGGAACACAGGGCGGGCGCGGTACACCTATTTCGAACGCAGCTCTGGCACGGCATTGGGGCGGGGACGCACGAAAGCCGGTGATCGGCTTACGTTTCTGGCGGGGCACAATATTGGAACATATGTGCTCGCCAACAACGGGCTTGATAAGACCCTGCTGTCCTGCGTGACACGCGCGTTGAGCGCCAAGCCGGGGTGACGGGCCTCTGAACCCGTTGGCGCGGTGCTACTGCGTATCGGCAGGACCGCCGCGCGCGACGTATTTGCAATCGCAATAAGGGCACTCGACCCAGCCGGTATCCTCGGGAACGTACAACCAGACACGGGGGTGGCCAAGCGCGCCCTCGCTTCCATCACAGGCCACGCGAGAAGTGTCGACAATCTTGGTTTCGGGGGCGTCGATGGGCATGGTTGCAATCCTTGGCTGTGGCGCGGTGCAGGCGCGTTTATGGGCCAAGGGGGACAGGCAGACAAGTCCCTAGTCGTCAGGGTTCGCAGGTCGATCCACCCGGGCCTGATAACAATTGTTGCGGGCCGAGCGGATGTGGATATAGGCGACGTCCGGGTTGGCAAAGATCTGATCAAGACGGGCCGATATCCGGGGTGTCGGGATCACCGCACCGGTTCCATAAACGATGCGATCCGTGGCGGAATAGCCCTTGATCAGGTAATCCGGTGATGTGGTGAGGATCGGGGGCATTTCGGCACTGCCGCCACCGCGCGCGCAGGGTTCGGCACACAGGAATATCGGGCCAACCTCGGCGTAGGGATGAGTGCCCTCAAACGGTTTGTGGGCCAACACGAGCATTGGGGCACCGGTGGGAATACTACAAAGACAATGACGGCAGGGATTGCCGTTCCCGTTGCTGACGGCACGTTCTGGCGGATTGCCAAAGGCATCTGGGGCACCTGCCCGATAAGCGGCAACGATGTCAGAGGGCAACGCAGTAAACACGGGCATATCAGGTCCTTTCAAGATCAACAGGCCGACCATGAACACCCATCGATCAGGGCGCGACCCGAAAGATGCGCTTTCCTGTTTCTTTTGACCAAAAATACCGTGGGGGAGCGCTGCATGGCGCGGGGGCAAAGCCCCTCATACGCGCAGGCAGGCATGACCCTGCCGCGGTCACTCAGGGGCAGCAAACCGCTGTTGCAGCGAAAAGGCATCCTTGGACGCGCCGTTCTGGCGCAAACTCTGCAACCTCTCCCAGCCCTCGGCCAGTGAAACGCGGGTACCGCGCACAACCCACCACATCACCATCGTCGCGCCGTCCGAACGATCCACCCAATCGCGCAGGGTCCGCATCCCCTCGACATGTAATGGCTCGCGATAGGTGAACCTGTGCATCGCCTTGATGTCACGCCATCCGGCCATGGTGATGATGTGCAAATTGTCCTGAGTGCCGCGGGTGTCCTGCGCCAAAATCCCGTCCATCTCAAGGTATTGCCCATCCGGTGCCCGCGCCCCGTGAGCGTGCCAAAACAGGTCACCATCCGCCCTGGCCTTGGCGAAAATCAGCGGCAACTGGTGAAAAAAATACTGGATATTGGGATGCCCCGCGTTGAAGGGGCCTACAGGGCGCACGACATTCATGTGAACCAGCACGTATTTCTGGATGTCAGCCAACTGTTGCCCGCCCCCCAACCGTTCTTTCCAAGCCTGATATAGCACGGTAGAAAGCCCGGGACGTTGCAAATAAAGGTTCGTTGGCAAATGGCACCCTCAAAACCGGTCGTTCTGTGCATTCTTGATGGGTGGGGCCTGCGCAAAGAAACGCATGGCAATGCCCCGGCGCTGGCCGAAACACCAACCTTTGAACACATCATGGAAACCTGCCCGAACGCGACCCTCACCACCCACGGCCCTGATGTGGGTCTGCCCAAGGGGCAAATGGGCAATTCCGAAGTGGGCCATACCAATATCGGCGCGGGCCGGGTGGTGGCGATGGACCTGGGTCAGATTGATTTGGCCATAGAAGACGGCAGCTTTTTCCACAATGACCCCCTCAACAACTGGATTGCCGCAATCAAGGAGCAGGGCGGGCGCGCGCATTTGCTTGGGGTGGTGTCTGACGGAGGGGTGCACGGGCATCTGTCGCATATGATCGCCGCTGCCAGGGCCTGCACGGATGCGGGCCTTGATGTGTTGATCCACGCGATCACCGATGGGCGGGATGTCGCGCCGAAATCTGCGGAGACATACCTGTCGGATTTGGCCGCCGGGCTGCCTGCGGGCGCGCGGGTTGTCACCGTCACGGGTCGTTATTTCGCACTGGATCGCGACAACCGATGGGACCGTGTCGAAACTGCATTTTCCGCGATTGTGGCCGCCAGGGGCCGTGTCGCCAAAAGCCACTATGCCGCGGTCGAGGCCGCCTATGGCAACGACACGACGGACGAGTTTATTCCGGCCACCGTCATGGATGGTTATAAAGGGGCCAAGGACGGAGACGGGTTGTTCTGCCTGAATTTCCGCGCCGACCGCGCGCGCGAAATCATGGCGGCGCTTGGCGATCCGTCCTTTGAGGCGTTCGCGCCCGAAGGCCGCCCCGATTGGGCGGGTCTGATCGGGATGGCCGACTATTCCCAGGCGCATCAGGCTTACATGGGCACCGTCTATCCCAAGCCTGAAATCGTGAACACGCTTGGGGCATGGGTTGCCAAGGCGGGCTTGCGTCAGTTCCGCCTTGCCGAGACCGAGAAATATCCGCACGTGACCTTCTTTCTGAACGGTGGCACGGAAACGCCCGAACGCGGTGAAGACCGGGTCATGCCCAAATCTCCGTCCGTGGCGACCTATGATCTGCAACCCGAGATGTCCTCGGTTGAGGTCACGGACCGTCTTATCGAGGCGATCGAGGCTGGATATGACCTGATCGTGGTGAATTATGCGAACCCGGACATGGTCGGGCATACCGGTGATCTCAAGGCCGCGATTGCGGCATGTGAAGCGGTGGATCAGGGCCTTGCCCGCGTGCTGCCGGCGCTTGATGCTGCAGGCGGGGTGATGATCCTGACGGCCGATCACGGCAATTGCGAAACCATGATTGATCCCGATACCGGCGCGCCGCATACGGCCCACACAACGAACCTCGTGCCTGTCGCACTGATCGGGGCCGAGGGTGAATTGAATGATGGACGCCTGGCTGATCTGGCCCCTACCTTGCTTGAGTTGATGGGGCTGGACAAACCGGTTGAAATGACGGGGCACAGCCTGATTGCATGAGGTATCTTGCGGTCCTCATTGCTTGCCTGATGGCGGCGTCTGTCGCAGCTCAGGAGGACGCGGGCGCGCTGGCGCGTGAGGCGGGCGCGCAGCTTGAAAGTGCCTCGATTCAGTTGACGGACGCGGAAAGCGCGCGGGATCGGGTGCGCGCGTTGACCCAAACAGTGCAAGCCTATGAGGCGGGATTGTCGGCCATGCGCGCCGGTCTGCGCCGTGCGGCGATCCGCGAGGCACAGTTGAGCGGGCAATTGGCCGCACGCGATGCGGAAATTGCACAATTGCTGGCGGTGCTGCAACGGCTGACCCCCGGTGAATCCCCGACTGCGTTCCTGCACCCCGATGGCCCCAACGGCACAGCGCGTGCAGGTATGCTGCTCGCCGAACTCACCCCTGCGCTGAACCGGCGGGCCGAAACGCTGCGCCGGGACCTCGCGGATGTGACGGACCTGCGCCTCTTGCAGACGCAGGCAGCCTCCCAACTGCAAAAGGGCCTCAGCGAAGTGCAGACCGCGCGCGCCGCGCTCAATCAGGCAATGGCCGAGCGCACCGACCTGCCCCAACGCTTTACCTCTGATCCCGTCCGCACCGCGATCCTGATCGCCTCGGCAGAGACACTTGACGCGTTCTCAAGCGGGCTGGCCAGCATCGCGACCGACGACGCAGGCTGGACTCCGCCCAGCATCGACGACCAGATCGGCAACCTGCCTGCCCCGGTACGCGGGCTGATCCTGCGCCGTGCGGGTGAACCGGATGCCGCCGGAATTACACGGCCCGGCATTCTGCTGGCCACCCGGCCCGGCGCGCTTGTCGCATCGCCAACAGCCGCCACGATCCGCTATGTTGGCCCATTGCTCGATTTTGGGAACGTCACGATTCTGGAACCGCGTCCGGGCACATTGTTTGTCTTGGCGGGGATGGGCGTTACCTATGGAGAAACCGGCCAGATTATCGCGGCAGACACGCCATTGGGCCTGATGGGGGGGCTGCCGGGGCAAGGTTCCGCAGACGTGCCATCAACTGGTGGTGATGGGGGTGGCGCTGCGGCGTCGGAAACGCTCTATATAGAGGTAAGACAGGACAACGTGCCAATGGACCCGCTTGAGTGGTTCAGCACCGACAAGGATGGATAGATAGGAATGCAAAAATTCGTCATGGCCGCGCTGGGCGGTACATTGGCCGGGGTCATCGCCACGACGCAGGTGGCAGGGCCATTGCTGGCACAGGAAAGCGCTGCGAACAGCAGTGTCTATGAACAGCTTGACCTGTTCGGCGACATCTTTGAGCGCATCCGCAGCCAATATGTGGAAGAGGTCGAACCCGGTGAGCTGATTGAGGCGGCGATTGACGGGATGCTGACCTCGCTTGACCCACACTCCAGCTATCTGTCGCCTGATGATGCGGCGGCCATGCAAGTCCAGACTCGCGGTGAGTTCGGCGGTCTTGGCATTGAGGTTACGCAGGAAGAGGGCTTTATCAAGGTTGTCTCACCCATCGATGGCACCCCCGCCGCCGAAGCGGGGATCGAGGCGGGCGATTTCATCACTCATGTGGACGGCGACAGCATGTTGGGCCTGACGCTCGATTCAGCGGTTGAACGGATGCGCGGCCCGGTGGGCTCAGAAATCATTATCACCGTGGTGCGCGAGGGCGAAACTGAGCCCTTCGACGTCTCGATCATCCGCGACACCATCGAATTGCAGGCGGTGCGCAGTCGCACCGAAGGCGATACCATCGTGATGCGCGTGACCACGTTCAACGACAAAACGACGCCCAATCTGATCTCCAAATTGAAAGAAGAGGTCGAAACCCTCGGCGGCATGGATTCGGTGAACGGCTTCGTCATCGACCTGCGCAACAACCCCGGCGGTTTGCTGACCCAGGCGATCCGGGTGTCGGATGCCTTCCTCGAAGAGGGTGAGATCGTGTCGACCCGGGGTCGGGATCCAGTGGATGGGGATCGGTTCAACGCCACTCCTGGCGATCTCGCCGAAGGCAAACCTATCGTCGTGCTGATCAATGGCGGCTCTGCCTCGGCTTCCGAGATTGTGGCTGGTGCCTTGCAGGATCACCGCCGTGCTATCGTGATCGGCACCAAGAGCTTTGGCAAAGGGTCGGTGCAAACTGTCATGCCGTTGCGGGGCGAAAGCGCGATGCGCTTGACCACGGCGCGCTATTACACGCCCTCGGGTCGTTCGATCCAGTCGCTTGGCGTGAGCCCCGACATCATCGTCGAACAACCGCGCCGCGCCCCTCAAACCGAGGAAGAGGACGAGCCCGCAAGCGCTGTCGGCCAAAGCTCGGAAGCGGATCTGCGCGGCTCGCTCAACAACGACTCGCTCAGCGAAGATGAAATCCGCCAGATTGAGGAAGATCGCGCGAAGGCCGAAGCGGCCGCCGAGTTGCGCGAAGAGGATTATCAACTGGCCTATGCCATTGATATTCTGAAAGGGTTGAACGCCCTCGGTCCCAAAAACTAAAGATCAACGGGGTGGGCGATATCGCCCACCCTACGTTATAGACCAACCTCGAACTGGGTCAGCTTGGCCCAATCAAACGTCACTCCGATCCCCGGCACGTCAGGTGCAACCGCCAGATGGTCCTCAATCACGAGAGGCCGTGTGGTGTAGCGATCGATGGGAAAACTGTGCACCTCGAGCCAGCCTCCATGTGGCTGGGATGACACAAGCGACACATGGAGTTCCTGCATTCCGTGACTGCACACAGGCACATCGTGTTGTCGCGCCATTTCGGCCACCTGTAACCACCCCGTGATCCCGAGGCAGTTTGACGCGTCGGGCTGGATGAAATCCACATGCGGCATGGCACGCGCGAATTCGTGCATCGTGTGCAGGTTTTCGCCCTGCGCCACCGCCATTCCCGAAGCCTCCCGGATTGCGGCGTAGTCCTCGAATGCGTCCGGCAGAATGGGTTCCTCGAACCACGTGATGTCGTATGGCGAAATCGCCTTTGCCATTGAAACCGACTGATCCGTGGTCATGGAATAGTTCGCATCGACCATGAACGTGGCCTCTGGCCCAATCAGGTCACGCACCGCCTTGATCCGGGTCACGTCCTCGGCCTCGGTCGGTTGGCCGATCTTGATCTTGACCGCGTTATGGCCCCGGTCGAGATATCCCTGAATGCTGTCGAGCAGCTTGGGCAGGTCAAAACCCAGATCGATCCCGCCCGCATAGGCCCGGCATCGATCTGACGCGCCGCCAGCCGCCTTGAGCAGCGACTGCCCTGTACCCTTCAGCCGGGCATCCCATAGCGCGATATCCACCGCCGAGATCGCAAAGCTGAGGATACCGCCCCGGCCCACATAGTGCATGTGCCAGTCCATCGCCTCGGTCAACGCTTCGACGTTTTCACCGTCCTGACCGATCAGGAATGAGGCCAGATCGTGGGTGATCATTGCGGCCGTGGCATGTCCGCCCCGGCCCCCGTTATAGGTATAGCCCGTGCCGGTACGCCCATCCGCCAGCGTGACCGTGGCCGTCACCAGATGAAAGTGAAAGTGGTCGCCGTGTTTGGCATCCACCAGCACTTCATCCAGCGGTACCTCGAACAGGCGCGCGGTGACGTCAGTGATCGCGCTCATGTGTTGAGGTGGGCGGTCTCGGGTACGGGCGTCAGCACCTTGCCGGTCTTGATGTGTTCCAGCAGGTTGTCGACCACGAGATCGCCCATCGCCGCGCGCGTTTCATGCGTGGCCGAGCCGACATGGGGCAAGAGGATGACATTGGGCATGGATTTGAGGGCATCGGGGATCTTTGGCTCGGCCTCGAACACATCGAGGGCCGCATAACCCAAGGCCCCGGTTTGCAAGGCTGAAACCATCGCTGCCTCGTCCACGACCGACCCGCGCGAGACGTTGATCAGCAGGCCGTCGGGGCCCAGGGCCGCCATCACATCCGCGTTTACGATCTTGTTGGTCGAGGGGCCGCCGGGGGTGATGCAGATCAGCACCTCGACCGCTTTGGCCATGCCGAGAAGCGTCTCGTGATAGATGTAGTCCACGTCCTTCTTGGTGCGGGTATGATAGTGGATTTCGGGGTTGAACGGGGCCAATTTGTCGGCAATTGCCTGCCCGATCCGGCCCAGTCCGAGGATGCCGACACGCCGGTTATCCGCACTGCGCGACAAGGGCGCGTTGCCGTTGGTCTCCCAATTGCCCGAACGTGCATGCGCCTCTTCCGACAGGAAATTGCGGTAACTCGTGAGCATGAGCATCACGGTGGTGGTGGCGACTTCGGAGTTCAGCACGTTGGGCGTATGGGTCACGACAATGCCTCGCTTCACGGCGGCATCGGTGTCCACCGCGTCATAGCCCACACCATATCCGCTGACCATTTTGATGTTGGGACATGCGGCCATTACATCCGCCGGCACCCCATCGTGACCGTTCGTTGCAACATGTGTGATCGCCGCGCCGGGGTAATCCCCGTCGCTCAGCTTGTGGATATTGAAGTGGGGGGTCAGACGATCACGCATCGCATCCGTGATGCCCCCGATTTGCAGCAGATCATGCATCTTGTTTTACCTCTTGGCGCTGACGGCCCAGCCCTTCGATTTCGAGCTCCATAACGTCACCGACCTTGAGATAGGTTGGTGGTTTCATGCCCATTCCGACGCCCGGAGGCGTCCCGGTTGTGATGATGTCACCCGGGTGCAGTGTCATCAGCCCGCTCAGGTGTTCGATGATTTCGGCCACGGTAAAGATCATGGTCGAGGTGTTGCCGGTCTGCATCCGCTTGCCGTTTACGTCCAGCGACATGGCAAGGTTCTGTGGATCGGGAATTTCGTCGCGGGTCACGAGATATGGCCCCGTCGGGCCGAAGGTGTCGCAAGACTTGCCCTTGGTCCACTGCCCGGTCAGTTGGGTCTGGTAGTGCCGCTCGGACACGTCATTGACGACGCAATAGCCCGCCACGTGATCCAGCGCGTTTTCCTTGCTGACATATTTGGCGGTGGTGCCGATGACGACACCCAACTCGACCTCCCAATCGGTATGGGTTGAGCCGCGCGGCATGACCACGTCGTCATGGGCACCCACAATGGCGGAGTTCGCCTTGAAGAACAGAATGGGGTGCTCTGGGATTGCAGCCCCCGTTTCGGCGGCATGGTCCGAATAGTTCAGACCGATACACAGGAATTTCCCGAAGTTGCCGACGCAAGGGCCAAGGCGGATGTTGCCCTTGACCTCGGGCAGGGCGGAGGGATCGAGCGTGCGCAACCGATCAAGGGTTGCGTCATCCAACGTGTTGCCCGTCACATCATCGATTTCACCGGATAGATCGCGCAACGTGTCGCCATCAATGATTCCGGGTTTTTCACGGCCTACGGCACCGTATCTCACAAGTTTCATATAGTTTATTCCCTAGTGATTGTCGCGCGGCATATGCTTGCGCGAAATGTCTTGATAGGCGTCCGCGCCGCGCAGGGTCATGCCCTCGTCAAAGCGGCCCACCCGGTCGCGGAAAATTTCCTGCCACGGGCTTTGGTTTTCGGGGCTGGCATAGCCGCCGGCCTCTTGCAGCGCTACGGACCGTGCCGTCAGTTCGGTGGCATCAATCAGCATGTCGGCGGTGCATTTCTTCAGGTCGATGCGTACCCGGTCGCCGTTTTTCAGCAGGGCAAGCCCGCCCCCATCCGCCGCCTCGGGCGAGGCGTTCAGGATCGAGGGGGAGCCGGATGTGCCCGATTGCCGCCCGTCGCCGACACATGGCAGCGCGTCGATGCCCTTTTTCAGCAGGTAGGACGGCGCGCGCATGTTCACGACCTCGGCCCCGCCGGGATACCCTTTTGGGCCCGCACCGCGCATGAACAGGATGCAGTGTTCGTCAATGTTTTCCGCCGGATCGTCAATGCGGTGATGGAAATCCTCTGGTCCGTCAAATACGACCGCGCGCCCTTCAAAGGCTTCGGGATCATCCGGGTTGGACAGATAGCGTGCCCGGAAATCGGGCGAGATCACGGATGTTTTCATAATCGCGCTGTCAAACAGGTTGCCCTTGAGATTGATGAACCCGGCATGCTGCTTGAGCGGGTCGGAGGCAGAACGGATCACTTTCGTATCCTCGCTGCGCACATGGCCGCAATTCTCGCGCATGGTCTTGCCGTTGGCGGTGATCACGTCCGGATGAGGCAGAAGGTCGGCGGCAATCAACTCACCGATCACCGCAGGCACACCGCCTGCATGCTGATAATCCTCGCCCAGATACTCACCCGCAGGCTGCATGTTCACGATCAAGGGCACGTCATGGCCCACCGATTGCCAGTCATCGTTGGACAGCGGCACATCAAGGTGACGGGCGATCCCGTTGAGGTGGATGGGCGCGTTGGTCGACCCTCCAATGGCGGAGTTGATGACGATGGTGTTCTCGAACGCCTCGCGTGACATGATGTCAGAAGGACGCAGGTCTTCCCACACCATCTCGACCGCGCGTTTGCCCGTTTCGTAACTGATCTGCCCCCGCTCGCGGTAGGGAGCCGGAATGGCAGCCGCACCGGGCAGTTGCATCCCCAGCGCCTCGGCCAGCGAGTTCATCGTGGTCGCGGTGCCCATCGTGTTGCAATACCCGACCGATGGGGCGGAGGAGGCGACGAGTTCCATGAACCCTTCCTCGTCAATCTCGCCCTTGGCCATCATCTCGCGCGCTTGCCACACGATCGACCCGGACCCGGTGCGCTTGCCCCGGAACCAGCCGTTCAGCATCGGTCCGACGGACAAGGCGATGGCAGGGATGTTCACGGTGGCGGCGGCCATGAGGAGGGCTGGCGTGGTCTTGTCACAACCGATGTTCAACACGACCCCGTCCAGAGGGTAGCCAAACAGCGTCTCGACAAGGCTGAGATAGGCAAGGTTGCGATCCAGCATGGCGGTGGGCCGCTTGCCGGTTTCCTGAATGGGATGCACCGGTACTTCGATACAGGTGCCACCCGCGGCGATGATCCCGTCGCGCACCCGCTTGGAGAGTTCGATGTGATGCCGGTTGCAGGGCGAAAGGTCGCTACCGGTCTGCGCGATCCCGATGATCGGCTTGCCGGACTGTAATTCCTCGCGCGTGAGGCCGTAATTCAGATACCGCTCAAGATAGAGCGCGGTCATTTCCGGGTTGTCCGGGTTCATAAACCATTTGCGCGACCGCAAATCTTCGATTCCAATTTTACGAGTCATTGTCCTGACCAGCCTCCGTCGATGATGTGGGGATGTCCTGTGGTAAAGCCGCTTTCGTCGCTGGCAAGATAGACCACAAGGGCTGCGATTTCGTCTGCGGTGGCCACGCGGCCCATGGGCTGGCGTGACACGAATTGTTCAAGGGCGGCTTCATAGCTGCCGACCTGTTCGCCAAGCGCCTTGACCCGGTCATGCCAGCTTGGGCTTTCGACGGTGCCGGGGCAGATGCAGTTGCAGCGCACCCCGGTTTTCACATAGTCGACGGCGACGGATTTGGTCATGCCGATGACAGCCGCCTTCGTCGTGCCATAGATGAAGCGATTGGGTGCCCCGATGATGCTTGAGCAGGCCGATGACATGTTGATGATCGACCCTGTGCCGCGTTCGACCATACCGGGCAAGACGGCGCGCATGGTGCGGAACATGGACCGGACGTTGAGATCAAAGGCAAAATCCCATTCGTCGTCCGTCGCGGCCTCAACCGATCCGTGGTGCACAAAGCCCGCACAGTTGAACAATATATCCGGTTGAGCGTGTTCAACCCCGGCGCGGATGCTGGTGTCGTCCATCGCATCCAAAACATAGGTTTCGACACCTTTGGGCATATCGCCTAGTAACTCGGCATTGACGTCGGTGGCAAAGACCTGCGCCCCTTCGGAGGCCATCGCGATCACGCTGGCCCGTCCGATTCCCTGACCTGCCGCTGTCACAAGCGCGCGCTTTCCGTCCAAACGGCCCATGTGGTCCCTCCCATCCTGATCAGGTGTTGCGCTGGCCCTTGGCCTGCGTTTTGGTGTTAGCGTAGGACATGGCGGAACTGTTGACCAGCCGTCACGACAAAATGGGAGTACGCGCGATGGCGTTCGAAAAAGTGGCCCTGCTCGGGACCGGGCTGATGGGCTTTCCGATGGCGCGCAACCTTGCGCGGGCGGGCGTGCCGGTGACGGTCTGGAACCGCACCCGCGCCAAGGCTGACCCCTTGGCCGAGGTCGGGGCACAGGTGGTCGACACCATCCCCGAGGCGGCCGCGAACGCGGACATCATCATCACCATGATGAGCGATGGGCCGACCGTTTTGTCCGTTGTCGATGATGTTGCCCAAGCGCTGAAGAAGGGCGCACTCTGGATCGATATGTCGTCTACCAAGCCCGGCGAAGCCCGTGCGCAGGCTGCGGCGCTGGACGAGGTCGACGTGGCCCATCTGGACGCGCCTGTGTCAGGTGGCACCAAAGGGGCGGAAGGCGCATCGCTGGCCATCATGGTCGGGGGCGGTGCGGATGATTTCGGCCGCGCCGCGCCTATCCTTGAGGTTATGGGACGCCCCGTGCATGTCGGCCCGTCCGGCACCGGCCAGCTCAGCAAACTGTGCAACCAGACCATCGTGGCTGTCACCATCGGAGCGGTGGCCGAGGCGATGTTGCTGGCCGAACGGGGTGGTGCGGACCCGGCAGCCCTGCGCGCTGCTCTTAAGGGCGGGTTTGCGGACAGTACCATTTTGCAACAGCATGGCGAGCGGATGACGACCGGGAATTTCGCACCTGGCGGACTCTCGAAATTCCAACTCAAGGACCTGAATAACGTATTGGCAGAGGCCGAATCAGTCGACCTGTCCCTGCCCATGACCCAAGGGGTGCGCGACCGCTTTGCGCATTTTGTCGAGCATATGGACGGGGCGGACAGGGATCACTCGGGCCTTTATCTTGAGTTGCGCAGCCGCAACGGGATGGACACATGAAACGGGTTCTGGTCCTGGGTGGCGGCGGCATGGTCGGCCAAAAGCTGGCGCATCGTCTTGCCGATGATCCTGAGGTGGCGCTGACGCTGCATGACATCGCCTTTCCCGAAGGTGGGGCAGGCACGGACCGGCGCATCGGTGATCTGTCGGTTGTCGCCGAAGGGGCGGCTTTGGCGGCGGAACGGTTCGACACGATCTATTTCCTCGCCTCCATCGTCTCGGGCCAGGCCGAAACCGATTTCGATCTGGGCTGGCAAACCAACCTGTGGCCGATGTGGCATTTCCTTGAGGCGTTGCGCGCGCAGCATCGCGCCAGCGGTGGAGAGTACGTGCCGCGGTTGATCTTCACCTCGTCCATCGCTGTGTTTGGCGGCCCATACCCCGACAAGATCACGGATGATTTCCTGCAATCGCCGCAGACCAGCTATGGCGCGCAAAAGGCGGCGTGCGAACTCTTGGTACAGGATTTTTCGCGCAAGGGGTTCATCGACGGCATGTCCTTGCGCCTGCCCACGATCTGTGTGCGGCCGGGCAAGGCAAACCTCGCAGCCTCGTCCTTTTTCTCCGGGATTATCCGCGAACCGCTCAATGGTCACGAGGCGGTGCTGCCTGTGCCTGACACAGTGCGGCACTGGCATGCCTCACCCCGGTCTGCCGCCGGATTTCTGGTGCATGCTGGAACGCTGGATACGGAACGGCTTGAAGGGCGGCGCGCTCTGAACCTGCCGGGGATCAGCTGCACTGTGGCCGAACAGATCGAGGCGCTGCGCGATGTGGCGGGGAACAATGTGGTCGCCCTGATCAAGCCGCAACCCGATGCCGCGGTCGCCAAGATCGTCGAGGGCTGGCCGCGCGACTTCCTGCCCGAGCGGGCGATCGCGCTTGGGTTCGGGGCCGAAGAATCATTTCGTGAGATCGTGGATGTCTATATCGAAGAGGATTTGCAGCGATGAGGCTTGGTGTTTTCGCAGTTTGCGTCGTCGCTGCGACGAGCGGGATCGCGCTGGCCCATTCCGGTGTGAAGAACGCTGCGGTCATGCAGCGGATGATAGGGATGAGCGATATCAGCGAGAATATGAAAATCATCGGCGATATGGCCAAGAGACAGACCCCGTTCGATGGCGAGGCTGCGCGTGCCGCTGCGGTGGCGATTGCCGGATATGCCGCGCAGACGCCAGAGTTGTTTGCCGCCTTCGAGATGGACCCCAAATCCGAGGCGAAGCCGGACATCTGGGACAACTTCGATGATTTCAGGGCGAAGTCGATGCACATGCAGAACGTCGCCATGGACCTGTCCACATCCATGCGCCAGCCCGAGGACCTTGTACCCGCTCTTGCCGCTCTTGGTGAAACATGCCGGGCCTGTCACAAGGCCTATCGCGACTAGGCTTCAGGACTCAGGCAGGTTCGACCTGCGCATCGGTTATCAGGTGACGTGCGAGGTGATCGTGGATTTTCTGGCGTGTCAGGGCCTCGTCCCCGGCCATGGCTGCATCCAGAATTTGTTGATGATGCCGGATGTTTTCCGAGATGAAATCAAAGGCGCGGTCCTCGATCATCAGTTGCTGACGAAACCGGCAATAGATCTGTTGATGGGTGTCGCGCAGCGCATCAGAACCGCAGGCCGAGATCAGGGTTTCGTGAAAATGCCGCTCGGCATCGAACCAGAGATCAACAAAGGGCGCAGTGTCCCTGGCGCTTTGCAGCCGCATCTCCAGATGGCTGAGTTGGTGGTGCGCGGCGGTCAGGCGAGCCTCCCATGCGACCCCGCCACGGCGGATCGACATGGCCGTGCCCTCGGCCTCAAGCAGCACACGCAGATGGGTCAATTCGTGGATGAGTGCGCGGGATTGCTCGGGCACGCGAAACCCGCGCTGTTCGCGGAACTCGACCAGCCCGATGGTGGACAGCCGAAACAAAACCTCGCGAATCGTACTGGCGGAACATCCAAATTCGAGGCGCAAATGTTCGGCGCGCACCTTTTGGCCGTGTTCAAACCCGTTGGTCATCAGCCGGTGGCGCAAGGCGTTGAATATGTCGGTGTCATAAGACATGTGGCAAACAACTTGGTGTGAATGATCCCCTAAACTCTAACTCTGAAAATTTCGAAATTCCATCATAATCTCGAAATTTGGCCGAATTTCACTTTTATGTTGTCGTGTGGAACGTCTGCGCATAGCCTTCCCTTACCGCGCGCCAATCGGGGCATCAGATCTTGACCGCGCATGCCAACATGTCTGGGAGAAAAATATGACATTCATCAAAAAGGCGGCATCCGTCGCTGTCGCCGCGACGCTTGCGGCATCCGGTGCGATGGCTGATGGCCACGCCGAAACCAAACTGCGCATTCAAACGCACTACGCCCCTGAAACCGTGTCCGGCAAGCTGGCCGCGCAATATGTCGAAGACATTCAGACAATGTCCGGTGGCGCCATCGAAGTCGAAATGTTCTATTCGTCGTCCGTTGTGAAATCGGTCGAAACCTTTGATGCCGCTGCCACAGGCATTCTGGACTGCGACATGACGGGTGGCGGGTATCAGACAGGCAAGAACTCGGCGTTCCAGTTCGTGGGCGACATCATGGGTGGCTACGAGACCCCCTATCAGCAGCTGAGCTGGCTGTATTTCGGTGGCGGTCGTGAAGCGGCGGCACCCTTGTACAACAAGTACGGCATGGAGCTGATCGGCTGGTGGGTCTACGGCCAGGAGAGCTTTGCCTCGTCCAAGCCCATCGAAAAGGTTGCGGACTTCAAGGACTGGAAATTCCGTTCGCCTCCGGGAATGGAAACCAAGATCTTTGAGAAGCTTGGTGCCTCGCCCATCGTGATGGACTTCACCGAGATCTTTACCGCGCTTGAAACGGGTATCATCGATGGTGCGGACGCATCCGGTCTGGCCAACAATGTGGGCCTTGGTCTTTATGACATCGTGAAATACGCCAACTTCCCCGGCTTCCACTCGATGCCTTCGGATCACCTGGCGTGCAACAAGGCCGTGTTTGACGCGATGCCCGAAGCGCACCAGGCCATTATGAAGGTCGCCATGGAAGCCCTCGCACTGCGCACCGCCCTGACGTTCGAGAAGAAGAACGCCGAAGCGGCTGCCCAACTGCGCGCAGATGGTGTGACCCTGTCTCAGTGGGCCCCTGAGGAGCTTCAGAAGTTCCGCGATGCGGCCCAGGCCACATGGCCTGAGTTTGCGGACACGCCGGAAGCCAAGGCGCTGGTTGATGCGCACCTGAGCTATCTCACCCAGCTGGGCCTTGTGTCCAAGTAAACGATCCGGGGTCGCGCCACGCTGCGCGACCTCACTTTGCCCAAAGCACGGATATATCCTGCGACCGGGCGTATTTACGGACAGGGGGACGATGTGATGCAGCAGGTGCGCTCTGGCACTCTGGTCGAATGGCTTGTGCCACTCGCCTTTATCCTGTGCGGCGGTTGGGTGGTCTGGCATATGCCCGCCTTCACCCTCGATTTTTATCCCCCCGACGACCCTTCGCAATTTGACAAGCTGTCGGCTCTGTTCAACCGGGTCGATGTCTCGCCCGGCCTTGGTGGCCTGTTTGGTGGCTTTTCTGATGTGGTCGATTGGCTGGCGCTGATCGGAATTCCCGTGTTCGCAATCGTTGGCGTGCGCACCGTGCGCCGCGCGGGGATGGAGTTTGAAAGCTGGAAACCTGCGGACCGTCTGGCCGTCTTCATCGGTCGCGTCACCATGATGCTGATCGTGATCCTTACGGGCGTGATGCTGTATGAGGTGTTGCTGCGCTACGTGTTCGAAGCCCCGACGCTGTGGGCGAATGAGATGTCGCTGTGGCTCGCCGGGTTCGTCTTTCTGTGTGCGGGCCTTTACGCTATGCAGCAACGCAGCCACATCCGGATTGTCCTGCTTTATGATGCCGTACCGCGCTGGCTACAGCGGATATTCGATACGATCTCGACCGCACTGATTGTCGTATTCGCCTTTTTCCTCGTCTATGGCGGCTATGGCGAAGCCTTTGACAAGTTCTATCGGTGGGAGACGTTCGGCACCGCCTTTGATCCGCCCATTCCCGCGACCATGAAGCCGATGGTGCTGTTGATCGTCTCGCTTGTCGCCTTGCAGGCCGTCGTCAACCTGATCTCGGACTGGAACAAGGAAGAGGTCCACTACGGTGGCGAAGACCTCGATGAAGAAGAAATTGAGCGCATCAAGGCGCAAGTGGCAGGGAAGTAATCCATGGACGTCGGAACCATTTCACTTGTCCTGATGCTGGGGCTGATCCTGCTGCTGGCCATCGGGATGCCGCTTGGATTTGCCTCGGCCTTCATGGCCGTGGTTGTCCTGGTGATGAAATTCGAGCCCGCCTTGCTGCTCAACCCGACGCTGTGGGGCGAGGGGCTGCTCACGGGGCGACCGGGCACAGGTCCGCTCAACATCCTGCCTCAACGTATATACGGGGATGTCTTAACCAGTTATGTTCTCATATCCATTCCGCTGTTTATCTTCATGGCTGCCCTGCTCGAACGCTCGGGAATCGCCAAGGAGATGTATACATCGCTGAATGTCTGGCTGAACCGCACCCGTGGGGGCATTGCCATCGTGACCTCGATCATGGCCGTTATCATGGCAGCGATGTCGGGCATCATCGGGGGCGAAGTCGTGCTTTTGGGTCTGATCGCGCTGCCGCAGATGCTGCGTCTGGGCTATAACCAGAACCTCGCCATCGGGGTGATCTGCGCGAGCGGGAGCCTTGGCACCATGATCCCGCCTTCCATCGTGCTGATAATCTACGGGTTGATAACCGAAACCTCGATCAAGGCGCTGTTTACGGCCGCTTTCATACCCGGTTTCATGCTTGCGTCGTTTATCATCATCTACATCATCATCCGCACCACGCTAAAGCCCGAGGATGCGCCCCTGCCCGAAGAGCGGATCGAAAAACGGCTGGGTGAACTGGCGGGCGTGAATGGCATGACCCAAGCCGAGAAAGCCGAACAGACGGCGCTGCTGGCGGAAAAGGCGGATTTGGAAGCCCAGCCTCGGGGGCGCGAGAAATGGGCCCTGTTCGGGGCGTTTATGAATGTGGTTGTCGCCGGGTTCACCGCTGCGCTGTTCCTGCGTGCCGCGTTCTTTGAATACTCGGGATCGAATGCGGCCAACACAGGGGATGCGGCGTTCTGGGGCACGGCGGAGTATATCAGCATTTTCGCGGGCCTGTTCGTGATCTGCATGGTGTTGGCGGTCTTTGTCTTTGGGCGCGGGCGCACCGCGACCGGCTGGTCAATGGGTAAGGGGCTTGTGCCACCGATGGTCGTGATCGGGGTTGTGTTGGGGTCGATCTATGGCGGGATCACGGGCATCACCGAAGCGGCCGGCATGGGAGCCATGGCGGTCTTTGTGATCGCGGTTCTGCGCGGTGAAGCATCGGTGGAACTGGTGTGGGATTCGCTGATGCGAACCCTTAAATCCACGGGCACAATCGTGTGGGTGACTATCGGGGCGACGGCCCTTGCCGGGGCCTATACCATCGCTGGCGGCCCCACATACGTGGCCGATTTCATCGTCGGGTCCGAGTTGCCAACCATGCTGGTCATCGGGCTGATGATGCTGATCCTGCTGTTCATGGGGGCGTTTATGGACTGGGTGGGCATCGTGCTGCTGATCATTCCCGTGTTCCTGCCCATCGTGCTGAAACTGCCCATCGACGAGATCGGGATGTTCGGCGATTTGAACCCGCGCCACGTGGCGATCTGGTTTGGGGTGGTGTTCTGCATGAATATGCAGGTCAGCTTTCTGTCGCCACCCTTTGGTCCTGCGGCGTTCTACCTCAAATCCGTGGCTCCGTCACACATCACCCTGACGGACATCTTCAAAGGGTTCCTGCCCTTTATCGGTATCCAGTTGCTCGCGTTGTCGGTGCTGCTGATCTATCCGCCGATCATTTCGATACTCTTGTAGGGGTGGGGCAGCGCGATGGACTTCATTCGCCTTGATCCTGCCGACACGGTCGTCACGGCCACGCGCGCCTTGAAAGTCGGGGTGGGGGTTGAAGGATGCGAAACCCGCGCTCTCATCCCGTCCGGTCACAAGATTGCGGTGGTGGACATCGCCAAGGGCGCTCCGGTGCGCAAATACGCGCAGGTGATTGGCTATGCCGCGCAGGACATTGCGGCAGGCGACCATGTGCACACCCATAATATCGACTTTCGCGCAACGGACGTGGAATACGAATTCGGCACCAACTTGCGCCACGTGGCCGAGGCGACAGGCGACACGTTCATGGGCTATCGCCGCGACAATGGGACGGTTGGCACGCGCAACTATATCGCCATCGTTACGTCTGTGAATTGTTCAGCCACCGCAGCACGGATGATTGCGGCGCATTTTACCCCCGACATCATGGCCGATTATCCCGACGTGGATGGGGTCGTCGCCTTTGTGCATGGTACAGGCTGTGGCATGGCGGATTCAGGTGACGGGTTTGAGGCGTTGCAGCGCGTCATGTGGGGCTATGCCCGCCATCCTAACCACGCAGGTGTGTTGATGGTCGGCCTTGGCTGCGAGATAAACCAGATCGACTGGCTGCTTGAGGCGTGGGGGTTGAAACAGGGCCCGCTGTTTCACACGATGAACATTCAGTCGGTTGCTGGATTGCGCAAGACCGTCGAAAAGGGGATCGAAAAGGTTGCCGCAATGCTGCCGCTCGCCAATCAGGCGGTGCGGACGGTGTGCCCCGCATCGGAGTTGAAAGTGGCATTGCAATGCGGTGGGTCGGACGCATGGTCCGGCATCACCGCCAACCCGGCATTGGGCTACGCGACGGACTTGCTTGTGGCGCAGGGGGGCACGGGCGTGCTGGCCGAAACGCCCGAAATCTATGGTGCGGAACACTTGCTGACGGCCCGCGCGGCGGATCGGGAAACGGGCGAGCGGCTGCTTGGACTAATCCACTGGTGGGAGGATTACACCAAGCGCAACAACGGCTCGATGGACAACAATCCCTCACCGGGAAACAAGGCTGGGGGCCTTACCACGATCCTTGAAAAGTCGCTTGGGGCGGCGGCCAAAGGGGGAACCACCCCGCTCACCGGCGTTTACAAATATGCCGAAACGCTGCGGGCGCGCGGTTTCACGTTCATGGACAGCCCCGGATACGACCCGGCCAGTGTAACGGGCCAGATCGCGGGCGGCTGCAATCTTGTGTGTTTCACCACTGGGCGGGGGTCGGCCTTTGGGTCCAAACCTGCGCCGACGATCAAGGTGGCCACGAACACCGAGATGTACACCCGCATGACCGAAGATATGGACGTAAACGCAGGCGCGATGCTGAGCGATGGCGTGTCGCTTGAGGACCAGGGCCGCGAGATTTACGAGATGTTCCTGCGGGTCGCATCGGGCGAGCAGACCAAATCCGAGGCGCAGGGTTTGGGTGACTACGAGTTCGTGCCCTGGCAGATTGGAGCGGTGATGTGATGGAGTGTCTGAGCCTTGCGCAGAAAGACCACTTTGACACCCACGGCTATCTGTTGCTGGAAAGCCGGATTCCGCCCGAATGGCTCACCAAGATTCGCCATGAAATCACCCGGTTCGAGGCCGAAGCCGCGACCATGACCGCCAGCAGTGACCGCCTTGATCTCGAGGACAGCCACACGCCGGAAAACCCCCGCCTGCGCCGGATCAAGCTGCCCCACACCATTTCGGATGTGATGCGCGAGTTGATGTATTCCGACCATGTGCTTGCCCCTGCACGTGATCTGATCGGACCAGATTTGCGGTTACATACGACCAAGCTGAACATGAAATCGGCGGGCTATGGGGCGGCGGTGGAATGGCATCAGGACTATGCGTTCTACCCTCACACCAATGACGACATTCTGGCGATCGGCATTTGCATTGACGACATGGCACCGGAAAACGGGCCGCTCATGGTCTATCCAGGATCGCACAAGGGGCCTGTCTATGACCATCACGTCGATGGGGTGTTTGCCGGTGCGATGCTGCCCGAAGAAAATGGGCTGAACCCCGAGGATGCGGTGCAACTGACCGGGCCTGCCGGGTCGATCAGCATTCATCACGGGCGGATCGTGCATGGATCGGCGCTCAATACGTCCGACCGCTCGCGGCGCATCCTGTTTTACGAAATGATGGCGGCGGATGCCTTTCCGATCATGGGAAGCATGACAAAATGGGACGGCATTGCTGATTACAACACCCGGATGCTGTGTGGCGAGCCGACGCTGACCCCGCGACTGAAAGACATCCCGATCCGTATCCCGCAACCCCAACCGGATGTGCCGATCTCGATTTATGAAATTCAGAAGGGGCTGAAAACACGCGCCTTTGACACCATTCCCGCACAGGAGGAAACGACATGAGCAAACCAACAATCGGTTTCATTGGCCTTGGACTGATGGGCGGCGCAATGGTCGGACGGCTTCAGGATCAGGGATATGCGCTGACGGTGATCGCGAACCGCACCCGCACCTATGTGGACCGCGCGGTGGAACGCGGCGCAACCGAGGTAACCACCGCCAAGGACGTTGCTGCCACGAGCGATATTGTCATGTTGTGCATGGACACCTCCGATAATGTCGAGGCGCGGATGCGGGGCGATGATGGCGTGATCGCAGGGCTGAAACCGGGTGCCGTGGTAATTGATTTCGGCACGTCGCTGCCGGGATCAACCCGGACCCTGGGTGATGAGGTCGCACGTGTGGGTGGACATTTCCTCGACGCCCCACTTGGTCGTACGCCGTCCCATGCGGTTGATGGGTTGCTCAACATCATGTGCGCGGGCGATGCGGATGCGTTCGCCAGGGTGCGCCCGGTGCTGGATGATCTGGGCGAGAATGTCTTTCACCTTGGTGCACTTGGATCAGGGCACACGATCAAGCTGATCAACAACTTCTTCGGCATGACCGTTGCCAATGCCATGGCCGAAGCCTTCGCAATGGCGGACGTGGCCGGAGTGCCGCGCAAGGATCTGTACGACGTGATGGCGGCAGGGCCGCTCAAGTCCGGCATGATGGATTTCGTCAAGGGATACGGCGTGGACGGGGACCCCAACCAGCTGGCCTTTGCGATCAAGAACGCGGCCAAGGACGTGGGGTACTATGCGCAGATGGCATCGGATGCAGGCGTGGAGTCGATGATGTCGAAATGTGCCCTCGGGGCCTTGCGGGACGCGCGCGACAGTGGCCGGGCCGACGATATGGTGTCGCAAATGGTCGACTACTACGCGGACCGTTTCAAAGGGTAGATCATGGCCATCGCGGCGCAAGCTCAACAGGATCGCGCCGCGCTTGGGATCGTGATGACGCTTGGGGCCTATGTGTTCTTTGCGGTCATCGACACATCGGTCAAATGGCTGGTGCTGGCGGGGCTGCCCGCGTTCCAACTGGCGTTCATGCGCTATGCGCCGCATTTCGTTATCTCGACGCTGATGGTGCTGCGACAGGGGGCGAACCTGTCGAGCTTCCAGACGGCGCACCTGGGTCTTGTTTTGCTGCGCGCGGTGCTGCTGGCCTCGGCCACCCTGTTCAACTTCATCGCGCTCAATTACCTGAGCCTTACCATTACCGGGTCGATCATGTTTTCGACGCCCATTATCGTGTGTGCGCTGTCCTGGCCGCTGCTTGGTGAACGGGTGGGGCCATGGCGTTGGTTTGCGATTTTGCTGGGGTTCGTGGGTGTGCTGGTGGTGATCCGCCCCTTTGATGCGGCGTTCAGCTGGGTGGCGCTGCTGTCGGTCTATAACGCGTTTGCATTGGCGTTTTATTCGATTATCACGCGCAAGATTTCGGGTGTGGTCGCCGCCGAGACGATGCAGTTCTACATGGGCGCGACGGGGGCAATCCTGCTGGCCCCTTTTGCGTGGTGGGTCTGGGTGCCACCTGCCACACCGCTGCAATGGGCGCTGATGATCGGGCTCGGCCTGTGGGGCTGGGCAGGGCACGAGATTTTCTCGCGCGCGCATGCCTATGCCCCGGCCAATACGCTGATGCCTTATACCTACAGCTTCCTTCTTTATCTGGCGCTGACCAGCTACATCGTGTTCAATGATGTTCCGGACAGGTGGACGATATTGGGCGCAGGGATCATTGTGATCTCGGGGTTGATCATCTGGCGGCGCACAGCAAAAAGGGGCACCATATGAGGGTCGCAGCGATTGGCGAGGCGATGATCGAATTGAGCCTTGCCGGAGAAACCGCAGGGGTTGGTGTGGCGGGTGATACGCTCAACACCGCGATCTACCTCAAACGAACCGCACCGGATGTGCGGGTCGATTACATCACCCGTCTTGGTACAGACGCATTTTCGGACCGGATTGCGGATTTTATTGCCGCCCAAGAGGTCGGCACCAAATACATCACGCGCGACCCAGAAGGCACGCCGGGGCTGTACGCCATCACCACGGATGATGCGGGCGAGCGGTCGTTTACGTATTGGCGTGACAGTGCGGCGGCGCGGCTAACCTTTATGACGGACACCGGTCCCGACTTTAATGCGCTGGCGCGTTATGACGTGATTTACCTGTCGGGGATCACCCTTGCGATCCTGCCTGCTGCCACGCGCACCGGTTTGATGCGCTGGCTTCAGGCCTTTCGCAATTCGGGCGGGCGGGTCTGTTATGACAGCAACTACCGACCCAAGTTATGGCTTGATCAGGACTCGGCCCGACTGGCCAATGATGCGATGTGGGCGCTGACCGATATCGCGCTGCCCTCGATCGATGATGAACAGCTGCTGACGGGGGAAACACCCGAACAGATCGCGCGCCGCTTTCTGAATATGGGACGTACGGGTGCCTTGAAACGGGGGCCATCCGGGCCGCTCTGCCTCAAGACCGGACAAAGCTACAGCTTTCCCCAGGCCGAGACTGTCGTGGACACCACCGCCGCTGGTGACAGTTTCAACGGCGGCTATCTGGGTGCCTTGCTGAGCGGGTCTACCCAGGCACCTGCCTTGCGCAAAGGGCACGATCTGGCGATCAAGGTGATCGGCTGCAAGGGCGCAATCATCCCGGCCTAGGGTGCGCCGATCAGGGCGCGCAACGCGCCTGTGGGGTCGCTGGTGCGGCAGGCTCGTGCAATGTGGTCGGCCATTGGATCGTCAAGTGCGCGCCCCGCTGCGACCTCTGCCTGAACAAAGCCGATCCACGCCGCCACCGCCGCCTCAAGCGCGGGGCTGTCTGATGTCCGCTCTGCCAGGGTCGCCAGAATGCGGATGGGCAGTTTCTGGCTGCCATCCATCGCGATCTGGCGCAGACGATGATGCAGGTTCGGGTTTTCAAAGCGCGCAATCAGGTCGCCCGCATATTGTGCGGCTTGCGCCTGAACCTCTGTCGGCAACGTCTGCGCCGCTTCGGCCATGAGGGTTCGGGTCGTGGCGCGCAGGTCCGGGTCCGCAACCGCTTCGTGAACATAGGTATGGCCGCGCAAAATGCCCGCATAGGCGAGGTAGGAGTGTGCGCCGTTCAGCATCCGCAACTTGCGCATCTCATGGGGGGCTACGTCCTTGACCCATTGTACCCCCGGCCAGTCGGGGCGTGCAGCGGCAAAGTGATCCTCAATCACCCATTCGCTGAAGGCTTCGGTTGGTACCGTCATGGGATCATCAGCCTCGATCCGGGTAGCGTCGGTTGTCGCCGGGGTGATCCGGTCCACCATGCTGGCGGGAAAGGTGACGTTCATTGGGATTGGAACCCCCGCAGCACTGGCAAAGTCGTGGACGGCGCGGGCCAGCTTTGGCCCGTTGTCAGGCAGGTTATCGCAGGACAGGACCGTCACGGCATCGCGGCGCTGTGAAAGACCGCGCACCAAGGCCCCGACAGGGGTTAACGAGCCCCCGGCCAGATCCGCAACCAGGGCCGAGTGGGTGAGGTCCAACCGACCGTCTGGGGTTAGGTGATAACCTTTTTCGCTAACGGTCAGGGTGATGACCTTGACCTCCCCATCCGCCACCGCGTCTATCACCGCTTGGGAGGCCTCGGGAGCGACCAGCATATGGTCCAGCACCGTGATGCGCTTGATCGCGGTCTCATGCGCATCCTTGATCAGCAGCGCATAATCATACCCTTGAGCCGACAACCCATCGCGTACATCGCTGGAGCGAAAGCTGACCCCGGTAATCCGCCAGCCCCGTGTGCCTTGGGTATACGCGGCCTGATGCGCGCGAAAGAAATTGCCGACACCGAAATGTAGAATACGCGGCATGCTCAACCCAACCGATAGGTGTCGCGGGCCAGGTCGGTCGCCAGCAGCTGCGCGATCTCGGCAGCGGTGCCCGCGCTGAAATACCCCCGCTCGACTTGCGCCGCCAAATGCACTGCCACTCCGCGCCGCCACAGATCGTGGCGTGCCGGGATCGATAGAAAGGCACGGGTGTCATCATTGAACCCAGCAAGGTTCCAATAACCCGCTGTCTCGACCACCGCATCGAAATACCGTGCAATCCCGTTCGCGCTGTCATGGAACCACCATGGCGGGCCGATGCGCAGGCAAGGCCAATGACCTGCCATAGGAGCCAGTTCGCGGGCGTATGTCGTTTCGTCCAGCGTGAACAGGATAAGGGTCAGGCGGTTGTCATTGCCCACTCGATTGAGAAGTGGCTCAAGCCCGCGCACCCAATCTACAGCGATCGGAATATCCGCACCCATGTCGCGGCCAAAGTGGCCCATAACCGCTGTATTTGTATTGCGTCGACTGCCTGCGTGCAGTTGCATGACCAAGCCGTCCTCGACCGACATCTGCGCCATTTCGATCAGCATGTGCCCGTAGAACGGTTTGGCCTGCGCGGTGTCCCCTTGCAGCAGCCGCCCAAAGACCTGTGCGGGATCGTCCAACCACACCGTCTGAGGCTGCTCAATGGCATGGTCCGTTGCCGTTGCCCCCATCGCCTTGAAGGTCGCGCGACGTTGCCGCAGCGCCTCAAGAAACTCCTGAAAGTTACCGGTATCCGCGCCTGTCATATTACCCAAGGCCGCCACAGCATCGCGCCAGCCCGGCATGGTCGGGTCAAGCACCGCATCGGGGCGAAAGGTTGGCAGGATACGGCCCTGCCATGCGCTGTTGCGAACGGTCTGGTGGTGGCTCAGATCGTCGAGGGCGGCATCGGTTGTCGCCAGCGCCTCAATACCGAAGCGATCAAACAAGGCGCGGGGGCGGTTGTCGGGATTGTTGAGCCATGCGGAAATATGATCATAGACCGCATCGGCCGTATCGGGCCCCAAATCCATGTCGCAGCCAAGTGTATCACGCAGCACATACTCAATCCAAAGCCGACTTGGGGTGCCCTGAAACAGATGCCAGTGTGCCGCAAAAAGGCGAAAGATCGCGCGCGGATCACGCTGACTGGCGGGCACGCCCACGCCCAGATCAGCCATCGAGATTCCTTGGGAATACAGCATCCGAAACACGTAGTGATCCGGGATGACCAGCAGCGCGGCGGGGTCCTCAAACGCGGCATCATCAGCGAACCATGCCGGGTCGCAATGACCGTGGGGCGACACAATGGGCGCATCCCGCACGTCATCATAAATCCGTTGCGCAAGCCCTGATAGGTGCAGCACCATCTGCCAGTCTCCCCTTTTTGCGCAGCCTAACACGAATGCCCCTTGGCGCATGTGTTAAATGCCGCCAATCTGGGTTGTGGAGGACGTCGATGAAGGTTTTGCTGATCGGGATGGGGATGGTCGCGCAGACGCATGTATTGGCGTTGCGGGACAACACTGCGGGGCTGACGCTGGCCGGGGTTCTGGGGCGGGATATCGACCGTACGCAGGCGTTTTGTGCGCAGGCGGAGGACACGCTCGGGTACGCCGTGTCGGCCTACGGCTCGACTGAGGCTGCGTTGCAGGACGCACCCGATATTGCGATCCTGATCACGCCGCCAAATGTGCGTGCGGACTATGCCAATGCCCTCAGCACCTCTGGTGTTCCCACGTTGATGGAAAAGCCGGTCGAACGCACACTGGGGGCGGCCAAGGAAATCGCGGCGATCTACGCGCGGGCGGAGGTGCCATTGGGTGTCTGTTTCCAACTGCGGACAAGGGCAGCGGTTCAAACTCTGAAATCGCAAATCATCAGCGGCGACCTCGGTGAGATCATCCACGTCGATATGCGCGTGCCGTGGTGGCGTGACCAGACCTATTATGATGCGCCGGGGCGGGGCACATATGCGCGCGACGGCGGTGGCGTGATGATCAATCAGGCCATCCACACCCTTGACCTGGGGCTGTGGTTGGCGGGGCCTGTCACCCACCTTCAGGCGCATATGCAAACCAGTCCGTTGCACCGGATGGAGGGGGAGGATATCGCCACCGCCCTTCTCACATTCGCCTCTGGTGCGTCGGGTGTGTTGAGCGCGGCAACAACGGCTTTTCCCGGCACTGCCGAGACGATCACACTGACCACGACCAAAGCGCAGGTCACTTTGCAGGGCGATCACCTGCGCATTCATTGGCATGACGGACGCGAGGACGCGACAACGCCCGACACTGGGGCCACAGGGGGCGGTGCGGACCCCATGGCGTTCACACATGGCTGGCATCAGGCACTGATCGAGGATTTCGCCGATGCGCTGCGCAGCGATCGCGCGCCTATCGCGCCGCCGTCGGAGGCGCTGCACGTCCACGCCGTTATCGACGCCATGGAACAGGCCAGCCGCAGCCACGCACGCGTCGAGGTCGCCCGATGACCCTCGCCTTTGTCGCGCTAGGACTGGATCACCGCCACATCTACGGCATGACCGAAAACATGGCGCGGATCGGGGGCAGGTGCCTTGGGTATTGGACGCGAGGCACCCCCCAACCACTTGCCGGATATGTTGAACGCTTCCCGGATTTGCATAGGTTTGACACCCTTGAGGCCGCATTGGGTACTGGCGCTGATCTGGCGCTGATTTCGACCATTCCGGCGGATCGCGCCGCGCTTGCCGTACGCGCGATGCAGACCGGTCATGACGTTATGACCGACAAGCCGGGATGCACGACGCAACGCCAGCTTGATCAGATCAAAGCGGCTGTAGCTGAAACCGGGCGCATCTGGTCCATCAACTTCTCTGAACGGTTCGAGGTGCCGTGCGTCACACTTGCGGATCAACTGGTCCGGGATGGGGCCATTGGCCACGTCGTTCATACCACCGGGCTCGGGCCGCACAGGCTGAACCGACAGACCCGTCCTGATTGGTTCTTTGATCGCGAAAAATACGGAGGCGTACTAGTCGATATTGGATCACATCAGATCGATCAATTCCTGCATTTCACAGGGTCAGAGACGGCACAGATCACTATGGCGCATGCCGCGAACCACGCCAATCCCAAGGACCCAGGCCTACAGGATTTCGGAGAGATCGCGCTGCGGTCGGCCCATGCCTCGGGGTATATTCGGGTGGATTGGTATACCCCGGATGCGTTGCCAAACTGGGGCGATGGGCGGCTGACCCTTTTGGGGACGAAGGGTTATATCGAATTGCGCAAATACGTCGATGTCGGTGGACGGGTCGGGACCGACAGCCTCGTGCTGGTGAATGACGACAGGTGCGAAGTCATTGATGCGCGTGGTGCCGGGTTGCCTTATTTCAAACGGCTGGCGCATGATATTGCCCACCGCACCGAAACCGCGATGACCCAGACCCATTGCTTTAACGTGATGGACCTTGCGCTGCATGCGCAAGCCATGGCCGAAGCAGGTGCGGCGTGATCCGCGTCGCGATCTTGGGCGGCGGGATCGGGGCCCAGCATCTTGAGGCCTACCAAGGGCTGTCCGGGTTCAAGGTCACCCATCTGGTGGATCAGGATCCGGACCGCCGCGCCGCCTTGTGCGGTGACAGCATCGTGGCCCTTGCGGATGTGGATCAGGCGATATCTGCCGATGTGGGCCTGATCGATATCTGCCTGCCGCCTCACTTGCATGTGCCCATCGCGCTCAAGGCGCTTGCTGTCGGAAAACACGTGATTTGCGAGAAGCCCCTTGCGACTTCCATGGCCGATATCGACACCCTGCGCGACGCGATGGAGCGGGCCAAGCGCCATATCTTTCCGGTGTTCCAGTACCGCTTTGGGCCAGCGTTCGATCAGTTGCGCGCCTTGAAGGATGCAGGGCTGACAGGCGCACCGCGCGCCGCATCCCTTGAGACGCATTGGAACCGGGGGGCGGATTACTACGAGGTTCCGTGGCGTGGCACATGGGCGGGTGAACAAGGAGGCGCGGTGCTGGGCCATGCGATCCATGCGCATGATTTGCTCGCTCATTTCATGGCACCGATCACCCGCGTAATCGCCCGACTGAACACGATTGTGAACCCGATCGATACCGAGGACTCCGCCGCGCTTATATTCGAGTTGGAGGGCGGTGCGCTGGCGACAAGCTCGGTTACATTGGGACATGCGCGGGACGAAACGCGGCTGCGGTTCGTCTATGAGCATTTGACCGCAACTTCGGATACGAACCCGTATGCGCCAGGGCAGGGGGCATGGACGTTCACCGCACGCGATCCGGCAAAACAGGCGCAGATCGATGCGGTTGTTTCGGCGACCCCAACGGGCCCCGCGGGGTTCGCCGGTTTTCTGAGTGAGGTTCAAAAGGTGCTGAGCGATCAACCCAATACCGCCGTGAGTTTTGAGGACGGTGCGGCCTCGATCGCTTTGGTCACGGCGATTTACGCGTCGCATCGCAGTGGCACACCTGTTGCGCTGCCGCTCGATCCCGATCACCCTTTGCACACAGGATGGCAGCCATGATCGAGTGTTGGCGCTGGTTTGGCCCGGACGATCCCACGCAACTTTCCGATCTGCCCCAGGTCGGGGCTACCGGGGTTGTTACCGCATTGCACGGCTTTGCGCCGGGCGCGCCATGGCCCGCAGATGCGATTGCCGCGCGCAAGGGGATGATAGAACGTGTCGGTCTCACGTGGGAGGTGGTCGAAAGCCTGCCGGTGTCGGAGGCCATCAAGACCCAAGGCCCTGACATGGCCGACCACCTGATGCACTACAAATCCAGCATGCGCGCACTGGCCGACCAAGGTGTGCGCACGATTTGCTATAACTTCATGCCGATCCTCGATTGGACCCGTACCCAGACCCACGCGCCGCAACCCCATGGTGGCACAGCGATGTTGTTCGATCTGGCCGTATTTGCAGCATTTGATCTGCACATTCTCAAACGGAACGGTGCCGCGGAGGACTACAACGTGGCGGTGCAAGAGGCCGCCAAGTCTGCGTTTGTAGCCATGGATGACGCGGCCAAGGCCAATCTGACCCACACGGTTATCGCTGGTTTGCCAGGCGCAAATGACGGCTGGACGCTGGAGGATGTGCGCACGCGATTGGCGAGCTATGCCGGGATATCAGCGGCCCAACTGCGCCAGAACCTGATCGACTTTCTGGGTGAGGTGGCACCGTTGGCCGAGACGCTGGGGCTTCGTTTGTGTTGCCACCCTGATGACCCACCGTTTTCCCTATTGGGATTGCCGCGGGTCATGTCTTCGACGACGGATTATGAGATCGCGCTGAATGCGGTGGATACCCCAGCCAATGGAGCAACTCTGTGCACGGGGTCACTTGGGGTAGCCCCTCAGTTTGAGGTAGTGGATTTCGTGACCCGCCTTGGCCCCCGGATCCATTTCGCCCACTTGCGCAACACCAAGCGGTTGCCCTCGCCCGACCCGGATCGACCCGGCTTTTTCGAAGCGGCCCACCTTGAAGGCGACACTGATATGGTCGCTGCTTTGCGCGCGTTGATGAAGGAAGAGGCGCGTCGACGGGCGGAAGGATGCGAAGATCATGCGATCCCGATGCGTCCTGATCACGGTCAGGAACTCCTGGACGATCGGGGCCGCGACAGCCTGCCCGGCTATCCGTTGATCGGGCGCATGCGCGGTCTGGCCGAGTTGCGAGGGATCATGGCCGCCCTCAAGGGAGATATCGCATGATCCGCATTGGAGTGGCCGGGATCGGACTGATCGGCAAACAGCATATCGCGGCGATTGAACGCACACCGGGCGTTACCTTGTCGGCGGTGCTTGATCCGGGTGTCAAGGACAGCCCGTGGCCCATCGCTGACACGCTTGGCGATCTGGCGTCAATGTCGGACGGGGTGATCCTTGCCGTCCCAAACGCGCTGCACGCGACGCTGGCCAAAACGCTGATCGATGCGGACTGCCCCATGTTGATCGAAAAACCGCTGACAAGCACCGCTGCCGAAGGGGCTGAACTTGTCGCGGCAGCGGGCGATGTGCCGATCCTTGTGGGGCATCATCGCCGCCACAACCCGCTGATTGCCAAAGCCAAGGAGATCATCGCGTCGGGCCAGCTTGGCATGCTGACGACCTTGCATGGGCAGTGTTGGCTCCCCAAACCGGATCACTATTTTGCCGCTGCGTGGCGGCAGGGTGCGGGCGCGGGTCCGCTCTTTATCAACCTGATCCATGACGTTGATGTCCTGATGCATCTGTGTGGGCCGATCACCACCGTCCATGCTTTCGAAAGCAATGTGGTGCGTGGCACGAACGCCGAAGAAGTCAGCGTGGCGATTGTCAAATTCGCATCCGGTATGTTGGGCACGTTGAACCTGTCGGATGTGGCCCTTGGCCCATGGAGTTGGGAGCTGACCGCGGGGGAAAATCCAGCATACCCCAAGACGGACCAGTCCAGCTATGTGATCGGCGGCACGCGCGGGTCGTTGGCGCTGCCCAACCTGACGGTCTGGTCGCAAGAGGGAGGGCCCGACTGGTGGGCACCGATTACGCAAACCCGCGTGCCATTGCCCCTGGCTGATGCGCTGTCCGCGCAAATCGCCCACTTTGCAGATGTGATCAAAGGACGGGCGCAACCGCTTGTGAGTGCGGCGGATGGGCTGCGCGCCGTGCAGGTGATTGAGGCGATTAAAACGGCTGCACGGACCGGGCAGATGGCCGAAGTGGGGTAAAATCTGCGCCGTCGCGCATCACGAGTTGGTGAGCAAGGGCACAGTTTTTTGCGCACATATCTGACATCCCATGACCTGCTTTTTGATATCAAGACGGTGTTGGACCACGGCGACAGTGATCTACACCCTTGGTGGCCCGCGAATACCCCAAGCCAACTTTTGCCATCGCTGTCACGGCAGGAATTGAGAGGTGCTTTCTATGCTTCGCTATGCAATCCTGAGCCCAACTCGAAATTCAGGACCTATTGATGACAAAAGAAATTGTGGCGCAGCTGTCCAAGCTGGCCGATCGAACACCTGCCTATGCCATTGTGGGTGAAGTCGATCTGGTGGTGGTGCGCTTTGACGATGATATCTCGGTCTTTTACGGGCGCTGTCTGCACAGAGGCGCACTTATGGCGGACGGGTTTGTGCGAGGCAACAACCTGATCTGCGGGGTGCACGATTGGGACTATCGCCTCGACAGCGGCGTCAGTGAATATGCCAACAATGAGGCGTTGCCCAAGTTCAAATCGTGGGTGGATGGCGACGACATTTGCGTTGATGCGGATGAGATCAAGCAATGGGGTTTCGAGAACCCGCAACCCTACAGCCGCGACGCCTATCTGGGCCTTTATGCCGACCCTTCCAAAGGAGCGCAGGAGGAACCCTACACAGGTCTGATCCAGCAATACGCCCGCGATGGTCTGTCCAAAACCGGGCATCACGGTGTGGTGGATGCGATGGGGGTGTCGCGCCTTGAATTGCCTGACTGGGACGATATCCAATTGCTGACCGCGCAATTGCACAAGCCGCCGCTGCTGGATGATGATGCCGTGGGCACCGAAGTGATCATTGGGCCCAATGCCAAAAAACCGCTCCGCCTCGATATTCCGCTGTTTGTGTCAGATATGTCCTATGGCGCGCTGTCCGAACCGGCCAAGATTGCATTGGCACGTGGCGCACAGATTGCAGGCACTGGCATTTGTTCGGGCGAAGGCGGCATGCTGCCCGAAGAGCAGGATGCCAATTCCAGGTATTTCTACGAACTCGCCTCGGCCCGGTTTGGGTTCAGTTGGGACAAGGTCGCCAAAGTGCAGGCCTTCCATTTCAAAGGTGGGCAGGCAGCGAAAACAGGAACGGGCGGGCATTTGCCTGGCCACAAGGTCAACGCAAAAATCGCCGAGGTGCGTGGGCTGGAAGAGGGCGAAGCGGCCATTTCACCCGCACGTTTTCCGGACTGGAGCGATCCGGCGCAGATCAGGGACTTTGCCGATGAGGTGCGCGAGCGTACGGGCGGCATTCCCATCGGCTACAAGCTGAGCGCGCAGCACATCGAAAAGGACATTGATGCGGCGTTGGTTGTGGGCGTTGATTACATCATCCTTGATGGGCGCGGCGGCGGTACAGGTGCCGCGCCCACGATCTTTCGCGACAATATCTCGGTGCCTACGATCCCCGCACTGGCCCGCGCCCGTGCCCATCTTGACCGGCTGGAGCGGCACGATGTGAGCCTTGTCATTACAGGGGGCTTGCGCAAACCCGCGGATTTCATCAAGGCGCTGGCCTTGGGTGCGGATGCGATTGCGCTGTCGAATTCGGCCATGCAAGCCATCGGATGTTTGGCCATGCGCGCCTGCCACACCAACAATTGCCCGGTCGGGATCGCGAGCCAGAAGCCGCATTTGGTCAATCGCCTGATTGTCGAGAAATCGGCCCGCCAGCTTGCCAACTTCTTTGAGGCAAGTACCGAGCTGATGCAGGTGATGGCGCGCGCCTGTGGGCATGATCACCTCAACAAATTCAACATCGACGACTTGACCACATGGAAAAAGGACATGTCCGACATTTCGGGTGTGCCCTTTGGAGGAGTAACATGAGCGACACGGACACTGGCACACTGGATTGGATCAGCGTGGGGCACACGGGCGACTTACCCGAGGGGCGCGTAAAGACTGTGACGGCGCGCACGACGTCGATTTGCCTGTCGCACTTTGACGGGCAGTGGGCGGCGATGGACAATCACTGCCCCCACCAGCGGGGTCCTTTGGGTGAAGGGTCGATTGAACGGGGCGAGGGCGGCAAATGCTGGATCCGCTGTCCATGGCATGGGTGGGATTTTGATCCGCTGACGGGTGCCCCTCCCGGCGGGCATGAAGATAGCGGGCAGACGATCTATCCGATCAAGATCGATGGTGACGAGATTTTTGTGGGTCTTGAGCCTGAACCACCGCACGAGCGCACTGTGTCTGACCAAATGGCTGAAAGCATGGTCAACTGGGGGATCAAACACGTCTTTGGTATGGTGGGTCACTCGAATCTCGGGCTGGCGGATGCGATCCGGATGCGCGTTGAAGCGGGTGAGATGAACTATGTGGGCATCCGGCACGAGGGGGCCGCGGCCTTTGCCGCATCAGCCTATGGCAAGCTGACGGGCCATCCTGCCGCCTGCCTGACCATCGCAGGCCCCGGTGCTACCAACCTGTTGACTGGTCTATGGGATGCCAAGGTGGACCGCGCGCCGGTGTTGGCCCTGACTGGACAGGTCCAGACGCAAGTGTTTGGTCCTGGTGCGTTTCAGGATATCGACCTGGCCTCGGCCTTTGATGCGGTGACGAAGTTCAGCCAGACGGTGCTGAGCACCTCGAACCATTCCGAGCTTGTGTCGCTGGCGATGAAGAACGCGCTGGTGCAGCAGGACGTGGCGCATCTGATCTTTCCCGATGATATGCAGACCAACGCTTCGGACGCGCCAGCCAGCACGCCTGACGGACGGATGGGTCGGACGGTTGTGAAACCATCTGACGAGGACGTGGCGGACGCGGCCAAGATGCTGAACGGCGCAAAACGGCCTATTCTCGTGATCGGCTATGGCGCGTGGGATCATATGGAGGCGATCACGACGTTGGCCGAGAAGCTTGGTGCGCCTGTGCTGACCACATTCAAGGGCAAGGGGTTGATCGCGGACGATCACCCATTGGCCGGAGGTGTGCTGGGGCGGTCTGGTACGCCTATTGCGTCATGGTTTATGAACGAGGCGGACTTGATCCTGACGCTTGGCACATCCTTTTCCAACCATACAGGGATCGAGAAATCCAAACCCATCATTCAGGTAGATTACGAGCGGATGCAGTTGGGTAAATTCCACCCGGTTGAGCTGCCGATCTGGGGTGAGATCGGGGCATTCTGCGAGGCGGTCGTACCCGCACTCAAACGCCCTGCTGATGCGCCTGATCAGGTCAGCGAATTGGCGGAGCGGTGGGACATCTGGCGGCGTGAGAAACACGCGCGCATGGCCGAGGAGACCGAGAAAGGCATCCACGCCTTTGCCATCTTCGATGCACTGTCGAAAGTCGCGCCTGCCGACTCAATCATCGCGGTGGACGTGGGCAACAACACCTATTCCTTTGGGCGCTACTTTGAAACCAAGGGCCAGCGGGTGCTGATGTCGGGCTATTTGGGGTCCATCGGCTTTGGCTTTCCTGCGGCCATGGGCGCATGGGCTGCCACGCAGGATTTCGAGTGGCTGAAGGGGCGCAAGGTGATCTCGATCTCGGGCGATGGCGGCTTTGGGCAGTACCCGATGGAGCTGACCACGGCAGTGAAATACGGCATGGATATCACCCATGTGCTGCTGCACAACGGTCAGCTGGGCAAGATCACTAAGGAGCAGAAATCAGGCGAATGGCCGGTCTGGGAAACCGATCTGCACAACCCCTCCTTTGCCGCCTTCGCCAAGATTTGCGGCGCGCATGGGGAAAAGGTCGTGTCCTCGGACGCGGTTGAAGCGGCCTTGCAAAAGGCATTGGATGTGGATGGGCCTGCGCTGGTCGAGATTATGACCGACGCCGATCTGGTCTGAGGGCGGATTGGCGGAGGACACCTCCGCCTTACGTCTTAGCCCGTGCGTCCCTCGAACTTGCGCACGGTAATCCCCTCGGCCTCGAGCGTGCGGCGCACGGAGGCTGCGATATCGACGGCTTCGGGCGTGTCACCGTGACAGCAAATGCTGTCGATGGGGGTGTCGATGCGGGTACCGTCTTCGGTGATGATGGCTTGGGCCTTGACCATCTCGACCATCCGTTTGCCGGCCAGATCCGCGTCATGGATCACCGCGCCGGGCTTGCGCCGATCGACTAGGGTGGCATCCGAGTTGTAAGCCCGGTCCGCAAAGATTTCGCAGGCAAAACGCGCGCCCAACGCGCGCGCCGCGCGTTCCTGCGCTGTCGCGGCCAGCACCATTACAATCGCATCCGGGTGCGCGGATAATGCCGCCTCGTAACAGCCCCGCGCCATATCCTCGTCTTCGGAGGTCATGTTGCCAAGCGCGCCGTGCAATTTGATATGCCGCACCTCGGCCCCCAAGGCCCGCGCCATGCCCAATGTCGCGCCCACCTGACAGCGGATCGAGTTCTGTAAAGAGGCCAGCGGCATGTCGATGCGCCGCCGCCCGAACCCCTGAATGTCGGCAAAGCCCGGATGTGATCCGATCCCCACGCCTTGTTCCAGCGCAATACTCATTGTCTTGGCCATCACATCGGGATCACCGGCATGGGCCCCGCAGGCGATGTTGGCGGATGTCACCGTGCGCAGCAGGGCCGCATCATCGCCCATGGTCCACGGGCCAAAACTCTCTCCCATATCGGCGTTCAGATCGACATACATGGCTTATCCTTTGTCCAGATCAGAGTGGGTCGCGGAGACGGCACCGCTGACCAATTGATAACTGAGCAGATCCTGCATCGTCGCAGGATCGCGCACCAGCGGCGTCACACTCGTGCGCAGTTTCGCCCAATCGGCATTGGCGCGGGCCTGCACTTGCGCCCCAGCCTCAAGCTCCAGAAACTCGAACTGCAATTCGGCCCCCGCCGGGGCTTGGGCAACCCTTGGCAGATCGCAGGGTAGGACGGTTCCGATCCGTGGATAGCCGCCTGTCGTCTGGCTTTCGGCCATCAACACAAACGGGGTTCCGTCCCCGGTGATCTGGATGTCACCGGGCACAATCACTTCGCTGACGATGCTGAGGGCGCTGGGGTTGGAAAAACCCGGCCCGTTGCTGTCCAGCCGTATGCCCTGGCGGTTGGCCCGTGGGTCACGGCGAAAGGTGGTTGCTTCGAATCTTGTGCGGATATCAGCATCAAAATCCATCGTTTGCATGGATGGTACGATGCGCACGACACCCCCCGACAGGCGAGGGGGAACGGCCAATGTCATGCCGATATCGCGCCTTTTGTCCTGGCCAACCAGCAGGGTTTGGCCTGCGGTGATCAATGCCCCAAGCCCGCAGGACTGATGTGTCGCGCGGGACCCGAGCGTTGGTTCCGTTTCAAACCCGCCGCCCACATGCAGATAGCCATATGCGCCGGATCGTGTCGGCCCGACAACCAGCCGCGCCCCTTTTGGCACAGCATGGCTGGCATTCCACGCCACCGTTTCGCCATCAATCTGCGCGCTCATCACGGCCCCGGTCAATGCGATGCGCATGTCCTCGCTGGCCTCAAAGGTACCACCGGTGCCAACCATCTCCAACGCGGCGCGATCCACGCTTTGGCCCAACAGGGTCGCCCCTTCGTGCAGAGCCAAAACATCCGCCGCACCGCCGCGGGTCAAGCCCACAGCCAGAAAGCCGGGCCGTCCCAAATCCTGTACGGCAACGCCGGGTCCGACCTGATGCACGATCAGCGCCCTCATGCGATCACCGTGCGTTCCGCGCCGTCGATCCCGTGGGCTTCGAGCCGTTCGAGTTCGGCAACGGAGACCTCGGCAAATTGCACCTCGTCTCCCGGTGCGAGGGGGAATGGTACCTCTGCGTCGGGGCGAAAGCAGGCAAAGGCCGACTGGCCCACATGACGCCACCCGGTCGGGGTGTCCTTGGCAAACAAACAGACTTGCCGCACCGCAGCAACCAAGGCACCTTCAGGCACGTTGGGGGTCAGCCCGATTTGGCGTGGAATGTCCCATGCCGCGCCCAATATGCCCAGATAGGGCTGGCCGGGCGCAAATCCCAACGTCAGAACACGCAGTCGGGTCTGGGTCAGGTCCGCCAATGCCTGTGTTGCGCTCAGGCCTGCGGCCTCGGCGGCTTCGTTGAATTGCGGGGCGCGGGTTCCGCCAAATACAGCCGGAATGGTCCACAGGGCGCGGCCCTTGGGCAGGGGCGTGGCCGACCAATCGCGGCTGGCGAGGAGGTCGGCCAATCGGTCACGGATCATCGAAAAGGAATGTGCGGACAGATCGATCTGGAAAAATGCAGACACCAGAGTGCTGCTGCTTTCGCCCACTTCAGGCCATGCCAGCGCATCCACCGCCCCGCGAAACGCAATCGCGGCGCGATTGGCCTCGTCCGTGGCGCGCGCGCCGAATGTGACCAATACACCGGTCAAACCCACCGAGCGGATCAAAGGGGAAAAAGGGAGTGTCTCCATACCCGCCAATCTATCGTTTCCTTCGGGCGGTGCAATCGGTGTTCATACAGGGTCGCGCATCCAGCCATCGTCAAATGCCAGTTGGTTGACTCCGGCAAGGCGCAGCATGCGGTCGAGTTCCACCTCTAGTTTCCGCTGGCGACCCTTGCCCCACCGCACCCCACGTTCGGGCCACAGGGCGCGGACCCGCAAAGTGTCGTCCGCACGAAACGCCTTCATATCAATGCGCCCGACCAGTTTGTCGCCTTCCATCAGCGGAAAGACATAGTAGCCGTATGTGCGCTTGGGTTCTGGTACGAAAATCTCGATCCGGTAGGTGAATCCGAACAGGCGTTCGGCCCGCTTGCGGTCGCGTAAGGCCGGATCAAAGGGGCTGAGCACGCGCAGGCGGGGGGTGGGATCAAGGGTCAAACCGGGATCGTCCGGCAGATCAGGCCGCGCAAAAGCGGGGCGTGCAGTTCCATCCATGCCTGTGACGTTGACTTGGATGATGCGCCCGGCGGCCAGTGCCTCGCTGCACCAGACCTTGGCCTCTGCCGGAGAGATGTGATCCCAGAATGCCGCTAACTCGCCGTGGGTGGCAAAACCCAACCGATCCAGTGCTTCGCGGCAGCACCAGTCGATGGTTTCGGCTTCGTCCGGGGCGTTGCCAATAGTGGTCTGGTCAAAGACCCGTTCGGTCAGGTCATAGTATTTCTGAAATCCCTCACGACGCACAACCTGCAAGGCCCCACTGCGCCACAGATATTCCAGCGCAGTCTTGGAGGGGTGCCAATCCCACCACCCGCCGGAGTTGCGTTTTTCATCCTCGCCCACATCGCCCGAACAGCATGGCCCACGATCTCGAATACGGTCGAGAACGGGTTCGAACTTCGCTTCGAACCCTTCGCGCCGCCACTCTGACCACCTTTCGGGCAGACGGGCGGCATCGCGAGACCGACGCATATGCCAGTAAGGATAGAATCGCACAGGGATCATGGCGGCATCGTGGGTCCAGTGTTCAAACAGAACCCGGTCCTGTTCATAAAGACGCTTCAAGGCCTTTGGTCGATACCGGGGCTTGCGCGAAAACAGGATCATATCGTGGGCGCGTGCGACTGTGTTGATACTGTCGAGCTGCACAAACCCCAGACGTTCAATCAAGGTGAGCAACTCGGTCCCGTGCGCAGGCCCCTGAGGGGACTCTGACAAGGCGTGACGGTCGAGAAAAACGAGACGCGCCTGCGCGTTTGTCAGTGTAAAGGGGCTCACGACCCGGTGGGCTGACGCATGTGACGGCGCAGCGTGTCGCCATAGGAGATCTTGGGGGTCAGCGTTGTGTGCTTGGGGCTGTGGTCGCCATCCGGGTCGTTATGCGCGAGGATGATGTCCGCTGCCGCACGGCCAATCTCAAGCCGACATGCGTCTGTGGTCGCCAATTGGCGTGGTAGCCCTTGCAGCAATTCGACCCCGTTGAACCCGGCAAGCCCGATCTGTCCCGGCACGTCGATCCCTTCGTCCAGCAGGTACAGCAGCCCGCCCGCACCGATCATATCATTGGAATAATACAGAAAATCGAGGTCCGGGTTCGCGTCCAGCATGGCAGCCGTCATTTCGCGCCCTTTGGCGAGCGCCGAGCCGCCTTCGTAAAAATCACGCGCCTCAATCTCGATCCCCGCTTTGGCGAGCCCTTCTGTCAGCCCTTCGAAGCGTTTGCGGGCGCGGTGGTCGCGCGGCATGGAGGTGCCCATGAACCCGATCCGGGAATAGCCTTGTTTGAGGATCGCGCGCGCCATATCAAGGCCCGCCTGCCGGTGCGAAATGCCGACCATATTGTCGACCGGGTTGCCGTCGGTATCCATGATTTCAACCACTGGAATACCGGCATTTTTCAACATCGCCTGCGCTGCATCCGAGTGTTCAAGCCCCGCAATGATCACCCCCGAGGGGCGCCAGGACAGCATCTCGTAAAGCACCCGCTCTTCCTTGTCGCGCATGTAGTCGGTGACGCCGAACACGGGCTGAAGTGGCGAGTTTTCAAGCACCTGGTTGATGCCCGTCAACACTTCGGGGAACACCATATTGCTGAGGGAAGGGATAATGACCGCCACCAGATTGACGTGTTGCGAGGCAAGCGAGCCTGCGATCTGATTGGGCACGTAGCCAAGGGTTTTTGCCGCTTCCAGCACCTTGGCGCGGGTGGCCTCGGACACGTCGCCGCGATTGCGCAAGACCCGGCTTACGGTCATTTCCGACACGCCAGAGGCGGCAGACACATCCCGCAATGTCAGCGGGCGTTGGGTGCGATCAGTCAAGCTCAGTCCTCACACAGGTCATGGATCCGAGTTACCGTCAAATACGCAGGGATTTCAAGCATTCCCGGTGGCGGTGTGGCGTTGAACAGGGTGACAACGGGCGATCAAGGCGATAACTCCGGGGGCAGTCGGCCCCGTGGCTCAACTGGATAGAGCAGCCCCCTCCTAAGGGGCAGGTTGCAGGTTCGAATCCTGCCGGGGTCGCCAAAACTGCCTGAAAAATATGACTTATTTGCAAGGGGTTCTGTCCGAGCCTGCAGAAAGGCCCGTTTCGTTTTCCGCCGAATTCCCCGAAAACGACCGAAATCTCGTACAAAACCTGTACAAAATTCGCACGTCTGTGCGGCTTTTGAGGCCATCCGATGAGCTGGCGTGTCGCGAATGCATGCGCGGAGCGAAAGTTTGGGAGTGCGACACGCAAGCAGATCATCATGTTTCTGGCGGACAAGGCGTCGGATGATGGGTCGGGTATCTGGTGTTCAAAGGGGACGATCCAGCGGCATACGGAGTTGGGAGAGACCACCGTCAAGCGGACGATCCGGGAGTTCCTGAAGGAAGGTATCCTGGTCGAGACCGGCGCGCGCGGTTGCAAGAATGGATTCACCGTCGTCTACCGGATCGATTTGGCCAAGATCGAGGCGCTCGAACTCACCGCAGAACCCGAGATCGAGACGGGGGCCACAGTGGACCCCGTCCAGACTGGACCCGGAACGGGGGCCACAGTGGCCGGGGTACCGGGGCCACCACGGCCCCCAAACCATCCTAAAACCATCCATAAACCTCCTACGCGCGAGCGCGTGGTGGCGGAGGAAGAAGTAGCTGAGAAGATTTTGGCCTCCTATCCGCCCGACCGGTTGCGCGGAAAGACTGAATGCCTCGGGCGGATCAGGGACGTCTTGGATGCCGGAACAGAGGTCGAGGACCTGTTGCAGGCTGTGAAGGCCTATGCGACTGAGAGCGCGGGCTTCACCCGCTCGAAGGTTTGTTTCTCCGACAACTGGCTTAGGTCGGGACGCTGGCGGGCCTACGTCGAAGACATCGCCAGAGGCAAAGAAGCGGCCAAGGCGAAGGAAGCGGTGATGCTCGCAGGCTTGGCGAATTGGGTGACCGACAAGCATCCGCTCTGCCGCCATATCACGTCGGTCCAAGTTGATGCACTGCTGGCCGCTAAGTTGGTGACGCAGGCACAAATCCAGGCGGCAGGACTCAGATCATGAGCATTCCTGATTCCACCGAAGCGCAAACAGCAAGGCGACCCATGTCATACGGCTGCGCCGATGACACGGGACCTTGCGAGGGGCGGCACGCCTCCCCTTCGAACCCCACCGGCGGGGGCAAGACCCCCGCCAAAGAGCCGCTGACCGAGACCTTCGTCTTCCGCTGCACCGCGTCCGAGAAGGCCCTACTGCGCGCCAAGGCCGAGGCCGCTGGCCTGCCTGCCTCGACGCTTCTGCGCGAGGCTTTGGGCCTCACGGAAGCGCGTCGCCGCAAACCCGTGCCCCGCGTCGATCCGGCGCTTGTGTTGGCCGTCGGGCGCATCGGCGGCAACCTCAACCAGATCGCCCGCTGGCTGAACCACGCCATGAAGGTCGGCCGCACGGACCTCGACACGCTCACAGTCGCCCGCCGCCTCGTGGTGATCGAACGCCAGCTTGCCGCGCTCCTTGATGAGGCGCGGCGGTGCTGATCAAGTTCTTCCCCAATGGCAAGGGCGCGGGCGCGGGGCCGGTCGGGTACCTCGTGGCCGAGCGTGTGCTGGCCTATGACGGCAATCGCGACCTGATCCGTGATGCAGAGGGCCAGCCAGTGACCGTCACACGCGATCCGCTGCCCGAGGTCCTGCGCGGCAACCCCGAGCGCACCGAGGCCCTGATCGATGCCAGTCGCCACCATTGGACCTACCGCGCGGGCGTGATCAGCTTTGCCGACAGCGACGCCCCGACCGACGACCAGCAGGCCGAGGTCATGGACCAGTTCGAGCGGCTGGCCTTCGCGGGGCTGGACCCTGAGCAATATGAGGTGCTCTGGGTCCGCCATCGCCACGAAGGCCGGGTCGAGCTTCACTTCTGCACGCCGCGCCTGGAGCTGACGACGGGCAAGAGCCTCAACATTGCACCGCCCGGATATCAGGACGCCTACGACAGCCTGCGCGACGTGATGAACCAGCGCCACGGCTGGGCCGACCCGATGGACGTGGAGCGCGCTCAGGAGGTGCGTGACACCATCGAGGCCCCGACCCGCGCCCAGGGCCGGGACGAGCTGCACGCCTGGATACTGGACCAGATTGATTTGGGCCTGATCACAGACCGCGCGACCATGATTGAGGCGCTCACCGACGCAGGCTTCGATCTGCCGCGGACCGGCAAGGCCTACATCACCGCCCGCGATCCGGAGACCGGCGAACGCTGGCGGCTGAAAGGAGAGATTTTCCATGAAGACTGGCAAGCCGACCCGGTTGAGCGAGAAACTGAACGCGGAGCTCGACGAGATCAGACAGGAACACGTCGCCTCGATCTCGTCCCAGCTCAAGAGCTTCAGGATCGATTTGAAGAACATTGTGGGCACCGCGCAGCATACCATCGCGAGCGATACGCGCCGCTTTCAGACCGAGACGGCGCGCCTGTTCGAGACGCGGCTGAAATCGATCCGCCTTTGGCTGATGATCTCGCCCTGGCTGATCGTGGCGATGTTGGTGACAGGGATCGCCTCGATGATGGCCGCGAGCTTCTTCTGGACGGTGCATCTGAACCGCTCGGAGCTGACGGAACTGGGCCTGACACGGATCGAACGGCCCGGGGGGACATGGCTGATCCTGGACCCGTCGAAGACACGGCTCAGGACTTGCACGATGGGCGAGAGACATGTCACCTGCATTCGGATCGAGGAGAACTAGATGACCCAACTGACAGCCTTGGAACGCGACTTGCTCGCCTGCGTCGAGCGGTTGGTGACGGCCTCAGAGGCCTCCGCGAAGGACTTGACCGCCTTGGAGACACGCTCGACCGGCAGGATCGAGAGGGAACTGGCTGGCTTGAAAGACTGCGTGACCTTGCTCATTCGTTCACAAGCCGCATCCATGCAGGCCTTGAGCGGATTGCTGAACGACGAGGCGAACTACAAGACGCTGGACGAGAGCTTGCAGCAGAGCTTGACCTTAGCGAAAGCCGCCGCCGAGAGATTGAGGGACAGCTAGACAGCCAGGAAGCGCATGCGGAGCGGGGGTTGCGGCATTGAGGTTGGCCTTACGGGCTCGCCGCGTTGGCTTCCCTGTCTATGTAGTGACCAAATCGGCTGAATGCATAATCGCAGTGCATGTCGAGAAATGTCATTCGGCCAATCTTTTGAGACTGGCCGAATGGAATGATTGATCTGACCTATCTTAAGACAGCTGTGAAAACAGGTCTCCTAGACCCTTAACGACTTCATCGCCGCCAAGCTTTTCTCGATACGCTGTCATGCTCACTATGTTGTCACCATGCTCAGATTCATCGAACGAAAACGCATCCTTAATCTCATCCGCCACTTCCATTGGAAAGTCAGGCTTTTGAAGGCTGAACAGCTCTGCCCATAACGACTTTCCGACACTCGCGTCCTGCGAATCTGCCTCCATCAAAAACCGACCGTAACTTGCATCGGTCTGGATTTCTTCCATGGAGCGGTAGTTCATGTACTCGGCAAACTGTTCCGGGTCACACGGTACCAGCGCAACAAAGCAAAAGGCTAGGATACCGCGCGCTCTTGCGTCTGGTTCCAAGGTTGTGCTGATCCCACGAAGAGACCATTCCTTTACAGATAGGACTTCGGCTGCGAGTTCAACGACTTGATTTGCTGAAGGAAATTCTGTGAGTGCATTATCACACAAACGGTCCTCGATTTTTTGCATGTCTTTCATTTGTTCGGCGGCTCCTGCGCTTTCAATGTGGTCTTTTTTTTTGTTCTCGAGTGCGATAATCGCTGTCCTTTTCGCAGGCAAATGCTCAATTTGACTAATATAGCCGCGCCCACCGCATCTCTCTTCGGTCCCTCGATTTAGAAGGTGAAAACCCGTAGCGCCCGGCGGCCAAACCAGCCCACAGCAGCCTTCACTGATGTCATGGTGCAGCAAATCAAGTGTACGGTGTACGCTTGCGATATCCGTTCCATCATCACGCCAAGTAATCAACATGTTGCCATCGACAATATCGACGACTTCGACGTTTTGAAGCAGGCGCACAAAGCCCGGGTCGGAGCCGTTTGCACGAAGTCTGATCAGCCAGTCTTCGACAACTTGATAAAGGCTGTTTAAACAAACAAAGGTGCCTATGAAGTCTCCGGCTTGGGTGTCAGCCGCTCCACAATACCTTTGTGGAGCAGCTTTTTTGGGGTCTAACGCAGTCATTACATTCTCCCTGTTTCTCATTGTTGCCCAACTAAGGGCGGCGATAACTCGATTAGAATCCCTGCCTCAAAGGTTTCATTTGATGTCCATTTTCTGCGGGAGGAACTCAGTAAAGAAGGAGTGAAGCGCTGGCTTGGCAAAGTAGCGAACATCTATCCTAGAGACATAAAAATACTCTACTAGGTCGACTTCCTTGGCCGCCTTAGCAACCTTCTTTACCCTTTGGTTGTGCGCGCTGTCGGCATTGCCATAGACGGCTTCTTTGTAAGTATCGAACCAAAATTCACGGACGAATTTGGCAAAAAACGTCGACCTAGGCTCTTGTGCGCGCTCCCGGATTCTGGGTGGCTTTGCTCCAAGTTCCTGGCTGTATGCGGACCGAAAGGCCTCAGAGTCGATCCAAATGGATAACAGAGTCGGAAATGCTAGACCGCTACGGAATTGGTCGCAAATCTGGTGTCTATAGGCCCAGTCCTCGATACCACATCGATCAAAGTACTCTTGGCAGTATGAGTGTAGAGCCCCTTTGAAGGCTCCATCATTGCTTATTCCCCGGGTTAGGCTCCGGAGATATTGGTCAATAGGCATACTAATTGCTTTCACGCAGCCAGTAGGTTGATTCCATCCACGTAAGTCTTTGAGCGATTTAGGCATTTCTTCCTCCCTTAGTCTGAACGAAACTTGTTTTCTGCATGACCTGCTTCGAGGCCTTAACCAACAGAGTACTGGCGCATCGACTTAGGACAATTGATTTATTTGAGCGACCAGCCTCGGCTTCGAGACTTGTGTATACCAATCGGAAATCATCGCAGGGATTAATTGAGTTGATTAATCATTTTCATTCAATAAATCAATAAGTTGAAGCGACACTCCAGAACTCCGATCTCTATTGGGAAAGGAGACTGAAATGGAAAATGAACTTGCCTTGGTACTTGATGGAATTCGCGTCTTGCTGTTGGCCTTAGCCTCTCTGAGATCAAAGAGAACATCGCCAAAACGACGGATCGGCAGGTCTAAGCGAAAGAGACTCCTGCGTGAGTTGTTGGACTTGCTCTTGCGGCTGGTGTCCTTAGTTCTTGCGATTTGAGGGCCGCAGTCTAAGAAGTTTTCGAACCTTGAGTCATAAGTATAACCACATGTGAGGCGTTGCGTATTCCGCTGCTACGCATGTGGTCAAAACCTCGGGTCGATCGCACAAATGAGATATCATGCAGGCTGTCGCCACTTTTCCACACACTTGTTGACACTAGATGCCGACGTCAGGAGAAACCTTGAGGCACAGACAAGTTCCCCTAAATCTCGACTTGCCATGCTAGGCAGCGACAAGCGGCTCGATATTAGATACGTCTATATCCTTCGCCGCCCGCGCCATGTCATAATTCGTCTGCAAGTTCACCCAGTAGGCCGGGGTCGTGTTGAACACGCGGGCAAGGCGCAGCGCCGTGTCAGGCGTGATCCCCGTAGTTCCCTTGATCAACCGCTCGATCCGCGTCCGAGGCACACCCAGACGCCGCGCAAAGGCGATGGCCCCCATCTCCAGGGGATCAAGGTAAAGCTCTTTCAGGACTTCACCTGGGTGCATTGGGTCTTCAAGCAAGCTCATCAGCGTATCCTCTCAATGGTAGTCCACAATCTCGACATCGGCGGGGCCGTTCGGCGTCCAGACAAAGCAGATGCGCCATTGCCCATTGATCCGCACGGAATGTTGCCCGGCCCGATCCCCTTTCAGTTCTTCCAGGTGGTTGCCGGGCGGGAGCCGCAAATCCTCGACAACAACCGCAGCATCCAACGCCGAAAGCATCGCCCGCGTGCGCTTTACCAAATCACCGGGGAAGCCTTTGCCGTATTTGCCTTTTACAGCGTTGGCGGCGAGTTTGCCCTTGGTGCTTTGGATCATGAGGGTGATGTATCACGTAGAGATACATGTGTCAAGATATGATACGTACCTCTGTTAAATTGGCCCGGCGGCTCAAACGAACCGAACGAGTTCGGACATTTCTCATTGTTAACTGTACGACGCCAGTAGAGCCACGGCCTCTTCAACCGCAGTTTTTGATCTATCGGTTTCAAATTCGGTTTTGATACCGACATCCAACGCTTCAAGTGTCCCTACGATTCCTAAGCACTGGATGGAAAGCCGTTGACGTTCGCCATCAGTGAGGTCTGAACCATTATTGGCGCAGAAGACTCTGATATCTTCTAGAACTCGAATTGCATGTATTCTGTGATCAGGTGCCAACAGCATATCATGTACCTTGTCGATAAGATCGAACAGAATTTCGGTGTCGCCTGGGAAATCATCTTCGTCAGCAGGTGCTTGAAGGATTAGCTTCAGATAATTCGTATCTAGTTGATAAGTTCGGAAACCTTCGGTCGCTTCTGCTCGTAGATACGCGGTTTCTAGATGGTTTCGCGCCATGCCGTAGTTGCCTAAATCCTGCATAAATATGCTATATTGCAACCAAAACAGCGGCTCATCATTGATGATGATGTTGTCTCTCAGTGTTTCATAGAGATCAGTTATGGATTTCTGTGTCTCTGCGGCGGCACTGCCAAGCAGAGAAGATACTCTTCCGTACTGCAGAAGGGCACCAAGGGCCTTACGGGCTTCCCGGCTTCGCTGGGAACCGAGGTTTGCGCCATTTTTCTTGCGTTTGGCCGCCTCTATCGCCAACCGGCAAATGACGCTTACTATGCCGCGCGCACCCACATGTTCCTTCAAGAAAAACTCGCCAAATACCGCGGAATGCAATGCGAGCGCATCTGGTGACAAAGCGCCAAACTCAAGAGCTGCGACCTCATTTTTCAAAAGAATATCGTAGGGATCACCACCCGTAATCGCACGGATGAAGTCAGTCCCGACATGAATTGAGAATGCTCTCATCACACACGCAGTCGCAATAACTTTCATCGCTTCCTTGTCGTCTAGTAAGGGTTTGACTGCATTGTTCAAACGCTCCTTGATGTAAGGGCTGTTTAACAAATCTACGAGATGATCGCGCAACTCAGTCCGGCCTGTCCCCGACAGATCAAGTCCGTCTGATGGTATGCCTGAACGCGAGAGAAGTTCTCCGAAATCTTGTCGATCCTGTCTTTCAAGTGGATTCAGATCCAGCCTGCCAATTGGACTTGGCAAGAAACTGTGCACCTCGCTTCGACGAACTTGATCAGTGCCGGTGTTAATTTCGACAATGAAGGTAGCGTTCTCCCTCAACTGGGCAACTTCGTTGGACACTGCCACCACATCGTCATAGGTTCTGAAAAAAACAACAAGATCATTTACTTGAGAAAGAAATTCAATCTCTGACGGGGGGATGTCACTGTGACTTGTGTAGCGTACGCAACTCTTGCCAGCGGCCGACAGTTCGAGGCTGAGCATATCGGCAAAGATGCTCTTGCCGTTGGCGGTTCGAGAATGAAGCAACAGCGTCTTAGAATCTGAAAGAGCCTCGACCGCCTCTTTCATCTTCGACGCTCGTGGAAGAGCGAACTCGGCCTTTGGATAGGTTGAGGACAAAGATTGAAAGTTGAAGTTGCCCTTTGTCAGGAAGGTCTCAATCTCAACTGGAGTTGGCTGAGCAACAGCTTTGTTGTCTTTGTAAGGGTCGATCAGCCGGAAGGCATTGAGTTGACGAAAATCGCTGATTGGGTCACGAGTCTTGGCGTTGGCGCAAGCCTCGGCAAATCCACCCGTTGAGATCGAGTCAACTGAGCCGTACCCTTCTAGCCTATCGAGTAAGTAATCACTAACGGGGTCGCGCAGAATAAATCTAGTTTTCCGGGAAATTCGGGGATCTTTGGTCAGGTACTTGGCGACAGCAAAGTCATTTAAATTGTAACCTACAAAGAAAATCCATTCAGCGCCTTGAACGTCTCTTTCAAACTGATCCCACCACGGGCTCTCCAAGGCCGCTTGCTCTGCATATGAGCGGTGATCAAGTACTAGCTGTGAAAGAACATTTTTCTTGTCACAAGCATGAATGTACCCATGCAAATGCACCACGGTGTTCGAAGGAAACTTGCGAGGTCTATCATCATCAATCGAAAATGATTGGCGGGTTCCCGTTCCGCTGTCCTTTTCAAAGAACTCGACAGCATCATCGTAATTTGTGGTATAAATCCTTCTCCACCGCTTGCCCAAAACGGTCTTTTGATCTTCATTCAACCCCGTGATGACAAAAAGATCATGCAATAGTCCATACAAATTCACGCCTCTGCTAGCGGCGTAAGAGGCTGCATCTTTCAGATCAATATCCGCATGCTCTTCTTCAATTTCAGACAAAATTGCCTTCTGAAGACCGTTCCCGACTGGCGGATTCCCAGACCGCTTATTTGTTGCTGCTGCTGAAAATCCGGAGCCAAGGAAGAGCAGGCATCGTTCAGTATCAAAGTTTTCTGGGAATTGCATCGTTTCTCTGCTTAATCTGTTTCACATTTCGTTAGACCGGAAGCCTAACACATTCGCAAGGCAAGTAGTTTTATCAGTGAGGTGGGCTGGCATTCGTGCGAGCACCATCTCACGAGCCATCAGGCCTTGAAACAGTGATTCCTGTGCCATGCAACGAATTCTAACCGTGGTCTGTTCGCCCGCCGACTGGGAGCCAATAGCTTTCCTGTTGAATTGATCATCGTCGTTACGGCTCCAACGTCGTTGCTCTGTCTCGAAACAAGTATCGTTAGATCATCGTTCAGCCCGACCAATCCGCGGTCAAACATCCAATGGGCAGTCCCAGACAACGCGATCCCATTGCTAATGATGTCGGGCCCGTCTTGCTCAACCGGCCGGATATGGGCCGCTTCTACTTCGGCTCGCCCGCCTCCGTTGATCAAACGGAGCCCCGTAATAGCGCAGCGTTCGCCATAGGCCCTTAGGACATTCTTTCTGAAGTTTCGGTCCCGCACCGCGCGGCTGGTCAGTTGATTGACGCGCTCGCGAGCTGGCATGTGTTGAAATGGAGCTTGGACATCTTGAAAGCCAGTAATCGCCGCAAGGTCTCCCACGCGGGGCAGAAAGTCATCGTCAACGCATAACCCGCGCTCGATGATCCTAGCGAAGTCTTCATTGGATAGCGTTCTCACAGCTGCCTGTGCGCGACCGGATATGCGACCCTCGTCGTTTAGCAGGCCTTTCTCAACTATGTTTTCGGCATCGCGGAACGGCACTGGATCACCGAAATCGAGATACGTTCCAGGCTCGATTACAGCCAAGAACATGTCAGACTTTCGAGGGTCAGAGATGATCTCTTGAACCTTTGCGACTGCGAAGTACCCCTTCGTACCTTTCACCTTGCTTGGCTCAAGATACACGATCCAGTCACCTTCACATTGCTGTACTCGGGACAGATACTGCCGCGGGAACTGATAGCGTTCGGAGGGGACGTCATCGTAGATCGAGTCACTGCGGTGAATGAACACTCCGAAGGCCATTCAGGTTAAGCCCTTTCGCAGCACGCGCGAACATCGTGTGCCAGGCTTGGTGCATTCCAGCGGCTTATCATTACTGTGTCGTCATTCACGAAGAAGCTGCCCCAAACGACGGTCTGCAAAGTGCAGTGTCAATGCTGATCCAGTCAGAACAGGCACAAGTAGACCGCCAGCGGCTGCGAGCAGAACGAAGGCTCCAGAAGCCAGCGAGAATTCGTCAGTTTGACCGAACAGATTTAGGCGCAGAAATCCGGCCAAGTACAGCGCGCTGGCACCAAGAAGTGCGAGGTGAACGACCTCCAAAGGTTCGATCATATTGCGGCGCGCGCGTTCCAGTGCTGCGCGGCGAAGTTTCTTCCATTGGTCGCTTGGTTTTTGCATTTGCCTACTCCCTTACGAGTTCGATCCAAGTGTGAACGTCATCATCCGTTACTTCCCGTCCCTCGACTAGCGACTGGTACCAACGCGCGACGATTGCCCCGCGCTTCTCACTCTTGATTCTGATGTTTTCCGCGTTGAGGTGTTGATCGAGTGAGGTCTCGATCTCCTTCAAAGCATTGAAATCGTGGCCTGCGCGTATCGCCTTCGTGCCCAACAATAACCAGGGCACATCGACGTCAAATTGCTCGCCGAACGCCACCAATGCTTCGACCGGAATGCCGCGCTGGCCCTTCTCATAACTGTGATAGGCCCTAGGTGAAACACCAAGCGCTTTGGCCATTGCGGCCTGAGATAGTCCCGCTTCATTGCGCGCAACAGTTAGGCGCGCACCCATCGAAGCAAACAATTCAGCGTCTTTCCGCGCCATTCGCAGTTTCCATTTGACGAGATCGTATTTTTTCGCGAACATTGCAAAAAATGACGAACTATTCCGATATTTCCCATCTGACCACGTCAAATGGTGCTTAACAAGCGATTCCATGCGGCGCGCAGTTTCAACTCAAGCGGACAAGGATGACTGAAATGGCAGAGACCGACAAATCAGACAGCTCGCAAATCCTGGGGCTTGGCAAGACGCCTGCGCAATGGGTCGAGGTCATGTCCGGCATGGGTATCGACATTTCAGAGAGAACATTGCGTGAGCGTGCCAACGACACGGGCGCATTCTATCGCCTTGGGCGGACCATGCTGATCACGCCCGCACAGATCGACAAGATTTTTGAAGGAGGCCAGGCATGCCGCTCCAAATCTACAAGAGAGGCCAGTACTACTACGTCTACGGCAAGATCGAATACAATGGCCGACCGATCACACGCACATACCGCGACAGCACTAGATCGACTACAGAAGCAGGCGCACGGGACTGGGTAGCCCGTGAAACTGAACTGCAAATCCGCCGTCATGTCGTTGGCGATGAGACGAGCAAGACGTTCTCCGATGCAATCATGCTCTACAATGCCTCGCCGAAGACCGCGAAGCAGTTGATCCCGATTGTTGAAGAGATTGGCGACATGCCCTTGGGCGCGATTTCTGGTGCGCTTTTGAAGGGCCTGGGTCCGAAACTGAAACCAAAGGCCTCGAGCGACACTTGGTGGCGCGAGATCGTGACGCCAGCGAGTGCAGTCATCAACAACGCGCACGAGCTGGAAGGAACGCCGCTCATTCGGGTGAAGCCCTATGACAAGTTTGAGCGCATTGCCCAGGACAAGCGCCGGGGGAAGACCAGCCGCGTTGAACGCATGCCCGCTGACAAAGAATGGATCGAAGCTTTCTGTCGCGCTGCTGATCCGTACAATGCTGCTTTGGTCCGCTTCATGTTCGAGACGGCGGCGCGGATCGATCAGGCTGTCTCGATCGAGCCTGACGATCTGCGCCCCGCCGAGAACAAAGTCAGGGTGAAGGCGCAGAAGGGCCATCCGGAAAGTTGGATCACCGTTTCGCCGCAGATGATGGACGAGCTGCTGGCATTACCGCCCAAGCGCCCGAAGAACCGAAAGACTGGCAAGTTTATGAAACCGCGCGTGTTCGGCTACGGTAGTTCGACGGGCTACAACACGCGTTGGAAGACGATCTGTAAGAGCGCAGGTATCCCATATCTCTCCGCCCACCCGGCAGGACGCCATGGGTTCTTCACCGAATTGGTCGTCCGTCAGGGCGTTGATCCGGTCACTGCGGCCAAGGCAGGCCGCTGGTCAGACCCCAATTTGCCCATGCGCATATATGCCCATGCAGAGACGGATGAGGCCGATGTCAGGGCCCGATTTCGTACAAACCATGTACAGGAAGACCCTGTACAAACACCCAAGAGCAAGAAATCACAGAAGGAATAGCGCTATGAATGGTTCCCTCCTAAGGGGCAGGTTGCAGGTTCGAATCCTGCCGGGGTTGCCAGCACTTTTTCAAGCATTTGATTCTCCTGTCTTTTTTGGTTGAGTTGGAACTTTGGTCGCGGAAGTTGGAACTTTTTGTTCTGTTTCCGTGCCGGTGAGCACCTTTCTTTTGTTGAGGCCGCGAATGTAGCGCTCGATTTCGGAGAGGCTTTCATGCCCTGTCCATGCGCCGATTTGAACTGAGTTCCCGCCTGCTTCGGCCAAGGCCTGCGACCGGCTTTTTCTCAGACCATGTGCCGTCCGACCCTGGATGCCAGTCGCCCGCGCTTTGGCTGCAAACCATTGTCCGGCAGCCTTCACGCTTCGCGAGGTCCCGAAGGCAGTGGTGATCCAGGTAATGTGTTTATCAGACCGCGCATCCAACGCCGCACGAAGAAACTGAAGATCGCTTTGCATGTCCGAGGCGAAATCTGGCAGAGGTCGGCTAAATGGAATTGCAACCTCGCCGCCAGTCTTCTGCTGATTGAACACCAGCCAGCCTTCCTGATCGACATTGCCCTGACCGAGCCGGAAGGCATCCGAAATTCGAGCGCCAGTGAAGAAAATAACCTCGAATGCAAGACGTTCCGATGTCCCAATAGGCCAGTGCGTACGGAAAGTCGCAATCTCATCCTTGGACCAGGGAACATGGCCGTCTGACTTGGGGACGGGTGATTTCTTCACATTTTGAGCGGGGTCTTCAATTTTGTAGATATCTTCAAGCCACTTGCCAAAAGCGCGCCAGACTTTGAGACGGTTATTTCTTGCATGCCCAGAGAATTTGCTGAGTGCTGCCTCGACATGTTTGGTACGGAGGTCTCGAACCAGTCCTGTTCCATGGTTTCGGCGAATTTCATCCAACATTCGACGTCGGGAGGACCGAGTTTCATCAGAAAGAGCCGCAAAGCTGTCGGACGCGAGGTATCTGGGGACAGCTAGCGCGAGACTGCCTTGCCTTGGCCGAGGATAACTTGGTGCCTCGCCACCTGAAGCCGCCGCGTACGCGTCAAGAAAACGCTGATCATCCGGAGGCAAATCAGGCATGGCAATGCCCTTCTGACCTTTGGGGCGATAGTAGTACCGAACATTGCCGCTTGGAAAGCACCCGGACGGATTGAGATGTTTCAACTTTATGTACACCCAAATGCCTCATCACAGCTGTTTGTTGGGTTCCAGTCTGAACCCGATACGGTCGGAAGTTCCGCAAGGGCGCTATCAAGTTCCCAACGCAGCCAGACAGCAACACCGTCCGCATCGCGCCCCGGTGGATAAGTACCATTTTTCACAAGTTTGTCGAAATGTCCGGCGGAATGACCGCAATACCGCGCAGCTTCGGCGCGGCGCAATGCGGCACCCCAATCCGTATTTATGCGCGCATGCTTCATTCTCTAGCCTTCTTCGCCAGTTGCCTTGGACTGGACCGCTGATCCTTCTTTCTGATCAATTTCGGGCCTACCTGGTTCGGTGAGTGCTTCGATATGTGACGGCAAAAGGAGCATCAAATGCCCAAGCTGGCGGTAGTTCCCGGTGGCACGTGCCTTGGAGCGAATAAGGCGAGGTGACACATGAACTCCATGTCCCGCCAGATGCTTGCTCCACTCCTCGGGCGTTTGGCCTAGACTAAGCAATTCGGACACTGATTTTCTCCATTCCTTGCAACTTCTTACATTTATGCGCGGGCCCGCTTTACAAACAAGCTGAATCTGATCAAGGTACAAAAACCGGAACTATAGGACCGATTTTTGTGATGAGCTTTAAGCTACCCCCTGATGATCGCTCACCCGAGCAACAGCACGCGGATGAACAAGCGGCGATGCAGGCAATGATCGATGATCAAACGCTCGCCGAGGCTCTGAGCGTAAGGGTCCATGAAAACTTAGAGGCGTTCCGCAAGAAGCGGAAATTCAAAAAGGCAGAAATGGCCGAGATGATGGGTGTATCAGCGCGAAGTTACTACATGTACGAAACGGGCAAACGACCGATCCCATCAAGTGCTCTTGTCCAACTTGAAGCATTCACCGGGGCAGACTTGAACGAAGTTCTGCTGGGTGGTTCTAAAGCTCCGAAGCACGATGAGATCAGGTTCGTTGTTGATGAAGCGATAAAAGCGCTCTGTTTTTTGGGCAACAATTACAAAGATATGCCGATGACGACCAAACGGGATGTCTTAGACCAGATGTTCAAATGGCAGCGTAGTGGAGAAAGGGCGCGGCCTGACGATATCATCGAAGCCGTTAAATCCGTGACAAGGTACAAGTATCATCACGAAGATCTGCCGGCGCCGCCGTTCTGGGAAGACTATGGCAAGGATCAGGAAGCCTACGAACGTGACATGGCCGAATGGGATAAGATGGTCGCGGAGGATCTCCCTCCCGACGAAGACGGTGATGACCCGGCAGATAACAGCATGGCGGCTGACAAATGAACGCCGTAGAGATCGAAGAGGCCATATCGGCTTTGGCCGAGCAGCCATTCCTTGCGGAAGAGTTCCCATTCGCCTTCTTGGAAGCATTTGGGAACAAACAGACCACGATAAAGCGGCTGCGCAGCGGCGCATCCAATAAATCTGACTTGGATGGCGTGCTTCAGACCAACAATATTCACATCAAGACCTGCCCGACAGGTGGGGTCACGAAGACCCTGGAGCAATTGAAGGCCAGTCCGGCCACAACAAAAGCCAAGGCGAAATTCATCCTTGCCACCGATGGTGAGGCGCTTGAAGCCGAAGATCTGAGCACAGGGGAAACCATCGCCTGCGCGTTCACCGATTTTCCCGATCACTTCGGCTTCTTCCTGCCGCTCGCAGGCATCAGCACCGTCAAACAAATCCGCGAGAGCGCCTTCGACATCAAGGCGACAGGACGGCTCAACCGGCTCTACATCACTCTGCTGAACGATAACCCTGATTGGGGCAAAGCTGAGCGTCGCCACGACATGAACCACTTCATGGCGCGGCTCATCTTTTTGTTCTTTGCCGAGGATACATCGATCCTGAACGGTGAGGACCTGTTCACCGCGACAGTCACGCAAATGAGCGCCAAGGACAGCTCCAACACGCATGAAGTGATCAGTGAGCTGTTCCGCGCGATGAATACTGCGATCGAGGAACGCGCGACTGCGGATCTACCCCGATGGGCCGATGTATTTCCATATGTGAACGGCGGGCTGTTTTCGGGCAGCACGGACGTACCACGTTTTTCCAAGATCGCACGCAGCTATCTGCTTCATATCGGCAGCCTTGACTGGACGAAAATCAACCCGGATATCTTTGGCTCGATGATCCAGGCCGTGGCCGATGACGAAGAGCGCGGCGCGCTTGGCATGCACTACACATCCGTGCCGAACATCCTGAAGGTGCTCAATCCGCTTTTTCTCGACGACCTTCGCGAAAAGCTAGAAGAGGCGGGCGACAACCGTCGTAAGCTGCGCAACCTTCGAGATCGCGTTGCCAAGATCAGGGTGTTCGACCCGGCTTGCGGATCGGGCAACTTCCTTGTCATCGCTTACAAGGAAATGCGGGCGATCGAGGCCGAGATCAACGAACGGCGCAACGAAGCTGACCGGCGCACAGAAATACCGCTGACGAACTATCGCGGGATCGAGCTGCGTGATTTCCCTGCCGAGATCGCGCGGCTAGCTCTGATTATCGCCGAGTATCAGTGTGACGTGACCTATCGCGGGCAAAAGGAAGCGTTAGCGGAATTTTTGCCGCTCGACGCGATGAACTGGATCACCTGCGGCAACGCCCTGCGACTTGATTGGCTGACCATATGCCCGCCAACAGGGACCGGAGTGAAGCATCATGCCGACGACCTTTTCATGTCTCTTGTGGATCAGGCCGAGATCGACTTCGAGAACGAAGGCGGGGAGACATATGTCTGCGGCAATCCACCCTATATTGGTGACAAATACCAGACCAAAGAGCAGAAGGAGGACTTGAACGCACTACTGCCAGGGAAGAAAAAAGTTCGGGCAATTGACTATATCTCTGGATGGTTTTGGAAGGCTTCAGATTTCATAAGAACAGGCGGCTGCTTTGCATTTGTGTCCACGAATTCAATCTGCCAAGGGGTTCAGGTCCCTTTGGTCTGGCCTCGAATTTTTGAAAACGAACAAGAAATATTCTTTGCACATCACAATTTTCTTTGGGGGAACAACGCAAGCAACAACGCCCAAGTCACTTGCATCATTGCTGGGGTGGCGGCCAAAGGTGAGCGGAGCAAAACAATCTACGGTTCTGACTTTCAGAAGTCTGTTGAGAGCATTAACGCGTACCTGACAGAGAGCGCAAACATCATTGTGCTGCGCGCATCTGAGCCAATTTCTGATGTTTCGATCATGTTTGGTGGAAACATCCCGCGCGACCAAGGTAATCTATTGCTTTCGTCCGATGAGAAGAAATCGATACTGAAAGCCTATCCAGAAGCCTCCCAACTTATCAATCCGATCGTTGGTTCATCTGAGTTTATCAATGGTCTTCAAAGGTACTGCCTTTGGGTGGAGGATGACCAAGCGGAATTAGCATTTTCCATTCCGCCAATAGCGGAACGCTTGGAACGAGTGCGTGAATACCGCTTGAATGGCAGTGAGCGCGGGAAGGCGGGCCTCAAGACACCTTACAAGTTCGAACGGACGATTATTGGAAAAAACGCCACTATCGTTGTTCCAAGCGTTTCCTCTGAGAGGCGGGAATATCTGCCATGTGGCCTGTTGGCCCCGGACGTGCGTATATCCAATCTTGCGCTCGCTCTATATGATGCACCAGTTTGGAAAATGGCTTTGGTCGCTTCGAAGCTGCATCTTGTTTGGGTGAAAACTGTCTGCGGGCAACTCGAAACTCGTCTCCGTTACTCCAACACTATGGGTTGGAACACTTTTCCCGTCCCCAAGCTGACTGAGAAAAACAAGGCAGACCTGAACCGTTGTGCCGAGGGAATCCTTCTAGCACGCGAGGCGCATTTCCCTGCCACTATCGCCGATCTCTACGATCCCGAAAAGATGCCCACAGACCTGCGCGCCGCCCATGATCGCAACGACGAGACGCTTGAACGCATCTACATCGGCCGCCGCTTCCGCAACGACACCGAACGCCTCGAAAAGCTGTTTGAGCTCTACACCAAGGTGACCAAGGCGGTGCCTGCATGAGTAGCCTGACAGACATCGAGAAGCGCTACATCGAGAAGCTTCTGGAAATGGGTGGAGGCTACGTGCTGGATTATTCTGACGCCAGCTATGGCGAATTCTTCAAGCGCCATGGGATCAATATTCATGGCCCAAAGTACCAAACTTATGGGACTTCCAAAGGCAAAAAGATGCGGTCTTTCTGGGAGCAGGAGTCAGATACCGTTGTCGGAAAAGTGCTGTCCGAGATGATGGATTCTTATGAGGCGGATTGCGAATTAAACGGGCGCGTGATCGACCGGCCAGTCCTAAAAAAAGGTCGCGGTATCGCAAATCGGCTCTTGGGAAAGAAAGCGAAGCCAACTGATGCGCCAACCGAAGAGACTTTTCTGGATCGTGAGTTCGCCGTTCCTAACATCGCAAGGTTGCCCGTTGATGCCCCAGTTGTTCCAATCATTGAGGCAAGGCTGAACGAAGCGCGGACGGCATTGAAAGCTGGAGCGAACCTATCCGTGATCTTCCTCTGCGGTAGCGTGCTGGAGGCTGTTATTCTGGGCACGGCTCAGAAAGAACCATCAAAGTTCAACCAAGCCAAATGCAGCCCTAAGGCAAGTGATGGTCAGACAAAACGCTTTCACGAGTGGAGCCTCGCGCAACTTATTGATGCCGCATGTGAAATCGGGCTGCTTAAACCCGACGTGAAAAAGTTTAGCCACGGGCTCCGAGATTTTCGAAACTACATCCACCCTTACCAGCAAATGGCATCTGGCTTCTCACCAGACCAACATACAGCGAAGGTTTGTTTTCAGGTATTAAAGGCGGCTATGGCGGATATAGCAGGGGAACGGAAATGATTGATGTAAATAATAATTTTTTGAAAGTTGGCATAAATGGTTAGCACAAGGACCGTTCCCTCAGTTTCTGTTAGCTACGCACAGAACGGGAACTCGACGAAATCAAACGAGCTGGGCATGCGCGCGATGCAGGAACGCGCCTATGAGAAGCGGGGCGAGCAGTATCTTCTAATCAAGTCGCCGCCTGCCTCGGGTAAGAGCCGCGCGCTGATGTTCATCGCGCTCGACAAGTTGGCGAACCAAGGGATCAAGCAGGCGATCGTCGTGGTGCCGGAAAAGTCGATCGGTGCGAGCTTCAATGACGAACCGCTGAGCAAGTTTGGTTTTTGGGCGGATTGGACGGTCGCGCCGAAATGGAACCTGTGCAATTCGCCTGGGACAGACGGCGGCAAGGTCAAATCGGTCGCAGCCTTTCTCGAGAGCGGCGATCAGATACTTGTCTGCACCCATGCCACCTTCCGCTTTGCCGTGGAAAAGCTTGGTGTGGAGGCGTTCGATGATCGGTTGATCGCTGTGGACGAGTTTCACCATGTTTCAGCAAGCGAAGACAGCATTCTTGGCAAGCAGCTCAACGACTTCATCGCGCGTGACCGTGTGCATGTCGTGGCTATGACAGGCAGCTATTTTCGCGGTGACGCCGTGCCGATCTTGTTGCCTGAGAACGAAGCCAAGTTCGACACCATCACCTACACCTACTATGAGCAGCTGAACGGCTACAAATATCTGAAAACGCTCGATATCGGATATTTCTTCTACTCAGGTTCCTATGCCGACGACATCCTGAAGGTGCTCGATCCTGCCGAGAAGACCATCCTACACATCCCAAGCGTGAATTCGCGTGAGAGCACGAAGGACAAGCATCGCGAGGTTGAGCATATCATCGACGCCTTAGGGGACTGGCAGGGCACCGATTCAACCACCGGCTTTCAGCTTGTGAAGACGCCTGAAGGGCACGTGCTGAAGATCGCTGATTTGGTGGATGATGAGGCTGTGAAGCGCGACAAGGTATCGAGCGCGCTAAAAAATCCAGCTCAGAAGAACAACCGCGATCATGTGGATATCATAATCGCCTTGGGTATGGCCAAGGAGGGCTTTGACTGGATTTGGTGCGAGCATGCGCTGACAGTCGGCTATCGCGCCAGCCTAACCGAGATCGTGCAGATCATTGGCCGCGCCACCCGTGACGCCAAAGGCAAATCCCGCGCCCGTTTTACCAACCTGATCGCTGAGCCAGACGCTGCCGAGGCAGCCGTCACGGAGGCGGTGAACGATACGCTGAAGGCGATCGCTGCCAGCTTGCTCATGGAGCAGGTGCTTGCCCCGCGCTTCAACTTCACACCGAAGAGTCCAAAGAACGGGCCGGTCGAAGGCTTCGACTATGGCGAAGGCGGCTATGACCCGGCCAAGGAGAATGTCGGTTTCAATGAGGCAAGCGGTCAGTTCCAGATCGAGATCAAGGGACTGGCAGAACCCAAGAGCAAAGAAGCCGAGCGCATTTGCCAGGAGGATTTGAATGAGGTGATAACCGCCTTTGTTCAGGACAAGACGACGATCGAACGCGGGTTGTTTGACGAAGAGCTGGTGCCCGAAGAGCTAACACAAGTGCGCATGGGCAAGATCGTCGGGGCGAAGTTCCCTGAACTGGATGCCGAGGATCAGGAGGCCGTGCGTCAGCATGCGGTTGCCGCTCTGAACCTGACCCAGAAGGCCAAAGAGATTGCGCTTTCCGTGCCTGATGATGAACAGGTGAGTAGTAACACGGCGCTGATCGATGGCGTGCGAAAATTCGCGATGGACGTGCGCGAGCTCGACATTGACCTGATCGACCGGATCAATCCGTTCGGCGAAGCCTACGCGATCCTGGCCAAGACCATGAGCGAGGAAAGCCTGAAGCAGGTGCAGGCGGTGATCTCAGCAAAGAAGATCCAGCTCTCCCCCGAGGACGCTCGTGATCTAGCGCGCCGCGCTGCTAAGTTCAAGCAAGAGCGTGGACGCTTGCCAGATATCACCTCGCCCGATGCCTGGGAAAAGAAGATGGCAGAGGGCGTCGCTTACCTTTTGCGCATGAAGCAGGAGGCAGTTAATGGCTAAAGAGTTCACCCAAGAAGACGATGCGCTGCTGGCTGAGCTTGGCGTCGAGGTCGAAACCACGAACGCCGTCACGCGCACACCCCGCGAAGAGCGCATCATCGCAGGATTTGAGGAGATACAGCGCTTTTCTAAAGAACATGGCTCCGCACCACAGCACGGCGAGGAGCGTGATATTTTCGAACGTCTTTACGCAGTCAGGCTAGACCGTATTCGCGAGCTTCAAGAGTGCCACGAGTTGGTCCAGCCTTTGGACGGGTCTGGGCTTTTGACAGGCGCAGCCAAAGCGCCATTGGCTAGCGCAGAGGAACTCGACGATGATGCGCTACTGGCTGAGTTGGGGATCGAGGTTGAATCCCCCCCGATCACGGAACTGAAGCACGTTCGATCGACTGCTGAGAAGAAGGCCGCAGAAGAGGTGGCAAACCGCGACAAGTGCGAAGACTTCGACACCTTCCAACCGCTCTTTGAACAGGTGCAGAAAGAGCTGGATAGCGGCCTGCGTAACACGCGGCCTTTCGAGATGAAGGCTGAAATTGAGAAAGGGCGCTTCTTTATCGTTGGAGGCCAAAAAGCCTACGTCGCAGATAAGGGTGAGACGACAATCAACGACCAAGGGCGCACAGATGCACGTTTGCGCGTGATCTTCGATAACGGGACCGAGAGCAACATGCTCATGCGATCGCTTCAGCGTTCTCTGAACAAGGACGAGGCAGGACGGCGGATCACCGAGCCGACCGCGGGCCCCTTGTTCTCCGATCAGACGATCGACGGTGATGAAGCAAGCGGAAGGATCTATGTGCTGCGGAGCAAGGCCAATCATCCGCTTGTCGTGGAGAACCGTGAGCTGGTGCACAAGATCGGAGTGACCAACATGAGCGTGGAAAAGCGCATCGCTGGCGCTCACCTTCAGCCTACTTTTCTGATGGCAAATGTAGAGATCGTGGCGACCTACGAACTCTACAACATCAACCGAACGAAGCTGGAAAACCTGATCCACCGAATCTTTGAACCCGCACGGCTTGAAATTGAGATCCCGGATCGCTTCGGGCGACCGGTTATGCCGCGCGAATGGTTCCTGGTCCCGCTCTTTGTGGTCAAGGAAGCCGTCGAGCGGATCAAGGACGGGACGATTTCTGGATACAGATACGATCCAAATAGTGCCACTTTGCGGAGACATTTCTGAGTCGCTATGTCTTTCCCATTTTACTTCAAGACACTGACAAAATTGCCAATTTATCAAACGATTGGGGTACTTTCGGACTATTTACACCTCCACACCATCGACACCGACATTCACATTTCTAATAGGGATAAACAGCTAAATGAGCCAAGATGATTACGACGACGAACTACGCTGGCGTCTCGAAACTTTGAAAGTGATGTTTGAGGACGGCAAAATCAAAATTGCCGAGCACCTTGCCGAAGGTGTTGAAGAAAGCCTCTCCAAGGTTCGTTACGGTTTAGATGGAAAGATTGACCTCTCAACTGTGGACGGTCGCATTCGATCAATGGCCTTGATGGCTGCCCATGCTGCACAACGAGACCAAGCTAAAGGCGCTATTTCGTTGTCCGACATATCCGGGATGTATTTTGAATTTGTTGAAAAAAATCTTGGTTTTCTGACTGAACTAGCTGCTTCTAGCGGATTGGACGCACATCAGTTCGCACGGGCAGCAACCCGCCACGAAGACTTCGTGAAAGATTTTTCCCCTCAGATACCTGCCTTTTTGGAGGCACTAAAAGATTTCTGGTCGAACGTTGCGGATTCAGCTCATTACCACATTCAAGATTTGCAAGGCACTAAAGCTGTTTTTGGTGGCGATCTTTTCCCAAGTTATCAGAAAAATATTGTGAGTACCGCTGGTCTATACATGGATACAATCGTACTGAGCGATCCATTCTCGCAGAGCCGTCATATTTTCGAGGGTGCGGGTGTAGAGCGGCAAATCTACTACCTAGTCAAACACATACTCAATGTTCTTAATTATAAGGACCTAGCTACCGCAGATTTTCCTAATCCTATCGTCGCTTTCGCTCCTTTCAGATCATCGATTGACGAGGGTGAAGGAGAATTTTTGAAAGAGGTGTCGACAAAGGATGGGTTAGTGCATGCAAGTCATTTGTTTGGAAGACAGTTTTCTGACTCAGATGAATTGTGGGCTTACGTCGATAACCTTCAGACACCAGCATCGGTGGTCGCAGCCTTAGCTGATCCCGAACGCTTAATCTTTGATACAGACTGGACTGGCAGTTTGGAGGAGCAGATCACACGATCTCTTGACGGGGATTGGAACGAGTTAATTGGTGGTGATCCTCATGCTGGCAAACTTGTTGTAGGTCAGAGCTTCGGCAGAATGGGTCAAGCGACGGATATACTTCTGAAAAGCCGGTATCTTTCAGGTATTCCCCTTATAGATGCACCTACATCATGGAAGTATTTCAACTGGAAGCTGCAATACAATTCCGCAATCTCCCCAGAGGATAACGCGAACCTACATATGGTCCAAGGTTTACAAAGAGCGGCCACCACTGACGAAGAGTGGCTAGGGAAAATCCCCCCTGAAGCACTTATTGAGATGCGAAAGGAAGGCGCATTCGATGAGATCCGAGGCGTTCTTTCGGTCGGCGTCGACAGCTTAGCTCAAGCCAACCCGGACAACTTCTTTCGTTCAAGCGACCAGATAGTAGACAATATTCGAGACGCGTTCGACAAACACATCGCCGAGGTCAAAGATCTACGGAAGAAGAAGGTTAGGTTTGCTGGACATGACTTAGGTTCAATGATGGTGGCTGGAGCAATAGATATAGCATCAATTGCGACGGGCTTTGGCAGCTTTGGAGCGGCAAGCCTAGCTGTCAATCAACTAGTTGATACACCGAAACTTCGAGAAATCCCTGAACGTTTTCGAAATCTCAAAAATGCCCATATAGAATTGAAAAAATCCCCAATGGGCCTACTATTTGCCCACAAGCCCGGGACTTGATGGTTGCTGAATATAGCTCGCGTTCCATGCTGCAAGTGCGTAGGCTCTATTGTCCATATTGACATGGGGCGCAAAAATCTGACCCTTCCGCTTAGCTGGCCAAATGGTCTAGGGAGGTGATTGCTGGAAGCAGAGGCGTGCATAAATCAAGACTTCTGCACGCGCCCGCTGCCCTAATAGTATCAAGCACTTGGAGCGTGCAGAATTCGCGTGCATAATTTCCAGATGAAAATGATCGGTTATGCGCGCGTTTCCTCTTCCGGCCAGACCCTCGATGCTCAGCTCGAACAGCTGGTGCAAACTGGTTGCGACAGAGTCTTCCAAGAGACAGCAAGCGGCGCGCGCGGCGATCGACAAGAGCTAAAGCGAGCCCTTGCGGCCCTTGCCGCAGGGGATGTCTTGATCGTGACACGGTTGGATCGGTTGGCGAGGTCAACGCGCGATCTGTTGGAAATCGTCCACGCCATGGAAGAACAAGGAGCAAAGTTGAGGTCCCTCGCCGACCCATGGGCAGATACGACCACACCTACCGGAAAGCTCATTCTCACTGTTCTTGGGGGTCTTGCTGAGTTCGAGCGATCCCTGATTGCCGAACGCACGGCAGAAGGCCGCACACGAGCCAAGCGCGCAGGAAAACGATTGGGGCGGCCTCCAAAGCTATCTGCGCATCAACGAAGAGCGGTACTTGCCATGCGCGAACAAGGCCAGGACAACGCCGAAATTGCGCGGACGCTTGGGGTATCTAGATCGACGATTTCCCGGATCATGAATGTTTGAGACACTAGATGTAGCACGTCTGGGACCGAGCACTTCAGTTAAGTCAAACCTCTAAGTAAAAACAGCTATCAAACCTCACTTCTTCACCAGGGTAACCCCGCTGGTTCGTTACAAAGCGGATCGGACCCTGATTACCTTCGATTACCAAATTCTTGCCCTCATGGCTGTGCCCCCATACCCAAGTGTGGATGTCGAAAGCGCGAATTTTGCTCCAAAGGTCGCAGGCAAAACCATTGTTCATCGCCCGCTTGTCCTCCCCTCCAATTATACGCCAAGGGGCGATCAATTCTCGCACTGGCAGATGGTGGGTCATGACAACGCTGGGGCCGTCGTGCGGTTCACGGAGCGCACTTAAGATCGCAGCTTTATCCTGTGCATGGCGCTCCAACATATCGTCGATGGTGAAGCGTATTTTGGGCGCGGTGCGGATCGCGCGGTAGTCTTGCATGTAGGCAGACACCATTGTTCGGGCCAGATATTCGAACGGTGGATAGAGCGCCAAATCTGTCCAGAGGGTCGCGCCGATGATGCGCACGCCCGCGATCTCTGTTGCCGCGCCGTGGAGGACGCGGATGTCCAAGCCTTCGGCGTGCAGCTGAGTCAGCTGCACATTTTCCTGTTCGATTAAGTCAGACCAGATCGATCCATAAGGCTCATGATTGCCCCAGATCACGACGACAGGGCAGCCATACTTCCGCGCAGCCTGTGCCGGGATATCGAGGTGACGGCCCATGGTGTGCGTGTCGCCAGCGATCAAAACTCCGTCCACTGGGGTGGACAGGTCGGGCAGATCGAAGTCGCCCCAGAATTCATCATGCAGGTCAGACCAGACTAGAAAACGCGCCATCAATCTTACTTTCTCATGATCTCTGTGAAGCGCTTGGGATAAATCCATTGCTTGCCGTCTTTGGGTGCGCCCCATGGGTTACCGAACGCTTTTGCGGCGGGTGGCTCATCATAGGTCAGATCACGTGCATTTTCAGCTCGCCGCGCCCGTTTGTGCTCGGCTTTCTTGAATGGCTTGTCGCTTTCTTTTGTCGTCATCCCGCAGATGGGTGTCTTGCGATATGATCGGGACATCTCATATCTCCTTCGCGTTGTGTTCGACATCGGCCCAGTGCTTGTTCACAGGCAGCGTCTTCGCGCGGCGCGTGATGTCATCGAAGCGCACGGGCATAAAGTCCCAGACATCGACTCCAGCGTTGACGCTGTTGCGAGAGCCGCGCCAGTTGTTGTGGACATGACCGAAGATCTGGAGCGCGTCACGACGGGCGTGGTTCCAGGTGATCATCGGATAATGGCAGAGTGTATGCGCTTGCTTCTGGGGACCATCCCGAACTTCGGCCAGATGCGTGACGCTGGTCCAGGGTAACGCCTGCGTCGGTTCCAGATCATGGTTGCCAACAACCAGGTGCTTTTCCGCTCCCGGCAGTTTGTCGAAGAGCTTGCGCAGCCATTCGGTCTCCTTGGCCTTCGGTCCATGGGCAAAGTCGCCAATGATCCACAGCGCATCCTTCGGCCCAACCATGGCCCAGAGGTTCTGCATCAGAACCGCGTCCATATGGTTGGCCGAGCGGAATGGTCGGTTGCAGAACTTGATGACGTTCTCGTGCCCGAAATGCGGGTCAGCAGTGTACCAGTTGGTCATGTCTTTTCTCCGGCGTGCCCGATGGCGGCGGCGTCAGAGACAGTGCAAAGATGGACGGATCATCAGAGGCGAACGGCTCATAGCCGCCCGCCAATATGCGGGCGCTAGTCTGGGGTGATATGTTTGCGCTTGTTGATCATGCGCGCTTCATAGCGGGTTCTTATGCATGTGGCTATCCTTGATCACAGATCCATGTCCGAGGCTTCGACTTCTTGGCCGGTCAGGGCTTCGACGATTTGTCGATCAAGTTCCGCCATGTGCTGACGGCCGAGCTCGTAATCGACAAGTGAGAAGCCGATGAGCGTGCTGCCGGGCTCACCACGATAGGTGACGGTGAAGGTGGCGAGACAGCCGGTCTTGATCTCATTGTCGCGCGGATAGGCAAAGCGGTAGGACACGTCATTTCGGTAGTGCCGCGAGTTGCCGCACAGCTCGTAAGTCGTCCGGACGGTGCGCTGCCGACCCATCTCGGTACGGGTTTCCTCATGAATCAGTTCCCCAATCGCATCCAGGTTTTCAATGAAGCCCTCGGTGCTCCAGGCATAGGTCAGCGTCATGGTGCGCCCGTCGATCTCGACGCGGGACGGAGGACCATAACGTCCCTCGATCTGCGCCTTCAGTTCCAGCGGTTCGGGCAGCTCGTCGCTTGGTTGGCGCATAGAGCGGTGGATCGCCATCGGTCGTTGTTCCATCACATCGGACGATAGCATGGCCGTCACCTGATCTTGGTCCGCACCAGCGAGCCTGCCATTGACGCCAACATCGCCAATGCGCGTGAATTGCTGATAGGTGAACTCAAACACGTTGCCGTCAGGCGATTGTACCCGCAGAACTTCGCTCTCGCTTGTTGGAGCAGCTTCGCTGCGTTCTGCGTAGACGGCCAGAACACCGCTCAAGGGATCGCCCGGTTGCAGGCCGAGGATTTCATAGGGGTATGGGCGAGCTTCAGGTGCGGGGAGCGGCGTGAGTTCGTTCTCTGCGAAGGCAGGTAGCGCCATTGAGGCCAAAGCGACTCCAAATGTCAGCGATTTACGGATCATGCGACAGCCTTTCTTTTGATGGGGTAAGCTGAGTGGCCGTCGAAGAGCTCAAGGCGATGACCGTTTAAGGCAAACTCGACCTCAAAAGCTAAGCGCTGAACAGCGGTCCAAGCATCCTGTGCTTCGCGGTATCGGGCAAAACCGGGTTTGTCGGGCCGACAGGCAAGCGATGCGGTGAAGTGACCAATGTCGCCGTTGAGGATCTGGTCAGACAGCGCTTCGGCCGAGGGCAACTCAGAATGGAATACTGCAAAATGGCCGAAGGTGCGGCGCGTTTCAGTAGCCTCAGGTGCGCCGTTGCGGCATCCATTCACCAAACACATCACGTCTTCAGTTGGTCCCAGATATTCATCAATGCCGTCCAGAATGCATCTGGCTTCGAACGGACTGATCGCCGGTGCGATGACCAGTTCGGCAATGCCCAGAGCGGCAATCTGAGGTTCGCGAATGCGCGCTGCTGTGTCGATCAGCAGGATATCAATGCCACGCGCGTCAGCTGCGGCGGCGCAATCCTCGACCTCTCCTGGCGTCTGGCATTCAATCAGCTCCAACTGCGGTGGGCGGAACTTGCACGCCGCCATCTGCCTCATCCAGTTTTGAAGGGTGGATGGATGCGGACCGTTGGGATTGCAGCCCGCCTGATCGGTGCAGTCCATGACGGCGACCCGTTTGCCCTGCGCCAGAAAGCCACAGGCCAGCGCCATCGTTGCAATGGTGCGGCCAGAGCCGCCCTTATTGGCGAAGAAAGTGATGGTGTGCATCAGACGGGCCTTTCTAGAGATCAGCGTTGAGAGGATCATATCACCCCTATTTTGGGGGTAAACCCGTAATGGGGGTAGCCGTTTCGCTAAACTGAAAGCGAGACATTCATTGGCGGGAACCGTTCACACCGAGGCCTACAGGTATTTGCTGACCGCGCTTGTGGAGGAGCGTAGCAGCGCCGGTCTTTCGCAGGCCCAGTTGGCTAAGCGCATTGGTAAGCCTGCATCATTTGTGGGGAAGTATGAAGTTGGTGAACGCCGCCTCGATGTTATCGAGCTTTTGGTCGTGCTGAACGCCCTTGAAGCAAACACCTCAGACTTCGTTCACGAAATCGGCAAACAAATTCCTGAACGGCTTTGAATTTCGATCTAGACTGGCGATAAGGCTTGTGCCCGACCCGAAAGACTAGCTTCTACACAATTCAATAACGCAGCTGGGAAATCTGCGGGTAACTGGGTTTTGGTTCTCTCAGTCGCAGCGACAAGCTCATCAAGGATTTCGGCGATTACGCCGTTCGCTAAGTCCTGCCCAATACCAACCATCTTGGCAGTCTCCAAAAAGTGCCTGCGCACAACTTCATTGATCCGATAGTGGTTTTGATCGCCAACGCTCATCGCCAATCGCATGCGATTGTGCCGGATTTGACCATCATCGACCGCCTTCTGCGCCGTAAGCACGTCGTAGAGCGGCGTCATCCGAAACCCGCCGCCGGGGCGCAGCGCAATGCTGAAGTTCTTTGCATGGCCGTCCGTAGCGCCGAGAAGCCAAAACAACACCTGTGCCTTGAAGAAAGCAAGGCGATCCTCGTTCGGACGGTCACTGCCAGCCAACAGACGCATACCATCAGCGATGCCGGGGCCGCCGTCCATCTGGTATTTCTGGCTGGGCGGGATGCTGAGTGCTTGGCAAAAATCCTCTTGAGGCAGACGAATAAGCCGCCCATCGCGTGTCCAACGCCGATCAAAACGGGTGACCGAAAGCGCGCGAACGTCTTCAAAGTCCACGATTTCCACTTCGGCTACTTCCATACCCATCTCACGGCAGAACGTCATGCAAAGGAATTCATTTTCGACACTGTCTGACAGGTTGATGCCGTTTGGCAGTATGCCGAGCTGTGTCTTGAGAATGTGCGTTGTCGGCGTCATGCCGTGTGGCCTGATCCATTCACCGTCTTTGCGCAGCAATGCCGTCTTTTCCTGTGCGCCAGCCAGTGAAATTCGGAAATCGTCCTCTTCAATCCCTAGCGGAGCCGTTGCGAGGTTCCGAAGCAGTGCTGCAATCTGCGCGTTGGACACGGGTTCACCATCCAAACCCGTTTGTTCCACTGCGACGTCTTCGGTCACAAACTGCAGCGCGCCGACGCAATCACGACCAATCTTTTCCAGCATGCTGTAAGCGTCTGTACCACCCGCACCGACCTTGGCTGCAACCCGTTCTCGGATTGCTGAGTTGTCGGGAAGTAGGTTTTCCAGATAGGCGATGACCGGTGCGCCTTGGTGCGCTTGCTCTTGAAGCGGCAGGGATAGCGAAATGGGCAAGGCATGCTCCCACGCCAGCCATTCTTGCTCATATCGGAACGTGATCGCGCCACTGCGCGCCATGTCGATATCCCCAACCAACCGCCCATTCAGCAATGCTGTCAGCTTTCGGGCCATCAGAATATATCCTCGATGTCAGGCTGGTTCGCGCCGCGATCATTGATCCGAAATTCGAGATCGAGCGCCATCATGATTGCGAGGATCGTTTTGATCTGCGTGCCTGCGTCTCCGTTTTCGGCTGACGAGATTGTGGCCACGCGCAAGCCAGACCGCGCGCTGACGTCCTTTTGCGTCCATCCCTTGGCTTTCCGGGCACGCCGCAGGGCTGTTCCAATATGTTCTGGTGTGCGGGCGAGGGTTTCCATGGCGCTGCTCCTTTACGCTAGAGCGTATATGAATAAAAATTACGCCACAACGTATATTTCAGATAATTACGCTAAAGCGTAACAACATCGCCTATCTTCAGTCTGACAACCGATACATGCGACCATTCAAGTGCGCCACCTCAGACAGGCCCGCCGCCCGCCAGCGCCTCAACCGAGCGCCTTCAGGCACGACAATCACGGTACGACCACGAAAATCGACCAACTCGATGCCGACCCGGTCCCGAAGAGTGACGAAATGCTCAAGCTCTTGGCGAACGACATCCCTCTCTTCCGACAAAGAGGCCAGATCAGCCCCAATTTCAGTTAGCTGTTCAGCGGCAACTTCGCTTTGGCGCGCAAGATCAGCTTGAAGGTCGGCCAAGGCTGCTTCTCCCTCTTCACGCGCAACGACGATTTCCGCCGCATACCTCTCTCGCAAAAGCGAGGCCTCATTCTCAGCGGCGGCTTTGACCATGGCCCCAGACCAGAATGCAAAGGCTATAATCAGTATCGCCACAATGACTGCGGCAGTGACGCCAGCCCCGACGTACAACCAGAGCTGCCGGAGACGCCGTTCCAGTGTTGAGCTGCGTTCATCAATCAAATCTGTTCGTGTATTCAAATCGCGAACCGACACGGATGCCTGACGCACAGCTTCATTAAGTTCTTCAACGATTCGTTCCGCGTCACGCGCTGTTGCCAGGCTGTTCTCGCGACGCCTTGCTTCAAGATCTGCAATGCGGTCATCTAAATCCTTGGTCATGGCTCAATGCCTCCCGATTGTGGTCTCGCGATGGGCTTGAGGGCTTCCGAAACATGCTTCCGTTCGCTCTCTGCCTCCGAAGTGGACCGCGCAGAGGTCAGTTTGGTCCAGACTTTGCTGACCAACACGACCGCTTTTTGGATTATGGGCGCAATCTCAAAACGCTCCACATCTTGGGCCAGCTTGAGGTCGTCGAACTGCAATTCTGAACGTTTTTCATCCAAGCGCACTTTGCCCATCAAGACGCCGAGCAGCACGCGCGCAGTAACAGAGGCCACGCGTGAAACGGTTTCACGAACAATGGTCCGCTTTTCATGTTCAAACGCTGTGCGCGCAGCTTGCAGGTCGGAAGACTCACGATCCAGTTTCTGGGACTCTTCATCCAATTTTGTGAGGGCTCGCTGCTTGATTTGGGCACTTTCAGCTTTGGCTCGATCCAAGATCAGGCACGCATCTGCCTCTGCGTCACTCTTTGCCGACAATGCCTCTTCATAAAGCGCTTCGACTCGTGCCAACTTATCGGCAACCTCGACGGCCTTTTTATCCGCCTCGACATCGAGCTGGGCTTCCGCGTCGACGAGGGTTTCGACACGCGCCAGCATTTGACGATGCAATGCAGCATCGCGTCGCGCCTGTTCCTTGCGCTGCTTCCACTGCTCCCGCGACAAACGCTCTCGCTTGGGACCAACGCGGGTAAGACCTGCGGGTAGCCCAACTTCCTCAAAGTATTGATCCTGCAATTCTCGGCCTCGCGCGCGATAGGCGAGGTTACCAAGTTTGACCGCTTCTTTGGCGGGCTTGTTGCTTTCTCTGGCCAACGCTTCGGCCTCTTCTTTGACTTGCCAGGCCGGATTCAGATGACGGGCTGAGCAACTGGTATCGCCAAGAGGTAAGATGAAAGCATGGATATGCGGGTGTTCCTCGTCCATATGCTCGATCACGGATACGAGCCGATCGCCGAACGTGTCTTTGAGCCAGCGGACATTGAGTTCAACCCAACGCTCATATTCGTCACGCGCAGCCGCATTATCTGCGACCTGTGCCGTCAACAACGGATAGGAAGCCACTGCCGTCAGCAGGGTATGGCGGTCCTTTCGAATACCCCTGCGAGCGACTGTGCCATCCTTCAAGGTGGCCTCGACATAACCAGCGTCGATAATCTCATCGTGCTTTTCGCGTACTTCTTGCGGTGTCAGACCATAGATGATTTTCGGTGGCATTGGGCTTTCCACATGTATTGAAAACTCTGGTTCGCGCGCGGCTTCATCTAAGACCTGTTGGACACTTTGACCGATCTTGTTCGGTTTGCGTGAATAGCTTTGGAGATGTAAAAATTGAGGGCCGGACATGATCAGCGGCCCCAACAAAAGAAACGCAATACTGACCGACTATTGAGTTGATAAACAACTCGCCGGGCAAGGCGCTGCGCCCCTGCACCCAACCAAGCGGCTGCGCCGCCGGTCCCAACGGGACCGAAGCCGCCTTCAGCGGCTGCAACACCAGCCCGCGCCAGCCTTGTGGTGGGCGCGCGGTCTGTCGTCGCGAGGGCGACTCGATGGCAAATCAGGGGCTGTGGCTGCAATGAATCAACCACCATTGCTTTGCCCTTCATCGCTGCCGAGCAGTTCCCCGAGCAGGCTGTTGACGACCATGCCCTGGCGCGCCTCTGATCGTGCCATGCCAACGAACGCGGCAGCGGCATCCCTGACCCGGTAGGCGTCAGAGCGGTCTGCATTGCGATCGGCGATCATGAGGCACAGCGCGGTCCTATCCTGGCCCAACGCCCTGCATTGCCGCTGCCAGGTAACGGCGCTGATTCCAAGCTGATTGGCCCGATCTTTCGCAGCTGATTGGACCGATTGCCAGCTGAGGCGACCCCGGTTGTCGAGCGCATTCCAATATAACTCGATGATCTCCCGCAGTGGCGCACTGGCCAGCAGCGCCACTTGGGCAGCTGATGTGCGGACCGGCTGAGCATCATCCCGCCTCTCAGCCCTACAGGTTTTGTTAATATTTTCCTTACTTGTATTGAGCGCGGGTGAAATGTCGCACTGGTGGGACTTTTCACCCCTACCAATTTGCGCGGAAAAATCCTCCCAAACCGCTTCCAGTGCTTCGGCTACCTGCTGCAGCCTTTCGAAACTTTGAATGGTTGAAGGACGCCGATTGGGCAGGACTTCCGTAGCGGCTTCCATCGCACCACCGGAACAAAGCCTGCGGATGTCACCGAACAGCTTTTTGATCCGGCGGCGAAGCCGTTCGGCCTCTTCCTCTTCAAAGGCAGCCTTTTGAGCCGCAGCTTGAATCTCGACTGCCTGCGCAATCAGGGGGGCGAGATTGATCCCAAATTCATTCCCGATTTTCCCGCCTCTGCGGGAGCCAGCACGGCGACTGTGGTCTGAAGCCGTTTTCGCCAGCAGCCCTCGCTGGACCAGATCACTTTCGATGCGCGCGATCTGCCGCCGGTCCAGGCCTGCCTGCGCCGCAATCTTCGTGACCGACGTCCAGAAGCTGCAAATCCGGCCAGCGACAAAATCTTCGTCTATAGTGTTGGAGATTGCCACTTTCAGGTAGGCGGTTGCGCCCTTACTCAGGCCCAGTTGACGGCGACCGCGCTCGATCAATCCAAAGAACTGCCAACGCGTCATGCCGCTCGGTAAACCATTATGTGTGAGGTGCCGCATCATGCCCGCACCTCCCATCCTGCGCTTGCGGGATTCAGCAGATTCTGGTAGTCAGATGGGGCATTGAACTTTTGTTTGTCGTCGGATGGGGCTGCAACCCCTCCGGCGATTTTCTTTTTGAGGGTACTACCCTCGAAAAAGTTGGACCCCCACCTTGTAAGCCCTTGATTTCTTATAGCGGCGGAAGTTGGAACTTTTCCGACTAAGGCATTGATACTTCGAAATTCACCCCGTTCTGCCGGGGTCGCCAAAACTGCCTGAAAAATATGACTTATTTGCAAGGGGTTCTGCAGAAGCGTGCAGAAACGCCCGTTTCGATTTCCGCCGATTTCTCCGAAAACGACCGAAATCTCGTACAAAACCTGTACAAAATTCGTACGTCTGTGCGGCTTTCGGGGCGTTCTCATGAGCTGGCGGGTGGCGAATGCTTGTGCGGAGCGGAAGTTCGGGAGTGCGACGCGCAAGCAGATCATCATGTTCTTGGCGGACAAGGCGTCGGACGATGGGTCTGGCATCTGGTGTTCCAAGGGGACGATCCAGCGGCATACGGAGCTGGGCGAAACGACAGTCAAGCGGACGATCCGGGACTTCCTGAAGGAAGGCATCCTGGTCGAGACTGGCGCGCGGACCTGCAAGAACGGATTCACCGTCGTTTACCGGATCGATCTGGCAAAGGTCGAGGCCCTGGAGCCGACCGCAGAGCCTGAGATTGAGACGGGGGCCACAGTGGCCGGGGTACCGGGGCCACCACGGCCCCCAAACCCTCCTAAATGGGGCCTTCATAGAACAACAGACATTGAGTCTGTTGTTTGGCATCAGGATGTATTCAAACCAACCTCGACCGCTTTCAATGATCTGGTTGAAAGCACGAAAAAGTATGATTACGCGGTCTTCTGTATTACCGCCGACGACGAACTGAAGTACCGTGAGCAAGACGTCCTCGCACCCCGGGATAATGTCATATTTGAAGCGGGCCTTTTTATCGGTGCGTTGGGGGCAGATCGCGTGTTCTTAGTTGTTTCGACAGCTTCGGGGGCGAAAGTTCCAACCGATCTCAGCGGTGTGAATCTAGTAATGTGGAGGCCCCAAACTAGTGCCAATCTTCGGTCTGCTCTTGGTCCGGCAATAGTCGAGATCAAGGAGGCCATAGGTGTCTAGTCGCTTCTATGGCACATAGCACCTGGATTCGCCGTCTTATAGGTTAAGCAGCGATAAGAGGTTCGATGTTCGAAACATCAATCTCCTTGGCGGCCAAAGCCATGTCGTAGTTCGTCTGCAAATTTACCCAGTAGGCCGGGGTCGTGTTGAACACACGAGCAAGCCGCAGGGCCGTGTCAGGCGTGATCCCGGTCGTGCCCTTGATCAACCGCTCAATCCGCGTCCGAGGCACGCCCAGACGCCGCGCAAACGCGATGGCCCCAATCTCCAGGGGGTCGAGGTAAAGCTCTTTCAGGACTGCACCGGGGTGCATCGGGTCTTCAAGCAAGCTCATCAGCGTATCCTCTCAATGGTAGTCCACAATCTCGACATCGGCGGGGCCGTTCGGCGTCCAGACAAAGCAGATGCGCCATCGCCCGTTGATCCGCACGGAGTGTTGCCCGGCCCGATCCCCTTTCAGTTCTTCCAGATGGTTGCCGGGCGGGAACCGCAAATCCTCGACAACAACCGCAGCGTCCAGCGCCGAAAGCATCGCCCGCGTGCGCTTCACCAAGTCACCTGGGAAGCCTTTGCCATACTTCTCCTTCAAGGCGTTGGCGGCGAGTTTGCCCTTGGTGCTTTGAATCATAGACGATCCGTATCACGAATTGATACATGCGTCAAGAGATGATACATGCTGGCCTGCATCAAGAATGGCTATCTGCTGTGCATCGCCAAACCTGCAAGCCGTCAGCCAAGTACATCTATTTCTTTAAATTTTGCCCTTACCTCGTCACCTGAATAGTAATCCAAGAGGTCCTCTTTGCTGAGCGTTCCATCGGCCAAGAATCTCATCAGATACTCTTGCGTAAACTCTAACGCGAGCATGCTTTTCTCTAGTTGTTCCAAAATCTTCTGGTTGTTCTGGATATTGCTCCGCACGAGTTTCTCGATTTGTCTGACTTCACTCACGTCCTTAATCATTCGGTTGACGAACAGTGCAAGGAAGTCTTTGTCCAACTCTATCCTAGTTGCGTTTTTGACTAGGTCGCGAGCAAGCATGTAGGCAATAACGAGGTTGGTGTAATCACCCTTGCCGCTATCGATGATTACGCAAAAACCAATTTCGGGAACAAACCTGACATTTTGTACAGCTTTGGACACCGAGTTACTAACAGAAGCGACATCAAAAACGATAATTGCGGTCTTGCCGTCTCGGTTTGCTTGAGCTTCGATCAGTTGGCTCCAAGCCGTATCTGCACCACTTGCAAAGACGTCTCTCGAGCCAATGTCGCCGAGGGCAAGACTCTTATCGAACTTTGACTCAATCACAATCCTTTTGTCGTCTTTGCCATCGACCTCACAGACAATGTCACCTGTTTTGTTGTTTCCCAGCTTCCCCTTTGTAGCCCCTGTAAGCGAGACAGTGTCTGCCAACCTTTGTTCCTTGAAGAAGATTCCTAGAAATTCAGCGATTTCTTCTTCAGCGATGAGGCCCTTGGCGGCCGAGCGTAAGAAAATCTCCTGCTTCATGTCGAAGATCATCTTTAGACTCTCAACCTGGGAAACGATACCAAACAAATCGATATAGCCGATTGGAATCTTTACAAAACTGCCTAGCTGCCCGATGCGATGAGCGTGCCCGTGAACAAAAGTCAGCCCGGAAAGCCGCTTCGAATTCATCGTGACGCTGATCGAAACGCCACTGACATCTTGGACGGTTCCAAGTGACGTTTCAGCGTTACTCGACATCGGTATCCCTCGGTCCAGATATATTCTTGAGCGTGTTGGTAAACATCAGGAAATCACCGATCCTACACTCGCAGAACTGATCATCCTCTTCCTCGGAATCCGGAACATGAATCATTCCGACAGGGAGGCTTCCCCTGTTGTCATCATGAGCAATCCAACGCTTGCCGCCCCTGAATTTCGCGGTGCGCGACGGAAGCGGTCAAGGCGGAGATTAAGGAACTGCATGCCTTCGGACAGGTGATATGCTGCGCTCCGGCTTTGCGCCCAACGAGGGCATATCCATCGCCTACATGGCCGAAATCCGTTCGCCGGCGGGTGACCATGATCAAGCTTTTTTTGGGCGGTAATGTTGTTGTCCATCATCCTTCAAATGGAGGGATTAGACAGCCTGACATCCCACGTAATGCGCATTTTTCAGAAAGTCGGCAGACCTCTGAGCCTGATCGCACGCAATCGCAATGGTTGGGCAAGACCGTGGAATAATGCATGCCTCGAATCGCACTAGTTTGAGGACATGGACCGACAGTCACCACTCACTCGCGTTGAACTTGAGTTGATGTGCCAACATAGGAAACCACCATGCCGTTCGATAACCTGAAGATGCGTGGCGTTGCCCATGACATAAAGGGGCTGATGACGCGCGCGGGCCTCGCCGCCGAGCTTTTGGAACAGCACAAAGACGAGCATGTCCAGCGCCAGGCTGATCGTATTACACGCGCCATTCAGCGTATGAACGCGATTTGTCGCTCCGAATTGCAGCCTTCGGTGGACGCTGCTTTGCCGCAGCTTCACAATTGTGATGACACCCGTCAGTTGTTGGGCAACATCGCCGATTTCACGCGGGACCATCAGAAGAAGTCTGGCGTGCCGATTGAGTTCAAAGTGTCTGTGGCCCCGCTTGTAATCTTTACGGTGGATGGGTCGGCCCTGTTTCGGGTGCTTCTGGATTTGTTGACCAATACGGCGCGCGCAGTTGCGGAATGTGGCGGCTCGCAAGTGTCTATTGATGCAGTGGCTGAGCCCGGCTTCGTCGTGTTTCGCCTGTCCACCGATGTCCCGCAAGTGTTGCAGCGGTTTATGGATCATCTCTACCCCTGTGCCGATCCTGCATCCGAAGGGGAGGCTCATGTCAGCACAACCCTTTTGACGGCGTCCACGGTTTTGCACCAGTTGGGTGGCGAAATGAAACTGGACACCTCTGTAAGCGTGCAGAATGCGCTGTTGATCCGTGTTCCGGCGGAGCCGTCGACGATGTCGCAGACCACAGGGTCGTCATCTCAGAAGGACAAAAGGACACCAGCCTTGCAATCGGCCTAACAGTGTTTCGAATACCTGCCTGACCCGCCAGTTTCTCCCCGTGCTGGCATCCCGGACTCCCGACAGGCAGTGTCCGAGGTGAGCAATGTCCCAAGGCTCACCTCACTCTCCGTCCTGCTCGGATGCGCCGCCCCGGCGCATCCGGGTGGGGCGTATCAGCTGCGAAATATGCGTCTGATAGAGGATGGGGGTAAGGATCAGATCATCAGCGCGAAACTGAGTTGCTTCAAGCTTGGCGAGGTCAGCGGCAAAGATGCCTTGCCCCGCGCACAAGTTTGTTCACCAGAACTGAGATCCCCTAGTTTCTTAGACACCGGCTTATCTCAGTTTGATCCGTCTTTCTTCGAAGTCAACGGGCGACGGCATGTCGTTGTTTGTGTGCTTGCGTTTTGGGTTGTAGACATCTTGATGTAGTCGAATACGCCCTGCCTTGCGTCATAGCGCGTTGGTGTCGTCGTCGGCCAGAGTGGTATGCCGAACAAGACCTTCATCGTCAGGCAGGCCCAATAACTTAAGGCGCGTGGCTATCCGCTACGGCGAAGGCTCAAAGAACTGCACCACCTCTGCTCTTGTCTTTATCGGCCAGACGCCCCGAACCTAAGCCGTAGGAACCTTTTTCCCGAGGCGGCGATAGACACCGCGCGTATCGATCAAAAGAGGCGCATGTTCAGCAATCAGATCGTAATCGAAGCCAGTGTGATCCGTCAGCAAAAGGACCGCGTCCTGCTGGGCCAGTGTTTCGGGTGTAAGTTCCGTCGATGACAGATCAAACCGATGTTCGCGCATGACCGGGAAAATCGGTACGTGCGGGTCGCTATAGGACAGGTCCGCATTCCAGTCGCGCAAAATTTCCATCACAAGAACCGATGGGCTTTCGCGGACATCTTCTAGGTCGCGTTTGTAAGCCACACCAAGCACCATCACCTTGGCGTCCTTCAGCGCTTTGCCGCGTTCTGACAGGGCGCGCACAAGTTTGTCGATGACATAGGTCGGCATCGTGGCATTGATTTCGCCTGCAAGCTCGATGAACCGCGTGTGCAACCCAAATTCGCGCGCCTTCCACGTCAGGTAAAACGGGTCGATCGGGATGCAGTGGCCGCCAACTCCAGGGCCGGGATAGTAGGGAACAAAGCCGAACGGTTTGGTCGCGGCGGCATCAATGATTTCAAAGATATCGAGGTTCATCGCCTCCGCGACGATCTTCATCTCGTTCATCAGCCCAATGTTTACAGACCGCTGAATATTCTCCAGCAGCTTTGTCATCTCAGCCGCCTTGGTGGAACTGACAGGCACAACCTCGTCGATAAACGCGCTGTAGAGTGCGACGCCTACCTTGCGACATGCTTGCGTGTCACCACCAAGAATCTTGGGGATCGAATGCGTGCTGAAGCTGGCGTTGCCCGGATCTTCGCGCTCTGGCGAGTACACAAGGAAAAAGTCCTCGCCGACCGTCAGACCGGCGCGCTCCACATAGGGCTTCAATATCTCATCTGTGGTTCCGGGCCATGTGGTGCTTTCCAGCGCCAACAATTGGCCTGCCCGCAGATAAGGCCCGATGGCATCCATTGTGGACGTCACAAAGCTCAGGTCGGGCTCGCGTGTTTTATCCAGAGGTGTGGGCACGCAAATGATTAACGCTTCGCATTCGGCGGTACGCGCAAAGTCTTTTGTGGCTTCAAAGCCGGTCTCCTGAATTTGCTCAAGAGCCGCGTCAGGGATATGGCCGATTGGGCTGCGGCATGAATTGAGCTGCTCGATCCGGTCGGGAAGGACATCAAAACCAATGACCCGGTACCCGGCATGCCCAACGGCAACGGCCAGTGGTATGCCCACATAACCCATGCCGATAATGCCGATTGTCGCGCTCTTCTGCTCAATTTGATCCAACAGCCGATCCACTGTTGAAGGTTTTGAAGTGTTGGACATGGTAAGCCTTGTCTGGAGCGCATCAAAAACTGAATTGCGTTTAGTGCTCGTGAAAGATTGTAGCAACCATGTTGCCCCTGATCGCGGCGTAGCGTCGCGATTAAGACGCACAGCCTTGATGACGCGACCAAGGCAGCTTTGCCCCGACCGCCATTGATCGCCACCCGGTCTGGCGGATCAGAGCACAGGCGGCATCAATCGCCGTCAGCGATGCCAGCGGCCCGTGCTCGGGCACGGCGCGCCCGGTAGCTTGGCAGGATCACCAGGAATGCTGCAATCACCAACAAGCCAAGGGTCATGGGACGTTCCCAGACAAAGCTGACCCCGTCATATAGCTGCATGGACCGGCTGAAGTTGTTCTCAAGCATACCGCCAAGGATGAAACCGATCAGCAACGGCGCGAGCGGATAATCCGCGAAACGCAGCACTGTGGCGCAAACCCCGAAACCAACAAGCAGGAGCAATTCAGTCGCGTTGTTTTGTCCGATATAGGCCCCCATCAGCGTGAAAAAGAGAATGAAGGGGATCAGGAAATTGCGCGGCACAGACAGGATTTTCGCAATGTAAGGGATCAGCGGCAGGTTCAGGATCAACAGCACCAGATTGCCGATATACATTGAAATGATGACGGCCCAGAAAATCTGTGGATCATCCAACATCAGACGCGGCCCCGGCGTGACGTTCAGCGCAATCAAAGCACCCAGCAGGATCGCAGTGGTACCAGAGCCGGGAATCCCAAGGGTCAACAGGGGCACAAACGATCCGGTACAGGCCGCATTGTTGGCCGTTTCGGGGGCTGCAAGGCCCTTGATCGACCCTTTGCCAAACTGTTCTTGTTCGGTCTTGGGAGCGATGTTGCGTTCCACAGCGTAGCCGAGGAAAGACGCGATAGTGGCACCAGCGCCGGGCAAGACCCCGATAAAGAAGCCCTGCAACGACTGCCGCCCGATGACCGGGGCGATGGATTTCGCCTCGCTGCGGGTGATGCGCATATCTTTGATCGCACCACCGTCGCCTTGAGCCGAGCGCCCCGGGTTCAGAACGAGAAAGATGGCCTCAGGCAAGGCGAACATGGCCATCGCAAGGGTCACAAAGCCAAAGCCGGACTGCAAATCCATCAGGCCCATCGTAAAGCGCGGCATGTTGAACAATGCCCCCTCGCCGACGGTTGCCATGATGAGGCCAAGAAGGGTCATAATGATCGCCTTGGCGACCTGACCCGTTCCCGCAAAGGCGGCGATGGCCGAGAGCCCAACAACCATTAAGGCGAAATACTCGGCGGAGTGGAACAAAAGTGCGACCGAAGACAGCATCGGCGCAAATATCATCAGCAGAATAGCCCCGATGGTGCCACCGCAAAAGGACGCGATGGCCGCAATGGTGAGGGCTTTGCCTGCCTTGCCCTCGCGCGCCATGGGATATCCGTCAAAACTGGTCGCGACCGTGCCCGCGACCCCCGGCGCGTTCAGCAAGATTGAGGAGGTCGATCCCCCAAAAATCGCGCCATAATAGACGCCTGCCAGCAGAATAAGCGCAGCAGCAGGGTCACCGATCGAAATGGCAACCGGGATCATGATGGCGATGATCGACATCGGCCCAAGGCCGGGCAGCATGCCGATGAAGGTCCCGATCAGGCAGCCCCCGATCACCATCAGCAGATTTTGCAGTGAAAGGGCCGTTTGCAGACCGATGAGAATACCTTCGATCATGGCCTAACCTCCTATGAAACCGGGCAGGGGACGCAGATAAATGCCCAACACGACCTGCACCAAATACCAGACGATCCCTGTTGCGATGGCTGACACGATGATCATCGTGATCCAGCGCCGCTCACCCAGGATCACGGACCCGAGAATCAGAAACGCAATGGTCGAAAACAAAAAGCCCGCCGGGCGGAGCAAAAGCGCATAAAGGGCCATCAACCCCAACAGCATGAGCGCCTGAGCGATGTTGTAGTCGCCAAGTCTGCGGTAGTCGATGTCGCCGACCTTGGCTTCTCCGCCTTCGATGCCCGTGATAATGATCAGGGCACAAACGACCCCCAGGATCGATAGGATTTTGGGAAAGGACGAAGGCCAGATCGGGTTGCGCTGCATGAACGGGGCAAGAGCAGCATCCATTGTGAACCAGGCGGTGTAGCCATAGGCCAGGAATATTCCTAGCAAGATCAGTCCGATCCATCGATCAAGTGCCATCTGTCTCTCCTATGACAAGCAGTGGGGTAGGCCCCAACTGCTGGGCCGAAATTCTTGTTTTAGGGGGCGCTGCCCCAGCCCTTGCAGGCTCCCCCGAGGTATTTTGAGCGAAAGGAAAGCAAATTTTAAGAAAATACGATCATTAAGGTCATGCGGTACAGGCTGAGGAGTTGATGACCGTGCGAGAGGAAGGCCGTTGAAAGCCTTCGCGAGGGGAGGAGGTTGTGACCAATCTCCTCTTCCTTTCGCTCAAAATACCTCGGGGAGCACGAGGGGCTGGCCCCTCGTCCTGTTTTTACAAAAAGCGTGCGGCGTCAGCCGCTCCTTTGGATTACAGGAACCCGAGCTTTTTCATCAGATCGCCGATGACTTTCTCCTGACCTTCTAGGAAGGTTTTGAATTCGTCACCGTTGTTGTGGATGTTGACCCAGCCGTTGCGCGCGCGCACGGCTTCCCATTCGGGCGTATCATACATCTTGGCGAGCGCGTCCTGATAGGCCGCTACCTGCTCGGCAGGCATGCCGGGCGCACCAAAGAACCCACGCCAATTCACGAACTCCGTGTCGATCCCCTGCTCTTTCATGGTGGCCGCATCCGGATACGCATCCACCCGTTCGGGCGCTGTCACGCCAATGATCTTGACTTCACCCGCATTGGCCAGATCGACCGCCTCGGAAAAGCCTGTCGACAGGGCCGCGATCTCACCCGACAGCAGTGCCGCCATGGCTTTGCCGCCCGCATCGTAGGGGATGTACTTGACACCGAGGGCATCCTTGCCTGCCGCTTCCATCACCATGGCCGCAACAAGGTGGTCCATCCCACCCGGGACCGAACCACCACCAACGGCTGTGCCCGATGGGTCCGCATCATACGCCGCCAGCAATTCATCCATGGAGTTGATAGGGCTGTCTTTGCCTACAACGATGGCAGCGTAATCCCCAATAGTGCCTGCAACCAGTGTCAGGTCGCGGAAGTTGTGGGGGAACACGCCTGTCAGCGAACGGATCACGATGGGGGTCGAGTTGACCATCAGTGTGCCGTGGTTGCTGTCAGCGTTTTCGATCAGGAACCCGATGGCCTTGCCGCCGCCGCCGCCTGACATGTTTTCATAGGATGCGGTGCCCACGAGGCCCGCCCCTGTCAGCGCCTCGCCCGTGCCACGCGCAGTACCGTCCCAACCACCACCGGCACCGCCGGGGATCAGAAAGTGGATGCTGTCGACAACCTGATGGCCGTCCGCGATTGCCTGGCCACCAAGGCCCAGTGCCATAGCAGCACCCAGCAGAGCACGGCGGCTCAGTTCAAACGTTTTCATAATGTCCTCCCATTTGACTCCGCACGGCTGGCGCGCGAATGCTCACATTGAAACATCCAAACCTGACATAAACCTGTCACGACCTGACCGCGCGGCATAAACCAATGAAATACCTGCTGATCGAAGACAACATGGACCTGGCCGCCGCCGTAGGCGATCGGATGCGGCTGGACGGGCATGTGGTGGATCATGCACCAACTCTTGGGGATGGTGCAGACTATTTGAGCGTCGGGGACTACGACCTGATCCTGCTTGACATCATGTTGCCCGACGGTGATGGGCGCCGTTTTCTCGAGCGCCACCGGGCGGCGCAGAATGACACGCCTGTCATTGTGCTGACCGCCCGGTCCGAAGTGTCGGACCGTGTGGGCATGTTGGATCTGGGCGCGGATGACTACCTGACCAAACCGTTCGATCACGCCGAGCTGCAAGCCCGATGCCGCGCCGTGTTGCGTCGCCGTGCCGGGGCCTCACAAACTGTTATCAAACGGGGGACGGCCATTCTGAACCCGGTGGCCAGCGTGCTGCGGATCGGGGATATCGAAGTCAGCCTACGCAACCGCGAGCTGCGCCTGCTTGAGTTGTTTATGAACGCGCCGGGGCAGATATTCTCAAAGAGCAAGTTGGTGGACCGCCTGTTTTCTTATGACGACACGGTCACGGAAAATGCGATTGAGGTTTATGTGGGACGGTTGCGCAAGCACCTTGAACCTTCCAGCGTCACCATTTCGACCCATCGTGGCCTTGGGTATCGGCTTGATGAACGCTAGGCCCCGCTCATTACGGCGTCGCCTGACGCTGACGCTGATCGGGGGTGCGGCGGTCCTGGCGGTCCTGTTTTACATGGTGATCCGGCTTTATGCCCAACAGATCGCACAACAAAGTCAGGATCGCATCCTTGAGGCGTCAATGACCTCGCTGCTGGATGCGGCGGTTGTGAGGGACGGACAGATCGAACTGGATGTGCCCTATGCGGCGTTTGCCATGCTGGACACGCCTGCCGATGACCGCGTGTTCTATGCGATCTATCAGGACCAGACACTGCTGTCGGGCTATGTAGGGCTTGAAGGGGCAACCGCGCAGACCCGCCAAACGCCGGGCTTTTCCACGCAGGCCTTTGCCGGGGCGCAGGTGCGGGTGGCCAGCGTGACGCAAACACTGCCCGCCAACCCGCGCCCGGTGTCGCTGACCATCAGCGTGGCCCAGACCCGCGACAGTCTTGCGGGCACCCTGCTGAGGATTTCGATCAACGCAGCGGTCTTTGGTGCGGCGTTCTTTCTGCTGGCGGCAGGCATGGCGCTCTGGACGTCGGCATCGACCTTGCGCCCTTTGCGCCAGATTGCCGAGTCGGTCGCGCGTCGTGGCCCAAGCGACCTGCGCCCCGTGACCCGGACGGTGCCGACCGAACTTTTGCCGCTGGTCAGCTCGCTCAATGCGTTGATGACCCGGCTGAACCTGTCGCTGACCCAATCTGAGACCTTCATTGCCGAGGCTGCCCACCGCGTCCGCACCCCGCTTGCGACGGTGCGCAGCCATGCCGAGGTGACCTTGATGCGGGTCGATAAGGACGAAAACCGCCAAGCGCTGCGCGCCATGATCCGGGCCATCGACGAAAGCAGCCGGGCGGCGGGTCAGCTGCTTGATCATGCCATGGTCACCTTTCGCCGTGATCAGCTGGAAAAACAGGACATAGATCTGGTGGCCATCTGTTCGGACATCGTGGATCGGTTAACGCCCGTGGCCGACATGATGGACCTTGACCTAAGGCTGGTCGATCAAGGCCCGGTACCGGTCAAGGCGGACCCGATCCTGATCCAGAATGCGGTGCGCAATCTGGTGGACAATGCGCTGAAATATTCGACGCCCGACAAGGTGGTGCGCATCGCCGTTGCAAGGGATCCCGATCCGATGATCACCGTTACGGATCAGGGGGTCGGATTTCCCGGTGACCAGATCGATATGCTTTCGCAAAGGTTTCAACGCGGGAACAACGTCAAGGACACGGTTGGCTCGGGCCTTGGTCTGACCATCGCGCAGGATGTGGCAGAGGCGCATGGTGGTCATCTGGAACTCAAGAACCTGAAAGGGGGTGGCGCATGCGCGGTCTTGCATTTGTCGTATTGATCCTGTGGGCGAGTGTGGCACGCGCGGCGGATTTTGAGGAGCGTCAGATGTTTGACGCACCTAAGGCCACGCAGACGCTGCGGGTGTTGTCGAGCACGGACACCGACAGTTTCGCCCCGATCCTGACGGGATTTATCGCGCAGAACCCAAGTGTCAGCATTGATTACGCCGTTGCGGGGTCTGCCGACATTGTCGACATCATCGCGCAATGCGGGGACTGTTTTGACGTGGTCATTTCCAGCGCGATGGATCTGCAACTCAAGCTGGCCAATGACGGGTTGGCGCGTCGGTTGCCGGATGTTGACCCAAGTGCGGGCAGCCAATGGCGTCAAAGCCTGTTCGGCTTCACCCACGAACCGGCCACCATTGTCCTCAACCGCGAGGCGTTTGCGAGCCGCCCCCTGCCCGAAACCCGCCAAGAGCTGATCGAAGCCCTGCGCGCCGATCCGGACTTTTTCCGTGGCAGGGTTGGCACATATGATGTGCGCCTGTCCGGTCTTGGCTATCTGTTTGCCACGCAGGATGCGCGCACCTCCGAGACCTATTGGCGGCTGATGGAGGTGTTCGGCAGCCTTGGTGCACGGCTCTATTGCTGTTCGGGGGCCATGATCGACGACTTGGCGCGAGGTGACCTTTTCGTAGCCTACAATGTGCTGGGCAGCTATGCGGCGACCCGGCCGGAAACCCGCGAAAGGGTGGCAATCATCACTCCAACCGACTTTGCCACGACGATGATGCGGACTGTGTTGGTTCTGGACACCACATCGCAAACCGATTCGGCCACCGATCTGGTCCGTTATCTCATTTCCGGCGCGTGGGCCGAGACGGACCGGCCTGGTTATCCTCTCCCTGCGATCGGTGCAGTGGACATGTCCCCAACGGGCGTTGTCACACTGGAGCCGGGGTTGCTGGTCTATCTTGATACGCTGAAACGATCCTTGTTTCTGGGTGCGTGGTCGTCCGCTTTAGTGCAATAGTGACCCTTGTTAGTTACAAAACGAACCATTACCCATGCACGAAATTGCAGGTTTGACCGACAAGGATAGATACTATGGCAAAGGCCTTTGCGTCCCAAGGGGACATGACGGAAAAGACGATTACCTTTGACGAGATCGGTGACGGTCTGTGGGCGTTCACCGCCGAAGGTGACCCCAATTCGGGCGTGATCATCGGCGATGACAGCGTGATGATCGTCGAGGCGCAGGCGACCCCACGTCTGGCCGCCAAAGTCATCGAAAAGGTGCGCGAGGTCACCGATAAACCGATCAGTCATGTGGTGCTGACCCATTATCACGCGGTTCGCGTATTGGGCGCGTCGGCTTACGGTGCCGATCAGATCATCATGTCCGATACGGCCCGCGCCATGGTGGTCGAACGCGGGCAAGAAGACTGGGACAGCGAGTTCCAACGCTTCCCCCGCCTGTTTGAAGGGCACGAGAGCATCCCCGGGCTGACCTACCCGACCACGACCTTCAGTGATGCCATGACCGTCTATCTGGGCAACCGCCGGGTTGATATCAAACATCTGGGTCGCGCCCACACGGCGGGGGACGCGGTGGTCCATGTGCCTGATCAGAACGTCATGTTCACCGGTGATATCGTAGAGGACCGTTCGGCCTGCTATTGCGGCGACGGGCATTTTTCGGACTGGGGGACGACGCTGGATGCGATCAAATCCTACGGCGTAGACGCGATTGCGCCGGGACGTGGTGGCGCGCTGATGGGGCAGGACGCCGTGAACATCGCTATCGAAAGCACGCGCGACTTTGTTGACAGCACCTACCGCCCTGCTGCCCGCGTTGCCGCCCGTGGCGGCTCGCTCAAAGATGCGTGGGATGCGGTGCGCGCCGCGTGTGATCCGAAATTCCACGACTACGCGATCTACGAACACTGCCTGCCCTTCAATGTCGCTCGCGCCTATGACGAAGCTTGTGGGATCTCGCACCCTCGCATCTGGACCGACAAACGTGACATCGAAATGTGGGAGGCCCTGCAAGGGTAAGCCAATGGTCGATATTCGCTACGATCTCGCCTTCAAACTCTATCCTTACGAACCGATTGCGACGCAGACGCAGCCGGCGCAGCGCCGCCCCGTTGTGATTGTCGGAGGGGGCCCTGTCGGCATGGCAACGGCCCTTGATCTGGGGCGCAAAGGCACGCCGGTGCTTGTGCTTGATGACCACGAAGGGGTGGGGCAAGGCAGTCGCGCGATCTGTTTTGCCAAGCGCACGCTTGAAATTGCAGACCGGCTTGGAGCCGGTCAACGGATGCGGGACAAAGGTGTCGTTTGGAACGTGGGCCGTGTCTTTCACGGGCCCGAACAGGTGTTCGAATTCAACCTCGCCCCCGAAGGCGGGCACAAGAACCCGGCCTTTATCAACCTGCAACAACCTTATTTCGAGAAATTTCTGGTGGATGAAATCCGGGTTGCCCAAGACGAAGGTGTCCCTATCGAAATCCGTGGGCGGCATGCGCTGACGGGGTTGGAGGTGGTCGGTGACCACGTTCGCCTTGAGGTCGACACGCCTGACGGCCCCTACCAGCTGGAAGCTGACTGGCTGATCGCTTGTGACGGTGCACGCTCGCCCATCCGCGACATGATGGGTCTCAGCTTTGATGGGCGCGTTTTTGAGGACAATTTCCTGATTGCAGACGTTAAGATGATGGCCGACTTCCCCACCGAACGGTGGTTCTGGTTCGAACCGCCCTTCAAGGACTCAGGCCAATCCGCGCTCCTGCACAAACAACCTGATGATATCTGGCGCATCGACTTTCAGCTTGGCTGGGACATCGACCGCGCCAAGGAACTGCGCGAGGATAACATTCGCGCCCGTGTGGATGCGATGCTGGGCGAAGGGGCGGAGTATGAGCTGGAATGGACCTCGATCTATACCTTCCAGTGTCGGCGTATGGCGCAGTTTCGCCACGACCGGGTGATCTTTGCCGGGGACAGCGCACATCAGGTCTCGCCCTTCGGCGCGCGGGGTGCAAATTCAGGCGTGCAGGATGCGGAGAACCTCGCATGGAAGCTGGATTTGGTGGTCAAGGGGTTGGCCCCCGACACGCTGCTGGACAGCTACGCGCAAGAGCGGGCGCATGGGGCAGACGAAAATATCCTGAACTCAACCCGCGCCACTGATTTCCTGACCCCCAAAAGCGAGATGAGCAAGAGGTTCCGCAACGCAGTGCTGGAACTGGCGCGCGACCATGCCTTTGCCCGCCCTCTGGTCAATTCGGGGCGGCTGTCCGTGCCATGCGTCTATGATGGGCTGTCCCTGAACGGCCCGGATAGGCTTGACGGGCCTGCGCGCACGCGGGTGGGAGCACCCTGTGTGGATGCAACTCTGGCCGATGGTTTCCTGCTCGATCGTCTGCCGGGGCAGTTTGTGGTGCTGAGCCTTGATGTGGATGCGCCCCAAATCGAAGAGGTAGACGGCGTGCCCATTCATCACGTGTCGCTTGATCTTAGCGTTGATGACCCCAATGACATGGTACGCGCACGCTATTTGGGCGATGCGCCCTATGCTATCTATCTGTTGCGCCCCGACCAGCACGTCGCAGCCCGCTGGAACACGGCAGGTGCCGACGACATTCGCGCCGCGCTGCGTATCGCACTTGGAAAGGGGGCTGAAATATGACGTTGAACCTGGAACCAAACATCGCAGACCCCGACGGGTTCTATGACGAACTGCTGGCCGTGCATCAGGGGTTAAGCGATGCTGACAGTCAAGCGTTGAACGCCCGGCTGATTTTGGTCCTCGCAAATCACGTCGGAGATCGACAGGTTCTGCGGGCGGCGCTGAAGGTGGCGGCGAAACGCTGAAAGCGCATATACGCACGACATGCTCATGGACCGGCGGCGCTTTGGTCAGATTGGCATCAGTCGTGGGCGATCACAGTCATATCGGCGTGTCAGAAAACGGTTTTGCGACGACCTGTTGTTGATCTTCGTAGACAGTGTAACCGACCCGTTCGGTGCGAATGGTATCGATTGCATAGCCATTTTCTCTCAACAGTGTGATCAACTCCTAAGAGCGTTGGATGGCGTCAGCGGCGTCTTCCTTGAACCAGCTGATGCCCGCAGTGCGTTTGTCCCATGATCCTTTTTGAGCGGGACCGATTGAATTTGTCCGGGATCGTGAGATTGGAGCGAAACCATGCCAAAAGGTTCTCGAGCTGATCAGAGGTGTAATGCTCGAGGACGTCCCTGCGGCGCAAAAGAAGCCCTCGCGCGCACCAAAATTTTCGATAGTGTTGGGCCTTACGAACCGAAGATACCTCATTTGCGGGGCTCCGCTGCACTTTGAGCTCGGCTCGAATACCCAAAAAATGTGGCATCATCGTGATAAGATGTTCACGCCGGCTTTAACGCCTTGGCAAAGACCGCTTCACCCCGTCTCGACGCAATGCCGTCGAAAGGCCCGCTTGAGCATGTCCAGCTCGGCGCGCAGCAATTCGACCTCGCCGCGGATGTCGTCGCCCAAGGCTTCACCGGCGATCAAGGTGAACTGCCCCAACTCTTCGCCATCCGTTGCATCGGTGATCACAAAGACCTGCACGCCGTCCGCAATCGCCTCGTATGGGATCGGGACTTGCAGCATCCATTGGCCCGTGTCACCGCTTTCGCTGACCTGCACGTCAGGTACTGCGTTGCCCAGGTGGGTCACGGAGATCTGTGGCACGCCGCTGCCCGATTGCATCAGCACACCCTGCCAGATGCCGTGGCGCATTTTCGTGGGTGTCAGTGTCAGGGTGCTCATGTCGACAACTCCTTCACAATGCGGCGCGGGGGCGGCGCGAGAATGTCAGATCGCGCAGTGTCACCTGGTTCATCTGCGGCCCTTCAAAGATCAGATCAATCCATGCCCGCTCAACCCGCTTCTCGTTCAGCTTGGAATAGGCGAGGTCGAATTCAACCGTGACGTCCTTATGGTTCAGGGGCAACTCGCGCACGATCTGTTCGGTGTTGGGCCCGTGGCGGATGTTGAGGCGGCCAAATATTTCCAGCGGTTTTTCCATCTCGACAATGGCATTCATGCCGATGAGATGGGTCTTGCGCATGCCCTGGACCGCCTCCGTAGGCAGGTCTATCACGAGGCTCAGGAACGAGCCATCGAACTTGAACACGTCCAGGCGCAACCCATAGGGCGCAAGGTCTTCCTCGCGCTGGTTGCGCAACTGGCGCAGGGTCAATTCGCTGAGGGCGCAGTCGTGAAACAGCGTTACCTCATCCCCAAGCATTGATTTTGTCTGGACTGAGGACAGCCCCTTGGTTGCCAATGGGCCGCGCCACAACTCAGGGCGCCATGACCAGTCCGCATTGTGGGGGCGGGGAAAGCTGGTGGAGCCGATCGCAGGCAAGGCAAGGCGTTCATCGGCGCGGTGGATCAACCGATCAAGGTGACTGCGCAACAGGCGTGCTGCACTGCGGGTGCCGCGCAATTCGTCCAGTGGGGTGTCGCCGGCATTCCGTGCGGCACGGGCCCATCGCCGCATCGCACGGCGATGCGCCAGTTTGTCGATGAACTTGATGCTTTTGCCTGCCATATGCCCCTACGCTTGGCTGCCCATTGTTCATCGGGCTTGTTATCTATGCCAAAGGTTTCCTTCAGATAAACCGGGCAGGGTGGCGTTGCCAATTGGTTTCATGGGCTGGATACAGAATTGTTTGCCGCCTGTGCTGTGAGAGCGGCAGTCTGGGACAGGGTGCGCTGCATGGCCTGAACCAGCAATTCGGGGGCTTGCTCGCCCAAGATCGCCCCGTCCTTGCTTTCATATATCGCAAGGCCCAGCACATGATCCCCGACATCCCCAACGCCGCGCCAATAGACATCGCGCAAGGTTGGGCTGGGAGGCGCGCCCCGAACCTGCACCATTGCAAGCGTCGATGTGTGCAGGCGGCCCAGTACGGTCTCGGAACTGGTTGCTGCCGATGCCGCCCCGTCCAGTCGCGGGGTCGCGGTGGCGGTGATAACCGCCAGGGGCACGGCCACACTGCGTTCCCCGCCAAGGGTGTCACAGCGCGCCATCAACGCGAAACTCGCGCGCAGGCTGCGTTTGTCTATGCAATACCCGGGCGGCGGTACCAATCGCACACCGCTGTTGCCCAGATCGGCAGATAACAGCGCTTGCGAACTGGGGCCGAATTCGGACTCGTCACAGCCTGCGAGAGCCAGAAAGGCGCCCGTAATCAGGGCCTTACAGGTCCATGTACTCATGCCGCTCGACCTTCGCGCCGGGATGCGTAACCGCCCCTTTGTAGGTTTCGCCAACCAGTTGCGCGTATTTCCACAGCGCACCCGAGGCATAGATCGTCTCGCGCGGGCCGCTCCATGCAGCCTTACGCTCGGCCAGTTCTTCGTCGGTCAGGGCGACGTTGATCGACCCTTCGATAGCGTTGATGGTGATGATGTCGCCATCGCGCAGCAATGCGATGGGTCCACCGTGGGCCGCTTCGGGGCCGACATGACCCACGCAGAACCCGCGTGTGGCCCCGGAAAAACGGCCATCGGTGATCAGGGCGATCTTTTTGCCCATGCCCTGACCGGACAAGGCTGCCGTGGTGGCGAGCATTTCGCGCATGCCCGGCCCGCCCGAGGGGCCTTCGTTGCGGATCACGAACACTTCGCCTTCTTTGTAGGTGCGGTTCTGAACGGCCTCAAACGCGTCTTGCTCACACTCAAACACCCGTGCGGGGCCGGTAAACAGCTGGTGCTGCGCCTCTATGCCCGCCACTTTCACGATGGCACCTTCGGGTGCGATGTTGCCCTTGAGGCCCACAACGCCGCCGGTTTTGGTGATCGGCGTTTCGACGGGGTAGATGACCTTGCCGTCGGCCTCGCCTTCGATCTTGTCCAATTCTTCGCCGATGGAATAGCCAGTGGCGGTCATGCAATCCTCATGGATCAGACCCGCTTTGCGCAGTTCCTTCATCACCACATAGATGCCGCCGACCTCATAAAGGTCCTTGGCGACGTATTGCCCACCAGGTTTCAGGTCGACGAAATAGGGCGTGTCGCGGAAAATCTCGCACACATCATCAAGGTAGAAATCAATACCCGCCTCATGCGCCATGGCAGGCAAGTGCAGTCCTGCATTGGTGGACCCACCGGTGCAGGCCACCACACGCGCTGCGTTCTCGAACGCCTGGCGCGTGCAGACGTCGCGGGCGCGGATGTTCTTTTCGATCAGGGTCATCACCGCAGCACCCGAGGCCTCGGCATAGGAATCCCGGCTCTCGTATGGGGCAGGGGCCCCTGACGAATTGGGCAGGGCAAGGCCGATGGCCTCGGACACGCAGGCCATGGTGTTGGCAGTGAATTGGCCGCCACAGGCCCCGGCGGTGGGGCAGGCGACGCGTTCGAGGATGTCTAATTCAGCCTCGGTCATGGTGCCGTTTTGCTGGTGGCCGACGGCTTCGAACATGTCCTGGACGGTCAGGTCCCGGTCGGCGTATTCAGCAGGCACCGCAGCGTCAGCGGGCGCGCGGCCCGGCAGGATCGATCCGCCATAAAGGAAGACAGAAGGCACGTTCAGCCGGATCATGGCCATCATCATCCCCGGCAGGGATTTGTCACAGCCCGCAAGGCCCACGATGGCGTCATAGCAATGGCCGCGCATGGTCAATTCGACCGTGTCGGCAATCGCCTCGCGCGACGCCAGCGATGAGCGCATGCCCTCGTGACCCATCGCGATGCCGTCGGTAACGGTGATCGTGGTGAATTCGCGTGGGGTACCGAACGCGGATTTCACGCCGGTTTTCACGGATTGCGCCTGACGGTTCAGCGCGATGTTGCAGGGGGCGGCCTCGTTCCAGCACGTGGCGACACCGACCAGCGGCTGGTGGATTTCCTGCTCGGTCATGCCCATCGCGTAGTAGTACGAGCGATGTGGCGCGCGCTCTGGCCCTTCGGTCACATGGCGGCTGGGCAGCTTGGATTTGTCGAACTTGCCGTTAAGCATCTGGCGTCTCCCTGAACGTGTCGGGACCGGAATAGCCATTGGTCGGCACCCCTGCAAGCGCCCGCGTTGGTCGCGGTGCGGTTGTAATGGGTGTTGGCGGGCACTAGATTTGCCGCTACGGCACGCGCGCGGTTGTTATATCAGCCTATTGTCCAGCGGGCGACCGATCGGGACGACGCATGGATTCCACTCTTTTCGCTTTCATCTGGAAGCACTCCAAACGCGATCAGTTGATGCTTCTGGCTCTGACGATCGTGACGTTTCCGTTTCTCTACGCGACACTGGAATTGCCCAAACGGGTGATCAATGACGCGATCGGGGCGACGGACAACACCATTGATGTGTGGGGGGTCGAGGTGACGCAGATCCAGTTCCTGCTGGCGCTGTGTTTTGGATATCTGGGGGCTGTGCTGGTGCATGGGCTGCTCAAAATGCGGCTCAACACCATGAAGGGGGTGACCGCCGAACGGCTGCTGCGCCGCTTCCGGTTCCAGCTGATCAGCCGGATGCTGCGATTCCCGCGCAGCTATTTCCGCTCCACCAGTCAGGGTGAGCTGGTCAGCATGGTCACCTCCGAAGCCGAGCCGATGGGCGGGCTGATGGGGGACATGGTGGCCCAACCCGTGTTTCAGGCGGGCCAGATGCTTATCATCGTGGTGTTCCTGTTTCTGCAATCGGTGTGGTTTGGCCTGGCCGGGGTCGCGCTGATCCCGCTTCAGGCCTACATCATTCCGATCCTGCAACGGCGCATCAACCTGCTGAACAAAGACCGGATCAAGCAGGTGCGCGCCTTTTCGTCCGAAATCGGTGAAAGTGCGGCGGGGATTTCGGACCTGCGTACCAATGGCGGGCTGCGGTATCGACTGGCCCAATTCACCGACCGGCTGAACCATATCTTCGAGTTGCGCTTCAAGATTTATCAGCAAAAGTTTTTTATGAAGTTTCTCAACAACTTCATCACTCAACTGACGCCCTTCTTTTTCTATTCGGTCGGGGGGTATCTTGCCATTCAGGGCGAGATTACCGTGGGCGCGCTGGTCGCTGCTTTGGCAGCTTACAAAGATCTGTCGAACCCGTGGAAAGAACTGCTGACCTACTACAACCAGACGCAGGATATGGCGCTGCGGTGGGAAATCGTGACGGAACGCTTTGCGCCGCGAGACATGGTCGACGAAAGCCTTTTTGAAGGCGAACCCGACAAGATCCCACATCTGCGTGGCGACATCGTGCTGGACGATGTCACGGTGCGCAACACCGACAGCAATCCGGTGCTGGAACAGATCGATCTGACCATCCCGCAAGGCGCGCGTGTGGCCATTCAGGCCAAAAACCAAACCGAACGCACCGCCATGGCTGAGTTGCTGACACGCGAGGTGCTGCCGACACGGGGCACGGTTTCGATTGCGGGTCACGATCTGTCAAAGCTGCATCAGGCAGTGATTGCCGCGCGCATCGGATACGCCCATTCGCGCCCTTATCTGTTTGATGGCACACTCGGCACCAATCTGTTGATGCCGCTTATGACCAGCCCCCAGACGGTGCCCTGGAACAACGGAAAACGGGATCGTTTTACGGCCGAGGCGATCCGGTCGGGCAACAGCCTTGATCGGATTGACGCGGATTGGGTGGACCCGGCCCTTGCCGGTCTGACGACCGAAGACGAGATCGGCAAATGGTGGTTTGAACTTGTGCAGGCGATGGGCATCGACGAATTCATGTTCCGCCGCATGCTCAACAGCCGCATCGACGCAGAGCGGCATCCCGAGCTTGCCAGAGCCATTGTCGAAATGCGCCCCGCCGTCGAAGAGTGCCTGCGTGAAAAGGGCGTGATCGATGCCGTTTACCGGTTTGACCCAGACGAATTTAACCCGACGGTGCCTTTGGGGGGTAACCTGTTGTTCGCGTCGCCCTCACGCGACATCAGTCAGGAAGGGCTGGCCGCAAACACGGTGTTCATCAATCTGGTCTTTGACAACGGATTGGCCGAACAGGGTATCGCGATTTCGCAAACCCTTATTGAAACATTGCACCAGACCTTTGGCATGGATGGGACAAGCCACCCGCTGTTCACCGCGCTCAACATCGACGAAGAGATGTACGAGCGTCTTGTCGACATCTCACAACGCCGCCGTGACAAGGGCGATGTTGCACTGACGGATGAGGAATTTGCGCTGCTGCTGACAGTGCCGTTCGCCTTTACTGCGGAACAGATTGGCCCTGCATTCCCCGAGAGCTTCAAGAAGGAAATTGTGGAAATCCGCAAAACCAACGGGGCGGCTTTGCGTGAACAGACAACCGATTTCTTCACTCCGGTCGAACCCGACAACTATCTGCCCCGCCTGACTTTGTTGGAAAACGCCCTTTATGGACGGATATCGATGGTGGCGGGCACCAAGGGCGAACTGATCGAGGATCTGGTGGCCGAGCTGCTGAGCGACAAGGGGCTGCGCAGGCTGGTGGCGGAAACGATTTTTGACATTCGGACCGGGCTTGGCGGCACCAACCTGCCCACGATCTTCCACGAACGGGCTGCGTTTTCACGCGCGGGGATTAAGCGCCCCGACGTGTTGGTCCTTGACCGGGCGCTGGCCAGCCATGACGCAAACGAGCGGCGCAAGACCCGTGGGGAATTGCGCAAACTGTTGCCCGAGGCCACGTTGATCTTTCTGGAAGAAAAGTTTGAGAACCCGGATGCCTATGACCTTTTTGTCGAGATCAAGGATGGGCGCATCGATGGTGTGCAGGACCATGACGATCAGGACGAAGGTGATGACCTGAACCGCAAATTGCGTGTCATTGCCCGCACCGAGCTATTTCAGGGCGTGGACAGCCGGAACCAGCGGTTGCTCGCGTTTGCGGCGCAATGGTACGAGGCCGAACCGGGGCAGCGCATCTTTTCGATGAATGAAAAGGCGGATGCGGCCTATCTGTGTGTGTCGGGCACGGCAGTGCTGAGCTACGATGCGCTGGACGGCAAGGACCGGATTGTCACGACCGTGGAACCGGGACGCCTGATCGGGGATCTGGCGATTATTCTGGATGAACCGCGCCAGTTGCACCTGACCGCCTCCAGCCACGTCAAATTCCTGCGCATCGGGGCCGCTGAATTTCGTGCGGTCCTCGACAATGACACAGCCGTTCTGAAAGTCCTGTTGCAGACGGTTGCAAGCCACCTTACCGGGGCTGCGGACCTGTTGCGCCAGGCCAACGTGTCCATCCCGCAAGACGAAGGGCCACCTGCCCCGCCGATTGACGAATGAAGGTGCTGTCCTTTGATTATCGCCCGCACGCGCGGTTTATCGAGCCCGCGACGCGTAGCCCCCAGATCTGGCGGCTGATCCTCGGGATCATACTGGCGGCGGGTATTTTCCTCGCACTCAGCCAGCTGGTGTTTGGCACGCTGTTTGGGCTGATGGAGCCCGAAACAGTGCGCGCCATCATGGCTGATGGACAAACCGGACAGACGGCGGAGGGGATGTTGATCATCCTGTTCCAGCTGGGGCTGTTGTCGGTGACCGCCGCACTGGTCGTGATCATGGTGCACAAACGCAGGCCCGTATCTCTGATCGGTGCACCCGGCCTTGCCGGGCGGCAGTTCACGGTCGTGTTGTTTGCGATGATCCTGCTGACGGCAGCACTTTGGATGCTGCCCCCTTACGATTTCAACGAACCCCTGAGCCGCAACATGGGCTTCGGGCGGTGGTTTGCACTGCTGCCCATCGCGCTGCTGGCCGTGTTGATCCAGACCAGCGCCGAAGAGATTTTCTTTCGCGGCTACATTCAGCAACAACTGGCAGCGCGCTTTCGCTCTCCGCTGATCTGGATGCTGGCACCGGCGGCCCTGTTCGGAATCGGGCACTACATGCCGGCCAGTGCGGGCAGCAATGCGTGGGTGATTGCGCTGTGGGCGACGATGTTCGGCATTCTGATGGCGGACCTCACGGCGCGGTCGGGCACCCTTGGGCCTGCGATGGCTGTTCACTTCGCCAACAACGTCTCGGCGATGGTGCTGACGGCCACCCCGGACGAGATGTCGGGCCTTGCTCTGTATGTGCTGCCCTTTGGCATCGGAGACGAGGCGCAGATGGCCGCGTGGCTGCCTGTGGACTTTGCATTCATGCTGGTCAGTTGGCTTACAGCGCGGCTTGCCATTCGCGCTTGATTGCATTTCGGACGCGTCAGGATTATCTGGACGCAAGACATCGCAGCAGGAAGTGCCCATGAACTGGATCACCAATTACGTCCGGCCTCGGATCAATTCGATCTTTTCGCGCCGCGAAACGCCGGACAATCTGTGGACCAAATGCGATGAATGCGGCACGATGCTGTTTCACCGCGAACTCAGCGACAACCTGAACGTCTGCACAAATTGCAACCATCACATGGGGATCACCCCGCGTGATCGGTTTACCGCGTTGTTCGACGGTGGAGTGTTCAATCAGGTGGCGGTGCCCGTACCCACGGCCGACCCCCTCCATTTCCGGGATCAAAAGAAATATCCCGACCGGATGCGCGCCGCCCAAAAAGGCACCGGCGAGGAAGAGGCGATGCTGGTCGCCACCGGCGAGATCGGGCGCACGCCCATCGTGGCTGCCGCGCAGGACTTCAACTTCATGGCCGGGTCCATGGGGATGTATGTCGGCAATGCGATCATCGCCGCTGCCGAGGAGGCTGTGAAATTGCACCGCCCGCTGATCCTGTTCTCGGCTGCGGGTGGGGCACGGATGCAAGAAGGCATCCTGAGCCTGATGCAAATGCCGCGCACAACCGTGGCGGTGCAAATGCTCAAAGAGGCGGGGCTGCCCTATATTGTCGTCCTCACCCATCCGACCACGGGTGGTGTAACAGCGTCCTACGCGATGCTGGGCGATGTACATATCGCCGAACCCAATGCGCTGATCTGCTTTGCCGGGCCCCGCGTCATTGAACAGACAATCCGCGAAAAACTGCCCGAAGGGTTCCAGCGCGCTGAATATCTGCTGGACCACGGGATGCTGGACCGGGTGACGTCGCGCACCGAAATGCGCGATGAGTTGATCACGATCACACGGATGCTGATGGGCCTGCCGCCTGCCGTCAAAGGCGATCTGCCTGCCCCCGAAGCCGCCGCCGAAGATGGCGCTGCCACCTCCGAATGACGACGCCCACCTCTGACGCCATCCTTGCGCGCATGATGGCGCTGCACCCCAAGATCATCGACCTCACACTGGACCGGATGTGGCGGCTGCTTGAGGCCTTGGGCAATCCGCAAAACGATCTGCCCCCGGTGATCCACATTGCGGGGACCAATGGCAAAGGATCGACCCAAGCCATGATCCGCGCCGGGCTTGAGGCTGCCGGGCACCGCGTGCACGCCTATACCTCGCCCCACCTTGCCCGGTTCCACGAACGGATCCGGCTGGCCGGAGAGCTGATTTCCGAACCGGCGCTGACGGCTTTGCTGGATGAGTGTTATGCGGCCAATGGTGGCAAAGACATCACCTATTTCGAAATCACGACCTGTGCCGCCATCCTTGCCTTTGCACGCATGCCTGCGGATTTCACCCTGCTTGAGGTCGGGCTTGGCGGGCGGCTGGATGCGACCAATGTGATCGACACCCCGGCATTGACGATCATCACCCCTGTGTCGATGGATCACGAGGCCTTTCTGGGGGACACCTTGGCGGCGATTGCGGGTGAAAAGGCGGGGATCATCAAGCGCGGCGTGCCTTGCATCGTCGGCCCGCAGGATGACGCGGGCATGGACGTGATCGAAGCGCGCGCCGCCCGGTTGGGTGCGCCGGTTCTGGCCTATGGGCAGCACTGGCACGCCAACCCCGAACGGGATGGTATGGTCTATCAGGATGAGGCTGGCCTGCTGGACCTGCCGCGCCCCATTCTGCCCGGGGATCATCAAATTCAAAACGCAGGTATGGCACTGGCGGCGTTGCGCCACCTTGGGTGCGACGCGGATGCCTGCGAGGCGGCGCTGACCCGCGCCACCTGGCCTGCGCGGATGCAACGATTGCGCACGGGTCCGCTTGCCGAGACGGCGGCGCAAACCGGGGCTGAACTGTGGTTGGACGGCGGACATAACCCCGCCGCCGGAGCAGCCTTGGCGGCGGTGCTGCGCGCCTTGCCTGAACGGTCCACATTTCTGATCTGCGGCATGCTCAACACCAAGGATGCGCGCGGATATATGGCACCGCTGGTCAAGGTCGCTCAGAGGCTTGTGGCGGTGTCCATTCCGGGTGAGGCAAACACGCTGACAGCGGCGGACACGGCCAAGGCAGCGGATGATGTGGGGTTTGAAGCCTCCGTGGCGGCGGATGTGCACACCGCATTGACGGACATCGTGACGGGCAACCCCAATGCGCGGGTCTTGATCTGCGGGTCGCTGTATCTGGCGGGCGCGGTATTGCGCGAAAACGGCTAAGCCGCGGGCATCGGGTCCTCAAACCCCTTGACATACCCACATTATATTGACCAGTCACGGCATGTCTGGCTATATTTTGTGGGTATAAGGCTGCAAACGACGCATTGTCACGACAGTCAGCTTTGGGGGAAGCGGTATGGACAGGCTGATCAGCAGGATAAGCGCGCTGTGGCAGAGCGCGTTGTCGCGGGACGATCCATCCCTGTCCAACATCAAAATGTTGTCGATTGCGGCGGTGTTTTTGCTGGTCACAATCGGGTTGATCGTGATGCAACCCGGCATCGATCCCGAGATGGATCAAGCCAGCGCCGAAGCCCCCCAACAACCACTGAGCGGAACGACTTCGGAGGTCACGCGCGCCGACGCCTCGCTTTTGGCGCTTGAGGCCCCCTCGGCCTCTCAGGCGGTCAGCCGACAGTTGCGCCAACCCATCCGATTGACAGATACGGACGCCAATCACAGCGATCTACGGGCGCTGACGGCAAATGTACTGGCAGGATTCGGGTATACCGCAGGGCCGGGGGATCGGTTCCATACGCTGCTCGTGCAGGCTCTGACCGAAGGGCAATCCAACGCCTATATCGACGCGTTGCTGAACACAGCCGCCGCCCGTGGAGAATTCGTGCCCCCCCGCAAGTTGCAAATGTCATCGGGCCGGATGGACACGAACAGGTTGCTGGCGGCTTTGGTGAACAAGGCGCAGAACTAGGCGGCCCAGGCGTCGCTTTGCATTTCGCGCAACCGCGATGCGGTGCGCTCAAATTCAAAGGTGCCTTCGCCCTCAAGATACAGCAATTCGGGCTTGTCCGCCGCTGAGCAGATCAGACGCACGCGCGCCTCGTAAAGCGCGTCGATCAGGGTGACGAAACGCTTGGCCTCGTTGAAATTGCTGCGCGACAGGCACGGGATGTCGTCGATCATAAGCACGTTGCACGCATCTGCAATCATCAGATAATCAGCTGGACCAAGGGGCTGCGCGCACAGATCGAAAAAGCTGGCCCGGCCTACACCGTTGCGAAACTGCGGAATGGTAACGGTGCGGCCCGTCACCTTCAATTCAAGCGATCCGGTCTGCCCCCCGGAAAAGGCGGCCCAAATGGCGTCCATTTCGCCGCGTGCCTGCGCGCCAAGTGGGGTAAAATAGGTGGTACTGCCAGTGAGGCGATCCTGCCGGTAATCGGTGGGCGAGGCGAGTTCCCACACCACCATCTTGTCCTTGAGTAATTCGATGAACGGCACGAAAAGCTGGCGGTTTAACCCGTCCTTATAAAGATCATCGGGAATGCGGTTTGACGTGGTGACGACGACGACACCAGCCTCGAACAGCGCCTCAAACAGACGCCCCACGATCATCGCGTCGGTAATGTCGTTGATCTGCATTTCGTCAAAGGCGAGTAGGCGCACGGATGCGGCAACGTCTGCGGCGACCGGGGCAATCGCATCATCCACCCCGCGTTTGCGCGCCGCGTGCATCGCTGCGTGGATTTCCTGCATGAAGGCGTGAAAATGAACGCGGCGGGCGGGGGCCTCGACCCGGTCGACAAAGAAATCCATCAGCATCGACTTGCCGCGCCCAACCCCGCCCCACAGGTACAGCCCCTTGGGCGGCTCGGGGGCCTTGCGAAACAAACCCCGCTTGACCGGTTCGGCCAAAGCCGCCCGGATGCGTTCAAATTCGGGCAAGACGGCCTCTTGCGCATCATCGCGCTGCAAGGTGCCTGCGGCCACAAGCGATTGATACTCGGTCAGTAAATCTGTCATCGCGTCATGCCTACCGCGCCAATGCCGATGTGAAAAGATCGCGCGGTTCAGGGATTGTGATGCGAGCCCAAAAATTCCTGATTTGACGGGGCGATTCCGTGATGACTAGTGTCGGTCTACCCCCGCCGGAGATGCCTTATGCAAGCCCGTATGCCCCTGTTCACGCCCGTTCTTCTGGTGGGCTGCTTTATCATCATGGTCAGCTTTGCGGTGCGGGCCTCGTTCGGGATGTTCCAGATTCCGATTGCGGATGAATTTGGCTGGCTGCGGTCCGAATTTTCACTGGCGATTGCGATCCAGAACCTTGCATGGGGGATCGGGCAGCCAATTTTTGGGGCCATTGCCGAAAAGATCGGGGATCGCAAGGCGATCGTTATGGGCGGGCTGATCTATGCCGCTGGTATGGTCCTGTCGGCCTACTCCACCACCCCGGCGGAGCATCAGGCCTATGCGTGGCTGGTCGGGTTCGGGATCGCAGGCACTGGGTTCGGGGTAATTCTGGCTGTGGTCGGGCGTGCCTCAAGCGATGACAACAGATCCATGAGCCTTGCCATCGCCACGGCGGCCGGGTCTGCGGGGCAGGTCTTTGGTGCGCCCGTGGCCGAATGGCTGCTTGGGATGATGAGTTGGCAAAACGTGTTTCTGGTATTTGCCGGCGTGATTTTGGCGATGCTTGCGACGCTGCCGCTGATGCGCGCGCCAATCACTGCATCCAGGACCGATCTGGAAGACAGTATGGGGCAAATCCTGATCAAGGCGTTCAAGGACCCGACTTATGCGCTTATCTTTCTGGGGTTCTTTTCCTGCGGCTATCAGCTGGCCTTTATCACCGCCCATTTCCCAGCCTTCGTAACCGAGGTATGCGGCCCAATCCTGGCCGGGAGCATGCTGCACACTATCGGGGTCACAAGCACGTCCGCCCTGGGGGCGGTGTCGATTTCACTGATCGGCCTGGCCAATATCGGGGGCACTCTGGCTGCCGGATGGGCGGGCAAACGGTATTCCAAAAAGTACCTGCTGGCGGGGATCTATACCGCCCGCACCATCGTTGCCGCCTTGTTCATCATCTACCCGATGACGCCGATGACGGTGATCGTCTTTTCCATCGCAATGGGGTCGCTTTGGTTGGCGACCGTTCCACTGACCAGCGGGCTTGTGGCCCATATTTACGGGTTGCGGTACATGGGCACGCTTTATGGGATCGTGTTTTTCAGCCACCAATTGGGATCGTTCCTGGGGGTGTGGCTGGGGGGCCGCATGTATGACGCGTTCGGGTCCTACGAACAGGTCTGGTGGATCGGCGTCGCCATCGGGGCGTTCAGTGCCATTGTGCATCTCCCTATTCGCGAACGTCCCTTGGGCACGCCGAACCCGGCCTAGCCGCTAACCCCGAGAGGTGCGCAACGCCTCAAGCACCTGTTCGGTGTGGGTGTGTATCAACGCATGCCCTGCCCCTTCGGCTACGACCTGTTGGGCGTTCGGGTTCCACTCGGCCAGCGTGTCGTTGCACGACAGTGGGATAACATCATCCTCGGCCCCCCAGATCGCCAGCACGGCCACCCCGGCCTGCGCGATGGCAGCGTGCTGGTCTTGGGTCGTGCCGCGCAAAAGACCACGCAAGCTGGCCAGCACCGCCGGAAAATAGCCGCGCCGCCCGGTTTCCCGCTGTTGCATGTCATAAACGCCCTCAACAGATGTGGGCAGCGTGCTGTCCCGTGCAATCCCACGGCGTACCTCAAACGGATAGATCAGCAAGAACAGCCAGTCGCCGATGATGGGCAGATCGCGGGCCAGCGCCAACTTGCCCCCACCCAGTTCGACCATGCCTGCGGGCGCGATCAGCACCAGTTGTTTGACCAGTTCGGGGTGTTTGGCGGTAAAATGCGTCGCAATCGCGCCCCCCATGGAATAGCCGAACACCGTCAGATCATCGCCAACCTGTTCATATCGCAGCAAGTCCAGCAATTGGCGCAGAAAGAAATCCGCATCCTGTGCGCCACGCACCCGGTCTGAATATCCGCGCCCGTAAAGGTCATAGACCAGCACCCGAAATCCCATGAGTGCCAGCCCGCGCGCCATACCCCGCCACACGAAGGACGGGGTGGTCAGACCGTGAATGCACACGGCGACAGGGCCGCGTTCGGGCCCCATCCATTCGTAATGTGTGGTGCCTTGGGACAATAGCGCCAGATCGCCCGGGGCATCGGCGCGGACCTTGTCGTCAACGCCGTTGCGCATCAGTTCGACCGTGACGGGGACAGCGATCAGCCCAAGCAGGATGACGACAAACCACGTCATTGCCCGCGCCACCGATCAAGGATGTAGCGGCTTGTCATCAGGTCCAGATGTGCCCCGCCCCCGTTCTTGAACAAGGTGATATCGTCCGGCGCGCGGGTGAACGCGGCCAGATCATAATAGTCCGCCTGAACGTGATCGCGGGAAATGGTGCCTGCCTCCAATGGAATCTTGATCTCGCCTATATGGTCGAGAGTGGTTTCATAACTGTCAACAAAGATGCGGGAAGCCAGCACGGCCGCATCATCCGCCTCGCGCATGTCGGGGCGGTATGCGCCGATCAGATCAATGTGCTGGCCGGGGCGCAGCCAGTCGCCCTTGATCAGCGGATCGGTGGACATTGTGGCGGATGTAACTATGTCCGCGTCCTGCACGGCCTGCGCCAGATCCTGCGCCACGATCATATCCGGGCAGATATCGGCCATGGCTTGCGCCTTGGCTATAGTCCGGTTCCAGATCGTGAAGGTCGCGTCAGGAAAGAGGGTGCGATAGCCGTTGTGCAGCGCATGGCCCACCGTTCCGGCTCCGACGATCAGAATGTTGTGGCTGTCAGGGCGTGCGAGGCGGCGCGCGGCAAGCAGGCTGTCCCCGGCGGTCTTCCATTTGGTGACCAGATGAAAGTCGATGATCGCCTCAAGCGTGCCGTCGATATCCGAATAAAGCGCGACACCGCCATTGACCATCGGCGTGCCCTTGGCCGGGTTGCCGGGAAAGATGGTGGCGGATTTCACAGCCATGCCCAGCCCGTCGATCCACGCTGCCCGGCTCAGCAACGTGTCGGGATCGCGGTACAAGAACGTATCGCCAATCTCGGCCCGGGGCAGATCGTGACCGGTGGCTAAGGTATCGGTCAGGCCGATCCAGTCCAGCAGCGCGTCGCCCTCATCGAAGGAGATGAAGGGGATTGTCATGCGGCTTCGGCTTGCGACAGCAGCCCTTCGGAGACCAGCCGGTCGGCCCAGCCCTGCGGGCCCTCAAACAGATGTGTGTGCCAACCCCGCGCGTCGGCGGCGGCAACGTTGTCTGCGCGATCATCCGCAAAGATCAGCGCATCCCCTGACAGACCGCTTGTTGCCTCAAGCATCTCATAAATCGTCGGATCCGGCTTGATCACCTGCATATGCCCCGAGATGAAATTACGATCGAACTGGCGCAAAAACGGATAGTGCGTGGCCGCATGGTCATAGCTTTGAATACCAAAATTGGTCAGCGAAAAGACGGGGATGCCCTTGGCCTGCAACGCAGCCATCAGCCGAACCGAATGATCAATCATGGGGGCCGCTATTTCGATCCATCGGTCGTGCCACATCCGTATTTCGGCGCGCCAGTCCGGGTATTGTTCAGCCGTGGCATAGATTGTGTCGGTAAAGTGGTGCCCCAGGTCGACTTTGTCATTCATCGCGTGCAGATCGACGGCAGCAAACATGGCGCGGCGGCGGTCTTCGCCGATGACGCGGTCGTAAAACCGCTCGGGGTTCCACTCGATCAGCACGTTGCCGATGTCAAATACGACTGCTTTGATCGTCATTTCGTGGCTGCCCTGAGTTCCCGCTCCAACGCGTCCAGAAAACGCGATCTGTCGGCTTTGGTAAACCCTTTGCCGCCGCCTTGACGAAAGGGGTCGGCGGCGCGCAGATCACTCATCAAATCGCGGGTGGCGAGCACGTTGCCGATGTTGGCGGACGTCAGCGCCTCGCCGTTGTGTTTGAGCACGCGCGCGCCGGCTTCGACGCATTTGGCTGCCAATGGGATGTCGCCGGTGATCACCACATCCCCCGCACCTGCGCGGTCCGCGATCCACATATCAGCCACGTCGGGGCCTTCGGCCACGATGATGTGTTCGACCAAAGGGTTCCGGGACGGGCGCAGCCCACCATTGCTGACAACTTTCATGGCGATCCTGTGCCGGGTGGCGACGCGCTCTGCCTCGGCTTTGACGGGGCAGGCATCGGCGTCGATGTAAAGCGTGGTCATGCCCACAAAGCCTCGGCATGGAAATTCACATGATCCTCCATGAAAGAAGAGACAAAGAAATAGCTGTGATCGTAGCCCGGTTGCATCCGAAAGGTCATTTGCTGACGACGGGCGGCGGTGGCTTCGGCCAGTGCTTCGGGCTTGAGCAGGTCAAGAAACTGGTCCTGCGTCCCGGTGTCGACCAGCATCGGGCCGTCAAACCCGTTTGCGCGCATCAGCAAGGTGGCGTCGTGGGGCGACCACAGCTCTTCGTTGTTCCCCAAATACTCAGAAAGTTGCTTGCGCCCCCAGTCACTGGCCGTCGGGTTGGTGATGGGCGAAAAGGCGGACACTGACCGGAAACGCCCCGGTAAGGACATGGCCATCGTCAGTGCACCATGACCGCCCATCGAGTGTCCGGTGATGGCCTGACGGTCCATATCAAGGGCGAAGGTTTCGCCAAGCAGAGCGGGCAGTTCATCCGTTACGTAATCCCACATCTGATAATGCGCGGCCCAAGGGTCTTGGGTGGCGTTCACATAAAAGCCCGCGCCCTGGCCCAGATCATAGCCTTCGTCATCGGCCACACCCTCGCCCCGGGGGGAGGTGTCGGGAAAAACGAGAGCGATCCCTTGCTCGGCCGCCCAGACCTGCGCGCCCGCCTTGGTCATCGCGTTTTCATGGGTGCATGTGAGCCCCGACAGATACCACAACAGCGGTACGGGCCCGTCGCGCGCCTCCTGGGGCAGAAACAGGCCGAATGTCATGTCGCAGGCGCAAGCCTTCGATCTGTGGGTATAGACCCCTTGGGTGCCGCCAAAGCAGGCGCTTTCGGATACAGTTTTCATGGGCTGTCCTTTCGTTGTCCTATCGCTATCGGGCCTCTGCGCGGGCAGCAACTGTCGGTTGCCTCCGGCGGGAGTTTATTTGGCAAGATGAAGAGGATCAGCTGATCCATGCGATGACGGCTGTGAGGGTGATCACGCTGAGTGCGGTTGAAACGAGGATTGCTGCCGACACTCTTTGGGGCGCGACTCCGTAATGCTGGGCCAGCATGTAGATGTTGCCCGCCACCGGCATGGCTGCACAGGCGATGATCATGGCTGCTCCGAAGGCTTCGACCTTGAACAGATAGATGGCGGAAAACGCCACCAATGCCGGGTGCAGCACCAGCTTGCAAAAGCTCAGCCAGCCTGCAATTTCGATCCGTTCGGCTGATTTCGAGGCGAGTGAAGCGCCGATGGCGAAGAGCGCACCAGGGGTGGCGGCCCCGCCCAGGATGTTCAGGAAATCGTTCATCGGGGCGGGGATTGGCAGTTTCAGCCCTGCCCAGATCAACCCCAGCCCCATCGCGACAATCATCGGGTTCTTGATGAGCCCGATGCCGATGGTGCGAAGGACGGCCGGTGACATACGCCCGTCCCGCCCTACGGTGATCAGGATCACGATCAGGCTGGAAAATACGATAAGGTCAGTGGCCAGCACCAACATCACGGGTCCAATGGCTTGCGGGCCAAAGAGCAGTGCAAGCATCGGCAAGCCCAGAAAACCCGCATTGCCGATCACGGCGCATTGCGCCTCGACCGCGTTTGTTTGCACATCAAGCCCGCGCAAAAACCCTACGGCTGTGGCGATCCCGTAAACAAACGCGGTCCCCCACAGATATGCGGCCACGAGCCGACCGTCCCAGACCTGTGCCAGTTCCAGATTGGCGGCAAAGCGGAAGATCATTGCCGATAGCGCAAAGTAGAACACGAATTTGGCGAGGTAGGCGGTCGCCTCCTGACTGAAAAACCGGGTGCGTCCTGCCCAATATCCAAGACCGATCAGCGCAAAGAAGGGCAGGGTTTTCAACAGGATCGCAAGCATGGATCAAGCGTATCGCGTGTGCACGACGCTATCCACCGCCGATCCGCTTTTGGAGTAAAGAATAGAGAACGCAGCGTCCTTTGATGTGTCCTGCACCGGCATCTGAGTGGAATTGTCTATGGAAACTGAACGGATCGGTTTATAAACCAAGTCCTTGCCAGACAGGACACCATATGAACGACGCCACCCTCATCGTCCGGAAGGGCCGCAAATTCGATCAGGTGCTTGAAGGGGCACGGGTCGTGTTCATGGCGGACGGGTTTGAGGGCGCGAGCGTGGACGATATCGCCAAAGAGGCGGGCGTCAGCAAGGCGACGCTTTACAGCTATTTCCCCGACAAGCGTTTGTTATTCATGGAGGTCGCCAATACCGAATGCGCCCGTCAAAGCCAGGCTGCCATCGACAACATTGATATGTCCGCCCCACCGCGCGAGGTGCTGAGCCAGGCGGGGCGTCATTTTTTGCGCTTTATCACCTCGCAGTTTGGACAGCAGGTGTTTCGGATCTGCGTGGCGGAATCGGATCGCTTTCCGGAGATCGGGCGTGCCTTTTACAAATCCGGCCCGGAACGGATGCGAGGCGAGATGGCGGCTTATTTTGCCGAATCCGTCACGCGCGGTGAGTTGCGGATCGACGATCTGACCTTGGCCGCGGATCAGTTTGGGGAACTGTGTAAGGCTGACCTTTGGCCCCGATTGATGTTCGGTGTTATCAACACCGTGAGCGAGGCTGACATTGACCGGGTGGTCGATGGTGCGGTTGAGACCTTTCTCGCCCGCTACGCGCGCTGATCCGTCAGCGATTATCGATGATACGCACCGCCTTGCCTTGGGAACGCGCGACACTGTGCGGAGCCCTCACATCGACCGTGACGCTGATCCCGATGCTCTGCTTGATCTGGTCACCCAGGGCGCTGGCCGCGTATGCTGCGTCCACGGACCCGTCTGTTGCCTCACACAGTACCCGCATCTGATCCATACGGTCGGGTTTGGTTAGCTCGATCTGGAAATGTGGCGCAAGGCCGGGGGTGGCCATCAGGCATTCCTCGATTTGCGTTGGAAACACATTCACCCCGCGCAGAATGATCATATCGTCAGATCGCCCCGTCACCTTTTCCATACGCCGCATGGACCGTGCCGTGCCGGGCAGCAACCGTGTCAGGTCGCGGGTGCGGTAGCGGATGATGGGAAATGCCTCTTTGGTCAGTGAGGTAAAGACAAGTTCGCCCATTTTGCCTTCGGGCACGGGTTCGCCTGAATTGGGGTCGATGATTTCGGGGAAGAAATGGTCTTCCCAGATGTGCAGCCCGTCTTTGGTTTCGACACATTCCATCGAGACGCCGGGGCCGATGACCTCTGAAAGGCCATAGATATCAACGGCGTGCATATCAAAGGCTTGCTCAATTTCACGGCGCATGGCGTTTGTCCATGGCTCGGCTCCGAATATGCCAACCTCAAGAGAGGATGTGCGCGGATCAATGCCTTGGGCTGCAAATTCATCCAGAACCGAGAGCGCATAGGAGGGCGTGACCGTAATCCCTTTGGGCTCGAAATCCGTGATCAAACGCACCTGGCGCGGGGTCATTCCGCCCGAGATCGGAATGGTCGTCAGCCCAAGTGTATCGGCACCCAGATGGATGCCTAGGCCGCCGGTAAACAGGCCATAGCCATAGGCGTTGTGCAGCAGGTCCCCCCGTTGCATCCCCGCCGCGCGCAGGGACCGCGCGACCACATCGCCCCAGTGTTTCAGATCGTTTTCGGTGTAGCCCACGACCGTAGGCTGCCCCGTTGTGCCCGAGGAGGCGTGGATACGTTTCACTTGACCGCGCGGTACTGCGAACATGCCGAAAGGGTAGTTGTCGCGCAGATCCTGTTTGACGGTGAAGGGGAATTTGGCGAGGTCGGCGAGGTTGTGCAGATCGTCCGGGCGCAGGCCCGCGCGATCGAAGGCGGCCCGGTAATGCGGGACATTTGTGTAGGCGTGCGATAGGGACCATTTCAATCGCTCAAGTTGGAGCGCTTCGATTTCGTCTCGGCTGGCGATCTCGATGGGATCCAGCATGTGTCTGGTTGGCGTGAGGTCTTTCATGCGCTGTCCTCGGGGAAATGGTGGCCTTTGATGGTGCGCGATAGCCCGCGGAACAGGGCGATTTGTTGGCCAGCCGCTCCGGTGACAGTGACGTCATAGGTGCCGGTCCGACCATGGCGCGCAACTTCGGTTGCTGTTGCGGTCAAGGTCTCGTCTGGTTGAGCGGGCATGAGGTAGGTGATTTGATTGGACTGGGCGACAGCGCGCGCGTTGTAGGTGTTGCAGGCGAAGGCAAAGGCGCTGTCGGCCAGCGTAAAGATGAAGCCGCCGTGGCACATGCCATGCCCGTTCAGCATGTCAGTGCGCACCGGCATTTTCAGGGTCGCCGTACCGGGGCCGATGGCGGCGATGTGCATGCCCAAAGACTGACTGGCGGCGTCATTGGCCCACATGATGTCTGCGCTGCGTTCTGCGCGGTCTTGCGGTGTCATGGCCCCTCATGCGTTTCCGAATATGTGGATGTTGCCCGTATTCTGTAACGCGTTCAAGCATTCGTAACGACCCCTCTTGAAATGTGTGTCGCACCGCGCGACTGTCCGGTATGACGTTGCATACGCCCCCCCCTTCAAACTCGCATGAGATGCCCAGCCCGCAGGTGGCGTTTCACCGCACGGAGCTGGCGGTGATCCTGTCGCTGTATGGGCGGATGGTCGCGGCGGGCGAGTGGCGCGATTACGGCATCTCCTGTTTGCGCGAGGTTGCCGTGTTTTCGGTGTTTCGCCGGACGGCTGAGACCCCGCTTTATCGGATTGAGAAGCGTCCCAAGCTGCGTGGGCGTCAGGGGATGTATGCGGTGATCGGTATTGGCGGTCAGATCCTGCGGCGCGGTCACGATCTGAAGACGGTCTTGCGGGTGCTTGAGCGCAAGTTGATCCGCGCGGTGGAGTGACCCGATTGTCCGCTTGCGCGGGGGCTATCTATTTTTGCTGATGAAGGGGCGTTGCCCCTTCAAACTTCCCCACGGTATTTTTGGTCAAAAGAAGGGTGTGATCCGTTTGTGGCTGGTCACGGGACCCGCCGTCCTGGCGATGCGGTCGAGGGCGGTTGTGATGTCTTCTTCGACGACCTGCATATGATAAGCATTGGCGTGTATCATGGTTGTCGGGCTGGTGATCAGCGCCACGTGCCCCTCCCAGAACAGCAGGTCGTTTTGTCGGTAGTCCTGGTCTGGCACGGGGATGCCGGTTTCAGCCTCTTGCTGATCGCTGTCGCCGGGGCAGGGCTGGTTTGCGGTTGTGAGCGCGATTTGTACAAGCCCGGAGCAGTCGATGCCGGCGCGTGTGTTGCCGCCCCACAGGTAGGGCGTGCCCAGAAACAGCCGTGCCGTGTCTGTTGGGTTCGTTGATGGCAGCGGTGTCAGTTGTGCTTTGGGCACGTGCCCGAGATGCGTTTCGACAAAGTCATCCGAGGTTGTGCGAGCCGTGAGCGCGGCCCCAAAGCTGAAAGCGGCGGTTTCGGGGGCTTTGATGGATGCCTTGCGGTAGGCATGTGCGCCCGGGCTTGTGATGTGATGCGTTGGGGGCAGTTGTGTCCCGATGCAGCGGCTTGGCACAAAGCCGATATAACCATCATGGGCGGCGCGAATGTAGGCATGCGTGTCGTCCTCGCCCATGACCGTCACATGCGCGCCGCACAAAAGCTGGCGGTCGCGCACGCCCCCGGGCATGCGGCACAGATCGACATGGGGCCACAGGATTTGGCCGGGCCGATCGAGACCCAGATAGTCTGGATTGGGTGTCGTTCGCGGATCACTCATGGTTTGAGAGCATCGGGCAGGGCCGCAAACAGCGCGCGGGTGCCTTGCCCCACACCCCCTTTTGTGCGGGCGGGCGCATCGCTTGGCTGCCAGCCGTAGATGTCAAAGTGCATGTAGGGTGTTTCGGTCACGAAGCGGCGCAGGAACAAGGCGGCGGTGATGGACCCGGCGAACCCGCCTTTTGGCGCGTTGTCGAGGTCAGCAATGCCCGGTTCGATCATCGCCTCGTAGGGGTCATGGAACGGCATGCGCCAGACGGGATCCGCTTGCGTGCGCGCCGCTGTTTCCAGCGCGGTTGCCACAGGATCGCTGTCGGTGAAATAGGGCGCAAGATCGGGGCCAACGGCCACGCGCGCCGCTCCTGTCAGTGTCGCCATCGAGATGATCAGATTGGGCTTGTCCTCATCCGCGAGTGCGAGCGCGTCTGCCAGCACCAGCCGCCCTTCGGCGTCGGTGTTGTTGATTTCGACCGTGAGGCCCTTGCGCGAGGTGAGGATATCACCGGGTCGGTACGCATTGCCTGCAACGCTGTTTTCGACTGCGGGAATCAGGACCCGCAATCGGATGTCCAGATCGGTTGCCATGATCATCTGTGCCAACCCAAGGACGGCAGCAGACCCGCCCATGTCCTTTTTCATCAACCCCATGGATGCTCCCGGTTTGAGGTTCAGCCCACCGGTGTCAAAACAAACGCCCTTGCCCACAAGCGTCAGGCGTGGCCCGTTGTTCCCCCACTGCATGTCAATCAGACGGGGGGCGCGATCTGCTGCGCGGCCAACGGTGTGGATCATCGGAAAGTTCTGCGCGAGCAGGTCGTCGCCCGCAATTATGCTGATCTGTGCGTTGAATTTTTCGGCCAGATCACGGGCGGCCTGCTCAAGATCCGGGGGGCCCATGTCGGAGGCTGGTGTGTTGATCAGGGTGCGGCTGAGGGCCTCGCCGTTGGCAATCGCCTCAATCCTTGTGGCGTCTGTGCCCTCGGGCGCGATCAACGCTGCTTTCATCGCGGACTGGTCCTTGTAGCGGTCAAACCGATAGGCAGCGAGCAACCAGCCGAGTGCTTCGACATCGCGTGTGTCGGCATCCAGTGTGTGTTTCAGATCGTAGGTGCCTGATGGTAATCGCGTGGCCCCGGCAGCCAGATGAAACCGGCCCCGTTTACGCGTGGCAGCGGTGCCATAGCCGATGGCGGCCACGCTTATCCCATCCGCACCGGGGCAGGTCAACGCCTGTCCGATGGCCCCTGTGAACCCCTGCGCGCTGGCCCAGTGTTTTACCGTATCGCTTTGCGTGTCGAGCCAAGGCTGCACTGCATCCTCGGCAAGCAGGTGCAAAGGGATGGCGGCGGCGTCGGGCGCGGCGAAGGTAAGTGGCATTTAGGCACCTTTTGATCATGTGATGCCTGCCAGCCTATCTGCTTTGCCTGCTGCTGCAAGGGTGCGGCGTCAGATGGTCACGTCCTGCAACTCCCATATGGCCGATAGCGACCCCTCACCCGTCCGCATCAACCGCCCCAGGGTGGCGGCAAGTGCGACCAGATCGCCCGTTTTTGCGCAAGTCGCAACATCACGGGCCACGCCGGCCAAAACCGTCATCCCGATCTGATCCGCAATCGCGATCAGCGACTTGCTGGACTTGTGCAATGCTCCAAGATCGCCCGCGCGGTACTGCCGGTCACAATGGCCCATACGCAACGCCAACTCCTCCATCGCGCGGCACACGACATCTTCGGCGCTGTCGGCATCCATCTGGGAATAAAGGGCACCCAAACGGTCTTGATCGACATGCACAGCCTCAGCCAATCGGATTTGAGTTACATTTTTCAAAACTATCACCTCTTGTCACACATTGTGGTCCGCCCCCACGGTTGAACCTGTGATGCCACAAAGACGGTTCCCAAATCGTTAGGGCCAAAGCGCCTTTTTGCTCGAATTTGCTGACAATTCCGGGTATTTACCGCCCCTAAAGCCACTCAGGGACAGGCCAAACCACACCATGCACAGGGTTAAACCGCTTCCGACATTTCTTTTGCAACGGTATCAGGGGTGGAAAGCGACCACTTATACCGAAAATTCCGCCTGGTATCGCCGCTTGGCTACTGAAGGACAGCGCCCGCGGGCGATGGTGATTTCGTGCTGTGACAGCCGGGTACAGGTCACGCAGATTTTCGGAGCGGATCAGGGCGAATTCTTTATCCACCGCAATATTGCCAACCTCGTTCCCCCCTATGAGCCGGACGGGGATCACCACGGCACCTCGGCAGCCGTGGAATACGCGGTGAATGTGCTCAAGGTCGCGCATGTCGTCGTGCTTGGCCACTCGCGCTGTGGTGGGGTGCAGGGCTGTATCGACATGTGCGAGGGACGAGCCCCCGAGCTTGAGGAAAAGTCCAGTTTTGTCGGGCGTTGGATGGATATTCTGCGACCCAAATTCAGCGAAGTCGCCGATATTCAGGGACCGGAGGACAAAGCCCAACGGCTTGAACAACTGGCCGTCGTGACGTCTATGGAAAACCTGATGACCTTCCCCTTTGTTGAGGAACGCGTGAACGACGGCTCGCTCAGCATTCACGGGCTGTGGACGGATATCGCGGAAGGCGGGATGAGCCAATTCATGGGTAAAACACTTGATTTTCAACCCGTCTAGGGCGCCGGTTGACTGAAAGGATCCGCATGGATCAAATCCTGAGCCTTGCGGCGACCAACCTGTTGTCGCCCATTATCCTCAGCTTTGCGCTTGGGGTGGCCGCAGCACTGGCGCGGTCCGATCTGAATATCCCCGAGGCGGTGGCCAAGGGCATGTCGATCTATCTGCTGTTCGCCATCGGGTTCAAAGGCGGGGTGAGTGTGGCCGATCATGGCATCGACGCGACGCTTGCCCTGTCGCTGATTGCCGGACTGATCCTGTCAGCCGTCCTGCCGCTGATTGCGTTTGCACTCTTGCAGGTGATGAGCGGGCTGAGCCGATTGGATGCCGCTGCGGTTGCGGCGCATTACGGCTCGATCTCGATTGTGACCTTCGTGGCGGGCACATCGGTGCTGGAAAGCAGTGGAATTGCCTCTGAAGGGTACATGGTTGCGGTTGCCGCGGCGATGGAGGCCCCGGCGATCCTGTCTGCCCTCTGGCTGATCTCGCGCGGGGGCGATGCCCGCCGGATGGACAAGGACCTGATCCGCGAGATCATGCTGAACGGCTCCATCGTGTTGCTGGTCGGCAGCTTCGCCATCGGGTGGATCACGGGGGCCGAAGGACTGGCCAAGATCGAGGCCTTTATCGTGTCACCCTTCCAGGGGGTTTTGTGCCTGTTCCTGCTGGATATGGGGCTGGTCGCGGGGCGTGGATTGCGCGGCGGGTCGGGGGTGTTGAAGCCGGGTGTACTGGCCTTTGGGGTCGTGATGCCGCTTGTGGGCTCGGCCCTGGGCCTTGGCACGGGGCTGGTATTGGGGCTGAGTACGGGCGGGGTCGTGCTGTTCATGGTGCTGTCGGCTTCGGCCAGCTACATCGCGGTGCCTGCGGCCATGCGGGTTGCCCTGCCCGAAGCGAACCCATCGATTTACCTGACGTTGTCCCTCGGGGTGACATTCCCGTTCAATCTGACGCTTGGGCTGCCGATCTATGTGGCTGTGGCCAGCGCACTGACCTGAAGGAGCACCACACCACCATGCAGACGCACAAAGCCAAACGGGTTGCCATCATCATCGAACTGGTCATGCAAAGCCGTCTGACGGATGCGCTGGAAGGGGCTGGGGTGACCGGATGGTCGGTGCTGCCGGTGCTGGGCGGATCAGGCCGGTCCGGCGGGTGGAGCCGCGAAGGTCAGGTCAGCCGGGGTACAGGAATGGTGCAGGTCGTCTGCGTGATCCGGCCCGACCGACTGGATGCATTGCTGGACGCCGCATTTGCGGTGGTGGATCGTCATATCGGGATCGTGTCGATCAGCGACTGCGAAGTCGTGCGCGCCGAACGGTTCTGATCCCGCCGCAGGGCGAAAAAAAGAGGCGGCGCACCGCTGTCCGGTCCACCGCCTCGCCACTCGTTACCCCACTTTATCCATACGCCACGCACCTCAACGTTTGTTACCCAAATGCGTATGGAGTTCTTGTCAGGCCGGTATGTGATCCGAGCCTTGATTTTTTATTGCTTGAAAATCCTATGGCCCGCCGCGCCCGATCAGAGTGGCGCGTGATGTCGTGCGCAGGCCTTGCTTGATCTCAGGCACACATAGGAAGGCTTACTGCCGTGAAGCGGCGCGGCTTGCGGCGCTGCACCTTGGCGCGCTTTTGCAGCGCCGGGCGGGCCAGGTCAGCGGCGAACAGATCGGCCACCTCGTCCCGTGTCACTTGCGACCGATCATCGTCAGCGCGGTCAGTTGTTTCAGTCTTCGATCCGCGGATCAGCGTCATCATCCAGTTCATCATCATAATCCCACTCACCTTTATGTTGTGCATCAGCCTCGGTGCTGACACTTTCCCCGGCCCCCCGACCGGTTTGATGAGACTGGTATGACAGGCGCAAATTACTGATTTCTTGCGTGATCCGCGCGAGTTTTAACGATCAGGTTTAAGGTTCAGGATTTATTTTTATATCAATAGCTTAGACGTCGATAAGATATAGATAAAACTATAACCAATGCCGCATCCGAGGATGCGGCAGGCTTACGCCGGATTTTTGTTAAGCAGATAGAAACCAAGAATGGGCAAAAACAGCTATCTGAGAATCATGCCCTCGGGCCATCTCAGCTCGGTTTGCAGCGCAATGGACTGGGTTTCGCCAGCGGCCAGCGTCAGGTCCCATTCAAGGATACCGCGCTGGTCGTCTACCGCAGTGTCATCCGGCGACGGCGTGGCACTCCAGTCGATCACAAGATCCTCCTGCTCCGAAAAGGGCACGGCGTCGCGCAGGGTGACATCCCATGCGCGGTCGGTCAGGTTCTCGATATCGATCCGTATCTCCTCGCGTTGTTCGTTGGAGCGGGTGATGATGCCCCGATCCCCCTCGTTGCGGTCAAGCACGGTCCGGGTCAGGCGGAGACCTTCGATGCGGCCAAAGAAGATGTCGGCCGTGTCGTTGGGCGGGAGCGCGTCAAGATCAGCCGCCCCGACCAATTGCGTGCCCACGTAAAGCAGCGCTTCGCCGGGCAACAGGATTTCGGGCGATGTGTTTTCGAATTCCACCAGTCGATAGGCGGTGTCGTCGAGGGCAGGCACGGCGCGGGCTGTCAGGGTAGCATCAAAGTCGAGGGTGTCGAGGGCGATCTGCACCGCGTCGCTTTGGGCGGGAATGGAGACCGTGCCGGGCAGCGTGTAGCTGACCCCGACCCCGGAAAAATCGGCGGTGGCGGTGGCCTCTTCCACTATAACAGGTGCCTCCATGATCGGCGAGGCCATATCCGCCACACCCGATTGCGCGCGCAAGCGCGAGAATGTCTCGGCCTCTTCCTTTGGATCGATGATGCGGCGGCGCAAGGGGCGCAAGGTGCCGGGTTCGGATCCTTCAAACGGCGAAAGGGTCGACAGGGTCAGGCTGATATCGGTCCAGTCCTCCGCCGATGATTGGGTGACGCTCGCGCCGCGCTCAATCATCAGCGTGTCATCCTCAGCCAGCACCACGCGGTAAGTCGGGGCCCACTGCACGAAATCGCTGATGTAATTGATCTCCAGCGTTGCAGACCCCGCCTGTTCCACCGTGACATTGAGAGTCAACGTGGCGGGCTGCGTGTTGGACGGCGTCACAGCGCGCAAGGCGGCTTCGGCCTCACGCAGGGCAAACTCGAGGTCATCGCGATCAGCCCGCAAGGTGCGCGCCTCGGTTTCGGCAGCGCGGATGGCAGCGCGGGCGGCTGTGCCGTCGCTTGCGATCAACTGACCGATGGCACGCAACGTGTCCACGTCCGTTCCGGTCTCATCCGGCAGGGCGATGCCATTCAGGAATGCGATCTGATCCTGCGCGGCATCGCCTTTGGCAAGGGCAAGTGCGATCTGATCGTCACGTGCGGCCAGCGCCTCAGCGGCCTGATCGCGCGCCTCTTTGGCGGCCAGCCAGGCTGGCGTGCGCGGTGCGCGGTAGGGTTGATCAGGTGCCTGCGTCCATTGGCGCGCCGTGATCACAGCCCCTTGCAGGCGGATATCAATCGCCTCGGGCCATACGTTCGGGTCCATGTCTGCAATGCGCAGGATGTGCTGGCCTGCGGGCAGATCAACGCTGGTGCGTCGGGTGACCTGCGCACCGCTGGCATAGGCCGTGACCGCGACAGGCGGCGCGTCCAGAGTGAAGGTATCGGCAAGGCCGGGCAGGGGGCACAGCAGCAAAGCAACGGCAAGCAAACGCATGGAACAGCACCTTTCGTCTTCGAGGTCGTGGACAGGGTGCATGCAACAGCGACAAAGGGAAAGGGAAATGATCGCGCAGGTTTGGCGCAAGCGCGCGTGAAAAAGGCGGAGGACACCTCCGCCTTACCCCGTCACGTCGGCCCGTAAGGCGGAGGTGTCCTCCGCCCCGCCCTCAGCCTTTTTGCAGCACCCGCGTGCCCAGCAGCTCGGCAATCTGAACGGCATTCAGGGCCGCACCCTTGCGCAGATTGTCCGAAACGCACCAGAAGTTCAGCCCGTTGTCGATGGTGCTGTCCTGCCGGATCCGGCTGATGAAGGTGGCATAGTCACCCGCGCATTCCACAGGCGAAACATAGCCCCCATCCTCGCGCTTATCGATGACCATGATGCCCGGGGCCTCGCGCAGAATATCGCGAGCCTCGTCTTCATCGAGGAAATCCTCGGTCTCGATATTGACCGCCTCGGCGTGGCCTACAAAGACGGGGACGCGCACACATGTGGCCGTGACCTTGATGGACGGATCGACGATCTTCTTCGTCTCCACCATCATCTTCCACTCTTCCTTGGTGGTGCCGTCTTCCATGAACACGTCGATCTGCGGGATGACGTTGAACGCGATCTGCTTCTGGAATTTCTTGGGGGGCACATCCGAGGTCGGGTTGTAGATCGCCTTGGTCTGGTCCCACAGCTCGTCCATGCCCTCTTTGCCCGCGCCGGACACGGACTGATAGGTGCTGACGACGACGCGCTTGATGGTTGCGCGGTCATGCAGGGGTTTCAGGGCCACAACCATCTGCGCGGTCGAGCAGTTGGGGTTGGCGATGATGTTCTTCTTGGAATAGCCCATGATCGCATCGGCATTCACTTCCGGCACGATCAGGGGTACGTCCGCGTCATAACGGTAAAGCGACGAGTTATCGATGACCACGCAGCCGGCCTCGGCGGCGATGGACGCATATGTCTTGGTCGCGTCCGAGCCGATGGCGAACAGGGCCATATCCCAGCCCGTGAAGTCGAATGTGTCGATATCCTTGGTCGTCAATGTCTTGTCACCGAAGGATACTTCGGTCCCAAGCGAACGGCGGCTGGCCAGTACGGCCAATTCGTCCACTGGAAACTGGCGCTCGGCCAGGATGTTCAACATTTCACGGCCCACGTTACCGGTGGCACCCGCGACGACGACACGATACCCCATGCGACTTCTCCTTTTTGGGTAGGTGAGGGCGCTTTATACGCAATAGCCGCGAGGGGAAAGGGGGCGGTTCAGCCCACGTTGTCACGGCTGCGTGCATAGGGGATCAAGCTCAGCGCAAGGGCCACACCGATAAAGGCAAAGACGGCGACATAGGGCGCGCCCGGGTCACTGCCAGCGGCGGCCGTGTGAATGCGCCCGGACGCAAATTGCATCACCCCCACGCCCCCGATCCCAAATAGGTTCATCAGCGTCACGCCTCGTCCCGTCAGATGCGCCGGGAAAAAGCTGCGCCCATGGGCGACAATGACGGGAAAGGTGGCTCCGAAAAAACCGATCCCGGCCATCAGCGCAATTGCAAGGATGGGGGACACGTCGACCCAGACAGCAAGGGCAAGTACGCAGGATGCCGTCAGCGCATTGCCCGCAAAAACCACCCATTTTCGCGTTCCCAGGATACGATCAAGCGGGCCGTAAGCCACAACCCCTGCAATCATGGCCACGCTCATCACCAAAGAGGCTTGGCCAATCTGGCTGGTGCTCATCTCGAACACATCGCGCAGGTACGGACCAATCCAAAGGCCGCGCACAGCGCCAGCCGGAACATAGTTCATCGCCGCAAGCGGAATGATCAGCCACAACACAGGCAGGCGGAGGAGGTCCATCAGGCGACCCTCCACCGTGCCCGTCACCTTGGCCGGATCACGCACGGTTGTAAGGATACCAAGGGCGATCACCCCCGACAGGGCGGCAAGCCCCCAAAGGGCTGCACGCCACCCGATCGTGTCCGCAGCAAAGGCCAGCGGGTAGGATGAGATCAGATTGCCCACCGTTCCCACACCAATCATCAGCGCCGCGAGGGTGGCGAAGCGTGCCGGTTCAAACTCGCGCGCAAAGATATAGAAACTGGCCATCAACACGGGTGAGCAGCCCACCCCGATCAGTATCATTGCGGCATGGATATAGAGGGGGCCCTGCGCAACTGCGAACAGGGCAGCGCCACCCGCACCTCCAAAAAGGAACAGCCACCCGGCGGTGCGGCGGGGCCCGAGACTGTCCAGCGCAATGCCCACGGGGATCTGCATGGCGGCAAAGGCGAGGAACCACAAGCCCGACGCGGTGGCCAGAACATCCGGGCCAACGCCGAGGTCGGTGCCCAATGGGGCCGTGAGCACGGCCAAAAATGCGCGAAAAAACTGGCTCAAGACATAGGCCAGGGCCAACAGGGTCAGTCCAGCTTTCATGGGGGTCTCCAATCTGGGGCATGGGGTGGCATGGGCGGGGCGGCTGCGCAAGCCTCATTGCCGATTGTTGGGGGCGTGTTAGGGTCCAATATGAAAGAGGGGATGCATGTTTTACGATGATCTGCCGCGGCGTGCGGCCTTTTCCGAATTGGCGGACCCAGTGCATTACGACCCGCTGCCTGACGATTGGGTGGTGGGAACGTCTGATATTATCGGGTCAACAGATGCGATTGCGGCAGGAAAGTACAAAGTGGTGAATATGATCGGGGCGGCCGTGATCTCGTCCCAGATCAACGCCGCAAACGGGCGGGCGTTTCCGTTTGTCTTTGGCGGGGACGGAGCGGCGTTCGCGCACCCACCCGAGTTTCGCGCACAGGCAGAGGCTGCGCTGGCAGCGGTGCAAGTCTGGGCGCGGGCAGAATTTGACATGGGGCTGCGGGTGGGGCTGTTCGCGGTCTCGGATATACGGGCGGCCGGGCACGAGGTGGCAGTCGCCCGTCATTCGGCGTCTCAGGGGGTGGATTATGCCATGTTCACCGGAGGCGGGGTCAGTTGGGCCGAGGATCAGATGAAAGCAGGGATCGAAACGGTGGCCGAGGCACCCGCCGGCACGCAACCTGACCTCACGGGCCTGAGTTGCCGGTGGAGCCATATGAAGGCCCAAAGCGGGACGATCCTGTCACTGCTCGTGCAACCGGGGCAAGGTGTGGATGCGGCAACCTTCAGTGTGGTGGCGCAAGACGTGCTCGACATTGTGCAAACCCTCGACCGAGGCGGGCATCCGTCACCACCCGAGGGGCCGGGAACGGGCTGGCCGCCGCCCGGAGCGGTGCTAGAGGCCCATGCGAGCCGGGGGGATATGCCACTTGCCAAACGGCGTCGTCAAATTCTGTTTGAAACGGCAATTGCGTGGGTGCTGCTCAAGACCAGGATCAAGCTGGGCGGCTTCGACCCGGCCCACTATCAGCGAACTGTGGGCGCAAATGCGGACTACCGCAAGTTCGACGATGGGCTGAAAATGACAATTGATTGCGACACCGCGACTGTGGCGCGACTGACAGAGATCCTTGAACGCGCGCGCGCAGCAGGCACGATCAAATACGGCCTGCACACCCAGGACGAGGCGATGATGACCTGTATTGTACCCTCCATCATGGACGACACGCACGTGCACTTCATCGACGGTGCAGCGGGCGGCTATACCCAAGCCGCCATGGGGATCAAAGGGGGCTGACGGTGCAGTAGGACTGTCTTTCCTTTCGCCTTAAATACCTCGGGGGTCCGGGGGTGGAACCCCCGGCCTGTCGCCGCAGCGCCAGCGCGGCGAAACCACAGCGCTAGCGCGTAACTTTGCCTTTCCAGGTCGCCGCCAAGCTGCGCAACTGCTTGGCAAGGATTAAAAGGTCAATGCCTGTAGCAACAAAACGTGCGCCCCAATCGAGGCAATCCTGCGTCATCTCGGGCGTGGTGGCGAGGACGCCGGGGGCTTTCCCCGCCGCCTCAATCCTCTGAAACGCATCCTTGATGGTCGCCTGCACATCCGGATGGGTCAGATCGCCCATATGACCCATGTCAGCCGACAGATCAGCAGGGCCGATAAAGACGCCATTGATGCCTTCGACTGCGAGGATCTCGTCAAGATTGGCGATGCCCGCCCGGTTTTCGACCTGCACCAGCAGGCAGATCTGATCATCCGCGGTCTGGCCGTAATCCGTGATCGCGCCGAACCGGCTGCACCGGGCCCCGGAATACCCCACGCCGCGGTGTCCGGTCGGAGGATAGCGCATATCGCCAACCAGTTGGTGGGCTTGTTCCGCACTTTCGACCATGGGCACCAGCACGGTCTGCGCGCCTGCATCGAGGACCTGTTTGATAATCCATGTTTCCGAACTCGGAACGCGCACAGCCGCGTGGCTGTCGGAAGCTTGCAGTGCCATCAGTTGCATCCGTATGCGCGAGATGTCGTATGGTGTGTGCTCCCCATCGATCAGCAACCAGTCGAACCCGGCGGTGCCCGCGATTTCGGTTGCGAGGGGGTCACCGAGAGACAGCCAGCAGCCAATGACGGTTTCACCGTTGTTGATTGCGGCCTTGAACGGGTTGTGGGGGGCGGGCATGGGCATCTCTCCTTGTGGTGTTGGCGCACCCTAGCTGCGTGCGCCCCCAAATGGCCACTGTCGAAATGAGGCGCATGCGCGCCACACGATGCTTGGCCTTTGCATCCGCAAAGACCCTGCCCTCCGGGGAGGTATTTTTGGCGAAAGGAAAGGGTCAGAGAACTTTGATCACGTCTTTTTCGACGCTCAGCATGTAGCCGCGTCGCGCGATGTTTTTCACCAACAGTTCGCTCACGATCTGGTTGCCGAGCGTGTCGCGCAGCCGTTTGATCCGAGTGGCCCCTGCCGCCTCGTCGCAATCGGCAGCACTGCGCCCCGAGATAACCCCTTCGATCTCCGAGCCTGACAACACGTCGTCATCCATGCGCGCCTCGGCCAGTACGGACATGGTTTCCATTGCCGCATCTGTCAGTTTGAATCCGAGGTTGTTGAGGTAGACCGTGTTTTCCTCGCGGCTGATCAGCAGGGAGTTCACTTGAATACCTGCTCGCTCGATCTGCGCCATGCGACGGTTGAAGGTTACCAGCAGCACAAGGAAGATGAGGGCTGCAATCATCATCCCCGTGGCAAATACCAGCAATACGAAGATCACCACCCGGTAGCTGGCAAGTGTGTCCGAGAATGCCGTGCCCGATTGGGCCAGGATTTCGAGCAGCTTGATTTCAGCCGGACTGGTGAGGTCGGCGTTTTCGATAAAGATCTGTTCGACCCGCGTATCGAACGCCCCGGCATCGGGCAACGTCAGAAACAACAGTGAGGCCGCAAGCAACAACAGTGCCATGATTCCGGCGATTCCGAACGTGACCAGACGTCCGCCCGCGCGCCGCATGTCAGAAGCGGAGGTAGTATTGTCCGGCACTGTTTTTCCTTTGGTCGAGCCCTTGGGCGTCAAATACGGACAGAACCTGCAACAATGTCCACCCATTTGCGGCAAGCCGTGCGCGCAGTTGGGATTGCGCGGAGGCGCGTGCGCATTGGCCCGAGATTTCAGCCACGCCATAATGCAGCCGGAGGGGATTGTCCTGCTTGGCCTTGTAATCGGCAAAGCACGCCGCCTGAGCCGCGCCCGTACAGGCGAGGGTCAAAGCGAGGGAGAGAGCGATCTGTTTCATAGGCCTCAGAGTGGGCGTAACGGTGCGGATATTCAATAACCTCAGTGGGCTAGGGCGGATGATATCGCATAACAAAGCCCCGTTATTGCCTGTCCGGGTGCTCCACAGCCAGTTTGGTGTCATCGCCGCCTTGCTCGGCCTGCCACATCTGAAAGGACTTACCCCCATGACCCTCAAACTGCATCGCCCCTTTATTGCAACCATTGCCGCACTCGCCATTGCCATCACAGGGTTCAGCGCCGCCCCGGCCCGCGCGCAGGATGATCAGGCTGCGGCAGCGATTGCTGCATTGCTTGGACTGGCTGTGGTGGGTGCGATCATCAAGGACCGCAAGGATGATCGCAAGGACCGCCATCGCAAAGAGACAAAGCGCAAAAAGGTTCACAAGGCACCCCAGCACATACAGCGCCACAAACACAATCCGCGCCCAATTCCAAATCGGGTCAGCCGTAAATTGCTACCGCAGCAGTGTCTGCGCAGCTTTGACACCCATCGCGGATATGCCCGTGTGTTTGGTCAGCGGTGTCTGGAGAACAACTATCGCCATGTGCACAGCCTGCCCGTGCAGTGTCACCGTGAGTTTCGCACCAACCGTGGCTGGCGTCAGGGATATGCTGCGCGCTGCCTGAACCGTCATGGCTATCAATTGGCCCGTCGCTAAGAGCGGGTCCGTGAGTGCGGCAAGGTTCCCCCATGTCGCAGTCAAACTGAAGAGGGCGGTGTTCGGGCACCGCCCTCTTTTTGATTTGTGATCGCATTGAGCCACCTTGCGGTGGCACGTGATATTTGCACTTTCGTCCCGAAAGTGCGTTTTGCCTCCGGCGGCGGTATTTTTGGTCAAAAGAAGTTTGGGGGCATCTATGCCGGATTTTGAGTTGGAGAACGCGCTTGGGTGTCGGGTTGCCGGGGTGGATGAGGTGGGCCGTGGCCCCTTGGCGGGGCCTGTGACGGCGGCGGCTGTGGTGTTGGATATGGCCCGGTGTCCTGTGGGCCTGGATGATTCCAAAAAGCTGAGTGCGCGCACCCGTGCGGTATTGTGGGAGGAGATCATCGCTTGTGCCGATGTTTCTGTCGCCCATGCCAGCGTCGCCGAAATTGACGATTTGAACATTCTGCGCGCATCGCACCTTGCGATGGAGCGTGCTGTTGCGGGCCTGCGCGCCCCGCCTGAACATCTGTTGATTGATGGCAATATGATCCCGCGTGGTCTGGCCCTTCCGGCCACATCCGTGATCAAGGGGGACGGGCGTTCGCTCTCTATCGCGGCGGCCTCAATTGTGGCCAAAATATGTCGCGATCGGATCATGGTGGATTTGGCGCAACAGCATCCCGGCTATGGCTGGGAGACAAACATGGGCTACGGATCAAAAAGCCACATGGCCGCGCTGCAAAATCTCGGGGTGACCCCACACCATAGACGTTCGTTCAAACCCGTCCACAATATGTTGTGACAAGTATTTTTCTTAACCTACTGATTCAAAAAAGAAATTGACCGCGAATCGTCAATGACTCATCCTGATCCCAACCAACGAGCACAAAATGTGCCGGGGACAGAGGCAGACGATGACGAAACATGTAAAGGGCGCTGAGGCGCTTCCCTTGAACCAGATTATTGCGGGTGACTGCATTGATGTAATGAACAGCCTGCCAGCTGGCAGCGTTGATCTGATCTTTGCTGATCCGCCGTATAACCTACAGCTGAAGGGCGAATTGCATCGCCCCGACAACTCCAAGGTGGATGCGGTTGATGATCATTGGGATCAGTTCAACTCATTCCGCGCCTATGACGAGTTTACCACCGCCTGGCTGAAGGCCGCCCGCCGGTTACTCAAGCCCAATGGCGCGATCTGGGTCATTGGCAGCTACCACAACATTTTCCGTGTTGGTACGTCGTTGCAGAACGAAGGTTTCTGGATTTTGAACGATGTGGTATGGCGCAAGTCCAACCCAATGCCCAATTTCCGTGGCAAGCGGTTCACCAATGCCCATGAGACGATGATCTGGGCGGGCAAGTCCGAAGACAGCAAGTACACCTTCAATTACGAGGCGTTGAAGGCCCTGAACGAAGGGATCCAGATGCGCAGCGATTGGGTGCTCCCGATCTGCACGGGCCACGAACGTCTGAAGGATGATCAGGGCGACAAGGCCCATCCGACCCAGAAACCCGAAAGCCTGTTGCACCGTGTGCTGGTTGGTTCGACCAATCCCGGCGATGTGATCCTCGATCCGTTTTTTGGCACCGGCACCACAGGCGCCGTCGCCAAGATGCTGGGCCGTGAGTATATCGGGATCGAGCGCGAGGCCGCCTATCGCAAGGTGGCCGAGAAACGCATCGCTTCTGTGCGCAAATTTGATCGCGAGGCGCTGGCTGTCTCGACCTCCAAACGGGCTGAGCCCCGCGTGCCCTTCGGGCAGCTGGTGGAACGCGGCATGCTGCGTCCGGGCGAAGAGCTTTATTCGATGAACAAGCGTCACAAGGCCAAGGTGCGCGCCGACGGGACCTTGATCGGGGACGACATCAAAGGGTCGATCCACCAGGTCGGTGCCCATCTTGAAGGTGCCCCAAGCTGCAACGGCTGGACCTACTGGTGCTTCAAGCGCGAAGGCAAGGTTGTGCCTATCGACGTGCTGCGTCAGCAAATCCGGGCCGAGATGCACGACTAACCGAATTTTCGAACACCGCCAGGTGCCTGCGGCCTAACCCGCCGACCTATGGCACTGTACCTATGCCCCGCCTTTCTTTTGGCGGGGCTTTTTTCTTGCGCTACAGTTGCATAGGTCAACCCGATGCAGGAGCAACTGGAATGAGTGACATCACCCAAGCCGATAGCGTGCCCGTGCGGGTCGATCCCATGGCTGAACTTCCTGCAAATCCGCATGCCCGCACCGCCCTTGAGCGCAACAAGCGCGAAGGTATGGATCTGGCGGTGCGTGCGCGCATCGCGGCCCTGTCCGTCACGGCCCTGCTGCTGATCTATCTTAACCCGAATTGGGAGGTGATCTGGTATCTGGCCCTTCTGGGCTGCCTGGTACTTGTCAGCCTCGCACAGCGCCGTGTAGGGCGGGTCGGCCAGTCACGCGCCGAGTTGGCGTGGCTGTTTGCCGACCTTCTGTTGATGACTTTGGCGCTGTTGCTGCCCAACCCGCTGTCAGATGCGCATAATCCACCCGCGCTGATCTATCAGTTCGAGGTGTTTCAGTATTTCTATGTGCTGCTGGCGGCCGGCGTGCTGTCCTATTCGTGGCGTACCATCATTTCGATGGGGACGTGGACGGCCGGGTTGTGGTTGTTGGGGGCCTTGTGCGTCTGGTGGTTTGGCTGGACCGATCCGGATGTCAGCACTGCCGCACTGGCCTTGTTCCCGGGCAACCCGGTTTTGAGTGCGCAGATGGATCCGGGAGTGGTGCATTGGGACTTTCGCATTCAGGAAGTGGTGGTGTTCATCCTTGTTGCGGGGATTTTGGCCATCACTGTGCGTCGCTATCAGACCCTCGTGCTCGACAGTGCCGAGACTGCGCGTGCGCGTACCAATCTGGCCCGGTACTTTTCCCCGACCATGGTTGAGGCTTTGTCGACCAAGGATGAACCCCTTGGGCAGGTGCGCACGCATGATGCGGCAGTTTTGTTTGTCGATATCGTCGGTTTCACAGCCTTTGCGGACGGACGCCCGGCCCAAGAGGTGATCGAGACCTTGCGCGCCTTTCATGCCCGGATGGAAAGCGAGGTGTTTGCCCATGGCGGCACGCTCGACAAATATCTGGGTGATGGGTTGATGGCGACATTCGGTACCCCTTTGCCGCAGGAGGACGATGCGGCGCGTGCCGTCGCTTGCGTGCAGGCCATGGTGGATCGGATGGACGCGTTGAACGTGGCACGCCGCGCTGATGGCCTGACGGAGATCGACGCGCGTTTTGGTCTGCATTTCGGGCAGGTTGTTTTGGGTGACATTGGCGCGAACCGGCTGGAATTTGCGGTGTTGGGCGACACGGTGAACGTGGCCAGTCGGCTTGAGGCGTTGACGCGGGTGCTGGATGTGCGTGCGATTGTCAGTGATGCAGCGATCACCGCTGCGGGGCGTCCGGGCGGATTTCGGGCGGCCCCCGATCAGCCGGTGCGCGGCGTGGCGGCACCCGTGTCTGTCTGGGTGATCGACTGATGAAACAGGTTACGGGCGGATGCACCTGCGGGGCTGTGCGGTTTGTGGCGACGGGTGCGCCCTTGCGCGTCGGCATCTGCCATTGCCTTGATTGTCGTCGGCATCATGGTGCACTGTTTTACGCTGCGGCGGTCTTTGACGAAAGCGGTGTGCGCGTCACCGGACCAACCCGGCATCAGGCCGAACGCCACTTTTGCCCCGCATGCGGATCATCGGTTTTTGCACGCAGCGGGGCAGAGATCGAACTGCACCTTGGCGCGATGGATGATCCTGACGGCCTGACACCAACCTACGAATGCTGGACGGTGCGCAGGGCACCGTGGCTGGCACCCTTTGCCGGGATGACCCAATATGACCGAGGGCGCGAAGACTAGCGCGGCAGCGGGTTGGCGGCCTTGTTATACGCGCTCCAATCCGTGATCTCGGGATAGTACATGTCGCGCCACTTCTTGACCCGTGGGTTCATCACGCGCCGCCAGAGCGATGGGAACATCGCCGCGATGGTCATCACCGGATAGCCATAGGGCAGTTGGGGCGCATCAGCCTCGGTGTAGTTTTGCAGCACAGGAAAGCGGCGGTCGGGTTTATAGTGGTGATCGGAATGGCGCTGAAGGTTGATCAGCAGCCAGTTCGATGCCTTTTGGGCTGCATTCCACGAATGGCGGGGCTGGACATGTTCATACTTGCCATCGCCCAGATGTTTGCGGGTCAGACCGTAATGCTCGATGTAATTGACGAGCTCAAGCTGCCAGATCGCGACCCCGGCCTGCACAAGGAACAGCCCGATCCCGGCCCAACCCCCAAGTGCAAAGGCCAGCAGAAAGCACACCCCCTGTAGGTAGGCATATTTCCAGAACGGGTTGCTGGAATCGGTCGCAGGCAGGTTCTTGCGGGCGAGCATCGCGGCCTCGGCCTTCCACGCGGATTGGAAGCACTGTTTGAGGACGCGGGGGTAGAAGCGATAGAAACTCTCGCCCATCCGCGCGGTCACCGGGTCACGCGGTGTCGCCACATAGCGGTGATGGACCAGCAGATGTTCGGACCGGAAATGGGAATAAAGAACCATGGCCAGCAGCGCATCCCCAAGCCAGCGTTCCAGTTTGTTCTTCTGGTGCATCAATTCATGGCTGTAGTTGATGCCGACCGTACCGGTGATCACACCAACCCCAAAGAAGATCGCGATTTTCTCAAAGGTGTTGAGGTGCTCGGCAGGGGCGACATACCAGATCAGCGTGAACAACATCAGGAATTGCGCCGGCACCCAGGCGATGGTGATGGCGGTGTACCAGAACAGTTCTTCTTCGGTCGTTTCAAGGTCCGCATTGTCGGTGTTCAAACCAACCGCAAGGTCAAGAAATGAAAACGTATACCAGGTCACCACGGGCAACAGGATCACCGTCCACCCGCCATAAATGGCGCTGATAAAGGCCAATGGGATCAGCAGGAATGATAGGCCAAATGGCAGGGCATTTTGTACCTTGGCCACAGTCTGAGGAGGCAGGATCATGGTCGGGTCCTTGGGGTTGTCGCGCACCTGATATGTGTAGAGCGATTATGCGTGCTCTGCCAAGCGTGACGCGGCGGTCCGATTGCTCACATCTGCGCCAGATCGAAGGCTTTGCGCATTACGGTGGGCAGGTCAGAGGGGCGAAATTCGATGCGGCTCAGATATCGGCCCCGATCAGGCACTTTGTCGATGGCGGGGGCCACCATCACATCGAGGATCAGGTGGAAATGGGTAAATGTATGGCGCACGTCGCCGGGCAGCTTTGTCCACGCGGCATCAAAGGGTGGGGCGGTTGGGCGCGGCGCACTGATGTCGACCCAATCAGATCCGGGCCACCCGAGCATGCCGCCCAGCAATCCTTTGTCAGGCCGGGTTTCCAGCAACCATGCCCCATCTTCGCGCTGCGCGAGGTACACCGTCCCATGCCGGACGGGTTTGGGTTTTTTGGGTGCCTTTTTTGGCAGATCCGGTGCCGTCCCCTCTGCCCGCGCAATGCAGGGGTCGCGCCAGGGGCAGATGCCGCATGCGGGTGACTTTGGGGTGCAGATCGTGGCACCCAAATCCATGACCGCCTGCGCATAGTCACCGGGACGCTCTTGCGGTGTCAACGCCTCGGCATGGGCGGTCAGGATCGGTTTGGCAGCGGGAAGGGGTGTGTGTTCATCAAACATCCGCGCCATGACCCGTTCGACATTGCCATCAACGACCGTGTGGCGCAGATCGAACGCGATCGAGGATATGGCCGCCGCGGTATACGGCCCGATCCCGGGAAGTCTCAGCAAGGCGGCATGATCGGCAGGAAACACGCCGCCATGCTCGGCCACCACGGCGCGCGCGCATTTCAGCAAGTTGCGCGCGCGGGCATAGTACCCAAGGCCCGCCCATTCGCCCATCACGTCCGCGTCCCGCGCGCTTGCCAGATCGCTCACCGTGGGCCAGCGGGCCATGAAGCGCTGGAAATAGGCGGTCACGGCGGCCACGGTCGTCTGCTGCAGCATGATCTCGGACATCCACACGGCATATGGATCCGGGCGCAGGCCCGCCTTTTTGCCGGCAGGTGCGGTGCGCCACGGCATCACGCGCGCATGCACGTCGTACCAGTAGAGCAGGGTATCGCTGAGGTCACGCAAGAGTTATGGAATCCTTGATCGGAAGGCTGGTTATCACAGGCCCATCCGCTATGATCACGCACGGGTGAAAAGGAACATAGCCATGGCTGCGCGCCGCGCCACAACAAAAGGGTTCAAACGGACAGCATCGCTGCTGACCGGGCGGATTCGGCAGGCCAGCGAAAGCCGGGGCTTTGCGCAAAGCCGCCTATTGACGGATTGGGCCGAGGTGGCGGGTGCAGATGTGGCGGCCATCGCCCGGCCGGTCGAGGTCAGCTATGGTCGCGGCGGGATGGGCGCGACACTGACATTGCTGACAACCGGTGCGCAGGCCCCGATGCTCGAGATGCAAAAAGAGCAGCTGCGCGCCCGTGTAAACGCGGTTTATGGGTATAATGCCATCGCGCGCATCCGGATCACCCAAACGGCGGCCACAGGCTTCGCCGAAGGGCAGGTGGCCTTTGATCACCGCCCCAAAGACAACAGCCCCAAGGCCCCGAATGCAGAGATGCACAAGGCCGCAGGGCAAGTCGTCGCGCCGGTGGCCGATGACGGATTGCGCACCGCGCTCGAGCGGCTGGGCGCAAACATTCTGACACGTGAAAAACAAGGAACACGTACATGAACCGTATTGTTGCCATACTGGCCATCGTGATCGGAGTGGCTGGTTATTTCTGGTATTCCTCGACGCAGACCGGCGGCACCTCGCCTGACCAGCAGGCCCAGGCCGAACGGTTGCTGGGCGCTGCCAACGCCCAGACCACTGCCGAAGACATCGACACGTCAGGTGTGGTCGAAATGCAGATCGGCAACCCGGATGCCGCCGTGACGGTCATCGAATATGCCAGCTATACCTGCCCCCATTGCGGCAGCTTTCACACAGGGCCCTACAAGCAGCTGAAGGCGGACTATATCGACACGGGCAAGATCAACTTTGTCTACCGCGAAGTCTATTTTGACCGTTTCGGGCTGTGGGCGTCGGCGATTGCGCGTTGTGCGGGCACGCCTGAGTCCTTCTTTGGGATCACCGATATCCTGTACGGTACCCAAGCCGAATGGAGCCGCGCTGGTGGCGGCGATCCGGCCCAGATCGCAGATGAATTGCGCAAGATTGGCCGCTTGGCCGGTCTGAGTGGTGACGCGGTCGAAGCCTGCCTGAACGATGCCGACCAACTGCGTACCCTCGTGGCGTGGTATCAGGGGAACGCCGAAGAGGACGGCGTGCGCTCCACACCCAGCTTTGTGATCAACGGCACCACCTATAACAACATGGCTTACGAAGAAATGGCCCGCCTGATCGAAGAAGCGGCTGGCAGCTGATGCCTGGCGGTGGGCCTCTTGCGGGCCTGCGCGTCGTTGAATTGGCACGGGTGCTGGCCGGTCCCTGGGCGGGCCAGCACCCTGTCCGACCTTGGCGCTGAAGTGGTCAAGGTCGAAGCCCCACGTGGTGATGATACGCGCCAGTGGGGGCCGCCCTTTGTCATCCGGGATGAAGATGTGTCGGCGGCCTATTTTCACTCCACCAATCGGGGCAAAGCATCCGTCACCGTCGATTTTCGCACGCCCGAGGGCAAGGCCAAGCTGCTGGACCTGATCGGGGATGCCGATATCCTGATCGAGAACTACAAGGTTGGTGGGCTGGCCAAATACGGCCTCGACTACGAGAGCCTGCGCGATCAGTTTCCGCGCTTGATCTATTGCTCGATCACTGGTTTTGGGCAAACGGGTCCATATGCGCACCGGGCCGGATATGACTTTATCATCCAAGGCATGTCCGGGTTGATGTCGATCACGGGCGCGCCCGAAGGGCAGCCTCAAAAGTCCGGTGTTGCGATCACCGATCTGTTCACCGGGGTCTATGCGACCACGGCCATTCTGGCGGCGGTCCATCAGCGCAGCAGCACAGGGCGGGGGCAGCAGATTGATATGGCTTTGTTGGATGTTGCCGTTGCCATGACCTCGAACCAGGGCATGAACTATTTGACCAGTGGGGACGTGCCGGGGCGCATGGGCAATGCCCATATGAACCTGACCCTCTATCAGGTGTTTGATTGCGCGGATGGCCATATCATCATCGCCACCGGCAATGACGGGCAGTACCAACGTCTGTGTGGTTTGCTGGGGTTGCCCGATATGGCGGTGGCCCCGGCGTTCCTGAAGAATGCGGACCGCATTGCCAATCGTGATGAAATGACCCGACTTTTGACTGCTGCCACGAGCTTGCGCAGCCGGGATGATTTGCTGTCCGCCTGTGAGGCTCAGGGTGTGCCCGCTGGCCCCATCAATGACATGGCCGATGTGATGGCTGACCCGCAGGTCCGCGCGCGTAGGATGCAGATCGAACTGGATGGCGTGCCCGGCATTCGCACCCCCATTCGGTTTTCGGGTGCCGATCTGACCCTTGATCGTCCCGCGCCGACCTTGGGTGAGGATGATTGAGGCGCTGACGCGCCACACGATGTTTTGCATCCCCCTCCGGGGTCTGCGGTTTCCGCTCCGCTCGGGCGGTATTTTTGGTCAAAAGAAGATTATGGGTTGAGCAGGGTGTCGAGCGCTGCGTCCAGATGCGTTGGGTCCGCAATCTGGAGCCGCACGGGTAGTGTGATCACCTTGGAGCGGAAGGCGGGCGGCAATCTGACCGCGTCTTTTTCCGTGGTGACCAGCTGTGCGCCGCGCGCCCGTGCTTCGGTTTCCAACCGGGTGAGGAATGCGGGTGAAAGCGGCTGGTGGTCTGCCAGACTTTCGGCGCGCAGGAGTGTGGCCCCGAGATCATTGAGCGTGTCGAAGAACTTTTGCGGTCGTCCGATCCCGGCAAAAGCGATCAGCGGCGTGTCTGTCCAATCCATCCCGGTTTGCAGGGGGGCCAGTGTGGCCTGCACCCGTGGCAGCGTGGTGTCGGGTGCGAAGCTGGCCTGCGCCGCCGGTGGCCCGATGCTCAGCAGAAGGTCAGCCCGTTGCAATCCGACATGGCTTGGTTCGCGCAATGGACCTGCGGGCAGGCATAACCCGTTGCCGAACCCGGTTTGGGCGTCCACCACCACGATGGACAGATCATGCACAAGACCGGGGTTCTGAAAGCCGTCATCCAGAACTATCACCTGCGCGCCCGCTTTGATCGCGGCCTGAGCACCGGCACTGCGATCCCGCGCGACCCATGTGCGCGCAAAGGCGCTAAGCAACAGCGGCTCATCCCCGACGTCTTTGGCGCTGTGTTGACCGGGATCAACCTCCACCGGGCCTGCAAGGGTGCCCCCATAGCCGCGGCTGATGATGTGCGGTTCGACAAAGCGGTCCCGCAACCGCTCGACCAGCGCCATGACCGTGGGCGTTTTGCCGGTGCCGCCCGCGTTGATGTTGCCCACACAGATGACCGGGACGGGCAGGCGTGTGCGGGGTCCTTTGCGCAGTCGGTATGCGGTGGCTTTCCCATAAAGCGCCCCGACCGGGAGCAGCAGTCTGGCCCGCCAATCGCGTGCGCCCTGTTGTGAGGTCCAGAATGCCGGGGTGCGCATCAGGCCAGCCCTTGATCGATGCGGTCCAGATGCGCCTGAACCAACTCAATGATCCGATCAAGCGTGTCGGCCCCTTGGGTCACGACCTCCCACCCGGCCATGGCCATCTGCGCGGCGTGATCAGGGGCAATCATCTGGATCACGGCACGACCCAGGGATTCGGTCGAATTCACGATACGGGCCGCCCCCGCATTCATCAGCCGAGTGAAAGCATCGACATGCGCACCTACATTGGGTCCATAAATCATTGCCGTGCCATGGGCGGCCACCGCGTAGGGGTCGATCACCGACTGCCCCGAGCGTAAGGAGCCGCCCAGAAAGGTGACCGGCGCGATCCGCAACCACAGGCCAAGGTCTTCGTCATCATCCGCAAGCAAGACCTGGGTGTTGTCATCGGGCAATTCACCGACGCTCCACCGGGCGATGCGCAGACCCATCTCCTGGGCGATTTCGGCCAGCTTTTCCTCTTCGCTGTGATCCGAGAAATGCAGGATCAGCAACAGGCGATGCGAGGTTTTCACGGCGATCCGATGTGCGGCCAGAATCGTGCGCCCCTCGTTGATGACGGCGCGGGCCGCCAACCAGACGGGCCGTCCCCCGAGGGCTTCGGTCATTTCGGCGATGTCGGTTTCAGCGACACTCAGCGTGCGCCCAAACGGATGGAGCGGGGCGGCAAGTTCAATGGCATTGAGCGCCTGCCCCAATTGCGCAAGCCGCAGGTGGGCCTGTTGATCGCGCGCAATGACGTGCGAAAACTGGGACAACAGCCGCTTGGGGACTTCGGGCAACCATCGGTCGCGCCGCCCGTCAAAGCCGTCGCGGGCAGCGTCGATCAGGATCATGCGCGCGCCACTTTCGGCGGCGGACAGGATCAGGTTGGGGCGGAAGCCACCCCATGACCAGATCACCACATCCGGGTGCCAGTGTTTGATAAAGGCGTCCGTGACAACCGGGTGATCGGGCGGCACATCTGCGTTGATCACCGAGGCTCCGCGCTGCACCTCAAAGCTGCCGCTGGCGCAGGTCAGGACGATGTGGCAACCATGCCGCATCGCCACCAGCCGATGTGCAAGATCATTGAGAGCGCGGTTGTTGCCCTCTTCGGCGGCGTGAATCCACACCACCTCGCCTTCGGGGCGCTTTTGCGCGGGGGTGTAATCAGGGGGTGCGCGCCGACCCGACAGCGTGCGATAGGCCGCAAGCCCCAGAGATCCGCGCATATTGGGCCTCAGCCCAACTCTTCGGTGGGGGCGGCTGCGTTTTCTTCGTCCCGCAAGCGGTGCAGATGGGCAATGAAATACCGCATATGGGCGTTGTCCACGGTGCGCTGCGCCTCGGATTTCCACGCGTTGTAGGCGGTGTCATAGTCGGGAAAGATGCCGACCATGTGCAGGTCGTCCACATTCTTGAACACGTTTTTCGAAGGGTCCACCAATTCGCCACCAAAGACGAGGTGCAGGCGTTGAGACATGGGGCGTTTCCTTTGATCGGTTCGGGAATAGGCGATGTGCCGCGCAGTTTGCGCATATGGCGGCGAGGGTCAAGCGCGGTAGGTCTTTAGTCTGGAGGCCAGTGCACCATGCACGGGCCCGCTGCCTGCCACCACTCCGTTCAGGGTGGGATGCGGGTTGTTAAAGCGCAGGGGTGCGCCGGTCTGATCCGTGATTGTGCCGCCTGCCTCGGTGATGATCAATGCGCCCGCTGCGATGTCCCACTCCCAACTGGGGCGTAGGGTCAGCATCGCATCAAAGCGCCCCTCGCCGACCAAGGCCAGACGGTAGGCGAGCGAAGGGCGGTAGTGGCGGGCGATATCGGGCGTGCCATCGCCCCAGTGCTTGGGGTCCATGATGGGCCGCGCGGCCAGCATGGTGCTGGCAGGGGAAATCGCTGCCTCGCTGACCGCAATGGGTTGCCCGTTCAACGAGGCCCCTGCGCCATGCGCCGCTGCATAGAGCCGGTTGCGCAGCGGCAGATACACGACCGCCGTTGTGATCTGGCTCAGATGTGCGATGGCGATTGAAATCGCCCAGGTCTTTGACCCTTCGACAAAGCTGCGGGTGCCGTCGATGGGGTCGATGATGAACACGGTATCGCGCGACAGGCGGGTCGCGTCGTCTTCGGTTTCTTCGGACAGCCAGCCGTAATCGGGGCGCGCGGTGCGCAATGTGGCTGACAGCGCGTCGTTCACGGCCAGATCCGCTTCGGTTACGGGCCCCGCATTGTCGGGCTTGTCCCACCGCGTGGCCGTGGCACCAGCAAAGCTGGTGGCCACCCGGCCAGCGATTCGCGCCGCGTCAATCAACAGAGGCAGGTCAGCTGCCAGCAAGGGTCATTCCGGGCACAAGCAGCGAGGGCACAACGCGGCTAAGGTAGGTACGCGCATCATTGGCGGGCACGATATTGCGCAGCATCTCGGGCAAGCTGCCCGCAATGGTGCACTCGTTGACCGGATAGGTGACCTCGCCGTTTTCGACCCACAGGCCCGCGGCACCGCGCGAATAATCCCCGGTGTTGGGGTTGATGGTCGAGCCGATCATCGACGTCACCAGCAGCCCCGTGCCCATGTCGCGGATCAGGTCGGCCTGGTGCGCGCTGCCTTGGTCCAATGCCACGTTCCAATTCGAAGGGCTGGGCGGCGCAGAGGTGCCCCGCGCTGCGTTCCCGGTCGAGGACAACCCGAGTTTGCGTGCTGAGGCGAGATCAAGCGTCCAGCCTGTCAGAATACCGTTTTCTACGATGGCACGGCGCTGCGTGGGCAGACCTTCGGCATCAAAGGGTCGGGTGCCGCCGGTGCGGGGGCGGTGGGGGTCTTCGATCAGGTTCAGCGAGGTGGGCAGCACCTGCTGCCCCATCAGATCGCGCAACCACGAGGCACCGCGCGCCACACTCGACCCGTTGGCGGCGACCAAAAGATGCCCGATCAGCGAGGAAGAAATGCGTTCGTCAAACAGAACCGGATAGGTCCCCGTAGGTGGCTTGCGGGCGCCTGTGCGGGCGGTGGCGCGGGTGCCTGCTTCGTGTCCGATCTCGCCTGGCGCGCGCAAGTCACTTTGAAAAATCCGGCTGTCCGCGCTGTAGTCCCGCTCCATCTCGGCCCCTGTGCCTGCGATGGCCACACAGCTTGTGGCCCGGTCGGTGCGCCGATAGCCGCCTGAAAATCCGTTCGAGGCGGCCAGCCAGATGTCGCGCGCTCCGTAAGCGCCGGTGGATTGCTGCACCTGATCGACACCAGCAATGGCCAGCGCGGCGGCTTCTGCGGCCAACGCATCGGCCTGCAACTCTGCGGGGCTCGGTTCGGCGGTTGGGTCAAACAATTCAAGCGCGTCCAGATCCCAATCGGTTGCCAATTGGTCCGGGTCCGCCAGACCAGCATGCGGGTCCTCGGGGGCCTCGTTTGCCATGGCAACGGCGCGGGTGACCATCTCCTCGATCGTGCGGTCCGAGGCGTCGGACGATGACACGTTGGCCTGCTTTTGACCCACAAACACACGCAGACCCAGATCAATCCCCTCGGACCGTTCGGCCTGTTCCAGCGCCCCGGCGCGCACATCCACCGAGATCGACGTGCCCTGTACCGCCATCGCATCTGCGGCGTCTGCACCCGCGGATTTGGCCGCGTTGATCAGCCGTTCGGTCAGGGTGGACAGATCAGATGGGGTCATAAAAACGCTCCGCAGGGTTGCGCATCAGGTAGAGGTGTCGGGGCTGGGGTGCAAGGGCACGTGCAGATGCGCCGCCCTTGCCCCTCGGCTCGTGCCAGTAAGTTCAGCGAATGCGCTGCCCATTGGCCAGCACGTGACCTTGATCGTTCACTTCGATGCGGGAATTGAGCGTGTCTGCCCCCTCACCGGGCACCGCAAACAGGCCCATCATCATGCGGGCCCCCATTGCCTGATCTTCGGGCAACAGGCCCATGCCGACCAGCTTGTCCAGCAGCCCGTTGCCGCCCACAAGTTGCAGATCGACGCCACCTTCGGGACGGGGCAGCCCGTCAAAGGTGGTCAGATCGGTGTTGTCGAAGACGAAATCGCCCGAGCCGGTCAGCTTGGCCCCTGCGGCGTCGATGTTCAGCGTGTTGAGTGTCAGCGCGTTCAACTCCCCCGGCACCGCGCCGGCTTCTTCGAGCACAACGGCCTGATCGGGATCAAGGAAGTCAAACAGCACCTTGGCCTTGCCCGACAGATCCACCGCGATTGTGGCAGGGTCGCGGGGCAGTTGTGCGCTTGGATCAAACAGCGACCAGATCACGTCGGACATGGTGAAATCGCTGAGGGTCAGGCCAAGGCCGAAATCCTGTTCTTCGGGTGATTCTTGCAAGGGCATCAGGATTTTCGTGCCCAACTCGGCTGCGTTGAAGGACAAGGGCAGGGGAAAGGCGGTGACCAGCATGTTTATCGCCACATTGCGCTGCACAATGTCATAGGCCAGTCCCATCGTCCCCATATTCAGGGCAATATCGGCCCCTTGGGACACACCGTTGATGGTGCCGCTGCCATCGGGGTTGGTGAAGGCCACGTCATAGGTGCCGCTTTGGGTGGAGAAGGTCCCGTCATAGGCAAACCCGTTGTCGAGCATTGCATCAAGATCCTGCACGTCGGTGTTCAAAGGCAGCGCGCCGCCGCCGTCAAATCCAAGGCCCTGCATCGCCCCGACCAGCTTGACCGACCCTTCGCCATCGGGGTCAGTAAAATTGACGCTGTAGTCGACCGAAGCAAAGGACGTCACCTGCTCAAAGCTGCGCACATCGCCAATAGTGGTGTCGGTGGTATAGCTGATGTCGTTCATCGTGACGTCAACCTGGGCGGTCTCGCTGCTCAGGGTGGTGCCGTCCACGGTGATCTCTCTGATCCCCATCTGTGCGGTTGTGGCACCGTAAACATAGCGCAACGCGCTTGGATCACCTGTGGCGATCATGCTGTGGCCCGTCTGGGTGAAGTCCACAATCACGTCGATCTGTTCGTCGGTTTCGGTGTCAAAATTCATGTTGAACGCAGTGGTCGCAGGCAATTCGATGGAGACCGACCCGTCGCCCTGTTCGACAAAGCGCAAGGCCTCAAGTGTGACGTCCATCACCCCGTCGCCAGCATCGCCGTCCATATCGACGCTCATCACCACATCGCTGACGGTCAGCGTATCGCCCGCCATGACTTCGGACCCTGTCACGCTGTACCCGGTGCTGGTCATGTAGGATTTCCAATCCGCCCACACCTCGGCAGCGGTCAGGTCGGCAAGGGCGGCCGTGGCCGGCAGGCACAGCGCAATTGCGGTGCTGTGGGTCAGGCAGGAAATACGGGGCATACAAGAATCCTCAATTCACAATTTGGGTGCATCGTCTGCCGTTGGGGTCAGAGCGTCAAGGCCACGGGGTGGACGTAAGGCGCTGCCCAGCCTACCACAAGGCAGACTGTGCAAGGAGTGGGATAGTTTGATGCAGGATATGTCAGGAAAGTCTGTTTTGATCACAGGTGCCAGCCGGGGTATCGGAGCTGAAACCGCACGCGTGTTCGCCAAAGCGGGCGCGCAGGTGGCCTTGGTGGCCCGCGGTGCCGACGCCATTTCGCAGCTTGCGACCGAGATCGGTCCCCAAGCCATTGCGATCCCCTGCGACGTCAGCGACTTTGCAGCGGTCGAGGCGGCGGTGGTCCAAACGGTGCAGAATTTTGGCGGGCTGGATGTGCTAATCGGTAATGCGGGGGCTATCGAGCCAATCTCGCATATGGCCAGTGCCGACCCGGACGCGTGGTCTCAGGTGATCGACATCAACCTGAAGGGGGTGTTCTACGGGATGCGTGCCGCCTTGCCCGTGATGCTCAAGGCGGGGGGTGGGAGCATCCTCACGATCAGTTCGGGCGCGGCTCATGGCCCGGTCGAGGCATGGTCGCACTATTGCGCTTCCAAGGCTGGGGCGGCGATGCTGACCGCCTGCGCGCACAAGGAAAACGCTCAGGACGGCATCCGCGCGATGGGCCTCAGCCCCGGTACGGTCGCCACGGAAATGCAACGCGAGATCAAGGCCAGCGGGATCAACCCGGTCAGCCAGCTGGACTGGTCCGATCACATCCCCGCTGATTGGGTGGCCAGGGCATTGCTGTGGATGTGCAGTGCCGATGCAGATGGGTGGATCGGCACCGAAATTTCGCTGCGTGATCCCGACATTCGGGCGCGGGTTGGCCTCGCGTGATTGAGGCGGACACAGACGGGCCGATCTGGACGTTGACAATCAACCGTCCCCACAAAGCAGGTGCCCTGACGGAAGCGATGCTGCAAGAGCTGGTCGCACGCTGCGGCGCGGCCAAGGATGCACGCGCCCTGATCCTGACGGGCACGGGCAAGGTGTTCAGCGCGGGTGCAGATCTGGATGCGGCAAAATCCGGGTTGGCGGTCTCTCCTTTGTGGGAGGCGCTGTCGGGCACTATCGCCGCATTGCCCTGCCTGACAATTGCGGCGCTGAACGGGACGGTGGCCGGTGGTGCAAACGGGATGGTGCTGGCCTGTGACATGCGGATCGCCGCTCCGGGCACCAAGTTTTTCTATCCGGTGATGCGGCTTGGGTATCTGCCCCAACCCAGTGATCCGGTGCGCATGACGGCGCTGGTCGGGCCTGCGCGGACCAAGATGGTGCTGCTGGCGGGACAAAAGATTGATGCAGCCACCGCGTATCAGTTTGGGCTGGTTGACGAAATCGTTGACGATGGGGATATGACGGCGCGCGCGCGGGCACTGTGCAGCGATGTGGTGAGTGCCGGTGCCGCGACGGCACGGGCTATCAAAGGGCTGTGCCCCTGACCCCGCACCCGTTCTGCGAGTAGTATGAAGTCGAAAAATGTGATACGATTCGAGGGCGTTCCAGATGGCCCGAGACACCCATATCATACGCCCTGCGCGCCCCACCCGCCCTGCGAGGGCTGCGCCGAAACCGCTGACCCGCCCGGAGCGTGTAGCGTTACTGGCCATTTTTGCCTTGGGCAAGGTGGCACATGATCTTGACAACAAAGCCGCCGTGCCCCCGATCAAATCACGCCGCTGACCTAGCGTTTGCGCCGCTTGCCCGGCACCTTTGAGGCAAAGCCGGGCGGGCGCTTGGCTACCCACGCAAAGAATTTGGCAAGGCGAGGATGGGCGCGCAATGCCTCTGGCGTGGTATAGTCGCGGGCCAGTTCCGCTTCCGTCAGCGTTGCGTGAACTTCGCGGTGACAGATGTGGTGCAACAGCACTGTCGGGCCGCCCTTGCCACCTTTCAGTTTTGGGATCAGGTGATGCAGGCTTTGGGGGGCGTCCGCCGGAATGGGGCGTTGGCAAAGCGGGCACAGGGGGGCAGTCTTTGGGTCGGACATTGGTGTGATCCCTTGCGTGGACGGGCTCGGACATGACAACTGGTCCAAGACGTGCATCAGACAAGGGGTCGGGGCGTGGAGTTTGATCTGGAAAGCCAGCCTGAGATTGTGCAAACCATCGCAGGCTATGTCATTCAAGCGTGGGAATTGGCGCTGACATGGCTGCTGAGTCCCGCGGCCTGGTCCCAGTTCGGTGTGCTGATTGTGGCCTACGTCATTGCGGTTCTGGTGACGCGCCGCCTGCGCCCGACATTGGCCCAACTGCTTGATCCCGGCCCAAGCAATACCGTGATCGCCAGGGCCCGCCGGTTTGTTGCACAATTCCTGCCGCTGATGCTTGCCCTGCTTGCCTATATGTTCACAGCCATGGGCGAGGCGATTGTCCGCTCGATCTTTGACTCCGGCGCGGTCATCGCCTTTGGCAAGCGTGTGTTCATGTTTCTGGCGGTGCGGGCGCTGGTGCGTGACATCATCACCGATCCGTTCCTCAAATTGCTTGGCCGCTATGTTCTGATGCCGATTGCGGCGCTCTATGCGGTGGGTCTGCTGGCCCCGGCGATGGTGCAGCTTGAGGCAACTGTCATCCCCCTAGGCAACCTGTCATTCAACCTGTTGTGGTTGCTCCAATTCGTAACCGTTGCGGGCGTCATCTTCTGGCTTGGGCAGTGGTCCAATTCACAATCAAACGAGTTCATCCAGAAACAGGAAGAAATGCGGCCCTCGCTGCGCCAGCTGGTGACGAAGGCGGTCGAGTTCCTGATCTTTGGCGTCGCGTTTCTGGTGTTGATGAACATTATGGGCATCAACCTGTCCGCCTTGGCCGTATTGGGCGGTGCCATCGGGGTCGGGCTTGGTTTTGGGCTGCAAAAGATCGCATCGAATTTCATCTCGGGCGTGATCCTGCTGGTCGAAGGGCAGGCGACGGTGGGCGACTATGTGGAATTGGATGGGGGCGAATCCGGGACCATCGTGAAGATGACGGCGCGGGCGGCGATCCTCGAGACCTATGACGGGCGGTGGATCGTTGTCCCGAACGAGGATTTCATCACCACTCGCGTGGTCAACTATTCCGACAGCGGATCGGCCAACCGCTATGAGGCACCGTTTTCGGTGAGCTATGACACGGATATCAATGCGATCCCTGCGCTGATCGAAGCGGCGGTGGCCACGCATCCCGAAGTGCTGGATGCGCCCTATCCACCCGATTGCGAGTTGCGCGGGTTTGGCGACAGCGGCATCAATTTTGCGGTTGAATTCTGGGTGAACGGCATCGATGACGGCCCGAACAAATACACATCCGACGTGCTGTTCCTGATCTGGAACGCGCTCAAGGCCAATGACATCACCATTCCGTACCCGCACCGCACGGTCGAGTTGACGGGCGAATTGCGGACCCGCGCCGAATGAAAAAGGTGGCAGTGATCGGGGGCGGACCCGCGGGGCTGGCCGCAGCCGAAGTGATGGCTGAGGCCGGTTTGGCCGTCACGATATACGAGGCCAAGCCGTCCTTGGGTCGCAAGTTTTTGATGGCGGGCAAATCTGGGCTGAACCTGACCCATGCGGCGGCGTTGCCTGATTTGATGCAGGGGTATTCGGACGCGGCCCCTTGGCTGTATCCCGCTGTGGCCGCATTCGACAGTGATGCCATTGTCGCCTGGGCCGAGGGGTTGGGCCAGGAGATGTTCACCGGTACCACCGCGCGTGTCTTTCCGCGTGCGATGAAAGCCTCACCCTTGTTGCGGGGATGGCTGGCGCGGCTGGAGAGCCTTGGCGTCGTGTCAAAAACCCGCTGGTCCTGGACCGGATGGGAGGGTGAGACCTTGCACTTTGACACCCCCGACGGGCAGCAAAGCGTTGCATGTGATGCGGTGGTGCTGGCCCTTGGTGGCGCAAGCTGGGCGCGGTTGGGATCGGACGGGGCGTGGGCGGATATTCTGGGCGGGGCGGGCGTGCCGCTCAGCCCGTTTGCCCCCGCCAACGCCGCGATTTGGGTCGAATGGTCGCCGCATATGGACGGCCATGTGGGCAAGCCCCTCAAAGGTGTGGCGTGGCGTGCGGGGGACCATCGCAGTCGCGGCGAAGGTGTCGTGTCGCGTCGTGGGCTTGAAGGTGGCGGGCTTTATTCCGTGTCACGCGGTGTGCGCGAAGGTGCGCGGTTGTTTGTCGATTTGCTGCCGGACCTCAGCGTGGACGAGGTCGCCGCACGTCTGGCCCGTCCGCGCGGCAAGACGAGTTTCGCCAACCATCTGCGCAAGGTGCTGAAGCTTGATCCGCTCAAGATCGCGCTGGCGCAGGAATGGGGGCGTCCATGGCCCGAAGGGGATGTGGCGACAGCGCGGCGCCTGAAAAAGCTGGCGGTGGCCCATGTGGGTTTGCGTCCGCTGGACGAAGCGATTTCGACGGCAGGCGGTGTCCGTGCGGAGGCACTTGGTCCCGATTTGATGTTGCGGGCCGCTCCGGGGGTGTTTTGCGCCGGTGAGATGCTGGATTGGGAGGCCCCGACAGGTGGCTATTTGCTGACCGCCTGTCTGGCCACGGGTCGTCACGCGGGGCGCGGTGTTGTGGACTGGTTGGCGGGCTGAAGACCGCCTTACAGTGTCAGTGTGCGGCGGCTGCACGAAAGGCGGGGCGGGCGCGCAGTCGTTTTGTATAGGCCTTGACCGTCTCGGGGATCGGTGGAAAGCCCGCGCCAAATGCCCAGCCAAAACAGTGGACCGCCAGAAGGTCCGGCAGCGTGATCTGATCGCCCATGATGAAGTCGCCCGCAGCATCAAGCGATGCGGCGAAGGTGTCGGCGGTGCGCGCAAACTCCTGTTTCAGGGTGGGTTTGACATCAGCCGCGCGCAGATGTTCGGGCAGAACAAAGCTGTGTTTGGCATAGGTCCACAGGATCGCGTCCATCTCGTCGATCAACCATAAGGTCATTGCATCCTGTCGTGCGCGTTCCGGGGTGCCAGCGGGGGCCGTGAGTTTGCCGTGCTTGTCGGCAAGATAGGCCATGATCGCCACGCTGTCGGTCAGTACATTGTCGCCATCGACCAGGGCCGGGATCTTGCCTAACGGGTTATACGCTCGCGCCTCGTCCGAACGCGGGGCGGCGAGCGTGACCTCGTAGTCCTGACCCAGTTCGTCGAGCATCCACATGACCCGAAAGGCGCGGCTTTTGACGGTTCCGATAACGCGGTACATGACGGCCCCTTTCGGCTGACAGCAGTGGTGCGCACGATTGCAGCGTGGCGTGCCGGATGCAAGCCGGTGACAGAACCTGTCAGCATTGCCCTCTAGGGTGTAGGCTCTGACGAAAGAGCGTTTTTAGGAGATAGCTATGCCTCATTCTGGTTCGTGCATGTGTCGTGCGGTGTCGTTCAATGTCACCGCACCCCTGGCGGAAACGGGGGCATGCCATTGCGCGATGTGCCGTAAGTGGTCTGGGGGCGTGTTTATGAGTGTGGCCGTGCCCGAAGGCGGGATGGAGGTTGAGGGCGCTGAAAACCTGACGGCCTATGCCTCGTCTCCATGGGCCGAGCGGGTGTTTTGCAAGCTGTGCGGGTCGAGCGTGTTTTACCGTGTCACTGCGGACGGCCCCATGAAGGGCGAGATGCATGTGGGGCTGGGGACGTTGGATGATGTCTCTGATCTTAGCTTCAACAGCGAGATATATATTGACCGCAAACCGGCGATCTATGCCTTTGCTGGCGAGGGTCGCACGCTGATGACCGAAGCGCAGGTTGTGGAATTGTTTGGAGGGGTTGTGCCTGACTGACACGTGCGGTCTGCCACCCCCTTTTCTTTGAGGGGCTCTGCCCCCGGCCTGCGGCCTCCCCTGCGGTATTTTTGGTCAAAAGAAGATTGAGGGTCTCAGCGCCGGGCCAGCATGGCCAGCCGGATGAATGTCCGTTCCACCAGCGCCAAGGCCGGCGCATGTTGACCTGCCGAGCGTAGTTGCAAATCTGTGTCTGTCAGTTCGGTCAATGCGGTTTCAAGCTTGACCGGGCCCCAGGCGCGGGCCTGCGCCATCATCTTGTCCCGGTTCGGACCCCAAATCTGGGGCCGCCCTGAGGTATCGGTCGCCGCGCGATGTAATGTCCGAAAGTGACGCATGGCCCCGATGCATAAGGTCACCGCGTTCACCCCTTGGGCTTGCAGGCGCTGCATCACCGGGCCGATGGCCGCGGCCTGTCCGTCTGCGACGACCAGCAGCACATCATCCACGTCCGCCTCGATTGACACCGGGGCGCAGGCAGCGATGTCATCGGCATTGAGCGGGGTTATGTCGTTGAGCTTGTAGAGCCCGATCTTGGTCAGCGTCTGGCGAAAATCCCCCGGTTCGAGATCGCGCGCCAGATCCATCAGGCTGTGCATCGCATCCTGAGGGGCGTCGTTAATGCCTGCGGCCTTGAGGTCACGCTCAATCTCGTCCCGGGTGGGGGGGGTGTCGTAGATGCCGACCGCATAGGCGGATGCGTGCCCCTCAAACGCCTTGCGCAGTTTCGAGGTGGGTTTGAGGTTTCCGGCGGTTGCGATGATTTGGGCATCGCCCGGTGCCCACGCGGCCAGGGCGTCGATCACGATGGGGCCTGTGATCTCGTTCACATCCTCGATCAGCGCCACGCGGAGGCCGGGGAAAAAGCCGATAGCCTTGACCGCATCCAGCAACAGCGCGGGGTCCTTGCGGGCTTCGCTGGCGGACATCCGGGTCAGCCGCATCTCTTCTTCGCCGGTGGGGCCAATCAGGGCGGCCACGACCTGTTGCCGCTTGAGCGCGATGCGCATCCCGTCCGCGCCAAAGATCAGCAGACCAGCCGCATCGGCGTCAGGTTTGGCAAAATAGCTGGCGGATTGTCCGGCCGAGAGTTTCACAGATCGCCGGCTTGCAGTTGCAACACGATCTGGTCCGCAAGGATCGTCATCAGCCGCTGCGTGGCATCGCGTTGCGCGGCCACCGTTGCGACGTTGGTGCCTGTCGCCGAATAGCCCACGAAATTGTTCACCCGGTCCGAGCGGATCACAGCGCCCGTGCCCGTGTCCGTCAGCGTGTAATTCGCCCCACCAATCAGATGGAAGCGCCGTACATCCCCGTCAGGGTCGATGGCGCGTGATTGCAGCGCGGCCGACAAGCTGACCGCAAGCCGATAGGCCGGATCGCCCGCGCGCCCCAACCGCTCTTCAAGCCGTTGGACCAGCAGAAACCCCTCGCGGTCATTGGGCGGGTCAATCTGAACCCGGTTTTGCAATGCCGTGCCCGACCCGTTCGGTCCGTAGACGGGTTCGAACCCGCAGGCTGCGAGTGTCAGGCAAAGCAGAGCGGTTTTGAGCCAGTGCATGTTCAGATCACCACGTTGACGATGCGCCCCGGCACGACAATCACCTTTTTGGGTGATCCGCCATCCAGCGCCTTTTGCACAGCTTGGGTCGCAAGCGCCTGCTTTTCAACCTCTGCTTTGTCGAGGTCTGCGGGTACCGTCAGTTCGCCCCGCCGTTTGCCGTTGATCTGGATGGGCAGGGTGACCGTGTCCGAGACCAGCATTTTTTCATCCGCGACCGGCCATGGCGCGGTGGTGACCAGCCCTGCCCCGCCTTGATGCGCCCAGATGTCTTCGGCCAGATGCGGCGTCATGGGGGCCATGAGTTGCGCAAGCGTCATAATCGCCTCGCGTTGGGCTTTGTGGCTGGCCTTGGATTTCTGCAAGGTTGCGGTAAAGCCGTAGAGTCTGGCGATGGCGGCGTTGAACCCAAAGGATTCGACCCCGAGCGTCACGTCATGGATCGTCTTGTGCATGGCGCGCAGCAGGTCGTTGTCGCCCTCGCCGCTTGCCTCCTTGTCCATTGCGCCGATCCGGTCGCAGATGTTCCAGACGCGGGTGAGGTGTTTATAAGCCGCCTCGGCCCCCGACGCCGTCCATTCCACGTCCCGTTCGGGCGGGCTGTCGGACAACACGAACCAGCGCGCCGTGTCCGCCCCGTAGGACGCGATGATCCCAAGCGGGTCGACTACGTTCTTTTTCGACTTGGACATTTTGGCGGAGGGGATGATCTCGACCTCGGTGCCGTCGCTGAGTTTGCCGTCTGTCACGTCCTCGGGCAGGTGATAGACGGGGCGGCCCTTGTCGTCCTGGGTCAGGTATATCTCGTGCGTGACCATGCCTTGCGTGAACAGTGCATCGAACGGTTCCTCACAGCCCTGCGGCAGGTGCCCCGTGATCCGCATCGCCCGTGCAAAGAACCGGGAATAGAGCAGGTGCAGGATCGCGTGCTCAATCCCCCCGATATACTGGTCCACGTTCATCCAATAGGCCGCATCATCCAAATTGGTGGGCGTGTCGGCGCGCGGCGCAGTGAAGCGGGCAAAATACCACGAGCTGTCCACGAATGTGTCCATCGTGTCCGTCTCGCGCTTCGCCGGTTTGCCACAGGACGGGCAGGGGGTGTCGCGCCACGTCGGGTGACGATCCAGCGGGTTGCCGGGGATGTCGAAGGTCACGTCGTCAGGTAATTCGACCGGCAGGTTTTCCTTTTTCTCCGGGACTACGCCGCAGTCCTCACAATGCACGACCGGAATGGGACAGCCCCAATAGCGTTGGCGCGAAAGGCCCCAGTCGCGCAGGCGGTATTGGGTCTGGCCCTCGCCCAGATCATGCGCCTCGAAATAATCAATGGTGGCGTCGATGCCGTGTTGGCTGGTGGTTTCGGTGATGCCTGCGAAGTGGTCGATATAGACGACCGTTTCGGTCTTGGCGGGCACGAGGGCTTCGCTTTCAACCTCAACCGGGTTGCCGGGCATGTGAAAGGCGTTGCGCACGGGCAGGTCGTATTTGCGCGCAAAGTCCAGATCGCGCTGGTCGTGGGCTGGGCAGCCAAAGACTGCGCCGGTGCCATAGTCCATCAACACGAAATTGCCGATCCAGACGGGCAGTTCGACGCCGTCATAGACCGGGTGTTTGACGCGCACGCCCGTGTCGATCCCTTTCTTTTCGGCCTTTTCCATCGCCGCTTCGGTTGTGTCCATCTTGCGGCACTCATCGATAAAGGCGGCAAGGTCGGGGTTGTCGGCCTCAAGCGATTTGGCAACCGGGTGATCGGGCGAGACAGCGATGAAGGACGCGCCGCGCATCGTGTCGGGGCGCGTGGAATAGCAACGGATCGTGCCTGCGTCATCGGTGCGCACGAAGGGGATGTCGATGCCCCGGCTTTCGCCGATCCAGTTTTCCTGCATCAGCCGCACCTTGGCGGGCCAGTTGTCCAGCCCATCAAGGGCAGATTTCAACTCGCCCGCCATGTCGGAGATCTTGAAGAACCACTGGGTCAACTCGCGTCGTTCGACCTCTGCCCCCGAGCGCCAGCCCTTGCCGTCGATGACCTGTTCGTTGGCCAGCACGGTCATATCGACCGGATCCCAGTTCACCTGCGCATTCTTGCGGTAGACAAGACCGGCCTCAAGAAAGTCGAGGAACAGGGATTGCTGCTGGCCGTAATATTCGGGATCGCAGGTAGCGAACTCGCGGGACCAGTCGATGGACAGTCCCAAGGGTTTCATCTGGCCGCGCATGTCCGCAATATTGTCATAGGTCCACGTCTTGGGATGGCCGCCAATGGCCATGGCCGCATTTTCGGCAGGCATTCCAAAGGCATCCCAGCCCATCGGGTGCAGCACATTATGCCCGGTAGCGAGCTTGTAGCGCGCGATCACGTCGCCCATCGTGTAGTTGCGCACGTGGCCCATGTGGATGCGTCCCGACGGATAGGGGAACATCTCGAGCACATAATATTTGGGTTTGTCCGCGCTGCGACGGGCCTTGAACACATCGGCCTCTTCCCATGCCTTTTGCCAGCGGGCTTCGATCTCGGGCGGGGAATAGGTGGGCATGGGAAAACTGATCCTGATCTTGGACATGAAAACGCCGGGCTGGTGGGCCCGGCGCTTGTCATAGTGTGGAATAGAAGGCGCGAAAAGGGGCTAGAGCCGGTTGTCCGCAATCCGCAACTGACGGGCGCGCGTCAGGATCGCATCCTCGACGGCGCGCACGGCGGCGGCACTGGCCGGGCCATTGCGGGTTTGCAATGCGACGTTCAGCGACCGGGCATCAAGGGCCGGGTCACTGATCAGCACGGTGGCGCGGTAAGCGCGTCCGCCACTGGGCGGGGTGCCAAATCCGGTCACAATCACGCCGGTGAACGGGTCGACCGTCTGAATGGGCAGAAAGTCCAGAACCTGGATCGAGGCGGACCAGATATATTTGTTAACTTTGACGATCGCTTCCTGATTGCGGCGTGAGCGCAATGCCTCGCCCAGAGTCGTACCCCCCGCACCCTGTCGAACCCGGGCGATATCGCTGTCGGTATCGATGTCGGTCGACCCCGGTGATGTAAAGGTTTGGCCACATCCTGCCATCGCCACCAAGGCGCACAGCAGCAATGCGTGCCTCGTAAAGCGTCCTTTAGACTGAGAAATACCCATGAACCTGCCCCGCAACGTCAATTCTTTGCGCCTGTGATAGACAAGTTGAATTCACCCCGCAAGGCGCAGACGTGATGGGTGCCCATAGAGAGTGTCAGACGGACTGTGGCAAAGCTGCACCAACCATGGCGGAATTAAGGTGTGGGTTCATGCGTTGCTTGAGGTGTGCGGTCAAATGAGTGAAACACCTCTCATCCCCTCACCGGATTCCCCGGTTAGGGCGTGTGAATTGAAAACCGAGGGAAAACTCATGAAAAAAGTTCTCTTTGCTACAACCGCTCTGATCGCCACAACCGGCATGGCAGCAGCGGAAATCAGCTTTGGCGGCTTCGGTCGTTTTGGCTTGTTCTATGATGATGGTGCGGACGAAGATGTACGGATTGAACAGCGTTTCCGTCTGACAGCGACCGGCACAACCACGTCGGACAACGGCCTGGAATTCGAAGGTCGTATCCGTTTCCAGACAGACGATAATGCTGACGGCACAGGCAGCGTTGCGAACAACTCCGCAGCTGGCTTCGCTGTGTCCACAGGCGGTCTCCGCTTGGACGTGGGCCACGTTTCCAACGTGATCGACTCCGGTGACGTTGTTAACTACTACGGCTTCGGCGTTGGTTTGACATCGTTCGCTGAACAGTCGTCCGGCATCGGCCTGCCAACTACTGGCTTCGGCACAGGTACAGACGACATTCGCCCAACAGTGAAACTGCGTTACCAAGTGGGTGACTTCACTGTGTCGGCATCGTTGACAGACGATCTGGAGACCACAACAACCGACACAGCTGCGGGTACATCCACGCTGGTTGAAGACGACACCGAGTATCAAATCGGTTTCGGCTATAACTTCGGCAACTACTCCGCCGGTGTTGTGTTCGGTACAGAAGAGCAGGACACAACTGTCACAACAGTTGCAACAGGCGCTTCCGTGACAACACAGACAGTCGACAACGACTTCTGGGCCCTGTCCTTTGACGGTGAGCTGGGCGCATTCGCGTTCTCGATCCTGATCGCTGACCAGGACAAAAACGACGACACATCGTACGGCTTCTCGGTCAAGTACGACGTTGGCGCATCCACAGACATCCGTTTCGCTTTTGCTGACTCGGGTAACGATGCAGACGACGAAACAGTCGCAATCGGCTTCCAGCACGGTCTGGGTGGCGGCGTGTCCCTGCGCGGCGGTGTTGGCCAAGCGACAGACGGCGACACAGTTGCTGACCTGGGTGTGGTCTTCAACTTCTAAGAGTTGAACACATCTGAAGTTTTGGGGCGGGCCTTTGGTTCGCCCCTTTTCTTTTGCGCCTCTTTCGTCCGCTGGAATGGGGTGTTAATTCGGTGCCACAGGTCCTTACAGCCAAAGGTACGCGCCATGTCCCTCAGCGAAATCAAACGGCAAATTGCCGATGCCGAGGCCCAAGCAGACCGTGCCCCCGGCTCTGTCACTCTGATCGCTGTCAGCAAGGTGCAGCCCAATGAACGCGTTGCGGCTGTCCTCGATCAAGGCCACCGGGTCTTTGGGGAAAACCGGGTGCAGGAGGCCGCAGGCAAATGGCCGGATTTCCGCGAGACCTATGGTGACATTGATGTTCACCTGATCGGGCCGCTGCAATCCAACAAAGTCCGCCAGGCGATGGAACTGTGTCAGGCTATCCACGCGGTCGATCGCCCCAAACTCGCCAAGACCATTGCCCGTGTAGCCCAAGAGATTGGCCAATGCCCCGATCTGTTTATTCAGGTAAATACCGGGGAGGAGGATCAAAAAGCAGGCGTCCTACCGACCGAGGCAGATGCGTTCGTGGCCGAGTGCCGCGCGCTTGATTTGCCGGTGCAGGGATTGATGTGCATCCCCCCAATCGATGAAGAACCATCGCTGCATTTTGCACTGCTTGCCAAGATTGCGGCGCGTAATGGCCTGTCGGGGCTGTCCATGGGGATGAGCTCGGATTTCGCATCGGCAATCGCGCTTGGGGCAACCCATGTGCGGGTTGGGTCCGCAATCTTTGGCGCGCGTACCACGCAGGGCTGATCAGCGCACGATCAGCCGTGTCTGATAGGTGATCCGTGGCGCAATCCAAGCCAAATGCTGCGGATCGAGGCCGATGCACCCCTCGGTCGGATAGCCGGGACGCCGCCAACGGTGAATGAAGATGGCGGAGCCGCGCCCTGCCACCGCATAGGGCCAGTTCCAATCTGTCAGGATCACCAGATCGTATAACGGGTCTGCGCGCCTCAAAGTTTCGTGGCTGTGCGCATAGGGACCCCGAACCATTTGATTATAGTCCTCTGCCTTTGGGTCATCAGACCACAGATCGCCCGGCCGGATCGGAACAGCCCAATCCGTTGGGGGTGCGATCCGATCCGGGCGAAACAGCATCCCGACGATCCGGTGGGTGCCCGTCGGTGTCGCCCCGTCGCCCTCTCGCTTGCGCGCAGAAATGCCGCCGCGTCCGATGGTGCAGGGAAACAGACGGCCACCAAAGCGCAGACCGCGGGGGGTCAACACAAGATCATATGGGGTCATGCGCACGTAAGGCGCACGTGTCGTGCGCCCCTCTCACAGCAAATGCCCCGATTTGGCGGCTTTGGTCGCCAGATAGTCCCGATTGAATCGATTTTCGCCAACCTTCAGGGGGACGCGTTCGGTCACCTGCACCCCGCTTGCCTCCATCATGGCCACCTTGGTGGGGTTGTTGGTCAGCAGGCGCACAGACGAAAAGCCCAGTGACTTCAAAATGTCAGAGCCGAGGCGAAAGTCCCGCTCATCATCCTCAAACCCAAGGCGGTGATTGGCCTCGACCGTATCAAAGCCCTGGTTCTGCAACGCATAGGCCCGCATTTTGTTGGCCAGACCGATGCCGCGCCCCTCTTGGTTGAGGTATAGCAGCACGCCGGTGCCCTCAGCCCCCATTTGTGCCAACGCGCCGCGTAATTGCGGGCCGCAGTCACATTTCAGGCTGCCCATGACATCACCGGTGAAACAGGCCGAATGCAATCGGGTCAGCACGGGCGCGCTTCGGTCAGGGCGACCGATTTCAATGGCGTAATGTTCCTCGCCCCCGTCCTCGGGACGGAACACATGGAGCCGCCCGGCCTCGGACGCGTCAATCGGCAGGCGGGCATGCACGACCGGATGCAAGGGGCTGCCTGTCGTCATTAAGGGCACCACCAGCGCTAGTGATACCGCCGTCAGCCCGTATTCCATCGCTATCGCAAGGCCGTCCGTCACCTGCGCGCACAGGGCCGCCGGCAGTAATCGGGCGGATTTGCACAACTGGATGGCCGTTTTGTGGGGAGTCGCATCGCCGCCGCGAACACTGTTGAGCGGACCTTTCATGGGTGTATTCAGATCGTCGGCGGGGTCCGCAAGCGCCTGCAACCAGGTCAATGTGGCATCCCGCGGCAGCGTAATCCGCGCGACATCACCGTCATAGGCCCGCGCCTTGAGGGTTTCTGCGCGTCGCCCGCTCAGCGCCAGAACGCTCTCCCCGTCCAGCGTGCGCATGGCCACCAACCGCTCTGTCGACAGCGTTTCGACCGGAACTACGACCATGCTTGGCGTGCCCAAAAGGACCACGGGCACACCCATGCGTAGGTCAGCACGTGCGCGCGCGAGTGTTTCGATGATGTCGGGGGCGAGGCCCATGTTACAAAATCCAAAATCCGTTACACCCGACATACGCAAAACCCCCCGGAATTGAAACAATTGCCGTGATGCCCACACATGGGCGTGAGACAAACTGTGAAAACTTGCTCAAATCGCTGCGGACCCTCATCTATCTTTCAACACGAAGCCGGGGACCGCGTCTCCGACAAGAGAAGGAGACGGGACCGATGGCACAACTCAAGAAGATTCTGCTGGTCGATGATGACGAGGATCTGCGCGAAGCGCTGAGCGAACAGCTTATCATGACCGAGGACTTCGATGTCTTCGAGGCGGGCAACGGTCAGGACGCGTTGATCAAGGCCAAGGAAGCGATTTATGACCTCGTGATCCTTGATGTGGGTCTGCCCGACACAGACGGACGCGAATTGTGCCGGGTGATGCGCAAGCAGGGCGTGAAGTCCCCGATTTTGATGCTGACCGGCCATGACACCGATGCCGATACCATTCTGGGCCTTGATGCGGGCGCGAATGATTATGTCAGCAAGCCCTTCAAATTTCCTGTTCTTCTGGCCCGTATCCGCGCCCAGCTGCGCCAGCACGAGCAATCCGAGGATGCCGTGTTTACCCTTGGGCCATACACGTTCAAGCCCTCGGTCAAGATGCTGATCACCGAGGACGACAAGAAAATCCGCCTGACCGAGAAAGAGACGAATATTCTCAAGTTTCTCTACCGTTCAACCGAAGGCGTGGTGGCGCGCGATGTGCTTTTGCACGAAGTGTGGGGGTATAATGCGGGGGTGACGACGCATACACTTGAGACCCACATTTACCGCCTGCGCCAGAAAATTGAACCCGATCCGTCAAATGCGCGCCTTCTTGTGACCGAATCCGGTGGGTATCGTCTGATAGCCTGACATTGATCTGGACCAGCACTCCACCTTTTGCGCTGATCCAGGTTCATTCCAGATACCCGCGCATGTCGGGGCCGCGTTGCGGCAAAACATGCACCTCCCTGTTGGACTTGCCCGGGCCGCGTGCCCGGGCCTTTTTTTGTCCGCCGACCGGACACGAAAAAGGCGCACCCGGATGGATGCGCCTTTCTGAAGTCCTGGTGGCCCGGATTGGGCCGGCGTTGGCTTATGCCAGTGCGATGTTCGACGCGCTTTCGCGGCCATCACGGCCGGCTTCAATGTCGAATGTCACTTTTTGGTTGTCTGCCAGACCTGTGAGGCCGGCGCGCTCAACCGCAGAGATGTGTACGAACACATCTTTGCTGCCGCCGTCGGGCGCGATAAAGCCGAAGCCTTTAGTTGTGTTGAACCATTTGACTGTACCAGTGGCCATGTCATTTTTTCCTTTTCAAGTACTGCCCGCAGAATGCGGCAGGTCGGCTAAGTCAGAACAAGATCGCAAGACTGAGCCGATGAAAGGAGCAGTGAGGTCGATAGTGGTAACGTCGCACCGCCCACATAGGCCCCGTTTCATATAATAGCAAGGGCGACGTACGCGGCCGATTGCAAGCGGCGCATTCCCGCCAATGCCGATCCGTATCACAATGCGCTTCATTCGGGCTGGTGCCGCTCCATGGGGCGGGCTAGGGTCTGCCCGCCCTACTCGGACCGGAGTCTGCCAATATGCCCTTCACCCTCGCCACCTGGAACATCAATTCAGTGCGCCTGCGCGAACCGATTGTCCTTAAACTGCTTGAGGAACAAGCGCCGGACGTTCTGTGCCTACAAGAGTGCAAGAGCCCGGTCGACAAGATCCCCCGCGAGGGGTTCAACGCGCTCGGCTACACGCACATGGTCGCACGTGGCGACAAAGGCTATAATGGTGTTGCGATCCTGTCCAAACTGCCGATGGAAGAGGCCGGAGCCGAAGACTTCGCCGCACTCGGTCATGCGCGGCACATCGCAGGCCGTCTGGAGAATGGGGTCACCATCCACAATTTCTATGTCCCTGCGGGCGGTGACGTGCCGGACCGCGAAAAGAACATCAAGTTTGGCCAGAAGCTCGACTACCTGACCGAAATGCGCGACCATTTTGCCGCATCCAAGCCCCAAAAATCCATCCTCGTCGGCGATCTCAACATCGCCCCGCGCGAGGATGACGTCTGGAGCCACAAGCAACTCCTCAAGATCGTCAGCCACACCCCGATCGAAGTTGATCACCTGAGTGCAGTTCAGGATGCGGGCGACTGGGTGGATGTCACCCGCAAGGATATCCCCGAAGGGTTGCTCTATTCCTGGTGGTCCTATCGCGCCAAGGATTGGGATGCCGCCGACAAGGGGCGCCGCCTTGATCACGTGTGGGCGACCTCCGATATTGCCGGTGTAGCTCATTCCAGCCGTGTGTTGCGCGATGTGCGCGGTTGGGAAAAACCAAGTGACCACGCCCCGGTCTTTGCCACCTTTGACCTTTGAATGACCTTTGATTCCGGGGCGCGGGGGTCCATATAACCCCCAAGCCAAGAATGAGGATGAAGTGATGATTGATTTGGGACTGTCCAGTGGGCCCGCTGATGCCGACCTGATCAAGGATGGATCAGAGGCCACCTTCATGGCCGATGTCGTCGAGATGAGCCAGACCGTGCCCGTTATCGTGGACTTCTGGGCCCCGTGGTGCGGACCGTGCAAGACCTTGGGCCCCATGCTTGAGGATGCCGTGAAGGCGGCCAAAGGCGCGGTCAAGATGGTCAAGGTCAACGTGGACGAGGCCCAGATGATTGCGGGCCAGTTGCAGGTGCAATCCATTCCGACGGTCTATGCTTTCTGGAAAGGACAGCCGGTTGATGGGTTTCAGGGCGCGCAGCCTGGATCGGAAATCACCGCTTTCATCGAGCGTGTCATCAAGGCATCCGGTGGCGAGGCCCCCGGTGACGGCCTGAATGATGCGGTTGAGGCGGCCGAGGACATGCTGAGCGAAGGGGCGGCCGTTGATGCCGCACAAACCTTTGCGGCCATTCTGGGCGAAGAGCCCGCCCATGCGGGTGCCTATGGCGGACTGGTGCGCGCCCATATCGCGATGGATGATCTGGATCAGGCCGAGGCGATCCTGAATGGGGCCCCTGCCGAAATCTCGACCGCGCCCGAGCTGGAGGCGGCACACGCCCAGTTGCAACTGGCGCGCCAAGCCGCAGATGCAGGCCCGGTGGCCGAATTGCGCGCCGCGGTCGAGGCATCTCCGGACGATCTGCAAGCGCGTTTCGATCTGGCTCAGGCCCTGCACGCGAGTGGAGACGCCGAGGCGGCGGTGGACGAATTGCTGACGATCTTTGGCAAGGACAAGGAATGGAATGACGGGGCTGCCAAGGCGCAATTGTTCACCGTGTTCGATGCACTCAAGCCCAACGACCCGGTCGTGTTGAACGGGCGGCGACGTTTAAGCTCAATGATATTTGCCTGAGCCACTTGGCGGGCTAGCTGACACTGTATGATCAAGGTGAATGACCTTCCCGGAGCGATCCCGGTATTTCCTCTGCCGGGCGCGCTGCTGTTGCCGCGATCCCGATTGCCCCTCCATATTTTCGAGCCGCGCTATTTGCAGATGATGGATGATGCGCTCAAGACACCGGGGCGGCTGATCGGAATGGTGCAACCCAACGAGATCGCAGGGCGGTCCGGATCGGGGCTGCATACCATTGGCTGCGCGGGCCGGATCACGCAGTTTTCCGAGACTGAGGACAATAGATACCTGATCACGCTGTCGGGTATCTCCCGCTTCCGGGTGGTCAACGAAGTCGAGGGGTTCGCGCCTTATCGCAAATGTGAAGTGAACTGGAACGGGTTTGACCGGGATAGGGGCAAGACCGAAGAGGACGTGCGCTTTGATCGGCCGATGTTTCTTGATCTTTTGGGCCGATACTTTGATGCGAGGTCCCTCTCTGCCGATTGGGAAACGCTGAAGGATGCGGAGGACGAGTTGCTGATCAATTCGCTGTCGATGATGCTGGATTTCGACCCCGAAGACAAACAGGCGCTGCTGGAAGCGCCCTCACTCAGTACCCGGCGTGAAACGCTGGTGACACTGATCGAATTTGAAATGCGCAGTGGTGAAGGGGATATGATGCAATGAGTACAGACGTGGACCGTCGGATGCTGGAAGCGCTGATCTGTCCGCAGACCCACGCGACACTACGCTATGACGGGGCGGCGCAGGAATTGATCTCGGACAGTGCGCATCTGGCCTATCCGATCCGCAACGGGATCCCTGTGATGCTGGTGGATGAGGCGCGCAAGATTGACTGACACCCCTGTAAGGCGGACGTGTCGTCCGCCCTGTTTACAAGGATTGCCCTTTCATCAACCGGGGCAAATCGCCTGTCAGCCCCGCCGCTTCGCGAATGAAGCTGCGCCGCAGGCGGGGCAGGGCATTGACGAGGGCCATACCGATGTCACGCACACCGCGTACCACGGTGTTATCGTTTGAAAACAGCTTGTTAAAGCCGTCTGTGGCCACGGCGAGTGCCGTGTTGTCGAACCGGCGCCATTGCTCGTAACGGGCCAGAACGGCCGCGCTGCCAAGGTCTTCGCCGCGCCGGGTGGCATCGGTGATCACTTCGGCGAGGGCGGCGATATCACGCATCCCTGCATTCAGGCCCTGACCTGCGATGGGGTGCACACCGTGAGCGGCATCCCCGATCAGCGCCACGCGATCCGCCACCAGATGCGCGGCAAGCGACAGGGACAGTGGATAGCTGAAGCGCTGCCCGGCAAGGCTGATCTCGCCCAGAAAATCGCCAAAGCGTGGGCGCAGCATGGTCAGATAATCCTCGTCCGAAAGTGCTTCAAAGGCGGCAGCATTCTGGGCTGTCTCGCTCCAGACAATAGAACTCACATTGCCGGGCAAGGGCAGGATCGCAAGCGGGCCCGAAGGCATAAAGAACTGGTGGGCAATGCCGTTATGTGGCTTTTCATGGGCAATGGCGCAAACCAGCGCGGTTTGTTCATACCCCCACCCGGTGCGCTTGATGCCCGCGCGTGTGGCGGTGCCGCTGCCACGTCCATCTGCGCCGACAATCATGCGCCCTGTCAATGTCCTGCCAGACGCCAATGTAACCGATGCGCCGCCCGCCACGATTTGCTGGCTCGTCACCGTTTCGCCTGCCAGATGTGCCACACCGGATGTGTTCGACATCGCGTCAAGCAAGGCGCGGCGCAGGTGGCGGTCTTGCACCATGTGACCCATCGGCCCTTCTTCGATCTCGGCGTGATCAAAGTGCATGAAAAAGGGGGAGGGGCCTTGGCCTGCGCGCCCGTCGGACACTTTGATCTCAAGAATGGGTTGGGTCTGTTCTGCGATACTGTCCCACACGCCGATCCCGTCGAGCAGACGTTGCGAGGTCAGCGCCACTGCATAGCTGCGCCCGTCAAAGGCGGCGTTCTTGCGCACCTTTTCGTCAAGGGCGTCAATCACCGTCACATCGTGTCCCGTCTGGGCCAGGGCAATGGCAAGGATCGGCCCCGAAAGCCCGCCGCCGATGATCAGGATGTCGCTGTCATATTTCATGCTGTGCAATATGGGCGCGTTCCAAGGATTGTCCATGCGTTGCGACGTCGCTACCGTCGCCCTGACTGACGGAGGATGTGATGCAAGAGTGGTTAAGCAAAAGCGCGAGTGATCTGGGGCGGGCCATTGGCGCGGGCGAGATTGATCCGGTGAACCTTGCGCATGCGTTTTTCGACCGCATCAACGCCCATCCCTTGCGTGACCGGATCTATGCGCGCGTGACCGAAGATCGCGCGATGGCCGAAGCGCAGGCCGCCTCCGACCGCACCAAGACGGGCGCGCGCCTGTCGCCGCTGGACGGGGTGCCGCTGAGCTGGAAGGACCTGTTTGACACCGCAGGGGTCGGAACCGAAGCGGGATCAAAGCTGTTGGTGGGCCGCGTGCCGGACGCGGATGCGGTCGCGTTGCGCAATGCGACGGCCATGGGGCTGGTCTGTCTGGGCAAAACGCATATGAGCGAGTTGGCGTTTTCGGGGTTGGGCTACAATCCCTCCACCGCGACGCCGCCTTGCGTGAATGATGATGCCGCGGTGCCGGGGGGGTCATCGTCCGGTGCGGCGGCCTCGGTCGCGTTTGGGCTGGCCCCGGCGGCGATCGGGTCGGATACGGGCGGGTCCGTGCGTATTCCGGCGGCATGGAATGATATGGTGGGCCTGAAAACGACTGCGGGTCGTGTCTCGATAGAGGGCTGTGTGCCGCTGAGCCTCAAATTCGATACGGTGGGCCCATTGACCCGCACGGTCGAGGATGCCGCCGCACTGCTGGCCATTCTGGAGGGAGGGCGTGTTGCCGATTTGCGCGGCGCTGATCTGCGCGGTAAACGTTTTGCGGCACTTCAGACCGTCGTTCTGGATGATGTCCGAGACGCCCCTATGGCGGCCTATCAGTTCGCGCTTGAGCGGTTACGGGCCGCAGGGGCCACTATCGAACCCCTTGAAGTGCCTGAAGTTGTCGGTGCGATGGAGAATACAGGCCCCTTGCTGCCCGGCGAAGTCTATGGGCTGTGGCGCGATGTGATCGAGGCCAACCCGGATGCGATGTATTCCGAAATTCTGGAGCGTTTCCGTCTTGGAGGGGCCTTCAGCGCGCCGGACTACAATGCAGCATGGGCGCAATTGGACGCTGCGCGGGCCGCATGGGATGCCGCCGCTACAGGCTTTGATGCCATCCTTGCACCGACGGCGCCGATCCTGCCCCCGAACCTCGAGCGATTGAATGCTGATAGCGCGTATTACAAAACCGAGAACCTTTTGGCCCTGCGCAACACCCGGATTGGCAACCTGATGGGTATTTGCGCGCTGACCTTGCCAACGGGGGTACCAAGTTGCGGTATCATGCTGATGGGTGCACCCGACTGTGAAGAGGCGCTGCTGCGCGTCGGTGTCGCGGCAGAGGCCGCATTGGCGTAATCCCAAGGACGCGTGCCGCGACGCGATGTTTAAGGGGGGCCAGCCCCCGTCCTTGCGGACTCCCCCCGGCATATTTTTGGTACAATGAAAGGTGCGTGCTGGCGGATTTGCCACAAGCTGTGCATTTGGCGTGGTTTTTCTGGACGAGAGTCAGGGCCATGGGGTAGGATTGCGTAACCGGGGCGCAAATGATCCCGAACCTGAGGCAGTTTTATGAAGTTTCCCGAGCGGTTTTCGAACCTTCCGGCTTATGCGTTTCCGCGTTTGCGCGAACTGTTGGATGTGCATGCACCCGGTGGTGATGTTGTTCATATGACCATCGGTGAGCCCAAACACGCCTTTCCGGCTTGGGTCACGGATGTGATTGCGGAGCATGCGGCGGGTTTCAACAACTATCCGCCGAACGAAGGTATCCCCGAGTTGCGTGCGGCGTTTTGCGACTGGTTGGCTCGTCGCTATGGCGTAACCATGGACGCGGACGCCAATGTGATGCCGCTGAACGGGACCCGCGAGGGGCTTTATAATGCGGGTATGGCCTTGTGCCCTGAGGTCAAGAACGGCCAGCGCCCTGCGGTGCTGATGCCCAATCCGTTTTATCAGGTCTATATGTTGGCCGCGATTTCGGCTGGGGCGGAGCCTGTGCTGGTGCCTGCCACGGCTGCGACGGGGCATTTGCCGGATTATGCGTCTGTCGACCCCGCGATTTTGAACCGCACGGTCGCCTGCTACATGTGTTCGCCCGCCAATCCGCAGGGTGCTGTCGCGGGTGCGGAGTATTGGCGGGATCTGATTGCGCTGGCCGAGCGTTATGATTTCCAGATTTTCGCCGATGAGTGCTATTCCGAGATTTACCGCGATGTCCCGCCTGTGGGTGTTCTGGAGTGTATCGGCGATGCAGACCCCGAGCGGGTTGTGGCGTTTCATTCGCTGTCCAAGCGGTCGAACCTGCCGGGCTTGCGGTCGGGTTTCATTGTTGGCGGGCCTGCCACCATTGCCGAGGCCAAGCAGTTGCGCACCTATGCGGGCACACCTTTGCCCACCCCGCTGCAACATGCGGCTGCTGCGGTTTGGGCGGATGAGAACCACGTGATTGATAACCGCGCGCAGTATCACGAGAAATACGACATGGCCGACCGCATCCTTGGGCGCGTACCGGGATACAGCGCGCCCGAGGCCGGTTTTTTCCTTTGGCTGCCGGTCGAGGATGGCGAGGCGGCGGCACTAAAGCTGTGGCAAGCCACGGGGGTCCGGGTCTTGCCCGGCGCGTATCTGGCGCGCGAAATTGATGGGGTGAACCCCGGTGACACATATATCCGGGCGGCACTGGTCGCCCCAAAGGCACAGACGGAGCGGGGGCTGATGGCCATTCGCGACACGCTCTATGCCGCGCAATAACGAGGGACGAAGCATGGCATATCAGACACGGCGTGATCCGCTTTTTGACCACACAATGCAGGCTGCGATCGAAAAACGCAGCCGCGAGCTGATCGGGATCGGCTTGTTTGTGGTGGGCGTTATGGCGGCGGCCATGATGCTGAGCTACACGCCGGACGATCCCAATTGGATGGCCTCGACGGATGCGCCTGTGCAGAACTGGATGGGGCGCACGGGTGCGTCGCTGGCGGCCCCGATGTTTATGATTGCCGGGTGGGGCGTGTTCGGGATTGCGATCGTGTTGCTGGCGTGGGGCGCGCGGTTTGTCCTGCATCTGGGGACAGAACGGGCGCTTGGCCGCTTGATCTTTGCCCCGATTGCGATTGCGTTCGGCTCCATTTACGCAGCGACCCTGCAACCCGAGGCGGCGTGGCAGGCCACCCACGGCTTTGGACTGGGCGGGCTGTTTGGTGACACGGTCATGGCCTTTATTCTGACGGCGTTGCCGGTCGGGTCGGCGTTCACGGTCAAGCTGATGTCGCTGATCATGGCGGCAGGGATTGTGGTATTCGGGGCCTTTGTTCTGGGCTTTACCCGGCCTGAAATCGCGCGTTGCATCCGGTTCATGCTGGTCGGTCTGGTGGTCGCCTATGCGGGTATTATGACGGTCCTGGGTCGCGGGGCGAGCGGGGCCGTGCAGGCCGCGCGGGCCATGCAGGATCGTCAAAACGCACGTAAGGTCGAGCGTGCCGCTCTTGCCGCTGAGGCCGAAGCCTATGCGGCGAGCGTACCGTCGATCCCGGAATATGACGAAACGGACTACGGCGAACCCGCTAAAACGGGCCTGTTGGCGCGCATGCCTGCGTTGATCAAACGTCCTGATCCTGTGCCCCAAGAGTTGCCTGAGATGGAACTGGTGGAAACCTATCACAATGTGGATGGGGTCGAAGCACCAGGCGCGGACCGGATCAAGAACAAGATCAGCGATGTCATCAAGTCGCGTGTACGGTCGAACCCTGCGGTGCAAGCCGAATCCGTGGCACCGCTGACAAAAGGACGGGGCCGCGGCCCCGATCCACTGGTCTTGAACACGACGCCGCACACGACGTTGCCGCCCGAGCCACCGCTTACGGCTGCGGCATCCTTGCGCCGAGTTGAGCCGCCGTTGTCGGCCCCGCCTGCGCCTGCATACGCGGATGTTGATCAGGTGGTTGAGCCTGACTATGCGCCGCAAGAACTCGACGTGCCCGCACCTTTGGCTGCGGTCCCCGCGATTCCCGTGGCCGAACCGCGCAAAGTGGTGCAGCAGCCTGCGCGCAAACCCATGCAACCGAGCACGCGTGCCCAAGCCGAGGCGCAGCCGGCCCTGAAATTCGAGGACACCCATCCGGGTTTCGAATTGCCGCCGCTGAACCTGCTTGAAAACCCGATCGAAGTGCAGCGCCATCACTTGAGCGACGAGGCCCTCGAAGAAAATGCGCGTATGCTTGAAAACGTGCTGGATGACTATGGCGTCAAGGGCGAGATCGTTGCGGTGCGCCCCGGCCCTGTGGTCACGATGTATGAACTTGAGCCTGCACCGGGTTTGAAAGCCAGCCGTGTGATCGGTCTGGCGGACGATATTGCGCGGTCCATGGCGGCGCTGTCGGCCCGTGTTTCGACCGTGCCGGGGCGATCCGTGATCGGGATCGAACTGCCCAATGAAAATCGTGAAAAGGTGGTTTTGCGCGAAATCCTGTCGAGCCGTGACTTTGGCGACGGCAATCAAAAGCTGCCCCTTGCCCTTGGGAAAGACATTGGCGGTGATCCGGTGGTTGCCAACCTTGCCAAGATGCCTCACCTGCTGATTGCCGGGACCACGGGTTCGGGTAAGTCGGTGGCGATCAACACCATGATCCTGAGCCTGCTTTACAAGCTGACGCCTGAAGAGTGTCGCCTGATAATGATCGATCCCAAGATGCTGGAACTGAGCGTTTATGACGGCATTCCGCATTTACTCTCGCCCGTGGTGACGGACCCGAAAAAGGCTGTTGTGGCCCTGAAATGGGTCGTGGGGGAGATGGAGGAACGTTATCGCAAGATGTCCAAGATGGGCGTGCGCAACATTGATGGCTACAATGGCCGGGTCAAAGAGGCGCTGGCCAAGGACGAGATGTTCAGCCGCACCGTGCAGACCGGGTTTGATGACGACACAGGCGAGCCGATCTTTGAAACCGAGGAATTCGCACCGGAGGCGATGCCCTATATCGTGGTGATCGTGGACGAGATGGCCGACCTGATGATGGTCGCGGGCAAAGAGATCGAGGCGTGCATCCAGCGTCTTGCGCAGATGGCGCGGGCCTCTGGCATTCACCTGATCATGGCCACGCAGCGCCCGTCGGTTGATGTGATCACGGGTACGATCAAGGCGAACTTCCCCACGCGGATCAGTTTCCAGGTAACCTCCAAAATCGACAGCCGGACGATTCTGGGCGAAATGGGGGCCGAGCAGCTCTTGGGTATGGGTGACATGCTTTATATGGCCGGTGGGGCGAAAATCACCCGGTGTCACGGACCGTTTGTGTCCGACGAGGAGGTCGAAGAGATCGTCAACCACCTCAAGGCCTTTGGCGCGCCGGACTATGTGTCGGGCGTGGTGGAAGGGCCGGATGAGGACAAGGAAAACAACATCGACGCGGTGTTGGGTCTTGGCGGGAACACGGATGGCGAGGATGCGCTTTATGACACCGCCGTTGCCATCGTGATCAAGGATCGCAAATGTTCGACCAGCTATATCCAGCGCAAACTCGCCATCGGGTACAACAAGGCCGCGCGTCTTGTGGAACAGATGGAAGACGAAGGGGTCGTGAGTGCGGCCAACCATGTGGGTAAGCGCGAAATTCTGGTGCCAGAACAGGGCTGAACCCGCCGGAATACTCCGCTCCGGCGGGGAACTGCCGGGCATTGATCACCGTTGCTATCGCATATCGTCGGCCTGCGCCCTATATCCGGGACAACAGGCGACGACCAGGAAAGGTGCGCGATATGAAGATGATGACACGGATCGCAGCAATGGCCCTTGCGGCCCTGACGGCACAAGCAGCATGGGCAGACAAACTGCCGCTCAACAGCATTTCAAGCTATCTCAACGATCTGAAAACAGCCCAAGGCAGCTTTACCCAGATCAACGATGATGGGACGATTGATACTGGCACGGTTTATATCAAGCGCCCGGGCAAGATGCGGTTTGAGTACAACGCCCCCAACACATCGCTGGTCGTGGCCAGTGCAAATGCGGTCTATATCGCGGATTCCAAATCGAACCAGCCGCCCGAAACCTATCCGCTGCGGCGTACGCCGCTGTCGCTGATCCTTGCGCGCAACGTCAACCTTGGGCGGGCGAATATGGTGGTGGGCCATGACTTTGACGGCACCGCGACTATTGTGACAGCGCAAGACCCCGAAAACCCCGAATACGGCAATATCCAGATGAAGTTCACCGACAGCCCGGTGCAGTTGCGCCAATGGGTCGTGAATGACAGCGGCGGCGGGCAGACGACGGTTGTGCTGGGTGAGTTGAGCACAGGCGGTTCCCTGTCGAACCGCCTGTTCGATGCGCCGCGTGGGCGAAGCAACTAGACCCCGCTCAGCAGGACCGGAGCTGGACTGCATACATGTCTGAACGGGCGTCAACTTCGCCCGCCACACGCAACAGCCATGGCTTTGAGTTATAGGTACCGCGGGCATAGCCAGTGCGCCCCTCGTGATAGGCGAGGTACTGGTTGCGGGTGTCCGTCAGCGGCACGCCGAGACCTTCGTAGGTCTTGGTCATATACCACCCCATGAAGTCGGTCGCATCGCCGATGCGATCCCGGCGAGATGACCGTTTGCCGGTCTCGCGCTGATATTCCTCCCATGTGCCATCGAGAGCCTGACTGTAGCCAAAGGCGCTGGATTGACGGCCAATCGGGATCACCCCGGCGGCATAGCGGTTGGGCGTGCGTGCATCGGAAATGAATCTGCTTTCCTGATAGATGGTCGCCATCTGCACGTGGACGGGAACGCCGTATTTGCGTTCGGTGGCCCTGAAGGCCCTCAGGTATTCCGGGCGCTCGCGGACAATGGAACATGCGTTGTCCAGTTGATTGGGGGCCGTGTCCGACCCGCCGCCACAACTGGCTGCCAACAATACCAATGCCAAAGCGCGAAAGAGTTTGCTCATCTGCCTCACTCGCTTTTTTGTTTTTTTTGCAGTGTAGCGAAAAAATGGCCCCGTGGGAATCACGTTTTCTAGAGAACGGCGGCCAAAAGCAGCGGTAGCGCGCCGACGGACATCAGCGTCGAGGCGACCACCAGCCCGGCCACCGATTGCGCATCGGCCCCGTATTTCTCGGCCAGCAGATACGAGGTCACGGCCACCGGGGTGGCGACCTGCAGGACCAGCACGCCGAACGCGACCGGATCGAGAGCGAAATAGCGCCCGACGACCCAGGCAATTGCAACGCACAAGGCCAGCTTGATTGCTGACAGAAGGGCGGCGAAGGCAAGGCCTCGCCCCGACAGGCGCGCGACCGCGACGCCAAGCGTGATCAGCATCATCGGGATCGCCATTTGCCCCACAAGGGTCAGGGTGTTGGTCAGGAATATCGGTGTTTCCCACTCTTGCCAAAGAAACAGCGCCCCCAGAACCGTGCCCCAGACAAGCGGCTCGCGTAGGACCTTGCTGAAGGAACCCGCACCCGCCACCAGCCAGATCCCGAAGGTGTAGGACCACAGCGCCATGATCGCAAAGACGATGATCGCGTAGCTGAGCCCGATCTCTCCAAACGCGAAAAGGGCGAGGGGTAGACCCAGATTGCCGGTGTTTCCAAAGATCAGGGGCGCGGTATAGGTGCGTGTTTGCAAGCGTAACGCCTTGATCAGGATCACAAACACAACCGTCACAACGGCGTAGGAGACCACGGAGGCGAGAGACAGGGCGGTCAGGGCAGCCGGGTCGATCCGGGTCTGCATCAGCGACACGAAGATCAGGCAGGGCAGGGACAGGGTCATCGCCAGCTGCGTCACGAACTGGATCCGGTATTCGAGCCCCGCCTTGACCCACGCAAAGCCGATCCCTGCCAGAAGAAAGACGGGGGCCACGATTTCCAGCACTGTTAAGGTAAGGTTCACAGACTGTTTCCAGCAAAAATGTGCTCAATTATTGGACAACTGTCCCTTGCAACGTGTAGTCACGGTCGGTAGGGGGCGCAACGCTATGCTGAGAACACGCGCAAAATATCATCTGGGCCAGATCGTGCGGCACAAGAAACACCCCTTTCGCGGTGTGGTCTTTGACGTGGACCCGGAGTTTTCGAACACAGACGAGTGGTACGAAGCGATTCCCGAAGACAGCCGCCCCAAGAAGGCGCAGCCGTTTTACCACCTGCTCGCCGAGAACGACCAAAGCTATTACGTGGCCTATGTGTCCGAGCAGAACCTTGTGGCCGACTATTCCGGCGAGCCTGTGGATCACCCTGACATCCCGGACCTGTTTGGCCCGTTCGAGGACGGTACCTATCCCTTACACTTCCAACTGAACTGATGGTGGCGGGCGACACGCCCGCCTTACACCTCAGTACCCAAGCGCGCAGCCGTCCTTGCGCGGATCACTTGCGCCTTCCAGCACACCATCATCCCGCATCAGGATCGCTTGGGCCCCGCCGATCGCCGTGTCGGGGATGCTGACCTTGTGACCAAGATCGCTCAACTCGGCGCGTACGGTATCTGGATATCCACGCTCGACCTTCATATCACCCTGATCGGAAAATGCGCGCGGCGCATCAATCGCGGTCTGCGGGTCGAGGTTGAAATCCACCAGATTGGACACGAAGCGCGCATGCCCGTTGGGTTGATAGGCCCCGCCCATCACACCAAACGGCATATAGGGTTTGCCGTTCCTGGCCAGCATGCCCGGAATGATCGTGTGCATCGGGCGCTTGCCGCCCTTGAGCTCGTTCGGGTGCCCTTCTTCGAGCGTGAACCCCGCCCCCCGGTTTTGCAGCAGGATCCCGAACTTGTCGGACGCAATGCCGGACCCAAAGCCGTGAAAGATCGAATAAATCAGAGAGACTGCCATCCCATCGCGATCCACGACGGTGATATAGATCGTATCCTTGTGCACCTGTTCGCTGATCGGCGCGGCGGCGGCCATTGCCCTTTGCGGATCAATCAGCGCGGCAAGCTTTGAGGCCGTTTCCGGCGCAAGCATGTGATCAAGCCGTTTGGTGTAGTCCGCATCCGCCAGAAACCGATTGCGCGCATCATAGGCCAGTTTGGCGGCCTCAGCCTCGATGTGCGCGCGCTGGCTGCCCCAGGGGTCCATGCCCTCGATGTCGAACTGCGCAAGGATGTTCAGCATCAGATTGCCGGTGGCCCCTTGCCCGTTTGGCGGATGTTCGACCACATCGACGCCTTTATATGCTGTGCTGATCGGGGTGGTCGGGGTGCTGGTATGATCGGCAAAGTCCTGTGTGGTGTGCTTGCCACCAAGGACCCTGAGTGCGGCGAGCATGTCGTCCGCGACCTCGCCCGTGTAAAAGGCATCCCGGCCGTGTTTTGCGATGCGGCGCAGCACCTCGGCCTGACCGGGGGCTGCGAACACCTGACCCACGGCAGGAATTTTGCCGTTGATCGAATAATGTGTGCGGGCGGCCCCTTGCAGGATGGTCGTGTCCTTGGCCCAGTCGAAGGCGACGCGCGGAGCCACCGGCACTCCGGTTTCGGCGTAATGGATCGCAGGTGCCAGAACTGCATCAAGGCCGAGCGTGCCAACCGTGTCGGATAGGGTGCAGAAGGCGTCGATGGCCCCGGGAATGGTCACGGCGTCCGCGCTGTAGGGGGGGACGACTTTGTCACCGCGGCTGCGCAAGTCCGCAGCATTCAGCGCCGCAGGTGCGCGCCCGGACCCGTTCATCGATTTGATCTGCCCGTCCGGCCCGGACCACAACACAAAGCAATCGCCACCGATGCCGGTCATTTGCGGTTCGCATATGCCAAGCAGAACAGCCCCCCCGATGGCGGCATCCATGGCGTTGCCGCCGGATTTCAGGATTTCGATTGCGGTTTGTGCGGCCAGCGGATGCGACGTTGCGCACATCCCTGAAGTGGCCAGAACAGGCGAACGGCCCGGTAAATGAAAATCGCGCATGAAAGACCTCTCCGACGATGGCAGACGCGGGCACCCTACGCGAGAGGTACCTGTTGTCCACTTGAATGTCGGAAAAGAAAGTTCCTCGGTGCCGCGCACTGGGTGGGGGCTATTACACGCGGCACCAAGGGAAGCTATATGCAGCTACAGTGAAACGTATGGCGGCAAAACAGGGCAGAAATGTGATCAGGACGGGGCCGTTTTGCGAAGTCTCGGCTGGCGGCGAAAAAGTGCTGTTGAGAGTGGGCCAGATGGGCCAACCGTCGCCGCTTGCCGATACGTCAGCCGATGCGTCCCGTGTGCCTAAGCCATTGCCACGGCGAGCCGCAATGTCAGGCGGTTCTGGGGGTCGATCCGTTTATAGGTCACCTCTTTGGCCAGATCCTTGATCAGGAACCAACCGAACCCGCCTTCGGGCATGTCGCAAAAATCCACGTCCAGATTGGCAGCCAGCCCAAGCGGTGTACGCCCATCCGGCATGCCGCGGCCTTCATCGGTGACAGTCAGGTGCAGGCCGTCGGTTGCATGTTTGCACGCGATCCGGATCGGACCCGCGGGATCGCCTGCGGGATAGGCATGCTCGACAATGTTGTTCAACGCTTCGGCCATGACCAGTTCGACCGTTCCTACTTCTTCAACGTCGAGGTGGAGTGGCCCGAGCCCCGCCAAGAGCTCTTTGAGCGCCTCGCGTACCGCCAACTTGCTGCTTTGAACGCACACTTGGATATCGGGCATCTGTGAAACGAATGACATAACGCTTTCTTTCATCAGGATCGACACATCAGGCTTTCAACTCGGTCAGGGCACCATCCAGGGTTGGAAACACGGCAAACACGCTGTCCATGCGGGTCAGGCGAAACACCTTGTCGACCGTGGGTGTCAGGCCCGCCAGTGCAAGGGTGCGCGCTTGTCCCATATTCTTCATCGCGGCGACAATTGCGCCAAGCCCGCTTGAGTCAATGAACTGCACCTCGCTCAGATCCAGAATGACAGTCTCACTGCCCCCATCCGTCGAGGCGCGCATCGCGTCCTTGAATTCAATTGCAACGGCCGCATCAATGCGCGCATCGTGCACCGACACCACTTGCAGGTTATCCTCTGATCGGCTGCGAAGATCCATGTATGCCCTCTTGCAATTGTCTGGTTACATTGCGTGTGTAGGGTCCAATCGTTACCAATCAGTTTCCATTCACCAAGATCGGAGGGTCAGACCATGAAACCAGTCGTGATTGCGGGTGCGGCCCGCACGCCCATGGGCGGTTTTCAGGGCGCTTTGTCCGACATGACAGCCTCCGACCTTGGCGGTATCGCGATCAAACACGCACTGGATGGCGCAGGCACCGACACCGTGGACGAAGTGTTGATGGGCTGCGTCTTGCCTGCGGGCCAAGGGCAGGCCCCTGCGCGTCAGGCCGGCTTTGCCGCGGGTCTGGGCGAAGAGGTGCCCGCCACGACGCTGAACAAGATGTGCGGATCAGGTATGAAGGCGGCCATGATCGCCTTTGATCAGATCGCCTTGGGCCAGACCGACACTATGATTGCGGGCGGTATGGAGAGCATGACAAATGCGCCCTATGTTCTGCCCAAAATGAGGAGCGGTGCCCGGCTGGGGCACGGGCAGGTCATCGACCACATGTTCCTTGATGGGCTTGAGGATGCTTATGACAAGGGCCGCCTGATGGGCACCTTTGCCGAAGACTGCGCCGAAACCTACCAGTTCACGCGGGACATCCAGGACAGCTATGCACTGGTGTCTCTTGCGCGGGCGCAGGCTGCGATTGAAACGGGGGCGTTCACAGCCGAGGTCGCACCCGTCGGCATCGCGTCACGCAAGGGGGCCGTGACCGTTGATCAGGACGAACAACCAGGCACCGCACGCCCCGACAAAATCCCGCATCTCAAACCCGCCTTCCGCGAGGGTGGGACAGTCACCGCCGCCAACTCCTCGTCGATCTCTGACGGAGCAGCGGCGCTTCTGTTGGCTAGCGAAGAGGCTGCAAAGGCTCAAAATCTGAACATCCGCGCGCATATCCTGGGCCATGCGAGCCATGCTCAGGCCCCCGGACTGTTCACCACGGCCCCTGTCCCTGCCGCACAAAAGCTGTTGGATCGGGTCGGCTGGACCAAAGACGACGTTGACCTGTGGGAGGTGAACGAAGCCTTTGCCGTCGTCCCCCTCGCGTTCATGCACGAAATGGGGCTGAGCCATGAGATCGTAAACGTGAACGGCGGGGCCTGCGCATTGGGGCACCCGATCGGTGCGTCAGGGGCACGGATCATCGTCACCTTGCTGCACGCGCTTGAGGCGCGAAACCTCAAACGCGGGGTCGCGGCGATTTGTATCGGTGGCGGCGAAGGGACAGCCATCGCGATTGAACGGGTCTGATGTTCTCTGTCTTGAACAGATCCCGGTGTCCGGGACAGCACCTCTTTCCACAATATCGAGTGACATATGCCTGCCTATTCCACCCTGTCCCAAACACTCCGAAGCCTGACGGAAGGCGAGGATGATGTGATTGCGCTGATGGCCACCGTCGCCTGCGAAGTGCACCATAGCGATGCCCGTTTCGACTGGACGGGCTTTTACCGCGTCATCGGGCCTGAAATACTCAAGATCGGGCCCTATCAGGGCGGGCACGGGTGCCTGCATATCCCGTTCTCGCGCGGGGTCTGTGGTGCTGCGGCCCGCACGGGACAGACGCAATTGGTGGCGGACGTGGATGCCTTTCCGGGCCACATCGCCTGTGCGTCATCCACACGATCCGAACTGGTGATCCCGGTTCGAAACGGGGTCGGGGAGTTGATCGCAGTTTTTGATATCGACAGCGACCAACCGAGCGCGTTCACCGAGCGCGATGCGGATCAATTGGATACCATTCTGACGGACATTTTCGGACAGGTCTGAAAATCCGACTTGATTTTTCACGCAACTTAGATTTACGTGAAAATCAAACAGGAATTTTCACGATACATGCTGCAAACCAACCCCACAATCGCACATAGCCTTGGCGCAGACCTGCGTGCGCTGCGCAAAGCGCGGGGGTTAACCTTGCAGGACATGGCCGATGTGCTGGGGCGCTCGGTTGGGTGGCTCAGTCAGGTGGAGCGGGACCTGTCCGAACCCTCGATCACGGACCTGCGCCATATCGCGGCCACGCTGGATATCGCGGTGTCCACATTATTCCGCCGAGGTGCTGCACCCGCCGCCGAAGAGGGATATGTGGTGCGCCATGGCGCGCGGCGGCCCATCGGGTCCCGCGCCGCTGGACTGGTCGAAGAGTTGCTATCGCCCGACCTCACGGATGACTTTGAAATGGTGCACTCAACCTTTGAGGCGCACAGCGAGATCAGCGAGGCTGTGACGCGTCCCACGCAAGAGGTCGGCTATCTGATCTCGGGCCAGTTGGATCTCGAGATTTCGGGGCGGACCTTCACGATTGGGCCTGGTGACAGCTTTCGGGTACGGGGCGAGCCGTTCTGCTGGAAAAACCCCTATGATCAGCCAGCCGTCGCGATCTGGGTTATTGCGCCGCCGGTCTACTGATGTCGTTTGAGGGGTGGATCATATTCGCGCTGTTCTGGGTGGTGTTTGTGACCACGCCGGGGCCGAACGCGGTCAATTGCATCACAAATGGAATGACATTGGGCATGCGGCGGGCGATGCCCGGTGTGCTGGCGATCCTGACGCAGGCTACTCTGTTTCTGATCCTGTCGGCCTTGGGAATCACGGCCCTGATTGCCGCCTCGCCCACCGCCTTCTGGATCGCCAAACTGATCGGGGCGGGCTTCCTGATCTATCTTGGCGTTCGGGGCTGGATGCGGGCTGGCATAGTGCCACAGCTCGCCCATCAGACCGGGCGATCCATCTATCTGCGCGCCTTTGCGATCGCGACGATCAACCCCAAAAGCGTGGCCGGCTACCTCGCCGCCTTTTCGCAGTTCATCCAGCCGGACGTACCGATCTGGGATCAGATGTGGGTGATCATGCCCACGGCGCTGACGATCACCGCGCTTAGCTACACAGGGTTCACCGCCCTTGGGGCCGGGATCGGACGGGCGGCCTTGGGCGCGGTGTTCAATATCTGGGTGCGGCGTGTGATGGCGGTGTGCTTTGTCATTTACGGCGTGCTTCTGGGCGCGGTCAGTACACCGGGACGGGCCTGACATGCTGCGTGGATCCTGTAACTGCCGAGCAGTCACTTTTGAGGTGGTCGACACCATACGCACCAGCGCGTGCCATTGTGGGCAGTGCCGCAAGCAGTCGGGGCACCACTGGGCCTCGGGCCTTGCCCATGACGGCGATCTGACCATCAACGGACCAGTTACATGGTACGCCTCAAGCCCCACCGCCAAGCGCGGCTTCTGCCCGACCTGTGGCAGTTTCCTTTTCTGGAAAATGGAGGGCGAGGGCAAGATCAGTTTCTCGCTTGGAACCATTGACGGGGCCACCGGCCTGCGGATCGACCGACATATCTTTACCGCCGACAAGGGCGACTACTACGACATCGCGGACGACGTGCCGCAACGAAAGGACTAATGCGATGAGCGATTTCCCAACGACGGCCCGCGTGGTCATCATCGGCGGTGGCGTGGTCGGGACCTCGACGCTGTATCACCTTGCCAAGGCGGGGTGGACCGACTGTGTGCTGCTGGAAAAGAATGAGCTGACAGCCGGGTCCACATGGCATGCGGCGGGCAACTGCCCCAACTTCTCGGGGTCCTGGGCGGTGATGAACATGCAGCGCTACGGGTTGGAGATGTACCGCACCCTCGCGGATGATGTGGACTATCCGATGAACTATCACGTCACCGGATCGCTGCGCCTCGCCCACTCAAAGGAGCGGATGCAGGAATTTGAGCGGGTGTCGGGCATGGGCCGCTATCAGGGGCTTGAGATGCCGCTGATGACACCTGCCGAAATGCAGGAATATCATCCGTTCATGGAAACCCACGACCTTGCAGGGGGCATGTGGGATCCGCTGGATGGCGATATTGACCCCGCCCAGTTGACCCAGGCCCTTGCCAAAGGCGCGCGGGATGCAGGGGCCCGGATCGAACGGTTCTGTCCTGTGACGGGGATCGAGCGGGACGGCGACGAGTGGATCGTTAAGACCGACAAGGGCGACATTCGCTGCCAATACGTGGCCAACTGTGCAGGCTACTATGCGCAGCGCGTGGGCGAGATGTTCAAGCCCTTTGGCGGACGCACGGTGCCGATGGTGGTCATGTCGCACCAGTATTTCCTGACGGATGAAATCGCCGAGGTCGCCGCCTGGACCAAGGAAAAGGGCCATAAACTGCCCATTATCCGCGATGTCGACATCAGCTATTACCTGCGTCAGGACAAGAACGGGCTGAACCTTGGCCCTTATGAGCGTAACTGCAAAGCCCATTGGGTGACGCCTGCCGATCCGATGCCCGAGGATTTCTCGTTCCAGCTTTATCCCGATGATCTCGAACGGCTCGAATTCTATATAGAGGACGCGATGGAGCGGGTGCCGGCCCTTGGCACGGCCGGTGTTGGTCGTAACATCAACGGTCCCATCCCATACGCGCCCGACGGTCTGCCGATGATCGGGCTGATGCCGGGCGTCAAGAACGCGTTCGAGGGCCATTCCTTTACCTTCGGCATCGCCCAAGGGGGCGGCGCAGGCAAGGTCTTGTCCGAATGGATCATGCACGGTGAGACCGAGTGGGACATGTGGGCGACCGACCCGCGCCGCTATACCGACTACACGGATCAGGACTATTGTCTGTCCAAGGCACTTGAAACCTATGGCCACGAATATGCGATGCACTTTCCGCATCACGAATGGCCCGCTGGGCGCGACAAGAAGCTGTCGCCCATCGATAACCGCCTCCGGGCTGCGGGTGGGCAGATGGGGGCCTATAACGGCTGGGAACGGGCCAACTGGTTCGCCAAGGACGGCGACGACACTTCCGAAGAAGCGACACACACGTGGGATCGTAACGGCCCGTGGGCTCCGCGTGTCAAGGCCGAGGTCGAAGCTGTGCGCGACGGCGTCGGCGTGCTGGACCTGCCGGGTTTCTCGCGTTTCGAGTTGAGCGGGGCGGGGGCAGCCGAATGGTTGCGGGGCCGGATTGCGGGGGCTTTGCCCAAGGCAGGCCGCATGACGCTTGGTTATTTCCCCGACAGCCGGGGGCGCATCCTGACGGAAATGTCGCTGATCAGGCATGCCGAGGATCACTTTACCCTCATCACCGCCGCGACTGCGCAATGGCACGATTGGGATGTGCTGAACGACGCGTTGCCCGAGGGGCTGACCCTGAGCGATCACACGACCGAACTTTCGACGCTGATCGTGAGCGGACCAAAGGCGCGTGCGCTGTTCGAGGGCCTTGGGGTCGAGGCAGATCTGTCGCTTGGCTGGCTGACCCATCAGGACGCAGTTGTCGCTGGTGTAAGATGCCGAATGCTGCGGGTGTCCTTTGCGGGCGAGTTGGGTTGGGAAGTGCACGCGCCGATGGCAGATATTCCCGCGCTTTATGATGCGATCATCGGGGCGGGGGCGACGCCGTTTGGGATGTATGCGTTGAATTCCATGAGGATGGAAAAAGGGTACCGCGCGTGGAAGGGTGACCTCAGCACTGATTATACCTTGTTTGAGGGCGGATTGGATCGGTTCATCAAGCTGGACAAGCCGCAGGACTTCCCCGGCAAGGCAGCTTTGCAGAACGAAAAGCAGCAGGGGGCCAAGAAACGGTTTGTGACCATGCTGGTGGATGCGGGCGATCAGGACGCGCCCTATATGTCGACCATCTGGAACGGGGATGAGGTCGTGGGTGAAACCACCTCGGGCGCGTGGGGGTATCGGATTGATGCCTCGATCGCGTTGGGTGTCGTGCGCACGGACCTGTCCGAACCAGGCACCAACCTTGAGGTCGAAATCTTTGGCCAGCGCTACAGGGCCACGGTGCAACCCGATCAACCCTTGTGGGACCCCGGCAACGAACGCTTGCGGGCGTGATCGTTTTCCGACACGGGAAACGAAACGGGCACTGCGTCGGTGCCTGCGCGTGCAAGGAGTACCGCCATGGCTGACATCACCCTTCTGGACGGGGGCATGGGACAAGAACTGGTCCACCGGGCTGGTGACAAGCCCACCCCGCTGTGGTCGACCCAGATCATGCTGGACCATCCAGGCATGGTCACCAGCGTGCACGCGGATTTCTTCGCAGCCGGGGCGACGGTTGCGACAACCAACAGCTATGCGATCCATCACGACCGCTTGACAGGCACCCCCGTCGAGGGCGCGTTCACGGCCTTGCATCAAAGCGCGCTGTTTGAGGCGCGGACCGCGCGGCGCGAACATGGGTCGGGGCGTATTGCAGGTGCGATTGGGCCGCTTGTGGCCAGCTATCGCCCTGACCTGCATCCTGCCTCGGCTGTGGCCGTGCCCCTGTTTGCCGAGGTCGCGGCCCTGCTGGCCCCCGCCTGCGACTTGTTGATTTGCGAAACCGTCGCATCCATCGATCATGCGCGTGACATCCTTGCGGGATGTGCAGGCGCGGACATCCCTGTCTGGCTGGCGATGACGGTGGATGACCGCGACGGCACCAGGCTGCGCTCGGGTGAGCCGATCGCAGATGTGGTCGCCGTCGCCGAAGCGGGCGCAAACGCCTTGTTGGTGAACTGTTCGACCCCCGAAGTGATCCCCGCGGCCCTTGCGTCCATCGCGCACACGACTTTGCCGTTCGGGGCCTATGCCAACGGGTTCGAACAGATCGCCGAGGGCTTTCTTGAGGACAAACCGACCGTCGACAGCCTGACCCTGCGCCGCGACTTCACCCCTGACCTTTACGCCGATCAGGTCATGGGCTGGATCGACGCAGGGGCCACCATCGTGGGGGGATGCTGCGAAGTCAGCCCCGCCCATATCGCTGAAATCGCCCGTCGTCTGCGTGATGCGGGCCACACCATCGTCTAAGGGTCCAAAGCTTATGCCTGATCTTCCCAACTCCGCGCGCGTCGTCATTATCGGTGGGGGCGTCATTGGCTGTTCGGTGGCGTATCACCTGACCAAGCTGGGCTGGAAAGATGTTGTGCTGCTGGAGCGCAAGCAGTTGACCAGCGGTACGACATGGCATGCGGCGGGGCTGATTGCGCAACTGCGCGCCACGGCGAATATGACGAAACTGGCGCGCTATTCGCAGGAACTCTATGGCGATCTGGAAGCGGAAACCGGGGTTGCCACGGGCTTCAAACGCGTGGGGTCGATCACGGCGGCCCTGACGGATGAACGGCTTGAAGAATTGCGCCGTCAGGCGGGCATGGCGCGCGCCTTCGGGGTCGAGGTCGAGGACATCTCGCCCGCCGAGGTCAAGGCCAAGTACGAGCATCTGAACATCGATGATGTGACCGGAGGCGTTTACCTGCCGCTCGACGGGCAGGGCGATCCGGCCAATATTGCGCTGGCCCTGGCCAAGGGTGCGCGGCAACGCGGGGCAAAGGTGCAGGAACGGGTGGCCGTGACGCGGATTGCCCGCGACGGGCGACGGGTCACAGGCATCGACTGGACGGGCGAGGATGGGACCGACGGCCACATCACTTGCGATCACGTGGTGAACTGTGCGGGCATGTGGGGCCACGAGGTCGGACGTATGGCGGGGGTGAACGTGCCGCTGCAAGCCTGCGAACACTTCTATATCGTGACTGAGGCGATCAAGGATTTGCAGCAATTGCCGGTCCTGCGCGTGCCGGACGAGTGCGCCTATTACAAGGAAGACGCGGGCAAGATGCTGCTTGGCGCGTTTGAACCCAATGCCAAACCATGGGCGGTGAATGGCATTCCACGCGACTTTGAATTTGATCAACTGCCCGAGGACTTCGATCATTTCGAACCAATCCTTGAGGCGGCGGTGAACCGGATGCCCATGCTCGCGGAGGCCGGTATCCACACGTTCTTCAATGGACCCGAAAGCTTTACGCCCGACGATGCCTACCACCTGGGCCTCGCGCCCGAGATGGACAATGTGTGGGTGGCTTGCGGGTTCAACTCCATCGGTATTCAATCCGCAGGCGGTGCGGGCATGGCGCTGGCGCAATGGATGGATGAGGGGCAAAAACCCTTCGATCTGGGTGATGTGGACATTTCCCGAATGCAGCCCTTCATGGGCAACAAGACATATCTGGCCGAACGCTCGACCGAAACACTTGGCCTGCTCTATGCCGACCACTTCCCCTACCGCCAAAAGGCGACAGCACGTGGGGTCCGGCGCACGCCGTTCCATCACCACCTGATGCAAAACGGCGCGGTCATGGGCGAGTTGGCCGGATGGGAGCGTGCCAACTGGTTTGCGCGCCCTGGTCAGGATGCGGCCTATGAGTATTCGTGGAAGCGGCAGAACTTCTTTGACAACGTGGCCGAAGAACATCGGGCGGTGCGCGAAAATGTGGGCATGTACGATATGTCGTCCTTCGGCAAAATCCGGGTCGAAGGGCGCGATGCCGAGGCGTTTATGAACTTTGTGGGCGGGGGCAACTATTCAGTACCCAATGGCAAGATCGTCTATACCCAGTTCCTGAACGACCGTGGCGGGATCGAGGCGGACGTGACCGTCACACGGCTGACCGAAACCGCCTATCTGGTGGTCACCCCTGCGGCAACCCGGCTGGCGGATCAGACATGGATGCAGCGCCATGTGGGCGACTTCAACGTGGTGATCACGGATGTGACAGCAGGCGAGGGCGTCTTGGCCATCATGGGCCCCAACGCGCGTAAATTGCTGAATGCGGTCAGCCCGGCGGATCTGTCCAATGAGGTAAACCCGTTTGGCACTGCGCAAGAGATCGAGATCGGTATGGGCCTCGCCCGCATTCACCGCGTGACTTACGTGGGTGAATTAGGCTGGGAAGTCTACGTGGGCGCGGATCAATGCGGCCACGTGTTCGAAGTGCTCCACGAGGCCGGGCAGGCCATGGATGTGAAACTGTGCGGGATGCACATGATGGACACGTGCCGTATCGAAAAGGGGTTCCGCCACTTTGGCCACGATATCACCTGCGAGGATCATGTGATGGAAGCGGGCCTTGGCTTTGCCGTCAAAAAGGACAAGCCTGCCTTCATGGGGCGCGATGCGGTGCTGCGCAAACAGGACGAGGGGCTGAACAACCGGCTGCTGCAATTCAGGCTGACGGACCCCGAGCCGCTGCTCTATCACAATGAACCGATTGTGCGGGATGGCGAGATCGTCGGTTACCTCAGTTCGGGCGCATATGGGCACCACTTGGGTGGGGCCATGGGCCTTGGCTATGTGCCTTGCACAGGCGAGACGGCAGCGGATGTGCTCGCCTCGTCCTACCAGATTGGGGTGGCAGGCACGCGGGTCAAGGCGGAGGTGTCGCTGAAGCCGATGTATGATCCCAAATCCGAACGGGTGAAGGCGTGACGCCCTGTTGATCGGGTGCTAGGCAGGGGACGAAAGGACCTTTCCCTATGACCCAAAGTTCCGGTGATACGCCGCAGGGTCTCGGCTTTGCGCTTGGGGCCTACATTCTGTGGGGGTTCTTGCCGCTTTACATGAAATTACTCAGCCATGTTGGCCCCGCCGAAGTGGTCGCGCACCGCGTGATCTGGTCGGTGCCTTTGGCGGGCGTTCTGCTGATCGCGCTGCGCCGGACCGGCGATTTGCGCACTGCGTTTTCCAGCCCACGCACGCTGGCAATGGGATGCGTGACGGCGACGCTGATCACGGTGAACTGGGGGATCTATGTTTGGGCGATCACGTCTGACCGGGCACTTGATGCGGCCTTGGGGTATTACATAAACCCATTGTTTTCGGTCGCCTTGGGCGCGCTGATCCTGCGCGAACGGCTGACACGCGCGCAAATGGTGGCGATTGCCCTCGCGGCCTGCGCGGTTGCGGTGCTGGCCATCTCGGCAGGGTCGGTGCCATGGGCGGCCATTGGGCTAACGGTCTCGTGGGGGTTCTATGCCCTGGCCAAGAAACAGCTGCCAATCGGGCCGAATCAGGGGTTTCTGCTTGAGGTGCTGATCCTGCTGATCCCGGCACTGGCCTATGTTGCTTGGCTGGGATGGACCGGGCAGGGGGTGTTTCTGGTCGGAGACATGGAAACAAACTGGCTGTTGCTGGGATGCGGCGCGGTCACGGCCATCCCGCTGATCCTCTATGCCAACGGGGCCAAGGGGCTGCGGCTGACGACCATCGCGATCCTGCAATACGTCGCGCCCACGATGATCTTCCTATGTGCGGTGATCGTGTTCAAGGAACCTTTTGGACAGGCGCGCATGATCGCGTTTCCGATGATATGGATGGCGCTTGTGATCTATTCGGTGTCGATGATCCGGCAGATGCGGGGCGTGCGAACCTAACGGCTTTCGAACCACTCGCGGGCCAGAGTTGTCCAGCCACGGGGCAGGCCATGCGCCCCGTCATGTTCACAAAACCTGATCGCACCCGCACCGCAACTGTTATCCCACGTCCGGCACCGGAACTGATTGCCGATTGCAATGGTGTCGGGATGGCTGCGGCACTGGTTGGCACGGCGCGCGAGGGACAGGCTGTCCCACAGGCTGCCTTGGTGCCAGTCCCGAATGGCGCGGCCCTCGAACGGGACCTGATTGTCGGCAAAGCCGTGGATTTGCAGGAAGTTGACAGGGGCAGAGGGGCAGTCGGCGGTGTCATTGGGTTGACGCAGCGCGCCAGATACGGACGCAAAGCCGGCAAATCGCTCTGCGCTCTTGCAGGCCATCAACCACGCCATGGACCCTCCCGCTGAAAAGCCCGCGATATACACCCGGTCCAGATCAATCGACGCGCGGGTTGCCGCGTCGGCAATCACATCAAGGGTAAAGGCCACATCATCGCGGCTGCCGCCCTCGCGTCCCGCCCATCGGCGCGTATTGCGCCTCTCAATTGGGGTGCCGTTGGGCGCGATCAGCACGTATCCCGCGCTCGCAAACTCGGACCGCAACCCGCCGCGAAAGATCATCTGCCCGGTCGCATTGTGTCCATGAAAGAACACGAGCGCAGGCGCATCATCCGCCACACCGTCAGGCACAAGCATGTGATAGGATCCACCCGCGATCTCGCAAGGGGCATCTGGCCCGCAGGCCGCATGGGAAAGGGAAGGAAGGGCAAAAAACAGGGCAAGTATGTAACGCATGGGTGCACAGTGCACATGCGCGCGCCCGTTGACAGGCACAGCGCGCCGATGTCGCTGAAATGTGAAGGGTCTTGCGCTGAGCGCACACATTTGACAGGCGACAGGCATGGATGACACCTATACCCCGCCGCAGGACCCCTTGGTGGTGCTGCATGATGATGCCGAGATGCTCGTGGTCGACAAGCCTTCGGGGTTGTTGTCGGTGCCGGGCAAGGGCGCGCATCTGGCGGACTGTTTGATCGCACGGGTACAGGCGGTGTGGCCGCAGGCGCTGCTGGTGCATCGGCTGGACCGGGATACAAGCGGTGTGATGGTGTTCGGGCTGACGCCCCACGCGCAGCGGTTCCTGTCCAGGCAGTTTGAACTGAGGGCCGCCAGAAAAACCTATGTGGCGCGGGTGTGGGGGCGGCTGACGCCGAAGACGGGACGGGTCGATCTGCCGCTGATCGTGGATTGGGAAAACCGGCCCAGACAGCATGTGAACCACGAGACGGGCAAACCCGCGATCACCGACTGGCGAGTGCTGCGCGATAGTGAAGCCGAGAGCCGAGTGCGGCTGATGCCCAAGACCGGGCGGAGCCATCAACTGCGGGTCCATATGCTCGCACTCGGACATCCGATCCTGGGCGATCCGTTCTACGCCACTGGGGATGCACTGGCGTTCGAGCGGTTGATGCTGCATTCCGAAGAGTTGCGGATCAAACATCCCGACAGCGCCAAGATGATGCGGTTCCGACAACCCACGCCGTTCTGACCTGCCAGCACTGGCACCATCACCCCAACTTGGCAGACCGGAGCACACGAAAGCGTCGCCCGCCTCTTCCTTTCGCCACAAATACCTCGGGGGGCCCGCAGGGCGGGGGCAGCGCCCCCTCAGCCCATCAATCTGTCGACCAACCGGAAACGGATTTCACTTCGAGGAAATCTTCGATCCCCCAAATGCCGCCCTCGCGCCCGTTGCCTGATTGCTTCATCCCCCCAAACGGTGACCCCGCCGCGCGGGAGGTGCCGTTCATTTCCACCATGCCGGATCGCAACTGCATGGCCATCCGGTTCAGCCGCGCGCCATCCTGGGTCTGAACATAGTTGGTCAGGCCATAAGGCGTGTCATTGGCAATTTTGACAGCCTCTTCTTCGGTATCGAAGGGGATAATGGATAGGACGGGCCCAAAGATCTCTTCGCGGGCGATGGTCATGTCGTTGTTGACGTCCGCGAACACGGTCGGGCGCACATAGAACCCTTTGTTGAAACCGTCGGGGCGGCCCGTGCCACCGGCGACCAGCCTGGCCCCCTCATCAATGCCTTTCTGGATCAGATCCTGGATCTTGTTCCATTGCACTTCGTTCACGACGGGGCCGATATGGCGCCCTTCCTTGCTTGCGGGGCCGACAGTAACTTTGCCTGCCACCTCCGCAGCCTCTTGCACAGCAGCGTCATATTTCGAGCGCTGCACCAGCATCCGCGATGGTGCGTTACAGGACTGGCCTGTGTTGTTCATAATGTGCAGCACGCCACGTTTGACGGCCTTTTCATCCGCATCCTCAAAGATCAGGTTGGCCCCTTTGCCCCCCAATTCGAGGTGCACGCGTTTCAGCGTCTCAGCCGCATTCTTGGAAATCAGGCGGCCCGCGCGGGACGAGCCGGTAAAGCTGACCATATCCACATCCGGGTGACCCGACAGGGTTGTACCCACACCGGGGCCATCACCGTTCAGCATATTGAACACACCCGATGGAAAGCCCGCCTCATGCATCATCTCGGCAAAGATAACGGCGTTCAGGGGCGATTCTTCGCTTGGCTTCAGGATCATCGTGCACCCCGCAATGGCGGCAGCCCCGACCTTGAGGGTTATCTGGTTCATCGGCCAGTTCCACGGCGTGATAAGGGCCGCAACCCCCACCGGTTCGTGGATGATCCGGTCGTTGGGGGCGTGATCGCCCAAAGCGTGATCGAAGTCGAACCCTTTGGCTGCATCAATGAAGTTCCTGAGGTGCCACGTGCCTGCGCCGACCTGCTGGCTGCGCGACATGTCTATCGGCGCGCCCATTTCGGCGGACATTGCGCCTGCCAGGTCCTCGGCGCGGGCCTCGTACACGCTGATCAGTTTTTCGACCAACGCGATTCGCTCTGCAACGGGCGTTGCCATCCACGCGGGAAACGCCGCCTTGGCCGCCGCAATCGCGGCCTCCGTATCTTCGGCACCCCCAAGCGAGATCACGGCCGTTGGTTCCTCTGTCGAGGGGTCGATCACATGGTGGTCCGTGCCGTTTTGCGGGGCGACCCATTGGCCGTTGATGTAAAAGTCGCGTTTTTCGAGCATGGCTGAGCCTTTCGTTGACGTTTGGCAAAACTCTGACACCGCTGGGGCGTGCCCACAAGTGGGCCCACACATCAGGGGATGAAAACACCTGCGTGATGCCTTAGGTTACTTTGCAACACCAATTATTCCCGACGGAGGACACCATGGGTTTGCGCATTAACGACACGATCCCGGATTTGACGGTCGAAACAGACCACGGCACGATTTCGCTGCATGACTGGATCGGGGACAGCTGGGCGATCCTGTTTTCTCACCCCAAGGACTTTACGCCCGTCTGCACAACCGAATTCGGTGTGGTCGCTCAGCTGGCTGACGAATGGGCCAGGCGCGGCACCAAAGTCATTGGCGTGTCAGTGGATGGTGTCGAGGACCACAAGAAATGGAAAGGTGACATCGAAAAGGTCGCCGGTACCACCGCCGGATTCCCGATCATCGCCGATTCCGGCCTCGAGGTCTCAAAGGCGTTCGATATGCTGCCCGCCGAGGCCTACCTGCCCGATGGCCGCACGCCTGCAGATAGTGCCACCGTGCGCTCGGTCTTTATCATTGGCCCCGACAAGCAATTGAAGCTGTCGATGACCTATCCGATGACAGTTGGCCGCAACTTTGCCGAGGTGCTGCGCGCGCTTGATGGTTTGCAAACCTCGACGGGCAAGGGGGTGGCGACACCTGCGAACTGGAATGTGGGTGATGATGTGATCATCCCCGCAACCGTTTCGGACGAAGATGCAAAGGCGAAGTTTGGCGAATTCACAACTGTGCTGCCCTATCTGCGCACCACCAAAGCGCCCGAATAGGCAACCACAAAGAGGGGCGGTTCGCAGTGTCCGGGTCGCCCCTCTGGTAATATCTCCGGCACCAGCTTGATCCCGCCTCTGTCCTGGAATGCGTACGAAACAGCGCTTGTTTTAGCGACAAATCATATGGTCGCGGTGCTGAAGCGCCCGGCTGATGCTGGACCCTTGAGTGATCATTCAGTAGGGACAAGGTCTGAATGTGACCCGAGGTAAGTCTATGGCATCCAAGGCCAAGGCGTTTTTCTTTCGCCTGAAATGGAAATTGCGGTCTGCGCAGGGTGTCGCACGCTTGGGCTGGGGTTTGCTTTTGCTCGGGACCTTGCCCATCGTGCTGCCCATCGTGGCCGTAAAGGCGGTGACCAATGGCAAAAAGGCGCGCACAAAACCGCGTGGGCTCTCCGGAAGTGCCTCGTATTTCGTCTCGCCCTCCACAGTCCCGAAGCCAGAGACGGACGACATGGCCGAAGCGGCATCGCGGGCCCGGCCTCACACCTATGCACTTATCCGAATAGTGGGGAATGACTTGCCGCCGCGCCATGCTGTCGGGCAGTCTCTCCAGAATGTGCAGTTCATCCTGAACAACGAACCCGAGTTCCCCAACTGCACGAAAATGTGGGTGCTCAACCGGATACGGGATGCAGAGCAGGAAGCCCGGATCATCAAGGCGATCGATGCCGCCGGACATGCGTACAAGCGCTTTCCTTTCGTATCGGAGGACTATGAGAAAGCGCCACTGGATGTCGCTCAATTCCCGACAGCCAGCTATATTTTTGACGACGACTTCGACCAATTGGACGACAAGGACCGCAGCAGGGCCTTGGCCGCGATCTATCGGCTCAAGAATATCTATGCGATGCACAACAACGGCGCGCGCAATGCTGCGTTGGAATGGGGGCTAGCCGATGCGAAGTGGGTGCTGCCATGGGACGGCAATTGCTTTGTCACGTCAGATGACTGGGCCGGGATAACAACCTCGATCGAGGCACAGGAGGCGCTGAGGTACTTTGTCGTGCCCATGGCCCGTCTCGGGTCCAACGCGTCGGCCTTCGATCCGATGACCCCTCAACAGGCCGGGGAAGAACCACAGCTTGCTTTCCGGTTCGATGCCAGGGAACGCTACGACGAGGCGTTCCCATATGGGCGTCGTCCCAAGGTCGAATTGCTGGCCCGCCTCGGGGTCGAGGGTCCATGGATGAGGACCCGGATGGATCCGTGGGATATCAGGGCAAACCCCCGTGTTCCGGCGTCCCATTTGGTGGGGCGCGCTGGCATGGTGCGCCGTCTTGCCTCGGGGCAGGTCGCGCTGGAAACCGATGGTTATGACTCGTTGAGAGAACGTGGGTTTGCGCGCAATGACGCAATTGTTGCCCAACTCAGGTCGCTCGATCGGCAGGTCATGGAACGCCGCGGCTACGACCTCCGACATCCGGTGTTTTATGACAGGGACACCGTGGCGCACCTTGGGCAAAACCCGACCTCAGATCACAGCAGGCGTTTGCGTGAGGCGGCGGATTCTGCGCTCGGGCGTGGCCCGTTCTCGGTGTTCGACAAGACCGAGACCGCGCCAAGTAGGGACAAGGGTGATTATCTCGAGCTTGCGCCTTATTGGTGGCCTGACGCGCAACGTAGGGATGACGCCCCATATGTCCAGCGCACCGGGGAGCGACTGCCCGGCACAGTGCTTTACACCCCGGACAGTGACGCCTTCGACCGAACTCGGTTGCAGCATGTGTTTGATGATGCAACGGCGTGCAGTCTTGCATGGGTGGCCTTTGGCGCACCGCAATATCGCGATCATGCCCGCCGCCTGATCAAGGCGTGGTTTCTGGACCAGAAAACCGCGATGACCCCCCATCTTCGTTATGCGCAGGTGCGTCGGGGGCACAATGAGAACAATGGCGACAAAGCCGGGATCATCGCGTTCAAGGATATTGCGTATCTGCTGGACGGGGTGCGGATGTTGGATGATCCGGATCTGAGTGCGGAAATGGCGGACTGGCTGCGCCCGTATCGCGATTGGCTTTTGGGCAGTGCGCAGGGCAGGGGTGCGTGTCGCACTCCGAACAATCTTGGTATGTTCCATGACCTCCAACTCGCCTCCATCGCCGCCTTTCTTGGCGATGTTGATACGTTGATGGACTGTTATCTGAAATCCACCGCGCGTCTGGAAGCCCATTTTGACGATGAGGGTCGTCAGCCTCAAGAATTGCAGCGATCAGCGGCGCAGCATCACTGTGCGTTCAATCTGAGTGGTTGGCTGAGCCTGTATCGCCTTTATCAGTCCTGTGGTTTCGCGCTGGAACATCAGCCTGAGTTCGCCAGATTACGTAAAGGGGTCGCGTGGTTTCTGTCGCATCGTGGGGCTGAGTGGCCGCACAACCAAGGTTTGGATTTTGACGAGGATCGATACGCGCCGCTTGCGATGCTCGCAGACAGCCTCGGCATGGAGGCGACCACGCAGGCGGGGGATGAAAGCATCGCACACACAAAGCCTCGTTTTCACCCATATGATGGGCTTCCGGGCTTTTGGCCGCTGATGATGAGCGCGGACCGTGCCGTTTCGGACATGAACAAAATGCCCGCCGAGCCCCGACGCGCGGATGAATTTAAGGGGACAGCCTAGGCTGCGCATTAACATCATATGCAGCAGTTGTGCGTTTCGTCAGGTCATGTGCATTGACGTCTGTAGGCAGGAAGCCGATATACAGCGCGAGCGGACAGCGGATGTCGTCGGATCAGATCAACGATACAAACCTCCAGCCATCGCCATCGCCCCGAGTTCATGCGATGCGTAGCGCCCAAACTCCAATCCGCATGCAGAGTGCAGCATGATCGCGCCGGAAAGCAGTTCCAAGAGTATCACGGGACGGGAAACAACAGCGACAGGTATCCGCCTGATACGCGAGGCGCAGCCGCCGCGCTGGAAACTGTACGCATTGTCCATCATCTGCATGCATGGCGTTGCCGGGTTCACCGGGGCGCTTGCGTATTCCACGCGTCTCATCGCGAAGCTGGCCCTGCGAAACGTGTCCTTCGACATCAAAGCGGGGGAAAAGGTAGCTATTATCGGGCGATCCGGCTCTGGCAAAAGCACGCTGATCGACCTGGTTCCGCGATTTCATGACCCAACCGGCGGCACCATCCGTATCGGGGGATACAATGCGTCTGATATCTCCAATGAATCCATGCGCGCAGCCACCGCGCTGATCAGTCAGGACGTCTTCTTGTTCGACAGTACGATCCTCGAGAACATCCGGGACGGCAATGCGGGCGCGTCTGACGAAGATGTGGAACGTGCCGCCCGTCGTGCGGCCTTGACTGAAACATTGGGCAATATGCCCGCTGGCCTGCAAACCGTCGTTGGCCCGAATGGCTCGTCGCTGTCAGGTGGACAGAAGCAGCGGATCGGTATTGCACGCGCTTTGGTCAAAGATGCGGATATCTGCGTTTTTGATGAGGCGACCAGCGCCCTGGACGTCGAAACCGAAAAGCAAGTGCTGGAAAATGTGACCAAGGAGCTAGATCACAAAACGGTTCTGTTCGTGACGCACCGCCCCGCCACGCTTGATTATGTCGACCGCATCTTGCTGCTGGATGAGGGGCGTTTAGTGTCCATTGGCACAAAGAAAGAGCTTGAGACCGGAAGTGAGCAATATCGTGCGTTGCTGAACATCGCGATGAAGGAAAGCTGAGGGTTCGATTTGGGACCTGTTGGCTTTCTGGGCTGGCTTTGGCCTTAACATGCTCATCCACCTCCAAATCCGCGTGATGGTCTGATCTCGAGGAAATCAGGATTGGTGAAGTTTAGCGGCCTTGGCCGCTGCACGTCAGTCCGCATCTGCGGTTCGTGGTCTGCGAAATGCCGGGGAGTGGTTCAAGAATGGTGGAGCATAGCGGGATCGAACCGCTGACCTCCTGCATGCCATGCAGGCGCTCTCCCAGCTGAGCTAATGCCCCATTCTTGGGTGGCTGTTGCCAGCCGTGCGCCGCTGATTAGGCGCTTTGCACTGCGGGATCAAGCGAAAAAGATCCCGCATGCAGGGTCGATTTACGAGTCGTCGTCATCCGTGGCCACGTCTGCGATTTCTTCGAGCGGGACTGTGTCCTCGTCGTCATCATCGTCATCCAGCAGATCATCGTCCAAATCAACTTCGACGTCATCATCGTCCAGCACTTGATCTTCGTCCTCGGTCGCGGTTGTGGCCTTGGCTTTGGCTGTGACCGCGTCTTCGGCGTCAGCGGCGATCATGCGGGTTTTGGTGCTGTCCAGCTGCACCGCTTCACCCGTGTAGGGGCTGATGATGGGTGTGCGGTTCATGTCGTAAAACCGTTTACCGGTGGTTGGGCACAGGCGCTTGGTGCCCCATTCTTCCTTTGGCATGCGAGATCCTTGTCTAACAGTGCAGGCCCCGGCGCGGATGCGCAAACAGGCCGTCCATATTGCGGCGATTCTGGGCAAGTGCCATAAGGCCGGGACGGAGTCAAAGCCTTATGGTCAGATGGGGAAGATGGGATGGATGAACGTGTCCTTCAAGGGGACCCCGACATTGCACTGACGCTGCGGCGTTCGGCCCGGGCCCGCCGGATCACATTGCGTATCTCGCAACTTGATGGGCGGGTGACACTGACGCTGCCACATCGGGTGTCGGAACGCGATGCGTTGGCCTTTGCTGCCGAAAAACGCGACTGGATTGCCCGCCACCTAGCCTCCCGACCTCAGGAAAGCGTTGTTGGCCTTGGCGCGTCCTTGCCGGTTGAGGGGCAGGTGCGAACTCTTGTGCAGGGGACGGGGCGCGGTATTCGACTTGAGGGGGACGCGTTGATTGTGCCCGGCCGATCCGACACCGCCGCGCGCCGGACATTGGGGTTTCTCAAGGCGCGCGCACGGGATCAGCTGGCAACCCAAAGCGATGCCTATGCGCGCCGCCTCGGGGTCGGTTATTCGTGCATCACGATCCGCGATACCCGGTCCCGGTGGGGGTCGTGTTCGTCGCAAGGTCGGCTGATGTACTCCTGGCGGCTGATCCTCGCCCCGCCCGAGGTGCTGAACTATGTCGCTGCCCACGAGGTCGCCCATCTGGCACAAATGAACCACTCGCCCGCGTTCTGGGCCGAGGTCGAGCGGATCCATGGCCCCTACAAGGCCGTGCGGCGGTGGCTTAAGACGGAAGGTAACGCGCTGCACCGATATCGCTTCGGTGATTGACGGCCTGGCGGGTTTGTGATCACAAACGCATATGCAGCCAAACCTCCGCCCCCGCGATGCCACGACCGCCGCCCATGACCGGGTTTATCGTCGCTTGCGCACGCGGATCATGCACGGCGATATTCCACCGGGTCATGCGCTGACCTTGCGTGGGATCGGCAAGCAATACGACGTGTCGATGACCCCCGCGCGCGAGGCGGTGCGCCGGCTGGTGGCCGAAGGGGCGCTGACGCTGTCGCCCTCGGGACGCGTGTCAACGCCAGAGTTGTCCAACGAACGGATCGAGGAACTGGCCGCCTTGCGGGCCTTGATCGAGGTTGAACTGGCCACCCGCGCCTTGCCACGCGCGCACCTTGCCCTGATCGAGCGGTTGCAAACCATCAACGGGGCCGTCGCCGAAGCGGTCGCGCACCGGGATGCGGTCAGCTACATCCGCACGAACCTTGAATTTCACCGTACCCTTTATCTGCGCGCCCAAGCCCCTGCGATGCTGGCGATGTCCGAAACGGTGTGGCTGCAAATGGGGCCAACCATGAGGGCACTTTACGGACGATTGCGGCGCACCGAACCGCCCCATTATCACCGATTGATTATTGCAGCCTTGCGTGCAGGGGACGAGCCGGGCCTGCGCCTTGCCGTCCGTTCCGATGTCACCCAAGGGTTGAGGATGCTGGCAAGCTGATGCGTTAAAGCTTTGGTAGGTGCCCGTGCGGTATACCGGCGTCGACGGAGGAGTCGCGCCATGTCATCCATTGATTTCAGCCCCTATGACTTTGTGGATCAGCCGGTATTTGTATTGGTGGCGGGCGAGAACGGGTTTCCGGTTTATGGGTTTGCAAATCAGGCGGTGCGTGATCGGCTTGGGCTGACACTGGATCAAATTGTCGGGCGGCCGGCCTATGATCTATTTACGGGGCGGGCCGCGTATTCCGTGTTTCGACGCCAATGCAAAGCCTGGGAAGGTGGGGAGGCGGTCGAGTATGAAATCGCGTTACCCATCGGCACGCAACAGACATGGGTGCATACCCAATTGCACCCGGTACATGATGCCGAGGGGCAGATGACGCACATGGTCGGCTTGTCGCGCGATATCACGCGGGAACGTGCCCGGCTGACGGAACAGACCATGACGCTGGCGGCGGCCCATGAAATGCAGGATTTGATCTGCATGGCCGCCCATGACCTGCGCAGCCCGGTCGGAAACCTCAAGTCACTGGCCGATGTGATGCGGATCGATTTTGTGGATCACGGCGATGGGAAGATCCAATTGATCGACATGATCGACGCCCTTGCTGATCAGGCGCTTGAGGTGATTTCGGACATTATGCAGCGGGCGATGGCACCGGATGCGCAAGGGCACAACCGGGTGTTCGATCTGGGCGCATTATGCGACGATGTCTTGGTGTTGCTGGATCCGCAGAGGATGCACAGCATATCCTATGATCGGTTGTTCGTGGACACCGACTATGCGGCTGTCCAAATCGTGTTGCGCAATCTGATCGACAACGCGTTCAAGCATGGGCCAAACACACCGCGCCGGGTCTCTGTTCAGGTCGAAGAGATGAATGCACAGCGGCTCCGGTTTTCGGTATGCGACGACGGGCCGGGCTTTTCCGCGGCGGCCATCGCGGCTGGACCGGGGCGCGGGTCGGATGAATCCGGGTTCGGACTGGTGGGCATCAGCAAACTCGCGCGTTCACACGGTGGGGCGGTCAGTATTGTTCCGCCACACTCAGGCCATGGGGCAGAGGTGCATCTGGAACTGCCTGGCCAGATCGTGTGGCAAAGTGCGAGCATCCACGCCTTTGGCTGATCAGGCCGCGAGGCCTTTGGACCCCAGATCAAGGAACTTGTTGCGCCGATCCGAAATCAGGGCTGCCGGGTCCTTGGAGTCAAGATCCTGCAACATCGCAGCGATGGCTGAACTGACGGCTGCCATTGTCGCCTCAGGATGACGATGTGCGCCGCCGACGGATTCAGGAATAATCCGGTCGATCACATTCAGCTGTTTGAGGTCCTGTGCCGTCAGACGCAGGGCTTCTGCCGCCTCGCGCATCTTTTCGGCGTCTTTCCAAAGGATCGACGCACAGCCTTCGGGGCTGATCACCGAATAGACCGAGTGCTCCAGCATCGCGACACGGTTGGCAGTGGCAAATGCAACCGCGCCGCCAGAGCCACCTTCACCGATCACCACCGACACCAGTGGCACGCCGATTTGCAGGCACTTTTCGGTAGACCGTGCGATGGCCTCGGATTGGCCGCGCTCTTCTGCCCCTTTGCCGGGATATGCGCCGGGCGTGTCAACCAATGTGATTACTGGCAACCCGAACCGATGTGCGATGTCCATCAGCCGGATCGCCTTGCGATAGCCTTCGGGACGGGCCATGCCAAAGTTACGCTCGATCCGTGATTTGGTGTCGTTGCCTTTCTCGTGGCCGATGACGACCACCGGGCGATCCTCAAACCGGGCGAGGCCGCCCATGACCGCGTGGTCATCGGCAAAGTTCCGATCCCCGGCCAAAGGCGTATATTCGGTGAACAGCGCGTCAATGTAGTCCACGCAATGGGGCCGCTCGGGGTGTCGGGCGACCTGACATTTCCGCCAAGGTGTCAGATCCTTGTAAAGGTCATCCAGCAAAGAGATCGCCTTGGCATCCAGCGCTGCCGCCTCATCGGTGACATCCATATCTTCGCTTTGGCGGGCAAGGGCGCGCAGTTCCTCTGCTTTGCCCTCAATTTCAGCCAATGGCTTTTCGAATTCCAGATATTGCGTCACACAGCGCTCCCGATGCGGTTTGGCGATATATGGCCGGGCCGCAGGGGATTTGCAATATTCAGGGGAAAACGACCGGATAAAGCGAGGCAATCAATAGCGCCGCCATGGTCCAGTTGAACGCCGTCAAGCGGGCGGGATTGGTCAGCACGCGCGCGATTTGTCGGCCAAGCACGGTCCATGAGCTGACAGCGGGCAGGTTGATCGCTCCAAAGACCAATGCCACAATCCCAATCGCCCAAAGGGTCGTGTCGGGCGTGTAGACCGTCACGGCTGTCAGGGCCATCGTCCACGCCTTGGGATTGATCCACTGAAAGGCGGCGGCTTGCAGAAAGGTCATTGGCGTGCCCTGACCCTGCCCGTCGCGGACCGGTGCGGCAGTTGCGATCTTCCATGCCAGAAACAGCAGATAGGCGACCGACCCGACTTTGAGGATGGTGTGGCTGAGCGGATAGGCATCAAATATCTGGATCAGACCCGCACCGACCAGCATCACCATAAACACAAAGCCCAGCCCGACCCCCAACATATGCGGGATCGTGCGGCGAAACCCGAAATTGGCCCCCGACGCCATCAGCATCAGGTTGTTTGGCCCCGGCGTGATCGAACTGACAAAGGCAAAAGCCGCAAGGGCAGAGAGAAGATCAAGTGTCATGCTGCAATAAGTGACCGTCTATATGCGATTTATGGTTGCGAAATTCAGCTAAGCAGATCTATTTTCGCAATATATGGTTAAAATGGACGAGATAAGCGAACGGATATTGCGTGAGCTCGGTCGAGATGGTCGTATCAGCAATATCGAGCTGGCCGACCGCGTGGGCCTGTCCCCCTCGGCGTGTTTGCGCCGCGTGCAGGAATTGGAACGCGCCGGGATCATCACCGGCTACCGCGCTGTACTGGACCGGACCAAGCTGGGGTCGGGGTTTGTGGCCTATATCGGCGTCGGCCTCAACAACCACTCAAAGGCCAGTCAGGAAGCGTTTGAACGTGCCATCTCGCGCGCGCCTGAAGTGCGCGAATGCCACAACATCACCGGGACCATTGAGTATCTGCTGCGCATCGAATGCGCTGACCTACCCAGCTACAAGACGTTTCACACCGACATGCTGGGTGCCTTGCCTCAGGTGAACGGGATCACGTCCTATGTGGTGATGGGCTCGCCCAAGGACGAGCGGGCCTAGTGCTGTTGCGTGGCTTGCGCGCTGATATCGGCAAAGATTGCGTCCAATTCACCCGCAATGCGTTCCAGTTCGGGTCCGGCCTCTGCGATGTAGGGCGCAAAGACTGTCGAGGGTAACTTGTAGCTGAGGGTGGCTGTTTCATCCTCGTTTTCAGTGACATAGATCCGAATGGGGGCTTCGATCATTGCGGCTGTCGACAGGCTAAGTACTTCGACTGCGTAGAGGTTGTTGAACAGGCCGATCACCCGATTGCCGGGGATCGTGATGCCGCGGTTCGCGGCGGCTCCGGTTGGCCCGGCTTGGGTCACGACGCCCATCTTGTTGGCTTTGGCCGCCTTTTTCACGTCATCAATCAGGATGTCGTAGGATTTGGTCGTGGGCGTCACCGCCCATCCGTCACGCAGGGCCATTTCGGCATGCGACGTGCCTGCACACAGAATAAGGGCAAGGGCGACAAGGGTGCGGTACATAGCGGTCTCCTGACGGGTTTGGCGCAGTGAACATGGTGGCGTGCGTGATTCCCAATCACGTCTGTGTGGGTCAATTGGCAAAACATTGCTGATCGGGGGCGTTTCCGGCTGGGCAGGATTGTGGCCTTCATGCTAGGGCGCGCCCATGAAATGGTTTGTCCTTTTGATTGCGGTCACGTTGGCTGCCTGCACATCCGCCCCGGCCCCAGAGTCGGTGCCCGCTGTTCCGCTTTATCCCAACGAGACGCCGCAATTGCGCGCCCAGATCGAGGCGGCGGCAGCGACCAATGATATCCCCGTTGCGCTGGTTCAGAAGGTGGTGATCCGGGAAAGCACCCATCGACCCGGCGCGCGCAACGGCCCTTATTACGGGTTGATGCAGATATTGCCTGCGACCGCCCGCAGCATGGGCTTTCGCGGCCAGCCGAACGATCTGCTGGATGCCGAAACCAATCTGAAATACGCGACGCGCTATCTGCGTGGGGCCTGGTTGGTGTCGGACGGCGATCTGGACCGCGCCGTGATGTGGTATGCCCGTGGGTATTATTATGAGGCCAAGCGTCGTGGTCTGATTGCCGAAACCGGGGTCGACGGGCGCAAGGTCTGGCCGGATTAGGACAGCGCGTGACGCGCTTTGCCCTTGGCAAAGACGCCCCACCCACCGTCCCTGAGGGCGTCAGTGCCCCGCGATCATCTCGGATTGTTTGACGATCACTTCGGCTTGTTTGATCGAGGCAATGTCCACAAGCCGCCCTTTGTAGACCGTCGCGCCTTCGCCATTGGCCTTGGCCGTCTCCATTGCCGCAAGGATGTCGCGTGCTTCGCTTACGGCCTCTTCGGATGGCGTGAAAACTTCGTTCGAGATGGCCACCTGTTTGGGGTGGATCGCCCATTTACCCACCATGCCCAAGGTGGCGGACCGCCGTGCCTGCGCACGGAACCCTTCATCGTCCGAGAAGTCGCCAAAGGGTCCGTCGACAGGCAAGACTCCGTGCGTCCGGCACGCTGCGACGATGGCCGCTTGCGCCCAGTGCCATGGGTCGGACCAGTGCTGTTGGCCTTCGTGCAGCATGTAATAATTGGCTTGCGTGCCCCCGATCCCTGTCGTCTGCATGCCCATGGAGGCTGCGAAATCGGCGGCGCCGAGGCTCATCGCTTGCAGGCGGGGCGATGCTGCGGCGATCTCTTCGACATGGGCGATGCCTGCTGCGGATTCGATGATCACTTCGAAGGCGACAGGCTTGGTGCGCCCTTTGGCAGCCTCGATGGACGACACAAGCGCATCGACCGCATAGATGTCGGCGGCATTGCCCACTTTGGGGATCATAATCTGGTCAAGTCGGTCGCTTGCCTGTTCCAGCAGGTCCACCACGTCGCGATACCAATACGGGCTGTCGAGCCCGTTGATCCGCACGCTAAGAAACTTGTTGCCCCAGTCAACCTCATGTGTTGCCTTGATGACGTTTTCGCGGGCGCTATCCTTGTCAGAAGGAGCCACCGAGTCCTCAAGGTCGAGGTTGATCACATCCGCCGCCGAGGCTGCCATCTTCTCGAAAATGGCCGGGCGTGATCCGGGTCCGAACAATTGGCAGCGATTGGGACGTGCGGGGGGCGTGGGTTGCAGGCGGAACGACATAAGCAGCGGCCTTTCGGTAAGAATATTGCGTATGAATTGTGCGTTCAGGTATTAAATTACACGAGGCGGTGCAAGCATGATTGTGCAGGTGCAGCATGGCTTGGGCGATCCTGTTTTGATTGACCATGACCACGCAAGAAATTCGCGAAATTTTTCATAATGTGCAAAATACTTCGTGATCTTGATGTTTATGTGCGCGTTTTGCGATGTCATTGCAGCCATTATGCGCAAGATTGCGGTGTCACACACCTTTGGGAGGCCGCTATGATTCAGACACCCTATCTCTTGTTTTTGGGCGATGCCCCCGACCAACTGGCCGCCAAGGTTGCACAAGGTATCAAGGATTGGCGTCCCAACAATGCGGTGGGTCAGCTTCGCCTTCCCGGTTGTGGCGCGGATATGGGCCTGACGGACCTGTCCCTCGAAGAGGGACTGAAGGCTGGTGCCAAGACACTGGTGATTGGTGTGGCCAATCGCGGTGGCATCATTTCAGATGAGTGGAAAGTGGTTTTGGTGAAGGCCTTGCAGATGGGCTATGATCTGGCCGCTGGTCTGCACAATCTGCTGCGAAATGAGGATGAGTTGCAGGCCGCTGCCAAAGTGAACGGGCGGACCTTGCATGATGTGCGCATCCCATCGGTGGCTTATCCCATCGCCAACGGCGTCAGGCGCACGGGCAAGCGGGCACTGGCCATCGGCACCGACTGTTCCTGTGGCAAGATGTATACGGCCATGTCGATGGATGCCGAAATGCAGAAACGGGGTATGAAATCGACCTTTCGCGCCACCGGTCAGACCGGCATTTTGATCACCGGCAAAGGCGTGCCCTTGGACGCGGTCATTGCCGATTTCATGGCCGGTGCAGTTGAATACCTGACCCCGGACAACGATGCCGATCACTGGGATCATATCGAAGGGCAGGGCAGCTTGTTCCACGTATCCTATTCCGGTGTCACCATGGCGCTGATCCATGGTGGTCAGCCTGATGCACTGGTGTTGTGCCACGAGCCGACCCGCACCCATATGCGCGGGCTGCCCCACTATAGCCTGCCGTCGCTTGAGCAATTGCGCGACACCGCGTTGCCCATTGCCCAGATTGCGAACCCTGCGGCGCAGGTAACGGGTGTGTCGGTCAACACCAAGGCGCTGGATGAGGCCGCCGCGCGGGCCTGCTTGCAAGAGATCGAGGATCGCATGAACCTGCCCGCCACGGATCCGTTCCGCTTTGGTGCGGGCAAGTTGATTGATGCGCTAAGCACCATCTGAGATCTCGCGTGGTGAGATCTTTCCCTGCCGGTGGCACAGCCACCTGCCGGGAAGTGGGGTAGGGTTTTTTGGAGCAGGGAAGGGAAGACCGATGCGCATAGAGGTGAGCCGGGATGTGTTCAAACTGGCACAGGTCTTTACCATTTCGCGCGGGTCCCGGACCGAGGCGCAAGTGCTGACAGTGACCGTCTCGGATGGTCTGCATCTGGGGCGGGGTGAGTGTGTGCCCTATGCCCGCTACGGCGAGACGCTGGACAGTGTCACCGCTGAGATCGAAGGCCTGCCCGCTGATCTGTCGCGCTTGGACTTATATGATCTGTTGCCTGCGGGTGCGGCCCGCAATGCAGTGGATTGCGCGCTGTGGGATCTTGAGGCCAAACAGGCGGGCAAACGCGCGTGGGAGCTGGCTGGACTGCCAGCGCCGGGTCCTGAAATCACGGCCTATACCCTGTCTTTGGACACACCGGGGGCCATGCAGGCGCAGGCCACGCAGAATGCGTTTCGGCCCTTGCTCAAAATCAAATTGGGCACGCCCGATGATATGCCCCGGCTTGAGGCGGTACGGGCTGGTGCGCCCACATCCCGCATCATTGTGGATGCGAACGAAGGTTGGTCGGCGGAGGTCTATACAGATCTCGCTCCGCATCTGGTCCGTCTTGGTGTCGATCTGGTCGAGCAACCGTTGCCCGCGGGGGATGATGATGCATTGTTGGGAATGGCACGGCCCGTCCCGGTCTGTGCGGACGAATCCTGCCATGATCGGGCCTCGCTTGCGGCGCTGAAAGGCAAGTACGATATGATCAATATCAAGATCGACAAGACGGGCGGCCTGACCGAGGCGCTGGCCCTGCGTGAGGCTGCAATTGCACAGGGCTATGGCATCATGGTGGGCTGCATGGTCGGGTCAAGCCTTGCGATGGCCCCGGCCACGCTGGTCGCACAGGGTGCGGCGGTTGTGGATCTTGACGGCCCGCTGCTCCTGGCCGAAGACCGGGCAACACCGCTGAATTTTGATGACGCCGGGATCCACCCGCCTGCGTCCGAACTATGGGGATGAACATGCGCACAGTCTATGTAAACGGCGACTATATGCCCGAGACCGAGGCGAAAGTGTCGATCTTTGATCGTGGGTTTTTGATGGCGGATGGCGTCTATGAGGTGACCTCAGTGCTGGACGGCAAGCTGATCGACTTTGACGGGCATGCGGTGCGCCTTCAACGCTCGCTCGATGCGCTGGATATGGCCAACCCGATCTCCAAGGACGACCTGCTCGAGGTGCATCGTGAACTGGTGCGGGCAAACGGGATCGAGGAAGGGATGATCTACCTCCAGATCACCCGTGGCGCGCCCGACGACCGTGATTTTGCCTTTCCCGATCCCGAGACGACACCATGCACCATTGTGCTGTTTACTCAGAACAAACCCGGTCTGGCGGATAATCCGGCGGCCAAGCGCGGCATGAAGGTCATCAGCATTGATGACATCCGGTGGGGCCGTCGTGATATCAAGACGGTGCAACTGCTTTACCCGTCCATGGGCAAGATGATGGCCAAGAAGGCGGGTGCGGACGATGCCTGGATGATCCAGGATGGGTTCGTGACCGAAGGCACCTCGAACAACGCCTATATCGTCAAGGGCAACAAGATCATCACCCGCGCCAAATCCAACGACATCCTCCATGGGATCACCCGCGCCGCCGTTCTGCGCTTTGCCCAAGAGGCGCAGATGGAGGTTGAAGAGCGCAACTTTACCATCGAAGAGGCGCGCGAGGCGGATGAGGCGTTTATCACGTCGGCTTCGACCTTCGTGATGCCCGTGGTTGAGATTGACGGGCAGGCTCTGGGCGATGGCACACCGGGCAAGGTCGCACCGCGTTTGCGCGAAATCTATCTGGATGAGAGCCGCAAGGTCGCGATCTAGGGCCCTGATCCTAAGGATAGACCGGGTCGCGCCCGAGCAATTCGTCGAGCTGCCGCGCGATCCAGCCATGCGGAATGAAGTGCCCGCCGGGGTGGATATCAAGGGCGACCTTTGTGTCGCCTGCACAGTCCCATTCCGTCCGGCTGAGCGTCAGAAAATCAACTGCGGACCAGTCACGCGTCGCTGTGGGCGCGCCGCACCCAAACTGCGCACGCCACAGGGCTACGGGATAGGTCTGGTCGCCGTTCCGGCCATAGGGAAAATCAAGCACGTTGTCGGCAAGCCCATGCACGTGGCGCACCTCTTGCGGTGCCTGGGCGCAATCCTCTTGCTGGTTCAGTGTGCCTGATATCCCAAGCAGCGCACGCACGGTCATCTGTGTCCCCCGATCACAGGCCACGCGCCATGCCATGATCGACCCATAGGAATAACCGGACAGAAAGACATTGCCCGGATCAATGGGGTAGCGTTTGGCCACATCCTCAAGAACTTCTTGGGCAAAGGCGACGTCTTCGGTCTCTGGTGCCCACATGTTCCACGTCTTGCGATTGCCGTTGGGGGCAATCAACAACACCCCACGCCGTCGGGTTGCCCCGGAGATGCGTTGGTGCTGGACAGGCAATGCGCCGGTGCGCTGCCAGCCATGAAAGTGGATCAGGACGGGCAAGGGGCTTTTCCCATCCCAGCCATCGGGTTCCTTGACGTGGTAGGACCGATCTCCGACCTCGCAAGGCACATCCAGTTGGCAGTCACGTTGCCATGGACCCATGGCGGCGGTGGGGATGGCCCAGAAGGCCAGCAATACAATCAGATATCTCATGGGATGCACGCTACGCACCCACGGCGGCGTGTCACGTCAAATTTTCGTGGTCACTGGAATTGTGCCGCTTCACCGCATCAAGCCAGCGGTCGATCAGAAATATGGGGGCCAGGATGATCATCCAGCCCGCGACATTGATGACAGTAAATGTGATCTTGAGGCCCCTCGCCATGTCCGAGCGCCACAGGAACACGTGCGCGATCAGGATCAGGACAACCATGGCGGCGACGAGGTATATTTTCATGGGTGGTAACCTAGCACATCAGTGCTGAATTTCAGCCCGCGAAGACGGACCAGCCGGTGAACTCCGCCAGGCGGTCTGCGGCTTCGGTCCCGACTTTGGAATTGCCGTAATTGTTCAGCCCCGGCGACCACACTGCAATGGACGCTTTGCCGGGGGCGATGATCAAGATGCCGCCACCCACGCCGCTTTTGCCGGGTAGACCCACCCGAAAGGCGAAATCACCCGATCCGTCATAGTGCCCGCAGGTCATCATCAGCGCGTTGATCCTCCGCGCGCGTTCCGAGGACAGCAAACGCGGAGCCTTGGCAAAGCGCGCCAGCACGGTTCCGGCTCGCGCAAGCTGATCGGTAGTCATGGCGATGGCGCATTGATGGAAATAGGTCTCCAGCGTGCAGTTGGGCGGGTTATGCAGGTTTTTGTGCGAGGCCAGATAATGCGCAAGGGCCGTATTGCGGTGCCCTGTCACCTTTTCCGAGGCCGCCACGTCACCGTCGATGTGGATATTTGTGTCGCCTGCCGCCGCGCGGATAAAGTGCAGAACTTCGGCGAGCGCGTCGGCGGGCATCCGGCCATCCAGCAGCGCGTCAGTGGTCACGAGAGCACCCGCATTGATGAAGGGATTGCGCGGGCGACCCTGTTCGCGTTCGAGCAATACGATGGAGTCAAAGGATGTCCCGGACGGCTCGCGCCCCACCCGATCCCAAAGCTGATCTCCGATGCGGCCCAGCACACAGGCCAAGGTGAACACCTTTGACACGCTCTGGATCGAAAAGGGCTGATCGTGGCAGCCTGCCGACAGGACCTGTCCATCCGGCAAGGCCACGGAAATCGCGAATTGATCCGGGGCGATGCAGGCCAGCTCGGGGATGTAATTCGCGGGCGTGCCCCAGTCGTTTGCGGCATGCACGGACGTGTTCAGGTCCGTCAGAAATGATTGCAGATCGGGGGGCGAAGCGCGTGTCATTCTATCCGCCCTTTCACATGCTCTATCGGCTCAGCCCGCCGTGCAGCGTTGGCACATCGAGGGCCGCAAAACCGTAATGACGCAGCCACCGCAAGTCGCTGTCAAAGAATGCCCGCAGATCGGGGATGCCGTATTTCAGCATCGCGATCCGGTCGATCCCCATCCCAAAGGCAAAGCCCTGCCATTCGTTTGGATCAATGCCGCCAGCCTGCAATACCTTGGGGTGAACCATGCCGGAACCGAGAATCTCCAGCCAGTCATCACCTTCGCCGACCTTGAGGGTCCCGCCCTCCCACGAGCAGCGAATATCCACTTCGGCACTCGGCTCGGTGAAGGGGAAATGAGACGCGCGGAATCGCAGATCGACACCGTCGACCTCGAAGTAGGATTTCACGAACTCTTCCAGCACCCATTTGAGGTTCGCCATGCTGATGTCCTTGTCGATGGCAAGGCCCTCGACCTGGTGGAACATTGGCGTATGGGTCTGGTCGTAATCGGCGCGGTACACACCGCCGGGGCAGATGATGCGAGTGGGGGCACCACTCGCCTCCATGCTGCGGATTTGCACGGGGCTGGTGTGGGTGCGCAGCACGTGGGGCGGGCGGTCATCGCCTTCGGCGCGGTGCATATAGAACGTGTCCATCTCGGCGCGGGCCGGGTGGTGGCCGGGAATGTTGAGCGCGTCGAAGTTGTACCAATCGGTGTCGATCCGTGGGCCTTCGGCTACGCTAAACCCCATTTCGGCAAAGATGGCCGTGACCTCTTCGCTGACCTGACTGATGGGGTGGATGGTGCCCTGACGGATGTTCCGTGCAGGTAGTGATACATCCAGCCATTCCGAGCGCAGACGTTCATCAAGTGCCGCATCCGCCAGTCCCACCTTCTTGGCCGCAAGCGCGCTGTTGATCTCGTCCTTGAGCGCGTTGAGAGCGGGACCCGCAACCTGACGTTCTTCGGGGGTCATCTTGCCCAATTCGCGCATCTTGAGGGCGACCTCGCCCTTTTTGCCCACTGCAGAGACGCGGATATCCTCCAGCGTTGCCTCATCTGCGGCGTCTGCAATCAGGCTCAGATACTTGGATTTGAGATCGTCCATGACGTGCTCCTTTTGGCTGCCCTGCTATCACAACACATGGCGATGGCAAACACTGGCCACGCGCATCACATCCTTTTCGCGATCAGATTCAACCCACACGATATTTGGGCAAGTTCCCGTTGCGAGACACATCATATTGTGTACGTTACAGTTAAATTCGTCGTAACTGAGTTCAGGATCCGTAATGAAACCGACCATGTATTCTCACCGTCTGAAATCGGTTTTGCAGCAAACGGTACGCGAACTGGGGCTGACGGTTGTCCTGGACGACGGTCAGTCCGAAATGAGCCTGTTGGAGAACGAGGCGATGTTGCGCGAAACGGCGGCTTTGCTGGGGGTGCAAGTCCATGTCGAACAGCGGGATTCAGGTGTTTCGGTAACATTTTTTAACTAAGAGTTATTGTAGAACAAGAGGTTAGTGGGGATGGTTCGAAAAGGTAAAGAGCGCGATGTCCGGGCTCTGCGTGCTGCGGGACTGACATTGGCCAGCGCTGATCGTGTTGCACAATCAGGTGGCGGATCGTCGGTGAAACTGATCGGGGTCGCCGCGGTCTCCATCCTTGTTCTGGCAGGGATCGGGGTCTACAGCCTCAACCTGTCAGGGACCCGAGCGCAGGTAGCAACGCCTCTTGATTCGGTACAGGTGGCGCAAGCCGAGGTCATGGTGGAAGCAGCCAAGCCAGCCCCGGCGGAAACCGCTCAAGCAGTTGAAGTGGAACAGGAAAATATCGGGACTACACCTGCCGCGCCAACTGATTTGCCGTGGGTGACCGCCTTGAACAACGCAGCATCACAACCCGCATCACCAGCGACTGAATTGCAGGATATCGCAATGTCCGTGCCGGTGACTGCCCGCCCTGCCCAACCGGCCAGACTGGCAGACTGTGTGGATACGCTGGCCGCTCAAGTCGCCAAAACGGTCTTGAATTTTGATGCGGGCAGTGCCGAAATCCGGCCGGATGATTTGATCACGTTGGCTAGGGTGGGCGCACAGATCAACAACTGCCCCGCAGCGCGTGTGCAGATTGCCGGTCATTCGGATACCTCCGGTACGGACCTCATCAATCTGCAACTCAGCTGGACACGGGCCGAGAATACGCTGAACGCTCTGGCCTCACTGGACGTGGATGTTTCGCAGTTCGAGGCAGTGGGTTTCGGCTCGCGCGCGCCATTGACCGAAGGTAGCGATGCCGAAGACGCAATCAATCGCCGTGTCGAACTACGCGTGATGCGCAAAGAGGTGTCGCGATGAACATGGGTCTGATCGCAGTCCAGTTTGCCGTCGCCCTTGTACTGCTTGGTGGGGCTGCGGCGGTCGGGTTCGCAATTGCCCGCCAAAGATACACCCGGCAAAATGAGAGCTGGATTGCCGTTCTGTCCGGAGAGGCCGCAAAATTGCGGCGCCGGGCCAAGGTTGCCGAAGACCGCGCACGTGCGGCAGAAAACGCCCTGACCCGCGAGCGGCGCAAGGCGCGCCGCTGATCGCTTAGCCGTGGTTGATCCGCAATTGCGGTGTCAGTTCCACTGACAAGTCCTGCAACACGTCCAACAGGCTTTCCACGTTCACCGTTTCCGGATTCACGACGTCGGTCGAAAAATAGCGCAGATAGATGTTTTGCGTGCGGTCATCCATACCTTGATGCAGTCCCATCGACCATGTCGGGAACATACGCTCGCGGACGTCGGAACAGGCCAGAAGGATGATGTTGCTGTGACGTGGGTCGCGCGCAATGCGGTGATAGAGCGCCGACACTTCGACCCGGCCGCCCTCGATCACCTGCATGAAGTGATCACCGTTGTAATGCAACATGCCCGTCAGGTTCATGCGAGCGTTGTTGCGTTTGCACGTCTCGATCAATGCCTGCGCATCCATGCTTTCGGACGGGTTGCGTTGCGAATAGTAAACAAGGCGGGTGAGATTCATGGCGTTACCTATCACTTTAGCAGATGTGGTATGATCCGACTAAAGTTACCACAAGATCAAGTTAAATAGTCCGACATGCACTGCTTTGCGTGCATTTTCAACCAACGCTATAACTGAAAAAGGCCACCTCTTTCGAAGTGGCCTTGGATAGGTTTTTTGTCGCGGTGGCTCAGGCGAGTTGTGCCTTGGCCTGATCCACGATTGCGGCGAATGCAGCAGGTTCATTGACGGCCAGATCGGCCAGAACCTTACGGTCCACTTCGATGCCTGCCAGCGTCAGGCCGTTGATAAAGCGGCTATATGTCAGCGCCTCGTCATGGGCACGCACAGCGGCGTTGATCCGCTGGATCCACAGCGCGCGGAAGCTGCGCTTGCGGTTATGGCGGTCACGGGTCGCGTATTGGTTGGCCTTGTCGACGGCCTGACGGGCAACCTTGAAGGTGCTCTTGCGGCGACCATAATAACCTTTGGCGGCCTTGATGACCTTCTTGTGACGGGCGTGGGCGACGGTTCCACCTTTGGTGCGGGACATGTGTCTATCCTCCTATCAGCGGTCGTAGGGCATGAAGCCCTTGACGATTTTGGCGTCGGGGGCCGACAGGGTCGTGGTGCCACGGGCGTCACGGATGAATTTGCGGGTGCGTTTGATCATGCCGTGGCGCTTGCCGGCCTGACCTGCCATGACTTTGCCGGTCGCGGTCACTTTGAAGCGCTTTTTGGCGCTCGATTTTGTCTTCATCTTGGGCATTTCCGTCTCCATCATTTGAGTTCGGTCGATACGCGACTCGGCATGCCACTGTGGCCGGACGCGCGGAACGAAGCCGCTCTTTAGGGCGCGCGCACATCAAGTGCAAGCCAAATGTGGAGCTTGGGCGGTCTCAGGCGGGAATGGCCGTTAGGGTATGAATTGCGCAACCACGCGCACAAAGACGTCCGGGATGTCTTCCAGCCGATAGCCGCCGGGCTGCGTCTGGATCGCCAGCAAGATGAGCCCGCCCGCAATCAGCACCGTAATCGCCGACGCCCGCGGCGCCCGTTGGTCGGATATCGCAGATAACATCGAAGGAATCGAAAGCCCGGCAAGAACAATGCCAAGCACCAAATACATATCCGGAGTCATCTCGTTACCCTACTTAAACGCGGGGCAAGGTTACTCTGGATCGGTCGAGTAAATCAAACGTTCATCACAAGGGGCGACACGCAGAATATTGGTGGTGCCGGTGACGTTGAACGGGACACCCGCCGTGACCACGATCCGATCATCGGCCGTTGCGAACCCTTTGTCGCGGGCGGCCTTGGCAGCGCCCACAACCGCTCCCTTGAAGCGATCCATGACGCCGGTCACGACGCAGTTGCAACCCCAGGTCAGCGCGATCCGGCGGGCGGTACCCTTCAGCGGCGTCAGTGCGAGGATCGGCACGCGGGGCCGTTCTCGTGCGACCAACAGGGCGGTGGTCCCGCTTTGGGTGAAACAGCAGATCGCCTTGATGTCTGCGGTCTCTGCAATCTCGCGTGCGGCGGCCACAATGCCGTCGGCGACCGAGGCGCGATTGGCGCTGCGGCTGGATTCGATAATCTGCGTGTAGGTCGGGTCCTGCTCGACCTCTGCGGCGACCCGGTCCATCGTGGTTACCGCCTCAATCGGAAAGCTGCCTGCTGCGCTCTCGGCGCTCAGCATCACGGCGTCTGCACCCTCATAAATGGCGGTGGCCACATCGCTGACTTCGGCGCGGGTGGGCATGGGGCTTTCGATCATACTTTCGAGCATCTGGGTCGCCACGATCACCGGCTTGGCCGCGTGGCGGCACTTGCGCACGAGGCGCTTTTGGATGGGCGGCACGTTCTGGACAGGCAATTCGACGCCCAAGTCCCCGCGGGCGACCATGATCCCGTCACTGGCGGCCAAAATTTCATCAAAGCGATCCACCGCATTGGGCTTTTCGATCTTGGACAGGATTGCGGCGCGCCCTTTGACAAGCTCGCGGGCCTCTTCGACGTCTGCCGGGCGTTGCACAAAGGACAGCGCCATCCAGTCGACGCCCAATTCGGCGACAAATTCCAAATCGGCACGGTCTTTTTCGGACAAGGCGGCAAGGGGCAACTCTACGTCCGGGACGTTCACACCCTTGCGGTTGGAAATCACACCACCGGCCACAACCACACAGTCCGCGAAATCGGCACCACAGGCTTCGACGCGCAGCCGGATCTTGCCATCATTGACCAACAGCGATTTTCCGGGTTCCAGCGCTGCAAAAATCTCGGGGTGGGGCAGGCAGACACGGCTTGCATCGCCCTCTGTCTTGTCCAGATCAAGACGGAACTTCGCACCTTCATCCAGCATCTCGCTGTCACCGGCAAACACGCCCACGCGCAGTTTGGGGCCCTGAAGGTCCGCCAGAATGGCGATGCTCGACCCGCAATCTTCCTCGACCTGACGGATAATTCTGTGCTTGACGGCAATCTCTTCGTGGCTGCCATGGGACATGTTCAAGCGAAACACATCCGCGCCCGCCTCGTGCAAGGCCCGGATCATCTCGTATGTGTCCGAAGCCGGGCCAAGCGTGGCCACAATTTTCACGTTGCGCTGGCGTCGCATATGACAGAGTCCTTTTGGTGATACCGCTAACACATGCCTTATTGCCCAATTCACATCGTGTGGCAACTGGCCTAAACCTAGCGGAACCTGGGTGACGATTGCATGACGTATTCTCCATTTTCCATTCACGGGGCAGACCGGTCGGGGCACTGGGTGATCACCTGTGACCATGCCTCAAACACGGTGCCCGAGGTCGTGGGCGGTGGCAGTCTGGGATTGCCCGAGGCCGAAATGGAACGCCATATCGCCTATGACATCGGGGCGATGGGAACAGCACTCGCGCTTGGCGAGGCGCTTAACGCGCCGGTGATCTGCTCGAACTTCTCACGGCTTGTGATTGATCCCAACCGGGGTGCGGATGATCCAACGCTGATTCCGCAGCTTTATGATGGCACGATCATAGAAGGAAACCGGCGCATCGACACGGCTGAACGGGCCCGCCGGATCGCCGCATTCTACCAACCCTATCACGACGCGATTGTCGAAACCGCGCGGGGCAAGGACATCGCGTTCCTGTCCATGCACAGCTTTACCAGACAGCTTCAGGCCCGCGCGCCACGACCGTGGGAAATCGGCGTGTTGTCCGCACAAGACCGCCGGATCGCCAACCCGCTGATCGGACGCCTTCAGGGGGCGCTGACCAGTCCCGTCGGCGACAATCAGCCCTATGCGGGCTTCTTTCCCGGTGACGCCATGACACAGCATGCGCATTCAAAAGGGCGGCCAAACGTCATCCTGGAACTGCGCCAGGACCTGATCGAGACTGAGGCGGGCCAAACCAACTGGGCCCATTTCCTCGCCCCGCACCTTGAAGCGGCCCGGCAAGAGGCCAATCTCTAACACCAAGCTCTTTCCTTTCGCCCCAAATACCTCGGGGTCTGGGGCAGCGCCCCAGTCCGACCGGCACCACAAAAGGACCACATCCATGGACGCACAAACCCAGCTTGAACTCGAAGCCGCCGCCTTTCGCCGCTTGCGCCAACACCTGATGCAGGACCGCACGGATGTGCAAAATATCGACATGATGAACCTGACCGGTTTTTGCCGAAATTGCCTCAGCCGCTGGTATCATGAGGCCGCAAATGAACGCGGGATCGACATGACCAAGGACGAAGGACGCGAGGCGTTCTACGGGATGAGCATGGCCGAATGGAAAGCGAATTTTCAGACCGACGCGAGCGGTGCGCAGCAAGAGGCGTTCAAGACCGCCTTTGCCGAGAATGTCGACAAAAACTAGGCCGCGCGACGCAAGACAGACACTCCGGCCATCGCAACCAACCCGCCCGCCACTGCAATGTTCTTGAAAAACAACGACAGCTCTGTGCCAAAATTATCGGTCGGCACAGCCCAGAATGCGTGAAACAGGATGTTCACCAGCAGCGTGTAGCCCGCCAATCCAAGCGCCATCAGGCCCGTGCCGCGCAGTCCCGATGCAACCCAAAGGCCACCGCCCGGTTCCAATGCGATGACAAGCACCAGAACAAGGCTGGGAACGGGCAGCCCGCCCGCCTCTATCTGCACCAGCACCGCAGTCGGGTCGCTCAGTTTGTTGATACCTCCCAAGATGAACAGGCTGGTCAACACGGAGCGGCCAATGTGCAGCGCCCAGATGGCCTGCACCCGGCTCATCCCTCAGCCTTCGTACGTACAGCGGCGACCATGCGCTCCGTCGCTCCGCTCAGATACGCATCAAAGGCATCCCGCCGCGAATTTACGATCCAGCGCGCAAAGGCATTCTTGGGTTTGATGCTATAGGTCCAGTCAAAGCGGGTCTCGCCCGCACCAACCTCGGTAAAGGTCTGGACGCCCAAAATTTGCTCCACCGCGCGACCGGCAGCATTGGTAAACACCCAGATCTGATACTCGAACCGCTCTGGTTCATTCAGCAAAATGCGCTCGATTACATAGTGCCCATCCTCAAGGCGCAGCCAGCGCACCGCCCCGGCCTGAGGCCAATCGCCCTCCAACACCTTGCCCTCGATCGGCGGGGCCAAACCGCCAGCGGGTTCCAGAAAATCGATTAGCGGCGCGCGTTATAAAAAGGCGCGCAACTCCGGCGCGCTCAATGGCACGGTGGCCGAGGTTTCAATCACCACAGACCCTTCCGTACTGACCGCGGGCGGCACGCTCAGCGCAGGTGGTCCATCTGGCGGCGCGGCGGTGCAATTGGTAAGGGCAAGCAAAGCTGCGATGACAAGGAAACGCATGATGGGATCTCTTGTGGTACGATATGCGTATTATATAGATAGTACGCAGGACGTATCAATGGTCAAAGAGGCAGAAATCGCGGAATTGGCAGGCGGCATTGCGCTGGTGATCCGTGCGCTGCTCGTGGCGGGGCGCAAAGGCCAACCCGCCGAAGGCAAGATGCCGTTCAACCCGCTCTACTTCAACATGCTGCGGACCCTGGATGAGGGGCCAACGCGGCCCACCCATATGGGCCAAAAACTTGGTGTCTCAAAGACAACGCTGTCCGCGGCCGTCAAGGCGCTTGAGAAGCGTGGGCTGCTGCAACGTGCACCGGACCCAGATGACGGACGTGCACAGGTCCTGTCGGTCACAGATGAGGGGCGCGACGTGATAACAGCGATCAAACGTCAGGACAAACGCAACGCCGCCGCGATGCTGGCCGTGCTTGAGCCGGGCGAAACCGCTGCCTTTGCCTCAGCCTTTCGCCGGATCGGTGAGGCGCTTGATACCCAGTGACACCTTGCGAAAAAGAGTAACAAAAAAGGACCCGCCATGTCTGACACACCTTACCGCGTGGGCGAACGCAGCCCTGACGCCGCCGCCCCAACCGCCTTCACACCGGACCCGTTCAAGCGCGCCAAACCACCCCAGCCCTTGCAATTTGAGGTCAATTTGGTGGCCGAAGCCCACAGCAAGCAGCAAAAGACGGGGACGGTGTCCGTGAACATCCCCGGTTTTTCTCCGCTGAAGCTCTATTGCGACGAACAGCCCCCCGTGGGCGATGATCAGGCTCCGCCACCGCTGGCCTATTTCTGTGCGGGCATCGGGTTTTGCCTGATGACCCACCTCACCGATATCTACACCGCGCGCAAGATCGAGATCACCTCGCTGCGCCTTGAACAGCGGGTGCGCTTTGCCACGAACCTGTCGCATATGCGCGAGTTGGGGCATGCAACGACAGGGCAAACCGAACTGGTCGAAACCCATGTGCTGATCGACAGCCCCGAGCCGCGCGAAAAAATTCAGGAGCTGCTGGACGAGGCCGAAGGAGCCTGTATGGCGCATTTCGCCCTGCGCAACCCGATCCCGTGGTTCACGCGGCTGGTGCACAATGGGGATGAAACCGTGAGCCGGTCCGGCAACGGTGCCCCCTGAATGTAAGGCGGAGGTGCCCTCCGCCCGGCTTGCACCTTTGAGCGATCTTTGCCATTGCAGGCGCAAACCCATACCCCCGACCAAGGCGCGAAAAGGTTAAGGCATGAAATTCACACTCAGCTGGCTCAAGCAGCACCTGGACACCGATGCTTCTGTGGACGAGATCACCTATGCGCTGACCGACCTGGGCCTTGAGGTCGAAGGGGTCGAGGATCGCGGCGCAAAGCTGGCCGATTTCACCATCGGCAAGGTGATAAGCGCGGAAAAGCACCCCGATGCGGACCGGCTGCGCGTTTGTCAGGTCGACACGGATGAGGGCATGAAGCAGATCATCTGCGGTGCCCCGAACGCGCGCGAAGGGATCACCGTCGTTGTCGCCAAACCGGGCGTTTATGTGCCGGGCATCGACACCACCATTGGCGTGGGCAAAATCCGTGGCATCGAAAGCTTCGGTATGATGGCCTCCGAGCGCGAGATGGAACTGTCCGAAGAACATGACGGTATCATCGAACTGCCCTCGGGCGAGGTGGGCGAGCGCTTTGTCGACTGGCTTGCCCAAAATGACCCCGCCAAGGTCGACCCGATGATCGAAATAGCGATTACCCCCAACCGCCCCGACGCCTTGGGTGTGCGCGGTATTGCCCTGGATCTGGCGGCCCGCGGCGTGGGCACAATGAAGCCGGCACCCGAACCGTCGCTTGAGGGGGCATTCCCCTGCCCGGTGAGTGTCAGCATCGACGACGACACCCTTGATCAGTGCCCCGTCTTCTTTGGTCGCGTCATCCGGGGCGTCACAAATGGGCCCAGTCCCGCGTGGTTGCAGGATCGTCTGCGCGCCATCGGGTTGCGCCCGATTTCGTTCCTTGTGGATGTGACGAACTACTTCACCTTTGATCGCAACCGTCCGCTGCACGTGTTTGACGCTGACAAGATTGCCGGAGACACTTTGCGCATCCACCGCGCCAAAGGGGGTGAAACCCTCGTGGGTCTGGATGAAAAGGAATACACGTTCCAGCCTGACATGACGCTGATCTCGGACGCGAATGGCGTCGAAAGCATCGGTGGCGTGATGGGCGGTCTGCCGTCGGGCTGCACGATGGACACCGTGAATGTCTTTGTGGAGGCCGCTTACTTCGACCCGGTCCGGACGGCCTATACAGGTCGCGCGCTCAAGATCAATTCGGATGCGCGCTATCGCTTTGAGCGCGGGATTGACCCGGCCTTTACACCCAAGGGCCTTGATCTGGCCTGCGAGATGATCGTCGAACATGCGGGCGGCGAGGTGTCGAGCCGTGTGCAGGCGGGTGCGATCCCCGACACGTCGCGCGCCTATCGTCTGGATGCGGCCCGCGTACAAAGCCTTGTGGGCATGGACATTCCCGAAAGCGAACAGCGCCAGACGCTGACCGCCCTTGGCTTTCGTCTTGAGGGTGACATGGCGCACGTGCCCAGTTGGCGCCCCGATGTGATGGGCGAAGCGGATCTGGTCGAGGAGGTCGCGCGTGTGGCCTCGCTCACCAAGTTGCAGGGACGCCCCTTACCGCGTCTGACCAGCGGTGTGCCCAAGCCCGTGATGACTCCGATCCAGCGGCGTGAGCAGATCGCGCGGCGCACGGCGGCGGCACTGGGGTACAATGAATGTGTGACCTACAGCTTCATTGATCAGGCTGCGGCGGCGTTGTTTGGTGGCGGTGATGAGGCAACCAGGCTGGAAAATCCCATTTCGTCGGATATGAGCCACATGCGCCCGGCACTGCTGCCCGGTTTGCTACAGGCGGCGGCGCGCAATCAGGCGCGGGGCTTCATGGATCTGGCGCTGTTCGAGGTTGGTCCCGCCTTTCATGGGGGTGAACCGGGTGAGCAGCATTTGCTGATCTCCGGCCTGCTGGTCGGGCGCACAGGGCCGAAAGACGTCCACGGGGCTTCTCGCGCGGTCGATGTTTATGACGTCAAGGCGGATGCCGAGGCGGTGTTGTCCGCCATGGGCGCACCTGTCAAGGTGCAGATCATGCGCGGGGCCGAAGGGTGGTGGCATCCGGGCCGTCACGGCAAGATTTGTCTGGGCCCCAAGAAAGTGTTGGGCGTCTTTGGTGAGTTGCATCCCCGCGTGACCGAGGCGATGGACATCAAGGGACCGGCCATGGCCTTTACCCTGTGGCCAGCAGAGATCCCGATGCCACGCAAAGCCGGTGCCAACAAGGGCGCGCTGGATATCAGTGATTTGCAGGCGGTCGAGCGTGACTTTGCCTTCGTGGTCGATGCCGAGGTCGAGGCACTGACGCTGGCCAATGCGGCGATGGGGGCCGACAAGGCGCTTATCGAAGATGTGCGCGTATTTGACGAGTTTATCGGCGGTAGTCTGGGCGAGGGTAAGAAATCACTGGCCATTACCGTGCGGTTGCAGCCTCGCGATGGGACGCTGAAGGATGCCGACATCGAGGCCGTTGCCGCGAAGGTCGTCGAGAAGGTGACCAAGGCCACGGGCGGTGCTTTGCGTGGATAATCAGGGAGAGTGTCGATGCTGAAAGTCTATCTATCCGGTGAAATTCACACCGATTGGCGTGAGCAGATTGTTGATGGTGCCAAAGGGCTGGATGTTCAGTTTTCTACCCCTGTGACCGATCACGGTGCCAGCGATGATTGCGGGGTCGCGATCCTTGGGTCGGAGGACAACAAGTACTGGCATGACCACAAGGGTGCGATGGTCAACGCGATCCGGACCCGCAAGGGGATTGCGGATGCAGATGTGGTCGTGGTCCGTTTTGGAGATCAGTACAAGCAGTGGAACGCGGCCTTTGACGCAGGCTATGCCGCGGCACTGGGCAAGTCGTTGATTATCCTGCACGGGCCTGATCACGCTCATGCCTTGAAAGAGGTCGATGCGGCGGCTCTGGCCGTGGCGGAGGAACCGGCGCAGGTGGTCGAGATCTTGCGCTATGTGTTGACAGGTGCGCTGCCCGGCTAGTCGTCGGGAGGGACTGTTCCGGGCCGTTGGCCCGAAATGCGCCCACCCACCGACCCATGGTCACGCTTGTATTGGGTGAGATGCCCTCCTAGCCTTTTGGTCAGGAGGAGCGCCATGAAGTTCGATTATGTGATAGTGGGCGGCGGATCAGCTGGATGCGTTCTGGCGTCCCGTCTGAGCGAGGATGCCGCTATCAGCGTCTGTCTGATTGAGGCGGGCGGATCAGGACGCGACATCTTTATTCGTGCCCCTGCGCTGGTGGCTGGCATGATCTCGGGTCGCCCCAAGATCAACAACTGGGCGTTTCATACCGAGCCACAGCCGGGGCTGAACGGTCGGCGTGGTTTTCAGCCCCGGGGCAAGGCCTTGGGGGGATCAAGCGCGATCAATGCGATGCTATATGTGCGTGGCCATCCTGCCGACTATGATGAATGGGCGGATTTGGGGGCCACGGGGTGGGACTGGGACAGCGTTTTGCCTTGGTTCAGACACGCTGAGGGCAACGCGCGGCGCGCAGACGCTCTGCACGGCAGCGATGGCCCCTTGCAAGTCGGGGACCAGTCCGAACCGCGGGCGATTTCCCATGCTTTTGTTGAAGCGGGCGCACAGACCCAGATCCCGATCAATGCAGATTTCAATGGTCCTGATCAAGAGGGCGTTGGCCTGTATCAGGTCACGCAGCATCATAAGGGCGACGCCAAAGGCGAGCGGTGTTCTGCGGCCTCGGCCTATTTGCCCGATGCGGTACGTGCCCGTGCCAATCTGACGGTCTTGATCCGCGCGACGGCCCAAAGGGTCGAGATTGAGGATGGCCGTGCTGTAGGCGTTCGTATCAAGCATGAAGGCGGCGTGAAACTGGTGCAGGCCGCTCGTGAGGTGGTGTTGTCTGCCGGGGCATTCGGATCGCCGCAATTGCTGTTGTTGTCCGGGATCGGGCCACGTGATGAGTTGGCGGCTCATGGCGTTGAGACGGTGCAAGAATTGCCCGGTGTGGGCCAGAACCTTCAGGACCACCTGGATTACATCATCAGCTATCATTCCAAGCGCGATGATGTTGTAGGCCTGGGCCCAAAGGGGCTGATGGCCTTGGGCAAGGCCGGGTTGCAGTGGCGCAAGGATGGCACGGGACTGTTTGCGTCGCCGATGGCCGAGGCGGGCGGATTCATCAAATCTGAGCAGGATATCGACCGCCCGGACCTTCAACTGCATTTCGTGGTCGGTATTGTCGATCAGCACATGCGCAAGATCCACGTCAAGTTCGGGTATTCCTGTCATGTCTGTGTGCTGCGCCCCGAAAGCCGTGGGTCCGTCGGGCTGCAATCGGCTGACCCCGCTGCGCCGCCACGCATTGATCCGGGATATCTGTCTGATCCACGCGATCTGGCCGTGTTGATGAAAGGCGCGCGCGAGATGGAGCGTATTCTGGACGCTCCAGCGCTCGCCCCGTGGAAGGGCAAAAAGCTTTATGCACATGACGGGACCGATGCGAGCCTTGAGGCGGACATCCGCGCCCGCTCGGATACGATATATCACCCGGTGGGGACCTGCCGGATGGGTGTGGACGACATGGCCGTGACCGATGCGTCGGGCTGTGTTCATGGGGTTGACGGCTTGCGCGTGGTTGATGCGTCGCTGATGCCGCGCCTGATCGGGGGCAATACCAACGCCCCCACCATCATGTTGGCTGAAAAAATCAGCGCAGGCATGCGCGGCGCGCAAAACCCCTAAGGCCGCGCGCCGCTTGGTCGTTGTTTCGGGTCTTTTTGGCGAAGGGAAATCAGGGCCGGGGCGGTGTGTTCATTCCCTTGGTCACAGCCGGGCGAGCCATGAAACGGTCCAGATAAGCCCCGAGGTTCTTGTGATCGTCCCAGTTCACCATGTCTTTGGCTTCGTAAAAATTCAGCGCATTCAGCCATGGTGCGATCGCAATATCCGCGATGGAGTAGTTGCCCGTAATCCAGTCCCTGTCTGAAAGTGCGGTGTCGAGTACGCCGAGCAACCGTCTGGCTTCATCCACATAGCGTTGCCGGGGCCGTTTATCTTCCCACTCGCTGCCTGCGAATTTCACGAAAAACCCCATCTGCCCGAGCATCGGGCCGAGGCCCCCCATCTGGAACATCAGCCATTGGATTGTCCTCGCTCGTTCCGAGGCCGTGTTGCCAATCAGTTTGCCCGATTTTTCCGCGAGATAGATCAGGATCGCGCCGGATTCGAACAACCCGATCGGCCCCTCCGGCCCATTCGGATCAATGATGGCGGGGATCTTGTTGTTGGGGTTCAGCGACAGGAACGCAGAGCTTTTGACATCCGCGTCCGCGAGAGTGACGAGGTGTGCCTCATAAGGGATTTCCATTTCCTCAAGAGCGATAGATGCTTTGACCCCGTTGGGCGTCGGGAACGCAAACAGTTGCAATATGTCAGGGTTTTTGGGTGTCCATTTTTGCGTAATCGGGAAGGCGCTGAGGTCGGCCATATCGGGCATCTCCATATAAACTATGGGTAGGACATAGGCGATTTTCCCCGTCAAAATAACCTTGGACCTGTGAGAACATGTGTTAACAGGTGTTCATCTGCGCACCAAAACAACAAAACGCGCAGGACCAAGCCAACAAGGGACAAGATATGCTAAACGAATTCAAAGACTTCATCGCCAAGGGCAATGTCATGGACATGGCCGTCGGTATCATCATCGGGGCGGCATTTACGGCCATTGTGTCGTCGCTGGTGGCCGATCTGATCAACCCATTCATCGGCTTGTTCACGGGCGGCATCGACTTCACCAACATGTATTTCGTGCTGTCGGGCGATGTGGCTGCGGGTGCTTCTCTTGAAGCGGCGCGCGAGGCGGGTGCGGCTGTGTTTGCCTATGGCGCGTTTGTCATGGCGATCATCAACTTTCTGATCATTGCCTTCGTTGTGTTTATGCTTGTCCGCAGTGTGAACAAGATCAAGGCGGCGGCTGAAAAGCCCGAAGAGGCCGCTCCCGAGGCCGAAAGTGGCCCAAGCGAGTTGGATATCCTGATGGAAATTCGGGACTCACTGGCCAAATAAGTCACTGATCATTCTGCGACAGGCGCTGCTTCTTCATTGGGGTGGCGCCTTTTTCGTATTTTGGTTTCGAAAGCTGAGGCCCTGACCGGGTCCTTACCCCTCGACCTGGGATGTTATGTGCTATGCTTGGGGGCATCATATGGGGCTGGCTGTGGGTGCCTCTGGGTGAGCGACGTAAAATTGTCAGCCCCAGGAGTGAGAATGAGTTCGCATTGGATCCAGAATTCGGAATATTGTGCGTAACTGGAAAATCTCGTGCAAGAAATGAGCGCCTATGTCTCTTGATGCAACCGATCGTCGTATCCTTACTGCCCTGCAAAAGCGGGGGCGTATGTCGAATGCGGATCTCAGCGAAGCTGCCAATCTGTCCCCGTCCGCGTGCCACCGCCGGGTGCAACGGCTTGAGGAGTCCGGATATATCCGGGGCTATGTCGCCCTTTTGGATGCGCGCAAGATGGGTGTGCCGACCACGGTGTTTGTGGAAATTACCCTTCAGGGTCAGGCGGATGAGGTGCTGGACGCCTTTGAAAAGGCCGTGTCGCGAATCCCGGACGTGCTGGAATGTCACTTGATGGCCGGTACTGCGGATTACATCCTCAAGGTGGTCGCAGAAGGCACCGAAGATTTTGCCCGTATTCACCGTCAGCATCTGGCGCGCTTGCCTGGTGTGGCACAGATGCAGTCCAGCTTTGCGTTGCGGACGGTGTTCAAGACAACGGCGCTGCCGGTCTGACAGAACTGCAATTAGCAGAATTTTTAGACCTGTCCTGTAGCACGCCTTAAAGCTCTTGTTTGTTTAGGTGTCGCAATGCGTATTTGGATCATGGTGATAGCATTGGTGCTTTCGGGTCCGGTGGCGGCGTTGGCCGTCGCCCCCAAGCCCAAAGATGGCCTGTTTTTGATTATTGTCGCACCGTGGCAGGATCCAAAGCCCATTTTGGCCGCGATGGACGGACGCGAAATCGGACCTGCGCGCGCCCCACTCGCCTTTCTTGTTCAGTCTTTTGAGCCTGAGGCATATGCCAAAGCCTACGCGTCAGGCGCGATTTGGGTGACCAACAGTGCGCTATTGGCCGCGATTTGCGGAGCGGTGTTATGAAAACCGACGTCTTGTCCGCGCTGGATCACTCTCGGTTTAAGGCAGCTGAGTGGATCTTGTATTGGTGCGCCGGAATCGGGTGTATCGTCGCGTTGTTTGGGGTGTTGCTGCCCGTTCAGTCCATCCTGCCCGGGCTGATCGCCCTGAGTGCTACAGGGATCGCCTATTGGTCGCTAAAACGCCGGCACAAGCATCACCGTCTGTTGGTCGGTCAGGCTGCGGTCGCACAGGCCATCGGACTTGTTGCCGCTTTTTCCGGGTCCGGGTGGCAGATCGATGCGCACATGTTGTTCTTTGTTGCCATGTCCACACTCGTGGGTCTTGTTGATACCCGCGCGATTGTCTGGGCGGCGGTGACGACCGTATTGCACCACCTGTCCTTGGGGGTCTTTCTGCCGCAGTTGGTGTTCCCGTCTTCTGATTTGATAGAGAATATTGAACGTGTTTTGTTTCACGGCATCATCGTCGGATTCCAGGTGGGTGCCTTGTATTGGGCCGTGTCCAACCGATTGCGGCTGACCAAAGAGGTGCAGGGCGCTTTTACCACTGCCGAAACACAAGCGCGACATGCTTCGCAGGCGGGTGACGTGGCCGAAGCGGCACGCCAGGATGCACAAGCCGAAGCGCGGCGTGCTCAAGATGCGCAGGTCAAGGCCGAGGAGTTGGTGAAGGTCTTGCATGAGGAACAAGCGGCACGGGAGGAGGCGGATCAGGCCAAACGGGCGGCAGAGGAGCGCAGCGCAGAAATGCAGCGTGCCCGCCTGGAAGAACAGGACCATGTTGTCACAGCCTTGCGCGGGGGGCTCGAACGGATCGCAAGCGGTGACCTCTCGGCTCCGCTGGATGCTCCATTTCCGCACGCTTACGAGCCACTGCGCAAGGATTATAACCGTGCGATCTCCAAACTCGCATCCGTCCTGACCCAGATTGTTGACAGCACCAATGATCTGTTGATGCGGGTCGCCGCGGTCAGCCGTTCAGCCGATGAATTGGCAAGCCACACGGAAAGGCAGGTCGCCTCTTTGGATGCAACAAGCCACTCTGTTGAAAATCTGCACGCCGTTGTGCGCGACTCCACCGACAATGCCACCTCTACAGCGGTAGTCGCTGAGGCTGTTAAGAATGACGCGATCGCAGGCGGGCACATCGTGCGCAAAGTGATTACAGCGATGAGTGAGATCGAAAGTTCATCCCGAGAGATTGCCGAAATCAATGCCGCAATGGATGCAATTGCGTTTCAGACGAACCTGCTTGCGCTTAATGCCGGCGTAGAGGCTGCGCGCGCGGGCGAAGCAGGTCGTGGGTTTTCAGTTGTTGCATCGGAGGTGCGTGCACTGTCACGCCGCGCCACGGAAGCGGCGCAGGGCATCAATGAATTGACCGAGCGTAGTGGGCGGCAGGTGAATGCGGGCGTGATGTTGGTCAAAGACGCCGGGGATGCGCTGGACGGAATCGTAAAATCTGTGGCGGACATGACTACCTCCGTTGATCACATTGCGGCGGCTGCGGTCAAACAGTCAGACGGGCTTGGCGTGGTCAAAACCTCTGTCACAGAGCTTGATACCGTCGCCCAAAGAAACGCCATGATGTTTGAAGAGACGACGACGGCCTGTCAGGCTTTGACAGCGGGGATGGAGATGATTGCAGCCAATCTCAGGGCGTTCAAACTGGTGCCGTCCGTTCGTACAACGCCGATGGAATTTGATGTGGCGACCAATCACCGTCAGGGTGCGGCTGCGTCATAGGTACCGTTTGCCGCGCCCATAAAAAACCCCGAGACGTTGCCATCTCGGGGGATCAATATTCTTGAAAAAAGCAGACAAAGGGTGACTTACATCATACCTTCGCGTTGCGCTTTTTTGCGTGCCAGCTTGCGGGCACGGCGGATCGCTTCAGCTTTCTCGCGCGCTTTTTTCTCGGACGGTTTCTCGAAATGCTGCTTGAGCTTCATTTCACGGAACACGCCTTCGCGCTGGAGCTTTTTCTTCAGAGCTCGGAGAGCCTGATCGACATTGTTGTCGCGAACACTAACCTGCATGTGGTTGTCACCACCTTTCTAGATTCGAGTTGCAAGGATTTGCAGGAGGTGGCCGTATAGCAAGCACGCCCTACCTTGTCCAGCACCACCACATGCGTCGGAGGATACCCATGTCGAGCGAATATGAAACCACCAAAGACAGGTTGCTGGACGCGGCCTTGATGCATGTTCCCTTCGATGGCTGGTCCGAGACGACGCTGACGGCCGCAGCGCGCGATGCTGACATCGATATGGCGATGGCTCGCGCTGTGTGTCCACGCGGTGCCGTCGATCTGGCGCTTGCCTATCACGCGCGCGGAGATGCGACCATGGTGGCCCGGCTCACGGCGGATCCGCTGCCCGACAGGTTTCGCGACAAGGTAGCCACCGCGATCCGCGTGCGAATTGAAGGGATCAGTGACAAGGAAGCCGTGCGCCGCGGCACGACCCTTTTTGCGCTGCCGACCTATGCGGCGGATGGGGCCAAGGCGATCTGGGGCACGTCGGATCTGATCTGGAACACGTTGGGTGATGCGTCCGAGGATGTGAATTGGTACACCAAGCGGGCCACATTGTCTGGCGTCTACAGCACGACGATCCTGTATTGGTTGGGCGACGACAGTGCGGACAATCAGGCGACCTGGGCGTTTCTCGACCGCCGTATCGACGATGTGATGCAAATCGAAAAGGTCAAAGCGCAAATCCGCAACAACAAGGTATTGAGCGGATTGTTGGCGGGTCCGAACTGGCTGCTTGGCCAAATCAAGGCACCGTCGCATGTTAGACCCTCAGACATGCCCGGAATGTGGTCTTCAGACAGCAAATAGATCCAAATCAAGATGTACTGCGCGGGTGACCACGCTTCGATGGCGACCCAATTGCTGCATCATTGCTTCCCGCTGGCGCTAAGGTAGCCATCAGCGCAAAGCGAACCGCATGGGTTCCATTTCTGGACCCAAAGACGATACGCTGCCCCAAAGGGAGCGAATGATGATGACCAAGCAGATGCGTGCGATCGAGATCACCAAGCCGGGCGGCCCGGATGTGCTACGGGCCGTGGATCGCCCGCGGCCCGAGGTTGGACATGGCGAGGTTGTCATTCAGGTTGCATGGGCGGGCGTCAACCGCCCTGATGCGTTGCAACGCGCCGGTCTGTATAATCCGCCCCCGACCGCAAGTGACTTGCCTGGACTGGAGGCATCCGGACAGGTTGTAGCGGTCGGCGCGGGCGTCAGCGGTTTGGCCGTCGGCGACCTTGTCTGTGCCCTGCTGCCCGGTGGTGGTTACGCCGAATATGCTGCAACCCCCGCAGCGCATTGTTTACCGATCCCGGATGGTATGAGCCTAAAGCAGGCGGCTTGCCTGCCCGAAACCTATTTCACAGTGTGGTCCAATGTGTTCACGCGGGGTGGCCTCAAGGGTGGGGAGCGGTTCCTCGTCCATGGCGGGTCCAGCGGGATTGGGACAACGGCCATCCAGCTTGCCCATGCCTTTGGTGCGCGTGTGTTCGCCACTGCCGGTTCTGAGGAAAAGTGCCAAGCCTGCCGCGATCTTGGCGCTGAGGTCGCGATCAACTATCGGGACGCAGATTATGTTGAGGTTCTGAAGGCGCAAGGCGGCGCTGACCTGATTTTGGATATGGTTGGGGGGGCCTACATTCAGCGGAACCTGAGCGCACTTGCGGATGATGGTCGCCTTGTCCAGATCGCTTTTCTTGAAGGGCCGAAAGTCGAGTTGAACATGGTGCAGATGATGACGCGCCGTTTGACCATAACGGGCAGCACGCTTCGGCCGCAAAGCGATCTTGCCAAGGCGCGGATTGCGCAGGATTTGCGCGAAGCTGTGTGGCCGCTGCTTGCGTCTGGTCGGGTTGGGCCTGTCATGGACTCAGAGTTTTCCTTGAGCGAAGCCGCAGCGGCACATGCTCGGATGGAAAGCTCGGGCCATATCGGCAAGATCGTGCTTGAGGTGGCCGGTGGTTGAAAAGGGGGCCAGCCCCCTCGGCCTTTGGCCTCACCCCCGCGGTATTTTCGGTCAAAAGAAACGCCAAATTAACTTTGATCTGGTGATGTCAGCACGTGGTACAGGCTGCGGAGCCGTTGGCCGTGCCAGAAGAAGCAGTGCTTCTTTATCGCCCGCGGTGCTCACAGGATGAGTGGCGCGGGCGTTTTTCAATTCTTTTGACTAAAAATACCGCCGCCGGAGGCACCCTGACGGCTCAGCCCGCGCTGATCCCGGCTTTGGTGGGTGCGTGTTGCAGGTCGGCCGCCACCCGCGGGTCTGTATCTATCTGACGGGCGCAAAAATCGCGTCTCGCAATGTGCAATCCCGAACAACATCCTGTCCGCAGGGGACGGGCTCAAGATCACGGGACAGGCAAATACGGGCTTCCTGTATATGCCCGTCGCGGCATGTGATCGTGATGCCGTCGGGCTCCATGTCCGGGTTGGATTGCAGGAATGCGTCCTGCACCACGGATGCTGGCAGCTTCACGGGGTCTTGCAGTTTGCGAAAGACAGGCGGTCGGGCGACCCGGGCGTAGGCGTCGCGCGATATTGCGTAATAATCCGCCGCCGACAGGCCTGAACAGACCCCATGTTTTTTCCATTGATGCCAAGCCAGCCCTGATGTGCCCATGATGTCAGACATGTCTGCCGTCATGCGACGCGACGGCGGACGTTCCGCCGTTGGGCAGTAGGATGGAAACCCACGATGGAATTGCGGCCACAGCCCGTGCATGATCCAGCCATGATCGTGGCGGGGGTCGCATTGGTCCGATCCGCGCGCATCGCCCTCATAGGCGCACCAGTTGGGCGACCAGCTGAGGCTGAGCACGTAGTAGTCGAACACTCCTGACTGCTCGCCTTCGGCCCAGGCGGGTATCGCCAGCAACATCCAGATCACCACAGCACGCATAAGGCTTTCCTTTCTCGACCTCACCCCTTATATCCCGCCCAAGTTCCCCCACAACGGAAACCCGCCTTGAATACCAAGGCCGCCGATTTCAGGCGACGGGACAGATATGCGCGAAGGAGCATGACAATGGCAAAACCGATCATGGCCAAGGCCACCGCCGTCTGGCTGGTGGACAACACAACCCTCAGCTTTAAGCAGATCGCCGACTTTGTCGAAATGCACGAGCTGGAAGTGCAGGGCATTGCCGACGGCGACGTGGCCGCAGGCGTCAAAGGCTTTGATCCTATTGCCAACAATCAGCTCACGCAGGACGAAATTGACGCGGCTGAAAAGAACCCGCTGCACAAGCTGGCGCTGAAATACAACGCTGCCGCCGTGGGCGAGGAAAAGCGCCGCGGCCCCCGTTATACTCCTCTGTCCAAACGTCAGGACCGTCCCGCTGCGATTTATTGGCTGGTCAAGTTTCACCCTGAATTGACCGATGGTCAGATCTCCAAACTGGTCGGCACCACCAAGCCGACGATCCAGTCGATTCGGGATCGCTCGCATTGGAACATCTCGAACATCCAGCCCGTCGATCCGGTTGCTTTGGGCCTGACGAAACAGTCCGAACTTGATGCCGCCGTTCAGAAGGCCGCCGCCAAGAAGGCGGCCGACGGTGTAGTCATGTCTGACGATGAACGCCGCAAGCTGGTGAGCACCGAGCAAAGCCTCGGCATGGAAGCGGAACCCAAAATCCCGACGGCCATCGAAGGTCTTGAGACGTTCTCGCTGTCGATGGATACGGATGCTGACGAGGATGAGGATGACAAGTCCACCTTGGTGGATGCGGACAGCCTGTTCAATCTGCCCAAAGACGGCGGTAAGGACGAAGACGAACAGCCCTGAGCAATCCATCATCCGTAATGGCCAGATGGGCGTGCTTTATTCCGAGTTGCGCCCATTTTTTGTCTGAGGGATCCCCATGACCCAATATGCACCCACTCAATCCACCGCTGGCATCATCGCGGACTTGCGCAGTGACACGGTCACCACCCCTGACGCCGACATGCGCGCGGCCATGGCCGACGCTGAGGTTGGGGATGACGTGTATGGTGAGGATGCAACCGTCAATCGGCTTGAGGCCGAACTGGCCGAGCGATTGGGCAAAGAGGCTGGTCTGTTTCTGACCTCAGGCACTCAAAGCAACCTTGTCGGTATGCTCGCCCATTGCCAGCGCGGCGATGAAATCATCACCGGGCGCGGTTACCATATCTACAAATACGAGGCGGCAGGTGCATCTGTGTTGGGCGGTGTTGCTCTTGATCCGCTGGATGTAGCGGCCGATGGCGCATTGGAACCCGATGCGATCGCAGCCGCCGTCAAAGATGACGACTCGCATCATGCAATCACGCGTCTGCTTGGTCTTGAGAATACCCATAATGGCCACGCCGTGCCGCTGGCGCGTTGCCAGCAGGCGGTGGATGCGGCCCGTGCGGCGGATCTGTCGGTCCATCTGGATGGTGCGCGTTTTTTCAATGCGGTCGAGGCGTTGGGTTGTGCGGAAACTGACCTTTCGGGTATTTTCGACACTGTTTCGATTTGCCTGTCCAAAGGACTGGGTGCGCCGGTTGGCTCCGTGCTGGTGGGGCCGCGTGACCTGATCGCGCGTGCGCGGCGCTGGCGTAAGATGCTGGGCGGCGGTACGCGCCAGTCCGGTATTCTGGCGGCCGCGAGCCTTCATGCGCTAAAGCATAACGTGGATCGCCTGACCGAAGATCGTCAGCGGGCCGCGCGTCTGGGCCAGGCGTTGTCGGCCTATGGCGATGTGACCCAGGCCACGAATATGGTGTTCTTCACACCCAGGAACGGGATCACGCCGCAGATTATTTCCCGCCTCGCAACCTCGGGTGTGCGCCTGAGCGGGGCATTGGGAACAACCCGTCTGGTGCTGCATAAGGATGTGACGGATGCGGGTCTGGAGGCTGTGATTTCGGGGTTTGAGCAGGCGCTGGCCTAAGCCCTCAGATCGCCTTGCGGGCCTTCAGTGCCGCGCTGATAGTACCATCATCGAGATAGTCCAGCTCCCCCCCGATCGGCACGCCCTGCGCCAGCGAGGTCAGTGTGACCCTCCCCTCCAACTGGTCCGCGATATAGTGCGCGGTGGTCTGCCCGTCGATTGTGGCGTTCAAGGCCAGGATCACCTCGGTGATGTCTTCGGTGGCCACCCGGTCCATCAGACGTGGGATGCGCAATTCGTCCGGGCCGATGGCGTCCAGGGCGGACAATGTCCCGCCCAGCACATGGTAGCGGCCTTTGAACACGCCAGCCCGCTCCATCGCCCACAGGTCGGCCACATCCTCGACCACGCATAATTCGCCGTTTTCCCGCTTGGGCGAGGTGCAGATATCGCACACATCGGCTGTGCCGACATTGCCGCAATTGAGGCACTCGCGCGCGGTCACAGCGACGGTCTGCATGGTATCGGCCAGCGGGGTCAGCAACAGCGCGCGTTTGCGGATCATGTGCAATACCGCGCGCCGGGCCGAGCGGGGGCCAAGGCCGGGCAGCTTTGCCATCATCTCGATCAGGGCGTCGATATCGCGTGTACTGCTCATGCGGCCACAATCTATTGCGGTTTGGGTCGAACAGGAAGGGCGTTCATTTGTTTTAAACGGTCGCTCGCTAGGCTTCGTCTGTCACGTCAAAAAAAGTGAGGGTTTTAGTGCGTCGGGTTTTGTTTATTGGCTATTTATGGGTTTGTGCGGTGATGGTGTCCGGCCCTGCGCTGGCCTGTGCATATCCGCCTGCCATTCGGGTATTGGTAAAGACGTTGAATGACGTGCGCCTTAGCGGTGCCGAGGTCGCAATTCATCAACGCAATCGTTTGCGTCTTGCGTTAAGCCGCCTGGACCCGGCAGTGGTGCGCACAACCCTACCCGGTGAACTCAGGCGTGCGAACATGCGATCCGTCAACGCACTTATGGTCGTGTCTGCCTCACTGGCCAAAGGCAATGGCGTGCGATTATCGCCCGCTGACACGCGGCACACGGAACGACTGGCCACTGCCATCCGCGAGGGATGCGAGGACAGCAATTCCAATATCGCAGGAACCGAGCCGGCAGAGGGTGCAGAAAGTGGCGCACGCCGGGCAAACGAGGGCAGTGGCACCGCGCTCACGTTTCGTGAGGGGCTTAATCGGTTGAGCATCACTTTCGCCCTTTATATGGCATTCCTGAGCACGGTCGTGATTATTCGACGCACCCAACGCGGAGGGCCATCGACGCGCACGCCGGCTCTGGTGGTGGATGCGCTGATGCCGGCGGCGGTCGTGCGTCTGTCGCGCAAGTCCTAGTATGGCGTTGACGGCTGCGTTTAGAACGGCAGTTTCATACCGGCTGGCAGACCCATCCCTTCGGTCAGCTTGCCCATCTCTTCCTGCGCGCGTTCGGAGGCTTTGACCTGCGCGTCCTTGATCGCAGCCAGAATCAGATCCTCAACCACTTCTTTGTCGTCGCCATTGAAAATCGAGGGGTCGATATCCAGTGCAGTCAACTCTCCCTTGGCCGTTGCGGTTGCTTTGACCAGACCCGCGCCGGACTCGCCCGTCACCGAGATGCTGTGCAATTCGTCCTGCATCTCGGCCATCTTGGCCTGCATTTCCTGCGCTTTTTTCATCATCCCGGCCATATCACCAAGGCCGCCAAGTCCTTTGAGCATCTGTCGCTATCTCCGCATGTCAGTCGCCGCTTTTGCGCGGCATGGTGTATAAAACAATTGCAACACATATCGCAGCCGCCGTCGCAATGAACAAGGTCGGCGGGCCAACGCAGCCCTCTGCCATGGCCAGGGTCCGCTGTCCGTCTGAATCAGCCATGGTCACGAAGGTGATGAAAGCCGTCCATAGCAGGACGGCAACCAGCCCGCCCCATTGGCTGCGCACCAAAACCGCCATGACCGTTGCCGCCAGCAAAAAGAGACCCATCGGCGCGGTCAGCAGCCCGATTGTTTCGCCGACTGCCGACGCAGGCGTGCCGTCCCAATCCGGGCGCAAAGTGGTGCAGGCATACGCATGCGCCACGGTCGGCCATGCCAACACAGCGGCACCAATCGCGGCGAAGGTGCGCTTAGTCCTCTTCAAAGGGGTCCCATTCATCGTCGACTTCGGGCAGCGCTTCGATATGGGCCTCTTGCGCGATGTCTTCGGCTTTCCGGATGGCGGTGATGGTGGCCTTTGGGAACTGGGCGATGACGGCCTGTACCAGCGGATGCGCCTCGGCCTTTGCTTTCAGGGCCAGATCAGCGGCGTCGCGCACCTCGGCGATGGTGTCTGCGCCGCCTTCGTTCACGACCGAGACGGCCCACCGGTTGCCGGTCCACAATTGCAGGCGCGCACCAAGGCGTTGGGCCAGATCGCGGGGTGCCTTTTCGGTGGGCACAAATTCGATCCGGCCCGGTTGGTAGGCGGCCAGCCGCAGGGTCGTTTCAACCTCGACCAACAGTTTGACGTCGCGATTGGTGCGGATCAGCTCCAGCACATGATCAAAGCTGGGGTAGCGGGCCAAAGCCGCGTCGCGATGCTGCGCCAGAGCGGTCGTTTGCCCTGCGGTATTGGGCTGGGCCGCCATCCGGGTCTGCGCTTGCTGCACGGCCTGAACGCCAGAGGATGCACCGCCTTGTGCCGGGGGGGCTGCCGGAGTCGGGGGCGTCGCGTTCTGCAACTTGCGCACAAGCTCGTCAGGGCTGGGCAGGTCGGCCACATGGGTCAGGCGGATCACAGCCATTTCCGCCGCCATCATCGCGTTGGGGGCTGCGGCAACCTCGTCCAGTGCCTTGAGCAGCATCTGCCACAGCCGGGTCAGTACCCGCATCGGCAACGCTTTGGCCATCGTTAGCCCACGTGCGCGTTCATCCGGGGAAATGGTTGGATCATCCGCTGCCTCGGGCGTGATTTTCACCACCGACACCCAGTGCGTGATTTCGGCCAGATCCCGCAGAACGGCCATCGGATCGGCCCCGTCCGCATATTGCCCGCCAAGCTCGGTCAACGCGCTGGCCGCGTCCCCTTTGAGGATCATGTCAAACAGGTCCAGCACCCGACCCCGATCCGCAAGGCCCAGCATCGCGCGTACCTGATCTGCGCTGGTTTCACCGGCTCCGTGCGAAATCGCCTGATCCAGCAGCGATGTGGCATCGCGCGCAGATCCTTCGGCGGCGCGGGTGATCAGCGCCAGCGCGTCAGCGGCAATCTCGGCCCCTTCGGCTGTCGCGATCTTGCGCAGCAGCGCGATCATCACCTCGGGTTCGATGCGGCGCAAATCAAACCGCTGGCAGCGGGACAGAACAGTTACGGGCACTTTGCGAATTTCGGTGGTCGCAAAGATGAATTTCACGTGGGCGGGCGGCTCTTCCAGCGTCTTCAGCAACGCGTTGAAGGCGCTGTTGGACAGCATGTGCACTTCGTCGATGATGTAGATCTTGTAACGGGCCGAGGCAGCGCGGTAGTGCACCGAATCGATGATCTCGCGGATGTCGTTGACGGAGGTGTTCGAGGCGGCGTCCATCTCAAGGACATCGACATGCCGCCCCTCCATGATGGCGACGCAGTGTTCGCATTGCCCGCAGGGTTCGGTGGTGGGCCCGCCGCTGCCATCGAGCCCAATGCAGTTCATCCCCTTCGCGATGATCCGTGCGGTCGTGGTTTTACCCGTCCCACGAATCCCCGTCATAACAAAGGCTTGCGCGATCCGGTCTGCCTCGAACGCATTTTTCAGCGTGCGCACCATCGCGTCCTGACCCACAAGGTCAACAAAGGTTTCGGGCCGGTATTTGCGGGCGAGGACCTGATATTTTTGGGTTTCGTCGGACATAAGCCTCTGGGTCGGATTGGGTGGATTCGCGGTGCCAGTGCAAACCTACGGGCCACGCGCGGCGGCGTCCACAGCTGGCGTCACCTAAGTGTGCATGGGGTGACAGCCTTTCAGATCCCCGTGCGATGCAATTATTGTGACCCACTGAGCGTTGACGCACCATGACAACGGGGAAACATCATGCACCTGCGTGGAATGACCAAAACCGCCACATCGAAGATCGCAAGAGGCGCAGGCGTGGTCGCGCTGGCGGTCCGGGGATCGGCAACGATCATCTACGATGCCATACCTTTGCGCATGGCAGATCCGAACAGCGCGGCGGTGATCCCAGTCAGATGAAGGATCGCGATAGGTTTGTCGCAGCTCGACTTTGAGGTTTAGAGGGACCACAACACGGCACTCTTGGCCATCGGCGTACTCTGCTCTGCGTCTGGGTGTCTTACAACAGCGCGGGTAGGGTGCGCAAAACGTCCGAACTGCGCCGCGCGCGCGCCAGCATCCACCCGCCCTGGATCAGTACGAACAGGTTTTCAGCCTTGGTTTGGGCCTGATCCTCGGGCAGGCCGAAGCGTTCGGCATGGTCGTGCACTTCGGCGATCCACCCTTCGTAAATATGGCTGGCATGGGCGCGGAAATCGGTGTTGTCCGGTCCCTCGAACAACGTCGCAGCAATCGGGCACGTGTCCCATCCGGTCAGATCGAACAGCTTGGCCAGCTTGAAACACAAGGTCGTGGCCCCGTCGTTGAACGTGTCCGCCCCATCGAAACTGGCCGCAATCAGGCGCAGCATCTGGTCTGACGCCCATGTGGCCGCCGCCATCGCGAGGTCGGACTTTCCGTTTGGAAAGTGGTGGTAGAGCGACCCTTTGGGTGCTTTGGCATGGCTCAGCAAATCGGCCAGACCCACCCCGTGATAACCCCGCGTGCGAAACAACGTGGCCGCCGACTGGATCAACCGGTCTTTGGTGGGGAGGGCGGTGGTGGTCATTCTTTGATCTTGACAGGAGTAGACCGATTGGTCCAGCGTCAAGATTAGACCATTCGGTCTAGTCCCGTGATTGTGCTGAAAGAGGGTCCACCATGTTCGATGCCGATGCGCCACAACGTGCTGTCCGCGAGCGGTCGGTCGCGTTCAAGACCGAAGATGGGGCCGAATTGGTCGGTCGCTTGTATCTGCCATCAGGGCGTCCTTTTGCGGCTGTGGTTCTGAACAGCGCAACGGGGGTGCCACAGACGTTTTACACCCATTTTGCCCGTTGGCTGGCGGCAGAGCGGGGGATGGCCTGCCTCACCTATGACTATCGCGGGATGGGGCGATCTCATGCTGGACCGATGCGCAAAGTGGGTGCGGACATGTCCGACTGGGGCATCCGTGATCAGACTGCGGCGCGTCGTATCATGCGCGTTGAGGTGCCGGGTGTTTCGCTGTGGATCATCGGCCATTCCCTGGGCGCGATGGTGTTGCCCAACCAGTCCGATATGGACGACGTCGTGCGGGTTATCGGCGTGGCATCGGGCATGGTGCACCATTCGGATCATCCATGGCCTTACCGTGCGATGGCGCTCAACTTCTGGTTCGGGCTCGGGCCCGTCGCCACCCGGCTGTGCGGGTATCTGCCTGCCAAACGCTTGAGATTCGGAGAGGACCTGCCCGCAGGCGTCTTTTGGCAATGGCGCAAATGGTGCACGTCGCGGGATTTTTATGACGCCGATATCGGCACCCGCTTGCCCGCGCCGAATTGGCAAAGTGCTGCGCGGGTGCGGCTCCATTCCTTTGCGGATGATGACCTGATCCCCGTCCACTGTGTTGAACGCTTACGGTCCGTCTATGGGCCAGGGGTCGAACATGTGACGATAGATCCAAAGGACTGCGACCTTGATGCGATTGGTCACCTTGGCGCATTCTCGCGGCGCAATCGGGCGATCTGGGCGACACTACTGGAGGGCTGAACGGCCCGCCCCGCATCACGCACATGCGTGCGGATGGGGCAGTTGGTGAGAGATTGACAACGACCCAAGCGGGGCTCGTTACGGCTGCTTCCTTCCGGATCTGACCGGGTTGGCGAGGCGCTCGCCCGCGCCAACCTCTCGACCCGCATATAGGTTGCTGGCGTGCGCAACGCAAGATGTCCTCAGATCAAAACCTTGATCCGCAGGAAACCTTCGTCGCTCAGTCCGATGGGCACTGGATCAAAGGCGGCAATGTCATCAAGGTGTTGCGCGGCATTGGGAGAGGTTTCGATGACGGTGGGGGTGTCATGTGCCCCGCTGAATTCCCAGACAGAGGACTGTCGCACGGGGCCAATCCCTTGCGTTGACAGTTGGTCGCGCAACGCCGATTTCAGTTCAATATCGGTGCGCACCAGTGTCGTGTCTCCGGTGAGACCCGGATATGCCCCACCGCCCGCACCTCGATAACTGGTCATCCCGACAAGGAATTGGGCGTCCTCGGCAATGGTTGCCCCGTTAAGCGTCAACGCGGTGATCCGGCCCGCATTAGCATGGGTCGGGATCCCTTGAGGGCTGTATCTGGGCATCGCAAACGGGTCGATCTGGGTCGTCGGCCCATGCAGGATATCAAAGTTGAAACAGGGTGCCATGGGGTTCACCAAATTGCTGAGCCCGGTGCGCGTGGGGGAAAAATAGACCGCAGATCGTTCGGCCCAGGCCCATAGATCACTGCCCGTCAACACGGCGGCCCAGATCGCGTTGGGATAGGGGCAAAGGGTCGATAGATGGCCATAGGTCAGCGGACCTTCGGCGACCTCGACAAAGTTTGTGGGGCCCGCCCGCCCACCAAGAGCCATGGGTGCAACTGAGGCTATGACCGGCAGTGCCGCCAGTTCCGTGCCTGCGACATGGTCCGTGATCGTTTCGATCATTGCATCTGCGATCAACCGTGTGCTTGGCCCGGATTGCAGCATTTCAAAGTAGCTGTGAAATCCGGTGTCAGTTTGCGTGATAACCTCGCCCAAGGCGGCGCGGGTGTGCCGTACTGCGGGGGTCGCGATCCGGGTGATCGCAGCGTCTGGCATCTGTGTTGCGTGGTTGCGTCGCAGGGCGACGCTGTGGCCCATGACCTGCCACGTGTCGTCCCCGTATGACAACGCCAGATCAATCACCCCCAACATCTCGGCCGCATATCCCGGCATGACCGATGGCACATCGCACACGGTGCCCGCGTCCGGGCTGGCCTTGTCGCCCCCGTTATGGATGATGGCAGGAAATTCCCGGTGGGTGTGCCCCATGATCATCGCATCGATGCCGCTGACCTGCGCGGCAATGGCTGTGGCGAAATTCTCGTCATCGGATGGGGTGGCCAGACCGCTGTGGCACAGCATGACAACCAGGTCCGCGCCATCCGTCTTGAGGGCCTGTACCGCCCGGCGGGCCGCCGCGACACCGCGGGCAAAGGCAACGCGCCCCGACAGATATCGGTGGTTCCAGATGGCGGTTTGGGGGGGCAAAACTGAGGTGACCCCGATGGCCAATTGCCGGGTTTCGTCGTCCGAACATTCAACATCACGCGTCAAAATCTGGCTGGCACGCACCCCTTTGACGTCGCCCGCCCCGATGCTGGCACACAGGACCGGGGCGTCAATCTGCGCGACGACCTGTTCCAGAAACGCGAGACCGAAGTCAAAGTCGTGATTGCCAAGCCCAACCGCATCAAATGCCAGTGCATTCAGGACGTGCGCCCAAGGATGCGGCTCTGATGCCGGCATTTTCGCGCACATGTCGCCCATTGGCGTCCCTTGCAGCGCATCCCCGTTGTCCAACAACAGGCACGTCCCGGCAGCTTCCTGACGTGCGATGGCAATGAGTGGCGCAAGGTTGTCCATGCCGCGGCCCGACACGGGCGTATCACGCAGGGCATCCCATCCAACAACGTGCATATGCACATCACTGGTGGCGAGGAGGCGCAGATGGGCTTTGGGCGAGTTCATCCGTTTACGTTCACCCAGAGGTAGAGTAATGGCAACCCGTATTACGGGAAAATCGAGATGAGGCTGCGTGGCGGGCCGGGCGTCCATTGCGCCGCCGTGTTTGTCATGCCAAGCCTGCACCGCAGATACACCAGCGCAGGGAGCACGCATTATGCGACACGCCGAAACGGTTACTTTTGGGGGGTCCGGTCTGGACCGCGCGGCAGAACTGCGTGCGGATTCTGCGGCCTTGGCAGCCGCTGCTGTGGATCCGCTGGCGCGCACTATTTTGCTGTGGCAGGGCAAGCCGCTGATCTCGAAGAACCGGCCCGCCGCGCTGTTGCGTGTGCCGCTTGATCACCCTGCCTTGGCAGATGCGGCGGCATCGCCAGTCTTTCTGGGCCGTGAAGAGGATGCGCCCCGCTTTGCCCATGATCTGTCGGGATGGGCCCCGGCGGATATCGACAGCGCGCAATTGGGGGCGTTTCTGGACCCGAGCGAGCAGCACCATCCGGCCTTTGGCCCCGACGAAGTTTTTGCTGAACTTCGCCGCGTGATGACATGGCTGACCCCGCGCGATGCAGAACTGGCGGCGACGGCCAAGGCGATCTTTGGATGGCACGAGAGTCACCGATTTTGCGCCAGATGCGGTGCCGCGTCCGATATGATGCAGGGCGGGTGGCAACGCACATGTTCGACTTGCGGTGCCCACCACTTTCCGCGCACGGATCCGGTTGTCATCATGCTGATCACCCATGGCAATTCAGTGTTGATGGGACGATCGCCCGGCTGGCCCGAGGGGATGTTTTCGCTGCTCGCCGGATTTGTCGAACCGGGTGAAACCCTTGAGGCTGCCGTACGCCGGGAAGTGTTCGAAGAGGCGGGTGTGCGCGTGGGTGCGGTCGACTATCTGTCAAGTCAGCCCTGGCCGTTCCCGGCCTCGCTGATGTTTGGGTGTCGCGGCATCGCGACCAGCCGCGAGATCACCATTGACGCTGCCGAAATCGAGGCCGCAATGTGGGTCGGTCGCGAGGAAATGATGGATATCTTTGCGGGTGAACACTCCACGATCCTCCCTGCCCGCAAAGGTGCCATCGCGCACTTTTTACTGGAAAACTGGCTTGCGGACACGCTGGATTAAGGGAACACTGCGCAAAATCCCGGCTGACAGGCACATTCCATGAAATTCTCAACGCGCGAAGATATCGCAGCCCCGATTGATCAGGTGTTTGATGCCTTGTGTGATTTCGAGGGGTTTGAACGTCAGGCGATGCGGCGCGGGGCCGATGTGCAACGCATTGATCCGCTTACCCAGCCCGGCGTTGGGATGAAATGGAAAACGGCCTTTGATATGCGCGGGCGGCGGCGCGATGTCGACATCGAAATGGCCCGCTTTGATGCGCCCAACGAGATGGTATTTGATGCTAAATCTTCTGGGATGGAAGGTCGTTTTGATATCGAACTGCTGGCGCTGTCACGCAGTCGTACCCGGATGAATATTGCACTGGAAGTGACCCCTCTGAACCTGTCAGCCCGGTTGCTGGTGCAGTCCCTCAAGCTTGCGAAAACCAACCTGACCAAGCGGTTCAAGCTGCGCGTGGCCGACTATACCAAGGGGCTTGAGGATCGGCTGCAGCGCAGCGCCTAGTCCCGTTTGGCCGCCGCCGGATAGACCCCCAGAATGTCGAGACGGTTGGTGAAATAATCGAGTTCCTCGAGGGCGCGGGCCAGATCGGGGTCGTCGGGGTGCCCTTCGACATCCGCATAGAATTGCGTGGCCGTGAACGCGCCCCGGACCATGTAGCTTTCCAGCTTGGTCATGTTGATCCCGTTCGTCGCAAAGCCACCCATCGCCTTGTAAAGTGCGGCGGGAATGTTGCGCACCTCGAAAACGAAGGTGGTGATCATCGTCTCGCCTCGGCGCGACAGGTCCTCATCCGGTGACATCAGCAAAAAGCGGGTGGTGTTGTGGCCCTGATCCTCGATATCGGTGGCCAGCACGTTCAGCCCGTGAATGTCAGCGGCCACATGCGAGGCCAATGCGCCCACACCCATTTCACCGGACGCGGCGATGGCCGCTGCTGCGCCTGCACTGTCCGCGGCGGCTTCGGCTGTGATCCCGTTGGCATCCAGAAACGCACGGGCCTGCGGCAGCAACACCAGATGTGCGCGCACGTGTTTGATATCGTCCAGCGTTTGTCCCGGCAGTGCCATCAGCGAAATGCGCACCCGCACAAAGGCCTCGTCCACGATGTGCATACCGCTTTCAGGCAGAAGGCGGTGAATGTCGGCAACCCGCCCGTAGGTCGTGTTTTCGACCGGCAGCATGGCCATATCGGCACGGCCTTCGCGCACGGCGGCAAACACGTCCTCAAAGGTGGTGCAGGGCACGGGCGTGCCGGAGGGGCGGGTGCTCAGGCAGGCCTCGTGACTGTAGGCCCCCAAGTCTCCCTGGAACGCAATCCGCTCTGACATCGTTACATCCTTGTCCATGCGCCACAGTCCTTGTCGGGGCAGGGCGATTGGTCGCGCTTTCTATACCTTGCCAGTACGGAGGGGAAGCAATAGATATCGCGCGGAACGCTAACAAAAGTCGCGGAACGGAATCCTTATGTTCGACACGATGACCTTCACCAAAATCGCTGCCAGCTTTTGTGGGGCGCTGCTGATTCTCCTGCTTGGCAAATGGGCCGCCGAAGAACTCTATCATTCTGGTGGCCATGGTGAGCAGTCTTATGTGATCGATACAGGTGCCGAAGAAGCGGACGAAGAAGCGATCGAAGTTGCCTTTGCCGACGTTTACGCCAGTGCGGATGCCGAAGCGGGCGTGCGCCTGTTCCGCCAGTGCAGCGCGTGCCACAAAGCCGAAGCGGGTGAAAATGGCGTTGGCCCCTACCTGCACGGTGTCGTGGGTCGCGAGGTCGGGTCGACCGATTACGCCTCCTACTCCGGCGCACTGTCTGAGGTTGCAGAGGTCTGGACGCCCGAAAACCTCAATGGTTTCCTTGAGAATCCACGCGGGTGGGCCCCCGGTACATCCATGGGTTACAACGGTTTGAAAGACATCGAAGATCGGGCCAACCTGATTGCCTATCTCGACAGCCTTGACGATTGATCTGGATCGAACCCACAGATTTCAGGCCGCATGTATGCTCGCATGCGGCCTTTTTCGTGGATATATTTCAAACATGAGGTCTCATGCCGCTGTGAGATCACGGAATCTCAAGTTGCATATTGGCCCGCCCGCGACTTAGCCTAAATTCCAACGACAAGACGGCCCCGAACGCCATATTGGAGGATAAGCGATGCGTGACACCAGATCCCGGACCCAAGCACAAGCCCGCACCAAGGCAGCGCGAGAGACCGCCGCCCGATGGGGGGCCTTGGCGATCTTGGGGCTTGTTGCCACGTTCGCATGGGCCAGTCTGACGCGCGCGGATGGGCACGAAACGATCATCAAGTCCCATGGGTTTTCGTTTTACGGCGATCTGACATATCCCGAGGACTTTCCGCATTTCGACTATGTCAACCCGGATGCACCCAAGGGGGGCGAGATTTCACTGGGCACTGTCGGTACCTTTGACTCCCTCAACCCCTATTCCCGCAAAGGCCGCGGGGCCGGGTTGTCGAGCGTGATGTATGAGAGCCTGCTTGGCGAAGGCGTGAACGCCACCCCTGCGCCGGCGGATGTCTATGCTGAATATTACGGCCTGCTGGCGGAACGCATCGAATATGACGAGGGCAAGAACTGGGTGATCTTCCACATGCGCCCCGAAGCCCGGTTTTCGACCGGGGACCCGGTCACGGCCCACGACATCTATTTCTCGCACAACCTGCTTCTGGATCAGGGTCTTAAGTCCTATGGTGACGCGGTGCGCAAGCGTATCCCGAAGGTCGAAGTGCTCGATGATCATCGCATCAAGTTCTATTTCACCGAAGGCATCTCGCGCCGCTCGCTCATTGATCAAGTGGGATTTGTGCCCGCCTGGTCCAAGAAGTGGTACGAGGAAACGGGCGCGCGGCTGGATGAATCCCGCCTGACAACCTCGCCCGGATCGGGCCCTTACATGCTTGACAGTTTCGATGTGAATCGCCGCGTGGTCTACAAACGTAATCCTGACTATTGGGGCAATGATTTGCCGATCAATGTTGGTCGCAACAACTTTGACACTATCCGCATCGAATATTTTGGCGATGCCGAGGCGGCTTTTCAGGGTTTCCTGGCGGGTGAGTTCACTTACCGGACCGAAAGCGACTCCAAAAAGTGGGCGACAGGCTATGACACGCCCAAGGTCAACAACGGCACCATTGTGCAGCGCGAATTACGAGACGGCACGCCGCCCACCCCATCGGGCATTGTGTTCAACCTGAAGTCGCCCGTGTTCGAGGATCGCCGCGTGCGCGAAGCGGTGTCGCTGGCCTACAATTTCGAGTGGACCAATGCGTCCTTGCAGTACAGTTTGTTCAAACCGCGCGCATCTTTCAGCCAAGATACGCCCGTGATGGCCACAGGCGTACCCGAGGGTGCCGAACTGGCCTTTCTTGAGAACCTTGGCGACATCGTTCCTCCGGAAATGTTGACCCAAGAGGCACGGATGCCGCACACCTCCAACGAGGCGCGCCTATTTGATCGACGCAACGCACGAACTGCGATGGCACTGTTGGACAAGGCGGGGTGGGCTGTGGGCGACGACGGCATCCGGCGCAAGGACGGGCAGACGCTCAAGATCAACTTCCTGTTCAATTCCTCTTCACCAGATACCTTGTCCGGTGCGATGGAGAATTTCGTGTCGAACGTCGAAAAACTGGGGATTGATATCACATTGGAAAAGGTTGACCCGTCTCAGTACACTTCGCGTGAACGGGATCGGGATTACGATCTGGTGTTTGACAGCTATCCTGCGATCCTTGGGGTCGGGACGGGTTTCCGACAGTTCTTCGGCTCTGAAGCGTCCGCGTTCTCGCTGTTCAATCCCGCAGGTCTCGCCAGCCCAATGGTCGACGCGATCATCGAAGCGGCGCTTGCGGCCGCCAACCGCGAAGAGGAAAACACCGCCGTTATGGCGCTGGACCGGGCCCTGCGCCATGAGGTCATTATGATCCCGCTGTGGTACAAACCCAATCACTGGGTCGCGTATTACGACATGTATGAATTCCCCGACGTGCTGCCCGCCTATGGTTTGGGTCAGCTCGATTTCTGGTGGTACAATGAGGAAAAGGCCGCCGCGCTCAAAGCCTCCGGCGCGTTGAGGTAAGCGGATGGCCCCCTATATCCTGCGCCGACTGCTGTTGGTTATCCCGACACTGTTGGGCATTTTGCTGGTCAACTTCACGCTGACCCAATTCGTGCCCGGCGGCCCGGTCGAACAGGCCATCGCGCGCGCCCAAGGGGGTGGCGACGTGTTTGGCGGGTTTGCAGGGGGCAACAATGATGCCGGTCAGGACGAGCTGAACACCGCCTCGGACAGCACCTATGTGGGCGCACGGGGCCTGCCGCCCGAATTCATCGCCGAGCTGGAACGTGAGTTCGGATTTGACAAACCACCCGTGCAGCGGTTCCTGAATATGGTCTGGAACTACGCCCGCTTTGATTTCGGCGAAAGTTACTTTCGATCTATCGGTGTGATTGATCTGGTTATCGAAAAGTTGCCCGTGTCAGTCAGCCTTGGATTGTGGTCCACCTTGATTGCCTATCTGGTTTCGATACCGCTTGGCATCCGCAAGGCGGTGATGGACGGCACACCCTTTGATACATGGACGTCCGGCGCGATTATCGCGGCCTATGCGATCCCCGGGTTTCTGTTTGCAATCCTGCTGCTGGTTCTGTTCGCGGGGGGCAGTTACTACCAGATCTTCCCGCTGCGCGGCCTCACCTCGGATAATTTTGATGAGTTGAGCGCGCTTGGCAAAGTCGCCGACTATTTCTGGCACATCACGCTGCCCGTCTTGGCCGGGACCATCGGAGCCTTTGCGACCCTGACCTTGCTGACCAAGAACAGCTTTCTGGACGAGATCAAGAAGCTCTACGTGATGACCGCGCGCGCCAAGGGCCTGTCGGAACGCCGCGTCCTTTATGGTCACGTGTTCCGCAACGCCATGCTGATCGTGATTGCAGGCTTTCCGGCTGTGTTCATCGGCGTGTTCTTTGGCGGTTCACTGATCATCGAGACGATCTTTTCACTTGATGGTCTGGGACGCCTTGGGTTTGAGGCCGCAGTGGCACGCGACTATCCCATCGTCTTTGGCACCCTTTATATCTTTGGCCTCATGGGCCTGCTGGTCGGCATCCTGTCGGACCTCATGTATGTTCTGGTCGATCCCCGCATCGACTTTGAGCGGAGGGAGGGCTGATGGCTGTGCAAGATACCGACGCTCCCGCAGTCGTCCCGGCGCCCAAGCGCAAGTTCTTTTCCCTGTCGCCGCTCAACCAACGCCGCTGGCGAAACTTCAAGAAGAACCGCCGCGCCTATTGGTCGCTGTGGATTTTCGCTGTCCTGTTTGGCCTGTCACTGTGTGCGGAGTTTCTGGCTTATGACAAGCCGATCCTCGTGCGCTATCAGGGTCAGTTTTACACCCCGATCTGGAATTTCTATGCCGAGACGGACTTTGGCGGCGATTTCCAGACCGAGGCGAGCTACCGCGACCCAGAGGTTGAGTGCCTGATCGTATCTGGTGGGCTGGATGCCTGCTTTGACGATCCTGAGGGCGTGATTGACGACGCTCAGGACGGCGAAGTCGATGGCGAGGCAATCAGCAAAGGGTGGACGATCTGGCCGCTCATTCCTTACTCGTTCGATACGGCCGTCGAGCGCCCCGGCGCGGCCCCACTGCCCCCCAATGGCGAAAACCTGCTGGGCACGGACGGCACCAAGCGCGATGTGATGGCGCGGGTCATCCACGGCTTTCGTCTGTCGGTGCTGTTCACGCTGGTCGTTACCGGGGCCAGTGCCGCGATAGGAATTGTTGCGGGCGCGGTGCAGGGCTATTTCGGCGGGCGCACCGATCTGATCTTTCAGCGGATCATCGAAATCTGGTCTTCGACCCCCAGCCTTTATGTGATTATCATCATGTTTGCCATTCTGGGGCGCAGTTTCTGGTTGCTTGTCTTCTTGTTGGTCCTGTTTGGGTGGACGGGTTTGGTGGGTGTGGTGCGTGCGGAATTCCTGCGCGCGCGCAATCTGGAATATGTACGGGCCGCACGCGCGCTTGGGGTGAACAACCTCACGATCATGTTCCGCCATATGCTGCCCAACGCGATGGTTGCGACGCTGACGATGCTGCCCTTTATCATCACCGGCACGATCTCGTCGCTTGCGGTGCTCGACTTCCTTGGCTTTGGGCTGCCCTCATCGGCACCGTCCTTGGGCGAATTGACGCTCCAAGCCAAACAGAACCTGCAAGCGCCGTGGCTCGCCTTCACGGCCTTCACCGTGTTCGCGATCATGCTGAGCCTTCTGATCTTCATCTTTGAAGGCATCCGCGACGCCTTCGACCCGCGAAAGACGTTTTCATGACCCCTCTTCTCGACGTTAAGGATCTGCGGGTTGGCTTCCGCCAGGATGGCAAGCTGACCGAAGCTGTGCGCGGTGTGTCTTTCTCGGTTGCGCGGGGGGAAACCGTCGCACTGGTGGGGGAATCGGGGTCGGGCAAGTCCGTATCGGCCCTGTCGACCGTGTCCCTTCTGGGCGACAGTGCCGAGGTATCAGGCTCCGTCACCTATGACGGCCAGCAAATGATCGGCGCAGACGAGCGTTTGTTGCGCAAGGTGCGCGGCAACGACATCTCGTTCATTTTCCAGGAACCGATGACGTCGCTGAACCCGCTGCACACCATTGAAAAGCAACTGGGCGAAAGCCTTGCGCTGCATCAGGGTATTGTCGGGCAAGAGGCGCGGGGCCGCATCCTCGAACTGCTGGACAAGGTCGGCATCCGTGACGCTGAAAGCCGTCTGTCGGCCTATCCCCACCAACTGTCAGGCGGGCAGCGGCAGCGGGTGATGATCGCAATGGCGTTGGCCAACAAACCCGATGTGCTGATTGCGGACGAACCCACGACCGCGCTGGATGTCACCATTCAGGCGCAAATCCTCGACCTGTTGGGTGAGTTGAAGGAAGCCGAAGGCATGGGCCTTTTGTTCATCACCCACGACCTCGGGATCGTGCGCCGCATTGCCGACCGGGTCTGCGTCATGCAGCAGGGCGAGATTGTCGAAACGGGCCCGACGGCGGAGTTGTTCGCCAACCCCCGGCATCCCTACACACAAAAACTACTGAGTGCGGAGCCGACTGGCCAACCCGCCCCCGTGCCTGAAGATGCCAAACTGGTGGCCGAGACGGCCAACCTCAAGGTCTGGTTTCCCATCACCGCAGGTTTCCTGCGCAAGACGGTCGGCCATGTAAAGGCCGTCAACGATGCTACCCTGCAAGTCCATGCCGGTGAAACCGTGGGTATCGTGGGCGAATCCGGATCTGGCAAGACGACGCTGGCGCTCGCGATCATGCGCCTGATCTCGTCCGAGGGTAGCATCGTCTATATGGGGCAGGACATCCGGGCGTGGTCGGTGCGCGAATTGCGCCGCCTGCGCAAGGACATGCAGATCGTCTTTCAGGACCCCTATGGCTCGCTCAGCCCGCGTATGACGGCGATGCAGATCATCGCAGAGGGGTTGGGTGTGCATGGGATCGAGGACGGGCGCACCCCGCGCGAGGTGGTGGCCGAGGTCATGGCCGAAGTCGGCCTCGATCCGCTAACGATGGATCGCTATCCACACGAGTTTTCCGGTGGCCAGCGCCAGCGTATCGCGATTGCACGCGCCATGGTCTTGCGCCCCAAACTGGTGGTGCTGGACGAGCCGACCTCGGCGCTGGACATGACGGTGCAGGTCCAGATCGTGGAATTGCTGCGCGGGCTACAGCGCAAATACGGGCTGGCCTTTCTGTTCATCAGCCACGATCTGAAAGTCGTGCGCGCGATGAGTCACAAAGTGCTGGTGATGAAACAGGGTGACGTGATCGAACAGGGGGCGGCGGATGATCTGTTTGAGCGGCCCCAGACCGATTACACCCGTCTGTTGCTGCAAGCGACGCACTAGGCCAGCAGGCCCACAACCATTGCGGCCCCGGCAACCGCGTGAATCAACATGATCGCGCGGTCGTTCCAGTGCAGCCCGACGATGAACCAGCCCATGATCCCCGCGCTGAAAAAGTAGAGATTGAGGGGTGTGGACCCCATCGCCGTGGCCCCGTAGCCCAGGATTTGGAGCACGGACGCGATCCATTTTATCGCATCCGTACCCATCGTCTGACGCAGCGCGATCCTCATAGCCTGTCCAGATCAATGCAGGTGGTGCGTGGGGCATGCCACCATTTGCGCTTGGGGGTACTGACGGGGATGCAGCGCCGGGTGCGCGACGCGACCATGAAAGTTCGGGCGTAGATATCGAGCATGGGAGAACCTCGCTTGTTGATGTCTCTATGCCGCCAGACTTGCGCAAACGGCGTTATCATGCGACTCAATTGAAAATCTCTAATGTAAGCTGGGGTGACATATGGATTGGAAGGAGCTCCCCCCGTTGGCGGCATTGCGCGCCTTCGCTGCCTTCGTGGAGACGGGCAGTATTCTGGGGGCAGGCGCGTCCCTCAGTGTCAGCCACGCCGCGATCAGCCAGCAATTGCGCGCGCTTGAGGCGCATCTGGGTCTCAGCCTGTTGGATCGGTCGGGACGGGCCATGGTGCTGACCCCGGACGGAGAGATTCTGGCCCAAGGGTGTAGTGACGGCTTTGCCAGTATCGCCCGCGCCGTGGCGCTTGTGACGGGGGCAGAGGCGGCGCGCCCGCTGTACATCTCGCCCACCCCCAGCTTTGCGGCTGCGTGGTTGATGCCGCGCTTGTCTGAATTTCGCGCGGCCCATCCAGGCATCAATCTGGTGCTGAACCCCACCGCTGATCTTGTGACGCTCAGCCCCGGCGGGGTTGATGTGTCGATCCGCTACGGTGTCGGCGGATGGGACGGGCTGGACGATGAGTTGCTGCTTGAGACCTCAATGGTCGTGGTGGCCGCACCCGCCTTGGTGGCAGGCCATGACACCACCGATCTGACCCGCCTGGGCGAGCTCCCTTGGCTGGAAGAGGTCGGCACGTCCGAAAGCACACGCTGGCTTGAAGCAAAGGGCGTGATGGGTGGCTTGCGGGGGGTTCTGACCCAGGTGCCGGGCAACCTGATGCTGGATGGTGCGCGGGACGGGCAGGGGCTGGCTGTGACCGTGCGCGCCTTTGTCGAGGCGGACATTCAGTCAGGTCGGCTGCTGATCCTGCACGAGGATGCGCTGCCGGGGGCTGGATATCACCTTGTTACGCGCCCCGGCGTGCCACGCCCGGCGCTGCGCGCTTTCGTCAAATGGATCCGCAAGGCAGCCCGGACGTAAAGCGTGCTCAGGATGGTCCGATCATAAAGCAGGTCATGTTGCGCGACTGCAAACGGCGGCAGGCCAGATCGGCCGTATCCCGGGTCATGCCCATGAAGTTGGCGTCGAACCCGGTGGGTCGGCGCACCACTTTACGCAGTGATCCATCCAGCGACGACATTTCGGCCAGGGCCGTCTGCAACAACACCTTTTCAGCTTTGTAGCGGCTGGTATAGCGCCCGATGTTCACGCCCCAATGCCGCCCACCGGATGTAGACACGCGGGTGACCACTTCGGGTTCGGGTTTGGCATATGCCACCGCCTGGGGGCGTGCCGCGGGCCGCATGGTGGGTACCAAAGCGTCCGAGACGGCTGTGGAGGCGGCACTTGCGGTGGTTTCTTCGGTTTGGGCGGCCTGAAGGGCGAGTTGTATGTCTTCGGACATGTCCACGGTGCTGGCAGGGGTCTCGGCCACCAACACAGGTGCCGGGTCGGCACCGGGCCGCATCTTGGGACGATAAGAGGTTTTGACGGCTCCGCTCAACCGAATGATCTTGCCCGCGCCTTTGGGGGCGTCCTGATTTCCAGCGACGATGATTGGCCCATCTCCCGGCACGTAATTTGGTTTGGAGGGTTTGCGCAGCGGGGCCTGGCTGGGCGCACGACGAAAGCCGAGGTCAAGCAGTTCCGCCACTTTGGCGTTGCGCGATGCGGTGGATTTCCCACCGAAAACGGTGGCGATGATCCGTTCATTCCCACGTTCGGCAGAGGCCACGAGATTGAAGCCAGCGGCACGGGTATAGCCGGTCTTGATCCCGTCGGCGCCCTTGTAGGCCCCCAGAAGACGCCGATTGGTGTTGGCCACTTCTGTGATGCCCGCATTGGTCGTGCGGCGCGAAAACAGATTATAATACTGCGGATAGTCATAAAGCATGTGCCGACCCATGATCGACATGTCGCGGGCGGTCGACATGTGCCCTGTTTCGGTCAGGCCATGGGCGTTCTTGAAGGTCGTGCGGGTCATGCCAAGGGATTTGGCGGTGCGGGTCATGCGGCGGGCAAAGGCGGCTTCGGATCCGGACACGGCCTCGCCCAAGGCGGTGGCCGCGTCATTGGCGGACTTCACGGCGGCGGCGCGGATCAGATAGCGCAGTTGAATGCGCGAACCGGATTTGAGGCCCAGTTTCGAGGGCGGCTCGGACGCGGCATGTTTGGAAATCTTGATCTTTTGGTCCAGCGACAACTCGCCCCGTTCGATGGCCTGAAAGACGACATAAAGTGTCATCATCTTGGTCAGCGATGCAGGATGCAGCCGCGTGTCTGCGTTGCGCGAATGGAGCACCTCGCCCGTGCGTGCGTCCATCACGAACGCCGCATAGGGTGCTGCCCTGACGGATGCGGGCAAAACCACCAGCATCCAGATCGCCGCCAATAAAAAAAGCCCAAGCCGGGCCGGCTGTGAGCGCCGAACCTTCATGTTAACCTGCCTATGTCTGCCTCTGGCCGCCGATTATTCGACTGACCTTTTTATAATTGCCACAAAGCTAACACAGGTTGGATTTTCGATAAAGTGTTGATGCGGCGGGTAAATTGGTTTTTCTGCGCCGCAGCTTCTCAACATATTGGGGATACGCAAGGGTATCGTGCCATACCGGCCATTGTGGCAGGAATGTGGCGACGACTCTGCCTGACTGGCTCAGTCGATCGCCGCCAACATCTCCGGCAGCGCCCCGAGGTCGACAATCTCGTTATACTTGGGGTGGTCAACCGGTGCCTCCGCCGCCTCCAACCCCCACTCCAGATCGTGCGGGACATAGACGCCATGCCCGCCCGCCTCGATCATGGGCACCACATCCGACTTCATCGAATTGCCGATCATCATCGCGCGATCCGCACCCCCGAACGGTGCAAAGATGCGGGTGTAGACCTGCACCTGCTTGTCCGAAACGATCTCGACCCCGTCAAACAATTCACCCAGACCCGATTGGGCCAGCTTGCGTTCCTGATGCAGCAAGTCGCCCTTGGTGATCAGCAGAACCGGGGCGTGGGCCTTGGCCGCCTCGACCGCGTCGCGCGCATGGGGCAGCAGGTCGATTGGGTGGTGCAGCATGTCTTGCCCCGCCGCGATCAACTCGGCGATCACGGCCCCCGGCACCTGCTTGTCCGTCACGTCAAGCGCCGTTTCGATCATCGACAACACAAACCCTTTGATCCCGAAGCCGTAGTGACCGATATTGCGCCGCTCGGCTTCCATCAGCCTGGTATCAAGGTCCGGCACATCTACGTGGGGCGCGAGCAGGGCCGCAAACCGATCCTGGGTCAGTTTAAAGAACCGCTCGTTATGCCACAGCGTGTCGTCCGCATCGAAACCGATACAAGTCAGCGTTTTGGACATATCCGCACCCCCCTCTTTTCTAAATCGCTGTGCGCGTTATATAGACACACCCAAGGCTCACCACAGGATTCTAGGTTTAATGAGGACGCTGATGCATTCGGACGTACATATGATGGCAGGCCCGTCAAATGACGATGGCGATGCAGATGTCCTCACGGATACCAAACCGAAAACCAAACGGCCGCCCTTGTATAAGGTGATGTTGCTGAATGACGACTACACTCCGATGGAGTTCGTCGTGCATGTGCTGGAACGGTTCTTTGGTCTGAACCACGCCCAGGCCTTCGAAATCATGCTGACCGTCCACAAAAAGGGTTTGGCCGTGGTGGGGGTGTTCAGCCACGAAATTGCGGAAACCAAGGTGGCGCAGGTGATGGATTATGCCCGCCGCCATCAGCATCCGCTGCAATGCACCATGGAAAAAGAAGAATAATCACGTGATCGGTGATCGCCTGCCATTGGCGCTTGCAGCTGTTGAGCTTGCAAGTGATGGCCCCATTGCGGTGCTGCATCCGAGCGTGGACGCGGATCTGTCGGCCTTGCCGCCTGCGCGGGTCTTGGTGATTTCGCCAATGGCAACCGTGTGCACAGCGTTCGAGGCGCGCGGGTTTGAGGTTGCTGCCGCCTTTCCCGCCGATATCCGATTTGCAGCTTCGGTGGTGTGCCTGACCCGCGCGCGGGCCGAGGCGCAGGCGGTGCTTGCCGCCGCGATGAGGGCCACTGATGGGTGGGTCCTGATCGATGGACAAAAGACAGATGGCAGCGATTCGATGCTGAAGGCTTTGCGCGCGCGGGCTGACGTATCCGCCCCCATCTCGAAAGCGCATGGCAAGATTTACTGGACTCGAGGTGGCGCGGATTTCAGCGATTGGGCGGCTGGCCCAGAATTGCACCCCGATGGGTTCTGGACCGCGCCGGGGGTGTTTTCCGCGGACGGGATCGACCCTGCATCTGCCCTACTGGTGGCCGCGTTGCCCGAGAAGATGACCGGCACGGTGGCGGACCTTGGGGCCGGGTGGGGCTATCTGTCCGCCCACGTTCTGACCCGCGACGTCAAGGCTGTGCATCTGGTCGAGGCGCACGATATGGCGCTGCAATGCGCGCGCCACAATGTGACGGACCCGCGCGCGCAGTTTCACTGGGCTGATGCGACCACATGGAAGCCGGATGATCTGGTCGACATGGTTGTGATGAACCCGCCCTTTCACACAGGTCGCACGGCGGACCCGTCGTTGGGACGCGCCTTTATTCAGGCCGCAGCCCGTGTTTTGAAACCGCATGGTGCGTTGTGGATGGTTGCCAATCGCCACCTGCCTTATGAGGACACGCTGGCCGCCAGCTTTGCCAAAGTGGTTGATCTGGACGGCGATGCGCGGTTCAAACTGGTGCGGGCCGAACGACCAAAACGGATACGGGGATAAGCGATGTCATTTTCGATCTCGGGCAAGACGGCAATTGTGACGGGGGCCGCCAATGGCATTGGCCTTGCCATCGCGCGCAATTTTGCGGATCGCGGGGCCAATGTGATGTGCGCCGATATGGACGAGAAGCGCCTTGTTGAAGAATTGGGCGACGTCGCGGAAGAGGGCAATATCCGCTATTTCGCAGGGGATTTGCGCCAGCGGTTGACGATTGCCAATCTGGTATCAGCCACAATCGATGCCTTCGAGCAGGTCGATATTCTGGTCAATGCGTCGCGGCAAGTGATGGAAACGGATGCGCTGAACCCCGAAGACACTTCGGTCGAGACGCTGATTGATCAGAACCTGATGACCGCCCTGCGTCTGAGCCAACAGGTCGCGCGACGCATGATCAAACAGGCGAATGGGCGCGAGGGGGATGCAGGCGTTGGTTCAATCATCAACCTCAGCTCGATTGCCGCGCATCAGACCCGGCCCGAGTTGCTGGGATATTCCATTGCTGCCGCCGGGCTTGAGCAGATGACCCGGTCGATGGCGCTGGCCCTGGCCCCCCACCGCATCCGGGTGAACGCGGTTGCGTTCGGGTCAGTGATGTCGGCCTCGCTTCAATCGTCCATCGGGGATAACCCGGATTGGCGCGACGAGATTGAAAGCCGCACGCCGCTGCACCGGATCGCCAGCCCCAAGGAGCTGGTGGATGCGGTTCAGTTTCTGGCGTCGGACGGATCGGGCTTTGTCACAGGGGATGTGATGACGGTCGATGGGGGACGCAGCCTGCTTGATCCTGTTGACGCCCCCGCGCACTGATCCGACGGATTTCTTCCTTGGCCATTGCGTGCGCCTTGGGCTAAAAAACTGTCAACCTAGCAGGACAGTTTGCATGACCGAACATTTCGACACTCAGAAGGCGCGCGCGGCGGCGTGGTTCCGGCAGTTGCGCGACGACATCGTGGCCGCATTCGAGGGCTTGGAGGCAAGCCACTCGGACGGTCCGATGGCGGACGCCACACCGGGTGCGTTTGAGGTGACCGAAACGAAGCGCACCTCGGATGACGGATCGGATGCCGGTGGCGGTTTGATGAGCGTCATGCGCGGAGGCCGGGTGTTTGAAAAGGTCGGCGTGAATATCTCGACCGTTTATGGCACGCTCGGTGAACGGGCGCAGGGGGCGATGGCCGCGCGCAAAGGCATTCCGGGCATGAAGGATGATCCACGGTTCTGGGCGGCCGGTATCTCGCTGGTGGCACATATGCAGAACCCGCATTGCCCGGCTGTCCATATGAACACCCGCATGTTCTGGACCCCCCATGCGTGGTGGTTCGGGGGCGGGTCGGATTTGAACCCCTGCCTTGAGTATGACGAGGACACGGCCCACTTCCATGCGCAGCAAAAGGCGCATCTGGACCCGCACGGGGTTGATCACTACCCCAGGCTCAAGGCCTGGGCGGACGAGTATTTCTATATTCCGCACCGTAACCGCGCCCGTGGTGTGGGTGGCATTTTTATGGATGACCTGTGCACCGGTGATTGGGAGGCCGACTTTGCCCTGACCCAGGATATTGGCCGTGCTTTTTTGCCAGCTTATGTGCCCTTGGTGGAGAAACGCCGCGTGCGGCCATGGGATGATGCCGACAAGGATGCGCAACTGGTGCATCGCGGTCTCTATGCCGAGTACAATCTGGTCTATGATCGCGGGACGAAATTTGGTTTGGAAACCGGCCATGATGCCAATGCGGTTCTGATGAGCCTGCCCCCCCTGGCCAAGTGGGTCTGATCGGTGGGTGGGACTGTTCCGGGCGTGCGCCCGAAAGACGCCCACCCACCGACCCTTTCAAGGCGCGCGTGGCGGCACCCGACGCAGTTGTAGTCCGTGCTTTTGATCATCAAGAAATCCGAGTGCAGTGTAAAAGCCCTTGGTGGTGCTGTCCTGCCCGGTCAGCAGCATGATTTTATAGGCATCCGCATCCCATGCGCGTTGAATGGCCGCCGACATCACGGCCCGCCCCAGTCCTCGACCGCGGACCGGACGTGCAGTGACCACGTTTTCGATCAACGCATAGGGCCGCCCATTTTGGGTGATGTTAGGCAGGATGTGCAGGGTCAGCATGGCGCTGAGAGTGCCCGCATGATCGGCACCGATCAGCGCGGTTCCGGGGTGGGCAAGAAGCGTTGCAAATCGGGTCTTGGAGGTGTCGATCTCCTGATCCCCCACCAAGGTGCGGTAGAGTGCGAGTGCCGCGTCGTGGTCGTCGCTTGTGAGCTTGCGTGTCAGGTCCATCCGGCCTCAACCAGTGCTGCACGGTAGCTGGGGGCGACGTTCATCTGCCTCTTTAACCCCTTATCGATCAACAGTGCATGCATGCGTGGTAGGCGCCAGCACGGCACGTGCATGATCATGTGATGCTCAAGGTGATAATTCACCCAATAGGGCGCAATGAATGTCTTTGCTATGGGTCCGGCATGGGTTGTGCGTACGTTGCGCAGCGGGTCCTGCGACATCTCGGTTGCCCCATGTTCGGCGATGTTGCGCACCCGCAGCACGAATTGGAACCATGTGAGGTAGGGCACAATCCAGAACATGATCCCCCACCACCATTGCCCGATCAGGCTGATCGCCAACGCGATCCCGAAGAACACCGGAAATGCGGTGTAGATCGTGTTTGATTTGAAAGCCTGGGCAGCGTCCCCCTTGGCGGCCTCGATGGCGTCATCGTCGCCTGCCAGCCGGACAAAGGTCATAATCTGGCTGTAAAGTTGTTTCGCCCCGGTTTGCCCTGTGAGGTCACGGGTGAATTTGCGTTTCAGTGAGGCTTTGCTTGTCGGGAAATTCTGGCTGAGGACCAGATCAGGATCCTTGTCGGTTTGGGTGTGGCGGTGATGTGCCAGGTGATAGTGTCGATAGGCCTTGAGGTCGGCCATGATGGGCCAGCCACACAACCATGTGCCGACAAATTCGTTCAGCATGCGTGTTTTGAACAGTGCATTATGCGCCGCTTCGTGCATCAAAATGGCCAGACCAAGTTGGCGCGATCCGATCAGCATAATCGCAAGGATCGCTGTGAACGGGTTGGGCCAGAGCGCGAACAGCCCGATTGCACCTGCAATGATCCCCCAACAATGCAGCACCAGAAGGGTGCCTGCCACATCGGAGCGCGCAGCGAGGAGGTGAATGTCTTGAGAGCTCAGGTAGGCTTTGCCCGGGGTCATGGCCACATCCTTTCGTCCCTGCCAATGTGGGCGCCGAGGACGGGGTGCGTCAAGTCTGAGGCTGGAGGGGCGCTGCCACGGCCTGCGGCCCCCCGAGGTATTTTTGGCGAAAGGAAGGGCTAGTGCCAGTCGAAGAATGCGGGGCCTGCGCGTTTGAGCAGATCATTGGCCAGATCAACGCCCATGTCCGCGCCATCTGCAATAGGACCGCTGCGGGTGTCAGAGATCGCCTCTGATCCATCCGGGCGCAGCACTTCGCCTGTGAGTGTAAGCGTGCCTGCATCAAGCTTGGCCAGACCTGCGATCGGGGTTTCGCAGGACCCATCGAGCGTCAGCAGGAAGCGTCGCTCGGCAGCGAGCCTTTGGCCTGTTGGCGTGTCGTGAATGGCGGCCAGCAGATCGGCTGTGTTGGTGTCGTCCATGCGCCGTTCGATCCCGATGGCTCCTTGGGCGACAGCAGGCAGCATGTCGTCCGGATCGACGGGCGTTGCGGGCACGTCCGACATCGACAGACGGTTCAAGCCCGCGCAGGCGAGGAAGGTGCACTCCGCCACGCCTTGGTCCAGTTTTTTCAGCCGGGTTTGGACGTTGCCGCGAAATTCGACCACCTTCAGGTCGGGTCGTTTGTGCAGCAACTGCGCGCGGCGGCGCAGTGAGGAGGTGCCGACGGTTGCGCCTTGTGCCAGGCCTGCAATTCCGCTGAGCGTGGGCGAGATGAACGCGTCTCGCACATCCTCGCGCGGCAGATAGACATCAAGGATCAGCCCATCGGGCTGGATCGTCGGCATATCCTTCATCGAGTGGACCGCGATGTCGATCTTGCCGGCCAAAAGGTCCTCTTCGATCTCACGGGTGAACAGCCCCTTGCCGCCGATATCCTTGAGCGGGCGGTCCTGAATGGCGTCGCCGGTGACCTTGATGATCACGATCTCGAACGCGTCTTGGGGCAGATCAAATGCCTGTCCCAACCGGGCCCGGGTCTCGTAGGCCTGGGCCAAAGCCAGGGGCGATCCGCGTGTGCCGATCTTGAGTGGTGCGGTCGGGCTGGGAAGGCGTATTGTCATGGGTTTATCTTTTAGGTGTGTCAACTTATGTTGACAACTAGAAACACAAAGCTAAGGGCTGTGCACGATGAAAGATGCGGTTCAAACCAAAACGATTTTACGGTCTCTGGCCGGAGAAACCTTGCCCACGCCGCCCATCTGGATGATGCGTCAGGCGGGCCGGTATTTGCCCGAATACAAGGCCACGCGGGCGCAGGCAGGTGATTTTCTGTCCTTGTGCTATAACCCCGAATTGGCGGCCGAAGTTACGTTGCAGCCTATCCGCCGCTATGGCTTTGACGCCGCGATTCTGTTTGCCGACATCTTGCTGGTGCCGCAGGCCTTGGGGGCGGATTTGTGGTTTGTCACAGGTGAGGGGCCGCGCCTGTCGACTATCACGTCCCAGTCCGATTTTGATGTGCTGAAGCCGGTTGAAGCCATCCATGACACGCTGAACCCGATTTACGAGACGGTAAAGATCTTGCGCCGCGAACTGCCTGCCGAAACCACGCTGATTGGTTTTGCGGGCGCACCGTGGACGGTCGCGACCTATATGATCGCAGGTCAGGGCACGCCGGACCAGGGCCCCGCACATGCACTGCGTGAGGGCAATGTGGCGTTGTTCGAGGCCCTGCTGGAGCGGATTACCGCCGCCACAATCGAATACCTGTCTGCGCAGATCGAGGCAGGCGCCGAAGTGGTTAAGATTTTCGACAGTTGGGCTGGCTCGCTGAAAGGTGATGCGTTTCAGAAATATGCCGTAGCCCCCTGTGCCGAGATCACGACGGCCCTCAAGGCCCGCTATCCCCATATTCCTGTGATCGGCTTCCCACGTGAAGCGGGCGACGGATATGTCGGCTTTCATGCGGCAACAGGTGTGGATTGTGTCGCGCTCGACAATTCGGTTTCACCCGATTGGGCGGCTGCGCATGTGCAGAAACATGGCTGTGTGCAGGGCAATCTGGCCTCGTCCCACATGGTCACGGGCGGGCAGGCATTGGTGGATGAAACCCGCGCAATCGTGAAGGCATTTTCGAACGGTCCCCACATCTTTAATCTGGGCCATGGGATCACCCCGGATGCGGACCCGGAAAATGTGACGTTGATGATTGAAACGGTGCGGGCAGGCTAGTTTGGTTTTGTGGCTTGACGACTCCGGCACCCTGCCATAGGTCACGCCTCCATGGCGCGGTAGCTCAGTTGGTTAGAGCGATCGACTCATAATCGATAGGTCGGGAGTTCAAGTCTCCCCCACGCCACCACCACTTACCGTCTGGTTTTCTTGATAGCACCCACTTCCGTCCTTGGCCCGACGTACGCGCGTCCGCTGCGCGGCCACGCTGCGTCTGGAGTTGCAAGTCTCCCCCAGCCACCACTACCTTCTCTCAATCGAGCTGTGCAGCCTGCTGCGCTGCAACCAGCGCGGCCATCGCACGCTCTGCGTCCTGTTCGGGCACGAACACATGATCGTGGTGATAGGCGGCCACCACGTTGCACGAGATGTTTTCGTCCGTCAGCGCCTGCGCCACGGCGGCCGTCAGACCCACACCCTCCAAATCCGAAAACACGTTCAGCGTGATCTGGCGCATCGGCAGGGTCGCGTCATAGCCGTGGGTTCGCGCCACGTCTTGCGGCAGGATCAGCGTCACCCCTTCCGCCTCGCGGATGATGGCAAGGGCCTGCGCGGCGTGTGCGGTGGCCTTGTCGGTGTCGGTCTGGGTGCAATAGACCCACCGCCCGGACAACAGCACTGGGGTCATTCCGGCGATCATTTCGGTCGTGTCTGAGACGGTCATGCTTCCTCGGGCTTAGGGGTGTCGGATATCAAACATATCGCGCAGTTTGGTATCCGTCTTGGCATTGATATAGGTCGGTTGATGCGTTGCAAGGATTTCGTACACGCATTCACTCGCGCGATCCCATGCGCTGAGTGCGCCGCCTTCAGCACCGCGATTTCGCCGCCGCCACCCGCAAATGCTCCGGTGCGCAGGTCGATGACCAAGGGCCAGTTCGAAAAGACCATCGGGTGGCCCGGTTTGGTGGCATGCACCATCACCAGACTGGCCAAGTTTTCGGCAAGTGATTGGGCGAGGAATCCGGCCAACGTCACGGGCGCGGTTGCGCCAGCCTGAGCGGCAGTGATGCAGGACAGGGGGGTGTTGCGGGTGAGGCACTCATTCACCGTTTCGATCACATCTGCGCCAAAGCGCATGGGCGAGATCACGAGGCTGATATGCGCCTTTACAAAAGGGCGCTTGGCGAACGCACTATCGCCACCCGCGATCATGTCGAACATGCCCACAATGGGGGCAACATGTTCAGCCAGTGTAAAGGCGGTCGCGACCGGCTTGGTCGTCCCCCGCATCAGCGCTTAGGCGGTGTTGATGTCGAGTGTCGAGGGGCGGTAGAGGCGGCTTTGACGGTCCAGCGTCCGGACGGCGGCACCCCCGGTGCCGAAATGTACCACGTCTCCGCCGACCTCGATGGTGCGATTGGGATCGCGACCATGCAAGGGAAAGGTCTTGGGGCCCTCTGTGATCGCGTCCTCGACCAGGTGCCGGGGTGGAGCGATCCGCCCGTTTTCAAGGCTCTGCGCCCCGGCCCCTTTACGGGTTTTGCGCAAGCGGTCGGGCACCTCCCCCATCCCCAACTCCGCGAGTAGCCGCAGGGCCGTGTCATAGATGCCGCGCATTTCGGGATCGTTCAGGGGTTTGTACTGTCCGCCGGTTTGACCGGGCGGTGCGGGGTTTATCGGGGGTCCGGCTGCACGGGCGGTTTTGCGGGTGCTGCGCCCGGCGCGGCGAGGGGTTGGATGTGATACGGTCCTAACAGGGTTCTGGCCCGCGCACCTGTGCAAGCCGTGCGTTGTGAATTCGACGTTCGCAAATGAGTATTTTCAGAACAATGAAGATGGGCGGGTTGAATTGACCTGTGCGGCCTTGCCCCCATTGTGCGAACAGTTCCGGAAATCCAAAGGTGAACCATGAAATCTCAGACCCGCGCAGTTGTCATTGGCGGTGGTATTGCAGGCTGCTCGACCTTGTATCATCTGACCCAAGAGGGGTGGTCCGACGTGGTGCTGGTGGAGCGTGACGAACTGACCAGCGGGACCACATGGCATTCCGCCGCTCAGGTCACGAATTTCGGGATGAACCAGACGATGGTGGGGCTCAAGACCCACTCGATCAACCTTTACAAAGAATTGGCTGATGACCCCGACTATCCGATCAATTACCACCACGCCGATGGGGGCATTCGTTTGGCCAACACCGAGGCGCAGATGGACGGCTACCGCCACTTTGCGTCCATGGCGCGCGGGATGGATGTGCATCTCGAAGTGCTGGATGCCGCCGAATGTGCGCGCCGTCATCCGCTGATCTCGACCGACAACCTGATTGGTGGATTGTGGGACCCGCTGGATGGGGACATTGATCCCGCCCAACTGTGTCAGGCCCTCGCGCGGCGCGCGCGCAAGGCTGGGGCGGAGGTGTATCGCCACACAGCGGTGACCGGTCTGACCCAGCACAAGGACGATGGTTGGACCGTGCACACCACCAAGGGGGACATCGACTGTGAGGTGGTGGTAAATGCCTGTGGATACCGGGTGAACGAGGTGGGCGAGATGATGGGCGTTCATCACCCCGTCATGTCGATGGAGCACCAGTATTTCCTGACCGAAGATATCCCCGCGATCCGCGATGCTGGGCACCGGATGCCTCTGCTGCGCTGTCCGATCAGCGACTACTATTGCCGTCAGGAAAAGAACGGGCTGCTGCTTGGGTTCTATGAGCAGGATTGCAAGACATGGAGCATGGACGGGATTTCGCCTGACTTTGCCAATGCGCTGTGCCCCGACGATCTGGACCGTGTGACGGATGTGCTTGAGGGGGCTTTTGCCCGGATGCCCGCGCTGCTGGAGGCTGGTGTGCATACGGTGGTGAATGGCCCGATCACTTACACTATCGACGGCGCGCCCTTGGTCGGGCCCATCCCCGGCAAGCGGAATGCATTCTGTATCATCGGGCTGCGCGCGGGCCTGGGCGAGGGGGGCGGTCACGGGTGGCTGCTGGCCCAACAGATCGTGCATGGCGAGGCGTGCTATGACACATGGGTGATTGATCCGCGCCGGTTCACGGGCCATGCCAATGTGGAGCTTACCGCCCTCAAAGCGATCGAGGATTACCAGAACGAATTCCGCTTTCATTTCCCCCATGAACATCGCCCCGCGGGCCGCCCGATGAAAACCACACCTTTGACCCCGATCCTGGCGGCGGAAGGTGCAGAATTCACGGTCGTCAATGGCTGGGAACGGGCGGAGTATTTCAAGCCCGCCTCCGATTTTGCGGTGACCCATGGATTCGGTTTTGACGAGGCGTTTGATGTGGTGGCCCGCGAGGTCGACGCCGTACAGAATGGCGTGGGTCTGACAGAGGTCAACGGCTTCAACCGGATCGAGATCACCGGGCCGGACACCTACGCCTTTCTCGACCGCATGATCTGTGGGCGGGTGAGCACGAAACCGGGCAAAGTCGGCTTGGGTTATCTGCTGAACGATCATGGGTGCATCAAGGCCGAGGCGACAGTTGCCAACGTTCCCGGTGGGCCGGTGTGGTACGGCTCTGCTGCGGCGGCGGAGTGGCACGACATGGATTGGCTGATGACACATGCCGACGGGTTTGATGTGCATCTGCAATCCCTGACGAATGACCACACGATCCTTGTTCTGGCGGGCCCCAGGGCGCGCGACGTGCTTTCGGCGGTCAGTCGGGGGGATTGGTCAGCAGCGGCGTTCCCATGGCTGTCGGTGCGCCGTGCCTTTGTTGGGATTGCTCCGGCGGTTGTGATGTCCGTCAGCTTTTCTGGTGAGTTGGCCTATGAAATCCACGTACCCAACAACCAGCTATACGCGGCCTACCTGGCTTTGCGTGGGGCGGGTGAGGCACATGGGATGCGCCCGTTTGGCGCGCGCGCGGTCGAATCCATGCGAATGGAGAAAGGCTACCTGCATTGGAAGGCGGATCTGATCACCGAGTTCGACCCCTTTGAAACCGGGCTGGACCGGTTTGTGAAGATGGGCAAGGACTTTGTGGGCAAAGCGGCTTTAGAAAAGCGCCAAGCCGCTGGCCTGAAACGGAAATTGGTCTCCTTGCAGATCGACGCAGCAGATGCGCCAGCTCACGGCGGGGCCTCGGTTATGGTCGGGATTGAGGTGGTTGGCACGGTCACCTCCGGCGATTGGGGGCACCGGGTGGACAAGAACATCGCCTATGCCTTTGTGCAGCCTGAACTGGCGCATTTGGGGCAGGCGCTTGAGGTGGATATCTGCGGCACAAAAGTACGCGCGGTTGTCTGTGAACGTAGCCCCTATGACCCTGATACCCAGCACCCCCGCGCCTGAGCCACGGCAGAATAGTTACAAAGGCGCGTGACAGCTTTGGATGGGTTGCATAACAATTCTCCCGAAGAGCGAGTCACGTCACCCATGACGGGCCGAACAGGGAGGAATTTCATGTCCGTATCACGTAAATCATTTCTGAACCTTGTAGGGGCGGCCGTGCTGGCCTCAGGGATTGGTGGTGCCGCACAGGCCCAAGAGGTCACACTGTCCTTGCACCAGTTCCTGCCGGCGCAAGCCAATGTGCCCAAACTGGTTTTGGATGTGTGGGCCGACAATGTCGAAGCGGCATCCGATGGCCGGATCAAGGTCGATCGCTATCCGTCGATGCAATTGGGTGGTAGCCCGCCCGAGCTGATGGATCAGGCCATTGACGGGGTGGCTGATGTGGTCTGGACAGTCGTCGGCTACACGCCAGGCCGCTATCCCAGCACCGAAGTCTTCGAACTGCCCTTTATGATGAGCGACGCGCGTGCCATGTCGTCGGCCTATTGGCAGATGTTCGAAAAGCATATGAAAGACACCGAGTTTAAGGACGTGCATATCCTTGGCACATGGGTCCACGGCCCCGGCATGATCCACGTCAACAAGGAGGTCAAGACACCTGACGATATGGCAGGTCTCAAGATCCGTGGCGGATCGCGCACCGTCAACAACCTGATGGAGAAGCTTGGCGCGACCCCGGTCGGCATGCCCGTACCCGCCGTGCCCGAGGGCCTCAGCAAAGGGGTGATCGACGGTACCACGATCCCTTGGGAAGTGACAGGCGCGCTCAAGGTGCCGGAACTGGTCGAGAACCACACCGAGTTCGATGGCAATGCGCTTTATACGCTGACCTTCGTTCTGGCGATGAACAAGGACCGCTACGAGGGGCTGCCTGCGGACCTGCAAAAGGTTATCGACGATAATTCAGGGCTTGAGTTCAGCATCTTTGCCGGTGGTACACAGGCCGATTCTGATGGGCCTGCGCGTCAGGCGGCGGTGGATCGCGGCAACAACATCGTAACTGTTTCCGGGGCCGATCTTGATGCGTGGAAAGAGGTGGCCCAGCCCATCTATGACGAGTGGGTTGCCGACATGGAAAGCAAGGGGATCGACGGTCAGGCGCTGATTGACGAAGCCCGCGCCCTGATGGACGCATATGACGGCTGAGCCGTTGCGGGGCTGCGTTTCGACATGGGATGCAGCCCTATTTATTTCAGTAAAATGAGGCGTTTATGCACCATCTGGTGAAATGGCTGGCTCGCGCCTCTGCTGTGATTGGGGGGCTTGTGCTGCTGGTCCTTATCCTGCTTACCACCCTTTCGATTATCGGGCGTGAGTTGTCCAAGCTGGGTCATTCACTGGGCGAAGGATGGCTGGGCCAGATACTGATCGCCAGCGGCGTGGACGAGATCAAGGGCACTTACGAACTGACCGAAGCCGGGGTCGCCTTTGCCATCTTTGCCTTCTTCCCCGTTTGTCAGTTTTACGGCAATCACGCGACGGTTGATGTGTTCACCTCCGCCCTGCCGCGCCGCCCGTTGGGTTGGTTGCGCGCCTTTTGGGAGGTCGTGCTGGCACTGGTGATCGTGTTTATCAGCCTGCGGCTGTATGAAGGGATGCAGCGGTATCTTGGCAATGGCGAGACGACGCTGTTCCTGCAATTCCCGGTCTGGTGGGCCTATGCCGTCAGCGTGGCCGCCGCCGCAATCGCCAGTTTGACGGCCATCTATTGCGCCTATGCCCGCATCATCGAGGCCGCCACGGGCCGCATGATTCTGCCTGAAGGTTAACGCAATGGACTGGATCAAAGACCTTGTTCAATTCATCGGACTAAGCCGCCTTGAGTTGGGCTTTTGGTCATTTCCCATCCTGTTGGGACTGATTTTTCTGCGTGCCCCCATCGGATTGGCGATGTTTCTATGCGGTCTTTTGGGGTGGGTGTTTGCCATGAACGGCAATCCTGTCCCGATCCTTGCGAAACTGAAATCCGAAACCTACACCACATTTTCCAATTACTCGTTAACCATCATTCCGATGTTCTTGCTGATGGGGCAATTCGCGACGCTGTCGGGGATGTCGAGCGCGCTGTTCAAAGCGGCTGAAGGGTTTCTGGGTCATCGGCGCGGCGGTGTCGCCATGGCCTCGGTCGGGGCGTGTGCGGGGTTCGGGGCGATCTGCGGCTCGTCCCTCGCCACGGCGGCCACGATGGGGCGGGTCGCGCTGCCGGAGCTGAAACGCTATGGCTATTCAGGGGGCTTTTCGACGGCGACTTTGGCGGCGGGGGGCACGTTGGGTATCCTGATCCCGCCTTCCGTTATTCTTGTGATCTATGCGATCATCACTGAACAGAACATCGCGAAACTGTTCCTCGCGGCCTTCATCCCCGGCATTCTGGCGGCAATCGGCTATGTGATCACCATCTCGATCTATGTACGGCTGTATCCCGATTCAGCAGGCACCCGCCCCCCTGTGCCAATGGCTGATCGGTGGAAGGCGTTGGGCGAAACCTGGCCTGTTTTGGCGATCTTTGCGCTGGTCGTCGGAGGTATCTATGCCGGGTGGTTTACCCCGACCGAAGGCGCGGCCATCGGCGCGGCGGGCACAGGGCTGGTGGCGCTGGTTGGTGGAAATCTGACGTGGCGGGTGCTGGGCGAGGCACTGATCGGCACGGCAAAAACAACGGCGATGATCTTTTTCATCGTGTTGGGCGCATCGCTCTACAATAACTTTCTGGCTCTGTCGGGCGCGCCGCAATGGTTGGCGGATTTCGTTTTGTCCCAGGGGTTTACGCCCGTTCTGGTCCTCAGCGTGATCCTTGTGTTCTACATGGTGTTCGGCTGTGTGATGGACAGTCTGTCGATGATCCTGCTGACGGTGCCGATCTTTTTCCCCGTCATCTCCGGCCTTGATTTCGGGATGTCACCCGAACATGTGGCGATCTGGTTCGGTATTCTTGTGCTGATCGTGGTCGAGGTAGGGTTGATTACACCGCCCGTCGGTATGAACCTGTTCATTATCAATGCGATGGATCGCAAAACGCCAATGACCGAGACCTATAAGGCCGTTCTGTTCTTTGTCGGTTCGGACATTGTGCGCGTTGTTTTGCTGGTCATGTTCCCGGTCATCACACTGTTCCTGATCCCCGCCTAGGCGCGTCAGCAGGCTTGCCAGGTCGGACATATCCGTGTTTGGATAGTTATGTGACATAACCAAAGGACAAAATGTGGGCAGTGATCTGAAAATTGAGGTGGATGGGGCGATTGCCGTTTTGACCCTCAACCGACCGGACAAGCGCAATGCCATGTCTGATGGATTACTGGCCGAAATTGACGGGTTTTTTCGCGCACCACCCGAAGGCGTGCGAGTCGCTGTCATTACCGGTGCCGGTGGGCATTTTTGCGCAGGTCTGGATCTGAGCGAGCATGTGAGCCGCGATGCTGAGGCGACCATGCACCACTCGCGCGGCTGGCATGAGGTGATGGATCGCGTGCAATCGAGCGGCTTGCCGGTTGTCTCTGCGCTGTGCGGTGCGGTGATCGGGGGCGGGCTGGAATTGGCCACCTCGACCCATGTCCGGGTCGCCGAACCGGGCTGTATTTTCCAGCTGCCCGAGGGGCGGCGGGGCATCTTTGTCGGCGGCGGTGCGACAGTCCGGGTGGGCCGCATTCTGGGCGCCGATCGCATGACGGAAATGATGCTGACGGGCCGCAAATACGGCACGGATGATGCGGTTGCCCTTGGCCTTGCGCATTACGGGGTCGGTCCGGGTGAGGCGCTGTCCCGCGCGCTTGAGATCGCCGCGCAGATTGCCCAGAACGCTGCGCTGTCCAATTACATGATGATCCAGGGTGTTGCGCGTATTCACGATATGTCCCGCAGCGATGGGCTGTTCGTCGAAAGCCTGTGCGCTGCCTTGGCCCAGACCAGCCCTGACGCGGTCGAGGGGCTGGCGGCCTTTCTCGATAAACGTGCGCCGTCCTTCCGATGAGCACGCGCGCTGATCTGACCACGCCCGTGACAGAGGTGTCTGACGCCAGCCTGCGCGCCTTTGTTGGTTACAAGATGAAGCGGGCCTTCAACGTGCTGCAAGCGGATTTGACCCGGACGCTTGATCCCTTCGGTTTGCGGATGCTGACCTATTCCGCGCTTGCGTTGATCGTCGAAAACCCCGGTCTGCGCCCAAGTCAATTGGCCACGGCCCTGTCAGTTGAACGCGCAAATGTCGCCGTTTATCTGGATCAGCTTGAACAGGCAGGGTGGGTGCGGCGAGCATCTGCACCGCAGGATCGCCGCGCCTATGCGGTCTTTGCCACAGTGGCGGGACGGCATCTTTATGACCGCGCGCAGGCGGCGGTGCAGGCGCATGATCGTCGTATGTTGGAAGGTTTGGATGCTGCGGAAATCGAGGTCATTCACGCGGCGCTGGCCCGGATAGAGGGGCAGGGATGACAACGCATCTGAATCTGCTTTCGCATCGGGTCACGCACGAGGATCGTTCAGACGGTTCGATCTTGCTGCGTTCGGACTACCCCTTGGAGGGGGTCGCGACGTCGACAGGAGCATGGTTGAATCACTGGGCGCATGAGACGCCGGGGGCTGTCTTTCTGGCAGAGCGCTCGGGTGATCGGTGGCAAACGCTGACGTATAGCAACGCGCTGGTGCGCGTGCGATCTTTGGCGGCAGGGCTGTTGGCGCGAGGGGTGGACGGCCCGATCTTGATCCTGTCAGGCAATTCAATTGATCATGCCTTGCTGTCGCTGGCGGCCCAATATGTCGGCTTGGTCACCGTGCCTGTTGCCGAACAATATAGCCTGATCCCCGCCGCTCAATCACGCCTTGAATATATTCGTGATCTGGTTGGTCCGGCGCTGGTCTTTGCCAAGGGTGAGGGATTTGCGCGAGCACTGGCATTGTTTGAGTGCCCCACGCTGTCAGGTGATGCATTGGCTGAACTGAAGAGGCACACCGCAGATGTGGATGCCGCACATTCGGGTGTCGGGCCAAATACGGCGGCCAAGCTGCTGCTCACATCCGGCTCTACCTCTGATCCGAAGGCTGTCGTCACGACCCACGGGATGATGACGGCCAATCAGACACAGATACGTACATGCCTGCCGTTTGTCGCCGCCCGCCCGCCTGTTTTGGTCGACTGGCTGCCGTGGAATCATGTGTTTGGTGGATCGCACAACTTCAATCTGGTGTTGGCCAATGGCGGGTCCCTATACATTGACGACGGCAAGCCACTGCCCACTGCGTTCGGGCGGACCATTGAAAATCTGAGCCTGATCTCGGGTACGATTTCGTTCAACGTGCCTGTTGGTTTCGCACAGCTGGTCGATGCGATGGACGCTGATGCGCGCCTGAGAGAGACGTATTTTCGTGATCTGGATATGATCTTTTATGCCGGCGCATCATTGCCCCAGGGCACGTGGTCAAGACTGGAGCGTATGGCGATGGAGACGGCAGGCCGAATGCCCTTGATCACGTCGAGCTGGGGTTTGACCGAAACGGCCCCTGCCGCGGTGTTGCAGCACGAACCGGTGCGTGGTGCGGGTATTGTCGGTGTCCCACTTCCGGGTGTCACACTCAAGCTGGTGGATGATGGAACCGGACGGATGGATGTGCGTGTTCGCGGGCCGAACGTGTTTGAGAATTACCACCGGGATGAACGCGAAACCCCGCGATGCTTTGATGATGAAGGGTATTTTATCACAGGTGACGCCATGCGCTTTGTCGATCTGACCGATATGAACAAGGGCCTGCAATTTGATGGGCGGCTGTCCGAAGACTTCAAGCTCGGCACCGGGACATGGGTCAAAGCCAGCGCGTTGCGGCTGGAGGTTTTGGGAGCGTTACAGGGTATCGCGCAAGACGTGATCATCTGTGGCCATGGGCGGGATGAAGTGGGAATTTTGATTGTTCCGGGGGCCGAAGGGCGTGAAGGTACGCGGGATCAGGATGTGTTATGCTGCGCAGCATCACATAATATACGACAGCGTATTGAGGCCTTGAATGCCAAGACATCAGGCTCCGCACGCACCATCGCGCGGGCCCTTGTCGTGGCGGATCCACCCGATATCGGTGCGGGCGAAGTGACAGCCAAGGGCAATATCAATTTCGCCCGTTTGCTTGACCGGCGCGCACATCTTGTGAGCCGACTTTACGACGACAATGACATTGCGAGCATCATCATATGATTGATCTGGACTCCATTCGAGCCATCGACATCCACACCCACGCAGAAGAGCCGTGCGGGTGTCATTCGGACGACGGCTATGACGAGCTGCAATCGACCATGGCCGAATATTTCCGCGCGCCTTGGAAACACCCGCCAACGGTGCCCGAAACCGCCGCCCACTACCGGGCGCAAAACATCGCGGCGGTCATCTTTCCAGTCGATGCGGAACGCGAGACGGGCTATCGCCGCTATGCCAACGAAGAGGTTGCCGAGATCGCGGCTGAAAACGCGGATGTGTTGATCCCCTTTGCCAGCATTGATCCGTGGAAGGGCAAGATGGGCGTGCGCGAAGCCCGCCGCCTGATGCGTGAGTTTGGAATCAAGGGGTTCAAGTTTCACCCGACCATGCAGGGGTTTTATCCCAATGATCGCATCGCATATGATCTTTATCGCGCGATTGAGGATGAGGGCGGAATTGCGCTGTTCCACACTGGCCAGACCGGGGTTGGATCAGGGATGAAGGGTGGCAATGGCATGCGTCTGAAATATTCCAACCCGATGTATATGGATGATGTGGCCGTCGATTTTCCAGACCTCAAGATCATCCTCGCCCATCCGTCCTTTCCCTGGCAGGAAGAGGCGCTGGCCGTCGCCCAGCACAAGCCCAACGTCTATATTGATCTGTCAGGCTGGTCTCCCAAGTACTTTCCGCCCATCCTTGTTCGCTACTGCAATTCGATCCTGTGCAAAAAGGTGCTGTTTGGATCGGACTGGCCCATGATCACGCCGGAACGATGGCTGGCCGACTTTGAGGGGATCGACATCAAGGATGAGATTCGTCCAGACATCCTGAAGCATAATGCGGCGCGCTTGCTCGGATTGCAGTAAAGTGCCTATTTCGATTCCGTGAGTTGCGGCGTGATACTGCGGCGCGCACTATTTAGCAGTTTATGGGCTTTGGGAGGGGCACGTGGCTAACGCAGCGACCTTTTTCGTAGATCGGCATCTGGGCGAAGGACGCGCAGAAACGCTGGCCTTCCGCGAGGTCGGTACGGGGCGAAACCTCACATACGGGGCGTTGGCAGATGCCTCGGGGCGCGCAGCCGCCGCGCTGGTGGTGCAGGGCATCGCGCGCGAAGATCGCTTGGCGATACTGGTGCTTGATCAGATCGAATTTCCCATTCTGTTCTGGGGCGCGATGAAGGCGGGCGTGATCCCTGTGCCGATCAACACGCTTCTGGCCACCCCGATCTATGATGCGATCCTGCAAGACTGCCGCGCAACGGCTTTGGCAGTGTCATCCGAATTGTTCGAGGTCGTGGCCCCGGCATTGGCCCGGAACCCATATCTGAAGACCATCATCGTGATTGGTGATGCGCGTCCCGGCAGTCTTAGCTTTGAGGCGTTCATGTCCAAAGGTGAAACCGCGTTGCCTGCCGTTGAGACCAGCGATGACGAAACCGCATTTTGGCTTTATTCGTCGGGATCAACCGGGGTGCCCAAAGGGGTGTATCACGTGCATTCCGCGATGCGCGCGACGGCTGACACCTATGGGGCGCAAGTATTGGGTGTGCGGTCGGACGATGTAGTATTTTCCGCCGCTAAGTTCTTTTTTGCCTATGGGCTGGGCAATTCAATGACATTTCCCATGTCGGTGGGGGCCACGGCGGTTATTTACAACGGACGCCCCACGCCGGATGCTGTTGTGGATATCCTGCGCCAGGAGCAGCCTACGATTTTCTGCGGCGTACCCACCCTGTACGCCGCTATGGTCGCACATATGGAGGACACAGGCCCGCCCGATGTACCCTTGCGTGTCTGCATTTCCGCGGGCGAAGCCCTGCCGCAAGATGTTGGGACCCGTTGGCAGCGCATGATGGGTGTGCCGATCCTTGATGGTGTTGGGTCAACCGAAATGCTGCACATCTTTCTCAGCAATGCGCCGGGGGATGTGGAATATGGCACGTCAGGTGTGCCGGTGCCGGGATACGAGGTACGCCTTGTGGACGAGGATGGCGCAGAGGTTGGTGTGGATGACGTGGGCGAGTTGCTGGTGAACGGTGCGTCTGCTGCTGGAGGGTACTGGAACCAACGGGCCAAGACACGCGACACCTTTGAAGGCGTATGGACGCGCACTGGCGACAAATACGAACGGCGCGCTGATGGGCGCTACATCTACTGCGGGCGCACCGATGATATGTTCAAGGTGTCCGGGATTTGGGTCAGCCCGTTTGAGGTGGAACAGGCGATCAGCAGCCACGCCGGGGTGCTGGAATGTGCAGTCGTTGCACAACGAGACGATGATGATCTGGAAAAACCCAAAGCATTTGTTGTGGCGCGGGGTGCGTCCCCGGACGGGCTTGAGGATGCGCTGCGCGAGCATGTCAAAGACCTGATCGGCAAATGGAAATATCCCCGCTGGTTCGAGTTTGTGGACACCCTGCCAAAAACTGCAACCGGCAAGATCCAACGGTTCAAGCTGCGAGAGGGCGACGCATGAAATGGGCAGATGGCACAGTGTCGATTGGTGCTGACACGCTGGAATACGCGTGTTGGGGGCCACCGCCCACGCGGGCCCCGACCCTTGTTATGTTGCACGAGGGCCTTGGATCCGTCGGCCTGTGGCGTGACTGGCCCGAGCAGCTCGCGAGTCTGACGGGTATGGGCGTGTTGGCCTATTCGCGCGCTGGATATGGCCGATCCTCGGCGGCTGCCTTGCCGCGCCCAACGGATTACATGACGCGCGAGGCGATTGACTGTCTGGGACCCATGTTGGATGCGGCGGGCGTTGAGCGTTGCGTCTTGTTGGGTCATTCTGACGGGGCCACGATTGCTGGGATCTACGCCGGGACCGTGTCGGATGTGCGGGTGCGCGGGCTGATCCTGATCGCCCCCCATTTCTTTGCTGAGCCTGACGGCCTGCGTGCGATTGTGGAGGCCAGAACGGCATATACCGACAGTGATCTGAAGCCGCGTCTGGCCCGACACCACAACGATCCGGATGTTGCGTTTTTTGGATGGCATGACGTTTGGACATCACCCGAGTTCGCAGATTGGAACGTGGCGGATGTGATTGATCATTGGCGTGTTCCCGCGCTTGTGGTGCAAGGATCGGATGATCCCTATGGCACTCTGGCGCAGGTCCGAGAGGTTGAGGACCGCACCTATGCACCGGTTGAGACGCTTGTGATGGAGGGGATTGATCATGCACCCCACGAGGCATTTCCGCTGGTTGTAGGCCGCGCCGCCGCTGAGTTCTGCAAGACGCTTTGGCGGCTGGAAAACGAGCCCGTCTCTGTCTCTCGGAATTAGGACTGGCACTAAAGTGCACTTTATGCTGTTCGCAGTGATGTTTTGATCTGAACTATTGTAAGATAATGCCAAATCAGAAAGTGCGCAGTGACCATGCCCAAGATCATTGATTTTCAGACCGACCCGTCTTGCTATCGCCACTGGCGGGTTGAATATGAGGGGCCGATCGCCCGTCTTTTCATGGACGTGGATGAAGATGGCGGGCTGTTCGACGGCTATCAACTCAAGCTGAACTCTTACGATCTGGGTGTCGATATCGAGCTGGCGGATGTGGTGCAGCGGATGCGCTTTGAACATCCGGAGGTGAAGGTGGTCGTGATGCAATCGGCCAAAGACAAGGTGTTCTGCGCCGGGGCAAACATTCGGATGCTCGGGGGTGCTGCGCATGCCCACAAGGTGAACTTCTGCAAATTCACCAATGAGACCCGCAACACATATGAAGCCGCGGAAAGCGACAGCGGCCAGAAATACGTCGCCGCGATCAAGGGGGCTTGTGCAGGTGGTGGCTATGAATTGGCGCTGGCATGTAATCACATCATGCTGACGGACGACTCGTCGTCCTCGGTTTCTTTGCCCGAAGTGCCGCTGTTGGCCGTATTGCCCGGAACGGGTGGGCTGACCCGCGTGACGGACAAGCGCCATGTGCGCCGCGATCTGGCTGATGTGTTTTGTTCGACCGAAGAAGGGGTCAAGGGCAAGCGCGCGGTCAAATGGGGGCTTGTCGATGAGGCGGTGCCAAATGCCCGCTTCGATGTCGTTGTGGCAGAGCGGGCGGCGGAGTTTGCCGCGGCAAGCACCAAGCCGGACTTGGCGCAAGGCATCACCCTTGGCCCGCTCGACAAGACAGTCGGTGAGGATGGCGCAGTCAGCTACAGCCTTGTCGAAGTCAGCGTGGTGCGTGATGCACGGCGCGCCGAAATTCTGATCAAAGGGCCTGATGGTGACGCCCCGGCTGATCCCGATGCCCTTGTGGCTGAAGGCGATCAATCCTATCTGCTGCGCCTTGCCCGTGAATTGGATGACGCAATCCTGCATCTACGGCTCAACGAAATCGATCTGGGCGTCTGGGTCATGCGCAGCCAGGGTGATCCTGAGGCGGTGCTGGCGCAAGAGGCGCTGATCCTCGACCACCCTGATCACTGGCTGGCCAACGAAATCCGCCACTACTGGAAGCGCGTGCTCAAGCGGATCGATGTCACATCACGCTCGCTTGTGGCGCTGGTCGAACATGGCAGCTGTTTTGCCGGGGTGTTGGCGGAATTGCTGTGGGCGGTCGACCGCAGCTATATGATGGAAGATGAGTTTGAGGGTGACAACCGATCCCTTGCCACCATCACCCTTAGCGCGGGCAACTTTGGGGCCTACCCGATGGGCAATGATCTGACACGACTGGACACGCGATTTTACGGCTCGGGCGAGGCAAACGGGTTGAACACCCATACCGGCGCCGCACTTGAGGCCGAAGAGGCGGAGGCGGCGGGCCTTGTCACCATGATCCTCGACGACATCGACTGGGAGGATGAAATCCGCATCTTCCTCGAAGAACGCGCGAGCTTTTCCCCCGATGCTATGACGGGGATGGAGGCGAACCTGCGCTTTGCAGGCCCTGAAACGATGGAAACGCGGATTTTTGGGCGGCTGACCGCGTGGCAGAACTGGATTTTCAACCGCCCCAACGCGGTCGGAGCCGAAGGCGCATTGCAGCGCTACGGCACTGGCGTTCGGGGTAATTTTGATATGGATCGGGTGTAAGCCCTCACGAGACAGGAGACGGACGATGGACTTGGTGAATGTAAGCTATGACTCGCAAATCCCGAACAATGTGGGGCTGAGCGAGGATCGCAAAGTGCTGAAAGCACTGGAGAAATGGCACCCCGGCTATATCAGCTGGTGGAACGACCTGATCCCGCAGAACTTTCAGGAAAGCATGGTTTATCTGCGTACTGCCGTCAGCGTTGACCCCAAAGGCTGGGCCAAGTTCGACTATGTGAAAATGCCCGAATACAGGTGGGGCGTGCTGTTGGCCCCCGCGGTCGAAGACCGGCGCATCCCGATGGGTGAACATTACGGTGAGCCCGCCTGGCAGGAGGTGCCGGGCGAATATCGCAATATGCTCAAGCGGCTGATCGTCATTCAGGGCGATACCGAACCGGGTTCGGTCGAGCAGCAAAAGTTCCTCGGTCTGACCGCGCCGAGCCTTTACGACATGCGCAACCTGTTTCAGGTCAATGTCGAGGAAGGGCGGCACCTGTGGGCCATGGTCTATCTGCTGCAAAAATACTTCGGCAAGGATGGGCGGGAAGAGGCGGATGACATGCTTGTCCGCTCGTCAGGGTCCGAGGACTCCCCGCGTATGCTGGGAGCCTTCAACGAGGAAACGCCCGACTGGCTGTCTTTCTTCATGTTCACCTATTTCACCGACCGCGATGGCAAGATGCAGTTGGAAAGCCTTGCGCAATCCGGGTTCGATCCGCTTTCGCGCACCTGCCGCTTTATGCTGACCGAGGAAGCGCACCACATGTTCGTTGGCGAAACCGGCGTGGGTCGTACTATTCAGGCCACGATCGAGGCGATGCAGGCCAATGGTATCGACGACCCCTACGACATCGGCAAAATCCGTGATCTGGGCGTGATCGACCTGCCCACGATCCAGAAAAAGCTGAACCTGCACTATACTCTGTCGCTCGACCTGTTCGGGCAAGAGGTCAGCACCAATGCTGCGAACGCCTTCAACGCGGGCATCAAGGGGCGGTATATGGAGCAGCGGATTGAGGATGACCACAAGTTGCAGGGCGACACCTACAAGGTCGCCAGCATCAAGGACGGGCAGATCGTGACCGAGGATGTGCCTGCGCTGACGGCGATTAACATGCGGTTGCGCGACGATTATGTGCGCGACGCAAGTGGTGGCTTGCGCCGTTGGAACAAACAGATTTCGCGGACCGGTATCGCGTTCGAGCTGAAGCTGCCGCACGAAGGGTTCCACCGCAAGATCGGGGTGTTCAAGGATCAACCGATCACGCCCGAGGGCACGTTCATCTCGCAAACTGATTGGGACGCGCGCGCGCACGAATGGTTGCCGACCAAAGAGGATGGTGCCTTTATCCAATCCTTGATGAAACCGTGCTATGAGCCGGGCAAATACGCCAGCTGGATCGCCCCGCCCCGCGTCGGTATCGACAACAAGCCGGGCGATTTCGAATACGTCAAACTGCACATGGCCTGAGGGTAACTGGATGAAAATTGGATTGTACTACGGGTCGGAAACCGGCAATTCCGAGATGCTGTGCGAAGATATCGAGGCGGATCTGGGCGAAGGGTTTGACTGTCATATCAGCAGCTTGGCTGACGTGGACCCAAATGTTCTGGACAAGGACACGTTCTATATCTTTGTCACGTCGACCTACGGCAACGGGGATCTGCCCTCGACGGCTCTGCCGTTCGAAGAGGCGCTGAAAGGGACCACTCCCGACCTGTCAGGCATCCGGTTTGCGATGTTCGGCCTTGGCGATCAGGTCTTTGCCGAGACGTTCAATCACGGCTCTCTCAAGCTGAGCGAGATGCTGATCGCCCAAAAGGCAGAGGTGGTGGGCGAGCGGGGGCTGCACGATGCCTCGGGCTTCGAGATGCCCGAAGATATCGCGCTGCCTTGGGTGCAGGGGATCATGGCGGAGCTGCAGGCGGCCAAGGCGGCCTGACATGGCCGATGCGTTTGTCCACGAAATCCGTGTCACGTGGGGCGATTGCGACCCCGCGCGGATCGCCTACACCGCCCGTTTGCCGTGGTTCGCGCTGGATGCCATCAATGCGTGGTGGGAGGCGCATCTGGGCGGCGATGGCTGGTATCAGCTGGAATTGGATCACAATATCGGCACGCCGTTCGTGCATCTCGGCATGGATTTTCGCGCCCCTGTCACCCCGCGCCACAGGCTGCTCTGCGAGGTTTGGCCCACACGGCTTGGCGAGCGGTCGATCACTTTTGCGGTGCATGGGGCGCAGGATGGCATCCTGTGCTTTGAGGGGACGTTCACATGCGTTTTTGTCATTGCCGATCAGTTCAAGAGCCAGCCTGCCCCGCGGCACTTGCGCCAGATCATCGCACCTTTGGTTCGTGAGGGTTGAGATATTGAACCCGGGCCCGCGCGGGCTACAACCAATTGTTAAGACAATAACAAGTGCGCATGACATCACCCAAGCCCATACCCGTCGCATCCGCTGCGATGATCGAACGCCTCGCCACCCGTGTCCGTGCGGCCCGCACTGCCCAAGGGCTGCCGCGCCGTGCGCTATCGGATATGTCCGGCGTATCGCCCCGCTATCTGGCGCAGCTTGAGGCGGGCGAGGGTAATATCTCTGTGATCCTGCTGGATCGGGTCGCAACAGCGCTGAACGTGCGGATCGAGGATTTGCTGAGTGAAGCCGCGCCCATGCGGGCCGACGTGGCCCGTGTGGCGCGCTTGTACGAAGAGGCCACCGGCCCGGTGCAGGGCCGTGTGCGCGCCTTGCTGGCCCCCGAAAACCCGATGGCTCTGCGTGCGCAACGTATCTGTCTGGTTGGCTTGCGCGGGGCGGGTAAATCCACTCTTGGGCGTCGCGCCGCCGAAAAGCTCAAGGTGCCCTTTGTCGAGTTGAATGACGCGATCGAGGCTGAGGCGGGCATGCCCTTGGGCGAGGTCATGGCGCTTTATGGTCAGGACGGATACCGGGCGCTGGAGGCCGAAGCGATCACCCGTGTCATTGAGGATCACGACAAGCTGATCCTTGCGGTGGCGGGCGGCATCGTGGCCGAATCTGCAACCTACGCCCAGGTGCTTGAGCGGTTCCACACCGTCTGGGTCCGCACCAGCCCCGCTGAGCACATGGCCCGGGTGCGTGCCCAGGGCGATTTGCGCCCGATGGAGGGCAATCCGGGTGCGATGGACCAGCTAAAGTCCTTTCTGACCACCCGCACGCCCTTGTATGAACGCGCGCTGGCGCAGGTCGATACCAGCGCCAAGCCCGTGCAGATGTCGGTGAACGATCTGTTGGCGACCATCGCCTCCAACCGGTTTCTGGACAGCATCGGCCCCGAATGACCGCCACACTGCACCCCTTGCAAGATGCGTTCTGGCAGGCCTGCGAACGCATGTTGATTCACCACACGAACCCGTGGGAACTGGATGAGGCTTTGGTGGCATGGGGATACGAAATGGGTCCGTCCGAGGCGCAGGACTTGATAGGGCTCGATGTGGTGCTGGAGGGGTGGGCAAGCTCGGCACCGTCTCCCATCCTTGCGCGTATGGTGGCCGAGGGCCGATTGGGCAAGAAATACGGATGGGGGTATTATCGGTATCCGGGCGGCGGCGGGGCGGTCATTGATCCATTGATAGAGGATCTGATCCATGAGGAATCCCGCTTTGCCCGTATCACCCGGGAGGAGTTGGACGGACCGGATCTGGTAACCCGCCTGCATGACCTTGTCGGTCCCGTCTTGCGCGTTGATCCAACTTTGTCAGGGCAGATGCTGCACATCCCCGTGGCACGTCTGGCGGCTGTGTAGCTCCGCCTATCCCTGCGCCAGCAGGATGAGTGTGCCGATCCCCCAAAGGGTCATCTGATAATGTGTGTTCTGCGCCCCTTCGTGGCAGAACCAATAGCAAAAGTGATTGCCCACAATAAGGAACCCGGCCCATACAGCGGTGAACCCCATGGTCCCGATCATCGAAATGGCGCGCGCGGTGCCTGCATCGACGCCGCCAACCATGGCCAGCAGCAGCGCAATCACCCCGGCCCACAGCGCCAGCGTGGCGACCAGTTCGGCCCCGACCACCAACCGGAATGTGGCCTGCTGGACTGCGCGATCCGTCACCGCCCGGTGGGCCACATGAGCAAAGCTGTCGGGATAGTCAGCCTGCGTTCGCGTCATTTCCATGACCTCGGCGGTGTATGACTCATTGACGGCCGGGTGCTGGATATTGTCGCGCACACCAAGGGTCAGCCAACTGGCGATCAGGCCAGTGCCTAGTGCCTGTGCGGCAAGCAGTATGGTGTCCATAATGAACCTCGATCTGGGGGCTTCCACAAAAAAGGGGCCACGCGATGTGGCCCCAATTTCGCATCATATGATCGCGTTGATCAGGTCCAGGCGATTTGCTCGGGCCGGATTTCGAACGAGATGTGGTGTTCGCCACCGACCAGACCTTCTCTGGTGTGGTTGTAAAGCGAGCGCCAGTAAGGCTGGATGGTCACGCCTTCGTCCTGGATCATCTTCTGACCCTTGGCCATCAAAGCGCGGCGTGCTTCGAGGTCGGGGGTCGCCAGTGCTTCGGCCAGCAGGGCGTCGAACTCGGCATTGGACCAGCCAAACTCGTTCCATGCCTCGCCCGAGCGATAGGCCAGTGCCCAGATCTGGACGCCCAGAGGGCGGTGGTTCCAGTTGGTCGACGAGAACGGGTATTTCGCCCAGTCGTTCCAGAATGTCGAGCCGGGCAGAATGGTCCGCTTGACCTTGATGCCTGCGTCACGCAACTGGGCTGCGACCGCATCGGTGGTGTCCTTGCGCCACGCGTCGTCGATCGAGATCAGCTCGTGCTCGAAATCGCCCATGCCCGCTTCGTCCATCAGCGCCTTGGCGGCGACCGGATCGACCACACGCTCGGGGATTTCCGCAAACTCGGGGTGCACGGGGGCCACGTGGTGGTTTGCCGCTGGCACACCGCGACCGGCATAGCCCAGTTCAAGCAGCACTTCGTTGTCTACAGCCATGGTGATGGCCTGACGCACGCGCTTGTCTTCGTAAGGCTTCTTGCCGTCGACTTCGGCCAGCTGGTTGGGCCGGATCACGATGGTCGACGCAGTTACAACTTCGTTGTTGTTCCAGCCGTCCAGCGTGTCGAAGACGTCGATGAATTCGCCCTCGATGGAGTAGGTCATGTCGATCTCGTCCGCTTCGGCAGCGGCGACAAAGGCGGAAGGATCGGTACCGTAGTCGATGTATTCGACGCGGTCCAGATAGGCACCATTGCCGGCGTTCCACCATGTGTGATCTTCGTTGCGCACCAGCACGGCCTTCACGCCCACTTCGAGCGACTCGGGCAGGTAGGGCCCTGTGCCGATGGGGCTGGATATGTCGTTCAGTGACGTGTCTGCGTGCACGATGGCCGCAGGATAGTCGGCCATGCCCGGGATCAGCGAGATGTCGGGCGCGGGCAGGTTCAGCTTGACCGTGTGGCTGTCCACGACTTCGATGCCACCTTCGATGGCCTTATTGGTGTCGGCGTCGATCAGGGTCGCGAAACGGCCCGCCATCGAGTTGCCTTCGAGTTCCTTGTCACACCAGCCCGCGATGTTGCGTGCCACGTCTTCGGCGGTGAAGTCGTCACCGTTGTTCCACTTCACGCCCTTACGGACGTTCAGGGTGTAGGTTTTCGCATCGTCCGAGATTTCCCAGCTTTCCAGCAATTTGCCGATGAATGTGCCGTCGTTTTCGTAATGGACGAGATATTCCTGCCAGCCGCGCGAAAAGTTCGCGATTTGCGACCAGTCATAGGTGCGCGGGTCTTTCAAACCGCGGACTTCCTGCTGGATGCGCACGGTGCCACCAGCTTGGTGGGCGGCGGCCTGTGCAGGGGCTGACAGGCCCATCATCGCATAAGCGGTTGCGGTTGTTGCGCCAAACGCGCTGGCCAGCGCCAGAAACTCGCGGCGGCTGACGGCGTCATCACCAGCACGTGCCGCGGAATCCACTACGGATTTTGGCAGCGGTTTGCCGGTTTTGGTAAAAAAGGTCATTGTCTTCCTCTCTGTTGGTGTCGCGAAAAGGAATATTCGCGCCCCGTGTCGGCGGGTGAGTGCCCACCTTGTTGGTGTTGCAGTTGTTCTGCTATTTTATCGCCTCCCCGTTTGGGGGACGCCCGGAGTTCAAACGATCAGGGCTATGGCGTCAACCCCATCTTGCGAGGTTGCAGATTCACAAATACGCCACCAAAGCTCTGCTTCATTGTGGTTCAGCGCCGCTCTTGGGCCGAAAACCATCCTTTCTGCGTAAAACGAGCGTGTTGGTGATCTGGACAGTGAATTCTCACACATTGTCGAGACGTGTGAAGTCGCACAGTTGATCACCCTGCGTTACCGTGGCCTTTGGCCTCGATCTCGTCCGGATCGAGGTGTTTCACATCATCCCAGAACCGCGACTTGGCCGCATTCAGCAGCCCCTTTGGGTCCATCCGCTTTTTCCACGCCAGATGGCTGTAGTCGGGTTTCAGCCCACCCCCTTCGACGTTCCATGTGTGCGCGTCATATACGGTGAACCCGTGTGCCTCATATGTGGCGTTGATCTCGGCCAGCCGTTCAGGGCTTTGAAACCAGATGATCGGCAGATCAAAGGTCACAATCTCGCCCCCGACCCGCGCAAATTCGTGGTGCATCCAGACGTCATCCCCCAGATGCGGGCGCACGTTTGCAATGGCCTGTGGATCCGGCGGGATTGGGCAGCCCACCTGTTGATAGGTCGCCTTGCGATCCGCCTTGAGCACTTGCAGCGTAGTATGATTATAGCTGAAATCGAACACATGCGGTAGCCTGAATGCAGCGCGTTCGTCATCTGCCAGCATCAGATCAACTTGACCGCCCATATCCGTGACCAGTGCGCGCAGGGGATCGGCGTCATATGGCGCAATCATCGTGACCAGCAAGATGCTTGCTCGCCCGGATGTGCCCTTCCAGCTTGGGGAAATAGGCGCAGATACGGGCATCCACCGTGGTGAGCAACTTGGCGTGGATTGTATCTGTCTGAGCGATGGCATGCCCGGCGGCATAGGCACCTTCATAGCTGTCAAATGTTGCCATACAGCTGACCCAGTCATGGCGTTTGACAGTGCGCAGGGTCACTTCGGCGATCACCCCGTTCAGTCCCCAGGCGTGATGGATGTGCAGCGCATCCGCCCCGTCAAAGCAACGCAGTTCGGGCGCGTCGCGGACCGTCATCACTTTCAGCGAGATGATGTTACCCGGATCGCGCAACGCGCCGTTTGCAACCGACCCGATGCCTGCACTGCCCCCCGCGACAAAGCCGCCGATGGTCGCAATGTCCTGGGTCGATGGAAACATGGCCAACTCGGCCCCGTGCGGCGCAAGCGCTGCGTTTATGTCTGCCATCAATGCGCCGGCCTGCGCGGTGACATAGCCCTCGCCGATCTCGATCACTTTGTTCAGAGCGGTGGTCTCAACGATCAAACCGCCATCCATTGGTACCGCCTGCCCGTAATTGCCCGTGCCGCCGCCGCGTATGGTGATGGGTGCGTCATGCGCGTAGGAGACCGCGAGGGTGCATGCCAGTTCGTCAATCGTTTTGGGCAACGCCACCAGATCGCCAAAGCACCGTTTGAGTACGTCGTTCAGGATGGGAGAGTACCAAAAGAAATCGCGGCTGCGTTTCTTGATCAGCACCGGTTCCGTGATGGTTTCGACAGGTGCGAGTGCGGCGGCAAAGGCCCCCCAGTCGATGTTGGTCTTGCCCGACAGTGAAGTCATGCCAGCGTCTCCGTCGCGGGGCGCAGGGCGGTGCGCCCTGAAATCAGATCAGCGGTGTGTACCGCGTCGCAGCTGCGCAGATCGCTCAACAGCGCGCCGTCCATGAAAGCGGGTGCATGGCCCAAAGCGGCGGCGGCATCGGTGGTGATTGCCCGCAGCCAGTCGCCCAAAGGCGGGTCAAGATGCGCGCTCACGCAAGCCAGGGCCAGCGCCGCGCGCGGATCATGCTGACCCAAAGGGCAAAACGCATCCGCCACATTGTCGGACCCGACAACCACGGCCACACCTGCGGCGCGCAGTTCGCGCACCCGCGTGATCCCGCGCCGATCCGGCGTGCCGCGCGTGCGCCCTTGCAGGTACAGGTTGGTGGCGGGCAGGGTGCAAACCGTGATGCCCGCGTGCGCGCATTTGTCTGCGATCCGGTCAAAGTCGTCTTGCCCCCGGTCCATCAAGCTGACCGCATGACCACACAGGATCGGACGCGCAAACTTGGTGGCCCGCGCCATATCCGCAATCGCCTCAAGCCCGTTATGTCCGCCAAGGCCCTCGTCCACATGGAAATCCAGCATCAGGTCGTGGCGCTGCGCAGTGGCAAATGCGTGTTCCAATCCGTTCAGCATCGTGTCGTGGCCAAGCACAAAGGCACCAAGCACACCGCCCGTGCGCGCAAGTGTCTGCCCGATGTGGTCGGCAAATCCCGCATCCGCCAGCTTTCCAATGCCAATGAGGGCCGCAAGTTGCAGCCCCGGCATATCCCCCGCCAGATCGTTCAGCACCGACCAGCTGAGCGGCGGTGCAACCGCGTCGCCCCAGTCCACATGGCTGCGGATCAGGTGGCAGCCATTGGCGTGCGCTTCGGCAAGCCCCTTGGTGGCGCGGGTGCGGATATCGTCCTCGGTCCAATTGATCTTGTCATTCCATTGGCATTGGATGGCATGAGTGAGATCGCCACCAACCTGCCCAAGCCGGTGGATGGTGTGGCATTTGTCGAGGTGGCAATGAGGTTCGACAAGGGCGGGGATGATCATCTGAGGGGCGGTACCTGCCGGGTCCCGCAGACCCACCAGACGGCCCTTGTCGATCACGGGTATGCCGCGCAGGCAATCGCCCGTCATAGCCCCGCCAAAGCGGGTGGGGTGTTGGACAAGAGCGGTGGGAACCAGAATATCGCTCATGTCGCGGCCCTGTGATCAAACTGTGCAAAATCCGCCAGCCACGCGGCAAACCCATGTGCTGCGGTGTCCAGCAGGTGCGCGCCCTTTTCCGCCGTTGCTCCCGCCGCATTGCCAAGCGCGCCTTCTGGGTTCAGATCGTCAATGATCCAACCGGGCCGCGCGGGCTGGCCGGTTAACCCGGTCTGGTAGCCCGCCTGTTCCCAGTGCTGCATCGCGGTGCGGAAATTCTGCGCTTGGCTCATGTCCACAAGGTCAGGTCGGGCGGCCAGCATGGCGCTTGTTTCAAGGTCGCCCGCATGCAGGTCGTATGCGATTGCATCCGCGTCAAACATGCTTTGATCGGCAAAGGCAAACCAACTGGTACCGGTGCAGATCATATTATGGTCGATCCGGGCCGCGCGGGCCGCGACCTCAAGCAGGGCGGTGTTTCCCCCGTGGCCGTTGAAGAAAACGAGGCGCTGAACCTTCGCGTGCGCCACCGAAGCGGCGATGTCATCCAGCATTGCCAGCAAGGTCGTACTGCCAAGGCTGAGGGTGCCCACATGGCGGTGATGTTCATCGCTTTTGGTGATGGTGAGCGTGGGCAGTTGCAACACGGAGGCGGTGGTTTCAACGCGATCCAGAACCGCTTCGGTCAGGGTGGTGTCGACACCGAAGGGCAGGTGCGGGCCGTGCTGTTCCGTGGCCCCAAGCGGCAGCACTGCAATGGTATTGTCCGTCAGGGCGGCAAAGTCCGCACGGGTCTGGTCGGCCCACCGCGCGATCATGGCGCACCTGCAAAATAGCGGCTGAGGAACGCGTCGAGCCATGCGCCCTGTGCTGCATCATGTTCCAGCATTAGCTGAATTTGGGTGTCGCGATCCTGAACACCGGGTTCTGCGTAGCGCCCCCAGCCTTCACCCCGCGCCTGCCAGCGCATGAACCCTGTCACTGTCTGTTCGGGATGAAACCGGAAGCCGACAACATTTGTCCCGACCGCAAAGGCCTGATTTTCGAACAAGGTACTACGCGCGATGTGACGTGCGCCTGTGGGCAAATCGAAGGTGTGGAAATGCGCTTGGGCAAAGTGATGGGGGGCGGGCAGGATATCACGGCCCACATCTGTTGGCGTGACCTCGTACCAGCCGAACTCGTGGTTGTCATGGGCGGGCGCTCCGGCCCATGCGCCCATGTGATGCGCGATCATTTGCGCGCCTTGGCACAGCCCAAGCAGCGGCACGTCGGCTTTCATCACCGCATCAATCATCCGGTATTCATCGCGCAGGAATGGATGCAGATCGGTGTCATAGGCGTTGTAGATCCCGCCATACACCACCACGCCTGCCAGATCATCGGTGACCTCGCCCAGATCGTCGCCCTGCCACGCGCGCCGCGCATCAAGCCGTACGTTATGCGCCCCGCACCACGTCGTAATTCTGTCGTCCATGGGCCCATCGCCATGGCGGATGCACAAGAGTCGCTTGTCCACGTCTTCCTCCGTCCTCGGTTGGAAGTGGATATCAGCGGCCCTAAAGATGCGTATCTGTGCCAGAGATGGTCCAGACAGGCTTTCAAATTTCGCAGGACTGCGCAAGGGTATTGCCATGAAATCCCTGAACCCGACCCGTATCGCCCCGCCTTTTTGCCCGCTATTCCCACGGGGTCGAGGTGCCGCCGGGTGTGCGTACCGTGCGCATATCGGGCCAGTTGGGGTTGCGCGATGGCACCGTCGCTGACGGGGCCGAGGCGCAGGCGCGCATTTGTTTTGACAATATCGCGGCCATTCTGGACGAGGCCGGGATGGGTGCGGAGAATGTGTTTCACATCAGCGCCTTTGTGACGGACCGCGCGCATATGGCCGGCTATATGACCGCGCGGGACGTGTTTCTGGCGGCGCGGGATGTGCTGCCCACCTCGACGTTGATGATTGTTTCGGGCTTTACCCGTCCCGAATTTGTGGTCGAGGTCGAGGTATGGGTCGCCTCCCCCTAGCTGTGATCGCGCCGGATCAGCTTGCGCAGGGTCCAGATCAACGTACCACCAAAAAAGGCGGTGCCAAGGCCGATGGCCTCCCATCCACCGGGGCCCGTGGGCAGGCCGCGAACGGCAAGCGCAGCTCCCACCAGCACCAGCCCGATCAGCGAAAAGCCAAGCCGGAATTTGAGATCGTTGCGGGTGGGGCCGTATTTGTTGGTCATGGAATGGAGTTTGGCCGATGTTGGACTGCGGGCCAAGCCCCGGTTTTTTGGAACGGAGAAGCGCTTGGCTATGTCGTGAAGGGATCGTCCAGCGCAGGCAGGATAGTGCCTGCGCAGATGCCGAAACCAATCCGGTAGCCCTCGCCCTTCGCATGTCCTGATAACGTCAACGTATCGCCGTCCTCAAGGAAGGTGCGCGTCTCGCCTGTGCCCAGCGTCAATGGTTCCTTCCCACCCCAACTGAGTTCCAGCAAGCTGCCCCGTTCGGGCTTGGTTGGCCCCGAAATGGTGCCAGACCCCAACAGGTCGCCCGCATTCATCGGGCACCCAGATGTGGTGTGATGCGCGAGTTGCTGCGCTGCAGAATAGTACATTTCGCGGTAGTTGGTCTGCGTGATCGTGCTGGCAGGCTGCCCTTGTGGCGCGAGCGTCACGGTAAGGTCGACGTCATAGAGCATCGGCCCCGTATCCTTCAGATGCGCAAGCAACGCCACTTCGCGGGGTGGGGTGGCGACGCGGAACGGTTCAAGTGCTGCCCTGGTAACGATCCAGGGGCTGATGGATGTGGCCGTGGCCTTGGCCTGAAACGGACCAAGGGGCTGATACTCCCATTCCTGAATATCGCGCGCCGACCAGTCGTTCAGCAGGACGTAGCCAAAGATCGCCGCATCCGCATCATCAACCGACAGCGGCCTCTCCGAGGAGGTGCCCACGATGGCCCCCATCTCGAGTTCCATATCGAAGCGGCGGGAGGGTAAAAAGGCAGGCGCGTCGTGATCAGGTGACTTCAGCTGCCCCCAGGGGCGGCGTATATCCGCACCCGATACCACCACCGACGATGCGCGCCCATTGTACCCGGTAGGCATGTGCAGCCAATTGGGCGGCAGTGCGTTTTCGGGGCCGCGGAACATGGTGCCGACATTCGTGGCATGGTGACGACCAGCATAAAAGTCGGTGTATTCGGAGACAACAAAGGGCATGTGCAATGTCGCTTCGGTCATGGGCACCAGCAGCGGTTCGATCTGATTGCGCGCCCCTGATCCCTCTGCGAGCAAAGCCATCAGACGACTGCGCAGCGCGGCCCAGACGGCGGGGCCCTGCTCCATCAGATCGTTCCAGTAGGGGGCCCCAAACAGCGGATCATCCGTGAGGGCGACAAGCCCTTGGGCTTCGGTCGCGGCCATATCCAGGATCATATCCCCGATGGCAACCCCGCATCGCGCCTCGTGCATGGGGGTCGAAAACACGCCATAGGGCAGGTTGTTGAGCGGAAAATCCGTGTCGGCGCTGTTGGCACTGGCCACCCAGCTTTTCAAAAGCGTCATGGGGTCGTGATCTTTCTGTAAGGGTTCATTTCTTGCCCGGTGTGCCGTCGAATTTCTTTTCGATATCGGACCAGCAGTCAATGTAGTCGTCCTGCAAGGGGGCCTCGGTCGCGGCGAACCGCGTCAAATGCTGTGGAAAGCGGGTCTCGAACATGAAGGACATCGTGTTGTCCAGCTTGTGGGGGGCAAGCTCGGCGTTGGTTGCCCCTTCAAACGCATTCTTGTCCGGCCCATGTGGCAGCATCATGTTGTGCAGCGACATGCCACCCGGAATGAAGCCTTTGGGCTTGGCGTCGTATTGGCCGTAAATATTGCCCATCAGTTCGGACATGATGTTCTTGTGATACCAGGGTGGGCGGAACGTGTCCTCGGCCACCATCCAACGTTCGCGGAACAGGACAAAGTCGATATTTGCGACCCCCGGCTGGCCTGACGGCGCGGTCAGCACGGTAAAGATCGAGGGATCGGGATGATCAAATAACACAGCACCCACGGGGCAATAGGTGCTGAGGTCGTATTTCATCGGTGCGTAATTGCCATGCCATGCCACCACATCTAGCGGGGAGTGCCCGATCTGCGTTTCGTGAAACTGCCCGCACCACTTGATCGTGAGGGACGAGGGCGTCTCGCGATCCTCAAAGGTGGCAACGGGTGCCTTGAAGTCGCGGGGGTTGGCCATGCAGTTGGCGCCGATGGGGCCGCGTCCGGGCAATTCGAATTTTGCGCCGTAGTTCTCGCACACGAATCCGCGGCAGGGCCCTTCAAGCACTTCGACCCGGTAAACGAGGCCGCGGGGCAGGATCGCGATTTCCTGTGGGGCCACGTCGATGATTCCAAGTTCGGTGCAGAACCGCAGTCGACCCTCTTGGGGGACCACAAGCATTTCGCTGTCGGCGGAGTAGAAATAGGCATCCTGCATTGACTGGGTGATCAGGTAGATATGGCTCGCCATGCCCACTTGAGTGTTCACGTCCCCCGCCGTGGTCATGGTGTGCATCCCCGTCAGCCATGTGAGGCCTGCGTCCGTGTGTGGCAGTGGATCCCACCGATATTGACCAAGGCTGGTTGCATCCCCGACCATGTGCGGCGCGCTTTTCCACTGTGGCAGATCAATCCGCGCGTACCGCCCGGAGTGTTTGACCGAGGGGCGGATACGATAACACCATGTCCGCTCGGGGCGCACATCGGTGAAGGCGGTGCCGCTGAGTTGTTCGCCATAAAGTCCGTAGTTGCACTTTTGGGGGGAGTTCATGCCGTGCGGCAGCGCACCCGGCAGCGCTTCGGTTTCAAAGTCATTGCCGAAACCGGGCATAAAGCCCGCCGTGATTCCCGCACCGGATGGGGCCTGGATCATACCATGTGGCGTGGATTGGGTGTTCATCGCATACTCCCTCGCAAAACTGGTCGCGGATGTAATAGTCGTTTTTGTAACTAACAACCGGTGATGATGACAATGCATGACGATCCCGACTTTGATGTGCAGGATTTCCTGCCTTACCTCTTGAATCAGGCGGCAGAGGCGTCGAGCCTTGAATTCCAACGTGTCTACAAGGACCGCTACGGGATGCTGCGCAACGAGTGGCGGGTGCTGTTCCATCTCGGAATTTACGGCCGGATGACGGCCAGGGACATCGGCGTGCGCGCCCAGATGCACAAGACCAAGATCAGCCGTGCGGTGCAGCGTTTGGCCGAACGGCGGTATCTGGTGCGCGAGCGGGATGAGACGGATCGCCGGGTCGAACATCTAGAACTGACCCCGGCGGGCCAGAAGGTCTATGTCGACCTCAGAAGTGTGGCGCGTGATTATAACGAAGCGCTTGTCGAGGGCTTGGACGGCGAAGATGTGGTGCGGCTGCGATCTGTGCTGCGCACCTTGGCCAAAGTGCGCGGTTGATCGCATGATCCGGAGATTGTGATTTGCGCCTGTAGCCGTGTCGCCCGCAGGGTGCACCTGCGCAAACAAAGGATGGTGTGATGCGGTTAATCTTGGCGGCTTTCTCGACGGTTCTGGCTTGCACCACCATGACCGCCCTTGCGCAATCAGAGTCGTGCGGTGATGCCGAAACCCCCTGTGAGACGGCGATGGGCACCTATCACATGGCGGAGCCGACAGTTGCCCCCAAAGGGATCGTGATCCACTTGCATGGCGGCGGAGGGCGTGGGCGTGGCCTGTTGAACTCTGGTCTGGGGCGCGGTGCGGTCGCGCGTGGGTATGTGTTTATCGCCCCCAACGGCTTTCATCCCGGCAATCGGTGGGAGCGGGACTGGTCCGTGCGCGCCAAGGGCACGTCGCATCCGCGCAATGATGCCGATTTCCTGCGCGAAGTGACGGCGGAGGTTACCGCCAAGACGGGTACTGAAGGCTTGCCTGTGTTGCTGGCCGGGTTCTCGCGCGGTGGGTCAATGGTCTGGGACATGGCCTGCACTGACCCCGAATTCGCCACCGCCTATGCCCCGCTTGCAGGCGCGTTTTGGGATGATCTGCCCGATACCTGCGCTGCCCCCGTGCGCCTGTTTCACACCCATGGCTGGAACGACCGGACCGTCCCGCTTGAGGGGCGTTCCTTTGGCGGAGGCGCGGTTGTGCAGGGCGATGTGTGGGCCTCGCTCAAGGTCCTGCGTGCCACGAACGGATGTAATGCGCGCCAACCCGAGCGCAGCAGCTTCGAGAATGATCTGTGGCTGCGGCACTGGACTGACTGCGCGGCAGGCGAAATCCAGTTGATGCTGCACAAGGGCGGACATGGCGCGCCAAAGGGGTGGGCCGGGCGGATGCTGGATTGGTTCGAGGCGGGTGGGGCCTAGGTACTAAACGTCGACCTCGACACCTGGCAGGTGCAGCGATTTCAGCAACTCGCGCAATTCCTGACGCGCCGCCACGTTCGAGATGTTCAACTGCTTAACCCCGATGTCCTTGAGGTCCAGCAGGGTCAGCCCGCGTGGAAACAGCTCGCGGAAAATCACCCGCTCGGAAAAGCCGGGCGCGATGCGAAAACCGATACGCTTGGACAGCATCTTGATCGCCTTTTCCATCTTTTCCTTGTTGACCATGCGTTGCGCGCCCATCCGGTTGCGCACCACGATCCAGTCGATGGGTTTGAGGCCCGCCTGGGCCCGCAACTGCCGCGCATTCCACACCATTTCGGAATAGACTGACGGCCCAAGGATTTTATCACCGGTCGAGTCGATCCGCGCCAGCAGGTCAAAGTCGATGAAACTGTCATTAAGCGGTGTGATCAGGGTGTCGGCCAGCGAATGGGCAACCTGGCTGAGGCGTGTATGCGAGCCGGGGCAGTCGATCAGGATGAAATCGCTGTCCGGCTCAAGGGTGGCCACGGCCGCCGACAGGCGATGATCATAGATGTTCTCACCCGGTTTCAGGGCAGAGGCATCGATTTCGGGCAGGTCGTGCACATCAGGTGAGGGCAGGTCGAGGTCGGATGCCTTGATGAATGACGCGCGGTTTTCCACATAGCGGCCAAAGGTGCGCTGGCGCAAATCCAGATCCAGTGCACTGACTTTGTGGCCCATGCGCGACAGCGCCGTGCCCACATGCATGGACACTGTCGATTTGCCTGCGCCGCCCTTTTCGTTGCCGACGACGATGATATGCGCCATGCCCGTTCCCCCGGAGCTTGCCCGTGTCCGCTATGCGGATTTTAGGCCACTATATGTTGTGGTCAGGAGCTTGGAAAGCGGCCTGCGCGCTTTTCCTGTGGCACCGTGGCGCAGTGGGCGCAGGTGAATTTCGCACTGTTTGATGTTACCGCTAACAAAAAGCTGTGCTACACTGCGCGCGAAACTGTTTTCAGGCCAAGGGAGAGCATTATGCCCCTCAATCCAACTGTTGTCCGAGTCACCGAACGGATCATCAAACGGAGCGCCCCAACGCGGCGGCGTTATCTGGATCGTATGGCCAAGGCCAAATCTGACGGACCTGCGCGCGCGCACCTGTCGTGCAGCGGGCAGGCCCATGCCTTTGCCGCCGCAGGTGAGGATCAGGCGCGGCTTGCGGGGGCGAATACGGGCAACCTTGGGATCGTGACGGCCTATAATGATATGCTGTCCGCCCACCAGCCATTCGAGCGGTATCCGACCCTGATCCGGGATGCGATCCGCGCCGATGGAGGCACGGCGCAGGTCGCAGGCGGCGTTCCGGCCATGTGTGACGGAGTGACCCAAGGCGAAGCGGGCATGGAACTGAGCCTGTTTTCACGCGATGTGATTGCATTGGCTGCCGGTGTGGCGCTCAGCCACAACACCTTTGATGCGACCGTGTACCTCGGGGTCTGTGACAAGATCGTGCCGGGTCTGATCATAGCGGCGCAATCCTTTGGGCATATCCCGTCCGTGTTTCTGCCCGCAGGGCCGATGACCAGTGGCTTGCCCAATGACGAAAAGGCCAAGGTCCGCCAGCGGTTCGCCGCGGGTGAAGCCACCCGCGAAGAGCTGCTCAAGGCCGAGATGGCCGCCTATCATGGTCCCGGAACCTGCACCTTTTATGGCACGGCCAACACCAACCAGATGTTGATGGAGTTCATGGGGCTGCATTTGCCCGGCTCATCTTTCGTGAACCCCAACACCGATTTGCGCGATGCGCTCACCGTTGAGGGGGCCAAGCGGGCGCTGTCGCTGTCGGCCCTTGGCAATCACTACACCCCCGTTTGCGATGTGCTGGATGAAAAGGCCTATGTGAACGGGATCATCGGGCTGAATGCGACGGGCGGATCCACCAACCTGCTGATCCACCTGATTGCGATGGCGCGGGCCGGGGGGATTGTGCTTGATTGGGAAGATTTCAGCGATCTGTCGGAAATCACACCTTTGCTCGCGCGGGTCTATCCAAATGGTCTGGCGGATGTGAACCAATTCCATGCGGCGGGTGGTCTCGGCTTTATGATCGGGCAGTTGCTGAATGCAGGTTTGTTGCATGATGATACACGCACCGTGTCGGGCGAGGGGCTGGAAAGCTACACCCATGAACCCAAACTGACGGATGCGGGCCTCATGTGGACGCCGGGGACGGGCGAGACGCTGAACCCCGGCATCCTGCGCCCCACGACCGACCCATTCCAGGAAACGGGTGGCCTTGCGCGTCTGGTGGGCAAGCTGGGCACCGGAGTGATGAAGATCTCGGCCGTGGCACCCGAGCACCGGATCGTCGAAGCACCCGCCCGCGTGTTCCATGATCAGGACGAGGTGAAGGCGGCGTTCAAGGCCGGAGAGTTCACCGATGATGTGATCATCGTGATCCGTTTTCAGGGCCCGAAGGCGAACGGGATGCCGGAACTGCACAGCCTCACACCGCTGTTGGGGATTTTGCAGGGTCGCGGACAAAAGGTGGCGCTGGTGACCGATGGCCGGATGTCCGGGGCCTCGGGCAAGGTGCCTTCGGCCATCCATGTCTGCCCCGAGGCGCTGGATGGCGGGCCGATTGCGCAGGTGCAGGATGGCGACATCATCCGTATCGACGCCGAAGCGGGTGTGCTGGACATCTTGACCGAGGGCGTTTTGCAGCGCGCCCATGTCACCGCCGATCTGTCGGACCATCACTGGGGGACGGGGCGTGATTTGTTCGCGGCCTTCCGCAACACGATTGGGTCTGCCAATACTGGTGCAACCGTATTTGGAGAGTTTTGAGAATGATCACTGCCAAAGCCGCGGCTGTCCGCGCCAGGGAAATCTGTGCCCTTGCCCCTATCGTGCCTGTTTTGGTGGTCGAGGACGTGGCCCATGCCCGCCCCTTGGCCGAGGCACTGGTGGCGGGCGGCTTGCCCGCGCTTGAGGTCACATTGCGCACACCCGCAGCACTTGAGGTGATCGCGGCCATGGCCGACGTTGAAGGCGGGGTTGTCGGGGCAGGCACGCTCGTGACCCCCGAAGATGTGCGTGCCGCCAAGGAGGCAGGCGCGCAGTTTGGTGTGTCGCCTGGTGCGACGGATGCGTTGATTGCAGCCTGCGAGGCCGAGGGCCTGCCGCTGCTACCTGGGGCCGCAACCGCGTCCGAGGCGATGGCGCTTTATGAGCGGGGCTATGACATGCTCAAGTTTTTTCCCGCCGAAGCGTCGGGCGGTGCACCTGCGCTCAAGGCTATCGGCGCGCCACTGCCCCAGATTTCGTTTTGCCCGACAGGCGGTGTCAGCCCGTCAAATGCGCAAAGCTATCTGAGCCTGCCCAATGTGGTCTGTGCAGGCGGCAGCTGGGTTGCGCCCAAGGACAAAGTGGTTGCGGGGGACTGGACGGCCATTGAGGCACTGGCCCGCGCCGCCGCCGCCTTGCCCCGCTGATCCAAAGGCGTGCCTGCGGCACACGCGATGTTTTGGGGGCTCTGCCCCAGCCTTCGGCTTCCCCGAGGTATTTTTGGCGAAAGGAAGTGGGGGCTGGTGCGACGTTTCGGGGCGGCACGCGCCATCCGTAATGCACCAAACAAAAAAGGCCGCTCTGGTGAAGAGCGGCCTTCGATCTGATCGAGTGTTGGGTTTTAGAACCCAAGACCTGCGTATTTGTTCTTGAACTTGGATACGCGGCCACCGGTGTCCATCAGGCGCGATGTGCCGCCGGTCCATGCAGGGTGCACGGAGGGGTCGATGTCGAGCGACAGCTGGTCGCCTTCCTTGCCCCATGTCGATTTCATTTCCACGATCGTGCCGTCGGTCATTTTGACGTTGATGGTGTGGTACTCGGGATGCGTATCGGCCTTCATGCCTTGGCTCCTTCGGACTTGGGTTTGTAGTTTGTAACTTCTGCGATCCGGGCGGATTTGCCGCGACGCGAGCGCAGGTAATAAAGCTTGGCGCGACGCACGCGACCGCGGCGGACCACGGTGATGCTGTCGATGTTTGTCGAATAGAGCGGGAACACACGTTCCACGCCTTCACCAAAGGAAATCTTGCGCACGGTGAACGAGCCGGCGATGCCGTGGCCGTTGTTGCGTGCGATGCAGACGCCTTCGTAGTTCTGGACCCGGGTGCGGGTGCCCTCGGTCACTTTGAAGCCGACGCGGATGGTGTCACCGGCTTTGAAATCGGGGATATCAGCCCCGAGGGCGGCAATTTGCTCCGCCTCGATTTGTGCGATCACGTCCATTGACGATCTCTCCTATTATGCTCGTGGTTTGGCCCACGAAGGTTTGTGTGCGCGCCCCAGAGCTCTCGTGCCTTCATCGGGTCCGCAATCTGCGCCCGCAGGAGGTGGGGTCGTCATTTCCTTGCTGTTCCTGTCGCACCGTCTGATCATGCCGAAGAAGGCATCACAGCACAACAGGTCCGAACCGGGCAAAACCGCGAGTCGGAATGGGCGGGGTATAGGAGAGATCGGCGTGTCGATCAAGCGGACTTTAGCCGAAGCTCAGAAAGTCACCAAAGCTGTAGATCAATGCGCAGAGGATCATCGCCCCGACGATCAGCATCAAGGCCGAAGCGACGAATTGCAGCGCCACCGCACTGATCCCGAGCCCAAGCGCCCAAAGCGCGATGTCGCGCCGTTCACGCAGCAACAGCGCGGCTGCGCCACACAGTGTCGCAATGACGCCCAGCACTACGCCGATCAGCCACAATGTGCGATCAATCGTCCACGGGACCGGTTCGGGGCCGGGTTGTTCCATCCCCAGCCAATTGCGCAAGGTTGCCTTGCCCGCCTCGGCTGCGATGTCGCCCAAGGTCACGCCAACCGTATTCTGGGGTGCGAATGGCCCGCCGACAAAGCTGATCACAACGACAAGCAACGCCAACCCACCCAGCACAAATCCTGCAATGCCCATGCGGGGACGGGTAGGTTGAGGGGTATCTGTTGTGTCCGTTGTCATAAGTCACCTTTGATTTGGTGGCACCGGGATACAAGCCAAATGGGGCGGAACTATGGACGGGGCCTGCGGATCATTTTGTGGGGCGTTTGGCCCACAGGTCTGGGCGGCGGGTGCGCGTCAGGTCTTCGGATTGCTCTTGCCGCCAGGCTTTGATCTTGCCGTGATTGCCAGATATCAGCACCTCGGGAATGTCCCGCCCTTCCCATGTGGCGGGCCGGGTGTATTGCGGGTGTTCGAGCAACCCGTTTGAGTGACTTTCCTCAACCGCGCTTTCTGCATTGCCAAGCACACCGGGCAGCAGGCGCACGGTGGCATCCAGCATTGCCTGGGCTGCGATCTCGCCGCCAGTCATCACGAAATCGCCGATGGAGACTTCGGTGACCTCAAATTGCTCCAGCACCCGTTCGTCCACGCCCTCGAACCGTCCGCACAGCATCGTCACCCCATCACAGCGGGCCAGATCGCGGGCCATCACCTGATCAAAGGGGCGGCCCCGCGGCGACATATAGAGGATCGGCCAGCGTCCGCGGGCGTGGGCCTGCGCCTCGGCCAACGCTGCACCCACCACATCGGCGCGCAGCACCATGCCCGCGCCGCCCCCTGCGGGTGTGTCGTCGACGTTGCGGTGTTTGCCGATCCCATGCGCGCGCAGGTTATGGGTGTGGAGCTGCCACTTGCCCTCTTGCAGCGCCTTGCCCGTCAATGAGGCCCCAAGCACACCGGGGAAGGTGTCGGGAAACAAGGTTATGACCCGCGCCTGCCAGATGCCGACCAGATCGGGCGTTTCGTCCATCAACGACGCGGGCTTGAGCGTCGGGCGAATGGATTTGCGTCCGTGGGATTTGTGCTTTGGGTCGGGCGTGGTCATGGGCGCGTGCTGTCCTGTCTTGGGAGGGGCGTTAGAACAAGCCCTCGGGCGGGTCAGCGATGATGCGGCGGCTGCCCAGGTCGACGGTGGGCACGGCGGCTTGGGTAAAGGGCAGCAATACGGTGGCCGTTGCATCAGCCCGGTGAATTTCGAGCAGATCAGCGGCCCCGTGGTTCTGCACGGATTTCACATGCCCAAGGGACGTACCGCCTGTGTCAAACACCTCGATCCCGACAAGGTCGGTATAATAGTACTCATCATCCGGAAGGTGGGGCAGTTGATCGCGGGCCGCAAACAGTTGCACACCCTTGAGCGCGTCGGCCTGTTCCTTGGTCGCCACATCTGCGATCCGCGCGACAAAGCCGTTTTTCATGGGGCGGATCAGGGCCAGCGCGAAGCTGCGTGTGCCGTCTTCGGTGGTGAGAGGGCTGTAGGTTTCGATATCGTCAGGTTGGGCGCAGAAGGATTTGATCCGCACTTCGCCTTGCACCCCGTAGGCACCACTGATGGCCCCGACACAAATCCGCCCTTCACTCATCCCAGCACATTCCTTCGCGCATGATCCCGCCCATCCCGTCGCAGGCATCTGCCACTCCGCTGCGTTCGAACATCAATCCCGCCAAAAAGGCGATCAGAACAAGGATTGCAGTGCGAAACAGACCGAACATGAGCGCCCTTTGATATGGCGGAGACGAGCCTGTGCATTTGGGCCACCAACGGGGGGCTTGTCCAGAGCAGGGTTGCAACGTCGGCGCTGTTGCGCGACCCTGAACGTGCGCTGCACCATGGGGTGTGGCATCGGAGTATTCATGTTTGTGACGTTGGGCACCTGCCCAGCCATCTAAGACCAGATGGCGTTGAGGATGACAGATGGCTGCTTGAGCGGCGCTGTTTGTGTGCCCGAGCGACAGGCTGGCCGAATGGCCGCAACATTTCTGAAATGACGTAACTTATCAAGAGGATGGCCAATGCCAGACCTATACGAAACGCGTGATGCACGCACCTCCGACATTCCTGCCCTTGCAGCGATCGCTGATGCGACGCTGTTTCCCGGTGAGATGTTGGGTGACATGATGGCCCCCGCACTCAAGGGGGAAGGCGAGGATATCTGGCGAGTGGTGTGCAAGGATGCCACGCCCGTCGGGTTCGCCTTTGCACAATCAGAGCCGATGACCCAAGGCACGTGGAACCTGCGCGCCATCGCCACGGACCCCGCCTTGCACGGATCGGGGGCGGGCACCGCGTTGCTGGCTGCCGTCGAGGCTGCACTGAATGAGGCTCGGTTGCTGGTTATCGACACGACCCAGACCGATGATCAGACCCGCGCCCGCCGGTTCTATGCGGCGCGGGGATGCACACATGTCGCAACGATCCCGGGGTTCTTCGGCCCGGACGAAGACAAAGTCACGTTCATCAAGACGCTGACTTGATCCAAGGCCGGGGGCAGGGGCGATTCTGGCCCCCGGCACATTGGGGGCTTGTCTCTTCGCCGTGTCCGCTTTAATTCTGAACCACTTGGTTCCAATTGTAGGAGAAGGTCGGCGATGGCATGGTTTTATCTGGGGCTCGCAGCTGTGTTCGAAGTCACCTTCGCAATGTCGATGAAATATTCCGAAGGGTTCACCAACCTGCGCGCCAGCCTGATCACGGCTGTTGCGGTGATCGCGGGGATTGGCTTTCTGACGCTGGCCTTGCGCGACTTGCCCGTCAGTGTGGCCTATCCGATCTGGACGGCGGTGGGCACACTTGGCACCGTGGCGTTGGGATACGTGTTTCTGGGCGAGGCGCTGACCCCTCTCAAGATGTTGTCGGCGCTGGCCATCGTGGCCGGGGTGGCTGGGCTGAAAATCTCGGCCGGTTAGCGGATCTCAATCGGAACCGAGCCGCGACGGTCTTCCCAGCCTTTGGTCTCAAGCTCGGGTGTTTGCGATGTGGTTTCAGGCCAGCCGATGCAGAGATAGGCAACCAGCGACCATGTGCCCGGCACACCAAGATCGCGGGTCAGCCGGTCGGGATCAAGGATCGACACCCAGCCCATGCCCAACCCTTCGGCCCGCGCGGTGAGCCACATCAGCGTAATTGCCCCCACCACTGAATAGCGCCGCATTTCGGGCATGGTGCCCGCGCCTAGCCCATGCCCTTTGGGGGTAGCGTCATCACAAAATACCACGACATGTTCGGGGGCCTGTTCCATGCCCGAGAGTTTGAGTTGACTGTATTTGGCGGTCTGATCGCCGTCATAGCCGGCGAGCGCATCGGCATTCGCGGTGCGATAATTGTCAAGCGCGGCGGCGCGGGCCTGTGTGCTTTGTACCCGGATCACGCGCCAGGGTTCGGACAGACCCACCGATGGGGCCAGTTGAAACGTGTCGAGGCAGCGCATCAGCACTGCCTCGTCCACGGGATCGATGCGAAAGCGGCGCACATCGCGCCGCCATGCCATAAGATCGGCAAGGTCGCGGCGGAAGTCTTGGGAAAAGGCATCCACCGCGCGTGTCCTGCTTACTCTGTGGTTTCTTCGGCAGGGGCGGCTGCGGCTTCGGCGGCTGCGGCTGCCTTGGCGGCTTTTTCTTCCGCGCGTTCCTGTGCCTTTTTGCCGGGTGCGCCTTTTTTCAGGTTGGCGCGCTCTTTCTTGGGCAGCACGTCAGCGGCTTCGAGCATGCGCGCGATCCGGTCTGTGGGCTGTGCGCCCTCGCCGAGCCAGTATTGCACACGCTCCATGTTCATCTTCACGCGCTCTTCGCTGTCTTTGGGCAGCAGAGGGTTGTAGGTGCCAAGTTTCTCGATGTAGCGCCCATCGCGGGGCATGCGGCTGTCGGCGGCGACGATGCGATAGAAGGGGCGTTTCTTGGACCCACCACGGGCCAGACGAATTTTCATAGACATGTTGTAATTCCTTTTGATTGCTTGAGCTTGGCGGGGGACACCCCCGCCTTACGATTGGTGACTTTTGTGGTGCTGAATGACTTCAGCGATGATGAAGTTCAGGAACTTCTTGGCAAATTCGGGGTCGAGATCGGCCTCGGTCGCCATAGCTTCGAGCCGCGCGATCTGGTCCCGTTCACGGGTCGGATCGGACGGTGGAAGGTCGTGTGCAGCCTTGAGTTTCCCCACGGCCTGCGTGTGTTTGAACCGCTCGCCTAGGGTGTAGACGAGGACCGCATCGAGCCGGTCGATGCTTTTGCGGTGTTCCCTGAGCACCTCGGCGGCGCGGGTGGTTGCGTCAGTCAAGGGCCCATCCTTTCGGTTTGAACATTGGATTGGCGTAGTGCCCGATTTCCATTTCGATCCCGTGCGCCAGCTGGCTGTCTGCGAGGGCCGCAGGGCTTGGGTGGCGGTAGACAGCGTCCGAGCCGTCGATGGTTGCGGCCTGCGCGTCCTTCGTGGCCCCAAGCCGTTCGGCCAGCCGGATGCTGTCGAGGTTTTTGGGGTCGATATAGCTGACGGCGGTGTCCCATCCGTTCGCATAGTAGTGCTTACGCACCGCATGCGTCGCCTCAAGCGCGTAGCCCTTGCCCGCCTTGTCTGGCCAGATGATCCAGGCGATTTCGCGCTCGGGCCATTTGGCAGGTTGCCAGCCCCCCGCCATGCCGTAGGTTTCGTCCGTATCCCGGTCGTGGATCATCCACATCCCAAAGCCCCGGATATCCCAGTGCCCGATCTCGGCTGCATAAAGCATCCATGCCTCATACGCATTGAGCGGCCCGCCCATGAACCGCGATCGGTAAGAGGCAAAGGTCGCCTTGAAGTCCGGGTAATCCTCGGGCTGTGGGCCGCGCAGTGACAGCCGCCTGGTTTCCAGTGTTGGGATGCGCGACAGGGTCATGGCGTTGTCCCTTGTGGCGGATCGGCCCTCCGGGGGGAGTTTATTTGGCAAGATGAAGCGATCATGCGGCACCTCGCATGTGCCGGTAGACCGTTGTTTCCTGTGCGGTTTCGCCTGTGGGGCGTTGGGCGTGATCGTCGACTTGTGCGCCAAGTTTTTGGGCCAGTTTGGCGGACCGTGTGTTGGTGGGTGTCACATAGCTGACCAGTGTGGTTGCCGCCGTGTTGGACCAGTACCAATGGAGCACGGCCCGTCCGGCCTCTTGTGCGTAGCCGTACCCTTCTGCATCGGGCGTCAGGGTCCACCCCATTTCGGGTTCGGGGAAGTGCTGGTTTTGTGTGATGAAGATTTCACCGAGCAGGGTGTCGTGTGCATCCACAATGATCCAGCCGCCAAACCCGTCGAGATGCCAGGCGGCGACAATCTGATTGAACTCGGCCCAGGCCTGCGCGCGGCTGAATGGTCCGCCCATGTAGCCTGTCCGCGGATCGGCCAGCATCGCGGCATAGCCGTCAAAGTCGCGCCGTTGTGGCGCGCGCAGCGTCAGTCTGTCGGTGATGAGCGTCGGGATCACAGGCCAAGATCCTCGACCGACGCGCCGTTCAGGACGGGCCGGGTAAAGGTGCGCTCATAGCTGAGAATGCACTTGGTTTTTACGGCGTGGTCATAGGTGCGCTGGCACTCGGCGTCTTCGGCCATGGCGTGCCTATAGGTCTCGTAGGCTGCCAGCGAGGGGAAGGAGAACATCGCCCATGCTTTGTTATTCGCCCCCTCATGCGGCAGGAAATAGCCGTGATGGGTGCCCCCCATCCGGTTCACGAGGTGAATCCACGCCTTCGCATAGACCTCGAACGCCTCGACCCTGGTGGGGTCGATCACATATGTGATCAGTGCGGTGATCATTTTTTCTTGCCGAACCCCGACAGGCCGGAGGGCAGACCCATGCCGCCGCCCAGACCGGGCATACCGCCGGGCATCTTGCCGCCCAGTTGCTTGGCCGCTGCTTCGAGCTGTTTCTGGTCCATACCGCCCATGTCGGGCATCCCGCCCTTGCCGCCCATCATGCCCGCGAGTGCCTTTTTCATCATCCCGCCTTTGCCCTTGCCGAGCTTTTTCATCATGTCCGACATCTGCCGGTGCATCTTGAGCAGTTTGTTGAGATCGCTGACCTCCATCCCAGAGCCGCGCGCGATCCGCTTCTTGCGGCTGGCTTGCAGGATTTGCGGATTGGCGCGTTCTTTCTTGGTCATCGAGCCGATCATCGCGATCTGCTGCTTGAGGATCTTGTCATCAAAGCCGGCATCCTGCACCTGTTTGGCCATCTTGCCCATGCCGGGCATCATGCCCATCATCCCTTCCATGCCGCCCATCTTGAGCATCTGTTCCAGCTGCATGCGCAGGTCGTTCATGTTGAACTGACCCTTGGCCATGCGCTTCATCATACGCTCGGCCTGTTCGGCCTCGATCGTGTCCTGCGCCTTTTCGACGAGGGCCACGATGTCGCCCATGCCGAGGATTCGGCCTGCGATCCGCTCAGGCTCGAAGGTTTCGAGGGCGTCCATCTTTTCGCCCAAACCCACGAACTTGATCGGCTTGCCGGTCACCGCACGCATAGACAGGGCCGCACCGCCGCGCCCGTCCCCGTCCATTCGGGTCAGCACGACGCCCGAAATCCCGATCCGGTCGTCAAAGTTCTGAGCGGTGTTCACCGCGTCCTGCCCTGTCAGCCCGTCAACCACGAGGATCGTCTCGCGCGGGTTGGCAACATCGCGCACGGCCTCGACCTGCGCCATCAGCTCTTCGTCGATGGAGAGGCGACCGGCGGTGTCGAGCATGTAGACGTCGTAGCCGCCCATGCTGGCCTGAGTCTTGGCCCGCTTGGCGATGGCGACGGGGTCCTCGCCCTTGACGATAGGCAGGGTGTCGACGCCGATCTGATGACCCAGAATGGCGAGTTGTTCCATGGCTGCGGGGCGGTTCACGTCGAGCGAGGCCATCAGCACGCGCTTGCCATCCCGTTCGGTCAGCCGTTTGGCCAGTTTCGCGGTGGTGGTTGTCTTGCCGCCCCCTTGCAGGCCGACCATCAGGATCGGGGCGGGCGGGCTGTCGATTTTCAGTGCACCGGGTTCGCCTTCGCCCTTGAGGGTGTCGATCAGCGCGTCATGGACGATCTTGACGACCTGTTGGCCGGGGGTGATCGACTTGGTGACCGCTTGGCCTGTGGCCTGTTCCTGCACCGCCTTCACGAAATCGCGGGCCACGGGCAGCGATACGTCCGCCTCAAGAAGGGCCACGCGTACCTCGCGCAGCGCGGTTTTCACATCATCCTCGGACAGCGCACCCTGTTTCGTCAGCCGGTCAAAGACCCCGGAGAGGCGTTCGGATAGATTTTCAAACATGGGCCATGCTCCTTTGCGACCGTTGACGTATGCCTGACAGATAATGCCGGGCGGTGGCTTTCCCAAGGCGAGGCCAAAACGAAGACTGCCCCCGTGGGCGCAACGCGCTGACGGAGGGCGATCCCGGGCAAATCCCAAGGGACCGGAAGTGTAATGCTTCCGGGTGTTGGTCGCGGGTTAGGGGAGAGCGCGACGCGAGTCAAGTGTGGCAGGCGGGCAAGCTGCGCCCCCTCACCTTGGGCACCCGCGGTGACGGGTGTTTATTCAGAATGCGCTGGCATGGTGATCAAGACGTGTGGAACTGCGCGCCAAAGCGAGCCGTTGGTGTTTGAGGGTGGTTTTGGCAAACGGTTCACCAGACCTATACTGGTGCCATCTGTGCCGTGCACCAGACAAGACCGCGCCCGCTTTGTCAGGTGCCGTTGCGCGTCGCTGAGCGGCGTGCGTTGCGCATCCAGTTGTTGATCTCGTCCGCCGCCTGACGGGGCCCGTTGCCGGATACATAAGCCTCGATCAACGGATAGGCGGGGGTGGTGTCGTGGAAAGTCAGTGTCGGCCGGGCGGTGTCGGAAAACTCTTCGACTTCGGCCCGACGCACGGTGTCCAGTGGGAAGGTGGCGCTGTGATAGCGCAACAGCGTGCGCCGTTGCACGGTGGCGGTTCCCGCGCTTGCGTCGAAAATCACCTGATCGCGTTTGATTGCCAGCGCAAAGATACCCAAGGGCACGCCCGCACCCGCCGCTACGGTGGCCAGCCCCACGACTTCACCCTGTGCCAGCAGTGCGAGGCCCGCCGCGGCGCATGCAATGATGCACACGATCAGCCCGCCACCCAGCACCCAAGGGGCGTGGGCAAGGATCAATTGACTTGGCATGTTGCGCAGGATCGTCATGGCCGTGATCCTAGCCAGCAGGGTGGTAAGGCGTCCAGTCCGAGACGGTTCTGGCGCGAGGGGTTGGACTGCGGCAACAGTTGATGAAAGGCTAACCTACCGGACCGCTTAGGCCCTTGGAAAATAACTTATTGTTGGAGAATAGTATTGAAGTTGTTAGTTGTTTTGGCGCTCGTCGCCATGAGTGTACCGTCCGTTCAAGCCGCTACTGCACCCACAGTTTCCATATCGAGCCAAAAAGCCATGTAGCATAGCGGCGGTTGCCGCAAAAGCTCCCCGCCAGGTCAATGCTGTCATGGCGGATCACAGCCGGTTCATTGCCATTAACAATACTGTAAATGAAAAGAGTTTGGCGCGCCCAAGGGTACCTTTAGGCGCGCCGCGTGATATTAGGCCGCGAGCTTGTCGATCTGTGCGTTGGCTTCGGCAATCGCTTGGTCGCCTTGGGCCATGACCCGGTCGGCGGCGATAATCTCGACGTCGTGGATGCCGATGAAGCCCATGATGTGCTTGAGGTAGCCGCTGGCGAAATCAATGTCGCTGCCGACCGCCGTCCCTCCCGAGGCAATGGCGAGGATGGCGCGTTTGCCTTCGAGCAGTCCCACGGGCCCGGTTTCCGTGTATTTGAAGGTCTCGCCAGCGCGTGCCACAAGGTCGATCCACGCCTTGAGTGCGGCAGGCACCGAAAAGTTGTAGATGGGCGCGCCGATGACGATAGTATCAGCGGCGCGCAACTCGGCGATCAGGGTTTCGGACAGCGAAAGCTTGTCGCGCTGCACGAGGTCCCGTTCATCCTTCGGGGTCCAGGCGGACCCGATCCACGCCTCGTCAATCAGCGGCAGGGATTCGGTCAGATCGCGGCGGATCACGTCTCCCCCACCAAGTTGGGCAATGATCCGGGCGCTGAGATTGCGGCTGACGGAGCTTTGAGTGCGGGCAGAGCTATCTATGTGCAGGATGGTCATATTGGGTCCCTTTCAACAGGAATCGTGTCTGGATGTAACAATAGTTGACCCTTGCAAATTCGAACGCAATTACTGAAACTCAACAGCATCTGTTTGGATTTGCACATGAGGGCAGCATGGACAATTGGGACGAGATCAAGACGGCCTACCAAGTGGCTCGCATGGGGACGGTCAGCGGGGCTGCCGAGATGTTGGGTGTCCACCATGCCACCGTCATCCGCCACATTGATGCGCTGGAAAATCGGCTGGGGGTGAAATTGTTTCAGCGTCATGCCCGCGGCTACACCCCCACCGAGGCGGGCGACGATCTGTTTCGGGTCGCGCAGGCCACCGATGACCAGTTCAGCCAGCTGGTTGGGCGGATCAAGGGGCGCGGCACCGAGGTCTCGGGCGAATTGGTGGTGACCTCACTGGTTGCAATGGCCCCACGCATGGCCCCTGTACTGACCGCATTTCAGCATGCCCACCCGGACGTGGTCGTGCGCTATCTGACCGGGGACCGCCTGTTTCGGCTTGAATATGGCGAGGCGCATGTGGCGATCCGGGCCGGAACCGCGCCGGACCAGCCGGACAATGTTGTGCAACCCTTTGTGCGCCAGTCCATGGGGCTTTATGCGACCAAGACCTATGTGGCGGCCTACGGGCATCCCAAGCAGATCGAGGGCTGTTCGGGGCATCGTTTCGTCAGCCATGATGCCGAAGACAACCGTGCGCCCTTTCACAAGTGGCTGCGCACCCAAGTGCGCGAAGAGGATATCACCTTTCGCTCCACGGACGTGCGCGCCCTGGAACAGGCTGTGCTCGCGGGGGCAGGCATCGGGTTTCTGCCCGTGATGGAGGCACGTGCCAACCCCGATCTGGTCGAGATTATGACCCCGCGCGAAGATTGGTCATCGCCCCTGTGGCTGGTCACCCACGTGGATTTGCATCGCACCAACAAGGTGCAGGCGTTTTTGACGTTCCTCAAAGACACCTCAAAGGAGTGGCGCGTTTTGTGAGCCCGGCAATGTGGGGCCATGCTGCGATGCTGTGTTTCTCGGCTCTTGTGGCGGGGTCCTTTGCGCTTGGGTCGCTCGCCGCGAACGAGATTGAGTCCGCCGCGCTGAATGCGGCACGTTTCGTGATTGCGGCCAGCGTGATCGGGGCCGCGGTGCTGGCCACGGGCGGAGTGCCACGGTCAGCCTTGCGCGCACCCTGGCGGTATCTGTTACTGGGCGCGTTATTCTCTGTCTATTTCGTGTTGATGTTCGAAGGATTGAAAACCGCACCCCCCGTGAGTGCGGCGGCCGTGTTCACCCTGACGCCGATCCTTGCCGGTCTGTTTGGCTGGCTGTTGCTGGCACAGGTCACCACCCCGCGCATGCTGCTTGCGCTGGTCATTGGGGCGGCAGGCGCGCTTTGGGTGATCTTTCGCGCCGACATATCGGCATTGCTTGCATTCGAGGTGGGCCGGGGCGAGGCCATATATTTCGTGGGCTGCATTGCGCACGCGATCTACACCCCCATGATCCGCAAACTGAACAGGGGCGAGCCTGCGGTCGTCTTCACCTTCGGCACATTGCTGGCCGGGGTGCTGTTGCTGGTGATCTATGGCTGGTCCGATATCGTCGCGACCGATTGGGCGGCCCTGCCGCGCATTGTCTGGATCACGTTGGTCTACATTGCGGTCTTTGCGTCTGCGGCCACCTTTGTGTTGCTGCAATTCGCAACCCTGCGCCTGCCCAGTGCCAAGGTCATGGCCTATACCTACCTCACCCCAAGCTGGGTGATCTGTTGGCAAATCGCGCTTGGGAATCCGGTGCCGGGCGGCCTGGTATTCGGGGGGATCGGGTTGACGATCATCGCACTGTTCTTGTTGCTGCGGGACGACAACCAGCCTCAGAGCATGCCGTGATCCGACAGGCCGACCTTGAGGCGCGCAAGGTCCAGCGGGCTTGGGGCGACTTGACTGTAGGGCTGCACCAGTGGGTCAATCAAGGCAGGCTTGATCCCTGCAAACGCTTGCATCTGGGCACCGAGCAGCGTCAGCATTTCAGGCCGGTTGCGCCGCAAATAGATCGCAGCCCGTGCACCGGGTTGCAGCAAAAACGGCGCGAGGTGGAAGGCACTGCCATCTGCGCCGACCACGAAACGGGCAGCCTTGAGCCGGGCGCATTGGTCTTCGAAACTATGCGCCTCGGGGGCAAATATCTCGTATCCTGCATCCGCCATCATCGCCTCGATGGCGTCTTCCTGATCGACCTGTTTGGACTCGGCCGTCAACCGGTTGCGTGTGAGGTACAGCCGCTCGGGTCCGTTGGGGCGCACATCCGCAAACCGGGCCTTGATATAGCTGCGAAATTCCGGCGTGCCGGTGATCCATGGACCATGCCCGAACCCTTGGGTGGGCAGCATCAACCGCTCCACCCGCGTGGGCTCAACAATGGCGAGGACCGGCAAGCCGTCGCACAACCGATCAGACACCGGGCGCAGATGCCGCAACAACGCCCATTGCAGGTTGGAGCCGGGCAGTTCGGGGGCCACCACACCGTCAACTTTGCGGTCGCTGCGCTCAAGCGCCCATATCCGCGCCATGGTTTCGATGAGGAAGTGTCCGAAATGACGCCGCCCCAACCCGGCATAAAGGTGCGTTCCGGGCAAATGATCCGTGGCCTTTGCCCAATCGGGCACCCCGCTGATCCGGTCACGTGACATGCGGGTCTGAGACAGGGGCGCGAACCCGCCCGCACGATCATAGACACCATGGGCCGATTGGGGTGTGTCGTCGGCTGGCAGCACAAGCGCGTTGCGCACAATGCGAATGCGCGGGGTCGGCAGCGTGTCGGGCAGGGGTGCCATACGGTCTTAGCCGCCGGGGGTGTCGGGCAATTCGGCGGCCAGAAACCGTTCGAACGCATCAAGGTTCACCGGCTCGAACTGGCCAAACCCCTGCATCCAGACCGAGGCGGCGCGCATCGCATCCGGTTGCAGCTTGCACCACTTTACCCGCCCCCGCTTTTCCTGCGCGATCAGCCCGGCCCGGGTCAGGATCGTGAGGTGTTTGGAAATCGCGGCCAGCGACATTTCGAAAGGGTCGGCGACATCCGTGACGGCCATGTCATCCTCCAGCAACATCGACAAAATGGCCCGGCGGGTCGGGTCCGCAAGGGCAGAGAACGTGGTGTCGAGAGACTTGGACATACGCCTAGTCATAGGCCGCTGACAGCCCGGTGAAAAGCCCGTCAAAGATAGGGATGATGCGTGGACTGCGACGGCCAGCGATGGCGCAAGCGCTCCGCTTCGCTCGGTGTCAGTCCGATATCGCGCAGGATATGGGGGCTGAGCGGGGGCAGGGCGGTGCCTTTTGGGAGTGTCGCCCGAGGTTTGATGCGCAGAAAATAAGCACATGTCAAAAGGGCACGCCAAAGCGTGTTGTCGTGGGTGCGTTGCATGTCATATCTCGCATTTGTGGGGTTATGACCTCACTATCGACGCAAACGGGCCTTGCCACAATCAGCGTTGCCTGACATGACTTGTGCAAAAAATGCACAGATAGGACATGCCATGGCACGGTCTCTGCCCCCGCTGAACGCTTTGCGGGCCTTCGAGGCGGCGGGGCGACATCAAAGTTTTAGCCGGGCGGCGGAGGAGTTGGGGGTGAGCCATTCTGCGATCAGCCGTCATGTGCGCGGCCTTGAGCAGCGATTGGGTGTGCACCTGTTTCGCGATGCCGCGCGCGGTGTTGTTCTGACGGCTGAGGGTGGGCATTATCTGCGCCGCGTGTCCCCCGCGCTGGACGTCATCGGCGATGCGACCGAAGGATTGGCCGACAAGCCTGCGGGTCGCGTGGTGGTCAACAGCGAACCGGTCTTTGCTGCCAAGATTGTCGTGCCGCGCATGGCGCAGTTTCAGCGGGACTTCCCCGAGATCGAGCTGAGGCTTGTGGGGTCGAATGAACTCGCCGATCTGGATCGGTTCGAGGCGGACCTCGCTGTTCGTTATGCCAAGAGCGGCCATCTCGACAGCCCCTCCGACCTGCTGAGCGATGCGCCGATCTACCCGTTTGCGGCACCGGGATACCTGACCGATGATACTCTGCGCCCCGAAGACCTGACGCGTGTGCCGCTGCTGCGCGACCGTGGCCCGAACATCTGGGTCGACTGGGCCGCACATGCCGGTTTTGATGTGGCAGTGCCGGATCCACCATGGCGCATGCGCGCAGCACTCGCGCTTGAGATGGCGGTGCATGGTGCAGGCGTGTATCTTGGGGCCTCGGATGGCACTCACCTTGACGAAACCGCGGGGCGTCTGGTGCGGGTGTCTGATGTGGGATTTCAGCAAGGCTCCTTCCACCTGTTGACGAGCGGGCTGGCTGGACGCCGCAAGGCCGTCCGATCCGTGCGCACATGGCTGCTGGACCAGACGCGAAGTCTGCGCAGTGGTTAAAATCAACCAAATGGTTGAATGTGCGCAAACGGGGATATGCTCGGGTGTCCAAGGTTGGAATGCAGCCTATGCAGCACCTTCCAGTAATTATTATTATTTAATATCAACAAATTGAGGTGCGACACCACAGCCCGTGGCATGCGTTGACTCATGGCGTCGCCCGACATATCCATCAGCTCATCCAAATGACGGGACCAAGGCACGTGACCGACCCCGATGACAAAGCGAAACTGGATGCGCTGAGCGCCCGGATCGACGCCATCAAGGACGAACACGCGCCAAAGCCCCGCACGCCGGATCATCATTCGCAGGCGCAACTGGCCTGGCGCATGGTGATCGAGTTGGTGGCCGGTCTCGGGATCGGGTTTGGCATGGGATACGGGTTGGATGCACTGCTTGGCACCTCTCCGTGGCTCATGGTTGTGTTTATATTTCTGGGCCTTGCGGCGGGCATCAAAACGATGATGCGCAGCGCCGAAGAGGTTCAAAGCAAACAGGCGGCCGAACAGGCCGAGGACGAGACCCACCCGAAAGGGTGACAAGGTGGAGAAGAGCCGGATGGCAGATGAAGCACATGGTGGTGGTGGACTTTCGTTTCACCCGATGGATCAGTTTCAGGTCAAACCGCTGTTTGGCAGCTATGGTGATCCGATCCACTGGTACACAGTCACCAACGTGACGCTGTGGCTGGGTCTGTCGATCCTCGCCGTGATTGCGCTGATGGTACTGACCACGTCCAAGCGGGACGTTGTGCCGGGCCGTGGGCAATCCATCGCCGAGTTGATGTACGGCTTTGTCTACAAGATGGTCGAGGATGTGACCGGCAAGGACGGGATCAAGTATTTCCCCTATATTATGACGCTGTTCATGTTCATCCTGTGCGCCAACTTCCTCGGCTTGATCCCGATGTCGTTCACCACAACTTCGCATATTGCGGTCACAGCAATCCTGGGTTTCGGGGTGTTCTTTGCGGTGACGATCCTTGGCTTCGTCAAAAACGGTGCCTCGTTCCTGGGCCTCTTCTGGGTGTCCAGCGCACCCCTGCCGTTGCGCCCCGTCCTGGCGATCATCGAAATCATCTCGTATTTCGTGCGCCCCGTCAGCCACTCCATTCGTCTGGCAGGCAACATGATGGCCGGTCACGCGGTTCTGAAAGTGTTCGCAGGCTTTGCCCAAGTCGCTGCAATCGCCCCCGTCGCGATCATCGGGGTCATGGCGATCTACGGGCTCGAAGTGCTTGTGTCCGCGATTCAGGCCTACGTCTTTACCATTCTTACATGCGTGTACCTCAAGGACGCATTGCACCCGCATCACTAATGTAAGGCGGGGCTGATCCCGCCGAACAGCACTACTAACTTCCAATCGTAAGGAGAATTCTCATGGAAGGTGAACTCGCACATATCGGCGCAGGTCTTGCAGCAATCGGATCCGGCGCAGCCGCGATCGGTGTTGGCCACGTGGCCGGCAACTTCCTTGCTGGCGCATTGCGCAACCCATCGGCAGCCGCCGGTCAAACCGCTACTCTGTTCATCGGCATCGCCTTTGCAGAAGCTCTGGGGATCTTTTCGTTCCTCGTCGCTCTGCTCTTGATGTTTGCTGTCTAAACTCTGAGCGGCATTCCTTACGGTCGGGCGGCGTGGTACAGATCACGCTGCCCGATGTAAAGGCTCGCATTTTAGCCCTGTCTGGCAGGGCACCCCAGAGGAACGACCGATATGGCAGATAACACAAACGCAGCAGCCGAGGTGGCCGCCGGGGCACCACCGGGCATGCCACAACTGGACGTCTCGACCTTCGAGAACCAGATTTTCTGGCTGCTCATCGCACTGGTTGCGATCTATTTCGTGCTCTCGCGCGTGGCCTTGCCACGGATCGCGGGTATTCTGGCCGAACGTCAGGGCACCATTACAAATGACATTGCCGCTGCCGAGGATCTGAAAGCCAGGGCGCTGGAAGCCGAAGCTGCCTATGACAATGCGCTGTCGGATGCGCGCGCTGAAGCACAGCGGATCGCAGGCGAGACCAAGGCCGCCATTCAGGCGGATCTGGACGTCGCCATCGAAAAGGCCGACGCCGAGATTGCAGCCAAAGCCGCCGAAAGCGAAAAGGCGATTGCCGGAATCCGCGCCGGTGCACAGGAGGCCATCAAAGAGGTCGCCAAGGACACCGCCAAGGAAATCGTCGCCCATCTGGGTGGCAAGGCCGACGCGCGCAGCATCACCACTGCGGTTACGTCGCGGATGAAAGGGTAGATACATGCGCATCGCAACACTCACATCCGCATTGATCGTGGTGGCAGGCCCCGCTCTTGCGGCGTCCAAAAACCCGTTCTCCGCAGAGTTCTGGAAGCTGAGCAACACCGACTTTATCGTGTTGGTGGCGTTCATCCTGTTCATCGCCGTCCTGTTCTACTTCAAGGTGCCGGGGATGGTGTCCAAGATGCTGGATGATCGCGCCACTGGTATCCAAGGCGAGATCAACGAAGCCCGGGCCCTGCGCGAAGAGGCCCAGACCCTTCTGGCGTCCTACGAGCGCAAGCAACAGGAAGTGCAGGCGCAGGCAGACCGGATTGTCGCGCAAGCCAAGGCCGATGCCGAAGCCGCCGCGGATCAAGCCCGCGCAGACCTTGCGACATCCATCGAGCGCCGCGTCGCCGCCGCCGAGGAACAAATCGCATCGGCTCAGGCGGGTGCAGTCAAAGAAGTGCGTGACACGGCCGCCACTGTGGCAGTTCAAGCCGCACGCGACGTGATCGCAAAGCAGATGACAGCCGAAAGCGGCAACGCCCTGATCGACGCCGCTATCATCGAAGTTGACGCCAAGCTGCACTGATACGCGTCACAGGATCCAATCAAAGCCCGGCCTCAGCGCCGGGCTTTTCCGTTGCGGCAACGGCCACAGTTTTCTTCTGACCAGAAATACCGCGTGGGGGCAGCGCCCCCTGGATCTTATGCGCCCGTCTCGTGATCCAGCCGCTGGCGTGCAATATCCTCGTTCTGCTGTGCCCTTTGCTGATCTCGCAGCGCGCGCTCTACGTAGTCGAGATGTGCATGCACCGCCCCCCGTGCGGCTTGCGCATTGCGCGACTGCAAGGCGTCATTGATGGCGCGATGCTGGTCGAGCAAAGCCTGCCGGGTGGTGCGCTGTTTGAACATGATCTGGCGATTGTAAAACACACCGTCCCGCAGCAATTGATACATGGATCGCATCATATGCAGCATGATCACGTTGTGGCTCGCCTCGATGATGGCCATGTGAAACTGGGCATCCAGCCGGGCCTCTTCATCGCTGTTGCGTTTGGGGTGGGCGGCTTCCATCTTTTCAAAGACTGCCTGAACCACGGCCAGATCGGTATCGGAGGCAAGGCGGGCCGCCCGCTCAGCGGCCAGGCCTTCCATATCCCGACGAAAGCTGAGGTAGTCAAACACTGCCTCATCATGGCGGGCAAAGAGCTCGGTCAGGGCGGGGGCAAAGGCAGAACCCAACACATCCGCTACATAGACGCCCGCACCGGGGCGCGCTGTCAGCAAACCGCTGTCCTGCAACGCCCCAATCGCATCGCGCAAGGACGGGCGTGACACACCCATCCTGTCGGCCAGATCCCGCTCTGGCGGCAAACGCTCTCCGGGGCGCAGGATGCCGCGCAGGATCAACTGCTCAATCTGGCGAACGACGGCAGAGGACAGCTTCTCGGGCTGTACAGGGCGAAAGGGCATGACACGCATCCTTGTCAGAATTGGTAAATTCATATGACCAATTGGCGGATGGCGCAATCATCCCCGTAAGGCGGACGTGCCGTCCGCCTGCGTTAAGTTGGTGTTAACCATGCGATGGGCAGAGTGAGGACATGAAAACACTGATCTGTCTGACGTGCTATGCAGGCCTGTTTCTTGCGGGCTGCAATACACCCGGCCCCCATTTTCGCGGCTTGCCCGCCACAACTGTTACGGTTGAGGGATCGACCTTTGATGTGCGCGTCAACGGGCGACTGGCCGAGGCGCTGCGCACCAATATGGAATACGCACCACGGTTTGGGCCGATCAAGGCGCGTGCGGCGAAGGCCATGGAAATGGTCAGCGGATGCCCCGTCAAAGAGGTGCGCGGCGATCAGGCCCTTGCCACGGGCATCCTGAAATGCGGCAAGGGCGGGCCTGCCATCGATCGGTTAAAACCACAGGGCGAATATTCATGTCACACGATCGATAAATATATCAGCCCGGCCACGAACGAACTCGTGCTCGATCTGGATTGTCAGCTGATCTGAGCGCGCAAACCGCAATATGTTGTGGATAACCTGCCGGAAAACGCCCTTTCTGGTGTGGACCCGTTGACAGACGCCTGACCATCCGTTCACGATAACATCCCAATCAGATGAACAACCGGGCCCTCTTTTGCGCTTTTCGAAACTCAGACTCACAGGGTTCAAATCCTTTGTCGATCCAACCGACCTGATCATTGCGGATGGTCTGACAGGTGTTGTCGGGCCGAATGGATGCGGCAAATCCAACCTGCTCGAAGCGCTGCGTTGGGTGATGGGGGAAAATCGGCCCACCGCCATGCGGGGTGGCGGGATGGAGGATGTGATCTTTGCTGGTGCTGCCACGCGTCCGGCCCGGAATTTTGCCGAGGTCAGCCTGCATATCGACAATTCTGAACGGCTCGCCCCCGCCGGGTTCAACGATGCAGACACGCTCGAAATCGTACGCCGCATCACGCGCGATGTCGGCAGCGCCTACAAAACCAATGCCAAGGACGTGCGGGCGCGCGATGTGCAAATGCTGTTTGCGGATGCCTCCACCGGCGCGCACAGCCCGGCACTGGTGCGGCAGGGGCAGATTGCCGAACTGATCAACGCCAAACCCAAGAACCGCCGCCGCATTCTGGAAGAAGCCGCCGGTATTTCGGGCCTTTATCAGCGTCGCCACGAGGCCGAGCTGAAACTGAAAGGGGCCGAACAGAACCTCGCCCGTGTCGATGATGTGATCGAACAGCTGGCTGCGCAGCTCTCGCAACTGGCGCGCCAGGCGCGACAGGCCGCCCGATATCGTGAGATCGGCGACCAGTTGCGACGCGCCGAAGGTCAATTGCTGTATCGCCGCTGGCGTGAAGCCGATGAGGCGCGCGCAACTGCGGACGAAGAGCTCCGCAATCGCACGACAGCCGCCGCTCAGGCCGAGGGTGCTGTGCGGATCGCGGCCAAGGCACGCCAGGAGGCCGAGGAGGCGCTGCCTGCCTTGCGCGAAGAGGACGCAATTGCCGCTGCCGTTTTGCAGCGCCTTGCCGTGCAGCGTGACACGCTCAGTGATCAGGAACGGCAGGCCGCCCAGACCATTGAGACACTGACAGGGCGCATCGCCCAACTGGCCCGCGATATCGAACGCGAAGGCGGGTTGAACCGCGATGCCGGCGAAACAATCGAGCGATTGGAATGGGAAGCTGCCGAGATCGCCAAGGCCAGCGAGGGCCACGAGGCTTTGCTTGAGGCCGCAAGTGTCGCATCACGCGAGGCCGGGCAGGTGTTGCAGGCCCGCGAGGCGGATCAGTCAGACAAGACCGAGGATGTCGCCCGCTTGGCCGCGCGTCACGGATCCGCCCAACGTCTGCTCGAAGACAGCCGCAAGGTCGAAGCCAAATCCGAAGCCGAAGCGGACCGCGCCCGTCAGGCCGTTGCCGCAAGTCAGACGGCACTGGACAAGGCAGGTACGGACTTTGCTGCCGCCCAAACTGCGGCCAGCACTGCCGAGGCAACTGCGTTGCGCGCCGATGAAACCCTCATCGCCGCCGAAGAGGCGCGCGCCGAAACCCAATCGCGCGAGGCCGATGCCCGTGCTGAACGCTCCGAAGCCGAGGGCGAGATGAATGCGCTGCGCGCGGAAGCCGGTGCGTTGGCCAAGCTTGTCGAGCGTGACACCGCCGAGGGTGGTCAGATCCTAGACCGCCTTCAGGTGCAACAGGGCTTTGAAAAGGCGCTTGGGGCTGCGCTGGCCGACGACTTGCGCGCGCCCGAGGTTGACGAAGATGGCCCGTCGGGCTGGGCGACTTTGCCTCCTTACGACCAAAGCCAACCCTTGCCCAGTGGCGTGACACCGTTGACGCAACACGTCTCGGTGCCCGATGTGCTGGCCCGCCGGATGAGCCAGATCGGCTTGTGTGACAGCGACGATGCTCCCCGTTTGCAACCGCTGTTGCAGCCCGGTCAGCGTCTCGTCTCACCCGAGGGTGATCTGTGGCGGTGGGATGGGTTCCGGGCCTGGGCCGAGGATGCGCCCAGTGCCGCCGCCTTGCGTTTGCAGCAGTTGAACCGTCTCGAAGAGTTGAAGCAGTCGCTTGAGCGCGCATCCTCCCGCGCCGATGGGGCCCGTCAGGCGCACGAGGCTCTGACGCTGCGCATGGCCGAACTGACCGAAGCGGACAAGCAGGCCCGACATGCCCGCCGCGAGGCCGACCGGATGGTGGCTGATGCCGCCCGTGCCCTCAGCCGCGCGGAGGCGGATCGCAATCTCGCCGAAGGGCGGTTGGAATCGCTTGGGCTGGCGGTCACCCGTCACGAAGAGGACGCCATGGCGGCCCGCGCCCGTGTGGCCGAAGCCGAAGGGGCGCTTGCTGAACTGCCCGATCTGGACGCTGCCCGCGCCGATATCGAAGACCTGCGTATGACGGTCGAGGCAGCGCGCATCACCATGATGTCCCGTCGTTCGGCCCATGACGATGTGCGCCGCACGGGTGAGGCCCGCGTCAAGCGTGCACAGGAGATCACCAAGGAGATCAGTGGCTGGAAACATCGTCTTGAGACAGCCGAGCGGCGCACAACCGAGCTTGTGGACCGCAAAGCGACCTCGGAGGCTGAGTTGAAAACGGCGCAGGAGGCCCCCGGTGTCTTGGCCGCCAAACGCGAAGCCTTGGGCGAGGAAATCACCCGCGCCGAAGCGCGCAAGGCCGAGGCCAGCGATATGCTGTCTCAAGCCGAAGGACGGCTGCGCGATGCGACCCTGGCCGAGCGCGAGGCCGAACGTCTGGCCTCCGAAGGGCGCGAGGCGCGCGCGCGCTCCGAAGCCCGCGCCGAGGCTGCCCGCGAAACTGTGGCCTATGCCGCCGAGCGGATTGCCGATGATCAGCAAATGACCCCGAACCAGTTGTTGACGATCTTGGATGTAACGCCCGACCAGATGCCCGCTGCCGAAGCGTTGGAGGGGGATGTGAACCGCCTGAAACGCCAACGGGATGCCTTGGGTGCGGTGAACCTGCGCGCCGAAGAAGACGCCAAAGAGGTCCAGGTTGAACACGACACGCTTGTCTCCGAAAAGGCCGACCTTGAAGAGGCGATCAAGACCTTGCGTAGCGGGATCGCCAGTCTGAACCGCGAAGGGCGCGAGCGGTTGCTGACGGCCTTCGAGCAGGTCAATTCCAACTTTTCCCTGTTGTTCACTCACTTGTTCGGGGGCGGTGAGGCGAACCTTGTGATGGTCGAAAGCGACGACCCGCTGGAGGCCGGTCTTGAGATCATGTGCCAGCCCCCCGGTAAGAAACTGTCAACGCTCAGCCTGTTGTCTGGGGGGGAGCAGACGCTGACGGCGATGGCGTTGATCTTTGCGGTGTTCCTTGCGAACCCGGCCCCGATCTGTGTTCTGGACGAGGTCGACGCGCCGCTGGATGACGCTAACGTCACCCGTTTTTGCGATCTGCTGGACGAGATGTGCCGCCGCACCGATACAAGGTTTCTGATCATTACGCACCACGCGGTGACGATGGCACGTATGGATCGGCTGTTCGGGGTGACGATGGCCGAACAGGGCGTCAGTCAACTTGTGTCGGTGGACCTGAAAAACGCCGAAACCATGGTTGCCTGACGCGCGCGTCGTTCAACTTTGAATTAATCTTTAGTCAGTACCTCTGGTGTGTGGTCCCAAATGGGCCGCGCAAGAAGGTAAGGATACTGACGGAAAATACATTCCGCAAATGGATGGTCGCCATCGCAGTGATGACATTGTGTGTGACGATCATCCGGCTCTTGATCGGGCTGTAGCCTGAAAAAAGAGTGACCCGGCAGAGTTACAGCTCTGCCGGGTCGTTTATTCAGATAAGGATACTGAAGAAACATTCCGATCCTCAGAATATAACCCAATCCTTACCAAGTTACAAACACGATGCACCTTTAGAGACGATCCAGCAAGGCTCGGGTCGGCCATGCGTCCGCAGGCAAACCAAGCCGCTTTTGTTCGGCCTGAACCGCAGCGCGTGTGCCTGAGCCGAGGATCCCGTCAATTTTGCCAACGTCATACCCGCGTTGCTGCAACTTGGTCTGGAGTCGTTTCATCTGCTCTCCGTCAAGTCCCGGATCCGGGTTGCCTGCGTCATAAACAGGCGCGCCCGCCAGCCGTGTTGCGAAATAGGCCGCTGTCAGCACATAGGTAAACGACTGGTTCCACTCGAAATACGTGTTGAAATTGGGGTAAGCGAGAAAGGCGGGGCCCTTGTGCCCCTGTGGTAAGATCAGCGATGCGGGCAGATTGCTTAACTGCCCTGTCCGGGCGCGCACCCCAAGTGCCTGCCACTCGGCGATGGATTTGCGCGTTGCCAACCCACTCAGCGACCAGTCCATTTGCGTAGGCACGCGGACCTCTTGCAGCCACGGCTCCTGCGCGCGCCAACCCAGATGTTGCAGCATCTTGCCCCCCGACATCAGCGCATCGGGGGCAGAGGATTTCAGCCGCACCACACCGTCCCCATCGCCGTCCACCCTATTTTTGAGGATGTCGACGGGCAGCATCTGCACCATGCCAATCTCTCCGGCCCACGCGCCGGTGGTCTGCTGTGGATCAAAGTCGCCTTGGGCGAAAAGCGTCATCGCGGCAAAGACCTGGGGGCGGAACAGGTCGGGTCGCCGACAATCATGGGCCAATGTGACCAACGCATTTGCGGTGTTGAAGTCGCCTTGGAACGCGCCGTAATCGGTCTCAAACGCCCAGAAAGCCAGCAAGACGTGTCGGTCGAGGCCGTAGTCCCGTTCGATCCGGTCAAACACGCTGGTATATTGGCGCGCCTTGGCACGGCCTGCATCAATCCGGTTTTGCGAAATCAAGCGCCGGGAGAAATCAATAAAGGGGCGTTGAAACACCCCCTGCGCGCGGTCGGCACGGATCACGGCGGGGTCCTGCCGCACGCCGCTGAGAAAGCTTCTGGCGGTTGTCGGGGCGATCCCGCGTGTGGCGGCTTCGCTTGCCAGACCCGCTTTGAAGGACGTGAATGACCCACCGCACTGGGCCTGTGCCACGACGGGTGCCACAAGCATCATCGCGACCACTGCCGCGTGTTTCAAAAGACCCAAATCAATACTCCAAATCCCAACAGGGCCACAATGCCGACCCCCCATGCCTTCCACACGATCAGGATGGCGGCGTCAATGTCGGCCGGGGTCAGATCGCGTCGCCCGTTAGGGTGCACCCAGGCAAGATCCTGAACCGTGCCGTGATAGCTGCGCGGCCCCGCAAGGGCGATATCGAGTCCGTGTGCCATGGCCGCCTCGGGCCATCCTGCATTTGGGGATCGGTGCAGTGCTGCGTCCTGTCGAATGCCTGCCCACTGTCCGGGGATACCCGTGCTGACGGCAATCAGCAGTGCAGTCATCCGCGCTGGTATCCAGTTCAGCACGTCATCAAGCCGCGCAGCCGCCCAGCCAAAGGCGGCATGGCGCGGCGTCAGATAGCCGATCATGCTGTCGGCGGTATTCACTACCTTGTAGATCGCGATGCCCGGCAGGCCAGCAACGGCGAACCAGAACGCGGGTGCCACCACACCGTCGCTGAAATTCTCGGACAGGCTTTCGATGGCGGAGCGTGCGGTCGAAGACGGTGTGCTTGCGCTGACGTCGCGACTCACGATCATCGCGACTGCCTGTTGTCCTGCTTTGGGCGATTGGCGCAGCCCCATGGCGACCGCCCGCACATGGTCGATCAACGAGCGTTGCGCGATCAGGATGGCCGCGCAGATCATGCTGACGAGGGGGCCGAGGGATTGAAGTGCGGCCCCGATCAACCCCGCGCCGAGTACAAGGAGGGCGACGGCCAATATTCCCTTCGTCTTGCGGTGTTCACCGGTGTTGAGCCCGGCATCAAGCGCACCGACCGCGCGGCCCATGATGATTGCCGGATGCGGAACGCGTGCCCACAGGCTGCGCGGCTCGCCCAGTACCGCATCCAGACACAATGCGGCGGCCACCAGGGCGGGCGTCACAGCGCACCTTCCAAGCGATCCCACTGGTTGGGGGCGGGCAGGCCCAACCGAATCCAATCCGTGCGGTAGGGAAAGACGCGCGACCAGATGCGGTGCCGGGCCAATCGGTCCTGCCAGGCCGCGGCATTGTTTAGGCGGTAAAGGCGAAACAACGACGTGCCGCCCTCTACCTGCGCGCCGCGGTCTGACATGAGGGTGTCGAGGCGGGCAGCATCATGTTTGAGGCGTTGGTTGGTCGCCCAAGCCCACGCCTGATCCTGCAAAGCGGCGCGACCGACCTCCAGGGCAACGCCCGACACAGGCCATGGCCCCAGCATCTCGCTCAGACGTGCAATCAGAACCGGATCGCCAATCGCAAACCCAAGGCGTAGTCCGGCCAATCCCCAGAACTTGCCAAAGCTTTTCAGGATCAGGGTGCCGGGCCGTGTGGCGGCGTTGATCAGACTGCACGCGGGCATGACGTCGCAAAAGCTCTCGTCTACCACCGTGAGGTCAGAGTGTAGATCGTTCTTTGACCATAACTTGCCGTCTGGATTATTTGGATGAACGAGGACCTGTGCTTGTGCGGCACCGCCGGACTGTACAACCCACCTATGCGCTGCAAAGCTGGCCGCGTGTTCATTGTAGGTCGGGGCGGGGACGGTGACCGTACCTGCATCGGCAAGGCGTGGAATATGCGCGATCAGGCTTGAGGCACCGGGTGCCGCAAGGATCGCAGCCCCGGTTGGCACCTTCCAGAATGCAGCGGCAGCGTTGACCAGTGCGGTCGCCGGATTGCGGTCAGGCAACGCGGTCCAGGCCTGCTTGGGCAAGGACGGAACCGGGTAGGGCACGGGGTTGATGCCGGTAGACAGATCAATCCAGTCCTCTCGGTCACCGCCATATTGCATGATGGCGTTGTCGAGATTGCCGCCGTGATCCCGATTTCCGCCCAAGTGCAAGCTCCCTGTTCACAGGCCGCCCGTATCGGCGACATTTTGCCCGCAAAAAGCGGATTACCGCGTGATTTTCAAGACAAACCTGTCGCGTTAATAGTTTATGTCGGACGTTAATAGTTTGTTAATGAAATGTGCGCCATGTACCCAAAGATGGTGCCAGAATTAGGCGACCCCGGAGTATTGATGAGAGTTCTGATCGTAGAAAGCCGCCCTGAATTGGGCCTGATGTGGCAACGCCATCTTGAGCGGCAGGGCCTGTCCGTATCGCGGGCGGACACGCAGGATGCGGCGGTTGATCATCTGTCACGCGTGGGGGCGGACATTATTGTCCTTGATCTGGTTCTTGAGCAGGGCAGCGCCCTCGCGGTGGCCGACTTTGCCAGCTATCGTTGCCCGCAGGCGCGGGTGATTTTTGTCACCGATACGTCTTTTTTCTCTGATGGATCAATCTTCAATCACGCCAGTAACGCATGCGCCTTCGTGCCCTCGGGCACCCCGCCTGAAGATCTGGCAGCGATGGTCGAACACTACGGTGTGATCTAGCCGCGTCCGTGTGGTGCCGCGAAATCCAGAGTCGGATTGATCGGAATGATCCGGTGCGGATTGATGCTTTCGTGGCTGAAATGATAGTGGCGCACGATGTGATCCATGTTCACGGTGCCGGCGACGCCGGGCCACTGGTAAAGCTCCCGCGTGTAGGCCCAAAGGTTACTGTAGTCGGTCAGGCGTTTACGATTGCACTTGAAATGCAGGTGATAAACGGGATCGAAGCGGACCAGCGTCGTGAACAGGCGCCAGTCCGCTTCGGTGATTTGGTTACCCATGAGATAGCGGTTGTGTGACAGGCGATCCTCAAGCCAGTCAAGCGTGTCAAACAGCGGGTGGACAGCCGCATCGTAGGCGCTTTGAGTTGTGGCAAAGCCGGACTTGTAGACCCCGTTGTTCAACGTGTCATAGATTCGGTCGTTGACTGGCGCGATATCGTCGCGCAGTGCGTGCGGCCAGTAGTTGTCGGTGTTGCCCGTTATGTCGTCAAAGGCGGCATTGAACATGCGGATGATTTCGGAACTTTCGTTGCTGACAATCGTTTCACGCTGTTTGTCCCATAGGATCGGCACCGTCACACGGCCCGAAAATATCGCATCAGCCTTGGTATAGATGTCGCGGGCAAAGGGCAGATCATAGAGGCTGTCCCCCGTCGCCCCATTCGTATCCGTCTGGAACGTCCATCCATCCGTCAGCATGTCGGGATGCACAGCCGAGATGGTGATATGATCGGACAATTCCTTAAGCACCCGGAAGATCAGCGTGCGGTGCGCCCATGGACAGGCATAAGAGACATAGAGGTGGTAGCGCCCGCTTTCTGCTTTGAACCCGTCGCCGCCGGATGATCCGGCCGATCCATCCGTTGTGATCCAGTTGCGAAACTTGGCCTGGCTGCGCTCGAACTTGCCGCCCGAGGATTTGGTATCGTACCACGTGTCGTGCCAGATGCCGTCTACCAAAAGTCCCATATCGCCGCCTCCCTATTCTGCTTCACCCTGACATACGTTGTGCGCGTACACCTGCAAACGCCGCCCATCGCGCACGCCCTCTGCGCCGCTGCACATGTCTGAGTCACGCGAATGTCACATCTTCGAAGAGTCGCTGTCACATTTGCGCAATTAACTGGATCGAAATTGATCCGGGCCCAAACTGACGATGGGGAAGACAAGGAGCGACTGCCATGACGACCTTTGTACCTAAGGAAGTGCAAGCCGGACTTGATAGGGCGCGCCGTGCGTCGTTGAAAAAAGCATCCCGATTGCGCCTGTCCGTAGATGGCGAGACGCACCCCGTTTTGCAGATGTGGAAAACCGGGTTTTCGATGGATGCCGATACCGCGCCACGGCTGCGCGGATATGTCGACCTTTATGATGGCGCGATCCACCTGTTTCAGTGCCTGATCGTTGCATCAGAACCCGAAGGCGATGAGATGCGCTATGAATTCAAGCGGTTGACTGCGGTATCTACCGCGCCTGCGCTGGATTTCGAACGTGCGGTTGATGCGCCCATCGGCCTGATCGAAAAGCTGACCTGACGGGCTGTGCCCCGGATTATTGCAAATCCTGAAAGGCGGCGGCCAACCTCTCGACCGCCTCTTGGACGTGCGCGCGGGGGGTGGCGATGTTGAAGCGCAGAAAGCTCTCTCCTCCGGTGCCGAAGGTTGGCCCGTGATTGACCGCGATACAGGCGTCCTGTTCGACTCGCCTCGTGAAGTCGGCCCGGTCCATGCCCGTGCCCGAAAAGTCGACCCATGACAGATAGGTGGCTTCAAGTGCCATGGACGATAAACCCGGAATCGCGTTGATGGCGGCATCAAACAGTTGCCGGTTTCCGTCGATATACGTGACCAACTCATCCACCCATTTGGCCCCCGCCGGTGAATAGGCCGCCGTTGCCATGAACAGACCGAACGAATTGGGTGACATGCCCAAGGCGGCCATGCGTGTAGCGAACCGGGCGCGCAAATCCGGATCGGCGATGATCACATTGCCACTGTGAGAGCCTGCGATGTTGAAGGTCTTGGTGGTCGCCGTCATCATCACCAGCCGGTCCTCGATACCGGAGATTGCTGTCATCGGGATGTGGGTGTGCCCTGGCATCACAAGGTCATGGTGAATTTCGTCCGAGACCAGGATCAGTTCGTGCCGCTTGGCAAAGGCGGCCACACCTTCAAGTTCGGCCCGCGACCAGACCCGACCGCCCGGATTGTGGGGAGAGCACAGGATCACCATGCGCTCGGACCCATCCATCTGCGCGTCATAGGCGTCAAAATCCATTTCGTAGCGCCCATCGACTTGGGTCATCTCGCACTCAACGACGCGGCGACCGCTTGCGTTAATCACCTTGGCAAAGGCGTGGTAGACGGGTGTGAACAGCACAACCCCGTCACCGGGTGTGGTAAAGGTGTCGACACACATCGCCGTGCCGTTCACCAGCCCATGCGTCGTAAAGATATCGCCCGCCTCGACAGCCCACCCATGCCGGTTCTGCATCCACCACTGGATCGCTTCGCGGTAGGGGCCATCATCCCCGAAATACCCCATGATCCCGTGATCGACCTGTGCTTGCACCGCGTCCAGCACACATTGGGGCGGGCGGAAATCCATGTCTGCTACCCACATGGCAATGCCCTTGTCCACGGGCACGCCATAGATACGCTCCATCATGTCCCATTTCACACAGTGGCTGCCGCGTCGGTCGATGATGGTGTCAAAACTCATGTGAGGTCTCCGGGGGTTATAATTCGGCGACAGGCTAGCTTGATCGCCTCCAAGCGCAAGGGGACATTGCGACCCTGCTGCATCTGTCCTAAATGCAAGGTATGAAACGCCCGATCATTCTGCACCCCGACCCGCGCCTCAAGAAACTGTCAGACCCTGTTGGGGATCTGTCGGACGCCTTGCGCACGCTCGCCGATGATATGCTTGAAACGATGTATGATGCGCCGGGTATCGGGCTGGCCGCCCCACAGGTGGGGCTGTTGCACCGTCTGATCGTGCTGGATTGCGTGAAGGTCGATGACGAAAAGCCGCGCCCCACAATCATGTTCAATCCGGAAATCATCGCTGCCTCGGACGAACAAAACGTCTATGAGGAAGGGTGCCTGTCGATCCCCGAACAATTCGCCGATGTGACCCGCCCCGCCGAAGTGCAGGTGCGTTGGATCGACCGGGACGGGAACGAGCAGGAACAAGGCATGGACGGGCTGTGGGCGACATGCGTGCAGCACGAGATTGACCACCTCGATGGCAAGTTGTTCATCGACTATCTCAAGCCGCTCAAGCGCCAGATGATCACCCGCAAGATGGTCAAATTCAAGCGCGAGCGCGCCCGCGAAAAAGCATGAGCCTGCGCCCCATTCTGATATGGCCTGATGTGCGTCTCAGCACGGTATGTGCGCCGATTGATGCGATCACCCCCGAGATCAGGACGCTTGCCGCTGATATGCTTGAGACGATGTATGCCGCCCCCGGTCGCGGTCTCGCGGCCCCTCAGGTGGGTGTGTTGCAGCGTATCTTCGTGATGGATGTCGCATGGAAAGATGGCGCGCCTGAGCCTGTTGTCTGTATCAATCCCGCGGTGGTGGCCCAAGGCGATGTTCACGAAACCAATGCCGAGGGGTGCCTGTCCATTCCGGGCGTCTCTGCGGATGTGAGCCGCCCCGGTGAGGTGCGCATGACGTGGACCGACATTGATGGTATGCGCCACGACGAAACGCTGACCGGTTTTGCCGCCATATGCGCCCAACATGAATTGGATCACCTTGATGGCGTCGTGACGCTCGACCGGGTCGACGTCGCGCAACGGGATGAAATACTTGCGCAAGTAAAGGCACTGATCTGATGGCGGTCCGCCCTTTCGTGATGTGGCCGGACAAGCGGTTGCGCACCCCTGCGGCCCCCGTTGCCGAAATTACCGAAGAGGTGCGCGCGATCTGGGTCGATATGATCGACAGCATGGACGCGATGTCTGGCATGGGCGTCGGACTGGCGGCACCGCAGATCGGCGTGATGTTGCAATTGGCTGTTGTGGACGTGACGCCTGACCGGTCCCGCCGCATCCTGCTGGCCAATCCCGAGGTTCTGACCGCCTCGCCCGATGTGGAAACCGGAACCGAGGCGAGCCCGTGCCTGCCGGGCGTGGACGCCCAAATCGCCCGCCCCAAGGCCGTCACGGTTCGTTTTCTGAACGCTGAAGGCGTGATTGACCGCCGCGACTTTGCCGAGATGGAGGCGCGATCCGTACAGCACCAGATCGACCATCTTGGGGGCCGGATGTATTTCGACAATCTGGGCCGGGTAAAGCGCGATATGCTGCTACGCAAAGCTCGAAAGGCCAGGTGAGATGCGTCTGATCTTTATGGGAACCCCCGACTTTTCGGTGGCCGCACTTGAGGCCCTGCATGCGGCGGGTCACGATATCGCCTGTGTCTATTCCCAGCCCCCACGCCCTGCGGGTCGTGGCAAGAAAGACCGCCCCAGCCCGGTACAGGCCCGCGCTGAAGCGTTGGGATTACAGGTGCGCCACCCCATCAGCCTGCGCACGCCCGAGGCGCAGGCCGACTTTTCCACGCTGAATGCCGATATCGCCGTGGTCGTCGCCTATGGCCTGATCCTGCCTCAGGCGATTCTGGATGCGCCGACCCATGGGTGCCTGAACATTCACGCGAGCCTCCTGCCGCGGTGGCGGGGTGCCGCCCCGATCCACCGGGCGATCATGGCAGGAGATGCGGAAACCGGGGTCTGCATCATGCAGATGGAGGCGGGGTTGGACACTGGCCCCGTTCTGATGCGCGGCGAAACTCCGATTGGGGCGACAGAAACAACGTCTGACTTGCATGACCGACTGGCCGCTATGGGTGCGGAGCTGATCACCGCGACCTTGCGGGACTTGCCCAACCTGAAACCTGTGCCTCAACCCGACAACGGCGTGACCTATGCCAAAAAGATCGACAAGGCTGAGGCGGCCATCGACTGGACCCAGCCTGCCACCGAGGTTGATCGTAGAATCCGCGGGTTGTCCCCCTTTCCGGGCGCCTGGTTCGAGAAAGACGGAACGCGGATAAAAGTGCTTGGATCGACGCTTGGCCACGGTTCAGGTGCGCCGGGGACTGTGCTTGACGAGGCCATGACGGTCGCGTGCGGCATGGGGGCCGTGCAACTGACGCGCTTGCAACGGGCGGGCAAAGGCGCGCAGGATGTGGACGTGTTTCTGCGCGGGATGCCCACGCCGCCCGGCACGCAGCTTTGACAAAGGATCGCCCATGTTTCCGACCCTCATAGGCACTGTCGTGATCGCAGGCATCATCGGCTATCTGACGGAAAAGTTTGGCTTTACCCGCAACGGCATTTTGCAGTCGATCATCATATGCGTTGGTGGGGCGTTCCTGTTTTATTTTGTGCGGATCATGTTCGGGTTCGGGTTCGCCAGTCCGGGCCTGAATGCGATCACCGCATCCATCGGGGCCTTGATCATCGTGCCAACGCATTGGCGCAAAAGATAAACGGCCCGGAGTTTCCTCTGGACCGCCTACCCGTGTGAATCGATTTCCGAGATCGTCTCAGAAGAATTTTTTCAGTATGATCTTCTTCTTCACGTGGTGCTTTTTCTTGTAGCCGCCGTAGCCGTAGTGGTGCTTCTTGTAGCTGTGTTTCTTGTAATGGTGTTTCTTGTAGTGATGCTTCTTGTACTTGAAGTTGGCATCAATCACCTGAGCGGTTTCAGCATCTGCGGTGATCCATACCGGATTGGCCGCTTGCACAGGGGCAAAGCCGGTCAAGGTGATTGCTGTCGCTATGGCTGCGATCAGAAGCGGGGTTTTTGTGGCTCTGAGTTTCATGTCTCGTCTCCTTCTTGGCATTTGTCCGTGTGGCCGGGGTGGCCGCTCGTCTTGGGAAAGAGATAGCCGAAAAGGTCTGTAACAGTAAGGGACCAAACGGTCACAAACGCCTGAAGAAACCGGAGGTGTGGGCGCGCCGGGCATCGCGATATTTAGAAAAGTCTTTTTGAAGCAATAAGTTAATCTGGTCAAAAGATGTAACAAATAGAATTTAGGGTGTGGTGTGGGCGTGCAAAAACAGTGCAAAAACTGTTTTGCCCCTACGTCACTTGGGTTTGAAGGGGGCCATGCCTGCGCGGGCCAACTCGTCCGCCCGCTCATTTTCGGCATGACCGGCATGCCCTTTGACCCATTTCCACGTCACATCGTGGCGCTCCTGGGCAGAATCGAGTCGTTGCCACAGCTCAACATTGGCCACGGGCTTCTTGGCGGCGTTCTTCCAGCCGTTGCGTTTCCAGCCATGAATCCAGCTGGTGATCCCGTTTTTGACGTAGTTGCTGTCGGTCACCACTGTGATGGTCGATGGTTTGTCGAGCGCCTCAAGGGCCGAGATCGCGGCCATCAGCTCCATCTTGTTGTTGGTGGTCAGCGCCTCGCCGCCTTTCAGCTCGCGTTCTTTGACAATGGTGTCCCCGTCCATCGCGCGCAACAATGCACCCCACCCTCCGGGGCCGGGGTTTCCTGAACAGGCCCCATCGGTATAGGCAAACAAGTCAGCCATCGATGCGGGCCTGAAACACGATGAACGGCGCGATTTCCCCGGACAGCCCGGCCTCTTCCCCGGTCTTGCTGTATTCGACCGTCAGGCCCGTGGCGGCGCACAGGTCCATCAGATCAGCCTCGGTCATATAGGAATAGAGCCGGCCAATGCTGTCGCGCGCCTCGCCCGTGCCCAGTTTGGTTCCAAAGTGGAACAGCCCGCCCGGTTTCAGGGCGCGCGCGATTGCCGCAAACTGGGCAGGCCAGTCGGCAAGGGGCGTGTGTAACATCGAAAAGTTGCACCAAATCCCGTCATAGGCGTCCACTTCGGCCAGATCCGCATAGACCGCCTGGCGCGCGATCACGCCGGGGTGGTCTGCGGCCATCGCCACCATCTCGGGCACCGGATCCCAGGCATGCGCCTCGATGCCTGCCGCCGCCATCGCACCGGCTGCAAATCCCGGGCCACAGCCCAGATCAAGCGTGCGCCCCTTGGCAGGCAGCCCGTCGATAAAGCGCAGCAGGCGCGGGCTCACCTTCTCTCCGGTCACCAGTCTGGCGTACTCCACCGCCTTGGCCGCATAGACGGACAGGGTTTGTGCATCACTCATAAGATCACCGTTATGCCAAGGCAGGCCACCACGATGGCCGTCAATAAGACGCGCAGGCGCATCCACCACGTGGGCGTCAGCCCCCATTGGGCGAATGCGAAATCAAGCATCAACAGACCTGCAAACCCAAAGAGCAGGTTGGTTGCCGCACTTGTCGGCCCGCCACCCGTCATAAAAAATGCCCAAAGTGCGGGGATCACCGATAAAGTGTAGCCCGTTGCGGCCTGCGCGCCTGTGGCTTTCGTGGCGAAGCCCCAGAGGACACCAGACATGAAAGACAAGATGACCGACCCGTAAAACAGTTGCACATATGGACCGATAAAGCGGGGGCCCAGTACCTCTGCGCCAAGGGCGGCGAGATCGTTGCTGACCACGGTTGCGGCCCCCCAGACAAAGGGCGTGAGGCCAGCAAGGCCAAGGATCAGGGGCGCGCGGGGGATGCGGGTCATGGCAGGGTCGTCACGGTTGCTTTGTGGGTCGCTTTCGGGTGTGGGTGGTTTTGCACCCGATGACAAGGCGCAAGTTGGCACCTATGCGCGTTCCAGCGCCAGTCGCCCCGCCAGGGCCGCAAAGATGGTGGCAAAGCTGCGCGACAGCCATGCCATGACCCGCTCTGATCCAAGGATCCATTGGCGCGCGGCGGCGGCGAACACGCCATAAAGGACAAAGACCCCGAAGGTCATGCCCATGAACACGGCACCCATCATCGCCATCTCGATCGTGGCGGTGGTCGGATTGCCCGACAGGAATGGGGGGAGCAGTGCAAGGAAGAAGATCGACAGTTTCGGGTTCAGGATATTGATCAAAGCCCCCCGCCGCGCGATGCGCCACCCTGCTTCACCGGTGTGTTTGGACGTGATCGCCAGCGCCCCTTCACTGCGCAGACTGCCCCATGCGAGATAGAGCAGATAGGCAACGCCTGCGAATTTCACGATGTTGAACAGCAGGGCGGAGGTATGCAGGATCGCTGCAAGCCCAAAGGTGGCGGCGGCCAGATGCGGCACAATCCCGAACGTGCATCCAAGTGCGGCCCAAAGTGCGGCGCGTCGCCCCTGACCCAGACCCAATGCGAGCGTGTAAATCACCCCTGTGCCGGGTGCGATCACCACGACAAATGCCGTCAGCAGGAATTGAAATGAGAGCATGGGGCCTCCGGAGGCAAAGGGTGTGCCGGGCACGATAGGCAGAGTGCGCGCGGGCGTAAACCTCGGCGCACGTGTTGTGCGCTGCGCCTCAGGCCGGTTCGCGCAAGACCCGTGGCACTTTGAATTCCACGTTCTCGACGGCTGTTTCCACCATCTCGACTGTGACGTCATACCGGGCGCGAAAGGCGTCTATCACCTCATTGATGAGCACTTCGGGGGCCGATGCGCCTGCGGTGATGCCCATGGATGTGATCCCGTCAAGGCTGCGCCAGTCAATCTCATCCGCGCGTTGTACCAGTTGTGCGTAGGGACACCCCGCGCGCGCACCTACCTCGACCAGCCGTCTGGAGTTGGACGAGTTCGGCGCGCCCACCACCAGCATTGCGTCGCATTTGGGGGCCATTGCCTTGACCGCCTCCTGCCGGTTGGTGGTCGCGTAACAGATGTCTTCCTTGTGCGGGCCGACGATGGCAGGAAACCGGGCGTGCAGGGCGGCCACGATATCCGCGGTGTCATCGACGGACAGAGTGGTCTGGGTGACAAAGGCGAGGCGTTCGGGATCGCGCACCGCAACCTGCGCCACGTCCTCGACTGTTTCGACCAGCAGCACGTCACCGTCCGGCAGTTGACCCATGGTCCCCACCGTCTCGGGATGGCCTTTGTGCCCGATCATAATCATCTGCAAACCGTTCTCCGCATGGCGCTGTGCCTCGATATGCACCTTGCTGACCAGCGGGCAGGTCGCATCCACATAGATCATCTCGCGCGCCTGGGCCGCCCGAGGTACCGATTTGGGCACGCCGTGGGCGGAAAAGATCACCGGGCGGTCATCGGGGCAATCCGACAACTCTTCGACAAAGATCGCCCCTTTGTTGCGCAACCCATCGACCACAAACTTGTTGTGGACGATTTCGTGGCGGACATAGACCGGGGCCCCCCACTTATCGAGCGCCATTTCCACGATCTTGATTGCCCGGTCCACCCCTGCGCAAAACCCGCGCGGGGCGGCCAAATACAGAGTGAGAGGTGGTTTTGTCATGGGGGCTCCGAGATGTTTTGTTAAGACCTACGGCTTTGGGCGGGCATGGTAAAGTCCGGCGCGGCGCGGATCAGGTGCCCTGCACTGCACCATAGATCAGTCGTGCCGCTTCGGCCCGGTTGCGCACACCCAGTTTGCGATATGCACTTTTGGCGTATTCGGCAATTGTATGTTGGCTGATCCCGCATGTGCGCGCCGCCTCTTTGCGGCTCAGTCCCCGGGCAAGCAGGTAGATCACCTCGGTTTCGCGCGGGCTGAGTGCATCAAGGCGCGGCGACAGGTTGGGGGCAATCATCGCAGGTTCTGGCCCTGCGGCCCGGCCCGACAACTCTTCGATCCGGCGATGGACCAGCAGGCAGAACAGGCGAAACTGTTCGGCGCGGGGCCACATGCTGTCCATGAACGCCGCGCGATCCAGTGACGTACCAAGGTTGAACCCGCCATAGCGCGCACCTCCGCGCAGTCGTGTCGGGATCCCGAAACCGCTGAGAAACCCGAGCGCGCAGGCCCTGCCGATGAACGCCTTGGCCTGGGCATCAAGGTACAAGTGATCGGGCAGAAACTCCGCGCCGGTCGGGGTTATGTCGTAACTGTTGCAGCAATGGGTCAGGAACGGATCGTCGTCAGGGCCTGTATCGGTATAGAGTTCGGGGCATGTGGACAGTAGACGCGGATCGCGCGCCGGTGTCCCGGTTGCCGAGATGTAGATGACATGGTGGATGCCGTGCCCGCGCAACTCGGTGACGACGCCCGACCACAGCGCATCAATCGTTTCGGCTTGTTCGAGTCTCGCAGCATCCTGATACATGTGATCCCCCTGTTTGGGGGGATGTTTGCACATTACGCCACGTAATAGAACACTTTGGTGGGCAACGGTTTTTCGCCCACGCTGAAGATTTTAGCATGAAATTATAGAGACATCGGGCAGCGGTGAGTGAGTGCCGCTGCCCGTATCACTCTATCCCTGTGCTTCGATTCGCTCGTCGCGTTCGATCACGGCTTCGCGGGGCGGGCGGCCAATCACGTCCTTCAGCTCATCCAGTTCGATGAAGTTGTCAGCCTGCCGGCGCAGATCGTCCGAGATCATCGGTGGTTGGCTGCGGATGGTGGACACCACAGACACCCGCACGCCTTGGCGTTGCAGGCTTTCGATCAGCGGGCGGAAATCTCCGTCCCCTGAAAACAACACGATGTGATCGACACGCGGCGCGAGTTCCATCGCATCCACCGCCAGTTCGATGTCCATGTTGCCCTTGACCTTACGCCGACCCATCGAGTCGGTGTATTCCTTGGCCGGTTTGGTCACCATGGTGAAACCATTGTAGTTCAGCCAATCCACGAGTGGGCGGATCGGAGAATACTCGTCATTTTCCAACAGGGCAGTGTAGTAGAATGCGCGCAGCAACTTTCCACGGCGCATAAATTCTTGTCGAAGCAGCTTGTAGTCAATATCGAACCCAAGCGCTTTGGCGGCGGCATAGAGGTTCGATCCGTCAATGAACAGCGCGAGCCGTTCGTCTTTGTAAAACATAATATGTCCTTCCGAAAATACGGGTACCGCCTGTGATTTCCGTGAGTGAGTGCGTAAAAGCGCGAAAAGACGGTTGGTGGAAAATAGGTGATTTTGAGTATGTCGCAAGACGTAGGTAGGGGGGAAACGGGCGGAAACCTGCCTCAAAACCGATCACTTTTGCTGATTGCCCTAGGGTCAAACATGCCATCTGACGCGGGGTCACCCGTGCAGGTGCTTCAAAAAGCTGTCGCAGAAATCGTGCAGGCAGGTGCCGTGATTCGGGCTGAAAGCCGTTATTATGTGACCCCAGCCGTGCCCGCAGGCAGCGGCCCTGACTTTGTAAATGCGGCCCTGGCACTGGAGGCACAGTGGTCCGCCGTCGAGGCGATCACAATTCTTCACGGGATCGAGGCGAAATTGGGCCGACGCCGTACAAAACGGTGGGGCGCGCGCATTATCGACCTTGATCTGTTGGCTGTGGACACAGCGATTCGCCCCAATATGGCGGTCGCGCGCCAGTGGATGGCTCTGCCTCTTGAGGCCCAGCAGGAAAATGCGCCTGGTCAGCTGATCCTGCCGCATCCCCGGATGCATGAACGCGCCTTTGTGCTGGAACCGCTTGCAGATGTGGCCCCGGACTGGGTCCATCCCATTCTGCGCAAGTCCGTCATCGAGATGCGCGACGCCTTGCCCCCTGAGGCCCGTGCGCCCATTGTTGCACTGGATTAGCGGCTTGTCATTCCCCTCAATCGCGCATAACTAAAGCGCTTCTGACATCCATCTGCTGATCTGGAGCATTCCCATGGCCCGCGTGACCGTTGAAGACTGTGTTGATAAAGTTCCAAACCGTTTCGAACTGGTGATGCTGGCCGCACACCGTGCCCGCGAGATTTCCGCCGGTGCGCCTGTGACCGTGGACCGCGACAACGACAAGAATCCTGTCGTGTCCTTGCGCGAAATCGCAGACGAAACCCAAAGCGCGGATGATCTGCGCGAGCGTTTGATCGAAAGCAACCAAAGCCAGATCGAGGTTGACGAGGCCGAAGAGGACGCCATGGCGCTTCTCATGGGGGCCGAGCAGGACAAACCCGAAGAGGACAGCATGTCCGAAGAGATGTTGCTGCGTCAGCTGATGGCCGCCCAAGGTCAGGGCTGACCAAGTCAGGTGCGGACCGCATGATATCTGCCGATGATCTGATCGCGCTGGTCCGCAACTACAACCCGAAGACAAACGAAAAGCTGATCCGCGCCGCTTATGAGTTCGGTGCGCACATGCATGACGGCCAGCTCCGTCATTCAGGTGAGCCCTATTTCACTCACCCCGTCGCCGTCGCCGCCATTCTGACCGAACAGCAGCTTGACGATGCCACCATCATCACCGCCCTGCTGCATGATACGATCGAGGACACCAAGGCGAGCTATGCCATGGTGGCCGAACAGTTCGGCGATGACGTGGCCAAGCTGGTCGATGGGGTCACCAAGCTGACCAACCTCCAGCTCTCCAACATCGAAACCAAACAGGCCGAGAATTTTCGCAAGCTGTTCATGGCCATGTCCAAGGACCTGCGCGTCATCCTCGTCAAGCTGTCCGACCGACTGCACAACATGCGCACCATCAAATCGATGCGCCCCGACAAGCAGGTCCAGAAGGCGCGCGAGACGATGGATATCTTTGCCCCCCTTGCGGGGCGCATGGGGATGCAGTGGATGCGTGAGGAACTTGAGGATCTCGCCTTCAAGGTGCTCAACCCCGAGGGCCGCTCGTCGATCATCCGCCGTTTCATCACGATGCAGCGCGAAACGGGTGACGTGATCCAGCGCATCACCGGCGATATGCGTCACGAGTTGGAAAAGGCGGGGATCGAGGCCGAAGTGTTTGGCCGCGCCAAGAAACCCTATTCGATCTGGCGCAAGATGCAGGAAAAGGACCAGTCCTTTTCGCGCCTGTCCGACATCTACGGGTTTCGCGTCATCACGGAAACCGAGGAGGACGTGTACCGCACTCTGGGCGCGATCCACCAACGCTGGCGCGCGGTACCGGGGCGGTTCAAGGACTATATCAGCCAACCGAAGTCGAACGGGTATCGGTCGATCCACACCACCGTGTCGGGCCGCGATGGCAAGCGGGTGGAGGTGCAGATCAGGACCCGCCAGATGCATGATGTGGCCGAAACCGGGGTCGCCGCCCACTGGTCCTATCGCGATGGGGTGCGCAGCCAGAACCCCTTTGCCGTCGATCCGGCCAAGTGGATCGCGCAACTGACCGAGCAATTCCACGGCGAGGATGATCACGAGGATTTCCTCGAAGCCGTCAAGCTCGAGATGTACTCGGATCAGGTGTTCTGTTTCACGCCGAAAGGCGAGGTGGTGAAGTTGCCGCGCGGGGCGACACCGATTGATTTTGCCTATGCAATCCATACCCGCATCGGGAACGCTTGTGTGGGGGCCAAGGTCGACGGGATGCGCGTGCCACTGTGGACCCGTGTCAAGAACGGGCAGTCGGTCGAGATAATCACCGCCGAAGGGCAGACACCGCAGGCCACATGGCTCGAGATCGCGACGACAGGCAAGGCCAAGACGGCGATCCGGCGGTCCTTGCGCGAAGCGGACCGCGAGCGTTTCATCACATTGGGCCGCGAACTGGCCCGCTCGGCCTTTGCCCATGTGGGCAAGAAGGCGACCGACAAGGCGCTTGAGGCGGCAGCCAAACAGTTGCGCCTTGGCCGGGCGGACGAAGTGCTGGCGCGGCTCGGATCGGCCGAATTGACCGGACGCGATGTGGTGCAATCCATCTACCCTGACCTGACGCCGAAACCCGGAAAGGAGGTTGACGTCAAACGTGCGGTGATTGGTCTTTTGCCCGGCCAATCCTTTCAGCGCGCCACCTGTTGCGAACCGCTGCCGGGCGAGCGGATCGTGGGCATCACCTTTCGAGGTGAAGGGGTGGTGGTGCACGCCATCGACTGCCCGCGACTGGCGGAATATGAAAACCAGCTTGATCGCTGGATCGACCTGCACTGGCATGACGGATCGCACCCTGCGGTCTATGGCAGTACGCTGGATCTGACGATTGGCAACGACGCAGGGGTCCTGGGGCGTATTTGCACATTGATCGGGGAAAGTAAGGCCAATATCTCAAATCTGGAATTTATGGATCGCAAACCTGACTTTTACCGGTTGCTGATCTATGTGGAGTTGCGGGACGCTTTGCATCTGCACACGCTGATGGGGGCGCTTCAGGCAGAAAGTGACGTAGCGGCCATTGAACGCTACCACCGAGTGTTGCCGACCGTGGGCCCGGCAACGGTGGCAGACTAGGCGCAACACGAAGGGCAGACAGTGGTTTTCAAACGCCGCGACACCAGACCGTTTTTGCGCGCCGCGTTCGAGCTATTGTGGCCGCGCGGTGGCTGGGCGCGTGCGTTTCAGTATGTGAAACACCGGGTGCGCCGCTTGCCGGACCAGCCGGAACGTATTGCGCGGGGAATCTGGGCCGGGGTCTTCACCACCTTCACCCCGTTCTACGGTATCCATTTTTTCATCGCCGCAGGGCTTGCGACAGCCATGCGCGGCAACATCCTCGCGTCGCTCATGGCCACGTTCTTTGGCAACCCGCTGACATATGTGCCCATTGGCGTCGTGTCCTTGCAGACAGGGCACTGGTTGCTGGGCGCTGAAATGAAAGAGGAAACCGAACGCTCTTTTGGTGGCAAATTCGTCGATGCGGGCGGTGATCTTTGGCACAACCTCAAAGGTGTCGCGATGGGCGAGCCGCGCGACTGGAGGGGGCTGTCGATCTTTTATGACGAGATATTCTTTCCCTACATGGTCGGCGGTATCATCCCCGGCGTGGTTTCGGCCACGATCGCATATTACGTGTCTGTGCCGCTGATCCGGGCCTATCAAAAGCGGCGCAAGGGCGCGATCAAGGCCAAGTTCGAGGCTCTCAAGGCCAAAGCAGCGGCCAAAACGGCGGCGAAGGCAACTGATGCCAAACCCAAACCAGACTAACATGGGCGCACCACGGGTACGCCTTACGCGGGCCAGCCTTGGTACAATTTTGCCCCTTTGTTTGCATTTCCAGCGCCGCCTTGGCGCAGTACCATGCCCCTCACTGTTGAAAGAGGACGAACTCAAATGACTGCACTGCGCGACCGTCTGCGCCTTGGCGTGAACATTGACCACGTGGCCACTGTGCGCAATGCCCGTGGTGGCGACACACCCGATCCGTTGCGTGCGGCCCGCATCGCAGAAGACGCGGGTGCCGATGGTATCACTGCCCACCTGCGCGAAGACCGTCGCCATATCTCGGATGCCGACATCGAAGGGCTGATGGACATCCTCAGCGTGCCGCTGAATTTCGAGATGGCGGCAACGGATGAAATGCAGGCCATCGCCCTGCGCCACAAACCGCACGCCGTGTGCATCGTCCCCGAGAAACGCGAAGAGCGCACCACCGAAGGTGGCCTTGAAGTTGCGCGCGAGGAAAACGAGCTGGCGCATTTCATTGCACCGTTGCGTGATGCGGGCTGTCGGGTGTCGATCTTTATCGCGGCTGACAAACGCCAGATCGAAGCGGCCCATCGCATCGGGGCGCAAGTGATCGAACTGCACTCGGGGGCCTATTGCGATGCCCACCACGAGGGACGGTTTGATGACCGCGACCGCGCGTTGGCCGCCCTGCGCGAGATGAGCACATTTGCCCATGACCTTGGCCTTGAAGTGCATGTGGGCCACGGCCTGACCTATGAAACGGTCGCCCCCGTTGCGGCCTTTCCCGAGGCGCGCGAGTTGAATATCGGTCACTTCCTGATCGGTGAGGCGATCTTTCTGGGTCTTGATCCTGCCATCCGCGAGATGCGCAGACTGATGGATGCCGCGCGCGAGGCCGCACAATGATCGCGCGCACCCTCGTCCTGATTGCCGCCTTGCTGACCACGCCTGTTTCAGCGCAGCAGGCGGGGTGGCCAGATCTTGATCAGTTGCTCTTTGGGACGATGACCGCCTCTGGCCGGGCCGAGGCGTCGTTCTGGATGCCAAATGCCGAAGATCCCAACGTCGCCAATCGTGCTGTTGGGGTGGTCTATGAGGCTATTCCGGGGGCTGCTGGCAATACCGGAATCGCGGTTGGACTGTATGTGCGCACGACGCAAGGCTGGCAGTTTGCAGGCCGGGTCGAAGGCCTGTTCGGCCACTCGCCCCGTGATCATGCGTTCACACCTACCCATGTGGAACTGACGACGGATATGCCAGGCCCGAATGACCCCCGCTGTTGCCCGACGCAACCCACGCGCTGGCGCATTGATCTGAACACCCGCGCCGTGGAGCGTTTGAACTAGCCCCGTGGCCCCAAGGAAAGGACCCCGCCCATGATCCGCCATTGTGTGATGTTGCGCCTGCCTGACGGAGTTGACGTGGTTGCGCTTGATAAAATCATGCTGTCGCTTGGGGATTTGGTTGACCAGCTTGACGGGTGCAGCGGTTTTCGCGCCGGCCCAAACCGGGATTACGAGGGCAAATCGCCGGGCTACACCTATGGCTTCACGCTGGACGCCAAAAACCCCAGGGCGCTGGCGGCCTATGCGGTCCACCCCGATCATCAGGCCCTTGGTGCCCAATTGGTGGCGTTGTGTGAAGGGGGCGCGGACGGCATCCGGGTCTATGACATCGAGGCCCCCGCGTGATCCTCGGTATTGGCACCGACCTGGCCAATATCGAGCGCATCCAGGGCACCCTTGATCGGTTCGGAGACCGGTTTCGCGACCGCGTGTTCACGGACGTGGAACAGGCAAAGGCCGAACGGCGCAAGGATGTGGCAGGCACCTATGCCAAACGGTGGGCCGCGAAAGAGGCATGTTCAAAGGCGCTTGGTACTGGCCTGCGCATGGGCATCAGTTGGAAAGACATGGCAGTATCAAACCTACGCACGGGCCAGCCTGTCATGGCCGTGACCGGGTGGGCGGCGGAACGGCTTGCCCAGATGACACCGGCAGGGCACGAGGCGATCATTCACGTCACGCTGACGGATGATCACCCATGGGCGCAGGCCTTTGTGGTGATCGAAGCGCGCCCCATGCCTGCCGCCTAGATCCGACATCTCATCACGAAATTGCGGGTGGTGGCCCAAAGCGGGCCCGTGCCTTGACACCCCACCCCCGCACCCGCATGTACCCCTGAACCCGACCCCAGCAGGAGCGCCCCATGGCCGCCAAGGAAAAGTCCCAGAACGGCGTGATCGAAACGATCAAAACAGTTGTCTACGCGCTGCTGATTGCGGGCGTGTTTCGCACCCTGTTCTTTCAACCCTTCTGGATTCCGTCCGGGTCGATGAAAGAGACGCTGTTGATTGGGGATTTCCTGTTCGTGAACAAGATGGCCTATGGGTATTCCTATGCCTCGTGCCCCTCGATCCCGCTGATCGGGCTGGATGCGAAAAAGCTGTGCGGGTTCATCGACGGGGACAACACCCGTATCTGGGCCGGCGAGCCAGAGCGGGGCGATGTCGTTGTGTTCCGTCACCCCGTCCAAGGCTCGGATTACATCAAACGGCTTGTTGGGTTGCCTGGTGACACGGTCCAGATCACCAACGGTCAGATCATTCTGAACGGGACCCCTGTGCCGCAGGAGGCCGCAGGCACATTTTCCGAAGTGTTTGACCGCCAGGGTCCGCAAGGCCTGCTGCCACGTTGCGAAAGCGGGGCAGTGGGGCAGGGTGCCGCCTGCACCAAGTCCCGCTTTGTCGAGACTTTTCCCGATGGGCGCGAACATGTGGTGCTGAATGTGGGTGCGCAGGGGTCGGATAACACGTCCGTCTACCGTGTGCCCGAGGGGCATTTCTTTTTCATGGGCGACAACCGTGACAACTCATCCGACAGCCGTTTGGCCCAGGTTGCGGGCGGCGTTGGCTATGTCCCGTTTGAGAACCTGATTGGGCGCGCGGATCGGGTCGTTTTTTCATCCGCAGGCCGGTCGATGCTGTATTTCTGGACATGGCGCAGCGACCGTTTCTTTAAGGGAATCGAGTGAAGCTGGGCGCTGATCTCAAGGCCTTTGAGGCGCGGATCGGGCATGCGTTCAACGCCCCCGACCTTTTGATCGAGGCGGTCACGCATGCCTCGATGTCCTCGCCCACCCGATCTGACAATCAGCGGCTGGAATTTCTGGGGGACCGGGTGTTGGGCCTTGTGATGGCCGAGGCGTTGTTGTCCGCGGACAAAGAGGCCGCCGAAGGGTTGCTTGCCCCCCGGTTCAATGCGCTTGTGCGCAAGGAAACCTGCGCGGATGTGGCGCGTGATATCGGGCTTGGGGATGTGCTGCGCCTTGGGCGATCCGAGATGATGTCGGGCGGACGGCGCAAGCAGGCGTTGCTGGGTGATGCGGTCGAGGCGGTGATTGCCGCCGTTTATCTGGATGCGGGATTTGCCGTGGCCCGCGACATGATCCTGCGCCTGTGGCGTGACCGGATTGGCCGAGTCGAGGATGACGCGCGCGATGCCAAGACCGCCTTGCAGGAATGGGCACAGGCCCGGGGGCTGGCCCCGCCCCGCTATGTCGAAACGGCCCGCACGGGCCCAGATCATGCGCCGGTGTTCACGATATCAGCGCAACTGGATACAGGTGCCGAGGCCAGCGCCACCGCCGGATCAAAGCGTGAGGCCCAGCAAAGCGCCGCAAAGGCGCTGATGGACGCATTGGAGCAAGACACATGAACACCCGCGCCGGTTTCGTTGCCCTGATTGGAGAGCCCAATGCGGGCAAATCCACGCTTCTCAACCGGATGGTGGGGGCCAAGGTTAGCATTGTGACCCACAAGGTCCAGACCACCCGCGCCCGCATCCGCGGGGTCGCGATGGAAGGGCAGGCGCAGATCGTGTTTGTCGACACGCCGGGGTTGTTTCAGCCCCGCCGCCGTCTGGACCGCGCGATGGTCGCGGCCGCCTGGGGTGGTGCGGCGGATGCGGATGTGGTCGTACTGGTGGTCGAGGCCCATCGCGGTGTGACACCGGGTGTGGAACGGGTGTTGGAACGGCTGGCCGAGATCGGGCAGGGGCGAACCGTGGCCCTTGCGATCAACAAGATCGATCGGGTGGAGGCCCCCGTCTTGCTGGGACTGACGGATGATCTGAACAAACGCTTTGATTTTGCCGAAACCTTTATGATCTCTGCCGAAAAGGGGCATGGGGTCGACACGCTGCGTCAATGGCTGGCCACGCATGTACCCGAAGGCCCGTGGCTTTATCCCGAAGACCAGATTGCCGACCTGCCCATGCGCATGATCGCGGCTGAAATGACCCGCGAAAAGCTGACCCTGCGTTTGCATCAGGAACTGCCCTATCAACTGACTGTCGAGACCGAGAGCTGGGAAGAGCGCAAGGACGGCACCGCACGCATCGACCAGGTGATCTATGTCAGCCGCGATGGTCACAAAGGTATCGTGCTGGGCAACAAAGGCGAGACGATCAAGTCTGTCTCGCAAGCCAGCCGCGCCGAATTGACTGAATTTCTGGGCCGAAAGGTGCATCTGTTCCTTCAGGTCAAGGTGCGTGAGAAATGGCAGGAAGAGGCGGAGCGTTATTCCGAAATGGGTCTGGATTTCAAAGATGGAAACGCCTGAGTCGGTTGTGGCCCACCCTCTTTGGGTGCGTTTTTTGAGAACGGAAAAGCGGAGGATATCGTGCCTCGTCTGACCTCTCGGTTCTGGGTGGATGCGTATCTGGCGCGGTTGCGGCTGGCGGATATCCCGGCCTTTGTTGTTGCGCACGGGGATGACACGGGCGGGGTCGTGCTGGTCAAGCTGAACATGCTGGATGGGAACGCGACCTTGTTTCAGCGCACCTTTGATCTGATGACCGACACCCGTGTCTGGAGCGAACTGGAGGCCGGTCCTGAGCAGGATGTTGATGCGGCTGTGGCACGCCAGCGCGGCTTTGATCCTGATTTGTGGGTGATCGAGGTCGAGGACCGCGCGGGACGACACCTGCTGGATCAGGACGGGTTGGCCTGAGATGGACTGGCGCGGCACCGGCATATTGCTGAGCGTGCGCCGCCATGGTGAAAGCAGCGCCATCATCGATGTGTTTACCGAAGACAAGGGCCGTCATGCCGGGGTGGTGCGCGGTGGCACCAGCCGCAAGATCGCGCCTATTCTACAACCGGGCGCGCAGCTGGACGTGGCGTGGCGCGCGCGTCTTGAAGAACATATCGGAAGCTTTACGGTCGAGCCTGTGCGCAGCCGGGCTGCTCTGGTGATGGATGATCGGCTGGCCTTGGCCGGGTTGAATACGGTGACCGCGTTGCTGGCCTATGCGTTGCCCGAACGCGAGGCGCATGCGCCGCTTTATCGGCGCACCGAGAAATTGCTTGATCTGTTGGGCCAGAATGATGTGTGGCCGCTGGCCTATGTGCAGTGGGAGGTTGCGCTGCTCGAAGAGCTTGGGTTTGGTCTTGATCTGAGCGTGTGTGCAGTGACGGGGGGCAGTGACGACTTGCGCTATGTCTCGCCTAAATCCGGGCGGGCTGTATCTGGCGGAGGTGCGGGCGAATGGGCCGATCGGTTGCTGCCTTTGCCCCCGGTGCTGCGCGGTGAAGGCGATGCCTCAAACACGGAGATCGTGCAGGCCCTGTCCACCACAGGCTACTTCTTTGAGGCGCATGTGGCGCGCAGTCTGGGCACACGCCCGCTTCCCGAAGCGCGGGCGCGGTTTGTCGATGCCCTCACTCGGACGCTGTGAACACCATCTCGCCGCCATCATCGTTGCGCAGGAACAGCGTGTCGCCCCGCACTTCGGATTGGGTCATCAGCGACAGCGCGCCAAGATAGGCGGTTTCGGCATCAAGGTCGGGGCAGGCCATCTTGGTCGCCGCAATCGGGCCCGTTTCGAACCAGGGATAGGGGACCGAATTTGTGGCAGTAAACCGGTTGCAGGGTGCTTGTCCCGACATCGGCCCGCCGGGTTCGAACTCGAGCGTTGCGCGGGGTGCAAAGGTGGCTCCGTTCAGCGTTGTGAGGGTCCAAGTGACACCCGCCGCACCATAGCGTGCGACGGTCTCATCAGCCTGACACGTCGGAATAAATCCAATAAGCGCGAACGCCGCGATTCTAGTCACTTGAGCGCCATAACCAGATCGACAAGGGCCGCAAAGGCGACCAACGCTTCGCCATCATCCGAATTCATCTGCTTGAGGCCGACAAGAGCGCCGTAAGCTGCTTTGGTGAAATCATCATTGGTGACCCCAATGTCGGACATCAAAGCCACAAGACGGGTCATACGCGCACTGTCGACATCACGAACCGCCGCCTTCACTGCGGCATCCGCATGTGCCCATGCACGCAGTGCCGGGCCGGCTGTGTCGTTCTGCACGTTCTGACCGAAGCGGATCATTTTGTCGGTCGGGGTGCCGTCCATTGCCGCTTCGGCCTTCAATTCGGCCATCGCGTGGTCTTTCCAATGCGCCAGAATGGCGGCCTGAAACGCGGGCACATCCTTGAAATGCCAGTAAAACGACCCTTTCGAGGTCTTGAGGTAACGCGACAGTGGTTCAGCGCGCAGGGCCATCGGCCCAACGGCGGTGAGTTGATCAAGCCCGGCTTCGATCCAGGCGGCGGGGGAGAGAGGTGCTTTGGCCATAAATTCGCGATACGCCCGGGTATGCTGGGGTGCAAGGGAAAGCGTGACAACCTCAGGTTTTGGGCGCTTTGCCGCACATTGGGGTGAAAAGCTGCTCAAGACGCGGGCGACAGGCTCCCTGTTTCAGCCGCGCAGCTCTGCGAAAACGGCCAGTGCGACGACGATCAGCATGGACCCGGCCATGGCGTAATTGATCAGCCGTTGCCGTTCCCGTGCAAGGTTCAGCGCCTTCAGCCGCACCCCCAGCCAGACCCACAGCACGTGGATCGGCACCCAGATCAGGTTGACGACGATCAGTTTCCAGATCGCCTCGACCACCAACGCGTCGGGAAAGATCGCAAAACCTGAAAAAAGCGCGGTGTTGACGGCGTAAGCCTTGGGGTTGATCGGTTGCAGCAGGATGCCTGCAAGCACACCCGGTTCGCTTTGTGCGGGCCGGAAGGCGAGGGTGGAGCCCGCAAATGCGATGCGCATGGCAAGATAGAGCAGGTAGGCCGTCGAGAGTGCAAAAAGGACGTTGCGCACCAGCGGATTGGCCAAAACGAGTGCTGCGAGCCCCGTGACCACTGCCAGAATCACCAATATGTTGCCGATGAACAGTCCCAGCACATAGCGCAGACCCGACCGCATCCCGTAGGCTGCGCCCACCCCGGCTGCGGACAGGACGCCGGGTCCGGGGGTGATGATCAGAAAAAAGACGGCTGCGGCAAAGGTGAACATGCGCCCACTTTCACCGCTTAGGCAGGGTGGTCAATGGTCGCCTTATCCCAGAAGGCGGCGTGCGATGACCTGAGCCTGAATTTCGGCGGCCCCTTCAAAGATATTGAGGATGCGTGCGTCACACAGCACCCGGCTAATCTTGTATTCCAGCGCAAAGCCGTTGCCACCATGGATTTGCAGCCCATTGTCCGCAGCCGCCCAGGCGACCCGCGCCCCAAGCAGCTTGGCCATGCCCGCCTCGACATCGCAACGCCGCCCTTCGTCTTTCTCAAAGGCCGAGAAATAGGTGAGTTGGCGCGCCACCATGATTTCGACCGCCATCATCGCCAACTTGTTGGCGACGCGGGGGAAGTTGATCAGGGATTTGCCGAATTGCTTGCGGTCCTGTGCGTATTGCATCGAGATATCGAGCGCGGATTGTGCAACCCCAATGGCACGGGCGGCGGTCTGGATGCGGGCGCTTTCAAACGTCTCCATCAACTGTTTGAAGCCTTTGCCCTCTTCCCCGCCAAGCAGGTTCTCACCTTTCACGTGGAAATCATCAAAGGCCAGTTCGTATTCCTTCATTCCACGATAGCCGAGCACTTCGATCTCGCCCCCGGTCATGCCGTCCGTTGGGAACGGGTTGGCCTCGTCCCCCGGCGTCTTTTCGGCCAGAAACATCGACAGCCCCTTGTAGTCGGTCGTGTTCGGGTCGGTGCGCGCCAGCAGCGTCATAATCTGGGTGCGGGTGGCGTGGGTGATCCACGTCTTGTTGCCGGTGATCTTGTAGTCGCCTTTGGCATCCTTGACTGCGCGGGTGCGCAAAGACCCGAGGTCGGATCCGGTGTTGGGTTCGGTGAAGACGGCTGTGGGCAGGGTTTCGGCGCTGGCCAGTTGCGGCAGCCACTTTTCCTTTTGGGCGTCCGTGCCGCCCGCGATGATCAACTCGGCCGCGATTTCGGACCGGGTGCCAAGCGAGCCGACGCCGATATAGCCGCGTGACAACTCTTCGCTAACCACGCACATTGATGCCTTGGACAGACCAAGGCCGCCGTATTCTTCGGGGATTGTGAGGCCGAACACACCCATCTCGGCTAGGTCCTCGATGACCTCCATCGGGATCAACTCGTCCTTGAGGTGCCAGTCATGGGCAAAGGGTTCGACCTTTTCGACCGCATAGCGGCGGAACTGGGCGCGGATCATTTCCAGTTCTTCATCCAGCCCGGAGGTGCCCACGATGATCTCGGCGCTGCGTTCCTGCATGAGTTCGACAAGGCGCAGGCGGGCGGCCTGGGTGTTGCCGCCCTGGGTCAGAGCTATCACCGCCGGGTCCATCATGCCGCGCATATCATCTTGCGACAGACCAAGGTCCTGCAACCGCAGCACTTCACCCTGGTTCATCTGGATACCGCCATAGATCTGCCAAAGGTATTCACCAAAGGCGATCTGAAGGATCAGTGCCTCAACCTCGCCAAATTGCGACTGCGCCTTGAGCACGGTGGCCCATTTGTGCATCTGGCGCAGGGATTCGGTGTAGGTGGCAAGCCAGGCAAGGCCGTGGGCGGCGGTCTGATGTTCTTCGACCAGTGCGTTGTTCACGCGGCCATCCACGCTGAGTTGGTCCCGCAGAGAGCTGCGCGCCAGTTCGGTGATCGCCTCAACAGGGGCAATGGCTGCGGCGGTCAGGGCCAGCAGATCATCCAGCAAAATCGGGGCAACGTCACCCAAGTCCTGTCCGTCATGTGCCATGGTGTTTTTCTCCATCTCGGTCTGTGCGACTCACTACCTACTTTGCAGGTGCAGCGCAATTAACATTCATTTCGATGCGGCAATTTGTTCTATTGTTTCGCGTCGTTATTTTGCAGTGCAGCACGGTTCGGCGTAAGAGGGCGCTATGGATATGTTCGTGACCCTTTTGCCGATCAGCCTTTGGGTGATTGCGTTCATCATCGCCGCATTGGCGGGCTTCGTAAAAGGGGTTGTTGGATTCGCGATGCCGATGGTTCTGATTTCGGGCCTGTCGAGCTTTATGGACCCTGAGTTGGCGCTTGCCGGACTGATCCTGCCGACACTGGTCACCAATCTTACGCAGGCTTTGCGGCAGGGACCTGGTGCCGCTTGGGCGTCCGCCAGACGTTTCTGGATCTATCTGGTGGTGGGCGGCACGGTACTGATGGTCAGTGCGCAACTGGTCCGGGTGTTGCCGCTTTCTGTGATGGTGGGGCTGATCGGCTTTCCGGTGACAGGCCTTGCGGTGTTGCAACTGACGGGTTTTCAGTTCCGGCTGGCGCGGCAGCGCGCGGATGTCGAGGCGGGGATTGGTGCGTTTACGGGCTTTCTGGGCGGGATATCGGGGATATGGGGGCCATCGACGGTATTGTATCTGACCGCCCTCGATACGGAAAAATCCGAACAGATGCGGGCGCAGGGTGTGATTTATGGGCTGGGTGCCTTGGCGCTGGCAGGGGCGCATCTGGGCTCGGGGGTGTTGCGGGCCGAGACACTGCCGCTGAGCCTTGCACTGGTCCCGCCCGCCCTTGCCGGTCAATGGCTCGGGGGGCAGGTGCTGGACCGGGTGGATCAGGCTCTGTTCCGAAAAACGACCCTTGTGGTGCTGTTCGTGGTCGGCCTGAACCTTATTCGGCGGGCGTTGACGGGTTAGCCTGCGCGACGCGCAACCGTCAGTCCCGAGACGTCTTCGATAAATGTCACGATGCGTGATTTGATCTGTTCGTCTTCGATCGCGGCCAGCGCGTTTACGATATCCATACCGTTGTCACGGCGCTGTGCAGGTTCGGCTTCGACCAGCCCTTCGAAAAAGTAGGACGTGGGCACATCAAGGATCCGCGACAGTTCGAACAAGCGGCTTGCGGCAACCCGGTTGGATCCGATCTCGTATTTTTGAATTTGCTGGAACGATAAGTTCAACCGTTTCGCCACATCGGTTTGTGACATGCGGCGCAGAGTGCGAATTTGTTTAAGACGTTTTCCAACATGGACGTCGACAGGATGCGACATGAAATAATTACCTCCGGTTGTTATGTGGAAGTGATCGGCGATCCCCCGACTCGGTTCAATTGGCTAGATATGCGTTTCTTTCACACGTAAATGTTGCATTATTGTATGATCTGTGTACCCATAGCGTATTGCTGATCATACGTTGAGATTGCTTGTGAACGCTCCTTTGTCAAATTTGGCCGATATGAACCAGCCTCTGATGTTCGAGATGATCCGCTCGTTTACGACGCTGGCGCACACGTTGAACCTGTCTCATGCGGTGGCTGAGCTGAACAGCACCCGCCAAACGGTGCGCCGCCACGTCGCGCAGCTTGAGGTGTTGCGGGGTGAGCCACTGTTCGAAGTACGGGATCGACGCTATGAGTTGACCGCCGCCGGTGAGGCCGCATTGCCCGAAGCACAGGATTTGATTCTGCGCGCCCGTGCCTGGGCCCGTGGGCAGACAGGATCATTTGGGGCACTGCAATACCTGAAGGCGCGCAGCGGTGACTGGTTCTTTTATCAGCAGCAGCAACCCATGGGTGGGGTCTGGAGTGATGACTCCGTTTTGCTGCGCGAGACATATCGCGCATGGATGATGTGTTCGCACGAGATCGAAAACCCCTGTCTGGCGCATGTCCGCCCCCATTTGATGATCTATCGTCATACGAATGCAGGATGGATCTGCGTCGAGTTTGGTATGAAGTCGGCCTATGTCAGCTGGTTTGGCAGCGACTACGCCCGGTCCAGCATCGGGCGTCCCATCACCCGCATGCCTGCGGGCGAGGAATTCGGGCGTCTGATGGATCAGGCGTTTTATGATGTCGAGGCGACGCAAAGCGCGCGTCTTGATCACGTCTATACCCGGATGCCCAAGCGGCAGGACCCGGATCAAGCCACGATGGTCTATCAACGGCTGATGATGCCCGGCTTCTTCCCTGATCGGTCACCGGCGGTCATGTCACTTGTGGTGCCAACTTCTGACGTGAACATCAGTGAGCTTGATGGTCAGCAGCGCGCCGACACGACTGATATCGTGCCGCCCGATTTTGACCCCGAAAATGCCTATTTCGAGAAGTTGGCCCGCGATGGCCCCAGTGCAAGGTAAGGAAAACACCACCTTTACGTGAGTTATTTGCGGGTAATTTGACTAATATTGTCTTAACTTTGTCCCTGTGCGGCACAGGAGACAATGCATGACGATTCAATTTTCAGGTAACGCAGCCCCGTTTATTGCGACAAGCCGTGATATCTTGGTTGCGCAAGGTATCAAGTTAACGATTGGCAGTGATTTTGAGGAATACAAAGCACTCGTGGCTGACGAGCGCCCGATGCAGAAACTTGGTGCCCCTTTTGATCCTGACCTGCATAATCTGAATAAAAGCAATGCTTTCTGGCTGATCGGTCGCAACGAAGAGGGTGAGCTGATCCACACCCAGGCCGCGCGGCGGATCCGATTGGGCGGTCGTCCGCTCAGCAGTTACCTGTTGCGCCAGTTCCGTGCCTTTCCGCCGCCCTTGCGTGGTGTCGACCTGGCCCGATCCCGGTTCCGGGCCACACCGGGCACCCACCGAATCGCCGGTACGGTAGCGTATCATGGCGAGTTCTGGGTGGCTCCCGAGCGTGGCAAATATCGCGGAGTCGGCCTCGCGCCCGTCCTTGGACGTACCGGTATGCTCGAAATGATGCAGCGATGGGACCCGGATTGGATATATGGGTTCATCCTGAACGTGGTGGCCTTCAAAGGGTTTGGCGCGCGTATCGGGTATCTTCATCTTGAGCCGAGTGCGTTGAAATGGGTTGTCGATGGCCGCGACGCGCCCATCGATACATTTCTGGCCTATAACAGCCGTGAGGACCTGGAATACCTGTTGGATATTCCACTTCAGGAAGCGGCCTGAGCCACCCTGCGTCGTCTACCCAAGGGCGGCGGCGCGCACATCGTCATCGATATGTGGCAGGTACTGCTCGAAATTGGTCGAGAACATCTCGACCAGTTTGTTGGCCTGGGCATCATAGGCCGCGCCATCGTCCCACGTACGGCGGGGATCCAGCAGAATATCAGCGACGCCGCGCACAGACACCGGCACATCAAAGCCGAAATTGGGGTCTTTGCGGAATTCACCGGTCGCCAGAGTGCCATCAAGTGCCGCTGTCAGCAGGCCGCGCGTCGCGTGGATCGGCATGCGGCTGCCAGTGCCATACGCCCCGCCTGTCCAGCCAGTATTCACCAGCCAGCAGGTCGCCCCATGTTTGGCGATCTTGCCCTGCAACAGCTTGCCATATTCCTCCGGGCGGCGCGGCATGAAGGGTGCCCCAAAACAGGTCGAGAAAGTGGGCTCGGGCTCAGTCACGCCCCGCTCGGTGCCCGCCACCTTCGACGTGAAGCCCGACAGGAAGTGATACATCGCCTGCGCTGGCGTCAGCCGCGCAATCGGAGGCAGGACCCCGAATGCATCGCAGGTCAGCATGATGATATTCTTGGGGTGCCCGCCAAGCGCCGAGGCCGACGCGTTTGATATATAGTGCAGTGGATAGGCGCAGCGCATGTTGGCCGTCAGGCTGTCATCTTCAAAGTCGAGCTCACGCGTGTCGGGATCGTAAACCATGTTCTCGATCACGGTCCCGAATTTCTCGGTCGTGGCATATATTTCAGGCTCTGCTTCCGGGCTGAGGTTGATGGTCTTGGCATAACACCCACCTTCGAAATTGAAGGTGCCGCGATCGGACCAGCCGTGTTCATCATCGCCAATCAACGTCCGGCCCGGATCAGCGGACAGGGTGGTCTTGCCTGTGCCCGACAGGCCAAAAAACACCGCCGTGTCGACTGGATTGCCATGGGCATGGTTGGCGGAACAGTGCATCGGCATCACACCGCGCCCGGGCAATAGGTAGTTCAGCAAGGTAAAGACGGATTTCTTGTTTTCGCCTGCGTATTCAGTGCCCCCGATCAGGATCATCTTACGCTCAAAGTTCATCGCGATGACGGTTTCGGAGCGACAGTCATGTTTGTCCGGGTCCGCTTTGAACGATGGACAGTTGATCACGGTGAAATCAGCCACGAAATCGGCAAGATCGTCGGCATCAGGGCGGCGCAGCATGTGGCGGATAAACAGGCCATGCCATGCCATTTCCGTCACCATGCGCACGTTGATCGCATAGCTTGGGTCGGCCCCGCCGGTAAGATCCTGCACGTAATATTCGCGCCCCTTCATATGCGCGATCATGTCGGCATAAAGTGCGTCGAACCCCTCGGGCGACATCTGTGCGTTGTTGTCCCACCAGATGTGATCGGCCACGTTTGGCGTTTTGACCACGTGTTTGTCTTTGGGCGATCGACCGGTGAACTTGCCGGTTGTGACCAGAAATGTGCCACCTTTGCCCAAGCGCCCCTCAGAACGGGCCAGCGCCCGTTCCATCAGGTCAGGTTCGATGAGGTTGTAATAGACATCGCCCAACTCCGTGATCCCTTGATCTTCGAGGCGGAACTGCGGGTTGACCCGTCCAAATGTCATATGAACTCTCCTGATGCCGCAGCGCGGCTATTTTGGTGCAGGGTGGGTGTGCAAGTCCCAAAACGACAGCACGTCGCCCCCTTCCGGCGTCTTAGCACGCAGATTCCGGCGAGGGATAGGTGGGCCGGCCGTCGTTAGCGCCACCAAAGCAGGAGATTGCGCAAACACTGTTTCCGATGGGCACAGCTTTAGGGTGAATGTGCGGCAATTTAGTCATTCCTAACCAATTTCAGCGCCTAGTAAGGGCGCATTTGGCATGTGATTCGCACTTATGGATTGATTCGAAAGCGTAAAACCGAGAGAGTGGCCGAAAAAATAAAAGTTTGAGCAGTAAAAAGGAAACGGGCAATGTCCAAGATCGCATTGGTGGACGACGACAGGAACATCCTGACGTCGGTATCCATGACGCTCGAAGCTGAGGGCTTCGAGGTGGAAACATATAATGACGGCCAGGCCGCGCTGGACGCATTCAACAAGCGTCTGCCGGACATGGCGGTGCTGGACATCAAGATGCCCCGCATGGATGGTATGGATTTGTTGCAGCGCTTGCGGCAGAAAACCACGATGCCGGTGATTTTCCTCACCTCCAAGGATGACGAGATTGACGAGGTGCTTGGCTTGCGCATGGGGGCTGACGACTACGTCAAGAAGCCGTTTTCACAGCGTCTTCTGGTCGAACGGATCCGCGCATTGCTGCGCCGTCAGGATGCGGTCGACGGTGATATCGTCGGCGATACCGAGGAAACCAAGGTTATGGATCGTGGTGATCTGCGCATGGATCCGCTACGCCACGCCGTGTCTTGGAAGGGCAAGGATGTGTCGCTGACAGTGACTGAGTTTCTGTTGCTTCAGGCGTTGGCGCAGCGCCCCGGTTTTGTCAAATCGCGCGATCAGCTGATGGACGTGGCCTATGATGATCAGGTCTATGTCGATGACCGCACCATCGACAGCCACATCAAACGGTTGCGCAAAAAGATGCGCAGTGCGGACGATGAATTCTCGGCGATTGAGACGCTGTATGGCATCGGGTATCGTTACAACGAAGAATAAACCGCGCCATTCCGGGCGCTGGCCGAGGGGACATTCGTGCGAGACATGAGCACGCCACCATCACGCGACGGCGACGTCGTGTTGGGCGAAGATTGGGTTGCACCTGAAACCGCAGCCTCGTCCGAGTTGCGTGATGATCGTGCGCGGCGGGGCCTGTTCTCGCTGCGCGGTTCACCCTTGGCGCGCAAGATCATCACCTTCAACCTGATCGCACTGAACGTGTTGGTCGCGGGCATCCTGTATCTGAACTCGACCCGTGACAGTCTCGCGGTGCAGCGTATTGCGGCACTGGTGGCGCAGGCCGAACTGGTGGCCGACGTGTTCGAGGCACAACTGCCTGCCGGTGCGCCCGTGAACCTTGCCACGGGCGATGGTGTAGATGTTGCCGCAACCCTTGATGCGCTTGATCTGGGGGATGGGCACACGGTCTATGTCTTTGACCCGACCGAGGTTTTGATTGCCGAAAGCCAAGGCACGCTGCGAACTGACCAACCCAACACCGGATCGGCAGACATGGCGATCCTGACCGACGGTCTGAGCTGGGTCTGGAACATTGTTTCGGGGCCATTTGCCCGGTCGGGCGCTGCTGAAACCCCCGAAATCGAGGATCAGTTGCGCCCACTTGTCGCACAAAGCCTTGCGGGCGAAACCAAGGTGAGTGATGCATTGGACGGGGCGGGTGGCGCGATTTTCAGCGTCGTGACCCCCATCCAGCAGGACGGCACGGCTGTGGGCGTTGTTGCCCTCACCAGCGCGTCTGGCGAAATCGACGCAATGGTGCGCAGCGAGCGTGAGCGGGTGTTGCAGATGTTCGTGATCGCCACGTTGGTGTCTATTGGTCTCAGCCTCGTGCTAGCCTCGACCATCGCCAACCCGCTTGCCGATTTGGCGGCAGCCGCTGAGCTTGGGCGTGACAAAAACGCCCGCAAGGTCAATCCGGGGCGCATTCGCATCCCTGATCTGACGGCCCGCCCGGACGAGATCGGCCGCCTTTCAGGCGCGCTGCGCGGCATGATCGCGGCCCTCTACAACCGGATTGATGGCAACGAACAATTTGCAGCCGACGTCGCACATGAAATCAAGAACCCGCTGGCCTCTCTGCGGTCTGCCGTTGGGACCCTGCGCATGATCAAACGCGAGGACCAGCGTGAGAAGCTGTTGGATGTGATTGACCACGACGTCCGCCGCCTTGACCGTCTGGTCAGCGACATTTCGAACGCATCCCGTCTCGACAGTGAGCTGGTGAAAGAGGAGGAGGAATCGTTCAACCTTCTGACGATGCTTGGAAACCTTGGCCAATATCTGGGCGAGGACGCCCGTGGCAAGGGGATCGAGTTCATCACGGATCTGCCTGCACAAGGTATCGAAGTGCAAGGGCTTGAGGCGCGATTGGCGCAGGTTTTCGTGAACCTCATCACCAACGCGATCTCCTTTTGCGAGGAAGGTGATGCGATCCGCATCTGGGCCCGAAAACGTGAAAACCGTGTGCTGGTGGTGGTCGAAGACACCGGCCCTGGTATCCCCGATCAAGCGCTGACCAAGATTTTCAAACGGTTTTATTCGCAGCGCCCTGACGAACATTTTGGCAATAACTCCGGCCTTGGTCTGGCGATTTCGAAACAAATCGTCGAGGCGCATGGCGGGGTGATCTGGGCAGAAAATATTCGCCCCACAGATGCCGATATTACCTCAGAACCTTTGGGTGCCCGCTTTGTCGTGGGTCTGCCCGTATAATTCCGGGCGCGCATGCACACACGACTGCATGCCACATCGGTCGCAATTCACGGTCAGGGTGTTCTGATCCGCGGTGCCTCAGGCAGTGGAAAGTCCAGCCTCGCCTTGCAGCTGATGGCACTTGGTGCGCAGCTGATTTCAGATGATCAGACGGAATTGCGCGTGGATCAGAGCATGCTTCACGCCCGTGCGCCTGCATCCATTCGTGGACTGATCGAAGCGCGCGGCATTGGGCTGCTGCATGCAGAGGCGGTCGAGGCGACAATCCGCCTTGTCATCGACCTCGATCAGATTGAAACGCAACGTCTGCCATATGCGCACCAGACCGAAATACTCGGCTGCACATTACCTTGTTTACACAAAGCCGAGACGGATGCTTGGCCCGCCGGGGTCCTGCAATATGTCAAAGGCGGGAGAAGAGAGCCGTGATGACACAAACCAATTCGATTGCGCGCCGCTTGGTCCTGGTCACCGGCCCGTCGGGGGCCGGGCGTTCAAGCGCGATCCGTGTGCTCGAAGATCTGGGCTATGAGGCGATCGACAATCTGCCGCTGCGCCTGATCCGTCCGTTGCTGGACAACCCGCTGACGGACAAGCCGCTGGCCCTTGGCATCGACACGCGCAACCGCGATTTCTCGATTACTGCGATCATGGATGCGATGGGCCAGATCGCCGCCGTTGATGGGCTGGTGCCAGAGTTGTTGTATCTTGATTGCGACACGGGCGTCTTATTGCAGCGATTTTCCGAAACGCGGCGACGTCATCCGCTTGCGCCCGCGGACCGTGTCGAGGCGGGCATTCAGCGCGAGCTGGATTTGCTTGGCCCTCTGCGCGCCCGCGCCGATGTGCTGATCGACACAACGGGGCTGAACGTGCATCAGTTGCGGGCCGAGGTTGAACATTGGTTTTCGCCGGGTGGTCATAGCCAACTGGCTGTTTCCGTTCAAAGTTTCAGTTATAAACGCGGGTTGCCACGGTCTGTCGATATGGTGTTCGACTGCCGTTTTCTGAAGAACCCCTATTGGGAACCTGCGTTGCGCGCCTTGAACGGGCAGGACCCGTTGGTGCGGGATCACATCTGGACCGACCCGCGCGCGCCCATATTTGCACAGCATCTGAAGGACATGGTGTTATGGCTGCTGCCCGCCTATCTGGACGAGGGCAAGTCGCATTTGTCGGTCGCATTGGGGTGTACCGGCGGGCAACACCGCTCCGTTGCCATGGCGGAAACCTTGGCGGCAACCCTTGCAGAGGCGGACTGGCAGGTGTCTATTCGCCATCGCGAACTGGATCGCCGCAAACGGGACGAGGCATCGACGTGATCGGAATTGTGATCGTAGCACATGGGGGATTGGCCGCGGAATATCTGCGTGCCATCGAACATGTCGTCGGCGCGCAACCTGGCGTGCGCGCCATCGCAATCGAAGCCGATCACAACCGCGAAGCCAAAGAGGACGAGATTTGTGCCGCCGCCAACGAGGTCGACAATGGCGGTGGGGTCGTGGTTGTTACGGACCTGTTTGGGGGATCGCCCTCGAACTTGAGTCTGCTGGCGTGCCGACCGCAAAACCGACGCATCCTATATGGTGCAAACCTACCGATGCTGATCAAACTCGCTAAAAGTCGCCACTTGGATGTGACCGATGCGGTGCGTATGGCGCTTGACGCAGGCAAGAAATATATCGACAGCCAAAATGTAAGCGCGGACACATAACCATGGCCCAATGCAGACTGGAAATCGTCAATATCAAGGGCTTGCACGCGCGCGCCTCTGCCAAGTTGGTTGAGGTGGTCGAAGCCTTTGACGCGCGTGCACTTGTCAACAAAGATGGTATGTCTGCATCAGGAGACAGCATTATGGGTCTTTTGATGTTGGCAGCGTCCATGGGAAGTTTTATTGACGTTGAAACCTCAGGGCCGGACGCGGATGCGTTGGCGGAGGCTGTGACAGCCCTTGTGGCTGACAAGTTCGGAGAAGAGAGCTGAGCCAGTTGTGTTGGGCCCGGCACGTCAAAAAAGGGTGACGATCCATTGGTCGAAAGCACGCAAAACATGGCGAAGATGGCAAAACCGGAAACGGTCAGCTTTGCCAAATATGATCGGCGCAGCCTGTCATATGCGTCCACCTTTCAGGACCCTTGGAAGGCTGCGTTCATCACGGTGATGGAAGCCTTCACCGGCAAGCTCACCATTTTGCGGCTGATCCGAAAGTTCGAGCGTCAAGGAGCCCCGCAAGGTCAGGCGTTCTGGCGTGCGGCGCTGGATGTCATGGGGATCAACCTGACAACCCCGCAATATCAATTGGATCGAATTCCCAAAGAGGGCCCTGTGATCGTCGTGGCCAACCACCCGCATGGCATGGTAGACGGTATGATTTTTGCCGATCTGATTGGTCGGGTGCGTCCGGATTATCGCATTCTGACCCGCTCGCTTCTGACGGCCATTGATGAGGTGGCGGGCAGCTTTATGATCCCCGTGCCGTTCCCCCACGAACCGGATGCACAGCGCAAAGGTGTTGAAATGCGCGCCAAGGCGATGGCCCATCTGAAGGCGGGCGGCGTGGTGGCCTTGTTCCCGTCCGGTGGCGTCGCGGCATCCGAGACATATTTCGGCCCGGCGATCGAGGCGGAGTGGAACGTGTTTACCGCCCAGTTGATCCGCCGGTCGGGTGCGACCGTTGTGCCTATGAAATTCCCCGGACAAAACAGCCGCGCCTATCAGATCGCCAACAAGCTGTCGCCCATGTTGCGCCAGGGCTTGTTGTTGCACGAGATCGTGCATTCCCTGAATAAACCGCAAGGCCCGATTGTCGGACACCCGCTACCACAAGACGATGTGGACAAATGGAAAGACGACCCGCGCGGGTTCATGGCGTGGTTGCGGGATCACACGCTTGCGCTGACGGACTGACGTCAGCGATCTAGCGCGTCGGTACCGGCACGTCCCCGCGATAGTCATAGAATCCGCGTTCAGATTTGCGACCCAGCCACCCGGCCTCGACATATTTGGTCAGTAGCGGGCAGGGGCGATATTTGGTGTCCGCCAACCCGTCATGCAACACGTTCATAATCGCAAGGCAAGTGTCCAGGCCGATGAAGTCAGCCAACTCCAGGGGGCCCATTGGATGGTTTGCCCCCAGCTTCATTGAGGAATCGATGGATTGGACCGATCCGACGCCTTCATACAGCGTGTAGACCGCCTCGTTGATCATCGGCATTAAGATGCGGTTGACGATGAAGGCCGGAAAATCCTCAGCTGTCGCGGCGGTTTTGCCAAGCTTGTCGACAACCGCACGGCAGGCGTCAAAAGTCTCTGCGTCTGTTGCAATGCCCCGGATCAATTCGACCAGTTGCATCACGGGTACCGGATTCATGAAGTGGAACCCCATGAATTTCTCGGGTCGGTCCGTCCGGCTTGCCAGACGCGTGATCGAGATCGAAGAGGTGTTCGATGTCAGGATCGTATGAGGTTGCAGGTGAGGCAACAGGTCTTCGAAAATGGCCTGTTTGACGGTCTCACGTTCGGTTGCGGCCTCGATAATAAGGTCAGTCCGGCCCAAATCGGTCAGCGTCGGCGTTGTTTTGATGCGGGCCATGGCGGCGGCCTTTTCGTCGGCACTGATTTTGTCTCGGCTCACCTGACGTTCAAGGTTGCGGTCAATGGTGGCGACAGCAGCGTCCAACGCATCGCCCGAGACATCATTCAGCAGCACGTCATAGCCTGCCAGGGACATCACATGCGCAATCCCATTGCCCATTTGGCCCGCGCCCACAATCCCGACCGTTTTGATGTCCATGATGATCCTTTCCGACAACTTCTGCACCATAGGGGCGCGGCGTGATGGGGGGCAAGTGTTACCAATGCCATAAAGTGGTCATGTTTCGTTAGGCTTTTGGAAACATGCCTGTGCGATGTTGAGCATGGGTAAATACGAAGTGAGTGGGTCGTTATGAGTTTTGAAGCATTGAGTCCGGGTGGCTTGGACTACTTGCCGTGCCGCTATGGAAATTCCAAAGTCCTGTTTCGGGGGCCGAGGCGGTCCTTGAACAAACCGTTTGTCGCGTTTTTGGGAGGGACGACCACGTATGGCAAGTTCATCCCGACGCCCTTTCCTGACATTGTCGAGGCCCAGACCGGGCTCACATGCGTGAATTTCGGCAGCCTCAATGGGGGGCTGGATGTGATCGCGAGCGACCCCGTTTTGCGCGAAATGTCGGTGCAGGCGCGTGTGACCGTGATCCAGATCACCAGCCCGCGCAACATGTCCAACAGGTTCTACCGGGTCCATCCACGCCGTAATGATCGTTTTGTCGAGGCATCCGCCTTGCTGCGCGCGATTTACCGGGACGTGGACTTTGCAGAATTCAACTTTACCAACCACATGCTGCAACGTCTGTGCCTCGTGTCGCCCGACCGGTTCCAGGCGGTGCTGGATGAATTGCGCGCGGCGTGGATTGCGCGGATGCGCCTTGTTCTTAGTCAGATCACGGGCAAAACGATCCTGCTGTGGGCCAGCGAACATACCCCCGAAGAGATTGGCACCGACATTGATGCGGACCCGGCGTTTGTCACGCGTGATATGCTTGATGCGGTGATCCCGTTGGCGACCAAATACGCCGAGGTTGTGGCCGCCCCAAGAGACGTTGAGGCGCGTACTGAAGGCATGGTATTTTCGGAACTCGAAGCTCCTGCCGCGAAGATGATGCTGGGCCCGCAGATGCACCGCGATATCGCGGATATGCTGGTCCCGTTGCTTAAATCCATAACCTGAAATGAAAAAAGGCCCGCATGCGACGTGCATACGGGCCTTTCCAATTGGGTGAGACGCGATCAGAGCTTTTCGATCAGGTCCGGCACGGCATCGAACAGGTCAGCGACCAGCCCGTAATCGGCCACCTGGAAGATAGGCGCTTCTTCGTCTTTGTTGATGGCGACGATGACTTTGCTGTCTTTCATACCGGCAAGATGCTGGATCGCGCCCGAAATACCGACCGCGACATACAAGTCCGGGGCCACAACCTTGCCCGTCTGGCCGACTTGCCAGTCGTTGGGGGCATAGCCTGAGTCAACCGCCGCGCGCGAGGCACCTACGGCAGCGCCCAGTTTGTCCGCCAGTTTTTCGATCAGCGCAAAGTCGTCTTCGGACCCGACACCGCGCCCGCCGGACACGACCACGCCAGCCGATGTCAGCTCGGGACGATCCGAGGCTGCGACCTTGTCTTCGACCCATGAGGACAAAGCAGGGTCCGCTGCCGCGCCGATGCTCTCGACCGGTGCTGACCCGCCGGTTGCGGCTGCATCAAAGGTCGATGTGCGGAAAGTGATGACCTTTTTGCCATCGCCGGACTTCACCGTCTGGATCGCGTTGCCCGCATAGATGGGCCGCTCGAAGGTGCTAGCGTCGATCACGGCCGTTGCGTCCGAAATCACCATCGCGTCAAGCAGTGCGGCCACGCGGGGCATCACGTTCTTGGCGTCAGTTGTGGCGGGAGCGACGATATGTTCGAAATCACCTGCAAGCGACACGATCAGATCGGCGACCGGCTCGGCTAGACGCTTGCCATAAAGCGCGTCTTCGGCACACAGCACCTTGGACACACCGCTGATTGTTGCGGCTTCGGCGGCGGCGGTGGCGCATGTGGCACCCGCGGCCAGCACAACCACGTCACCCAGTGAGGCACATGCGGTCACAGCCTTGGCCGTGGCGTCCATTGCCAGTTCGCCGTCATTGATTTCTGCCAGAAGAAGTACAGCCATTACACAGCCCCCGCTTCTTTGAGTTTCGCTACAAGCTCTTCGACAGAGCCGACTTTGATCCCGGCGGCCCGCGCCTCTGGCTCGGTTGTTTTCACGACCTCAAGACGAGGCGTAACATCGACGCCGTAATCCGCCGCCGTCTTTTCATCCAGCGGCTTCTTCTTGGCCTTCATAATGTTGGGCAGCGAGGCATAGCGTGGCTCGTTCAGGCGCAAGTCGACCGTCACGACCGTGGGCATGTTGACCTCGATAGTCTGCAAACCGCCATCCACTTCGCGTGTCACCTTGGCTGTGTCGCCTGCGATCTCGACTTCGGAGGCGAACGTTGCCTGGCTCCACCCCATAAGGGCAGACAGCATCTGACCGGTGGCGTTCATGTCGTTGTCGATGGCCTGTTTGCCGCACAGCACGAGGCCGGGCTGTTCTTCATCGATGACCTCTTTGAGGATCTTGGCAACGGCCAGCGGCTCGATATCGGTGTGCACATCATCGGCTGCAATCACCAGAATGGCGCGGTCTGCACCCATCGCAAGTGCTGTGCGCAGCGTTTCCTGTGCCTGTTTGACACCGACGGAGACGGCGATGATTTCCTCGGCCTGACCGGCCTCTTTGAGGCGGATAGCCTGCTCGACGGCAATTTCGTCAAACGGGTTCATCGACATTTTCACATTGGCGAGATCAACACCGGAACCGTCCGCTTTTACGCGCACTTTCACGTTGTAATCGATCACGCGTTTGACAGGCACAAGCACCTTCATGAGCGTTCCTCTCTTCAAATTTGCAACCCGTCAGGGACCGGTCAAAACATTACGACTCAACTTCGCTAATCGAGATAGTGGGTCTCGCATGGTTTACCCAACCCGTGCTTACGGAAACAGGACAAAATCGTCACGTCACATCCTAACGACGCCGCGTCGGGGATTAAAACTGCGCGAAACGTACCCGGACGCAAGGTTTTAGCAAGAAAACGTAAGATTTCCGCAGGATATTGAACCGGCTAGGTTCGGTTCGCCCCTGGAACCCAGAGAACATCCGCTTTGCCGCCGTCATTTGCGATCCGTGCTGCGACAAAAAACCAGTCACTCAGCCGGTTGAGGTATTTGACAGCGGCCGAATTGACCGCCTCCATCGTGGCAAGCTCCACCGCCAGCCGTTCGGAGCGGCGCGCAACCGTGCGGCACACATGCAAATGTGCGGACAAGGTCGATCCGCCGGGCAGGATAAAGCTGCGCAACGGTTCAAGGGCGTCGTTCATCGCATCAATTTCGGCCTCAAGCCGGGTGACCTGCGCATCTGTCATCCGCAGGGGCGGGTATTCCGACCCGGCGTCCTTTTCCATGTCGGGGCGGCACAGGTCCGCGCCCAGATCGAACAGGTCGTTCTGGATTCGGCTGAGGGCCGCATCCACATCCCCCGTCGCCTCAAGGCGGGCAATGCCGACAAAACAGTTCAATTCATCCGACGTGCCATAGGCCGTGACCCGCATCGCATGTTTGGCAACGCGCGCCCCGTTCCCAAGTGCGGTTTCACCTGCATCGCCGGTTTTCGTGTAAATCTTGTTCAGAACGACCATCTGCTTATCCTCCGGTTTGTTTCAGAGCCACGTAGGCCAGGATCAGCAAGACAGCGATAAATTGTGCCGCAATCCGGTACCGCATCAACTTGTTCGAGTTGTCCTTGGCCCAACCCGACCCTTTGGCGAACCCGCCAAGGCCCAGCATCAGCACGATGACAACGGCAAGGCAGGCCAGAAGGATCAGAATGAAAAGGGGGTCTTGGGCCATCTCGGGTGGTCCTTTTGGTTGGGCTCGACACTGGACATAGCGGGCAGCGGGTAAAAAGCGACTGCGCGATCAAGTTATATCCGCGAAAGCACCCAGTCGAGGCCGCGTGTTGGCAGAATGCGCCGTAATGTCGCCATGATATAGGTCGCCGTCGTGACGAAATACCGAGCCCGGGGACGCGGCGATTCAAGGGCGTGCCGCAGCTTTTTGACGACCGCTTCGGGTGGAAGTTCGAAAGTGTCAGGCCCGGTGTCTTCATAAAGGCGCTTGCGCAAATCGTCTCGGTACTGCTTGGTGCGCACCGAGCCTTCCCAATCAATCCAATGTTCAAAATGCGGGATCGAGTTGGCCCGGATTTTGCTGGTGACGGGGCCGGGTTCGATCAGGATCACGTGTATGGGTGTGTCGCGCATTTCGACGCGCAACGTGTCCGTGAGCCCCTCAAGCGCAAATTTGGTTGAGTTATAGGCCCCCCGCCAAGGCAGGGTGACAAAGCCCAAAACGGAGGAACACTGCACAATCCGCCCATGCCCTTGCGCGCGCATGACAGGGATGATCGCGCGGGTCAGTTCGTGCCAGCCAAAGAAATTCGCCTCGAAAATGGCGCGCAATGCGTCGGTGGGCAAATCCTCGACCGCGCCCGGAGTGCCGAACGCTCCGTTGTTGAACAGCGCATCCAGCGTGCCGCCCGTTTGTTCCAGTACTTCGGCTACACCAGCCGCAATGGTAGCTGTGTCAGCGTAGTCAATCAAAGGGCTGTCAAACCCTTCGGCCTTCAGCCGCACGCAGTCTTCGGCCATGCGACAGGATGCAAACACCCGCCAGCCTGCATCGCGCAAACCAACGGCAGCGGCATATCCGATGCCGGACGAACAGCCCGTAATAAGGATGGATTTCTGTGTCATTACCGCGCCCTCGTCAGATCAACGGGCGCAGTCATAGCCGAGAAGTGCGCGGATGCAATCAGCCTTCGCTCAGCAGGAAGTCCGCCATCCAGCCAATTTGGCCGCCATTGACGGGGCGCAGCTGCACCCAACCGTTGCCGGGGTCTTGCAGGATTTCGACTTCATCGCCCCGCACAAGGCTGTTGACCACCGAAAAATCGGTGCCCGGTCCGCCGCGCACATTCACGCGGGTGCCGGTGACGGCGCGCAATTCAATCTCCGCAGTTACAGGGGGTTCGTCCCGGTTGAAATCCACCGGTGTGATCGAGGCTGCGTTGCCGACAAGGCTTGGCAGCACGATTGTCGGAGCCTCTTCGCTGATTGCCTCTACCGGCGTCTCGGCGACGGCCTGGACCACAACGCTCTCTCCAGTTGCAGGTGCAGTACGCACCACATCATCAACCGATGTGAGGTTCAACGAGACGCGTGTCACGTTTTGCGGTGTCGCAGGGTTGGCTGCGATGCGCACAGGTTCCAACGCCTCTTTGGCCACGGGGGCGGGCAGTTCAATCCGGGCCTCGCGCGTCTCGACCGGGTCAAAATCGGCACCGCCACTGATCTCGTAAAAGGCCCAGCCCATGAACGCGAAACTGATAATAATGAACTTGCCCATCGTGCGAGTCCCCCCAAACCTAAATGTACTGATGTTACCTTGCAGCATGGTAACACATCACGTCGATAACAGAGAGGGCGATTCCCGCCAGTGGTAAAAGGGGATGTTGTTTCCCCCCAACCCCATTTTGTTGTGCCTGTGCAACGCGATGCCAGTACCAAAGGTTCCCGATGTTCCGTTTGGACCGCTTCAATGCTTGTTCCGCGTCATGTGGGCGGGTACACAGCATCTATGTCAGAACCCGGTGATCCCCCCAATATGGACCTATCCGAACCACTCCGCCGTGCGTTGGGCGAACGGTATCTGACCTATGCACTGTCCACGATCATGCACCGGGCATTGCCTGATGCGCGCGATGGGCTGAAACCGGTGCATCGGCGCATCCTGTTCGCGATGCGCGAACTGCGCCTTGCCTCGAATGGCGGCTTCCGCAAATCGGCCAAGATTTCGGGCGACGTGATGGGCAACTACCACCCTCACGGGGATGCGGCGATTTACGACGCGATGGCCCGGCTCGCCCAGGATTTCAACGTCCGCTATCCACTGGTCGACGGGCAGGGCAATTTCGGCAATATCGACGGCGATAACCCGGCCGCCTCGCGCTATACCGAGGCGCGCATGACAGCCGTGGCCGAGGCGTTGCTTGACGGGCTGAACGAGAACGCGGTCGATTTTCGCGAAAACTATGACGGGACCCTGACCGAACCCGCGGTGCTGCCCGCGCAGTTTCCCAACCTGCTTGCCAATGGATCAAGCGGGATTGCGGTGGGCATGGCCACCAACATTCCGCCACACAACATCGCCGAGTTGTGCGATGCCTGCCTTCATCTGATCAAGACCCCGGATGCGCGCGACGACACGTTGCTGAATTTCGTGCCCGGCCCCGACTTCCCGACGGGTGGCATCATTGTCGAACCGGCCGACCAGATCGCGCAGGCCTACCGCACCGGCAAGGGTGGTTTCCGCCTGCGCTGCCGCTACGAGGTCGAGGATCTGGGTCGCGGCCAATGGCAGATTGTTGTCACCGAAATCCCCTACCAGGTCCAAAAGTCCAAGCTGATCGAGAAACTGGCCGAGGTCATCCAGACCAAAAAGGTCCCGATCCTTGGAGATGTGCGCGACGAATCCGCCGATGATATTCGCCTGATCCTCGAACCGCGGTCCAAGAATGTCGATCCGGACGTGCTTATGGGCATGCTTTATCGCAATTCCGACCTTGAGGTGCGGTTTTCTCTGAACCTCAATGTGTTGATCGACGGGGTCACACCCAAGGTCTGTTCTATGAAGGAAGTGCTGCGCGCCTTCCTTGATTTCCGCCGCGAGGTGCTGATCCGCCGCAGCCAGCATCGGATGGAAAAAATCGACCACCGGCTCGAAGTGCTGGAAGGGCTGATTGTCGCGTTCCTGAACCTCGACCGGGTGATCGACATCATCCGCTATGATGAGGATCCCAAGGCCGCGCTGATGCGCGAGGACTGGGGCCGCGATCATCCGCGCGCCATGAACGAGGTAGACTATGTTGGCCCCGGCCCCGGTGAGGGCGAGTTGAGCGATGTGCAGGCCGAGGCGATCCTGAACATGCGCCTGCGCTCTTTACGGCGGCTTGAAGAGGTCGAGTTGCTGCGCGAGCAGGCCGCCCTGATGGAAGAACGTGCGGGCCTTGAGGACCTGTTGGAAAGCGAAACCGTCCAGTGGGCCGCAATCACGGATCAGCTCAAGCTGACCAAAAAGCAGTTTGGCAAGGACTGGCATGGCGGCGCGCGCCGCACCACCTTTGCCGAGGCTGGCACGGTCGAGGATGTCCCGCTTGAGGCGATGATCGACCGCGAGCCCATAACCATCGTGTGCAGCGAAATGGGCTGGATCAGGGCGATGACCGGCCACATTGATCTGACCCGCGAATTGAAATTCAAGGATGGCGACGGCCCGCGTTTCATCTTTCATGCCGAGACCACCGACCGGCTGGTCGTGGTTGGATCAAACGGGCGGTTTTACACGCTGTCCGCCTCTAACCTGCCCGGTGGGCGGGGGATGGGCGAGCCGCTGCGTTTGATGGTTGACCTGCCGAATGAGGCTCAAATCCACTCGATTATGACCCATAAACCGGGCCGCAAATTGTTGATCGGCTCGACAGCAGGCGACGGGTTCATTGTGCCCGAAGACGAGGTCATCGCGCAGACCCGCAGCGGCAAGCAAGTGTTGACGGTACGGGGCGATGTAGCGGTTGCGGTCTGCAAGCCGGCCCTTGGCGACAGCGTCGCGGTGGTGGGTGAGAACCGTAAAGTGCTGGTCTTTGACCTCGAAGAACTGCCAGAGATGGTCAAAGGCAAGGGCGTGCGGCTGCAAAAGTACAAGGACGGCGGGCTGTCGGATGCGACCGTGTTTACGCTGGCCGACGGCCTCAGCTGGCTGGATCCGGCGGGGCGCACCCGCACCGAAACCGATCTGGCCGAATGGCGGGGCAAACGGGCAGGGGCCGGGCGCATGGCACCGCGCGGCTTTCCCCGCGACAACCGGTTCACCGGGGGCTAACATCAACCGCAAACAGGACAAACAAAGGGGTGGGGCAACATGACTTCGCAAATTCAAGGCAAATATTTCGGGACGGGTAGCCCGCTGTTTCGGCTGTACCTCAAGACCGCAATTCTGACGATCTTGACCCTCGGCATCTATCGCTTCTGGGCCAAGACGCGCATTCGCAAATACATCTGGTCCGCGACCAGCGGGGACGGCGACAGCTTTGAGTATTCGGGCACCGGGCTCGAGAAATTCCTTGGGTTTCTCGTCGCGATTGTGATCCTCGCGATCTATCTGGGGCTGTTCCAGTTGCTGCTGGCCTTTATCGGGATCAGCATCATTCCCGAAAATGAGTCCGAAGCCGCGATTGCCGCGCAAGCGGTGGCGATCAACCTGTCTATCCTTGCGGTGCTGCCGCTGATCTTGTTCGCGCAGTACCGGGCGCGGCGCTATAAAATGGCCCGCTCGCGCTGGCGCGGCATCCGGTTTGGCATGGAAAAAGGCGCATGGGGCTATGCGTTTCGCGCCTTGGGGTACATCTTTCTGACCATCATTACTCTGGGCCTGTTGAATCCACTCGCGACGTTCCGTCTGGAAAAGTACATGGCTGACCGCAGTTGGTACGGCGATGCGCGTTTCGAGCAGATGGGCCGGTGGCAGGATCTCTATGCGGGCATGAAGCATGTCTTTATCGGTCTTGGGATTATCGTCGTAGGTGTGATTCTCGGCATCGCGACCGAAGGGGTCTGGATCGCGGCCGCTGCGGGCATCATTGGCTACATTTGGCTGCTGATCGGGCTGATCTACTACCGTGTCTATGCCTTCAACTATCTGACACAGAACAAGGTTCTTGATGGTGAGGTGCAGTTTGACGCCCGCCTTGAAACCGGCGCGGTCATTGGCATTTTCCTTGTGGGGACGATTGTGATTGGTGTGCTGATGGCAGTGGTCTTTGGCATCATCGGGCTGATCGTTGCCTCGATGTCGGGTGCAATCATGGCCGGTACTTTGTCGCCTGTCTTGTTCGTGGGGCTGGCCATTCCTTATGCGCTTGCGTTCCTGATCGCCGGTGGATTGTCCCTCGTGATGATCACGCAGCCGATGATCAAACATGCGGTCGAGAACATGACGGTCCTGAATGCGGACCACCTCGACACGATCCGCCAGCGCGCCGCCGATACGGGTGCCGACGCTGAAGGGTTTGCGGATGCGCTCGACGTGGGCGGCGCGATCTGATGCAGTCCGTTGGCCGGTTCTTTGACGGAGAGTCCGGCCAGCGGCTGAGCGTGGATTTGGCGGTCGATACCGCCGCTGAAACGCTCAAACTCAGCCATCTTGATCTGCCGATGGGCGCGCAATACTGGCCCCTTGGCGCGATCCGGGCGCTGTCGGATCATGCGCGCAAGGACCAGCTTGTGCTGTCCCTGAAGGCGGATGTGGCGCTTGACAGTGCGTTGATCGTGACGGCGCGCCTGACGGTGGACGACCCTGATATGGTGTCGATCCTGCGCCGCCTGTGCCCGGATATTGGGCAGGTCGACATACCCAAAGGCACGACAGGCCGGATTGCCAAACGCGCAGGCTTTGCGGTCGGGGCCTTGGTGTTGATGATCTTTGTCATCCTGCCTGCCATGGCCAACACGCTGGCCCGGTTCATCCCGGTCGAACGTGAGGTCGCCTATGGCAAGGCCGTGGTGAAGCAGATGGAACGCTTTATGGGCGGGCGTAGCGATCAAGGTCTGACCTGCACCGGCACCGAGGGGCGCGCGGCGCTTGATGTGATGATAGCCCGACTGACCGATGGGGTCGATCTGCAATACGACCTCAACGTCAATGTGTTCGACCACAAGATGGTGAACGCCTTTGCCGCACCCGGCGGCCAGATTGTGTTGATGCGCGGCCTGATCGCACGGGCCAAGACACCCGATGAGGTGGCCGGCGTCCTTGCCCACGAGATCGGCCATGTGGAGGCGCGCGATACCACGCGCAACGCCCTGCGCGCCGCAGGGTCCGCAGGGCTTTTGTCGTTGATCCTGGGGGACTTCGCGGGCGGTTCTGCGGTGGTGGTTGTGGCCGAATACACGCTCACCGCATCTTACACGCGCGAGGCTGAGGCGGAGGCGGACGTCTTTGCGCTGGAAATGCTGAACGCGGCGGGGGCGGACGCGACCGCATTTGCCACCTTCTTTGACAGTCTGTCCGAACTGGAACGGCTCACGCCCGATTTGCCCGAATACCTGTCCACCCATCCAGAGCTTGTCGACCGCGCCGCCGCTGCGCGGGCCTTTGCCCGTGACCAAGGCGTGACGACCCCTATTCTTGATGATGCGGAGTGGGCGGCACTGAAAAAGATCTGCGCCTAGGCGGGTTCAGCCGTCAGCCACACACCCCCTTGCGGGCGCAGCGTCAGGATCATCACCGGGTCCGGGTCGCGCCCCTCTACAGGTGTGAATTTGAACCGGCTTAGGATTGTGGCCAAGATGATCACCGCCTCTTGCAGCGCGAAGGACGCCCCGATGCAGATGCGCGGCCCATCCCCAAAAGGCAGATAGGCATAGCGATCCACGGATTTGCGATCCGCAAACCGGTCGGGCAGAAACGCATCCGGGTCGTCCCATAACAGTTTGGAGCGTTGCAGCGCATAGATCGGGATCATACAGGTGTCGCCGGGTCGGATTTCGTGGCCGCACAGCACATCCCGTGCCAAGGCAGTGCGCGACACGATCCCTGCGGGCGGATACAGGCGCAATGCCTCGTCAATGATCTGGCGGATGAAGGGCAGGTGGGCCACGTCGTCTCCGGTGGCTGCGCGGCCTTGCAATACGGTTTGCGCCTCGACGCGGGCGCGCTCCTGCACCTCGGGATCAAAGGCGCACAGGTACATCGACCATGCCAGCGTCAACGCGGTTGTCTCGTGCCCCGCCACAATAAAGGTCAACAGGTTGTCGCGCAGTTCTGCGGTGTTCATCTTGCGTCCCGACTTGGGATCCTCGCCCTGCAACAGCAGATCGAGCAGGTCGGGCACACCCTCGGGGCCACGCTGCATGCGCGCCTCAATCGCCTTGTCGGCAACCGATTTCATGTCGCGCATCGCCTTGCCCGACATGATCCGGCCCGGACGCGGCACCCAATCGGGCGCGCCCAACACGTCGAACAGGGAAATCTTGCCCGCCTCCGAAATGTAATCCTCAATTGCGTTATGCACCCCATCCCGGTCAAAGGTATCTCCACCCGAAAACGTCACGTCCGCAATCACATCAAAGGTGGTTGTAACCATTTCATCCAGCAGATTGACGGCCCGAGGGCCTGCGGCGGCAATCCGGTCGGCGCAGCGCGCGGCAGCAGATGTCATAATCGGGGACAGGTTCATCATGTTGCGATGGGTAAACACAGGGGCTGCCGTGCGGCGTTGCCAGCGCCAATGCACGCCCTCGGCGATGAACAGCGACTCGCCGATGGCAGGTTTGAGCAAGTTCTTGGTGACCACCGATTTTGGGTATTGATCAAGTCGGTCCAGCAGCATTTCGCGGATCGCGCCGGGGTCCATGATCATATGCCACCGTTTGCCTGTCTTGCCCGACACGATGGCTTGGGTCGTTGCGACCTCGGGGATGATCCGCAGCACGTTGGTGCGCGCCATTTGCAGACTTTTGAGCACACCCCACTCTTCATTGACGAGGGGGACACGCACCGGCAGGCGCTTGGGCAGAGCGGTATCGGGCATGAAAGCAGGCTCCTTGACTGTGACACATATATGCCGAGGATCAGTGCGGGCAATTGCACAGGTGCCGCACCTGCGATAACGCTGCGGCCAGGAATGAGTTGTGGAGTGCGCAAGAATGATGCGACTGATGTTCGGCCTTGTGCTGCTTGGATTGCTTGGGGCCTGTGGCGGTGTCGCGGATCTGGAAGAGGCCCCCGTCCCCCTTGGCGATTTCCGACTTGAGCACAATATCGTGGTGGCCAGCAAAGCCACCAAGGGCCCGCTCAGCCGGGACGCAAGCGAAGAGCAACTGGTCGAAACCGTCAAAGTGGCGATGGCGCAGCGGTTCGGGCGCTATGAGGGGGCCAGCCGCTATCATTTTGGCATCTCGGTCGAAGGCTATGTGTTGGCCCAACCGGGTGTGCCGCTGGTTCTGGCCCCGAAATCTGCGTTGATCCTCAATGTGACGGTGTGGGATGATGCGGCGGGTGCCAAGTTGAACGACGAGCCCAAGCAGATCACCGTGCTGGAAACCTTCGGGGCCGGGTCGGTGATCGGGTCGGGGTTCACGCTGAATGCGCAGGAACAGCTTGACCAACTCAGCCAGAACGCCGCCAAGGCGGTAGAACGCTACCTTGTGAAACAACAGGCCGAAGAGGGGTGGTTCGTGCCCGACCCGGTTGACGGGACTGTTATCGGCACGCTTACACGACCCCTTCCTGAACCGGCGGTGGTCAACTAAGCTGGGTTGATCCCCAGTCACATACACCCCAGAGAAGGTCCGCCCCTATGCTAGAGAATATCCGCCGTCTGAGCCTGATGCTGGTCCTTTTCGTGGTGGCTGCCTGCACGCAGCCGGTGTTGCAAGAGGGGACCCCGCAGACATTTGTCGTGCGCAATGTGACGGTTGACAGCACGTCGTTCACCGGTGTGAGCGGACGTGAGATATCTGTACCGACGGCGCAAGTGGTGGCTGATGTGCAGGGCGCGCTAGAGACAGCACTTGCGCGTCCGGGCGAGCAAACGGCGGATGTGCTTGTGCAATTGACCAGCGTCAAACTGACGTCGCCCGGCTCGGCCGCCGCCTTTGGCGGTAACAGCCGGATCACAGCTGTCCTGAGTGTACGTGATGTGAATACCGGTGAGGTGTTGATCCCACCCACCCAGATTACGGGATTCTCCGAATTCACCCGGGTGCCCGGTGTGATTGGGGCTGCAACCAGCCCGTCGGCCGGAAATGACTACCGTCAGACGGTTGATGGCTTTGCCGCCTCTGTGCGCAATCAGATCTACGGCCCCGCCTCGGGCACAGCCAGCGGCGCTTGATTTCCGGTCTGATCCGCTCTAAATGCCCGGCGATATCAAATCCTGGGCCATGCAGGCCCGCAGTCAGCTAAAGGGCATCTGGACACATGGCAAAGGCAAAGTTTGAACGTACCAAACCGCATGTAAACATCGGCACGATTGGTCACGTTGACCACGGCAAGACGACGTTGACGGCGGCGATCACGAAGTATTTTGGCGACTTTCAGGCCTATGACCAGATCGACGGTGCGCCCGAAGAGAAGGCCCGTGGCATCACGATCTCGACCGCGCACGTGGAATACGAGACCGAAAGCCGCCACTATGCCCACGTCGACTGCCCCGGCCACGCCGACTACGTCAAGAACATGATCACCGGGGCCGCCCAGATGGACGGTGCGATCCTGGTTGTGAACGCGGCTGACGGTCCGATGCCACAAACCCGCGAGCACATCCTGCTGGGGCGCCAGGTCGGCATCCCGACGATGGTCGTCTACATGAACAAGGTGGATCAGGTCGACGACGAAGAGCTGCTGGAGCTGGTCGAGATGGAAATCCGCGAGCTGCTGTCGAGCTATGAGTACCCCGGCGACGACATCCCCGTCATCCCCGGCTCGGCTCTGGCGGCGATGGAAGGGCGCGACGAGGAAATCGGCGCGAACTCGATCAAGAAGCTGATGGAAGCGGTTGACGAGTTCATCCCGACGCCTGAGCGCGCGATTGACCAGCCCTTCCTGATGCCGGTCGAGGACGTGTTCTCGATCTCGGGTCGCGGCACGGTTGTGACCGGCCGGGTTGAGCGTGGCGTGATCAACGTGGGCGACAACATCGAGATCGTGGGGATCAAGGACACCCAGACCACCACATGTACCGGTGTTGAAATGTTCCGCAAGCTGCTGGATCGCGGTGAAGCGGGTGACAACATCGGCGCGTTGCTGCGCGGTATCGACCGTGAAGCGGTGGAGCGTGGGCAGGTTCTGTGCAAGCCCGGTTCGGTGAAGCCGCACACGAAGTTCGAGGCCGAGGCCTATATCCTGACCAAGGAAGAGGGTGGCCGTCACACGCCGTTCTTTGCGAACTATCGCCCGCAGTTCTACTTCCGGACCACGGACGTGACCGGGACGGTGAACCTGGCGGAAGGGACCGAGATGGTCATGCCCGGCGACAATGTGTCGTTCGGTGTTGAGCTGATCGCCCCGATCGCGATGGAGCAGGGCCTGCGCTTTGCGATCCGCGAAGGCGGCCGCACGGTCGGCGCGGGCGTTGTGTCCAAGATCACTGAGTAATGGGTGCAGGGCGGACGACACCTCCGCCTTACGCCACTTCATCAGCGCAATACCCGTAAGGCGGATCCCGATCCGCCCTGCAACGGGAAGTCAAAAAGGGGCCGTCCATCGTTGGGTGGCCCTTTTATTTGTTCAGCCACCTGTCACCGCAATAGATGTCCTCCGGCAGTTTTTGCAGGACCGCGCCGTCGTCATTCGGCCCCAGGCGACGTGCAAAGGCCCCTCGGCCGCCATAGTCTGCAAGCGGATGGTGCACCATGCGTTGATATTGTGTGACGATTATCGCGTTGTGCGCCATTTGGATTGATGAGGTGATGTGCAGATCGATTTGATCTGGGTGTCCGGTTTTCGGTCCGCGTTGCCATATTCGAAAGCTTAACAGATACATGTGACCAGCGGTTCCGTCGGCACGGTCCATTCGGTGGAAAAGATCGTGTGGCCATCGATGGCAATGAGCGCTTGATCTTAATCTGACCATCGCATATTCCGCCTGCACGTTAGGGGTATAGCTCAGCTGGTAGAGCGACGGTCTCCAAAACCGTAGGTCCCGGGTTCGAGCCCTGGTGCCCCTGCCATTTTCCCAGATAGTCACCGGATCGGACGACAACGCACGGCGTCGAATCGCGGCCATGTTGTGACCTCTTGTGCCATGTTCCCGCCTCTATGCTGTTCAGTTTGTCGACAGTTTTACCGGAACGGTCTGCTTTGTCGTGGTCTGCGCGACAGTGCCTTATTCCTGCCACATATCTGACACCTGACCCGCACAATGTAGCCCTACCTTTGCCGTATCCGCACAATGCGGTTGTACATTTCAAGGCCTGTTCTGCGCAGGCTCGTAAACAGACCCCTATCTGTTTTGGGGCAAGGATGCTGCTGATGACCTATACTCTTATGCCGGGCCAATCCCACGAGATAAGCGATGAAGACATGATGTCGGTAATCCGGTCCGTGCTGACAGAGGATGTGCCGAGCGATCCCGCACCTAAGCGTAGTGCCAAAACGATCCATCGCGCATTCACCCCTCGCCGCCGTACCGATGATTTGCCCGAGATCGCCCAGCAAGAAGAAGAGCGTCCTGCAAAACCGCGCCGTCCCGTTCTGCGGATGGATGCGCTTGCGCGCACTGTGGCCCGCATACGTGCCTTTCGCCCCTCGACGCGTCATTTGGCAATCGTGAGCACCTTGTTGCTGGTTGTCGTTCGTCCGCATTGGTTCGTAATCGCGGCTGTATTGATAGTGACGCTGGTCGTTGGGGTCTTCTTGCTGATCGGATCGGACCGCATCTGGCGTGGTATCGTGGCCCGACTGGCCCGGATCGAGGTTGCCAACCCTGAGCGTGCAGCCCGTCTGCGTACCCGTCTTGATCGCTTTGCCTGCCGGTGGGATGCGATCCTCGACATGTTCCCGGATGGTATGGTCGACAGCCTCTATATGCCCGACCTGCAAGAGGCCGAGGACGCCGAAGCCCAGCATGCCGACGCGGTGGCCGCACGCATGCGCCGAATGGCCGAGGAAAGCTGAGCGAACCCTACGCGAGGGCATGGTTTGCAACGACGCAACAGGGGATGGCGCACGCGCCGTTCCTGTCTTGAATTTGATGGTTGCGCCCGTTACATGCCCTTCATCTGCAACCCGGGAGCGACATCATGGCCACCACAAACCCACTTCAGTTCATCCAGCAGGTCCGTTCCGAAGTGTCCAAGGTCGTGTGGCCGACCCGCCGCGAGGTGATGCTGACCACTGTCATGGTCTTTATTCTTGCCGCCCTGACAGCCGTGTTCTTTGCCATTGTCGATATCCTGATCCGGGGTGGTCTGGAACTCATCCTGACTCAGTTCGGCTAAAGACCACAAAACCCCGCCACCTCTTGCACTTTGAAATCGCCCAAGCTATGCCGCAGCCCTGACTTGGTCTGACACAGGCGCGCGGCGATTCGAGCCCCGCGCCGATTTTAATTCAGGCCAGCGCGTGAAGATAAGTTTGAACTAGGCAAGGGGCCTCGAGACACATGGCAAAACGGTGGTATTCGGTCAGCGTGCTTTCCAACTTCGAAAAGAAGATTGCAGAGACAATCCGGACCTCTGTTGCTGAAAAGGGCCTTGAAGACGAGATCGACGAAGTTCTGGTCCCGACCGAAGAAGTGATCGAAGTGCGTCGCGGCAAGAAGGTCACGACCGAGCGTCGCTTTATGCCCGGCTATGTTCTGGTCCACATGGAAATGTCTGACCAAGGCTATCACCTTATCAACTCGATCAACCGCGTTACAGGTTTTCTGGGCCCCCAAGGCCGCCCGATGCCCATGCGCGATGCCGAGGTGAACCAGATCCTCAACCGTGTTCAGGAAGGCGAGGACGCACCACGCACCCTGATCCACTTCGAGATTGGCGAAAAGGTTAAAGTCAACGATGGCCCGTTCGAGGATTTCGACGGCATGGTCGAAGAAGTCGACGACGAGAACCAGCGCCTCAAGGTCACGGTGTCCATCTTTGGCCGCGAGACACCTGTCGAACTGGAATTCACCCAAGTGAACAAACAGACCTGAACCTGACAGTTTCCGGGTTTTGGAATGTTGGCCGGTCTCTGCAAAGGGGTCGGCCTTTTTCGTGGGTACTTGGGCCATAAGCGGATGGGGCAGGCGGCACCCATGAAACGGCACAGCGCTGCCTGTTTTTGAGTCAATTTGACCCGATTGCGTGCTCATCCGGGTGCGCGGTATCTTGTATGCAATAAACTGCGCGATATTCTACCAATGGCTGTTGACGAATGTGGCGGATTCACGCCTACTCATATGGCCCGATACTGTATGTAGGTGTCCGGGCCAAAATAGAGCAGTGTATCTTGGGGGATATAATGATTTTGAAATATGTGAGGGACAGCCTTCCATGGCTGGTTCCGTCTGCCGCAATCGTATTCGCAGCATCGGGTTTCTTGAAGGACGGCGACAAGGCTGAAGTGGTGCAAACTGCGCCTGCCGCTGCCACGTTTTCGGCCCCTGCACCGCAGCCCGAGACGGCGCAGATCGCGGTCGTTGCGAACGAGGCTGCCCTTGGCGAAGAAGAGATCGTCGCCCGGCAATCCAATGCCTCCGACCCGCTGTCGGATTTGCAGCCCGCCGCGCCACTTGCCACGCCCTTGGCCGCGGTCGAGGCCCCGGTCGTTGCGCCGCCCCCCGCGCCACAGGATCAACGGCAGGCATTGCTGAGTGCTGCACCCGCTGCGACGCCCTTCTTCTCCTCGGATGCGACAGCGGCACAGGATCAGGCACAGTGCATCGAAGATCTGCGTAATCTTGCCAGCCAGGCGACCGTTTATTTCCCGAGCGGCGGTTTGACTGCAGATGCCGGTGGGATTGAACAGGGCCGTCTGATCGGTCTGGTCGCGCAATCCTGCCCCGGCGTTCAAATCCGGGTCGAGGGCCACTCGGACCCATCGGGTGATCCTGCGGCGAACCTGCGTCTGAGCGAACAGCGAGCCAGCCAGGTGATCCAGCGCATTGCCGCGTCGGGCCTTGATACCAGCATGTTCTTCCCCGAAGGCATGGGCGATCGCGAACCGTCGGGCAAAGTGGGTCCGCAACCGCGCGCCTTTTATGACCGCCGAGTGGAATTTTCGATTGTGGACAACGTGACCCGCGTGTCCGTGCGCGCGCAGCCTGCTGTGGCGAACCCATGGTCAAATGCCGCCTGCGTCACCGAATTGGAGCGTGCCGTCGCCAACACGGCTTTGTTCTATGCGCCCCGCTCGGTGTCGTTGCAGTCCAACGACCTGGAAACCGCACTGGGCCTTGCCACGCTGGCGATGGAATGTCCGCATGCACGTCTGCGCGTGATCGGCCACCACACCGGCGACGTGCAGGCCCGCGAAGATGTGAAAACCGGCTTGCTGCGGGCCAAGGCGCTGATGGCGATGCTGGTGGGTCGCGGGGTTGCCCCCGAACAGATCATCATTGCCGCCCCCTCCCGTGCGCTGAACGAGTCCGGTCTGCCCGGCAGCCGCGTCAACTTTGACGTTATCCTCGAAGAGGGCTGATCGGGACATATCCCCCAATTAGGTATTGAACCCAAGGCAAGGGCGCTGTAATCGGCGCCCTTGTTGCATTAGGCAGCATCCCATGTGGGAGGTTATGGCGACGCGTCGCCGCTGACCGGACCACATCAACCATATCTGCCCTGTCGCGATGGGGTGGAGTTGAACAGGAGAATGGCTCATGGCCAAGAAGCTCGTCGGCAGCATGAAGCTGCAAGTGCCCGCAGGGCAGGCAAACCCGTCCCCCCCCGTCGGCCCCGCATTGGGTCAGCGCGGCATCAACATCATGGAATTCTGCAAGGCGTTCAACGCCAAGACCGCAGACATGGAGCCCGGTGCGCCATGCCCGACCGTGATCACCTATTATCAGGACAAATCCTTCACCATGGATATCAAGACGCCACCTGCGTCCTACTATCTGAAGAAGGCGGCCAAGGTGAAATCCGGGGCCAACACCCCCTCCCGTGAGACTGTCGGCACCGTGACCGCCGCACAGGTCAAGGAAATCGCTGAAGCGAAAATGAAAGATCTGAACGCCAACGACATCGAAGGCGCAATGCAGATCATCCTGGGCTCCGCCCGCTCCATGGGCATCGAGGTGAAGTAAGATGGCAAAGCACGGAAAACGCACAACTGCGGCGCGCGCCGCCTTCGCTGACAAACACAACGTCACCGTCGAAGAGGCCGTAAGCCTCGTCAAAGGCAATGCCAATGCGAAATTCGACGAAACCGTCGAGATCGCCATGAACCTTGGTGTCGACCCCCGCCACGCAGACCAGATGGTGCGCGGTGTGGTCGGCCTGCCCAACGGCACCGGCAAGGACGTACGCGTTGCTGTCTTTGCCCGTGGCCCCAAGGCTGAAGAGGCCCAGGCGGCTGGCGCGGACATCGTCGGTGCCGAAGACCTGATGGAAACCATCCAGGGCGGCAAGATCGACTTTGATCGCTGCATCGCAACCCCCGACATGATGCCCATCGTGGGTCGTCTGGGTAAGGTGCTTGGCCCCCGCAACCTCATGCCCAACCCCAAGGTTGGCACGGTCACAATGGACGTCGAGGCAGCCGTCAAAGCGGCCAAAGGCGGCGAAGTGCAGTTCAAGGTCGAAAAAGCTGGTGTGATCCACGCAGGTGTCGGCAAAGCATCCTTTGACGAGGCCAAGCTGGTCGAAAACATCCGCGCCTTTGTGGGCGCTGTGGCCAAGGCGAAACCCGCCGGGTCCAAAGGCACCTACATGAAAAAGGTGTCTCTGTCCTCGACCATGGGTCCGGGCGTCAGCATTGCAGTGGACAGCGCTGTCACCGAATAATCGGACCGTAAGATATGTGGGGAAGGGCGTCCATTGGGGCGCCCTTTTTCCGTTTGATCGGCGTAAAGGCGCAAAATCCGCATCCAAGGGTTCCATCCTCATGCGAAACATCCTAGAGCATCCCCATAGGTCCGCACGATGATTCGCGCGGGCCTATATTCGTCCGAGACGGTGGGTGGTTGAAATCCTTCAATCATAATTCCTGCCCGAGACGGGAACAGGCCATTCTAACTCAGATGCTCTGTCGAGCTTCTGGCGGCTTTGGACCCGTGCATTTCGAGGACCAAACCGCCGGAGAGATCCGGTGCAAACTGAGCCGGGGGTTCGCCCCCAAATTTGGAGAAAACTGTGGATAGAGCCCAGAAAGAGAAAGTGGTCGACGAACTCGGCCAGATCTTTGAAAGCTCTGGCGTCGTCGTGGTTGCCCACTACGCCGGTCTGACAGTTGCCGAAATGCAAGACCTGCGTGCCCGTGCACGCGACAACGGGTCGAGCGTTCGTGTTGCCAAAAACAGGCTCGCCAAAATCGCCCTTGATGGGAAGCCTTGCGAAAGCATAGCTGACTTTCTGACGGGCATGACTGTTCTGACCTATTCCGAAGATCCTGTGGCAGCCGCCAAAGTGTCCGAGGACTTTGCCAAGGAAAACGACAAGTTCGTGATCCTCGGCGGGGCGATGGGTGAGAACGCTCTGGACCGGGCCGGTGTCACGGCTGTGTCGAAGATGCCTTCGCGCGAGGAGCTTATCAGCACCATCGCGGGCATGCTTGGCGCACCTGCATCCAATATCGCCGGGTCCATTGGCGCACCTGCAAGCAACATCGCATCCATCCTGTCCACCATCGAGGACAAGGCGGCCGCGTAAAGCAATACGTCTGAGCGGCGTGTGGAAAATTGCACACGTTGGAACACACATATCGAAACGGAAAGAGCTGATAAAATGGCTGATCTGAAAAAACTGGCAGAAGACATCGTTGGTCTGACCCTGCTGGAAGCACAAGAACTGAAAACAATCCTCAAGGATGAGTACGGCATCGAGCCCGCCGCTGGCGGCGCTGTGATGATGGCTGGTCCTGCTGACGGTGGCGGTGCCGCTGAAGAGGAAAAATCGGAATTCGACGTCGTCCTGAAAAACGCAGGCGCATCGAAAATCAACGTCATCAAAGAAGTCCGCGGCATCACAGGTCTTGGCCTGAAAGAAGCCAAGGACCTGGTCGAAGCCGGTGGCAAGATCAAAGAAGGCGTGGACAAAGCCGAAGCCGAAGACGTCAAAGCCAAGCTGGAAGCAGCTGGTGCCGAAGTCGAACTGGCCTAAGGCCGGACATCAGGGGGCGCTTTTCGGTTTTGAAAAGTGACTGGGAACCACCTCGTTTCCCGCTCCTCCTTGAAAAATCTGGGCTGGATGCGCATATCGCGTGTCCGGCCCGACCCGTCTTGGTAAGGGCTTTCCTTCAAAAGTCTTTTCCAAGATGCGGTTCAAAGGTCGGGAGGCCACCGGTGGGACGGTGGCTATGAATTGACCTAGATCCCATCGATCTCGACGGGGCGGCGCACCGGAGCCCGACGGCGCGCGCACCCCAGAGAAACGCTGAAAGGTGACTTATAGTATGGCGCAATCGTTCCTTGGCCAGAAACGTCTTCGTAAATATTATGGCAAAATCCGCGAAGTGCTGGATATGCCCAACCTCATCGAGGTACAGAAATCCTCGTATGATTTGTTCCTGAACTCCGGCGATGCAGAGGTCCCCACCGATGGGGACGGCATTCAGGGTGTGTTCCAGTCGGTCTTTCCGATCAAGGACTTTAACGAGACCTCCGTTCTGGAATACGTCAAGTACGAGCTTGAAAAGCCCAAATACGACGTCGAGGAATGTCAGCAGCGTGACATGACCTACAGCGCCCCTCTCAAGGTGACGCTGCGCCTGATCGTGTTTGATGTGGATGAAGACACCGGCGCAAAATCCGTCAAGGATATCAAGGAACAAGACGTGTTCATGGGCGACATGCCTCTGATGACGCCGAACGGGACGTTCATCGTGAACGGCACCGAGCGGGTGATCGTCAGCCAGATGCACCGCTCGCCCGGTGTGTTCTTTGACCACGATAAGGGCAAGACCCACTCGTCGGGCAAGTTGCTGTTCGCCTGCCGTATCATCCCCTATCGCGGCTCGTGGCTGGACTTTGAATTCGATGCCAAGGACATCGTGTTCTGCCGGATCGACCGTCGCCGCAAATTGCCCGTCACCACGCTGCTTTATGCGCTTGGCCTCGATCAGGAATCCATCATGGATGCCTATTACGAGACGGTGAATTTCACCCTGAAAAAGAACAAGGGCTGGGTTACCCCATTCTTCCCTGATCGTGTGCGCGGGACCCGCCCGACCTACGATCTGGTGGATGCCAAATCCGGTGAAGTCATTGCCGAAGCCGGCAAAAAGGTCACTCCACGCGCAGTCAAGAAACTGATCGACGAAGGATCGGTCAAGGAACTGCTTGTGCCGTTTGAACACATCGTGGGCAAGTTCGTCGCCAAGGATATCATCAACGAAGAAAACGGCGCGATCTATGTCGAAGCCGGTGATGAGCTGACGCTGGAATACGACAAGGATGGTGAGCTGATCGGCGGTACCGCCAAGGAACTGATCGATGCGGGCATCACCGAGATTCCCGTTCTCGACATCGACAACGTGAATGTCGGCCCCTACATGCGCAACACCATGGCGGGCGACAAGAATATGAACCGCGAAACTGCGCTCATGGACATTTACCGCGTGATGCGTCCGGGCGAGCCGCCCACCGTTGATGCGGCCTCGGCCTTGTTTGACACGCTGTTCTTTGACAGCGAACGCTATGATCTGTCCGCCGTGGGCCGGGTCAAGATGAACATGCGTCTGGCGCTGGATGCCGAAGACACGCAACGCACCCTGCGCCGCGAAGACATCGTGGCCTGCATCAAGGCCCTCGTGGAACTGCGCGACGGTCAGGGCGATATTGACGACATTGACCACCTCGGCAACCGCCGTGTGCGCTCTGTCGGTGAGTTGATGGAAAACCAGTACCGCGTCGGCCTGCTGCGCATGGAACGTGCGATCAAGGAGCGTATGTCCTCGGTCGAAATCGACACCGTCATGCCGCAGGATCTGATCAACGCCAAACCGGCGGCCGCAGCCGTGCGCGAGTTCTTTGGCTCGTCGCAGCTGTCGCAGTTCATGGACCAGACCAACCCGCTCTCCGAAGTGACGCACAAGCGTCGCCTGTCGGCGCTTGGGCCCGGCGGTCTGACCCGCGAACGTGCTGGTTTTGAGGTGCGCGACGTGCACCCGACCCACTATGGCCGGATGTGCCCGATTGAAACACCCGAAGGGCCAAACATCGGTCTGATCAACTCGTTGGCGACCTTTGCTCGCGTGAACAAATACGGCTTCATCGAAACACCTTACCGCGTTGTGAACGAAGGTCAGGTGACGGACGAAGTGCACTACATGTCCGCGACCGAAGAAATGCGGCACACCGTGGCGCAGGCAAACGCGTCCTTGGATGTGAACGGCAAGTTCAACAACGAGATGGTCAACACCCGGAAATCCGGGGACTATACTTTGTCGCCCGTCGACAGCGTGGACCTGATCGACGTCTCGCCCAAGCAATTGGTGTCTGTTGCGGCCTCGCTGATCCCGTTCCTTGAAAACGACGACGCCAACCGCGCCCTGATGGGCTCGAACATGCAACGTCAGGCGGTTCCGCTGCTTCAGGCCGAGGCCCCACTTGTCGGGACCGGCATCGAAGAGGTTGTGGCCCGCGATTCCGGCGCTGCGATCATGGCCAAACGTGCGGGTATCATCGACCAGGTCGATGCAACCCGCATCGTGATCCGCGCCACCTCCGACCTCGAGTTGGGGGATGCGGGCGTTGACATTTACCGGATGCGCAAATTCCAACGCTCGAACCAGAACACCTGCATCAACCAGCGTCCGCTGGTGAAGGTGGGTGACACCGTGGTCAAAGGCGAGGTCATCGCCGATGGTCCCTCCACAGACATGGGTGAACTGGCCTTGGGCAAGAACGTGGTCGTCGCGTTCATGCCGTGGAACGGCTACAACTACGAGGACTCGATCCTGATTTCTGAGCGGGTCAGCCGTGACGACGTGTTCACGTCCATCCACATCGAGGAATTCGAAGTGGCGGCCCGTGACACGAAACTCGGGCCCGAGGAAATCACCCGCGACATCCCGAACGTCGGCGAGGAAGCACTGCGCAACCTCGATGAGGCGGGCATCGTCTATATTGGGGCGGATGTTGAACCCGGTGACATTCTGGTGGGTAAAATTACGCCCAAGGGTGAAAGCCCGATGACGCCAGAAGAAAAACTGCTGCGCGCCATCTTCGGTGAAAAGGCAAGCGACGTGCGGGACACCTCCCTGCGGGTCAAGCCGGGTGATTTCGGCACCGTTGTCGAAGTGCGTGTGTTCAACCGCCACGGCGTCGAAAAGGACGAACGTGCCTTGCAGATCGAGCGGGAAGAGGTTGAACGCCTCGCCCGCGACCGCGACGACGAGCTGGCGATCCTTGATCGTAACATCTACGCCCGTCTCGGCGACATGCTGCTTGGCAAAGAGATTGCGAAGGGGCCGAAAGGCGTCAAAGCAGGCTCGAACGTTGATGCGGATCTGCTTGAGGCGTTCCCGCGTTCGGCATGGTGGCAGATTGCCCTCAAGGACGAGCAGTCGGCGCAGGTGGTCGAGGCTCTGAACGAGCAATACGAGGTGCAGAAACGCGCGCTTGACGCCCGCTTCGAGGACAAGGTCGAAAAAGTACGCCGTGGTGACGATCTGCCCCCGGGCGTGATGAAGATGGTCAAGGTGTTCGTTGCGGTGAAGCGCAAGCTGCAACCGGGCGACAAGATGGCCGGGCGTCACGGCAACAAGGGTGTGATTTCCAAAGTGGTGCCGATGGAGGACATGCCGTTCCTCGCCGACGGGACCCCTGTGGATTTCTGTCTGAACCCGCTTGGCGTGCCCTCGCGCATGAACGTCGGTCAGATCCTTGAAACCCACATGGGCTGGGCCGCGCGCGGTCTGGGTCTGAACGTGGACGAGGCGCTGCAAGAGTATCGCCGCTCGGGCGATCTGACGCCTGTGCGCGAGGCGATGAGCCTGGCCTATGGTGAGGATGTCTATGAAGAAGGCATCACGTCCATGGACGAAGACACGCTGGTCGAAGCCGCGGGCAACGTCACACGCGGTGTGCCGATCGCAACACCGGTCTTTGACGGTGCCAAGGAAGCGGACGTGAACAACGCGCTGGAACGCGCGGGCTTCTCGACCTCGGGTCAGTCGGTCCTGTTTGACGGGCGCACGGGCGAGCAGTTCAGCCGCCCAGTGACGGTCGGCATCAAGTACCTGCTCAAGCTGCACCACCTTGTCGACGACAAGATCCACGCACGCTCCACCGGGCCTTATAGCCTTGTCACGCAGCAACCTCTGGGCGGTAAAGCGCAGTTCGGTGGCCAGCGTTTCGGGGAAATGGAAGTCTGGGCTCTGGAAGCCTACGGCGCCGCCTACACCCTGCAGGAAATGCTGACGGTGAAGTCGGACGACGTGGCAGGCCGGACCAAGGTCTATGAGAGCATCGTCAAGGGTGAGGACAACTTCGAGGCCGGCGTGCCGGAATCGTTCAACGTTCTCGTCAAGGAGGTCCGCGGTCTGGGCCTCAACATGGAACTCCTGGACGCCGAGGAAGACGAATAACGCAACCCGCGTAAGGCGGATTTAAATCCGCCTTACCTGCCTTTCGTTTCCCATAGCGCCCCTTTCAAGGATTTGAAAATGAACCAGGAACTGACAAACAACCCGTTCAACCCGCTGACGCCGCCCAAGGTCTTTGATGAGATCAAGGTTTCGCTGGCATCGCCCGAACGCATCCTCTCGTGGTCTTTTGGCGAGATCAAAAAGCCCGAGACCATCAATTACCGCACGTTCAAGCCCGAGCGTGACGGGCTGTTCTGTGCCCGTATCTTTGGCCCGATCAAGGATTACGAATGCCTGTGCGGCAAATACAAACGCATGAAATATCGCGGCGTTGTCTGCGAGAAATGCGGCGTGGAAGTCACGCTGCAAAAGGTCCGCCGCGAGCGGATGGGCCACATTGAACTGGCGGCCCCCGTCGCCCACATCTGGTTCCTGAAATCGCTGCCGTCCCGCATTGGTCTGATGCTGGACATGACGCTGCGCGATCTCGAACGTGTGCTGTATTTTGAAAATTACGTGGTGACCGAACCCGGTCTGACGGACCTCAGCTATGGCCAGATGTTGAGCGAAGAAGAGTTCATGGACGCCCAGGACGCGTTCGGCATGGACGCGTTCACCGCCAATATCGGTGCCGAAGCGATCCGCGAGATGCTGTCCCAGATCGACCTTGAGCAAGAGGCCGAAACCCTGCGCGCCGATCTAAAAGAGGCGACAGGCGAGTTGAAGCCCAAGAAGATCATCAAGCGCCTCAAGGTCGTGGAATCCTTCCTTGAATCCGGTAACCGGCCAGAGTGGATGGTTCTGACCGTGATCCCCGTGATCCCGCCGGAACTGCGCCCGCTGGTGCCGCTGGATGGGGGCCGTTTTGCGACCTCCGACCTCAACGATCTCTATCGTCGGGTCATCAACCGGAACAACCGTCTGAAGCGTCTGATCGAACTGCGTGCGCCCGATATCATCGTGCGCAACGAAAAGCGGATGTTGCAGGAATCCGTGGATGCGCTGTTTGACAACGGCCGTCGTGGCCGGGTGATTACAGGTGCCAACAAGCGCCCGCTGAAATCGCTGTCAGACATGCTGAAAGGTAAGCAGGGCCGCTTCCGCCAGAACCTTTTGGGCAAGCGCGTCGACTTCTCGGGCCGTTCGGTCATTGTGACCGGGCCTGAGTTGAAGCTGCACCAATGTGGTCTGCCCAAGAAGATGGCGCTCGAACTGTTCAAGCCGTTCATCTATTCGCGGCTTGAGGCGAAGGGGCTGTCCTCGACCGTCAAACAGGCCAAGAAACTGGTCGAAAAAGAGCGCCCCGAGGTGTGGGATATCCTTGACGAGGTCATCCGCGAACATCCTGTTATGCTCAACCGTGCGCCCACGCTGCACCGTCTTGGCATTCAGGCGTTCGAACCCGTCCTGATCGAAGGCAAGGCGATCCAGCTTCACCCGCTGGTCTGCTCGGCCTTCAACGCCGACTTTGACGGTGACCAGATGGCCGTGCACGTGCCGCTGAGCCTCGAGGCGCAGTTGGAAGCCCGTGTGTTGATGATGTCGACCAACAACGTTCTGTCGCCCGCCAACGGCGCGCCGATCATCGTGCCGTCGCAGGATATGATCCTGGGTCTGTATTACGTGACGCTGGAACGTGAGGGCCTGAAAGGGCAGGGCATGGTCTTTGGCTCGATCGATGAAGTGCAGCACGCGCTGGACGCAGGCATCGTGCACCTCCACACCAAGATCGTGGCCCGTATTCCGCAGATCAACGACGAAGGCATCGAAGTCACGCAGCGGTTTGAAACGACCCCCGGTCGTGTGCTGCTTGGCGCGCTGTTGCCGCTCAACAACAAGGCCCCGTTTGAATTGGTCAACCGTTTGCTGCGCAAGAAAGAGGTGCAGCAGGTCATCGACACAGTCTATCGCTATTGCGGTCAGAAAGAGTCGGTAATCTTCTGCGACCAGATTATGACCATGGGCTTCCGCCACGCGTTCAAGGCGGGCATTTCGTTCGGCAAGGACGATATGCTGATCCCCGACACCAAATGGCCCATCGTCGATGAGACGCGGGAGCAGGTGAAGGATTTCGAACAGCAGTACATGGACGGTCTGATCACCCAGGGTGAGAAGTACAACAAGGTCGTCGATGCCTGGTCGAAATGTAACGACAAGGTTACCGACGCCATGATGGGCTCCATTTCGGCGGCGCAGACAGATGCGGACGGGTCAGAGCGTGAACCGAACTCGGTTTACATGATGGCCCACTCCGGTGCGCGTGGCTCGGTCACTCAGATGAAACAGCTTGGCGGGATGCGTGGCCTGATGGCCAAGCCGAACGGCGACATCATCGAAACGCCCATCATCTCGAACTTCAAGGAAGGTCTGACCGTTCTTGAATACTTCAACTCGACCCACGGTGCCCGTAAGGGTCTGTCCGACACCGCCCTCAAGACGGCGAACTCGGGCTATCTGACCCGTCGTCTCGTGGACGTCGCACAGGACTGCATCGTGCGTGATCGCGATTGCGGCACCGAAAACGCGATCACAGCCGAAGCGGCAGTGAATGACGGTGAGGTTGTGTCGTCGCTGGCCGAGCGTGTGCTGGGTCGTGTCACGGCCGAGGATGTCCTCAAACCCGGCACCGACGAGGTGTTGCTGGCCCACGGGACGCTGATTGACGAACGGATGGCAGATTCGGTTGACGAGTTTGCCGTGCAGTCGATGCGCATCCGCTCGCCGCTGACCTGTGAGGCCGAAGAAGGTGTGTGCGCGACCTGCTATGGTCGTGACCTTGCCCGCGGCACCATGGTCAACACCGGCGAAGCGGTTGGTATCATTGCCGCCCAATCCATTGGTGAACCCGGCACACAGCTGACGATGCGGACCTTCCACATCGGCGGCGTTGCCCAAGGTGGCCAACAGTCGTTCCTTGAGGCGAGCCAAGAGGGCAAGATCGTCTTTGAGAACGCGCAGACGTTGAAAAACGCGAGCGGTCAGGTTCTGGTCATGGGCCGGAACATGAAACTGGTCATCCAGGACGAGAACGGCGAAGAGCGCGCCAGCCACAAGCTGGGCTACGGCACGGCTCTGTTCGTTACCGAAGGTCAGGACGTCAAACGCGGCGACAAGTTGTTCGAGTGGGATCCCTACACCCTGCCGATCATCGCCGAAAAGGCCGGGACGGCGAAATATGTCGATCTGGTCAGCGGTCTGGCTGTGCGCGACGAAACCGACGATGCGACAGGCATGACCCAGAAAATCGTCATCGACTGGCGTACTGCCCCCAAAGGCAACGAACTCAAGCCCGAGATCATTCTTGTGGGCGACGATGGCGAGCCGGTCCGCAACGATGCGGGCAACCCGGTGACCTATCCGATGTCCGTGGATGCGGTTCTGTCGGTCGAAGATGGTGACAAGGTCGAAGCCGGTGACGTCGTGGCGCGTATTCCCCGTGAAGGCGCCAAGACCAAGGACATCACCGGTGGTCTGCCTCGTGTGGCCGAACTGTTCGAAGCCCGTCGTCCAAAGGATCACGCGATCATCGCCGAAATCGATGGCTACGTGCGCTTTGGCAAGGACTACAAAAACAAGCGCCGTATCGCGATTGAGCCATCGGATGAATCCATGGACAAGGTTGAGTACATGGTGCCCAAGGGCAAGCACATCCCTGTGGCCGAAGGCGACTTCGTCCAGAAGGGTGACTACATCATGGATGGCAACCCGGCCCCCCATGACATCCTTGCCATTATGGGCGTTGAGGCGCTGGCGGATTACATGATCGACGAAGTGCAGGACGTCTATCGCCTGCAAGGTGTGAAAATCAACGACAAGCACATCGAAGTCATCGTGCGTCAGATGCTCCAGAAATGGGAGATCGAGGACTCCGGCGACACCACGCTGCTCAAGGGCGAGCATGTGGACAAGCAGGAATTCGATCTGGCCAACGAAAAGGCACTGTCCAAGAAGGGCCGTCCGGCCCAAGGCGGGCCGATCCTTCTGGGCATCACCAAGGCGTCCTTGCAGACCCGTTCGTTCATCTCGGCGGCGTCTTTCCAGGAGACAACCCGCGTTCTTACCGAAGCCTCTGTACAGGGTAAGAAAGACAAGCTGGTTGGCCTCAAGGAAAACGTCATCGTGGGCCGTCTGATCCCTGCCGGGACTGGTGGCGCGACCCAAGCGATGCGCAAGATCGCATCGGATCGTGACAACGTTGTCATCGAGGCCCGCCGCGAAGAAGCCGAGGCCGCAGCCGCGCTGGCTGCGCCTACACCAGATGATGTGGTCGGTGGCGATGTGTTTGACACGCCTGTAACACCTAGTGACGAGAGCCGCGATTAAGCTTTTGTCACCACAGTGAAAATTGAAAAACCCCGCCCAGTGAGGCGGGGTTTTTTGTGGGTGCAACGTGGTTTGTCCGGGGGCTTTGCCCGTCAGACCCAACTTGCAGGATCCAGGCCCAGCAATTCCGACAGTTGCTCGTAAAACGCGGGCTCGGCCCGTTTCAGCTCATTAGGGCGCTCAAAAAACGTCTCGACCCCGACGGCAAAAAACTCCTGATGGTTTTCCGCGCCGTAGGCATCCATCACCGTCGGCAGCCCGCGCGACACCCTGTCATCAAGGCGGTCAAAAGCGGCGAGAAAGACAGTCTCCCACGTGCTGAAATCCTGCCCCCTGCGCAGGATAGGGGCCCCATCCGCGCGGCCCGAGCGTTCATCGAGTTGATGCGCGAACTCGTGCAGTACGACGTTGTCCCCGTCGCCTGTGTCCAATGCGCCGTCATTTGAATGTGTCCATGACAGGATCACAGGCCCGCGGTTCCAGCTTTCGCCGGTACGCACGGTTTCCTTTTCGGTGACGACGAACCCGTCATGTCGCGCCGTTTTGGATTTGAAGGCACCGGGGTAGATCATCACCGTCGTCAGCGTGTCGTACCAGGCATCCGTATTCATCACGAGCAGACAGGCTTGGGTTGCGATGGACAGCTCCATTTCTTCGGTGACCTCGAGCCCGTGGTAGCCAACCATCGTAACCTGATCGAGGAACAGATTGATCTTGCCCTCAAGGGGGCGGTGAAATTCGGTCGGGATCTTGTGGACCATGGGCACACAGCGTCCGATCACGTCGCGCTGATGGTCGGTGATCCGACTCCTGAGCAGTGTCAGGCGATGCTGCTTCTTTGCCCATTGTCGGTAGAAAAAGATCGCGACGCCGATCAGGATCAGGAGGAAAAACAAGCTCATAGGCGGACCGTAACGCAGGTCCACGGCTTTGCGAATCCCAGAAATCGCACGTCACGCCGAAAATAGACCGAGTGATCCACTGGCGTCACGCTTCCGAGCGCGATAGCGTTGCCCCAACACGGATCAGGTTTACACGGATGTCCCCCAACACCACCGGTGCGCTTTTGATGATGGCTTCGATGGCGTCGTTTACCTTCAACGATGCGCTGATCAAGCTTACGAACGGGGACGTGCCGTTGACGCAATTGTTGGTTCTGCGTGGCGTGCTGAGCGTGGTTCTGATCTTGGCGCTGGCCCGTTGGCTGGGTACGATCCATTTTCGCATCTCAGGGCGGGATTGGGGGCTGATCGCGCTGCGGTCCATTGCCGAAGTGGGCGCGGCCTATTTCTTTATCACCGCCCTTCTGAACATGCCGCTGGCGAATGTAACCGCGGTTTTGCAGGTCCTGCCCCTGACGGTTGCAGTTGGGGCGGCGTTGTTTTTTCGCGAACCGCTTGGATGGCGTCGCATGTCTGCGATCTTGCTTGGGTTCATGGGCATGTTGTTGATCGTACGTCCGGGACCCGAGGGGTTTTCGATCTATGCGGGGTATGCGCTTGTGGCTGTCGCCTGCGTGACCGTGCGCGATTTGTCGACGCGGCGGCTTAGCCCCGGTGTGCCGTCCATGACGGTCACCCTGGTGGCTGCGGTGACGGTGATGATCTGTGCGGGGGCGGCGTCGGTCACAACCGAATGGGTGCCGATTGACACCCGCCTTGCCGCGTTGATCGGTGGCGCTTCGGTGTTCATCATTGGCGGGTATTTCTTTTCGGTGCAGGTGATGCGCGTGGGCGAGATCAGCTTTATCGCGCCGTTCCGCTACACGGGGCTCATATGGGCGTTGGTGCTGGGCTGGGTGGTGTTTGATGATTGGCCCAGCTCTGTGACCCTGCTTGGAGCGGCTATTGTTGTGGCGACGGGCCTGTTCACGCTTTACCGCGAACGTCGTCTGTCACAGGCGTGAAAAGGCGGCGCGCACGGCATCTGCGTCGATATTGAACCGATCGGCCAATTCGGCCTCGCCCGCAGCGTCCATCATCGCGAGCTTTTGGGGTTTCACGGACGGGCCCTGGCGCGAGTCGTTGAAATCGTTGTGTCCGCGCAGCAGCATCACGGGCTCGGTCAGGGTCACGCAGGCCATCATGTTGGGCAGGCGGAAATGGGCGAAATTCATAATGGTCTGGCGCGATTTGGGATGGACCATCATCGCCAATGCAGCCGTCTGAAACGGGGCGGAGGTTGCCGCCGCCTCGATCCCCTTTGCGCGGGGCCGGATGATGTATCCGCGATTGAAGTCGATCCCAAGCAACTCGTTGCGTGCTGCGAGGGTGCGCACGTCCGTCGCGACCCCGCGCAACCGTTCGACATAGTCCATGGCTACCGCGTCATCGTCATCCATGCGAAATTGCAGGCAGGGTGCGTCTGTGTTGCGGCGTACGGAATTGATGATCTTCTTCATCACCGGGCGATGTTGCGCGGGGGCATGCACCTGCAAATCGGCTTGTGGCATATCCGACAGCAACGCCTCAAGCCGGTCGCGATACATGTCGGGCAGGCTGTCGCCGATGACGACCACAAAGGTAAAGTCGGGATCCGTCTGGGCCCGCAACGGGGGCAGGGTGATGGTCTCGAACGTGGCAAACCGCTCTTCCATGCGGGCGGGGGCATAGAGATAGGCCAGCTTTTCCTCAAGTGTTTCAAAATCCACCTGAAAGCCGCCAATGGCCGGATAGGAGAAGCGGCACAGCCCGATAACCTGCATGGTGTTGAATTCCTGTCTAGTCGACCGCCCGGCGCTGTCGTTCGACCGCCACCTTGTCATAGGATCGACCAAGACGCACCTCGTCAAAATAGACCACCTGTGTGGGCATCGGCGCGCGGTTTTCGCTGACAAACGAGCGATAGACCCCGTATTTGAAATAGTAGGCTTTGGGCGCGTAATTCTGATTGAAGGCGTGGCGCGCGACACCCTGACCGTTCTTGAACACCTCGATGGTGCCCGGCGCGGTCCTGGTGTTCACCCGCACGGCGAAATCGGTCCACTTGCCTCGCAACTCGTCGATGCTGGCCAGATTGTAATCCTTGATATCGTTGCGCACATTGTCGAAGGGGCCCGACAGCACGTGTACCCGAAGGAAATAGCGGTTGCCCTTCATCTCCATCTGAAAGACGCCGGGTTCGGACGGAAAGCCACCGGCAAACCCGGTCGGCCCACCCTTCATCTTGACCTGACCAACGGTGGTGCGTACCCGGCTGCTGGTCTTGAAATCTGCGGGCAGATAGATGGAAAAGCCGATCCACTGGTCGGTGCCGTGCTTCCAATCCTTTGCGACGTAAAGCTCAGAGCGTTCACGGTCGTTGTCACAATCGCTCCACCCGTCATCCCAACCACAATCCCCGGCCCGCACTTCAAAGCGTTGGGCGCGTTTGCCGAGTCTCGTCCGCTCGCGCACTTTGATGAAACCGTGGGGGGTGGTGTTGTATTTCATGCTGCGTTCAACGGGCAGGCGTTGCGCTTGAACGAGTGTTGGAATTGCGATGGCAAATGCCACGATGGAAAGGCAGAAAAACTGAAGGACTGAGCGCATTGTAAAACCCTGAATTTTATCCGTAAATGTGTAGCGACGGTCCGGCGCGCCTGTCCAGCCCCAAGGGTGCCCCATCGGACCTGAGGGAACATGGGCCATATGGCGCAAGGCGCGGTTGCGCCTGTTGACACCCACAGAGACTCCCCCTATACGCCCGCTATCTCGGAGAGGGGTTTGCCCCCCGAAACCGAAATCAGAACCGAAGTGGACACGATCCGGCCTTTGCATTGGTCCGATCCTCTGGAAACCCACCGCGTCGCCCCTAACGGGAGCGATTGCGGTTTTTGCGCTTTTGTGGACGCACAAGGGTGATTGAATTGAAACCGCGGGGTCGCCCCGCACGACATATGTTGATGAGACGGGGAACAGACCTGCAATGCCAACGATCCAACAGCTGATCCGCAAGCCGCGCCAGCCCAAAGTAAAACGCTCCAAATCCCTTCACCTTGAAGGGAACCCGCAGAAACGCGGTGTGTGTACGCGCGTTTATACAACGACACCCAAAAAGCCGAACTCGGCCATGCGTAAGGTTGCCAAAGTGCGCCTGACAAATGGTTTTGAGGTCATCAGCTATATTCCGGGTGAAAGCCACAACCTTCAGGAACACTCGGTTGTTCTGATCCGTGGCGGTCGTGTCAAAGACCTTCCCGGTGTGCGTTACCACATCCTGCGCGGCGTTCTGGATACCCAAGGCGTCAAAGATCGTAAGCAACGCCGTTCGAAATACGGCGCCAAGCGCCCCAAATAAGGAGAGCCGTAGATGTCACGTCGTCACGCCGCCGAGAAACGCGAAGTCCTGCCCGACGCCAAATATGGCGATAAGGTCCTGACCAAGTTTATGAACAACCTGATGATCGATGGTAAGAAATCGACCGCCGAAAGCATCGTTTACAATGCGTTCGACCGCGTCGAAGCCAAGATCAAACGCGCCCCTGTGGAAGTGTTCCACGAAGCGCTCGAAAACATTCAGCCTTCGGTCGAAGTTCGTTCGCGCCGGGTTGGTGGTGCCACATATCAGGTGCCTGTTGAGGTCCGCCCCGAGCGCCGTCAGGCTCTCGCGATCCGCTGGTTGATCAATGCCAGCCGCGGCCGCAACGAAAACACGATGGAAGAGCGCCTGGCAGGCGAGCTGATGGACGCTGTTCAGTCCCGCGGCACCGCTGTCAAAAAGCGCGAAGACACACACAAGATGGCCGACGCCAACAAAGCGTTCAGCCACTACCGTTGGTAACCCAGACACTCTGAGGAAGCAGCCCCATGGCACGCGATTATCCGCTCGACCGCTACCGCAACTTTGGCATCATGGCACACATTGATGCCGGCAAAACCACATGTTCGGAACGCATCCTGTACTACACAGGCAAGTCCCACAACATCGGTGAGGTCCACGATGGGGCCGCAACCATGGACTGGATGGAGCAGGAACAAGAGCGTGGCATCACGATCACCTCGGCTGCGACCACTACATTCTGGGAACGCACCGAAGACGGTGAGACGGCGGACACTGAAAAGCACCGCATGAACATCATCGACACCCCCGGCCACGTGGACTTCACCATTGAAGTCGAACGCTCACTGGCGGTTCTGGATGGTGCGGTCGCTGTGCTGGATGCCAACGCAGGTGTTGAGCCGCAGACCGAAACCGTATGGCGTCAGGCTGACCGCTACAAGGTTCCACGCATCGTGTTCGTCAACAAGATGGACAAGATCGGCGCCGACTTCTTCAACTGCGTCCACATGATCAAAGACCGCACAGGTGCCACACCTTGCCCGATCCAGATCCCGATCGGGGCCGAGACCGAGCTGGAAGGCATGATCGATCTGGTTACCATGGAAGAGTGGGTCTGGGCCGGTGAAGACCTTGGCGCATCCTGGGAAAAACGCCCCATCCGCGACAGCCTGAAGGATCAGGCCGACGAGTGGCGCGCCAACATGATCGAAGTTGCCGTCGAAATGGACGACGACGCGATGGAAGCGTACCTCGAAGGCGAAGAGCCTGATGTGCCGACCCTGCGCCGTCTGATCCGTGCAGGCACGCTGGGGATCAAATTCATCCCTGTTCTGTGTGGCTCGGCCTTCAAGAACAAGGGTGTGCAGCCGCTTCTGAACGCCGTCATCGACTATCTGCCGTCCCCGCTGGACGTTGTCGATTACATGGGCTTCAAACCCGGTGACGAAACCGAAGAACGTGTGATTGCGCGTCGTGCTGACGACGATATGGCGTTCTCGGCTCTTGCGTTCAAAATTATGAACGACCCCTTTGTGGGCACGCTGACCTTCACACGCATCTATTCGGGCGTGCTGAACAAGGGCGACACACTGCTGAACTCGACCAAAGAGCGCAAAGAGCGCGTTGGCCGGATGATGATGATGCACTCCAACGACCGCGAAGAGATCACCGAAGCGTTCGCAGGCGACATCATCGCGCTGGCAGGTCTGAAAGACACCACAACCGGGGACACGCTGTGTGCGGTCAACGACCCTGTGGTTCTGGAAACGATGACCTTCCCCGATCCCGTCATCGAGATCGCGGTTGAGCCCAAGACGAAGGCCGACCAAGAGAAAATGTCGACAGGTCTGGCGCGTCTGGCTGCCGAAGATCCCTCCTTCCGCGTGGAAACTGACCTCGAAAGTGGTCAGACCATTATGAAGGGCATGGGCGAACTTCACCTCGACATTCTGGTGGATCGCCTCAAGCGCGAATTCAAGGTCGAGGCGAATATCGGTGCCCCACAGGTGGCCTATCGCGAGACCATCGGTCACGAAGCCGAGATCGTTTACACCCACAAGAAACAGTCGGGTGGCTCCGGTCAGTTCGCCGAGGTCAAGCTGATCATCACCCCAACCGAGCCGGGCGAAGGCTATTCGTTCGAGTCCCGTGTTGTGGGTGGGTCGGTGCCCAAGGAATACATCCCGGGCGTTGAAAAGGGCATCAAGTCGGTCATGGACTCCGGTCCTCTGGCGGGTTTCCCTGTGATCGACTTCAAGGTTGCCTTGATCGAAGGTAAATTCCACGACGTTGACTCATCGGTTCTGGCCTTTGAAATCGCGGCTCGGATGGGTATGCGTGAAGGCATGAAAAAGGCGGGTGCCAAGATGCTCGAGCCGATTATGAAGGTCGAGGTCGTGACGCCCGAAGAGTACACCGGTGGCATCATCGGCGACCTCACATCGCGTCGCGGTCAGGTACAGGGGCAGGACACACGCGGCAACGCGATTGCCATCGACGCCTTCGTGCCGCTGGCCAACATGTTCGGCTACATCAACACCTTGCGTTCGATGTCGTCGGGTCGCGCGAACTTTACCATGCAGTTCGACCATTATGACGGTGTTCCGCAGAACATCAGCGACGAGATCCAAGCGAAATTCGCTTAATTCCAGCGGTGGGCGGATCGCCCACCCTACCAACCCCGTAGGGTGGGCACGCTGCCCACCGCGACCAGAAGTAAAAGAGGAGCCAACACCATGGCAAAGGCAAAGTTTGAACGTACCAAACCGCATGTAAACATCGGCACGATTGGTCACGTTGACCACGGCAAGACGACGTTGACGGCGGCGATCACGAAGTATTTTGGCGACTTTCAGGCCTATGACCAGATCGACGGTGCGCCCGAAGAGAAGGCCCGTGGCATCACGATCTCGACCGCGCACGTGGAATACGAGACCGAAAGCCGCCACTATGCCCACGTCGACTGCCCCGGCCACGCCGACTACGTCAAGAACATGATCACCGGGGCCGCCCAGATGGACGGTGCGATCCTGGTTGTGAACGCGGCTGACGGTCCGATGCCACAAACCCGCGAGCACATCCTGCTGGGGCGCCAGGTCGGCATCCCGACGATGGTCGTCTACATGAACAAGGTGGATCAGGTCGACGACGAAGAGCTGCTGGAGCTGGTCGAGATGGAAATCCGCGAGCTGCTGTCGAGCTATGAGTACCCCGGCGACGACATCCCCGTCATCCCCGGCTCGGCTCTGGCGGCGATGGAAGGGCGCGACGAGGAAATCGGCGCGAACTCGATCAAGAAGCTGATGGAAGCGGTTGACGAGTTCATCCCGACGCCTGAGCGCGCGATTGACCAGCCCTTCCTGATGCCGGTCGAGGACGTGTTCTCGATCTCGGGTCGCGGCACGGTTGTGACCGGCCGGGTTGAGCGTGGCGTGATCAACGTGGGCGACAACATCGAGATCGTGGGGATCAAGGACACCCAGACCACCACATGTACCGGTGTTGAAATGTTCCGCAAGCTGCTGGATCGCGGTGAAGCGGGTGACAACATCGGCGCGTTGCTGCGCGGTATCGACCGTGAAGCGGTGGAGCGTGGGCAGGTTCTGTGCAAGCCCGGTTCGGTGAAGCCGCACACGAAGTTCGAGGCCGAGGCCTATATCCTGACCAAGGAAGAGGGTGGCCGTCACACGCCGTTCTTTGCGAACTATCGCCCGCAGTTCTACTTCCGGACCACGGACGTGACCGGGACGGTGAACCTGGCGGAAGGGACCGAGATGGTCATGCCCGGCGACAATGTGTCGTTCGGTGTTGAGCTGATCGCCCCGATCGCGATGGAGCAGGGCCTGCGCTTTGCGATCCGCGAAGGCGGCCGCACGGTCGGCGCGGGCGTTGTGTCCAAGATCACTGAGTAATGGGTGCAGGGCGGACGACACCTCCGCCTTACGCCACTTCATCAGCGCAATACCCGTAAGGCGGATCCCGATCCGCCCTGCACCGAAAAAAACAGACGCGACGAGGGGTGTCGATGAGCGACGCTCCTCCTCTCCGTTAAGAGCCCCGAGTAAGGGAACGCACATCATGGCCGTTCAAAGCCAAAATATCCGCATTCGCCTCAAGGCGTTTGACTATCGTGTGCTGGATGCCTCCACACAAGAGATCGTCAACACCGCCAAACGCACAGGCGCGTCCGTCCGTGGACCCATCCCACTGCCGAACAAGATCGAAAAATTCACCGTTCTGCGTGGCCCCCACGTCGACAAGAAATCCCGTGACCAGTTCGAGATCCGCACGCACAAGCGTCTGCTCGACATCGTTGATCCGACCCCCCAGACCGTGGACGCGCTGATGAAGCTCGACCTGGCCGCTGGCGTGGACGTCGAGATCAAACTGCAATCGTAAAGGAGGGTACACCCATGTTGCGCTCTGGAATTCTCGCAAAGAAAGTCGGCATGACCCGGCTGTTCATGGAAGACGGCAAACAGGTTCCTGTCACCGTTCTTCAACTGGACGGCCTGCAGGTCGTTGGCCAACGCACATCGGACAAGGACGGCTACACCGCTGTGACACTTGGGGCAGGTTCGCCCAAAGTGAAGCGCGTGAGCCAAGCCATGCGCGGCCACTTCGCCGCACAAAAAGTGGAACCCAAGCGCAAGCTGGTCGAGTTTCGCGTGACCGAAGACAACCTGATCAACGTCGGTGAAGAGATCATCGCCGACCACTATTTCGAAGGTCAGTTCGTCGACGTCACAGGCACATCGATTGGTAAAGGCTTTGCCGGTGCCATGAAACGCCACAACTTTGGCGGTCTGCGCGCCACCCACGGTGTGTCGATTTCGCACCGTTCGCACGGCTCCACCGGTCAGTGTCAGGACCCGGGTAAAGTCTTCAAAGGCAAGAAAATGGCGGGCCATATGGGCGCGGCCAAGGTGACCACGCAGAACCTTCAGGTTGTGCGCACCGATGCCGACCGTGGTCTGATCATGATCAAGGGCGCTGTCCCCGGATCGAAAGGTGGCTGGGTCACCGTCAAGGATGCGGTCAAAAAGCCGTTCCCCGAAAACGCGATCCTGCCCGCCGCTTTGAAATCTGCTCGCGAAGAAGCCGCCAAAGCCGCAGAAGAAGCCGCCGCAGCCGCTGCTGCCGAGGCTGAAGCCGCAGCCGAGGCCGCCGCCGCAGAAGAGCAAGCCGCAATGGAAGCCGCCGAAGCTGAAGAGGCTAAGACAGATGTCGTGGCCGAAGCCCAAGCCGCTGAAGAAGCAAAGAAAGAAGGTGACGCGTGAAACTTGATGTCATCAAACTAGACGGCGGCAAGGCCGGTTCTGTTGACCTGGACGAGGCTCTGTTTGGCCTCGAGCCACGCGCAGATATCCTGCACCGCGTGGTCCGCTGGCAGCGTAACAACGCCCAGGCCGGCACCCACAAGGTCAAGACGCGGTCCGAAGTTAAATACTCGACCAAGAAGATCTATCGCCAGAAGGGCACCGGCGGCGCACGCCACGGCGCGCGTTCGGCTCCGATCTTCCGCGGTGGTGGTATCTACAAGGGTCCCGTTGTCCGCAGCCACGGTCACGACCTGCCCAAGAAGTTCCGCAAGCTGGGTCTGCGCCACGCCCTGTCCGCCAAAATGGCGGCCGGTGAGCTGGTCATCATCGAGGATGCGTCCACAACGGGCAAAACCGCCGCTTTGGCTAAACAGGTCAAGGACCTAGGCTGGAAACGCGCGCTGGTCATTGACGGTGCATCCGTGAATGAGGATTTCCTCGCCGCATCGCGCAACATCGAAGGTCTGGACATCCTGCCGACGATGGGTGCCAACGTATATGATATCCTGAAACGTGACACGCTTGTGATCACCAAGGCAGGGATCGAAGCACTGGAGGCTCGCTTGAAATGAGTGCCAAGGCAGAACATTACGACGTGATCCGCAAGCCGATCATCACTGAAAAGGCCACCATGGCGTCTGAAAACGGCGCAATCGTGTTCGAAGTGGCGATGGACAGCAACAAGCCGATGATCAAAGAAGCCGTCGAGGCCCTGTTCGGTGTCAAGGTGAAGGCCGTGAACACGACCATCACCAAGGGCAAGGTCAAACGCTTCCGTGGTGCGCTCGGCAAACGCAAGGACGTCAAAAAGGCGTATGTGACGCTTGAAGAAGGCAACACGATTGACGTGAGCACCGGGCTGTAAGGTCTGAGTGAGACGTTTGTGAGGTTTTAGACCCCGGCTGCGAAAGTGGCCGGGGTTTTTAGTGGCTTAGGCTCTTCTCTCCAGATTTTTGTGCCTAGCTCTCAACGAGCATGTTTGTTGAGAGCCGAGTATCGACAAGCTTTCTTGTGACTACGAAGTGGCACCTTGAAGATACAAGCTTGTTCATTGCGAGCAGGCAGGATACAATCCCAGTTATGACTACTGGACAGACCATATCTATCAACAACACTACATATGACAGTTCTAATGCCGCAGTGTACCACTATGGAGGGTTTCCACCGGCAGCAATTGAACTTTCAAAAGTTCTCGACCCGCTAACACGGGCGCTCCAGAACTTAACTCGCTACGATGAAAAGCTACTTCACATGCCGAATTCAGAGCTGCTGCTTGCTCCGTTGCGGCAGAGAGATGCTGTGGTGTCGTCTCGAATGGAGGGAACCATCTCAACGCTGGAGGAAGTTCTGCGTCTGGAGGCAAGTACAAGTGCGAACCGGACCGAAGGTCTAGCCCGGAATGACACGTTAGAGGTTGCGCTATATGCCCGGGCATTGAAACAGGCCGAAGAGCAAGTATCGCAGGGGTACGGGCTTTCTGAATTACTGATCAAAAACGCCCACCAAACCCTTCTGAGTTACGGTCGGGGTGCCGAAAAGAGCCCTGGCCAGTACAAAAGCCAACAAAACTATATAGGAGACCGCCGCCAAAAGCGGGTCGATTTCATTCCAATATCTCCAGATCGGCTGCAACAGGGGATGCAGGACACCATTCAATTTTTCAATGAAGACCCACGCCATCCGCTACTCAAAACAGCGATCGCTCATGCTGAATTCGAAGCATTGCATCCATTCGAAGATGGAAACGGTCGTGTGGGTCGCATGCTCATCCCTTTGATGTTGTGGCAACAAGGCTTCCTCAGTACACCGCATTTTTTTGTGAGCGACTATTTTGAAGCGAACAAGGATGAGTATATTGGCAGGCTTAGAATGGTCTCGTTGGAGGCGGATTGGGATAGCTGGTGTTCATTCTTTCTGAACGCGCTTGACGCACAGGCAATTGCAAACATTGATCTCGTGACACGTATCCAAGCACACTATGAGCTGATGAAAGAGCAGTTCAGGGATGTGTTGCGATCTCAGTATTTCGCCGCAGCGACTGACTATATGTTTACAAACCCGGTGTTCTGGAACAATCACTTTGTCGAGCATGCTTTAGCCCCGCCATCTACTCTTAGAAATTTCACACCAAGACTGGTCAATGCGGGTCTTCTGAGGACCATCGTTCCACCGTCCGGGCGAGCGCCGGGACTGTACGCATTCCCATCTCTGCTCGAGTTGATTGATGCGGCCTGAAGCTGGTTTCATCTTTGGTGGTGTCGTTTAACCCTCTCGCTCTTGACCCCACCCCCGCCATCCCATAACAGACCCCATCGGCAGCGCCCCGGATTCGTCCGGGGCTTTGTCTTTGGCTGTAAGGCGGACGTGTCGTTCGCCCCACGCTACCCAACTTCGGGCACCTACGGGGGCCTATAACCATCGCGGCCCGCATGGTCGCGCACAGCAAAACGGAAGACAGCAATCATGGCACTCAAGTCGTATAAGCCGACGACGCCGGGCCAGCGTGGGCTGGTACTGATCGACCGTTCGGAGCTTTGGAAAGGCCGCCCGGTCAAGTCTCTCACTGAGGGTTTGACCAAGAATGGCGGACGGAACAACACCGGACGGATCACGATGCGCCGCAAAGGCGGGGGCGCGAAACGTCTCTATCGGATCGTCGATTTTCGCCGCAACAAAATGGATGTATCGGCCACGGTCGAACGCATCGAATATGACCCCAACCGGACTGCGTTCATCGCACTGGTGAAATACGATGACGGCGAGCAGGCCTATATCCTTGCCCCGCAGCGTCTGGCGGTCGGTGACAAGATCATCTCCTCCCAAAAGGCGGACATCAAACCCGGTAACGCAATGCCGTTCCAGGGGATGCCCATCGGGACAATCATTCACAACATCGAACTGAAACCCGGCAAGGGTGGTCAGATCGCGCGCGCCGCGGGCACCTATGCCCAGTTCGTGGGCCGGGATGGGGGCTATGCCCAGATCCGCCTGTCCTCGGGCGAATTGCGTCTGGTCCGTCAGGAATGCATGGCCACCGTTGGTGCCGTGTCCAACCCCGACAACAGCAACCAGAACTACGGTAAAGCGGGCCGCATGCGTCACAAGGGTATCCGCCCATCTGTGCGTGGTGTGGTTATGAACCCGATCGATCACCCCCATGGTGGTGGTGAGGGGCGCACATCGGGTGGTCGCCACCCTGTGTCCCCATGGGGCAAGCCCACAAAGGGTGCCCGCACCCGCAACAAGAACAAAGCGTCGCAAAAGCTGATCATTCGCTCGCGTCACGCCAAGAAAAAGGGGCGCTGATAGATGTCTCGTTCTGTTTGGAAAGGTCCGTTTGTCGACAGCTATGTGCTGAAGAAAGCGGAAGCGTCGCGCGAGAGCGGGCGCAACGAAGTGATCAAGATCTGGTCGCGCCGCTCCACCATTCTGCCCCAGTTCGTGGGTCTGACATTTGGGGTGTATAACGGCCACAAGCATATTCCCGTGAACGTGTCCGAAGAGATGATCGGCCAGAAGTTCGGTGAATATTCGCCCACGCGGACCTATTACGGTCATGCCGCTGACAAAAAGGCGAAACGCAAATGAGCAAGGACAAGAACCCACGCCGCGTGGCGGACAACGAAGCCATGGCCAAGACCCGCATGCTTCGCACCTCCCCACAAAAGCTGAACCTCGTGGCGCAGTTGATCCGTGGCAAGAAGGTGGACAAGGCCCTGACCGACCTCACCTTCTCCAAAAAGCGCATCGCACAGGACGTCAAGAAGTGCCTGCAATCCGCGATCGCCAATGCTGAAAACAACCACAACCTGGACGTTGACGAGCTGATCGTCGCCGAAGCCTGGGTTGGCAAGAACCTGACCATGAAACGTGGGCGTCCCCGGGCGCGCGGCCGTTTCGGCAAGATTATGAAGCCGTTCGCCGAAATCACGATCAAAGTGCGTCAAGTCGAGGAGCAAGCCTGATGGGTAACAAAGTCAATCCGATTGGCATGCGCCTGCAGGTGAACCGCACCTGGGACAGCCGCTGGTATGCCGACACCAAGGATTACGGTGATCTTCTGCTGGAAGATCTGAAAATCCGTGATTTCATCAAGAATGAGTGCAAGCAGGCCGGTGTGGCCCGTGTGATCATCGAGCGCCCGCACAAAAAGTGCCGTGTCACGATCCACACAGCCCGCCCCGGTGTCATCATCGGCAAGAAAGGTGCGGACATCGAAGGTCTGCGCAAGAAGCTGGCGAACCTGACCGACAGCGAATTGCACCTCAACATCGTTGAAGTCCGCAAGCCCGAGCTGGATGCTGCCCTTGTGGGTGAAAGCATCGCACAACAGCTTGAGCGCCGGGTGTCGTTCCGCCGCGCCATGAAGCGTGCCGTGCAGAACGCCATGCGTATGGGTGCCCTTGGCATCCGCGTGAACGTCGCGGGCCGCCTTGGCGGTGCCGAAATCGCGCGGACCGAGTGGTATCGCGAGGGCCGCGTGCCCCTGCACACCCTGCGGGCCGACATCGATTACGCCCACGTCGAAGCGACAACTGCCTATGGTATCATCGGGATCAAGACATGGATCTTCAAAGGTGAAATCATGGAGCACGACCCGCAGGCACGTGACCGTAAAGCACAGGAACTCCAGGACGGCCCAGCACCTCGCGGTGCAGGCGGTCGTCGTTGATCGGAGGGCATTTAGATGCTTCAACCAAAGCGTACCAAATTTCGCAAACAGTTTAAGGGCTCGATCAAGGGTCTTGCAAAGGGCGGGTCTGACCTGAACTTTGGCACCTATGGTCTCAAGGCACTTGAGCCTGAGCGGGTCACCGCCCGTCAGATCGAAGCGGCGCGTCGTGCCATGACCCGTCACATGAAACGTCAAGGCCGGGTCTGGATCCGGATTTTCCCCGACGTTCCCGTGACAGCCAAACCCATCGAAGTGCGTATGGGTAAGGGCAAAGGCTCGGTCGACCGTTGGGCGGCCAAGGTCAAACCTGGCCGCGTGATGTTCGAGATCGACGGTGTGAATGACGACATCGCACGCGAGGCCCTGCGCCTGGCGGCGATGAAGCTGCCGATCAAGACACGCGTTGTGGTCCGCGAGGACTGGTAAATGGTGGGCAGATTGCCCACCCTACGGATGTGATTGATAGCCCCCGGCGTGAAAGCGTCGGGGGCTTTTCTTTTGGGTTCGGCCTTATCTCCAGCGGCCATATCCCTTCAGCTTTCGGCGCATATCTGCATCTTCTAGGTGTTTGTACTTCCCTTTCGAAAAGTGCCCACCATCAAGTGCCAAACCAGCACTGATGATCTCGGCTCCCAAATCTCGCCCGTCAGGTAAGAAACACGTCCCGACGAGGCGGTCATAGGATGTCTCGCCTGTGAGTTTCACCGTGATGACTTGGCCCTTGCACAGCTTCACCATTTCCCACTTCGATTTTTGACCCCAAGGCTGATCGAGTTCAGGTGCATCTATGCCCGCAAGCCGGATCTTTATCCTGTTAATCGCAATCGTATCGCCGTCAATTACCCAAGCGCGGCCTTTCAGTTGCATGGATGAAGGAATGGGCGGGGGTGGTGCGTGATCTGATTTCGGGTTTGGCTTGGGTACCACATGTTGCTTGGCAGTTGGCGCATCGGTGCTGGGCACCCGCGGTACTGCCGTCTGTGTTGGCCTTGTATCGCCGCCTCTATTTGACCGGTCGTTGGCACCGGGTTTTTGGAGACCCGCGCTGACCCATACAACGACACCGAGAACCAACAGCAAAAACAGAATTTCCAAAACGCACACACACCAAATTTGTTTTAGACAACCTAAGGCTGAAATAAGTGGCTATGCAAAGAAAAACGTGCTCGGTAAATGACAGGGTCCGGAGTCAAGGCCGCAGGCCGCCGCGCCATCGACAGGCCACCCTCGGGCCTGTCGACCGGGTGACGTTAGCGCGCCGCTTGGGTGGAAAATGTGTTTGGCTGCCATAAAGCACTACCGCCAAAGCGTTGGATCGACAGACCGTGACCTGCCGATGGCGCGGCTTAGTCCTTAATTTGAGTGGGACAGGTCGAGCTATGCCCCCGTCAAACCAAGCGGGTGAGGTCACGCCGTGTCTCTTGACTGTGGCTATTGTCCGCCGCTCCGCTAAGCTGGCTCGGAAACCCTACGTCCTGAAAGGCCGAACATGAAGCAAGTTCCCAAGCCGAATACTGATGCGGACCTGATCCAGGAGTTCCTCAACAACGGAGGCAAGGTCAAAAAAGGCAAGACCAAGCCGATGCCCGACGGGATGGGCCTCAGCAACAATCAGTGGGGCAACACGCTGACCAAAGAGGAAAAGGCGGCGCGCAAGGCAGCCGAGGAAGCGCGAAAGGCGTCTACTCCCAACCGTAGTTGAACGACACCGACACCCGCTCATCCTCGGCCATGTTCATCGGCACTTCGTGGCGCAGCCAGCTTTCCCACAGCAGTACGTCCCCCACGGCGGGCTTGGCATAGTGAAACTGGCGCAAATCCTCGGGCGCGTCCGTTGTCCGCCCGGGCGCAGCCATCATCATCGGCAGGCGCGGGTCTTCGAGTTTCAGCGCACTCGTGCCTTCGGGCATGGCCACATAGGTTGTGCCCGAAATCACCGAATGAGGGTGGATGTGGCCGGTGTGAATGCCGCCCTCGGGCAGGATGTTGATCCAGATACTGTCGAGTGTGAGGGTCTTGTCGCCCAGATCAAAGGCTAGATTGTGGGCAAAGGCGGCGACATGGGCGTCCAGCGATTTTACCAGATCGCCAAAGATCGGGAACCGCCAGGGCAGGTCGGTTAGCGACGCATATGAGGTGTAGCCGGGATAGCCCTGCGCCTCACACCAGCCGTGCCCCGCCTCGTCGTCTTCGGCGATGCCGTAGCAGTTGCGTTCCAGTTCCGCCGGATCGATCCGGGGATCGAACTCGGACAGGGGGGCGTGATACAAGCGGGTGGCAAATAGAGAGGTTACTTTGGGCATCCGGGGTCAGGCTCTGGTTGTAAGATAGTCTTGCCAGTCCGGGTGTGCGCCTTCGCTTCCAGAAAGTCTATGGGCCTTGAGATCGGCGATATCTTGATCGACCTGCGCACTTTGTGCATCAAACCGCGTCTTTGCTGCCATGATATCGCAGCGCAACGTGTCCAGATCGGGGCCCATCGGGACAATCCGCGAGATTTTCTGCGCCGCGCGTTCGGTGCCGTAGAGATAGGCAAAGATCGTGTAGACACGCGTGACCCGCGCCGCGTCATACGTGCCTTTGAGGTTTGGGTGTTTAAAATAGGTTTCGAATTCGACCCAGTGTTCGGGCTGAAAACAGGATTGCGCCACTTGTTTCAGTGCGGAGCCCAGGGGGGCGTGCGGATGGTCGCCAAGATGCGCATCCATCTCCGGCGCCCGCCATGCCTGTCCGATGGTGGCCCAGGTCACAACCATGGTATCGCGGGTAATGGGGGCCATGAGCGCGACCATCTGTTCGATATTGGGAAAGCCCAGAAATGATAGCCGAGCTCGTTGCCCAAAACCCAAATCCGGAACAGAGATCAGCGGCAGTCGCGTGGCCTCGAATGTGTCGCGCGTTTGTGCCCGCAGATCTGCGGCCTCCAAGTCCTTGAACCGTTCGGGATTACCGGCCCGCAAGGTGGCAAGCAGCGCTTCGTTCGCGCGGTCAACCAGATTTCTGCTCATCATGGTGCCTTTCGGATCGTGCTTTGGGTCAGTATCCTGCCGAGACTGGGCAAATTCGTGACGCAGAAGCGGTGATATTGCGGTTAATGACCCGACATATTGTGGCTTTGTCATCCTCGTTGCGCAGGAACGCGGAAACACTGTGAATCAACGCCCGTCAGGGGTTGCCATATGTCTGCACCCCTCATATACGGCCCCTCTATCATCCACTCCACGGGAATCAGGGTGACGCCGTTTTGGTGGCCCGCTCGTGATGTTGAAAGGAACAGGCGCATGAACGCCCAAGAACTTCGGGACAAGACCCCGGACCAGCTTCGCGATGAACTGGCAAACCTGAAAAAAGAAGCCTTCAACCTGCGATTCCAGCAGGCCACGGGTCAGCTTGAGAACTCCGCGCGTCTGCGTGGTGCCCGTCGTGATGCCGCACGCGTCAAGACGATCCTCAATGAACTTGCCGCCAAAGCGGCCGAATAAGGAGAGCATGACATGCCAAAGCGTATCCTGTCTGGCGTCGTGACCTCCGACGCAAACGCCCAAACCGTGACCGTGTCCGTCGAGCGTCGCTTTACGCACCCGGTTCTGAAAAAGACCATTCGTAAGTCCAAGAAGTACCGGGCGCACGATGAACAGAACGCGTTCAAGGTCGGCGACACCGTTCGTATCATCGAATGTGCGCCCAAGTCGAAAACGAAACGTTGGGAAGTGCTTGAGGCGTAAGCCGGGTACTTCGCCGCATTAATCGAAACCCTGGGGATCAGGCACGCATCGCCCCCCAAAGGTCGGGAGAAACCAAATGATCCAGATGCAAACCAACCTGGATGTTGCTGACAACAGCGGCGCACGCCGTGTTCAGTGCATCAAGGTCCTGGGTGGTTCCAAGCGTAAATACGCTTCGGTCGGCGACGTCATCGTCGTGTCCGTCAAGGAAGCCATCCCACGTGGTCGCGTAAAGAAAGGTGACGTCCGCAAGGCCGTCGTCGTGCGCACCGCCAAGGAAGTCCGTCGCGACGATGGCACGGCCATCCGCTTTGACCGCAATGCGGCCGTGATCCTGAACAACAACAACGAACCTGTTGGTACCCGGATCTTTGGCCCCGTCGTGCGCGAGTTGCGCGGCAAGAACTTTATGAAAATCATCTCGCTGGCTCCGGAGGTGCTCTGATGGCTGCGAAACTCAAAAAAGGCGACAAGGTCGTCATGCTCACGGGCAAGGACAAGGGCAAAGAGGGCACGATTTCCTCGATCGACCCCAAGGCGAACAAGGCCGTCGTTGACGGGCTGAACATCGCCATCCGCGCCACCCGTCAAACACAGGAAAGCCAAGGCGGCCGCATCCCCAAGGCGATGCCCGTTGATCTTTCCAACCTCGCACTGCTGGATGCCAATGGCAAAGCCACCCGCGTTGGTTTCAAAATGGACGGCGACAAGAAAGTCCGCTTTGCCAAAACAACAGGGGACGTGATCTGATGCTCGACACTGCAACCTACACCCCCCGCCTCAAGGCCGTTTACAAGGACACGATCCGCGCGGCCATGAAAGAAGAGTTCGGCTACAAGAACGACATGCAGATCCCGCGTCTGGACAAGATTGTCCTGAACATCGGCTGCGGTGCCGAGGCCGTCCGCGACAGCAAGAAAGCCAAGTCCGCCCAAGAGGACCTGACCGCAATCGCAGGCCAGAAGGCGCTGACCACCATCGCTAAAAAGTCCATCGCTGGTTTCCGCGTGCGTGAAGACATGCCGCTTGGGGCCAAGGTGACATTGCGCGGCGATCGGATGTATGAATTTCTTGACCGTCTGATCACCATCGCAATGCCTCGTATCCGTGACTTCCGCGGTATTCCGGGTAAATCCTTTGACGGGCGTGGCAACTATGCCATGGGCCTCAAGGAACACCTCGTTTTCCCCGAAATCGACTTTGACAAGGTCGATGAAAACTGGGGGATGGACATCGTGATCACGACCACGTCCCAGACCGATGCCGAAGCAAAAGCCTTGCTCAAGCATTTCAACATGCCCTTCAACTCGTAAGCGCGAAGAGGAAAAAGATATGGCTAAAAAATCCATGATCGCGCGCGAAGTGAAGCGCGAAAAGCTGGTGAAAAAGTACGCGGCCAAGCGGGCCGAGCTCAAAGCAATCATCAGCGACGAAACCAAACCGATGGAAGAGCGCTTTCGCGCCTCGCTGAAGCTGGCAAAACTGCCCCGCAACAGCAGCGCCGTGCGTCTTCACAATCGTTGCCAACTGACCGGTCGTCCGCATGCGTATTACCGCAAGCTGAAAATCAGCCGGATCGCGCTGCGGGAACTCGGCTCTGCCGGGCAAATCCCCGGCATGGTCAAGTCAAGCTGGTAAGGGAGAGAGAGTTATGACCGATCCTATCGCAGATATGCTCACCCGCATCCGCAACAGCCAGATGCGCGGTAAATCCGTGGTTTCGACCCCTGCGTCGAAACTGCGCGTGCGCGTGCTCGAAGTGCTGGCGGACGAAGGCTACATTCGTGGCTTTGAAGAAACCAAGGGCGAAGATGGCCACCCCGCCATCGAAATCAGCCTGAAGTACTACGAAGGCGAACCTGTTATTCGCGAACTGAAGCGGGTCTCCAAACCCGGTCGTCGCGTTTACATGGGCGTCAATGACATCCCGTCGGTCCGTCAGGGCCTGGGTGTGTCGATTGTCTCCACCTCCAAAGGTGTGATGTCGGATGCAAATGCACGCAGCCAGAATGTTGGCGGCGAAGTGCTTTGCACGATCTTCTAAGGAGAAGCAGATGTCTCGTATTGGTAAAAAACCGGTCGATCTGCCCTCGGGTGTGACCGCATCCGTCTCCGGGCAGATGATCGAAGTTAAAGGCCCCAAAGGCACGCGTTCGTTCAAGGCGACCGACGATGTGACCTTGTCGGTCGAAGACGGCACCGTTTCCATCATGCCACGCGGCAAGTCCAAGCGTGCGCGCCAGCAGTGGGGCATGTCCCGCACGATGGTCGCGAACCTGGTCACCGGTGTGACGGATGGTTTCAAGAAAGAGCTGGAAATCCAGGGCGTCGGTTACCGGGCTCAGATGCAGGGCAACACCCTGAAGCTGAACCTCGGCCTGTCCCACGATGTTGACTACACGCCGCCAGCCGGTGTGACTGTCACAGCCCCCAAGCAGACCGAAATCATCGTCGAAGGTATCGACGAGCAGTTGGTCGGCCAGGTGGCTGCAAACATCCGCGAGTGGCGCAAGCCCGAGCCCTACAAGGGCAAAGGCATCCGCTATAAAGGCGAATTTATCTTCCGCAAGGAAGGCAAGAAGAAGTAAGGACCAGACAGATGGCAAACAGCAAACGGACCCTGTTCCTCAAGCGCCGCCTGCGCGTCCGGAACAAACTGCGCCGCGTCAACGCCGGGCGTCCCCGCCTGAGCGTGCATCGCTCCAACAAGAACATCAGCGTGCAGCTGATCGACGACGTCAACGGTGTGACCTTGGCCGCCGCCTCGACCCTCGAAAAGGATCTGGGCGTTGTGGGCAAGAACAACGTCGAAGCCGCCACCAAAGTGGGCACTGCAATCGCCGAGCGTGCGAAAAAGGCAGGCGTGTCCGAGGCGTATTTCGACCGCGGCGGCTTCCTCTTTCACGGCAAGGTCAAGGCGGTTGCCGACGCCGCGCGTGAAGGTGGTCTGAAGATCTAAGACCAAGGTGGGCAGATTGCCCACCCTACGTAGGATGGGCAATCTGCCCATCTTCGCTGTGAGGGGCGTGCGCGCCCTTCCGATGATCCGGGGGCATGATGCTCACCTGGATTGAGTTTATCGGCGCGGCTGCGCCACCTGACACAAGGATGTTCTCATGGCAGAACGTGACAACAATCGCCGGGGCAACCGTCGCGACCGCGACGAAACCCCAGAATTCGCCGACCGCTTGGTCGCGATCAACCGCGTCTCCAAGACCGTCAAGGGTGGTAAGCGTTTTGGCTTTGCCGCGCTCGTCGTTGTTGGCGACCAGAAGGGCCGCGTTGGTTTCGGCAAAGGTAAGGCGAAAGAGGTCCCCGAGGCCATTCGCAAGGCCACAGAGCAGGCCAAGCGCCAGATGATCCGCGTGCAACTGCGCGAAGGCCGCACCCTGCACCACGACATGGAAGGTCGCCACGGTGCCGGTAAGGTGGTGATGCGCACCGCCCCTGAGGGTACTGGTATCATCGCCGGTGGTCCGATGCGTGCCGTGTTCGAAATGCTCGGCGTCAAGGACGTTGTGTCCAAGTCTATCGGGTCGCAAAACCCCTACAACATGATCCGTGCCACTATGGACGGCCTGCGCAAAGAGCAGTCGCCCCGTGGTGTCGCACAGCGCCGTGGCAAGAAAGTTGCTGACATTCTGCCCAAGCGTGACGAAGCACCTGCCGCCGAAGCGGCCACCGAGGAGGCCTGAGATCCATGGCAAAAACCATCGTCGTCAAACAGATCGGCTCCCCCATCCGTCGCCCCGCAAAACAGCGCGCGACACTTGTGGGCCTGGGCCTGAACAAAATGCACAAAACCCGCGAGCTGGAAGACACACCTTCCGTGCGCGGCATGGTGCGTTCGATCTCGCATATGGTCGAGATCATCGAAGAAAAAGGCTGAGACTGGCCGGGGCGGAGGACACCTCCGCCTTACAGCATCATGCCAAAGACGCCGCGCAGCTCAATGCGCGGCGTTTTTCGTATAGCGCCGGATATAGAGCGGGGCAGGGGCACCGCGTGCCCGCCCGAGCAGGATCGCCGCCACAATCCCCCCGTTCAACACGAACAGATAAAGCGGATAGGCCAGAAGCACCCAGTGCACGTGCCCGACCGCGACCATGGCGAGCCCCGCCGCCACGCACGATGTGGCCCATGTGCTCAGCGTTTCGCTTTGGGGCGCGCGGTAGGCCTTCAGGATCGTCATCGACCCACCCATCAGCGAAATCGTGATCGTGATCGCCAGTGCATAGACGGCCGTGTCCGTCAGGACCCAAATCACGAGTCCCGCCGCCGCCACCCACAGTGCGCCCGCATCCGCCTTTGTCACGAAACTGCCCGTACCGTATCGGACCGAGAGTAAAAAGATGGTGATTGTCCCACTGACCTGAATGGCCGCAAACCACAATGATGCTTGTGCGCCCTCATAGGCTTGCGAGGCGAGGGCAATAGTGCCCAGCACAGACCAGATCAGCCACGACGTGCGTTGGGGTTGGGTCCGCCCTGCGAGCGTGTGGCGTATGTAAGGCAGGTAGGCAAAGATGCTCAGCAGGGCCGAGGCGATACCGATCAGACGCAGGAAGGGCGCGTCTTGAAACAGGGCTTCAAGCAAAGTCAGTCTCCGGGCAGTGCGATCCGCATGCGCGCGGATGGGAAAAAGGGGGGCCGAAGAATATCGCTCGGCTTTGGCTCTATGGGTTTGAAGCTACGGCGACGCACCGAACTGCGCGAGTCTGGTTTTCCTTACCGTGGGAGGGTTTCGGTTTCAGGGTTCAACCTCTAGTCTCGGGCCATGTCCGAATTGATTTACTACTACTCCGCCCATTCCGCCTTTGCCTATCTCGGCTCGGCGCGGGTCATGCAGATATGCGCCGCCCATGGTCTGACCCTCGTGCATCGCCCCATTCCGCTGTCGCCTGTGGTTGAGGCGCAGGGCAGTCAGCCATTCGGGGACCGCACGCAGGCCCATGTCGATTACTTCTTTGGTCGAGAGATCGAGCGATGGGCCGAGTTGCGCGACGTCCCGGTTTTGCCCGCGCGCCCGACCTATCACGATGCGGATAATACGCTGGCCAGTGCCATGATCCTGGCACTCGGGGATCGGGGAGATGCAGTGGACGCCATGGCCCATGCGATGTTGCGCGCCCATTGGCTGGATGATGCGGATTTGTCGGATGAAGCGACGCTGTGTGCAATTGCAACTGCGTTGGGGCACGATGCGGCTGCTTTGATCACCACAGCGCGTCAGCCCGATATCGCGATGCAATATGAGCAAAACGCAAACGATGCGCGCGCGAATGGCGTCATGGGATCACCGACATACGTGCTGAAAGGCGAGATGTTTTACGGGCAGGACAGGCTTGAGATGCTCGAACGCGCGATCACGCGCCCCTTTGCGCCGACCCGCTGGTCGAACCCGCCGGTGCACGGTCCAATGACCTGATCGACATCGTCAGAGTGCGGCGCATGTTGCTGTTTATGGTCTCCACTCGTGGCGCGCGCCTGCGGCCCAAGACCATCGCCAGCATGATCGCCCCTGACAGGGCCATGACGTAAAGCGGATAGGCCAGCAGTAACCAATCGAGTTGCCCGACCGACACGGCCGCCAATGCGGATGCCACAAAAAACGCGGCCCATGTCGCCATGGTTTCGGAGTCCGGATCGGCATAGGCTTTTTTCATCGTCATCGCCCCGCCCATGGCCGACATGCTGATGGTCACCATCATCGCATAGGCCGCAGTCTCCATTTCGGCCCACAGCCATATGCCGATTGCAGTGGCCGTAAGCACCTGACTGTCCTCGGTGTCAAAGCTGCGCCGCTCGCCCCGCCAAAAGGTTAATCCGCAAATGAGGACCGTGCCGGCGGTCTGCATCGCGGCAAACCCCAACGAGGATTGCGCCCCCTCATAGGTCTGGGACAGCAGCGAGACCGAACTGAGCAGCGCCCAGATCAGCCAGGACGACCGTTCAGGCCGTGTGCGCCCGGCAAGGATGTCGCGGATATAGGGCCAGAACGCATAGACACTCAGCACCGCCGCCGCGAGGCCAGCGCGCTGTAAAACAGCGGTGTTTGCGAGGGCGTCTTGGAACACGGCTGTGGTCTCCGGGGGCCTGTGGGTCTGCTTGATGCGCCGTTTGAGGGCGTCGTTGAAATTTGCTTACAACCGAAAGGGCGCTTGGGGAAGCATGCAAATGACTATTCGCGTAGAGGTCATTGGAAAATATAGGGGCTGGACCTATCGGCCAGGGCATATCTGGCCCACCGGCCATGCCCGATGGTGGCGCGGACATCCGTGCAGGCCATCTGGCCAAATCATGCACAAACGCGCCCTTGATCCAGTATCGCGCCGCGTCTATACGCCTGTCGGTGGGCGTAACGTCCGCAAGAATCAAAACCAAGAAACGCCGCGTTCACCCATTCCGCTTCGGGGGTGCTTCCGGCTTAGGAGAAGCGACATGAAACTGCACGAACTCAGCGACAATCCAGGCGCCACCAAACCCCGCAAACGCGTGGGCCGTGGTCCCGGCTCCGGCACCGGTAAAATGGGTGGCCGTGGTATCAAGGGTCAGAAATCCCGCTCGGGTGTGGCCATCAATGGCTATGAAGGCGGCCAGATGCCTTTGTACCAACGTCTGCCCAAGCGTGGCTTCAACAAGCCCAACCGAAAGGCATTCGCTGTGATCAACCTCGGCCTGATCCAGAAATTCATTGACGCAGGCAAGCTGGACGCGAAATCCGCCATCACCGAAGATGCGCTGATCGCGTCCGGTCTGGTACGCCGCAAATTGGACGGTATCCGCGTTTTGGCCAAGGGTGAGATCACCAGCAAAGTTAATTTGACCGTGACCGGTGCGTCCAAATCCGCGGTGGAAGCTGTGGAAAAAGCAGGCGGTACATTGGCCGTCGCTGCGGCAGCCGCTGAGTAAGCCGATAAACACGCCTTGTGAGCCGCGCAACTGCGGCTTACATAGGGCTTAGTTTTCCTCACGCCGCCCGCTGGAAAACCAGCAGGGCGGCGGTTTGCCAAAGGACACCACCCCAATGGTATCAGCCGTCGAGAATATGGCCGCCAACACGAGCTGGAGCGCTCTGGGCAAAGCCACGGACTTGCGCAACCGCATCCTATTCACCCTCGGTCTGCTGATCGTCTATCGTCTGGGCACTTTCATTCCTGTGCCCGGCATCGATGGCGCGGCCCTGCGCGAGTTCATGGAGCAGGCGGGTCAGGGCATCGGCGGCATGGTGTCGATGTTCACTGGCGGGGCCCTTGGTCGGATGGGCATCTTTGCCCTCGGGATCATGCCCTACATCTCGGCCTCGATCATCGTGCAGCTTCTGACCTCGATGGTCCCCAAGCTCGAACAGCTCAAGAAAGAAGGCGAGCAGGGGCGCAAGAAGATCAACCAATACACCCGTTACGGGACCGTCGCGCTGGCGACGTTACAGGCCTATGGGCTGGCCGTGTCGTTGGAATCCGGCGATCTGGTCACAGATCCGGGCATGTTCTTCCGGATGTCCTGCCTGATCACGCTGGTGGGCGGCACCATGTTCCTGATGTGGCTGGGCGAGCAGATCACCGCGCGCGGCATCGGCAACGGTATTTCGCTGATCATCTTCGTCGGCATCATCGCCGAAGTGCCTGCGGCCATCGCGCAATTCTTTGCCTCGGGTCGGTCCGGTGCGATCAGCCCTGCGGTCATCATCGGCGTGTTGGTCATGGTCATTGCCACCATCATGTTCGTGGTGTTCATGGAGCGTGCGCTGCGCAAGATCCACATCCAGTACCCCCGCCGCCAGGTGGGCATGAAGGTCTATGATGGCGGGTCCTCGCACCTGCCGGTCAAGGTGAACCCCGCAGGCGTGATCCCGGCGATCTTTGCTTCGTCGCTGCTGTTGTTGCCGGTTACGATCTCAACCTTCTCGGGCAACTCGACCAGCCCGATCATGTCGTGGCTGCTGGCGAATTTCGGCCCCGGTCAGCCGCTCTACCTGCTGTTCTTTGTCGCGATGATCGTGTTCTTTGCCTATTTCTACACGTTCAACGTCAGCTTCAAACCCGACGACGTGGCCGACAACCTCAAGAACCAGAACGGCTTTGTGCCGGGCATCCGTCCCGGCAAGAAGACGGCGGAATATCTCGAATATGTGGTCAATCGGGTGCTGGTGCTCGGCTCGGCCTATCTGGCCGCCGTCTGTATCCTGCCTGAAATCCTGCGCGGTCAGTTCGCCATCCCGTTCTACTTTGGCGGCACATCCGTATTGATCGTGGTATCGGTCACAATGGACACGATCCAACAGGTTCAAAGCCACCTTCTGGCCCACCAATACGAAGGCCTGATCGAGAAATCGCAACTGCGCGGCAAAGGCTCAAAAGGGCGCCGTAAACGGAGCCCGGTGCGCCGCTAAGCGATCCGGTCTGGGGGAAGACAATGAACTTAATCCTGTTGGGCCCACCCGGTGCGGGCAAAGGCACGCAAGCGCGATTTCTTGTTGAAGAACGTGGCATGGTGCAACTGTCGACCGGTGACATGCTGCGCGCAGCCAAGGACTCGGGCACCGAGATGGGCCAGATCGTTGCGGATGTCATGGCACGCGGTGCTTTGGTCACGGATGAGATCGTGATCGGTTTGATCCGCGAACAGCTTGAGACGGTCAAAGCGTCCGGCTTTATCTTTGATGGGTTCCCCCGCACGCTGGCCCAGGCCGACGCGCTGAGCGATCTGCTGGCCGAAAAGGGCCAGACCCTGGATGCAGTGATCGCGATGGAAGTGGACGATGAGGCCCTGGTGGCCCGCATCACGGCGCGTGCGACCTGTGCGGGCTGTGGAGAGGTTTACAACGACAATACCAAACCGATCCCCGCAGACGGCAAATGTACAAAATGCGGTGCCGGAAACAAGTTTACCCGGCGTGCTGATGACAACGAAGAGGCGCTGCGGACCCGCCTGATGGAATATTATAAAAAGACCTCGCCGTTGATCGGGTATTACTACGCCAAAGGCCAGCTTTCCACGATCGATGGTCTTGGAGATATGAACGAGGTGAAGGCGGCAATCGCAGCCGTGCTCGCCGATTGACTTTGCGGCATACGGCAGAGGGGTTGACGCTCCTTTGTTCAAAGCCTAAGTCAGCCCATCTCTAACGAGAATCAAAGGTCGGAACGCGTCCGGCCAGATCACCTGATCAGCGGCAAGCCCGGGGGCAAAATCCTTGGGCTTTATGTTGTGAAAAAAGGGCCCGGAACTACGGGCTCGCAACGAAAAGGAAGCCTCACGTGGCACGTATTGCAGGGGTCAACATCCCCACCGCTAAACGCGTTCCGATTGCACTGACCTATATCACAGGCATCGGCAACGCATCCGCCCAGAAAATCTGCGAAGCTGTTGGCATCGACGCCAGCCGTCGTGTGAACGAACTCAGCGATGCTGAAATCCTCAAAGTGCGCGAGCATATCGACGAGAACTTCACCGTTGAAGGTGACCTGCGTCGTGAAACCCAGATGAACATCAAACGTCTGATGGACCTTGGGTGCTACCGCGGCCTGCGTCACCGTCGTAACCTGCCCGTGCGTGGTCAGCGTACCCACACAAATGCTCGCACCCGCAAAGGCCCCGCAAAGGCCATTGCCGGCAAGAAGAAATAAGGAGACGCATCAATGGCACGTGATACACGCCGTGTGACCAAGAAAAAGGTCTCCAAGAACATCGCCGCAGGTGTGGCGCATGTGAACTCGTCGTTCAACAACACCAAGATCCTGATTTCGGACGTGCAGGGCAACGCCATCGCATGGTCGTCTGCCGGCACCATGGGCTTCAAGGGCTCGCGGAAATCCACACCTTATGCGGCCCAGATGGCTGCCGAGGATGCGGGCAAGAAGGCCCAGGATCATGGCGTCAAGACGCTCGAAGTCGAAGTGCAGGGCCCCGGTTCGGGTCGTGAGTCGGCCTTGCGCGCATTGGCCGCTGTCGGGTTCAACATCACATCTATCCGCGACGTGACACCGATGGCCCACAATGGCTGCCGTCCGCCCAAGCGCCGACGCGTCTAAGCGATATTTGATTTCGACCGGGGCCGCGTGTTTTGCGTGTGGCCCCAACACGCTTTTTTGAAACCTCGGGAGCCTGCTCCTTTTGGACATAAGGAACAGGCAGGAATGGAGGGACGTATGATCCACAAAAATTGGGCCGAACTGATCAAGCCACAGCAGCTTGAAGTGAAGCCGGGCAACGAGCCTGCGCGTCAGGCCACCGTCATTGCCGAACCACTTGAGCGTGGTTTTGGCCTGACGATGGGCAACGCGCTGCGCCGCGTGCTGATGAGCAGCCTGCAAGGGGCGGCGATCTCGTCCGTGCAGATCGACAACGTGCTGCACGAGTTTTCGTCCGTCGCCGGTGTGCGTGAAGACGTCACTGACATCATCCTGAACCTCAAGCAGGTCAGCCTGCGCATGGAAGTCGAAGGGCCCAAGCGCCTGTCGATCTCCGCCAAAGGCCCTGGTGTCGTGACTGCGGGTGACATTTCGGAATCCGCGGGCATCGAAATCCTGAACCGCGATCTGGTGATCTGTCACCTTGACGATGGGGCCGACGTGTTCATGGAACTGACCGTGAATACCGGCAAGGGCTATGTTTCGGCTGACAAGAACAAGCCAGAGGACGCACCCATCGGTCTGATCCCGATCGATGCAATCTACTCGCCCGTCAAAAAGGTCAGCTATGACGTTCAGCCCACCCGCGAGGGCCAGGTGCTGGACTATGACAAGCTGACCATGAAGGTCGAAACCGATGGGTCCATCACGCCGGATGATGCCGTGGCTTTTGCTGCGCGCATCCTGCAGGACCAGTTGGGTATCTTCGTCAACTTTGACGAGCCTGAATCGGCGTCCCGTCAGGACGATGATGATGGTCTCGAGTTCAATCCGCTGCTTCTCAAGAAAGTGGACGAGTTGGAATTGTCGGTCCGGTCGGCCAACTGCCTCAAGAACGACAACATTGTTTACATCGGCGATCTGATCCAGAAAACCGAAGCCGAAATGCTGCGCACGCCGAACTTTGGCCGCAAGTCCTTGAACGAGATCAAGGAAGTGCTGTCTGGCATGGGTCTGCACCTCGGCATGGACGTCGAGGACTGGCCGCCGGACAACATCGAAGATCTGGCGAAAAAGTTCGAAGACAACTTTTAAGAATACGTGGGGCGGGGGACACCCCCGCCTTACGACCCCGTAAGGCGCACGTATCGTGCGCCCGGGCATCAGCCCCAAGGAGAGCCTGAGACACGCATCGAAGGCCGGACAAAGCAAAACCGCCCGTAGAGGGCACCAGAGATAGGAATAGAAAAATGCGTCACGCACGTGGTTACCGCCGCCTGAACCGGACACATGAACACCGCAAGGCGTTGTTCTCGAACATGGCCGGTTCGCTCATCGAACATGAGCAGATCAAAACAACCCTGCCCAAAGCCAAGGAATTGCGCCCGATCATCGAAAAGCTGATCACGCTGGCCAAGCGCGGCGATCTGCATGCGCGCCGTCAGGCCGCATCGAAGCTGAAAGAAGATCAGTACGTCTCCAAACTGTTCGACGTGCTTGGGCCCCGTTACGCCGAACGTCAGGGTGGATATGTGCGCGTCCTCAAGGCGGGTTTCCGTTATGGTGACATGGCACCTATGGCAATCATCGAATTTGTGGACCGTGACCGCGACGCCAAGGGTGCCGCCGACAAGGCCCGCGTCGCTGCCGAGGACGCAGCCGAAGAATAAGGCGGGTTCAGGATTTGGCCTGCAAGGGACCCTCGCCTTGGCGGGGGTTTTTTCGTTTCAACGTGGGCGTTGCTTGCAAAGCTGGCACCAGATTGAGTATTTTTGGATCGATGAAACATCTGCTTACACTTCTGTTCTGCCTCTTGCCGTTTGGGGTGCTTGCTGAAACCCGCGTGCCGGGGTCGGCGGCTGAAATCACCCTGAGCTTCGCGCCCTTGGTGCGTGAAACGGCCCCTGCGGTCGTCAACATCTACGTCAAGTTCGAGACCCAGGCCCGGCGTTCGCCGTTCATGGATGATCCGTTTTTTGAGCGGCTGTTCGAAGGGTTTGGTCAAACCCAACCGCGTGTTCAAAACTCGCTTGGGTCAGGTGTGATCTTGTCTGCGGATGGGATTGTGGTGTCCAACTATCACGTGGTCGGGCAAGCGACGGATATCCGTGTTGTCCTCAATGACGGGCGCGAATACGAGGCACGTGTGCTGTTGGGGGACCGCGACAGCGATCTGGCAATCCTCAGGATCGAAGGGGGTGAGGGTCTGCCGTTTTTGTCCCTGCGCGAGAGTGAGACAGTCGAGGTGGGTGAGTTGACGCTTGCCATCGGCAACCCCTTTGGTGTTGGTCAGACCGTGTCATCTGGTATCGTGTCGGGCCTTGCGCGGTCGGGCGGCCTCGGGGCGGGGTATTTTATCCAGACCGACGCCCCGATCAATCCGGGCAATTCGGGTGGGGCGTTGATTGACATGGGCGGGCGGCTTTTGGGCGTGAACACCCGCATCCTCAGCCGTTCGGGCGGATCGAACGGGATCGGGTTTGCGATCCCTGCCGACCTTGTGGCAGCGTTTATGAAACAGGCCCGCGATGGCAATGACCGGTTTCTGCGCCCATGGGCGGGAGCCACAGGGCAGGCCGTTGATGCCGATCTGGCCGAGATGCTGGGCCGCGATCGCCCCGGCGGCATCATTCTGGCGGGCCTGCACCCGGCCAGTCCGCTTGCCAGTGCCGGGTTCGAGGTGGGTGATGTGGTACTGGCGGTTGACGGTGCGCCCGTCAACTCGCCCGGCGAGATGTTGTTCCGCATGAGTGTGGCCTCCAACAAGGACAGCGCCACCATGACCCGCCTGCGGGGCGGCGAGAGCACGGATGTGGCCGTGGCGCTGATCCAGCCCCCCGAGGATCCGCCACGCGATGAAATCACATTGGGCGAGGATGCAGCCTTGCCGGGTCTCAGCGTGGCGCGGATCAATCCAGCGGTGATCGCCGAGATGAACCTGCCCCTTGGCGCAGACGGCGTTGTGGTGACAGACGTGGGCGTGCTTGGCGGTCGGGTCGGTTTGCGGGTGGGCGACATTTTGCAACGCATTGATCGGCGTGACATCACCGACCCTGTGGATGCTGCTGCTGCGTTGGGCGTCGCCCGTCGCGGCACGACGGTGCGGGCGCTGCGGGGCACGTCGCGTGTCCAGTTGCGGTTCTGAGTGGGGGATCTATTCGCCACAGATCCCGCGCCTGATGGTGGGCACCGCCCCCTTGCGGATCGGCTGCGTCCGCAGGCATTGGCCGAGGTCATCGGCCAACCTCAGGTGCTGGGCTCGGACGCGCCGCTGACGGTGATGCTGGCGTCGGGTGCGCTGTCGTCGCTGATCTTTTGGGGGCCGCCGGGGGTGGGAAAGACGACCATTGCGCGCCTGCTGGCGCACGAGACCGACCTGCATTTCGTGCAGATCAGCGCGATTTTCACAGGCGTGCCTGACCTCAAGAAAGTGTTCGAAGCCGCCCGCATCCGCCGTCAGAACGGGCGCGGCACCTTGTTGTTCGTTGACGAAATCCACCGCTTCAACAAGGCGCAACAGGACGGGTTTCTGCCCCATATGGAGGACGGGACGATCCTGCTGGTCGGGGCCACGACCGAAAATCCCAGCTTTGAGTTGAATGCCGCTGTGCTCAGCCGTGCGCAGGTTCTGGTGCTGGAACGGCTCGGCACCGACGATCTCGAATTGCTGGCCCAACGGGCCGAGGTGGATCTGGGCAAGCCGCTGCCACTTGACCCGCAGGCGCGCACCAACCTGCTGGACATGGCCGATGGAGATGGGCGCGCATTGCTGAACCTGATCGAACAGATCGCGGCGTGGAACGTGGATGCCCCGCTTGATCCGACCACGCTTGCGACCCGCCTGATGCGCCGTGCCGCCCAATACGACAAGTCGGGGGATGCCCATTACAATCTGATCTCGGCGCTGCACAAATCGGTGCGTGGGTCGGACCCCGATGCGTCGCTTTACTGGTTTGCGCGGATGTTGGAGGGCGGCGAGGACCCGCGCTATCTGGCGCGTCGCATCACGCGCATGGCGGTCGAGGATATTGGCTTGGCCGACCCCCAAGCGCAGGCGATCTGCCTGCAAAGCTGGGAAACATACGAACGCCTTGGCAGCCCCGAGGGGGAATTGGCGCTGGCGCAGGCGCTTGTCTACCTCGCCCTCGCGCCCAAATCCAACGCGGTTTACAATGCCTATAAAGGTGCGCGCAGGGCGGCCAAACAGACCGGATCGCACCTGCCCCCCAAACATATCCTGAATGCGCCCACGTCATTGATGAAAGAGCAGGGATATGGCGAAAACTATGCCTATGACCATGATGCCGAGGATGGGTTTTCGGGCGCAAACTACTTTCCCGATGGTATGGACCGCCCCGACCTTTATCAACCGGTCGAGCGCGGCTTTGAGCGGGACCTGAAAAAGCGGCTCGAGTACTTTGCGCGGCTTCGGACAAAGCGGCAAACTTGACTCTTCGCGCCCAAGCGACGACAGACCGCACATGATTTCAACCCTCTCTCTTGTGGCCCTTGGCGGGGCGATTGGTGCATTGTTGCGGTGGCTGGCGGGCGCGGCGATGTTGCGCGCGCTTGGGCCGTCTGATTTTCCGTTGGCGATCATTACCGTCAACGTGATCGGTTCGTTCCTGATGGGGGTGTTTGTGGTTGCGGCTGCGCAACGTGGGCTGACACATCTCAGCCCCTTCGTGATGACGGGTCTGCTTGGTGGGTTCACCACATTTTCGGCCTTCAGCCTTGAGACGATGACCCTGATCGAACGGGGTCAGATAGGTCACGCGGCCCTTTACATTGCAATTTCTGTGGGCGCGTCGGTGGGCGCGTTGGCACTGGGCCTGATCCTGGCCCGAGGAGTATTCGCATGAGCGGCGTTCAAATCGTTACAGTTGAAGAAGGCGAGGGCGATCAACGCTTTGATCGCTGGATGAAACGCCGCTTTCCCCAGGTTAGCCAGGGCATGATCGAAAAGATGTGCCGCAAGGGCGAGGTCCGCGTCGAAGGCGGGCGCGTGAAATCGAACACCCGTGTTGAGGAAGGTCAGCAGGTGCGCGTTCCGCCGCTGCCCGATCGGCCCGCGCCTGTGGTGACGCGCACAACCGTGTCGGATGCGGATGCCAAGATGATCCAATCCTGTGTGATTTACCGCGACGACCACATCATCGCGATCAACAAGCCCGCTGGCCTGCCCACCCAAGGTGGATCGGGGCAGACTAGGCACGTGGACGGGTTGGCCGAGGCGTTGAAGTTCGGGCTGGAGGAAAAGCCGCGCCTTGTGCATCGGCTCGACAAGGATACGTCGGGGGTTCTGCTGCTGGCGCGCACGCGGGCCGCCGCCAAGGGGCTGACCGAGGCGATGCGTCACCGCGAAACCCGCAAGATCTACTGGGCTTTGGTCGCCGGTGTGCCGACCCCATATTTGGGCGAGATCAAGTATGGTCTGGTCAAGGCGTCGGGCCGGGGTGCGGGCGGTGAAGGCGAAAAGATGTACGCGGTACATCCCCGCGACGTTGAAACCACCAAGGGGGCCAAGCGCGCGCACACCCTTTACGCAACGCTTTATCGTGTGGCCAGTCGCGCCTCCTGGGTTGCGATGGAACCCGTAACGGGCCGCACCCACCAACTGCGCGCCCACATGGCCGAGATCGGGCATCCGATTATTGGTGACGGCAAATATGGCGGGTCAGGGCAGGAAAACCTAGGTGATGGTTGGGGCGCGCAACTGGGCGGGATCATCAGCAAGAAATTGCATCTGCACGCGCGCATGATGCGCTTTGAACAGCCCAGCACCCGCAAGGTGATTACGGTGACCGCCCCGCTGCCCGACCACATGGCACACAGTTGGGACACGTTCGGGTGGACCGATGACCTGGCCGCCGAAGACCCGTTCGAGGACATTTGATGCGGCTCGTCATTTTTGATGTGGATGGGACGTTGGTGGACAGTCAGGCCGATATCATCGCGTCGATGCACGCCGCGTTCGATGCGCAGGATCTGATGCGCCCGATGCGTGCTGATATTCTGGGGATTGTGGGCCTGTCTTTGGATGTCGCGATGCGCAGGCTCGCGCCTGAGGCTGACAATGACCGTTTGGTGCAGGCCTACAAGGACAGCTATGCAGACTTGCGGCGGGCCAATGGGGCTGCGTCCTCGCCGCTATATCCCGGTGCGCGCGCCGTGCTCGATACACTGACGACACGCGACGACATGCTGCTTGGGGTGGCGACGGGCAAATCCAAACGCGGGCTTGACGGCCTGATCGAGGCGCATGGGCTGCAAGGCGTATTTGCAACGCAGCAGGTTGCGGATTTTCATCCCTCAAAACCGCACCCCTCAATGATCCATGCCGCGCTGAGCGAGACGGGGACGGATGCGGAAAATGCGGTGATGATTGGCGACACCAGTTATGACCTGGACATGGCAGCCGCCGCAGGTGTGCGTGGGATTGGGGTGGCCTGGGGGTATCATCCTCCCACCCGACTTGGGGCCGCCCATACTATCATTGACCGGTTCGAGGACCTGCACCGCGTTCTCGACACTCTTTGGAGCGATATCCCATGAGCGAATGGAAACAGAAACGGTTCTGGGTGGATGCGGCGGCGGTAGAAACCGAGCAAGGCTGGACCGTTCATCTTGATGGGCGCGCGGTCAAGACGCCGGCCAAGGCGGGGCTGATCCTGCCGACGCAAAGCATGGCTGAGGCGGTCGCCGCCGAATGGGCCGCGCAAGACGAAGAGATCAATCCGCTGAACATGCCCTACACCCGCAGTGCAAACGCTGCCATCGACAAGGTGGCAATCCAGCATGGCGAAGTGGCGGACATGCTGGCGGCGTATGGCGATGCGGATTTGCTGTGCTACCGCGCTGATGCGCCCGCAGGCTTGGTCGCGCGGCAAGCCGAGACGTGGGACCCTTATCTTGATTGGGCAGCCGAGACATTCGGCGCGCGGCTGCGTCCGCGCACCGGGGTCATGCACGAATCACAAGACGCAGATGCGCTGAGGCGGCTCTCTGATCGGGTCCATGCGCTGTCGCATTTCCAGCTTGCGGGCTTTCACGATCTTGTCAGCCTGTCAGGATCCTTGGTGCTGGGGTTTGCCGCTGCCCAAGATCTGCACTTGATGCCTACGGTTTGGGCGGCCTCACGGGTGGACGAGATATGGCAGCAAGAGCACTGGGGCGAGGATGACGAGGCCCACGAGGTTGCTGAAATCAAGAAACAGTCGTTTTTACACGCAAAATCCTTCTTTGATCTCTCCCGAGAGATGTGAGCGCAATCATCGACGCGGTCCTTGAAACCTGCACAATTTCATATCGCTTTTGGTGACGCGACCCTTGACGTTTCGCGGTGAATCCGGCCAAAGTGCGGCCCACTGGCAGGGGATAAACCCCTCCGGATCTCCTTCGGCGTGGGTAAACACTCCCCTGCGCCGTTCGAACCGTCAAAATATGGCGGAAAAATCAGGAAGAGGTAACTAATGAAAAAATCCGTATTCTTTGGCGCGCTGACCGTCGCCGGCCTTGCAGCCGGTGTCGCGGCTGCTGGCACCCTTGATGATGTGAAAGCACGCGGCAAACTGAACTGCGGCGTGACCACCGGTCTGGTCGGCTTTGCCGCACCAGATGCCAACGGTGAATGGAATGGCTTTGACGTCGCCGTATGCCGTGCTGTTGCTGCGGCTGTTCTGGGTGACGCGTCTGCTGTCGAATTCGTGCCAACAACAGGCAAAACGCGTTTCACCGCGCTGGCCTCGGGCGAAATCGACATGCTGGCCCGCAACACCACATGGACATTCTCGCGCGATGTGGACCTCAAGTTCACGTTCGTAGGCGTGAACTACTATGATGGCCAAGGCTTCATGGTTCCAAAAGAGCTGGGCGTTTCGTCGGCCAAGGATCTGGACGGCGCAACCGTCTGCATCCAGACCGGCACAACAACCGAGTTGAACCTGGCGGATTTCTTCCGCTCCAACAACATCAACTACGAGCCGGTTCCAATTGAAACCAACGCCGAAGCGCAGCAGCAGTACCTTGCCGGTGCCTGTGACGTCTACACCACAGACGCCTCCGGTCTGGCCTCGACGCGTGCTACATTCGAAGCACCAGGCGATCACGTCCTGCTGCCCGAAATCATCTCCAAAGAGCCACTGGGCCCACTCGTTCGCCATGGCGACAACGAATGGGGTGATGTGGTCCGCTGGACGTTGAACGCACTGATCACAGCCGAAGAGCTGGGCGTGACATCGGCCAACATCGCCGACATGTCCTCCGCTGCCGGTGACAACCCGGAAATCAACCGTCTGCTGGGTACCGAAGGTACTCTGGGCGAAATGCTGGGTCTGTCCGCTGACTGGGCCAAGAACGCAATCGCGGTCTCGGGCAATTACGGTGAGATCTTTGAGAAGAACATCGGTGAATCCACCCCGATCGGTCTGGCCCGTGGCCTGAACGCTCAGTGGACCGATGGCGGCCTGCTCTACAGCCCGCCCTTCCGCTAAGAACCACAGACGAGGGGCGCAGGGTCAAACCTGCGCCCCTTGCGCATCAGGGCACAAGATCGCTGAAAACAGCGGCAGCCATGCCCGAAATGCAGCCAATAACTGAACACCGGCTCCGCACATATGTGCGACAAAAACCAAGGCCGGAACCACGGGGACCACCATATGACTACGATGACCGACCCCCCTCAGGGATCGTTCCGCCTGTCGATGTTGCTGAACGACACGCGTTACCGTTCGTACACTTTCCAATTTATCGCACTGGTCGTGCTTATCGGAGCCCTGGCGTTCCTGATGAGCAACCTGTTTGCGAACCTTGCCGCTGCTGGCCTGAACATCTCGTACGGGTTCCTGGGCGAGCCGGCGGGCTATGATGTTCAGCAGACACTGATTGAATACACCAGCCAATCCAGTCACATGCGCGCCGCATGGGTGGGGATTATCAACACGCTGTTGGTGGCCTTCCTTGCCTGTCTGACGGCCACTGTCCTTGGGGTCATCGCGGGCGTGTTGCGCCTGTCCAAGAACTGGCTCGTGTCCAAGCTGATGTCGGTCTATGTCGAGGCATTCCGCAACGTACCCGTCCTGATCTGGATCCTCGTGATCAACACCATCGTGATTTCGATGCCTGCGCCGCGCGCCTATCGTGGCGAGACGCCGGACGCCGAGATGTTTTTGGGGCTGATCGCCTATACCAATCGGGGCATCTACATTCCCGCACCGACATGGGGGCCGGGCTCCGGCATCGTGGCGCTGGTGTTTCTCGCCTCTGTCGCGGCGATCTTCTTTCTCCGCCGCTATGCGATAAAGCAGTTGTTCGACCACGGGCGGGACATCAAGACGTTTCTGCCGTCGCTCGCGATCTTTTTCATTCCGACGTTGCTGGCCTATTTCATCATGGGCCGTCCCATCGGGGTCGACGTACCTGCGTTGCAGGGCTTCAACTTTCAGGGCGGAACCCAGATCGGGCGACCGTTGATCGCATTGTGGCTGGCCCTGTCGGTCTATACCGGGGCCTTCATCGCTGAAAACGTGCGCGCGGGCATTCAGGCTGTCAGCAAGGGGCAGACCGAGGCGGCCTCGTCTCTTGGTCTGCGTCCCAACCGGGTGATGAACCTTGTGGTGCTGCCGCAGGCGTTGCGGGTGATCATCCCGCCGCTGATTTCGCAGTTCCTGAACATTACCAAGAACTCGTCGCTGGCCATCGCAGTCGGCTATGCCGATGTGACGGCCACACTGGGTGGGATCACCCTGAACCAGACCGGCCGGGCGATTGAATGTATCCTGCTGTTGATGCTCTTCTACCTCACGATCAGCTTGCTGATTTCGGCGGTGATGAACGTCTATAACCGATCCGTCAGCCTGAAGGAGCGTTGAGATGTCAGATACACATGCACACTCCGTCGCGTACGTCCGTGAAACCCAACTGTCCCAGCAACCGCCCCCTTCAACGGCGGCGGGGCCGGTCAAATGGGCGCGCGACAATCTGTTTTCCTCCATCCCCTACACCATCCTGACGCTGGCTGCGATCTACTGCATCTATGTGATCCTTGCAGGGGTCCTGCCCTGGGCGCTGAATGGTGTGTGGAATACAAACAACATCCGCGAATGCCGCGAGGTGTTGGAAGGCACAACGGGGGGCTGTTTCTCGGTCTTAAGCGAGCGCTGGAACCAGCTGATCTTTGGGATCGCCTATGACCGTAGCGAATACTGGCGACCGACGGTGGCCTTTATCCTGCTGTTTGTGGCCGCAGCACCGGTGCTGTTCAACAAGCTGCCCAAGCAGATGCTGGTCTTTACCGGGTTGTATCCATTCCTCGCCTTCTACCTGATTTGGGGCGGCACCATCTTTGCGCCCATCCTGGCGCTGGTTGGAATTATTGTCGGATATGTCGTCTATAGCCGCCTTGTGACCGGGTCCTTTGCTGCGGGCTTTTTTGGGGGTGTCGCAGCGGCGGCTGTCACCTGGTGGATCGGTGGGTTTGTCGTGAGCGCAATTGCGCCCCAAGAGACCTTTCTGTCCGCGGTGCCCAGCCGGGATATGGGGGGCTTCATGCTCAACATGATCCTCGGGGTGGTCTGTGTGTCGCTGTCGGTGCCCATCGGGATTGCGCTGGCGCTTGGGCGGCAATCTGACATGCCGATCATCAAGTGGATCTGCGTGATCTTCATTGAATTCGTGCGCGGGGTGCCGCTGATTACGCTGCTGTTCGTGGCAAATGTGGTGCTGGCCTATTTCCTGCCACCGGGCACGAACTTTGATCTGATCCTGCGGGTGATCATTATGATCACCATGTTCTCGGCGGCCTATATCGCCGAGGTGATCCGGGGGGGGCTGGCCGCCCTGCCACGCGGGCAATACGAGGCGGCAGACAGTCTGGGCCTTGATTATGCGCAGGCAATGCGGCTGATCATCCTGCCTCAGGCGCTCAAGATCTCGATCCCCGGTATCGTGAACGTGGCCGTGGGCCTGTTCAAGGACACCACCCTCGTGTCGGTCATTTCGATGTTCGACCTTGTGGGGATGATCCGTGGGCCAATCTTGTCCTCGACGGATTGGAACGGGGTCTATTGGGAGCTTTGGGCCTTTGCCATCCTTCTGTTCTTCGTCGTTTGCTACGGCATTTCTCAATATTCGCAGTGGCTGGAACGCCAGCTTGCGACCGATCACCGCTGATAAGGAGTGGCTGACATGACTGAACAAGCTGCAATGCAGGTTTCAAATCAGGTGGCTGTGTCCATCGAAAACATGAATAAATGGTACGGGTCATTCCACGTGCTGCGTGACATCGATCTGACCGTCTATCAGGGCGAGCGGATCGTGATTGCAGGGCCTTCGGGCTCGGGCAAGTCGACGCTGATCCGGTGCATCAACGCGCTGGAAGAACACCAGCAGGGCAAGATCACTGTGGACGGCACCCTGTTGTCCTCGGATCTCAAGAATATCGACAAGATCCGGTCGGAAGTGGGCATGTGCTTTCAGCACTTCAACCTGTTCCCGCACCTGACGATCCTTGAGAACTGCACGCTGGCCCCGATCTGGGTGCGCAAAACACCCAAGAAGGAAGCTGAGGAAATCGCGATGCATTTCCTTGAAAAGGTGAAGATCCCCGATCAGGCGGACAAGTATCCCGGCCAGTTGTCAGGTGGTCAGCAGCAGCGGGTCGCCATCGCGCGCTCGCTTTGCATGCGTCCGCGCATCATGTTGTTTGACGAGCCGACATCGGCCCTTGACCCCGAGATGATCAAAGAGGTGCTCGACACCATGGTCGAGCTTGCCGAAGAGGGCATGACCATGCTGTGCGTGACCCACGAGATGGGCTTTGCCCGTCAGGTCGCCAACCGCGTGATTTTCATGGACGAAGGGCAGATCGTCGAACAGAACGAACCCGAAGAGTTCTTTAACAATCCGCAAAGCCCACGGACACAACTGTTCCTCAGCCAGATCCTTGGACACTGATTGAGAGGCTTTGGCGGACGAGACGTCTGCCTTACGGGCACACGCCATCGGGCATCGCGTAGACGCGCGGTGCCCTTTTTTGTGATCGGCCAAGAAAGTCTGGTAAGGTCAGGTGTTATGGTCGACCGTTCTCGAAAATAATCTGAGCAGGAGCAATGCGTGGAACACCATCAGATCTCGGTCAAAGGCCGGACATTCAACGTGCACCAAGGGCGTTATGATCGCTTTTGGCGACGTGTTTTGCGCGGAAACTGGGAACCGGAGACATACCAGACTTTCGACCGGTACATTGATCAGGACACGCTTGTGGTCGATTTCGGGGCGTGGATCGGGTCCACTGCGTTTTACGGGGCGCAGTTGGCCAAGCTTTGCCTCGCGTTCGAGCCTGATCGCAGCGCGTTCAAGGAGTTGCAGGCCAATCTCAAGTTGAACAAAGCAGCCGATTGGGCGGACCGGATCAAGATATTTGATGAGGGCATCCATGCCTCGGGTGAACCCATTTCAATCAACTCCGCCGGGGAAGGGGGCGATTCCATGTCGAGCGCGCTGTTTGCCAATCGTCCCACACAATGGACCGTGAAGACCCGTCGTCTTGAGGATGTCGTTGCCGAATTTCGTGGTGATGCCAAAAAGGTGTTCGTGAAGATGGATATCGAGGGTGGTGAATATGAGTTGATCCCATCGCTCAAGCATTTGATGGCGCAAGCTGACTTTGTGTTTTCCATCGAATTTCACCATCGTATGTTCTTTCGCTCGCACAAGATGGGTGCGGATGAAAACCCGGACTGGCGCCAGACCTATGACACCAAAATGCAAGCGGTGATCGACGCCTTGCCATGGGATCGTGACATGATGACAGACAGCGGCATTGCGCTGGATGCGGACGGCGTGAAGGGTCTGATGTTGGGCAAGAACCCGGCTGATACGCTGATTATCAGCTGATCAGTCGCGGAATGCCTGCATGTGGAATGCACTTTGCGCGTCGGCCCGGTCGAATGTCTGACTGATCGGGCAGGCCCGCCGTACATGGCACCCAAATGTCATGCAGCCCTCCCCCGGTGGCGTATCAAGATACGCCTTACAGGACGGCACATCGTAGGGATGCGTATCACTGAGGGCGTTGACCGGGCAGGCGTCAATACAAGGGCGATCGGTGCATGTTTCACAGGGGGAGGGTTGCGCTGGAGAGGGTGTGAGCGTCGTGTCAAAGATCAGCGCCCCCCGGATCGAAATCATCAGACCTGCGGTATCATGCACCATCATTCCCGTCGGGCTTTGCCAGAACCGCCCCGTGTCGAGCGCCCACCTGATGAACGGCGCGTAAGGTGGTCCGTCGGATGGAAACTCGGCCTGCGCCTTTAAGCGCGCGGCCAGTGGTTTGATCACCCGCTTTGAATAGCGGTCAATTGGATCCGCTATGCCGTCATGGTATTCCGACGCAGCGGTGAACGCCGCCCAAAACGTCGCGTCTGCCCCGATCAGGACCCGGCCCTCGTCATGGCCCATGACAAACATGCCATGGGCGCGCACCTCGTCTGCAATGGTGCGCAGCATCATTTGCGTGCGAAGGGCAGGCCCATCGACCAACCAAACCGGGCGGGGCGGTCGTCTTGCCATTCAAGACCCACCTCCATCTCATCATGTCCGGCAGCGGGTTGCGCGATGTAGGTGCCAAACATCTGATCCCAGATCGACAGCGAGAACCCATAGTTACTGTCATGCTCATGGCGATGTACCGAATGATGGACCCGGTGCATATCCGGGGTCACAAGAACCCGGCGTATAATGGCGTCCACTGCCAGAGGCAGCCGGATGTTGGCGTGGTTGAACATGGCGGTGCCGTTCAGGATGATCTCGAACAGGATCACGGCGATAGCGGCGGGCCCCAGCAGGTAGACGAGGCCAATTTTGACCAGCATCGACAGCCCGATCTCGACCGGATGGAACCGAATGGCGGTCGTCACGTCCATATCGACATCCGCATGATGCACGCGGTGCAACCGCCACAGCAGCGGGACCTTGTGGGTGATCAAATGCTGCGCCCAGATTGCGAAATCGAGGATGAGGATCGCGGCAATCACCTCGACCCACAGGGACAGGTCGATGGCATTGAACAAGCCCCAACCTTGTATCTGCGCATCTGCCGCCGCTCCGACGGCAAGCAAAGGCAGGCCAAGGGCCATCAACCGCAGCAGCAGCGTGTTGGCGATGGTGATGCCCCAGTTGGTCACCCATCGTTTGCTGCGCTGTTGGGCCCGCACCCGGCGTGGGGCCAGTGTTTCAACAGCCGCAAAGAGCGAAAACAGGCCCAGAAAGATAACAAGACGTATGAGTGCTTCGTTTTCCATGGGCCATATCTACTGCACGCAGCCCACCCCGCAATGCGGCGCAGGGACACATTCGCGTGTCAGCGCGGGCGGATGATCGACCCGGCACCGTGATCGGTGAACAGTTCAAGCAGGCAGGCGTTGGGCGCGCGCCCATCAAGGATCACAACTGCACGCACGCCGCTTGCAATGGCGTCCAATGCGGTTTCGGTCTTGGGGATCATGCCGCCCGCAATGGTGCCATCCTCGGTCATGGTGCGGATCTGGTCGGCGGTGATTTCGGTCACAACCTCGCCGCTGGCATTCTTGACGCCGGACACATCGGTGAGCAGCAACAGGCGATCTGCCTTCAGCGCGCTTGCAATGGCCCCGGCCGCCGTGTCGCCGTTGATGTTGAATGTCTCGCCGTTCCGACCCGCCCCGAGAGGAGCAATCACCGGGATCATGGACGTCTCAAACAGGGTCCTGAGGATCGACGGGTCCATCTGCGAGGGTGTGCCGACCAGACCCAATTGCGGGTCTGTCTGATCGCAGATCATCAGGTTCGCGTCCTTGCCGGACAGCCCCACCGCACGCCCTCCGGCCCGGTTGATCGCCTGCACGATCCGCTTGTTCACACGGCCAGACAGGACCATCTCGACCACATCCATGGTCGCAGCATCCGTGATACGTTTACCATTCACAAACTCGGAGGTGATATCGAGACGCTCAAGCATCTCGTTGATCATTGGCCCACCGCCATGGACGATCACAGGGTTCACGCCCACCTGACGCATCAGCACAACGTCATTGGCAAAGCTCGCCATGCCCTCGTCGCTGCCCATCGCATGCCCGCCCAGTTTGATCACCACGGTCGCGCCGGCATAGCGCTGCATATAGGGCAGGGCTTGGGACAGGGTGCGGGCGGTGGCGATCCAGTCGCGGTTCATCTGTTGGGTCTTCATCTTGTGGGGGCCTTTGGCTTTGCGCGGTTATCGGGAATTGGTGGCCCGCACGCAAGCCATGTCATCATGCGCCGTGTTATTCGAGCGTTGCGATGATGGCCCGCAAGGTTGCAATGCCGTCGCCCTTTTCGCTTGAGGTCAGGACGATTTCGGGGAAGGCTGCCGGGTGTTTGGCAAGGGCGGCGCGGGTTTGGGCCAACACAGCGGCGCGGTCTGTGGCTTTGACCTTGTCCGCCTTGGTCAGCACGCATTGGAACGTTACGGCAGCACTGTCCAGCAGGCTCAGAATTTCCTCGTCCACCTTCTTCACCCCGTGGCGGGCATCGATCAGCACAAAGGCACGGCGCAGCGTTTGACGCCCCGACAGATATTGCTTGAGCAGTTTTTGCCATTTCGCAACCACCGGCAGAGGTGCGTTCGCAAAACCATAGCCAGGCAGGTCGACCAGATAGTGGCTGTCAGCGGCGGTGAAATAGTTGATCTCTTGCGTGCGGCCGGGCGTGTTTGAGGCGCGGGCCAACCCTTTGCGCCCGGTCAAGGCATTGATCAGGCTGGACTTGCCGACATTTGAACGGCCCGCGAAACAGACCTCCATCCGGTCAGCAGGCGGCAGGCCGGACATCGCGACAACACCTTTGACGAATTCGGTTTCGCCCGCAAACAACAGCCGCCCCCGTTCCTCGGTCTGCGGATCGGGGGGCGCGGCGATGGGGAAGGGCAGGGAGGTCATAGCGGCATCACCTTGTCGATTGGGCGCACCGTGCCACCCCGGATCACCTCGCAGCGGACCGAAAAATCCTGATGTCCAAAACTGTCGAGTGCCTTGAGCGTGTCGGCATCCCGCCGCCCGGTGTCCGGATTTGTGGTGGTTGCCACGCAGCGGTCGGTGCGTTCGCGCGGGCGCAGGATCGCCTCGCCCACCTGAATATCGCGGTCCATCCAGTCAAATTCGACCCAAGGGGCGTCGCTGTCAAACCAGAGGTTGCCGCGCCAGCGATGAATGGAAAGGTCTTGGCCCATGTGTTGTTCCACAGCCCGGTGCGAGGCAAGGTTACACAGGGTCACGGACGGGAAATCGCTGTCGGTATAGCCCCGCTTATCCAGCCGCATGACATGACTGGGCAGCGCGCGGTCCTGCGGGACAAGCGGCGCGCTCCACCCGATCAGGGCACCGGGTTCGGCGTCAGGGTCAAAGGTCAGATCTGGGCGATCAGGATGCGACAGGATCAATGTGCCCGTTGCTTCATCCAACTTTGCGGTGATGGCCATCAGCCCGGGCGCTTTTGACACCCGGCTGAAATTGGCGCATTGCGCCCAGACACCGGGCTGGGCCTTGGCCGCCTCATGGGCGACGGCCCAGACCCGATCCCATGGCATGGACTGACCGGCGACAAGTGCCACACTGTCAATCTGTTCGCGCCCGTGGCTTTTGATCGGATGACGCCACAGGGTCGTGACATGCATCACTTGCTGTCCGTCTGCGTGCGCTTCTTGAAGCTGGATTTGATGTTGCCCAAAAGGTCAGGTTTGTAGCCCTGACTGCGCATGATCAGGTATTGCTGCGTGAACGTGATGGTGTTGTTGGCAATCCAGTAAACCACCAGCCCGCTGGCAAAACTTCCAAGCATGAACATGAACACCCATGGCATCCACGCGAAAATCATCTGCTGTGTCGGATCGGTGGGGGCTGGGTTCAGCTTTTGCTGCAACCACATCGAGATGCCCAATAGCAGCGGCAGGATCCCAATAAAGATCAGCGCCATGATCGAATTCGGATCGGGTGCCTCGATGGGCAGGAGGCCAAACAGGTTCAGGATAGTCGTGGGATCGGGTGCGCTGAGGTCTTGGAAGGGGCCGAAGAACGGGGCGTGGCGCAGTTCGATGGTAACAAAAATCACCTTGTAGAGCGAAAAGAAGATCGGGATTTGCAGGAGGATCGGCAAACAGCCCGCAGCCGGATTCACCTTTTCCTTCTTGTACAGCTCCATCATGCCTTGCTGCATCTTTTGCTTGTCGTCGCCCGCAGCCTCTTTCAGCTTTTCCATCTGCGGCTGAAGTTCTTTCATCTTCGCCATGGACACATAGGATTTGTAGGCCAGCGGGAACAGGATCGCTTTGATGATCAGGGTGAGGCCGATGATCGACCAACCCATGTTGCCGATCAGCACGTTGATCTCGTGCAGCAGCCAGAAGATCGGTTTGGTCAGGAAAAAGAACCAGCCCCAGTCGATGCTGTCGATGAACCCTTCGACACCGTTGTCCTGATAGGCACGGATCGTTTCCCACTCCTTTGCACCAGCAAAAAGCTGGGTGGTCACGCTGACGGTTGCACCCGGCGCGATATCTTGCGCGGGCAGGCGGGTGACGGCGCGAAACACATCCGTGCGGGGCGCGTATGTCAGCGCCTGTTCAAAGCTGGCGACGCCTGCGGGGATCAGGATGGACTGCCAATAGTGGTCAGAAAATCCGATCCAGCCTTCGGCGACGTCGCGTGTCACGATGGCTGGTCGACCCCATGCCGGATCAACCTCGGCCTCGGGAATGTCGTCCCAGTCGGTTTCGGCCAATTCCCCATTGGCCATGGCGATCGCACCTTCATGCAGGATAAAGAAGTTTTTCAGGTCCGTGGGCGTGCCATGCCGCGTGATCATGCCGTAAGGTGCGGCGCGCACGGCCGTGTCGGCGGTGTTCGTGACACTTTGGGTGATATCGAACATGTAGTTCTCATCGACACTGATCACGCGTTTGAATGTTTGTCCGGTGGCGTTTGACCATTGCAAGGTCACCTCGTTCCCGACACTCAGCGTGTCGTTGCCTTCAACGCGCCACAGGGTGTTGGGGTCGGGTACACCGGCGGCATCAAGGCCTGTGCCCGGTGCCCAGCCATGCAGTGCATAATAGGCGGCATCTGACCCAACGGGCGACAACATGGTCACGATGTCGGCCTCTTCATCAAGGCTTTGGCGATAGTCTTTCAGGCGCAGATCATCGATGCGCCCGCCAAGCAGGGAAATCGAGCCGCTCAACCGCGCGGTTTCGATGGCGACCCGAGGTGCGTCAGCCGTTTCAGATGCAGTCGCTTCGGGTGCGGTGGCGTCCGATGTATCAGATTGGGGGGCGGGAACGGCCACATCGCCCGTGTCGGCTGTGGCATCGACCGTGGTTGCGGCATCCAGCGGTGTGTCGGGTTCTGGCGGAGGGAACAGCACAAACCAGACGAGGATCACGATGAAACTCAACGCCGTTGCAAGAATGAGGTTCTTGTTTTGATCGTCCATGGAAGACCGCCATCCGCTGTAAGAAAGATTGGTCGGGTTCAACAGAGTGCGGACACAAACGTCAAGCGGATTCGCCCTTATTCAGGGGATGATGGGGCCCATGTAACACCCAAGTGCCATCAACCCCACTTGCAGTTGACCGGTGACGCCAAAGGGGTGTCGGACTAATTCGTGCGCCGCAGTGGAATGGCTGGGGCGTCTTGCAACTTGGCCTCGTGTGTGCGGACCCAATCCAGCGTCTTTTCAAACGGCATCGGACGCGCGATTCCAAAGCCCTGCACATAGTCACAACCCAATTGCGCCAACAGCGCATGCTCGCCCACGGTTTCGACCCCTTCAGCCAAGGTTTCGACCCCAAGCCGCTCGGCCATTGTCAGGACTGCGCTGATCATGCGCTGCTGTTCCGGATCGCGGTCCGCTTTCATCACAAATGAGCGGTCGATCTTGATCCGTCCAACGCCAAACCGCCGGATAGATGCGATAGAGGCATGCCCGGTCCCAAAGTCATCCAGGTCCACCCGGCAGCCAAGGGCTGTCAACGCGTTGATGTTGCGGGTAATCGTGTCGTTTGACGTGTCCGTGACAACGGTTTCCAGGATTTCAACGGCCAACCGATCAGGTGTCAGGTCGAACCGGTCCAATTCCCACTGTACCTTGTCCACAAGCCGTGGATTTCCCAGTTCTGATCCACTGAAATTCACACCCACATGTGGTACGTGTAGTCCGGCGGAATCCCACGCCTTGATCGCGGTAAACGTGTGATAGATCATCACCTCTGCAAGCCGCTCCAACAGGCCGGCATCTTCGATTGCAGGCAAAAACTCGGCAGGGGAAATCGCGCCCCGGTCCGGGTGTATCCAGCGGGCCAGCGCCTCAAATCCCGTCACCTTGCCGGTATCGGTCGAGATTTGCGGCTGAAACCAAGGTTGAATATGACCACGCTCAAGTGCGGCAGCCACTTCGTCGCGTAAATCGGCGCGATGCTTCAGGCGCGAATGCAGTTCGACCGAATAGGCGCGAACGGATGCAGGCCCACGGCGCTGCGCTTCTTGCAGAGCGGCCAACCCGCCGTTGATCCAGTCCTGACCATCTGCCCCCGGTGCGCGGCTGAGCAGGCAGAAGCCGACGCAGGCAGATGTATAAATTGATGTTCCATCCAGCGAAATCGGCTCTTCGATGGCTTGCTGTAGACGTCCACTCATTTGAATGCAGCTTTCCAGATCAAGATGCTGAACCGGCCCCAGACACACGGCGAACCGGCAATCGCCAATGCGGCTGATGATATCTGAATCGCGTGACGCCCCTGCAATCCGGCTGCTGATCGTTTTCAGAATCCTGTCGAGCGCGCCGGGTTCAAACCGGGTCGTCAGCAGTGCGTATTCGTCCAGTTCGATAGCAAAGATGGCGCTGTTGCGGTCTGCGCCGCGTGCGTCCTGTCGCATGCTGTGAACCTTGGCCGCAAACGCGTCCGGGGACATCACACCTGACGACGTGACGCGTGCCAAGCGCCGTGCAACCACACCGTCAACACCGCCCAGCATCAACCAGATTGCAGGCAGCGCGCAGGCGATGACGACCAAGGCAGCTTCGCCCCCGAACCAGAACCCCGCCAGCGTCAGTGCGGGAACGAATGCAAGCATTTGCGGCCCCGACAGTGCCGCAGCCCATCGTTGGCGCAACTCGGAAAAAGAGGTCGGCAGCCGAAAACGCATTTTAGATCCCTTCACGCAGGCCTGCCATCCCACAGCAGGTCCCCTAGGGTCTAATCACGCTTGGTAAGCCCGGTCTTAACGTAGAACCGGAATATCCCCAGAACTTTCCTCAAATTGATCAGACTTTCGCATAAGCCCTTGGAAATCAAACAGCTTTGGGTCCAGAAGATGCGAAGGCCGCGTATTCATCAGCGCGCGAAACATCACCTGGCGGCGACCGGGGCTGTTAGCCTCCCACCCATCGAGGATCTGTTTCACCTGTTGGCGTTGCAGCCCGTCCTGGCTGCCGCACAGGTCACATGGGATAATCGGATAGTCCATGGCGCGCGCAAATCGGTCGCAATCGGCTTCCGCCACATGTGCCAGCGGGCGATAGACAAACAGATCCCCCTCTTCGTTCACCAGCTTTGGGGGCATGGTCGCCAGACGCCCGCCGTGAAACAGATTCATAAAGAACGTCTCGAGAATATCATCGCGGTGATGCCCAAGAACCACGGTCGAGCATCCTTCCTCGCGCGCCACCCGGTAAAGGTTACCGCGCCGCAGCCGCGAACACAGTGCGCAAAACGTGCGTCCCTCGGGCACTTTGTCGACAACGATGGAATAGGTGTCCTGATATTCGATCCGGTGGGGCACCTGCATCCGTTCAAGAAACGCAGGCAGGATGGTCGCAGGAAAACCGGGCTGGCCCTGATCGAGGTTGCAGGCCAGCAGATCGACGGGCAGCAACCCGCGCCACCGCAGTTCATAAAGCACGGCGAGCAAGGTATAACTGTCTTTGCCCCCTGACAGACAGACCAGCCATTTGGGGCGCGGCGCGTCGGGGTCCGTGGCTTCGATCATCCCGTATTGCTCAATCGCTTCGCGGGTCTGACGTACGATACGTTTGCGCAGCTTCTTGAACTCGGTCGTGTGCGGAGCCCCGGCGAAAAGCGGGTGAATGTCGTCGCTGTCATCAAGCATGGGGCGCGTCCTTGGGCGATAGGTTTCAGTCAGCCTATACCACGGCCCTGGTGAACCAAAAGGGGGCGCGGCGCGTATCCAGTGAAACGCAAGGGAACAGTGACACGATGCGCATATTGATGGTTTTGGCGCTGGCATATGTCGCCGCCTGCACGGGCAAGCCGACACTGGATGATCCTGCCTTGTCCGAGCGGAAACTGAACCTCGAGGAATTCTTTGACGGGCGTGTGGTCGCCTATGGGCAGTTTCAGGATGTGTTCGGGACAGTGCGCCGCCGGTTTGAGGTCGAGATCAATGGGACGTGGGACGGGCAGACCCTGACGCTGGTCGAGAATTTCGTCTATGAGGACGACAGCATTGAACAGCGCATCTGGACGCTCGATAAGACGGGCGAGGACACCTGGGAAGGGACCGCGCCGGGGGTGATCGGGACGGCGACGGGCGAAGAGCGGGGCGATACGTTCAATTGGCGCTACACTATCGATTTGCCTGTGCCTGAGGGCACGCTGCGGGTTACATTTGATGACTGGATGTGGATGCTCTCGGACACAAGGGTGCTGAACCGGGCCTATATGAAGCGGGCCGGGGTCGACATTGGCGACGTGATTATCACCTTCGAAAGGCAGTGATCAGGGATCGTCCCGTTCGGGGTGGTCGGGCACGGGGTCATACCCGTCTCCACCCCATGGATGACACCGCCCGATCCGCCGGACGGCCATCCATGACCCTTTGATCCCGCCATGCTTTTCCAGCGCGTCGAGCGCATAAGCACTGCATGTGGGTTGATAGCGGCAATTGAACCCGACCCATGGCGAAAATATCAGCCTGTAGGCGCGCACCGGCACGGAGGCGGCAAAAGCGAGCGGGGTCATGGCGCACGCTCAAGTGCGATGCGCAGATCGGCGAGCATGTCGTCAAAGGGGCGGGCGGCGGTGACCTCGGCGCGCCCGATCAGGACATAGTCGGTGCCGGGGGTGCCATGACGGGGCAGCACGAGGCGGGCAATTTCGCGCAAGCGCCGCTTGGCCCGGTTGCGGGCCACTGCATTGCCGACCTTTTTTGAGCAGGTGTAGCCGATGCCGATATGATCGCCTGCCTGCCGCGTGCGCACTTGCAGGATAAATCCCGGCATGGCCACACGGCGGGCGCGGGCGGCGCGCAGAAACTCCGAGCGGGCTTTGAGGGTGCACAAACGAAATGGCCCCGCCGATGGCGCATCTTCTCCGACGGGTGTGTCGGACAAAGAGACCTTCGGCGGGGTCATGTGATAAACATGCCTGAGGGCGCGTTTACGCGCTCAACGACTTCCGGCCACGGGCGCGGCGGGCGTTCAGGATTTTGCGGCCTGCTTTGGTCGCCATGCGCGCGCGGAAACCATGACGCCGTTTGCGCACGAGGTTTGAGGGTTGGTATGTGCGTTTCATCGCAATCACTCCGGGTCAGTTGGCCAAGCCACGCGGATTCGGGGCTGTGGCAGTATTCGAAGCCCGTCCTCTAAAGGGGGCGAGGGGGCAAGTCAAACCCCGGCGGGGCGAAAAATGGCGATACTGCAACAAATTCACGCACGCACCGAACATATGTTTCAACCACGCCCTTCAAGGCGTCATTTCGCGGGCTTTCGCACACGTTGCGATCAAGCACCCGTGACTTCCCTGTTTTCAGGGGTGCCGCGCCCGCACATTCAGGTCAGAAGAGGGCCGACAAAGGGGCATCTCAGCAATGGACAATGACGAAAAGGGGACGGATGTGTCCGATACCAGCCAACCAGCAACAGGTGGATTCGCCCGCCGCTTACCCTTGATCGTGATCGCGCTTGTTGCGGCGGTTGGGGCGTTTACACTGCGCGATTACCTCAACTTTCAGACTCTGGCGGACAATCGTGAGGCGCTGTTGGCCTTTCGGGATGAAAATTTTGGGCTGACCGTGCTGGCCTTTGTGGCCGCCTATTTCCTTGTCGTCGCGTTTTCACTGCCGGGGGCATCGGTGATGACACTCACGGGCGGTTTCCTGTTCGCCACCTTCCCCGGTGCGCTGTTCAATGTGGTGGCGGCCACGTTGGGGGCCATCGCCATCTTTTCTGCCGCCCGTCTGGGCCTTGGGGACAAACTGGTCAAAAAGATGGACTCAGGCAGCGGCATGCAGAAAAAGATCAAGGATGGCATCGACGAAAACCAATGGTCCATGCTGTTTCTGATCCGGCTTGTGCCTGCTGTCCCGTTCTTTGCGGCCAACCTGATCCCGGCCCTGCTGGGTGTGCCCTTGTTTCGCTTTGCAGTGACCACGTTTCTGGGCATCATTCCGGGTGCGGTCGTGTTCACGTCCGTGGGCGCAGGCTTGGGGGAGGTATTTGACCGGGGCGATACGCCCGATCTGGGCATCATCTTTGAACCTGCGATCTTGCTGCCAATCCTCGGGCTATGCGCACTCGCGGCCCTTCCCATCGTTCTCAAGACCGTGCGCGGCAAAAAGGGCCTGTAACAGCCATGAAACGTATCAAGACGGATATCCTGATCATCGGGGCCGGATCGGGCGGCTTGTCCGTGGCCGCGGGTGCCAGTCAGATGGGGGCCAAGGTTGTCCTGCTTGAAGGGCACAAGATGGGTGGAGATTGCCTGAACTACGGATGTGTGCCGTCCAAAGCGTTGATTGCCAGCGGTAAAGCGGCCCACGCCCAATCCCGCAGTGCGGCCTATGGCGTGGCCGAAGTGGCCCCGCAAGTCGACTATGCGGCTGCCAAGGACCACGTTCAGGACGTCATTGCCCAGATTGAACCTGTCGACAGTCAGGAACGGTTCGAGAGTTTCGGTGTAGAGGTGATCCGTGAATTCGGACACTTCATTTCGGACACCGAAGTGCAGGCCGGTGATACAGTGATCACCGCCCGGCGCATCGTGATCGCGACCGGATCCAGCCCGCTTGTCCCGCCCATCGACGGCATCGATACGGTGCCTTGCCTTACCAACGAATCCCTGTGGGAGCTGCGTGAGCGGCCCGACCACCTGTTGATCATCGGTGGCGGACCCATCGGAATGGAAATGGCGCAGGCCCATGTCCGCCTCGGCTCAAGGGTGACGGTGATCGAGGGGGACAAGGCGCTTGGCAAGGACGACCGGGAAATGGCCGAGGTCGTGTTGAAAAACCTGCGCGCCGAAGGGATCGAAATCGCCGAAGATGCCCTGGCCTCCAAGATCGAAGGGGGGGAGGGGGCCGTCACGGTACACACCAAGGACGGGCGCGGCTTTTCCGGCTCGCACCTGCTGGTGGCGGTGGGGCGCAAGACCAATACCGACACGCTGAACCTGGAGGCCGCCGGGATCGAGACGACGAAAACCGGCGTCAAGGTCGATGATGCCATGAAGACGACCAACCGACGCGTCTATGCGATCGGGGATGCGGCCGGTGGGCTGCAATTCACCCATGTGGCAGGGTATCATGCGGGCGTCATCATCCGCTCCATGCTGTTTGGCTTGCCCTCCAAAGCCAAGACCAGCCACATCCCTTGGGCGACTTACACCGACCCCGAACTGGCGCAGGTCGGACTGACCGAAGCACAGGCGCGCACCTTGCATGGTGATCGACTTGAAGTCGTGCGGTTCCACTATGAACACAATGACCGGGCCATCGCCGAGCGCAAAACCACGGGGCTGATCAAGGTGATGGTGGTCAAGGGGCGTCCCGTCGGGGCCTCGATTGCGGGGCATCAGGCGGGCGAATTGATCAATCTCTGGGCGCTTGTGCTGGCCAATAACATGAAGATGAGCCAGGTCGCCGCCATGGTCGCCCCCTACCCAACCATCGGTGAGGTCAACAAACGCGCGGCGGGGGCCTATTTCAGCCCGCGCCTGTTTGAAAGTGATCTGGTCAAGCGGGTGGTAGGGCTTGTGCAACGCTTCATTCCCTGACCACATATGCCCATGTTGAATTCACTCTCTGGCCGTTTTCTGATCCTCACGACAATTTTCGTAATGCTGGCCGAAATTATGATCTTCGTGCCGTCGATTGCGCGGTTCCGCGAAGAGTTCCTGCAAAACCGGTTGGAAAGGGCGCAGATAGCCTCGCTTGCGCTGCTTGCTGACGACATGATCGACAGTGAACTGGAAGAAGAGCTGCTGGAGAATGCGGGCGTGTTCAACGTGGTGCTGCGCCGGGACGAGGTACGCCAGTTGATGCTGTCGACCCCGATGCCCCAGGCGATTGATGCGACGTTTGATCTGCGCGACGGGACTGCGCCCGTGTTGATCCGCGATGCGATGCTGCGTCTGCTCGAAAGCGAGAGCAAGGTCATCCGGGTCATAGGGGCACCGACCCGGGAGGCAGGCTTGCTCATTGAGATCACGATGGAGACCGCACCGCTGCGTATGGCCATGCTCGACTACGGCACGCGCATTCTGGTGCTGTCAGCAGTTATTTCGATCTTTACCGCATTTCTGTTGTTCATTGCGGTCCGCGCCATTCTGGTCAAACCGATCCGTGGTGTTGTCGGCCATATGCAGCGCTATGCGGCCTCGCCCGAGGATGCGCGGCGCATCATCATCCCCACTGCAGGTGTGACCGAGTTGCGTGAGGCCGAAGAGGCGTTGCGCTCAATGCAGACAGAGTTGATCTCGGCCCTGCGTCAAAAGGATCGGCTGGCCCAACTGGGTGGGGCGGTCTCAAAAATCAGCCATGATCTGCGCAATATCCTGACCTCGGCTCAATTGTTCACGGACCGGATCGAGATGTCAGAGGACCCGCTTGTGGCGCGCATGGCCCCCAAGCTGGTTGGCTCGATCACACGGGCAGTGAACCTGTGCGAAAGCACGCTCGCTTTTGGTAAGGCCGAAGAACCCAGCCCCTCGTTGATGGTCGTCACGCTGGATGATGTGGTGGCGGATGTGCTTGACAGTGAGCGGCTTGCGGTGGGTGAACATGACCTGTCACTCAGCGAGAACATTCCGCCCCTGTTCACTCTGCGCGCCGATCCCGAGCAACTGTTCCGCGTGATATCGAACCTCGTGCGCAATGCACGACAAGCGATCATTGCGACCAACAAGGCAGGCGAGATCAACGTTTCAGCCTATGAGGATGCGGACAATTGGTGGATCGAGATTGCCGACACCGGCCCCGGCCTGCCCCCAAAGGCGCAAGAGCATCTGTTTACCCCGTTTCAGGGCGGAGTAAGCAAGGGCGGTACGGGCCTTGGCCTTGCCATCGCATCCGAGTTGATCCGCGGCCACGGCGGCGCGCTTGAACTGGACAGGACCGGGTCGTCCGGAACGGTGTTTTCGATCCGCCTGCCCAAGGGTGACGGTATTTGAGGGCTGGCACTGTTTTGGCCAGATACCCCCTTGCATTGGCGCGGGCACAGGACTAAACCGCCCGAACGCGGACCGATAGCTCAGCTGGATAGAGTACCTGACTACGAATCAGGGGGTCGGGGGTTCGAATCCTCCTCGGTCCGCCAATAATTTTTCTGACAAGAAAAAAGTTCCTTTAAAAACCAATATCTTAACGATAAGCTGCATTATGTAGCGCATCTGATCCGTCAGTTTTGCTATACAAATTGCTATACATGCTCGGTCTTTAGCATCCGGGGATGATCAAATGACCATCAAGAAGCGCGGCAAAAAGTTCTCGCTCTACAAGCGAGTCCCTAAGCGTTATGCGTCCATTGAGCCTCGAACCTTTGTGTGGTGTTCACTTGGAACCGACAGTGAGCGGGAAGCGGCTGAGAAAGCGCCGCTTGTCTGGTCGCAGATGTTGGACGGCTGGGAGGCGAAACTGAAAGGCGACACACAAGACGCCAAACAGCGTTTTGAAGCGGCCAGAGAATTAGCATCGGCACGTGGCTTTCGATACATGCCTGCGGAAAAGATTATCGAGGATACGGAGCAGATAGTTGATCGTGTCGAGTCGATCAGTGGTCCGCTGGACACGCCAGATCATTTTGAGGCTGTAGCGCTTCTTGGTCGAGTAGAGCCTCCGGCTTTGAAAATTTCAGAGTGTCTGGAACTCTATTGGGAGTTGGCCCGCGACAAGACGCAGGGGAAAAGTGATGATCAGCTAAGGCGCTGGAAAAATCCTCGCATCAAAGCAGTGAAAAATTTCATTGAGGTTTGCGGTGACAAGGCAATCGCAAATGTAACCGCAGACGACATGCTGGACTATCGCGCATGGTGGATGGACAAGATCGAGCGTGAAGGCCTTGCCAACACATCTGCCAACAAAGACTTCATTCATCTGGGCGATGTGCTGAAAACCGTGAACAAGTTGAAGCGGCTGGGAATTACACTGCCGCTGTCTGGTCTTTCATTCAAAAAGGGTGAACTTGCACTGACCGAAGACGTGATGACAGCGCGTGAAGTGGCTGGGGCCGCGCAGGTCATTCACTTGCGGTCTGGTGCGGTCGTGGCCCTGGTGGCGCGCAAGCTGGCCGATGGGTTTCGATACCAAATGACCAATACATCCGTGGCCATTGGCGGGCATCAGATTGCCATCACCGATCTTTGTGAACGCTTTCCGGTTGCGCGCTGAACGGGCTGGAACGACCTCCCTTTGAGCAGGCAGGACTTGCCGACGTTTTTCGACATGGAGAGCTTTCTGAGCTGGTGGGACTTTGTGCCAGGCAAACAGCGGTTTGTCTGTCACGGTCACGTTGTCCTTTGGCTACGCATTCTTGGAAGACGTGTTTCGCAAGCGCTACTTCATCGGATGGACGGGAGAACGATAGAGCGTTGTGGCATTTTTCTTTTCCGGCTGTCGCCGTTTCCGCTTCGGACTCAAGTTGAAGACAAAGCTGACACACCATGTCGCACCAGGGTGGTGGATGTGTCACACATTTACGGCACAACCCCGAATTGCAAATACATATATTTACAGTTGTTAATGTTCTCGGTATTCGCGAACTGCTTATTCGGGAGGTGAGTGTGCGCGTTTTCAGGGGTGTTTTTGCTGCAGGTATTTACCTGTGTTTTCATGGTATTGCCGCGGCAGATGTCGCGAAGGGTATCGATACACTCGAAGCGGGTGATGTCGCTGGCGCTGTGGCTGAGTTTCAGGCGGCATATGCGGCAGGCGATGCGGATGGCGCATTCTATATCGGGCGTCTTTTCGAAATGGGCCTTGGCACCGAAAAGGATTTGGGGCGCGCAACCGAACTTTATGCGGCGGCTGTGTCCAAAGACAGCGCATTGGCGCAAAATCGTCTTGGGCTGATGTACCTGAATGGCGAAACCGTATTGCAGGATTACGAACGCGCAGCGGAACTCATTTGCGCGGCGGCGGATCAGGGTGATCCGAATGGTCAGTTCAATTGCGGTCTGATGTATGCCGAAGGCCGAGGTGTGACCCAGGAAAAACCCCGTGCCGTGAGCTATTGGAAAGAGGCCGCCGAGGCCAGGCATGTCGCCGCGATCAACTATCTTGGGCTGGCCTATCAGGCGGGCGATGGTCTTGAGCAAGACCCCGTTGCAGCTTTCGAACAATTCTCGGCCACGGCGGCGGCGGGCAACCCGATGGGATTGTTTGAAGTGGCCAAGGCCTATGCTGGCGGTGTCGGTGTGGCGCGTGATCTTGTGCGCGCCCATGGGTACGCAAATCTCGCCGCGTCACGTGGCATGCAGGAGGCACGCGTTTTGCGCGACGCTCTCACACAACAAATGGACGAAGCTGACCTGTCTCAAGCGCAAGGATTTGCGCGCGATTGGGCAGCGGTTGAGATCGCGCAGCCAGAGTAATGCAACGTTCAAAGGGTTTGGTGTGGTGCCTGTCCCTGGCACTGGTCTGCGGGAGTGCGGGCAACGGTTGGGCGCAGGCAACTCCGATCAGCGCCCCTGTTGACGAGCAGCAATTTTCGGATTGGCGTGTGGTCTGTTCGACCGATGACGCCCCGAAAACCTGCCAGCTTTTGCAGGCCGCCCAAGCGGCACCAGGGGCTTCAGATGTATTCCTGCTGACGATAACACCGGACGCGGCGGCCAATGACTTTGCGGTCATCACCGTGCCTCTCGGCGTCTATCTTGCGCCCGGAATAGAAATTCAGGTCGATGAACGCAGGCCCTTCAAGGTGCTGTTCGAGATTTGCGACCAACGGGCCTGCTATGCCGGGTTCCGGCTTGCCGGGCCGGTCTTTGCTGCCTTTCGCCAGGGGCTTGATGCGAAAGTCCGCGTTTGGACAGGGCGGGAAAAAGCGGTCGAGTTTCCGGTCTCGTTGCGCGGGTTCAGTGCGGCCATGACCCATTACGAGGCACAGACCGCGCCATGAGACCACTCGCCCTGATCCTTGCTGTGACGTGCAGTGCCGTGGGTGCGCAGGCGCAAAATGTGCCAGCGGGTGCCGTGCAGGAAATTCAACGTCAGCAAGCCGAACAAAGCGAGAGGCTCGATCAGCGCGCGGCAGAGCAGCGGCCCACGGACGTATCACCGCAACAGGCGCCACCCGGACCTGATCCGTTTGCGCCCGCCGCCGGTGGCCCCTGTTTTCAAATCGAAACGGTCGAGTTGAGCGGGTTTGAACCGTTTGAGACGCCACCGCCCGGATATCAGGCCCTCGTGGGGACCTGTGCGACCGCCGCGGATATCGGGGCTGCGCTCAATCGGATCAATCAGCATTATCAGGACTTGGGATATATCACGACCCGCGCTTATGTCCCCGAGCAAGATGTGGCGGATGGGTCGTTGGCCATCACGATCGTCCCTGGCCGTGTTGAACGCTATGTCTATGGCGACGGCAGGCCCGCCGATGCACGTCTGAGCACGGCCTTTCCCAACCCCGGCGGGAGCCTGCTGAACCTGCGCAATCTTGAGCAGGGCCTTGAGGCAATCAACGCACCCAAGTCCGCCAGAGGGCGCTTCCAACTTATCCCCGGGGCTGCCGCTGGCGGCTCGCTTGTCCAGGTGGCGGTTGAGGATACGCGTCCCTGGCATCTGTCATTCTCGCTCAACACCCTTGGCTTTGACAGCACAGGTCAGGAAAAGGCGACGCTTGATTTTGGCTATGACAATGCGTTTGGCATCAACGACCAGTTACGCTTCAGCCTTGTCACGACCCCGTTTGAGCAGCGCGATGATCGCTTCTCTGACGCGGTGGCACTGAATTGGACAGCGCCGTTTGGCTATTGGCGCTTTGGTCTCGATCTCAGCTACAGCCAATATCTGTTCACGCTGGAAGGGATCAATCAAAGCTTTGAGGTCGAGGGGCGCGGCAACAGCGTTCAACTGTCAGCCGAGCGGGTGCTGGCGCGTGGTCAGGTGTCCAAGCTGGCGGCTTATGCAGACCTCAAACTGTCCAGCTCACGCAGTTTCATTGACCGGTTCGAGATTGAAAGCCAGCGCCGCCGGTTGAGCGTGCTGAGCCTTGGATTGCGAGGCGACCGCAACCTGCCTGACGGATACTTCGGATGGGCCGTGGGCGGCAGGTTCGGGCTGGACGCGTTTGGGGCGGGTGTGCTGGATGCCAGCATCGTTGATCCGACTTTCCGTCTGGTTCAGGCCCGCCTGGACTATCAGCGCGCGGTAGGGCCAGGCGGTCTGGTCTACAAGGGTGTTTTCTCGGCGCAGCATTCCGGCGATGTCCTGCCGGGAACGGAGCAGGTGAGCATCGGCAGCTGGTCCAATGTGCGCGGGTTTCACGATGACAGCATCTATGGGGATACCGGGCTCTATCTGCGCAACACGCTGGAATGGGACGCGTTCGAGAACCCGACCATTGCCGTGCGCATGAATGCCGGGCTCGATTTCGGCTATGTTGAGCCCTCCGAGCTGCGCAGTTGGTCTCAGGATTTTCTGATTGGCGCGAGCCTTGGGGCCGACATCACGATCCGCGACCGCGCAACCCTGACCGTACAGGTCGCGCAAGCACTGAGCCGACCCGACGACAATCCGCCAGGTGCCTTGCCCGCATTCGAGGCAAGCGAGACCATCGGCTATATCGGTTTGAAAGTGAGCTTCTGACGGATGCGTACCCGCAATTCCCCTCTCGACATCAAGGCGATGCCCTCGGTCTTGGGCCTCCCTGCTGGTCCGTTGCCTTGGCGGGGCCGTGCCCCTAGGCTCAGTTCAAAGGGGTGGGGATGATGTACGTGCAAGTGCGTCGGAAATTCGGTCGGATCGTCTCATGTGTGCTGAGCGTTGTGCTGGCTGTACAACCTGTGTTGGCGCAGGCCCAGTCCATCACGTTGGTCAGCCCAGGCGGCGGGCCCCGGCCGCATGTGGATATGTCGCAAAACGGCACAACGGTGCTGAACATCAGCACGCCCAACGCCGCTGGCGTCTCCCATGACCGGTATTCAGATTTTCAGGCAGGCGATCTGATCGTCAACAACTCAGCCACCATAACCGGCACCACATTGGGCGGATTTGTCGAAGGCAACGCAAACCTGAGCCCCGGTCGCGAGGCGGACCTGTGGATCGGGGAGGTTGTGGGCGGAAACGCGACGCAACTGACCGGTATTCTGGAAGTGGCCGGGCCGAGCATGGACATGGTTCTGGCCAATGAGTTCGGGATCACCTGCAACGGCTGCGGGTTCATCAACACGGGCCGGGCGACCTTGACCACCGGCTCCCCGCAATTTGGTGCAAACGGCAGTCTTTCGGGGTTTGATGTACACCAGGGGACGGTCACGATTGGTGCCGGTGGGTTGAACCCGGAAAACCGCGTGGCCTTGTCCGACGCCTCGCGCGTGGATGTGATCGCACGCGCCGCACAGGTCTATGGCGCGATGCGTGGTGATCGCCTGAACATCGTGGCCGGGGCCAATCAGGTCGATTACGACTGGTCCTACAATCCCGATACTGGAGAGACATCGGGCATAACCGAGCAGGCGGGCGCAGGCCCGGCGCCTGCCTTGGCCGTTGATGTTGCCGCCCTTGGCGGAATGTATGCCAACGCGATCCGGCTGGTTGCCACCGAGAATGGCGTGGGCGTGCGTCTGAATGGCGAGATGGCCTCGTCTTCGGATATTGCCATCCGGGCCGATGGACGTCTGACATTGGGTGCCCCATCCGGCAGCTACACCCCGCAGATCCGTAGCCGCAATCGCGTCAGCATCCGCAATCAAGGCCCGCTGGTGCTTGAGGGGTCGATCACCTCTGAAACCGGTGATCTGATTGATATCACGGCAACAAACGACAACCTGACCTTCACCGGTGAGGCCAGAGGCGGTGCGATCACACTGGAAAGCTCGGGCCTCGCCCGGATCGAAGGCGCGTTGATCGCGCAGGACGCCTTGTCGATCAGATCCAGCCTTGGCGCGGTGGAGGTGGCGGCGGGTGCAAAACTGTTTGCGGGGTCTGCATCGCTTGGGGCTGCGGACACGGTCCAGTTTGCAGGTCAGGCAGATGTTGATGGGGCGGTCGATATGATGGCCGGTCCGTCGGTCACATTGACGGGTACTTCGGCGGTTCAAGGCAAAACCTTCAGCGCAACGGCGGACAGTGTCGTCGCAGCGGGCGTTCTGGATATCGAAGAGGCGCTTGCCGTTACTGCGGACGATCTGACGGTGTCGGGCACGGTCGAGGGCGGGGTGGTTGATGCGGACGTGACAGGCACGGCCCTGATCACCGGCGGCATGGCCGGGCGCACCCGATTGGACGTCAATGCGGCTGCTCTGACGGTCGGCCCGACTGCGCTGCTCTATGGTGGTCAGGTGGCGCTGACGGGCACCGACCTTGATCTGTCTGGCAAAGTGACATCCGACGCGGGCCTGACGCTGAGTGCAACAACAAGCCTGTCCAATGCCGCTGCAGTGCGCGGCGCGCAGATCGTTGCCAGCGCAGGGGGGGCATTTGCGAACTCCGGCATCCTGTCGGCCACGGACACTGCCACGCTGACCGCAGGCGGTACGCTGACAAACACGGGGCTTGTTTCGGCACAAGACATCAGCCTGCGCGCAGGCGGATACACCGACATCGCAAGCGCCATTGTGCATGCGGGTGGCCAATTGCTTGTCGAGACAGGGGGCGCGTTGTCGACCCAAGGGACCTTCAAAAGCGCGGGTCTTGCGCAATTTACCTTGGGCGGTGCAAGCATATTGAACGGTGCCGTTCAGGCTGAAAACGTCGACATTCTGGCGGCCAACGCGCTCGCCTTGGGTAGCGGGCTTGATCTGAGCGCGCGGGATGGGCTGATCATTGACGCTCAATCCATTACCGGCGGGCTGAATGCGGCACAGTTCACCCGGATCGAGGCCGGGAACCGGCTTGCGATTATTCTGGCATCCGGGGGCCTGAGCATTGCCAGCAACCAGCGGGTCGAAGTGGGCACGGACCTTTACCTCGAGCTGGCGGACTCCATCACCAACTACGGCCATCTGCAAAGCCGTGGCGCGCTGACCCTGATCACAGATGGCGACATCATCAACAGTCAGTCCGTGTTGAAATCCAGCGGTCTGATGGGGCTGTTCGCTGAAAATGGTACTGTGCGGAATATCTCGGCCCTGATCGAGGCGGATGCAGGTCTGGTGATTTCGGCGCAAGCCCTTGAAAACAGATATGTCAGCGTGAGTACGCGAAGCGTTCCGACGACAGTAACGGTGAACGGGGCGGCACGGTCCTGGTCCGGATCGCTGCCGCCGGAAGGGTGTTCCCGGTCCATAAGCTCTGACTTCATATCTCAGAGTGACCTGGACAACGCGACCTGCGGCTCCTACCCGGTCGGGTTCGGAGGCGGGCGCTTAAGGTGGGCATCAGGCACCGAAGTGATCTCGCAAGGCGCGCGCCCCGAGATTGTCTCGGGTGGCGGTTTGAACCTGACGCTGGCGGGGCAGGTGTCAAATGACGCCGGGCTGATCGCGGCATCGGGTGCCGTCGACGTCACAGCCGCCAAAGTGAACCAAACAGGGTATGTGGGCACGTCCAACGCATTCGAAGTCCGGATCACCCGCACAACCGCTCCGGTCACGAGCCAGAACGATGGAAACCGACAGGTCTCGAGTGTTACATACAACGTCAGCGCGGTTGATATTGTCACGCCGTCTGGCCCATCGCGCCTGATCGGTGACATCCTCGGCGGCGGTGCAGTGGACATCAACGCAGGTGGCGTCGTCAACAACGGGCGGATCGAGGCGGGATCAACCGCTATACCGGGCTTGCAAGTGACGGATGTGATCGCAGCCCCGGTCTTTGCAGCCATTGCGGCACCCACAGACACTGCCTTGCCCAATGGCACCTTTGCCGGGCCAACATCCGTGTCCGCCAACCTCGCCGACTTGATTGCGCCCGAGGACAGCGCCAGCACCATCGCCGACATGCTGAAGGAAGGCACGACGCAAGGGGACGACAGCGCCTCATTGGCTGCGTTCCTGACGTCGAACGCCCTGATGGACGTGGATCGCCTGCAATACCGAGATGAGTTGGTCCAGAATGGCAACAGCGGCGACGAGGCCAGCGCCAACAACGCGCCTCGCGCCCCCCCTGTCGGTGTCCTGTCCGACCAGGCCCGCGCCGACTTGTCGGCGTCGCTCGAGACCGACTTTACCACGCTCGTCACCACGCCGACCAACTATGTTGCCCCAAGCGATCTGCTGCTGAATGGCCAAGGTGCCCTGTCCATCCCCCTCGCGCCCCGCACGCCACGGACCTTGCGAACGGTGGCCCTGCCGGTCATCCCTGCGGGCGCTGGCGCAGACCTTTCCATCACTGCGGGCAACATCATCGGCGACAACGGCGTCTTTGCGGCTGCCGACGATCTGATCCTGCAAGCCACATCGGGTTCCCTTGCGCTGCGGGGCGGTGCGATATCGGGTGGCGATCTGGCCTTGAATGCAGCCGAGAACGTCATCCTGCACGGCACGGATATCACCTCACGGGGATCGACCCGAATTGTTGCCGTCCGAGACATCTCCATCGCGGCGGCCGAGACCGACCGCACCTATGACTGGGCCAACCAGACCAGCCGGGTCGTCAGTCTGGACCTGCCGGAGCTCGTGATCGGCGGTGAGCTGTCGCTGACCTCTCTTGGCGATACGACCCTGTCAGCCGCGCGTGTCGCCGTCGCCGGGTCCGCAACCATCAATGCCGCTGGCAACGTCATTTTTGGAGCCCAAAGCGCCGTGCTTGATCAAGCGCGAACAGGGCGCAACTGGTCGGAAACCCTGTTTACCAGCGTTGCCAACGTCACGAGCCTGCAAACGGGCGGCGATGTCGCAATTACCAGCGGGGTTGACGCGGAATTTGTCGGCACGGTGATCAACAGCGCAGGCAATGTCAGCGTGCAAGCGGCCCGCGATATCGTCCTGACCGCAGCCCAGGACATCGAAACCTCCACTTACGACTACGAATTCAGCGGACTGCTGTCGGAAAAGCGGATCGCGATTGACCGGCTGAGCGTGACCAACGCTGGCACGCAGATCACGGCCGATGGCGACATCAGCGTCGTGGCAGGCACCACCAGCGCGGGCGATCTGATCACGGCAGGCTCCAGCTTTGACAGCCGCGCCGGAAACATCACGCTGGCCTCCGAGCTGGGGCAGGTCCGGCTCGGCACGATCACGGATGTGCAGCAGGATCGCGAACAGCGCAGCCGGTCCCGGTTCGGGGGGTTGCTCAGCTCGGACAGATCATCCTTCGTGCGTCAGGAGATCACGACCGGCACCGACGTGCTGGCTGGACTGGACCTGAGCGTCGTCTCGGCGGACAACACGGCACTGATCGGCGCGCGCCTTGGGGCCGAGGGCACGCTGACCATCTCCAGCGGGGCCGATCTGGTGATCGAGGGTGCTGTCAGCACGCTTGAGACCCGGTTCTCCGAAAACAATACCGGGCTTGTGACCATCGCCACCGAAGTGGAGCGCTCGTTTGACGAGACGGTCACGCATACGTCCTTTGCCGGGAACACAATCGCATTTGACGTGGCCGGGACGACAACGCTGGTGGTCTATTCGGACGCCACCGACGGGATCGACAGCCCTGCCGAGCGGGGGGCGACAACGGCGCAAGGCTACACGCTGCCGCAGATCTTCGGCGCGGACGATATCAGCGCCCTCTACCCCGAAGAGCTGCTGGCGCTCGACGGTCTGAGCCTTGTCGAACAAGACCTGCAGCACACGTATTTTTACGAAGAGACCGTGGCCATCAGCCCCGCCTTCAAGGCGCTTGCGAGCATCGCGGTGGGCAATTGGGTCGGGGCGGTCGGCACTGTTGGGATCGCACAAAGCCTTCTGAACGTCCCCGCAGGCTGGCTGGCAACGGGGGTCGACGCCTTTGTCAGCCACGCCATCGTCGGATCGGTCGAAGGGGTCGTGACGGGTAACTTCGATATCGGCGAGATCGTGGAAGGGGCCGCATTTGCGGGGCTGAGTGCAGGGCTCACCTCCGGAATCGACATAAACTTCCCAAATGGGCATCCGTTCAACGACGCGTTGATTGATGGCTTCGGGTCGAGCCAGCTGACAGTGTCCGGGCTGCTGAACGCAGGCTTGGATGGGGCCATCTCGTCCGGGGTCGCCTCAGCGGCCTACGGAACCGATTTTGGCAACGGCGTTTTGGGCGCGGTGGTGAGCTATGTTGCAAGTGGCGTCGCCGGAGCAGCCATTGAGGGCGTGTCCGACATCTACGGGCACGACCGCTTCTCGATCGAGAAGCTGGTTGCCAAAGCCACAATCAATTGTCTCGCCGCCGAAGCGCAGGGTGCAAGCTGCGGGTCGGGCGCGCTTGGGTCACTGGTTGCAGAGATCGTAACAACCAGTGAACTGTCCCTCGGAGCCGATAACCTTGAAGAGCACCGCAATCGCGTTGAACTGGTTGGGGCCCTAGCTGGCTATTTTGTTTCGGGCGGCGAGGCGGACAACGTCTATGCCACCGCGCATGCGGCTGTGCTCGACTACGACAATAACTGCCTTGGACCGGCTGCCATATATTGCGGGTATCTCGTCGCGGCGGCCATATTTGGAGCCACAGCCGCCGATGTGATCATCACAGCGGTAGAGGCCAAACAGATTGCCGAGCTTGGGCTGACGTGCCAGCAAACGAAGGGGCGTGCCGACTGCGACGCGTTTATGGCGGCCTCACTGGAATACGGCGTCGAGGCTGGAGTTGCCTGGGGCGTCGGAGCCGCCATTCCGGGCGACAAGACCGTGATGGCAGTGCTGGGCTGGGTCAGTCGGCGCGGCGGCGATGATGTCAAACGTGCTGTCGATACCGTGGTGGAAACTGCGGCGGGGGGGGCTACAAATAGAACAGATGATGTGTTGCTTTTACCAAAACCAACATCGGTTGGATCAGCAAGAAGAGCAGAACCTGGTGTCGCTTCACATGGTGGAAACTTACCAACAATTGGGCAGGGCGATACTTGGCTACGTGGGACCAGTGGCAATGCAGGTCGAGTGCCCAGTCAAGTTGCCGAACAAATGGCGGGTAAACGGTTCAACAATTTCGACGAGTTCAGGCAGGAATTTTGGAGAACGGCAGCAAATGATCCAAACCTGCGCCGTCAATTCGGTGCTGACAGTTTACGTGAAATGCAAGCGGGCCGGGCACCATACGCTGTACGTACCCAACAGCAAGGCGGGCGGATCAAATACGAACTTGACCACAATCAAGAGCTTCAAAACGGCGGAAACGTATATGATTTGAATAACATCGTTATCCGTACACCGCTAAATCACATTAGAGGAAAATAACTATGAACGAAAACCTTGGGGAAAGAGATTATGCGGTGAGTTTGATTGCTGAAATGCGCACAGGTTCTGCATCTGACGAAAGGCAACAAAGCATTGTCTTGGAGCTCGATAGAATTTTGCCAGACCCAAACTATTGGGATTACATGGTTGATCACATGCCGGAAATGACGCCAGAAGAAATTGTAGAGAAAGCGTTTAGCTACAAGCCGATCCTGCTTTGATATTCTCGACCACACATCCGATATCCAGCTGAACGCTAACCTGTTCAACAATAGCTTCGAGTTCTTCGTAAGCGTGATTTAGGTTCACCGCGTATGGTTTGCCGAAATGCGGATTGCCAAGGAACGTGGCCAGTATGGTCTTTGTGACGTTCAGCAGCGTTTGCAGGACGTGGCGTGATGGTTTGCGATTACGGGCGATCATGCTGGAGTAGTAGGATGGTGGTTTGCCCAATATGCGGCGGGAAAAGCTGCGTTGAGATATCACCAAGTTGTTGCGTCGATAGCAGTGAAAGGCGTCCTGTAGTAGTTGGGTTTGGTTGATCTCGCTGTATCGCATTCTGTGGCTCCGTTTTGGCGTAATAGGCAGCTGCGAAACAGCTGCTCTGCATAAATATATTTATCGAAGACGGGCAGTCGGATGACGTGGATTACGGCGTCATGCTCGTCGATTTAAATAATGAATGCGGAGGGCAAGATGGCGTATACTGAGGTCATGCAGAAACGAATTTATATGGACAAGGAACGGCTACGCGCTGCGTACAAGCAGTTTGCACAGCAGCTGGAACCGGAGCTATTTTTAACACTGGCGACGAACCAGCAGATGTCGATTGGGCGGGTGCAAAATCTGACACGTCGGTTTTTGCGTGGCATGGATCAATGGAAGCACGGCAAGCGTGGTTTTATGCATGTTGATGCTGAACAGCGCATTGACGGTCTGTTTTACGTCGAACACGAGCACACAAACATACATGTGCAAGCGTTGATCAACAGGCCATATTGCAACAGGTTTGGATTGCAGATGCATGCAAATCGGATTTGGCGAAAGCTGTGTCCAAGTGGGTCGGTTGTTATCAAAGACGTCGATAATGCTGGCGGTTTGTCGGAATATTGCACGAAAGAATTTTACAAAGATCGGTTCTTTGAGCGTCAGTGCTTTACGGCGCGAGAATTTATGGCGGCGGCCTAAAGTTTTTTGAAACGCAACTTGGTTGGAAGTACTGGCCATCAACATCAGTTGGCACGGTTCAAACATTGAGCGTTACACGCAGGTGTTTGACCAACAAAGTAACATTGCAGGAACGGTGGGATTGCGCGGTTTGAGACCGACGCAATTGTTACTCATGCAAAGTTCACAGATCATAAAGTCAGCATGTTCACATTCAAAGAACTCAAGAACCGCTGAACATGATAATCAAGCATTTACAGCAGCTTGGACATGACAGCACATCAACAACATGGATGCTTTACACGCTGTGGCACTCAGCGTTTTGTAGCATGGATCGATATCAAGCAGGACTTCACGGTTCTGCTTTTTTTGTGGGTGATCACTGGCTGTGTTTGCTTGTAAGAACTCGGAAAAACTTTCTTCGCGAAACTTTTAGCGGCGACTTTCCAGTGGAAAAAACATGTTCTTGCGTGTTTGTCCGATATCGGACTTGGCCAATGGATCGCGCATTTGCGTCACAGGTTCTGACTTATCACATATTACACAGAACATGATACTTGGGCGCAGTGCGTTGAGTTCATTGGGTTTTAGAAAGCGGTCGCAGCGGTTGCTGGATGGCGTTATCACATAAAGCAATTAGAGCGTTGTTTTAATGATACTTTTTTGGGAGATGGCGATGAAGCAGGCACGGGTATTAACGGATGCGGAGATCAAACGGGTTTTGACCTATTGCAGCGGGACCAAACACCCAATCCGAAACCGCTTAGCTGTGATGCTCTCACATTATGCAGGTCTTCGTGTTGGTGAAATCGCAACATTAACTTGGGAGCAGTTGCTGGATGTGAATGGTTCGATCCGAAGTCAGTTTTATCTGAATGCCGCTGATACGAAGGGTAAAGAGGCACGGCTGGTGCATGTGAATGCGAAGCTGATGGCGGAACTGGTCACGGCTCAAAACTTGATCAAATCAAGAAACCGCAGTGATGTTACAGGCCCAATAATTGCATCTCAGCGCGGTGGTCACTTCTCAGCTAATTCTTTGGCCCAAGTTTTTGCACGGCTCTACGCTGGTGTTGGGTTTACGGATGCATCATCACATTCTGGTCGTCGTTGGTTTATAACGGAACTGGCCAAGAAGGGTGTCACCAGCAAAACGATTATGGAACTTGCGGGCCACAAACAGCTGACAACAACACAGCGGTATATTGAGGTGACGGATCAAATGAAGGCGCAGGCTGTGCAGCTGTTATAGGCGGCACATCAACCAAGTAGGAAATCCCAAAATCTCTGAACTTGGTTGGCATGGCAAGGAAAACGGTCGTTCCAATGGGTAGATGAAACTAACGCAAGGCATCTCTAATCAAAGGATGTCGATATGAAACTTACTGTTATAGCTGTGCTTTTGTTCACTGGAACGCAGACACTGGCGCAAAGCGATGATGCTGGCCCATGTACGGATCAACATGGCGAACACGTTGAACAAGAAGAAACGCGATCACCAGACCCAGCTCAAAATGTTGACGGCTATGGACAGATTGTTGGTGAGCGCGGTGAAACCAACTCTGGCACAGAAACCGACGATGGTGCCGCATATACGGGTGATCCCGCATTTGGTGATTGTGATGGTCGATGACCAGCTATTTGGATCAACTTACTCTTAGCACATGGCTGCAAACGGATGTGGTGGATGACCTTGCAGCTGCACGGTCCCAGTTGGTGCAATCGCTGGATCATCAAATCAACCAAGTTGAAACCGCGCTGAACGATGGTGTGTTCATCGATATGGTGCGTGCATGGCTGAGATGTGAAGATCAAGAAATCCCAATAGGATCGGATCGATTTTACTGGGAACACAGCAGTGGCGCATGGATCATTACTTTGCAGCTGAATGGTCATGTGCTGTGGGTATCAGCGAAGAAACCCAGCATTGAAGTTGGTCACTGCGAGGATATCCCAAATACGCTGGAGCTGCTGAAACAGGCCATAAAGGCAGGTGAGTTGGACCAGCAGCTGCAAGTGCATCTTCATCGGTATAAGCGTTGATACTGGCCTAGCTAGCTTCGCGTGTCAGCAATGTACGGGCTTGGTGTTTGAGCATCATCGCTTCGATTAGGGACAGCACGGTTTGCTTGTCGTCTTCGTTCATTTGGGTGACGGCTTCGAATGCCAGTTTAAGGTCCATGCTTGGATCGCGTTCATGTTCATCGAACAACAGTTCATCGGCTGTGATGCCGAAGGCTGTGATGATTTTTTTGAGACCATCAAGGGAGGGTTGGGTTTTGCCGGTCTCGTAAGTTTTGATGGAGGTCACATGCATACCGACAAGTTCGGCCATTTGGTCTTGTGTGAGATTGCGGGATTTACGCAAGCGCAGCAGGTTTTTGTCAAAGCTCATGAAGTTGGCCTTTAAAGGAATCTGGTTGATTTGCATGATAGCACCCCGTTCTTGCGTGATTTGCCGATAGTAGCTTAGTATGCACGTAAATAATGCAGAATCACCTGCTTGACGCATTTTACGGGAGATAAGCTTGCCGCGTATCAGTGACGATGAAGTTTTGCGCTTAAAACAAGACGTGTCTTTGCTGGAGTGGGTGAAGGCGGAAGGGTTTGAAACGCACAAGCAAGGTAAGGACTGGGTGATATTGTGTCCGTTCCATGAGGAAAAAACCCCAAGCTGTGTGATTACACCAGCTAAGAACCTGTATCATTGCTTTGGCTGTGGTGCTGCTGGCTCGATTTTGGATTGGGTGATGCAGCGTCAAAAGGTGAGCTTCCCGCATGCGGTTGAGATTTTAAGGTCTGGGTCCAGTGGTATGGGTGTTGGGCAGGGTGCGAAGAAGAACCCGATTGAACCGATCATGCCAATGGATGTGGATGCAAAACGCGCATTGGGCGAGGTGATCACGTATTATCATAGCTGTTTGAACGAGGATGCGGATGCATTGGCGTTTTTGGCCAAGCGTGGGTTGGATGATCCCGCTTTGATTGAGACGTTCCAGCTTGGGTACTGCAATCGCACATTGGGCTATCGGTTGCCGAGCAAACATACGAAGGCTGGCAAGACGATCCGTAACACGTTGCTGGATGTTGGGATTTATCGCCAAACGCGGTTTGAGCATTTTGGCGGTTGTTTGGTGGTGCCGATTTTTGGCGATGATGGCTCTGTTACTGAGGTGTATGGGCGCAAAATCCGGCCGGATCACAAGATCGGTAAGAAGGAGCTGAAACATGGATATTTGCCAGGCGCGCATAAAGGTGTGTGGAATGCAGCTGCGTTTGAAGCCGCTGATGAAATTATCCTGTGTGAGGCGCTGTTGGATGCGATGTCGTTTTGGCGGCATGGGTTTAGAAACGTCACTGCTATCTATGGCACCAGTGGGTTTAGCGAAGATATCAAGCAAGCGTTTGTCACGCATGGGATTAAACGTGTGTTTATTGCGTTTGATGCGGATGAGGCAGGTGGTCGTGCAGCTGAGAAACATGGCACTTGGTTTGCACAGCATGGGATTGAGGTGCGCCGTGTTCACTTCCCAAAAGGCATGGATGCCAATGCCTATGCGTTGAAGGTGCAACCAGCGGTAAAGGCGCTGGATTTGCTTCTGCGCAATGCAGAATTGGTTCATGCTGGCAAAGATGCAGGTGACGCAGCTGTGTCGTCGTCATCGTCAAAAGTGGTGCAACTGGCAGCGGATCAAACCCGTATCCCGCAAACTGAGATCACACTGGATGTGGGCGCGGATCAAATCACAGCTGAGATTGGCCCAAGGTCTTATCGGATACGTGGGTTTGCCAAAAACAGTGGCTATGGCGCATTGCGGATCAATTTGATGCTACGGGTGGGTGAGTTCTTCTTCATCGATATGTTGGATTTGTATCATGCACGGCAACGCGCACAGTTTGTCACGCAGGCGGCGGTGGAAACAGGGATAGCAGAGGATCGGATCAAGCGGGATTTAGGTCAGTTGTTGTTGCGTTTGGAGGCGTTGCAAGCTGAGGCACAGGCCAAAGAAACACAGCTGGACGCTGAGACGCCAGAATTTGCGCAAGCTACGCTAAAGCAAGCACAGGCGTTGTTGCATGATCCCAAACTGGTGGATGCGATCACAACTGATTTTGCCAAGCTTGGTGTTGTGGGTGAGGACAGCAATTTGCTCACTGCGTATTTGGCGGCAACCAGCAGGAAGTTGTCAAAACCTTTGGCGGTGATGATCCAGTCCAGTTCGGCTGCGGGTAAATCGTCTGTGATGGAAACCGTGCTGGGTATGATGCCAGTGGATGAACGGGTGCAATACTCAGCATTGACGGGTCAAAGCTTGTTTTACATGGGCGAGACCAACTTGAAGAACAAGATACTGGCGATTGCGGAGGAGGAAGGCGCAAGTAATGCGTCCTATGCGTTAAAGCTGCTGCAATCGGAGGGTCAAATTACGATTGCGTCAACAGGTAAGGACGACAGCACTGGGCAGCTTGTAACCAAAGAATACAAGGTTGAAGGCCCTGTAATGTTGATGCTGACGACAACGGCGATCGATATTGATGAGGAGTTGATGAACCGCTGTTTGGTTCTAAGCGTGAATGAAACCCGTGCCCAAACCGATGCGATCCATAAAGCGCAGCGTCATGCCCAAACGCTGGATGGGTTGTTGGCCAATCTTAGCAAGGATGCGGTTCAACAAAAGCACAGGGCCGCGCAATATCTGCTGAAACCTTTGCATGTGGTTAATCCGTTTGCGGATCAGCTGGGTTTTGCCAATGGGCAAACGCGAACACGGCGCGATCATATGAAATATCTCAGTTTGATTGCGTCGATTGCGCTGCTGCACCAGTACCAGCGGGATATCAAAACGGTGACACATGAGGGCAAGGAGATCTCTTATGTGGAGGTGATGCCAGCGGATATTATACTTGCGAATAGGTTAGCCAAGCAGGTGTTGAGCCGCACATTAGATGAATTGCCGCCGCAAACGCGCAAACTGCTGATTGGCATAACGGATTGGGTCACGCAGGAGGCAAAAGAACAGGGGGTAAAGCCAAGCAGTGTTGGGTTTAAGCGCAAGGAGTTGCGTCAACAACTTGGTTGGTCGGATACGCAGTTAAAGCTGCATTTGAATCGGTTGGTGGAGATGGAATATTTACATGTGACCCGTAAAACCATGCAAGGCGGTATCGCTTATGAGTATCAATTGGTGCAGGGTGTGGGCAGTACAGAACCCAATGTTGAGCTGATTGATCCAGCTGCAAAACCAGCAACAGGTCCGCCGAAACCAAAGGATGCGCAGGGTCCCAAACTTGCGAACACTGTTTAAGTGGTCGGATTTTTGGTGAAGTGGTCGGCTTTTTTGCAAAGTGGTCGGGAAGTGGTCGGCTTTGCAATCCGACCGGTTTTGTCATTGTTATCTTTGAACAAAGTGACGTTTGAACCGAAGTGGTCGGTGTGTTTGCAAGCACTTATGGGGATCAAAGACAAAAGTGCCGGTACTCGTAACACGCGCGTTTATTATTTTTTAGCTGCTAAACAGTTGCTTTGCGCAGGAACCGCATCGTTATCCGCTCCAATCCATGTTGGTTGCTGCTGATGCCGAAAAAAGGTCAACATACACCGTTGCCAGTGATTGGTGACGCAACTGATCCCAACACGCTGTATCACTGGATGCGCAGGTTTTTGGCTTATCAGCTGGAAAAGCATTACTCACCGCGCACGGTTCAAAACAGAGAAACGTATCTGCGATATTTTATCCTTTGGGCAGATGAACGTGGGCTAAAATATCCCAATGAGATTACACGGCCCGTGTTGGAGGCGTATCAGCGGCATCTGTTCCATCATCGCAAACAGAATGGTGAGCCGTTGTCGGTTAGGTCCCAACATGGGCGTGTGATACCGATCCGCGCTTTTTTTAGCTGGTTGGTGAAGAACAATCACTTGCTCAGCAATCCAGCTTCGGACTTGGAACTGCCGCGTTTGGATCATCGATTGCCACGCGCTGTTTTAAGCCAACGAGAGGTCGAACTCATTCTTAGCAGCATGGACACCCAAACAGCACTTGGTGTGCGTGACAGGGCTATTTTGGAGGTCTTGTACAGCACTGGAATGCGAAGGATGGAGATCATCGCACTCAGATGGGATGATTTTGATCTTGAACGTGGCACCGTGTTCATACGTATGGGCAAAGGCAGCAAGGACAGGATGGTGCCGATTGGTGCCCGTGCGCTCAAATATTGCGAGAAGTACCTTTACGATGTGCGGCCCAGTTTGGACCTTATCGGTGATACCAGCTTCTTTTTGACCAGTTTGGGCGAGGCGTTCACACCAAACAGGATGACGCAACTGGTGCGCAATGCCATTGATGCCGCTGACATCGGCAAAAGTGGCTCATGCCATATGCTGCGCCACAGCTGTGCAACATTGATGTTGGAGAACGGCGCCGACATACGCTTCATTCAGCAGCTGCTTGGTCATGCATCAATGAACACGACGCAGATTTACACACATGTGAGCATCCAAAAGCTGAAGGCCGTGCATACGTTGACACATCCCGCAAAACTGCATGGGCAGGAGGACGGTGATCTAATCGATGATGGTGATCACACAAGTCTTTGAAAAACCGCAGACTTTGCCGTATCAAAGACAAATGAAGGCCCAACTTAAAACATTGCTGACGTCGTTTTTGCTGCTCATCGCCATGTGCGTTGGCGCATTTGCGTCCGTATCCGAAAAACACGCTTTGGGCGATTTTGGCAGCACTCAACAGTACGTTGGGCAAAATCCAGAAGCTAACCAATTGGCTTCATTGGAAAGTTTTGGCTTCTTCCAAAAACACGCGTCCGAGTGTTGTAATGCTACAAATACAGCAGTTAAGAAATTTCCAAATGGGACTTTTAGTGTATCTGATTGGAAGGGCTATCCTAAAGGTGAAGCAATTCCACAGCCGCCTAAAAACACGACCTTTAGATTGATTGAAGGCGATGAGTACGCAGCTGCGCTTAAGGCAAAAAACGCTGCAAACAGAAAGTACAGAAGAGAAAATAACATCCCAAATGGTTATGAGGTGCATGAGATCGTGCCTGTGAAATATGGCGGGTCTCCTACTGATCCAGCAAACAAGTATGTTCTGTCTGCGGACTATCATCGAAAAGTGGTTTCACCATGGTGGGCAAAGCTTAAGGGTTCACTTGAATGACAATTGAAATGCTACCAAATAAAATTGCTCGATCTTCGATTGTTGAGGGTGAGGATTTATGGCCGGAATTTGGGGAAACTTTCGAATTGAACGCGTTCTACCGAAAGTATGAAGCCGCAGAAGGCGAAATAGGAGAAAGTTATATCCAACTTTGGACGGCAAGTGAAATCGACGAGTATGGTTCCATTAGCAGCGACATGTTTAGCAAAGAAAACAAGCTGTTTGCCAGTGATGGTGGGGGAACATATTTTGGCTTCAAAAACAGCGATAGTGGGGTTTTGTTCTTTTCTTGCGATCCAATTGACTTAGACGGAAGCATCAATATTTTGGGTTTTTGGAGCGACTTTATTCGAAGTTTGGAAGGCGGAGACTATTAATTCCGAGCCTTTTTACAATGCATAAAATGGGGACTTACAAGGATTTAGGGTTTCAGAAAGAGAAGTTTCATTCGGTAGTTCTTGTGGGACTGGACGCTGTCGGTCCGATATCATCTATGAAACGCCGGATGGCCAGGTTCGCATTATTGAGATCAAAACAGGAAATTCCGATCTTAGCATTCGTCAAACTGAAATTTACCCATAGATCAACAGTGGTGACGCCATTCCGCGTGGACAAGTTGCTGATGATTTTGGCTTAGAGCCAGGTGTTCCCTTGCGTGAACAAGGTTATCCAAATGGAATTCCTATCGAAATTCAAACATTTCCGGGTGCGGGGTAATGAATATGAAAGACGCTTGTAAAGAGCTGGAGCAAATCGGCTGGAGAATCGCAACGGACGAAGTCGGCGATAAATACGCAGTTTTTGATCTGCCGGACCGTCAGGTCAGAATTATACCTGACATTCGGCGCATACGTGGAGAACAACAACTTGCAGCTTCTCCAACTCTCTCAACTGATAAATTTAGCGATGTTTGCGCAAAGATACGGGGCAGAGGTACAGGTTACACACCACTGGTAAGGGCTTGGAAGGGCATTAAGTTCAAAGTGCCAGAGGTTCAGATCGAGCACGTTGTTCGTTTATCCGATGAAGCCATCGATTGGGCTAAGAAACAGGATTTGCCTGCTGCATTGCTGGAACATGCTGGTTTGCCAACAAATGCACCGGGTGCACGACCAATTTGGCATTTAGCTGCATTGGTTATACTTGGCGATGTGTCGAAACTGCGGTCATATCGATCTAGCTTTGCAGCGGGAGATAGGCTGGACTTTGTGAACTACGTGACACCAGATTATATCGAGCGCGCAGAGAAGATGGCCGAAAGCGGTGAAACCTAATCACCGCTCCAAATTCTCCACAACGCACCCGATATCCAGCTGCACGCTGATCTGTTCAACGATACCTTCTAGCTCTTCGTAAGCGTGGTTAAGGTTCACCGCGTAAGGCTTGCCAAAATGCGGATTGCCGATGAACGTGGCGAGTATCGTCTTTGTTACGTTCAGCAGCGTTTGCAGGACGTGGCGTGATGGTTTGCGATTACGGGCGATCATGCTGGAGTAGTAGGATGGTGGTTTGCC